>NZ_CM145502.1:1752500-3679240 GCF_055521755.1 Novosphingobium sp. BL-A-28-Hi1-0D
CGAAAGCCCCGCCTTGTGCGGGGCTTTTGTGTTTGTGTTGTGCGATTGCATCACTCCGTCACGGAGTTGCGCGCTGAAACTAAACTTTGTGACAGTCTTGTGAGGATGCGGTATTCGCTCGGCGGTAAACGTTGCCCGGCGCGGCCTTGGGAGAGGATGCGACAACGTTCGCGCCGCGCCGGGTTTTAACTCCTCATCAGATAGGCAAGCTCACGGCGTGAAATCGCGGATGTCCGCGACGGTCTTGGCATCCAGTCTGCGCACGAGCGCAACAACGAGATCGAGCATCTGGTCGAAATCGCGGCGATTGACGATGCCGGTATGGACGTGGGTATAGCGGGCGGGGACGACCAGATTGACCGTCGGGGCACCGCCGCCGACCGTCTGCATTTCGGCTGAATCATCGCCGTAGCCCTGCACCAGATCGAGTTGCAGCGGCAGCTTTGCCTGCTTGGCCGTGTCCTTGATCAGTGCGACCAGCTTGCGGTTGGGCAGGGCGCTGCTGTCGTAAAGGAAGAGGCCGGGGCCTGCACCGAGTTCAACCTGGCTTTCCTCGGGCTTTGCGCCGCCGGAGTCACCGGTCACGCCGCCTTCGATGGCAATGCCGATGTCCGGTTTCACAATTGCTGTCGAGGCTCTTGCCCCGCGCAAGCCGATCTCTTCCTGAACGGTTGCAGTGAAGAAGACCTGGTTGGGGTGACCGCTCGCCTTGAGCCGCTCCATTGCCACGAGCAGGACGGCGCAGCCGATCCTGTCGTCCCACGCCTTGCCGGCGTAGTTGCCGGTGCCGTTGAGATCCATGAACGGACTGTCGGGTACGACCGGGTCGCCGGGGCCGATGCCGAGGGCAGCGACGCCTGCTGCATCTGTGGCGCCGACATCGAGGAATACGGCGTCCCTGCGGATGAGTTGGCCGCGCTCCTCCTGCGGTGCGAGGTGGACGTCGCGGATCGAACTGACGGCGCGGACCGGTCCCTTGCTGCCGAGAATGATCCAGCGCTGGCCGGCTATGGCCTGATCGAGCCAGCCGCCGAGCATCTGCATGGTGAGGAAACCGTTTGGTGTGGTGCGTCGG
Source organism: Novosphingobium sp. BL-A-28-Hi1-0D (assembly GCF_055521755.1). Lineage (NCBI taxonomy): Bacteria > Pseudomonadati > Pseudomonadota > Alphaproteobacteria > Sphingomonadales > Sphingomonadaceae > Novosphingobium > Novosphingobium sp. BL-A-28-Hi1-0D. The sequence goes on from NZ_CM145502.1 coordinate 1,753,576, forward strand.
ACGATGCCGCCCAGTTCGTCCATGTGCGCGGCAATCATGATCCTGGGGCCAGTGCTGCCCTGACGGGCGATGACCGATCCGAGGCCGTCGTAGCGGATGTCATCAGCGAGCGGCTTCATCCGCTCGACCATGATCTTGCGGACAGGTTCTTCGAAGCCCGATGGGCCGGGAGCGTCGGCAAGTTCGCGGAGCAGGTCCTTGGTGCGGTCTTGCGCGGCGGCAGGAATGGCCGCGCCCACTCCAAGGATCGCTGCCAATGCCACGGTCAAACGCTTCATCTGTCCCTCGCTCCCTGTCGCCATGGCCACAGGTGAGCGGTTATCCGGGAACGCCTGACTTTGCGCAAGGTGGGCCGACCACCCTTGTCGGCCCATAATGAGGATCAGGCCTGTGCCAGTTGCGGCCTGTTTGCCAGCAGGTTGTCGACCACGCTTGGATCAGCCAGCGTTGAGGTGTCGCCGAGGTTCGACACGTCATTCTCGCCGATCTTGCGCAGGATGCGGCGCATGATCTTGCCCGAGCGGGTCTTGGGCAGACCGGGGGCGAACTGGATCACGTCGGGCGTGGCGATCGGACCGATCTCGTGGCGAACCCACTGGATCAGTTCCTTGCGCAGGGCCTCGTCGGGCTCGACTTCGGCGTTGCAGGTGACGAAAGCGTAGATGCCCTGACCCTTGATGTCGTGCGGCATGCCGACGACCGCCGCTTCGGCTACCTTGGCATGGGCGACGAGCGCGCTCTCGATCTCGGCGGTGCCCATGCGGTGGCCCGAGACGTTGATCACGTCGTCGATGCGGCCAGTGATCCAGTAGTAGTCGTCCTCGTCGCGGCGGCAGCCGTCACCGGTGAAATAGAGGCCCTTGAAGGTGCTGAAATAGGTCTGGAAGAAGCGCTCGTGATCGCCCCAGACGGTGCGCATCTGGCCTGGCCAGGAGTCGGTGATGACAAGGCAGCCGTCTGTCGCGCCCTCGAGGAAATTGCCTTCGTTGTCGACCAGCGCGGGCTTGACGCCGAAGAACGGGCGCGAGGCCGAACCCGGCTTCAGAGGGGTCGCTCCGGGCAGCGGCGTGATCATCGCGCCGCCGGTCTCGGTCTGCCACCAGGTATCGACGATCGGGCAGCGGCTGTCGCCCACGACCTTGTGGTACCATTCCCATGCCTCGGGATTGATCGGTTCGCCCACGCTGCCGAGCAGGCGCAGCGACTGACGGCTCGTCTTCTTCACCCATTCGTCGCCTTCGCGCATCAGTGCGCGCAGGGCGGTGGGGGCGCCGTAGAAAATCTCGACCTTGAATTTGTCGGCAACCTGCCAGAAGCGCGAGGGATCGGGGAAGTTGGGGACGCCCTCGAACATCACCGTGGTCGCGCCGTTCATGAGGGGACCATAGACGACGTAGGAGTGGCCGGTGACCCAGCCGATGTCGGCAGCGCACCAGTAGATCTGGCCGGGCCTATAGTCGAACACGTACTGGTGCGTCATCGACGCCCAAACCGAGTAACCGCCGGTAGTGTGGAGGACGCCCTTGGGCTTGCCCGTGGAGCCCGAGGTGTAGAGGATGAACAGCGGGTCTTCCGCGCCCATTTCCTCAGGCGCGCAATCGCCGCTCTGTCCGGCAATCCCGGAGGCCCAGTCGACATCGCGGCCCTCGACCAGGTTCACGTTGGCGCCGGTGCGGCGAAGCATGATCACCGTATCGACGGCGGGGCACTGCTGCAGGGCTTCGTCGACATTGGCCTTGAGCGGCACCTTGCGCCCGCCACGCAGGCCTTCGTCCGCCGTCAGGACGATGCGGCTGTCGCAGTCGATGATGCGTCCCGCCAGGGCATCGGGGCTGAAGCCGGCAAACACGATGGAGTGGATCGCGCCGATGCGCGCACAGGCGAGCATGGCGACGGCGGCTTCGGGCACCATCGGCAAGTAGATCGTCACGCGCTCGCCGCGCTTGACCCCGCGCGACTTGAGCAGATTGGCAAAGCGGCTGACATCTTCGTGCAACTGGCGGTAGGTGATCGCGCGATGCGGCTCGTCAAGGCCATCGGGCTCCCACAGGATCGCGACCTGATCGCCGCGGGTCGCCAGATGGCGGTCAAGGCAATTGGCCGAGAGGTTGAGCGTGCCGTCCTCGAACCAGCGAATGCCGAAGTCGGCCTCGTGGAATGAGGTGTTCTTGACCTTGGTGAAGGGCCTGATCCAGTCGAGCCGCTTGCCGTGTTCGGCCCAGAAGCTTTCCGGGGCCTCAACCGACTGGCGGTACATCTCGAAATAGCGCGCCTCGTCGACCAGCGCGTTGGCGGCCCATTGCGCCGGGACCGGGTAGACTGCCTCGCCCATGTCAGAACTCTCCTCACGAATGCTTGCTCTTGCCGACAGGTCTACCGTTTGCCGGGCCGTCGGGCTTTTAGACAATAGTCGTAGAACCAGACCCTGTGAAAGCCCGGAAGGCAAGTGTCTGCCAAACCCGTCACGCAGCAGGATGTTGCGAATTTGCTGCCATGCGCTCCACCATTGACGCGGGTGCGCCTCTTGCCTTGGCGATCAGTGCAAGCCATCAGCGCGACATGGCAGAGTTTCGCGATTATCACGCCCACATCTATTTCGATCCGCATGAAGCCGGTGAAGCCGAGCGCCTTTGTCTGGCGATGCGCGAAGCGCTGGGAGTGGCGATGGGACGCGTGCATTCCCGCCCGGTCGGGCCACATCCGCGAGGATCATGCCAGATGACAATCCCTGCAGACCGCATTGGCGAAGCGTTGCCGTGGATGATGGACAATCGAGGCCGGTTCACCGTGTTCTGCCATGGCAACAGTGGCGATGATCTTGCCGATCACACCGCCCATGTGATGTGGCTTGGCGATAGCGAAACATTAAATCTCGCTCAATTCGGAGTGAAATGATCACATTCTGCATTTTAGCAACACTTTGTCGTGAATGCGCCCGTTGCCCGCAAAAGCACCGTCCCAGCTAGAGTTCGTGCAGTTCGGTATGGGGATCATCTGGAAGAAGCCGGGACTTTGAAGGCCTTTCACGGCTTTCAATCGCCGGCATTCCACCAGATCCAATCGATCTGCCGCGTTCGACACTGCTCTTCAACCTTGGCACCACGTACGCCGCTGCTATCGTGAACCGTGCTGCCGCAATCGCGCTGGGAACTTATGCAATCTCCATCGATCGTACTGGTAGAAGACGACGGTCCGCTGCGGACACTCACCGCCCGCGCCTTGCGGGAAAACGGTTACACGGTGCGCACGGCTGCAACGGGCGCGGAAATGTGGGTGGCGCTGGAAAGCGAGCCTGCCGATCTCGTGGTGCTGGACATCATGCTTCCGGGGACCAGCGGGATCGAACTGTTCCGCCGACTGCGCAAGCAGAGCGACGTGCCGATAATTTTCGTTTCTGCCCGCGGCAGCGAGGAAGACCGTGTGCTCGGCCTCGAACTGGGTGCCGACGATTACCTGCCAAAGCCCTTCAGCACACGCGAACTGGTTGCCCGCATCGGCGCAGTCCTGCGCCGAGGCACCACCGCCGTCACCGACACTGCGGGCGACACCGGCAGCCGCAGCGGCGATATCCGCTTTGATGGCTGGACCGTCTCGATGGCGCGGCGCGAACTCCATTCGCCGAGCGGGGCCATGGTCGACCTGACCGGAGCGGAATTCGACTTGCTGGCAACCTTCATCAGCCAGCCCCAGCGCGTCCTCGGGCGCGAGCGCCTGATCGAACTGTCACGCACTCGCCTGGGTGACAGTTCCGACCGCAGCGTCGACGTGCTGGTCAGCCGTCTCCGCCGCAAGCTGTCGGCGGCAGGTGGCAATGCGCCGATCGTCACGGTTCGCGGGGTCGGTTACATGTTCAAGGCAGAGGTGCAGCGCGCCTGATGCTTGCGCGCCGGTTTGGCCTGCCCGAGCGGCTGCTTGCGATCCTGCTGCTTGTCGCGCTCGTCGACTTCGCGGCGAACACCCTGCTTTTTGAACGTGCCAGCCGCTTTGCGCTGCGCGAGGATGATGCGGCCCGCGTGGCCGAGAATCTCGTCATCGCCAGCCGGGCGATCGGACGCGCGCCGGTGGCGGAGCGGCGACAAGTGGCCAGGGCGCTCAGCTCCAGCCGCTTCGCGCTCGACTGGCAGCCGTCCGGTGCCCGGCCGACCGGTTCCGTCCAGCTTTCGCGGTTGCGCGAGCAGATGGTTGAGGATGCGACGGAGCTTGGCCATGCCGACCTTCAGCTGCATCTGAGGCCTGTCGGGGTTGCCGGAAATGTCTCCGGCTCGCTGCTTCTGCCTGACCGCAGCGTCGTTCTGTTCCAGACTTACGCCAGCGATGCCTGGAGTCTGAACGCCGGTCGCATCATCACGCTGATGTTGCCTACGCTGGCGCTGGTTCTGTTGGCATGGGTGCTGTTTCGGGCAACGCTTTCCCCGCTGCGCACACTGGTTCGTGCTTCAAAGACCGTCGGGGCAGGGCCGCCACAGCCCTTGCCCGAGCAAGGTACTGCCGAAGTGCGCGACCTGATCCATGCGTTCAACGAGATGCAGCAGCGGGTCTATGAATCGATGACCAATCGCACGCACTCGATGCTGGCTATCGGGCACGACCTGCGCACGCCGCTTGCCCGAATGCAACTGCGCGTCGAGGGTCTCGATCTCGACGACGAAACGCGCGAGGGGATGAGCGCTGACCTTGGCGAGATGCGCCACATGCTCGAATCCCTCCAGGCCTTCGTCGAAACCGGCGGCTCGCGCCTGCCTGCCGAGCGAGTCGACGTTGCGGTCATGACGCAGACGCTGGTCGATACTGCCGCGGACAATGGTTGCGATGCGACGTTTCACGGGCTTGAAAGCCTAGAGATCGTTGCCCGTCCGGTGTCGTTGCGGCGGGCGCTTTCCAACCTGATCGAGAACGCGCTGCACTATGCCGGAAACGTCAGGGTCACGGTGCGGCGGGACGGGGACATGGCCGAGATCGTCATCGAGGATGACGGGCCCGGCATTCCCGGCGAGCGGCTCGACGACGTGCTGCAACCCTTCGTGCGACTCGACTCCGCCCGCTCTCGCGATACGCCCGGCATGGGCCTTGGACTGGCCATAGTCCGTCGCGCGGTGCAGCTCGACAATGGCACGTTGCACTTGCGCAATCGTCCTACGGGTGGGCTGATCGCGACCTTGCGCTTTCCACTCGCGACCAGCTGAGGTGCCTGCAACACTTCGTTACGCATGCGCGCCGAAACAGAAAGAGACGAGGCATACTTTGGTTATGGTTTTGACAATCCAGCAGGATTGCCCGCCTTAACGAAAGGTTCCTTGCGTGAACGAACTCATCGGTCGTGTCTTCAGCTTCGAGAAGACTGTCTTTCCCGACAGCCGCGAATTGTTCGGCAAGCTCGTCAGCGAAGGGCAATCGCCAAAGGCGCTGATGATCTCCTGCGCGGATTCGCGCATCGTGCCCGAACAGATCATGCAGGCAGAGCCGGGTGAACTGTTCGTCTGTCGCAATGCGGGCAACATGGTCCCGCCCTTTGCCACGATGAATGGCGGGGTGACATCGACGGTCGAGTACGCGGTGATGGCGCTGGGCGTGCGTGACATCATCGTCTGCGGTCACTCCGACTGCGGCGCGATGAAGGCGCTTTCGGCGCCCGAACTGCCCGAAGGGATGCCCAACGTCGTTGCCTGGCTGCGCCATGGCGCGGCGGCCGAGCATGTCGTCTCCAGTTGCTCGCCCAACCTTCATGGCGACGAGCGTGTGCGTGCGGTCAGCCTGCAGAACGTGATCGCACAGCTGGCGCACTTGCGCACGCATCCCTCGGTCGCCGCAGCAATCGCGCGCGGCGAGATGGCGCTGCATGGCTGGTTCGTCGACATCAGCGCAGGGATGGTGCTGGGCCTTGATGGCGAAACCGGCGAGTTCTCACCGCTGCGCGAGGACAAGCCGCTGCCGGTGGCCCTTCCTGCCCGCCGCCGTTCGGTGATCGACAACTGGACAGCAGAGGCAGCAGAATGACTTCGCCTGCCGCCGATGCAGGTGAGCGCAGCGGTCCATTCCGCTTTCTTGCCCGCGACCTGACCGCATCGATCGTGGTCTTTCTCGTCGCCATGCCGCTGTGCATGGGCATCGCCATCGCCTCGGGCGTGCCGCCGGAGAAGGGACTGGTCACCGGGATCATCGGCGGCATCGTCGTGGGTCTGCTTGCAGGGTCGCCGCTGCAGGTCAGCGGTCCGGCCGCCGGGCTTGCGGTCATCGTGTTCGAATTCGTGCGCGACAACGGCCTCTCGGCGCTGGGGCCGGTGCTCGTGCTGGCAGGTGCGCTCCAGCTCATTGCGGGCGTCGCGCGCCTCGGTGGGGTGTTCCGGGCGATTTCGCCGGCGGTCGTGCACGGCATGCTCGCCGGGATCGGCGCGCTGATCGTGATCGGCCAGTTCCACATCCTGTTTGATGCCAAGCCCCAGTCCAACGGGATCGACAATCTGGCGATGATGCCTGCCCGCGTCCTTGGCCTGACGCCGTTCGATCTGCGCTCGACCGAACTTGCGCTGATGCTCGGCCTGCTGACCATCGGCACGATGATCGCGTGGGAGAAGCTCAAGCCCGCGAGCCTGGGCCTGCTGCCGGGCGCGCTGCTTGGCGTTCTTGCTGCTACGCTGGTGGCGTGGGGAGCAGGGCTAGACGTTGCCCGCATCGTGGTACCCGATTCGATCGGTGCCGCCTTCGCCCTGCCCGACGGGGGCTTCCTTGCGCCGCTGACCCAGGGATCGCTGATCGTCTCGGCCATTGCCATCGCCTTCATCGCCAGCGCCGAAACGCTGCTCTCGGCCGCTGCGGTCGACCGCATGCACGACGGCACGCGCACCGACTACAACAAGGAACTGCGCGCGCAAGGCGTGGGCAATCTGCTGTGCGGGGTGTTCAACGCACTGCCGATGACCGGCGTGATCGTGCGCAGTTCGGCCAATGTCCAGGCAGGCGCCAAGACGCGGCTCTCGGCCATGGTCCACGGCGTGTGGATCCTCGGCTTCGTGGCCCTGCTGCCCTTCATCCTGCGCGAAGTGCCGATGGCGGCGCTGGGCGGGGTGCTGGTGGTGACGGGCTGGAAGCTGGTCAGCCTGAAGCAGGTGCGCCGTCTGTTCGAGGTTCACGGCTTCATGCCCGCCCTGATCTGGGCGGCGACGTTTGCGCTTGTGGTGACGACCGACCTGCTCACCGGCGTGCTGGTCGGCCTGGCGCTTTCAGCGCTTGAACTCGTGCCGCATCTGCGAAATCTACGATTCAAGGTCGGCGAGACCACGATCGGCGAGACGGTTCGGCTCGAACTCGAAGGCGCTGCTACCTTCCTTGGCCTGACCCGCCTGACGAGCGCTCTTGAGCAGGTTCCGCCGCGCAAGGCTGTGCACGTCGACCTCGAACGGGTTCATGCCATGGACCATACGACAGCCGAAATGCTCACCGAATGGCTGGCCCGCCGCCGTTTGCGGGGGGACGAAGTGCGCGTGACCGGGCCCGATGCCATCCTGCGGCCCCTGACGCCGGCCGCTTGATCATCGCCCCCGCCGCCCCGCCCCCTCAGGCGGGGGCGACCTGATGCCAAAATACCACGGCTCCCTGTCGATAAGGCAGGGAGCCGATTTGCGTGCGACATTCGATCTTGCAGTGCAGCAAATCGGGATGTAGGAAACGACTCATCTGCAGTGACGTCGCTCCATGAGAAGCGCTCGCACGGCAGACGCAGGTGGAACGTGATAACCTATCCAGGGAGCGTTCCGTATGAAGTTCCGTCTTGCCGCAGCTGTGGCACCTGTCGCCCTCGCACTCTTTGCGACCCCCGCCTTCGCTCAGGAAGCGGAAGAATCCAAGCCCATCACCGTTTCGGGCAGCGTCGGCCTCGTGTCCGACTATCGCTTCCGCGGCGTTTCGCAGTCCGACCGCTCGATGGCGGTTCAGGGTGGCCTGACGATCGCGCATGAAAGCGGCTTCTACATCGGGACCTGGGGTTCGAACCTCGCCGGTTGGGGCACCTTCGGCGGCGCCAACATGGAGCTCGACCTGATCGCCGGCTACAAGAAGACACTCGGCGACGCCACGATCGACGTCGGCGCGACCTGGTACATGTATCCGCGCGGCTTCGACAACACCGACTTCATCGAGCCCTACTTCAAGGTTTCCGGTTCGCTCGGCCCGGCATCGCTCACCGCCGGTATCGCCTATGCACCGAAGCAGGAAGCGCTTGGCGCATGGTATGCTGACGGCGCTGCCGCTGCTGCCGGCGTCTACACCGCTCCCGGCGACAAGAACGACAACCTCTATGTCTGGACCGACGCTGCCGCCGGCATCCCGGACACCGGCCTGACGCTGAAGGCGCACATCGGTTACTCGAAGGGCAACGAAGGCCTCGGGCCGTTCGCAACCTCGGTTGCTCCGACCGGCGAATACGTCGACTGGTCGCTGGGTGCCGACTACGCGATCAAGGGCACTCCGCTGACGCTGGGCGTTTCCTACATCGACACCAACATCAGCGATGCCGAAGCTGCTTACCTCCAGCCGAGCTTCTCGCGCGGCCAGGACGGTATCGGCTCGATCGCCGGCTCGACCGTCGTGGTTTCGCTGACTGCTGCGTTCTGATCCGAACAGCACCTGCTGGAAATGGGACCCTCTCTTCCTTCGGGAAGGGAGGGTTTTCCTTTTCGGGAGCCCGAGCTTCTTGCAGGCTACAGTTTATAGGTTGCTTCGAGCCCCGCCATGTAGATCGGCGATGCCGGGCCGCTTTGCCGCAGGTAGGAACCGGCCGTGAACGTGGCGATGGAGCCGGACAGCGTCAGGACGCTGCTCGCATTCCATTGCACGCCCAGTTCTATCTGGTTGCCGATATGCCTTGCCGTTGACGGACTTGCGGCGCGGATTTCGCTGCCGGGCAAGTCGTAGATGCCGTCGCGAACCGATGCGCGCCAGAAGCTTGCGGCTGAGACCTCCAGCGTAACCCCTCCACCGGCATCGATGTCGATGCTGGGATTCACGTTGAAGATGTTGCGCGGGCCGATTGGCGTCAGTTCTCCGAAGTAACGGCCCTTGGGGAACAGGGCGTTGAAGGTTCCCAGCACGTGGTCGTCCGGGCTTCTGTCGCCACTGGCGTAGTTTGCGCGCAGACGAAGGCGAGGCCGGAGTTTCGTGTCGGGAAAGCTGATCGCGGTTTCGGTCGCTTGCGACCATGCGCGGATGCTCTTGTTGGCAAAAGTGCCGCGCTGGATCATGGTTTCCCAGTTCCATGACAGACGGGCATGGCGGCCGATGGAATGGTGGCCGAACAGGCGCAGGCCGAAAGTGTCGCGCCGTTCCGCTCCAGTCACGGTGCCGTAACGGGCGGTCTTGTTGCGGTATCCGATCCAGTAGAGATCGACTGCCGCGTCAGGAGTGGGTTTGAGTGTGGCATAGACCGCGCGCAGTCGCCGCCGGTCGGAGGCGTGATCGTCGAAATCGCCCGGCTTTATCTCGACGGCGCGCAAGTCCATCAGGTCGAGGCGCAACCGGCCCAAATCGGAAGTCGCGCGGACGCCATCGAAGGGTTGCGGGATGTTCGGACCATAGCGCGTGCCGATCAGACGTTCCGACCCGAGCGCGACCAGTTCCCGCCCGCCGCGCAGGGTGAGCTTCGTGCCTTCGCCGAGAGACAGGTTGAGGTCGGCGAAGCCCTGAAGCAGGTCGATACCGGTCTGGTCGGCAGGCCCGTTCCCGCCAGTGACGCCTCGGGCGTAGCCGATGATCGGCTGGACGAAGGCACGTACCGGACCGGCATGAAGATCGGCGAGGGGCACCAGCCGCAGCCACAGATACCCGTCGTCAGGCGCATCGCCCCAGAGGCTGTTGGCATAACTCTCCTGCCGCGTGCGGGCCTCCAAGCCGAGCGTCAGTCGCACCGCGCCCTGTTCATCAAGCGGGAGGTTCTTCAGACCGGCGGGCTGGAGCGACCAATCCTCGTCGTAGCGCAGGTTTGTGCGATCCGGCGCGTCTGCGAGCGTGGGTGTCGCGAGGGCGAGGCCAGTCAGGACGATCAGGCGACGGATCATTTTCGCTGCAGTTCGGCCATTTGCGGATGCCGCACGAAAATCGTCGTGGCGACGAGCACGACGCCGCCTGTAAGCAGCAAGGTTGGGCCGAGGCCGAGGGCGTGAAAGAGCAGGGCACCGGCTGCGGCACCGGCAAAGATGGCGAGGACGGCACCAAGCCGCGCGGGAAGGTTCGATGTCGTGCCGGATGCCGAGCGGGAATCCGCCGCTATGCCGGTGATCGTCAGGGTCAGAACGGTTGTGGTGAGGTCAGGCACCTTGAGCTGCCGCACGATGGCATTGCGGAAGCCCATCGCGCCTCCGGTAAGGGCGATGATGCAGGGCAGCAACAGGGCGACGGGCGCATCTGCTCGCGCGGCATAGATGCCAAGCAGGCCGGCGAGGAACAACAGGCAGCTTTCGATCGACGCGGCGAGGACCAGCCAGTGGTTGAGCCGGGGCGTGCCATCGCTGTGCCACAAGCGGCCCGCGATGGCGGCGCCTGCCATGAAGGTGGCAAGCGCCACGACATAGCTGAGGGGATGGAATCCGGGCGTGCCGACCGCAGCGAAGGCAAGGAATACGACGTTGCCCGTCATGTTGGCGGTGAAGACCTTGTCCATGCCCAGGATGCTGGCCGCATCGACCATGCCGGTCGTGGCCGAGAGGACGAGAAGCAGGCGGAACAGTGGCGCCGGCGTCTTGAGTGGCACGCTCTGATTCATGTTATCTCCTTCGCGCACCCGGGAAACGGTCAAGGTCTTCGTTGTCTCCGGGCCTGCTCGGCAACCAGCGCGGCGAGAATGAACCCTCCGACAAGGCCGACATGTTCGAAGAAGGCGTTGGTCGCCGCGAAGCGCTCCTGGCCGGCCATGGTCCAGAAGGCGTTGGCGACGAAGGCTGCGAGCAAGGTGAACGTGCCGAGCATCCCGGCCCCAAGCCAGACCATCCGGCCCCACAGGATCAGCATGGGGCCGACGATTTCGACCGCGATGGTCAGACCCGCCCAGAGCGCTGGCGGATTCATGCCGAAATGCGCCTGCTCTGCGACGGCTGCAGGCCAGTCGGCCAGCTTGACCAAACCGCCGATCAGGTAGGCTCCAACCAGCAGCAGCCGGGCGAGGAACCATGTCGGCGGCCAGTCGAGCACGGCGTGGATCAGGCGAGGTTCGGCATCGCGCATGGGATCAGACCGCCCAGCAGCCGCAGCCCAGGGCGCCCCAGAAGTTCTGGACGTCAGATGATGGCACACTGGATGCAAGCGCGGCCGCATGGTCGTGGCCGTGCACGCCGCAAGCGGAGGCGCAGCCGCAGGCGCTGGCCATCTTCGCCGCCGTTTGCGGCTCTCGGTAGTAGCCTCCAAAGGTGCGGACCGGGGACCAGTCCGGCATGGGGGCAGGCAAGGCAGGGGCTAGTGATCCGAAATCGCCTTCGCCATGCACGATCTTTCCGCCCAGCAGGGTGAGCACGGAGCGGATGTGCGGGATGTCCGCCTCGGGCACGGTGAAGTAGTCCGCCGAAAGCAGGGCGCAATCGGCAAGCTGCCCAGCCTTGATCTGGCCCTTCTTGCCCGTTTCGCACGAGAACCACGTGTTCTCGTGCGTCCACATCGCCAGCGCCTTTTCGCGGGAAACGCGGTTGGCGCCGGGATAGAGCGAAAGACCGCCGACGGTGCGCCCGGTGACAAGCCACGAGAGCGAGACCCACGGGTTGTAGCTGGCAACGCGGGTGGCATCGGTGCCTGCGCCGACCGGAATGCCCGCCGCGATCATGCGGGCGATCGGCGGGGTGCGTTCGGCTGCGCGGCGGCCATAACGCTCGACGAAGTATTCGCCCTGATAGGCCATGCGGTGCTGAACGGCGATACCGCCACCCAGCGCGGCGATGCGGTCGATGTTGCGCTCGCTGATCGTCTCGGCATGGTCGAAGAACCAGTTGATGCCTTGCAGGGGCACGTCACGGTTGACCTTCTCGTAGACGTCGAGCGCGCGACCGATGGTTTCGTCATAGGTGGCGTGCAGGCGCCACGGCCAGCGGTTCTCGGCCAGCAGGCGGATAACGGGTTCGAGATCGCCTTCCATCGATGGCGGCATGTCGGGCCGGGCAACGCGGAAGTCCTCGAAGTCGGCGGCGGAATAGACCAGCATCTCGCCCGCGCCGTTATGGCGATAGGTATCGTCGCCCTGCCCCGGCGTGACCTGCTTCACCCAACCGGCAAAGTCGGCAAGCTCTTCCTTCGGTTTCTGGGTGAACAGGTTGTAGCTGATGCGTACGGTCAGTTGCCCGTCGTCGTGCAGCTTCTCGATCACGTGGTAGTCGTCAGGGTAGTTCTGGAAACCGCCGCCCGCGTCGATCACGCTGGTCACGCCCAGCGAATTGACCTCGCGCATGAAGTGGCGGGTGGAATTGATCTGGTAGTCCTCGGGCAGCTTCGGCCCCTTGGCCAGCGTCGAATAGAGGATCGTGGCGTTGGGCTGGGCCAGCAGCAGCCCGGTGGGATTGCCGGCGGCATCGCGCACGATCTCGCCGCCCGGTGGGTTGGGCGTGTCCTTGCCATAGCCGACCACGCGCAATGCGGCGGCGTTGAGCAGCGCCCGGTCGTAGAGGTGGAGGATGAATACAGGCGTATCGGGGGCGACAGCGTTTAGCTCGGCGAGGGTCGGCAGGCGTTTTTCGGCGAATTGGTGTTCGGTGAAGCCACCAACGACGCGGACCCACTGCGGCGCGGGCGTGCGGTCCACCTGGGCCTTGAGCATGGCCATGGCATCGGCGAGCGTCGGCACGCCGTCCCAGCGCAGCTCCATGTTGAAGTTAAGCCCGCCCCGGATGATGTGCATATGGCTGTCGATAAGTCCGGGGATCATCCGGCGTCCGCGCGCGTCGATCACGGTCGCATCGGGTGCAGCGGCGCGCACTTCGGCCTCGGGGCCAACCGCCAGAAAACGTCCATCGCGGATCGCCACGGCCTCTGCGCGCGGGTTCTCGCGGTCGAGCGTGGTGACGAGGGCGTTCACGATGATCAGGTCGTCGCGCATGGTGCTGGGCTTTCTGTCGGTGGCGCGGGCGAGGCCGGGGAGCAGGGAAAGGGCCGAGGCGCCGAGTGCTCCGGCGAGCGCATCGCGGCGCGTGGCGCTCATGGCTTTTCGTCCGGCTTGGACGGGAGGCCGGTTACCCGTTCGGCGCATGAGGTCTTCCAGAACGAAGCAACCTCCTGCCCATGGATCACCCGTTTCGCGAGCGGGACGGCCTGTTCGCCCAGCAACATGCCGAGCAGTCCCAGCAGGGCGACCGCGGGAGGGGCGGGCGATCGCGTGCCGAGCAGGCTGTAGAGGGCACCGACGAGCAGGCCGATGCCAAGGGCTGCGAGATAGGGTTTCATGGGCAGGAGGCTCCCTTGGGCCTTGGGAAGATCAATGGCCTTCGGGGTGGGGGGCCTCGTGCGGGAACGCGCCGCGCTGCGGGGCCTTGTGGACCATGGTGTAGGCGTAATCGACGCCCATGCCGTAGGCGCCGAGGTGCTCGCGCACGATGTCCATCACGCCGTTGTAGGTGTCGCGGTGCGCCCAGTCGCGCTGGAGTTCGAGCAGGGCGTTGATGGTGGTCAGCGAATGCGCGCCTGCCTGTTCCATGCGGCGGATTGCCGCATCATGCGCTTCCTGAGACGTTCCGCCCGAGGCATCGGTGACGATGTAGATCTCGAAGCCTTCCTCGATGGCGCAGAGCGTCGGGAACAGCAGGCAGGCCTCGGTCCACAGCGCGCAGATTACCAGCTTCTTCTTGCCGCTGGCCTTGACCTGCGCGACGAGTTCTTCGGAATCCCACGAGTTCATCGAGGTGCGCTCGATCGGCTTCTGCTGCACCACGTCGAGCAGTTCGGGCCAGATGTAGCCCGAGAAGGACTCGGTCTCGACCGCGGTCAGGATGATCGGCACGTTGAAGAGCTTGGCCGACTTGGCCAGCGCCACGGTGTTGTTCTTTAGGGTCTGGCGGTCGATGCTGGTGACGCCGAACGCCATCTGCGGCTGGTGGTCGATGAAGATGAACAGCGTGTCGTCGGCGTTGATCAGCGTCTTGGATCGGAAGGACATGGGAATCTCCTTGGGAGTGAGAGGTCAGTGGGCCTGGAGGTGGGCTTCGAGGAACCAGAGCTGCTTGTCGGTCTCGCGCGAGACCTGGGTGAACAGGTCTGCAGTATCGGCATCGCCGATCACGCCAGCCTGATCGATCGCCGCGCGCACCGCCTTGCCGAACGCGCCAATGCTGGCGGAGAGCGCCTTGAGGTGCGCCTCGCCGCCCGTGGCTTCGAGCGGGTAGCCATAGAGTGTGGTGGCCGAAGCGGTGGTGTTGACGCGGCCGTCCGCGACGTGTCCGAGCGTGGTGATGCGTTCGGCGAGCAGGTCGACGAACTGCTCGATCTCGTCGTGCACGCTGTCGAACAGCTGGTGCAGCTGGAGGAAGTGTGGCCCTTTGACGTTCCAGTGCGCCTGCTTGGCCTGCGCTTCCAGATCGAGCGCGTCGGACAGGCGGGCCTGCAGCAGGGCGCAGGCGTGCTTGCGCACGTGTTCGGACAGGTCGATGCGGCTGGTGTAGGTCATCGCATCAGGCCTTGATGAACGCGAGCAGGTCGGCGTTGATCACGTCCGGGTGGGTCGAGGCCATGCCGTGGGGCAGGCCCGGATAGGTCTTGAGCGTGCCCTTCCTGACCAGCTTGATTGCGAGATGCGCGGAATCGGCGATGGGAACGATCTGATCGTCCTCGCCGTGCATGATCAGCACCGGCACGTCGATTTTCCTGAGGTCCTCGGTGAAGTCGGTCTCCGAGAAGGCCTTGATGCAATCATAGTGCGCCTTGGCCCCGCCCATCATGCCCTGGCGCCACCAGTTGTCGATCAGGCCCTGGCTGACTTTCGCGCCCGGACGGTTGAAGCCGTAGAACGGGCCGGTCGGCACATCGCGGAAGAACTGTGCGCGGTTGGCGACGAGCGCCGCGCGGAAGCCGTCGAACACGTCCATCGGCAGGCCGCCGGGATTGGCTGGCGTCTTGAGCATTATCGGCGGTACGGCACCGATCAGCACGGCCTTGGCCACGCGGCCGGGACGTGCGCGGGCGGCATAGTGCGCCACTTCGCCGCCGCCAGTGGAATGGCCGACATGTACCGCGCCGCGCAAGTCGAGATGATCGGTCAGCGCGGCGACGTCGGCGGCGTAAGTGTCCATCTCGTTGCCGGTGTCGGTCTGGGTCGAGCGGCCATGGCCCCGCCGGTCATGCGCGATGACGCGGAAGCCCTTGGAGAGGAAGAACAGCATCTGGTTGTCCCAGTCGTCCGCGCTTAGCGGCCAGCCGTGGTGGAACATGATGGCTTGCGCATCCTTCGGTCCCCAGTCCTTGTAGAAGATCTGCGTGCCGTCCTTGGTGGTGATCGTACCCATCCTGCGTTCTCCTGAAGCGGGCGTGTCCTTGGAAAGTGCGAGGGACGGCATGGCGGTGAGCGCTGCCGCAAGTGATCCGGCCGCAAGAAATTCGCGCCGTTCCAATGCGATGCGCGGATGCGCTGGTTCGTCAGCCATGTCGGTTCCCCTTGTTGTGCCACAAGGTTGATCCGCTTCGGACCATGGGGAAACACCCGGTCGGGGGAACCTTTGGCCCGCTTTCGGGTGGCTACCAACCACCACGGGATCGTGATAATCTTCGCGCTGTGACAAGCACTTGCCGGAGCTGGCGGGGTGCGGGCAGCATCTACAGGGGAAGACTTTGCACATGCCGGCGGGGAACGCTGACCCGATCCGCATCCTCGTGGCGGACGATCACCCGATCCTGCGCGAAGGCGTGGCGGCGATCCTCTCGTTGCAAAAGGACATGGAAGTCGCCGGGGAGGCCGAAACGGGTGCGCAGGCCGTGCAACTCTATGACGATTTGCGACCCGATATCGTCCTGATGGACCTGCGCATGCCCGGGATGAACGGCGTCGAGGCGATCGAGAAGATACGCAGCGCCCACCCCGAGGCTCGCATCATCGTGCTCACCACCTATTCGGGGGATGCCAAGGCCCTCGAGGCGATGCGTGCGGGCGCGGCGGGGTTCCTGCTCAAGTCCAGCCTGCGCCGGGAACTGCTCGATGCGATTCGCGCCGTCCACCGCGGCCAGCGCCATCTCCACCCCGAGGTGGCGCAGGACATCGCGCTTCACGCTATCGAGGAATCGCTGAGCCCTCGCGAAGTGGAAATTCTCCAGATGATCGCGGGCGGCCATTCGAACAAGCAGGTGGCATGGCGGCTTGGCGTGGCAGAGGAAACGATCAAGTCCAACATCAAGAGCATATTCGCCAAGCTGAGGGTCAACGATCGCACCCACGCGGTGACGACGGCTGCCAAGCGGGGCATCATTGAACTCTGACCGGCCGCGCACGGCGATGGTGCGGCTGCTGGCAGCGGCACTGCTCGTGGCCATGTCTGGTTCGCCCCTGCCTGCCGCGCCGTCGAGTCCGCGCGAAGCCGCCGGGACCGGCGCATTGCATGGCTTCAAGCTGCGCCACTGGTCGCTTGAGGAAGGCGCGCCAAGCCGGATCAATGCCATCACCCAGTCGCGCGACGGCTTTCTGTGGATCGGCGGGGTGGATGGCCTCGTCCGCTTCGACGGGATTACCTTCGAACGCATCGGACCACCTCCGTCCAGTCCCAACCGCATCGTGGTTGCAAGGCTGCTGGCTGCAAGGGACGGTGCTGTGTGGATCGGGCTGGCGCGGCGCAAGGGCGTGATGGTCTGGCGCGATGGGCGGCTCGCAGATGCGCAGATGCCCAATCCTTCGCGCGAAGTGAACGACATCGCGCAAGGTCCCGACGGCGCAATCTGGGTTACGCGCGGGGGGCGGGGCACGCTGTCGCTGGCGCGTTTTGCCAAAGGGCGCTGGACGGAGTTCGACACCTCGTCCGGCCTGCCTGAAGAGCCTGCCTGGAACCCGCTTTTCTCCAAGGACGGCACGCTCTGGCTGACGACCGAGACCGGCGTGTACCGCAGACCGCCGGGTGCCGAACCGTTCGAGAGCACCGGTATCGTCACCGTTCCGCGCGCGACGCTCGCCGAGGCAGCCGACGGGACGATATGGCTGACCGACAAGAGCCGGACCCGTCCCATCGCCAAGGGCGCGAAGGTTCTCCCTGAGCAACCGGGCTTCGCCACGCCTTTCGCGATCCGGACACTGTTTGACCGCCATGGCGACTTCTGGGGCGCTACCTGGAGCGACGGTGCGTTCCGTGTCGATCATCTCCGGCCGGACAAGGCCGCGCAGATGCTGCGGCTGGACACGAGCAACGGGCTCCTGTCCGACCCCGTGCGCGCGCTGTTCGAGGATCGCGAGGGCAACATCTGGATCGGCGGAGAGATGGGCCTCAACATGCTGCGCCGGGTGCCGATCGCGCAGGCCGCAGGTATCCCGGCAGACCCTGCGACCAACCACATGCTGGCGGCGGATCGCTCGGGCGAGGTCTATGTCGCAGATGATCATGCGCTGTACCGGATACCGCTGAACGGAAATCCGGTTCGGGTCGGCCTGACCATGCGGTTGATCGAGGCGATCTGCACCGCGAACTCAGGCGGTATCTGGGCAATCGAGCGTGGTGGGGCCGTGCTCGTGCGCGAAGGGCGTGTGATCAGGCGCCTTGCCTTGTCGGCAAGCTTTGCCGCCAATTCGTGCGGCGAGGACGGTCAGGGCCGTCTGTGGCTTCCGGCCTTGCAGAAGGGACTCTGGGTTGTCGAGCGGGGCACCGCCACGGCCTATCCCGGGATCGATGCGGCAAAAGCCATTCCCGGCAACGTCGCCGTGCGGCAAGATGGCCGCGCGGCGATCCACTTCAGGGGCATGGCTCCGCAGCTCGCAGGCGGTCCTTTCGACGCACTGGCCGACAGCGACGTGCCGAGTGGTGGCATCGATGGTCTCCTGCCTTCGGGCGACGACTTTTTCACCAGCGGCAATCTCGGACTCTCCGCTCCTTTCCGGCCGGGTGCGCCCTTGCTGTCCGCAACACGCTATCCCTGGGCGAGCTCGCTCAACGGCATGGTCCAGACAAGGTCCGGCGACATCTGGGCCATAGGTGACACGGGGCTTGTCCGGCTCAAGGCCTCAGCGGTCCGCCATGCGCTTGCCCATCCGGGGGCAGAGGTTGCCTTTCGGCAGTTCGATTTCCGTGATGGCCTGGCCAGCTTTGCGCAGAAGTCATCGGGCGCGCAGATCGTAGCCGGGGGCGACGGCCGCATCTGGTTCGCCACTCGCAACAACGTTTCCAGCATCGACCCGGCGATGATCCGGATCAACGACCGCGCTCCGGATGTGATCGTGCGTGGTTTCAGGATTGGGCCCGGCACTTACTACCCTGCGGGGGCAATGCTGCCTGCCGGCACGATGCGGGTCGAGATCGACTACACGGCGACGAGCCTTTCCGTGCCTGAGCGGGTGCGGTTTCGCTATCGCCTGGACAGGGACGGCGCTGTCTGGACTTCGTCGGACAAGCGTACGGCGGCCTTTGACGGTCTCGGCCCCGGCAGATACCGCTTCGAGCTGCTTGCCGCCAACGAAGACGGGGTCTGGAGCAAGCGACCGGCGGTGGCGGAGTTCACCATTGCCAGTGCATTTCACCAAACCTGGTGGTTCCGGATCGCGGTTGTTCTTGCAGCAGGAGCGATGCTCTACGGCTTCTATGAGATGCGCCTGCGGCAGGTTTCGGCGCGCATCAGAAACCGGATGGCTGCGCGCAACAGCGAGCGCGAGCGTATCGCCCGGGAACTGCACGACACCATGATCCAGGGCGTGCAGGGCCTGATCCTGCGCTTCCAGGCCGTGGCCGACAAGTTTGCCGGTGACCCCGATGCACAGGCGGTTCTGCTACCCGCGCTCGAACGCGCCGAGGAAATGCTGGTGGAAGGTCGCGAGAGGGTCACCGGCCTGCGCAACGAGCGATCCCGCAATCTGCATCGCGAACTCAATCGCCTGATGAAGAACGAGATCTACCCGGCCGACCTGATTGCCCCGCTTGTCGTTCAGCGCACGCCAAGACCGATCGCGGAAAGCATGATCGACGATCTCCTTTCCGTCATCGGCGAGGCCCTCAACAACGCCGCCTGCCATTCGGGGGCGAACCGCGTCGATGTCGGGGTGCGCTACGGTCGCTGGGAGTTCTCTGCTTATGTTCGGGACAACGGGATCGGCATAAGCAACGAGACGTTGGCCAAGGGTTCCCCCAAGGGGCATTTCGGTCTGCTCGGCATGCGCGAGCGCATGTTTTCGATTGGTGGGAAGCTGAGCATCGAGAGCGCCGAGGGTTTCGGAACCACGGTTCGCATGATCCTGCCGGCAAAGATCGCCTACAAGCCAGCGCCCGGCAAGTTCATGCAGAAGGTGAGAAACATCCTCCGCACGTTGCAGGCGCGGTAGCAGGGCGGGAGAGCGCTTTCAGCCTGAGGCGAGGCATTTTCTGCCGAAAAGCTGTTCCTCCCTCGACCGGTGGGGATGCCGTGTTGCAGGCCGCCGCGTCGATGTATCAGCATCGCTGATGCATCCAGACCCCTCAATCGATTACATCTGGCTTGATGAAGCGGCTATCTTTCGTGACCTTTCAGGAAGAGTTTCATGTACCCGTTCAAAAATGGCCAGACCTTCGTAAGGAACCGGTGGTACTTGGCCGGCTTCTCGGACGAGATCAGCCGGCAGCCGATCGAACGGACAATTCTCGGCAAACCAGTGGTCATGTACCGGACTCAAGCGGGGGCGCCGATCGCCTTGTACGGCCTGTGTCCGCATCGCTATTCTCCCTTGGCAAAAGGCTGGGTCGACGGCGATTCCATCGTGCGCGGATATCATGCCTTCGCGTTTGCAGCCGATGGCAAGTGCGTCAGCATTCCTTCCCAGGGAACGGCCGCCGGCTTTTGCCAGCCAAGCTACCCGCTGCGCGAGACCGGCGAACTATGCTGGATCTGGATGGGCGATCCGGATCGCTGTGATCCCGCCCTGATCCCTCCTGTCGAGGACTTCGGCCTCGGCCTGCCGCGCTGGCGCTTCAGCTCTGCAAATCACTTCACCATCAAAGCGAGAGCGCAGTTGCTCATCGACAACCTCATGGACCTGACGCACCTGCCCTATCTGCATCACCACGTGTCCGGAGGGGAGGCGATGAAGGCCATGCCGATGCGCGAGGAGATGCGCGAGCACAGCTACCGGCTGGTGCGTACCGGCAAGCTGCCCTGGACGGATTTCTCCGACCTGATGTGGGGGGCAGAGCACCGCTACGAGGGCTTGGCGGACTGGGAATCCATCACGGACTTCTATGGGCCGGAACTCATCCGGACCAACATGCCGCTGTTTACGAGGGTGCCCGGTCACGATGCCGTGCCCTCCGAGCTTGGTCATCTGCACATCCTTCATGCGATCACGCCCGAGACAGCGACATCGACCCACTATCTCGGCTTCGCCAGCCGGAACTTCCGGCTCGACGACGAGACGCTCGACGCGTTCCAGCTCGAGTCCGACAAGAAGATCAGGCAACAGGACATTGACGCGGTCGAAGCCATCGAGACGAGAGTTGAAGAGGCCGCAGCGCAGCAACGCGAACTTCTGGTCAGATCGGATGCGCCGGCGGTGAAGGTGCGCCGGTTAATCCAGAATATGCTGGATGAAGAACAATGAGCTGCGACCACCTGACGACCTGCGGCCACGGCAAGCCCGTCATCCCGGTGGTCCGGCGCGGCGAGGACCTTGTCGTCGACCTGCACTGCCATCTCAACGTCGCAGCGGCTGACGCTTACGTGCGCCAGGAAGTTTCCGACGCGCCCGATCCACTGCGGTTCGTGTCCCCTGCGTCCAGAGCGACAAATGCGGCCCTGTTCGCAGCAATCGGATCGCGCCTGAACGGTGTCGAGGAGCGCCTGGCGGACATGGACAGGCTAGGGGTCGATGTGCAGGCCATCAGTCCGTCTCCCGGCCAGTATTACTATTTCGCACCGCCCGAAGTGGGCCGGGAAGCCGCGCAACGGGTCAACAACGGCATCGCCGAGGCTGTCGCGAAACATCCCGACAGGCTCGTGGGCATGGGAACAGTGCCGCTGCAGAACACCGGGATGGCCATTGCCGAGATGCGACGCTGCGTCGATGAACTGGGATTGCGCGGTATCGAGATCGGTTCGAACATTGCCGGTCGCGAGCTTGCATCGCCGGATGTGCGGCCCTTCTTCGCTGCTGCCGAGGAACTCGGCGTCCTGCTGTTCATCCATCCCCTCGGGTTTACCCAAGGCGAACGCTTGTCGGAGCACTATCTCGACAACATCATCGGCAATCCTCTCGAATCCACCATCGCGCTGAGCCACCTGATCTTCGAAGGGGTGCTCGACGCCTATCCCGCTCTCAAGCTCTGCGTCGCGCACGGTGGAGGCTTCCTGCCTGCCTATTGGGGGCGGTTCGATCACGCCTGGCGGGTTCGACCCGAGTGCCGGGTTCACGCCAGGCGCGCGCCGTCGGAGTATCTGCGGAACATCTGGCTGGACACGCTGGTCTTTGACCGCGAACAGCTCGACAGCCTGATCCGGACCCATGGCGCCGAGCGCCTGTGCCTTGGGACCGACTATCCGTTCGACATGGCCGAGCCCGATGCCGTGGCGTTCCACAGCCACCTCGAGCCTGATGTCCGGGCCCGCATTCTGGGCCTCAATGCGGCAGACCTGCTTGGCTTGCACATCGCGCCGCGCGCGGAGGAGCCTTGAGGGTTTTCACCTGTTGATACCCCGCGGGTGACGCATTTCTCGTGTTGATGCTATGCGGCCATATGCGATTCGATAAGCTCGATCTGAACCTGCTGGTGGCTCTGGACGCCTTGATCAGCGAGCAGAGCGTGACGGGTGCTTCAAAGCGCCTTTTCCTCAGCCAGCCCGCGGTCACCTCCGCCCTGAACCGCCTCCGGGATTACTTCGGCGACGAGTTGCTCGTGCTCGAGGGTCGCCAGATGCGGCTGACGTACAAGGCGGAGAAGCTGGCTGCACCGGTCAAGCAAGTTCTCGAGCTCATCCGCAGCGAGATCACCCAGCCCGGCAATTTCGATCCATCGACGTCCACCCGCAGGTTCGTTATCGTTTCCTCCGACTACATCCAGACGGTCCTGATGGCGGAGGTCATAGCCGAGGTTTCGCGGCAGGCCCCCAAAGTGTCCGTCGAGATCCTGCGCCCCAGCAGCGACACCGAAGAGCGGTTCGAGCGCGCCGAAGCGGATCTTATGATAACCGTCAGGCCCTTTCACCTCGATAACCATCCAAGCATGCCGCTGTTCACGGACGAGCACGTCCTCGTATCGTGGACAGGGTCCGAATATGCGGACGAGATTTCGGAAGGCGAGTTTTTGGCTGCGGGCCATGTTGCGGCAACATTCGGCCGGGACCGGCGCCCGGCGCTGTCTGAAATCTCGCTGGAGCATCTCAGGGACCAGCGCCGGATCGAATTGCTGGTCCCAAGCTTTTCGGCGCTTGCGCAGTCGGTCGTCGGAACGCAGCGGCTTGCTACGATGCACCGCAAGCTGGCGGAGCACTTCCTGCCTCTCTACCCGATCCGGCTGCACCGGGTGCCGGTTCCCATTGCTCCCATCGAACAGATCCTCAACTGGCATCGCCTCCGGGCGCAGGATTCCGGCATGCAATGGTTGCGCAATCTCATTGTCGCGCGCTGCTCGGACAAGTTCGGAAACCTATAGGCAAGACTGATAGGAAGCAGTCTCTCTTTCGATTAGACCGATAGCAGAGCTTCCGCCATTCGTCCTCTCACAGGAGGACGCTCGATGGCGATCAAGGGACTGCATCATATTCATCTCGCTGTGCGCGACCTCGCAGGAGGGGTCGCGTTTGCGCAGGACTTCGGACTCGTCGAAGCGGCGGCACTGGGGCGCAAGAGGTACATGCGCGGCCTTGGCCGCCACGCCTACCTAGTCGTGCTCGAAGCAGCCGATGAGTCAGAATTTTCTGGCCTCGCATTTGAAGTCGACGACGAAGCCGACCTTGGCAGGGCGATAGACGATCACGGGGCGAGCGCTCTGCGTGCGCTGGGCGGACCCGGTGGTGGGGTCGCAGTCGATCTGGTGGACCCCAATGGATTCAATATTTCACTGGTGCACGGTATTCAGGACCGGGCTCCGGACCCTCTGCCGCCATCACTGCTTTTGAACCAGGGCTACGACAAGCCGCGGATCGGCACCTTTCAGGAGAAGTCGCCGCTCGGACCGCCCCCGATCATACGGCTCGGCCATGTCGGCATCTTTGTCCAGGACTGGCAGGCGACCGACGCGTGGTACCGCAGCGTCCTCGGGCTCATCCCCAGCGATCTGATGTACCTGGGCGATGAAGCCCACAAGATCGGCGGCTTCTATCGCCTCGATCGTGGCTCGGAGCATGTGGACCATCACGTGCTGGGCATGTTCGGAATGCCGGGCAAGCAGGGGCTTCACCATCTTTCACTCGAAGTGCCCAATTCCGAAGACCAGTTTGTGGCGCACCGTTGGCTGACCCGGCGCCAGCGCACTGAAATCTGGGGCGTGGGTCGCCACCCGCTCGGCAGCCATGTCTTCGACATTTGGAAGGACCCGAACGGCTTCAGATACGAAACCTTCTCGGACACCGACTTGCTGGATGCTTCGGCCACCACGGGGCTGCACGCCATCCAGGATATGGAAATGGATCTATGGAGTGACCGCAATGTCGAAATCTACTTTGCATGACCTGAAGCCGAAACCTGCGCTGCGGCCCGAAGGAATCAACGAAGCCACCGGATTGATCAACGGAAGCTTCGGCATCGGCACTTACCGTGCCAAGGGCAGGACTTTCCCCGGGCTCGTGCAGGCTGCAGGCAGTGTTTACGACCTGTCGAGCCACTACGCCGATACCCTTGCGCTTTTCGAGGATTGGGACCGCGCACTCGACCTTCTTGCTGACATTTCGGCAAAGGACGCCGGGGCCGATCTGGCCTTTGCCGATGTGGAATGTCTCCCACCCGTCTCCCGACCCAACATGCTGTGCACCGGTTCCAACTACCGGCAGCACGTCGCGGAGATGATGACCTACAACAAGTTCAATCAGGACAAGCGCCTTCCGGGAGAGAGCGACGAAGCGTTCTTCCTGCGCAACCTGGAGGAAGTCGACCGGCGCGCGCGCGAGGGGATGCCATTCTTCTGGACAGGTCTGCACAGTTCGCTTTGCGGCGCGTACGACCCGATTCCGCTTCCGCTCGTCGGCGAGCACCACGACTGGGAGCTGGAGTTCGCTGCAGTGGTTGCCCGCACCGGACGCTACGTGCGCCCGGAGGATGCCGATCAACTGATCGCCGGCTACGTGATGGTCAATGATCTCGGGACGGTCGACGAGTTTCGCCGCATCGACGTTCGCTGGGGTCATGATTGGGTCAGCAAGCATCAACCGAACTTCAAGCCTGCAGGTCCGTTCATCGTTCCCAAGCAGTTCGTTGATCGTTCGAAGGTCCAGATTCGCATGAAGCTCAACGGAGAGGTCATGCAGGACTGGCCGATCAGCGACATGATCTTCCAGCCCGAACAGGTTCTCTCCTATGCGTCGGAGCGGATCCGCCTGATGCCGGGGGACTTCCTGCTGACCGGGTCGCCCCCAGGCAATGGTGCGATGCACGGTGGCCGCTGGATGAGACCGGGCGATATTCTCGAAAGCGAGATCACTTATCTGGGGCGCCAGACCAATGTCGTCGTTGCGGAAGAGACAAACGGCAAGCCTAACTACGGTCCGTTCATCACCGAGTGGCCGACGTGACCAGCGGTCCCGTGGAATCCGCTGGGACGGCTCAGCCGTCCCAGCGGTACACGCGAACTGCCGCACTCCTCCATTGGACGATCGCGGCGGCGATCATCGGCAATCTGGCGATGGGGTACCTCTGCGCCAACATCGAGTTCGCCGCTGAAGATCTCGTCCTCAATCTTCACAAGGTCTCCGGGCTGCTCATTCTGGTGCTCAGCCTGTTTCGGCTTGGCTGGCGGCTGACCCACAAGGCGCCAGCCCTCGTCTACCGTAGTCAAGCACAGCGACGGGCAGCGCATACGGTGCATGCTGCGCTGTACGCCCTGATGATCGCCGCGCCCTTCACCGGCTGGCTGGTGACATCGAGCTTTCCGAAACGACATCCGATCAGCGCTGGTCCGCTCGATCTCCCGTTCCTCCCGGTAGAACCCAGTCTTCCACTCGCTGTGCAGGCGCATGGGGCCCACGAACTGCTGGCAGCCATCATGGCGACGCTCGTCTTCGGACATGTCCTGGCGGCAGCCTGGCACCAGTGGGTAATCAAGGACGGACTGCTTGACCGGATGAAGGGCTGACCCACCAGCGTCAAGGCAGCATCCCATTCACAGAGCTTATGGGTTGCGCCCAGAGTATCGATTGGACGCTACCAGCCAATGAGCGGATCACACCGACAACTTCAAAAAAACCGCCAAGGGGAGGGACCAATGCGGCACACACTACTGTCCACAACGAGCGCCATTTGCCTTGTGTTTCTGGCTCAGCCCGCTGCGGCCCAGGTCGAAGCGACCGAGCCCGAGACCGTAATCGGCCTTGAAGAGATCGTCGTGACCGCCCAACACCGAACGGAAAGCTCGCAGAGGGCGGCGGTTGCGCTTGACGTCGTCTCCACCTCGGAGCTCGAGAACGCGGGCATCGTGAACAGCAGCACGCTCAATGCGGCCGTTCCGGCGCTCTACATCACCCGCGGCGGTGGCGTGAATACGAGTTACTTCATCCGCGGCGTCGGCAATTTCACCAACAATGGTTATACGGACCCCGCAGTCGCATTCAACGTCGACAGTGTCTATCTCGGGCGTCCCGGCTCGACCATCGGTGCGTTCTATGACCTTGAGCGGATCGAAGTGCTCAAGGGGCCGCAGGGCACTCTGTACGGGCGGAACGCGACGGGGGGCGCAGTAAACGTCATTCCGGCAAAGCCCGTTCCCGGTGAGTGGGCCGGCCGCGTTGCCGTAGGCTACGGCAATTACAACGCCTTTGACGCCGAAGGGTCCGTCAACGTTCCCGTAGGCCAGGACGGCGCCTTGCGCGTGAGTGGAAAGCTCGTCGACCGCGATGGCTACAACGCCGATGGCACTGGAGACGAAAAGGGCCATGCCCTGCGCGTGCAGTTGCTCGCGAACCTCACTCCGGACCTGACGTTCCGGGTCAGCGGAAACTACTCACACGTGGGCGGCGTCGGTGTCGGAGGAACCTATACGCACGCAATCAACCTGAGCCCTGGCGCGCAGGCTACTGCAACCTCGCCTGCAAATTACACCGTGGTTCCTACCGGCTTCGACCCGCGCTCGGGACTTCATTCGCCGTCGAATGCCGCATTCTTCGCGCAGCGTGTGCTGGGCGGACCGCGCATCAATCCGGGGCCGCTGGCCTATCCCTTCATGGACAACGACTATTACGGTGCGAACGCCGAGATCACCTGGAAGACTGGAATTGGCACGGTCACGGTCATCCCGGCCTACAACAGCGCGCAGGTCCGCAGCCTGTTCAATGGTCCTGCGTTCAGGGGGGGACTCGTCCATGAGGATTCCGAGCAGTTCTCCCTTGAAGCGCGGATCGCCGGTGAACGTATCGGTCCGTTCGACTGGCTTCTGGGCGCGTTCTATTTCGACGAGAACGTCAAGGGGCGTCAGAACTTCAGCCAGTATACGGTCAACTCGTTTCAGGCCTTCGATGCCGACAACAAATCGTCGGCCGTGTTCGGCCGCCTGACTCTCAACGCCACCGATCGCCTGCGGGTGGTCGGCGGGATCCGCTACACACGGGACAAGAAGCAGTTCGTGGGTGTCGGTCGAAACCTGATCCAGATCTGCACCAGGCCTGCAGGCTGCATCGGCGGCCCATCGGTTCCCGTCGCGCTGACCTTCGAGGACCTCGGCAAGCAGATCACGCTCCCTACGTTGCCTGGGCCGGCCAACAGTGTCGCCTTCGGAACGTCAGGCAACAGGCTGTTCTTCGCACCCCTTACGCTCAATCAGAAGCTCGATCGCAGCCGTACGACCTGGCGTGGTGCCGTCGAGTTCGATGTCGGGCCGCAGTCGCTCCTCTATGCGAGTCACGAGACGGGTTTCCGGTCGGGCGGGTTCAATTTCAGCCTCGGGCGTGAGAGCTACGAGCCGGAATACATCCGCGCCTGGACTCTGGGGATGAAGAACCGCTTCTTCGACAATCGCCTTCAGCTGAACCTCGAACTTTTCCGCTGGAACTATACCAACCAGCAGGTCGCCCATTTCGGCATCGATTCCACTGGTGGAAACAGCTTCTTTACCGAGAACATCGGCAAGTCGCGTATCCAGGGCATCGATCTCGATCTGCAGTTCCGGGCCACTGCGACGACGCTTCTGCGCGGGTCCGTGCAGGTCCTCGACAACAAGCTGACGAGCTTCGTCTACAACACCCAGCGCAACGCCACGAACAATGCGCTGCCGCCGCCCGTCGGGTGCCGCACCTCGCCGGGCACCGCGCCGATCCCGGGTTCGACCACCGGTGCGACCAGCACAGTATGGGTCGTCGACTGTTCGGGTCAGAATGGCTTCAACTCGCCGAAGTTGGCGTTGAATGGCGGAATTGAACAGACTTTCGCCTTGGGCGACTATGAACTCGTCGCCACTGTTGACGGGCGGTATCGTTCGAACCGCATGACCTCGTTCGAGTTTCTGGCTTTCCAGAACTCGGGCAGCGACTTTTCGGCAGATGCCTCGCTTCGTTTCGGCCGACAAGACGGGAACTGGTCGGTTACCGGCTTCGTGCAGAACATCGGCAACCGCCTGATCCCGACGCTGTCCCAGTTCGCGGGCACCACAGGCAACGTCGTCGTCACAAACTACGCGCCGCCACGCACCTATGGCATGAGGGCAAGCTTCTCTTTCTGAGGGAGCGCAAAGGGCTGCAGCGGCGACGCTTGCCTGTGCAAGACGTGCCGCTGCAGCCAACTCCAAGTCCTGTACGAAGCTTTCGTTGGCGTCCTGACCTGCAACCGGTGCGTTTGCTTTGACAGTACCGCCCGCTCTCCCGCGTTCGGGCTGACAATCGGGCCCGGAAGAGCATCAACCATTCGGCCTGCGCCGACCTATACGCAAAGTTTCATACGCTAGCTCGAATGCGCATTTTTCGCGCTTGTCCATCTTTGTTAGACCTCCGCTGACTGATCGATAGCGGACCGATGAATGATGTTGGTCCGTCAAAGTAAACGGTGTCGCAAGGCGCCGCTTGATCGGTTTCGGCTTTCCGGAAGGAAGGCAAAAAGATAATCAGGGAGGAAGAAATGCTGATCTGCCATAAATCCGTGTCGTCGAATAAGAAGGCATTTCTCAGCTCGATCATCGCCAGTACGGCTATCCTCTTCTCGCCAGCCATTCATGCGCAGGAGCAGGCCGAGCAGTCGTCTAATGTCGACGAGGCCGATCCCACCGGGATTGTCGTCACCGCCCAGCGTCGCGAGCAGCAGTTGCAGGACGTTTCGCTCTCGATTGCGGCCGTTGGCGGGGAAGAACTGGCCCAGCGCGGCGTGACCGACGCCATCAATCTCAACGACGTGGTGCCCGGTCTGAAGATCGGCTTCCTCGGCAACCAGGTCCAGACTTATGTTCGCGGCGTTGGCGACACCACCAGCAATCCCTACACGCAGGCATCGGTCTCGTTGAACGTCGACGGCGTGTACATCGCGCGTTCGCCGGCATTCCGAACGAACTTCTACGACCTTGCCCGCGTCGAAGTGCTCCGTGGTCCGCAAGGCACTTTCTATGGCCGCAACTCTGCAGGCGGTGCGATCAACGTCATCTCCAAGGACCCGCGCGTAGGCGAGACCGATGGCTACTTCCTTGCCGATGGCGGAAACTACTCGTTCGTGAAGCTCGAGGGTGCGGCCAACCTGACGCTGACCGACAAGCTTGCGGTCAGGTTTTCCGGCCAGATGGTCGACAGTGACGGAACCACGACCAGCGGCGCGAACGATCTTGTTTCGAAGGCCGTGCGCATGAAGGTTCTGTGGGAGCCGAGTTCACGCTTCACGATGAAGACCACGCTTGACTATTCGAAGGTCGGTGGCGTCGGTCCGGGGCGCGTCAACTATCCCGCGCAGTTCGGCAACCCGTGGGAGTCGCCGTACGATCCCCGCATGACGCAAGCCGCATATCCCAACCAGGCGTTGCAGTTCGATCATCCGTTCCTCGACAACAAGAACTACGGCATATCGACCGAGATGGTCTATGACTTCGGCGGTGCTGCGCTGACGGTCATTCCCGCCTATCGTTATTCGTCATCCTATGCCGAGACCGACAACGGCACCGGCACGATCTCGTCCGAAACCTCGGACCAGTACTCGCTCGAAGCGCGCCTTGGCGGGGAATCGGGCTTCGGCAACTGGGTGGTCGGCAGCTACCTGTTCCGTGAAGACCAGACGATCGACCTGACACTGCGGACGATCAACAAGTGGACCGGCAACGGTACGCGCTACCAGCAGCAGATTTTCCCGAACTTCGACACCAAGGCATGGGCGCTGTTCGGGGAAACCACGATCAACGTCACGCCCGAGATGCGTCTGATCGTCGGTGGTCGCTACACCGAGGAAACCCGCTACAAGCAGGGCGAAATCCGCAATGGGACCGTCACGGCCTTTGTGCCGACGATCAATCCCGCGCGGACAACGGTCATCGACACGTCGCTCGCCGTCGATGCCTTCACCTGGAAGGGCGGTGTCGAATACGATCTCACGCCGGACAACATGCTGTACCTGACGGCGAGCCGCGGCTTCAAGAGCGGCGGGTTCACGGCAACCAACGATTCACCGTTCTTCCCGGAATACCTGACGGCCTATACCTTCGGCTCGAAGAACACATTCGGCGCGGCTCTGCTGAACCTCGAAGCGTTCTACTGGAAGTACAAGGACCAGCAGATTTCCTTCGTGACGATCGAAGATGGGGTCACGACGTTCGTCACGCGGAACGCCGGGCAGAGCACGATCTGGGGCTTCAGCGTCGAGGGCGTCCTTCCGATCGGTAAGAACGGGCGCCTGAGCGTCTCGGGCGAATACCTCAACACCAATTTCGACACCTACGTGTTCGAAACCACGGGCGCTGCAGTGCCAGCCGGACAGGTGCGTTCGGATGGCTGTCTGAGCGGAGGCTCCAACGGTTCGCTCAGGATCGTGGATTGCAGTGGCCAGCCGCTGCCCCAGGCACCCAAGTGGTCTGGCAACGCGCGGTATACCCAGCAGTTTCCGCTGGCCAATGGCGGCGGCATCGAGTTTGCCGGGGACATGAAGTTCGCCAGCAGCACGATCCTTGCGGGCAGCAACTTCGCATCGCGCTACTTCAGGGATGACGGATACGTCACTTTCGATGCGAGCCTGTCCTACACTTCGTCCGATCGCAAGTGGACCTTGCAGGGCTACGTCCGCAACATCACCAACGAGCCGATTTACGTACAGGCGTCGGCGACATCGAACTTTACCAATCCGGGTGGTGATGCGCCGTCGGTTGCTGCCATCCGTCCGCCGCGGACCTACGGCATGAGCCTGCGGTACAACTTCTGATGCCGAGGCGCGACGTGATCCGCTCGCACTAGAAACGACGACGGCAGCTTGCGGGCAGTCCCGCCTGCTGCCGTCTTGCTAACCAATCGCGCTTCAACCATCGTTTCGGGAGCTTGTCGGCGCGCAGTCACCATGACGGAAAGTCCGTTCGGATCCATGCAGTTTCCGGATCTGGCGAAGGCAGCGGGACAACAATCACTTCCTGTTTCAAAGGCGGTTAACATCATGCATCCTCTGAAGGTCGACCAACCTTACCCGTACAACCAGTGGTGGGTCGCCGCCTACGCGAATGAACTGACGCAGACTCCCCTCGGGCGAACGATCCTGGGGGAACGCGTCGTCATGTACCGGACTCAGGCAGGTGAGCCCGTTGCCCTGGCGGGACTTTGCCCGCACCGCTCCTTTCCGATGGAAATGGGAACGCTGGAGAACGACGTCCTGACCTGCGGCTACCATGGTTTCAGCTTTGCCCCCTCAGGCAAATGCGTGGGCATTCCATCGCAGGAGAAAGTCCCGGCATCGTTCTGCACGCGCAAGTATCCGCTCGCCCAGCGTGGGGACTTCGTGTGGATCTGGACCGGCGATCCGGCCCTGGCGGACGAGAGCACGGTGCCCGATCTCCTTGGCTACGGGATCGGCGATCCGGCCTGGCACGTCGAGCAGCGCCCGATCCTTGAGCTGAAGTCGCGCTACACCCTGCTGATCGAGAACCTGATGGACCTGTCGCATGTGACGTTCATCCACCCAGTCTCGATTCCGGGCGGTGCCGCGGTTGTGAAGATTCCGGTGGAGATGACCGAAAAGGACGGGCGGGTGAACGCCGTCCGCAGAGGCAGGGGTTTGCCGACCAATCCGCTGCACCAGTTGTTTTTCCCCGGCTTTACCGGGCCGATCGACCGTCACTTCGATTCCGAGTTTTTCGGACCGTGCCTGATCCGTACCGGCGGCGAGATGTTCAATACCGAGACCGGGGAGTACATGGGCTCGGTGCATTACATGCACGCCATGACGCCTGTGGACGAATACAACACCTTGTACTTCATCCTCGTGCCTCGCGATATCCGGCAAGGCGATGCCGATTTCGATGCGGCGAGCCTGGCGAGCTACAAGAAGATCCAGCCCGAGGACAAGCTGATCCTCGAGCGTATCGAGGAAGGCTTGCAATCCACGCGCAAGCTCCAGCCCGAGATTTCTGCCCGGATCGATACGCCGGCGTTGAAGGTGCGCTATCTGATCGAACGGCAGATCAAGGCCGAGATGGCGGTCGGAAGCGACAGCTGATGTCGGTGCATCGGGGCCCGTCCGGACATGCCGGGACGCCGTTGCTGCCATCGGGTGCCTGCGATTCACACAGCCACGTCTATGGACCTGCTTCGGCATTCCCCTACCGTCCCGACCGGATCTACGACCCGGTGGACGCACCCTACGATGCCTATCGAGGGCATATCGGCGGTCTGGGCCTTGAGCGCTCCGTCTTTGTGCAGCCTGCGGTTTACGGCAGCGATCATGGCGCCTTGATTGACGCCTTGCGGCGTAGTGCCGGCCTCAGTTCCGGGGTGGGACTGGTCGAATGCGACGTTGCCGAGGTCGAACTCGACTTGTTGCATCATGCAGGGCTCAGAGGCGCGCGGTTCAACTTCATGCCCCATCTGGGACCGGCGCCCCTGCCGCCGGAGATGCGATCGCTTGCGCGGCGACTTGGTGCGATCGGCTGGCACGTCTGCCTTCATCTCGACATGACCGCCCTGCGCGACCAGGCCGACCTCATCGCCTCGCTCGACTGCCCCGTGGTGATCGATCACATGGCGCGGATCAGTCTCGATGCGCCGGGTCTGGAAGCCGATCTCGCCTTCATCGAGGACCTGTTGAAGGCACCCAATGTCTGGATCAAGCTTTCGGGAGCAGACCGTGCCGTGCGGGCACGCACCGAGCTACCCAAGATGAAGCCGATCCTTGCGCGACTGCATGCAGCGGCGCCTGACAGGTCGCTCTGGGGCTTCGACTGGCCCCATCCCAATGTCAGATGGAAGCCCGAGGATCGCGACCTGCTGGACCTCGCGCTCGACGCGCTGTCGAAGCCGGAGGCGATCCGGCAGGTCTTCGTCGAGAATCCGGGGCGGCTCTATTTCAGCTGCTGATTGCGTGCCTATCCCTGCTTTCCAGGAACCAACATGATCATTGATTTCCGCACCTATACCTACTTTCCGGCAGGCTTCCCGACGTTCCTGCGCATGTACAGGGAAACCGGCTTTGCGATCACCACGCGATGTCTGGGGACGACGCTGGGCATCTTCACCTCGCACAGCGGCAAGGCGAACCGTACGCTGCAGCTCTTTGCCTATCGCGACTTTGCGCATCGCGACGAATGCCGCGCCCGCTTGCGTCAAGACAAGGAGTGGCTGAGCTTCATCAAGGAGGCGGCACCCTTCATACGCGAGCAGGAGAACACAATTCTAGAGCCCGTCGCGGGAGCTTGGGCTGAAGGGCCGAGGCGCTTGTTCGAGCCGGGTCCTGGCGAACGCGGAGGGCTCTTCGAACTGCGGCGCGAACGTGGACCGGCTCGCGCATTTCGCCGCCTGCTGACGTCCTGGTCCGAACGGTGCATCGGCATGGAACCGGCAGGCGTCCTGCGCCCGCTGACAGGCGCGCTCGATACCGTGCATGTGCTCAGTCGGTATCCGGACGATACGGCGCGAAGAACCGCGCTCGATGAAGCCCCGGCCCTTTCGCCGCTTCTGGGCGACGAGGGCCTAGGTGATGCGATCACCTCGATCGAGACCGAACTCTGGTTGCCGACGGACTATTCACCGCAGCAGTGAACCGCGGTCCCGGACAGGCATCGTGCGCAAAGGGCACACATGGACATCGAACATCTCTTTCTGATGGCACCCGGCCGCGATTGGCCTCGCCTTGGTCTGCCCGCCGGAGCCGAAGTCTTCGATGGAATTGAAGGAACCCAAGGTTGCGCTGTGCTTTGCCCGTGGCGGGAGGCGGCAGCGGTGATCGATGGCGCGAGTGACCAAGCCGAATGGTTTCGCTGCGAAATGGTGACAGACAGCGGGGCAAAGCCCGGACGTCCCGCCGCGATGATGCTGATCACTTTCGACGTTCCGCCGGAGTCCGCCGCCGCTTTCGAGGAGTGGTACGCCAGCGAGCATATTCCCATGTTGCTCAAGGCCGAGGGCTGGTTGCGCGCGCGCCGGTTTACCGTGACCGGGCGTGGGGAAGGAGCCGCAGGATGGACGAGCATTGCCGTTCATCTGCTATCGTCGCTTGAGGTGCTGGATTCGAAAGAGCGGCGGCTGGCGCGGACAACGCCCTGGCGGGCCCGCTTCGCAAGCCTGCCCTGGTTCGAAGCGGCCGGACGGTTCCTCTATCGGCCAGACTTGCCGGAGATGCAGCGATGACGGGAAAACTGACGAGACGGGAAGCCTGGCAAAGCGCGATCCTGGGAGCAGGCGCGCTTTCGGCGGCGGTTGCGCCAGTCAGCGCAAGGAGCTTGCGCGCCTGTGCGCCAGGGGACGAGAGCGATTTCGATGCTGTGCTGGATGTGCCTGCCGGCCTGGACTCTGCCCTGAAGCGCCAGGTTGTGGTCGAGGGGGGCGAGCTTCCCGTCTGGGACAGCGGCGGCAGCGGCATTCCTGTGGTTCTTGTCCACGCCACCAGCGGCACTGCGGCAGCCTGGCAGTACCAGTTCGACGCGCTGCGGAAAGAGGGCTGGCGGGCGATTGCCTATTCGCGCCGGGGCACCGCCGAGGCCAGTGCGCTGGGGGCGGGAATCGAAACCGAGATCAACGACCTTCTTGCAATCTTCGATACGCTGGGCCTGTCGAAGTGCCATCTCGTCGGCACCGCGTCAGGCGGGATGCTGGTCGCTCGTCTTGCCAGCAGGCATGGCTCACGCCTGGCTTCGCTGACGATATCCTGCAGCGTCGTGGCGTTTGACGACAGTGTCTGTGCCCGGATGCTGGCAAGCCTTTCCAGCCCCGAGTTCCTTGCGCTGCCAAGCATTCTGAAAGAGCTGTCTCCGTCCTACCGTGCGACCCAACCCGAAGGGGTCAAGCGGTGGCTCGAGATCGAGGCGTCATCGGTTTCGGCCAGTATCGGCAGGAGTGGAACTTCGGCAGCCCGCTTCGGATCGGCGATGGCGCGAGCCCCTGCGCTGACCCCGGCGGATCTGGGAGCAATCAACGTGCCTGTGCTGCTCATCTATGCCGAGGCCGACCTGTATTCCCCGCCGCCGCTGGCCCGGCGTCTGCAGACGTTCTTCAGGCGGTGCGATCTCGTGGTGATCGCGGGCGCAGGCCATGCCGCGCAATGGGAAAGGCCCGCGCAGTTCAATCGTGCACTGAGCAGCTTTCTGGCGCGGGCGGGCAGAAAGGAGAAGCGGACATGAGTGTGCTGCCGCCGCTGGACGTGGTTGAAGGTGGCGACCGCTTTCCCCCGATTGATCCCTCGCTTTGGACCGAGCGCATGCGCGAGGCGGCTGCTGAACTGATCAGCAGTCCGCGCGGGGAAGTGCGCGGGCCTTTCGTTCCCTTGTTGCGCAGCCCCGAACTCCTCGACCGAGCGCAGAAGCTTGGCGCCTTCCTTCGCTACGATTGCACGATCCCCGAGCGCTTGCACGAGTTCGCGATCTGCGTGGTCGCACGCTTCTGGAGCCAGCCATACGAATGGAGTGCCCATGCCCGCCTGGCACATGTCGCTGGCGTCGCCTCCGTGACCCTGGCTGCCCTGCGCGACGGGGAATGCCATGCCGAGGCGCCCGCCGACGAGCGGCTGGTCTTTGCCTGCTGCACCCGACTGCTCGTCGAACATCGGCTCGACGACGATGCCTTCGGGCTGGTCGCAGACCTTCTGGGCGAGCAGGGGGTGGTCGAGCTTGCCGCGCTGTGCGGGTACTACTCGCTGCTGGCGATGGTGATGAACGTCGCGCGCACGCCCTATCCCGGAGAGGCCTTCGCGGTTCCGGGGCAGGAGCGTGACGCATAGCCCGTCGGGCGAACGCGATCAGGCCCTACGCCTGGTGAATGCCTCCTCGAAGAGCTGCAGGGCCGCCCGGTTGGGCAGCGGTGAGATCTTCGGCTTTGCCGAGAGCAGGAGCGCTTGATTCTGCCCGTCCAGTTCAGGCCATGGCATGCCATCGACGTCGCCGGGCTCCCCATCGGTCGCAAACCTAACAAAGGCATCGGCGAGCAGCGCGTGGACCCGGCGGTCGGCATCGCTCCAGTCGAAGCGCGCAGCCTCGAAATTGCCGAAAGCGTACCAGATATCGGCTCCATGGTAGGTCCCGTAACCCTGCGGGGGCACGGGTTCGTGGAAGTGCTCTTCCTGCGGAAGCGGCGGTGCCTGATCGAGCATGAAGAGCCAGGAGGGCGCGCGCCGTTGCGGCTGACCGGCCCGATTGCCTGACATCGCTCTGGCTATACGCCAGGGTTGATAGGCAAAGGCGATGTCCCGGCGCAACCGGTAGCTTTGCTCCCACGCTTCGGCATCACTTGTGGCGGGGTAGAGCTCGCGGAATGCTTGGCTGCCCTCGCCGAAGGTAGCGGCAAAGGCGGCCAGCCCTTCTATGGTCGCCCATTGCGGAGAGGGGTAGGGCGCGGAGTCGTTGGCGTTGAAGCCTGCCAGCACCGGCACGACGTGATGCGCACCGGACGAGAACTGCTGCTGCGGCTGGCCGGTCGAGACCAGCCCGTCTTCGACGATGTTCCACATGGCGTGGGCCTGCATGATCTGTGCAGCTGGCAGGCTTCGCATGTCCTCCAACGTGGGCGCGCCAAGGTTGGCCATCAGTTCGAGGCCTTCAGCTTCGGCATCACCGAGCGGCTTGAGGCGCCCCATGGGACCTCCGGCCATCCGCCCCCCGCTGACCACGATGGCCCGGTGGAAAAGACCTTGTGCCAGCGGAGAGGCCAGAAGCACGTTGGCATGCGCAGCGCCGGCGGACTGACCGTAAAGCGTGACCCGATGCGGGTCACCGCCGAAGGCCGCGATGTTGTCGCGAACCCAGCGTAACGCCGCGAGCAGGTCGAGCGAGGCGTAGTTGCCCGAACTGCCGCTCTCGGCGGTGAGTGCGGGATGTGCCAGGTAGCCGAGCGCGCCGACGCGGTAGTTTGCTGCGACCACGATCGCGCCCCGAGCGGCAAGACGCTCGCCCCACGTCGAGGGATGCGACGCCGAGCCGACGCGGTGGCCTCCGCCATAGATCCAGAAGATCACTGGCAGCGGCGCGCTGCCCCCGGCGGCAATGCCATCGGGTGCCCAGACGTTGAGGTAGAGACAATCCTCGTCCATGCCGGACTCTGGCGGTGTGCCGAACGAGAACTGGCTCATCAGATGATCGCGGGCGGGCGGCGTTTGAACCGGTGCCGGCGCAAAGCGCGTGGCTGAAAGTTCCCCGCTCCATGGCTCTACAGGTGCGGGCGCACGCCAGCGCCGCGTGCCTACGGGCGGCGCGGCAAAGGGTATGCCCAGAAAGCGCCACCCGCCGAGCGGAGACCGCTCACCGCGGACCGGACCGCAGGCCAATTCAACTCTCAAGATCATACCCCCCGATGCATTTTGACGGAATGATCGTCACGGTTCAGGTCGGGAAGTCCAATCGCAAGATGTGGACGCCTGTTCCGCCCTTTTCATAGCACAGGCTCCGGACGATCACTCGACCCGGTAAGGGGGCGCGCTTGCTACCTCGCGGCAGATGGTGATCAGCCGTTCTGCAAGCGTCGATGGCCGTATCGCCGAACGCCGCATGAAGCCGATCATGCGCTTGCCGCTGCTTTTGAGCGGTACCGTGGTCAAGGCAGGACCGAAGCCCAGCGCTGCCGTGCGGGAAACGAGAGTGACGCGGTTGGTTGTCTGGACGATCGAAATCACCAGCGAAAGGCTGCTCGTGGTGATGCAGTCCTTGGGCAGCGGCAGGTTGGAGACATCGAAGAAGGAACGCACGAAGTTGCCGCCAGCCTCGGGTAGAACCCAGGGCCGGTCGATAACGTCCTCGATCGCCAGTTCGTCGCCATGGTCAAATCTGCCGCCCGGGCCATAGGCGATACTGAAGGGATCGTTGAACAGCGCTTCCTGCTCGATGCCCTTGGGGAGCGAGAGCTTGCCTTCGACCGGGCAGATGATCAGGTCATAGTGGCTCGCTTCCAGCCGCGCCAGAAGCTCAGGTGCCGAGGCCGTCTCGACGTGGAGTTGCATGCCCGTGGCATTCTGGTGAAGCTGCTCGAGGACGTCAGGCAGAAACTTCGGGATGACCCCAGTGGTCACGCCCAGGGTCAGCGGCCCTTGCATCTCTCGCGCCGCCAATCGCACCTCTTCCGTGGTGCGATTGAGCATGTCGACGAGACCGTCAGCGTTCCGCAGCAAAATCTCGCCCGCCGCGTTGAGAACCGCCCCGGTTCTGTGCCGATCGAAAACCTTTACGCCCAGCCTGTCCTCGAGCACCGCCACGCTGCGCGACAGCGCCGGCTGCGAGAGACCTATGTCGCGCGATGCCTGCGCGAAGGACTTGGCCCTTGCGATTGCCCGCACGTGAAGCAGGTGGCGCGGATCAATGTTTGTTTTCAGCTCGGAGATAGCAGTACCCCTTGCTCATCCGGTTATTTAGAACGGTGAAGCCATCCTAGACCGCACGTACGATTTTGCCATCATGTTTCAGGCAAATCAGCGGCACCGTCCAGCAAGGTGCCGCTGACATGGAACCGGTCAAGACTTCATGGATGCTTGTGAAATCGTCCGTCCTTCATGACGGCCCGGATCTTGTCCTTGTTCTGTAGGATGGTGACGTCCTGCGTCACGTCGCCTTCGACCAGGAGCAGATCGGCGAGGTATCCCGGTTTGATCAGGCCGAGTTCGCTGCCCATGCTCATGATCTGTCCGCCCAGCCCGGTTGCGGCATGGAGCGTCTCCAGTGGCGGAATTCCCAGGAAATCGACGAAGAGTTCCAGATCCTTGGCGTTTCGTCCGATCGGGGTATGCGGAAATCCGTAGTCGCCTCCGGGCAGATAGCGCACGCCCAGATCGCGGATCTTCGGAGCGAGTTCGCGCACCGATTCCATCGTCTCGGTCTGCTGCTTGATCTTCTCCGGGGTGCCAGACTTCCAGTAGGCGTTTACGCTGAACCAGTTCACGCCGATGCCCGGGGCCACGAAGATCCGGTCCTTGTTTGCGCCCAGCGCCTGAAGCGCTTCGTCGTCGAGGACGGTGCAATGATACAGGACGTCGAAGCCGTGGCGCAGCGCCATCTTGACGGAGTCGGGCGAGTGGCTGTGGGCATTGAGCCGCAGCCCGTGCTTGCGGGCCTCATCCGCTGCGGCTTCGACTTCCTCGTCGTAGAACTGGATGATCATCGACGTGCCAAGGACGACGGCGGATTCGCCGGATAGCAGCATCTTGATCGTATCGACCCCGATGTCGGCCATCTCCTTCACGAAGTCCCGCATCCCGGCCGGGTCGGACTCCCGACCAGCGATACCGGCATAGGTCCTGACGCTTCCGGGCTTTGCCACCACGCTTGCAGCTTCGGCTGCGCGCTCGAACGAGCATGCGCGGATCCGGGGGCCGACCTGACGACCGGCGGCAATCTCGTCACGCAGGGCAACCTCGGCCCGGGCATTGATGGCACCGCCGGAATAGGCGCTGGTATATCCGTAATCGAGCATGACGCGCGCGGCCATGGCAGTGCGGAGCAGGCGCAACTCCTGAGAATGCGGTCCCAGCGGGAGTTCGCATTCGACCGTGGAGCCAAATCCGAGATGGCTGTGGGATTCGATGAGGCCCGGCATAAGCGTGGTGCCGCTGGCATCGACGCGCACCGCGTGTTCTGGCAAGCTTTCGGGGCGTCCCCGGCAGACATCGACGATGCGGTTGCCGTTCACGATCACCGAACCATTGAAACAAGCCTGGCCGGTGCCGTCGAATATTGAAGCATTCTCGAAAACAAGCATTGTCTGAACCATTTCCTGCCTTGTCACGCAAGTTGCTCGACGCTCGCGGCTCATCGCGACCGATCTGACAACTGGTGCACCCTCGCTCTGTTTTTGGAGTGCCTGCTTTGGCAGGTCCAATGCTCAAACAGCGGGACGCTATAACCGGAACTCACGTACCCGGGCTGTGAAGTGGCGCAGCAGAACACTCCGGTTGCCAGTGCTGATGGAAACCGGGCGCGTTCATGCTGGCGAGACGTTCAGGCGGTTTGCAATGCCCCGGCGCGCGCTTGCGGCCTGGCTATCAGCATCGCCGAAACACCAGCGAGCAGCGCACCGACCAGTGCGCATGGCACCGTGGTGTAAAGGAATGCCAGCCTGAGCCCCTCGGCATAACCCATGGTCTGGCCGAAGTGATCCGACAGCTTGCCCATCACGACGGGGGCGAGCCCGCCGCCGACCAGGCTTGAGAGGCCGACAGTCAGAGACGAGCTGAGACCGCGCATGCGAGGTGGCACCAGGTCCGTCGACAAGGTCATGGCTGGTGCAACCCGCGCGAACACCATGAGGCTGGTGATGCCGAAACCGATAAAGAAGTTGCTCCTGTCCGGACGCCACAGCATCACGACAAGGCCGATCGCGCACAGAACGGCAACGATGCCCGAGAACGCTGCAATCAGGCGATCATCCTGCCTTGCCTTGATCAGGGCGGCGCAGATCCAGCCGCCACCAAGAATGCCGGCAACCGTCAGAACGCCGCTGGCCCCAGTGACCAGGCCAGCCTCGGTGACGGAGAACTTCAGCACCCGGACGCAATAGGCA
Organism: Novosphingobium sp. BL-A-28-Hi1-0D; assembly: GCF_055521755.1. Lineage (NCBI taxonomy): Bacteria > Pseudomonadati > Pseudomonadota > Alphaproteobacteria > Sphingomonadales > Sphingomonadaceae > Novosphingobium > Novosphingobium sp. BL-A-28-Hi1-0D. Next base: position 1,793,938 of record NZ_CM145502.1, read on the forward strand.
TTCAGCCAGATCACGAAAATCGTCGTCGTGCAGGTGATCAGCGTATGCGAAAGGACGTGGAAGACAAACCCGCGGTTCCGGGCAAGCGTCTTGAGACTTTCGCCCAGAGAGGGTGTTGCGCGGTTCTGGGTCGGGTCGTCGAAACGCCCTCGCTGGGGTTCCTTGAGCACCGGTATCAGGAGCGCGGCCAGAATGAGACCTCCGGCACCAAGCGCGACCATCGCGTATCGCCATCCGAAATTGTCGGCGATGATGGCCACCAGCGGCACACCGATGATCGGCGAGACGCCTGCGCCCAGCTGGAAGATGCTGACGGCCTGATGGCGGCGTTCCTTGGGGAAAGTGTCGGCGATCATGGAAAGAGATGCGGGCAAAGCACCCGCTTCGGCAGAGCCGAGCGCCGCCCGGAAGAGGCCCATGCCGAGCACGGAAGTGGCGAGCGAGGCGAGCCCTGTGACCGCAGACCACGCCGCCAGCGTTGCAATCACCAGCGTCCGCCGGATTCCGGTGTCGATCAGCCTGGCGAAAGGGATGCCGAATGCCACATAGCAGACCACGAAGGCGAGGCCCGAAAGCAGTCCCATTTCCGTGTCGGTTGCGCCAAGATCGGCCTTGATCGGTTCGAGCAGGACGGTGAACGCGTATCGGTCCATGCTGGCGAAGAAGTGCACCAGAAAGAGCGCCGCCAGAGTATTTCTGGCCGTACGGTCAAGTCTGGACGCAGGCATTGCGATACCGTTCATTGGTTCTCCCCCGGCAGGCTGGTTGTTGCCGATAGCCAGTTCGCGATCATCACGTGAAGGCCCTGGCTTTTCAGTGATTTTCACTAAGAACCGTGTGCATCATAATGCAATCGCCGCGCGGCCGCGAAGCGATAGTAATTTGTTCGAACCCTATGCAGGAATTCGCTGGCTCTCTTGAAGCTTCGCGTCGCTCGTTCGGATACCGCTCCTTACAGCCGTTCGACCGCAAGGCTCAGTCCCATCCCGACGCCAACGCAGAGCGTCACAAGCCCCCGCTTGCCGCCGGTAACCTCAAGCTGGTGGACCAGTGTCATGGCGAGCCGCGAGCCTGACATGCCCAACGGGTGACCCAAGGCAATTGCCCCGCCATTGGGATTGACCTGCGGCGCATCGTCCTCGAGCCCGAACGTGCGCAGGAAGGAGAGCGTCTGGCTGGCAAAGGCCTCGTTCAGTTCGATGGCGTCGAAGTCCGCGATTGTCATGCCGAGACGCTGCAGCAGTTTGTGCGTCGCCGGCACGGGGCCAAATCCCATCAGGCGCGGTTCGACGCCCGCCGAGGCCATGCCGAGAATGCGCGCGCGCGGTACGAGTCCATTGTCCCTGATCGACTGCTCGCCTGCGATCACCAGTGCGGCCGCACCATCGTTGATCCCGGATGCATTGCCTGCAGTGACGGTCCCGTCAGGGGCGAACAGCGGCTTCAGTCTGGCGAGGTCTGCGCTTGTCGTGTCCGACCTCGGATGTTCGTCCGTATCGAAGGTGATAGTTTCGCCACGCCGCTTGCCGGGCACCATGACCGGGACGATCTCTTCAGCGAAGAAGCCGCTGGTCTGGGCAGCGTGGGCGCGTTGCTGGCTGCGCAATGCAAAGCTGTCCTGGTCGGCGCGGCTGATCTGCAGGTGCGCAGCAAGGTTTTCGGCCGTGCGCGGCATCGGGTCGGTGCCGTAAGCCGCATCGAGGGCGGGGTTGACGAAGCGCCATCCCATTGTCGTGTCCTCGATCTTCTGGTTCCGGTCGAACGGCGCCACCGCCTTGCCCAGTACGAAGGGCGCACGCGTCATGCTCTCGACGCCGCCGGCAAGGGCGAGGCCGATCTCGCCCGTCCGGATCGCCCGGGCGGCAGCACCGACCGCCTCCAGACCTGACGCGCAAAGCCGGTTGAGGGTGACGCCTGGTACGGTGTGGGGCAGGCCCGCGAGCAGCAGGCTCATCCGCGCAACGTTGCGATTGTCTTCGCCAGACTGGTTGGCGCACCCCAGAAACACTTCCTCCACTTGAGCAGGGTCGAGCGAAGGGTTGCGTTCCAGCAGAGCCCGCAAGGGGATTGCGCCGAGATCGTCTGCCCTGACCCCGGCAAGGCCGCCGCCATAGCGGCCTATCGGGGTGCGGATGGCGTCGCAGATGAATGCGTCTGTCATGGCTTAGTCTTGTCCTCCTCGGGGTGCCAGCGCTCAGCGGGCGTCGACAAGATCGATGCCGACGCGCGTGCGCAGTTCCTCGATCGTGAGGCTGGCGACCAGTTCCGTCACATGGGCCTGGCCATCGCGCAGTTCGAAGATGCCGTGATCGGTATAGACCCGTGAAACGCAGGCCAGGCCGGTCAGCGGATAGGTGCAGCGCTCGACGAGCTTGCTGTCTCCGCTCCTGGTGAACAGCTCCATCATCACGAACGTCTGTCGTGCGCCCACGGCGAGGTCCATAGCCCCGCCGACTGCCGGGATCGCTCCTGCTTCTCCGGTATGCCAGTTGGCAAGATCGCCATTGCAGGCAACCTGGAAGGCACCCAGCACGCAGATGTCTATGTGGCCGCCACGCATCATCGCGAAGCTGTCGGCATGGTGGAAGTAGCAGCCACCCGAGAGCAGCGTGACGGGCTGCTTACCGGCGTTGATGAGATCCGGATCTTCCTCGCCGGGAGCGGGAGACGGCCCCATGCCGAGCACTCCGTTCTCGCTGTGCAGGAAAATCTCGCGATCGGCAGGCAGGAAGTCCGCGACGCGGGTCGGCAGACCGATGCCGAGGTTGACGTACGCGCCTTCCGGGATGTCCTGCGCCACGCGGCGGGCGATACCGGCCCGATCCAGAGGGGTCATTGGGCACCTCGATGCATGTTGGCATTCACGCCGGCATCCGGCGTTGCGACGATTCGGTTCACGAAGATGCCCGGAGTGACCACGGTCTCAGGGTCAAGCGAACCCAGGGGCACGACTTCGGTGACTTGCGCGATTGTGCACTTTGCAGCCATCGCCATTATCGGCCCGAAGTTGCGCGCGGTCTTGCGATAGACAAGATTGCCCCAGCGATCACCCTGGCTCGCCTTGATCAGGGCGAAATCGGCTCTGATCGGCATCTCGAGGACGTAGTCCTTGCCATCGATCTTTCGGACTTCCTTGCCTTCTGCCAGTGGCGTGCCGAACCCGGTGGGCGTGAAGATGGCACCAAGACCCGAACCGGCCGCGTGAATGCGCGCGGCGAGGTTGCCTTGTGGTACCAGTTCGAGTTCGATCGAGCCCGCACGCCAGGCGGCATCGAAATGGTGGGAATCCGGCTGACGCGGAAACGAGCAGACCATCTTCCGGACACGCCCGGCCTTGATCAGCGCGGCAACCCCGGTTTCGCCATTTCCGGCGTTGTTGCTGATGATCGTCAGGCCCTTCACGTCCCGACGAAGCAGCCCTTCGACCAGTTCGTCGGGCATGCCGGCGTTGCCGAACCCTCCGATCATTATCCTCGCGCCGTCCCCGATGGGAGCGACCGCCTCGTCGATGGAACGAACCGATTTGTCGATCACAGGCATCTCCACTCTTCCGGGTGCTGCGTTTCCGTCAGGGCGGACTTGAGTCAATCGATAATCGCATATATTGTTCGATTATCGAACGAAATTCCGTAAAGGGTCAGCCCGTGGATGCGAGCCAGCTTGCCGACTATTCCGGCGATCCCGACTTCATGATGTCGCTAGCCCGGGGCCTGCTCGTGCTTCGCCTCCTTGCCGGCCTGGAGCACCCGATCTCTCTTGCGGATGTCAGTCGCCGCAGCGGGTTGAGCCGTGCCGCGGCGCGGCGCTGCCTCTACACCCTATGCCGGCTCGGCTATGCGAGGCAGGGCGCTGTCGGCTACGAGGTTTGCCACGATGTGCTGGCGCTGGGCCGGGGATTGATGAATCCCAACTCGCTGGCAGTGCGCGCGCAACCCTTGCTGGATGCATTGCGCGATGAACTCGGTGAGTCCTGCTCGATCGGAGTGATGGACGGCGATCACGTACGATACGTCGCCCGATCCGAAACTTCGCGGATCATGTCGATCAACCTGAGGATTGGCAGCCGTTTGCCGCTCTATGCGACATCCATGGGGCGGGTGCTACTGGCTGGGTGCACGTTGGCGGATCGCCAAGCCTATCTCAATCGGATCGTCCCAACAGCCTTCACACCCAACACGGTCGTCGACAAGGCCCAGTTGGCCACGGTCCTTGCGCAGGTCGAGCGTCAGCGGTTCGCGATCGTTGATGAAGAGCTTGAAGTTGGTCTGCGATCAGTGTCGGTGCCTATAGTCGGTCCGAGCGGCGTGACATCGGCAGTCAACGTCGGCACGTCCAGCGCGCGGATGAGCGTTGACAAACTGCGAACCCATATCGTGCCGGTTCTGCAGCAGGCGGCACGAGAGTTTTCGTTGTTCGCGTGACAAGCCGTTGCCACCGACCGAACTCCTTGGGTAGAGCACGCCATGAGGGGCTGATGGCATCAGGAGACCATCGACATGAACATCGGCACCCCTGCATGGCCATTCGTGAGCCAAAGTGGATGCGGTTCAAGCTGACCTCGAAGCCCTTGCCGCTTTGAGATCAGCAAAGCTGCGGCGGATGCAGTCCATATAGAACTCTATGTCGGGTAGGATTTCGCGACAGGACGTGACCGCTACAGTGGACTCGAAATCGAATCCCGTGATCGAGTGTATCACACCGCATCCTTCCAGAAGCGGGCCGAATGCATAGGTGGTAACCGCCTTCCCGCCAGCGAAGAAGTGGCCACCCTTCGGCGGCGGAGCATTGGAGACGCTCACGTTCGCGGGTGAGGGCATCGCAATGTTCAATTTGTTGGGAAGTGTCGCGGCAATCTTCGCCATCTGTGATCGAACGAAGTAAGGCTGCAGGCCCAGAAGGTCCTCGACGAAGCTGTTCCCGAGGTCCTTTGCCATGCCCTTGGCTGCGACCGAGCATTGAGCGATAACCTCCAGGCGTTCGATCGGATCCGCGATGTCAGTCGCCAGAGTCACGCGCATGCCTGAAATGAAGTTGCCGCCATCCAGAGGGTGTCCCTCGCGGACGCTGATCGGGCACATCGACATCAGTGGCTTTTCAGGAAGATCGTTGTGAGCGAGAAGATAATGGCGCAATCCGCCGGCAACGATCGCAAGCCAAAGGTCGTTCACCTTGGGCTTGCCAAGGGCCTCGCGCAGGTCGCGCAGTTCGTCCATCGGGATTGCGACAAAGTCACAAACCCGATTGGCCGTAACTTTCGCGGACAGACGAGTTGCCGGTGCCAGCATTGCATTGGCAGGAACAGATTCCTCTTCTTGCTCCGTCGGGGATGTCATGCTGCGGCCCAACGTATTCGATACGATCTGACCTACGCTGTTCATGCCCTTGATGGTTGCAATCCATTGGCCCAGCCCAGCCTGCAGCGGCAAGGTCAGCCAGTCTGTCTCCCCGTCACTTGTCGTTACCTGACTCTCGCGTGGAGCTTGATTGACCTCCTGATCGGGATGGTCCTGCATGAACTCCCACAGGATTGCACCGACCGAACCGCCATCGAACACGGAATGGTGGAACTTGGTGAGGATTGCGTAGGCTCCGGGCGCAATTCCGGGCTCGTCGTCAAGTCCCTCGATGACGTAGAGTTCCCAAGGGGGGCGCGCCATGTCAACCGATGTGCTGATCAGGCGCGACACCAGATCTTTCAACTGTGCCAGATTGCCCGGCTTCGACAGGGCCACCTTGCGGACGTGAAACGCAAGATCGAAGTCCTGATCTTCAACGAGCGAAGGCTCGGCAAGTCCTGTACGTGACTTCACCAGCTTCCGGCGCAGGAGGGGCACGCGATGAAGCCGCTGCGCGATGTAATCCATGATCCGGGCAGGAGGCAGCGCGTTGGCGCCTCCCGATGCACGATCGATGACAAACACCCCGCCGAGCGTCATTGGCGTCTGCGGCGTTTCCATATCCAGCCAAAGCGTGTCGGTCGCCGACATTCTGGGCATAGCTGTTTCCTCAGTCTTGTAATCTGCTTGTCATGGCAGTTCCCTCGGAACTGATCGAAGGACAGCACCGATGAAGTCGGTAGGGACGGAGAACCCGCTAATGCCTGCGGGGCGTACCGGACCGAGCAAATCAGAAGCTCCGCGACGTCTCCATGAAGGCTGTGATGGCTAGTTTCATGCTTCGACGGAAACGGCGCGAGCCCGCGCCTTTCGCCCAGACCTGCTTGCGACTTCGGGAGTGTCGGCAGGTAAGCTCTGCAAGACGATTTCGGTTGTGCTCTGGATGTGTTCTGCAATCAGACCTGTGGCCGCAACCTCATCCCTGTCTAGAACTGCATCCATCAGTACTCGGTGGTCATCCTGCGTGCGCTGATGCTCGTTTCTTCGGCTCATCACGGCAAGTGCCTGATAGCGGAGGGCTTGGTCAAACAAGACGCCGCGGAAGTAGAGCAGCCATGGAGAGCCGCAAGCGGAGACGAGAGCGTCGTGGAACTGGCGATGCTTCTCGCCAAAATCCGCCAGGATCTCGGGTGTCGGTGCGGTGGAGATCCGACCGGCGCGCGAAAGCAGGTGGAAGCTCGACACGATGCCTGCCTCCCACTTGTCGTCGCCATTGCGGATCGACTCCACAATCGCTCTTGCCTCAAATTCGATCCGCCACTGGGTAATGTCGATGAGATCTGAGGCCGAGACCGGCGCCACGAAGAAGCCCCGCCCTGCTTCGGTTCGCACCAGGCCATCGGACACGAGGTGTGAGAGTGCCTCTCGCAACGTTCCCACTCCGGCGCCGTATGTCTTCCGCAGGGCATCGAACCGAAGCCTGTCAAACGGCTTGAGCTGGCACGTCACGATATCGTTGCGCATGCGCAATGTCTTTGGGGGAATTGCCCCTGGCGTGTGGGAAGAGAACATGCTGACCGACGACGATCTGCGCAGCGTTTCCCGACCGACGATGGTTGTGGCCTGCGTGGGCCACCCGGACATCTTTCTGAAGAATGCCATGGAATACAAGGCGTTGATTCCAGGTGTCGAGTGGCGCGAACTGCATTATGCCTCGCACTGGCCGCAGTGGGAGGAGGCTGATGCATTGAACCGGATAAGCATCGAGTTCTTTACAGGCGCATCTTAAGCGGTTTGGAAGGATTTGAGCCAGTATCTGGCGGGACCATGAGAGGGAAGGAAGCTGTCAGTCTAAAAAGACGAGATCTTCTCTGCCCACCTAGAGGCCCCAGGAGCGACCAGACGTCAGCATTGGAGTGACTGCGACTCGGCAAGGGCTGCCGAGTGTGGTTGCCTGAAGGTCTGTCTGTCGACGAGGCGTCGTTCCTGGGCGCGTTGGCGGTGTACCGGGGCGGACTTCTGTAGCGCCTTCATCTGCCTGCAGCCAAAGCTAGCTGACAGGGCATCTCGCTCCAACCGATGGGTTTGGTTTGACGGTGCACTCAGGTCCAGTTTGCCAGCGAGGGTAGATGTACTGTCGCAGCGCCCTTCGCCGTCGTTTCGCCGAGTTGGTTGTCGACCCAGAGTTCAAGATCGACGCAGTGCGCTCCGTCCTCGATGCGCTTGTCGACCACGCGGCCGCGGCACCACGAAACGTCGCCGAAGATATTTGGGCGACGGACCGAGACGTTGAGGCGATGGAGGAAGCCGTCGTCGCCCATCCAGTTGGTCATGAGCTGGCCAAGCCAGGAAATGCGCTGCGGGCCAACGTCGTAGCCGCCGGGCATGCCGACTTCGCGCGCCATCTTGCTTTCGGCATGACCGCGCGCGGCGCTGTCCTGCGCGCCGGTCTCGGGATTGACGAAGGCATCGGCGGGGTGGCGCTTGCGGTGCATCGTGGCGCGGCGGTGGGCCTGGTAGCTGTGACCGCCGCCGGAGTACCAGCAGATCATGTCGGTAATGTTGAGCGGGCCTTTGAGCATCGGCTGGACCATGTCGCCCACTGTCACGTCTTCCCAGAAGCGGGGCGTGGACCCACGCAATTCCTCGGTCTCGATGGCGTGGGCGATATGTTCCAGCTCTTCGGGCGAATACCGGTGCGTTTCGCGCGGGGCGTACTTGAGGCCGCCTTCGGCCTTGGCGCGGGCAGTGCGTGCGGTGCTGCCCATGGCTCGGCAGACGAGTTCGCCGTGCTGGTTGGTGTAGAGCGTCTCGCCGGTCTGGAGGATGAACTTGCGGGCGTTGCCGCCTTCCTTCTCGACCGCATCGAGCAGCCGTGCGCGCACGGTGAAGCTGTCGCGGTGGCGGATCGGGCGATACCACTCCCAATCGGTGCCGCCATAGAGCCACTGGATGCCGCGCAGCTTGGGTGCGACCACGGTGGTGTCGATGGTATAGAGGAAGCACCCGGGGGCGAGCGCTCCGCCTGCGCGCGTACGTGCGGCATAGGCCGGATCGCAGAACAGCGGGTTTTCGTCGCCGATACCCCAGCAGAAATGGCGCACCGCATCGGGCGAAGCTTCGGTGTTCCACTGCTGGCCGGTCCGGCGCAGATCGACACCGATCAGGCTGCGCGCCTCTTCGAGCGCACCTTCCCAGAGGGCTGGCGTCTGCGACGCAGGGATAGGGGCGGGGGAAGCGGATGGTTCCGTCATGTCAGGAATGTCCCTGGATCTGGATTTGGCAGGAGAGCACTACCATGCGCTCGCTTCAAGGCAGGGGCGACCGAGGGCGTCCTCGACCAGCATCGCCCAGCCACCGTCCTGCTCGGCCACCGACAGCGTCAGTTCGGTGCCGCAGAACATCGGCGCGAGATTGCGGCAGGTGAGGTGGTCCGGCTCACGTCCAACGGCCGTGCGCAGCATTTCGAGCAGGAACATCGATGGCAAGGAGCCATTGACCAGCAGGGCCGGATACTTTTCAACGTCCTGCGCATAGGGCAGGTCATAGTGAATGCGGTGCGGGTTGTCGGTGATCGCCGAGTACCGGAACAGGAGCGGCTCTGTCGGTAGCAATTGCCGTTTCGCCATGGCCATGGGCAGGCCGGTCGGCTGTCCGTGAAGCGGCGACGGCTCCGCGCCTTCGGCTCCGGTATCGTCGGCTTCCGGACGCAGCACGTAGCTGGTGGTTTCGACCAGTGCGGGCGTTGCGCTGCCTTCGACGAACAGGCTGTGCTCGATGTCGATCAGAGCGAAGGGCCCGGAGCGCCCGTTTTTCTGCGCGACCTTGGCGAGGCGCGTGTCGCGACGGACATTGGCGCCGATCGGAATGTCGCCGAGAAATCGGATATTGCGCCCTCCCATCATCAGTCGCGGCAGGCCGAGATCGGGCAGGACGACGCCAAGCGCTCCGGCACCGTCGGGACGCAGATCGGCCTGCCGGGTGGGCACGTTGAACATGATCACATGCCACCCGCGCGGCAGGGGCTGGCCCTCGTCGATGGTCAATGGATCACGGTCGAGCAGGGCGGCGAGCCTGCGGACGAGCGAGAGGGCGCAGCGGTCATGCGCGACCTGCACTTCGCTTGCGGTGTCGGGTTCTCCAGTTGTCATGGTCCGGCTCATGGCACCAGTTCCCCGTCCTTGACCGTGACGGCCTGTCCCACCCATTCCTCCGTCTCGAAGCGCTCGACCAGTGCCGGATCATGGCTGCAGGCAAAGGCCCGAGCCCCCTGCGGCGTATCCACCAGTGCGACCGCGCGCGGCTGTTCGCCCCGCCCATGGAGCACGGTTGCACCCGCCACCGTTGCGGTTCCGCTGTAGCTCTTGAGCACCTCGACCGTCGGTTGACTTGCAGCCGCTTCGGCCGTGCAATTCACGTTGGCATAAGGCCGCGTGCCGGGATCGCGGGACCACATGGCGAAGGCCTGCTTGGTCATGATGCCCGAGATGCAGGAGAGGAGCGCGGTATGGCCTTGCCTTGCGCGCAAGAGTTCGACGGCGCGGGCCGTCGCCTGCAGGAAGTAGTTGTTATAGGGGCCCCCTGCGTAGGGCATCCCGCCGGTAATGGTCAGATCGGTCTTGCCGGTCAGCCCTGCCGCCTGGGCGAAGGCTTCGACGGCGACCGGAAAGCAGCTGTATAGTTCGACAAGATCGACATCGGCGGGGCCGAGGCCTGAGGCGGTGTAGACAGCCTCGGCGGCAAGGCGCGCGCCGGTCACTTCGGTCAGATCCGCGCGTTCGGATACGGCGACCATGTGGTTGGCTTCGGCGCTGGCGAGCGGGAAAATGCGGCGGTCCTGCGGGATGCCGAGCTCGTCGGCCCTGGCGAGCGAGCACAGCAGCAGCGCGGCGCCCTGGTCGACGTTCCAGCTGGAGCAGTGGGCTCGGGTATAGGGGAAGGCCTGCATCGGATTGCGTGGGGCCTCGTCGCGGATATCGGCAAGATCGCGAACGCGGCGGTCCCATGCGTGGGGATTGGCCGAGGCAATCTCGCTGAAGCGCTTGAGGCGGGCCGCAAGCGCGTCGCGGTGATCGTCAATCGTGATGCCCGACTTGGCCCGCAGCGCGCTGTCGATGATCGCGTAGAGGCCTACGGGCATGGCGAAGCCGACTGCACGCTCGGCCGGGTGGCGCAGTTCGGCAGCGGGTTCGAGCATGATGTCCGGAGCGTCATCCTGCTGTCTCTCGCCCGCGCGCGCGCCGGAGATCTTTGCCCGCAGGATGCGGTATCCGGCATCGGCGCCTGTGATGATGGCGCTGGCAATCTCGCCATGCGCGATCCGCGAGCAGGCGTTGGCCACCAGCGTCTGTTGCAGGACGCCGACCGTCGACAGGAGGCTCTGGGCGCTTTTGGCTCCGACCGCAGCGGCGATCGCTCGGCCGGGATTGGCGTAGGTCCACCGACCACGCGGAACCGAGACCAGTTCCACATCGGCGAGCAGGGCAGGCGCGCCACAGTCCTCACCGGCGGCACGGACGGCCTCGATCATCAGGTCGAGCGGTTCGAGTGCCTGTGTCCAGTCTTCCTCGCGGCGCTGGACAACGCCGATGCCGACAAGGACGGGGGTGCGGGGATCGAGCGCGGTCATGCGGCAACTCCGGGGCCAAGCGCCGCAGCCCGTTCGCGCAGATCGGCTTTCTGGATCTTGCCGTTGGCGTTGCGGGGGAGGGGGTCGGTGGAGATGTGGACGACGCCGGGCACTTTGTAATCGGAGACCCGCTCGGCGCACCATGCGCGGACCTCATGTTCATCCATCGTGCTGTCCTCGATGCACAGGAAGGCGACAACTATCTCGCCGAGGATCGGATCGGGTCGCCCGACAACGGCTGCCTCGACCACGCCGGGAAGGCCGGTGAGCACGCTTTCGAGTTCTGCCGGGTAGATCTTGAAGCCGCCGCGGATGATCATGTCCTTCTTGCGGTCGGCAATGCGGACGTAGCCGTCCTTGTCGACACTGCCGATGTCGCCGGACTTCCAGAAGCCGCCCACGAAGGCGGTCCGGGTAGCAGCTTCATTGCGCCAGTAACCGGGGACGACCATTGGCCCTGCGATCCAAAGCTCCCCCGTTTCGCCCGGAGCAACTTCGCACCCAACATCGTCCATCACGCGGACTTCGCCGCAGCGAACCACCTTGCCGATGCTGTCGAGGCGGCCCGCGCAATCGCCCGGCGGCATGATCGTGGTGGGCGAGGTAGTCTCGGTCGCGCCGTAGCAATTGCACATGGCAAGGCCGGGGAAGGCCTCGGCAAAGCGGGCGGCGGTTGGTTCGGGCATGGGAGCGCCGCCGTAGGCCGCGATGCGCCATGCGCTCAGCGGGAAGTCGGCAAGGTCGGGCTCAAGCAGGCACAGGCCATACATGGAAGGGACCATCAGGGCGTGTGTGATCCGCTCGCGTGCTGCCAGTTCGAGCGCCTCACGCCGCTTGAAATCACGCAGCAGGACCACCGTTGCACCTGCGTGCAGGAACGGCATGGCCACGCCGCACAAGCCGCTGACATGCGCCCAGGGCACGCAAAGCATGGTCACGTCATCTGGACCGAGGCCGAAGGCTTCGATCCAGTGCAGGTAGGAATGGATCACGTTGAAGTGGGTCAGCATCGCCCCTTTGGGACGGCCCGTGGTGCCCGACGTGTAGAGGATCGCGAAGATATCCTCCTCATCGATGCCGCTTGCCGGACGAGCAAGAGGCGTGCCCTTGAGAGCTGCAGCCCAGTCTGCCGATCCCGTCTCAACCCGTTGCGGACCGCGTGTGGGCAATTCCGCGCGAAACTGGGCCGCATGGATAATGAGGTCGGCAGCAGCATCCTGCAGGATGTAGGCAATTTCCGGCTCCCGCGAGCGGGTGCTGACGGGGACGACGATGGCACCGATCCAGGCGATGGCCAGAACGGAGCGCAGGGCATCGGCTTCGTTGCCGACCATCACGGCGACCCGGTCCCCATGCGAAATGCCGCGCCGTGAGAGCTCGCCAGCGAGTGAGCGGACGTCGGCGTCAAGCTGACCGTAGGAAATGCGCGCATCGCCATCGACCAGCGCGGTCGCGTCCGCACGGGCGGAGAACACCTGCGCAAGATGCGCGGGGATGCTCGCCGGACGCTCGGCGTAGCATTCCGTGACCCGCCCCCAGTGCAGTTCCCGTCTCGTTTCCAACTCCCGGTATCCTCTTCTTCTACTTCTTCACGTCAATGTCCGTCAGGCTTGATGCCCGCTGCCGCGACAGCCGCTTCGAGGAACGTGGCATAGGCCTGCACGTCACGCTCGACCCTGCGCCTTGCCGCTTCGGCATCGCCCGCTTCGATTGCCTCAAGGATGCGCTCGTGCGCGCGGACCACGCGCTGGCGGATTTCGGACGAAGCGAAGTTCTCGATGGCCGAGGCCTGGAACATCAGGCCGGAGACCGAGCGGCTGAGCGTGCAGAGCAGTTCGTTGTCGCTCGCCAGAGCCAGCGCATCGTGCCACTTCACGTTTTCCTGCAGGAACGAAGGCACGTCGTTTGCCGCTGCGGCTTCGAGGCGCGCGGAGATTGCGCGAAGGGTTGCAAGGTCTTCGTCGGTCCGGTTCTGCGCGGCGAGCTGGGCGACCATCGGCTCAAGCGCGAGCCTGACGCCCACCAACGAGCGCAAAGAGACGCTGCGGCCCTTGGCATAGAGCGCGATGTGGCTGGCCAGCAGGGCATCGCTCGGCTGGGCAACGGTCGAGCCGCCGTATCGGCCCGAGCGGGTCTCGACGAGGCCTTGCGCTTCAAGGATGCGCAGCGCTTCGCGCACCGAGCCGCGGCTGAGCCCGGTCGTCTCGACAAGTTCGCGCTCGGTCGGCAGGGCCGCGCCCAGCGGATACTCGTCGCTGAGGATGCCTTCCTTCAGGCGCTCGGCCAGCAGGTCGCTGGATTTGAGAACTTTGATCCTGCCGAGCGCGTCCAGCATCTGCCTTCCCGATCCACTTCCCCAACGTGCATTTCCGTGTTGTCTTCCGTGGTGATATGGGCAATAAGGCAACAAGTCAATTGTTGGACCATTTAATTTCCCAACCAATGAAAGGGTGAGGCAGATCGAACCGCAGCAGTCCGATGATGGAGCATTTCTCCCTCTGGCCGGTCGGCGCGTGCTGGATCTCACCAAGATCCTGGCCGGGCCGCTATGCACGCAGGTGCTGGCCGATCTGGGTGCGGACGTGATCAAGGTCGAGCCGATGGGTGGTGACGATACGCGCCATTGGCCTCCGTTCCGCGAGGGCACCGGTACGATCTTCCTTTCGGTCAATCGCAACAAGAAGAGCATCGCGGTCGATCTCAAAGCGCCGCGCGGGCTCGATCTCGTCCGCCGGCTTTGTGCGCAGGCAGACGTTGTGGTCGAAAGCTTCGGGCCTGGCGTGGCGGACAGGCTGGGCGTTGGCTGGGAGGCGATGCGCGCGATCAATCCGCGCATCGTCTATGCCAGTATTTCGGGTTTCGGCACGCAGGGTCCGATGCGCGAGGGCAAGGGTTACGACCTGATCGCGCAGGCCTTCTGCGGGATGCTGCCGATCACCGGCCATCCCGACGGCGGCATGGCGCGCAGCCCGTTCTCGCCGGTCGACCAGACCACCGGCCTCAATGCCGTCATCGGCATCCTCGCGGCGCTGCTTCAGGTGCAGGCGAGTGGCAAGGGCGTGAAGCTGGAGGCTTCGCTGTTCGATTCGGCGGTCGGCTTGCTGGGCTACATGTTGCAGGGCTTCTGGCAAACCGGAGTGGAGCCGCAGCGGCGCGGATCGGCGCACGATTCGCTTTGCCCTTACGAAGCCTTCGACACGGCCGATGCGCCGATCATCCTGGGCATTGCCAACGACGCCTTGTGGCGCAGCTTCTGCGCGCTGACCGGCAATCCCGCCTGGGCCGAGGACGAGCGCTTCGCCACGGGCGCAGCCCGGGTGGCGCATCGGCATGAGGTTGTCGGGATGGTCGGCAAGCTGTTGCTGACGCGCAACCGGGCTGAATGGCTGGCGCTTTGCGAAGCGAGCGGCATTCCTGCATCGCCCGTGCACGACTTCGGCGAGCTTAGTGCCCACCCGCAGACCGCCGCCTCAGGCATGGTCCACGAGGCTGAAGGCGGCATGCGCTCGGTGGCGACCGCGATCCGTGCCGATGGCGCGCGCCTGCCGTTGCGCTCGCTTCCGCCTCGTCTGGGTGAGCATGGTCCCGCCGTACTTGCCAGTCTGGGGCTGATCGAAGCGGACATCAGATCCCTGATCGCCGACGGGGTCGTGCTCGACCCTGTGAACCGATCGCGTTGACGCCGAACAAGAAGACCAAGAATCCGGAGAGTGCCATGACCAAGACCCTCGATCCCGTGGCCGATTTCGAAGCGCTGCGGCAGAAGTATCTGGAAGAGCGCGACAAGCGCATCCACGAGAAGGGCGTCGAGCAGTATCGCGAAGTCGATCACCCGTTCTTCGGGGACATCTACGATCCCTACGCCGAAGCGCCGGTCACCCGCGATCCGATCAGCGAGGACGTGGAAATGGTCATCGTCGGCGGCGGCTTCTCCGGACTGCTGATGGCGGTGAGCATGCACCGCGAAGGGATCGACGATTATCGCGTGATCGAGAAGGGCAGCGACATCGGCGGGACCTGGTACTGGAACCGCTATCCCGGCTGCCGGTGCGACGTCGACGCTTACAACTACCTTCCGCTGATAGAGGACTACGGCGAGATGCCGTCCGAGCGGTACATTGCCGCCCCCGAAATTCTCGAGCATGCGCGGCGCATCGCGCGCAACGCCGGCATCTATGACCGTGCCTATCTGCAGACCGGGGTGACCGGTGCGGACTGGGACGAGGAACGCCAGCGCTGGATCGTCACCACCGACCGGGGCGATGAAATCCGTGGCCGCTTCATCTGCATGGCGAGCGGCATACTCAGCAGGCCCAAGCTTCCCGGCATTCACGGGATCGAGAGTTTCAAGGGCCATGTATTCCATACTGCGCGATGGGACTACGGCTATACCGGCGGCAGTAATGCCGGAGGGCTCACCGGGCTGGCTGACAAGCGCGTGGCGATCATCGGCACGGGCGCGAGTGCGGTGCAGGCGATCCCGCACCTCGGCGCTTCGGCAGGTCACCTCTATGTCGTGCAGCGCACGCCTGCGGCGGTGGACGCGCGCGAGAACGCGCCGACCGATCCCGACTGGTGGAACAGCCAGCAGCCCGGCTGGTGGGAGCGGCGTGCGCTCAACTTCGAGGGCTTCGTCAATTCGATCCCGCAGAACGAAGACCTGATCGGCGATGGCTGGACCCGCAACTGGGCTCGCATGACTGACGCGATGTTTTCGGCGCAGAGCGAGGGCCCCGAGGAAATGGCCCGTCGCCGCCAGATTGCCGACTTCGAGAAGATGAA
Source organism: Novosphingobium sp. BL-A-28-Hi1-0D (assembly GCF_055521755.1). NCBI lineage: Bacteria > Pseudomonadati > Pseudomonadota > Alphaproteobacteria > Sphingomonadales > Sphingomonadaceae > Novosphingobium > Novosphingobium sp. BL-A-28-Hi1-0D. The sequence goes on from NZ_CM145502.1 coordinate 1,809,685, forward strand.
CGAGATGCGCGCGCGCATCGACAGCATCGTCAAGGACCCGAAGACTGCCGAAGCACTGAAGCCGTGGTACAACTGGATGTGCAAGCGGCCGCTGTTCGTCGATGGCTACTTCGAGACCTTCAACCGCCCCAACGTGACGCTGATCGACACGCTCGGTCGCAGCCTTGATCGCATCACCGAGAAGGGGATCGTCTTCGACGGCGTCGAATATGAGGTCGATTGCATCATCTTCGCCTCGGGTTTCGAGGTCGCTTCGCCCCCTGATCGCACTGCGGGTTTTGACATGCACGGCCGAGGCGGCGTGACGCTGAGCGAGAACTGGAAGGACGGGCGGCACACGCTGCACGGCATGTTCACCCGCAACTTCCCGAACATGGGTGTCATCAGCGGTCTCAAACAGGCGGGGATCACCTGGAACATCACGTTCATGAACCGCCGTCAGGCCGAGCACTATGCCGCCATCGTCCGGCGTTGCAAGGAAGCGGATGTGACAACCTTCGAGGTGACCAGCGAGGCCGAGGCGCGCTGGCTCGACGTGCTGCGGAGCAAGGCCGTGGAGGACACCACGTTCCTGCGCGAATGCACCCCCGGCTACTACAACAACGAGGGGCACAACGAGCGGGATTCGATCTGGCTCAGCAACTATGGCGGTGGCCCGTTCGAGTACATGCAAGTGCTCAAGGACTGGCTGGCCTCGGGGCTTGAACCCGACATGGAACTGCGCCGCGAGAACGCCGAGGCCTTGCCCTCCTGATCCAACTCCAGGGGTCGAACCTGTCGACCCGGAAAACACCCAGGCATTTTCAGGAAGGACAGCTTCCGATGACAGATACCCACGCCAGCAGCACTGGCACCCACTACGCAGCGTGGCTGCAAACGCTGCAGAAGCGCTATGGCGAGCAGACCTTCGTTTCGCAAAACCGGTCGGGCACGCAAGTGCGTCCTGTCTATCACTCGGGCGACCTGTCCAGCGGCGAACTCGTCGATGCGCCGATGCCGGGGCAATATCCCTACACGCGCGGCATCTATCCGATCCATTACCAGTACCAGCCGTGGATGGACCTGCAGATCATCGGCTTCGGCACACCTGCACAGACCCGCACGCGAATGGACCTTCTCAAGGAGGAAGGCGGGGTCAAGGGCTACTTCGGGCGAGAAGCCTACAACATCATCTTCGATATGCCGACCTCGATGGGCTACGACCCGGACTACGAGGCGGTGCAGGGCTCGATCGGGGACTGCGGCGTCTCGATCTGCAAGGCCAGCGACTACGAAGTGCTGATGGCGGGCAAGGACCTCGAGCGCACGACGCTGTCGATGGTCTGCAACGCGGGCTCGCCGCCGATGCTGGCGCTCTATCTTGCCGCCGCGCAGCGCATGGGCTTCGCGCTCGACAAACTGGGCGGGAACATCACCAACTATATCTGGGACTTTTTCGGCCACAGTGGCGGGGTCAACTTCTCGCCCAAGGGCAGCTACCGCCTGATCGCCGACATCGCCAAATACTGCAGCGTCCATGTGCCGCTGTGGAACACGCTGACGATCAGCGAACACAACATCTGCGAGGCCGGCGCCGACAACGTGCAGGCCGTGGCCTATTCGATCGCCGCGATCATCGCGGTGAACGAGGAATGCGTGCGGCTGGGGATCGATCCGGACGATGTTGTTCCGCGCTTCGGCTTCCACATGCGCTTTGGCGAGAACTTCTTCGAGGACATTGCCAAGACCCGCGCGCTGCGCCGCGTCTATGCCAAGGTCAACAAGGAGCGTTTCGGTTGCCGCAAGAGCGCCTCGATGCAGGCGCGCATCCACGCCCAGACGGCAGGATCGCTGCTGACCGTGCAGCAGCCGCTGAACAACCTTGTGCGCAATGCCTATGGCGCGCTTTCGGCGGTGCTTTCAGGCGTCAACAGCATGACCATCAACGCCTATGACGAGGCGCTTGGCCTGCCGACCGAGGAAGCGGTCACGCTCTCCCTGCGCACCAGCCAGATCATCGCCGAGGAGATCGGCGTGACCGACGTGTCCGATCCGTTGGGTGGCTCGTTCTACGTCGAGAGCCTGACCAACCAGATCGAGGAGAAGGTCTACGAGATCATCGCCGACATCGATGCGCGGGGCGGTCTGGTCGCCTGCATCGAATCCGGCTGGATCAAGCAGCAGGTCTCGGCCTCGGCGTTCAAGTGGCGCAAGGAGGTGGAAGACGGGATCCGGGTCATGGTCGGCGTGAACAAGTACGTCACCGAAGAGCCCGACATGACCAAGGTCTTCCAGCCCGATCCGGAGGCCGCGCGCCTCGCTATGGAGGACCTCGCGCGCCACAAGGCGCAGCGTGACCATGCCAAGTGCGTCGCCGCGATCAATCGCCTGCGCGAGGCTTGCCTTGCGGTGAAGGACGGTCTCGAGATCGGATCGGTCATGGCCGCGCTGGTCGATGCGGCGAGTGCCGATGCAACGCTGGGCGAGATGCAGCAGGTGCTGTTCTCGGTCTTCGGTCGCAACAAGTGAACAAGGACAATGCCATGACTGCCCCTGCCCCTTTCGCCACGGTCACGCCGCGCGTGCTGCTGACCAAGAGCTTCATTGACAGCCACGACCGCGCCATCGCCACCATCGCCATGGCGCTGCGCGACGCAGCGATGGAAGTGATCCTGATCGACTACGAGACGCCCGAGGACGTGGTGAACACGGCCATTCAGGAAGACGTCGATGTGATCGGCATCAGCTTCATGTCGGGCGGGCAGGTCCAGACCACCGAGAAGATCATGCAGATCATGCGCGATCAGGGCGTGGCCGACATTCCCGTGGTTATCGGCGGCACCATCCGACCGTTCGATGTCGAGCCGCTGGAACAGGCGGGCGTGAAGTCGATCTTCCGGGGCGGCGCCAAGATGGCCGACGTGGTCGAAACCTTTTTCAGCCTTGCGGCCGAATACCAGTCCGTCCGTCAGGCCTGAGGACGGCGCACACGATGCCGCTTCATGACGACCTGCTCGAAGGCGAGCCGATCGCCATTTCGCGGGCGATTTCGGCGGTGGAGAACGAGTCTGCGGCAGCGGCAGACATCGTCCGGCTGATCCAGCCGCACCTCGGCCGCGCGCAGGTCGTCGGTGTGACCGGCCCGCCGGGCGCGGGCAAGTCGAGCCTGATCAGCGCGCTGATTACCGAGCTGACGGGGCGTGGCCGCAAGGTCGCGGTCGTCGCGGTGGATCCGACCAGTCCCTTCAGCGGCGGCGCGCTGCTGGGTGACCGCGTGCGCATGGCCACGCACAGTCGCAATCCTAATGTGTTCATCCGCTCGCTTGCGACCAAGGGGCACCTCGGCGGCCTGACGCGGATGACCAGCACCGTGGTCGACGTGCTCGACGCGGCCGGGATGGATGTGGTGATCATCGAGACGGTCGGCACCGGTCAGTCCGAGATCGGCATCGCCGACCTTGCCCACCTCAAGCTGGTGATCTGCCCGCCGGGCCTGGGTGACGAGATGCAGGCGATCAAGGCGGGCATTCTCGAGATCGCGGACATCCTTGTGGTCAACAAGGCGGACCTGCCGGGGGCCGAGGAGACGGCACGGCAGCTCGAAGTCATGCTGCACTGCTCTGCCGATCCTCGCGAGCGGTCGGTGATGCGAACGTCCTCGACAAGCGGCGAAGGCGTGGCGGAATTGGCCACCGCAATCGAGAGCCGGACACCAGCAAACGCCACGCTGCCAAACCGCACCTTCCGCACGCAGCGCATGCTAGGCGTGCTGGCTTCCACATTGGCGGGTCAGTTCGTGCGCGATCTGGCAGGGCCGGAGGTCGAGGCGATCTGCGCGCGCGTGCAATCGGGTGACCTCGCTCCGGCAAGCGCGGTGGCGCTGATGCTCAGGACATTCCCCGGCCTTGCGCCGGAGCCCCCATCCCACTGACAATCAAGGGAGTGCCGCACATGGTGCTGGACAAGTTTTCTCTGGCCGGACGGACCGCACTCGTCACCGGCGCTTCGAGCGGTATCGGCCATGCGCTCGCCAAGGGGCTTGCCGAGGCGGGGGCACGGGTGGTCTGTGCAGCGCGGCGCAAGGATAGGGTTGCCGAGCTGGCCGCCGAGATCGTGGCATCGGGTGGCGCTGCCACAGCCGTGGCGATGGACGTGACCGACAAGGCCAGCGTGATCGCCGCCTTCGATGAGGCCGAAGCGGCTTTCGGGACGATCGACGTGATCGTCAATAATGCAGGGACCAGTTCGCCTGCCAACTTCATGAAGATGGATGACGCGGCGCGCGACTTCGTGATGAACACCAATTTCAAGGGCGTTTGGGACGTGGCGCAGGAAGGCGCGCGGCGGCTGATCGCGGCGGGGAAGGGCGGCAGCATTGTCAATGTCTCGTCGGTGCTTGGCCTTGCCGTGCAACCGGGGCAGACCGCCTACTGCGCGTCCAAGGGCGCGACGATCCAGCTTACCCGGGCGATGAGTGTCGACCTGATGAAGCACGGGATCCGCGTCAACACGCTGGCACCCGGCTGGTTCAGGACCGAACTCAATGCCGACTACTTCGAGTCACCCGCCGGGCAGGACTACATCCGCCGGATGCCTGCCAGACGTCTGGGCGAACTCGAGGAACTCGTCGGGCCGGTGATCCTGCTGGCGAGCGATGCCGGGTCATTCGTCAACGGTGCGGTGATGGTCGTCGATGGTGCCCTCAATGCGGTTGTCGCCTGACGCAACGGGCTTGACAGGACAGCCCTCACAACGCAAAGTCTAATTATTAGACCAATAAACTTTATGTGCCGGGAGAGTGTAGCGTGCGATTCATTGTGGGTGTCGATATTGGCGGCACATTCACCGACTGCGTCGCGTTGAAGACCCTCGACGACGGGTCTCCGCCCGTCGTCAGGATCGGCAAGTCGTCGTCGACCCCGCCGGACTTCCAGACCGGCTTCATCGGCTCGTTGCGCGCCGCTGCCGACATGCACGGCGTGTCGCTGGAGGACATGCTGGCCAACGCACAGGTCTATCACGGCTGTACCGTCGGCACGAACGCGCTGGTCGAGCACAAGACGGCGAAGGTCGGTCTGCTGGCGAGCCGGGGCCATACCGATACCGTGTTCATCATGAAGGCCGGCAACCGGCTCAAATACCAGCCCGCAATCGAAATCGCCCACGTTGCCAAGCAGACCAAGCCTGCTCCGCTGGTCCCGAAGTCACTGTGCGAGGGGATCGACGAGCGGATCACGTTCGACGGCAAGGTCTTTGCCGCGCTGAACGAGGACACCGCCCGCGAATCCATCCGGCGCATCGTCGATCAGGGCGTAGAGGCCATCGCCATTTCGCTGCTGTGGTCCTCGGTCAATGACACCCACGAAAAGCGCCTGCGCGAACTGGTGCACGAGATCGCGCCTGGCATGTTTGTCTCGATCTCATCGGAAGTCAGCCCCCGCGTGGGCGAGTACGAGCGCACGATCGCCACGATCGTCAATTCGCTGATCGGCCCGCCGATGCGGAACTATCTCGAAGCGCTCGAAGTCGATCTCGACAAGAACGGCTATACCGGCTCGCTGCAGATCATGTCGTGCACGGGCGGCCTGATCGATGCCGACCACGCGCGTGAAGTGCCGGTGCTGACAGTGGGGTCGGGCCCGGTCGCAGGCCTGATCGGCGCGGCGAGCCTTGCCAAGGCGGCCGAAGTCGGAGGCGGGCGCAACGTGATCACGGCAGACGTCGGCGGCACCACGCTCGATATCGGCACAATCTATGACGGCGTGCCGGTCCGGCGTCCTACTGCCAGCTACGGCCAGTACGAGTACTTCGTGCCGACGCTCGATGTCCGCTCGGTGGGCGCAGGTGGCGGCAGTATCATCCGCACGGAAGGATCGGTTCTCAAGGTCGGCCCGCACAGCGCAGGCGCGCGGCCGGGGCCGGTCTGCTTCGGGCGCGGCGGTACCGAACCGACCGTCACCGATGCGGCGGTGGTGCTTGGCTACTACGATCCGGCCTACTTCTTCGGCGGCAAGATAACGCTCGATGTCGCGGCGGCAGAAGCGGCGCTGGCGCGCATCGGCGCTCCGCTTGGGCTCGACGGCAAGCAGACCGCAGCGGCCGCGCTCCAGATCATCGACAGTCAGATGGCAGACGCGATCTGGCTTACCCTGACGCAGCAGGGCCATGATCCGCGCGAATTCTCGCTCTATGGCTTCGGCGGCGGCGGCGGCTTGCACAGCGCGGCCATCGCGCGCGAACTGGGTGCCCGCTCCGTCGTCATCCCGATGAGCAACCTTGCGGCAGGCTGGTCCGCCTTCGGCATTTCCGCATCGGAAGCGCTGGTGACCGAACAGACCGCTATGAGCCTTTCGAGCCCATTCGATCCTGAAGAGATCAACGCACGCTGGCCCGCGCTGGAAGAGCGCGTTGCTGCCAAGCTGGCCAAGCAGGGCGTTCCCGCAGAGGCAGTGGAGTTCCATCGCTTCGCCGAAATGCGCTACCAGTTGCAGATCAACCAGGTGGCGGTGCCTGCCGAAAGCGGCACGTACGATGCGGCCACTGTCGAGCGGCTGGTCGCCACGTTCGAGACCGAATACGAGCGCCTCTACGGCAAGGGCAGCGGCTTTGCTGGCGTCGGCTTCGGCCTGACCAGTCTTCAGGTTCACGGGACGGCCAAGCTTTCCGGCTTGCGTCTCGGCGATCTCGTCCAGCAGGGCGGGGATACCACGGGCGATGCTGCGAAGAAGCCTCGCGACGTGATCTGGTACGGACGCGGCGGCAAGCCCGAATCCTCCGCAGTCTATGACGGCGCGCGGCTCGGTATCGGGTTCAAGGCGCAGGGGCCTGCGATTATCGAATTCCCCGATACGACTGTCGTCGTGCCGCATGGCTGCACCGCCAGCGTCGATCCGACCGGCAGCGTCGTCATCGATCTCCACGCCAGCGCCTGAGGAGAGTTTTAATGCAGACCGAACAAGCGCAGATCGACTGGAACGGGCGCACGCACAGCTACCGGCCCAAGCCGGACTGGACGACGCGCATTTCGCCGAACCTCCAGTTGCACACCGATTATGACGAGGACCTCGATCCGGTTACCTTCGAGGTGATCCGGCAGAAGCTGTGGACGATCAACCTAGCCCACGGCGACACGATCACCCGCATTTCGGGATCGCCCCTGCTCGCCTCGCTCGATTTCAACATGTCGATCCTGACCGAAGACGCCGAGGTCGTGGTCAACGCGCCCTACGTGCAGTTCCTCAATGCAGGCGCGCCGCTCGGAATCCGCTACATTCTCGAAACGCATAGCGGTAAACCGGGCATCGCCGAGGGCGACATCTGGTGCTGCAACGATCCGTGGATTGCCGCGTGCCACCAGATGGACGTGATGTTCACCGCGCCAATTTTCTTCGAAGGCCAGCTCTTCGGCTGGGTGGCGAACGCGGGTCACCAGTACGATCTCGGCGGCATCGTGCCGGGCGGCTGGCCTCAGAACGCCGAGGACGTCTATGCCGACCCGGTCGTGCTGACGCCGTTCAAGATGGTCGAGAAGGACGAGATCCGTCCCGAGATGGAAGCGCTCTACCTGCGCCAGTCGCGCATGCCCGATCTCGTAGCGCTCGACCTGCGCGCGCAGATCGCGGGCGTCGTGCTGGCGCGTGACCAGATCATCGGACTGTGCAAGCGTTATGGCGCAAAGACCGTCAAGGCGGCAATGCGCCGGATGCTTGATCAGGCGCAGGAAAGCTTCCGCCAGACCCTGCTCAAGGTGCCGGACGGGACTTGGACCGAGATCCGTTATCTCGATGAAGCCCTGCCCGGCCAGCGCACCACCCAGCGCACGCAGCTGACGGTAACGAAGAAGGGTGATCGCATCACGATCAACAATGTCGGCACCGATGCCCAGACGCCGGGCACCAACGGCATTCCCTTCACTTCGTTCTCGGGCAGCATCACCGGCATCATTTCGGTGTCGATGCTCTATTCGCAGCTCTTCGCCTATGGCGGGTGCGAGCGGCAGATCGACTATGACCTAACGCCAGGCCTGCTGATGTGCTGCGACTACCCGACGGCGGTCAGCGGCGGCATTCTCCAGACCATCCCGATGATGAACGCGGTCCAGTCGATCCTCTCGCGCATGATGGCCTGCAGCGACGACTTGCGCTCTGATCTTGTTGCGCCGTGCGGCGACTTCATGCTGCCTGTGCTGATCGGCCATGACGATCGCGGCAAGTACTTCGGTCAGGCGATCCTCGACTCGTTCGGCTGCGGATCGGGCGCGCGCTCGTTTGGCGACGGTGTGGATTCGAGCGGTCCGACGTTCAGCCCGTTGTCGATGGTGCTCAATGTCGAGCAGATCGAGCAGTGGTTCCCGTTGCTGTTCCTTTACCGCAAGGAAGATGCGGACGGCGGGGGGCCAGGCGAGTGGCGCGGCGGCAACGGCATGCGCTCAGCGATCACGCCCTATCGCGCGGCGTCGATGACGGTCGTTACCAACTCGGGCGGCCAGTGCATCTCGGCGCAGAACTGCGGCGGCCTGTTTGGCGGTCTGCCCGCACCTGCGGGGCACTATCTGGTGTATTACGGCACCGATCTGCTCGAGCGCGTGCAGGCGGGTTCGGTTCCTGCGAGCATCTACGATCTCAAGGCCGATCAGGTGGTGCCGCTGCGGGCGAAGTCGAATGGTGCGCCGCTAGATAATGGCGACGTCATGGAGATCCGCACCGGCGGTGGTGGCGGCTATGGCGATCCACTCGAGCGTGATCCGGCGCTGGTCGCGCGCGATGTTGCGCTCGGCTACACGTCGCTGGGTTCGGCAACTGACATCTACGGCGTGGCACTCACGGCTGACGGCGAAGTGGATGCGGCTGGTACCGAAGCGCTCCGTGGCAAGCTGCGCGGTGCCCGTGCCGGATGGAAGGCGTCGGGCATCAACGATGCCTCGCCGTTCACACCTGCGACCGGAGAGCCACCTCGCCGCGTTCACGCCTATATCGCCTCGGTCGATCAGGACGGCGAGCGCGTGCTGGCCTGCGACCGCTGCGGACACCGTTATTGCGGCCATGGCGGCGACTACAAGGCGGCGGCGCTGATGGAGGAGACCCCCGCGACGGTCATTCCCTCCAACGTCGATCCGGCGCACTTCTGTGATGAACCCATCGTCCTGCGCCGCTTTGCCTGCCCGTCCTGTCACGTGCAGGTGGGGGCTGAAGTCACCAAGGCGAACGAGATCGTCAAAGCGGAGATGATTTTCGCATGACCGGCACGCAACATCCCTTTCTCGATGGTCGCCCCAAGCGCATGCTCATTGGCGGCCAGTGGGTCGACGCCCTGTCGGGTCGCACCTTCGACAGCGTCAATCCGGCCACGGGACAGGTCATCGCCCAGTTGGCGGAGGGCGGCGCAGAAGACGTCGACCGCGCCGTTGCTGCTGCGCGCGCGGCTTTCGAAGGGCCTTGGAGCAAGTTCAAGCCGTTTGACCGGCAGGCGCTGATGCTGGCCATTGCCGATGCGGTCGAGAAGCATTTCGACGAACTGTGCGTGCTCGAAACGCTCGACATGGGCGCGCCGATTGCGCGCACAAGCACCTACAAGCGCTGGATCGTCCAGGCTCTGCGCTTCTATGGTGGGCAGGCTGTGGCACTCGCGGGCGAGACGCCGCACAACAGCTTCCCCGGTGACATGTTCAGCTTCACCCTGCGCGCGCCGATCGGCGTCGTCGGCGGGATCATCCCGTGGAACGGGCCGCTGATCTCGCAACTTTGGAGCATCTGCCCGACGCTCGCCACAGGCTGCACGCTGGTGCTCAAGCCGGCCGAGGACGCGTCCCTGGGCGTGCTGCGCTTTGCCGAGATCATGCAGGAAGCGGGGCTGCCCGATGGCGTGATCAACGTCGTGACCGGCATGGGATCGATCGCCGGGGCACGGCTGGCCGCGCATCCGGACGTCGACAAGATCGCCTTCACCGGCTCGACCGTCACCGGCCGCCGCATCATCGAAGCCTCGGCCGGGAACATGAAGCGGGTGGCGGTCGAGCTCGGGGGCAAGTCGCCCGATATCGTCTTTGCCGACGCTGATCTGGACCGCGCGGTGCCGGGTGCGGGCATGGGCTGTTTCAACAACAGCGGGCAAATCTGCTACGCGGGCACACGTATCTTCGTGCAACGCCCGATCTACGATGAATTCGTCGAACGGCTTGCTGCCTTCAGCAAGACGATCCGCGTGGGCGACACGCTCGATCCGCAGACGCAGCTTGGTCCTCTCGTCTCAAGAAAGCAGCTGACCAACGTGTCGGGCTATTTCGACCTCGCAAGGTCGGAGGGCGCGCAAGTGGCCGCTGGCGGCGAGAGGCTCGGGGGAGAGCTGGCTGACGGGTTCTTCGTGCCGCCCACGGTTCTGGCCGGCATGCGCAACGACATGCGCACCGCGCAGGAAGAGATCTTCGGCCCGGTCGCCTCGGTCATCGCTTTCGACAGCGAGGATGAAGTGGTCCGCCTTGCCAACGATACGCAGTATGGCCTTGGCGGTGCGGTCTGGACGCGCGACGTCGGCACGGCGCACCGCGTGGCGCGCGATGTCCGCGCCGGGATGATGTGGGTAAACTGCTACGGCACGACCGAGCCGACGGTGCAGTCCGAAGGCTATCGCATGAGCGGCTATGGCATGAAGGGCGGCCGCCGCCACGTGGAGGAATATCTCTATAACAAGACCGTCTGGATGAATCTGGGCTGAGGCCCTGCAAAACCTCTCTTCATACTGAAGGCCCGGAGGGGGTGAACCGCCGGGCCTCTTTTTGTCAGTTGAGGAAGACGCCCTTGCCGGCGGCCTGCTTGTCGAATGCCTTGTAGGCTTCTTCTGCCTGGTCGAGTGCCCAGCGGTCGGTGAAGAGCTTGTCCACCTCGATGCCGTGATCGGCGATGAAGCGGATGCAATCTGCCAGCTTGGCGCTGTTCACTGTCCACGAACCGACGATGGTCAGCTGCTTGCGGATCACGTCGATGCTGACGTTTAGCGTCATCTCGCCACCTTCGCCGACGAGGCAGACCGTGCCCCAGCGCGAGGCGCAACGCACCGCCGCAAGCCGACCGACAGGCGAGCCCGAGGTGTCGAGCACCTTGTTCGCGCCCTTGCCGCCGGTGAGCGCCATGATCGCATCGACCGGGTCTTCGGCGCTGGCGTCGATGGCATGCTGTGCACCGAAAGCCATGGCCGCGGCAGCGCGCTCGGAACTCACGTCGACCGCGATGACGCGCGCACCCATGGCGGCGGCGAACTGGGTGGCGGAAAGGCCGACCGGTCCTTGCCCGACGATCACGATGGTGTCGCGCGCCGAGAGATCGAGCCGGAGCAGCGCACCGTACGCCGTGCCGGTGCCGCAGCTGACCGCAGCACCGGTCGAAAACGAGACTTCCTCTGGCAGCGCGAACACGGTTTCCACCGCAGCGCGCATGTAGGGCGCGTGGCCGCCATGGCCTGTGACACCGTAGATCACGGCGGTGCGGTCGCACATCTGGGTCCAGCCGCTGCGGCATTCGGGGCAGGTCATGCAGCCCTGGTAATGGTGCAGCGTGACCCGGTCGCCGACCTTGGCGATGCGCGGATCGACGTCCTTGCCGACCGCCGCGATCACGCCGCAAGGCTCGTGTCCGGCGATGACCGGCTCGCCGCTGTCCATGAGGCCCAATGCCTTGAAGGCGGCCCCTGCGGGCGGGCGATAGAGCTTGAGATCACTGCCGCACATGCCCGAGGCCTTGATTTCCAGCACGACATCGCGCGGGCCGGGGGTCGGGTCGGGGAATTCGATGAGTTCAAGGGTGCTGTCGCCGGTGAAGACCACTCCGCGCATCGTTCGTATCCTCTCTCTTTTGCCTGTGTCCAGTTACGGTCAGCGCCCGGTGTAGACCGGAGGGCGCTTTTCCATGAAGGCGCGGGGGCCCTCCTTGGCATCTGCCGTGGCTGCGTTGTCCTTGGTGCACTGCGCCTCGATCGCGAAGGCTTCGTCGAAGGGCAGGCCGTTGGAGCGCACAATGGCTTCCTTGGTCTTGGCGAGCGCCATCGGCGCGCCGAGGCTGATGCGGCGGGCAAGGTCCTCTGCCACGGCCAGAACCTGATCAGGTGGGACGACGCGGTTGACGAGGCCCATCGCCATCGCCTGCTGCGCAGTCACCGCTTCGCCGACAAGGGCAAGCTCCATCGCCATGGCCCACGGCACCTGTCTGGCCAGCCGGACCAGGGAGCCGCCGCCTGCGATCAAGCCACGGCGCACCTCGGTTACCCCGATCGTTGCCGTTTCCGACATCACGCGGATGTCGGTCGCCAGCACGAACTCGGCCCCGCCTGCCAGCGCATGGCCATTGATCGCCGCAACCACCGGCTTGAAGAAGTTCGCGCCACGCAGGATCGCCCTGTAGAGCTGCTTGCGGTCCTGCGAGAATCGCTCTTCCCATTCGCCGACCGGCTGGCGCGTGCGCATCATCAGCGGGATCACGCTGCCAAGGTCGCCGCCCGACGAAAAGGCCTGGTCTCCCGCGCCGGTGACGAGCGCGACACGGATCTCGCGGTCTTCGGCCACGTCCTTCCAGATGTCGCACAAGCGCACGAGCATCTCTGGCGAGAACGCATTGCGCTTGTCCGGCCGATTGAGCGTGATGCGGGCAATGCCGTCCCGCTTCTCGTAGAGCACATGCGGTGCGGTTTCGGTCATGCTTGCTTCTCCGTTGAAAGCTGTTCGAGCCACGCGATCATGCGCTCGGTCACGCCCGGTCTGTCGGCCTTGCCATTCGGACCACGGCCGATCGAGGCGACTGGCATGATGGCCCGGGGTATCTTGTGTCCGGCGAGCTTGCCGCGCAGGTGCGCGAGCAGGGCCGCCTCGTCGACATGCGTGCCGTCGCTGGTCTCAACCGCTGCCGTGACCATCTGGCCGAACCTTTCATTCGGCACGCCGACGACCAAGGCATCGGCAATGCCGGGGAACGAGACGATGGCATCCTCGACTTCCTCGGGAAAGACCTTCTCTCCGCCGGTATTGATGCTTGTCGAACCGCGTCCGAGCAGCGTGATCGTTCCGTCCGCCTCAACCCTGGCAAGATCGCCCGGCACCGAGTATCGGATACCGTCGATCACCGGGAAGGTCGCCGCTGTCTTGACCGGGTCCTTGTAGTAGCCGAGCGGAATGTGTCCGCGTACGGCGAGCCGCCCCTGCACCGGATCGCCGGGTGCGAGCGGCTTGCCATCATCGCCGATCACGCAGGCGTTGCGCCCCAGCTCGAAGCGCGCCGGGCCGTCCTTGCGGCGGTTGGATGTCAGCGCACGGCCCATGCCGCTTGCCTCGCTTGCGTTGAGGAAATCGATCAGCAAGGCGTCGGGGGCGTGGACGAGAAGGCGTTCCTTCACCCCTGCGCTCCACGCCATGCCCGATGAGGAGACCACGCGCAGCGCCTTGAGGTTCCAGCGCTCGGGCGCATTGTCGAGCGCGTCGACCATCGGGCGGCAGAAGGCATCGCCGACGATGCACAGGTCGGTGACCCCTTGATCCGTCATCGCGTTCAGGAGTGCTTCGACGTCAAACGAGGTGCCGGGCAGGGTAACCACGGTGCCGCCGCGATTGAGGATCGTGGCCGCAAAGACGAAGCCGGTGCCGTGCATCAGGGGCGCGGCCGGCAGCCCGACAGTGGACTTTGCACCCTCCAGTCGCGCGCGCACATGGCCGTAGTCGGCAATCTCCGGGTCGCGGGTGGTGTTGGAGGCGAGGTAGAAATCGTGCTGTCGCCACATGACCCCGCGCGGCAGGCCGGTCGTGCCGCCGGTATAGATCATCACCTGATCGTCGCCCGACCGGTCGGCACTGCCGATGTGCCGCTCGGCCTCGCTATGGGCTGCGTTTTCATAGGAGATCGCCCAGTCGGGACACTGTGCCGTTCCGTCGTCGACGAAGAGCCACGCCTTCACCGTGGGACAGCGACTGCGCAGGGCCTCGGCCTGATCGAGGAAAGCGCCGTGGAAGATTACCGCAGCCGCATCGGCATCGGTCCAGAGCTGGACGAGTTCCTCGCCGGTATAGCGGTAATTGGTGTTCACCGGCACCAGCGAGACCTTCAGCGCCGCAAAAGCGCCTTCCATGTAGGCGGGTGAATTGTGCAGGTAGAGCGCGACCTTGTCCTGCCGCTGCAGGCCCGCTGCCAGCAGGGCTGCGGCAACGCCATCGGCGCGGCGGTCCAGTTCGGCCCACGTGATTCGCTTGTCGGCATGCGAGAGGGCAATGCGGTCAGGAAGCGCATCAGCCACGGCTTCCCAGACGCTTGCGAACGTCCATTCCGCATTGCGGACTGCGCCTTGCCGGAGCGCCGGATCTGACACTTCACTCGCTTGCATCTTCGCCTCTCACCATTGCAGCGCTTGACCACTTCGTTCTATGGTCCTACTTTAGAATATTCAAAATGGCTAGAGGGTCTGATGGTAAATCCAAACACGTCCGGGACAGGGCACAACCACGCTCCGTTTGCGCCGCTGGCGGGCGTACGGATCGTGGATTTCTCGACGAACATGGCGGGCCCCTATGCCACGATGATCCTCGCGCAACTCGGCGCCGACGTGATCAAGGTGGAAGCGCCATCGGGCGACGACGCCCGCGCTTGGGCGCCGGAGATCGAGGGGGCGAGCGTGGTTCATCGCCACATGAACGCGGGCAAGCGCGGCATCGTGCTCAACCTCACGACCGGAGCAGGACGCGAGGCGGCACTGGCACTTGCAGCGGGATGCGACGTCCTGCTGCAGAGCATGCGCCCCGGCGTTGCGGACCGTATCGGCATCGGCGAGGAAGCGGTCCGCGCGGTAAATCCCGATATCCTCTACTATGCGCTCAATGCCTTTGGCGACGGTCCGACCGGGCGCGAACTGCCGGGTTACGATCCGCTGGTGCAGGCCTTCACCGGCATCATGCAGATGAACGGCCATGACGGCGCGCCACCGGTGCGTTGCGCGCCTTCGGTGATCGATCTCGGTACCGGCCAATGGATCGCGATGGGCGTGCTTGCCGCGATGCTCGCGCGGCAGAAGGGCCAGCAGGTGAAGGCGATGGAGACCGCGCTGGTTGATACCGCCTTCAGCCTTGTCGCCTATCAGGCCACCGCTGCCAAAGTCTCGGGTCAGAGGCCGCGCCGGGCCGGATCGGGCAATCCGATCGCTTCGCCTTACGAAGTCTATCGCGCCCGCGACGGCGACCTGATGATTGCTGCGCCGAACCAGCGCCTGTGGGAACGCGTCGCCAAGGTACTTTCTCTGACGCACCTCGTGGACGATCCGCGCTTCCGCACCGTCGCCGATCGCAGCAGCAACAATGCCGCGCTGACGGTGGAGATGACTGCAGCGCTTGCGGGCGACGATGCAGCGGTCTGGGTCGAACGGCTGCATGCAGCAGGCGTCCCGGTGACGCCGGTCTCGGGTCTCGAGCAGTCCGTCAACACCACTGCCGCTGCCGAGCGCCAGACGTTTGCCGAACTCGATGGCGTGCCCCACGTGCGCCTGCCGTGGATGGCGGATGGCAGCCCTGTGCCGTGGGTGCGACGCGCGCCTCGTTTGGGCGAACACACGGTCGAAGTGCTGCGTGAATGCGGCTTCGACCAATCCAAGATCGATACCTTGATTGACGACGGTGCGGCAGTCACTGCCTCGGGCGTTCAGGAGACAGCATGATGACCGTTGCCACGCACGCGCCGCTCAAAGTCGTGGAGGCGAGCCGGGGCATCGGCGGGGCCTATTGCGGGTGGCTGCTGCGCGAAATGGGGGCAGAGGTGGTGCGCATTGGCACAGCGCCCGAGGGCTCCGATCCGATCTGCATGGCGCTCGCCTACTACGCGAGCCGCAAGACGGAGATCCACGTGTCCGATGCCGCTGCGGCAATCGCATCTGCGGACATCGTCATCACCGACGATGCGGCATGGCTTGCCGAAATGTGCGGCCGGTCGCTGGACGATCTTGCAGCGGCTCAGCCCGAAACCGTATTCGGCGTAACCTCGGTGTTCGGACTGACCGGACCCCTGGCCGACATCGCCGCCGTTCCGCTCAATGCACAGGCACAGTCCAGCGTGGCATGGGCGCTGGGCGAACCGTGGCGACCGCCACTGGCCATTCCGCCGGGCGTACTCGAATGCCAGGCAGGCGCGCATCTCGCCGCCGCTTCACTCATGGCGCGACTTGTCGGGCCTGATGGCAAGAGCGCGCGCATTGTCGACATCGCGCTGCACGATGTGCTGACCCACTATGTCGGCGTCAATTGCCGGTTCTACATCCATCACGGCATGACATGGCGAAGGGCAGGGCGGCGCGCCTCGGATTCGGGCGGGGCCTATCCTTTCGTGATCCTCCCGTGCAAGGACGGCGCCGTCTGCCTGTCGGGCCGCACGCGCGCCGAATGGCAGCGCTTCGTCGAGGCCATGGGCACGCCAGCCTGGTCGCAGGAGCCGCGCTATCAGAAGCTGCGCGCGATGGGGCAGCAATATCCTGATGAAGTCGATGCGCTGGTCATGCCCTGGCTTGCCGAACGGACCAAGGCCGAGATCGAGGAGATCGCCGACCGCTTCCGCCTGACCATCGCCCCCTTGCGCGATCTGACCGACGTGATCGCCACGTCGCAGCTCACCGAGCGCGGCTTCCTGCGCGAATGGACGCTCGACAACCGCAAGCTTCTCGGCCCTGGTCTGCCATTCCGCACCTCCAGCCAGCGGGGGACTTCGCAACAGACCAGCCATGCCGATGCTTTGCTCGCCGAGACCGGTGGCAAGGAGCGGCTTGGTTCATTCGGTCCGCTGAGCGGCCTGAGGGTGCTGGACATGGGCTGGGTCTGGTCGGCCCCGCAGGTTGGCAGCATCCTTGCTCAGTTCGGGGCTGAGGTGATCAAGGTCGAGCATCGCGCGCGGCCCGACAATTCGCGCCTCTCGGGCGTCATCATCCGCGACGGGGTCAAGCTTGAAGGCGACACGACCGACATGTCGCCGATGTTCCACCAGATCAACAAGGGCAAGGCGGGTATCACGCTGAACCTAAAGGAACCTGAAGGCGTTGCGCTCCTGAAGCAGCTTGTTGCGTCGAGCGACATCGTGCTCGAGAACATGTCGGCAGGCTCGCTCGAGCGTTCGGGCATTGGCTTCGATACGCTGTCGAAGCTCAATCCAAAGCTGATCATGGTCGCCATGTCGGGCGCTGGACAGTTCGGACCGCTTGCCGACATGCGCACTTATGCTCCGACGATGTCGAGCTTCGTCGGGCTGGAATCACTCGTCGGCTATCCGGATTCGTTGCCCACCGGCGCGCTGAACTTTGCCATTGGCGATCCCAACGCCGCTGCGCATGCGCTCGTGGCGCTGTTTGCCGCACTGTCGCGCCGGGAAGCCACCGGACAGGGCTGCTACATCGATCTGTCGCAAACCGAGGCCTTGCTCGCGACGCTGACGCCCTATGTGCTGCAGGCGCAGGTCGAGGGGCGTCAGCCGTTGCCGGCGGGCAATGCCCATCCGGCGATGGCGCCTCACGGCATCTATCCTGCGAGCGGGGACGACAGCTGGCTGTCGCTGGCGGTGCGCGATGACGCCGACTGGAAGTCCCTCGTCCGGCTGGCACCGGACCAGCCATGGGCACAGGATCCCGCCTTCGCAAAAGCTGCGGATCGCCTTGCCCATGCCGAGACGCTCGACGCCATGATCGCCGACTGGACCGCGAGCCGGGAGCGCGATGACCTGGTCGCCGAACTGCGTGGAGCAGGTGTCCCGGCATCGCCCGTCAACGATATCGAAGGGGTCTGGACCGACGCACAGATCGCGGCGCGAGGTCTTGCAGATCGTGTCGAGATTCCGGGGCTGGGCGATGAGGTCCTGTTCCGCGCTCCGTGGACCGTCTCGGGCCTTGCCGTTGCCACCGGCACGCGCGGTCCGCTGACTGGTGAGGACAACCAGCGCGTCATAACGGGCAAGCTCGGCGTTCCTCAGGCGGACTTCGAAAGGATGACTGCGAGTGGCGTGATCAGCTGAGGCTGGTCACGCTGCGGCGGTGCCGCGCGGGATTGCGGGTTTTTGCCAACAGGAAGGGGGGCCAAAGCGAACTTTGGCCCCCCTCTCTTTTGTGTCGGCTGTGAGGTGTCAGGCGGCTGCGACCTGTTCCTCGCCGCGCAGTTCGAAGCCCTTGTAGCCGTTGCGCGCCACATCCTCGCAGATCGCCGCGTAGGAGGGCATGCCTGACAGATAGGCGGTGAACACGCGCGGTTTTCCCGGCAGGTTCGAGTTCATGTACCAGGAGTCGACGGTCGGGAAGAGCGTCTGGTCGGCTTCCTCGGTGATCTGCTTGACCCACTCGGCTTCGGCTTCGAGCGATGCTTCGAACTCGACCGCGCCGGTATCGCGCATGTGGTTCATGACGTCGGTGATCCAGTCCACATTCTGTTCGATGCAGACCGGGAAGTTGGTGAGGATCGCCGGACTGCCCGGGCCGGTGATCATGAACAGGTTGGGGAAATCGGCTGTTGCCAGGCCGAGATAGGCGCTCGGGCCATCCTGCCACTTGTCGGCCAGCGACTGGCCTCCGCGACCGTGCAGGTTCATCTTGATCAGCGAGCCGGTCACAGTGTCGAAGCCGGTGGCAAAGACGATGGCGTCGAACTTGTGGTGATCGCCGTTCGACATCGTCAGGCCGTCGGCAGTCGCTTCCTTGATCGGGTTCTTGCGCAGGCTGACGATGCTGACGTTGTCGCGGTTGAAGGTTTCGTAATAGTTGGTGTCGATCGGCGGACGCTTCGTGCCGACGGGATGGTTGAATTCGCACAGCACCTCGGCGGCGGCCGGGTTCTTCACCGTCTCGCGGATCTTCTCGGTGATGTATCCGGCGACCACCGCATTGGCGTTGATGTCGGTGACGATGTCGTTGAAGCTGGCGAACATGAAGCGGAAGCCGCCGATGTTCCAGAGTTCGTCCATCTTGGCGCGGGCTTCCTCGGGAGAGACTTCGAGCGCGGAAATCGTCGGCGGCACGATGGTCATGCCGATGGGCGAGGCAAGCGTGATCTTGCGGTCTTCTGGGAAGTTTTCGAGCTGCTCGCGGCGCATCTCATCGGTCAGCGGGTGGTTGCGGGCCGGCACGCTGTAGTTCGCCGTGCGCTGGAACACGGTGAGGTGCGCGGCTTCCTCGGCGATCAGCGGCGTGCTCTGGATGCCGCTCGATCCGGTGCCGATCAGCGCGACACGCTGGCCGGTGAAATCCACCTTCTCGTGCGGCCAGAGCGCAGTGTGATAGACTTTGCCCTTGAAGCTATCGAGCCCCGGTAGGTCCGGACGGGCAGGCGACGATGTGTTGCCTACCCCCGTGATCAGGTAACGCGCTCGGACAATCTCGCCCTTGCTCGTTTCGACCAGCCAGGTGTGGGTCTTCTCGTCGTAGTGTCCCGAAAGCACGCGGGTGTTGCACTCGATGTCCTTGCGCAGGTCGAGCCGGTCGGCAACGAAGTTCAGGTACTCAAGGATTTCTGGCTGGGCGGGATAACGGCAGCTCCATTTCCATTCGCGGCGGATCTCTTCCGAGAACGAATAGCAGTAATAGTGGCTTTCGGAATCGCAGCGCGCGCCGGGATAGCGGTTCCAGTACCACGTGCCGCCCACATCACCTGCGGCGTCGAAAACGCGGGTAGTGTAGCCCTCGCCGCGCAGGCGGTGAAGCATGTAGAGCCCGGAGAAGCCGGCTCCCACGATAATGGCATCGACTTCGGATGGACGGGATTGCTCGGCCATGTTTCCAGACTTCCTCTCGTTGAGTCTTGTTGCCCGCAACCTATCAATTAGTCCAAATATGTCAATTGTCCTACCGTAAGAAATATCGGCATCTGGTGGTGCCGTGCAGTCGATCTGGCGCAAAAAAAGCCGCGGCAGTATAGGGCTGCCGCGGCTTTGTAATGGCCAATGGAGTGGAGCCGTCAGCTCGGTTCGACGACTTCCGCGTCAGCCGCTGCCATGGCAGCCTCGAGAATGCGGCCATAGGCCTGAACGTCACGCTCGACGCGGCGCTTGGCCAGATCGGCATCGCCCGCTTCTATGGCTTCAAGGATCTTGCGGTGCGCAACGCAAACGCGCTGGCGCACGTCGGCCTCGGCGAACTCCTTGAGTTGCGAGGCTTCGAACATCAGTCCGCTGACAGAAATGGCGAGCGCGCGCAGCAGGTCGTTGTGGCTCGCCACGGCAAGCGCATCGTGCCAGTTCACGTTCTCCTCGAGGAATGCGTCGAGATCGTTCTCGGCGGCCAATTCGATCCTTTCGGCTATCGCCCGCAAGGTGTCGAGGTCCTCTTCGGTGCGGCGCTGCGCGGCAAGTGCGGCCACCATCGGTTCCAGCGCAAGACGCACTTCGGCAAGCGAGCCGAGCGGGAGGCTGCGGCCGCGGGCATAGAGGTTGATGTGACCGACAAGATGATCATCGCTCGGCGTCGAAACCGTGGTTCCGCCGTAGCGCCCGGCGCGGGTGTGGACGAGTCCCTGCGCCTCGAGAATGCGCAGCGCTTCGCGCACCGAACCGCGGCTGAGGCCGGTGGCGTTGACCAGATCGCGCTCGGTCGGGAGCATGGAGCCCGGATGATAGGCGTCGCTCAGGATCTCCTGCTTGAGCCTTTCGGCCAGCACATCGCTCGACTTGGGCACCTTGATGCGGCCCAGTCCTTCAAGCATCGCACCGCCTTTTGCGGCAGGCCGGTCCGTTTCGTTTGGTTTTGCCATAGGTAACCCCTGTATCGCTCCCCATGTCCTCGGTCAATTGTCAGACCTTACACGATTGCTTGTCTGTCTCCGCGATCATCCGCAGCACCTGTATTACTTGCAGGTTGCCGCAAATGAAACGGGCGCCGGAGTCTTCCCCCGGCGCCCGCTGTGCATTGCCCTGTACCGCTCAGTTCTTGATGCTGAGGGTCACGCCGTAGGTGGCCGGCATGCCGACGAACCGGACGGTGGTGTCGAGGTAGTGTGCGGCATTGGTAACGTAGTACTTGTTGAAGACGTTCTTGCCCCAGGCCATGATCTTGTAGTTGCCACCGCCGAACTCGTAGCCGAGGCGGGCGTCGATCGTGGCATAGGCGGGGATCACGAACGGCTGGGCGATGTTCGGCGCATTGCGGTCGTTGGCCAGCTTGCGGAACTGGATGCTCCGGCCATTGAGCGTCGAAACGGACGACGACTGGCCACGCAGATCCGCGCCGAAGATGATCGTGCCGTCGCCCACATCGTGGCGATAGTCGAGGTTCAGGCTGTACGACCATTTCGGCGTGAACGGAAGTTCGCTGCCGGTAAAGTCGCAAGGCCCCGGTGCGCCGTTCACCGTGCAACTGTTGCCGTAGGCCGTCGGGCCGACGAAGCGCGCACCACCATCGGTGCGAACCTTGGATTCAAGGTAGGTCACCGAGCTGCCGATCGACAGGCCGCGCATCGGGCGCACGGTCAGTTCGGCTTCGGCACCCAGAACGCGCGACTTGGGTACGTTGATCAGCACGTCTAGCACGTCGAAGATCGGGTCGACGACTTTGCCGCGAATCTGCTTGTCGGTGTAGTCGTAGTAGAACGCAGCGCCGTTGAACTGCACCTTGCGGTCAGCCATTGAAAGCTTGAAACCTGCTTCGTACGAAGTGACCGATTCCTGCGTAACCGGGAAGTAAGCCTTGTAGTCGGCGCTGGCCAAGGTCGGGAAGCTGCCTGCCTTGTAGCCGCGCGACACGTTCGCAAAGAAAAGCGTGTCGGAATTGGGCTTGTAGTCGAGGCCCGCGCGCCACGAGAAGTTGTCTTCGGCCAGAGTGTCCTTCAGGCGCTCTCCCGGAACGCCCTGAGCGTTGAGCACGTAGCAGCCGTTCACGCCGATGGGGGTAAAGGGATTGCCCGAAAGGCCGCCGATGATGTTGAACAGGGTGGAAACCAGCCCGTCGCCATTGCCCTTGGAGCAGAGCTCTGCCCGGTTGCGCGAATTGGTGTAGCGACCACCGATCTTCAGCGCGAGCGTATCGGTCAGGTCATACTCGCCGTTGGCGAAGAACGCATAGTTGCGGATGCGCTGAAGCACTTCGCTGCCGGTGGTGTTGATGAATAGCGTGCCCGGAGCTGAAGACGAGCCGTTGGCGAAAGTCAGGCCCTGATCCTCGAACGTGCGGCTGTTCTCGTAGTTCGCGCCGATGACCCAGCGGAACGGCCCGCTGCCCTGGTTGGCAAGGCGTAGTTCCTGGTTGAACGAATGGATGTTTGCCAGACCATCGCCGATGTTGGCGACCGCCTGTGCCGTACCGTCCTTGTCGCTGAACAGGTGCTGGTCGAAATCGAGGTAAGAAGTGATCGAGGTGAGCGTGGCGAAGTCGCCGATATCGAGGTCTGCGCGCAGCGATCCCTGAATGAACTTGCGATTGCTGCGCGGCGAAAGGTCGCCAGTCTGCTTCGGCGCGATCGAAAAGTCACCCGTCGCCACATTGGTGAAGGTCACATAGTTCGCAACCGTGGTCCAGTCCGCCGAGCGCGGATCGGTGGTGCCGAAGGGCGAGGCGAAGACGCCCGGCTGCACGGCTGTCGGGTTCTGCGCACGCACGGCAATGAGCTGCGCCGCCTGCGGTTCGCTCTTGTCCTGCCAAGCGGTTACCGTGGCGCGAAGGCGAAGCGTCTCTACCGGTTCGGCAGTGAAGGTGAGGCGGCCGGCGATATACTTCTGCGCGCCATTGCGGTCATTCGGGCGGGTCAGGCTCCGCTGCCAGCCGTCGCTGTCCATGCCGGAGATTGCAAGCCTGACGCCGGCCTTCTCGCCAAGCGGCGCGCTGATGAAGGCATTGCCCTGGACCGCGTTGAACCGGCCATAGCTGATGTCCGCGCCATAAGCGAAGGCGTCGGTCGGCTTGGCCGCGATGTAGTTGATCGCGCCACCGGTGGCGTTCTGGCCGAACAGCGTACCCTGCGGCCCCTTGAGCGCTTCGACGCGCTCCAGATCGAAGGCCGAGCGCAGGGTGAGCACCGGAAACGGCAGCGGGACTTCATCAGTATAGACGCTGACCGAAGGATAGACGCCAAGACTCTCTTCGTTGAAACCGATGCCGCGCAGGGTGTAGATCGGGGTGCCAGCGCCGCTTTCGGCGAACTTCAGGCCCGGGACAGCCGCAGCGATGTCCTGCACCGAGGTGATGCGGCGTTCAGCCAGCGTATCGCCGCCAATCGCCACGACCGAGAGACCGACGTCGTTGAGGTTCTGCTCGCGCTTGTTGGCCGTGACCACGATGTCCATCGAATCGTTGTTCTCAGGCACTGACTGGTTCGCCGAGGTGGCGGACGACCCCGCAGCATCCTGGGCATGCGCCTGAGAAACCGAAACAAGTCCGATCGCCAAAGCGACCATGCCAGCTCCATTGAGCACGCCTATCACAGACCTCATAGCTCTCTCCTCTCCCCGTTGGGGTGTTGTTTCTCCTTACCTGCGACGAAAAATTCTAAATGTCAATTATAGGACCGTAGAACATTTGAACCTAAGAATGTGGCGCGTGCAAGCGCTGACGATGCATGCAAACCCTGTCGTGAAAGCTGTCGGCCAAGGCTCAGGAACGAAGTGTCAACCTGATGCGATGTGCCTCTTCCAGTGTTGGAAACCGCACTTGCGACACACGTTGGCTACGGAAGGCAGACCCAGATCTGCACGACGGGCGGGATTAAATCATCGCAAAACCGCAGCGCTGGATCACAAAGTCTTCATGCTTCGGCATCGGCTCCAGACCAAGTTCTCCGCTGCGGGCCCTGCCTGAAGTCGCGCAAGCGGTTCACCCGCTGTCGCCTGCGAACATTGGTCCTCGACGTTGCACAACGACAACGGAAAGCGGGCCGGCAGCGCCCTACTCGGCTGCTTTGGCCTGCGCTGCAATGAAGCTGAAGTCCGCAGAAGCAGCGACCCGACCAGTAGCAACGGTCGTCACGGGATTGCCGTAAAGTACGTCTGCTGCAGAGCAGTGCCTGCAATCCAGAGCGAGCGTGCCTTGCAGCGGAACAATCCACAGGTCGCCATCAGGAAGTCCGGCAAGAGCCTTGGTCCCGGTCCCGAACCAGATTCGGAAATGCGCCCCGGCCACAAGGAGATGCAGGGGACGATCTACGTTGTCGCCCAACCGTCCGGACAAGGCAGGGTCATAAGGTTTCGCCTCGCACGCGTCTATGCCTGCGGCAAGATGCACCTCCCGTGGCCGACCGTAGTCAAACAGCCGGTAGGTCACGTCTGAGTTCTGTTGGATTTCGACGATGCTGATGCCTGCGCCTATGGCGTGGATCGTGCCCGGCGGGACGTGGAACCAGTCCCCTGCAGACACAGGGAACCAGCACATTTCATGCTCGAGACTGCCATCAACCGCTGCAGAGGCCAGTTCACTGGAGCTGATGGCCCGGACCGTGCCTAATCCGAGAGTGGCCCCAGGTTCTGCTGCCGTGACCAGCCACCATTCCTCCTTGCCACGTGTCAGGCCATGCCGCTGCGCAAGAGCGTCGTCAGGGTGCACCTGAATCGAAAGGCGCTCTGAAGTGTATATCCTCTTAACCAGGAGCGAGAGGTCGATATCCGCAAGATCGAACCAGATTTCGCCGATACGGCGCATTCCGTCTGCAACGTCCCTGGGCAGATCACTGCGACCCCACGGCTTTTCACGATGTGTGCGAAGCAAGGGGCGCAAGTCCATGCGTCAGGCCTTCGCGTAATCGCGTACAAGTGTGCTGGCGCATAGCACGGCGCCGACAGCGCCGGCGTCCTGCCCAAGTTCGGGCAAGCACAAGTATCCAGGCTGTGCAGCCCCGCGAGGGCCATAACGGCCCAAGCGGCGGGTCATTTCCGATTGTACGGCTTGAACCAGCCCAGAGGCCCCGGTCACCCCACCACCGAGCACGATCCGCTGAGGGGAAAGCGTAAGCACGAGATTGCAGCAAAGCTGCCCCATGTAATCTGCGATCAGACCGAATTCGGCTGAATCAGGAGCGAACTTGTCCAGCGAGCGGCCAAATCGCGCCATGATGGCAGGACCGGAAGCGAGGCCTTCGGCGCAACTGTGGTGAAAGGCGCAAACCGAGGCTGCAACGTCATCTCGGGCGCGCTCGAGCATTGCATGACCCATTTCGGGGTGGAGCAGGGCGGGAAGAAGCTCTCCATTGCAGACAATCGCACCACCGATGCCCGTGCCGACCGTAAGGTAGACGGACAAAGCCACATCTCTTGCAGCACCAAGACGCGCCTCGCCGATGGCTGCTGCGCCGACATCGGTCACCAGCCTGATTGGCGCCGCAATGTCACGCGCCAGAGCCCCGGCAAGATCGAAGCCGCTCCAGCCAGGCTTGTTGGTTTGCAGGAGATGTCCGTAGTGGCTTGCAAGCGGATCAACCACCACCGGGCCGAATGCGCCGACGCCAAGCGCGGCAATCGGCTGAGGCTGACTGCCGAAGAATGCGCAAGCGTCGGCAACGACGGCGGCGGGTTCTCTGGTCGCGACAGTGTGGCGTTCTAGTAGCTTGCCGCTCTTATCGCCGATGGCGAACACGGTTTTCGTCCCGCCAAGCTCGATCCCGCCAAGTAGTTCCGGCTCAGACATGGGCAGCATCACCGCTTCCAACAGCTATCATGCGGCGCACTGTGGGTCGACCTGCGAGCAGCGCCAGCACAGCCACAAGATAGAGCGCCGCCATCATAGTGAAGCCTGCCGCAAGACCGGTGCGGACCGCGATGGCGGGCAGGGCGACGGTGGAAATGCCGGCCCCCAGAAAGCCCATCATGGTCATCAGCCCGGCTGCTGTGGCGCGGGCTGAATCGGGCATGACATCGTGCAGCGCAGCATAGATGCAGCCGTCGAACAGGCCCTTGCCGAAGCTGGTGGCAAAGAGCAGCGCACCGACGGTGAGCACCGATGTCGCCCAGGGGAACGGCAGCAGGAAGAGCGCTGCCAGCGCAAGGCCGAGAGTCAGGACGGTAAAGCGCCCTGTCGTGCTTCTTGCCGCAAAGCGATCAGACAGCCATCCGCCCACAAGGACCGAGAAGAACCCCGCCGTGGTAATCATCACTGGCCCGACCAGCGCGCTGTCGGCAAGGTTCAGGCCGAGCACGTCATGGGCATAGGTATTGCACCAGTTGAGCACTGCCGATGACGCCGCCGTTGCCAGCATGAACACGCCGCACAGTATCAGGGCCGCCGGGTTGGACAGAATCAGGCGCAGTGGCTCGCCGCCCGGTTGTGTTCCGCGCGTTCGGGCCACAGGCGCATCATCACGCAAGGTAAAGATCAGGACGCCCAGCACCACGATGCCAAGTGCTGCAAAGACCATGAAGGGCATCGACCAGCCGTAGTGGTCCGCAAGCCGACCTGCTGCCCAGCTGCCGAAGCCGCCACCGGCAAACACGGCAGTCTGGTGGATTGCCAGCGCGCGGCTGCGTATCGCGGGCTTGTGCCATGATCCGATCAGGGCGGTCGCGGTGGGGTAATAGGTGCTCTCCCCCACGGCCACCAGCGTGCGCATACCGAGCAGCATCGCAAATCCGCTGGCGACCGGCATGAAGCCGGTGGCAGTACTCCAGAAGAGCAGGCCAAAAAGAATCATGTTGCGACGGCGCACGCTGTCGCCGATCCGTCCGAAGAGGAAGGCGCAAACGGCGTAAGTCCAGAAGAACACGGTATCGACAAAGCCAAGCTGCACGTCGCTGATCGCGAAAGCATCGCGAAGCAACGGTTTGACCGCATTGAGGATCGCCCGGTCGGCCGAATTGAGGAACGATACCATCCACAGAAGTCCGACGAGGATCCATGGATAGAGTGCCGGGGCTGGTTTGCGGCCCTGACCGAAAAGTGCCGTGCTCATTTGCCGCACCACGCGAGCCACATTGCGGCGGTCCAGGAAAAATCGGGGCCGCCCGATCCCTCACCGGTTTCGGGGCTGAAGCTTTCATAGAATCCTGAAGTCTCGATCAGGCGCGCTGAGTCAGCCTTAATCTGCTCGGCCCATTCGGCATGCCCCTGTTCGGAAAGGCCGAGCGCGACCATGTAGCTCACCACCAGCCAGATTGGCCCGCGCCAATAGCGGCGATGATCGTATTCGCGGCTCCCGGCCTCAAGACTGGGCAGCAGGAATGCTGCGGTTCGGCGCAGCCGGGTAAGGGCATCGAGCAGTCGCCCGCGCTGGCGTTTGCTGCCAATGTCAGCGTAGAACGCGAGGAAGCTGGCATTGGTGACGAGACCGGAGCTTTCATGTGTCGTGGCATCGCGAGAGCAGTAGGCGCCGACCTCCTCGTTCCAAAGCCACTCGATGCCGTCTTCGGACAGCGCGATCCGGTGGCGCAGCTCGGCGGCGACCGCGCCGTCACCAATGGCTTCTGCCATGACCAGCAGATCGCGATTGGCTCGGAGCAGTTCCATTGACATTCCCACGTCGATCACGCGGAACGGTCCCTGATCAGCTATGACCTGATGGTCCCAACCCGAGGCGCGACCGAACTGGAGGATGGCAACATATCGATCGTATTCGCTCTGCTTTGGTCGCATCGCCGCATCGACATGGCCGGTATCACGCCTCTGGTAGGTGCCGACGCCTGAGGTGTCGACGCGGGCCAGAGCATCGTCCCACTCGCTCGAATTGTCACGCCCGGTCTCCCAGTTGTGCGTCACCATTACCAGCCCGTTTTCGAGTGGATCGCGAAAGCGATGAAACCAGCGGTGGCTTCGCAAACAAGCCGCGTAGAGTGCACGCATGCGCGGATTGGCAGGGTCGGCGCCTTCCTGCTCCCACAACGTGCGCACGATTGTGGCCAGAACAGGCGGCTGGGTGATTCCCGAGGTTGGCGGTGTCCGCCCGGTTGCCCAGATGTCCGGCCCAGGGAAGTAGCCTTCGTCGCGCTGATGGAAGACGATGTGCGGAATCATGCCATCGTCCCACTGTGCGCTGACCAGCGTCAGGATCTCCTGCCATGCCCGTTCGCGATCGAACTCCGCGAAGCCGAGAGCCACGAACGCGGAATCCCAATTCCACTGGAACGGATACAGGCCATGCGTAGGGACAGTGTATCCATCCCGATCATTGCGCCTGAGAATTGCCCGCGCCTGGGTGTCGAGGTCGGGAAGCTGGGTCACGTTCATTCTCCCACGGCGATCAGGCGGATATCGTTGACGTTGGTGCGGGTCGGCCCGGTGATGACCAGACCGCCGAGGCCTGCAAACAGGTCGTAAGTGCGATTTTGAGCGAGCGCCGCCAGACAATCTCCCGAGGATGCGCGCGCGCCCTTGCCGAACCAGCCACCGGCGTTGTCCTCGCTACCATCGATGCCGTCGCTGTCGCAGGCAAGCGCGGCGATCGGGACATCCTCAGGCAGGGCGGCCATCAGCCCTGTCAGGTATTCGAGATTGGGTCCGCCGCGACCTTGTCGGTTGCGGACGGTGACGGTCAGTTCTCCGCCGGACACCAGCAGACATCGCTCTTTGCGCGCAAGGTGATCGAGCGCCACTGCGGCGTGCGTGCGACCTGCTTCGGCAGCTTCTCCGTCAAGGTCATTGCCCATCCGGATAACTTGCCAGCCCATCTCCCTGGCATGTTCCACCGCTGCATCAAGAGCTGTGGCTGCAGTGGCAATGACATGGACAGAGTGGTCCGGCGCCTGGGTGACGCTGCCTTTTCGCATAATGGCGGCAAGCTCTGCATCTACAGGCCATCCGGATTCATCGAGGATGGCCAAAGCGCGTTCAGGATCGAAATCGCTGCCGATCGACGGGCCTGAAGCCACGACCGATGGATCGTCGCCCACCACGTCGGAGATGATGAAGCTGTGCATGTCGTTTGCCGCTGCTGCGGCCGCAGCAGCCAGCCGCCCACCCTTCACTTGCGAGAGATGACGGCGCACGAGATTGATCTTGGTAATGGGCACGCCCGACTTCACAAGGTGTTCGTTTATCATTGCCTTGCGGGCCAAAGGAAGGCCGGGCAGCGGGTCCACCAACAGGGAAGAGCCACCACCGGAAATCAGGAATATCACGCGATCGCCTGCCTGTGCTGTTTCGGCAAGTTCGCGGATGCGCCGTCCCGCCGCCAGACTTGCGCTATCAGGCACCGGGTGGCTGGCTTCGATCACTTCGATCGCACCGGTGTATCCGCGGGCGCCGTGCCCGAAGCGCGTTACAACGCATCCGATTACTTCGCCGGGAAGGCGATGCGCCGCCACTTCTGCCATTGCCGCAGCGGCCTTGCCGCATCCCAGGACGATGGTGCGGCCACGAGGGGGCTGGGTGGGAAGGACACCTGCCAGTGCCGCAGGGGCACTGGCCGCAGTGACGCCAGCCATGAAGATTTCAAGCATTTGATCGCGCAGCAGCATGACAGGCCTTTCGGTGGCGGTGTCCGGGATTGGTGCGCAAGGTTGACCGCCGCAGCAAGTGCCGCGGCGGTCAACCGGCCATCAGAAGGAATAGGTCAGGCGGCCGGTGATCCTGCGCGGCAGCACCGGACGGCCGACGAAGAATGCTCCATTGGCAACCTGATTGGAGTCCTGACGCGGCGAACCTTCGGTCACGGCATCGCTGTTGAACAGGTTGAACACGTTTACGCTGACCCGCACCGAACTGGCGCCAAGTGCAAGCCGGTAACCTGCGTCGAGGTTGGCAATGTTCCAGCCTTCGAGCCGGATCAGGTTGCTCGATGCGGTATAGTTCGGCCCAGTGTAGTTGGTGAAGACGGAGAGGTCGAACCTGCCGTCGTCGAAGTAAAGCCCTGCATTGTAGAGCACCTCCGGCTGCCGTTCGACACGCTTCCCGATATTGGTGGGCGTGGTGTCGAAAGCGGTAAACTTGCTCTTCTGGAGGGTGATGTTGCCGTTGAAACGCAGGTTCTTCATCAGGCGAAGGTCGATCGTACCTTCCGCACCGTACGATTCCGTGCCGACCAGATTGACCCTCTCGATCAACCCACCCGATCCGTCGTTGACGAAAAGCACCTGCCGCCGGTTGTCGAGCTTGGTGTAGAAGCCGGAAAGTGTGAGCGACAAGCCCGAACGGCTCAACTTGATGCCTGCCTCGGCCTGCTTGATGATCTCGGCGGTGTAGCTTTGCGTACCGGGCGTTGCGCTGGCATTTGCTGCCGTGCCGCCTGGCAGCGGCCTAAACGCGGCCGAGCGCAGTTCGGGGAAGAAAAACCCCCGCGATGCGTTTGCGTAGATGCTCATCTCGTCGGTCAGCTTGTAGAGCGCGCCTGCGGCAAGCGCCCATTCGGTGGCAGCCACATTGCCGGTGAGGAACCCGCCATTGCCCCAGACCACGTCGCGCAGAGCAGAGGACAGATTCGGGGTCGTTGCGTCGGTCACCACTGTCGACGTGCGCTCGCGACGGATCGAGCCGGCGATATGCTCGACGCGGAAGCCGATGTCGAAATTGACCCGATCGCCGATCTTCATCTGGTCAGCGATATAGCCGGCGTAACGCTCGGCTTCGTGGCGGTTGTTCACATAACCGGCGCCTGCGTTGAAAAGGCCGTTGCGGGCGACGATCGTCTGAGCACCGGTATCCGGGGTGGTCACTACCACGTTGACCAGACGGGGCTGGTTGTTGAATTCGGCGAGATATGTGGTGGTGACGTTCCGGTCGCCCGCGCTGGCCTTCCCATAGAAACCGCCCAGGGTGAAGGCGTGGTCGACCGAACCGGTCTGCAACTTCTTGGTCAGGTTCAGCTCCGCCGTGAAATCGTGAACCGGACGGTCGCGATCGGTAAAACGGTTGGCGAAGAGCAGGTAGTTTGCCGGTATCGCCCCACCGCCGGCAAACGTGAACTGGGCATTGGCGAGAGAGCCGAGATTGCGGTTGGTGAGGAAGCTTTGCAACGTTTCGGGGACGTTGATCACGCCATCGCCGTCCGACCACAGGCCGAACTTGTGCTTGTAATCGCTGTACTTGATTCGGCCGTTCAGTCCCCAGCCGCTGTCGCCCAGATCCTTCTCGAACGTCAGGCCGACCATCCCGCCCCGGGTTGAAACGCCGTCGCCAATATCCGAGTTGAACGTGCCACCACCCGGAATGCTGAAGCCCAGTCCAGAAGCGAAATCGTTCTGCACGGAGTTGACGAGTTTCCCATCGTTGCCCGCAATGCGTTGGCGCGTGGGGCCATCGAGGGGGATCGGCAGGTAGAACTGGACCTGATCGTCGATGAACTGGCCAACCAGCTTTACGTTGCCGCTGCCATCGGAAAAGCGGTACTCGAGATTTCCACGGAGCTGCCCGCCCTTTGTGTCGAGGCCTGTGCGGATCGGTCCCTTGTCGGTACGATAGAAGCCCGACAATGCGAAGTAGAGGTTGTTGCCGAGCGGGCCGCTGAGGGCGATGTCGCCACGATAACGGTCGCGCTGCGCCACTTCGAGTTGCACCGTACCTTCCAGACGGTCGCCGCCGGTCTTGCTGATGTAGTTGATCAAGCCGGCGACCGAGCCTGGGCCGAACAGGTTGGAAACGCCACCGCGTACGAATTCCAGCTTGCTGATGCCCAGATCGTTGCGGGCATAGACGTCATAGGCCGACGAATTGAGCCCGAATGACGAAAGGACAGTGATGCCATCGTACATCAGCGGTGTGAACTGGTACTGACCACCGGAGGGAAGCCCGCGAATGAACACGTTTGAGGCGACTTCGCCGCCACCGCCGTCGGCCTTGATCGAGGGGATGGTGTTGAGAATGTCCGCTTGACTGGTCACGCCGGCCCGGGCGATCGCATCGCCACTGAGTTGGCTGATTGCCAGCGGCGTGTCGAGCGCGATGCGTGACCGACTTGTTCCCGTCACGATGATTTCAGCATTCGCTTGTTCGGAGGAGGCTTCGTCCTGAGCAGCTTCGGTCGTGACTGCGGCTGTCTGTGCAACAGCTAAACCAGGTATCAAAGCTGCAGCGGAAACGCTGGCCAGAGCTGCAAACGGTATGCGCTTCATAAAACCTCTCCTCGCCTGAACGCCCTTTCCGGGCTGATCTTGAGGGAGGGCATATCAAACCGGAAGGCAACATACAACCCACAATGGGTATTAAAATGAGTGGAATTGTTGCCAGCTTCCAAATGCCGTGCAAAAAGGGTGTCCATGGCCGACGATTCCAAAATGCAAACCTTCCAGCTGCCGTCAGAGAGCGAAGCGTCAATCCTCAGCCATGTTCTGCGAAACATGGGCACGACTCAGCCGGAAATCGTCCGCAGCTCTGGGCTTTCGCAGCAGACAGTTTCGCGTCTGGTCAACGAACTGGTTGATCGCGGCGCTTTGGCACTTGGCGCGCGAAAGACCAGCGGTCGCCGGGGGCAACCCAGCGCTACGATCACCATTGCCCCGGACTATGCCTATTCGCTCGGCGTTGCGTTGATGACCGATGCGATGTCGGTGCTGCTAATGGACTTCGCTGGCAACGTGGTTGACTACGATTACGCCGCGATGCCCGCAATGACGCGCAGAGCTGTTTTCCAGCGCCTTGGCGGGGTCATGGAGCGCTTTCTGGAGCGTACTCCCGTGGCCCGGAACAGGCTCACCGGGGTCGGGATCGGCATCTCTGGATATTGTCTGGATGGCAAGTCCCGCTACAATCCGCCACGTTCACTCGACGATTGGGCCATGGTCCCGATCGATGAACTCTTCAGCGATGCGCTTTCCCTCCCGGCGTGGATAGAGAACGACGCAAATGCGGCAGCAATCGGCGAAAGCTTTCTCGGAGCCGGTCGGGGTCACTCCGACTTCGTCTACGTTTTCATGGCGGCAGGGCTTGGGGGCGGGGTGGTCAGCAATCACCGCTTGATGCGCGGTACGCATGGCAATGGCGGCGAACTTGGCTTGATTCTGCCGTGGCGGCTCTACCAGCTTCCAACCCTTGAAACCCTTCTGCAATCGGTCCGCTCGGCTGGTGTCGATCTAGCCAGCATTTCCGATCTGGTCTCTAATTTCGATCCTGAATGGCCTGGTGTTGATGAATGGATCGAGAAAAGCAGGGACCCGCTGTCGCTTATCGCTTCGGCAATCGCTGCCCTGCTGGATCCTGAAGTGATCGTGCTCGGTGGGCGCATTCCGCATGCCCTCGCGCAAAAAGTCATTCCGTCCATTGAGTTGTTCGATGATGCGCGGAGGCAAGAGCCGAGACCCTTGCCAAAGATCATTGTCTCACAAACGCACGTTGACGCCTGCGCGATCGGTTCAGCGATCATTCCGCTTGAAAAGACCTTCTTCACGAAGATGGTCTGACGCGCGCGTCCATAGCGAGAGACCAAGCTGTCAGACTGAAGCGAACGTTCTCTCGGCACCAGCCAAAGCTAGCTGACAGAGCATCTCGCTCCAACCGGTGCGTTTGGTTTGACAGTGTCCTCTGCGGCAGACCGCTTCACCCTTTGGGAAATGACCCGATGGTTTTTCTCACTGATTTTGATCTATCGATATGATCTTATGGTGATTTTATCTGCAATATTAATGATTTAAGTGGTAAGCTCTAGATTTTTGCAGCATTTTGCTTTCTATTGATCGATATCAACCCGAGAAAATCAAAGTCAGGGTACGATAACGACAGCGGCCGAAATCGAGGCCGACATCGGGGGGACGCGACATCATGCTGGCACAGACATTCACCGCCTACGACGGAACGAGCAGCACGAGCACGCTCGTCGACAGCTTCCTGGCTGCGAACTCCGGCATCCAGATCGTCTCCGGCTCGATCGTGCTCTCGGCTTCGGATCCTTCCGCGCTGAATTACTACGACGGCAGCCTTGCCGCGCTCGGTATTGGATCGGGCCTGCTACTGACCTCGGGCACAACGCCGGGCACCCAGAATACCGTGGGCTGGTTCGGCCAGGACAACACCCAGTATGCCGCCGACGGTACGCCTATCAATCTCTACAACGGCGATGGCGCGATCGACGCGGTGGTCAACGCGGTGTTCCAGACCCAGTCCTACGACGCAACCACGCTTTCGTTCGACTTCACGGTCAGTGATCCCGCCGCCACCTCGATCAGCTTCGACATCGTGTTCGGCACCGAGGAATATCCCGAATGGGTCGACCAGTTCGTCGACTGCGCCGTGGTGATCGTCAATGGCGTGAACTATGCCTACTTCAACCACGATCCCAACGCCCCGCTGAGCGTCATCAGCCCCAACCTCGCGGCGGGCTATTTCCAAGACAACGCCGGAAACATCCTGCCGATCGAATACGACGGGGTGAGCCACGTCCTCAAGATCGTCGCACCGATCCGTCCGGGCGAGATCAACAGCATCAAGATCGGCATCGCCGACACGGGCGACCACATCTATGACAGCGGCCTGTTCATCGCCAACATGACCGCGGGCACTACCCCGGGTTCGGGTGTGCTGATAACCCCCGACGTACCCTGCACCGATGGCAACGACATCGTATCGGGCACGGGGGCTGACGATCTCGTCAACCTGCTCGGCGGGGATGACACCGCCTATGCGGGCGGCGGCGACGATATCCTGATCGGCGGCGCGGGCAACGATCATCTCTATGGCGGTTCGGGCAACGACGTGCTCGAGGGGGATGACGGCAACGATTACCTCGATGGTGGCGATGGCACCGCCAACGAGGCGGTCTATGCAGGCTACGCCAAGGATTATCTCCTCGGACACGACACATTCGGCAAGATCACGCTGACTGGCGCTGACGGCACCGATACGCTGGTCAACATCCAGCAGGTGCGGTTTGCCGACGGCCTCTATGACCTGACCGCTGATGGCTTCGTCGCGCATTCGGGAGGTTCCGGCGGCGCCGGCAACAGCCCGGGCGTGGTAGCTGTCAGCGGTATCGCAATCGTCGGCAACACGCTCCACGCGACAGTGCTCGACGCCGATGGTTTGGCCGGTACGCCCAGCTTCGTCTGGCAGGTATCGACCGACGGCGGCGCGAACTGGACCGATACCGCGGTGACCTCGCAGGACTATGTGCTGACCGCGGGAGACGCCGGCGAGGCGATCCGCGTCAGCGTCAGCTACGAAGATGCCAAGGGCCAACTGGAGACGCCCGTCAGCGCATCGGCAACCGTCGCCAAGCAGACTTCGAGCGTGACGATCAAGCTGATGACGCTTGAAGCCCCGGCAGGTGCCTCGGTCGAGAACCCGGTGACCACGCTGGTATTGCAGGCGATCGGCTTCGGCTATTCGCCCAACGAGGCAGCTGCCGCGATCAAGGCGGGCCTCGGGATCGATCCCGCCATCGCGATCCAGCACTACAACCCGTTCGAAGCGCTCGCCGCAGATGCCACCGATCCGGTCGCCAAGGCCTATCTGAAGATCTGTGGCGAACTCGCCATGGCGGCCTCGGTGTCCGATCC
The DNA here is from genome assembly GCF_055521755.1 of Novosphingobium sp. BL-A-28-Hi1-0D. NCBI lineage: Bacteria > Pseudomonadati > Pseudomonadota > Alphaproteobacteria > Sphingomonadales > Sphingomonadaceae > Novosphingobium > Novosphingobium sp. BL-A-28-Hi1-0D. The sequence goes on from NZ_CM145502.1 coordinate 1,844,961, forward strand.
GAGCGGCCTCAACCTTGCTCTTGCGGTGGTCGAGGCGGCGGCGAACGGCCAAGTGCTCGACCTGTCCGATGCGGCAACGCTCCAGACCGTGCTGGCCGGCGTCAACAGCGCTTCGCTGTCGCTGGTGCAGGGCCGCAATGCCGACATGGCCGATGCTTCCACCTTCGACCAGATGAAGCTGGTGTGGAACGACTTCTGCGGAGAGCAGGACCACCTCAAGCCCTATATCGGCCACTTCGAGACGGTCAGCATCCATATCAACCAGGCGCCGGTTGGCTACGCCCCTGCCGCATTCGCCGATCATTGGGTGTCCGGCCAGGACCAAGTCATCGACGAGGCCACGCTGCTCGCCGGCTTCTCCGACCCCGAAGGCTCGGCGCTGTCCATCGATGCGCTCTGGACCGATGCTGGCCACACCTGCATCAACAACAATGACGGCACCTGGACGGTCCAGGCGATTGCCGGATACACCGGCCCGGTCGAGGTGAGCTTCATCGTATCGGACGGGATGGGCAGCACCAACGGTGGCACGACCCTGGCGGTGATCGACGAAGGCGCAGATACGACGGCAGCCGTCGCGACGCTCAGCGGCGTGCTCGTCGCGGGCGAGGTGCGGTACGCCCTGACCTTCAGCGAGGCGGTCGACGGCATCGGCGTGGACGACTTCGTAGCCGTCAATGGCTCGGTCACCTCGGTCAGCGGGTCGGGCAGCGACTACACCGTTGTGGTCAGTCCCGACGCAGGGTTCGAGGGCACGGTCGGGCTTTCGATCAACGCCGGCGCGGCCAGCGATGCGGCAGGCAATCTCAGCGAAGCGGCGAGCGCGGCGGGCGTCGCGGTCGACACCAAGGCGCCCGAGGTATCGGCCATGGCCTATGGCGCCAACGATGGAACGCTCAAGGCCGGTGAAACGGTCACGCTGGCGGTCACCTTCAGCGAAGCGGTCACGGTCAGCGGCACTCCGACCATCGCCCTCGCCAATGGCGGCACGGCCACCTATGTCGGCGGCAGCGGCAGCACGGTCCTGACCTTCGGCTATACCGTGGCTTCCGGTCAGGACACCGCCGATCTTGCCACTGCGGCATCGGGCGCGCTGACCGGGACGATCCGCGACGGTGCTGGCAACGCCGTCAAGGCGGCCGGCTTCGACGCAGTAAATCCTGCTGGCGTGCTGATCGTCGATACGCAGGCGCCGCTAGCCGGCAGCTTTACCCCCGCCGACGGCGCGATCGGCGTCGCGGTGGGCAGCAACATCACCATCGCCTTCTCGGAAGCCATCGCGCGTGGCGCCGGCACCATCGAGCTACGCGCCGGATCTGCCACGGGCACGCTGGTGGAAAGCTTCAACGCGGCGACCAGTTCGCGCCTGTCGATATCGGGCAGCACGCTGACGATAGACCCCACCGCCAATCTCGCCAACGGCACGCATTACTTCGTGGTGCTGGCGGCGGGCACCGTCACCGATGTCGCCGGGAACGGGTTTGGCGGTACCGCGACCTACGATTTCACCACGGTGGTCGCCGGGAACGTGATCGCCGGCACGGCCGGTGCGGACACACTGACCGGCACGAGCGGAATCGATATCATCAGCGGGCTTGCCGGAAACGACGTGCTGACCGGCGCGGGCGGCGTGGATGTGATGGATGGGGGCGAAGGCTCGGACATCTACATGATCGCCGCTCCCGCAGACCATGCTGCTGCCGAGATCGCCGACAGCGGGATCGCCGGGGTCGATGAAGTACGCTTCTCCACCACCACGGCAGGCGCGACCTTGCAGCTGTTCGCCGCCGACACCGGAATCGAGCGCATCGTCATCGGCACGGGCACCTCGGCCAGCGCTGTTACAACCGGCACGACCGCGCTCAACGTCAATGCGACAGCGCTCGGCTACGGCGTCACCATAATCGGCAATGCCGGGGCTAACGCCCTGACCGGCGGTGCGGGCAACGACACGCTGACCGGAGGCGGCGGAACCGACACCTTCACCATCAGCGCCGGGAAGGATACCATTACAGACCTCGGCCTTGGCGGCGCGGACGTCCTCAACGTCGCGGCTGGCGCGAGTGCCGTCGCGACGCTCGCCGCCGCTTGGACCGCGAGCGCGGCCACGGTCAATCGCGGTACCGCGTCGCTCTCTACCAATGGGTTCGCCGTGAACCTCGCCGCTGTGACCGCCACCACGGCAGGCAACAATGGCTACACGATCGTCAACACCGGTGGCGCGACCAGCCTGACCGGATCGGCGCTGGCCGACGTGGTCACCGGAGGCACTGGCGCCGACATCATCACCGGCGGCGGCGGCACTGATGCGATGAACGGAAGCGAAGGTTCGGACATCTACATGGTTGGCGCGGTCACGGACCATGCCGCAGCCGAAATCGCCGACACCGGCCTGTCCGGGATCGACGAGCTGCGCTACGCCGGAACGACTGCCGCGACGCTGCAGCTCTTCGCGGGTGATACCGGCCTTGAACGGGTGGTCATCGGCACTGGCACCGCCGCTGCGGCAGTGACCACCGGCACGGCCGCGATCAACGTCGATGCTTCGGCGCTCGGCTATGGCCTGACGCTGGTCGGCAACGCCGGTGCCAATACCCTGACAGGCGGCGCCGGAGACGACGTGCTGGTCGGCGGTGCGGGCAACGACGCGCTCAACGGCGGCCTGGGCTTCGATACCGCCGACTATTCGGCAAGCACCAGCGCGATTACCGCCAACCTCCTTCTAGGGAGCGCGACCGGTGCCGGGACCGACACCCTGACGGGGATCGAGGCACTTTCCGGCGGGAGCGGCAATGACATCCTGACCGGCAACGCGCTTGCCAACCTGCTCATCGGCAATGCCGGAAACGACACCCTCTCTGGCGGGGATGGCGCGGACCGGCTGCGCGGCGGGCTCGGCAACGACATCCTGACCGGCGGTGCGGGATCCGACACCTTCGTTTTCGACACCGCGCCCAATGCGAAGTCGAACCTCGATACGATCACCGACTTCGTGTCCGGGACCGACGCGATCGCCTTCAGCAAGGCCGCATTCGCAGGGCTGGCAGGCCTTGCCACGGGAACGCTGCCGTCAACCGCGTTCTGGTCGGGCGCCGGGGTGACTTCTGCGCACGATGCCGACGACCGGTTAATCTACAACACCACCACCGGCGTGCTTTACTATGACGCTGACGGCTCGGGCACGGCAAGCGCGATAGTGCAGGTGGCGGTGCTGGGCACGACAAGCCATCCGTCGCTTGCCTTCAGCGACGTTCAAGTTGTGCTGTAACGTGAGGGGCCTCGAGCTGCTGGCGAGGGGACTGGATCAAAGGGAACTGTAATCTGCTGATGTCCCTGCGCGAGAAGCCGGTCTTCCACGTTGTGCTGTGACGGCGGAAAGCGGACATCCATCATGGCTGCCAACCGCATGATCTCCAGCGAGGATCTGAAATCGCGGAAAGGACTCGCAGGTCTGCGCGGTCTGGACATGGGGTGAGGCTAGTGAACGGAGCATCTCGCTCCAACAGGTGCGTTTGCTTTGACAGTGCCGTTCCACACCATGGGCCGCATCAGCGATCTGGTCGAAAATGGCCGCCTGTTCGAAGGGTCCAACAACCGCCCCGGCGATTTCGTGATCGAGCGCGCCTTCGTCGGCTAGGCCGAGCCGAACGCGCCGCCACGGGTAAGGTCGTCCTGTTCTGCGGGCGAAAAGCCGAGTTCTTCGAGCAGGGCGGCCTTGTCGGCATCCTCGCGCCACATCACCGGTTCGACAGGTTGCGTGTTGCCAAGGCGCGGGGCCGGGGCGGGCTGGGTTACGCCGCCGGATTCGATGAACGCAGCCCGCGCCTGATTGTGCGGGTGGGCAGGGGCGTCCTCCACCGCAAGAATGGCGGAGAAGCAGACGTCCTCGTTCTCCAGCAGGCCTTGCCAATGGGCGAGGGGCTGGGCCGCGAAGATTTCCGCAAGACGGGCGCGCATCGTGTCCCAGCCGGTCTCGTCATACTGGTCAGCAAAAACGGGCTCGTCCGCGACGCCGAGCAAGGCGCACAGGCGGCGGAAGAACTTGTCTTCGATTGCGCCGAGCGCGACGTGGTGGCCATCGGCAGTTGCGTATGTGTCGTAGAACGGTGCGCCGCCATCGAGCAGACCGGTGCCGCGCCCATCGCTGCGCCAGCCATTGGCGATCAGCGTCCATGTCCCGGCCATGAGCAGCGAGGCGCCTTCGCTCATCGCGCAGTCGATCACCCGGCCCGGCGCGCCCGCCCTCGTGGCGAGGAGCGCGCTTACCATGCCGAACGCCAGCATCAGCCCGCCGCCGCCGTAGTCCGCCACGAGATTGAGCGGCGGGACTGGGCGACCGCCCTTGGGCCCGACCGCATCGAGCACGCCCGAAAGCGCGATGTAGTTGATGTCATGCCCTGGCATGGCGGAGAGTGGGCCGTCCTGTCCGAACCCGGTCATCCGCCCATAGACCAGCGCCGGGTTGATCCCCATCAGCACGTCGGGGCCAAGGCCAAGCCGCTCCATCACGCCGGGGCGGAAGCCTTCGATCAGGCCGTGGGCGGTCCCGGCGAGGCGCTTTACGATCTCGACTGCAGCGGGCGACTTGAGATCGAGCGAGATGGTGCGGCGCGAGCGCAGCATGACATCGCGCGCTCCGTCAATCGGGACGCCCACTTGCAGCCCGCCGACGCGGTCGATGCGGATGACTTCGGCGCCGTGATCGGCCAGCATCATGCCGCAGAACGGGCCGGGGCCAACGCCTGCCATCTCGATGATTCTGAGGCCGGTCAGCGGCGGGGGCAGGGTCATCGGGCGGCCTTTGTCTGGGCGGCGCCAGCGGTCAGACGGAAGCAGCGCTCAGGCGTTCGAGCGTGTTCTGGCGATAGTGCTGGAGCACGGTGTGGAGATTGATCGCGGAAGGATTGGCGAGCCACTGGTAGACCAGCCCGAAAATGAACGCGCTGAATTCCACCGCGTAGCTTTCCGGATCGATCCCGGCGCGGACCTCGCCCTCGGCGATGCCCTGGGTCAGCCAGCGCGCGGTGTCACGACGATAGGCGATGTGGTTTGCCGCCAGCCGACGCCGCACGACCGGGTAGCTGCTGATCGATTCAAACCACAGGATGTACATCGCCTGCATCTGCACGGTGCGGTTGAGCAGGAAGAATTCAAGCGCATCGAGCGCGCCTTCCAGCGCTGCGAGACCGCTGTTCGCGCCAACGAAGCGGCGCAGTTCGGCGGCCCACTTCTCGTTGAAGTCTCGCACCAGATGGCTGAACAGGACTTCCTTGGAGCCGAAGCGGTTGCTCGCAAGGCCGCGGCTGTAGCCTGCCTTTTCGCCCACTTCCTTGAGAGTCGTGTTGTGCGATCCACGCTCGACGATGAGGTACATCGCCGCCTCGAACATCCGCGCATCCGAGAGGGCCGTGCGTTCAACTTGCGTCAGGCGAACCCGTTCGCCCGGCAAAGTCCTTACGCTGGAAGGATTTGTACTCAATTACGGTCTCCGGAGCCAAAGCGCGTTTCCGCCAAAACAGCCAGATCCCCTCCATCAAACTGTTCTTTGATTCTTTTCTTGTCGACCTTGCCAACACTTGTTCGCGGCAAGGATTCCACGACGGCCCAATACTCAGGTATCATGTATCTGGCAAACCCGCCGCGCAATCCGGCACGAAGAGTGGCAGGATCGGGGCGGGTTGCCTCGTCGACCACCACCACGGCGAGCGGGCGCTCTTCCCAGCGCGGATCCGGTATAGCGATGACAGCGGCTTCGACCACGCCATCGAGCGCCGCGATGCCGTTTTCCAGTTCGACCGAGGAAATCCATTCGCCGCCGGACTTGATCAGGTCCTTGGCGCGGTCGGTTACCTGCACGTAGCCCAGCCGGTCGATGCGGCCGACATCGCCGGTGCGCAGCCAACCATCGGCGGTGAGGGGCGAGGCGGCAGGGTCTTCGCGGAAGTAGCCGCCCGAGACCCATGGGCCTTTGAGTTGCAGGTGCCCGGTTGTCTGGCCGTCCTCGGGTAGGGGGTGGTCCTTGTCATCGACGATACGCACGTGCATGCCGGGGACAGGGCGGCCAGATTTCGCGCGCCACATGGCTTCTTCGTCTTTCGCGGTGCCGCGCGGCGGGAACGAGAGGACGCACATGGGGCTGGTCTCGGTCATGCCCCAGCCTTGCACGACATCGACGCCCCATGCCGCCTTTACGCGCTCGATCAGCACGGGCGAGACCGCAGAGCCGCCCGAGACGATGGTGCGGAAGCTCGATAGGTCGAGCGGAGTTGCGGCGTGGGCCTGCATCAGGTCGTTGAGAATGGTCGGCACGGCGGCCATCAGCGTCGGGCGCTCTGCCGAGATCAGGCGGGCCATGTGCGCGGGCTGAAGGAAGCGGCCGGGCAGGATCATGTCGCTGCCGGCCAGCCAGCCCGAGAACGGCATGCCCCACGCGTTGGCGTGGAACATCGGCGGGACCATCAGGATGCGATCATGGTTGGAGATCGCGAAGGCATCCGCCGCCATCGAGGCGAGGCTGTGGAGATAGACCGAGCGATGGCTGTAAACGACGCCCTTGGGCAGGCCGGTGGTGCCCGAGGTGTAGCAGACTGCTGCAGCATCGGTTTCAGTCAGCGCGGGGAACTCCTGCATTGGCGCGTGTGCGGCGATCAGGGTTTCATATTCATGGAGCGTGCCGTCGAAACCGGGGATGCTCTCGGGGCATGGGCCGTTTACGATCACATGCTTTACGCCGGGAAGCGCGGGGAGGACTGGCGCGAGTGCATCGAGCAGGACTGCATCGACCAGCAGCACGCGGTCGTCGGCATGGCCGATCACATATTCGAGATGGGCCTCGGGCAGGCGGACGTTGAGCGTGTGAAGGACGCAGCCCATCACTGGAGCGGCAAGATAGGCCTCGAGATGGGCCTGCGTGTTCCAGCAATAGGTGCCCAGCACTTCGCCCGGTTCAATGCCCAGCGCGGCGAGGGCGCTGGCGAGGCGGCGGGCGCGGTCGGCCACTTCGGCAAAGCTGGCGACGGTGGTCTCATTGCCATCGAAGCTGACCACGCGGCTGTCGGCAAACAGGCGCTCGCCGCGCGCGAAGATCATCTGCGTGGACAGCGGGTGGTCCATCATGGTGCTGCGCATCATTGCACCCAGCCTCCCGCAATGATTGCCTCGGCCTCGCGCAGCAATGCGGGCACATCATGCTCGATCCCGCGCGCGTAAGGGGTGTCCACTTTGCCCTGATGGCACAGCACCCATGCGCCTTCGACGATGGCGGCCAGACGCCAGGCGGCAAAGACGACGTAGTAGTCGATCCCCGCGTGATCGAGGCCGCTCGCCTGCGACCATGCATCGGCCAGCGCGCGGGGCGGGGTGACGTCGGGGCGGTTGGACAGGCCCTGCACGAACCCGAAGCCGAGGCGCGCCGCAGAGGCATCGCGCCGCCAGAAGAACAGGCATAGCCCCAGGTCGATCAGCGGATCGCCGAGCGTGGCCATTTCCCAATCGAGAATGGCAAGGAGGCGCGGGCCGTCGGGTGCGATCAGGCAGTTGTCGAGGTGGAAATCGCAGTGGATCACGCTGGCGCGGGTCGAAGCCGGACGGTTTTCCTGCAGCCACGCGCCGATCCGGTCGAGCAGCGGGAGTTCGCGGACCTTGTCTTTCGCGCGCACCGCCAGCCAGCGTTCGACCTGACGCTGGACGAAGCTTTCGGGCCGTCCGAAGCTTTCGGGCAGCACGTCGCGCCAGTCGATGGCGTGAACCTGGGCGAGGCCGCGCACCAATTCGTGGCCGAGTGCGTCGATGGTTGGGGCACGATCCGGCCATGATGGCGGCAGGGCTTCGGTCAGGGCAACGCCTTCGATGAATTCTGTAACCGCAAAGGGCTGGCCGATCACCGAGGTATCGGCGCACCACGCTACCGGGCGCGGGACGGGGGCGCGGCCATGGAGCGCGGAGATGGCGCGGTATTCGCGCTCTATCCCGGCGGCGGCCTTGTCGGACACGACGTTGACCGGCGGGTGGCGCAGCACGAGCCGACCTTGCCGCGTTTCAATCACGCGGGTGACGTTGGAGTTTCCGCCGGTGAGCACCGGCCCGAGCGTGATCTCTTCGTACCCCGTCGCCGCGTGCAACCATTCGGCAAATCTGTCTCCTGCCGTCACAGGTTGCACATCAGCCCTCCGTCGGTGAAGATCACCGAGCCGGTCATGTAGGTCGAGCCTGCCACCCACCAGCAGACGTCGGCGATTTCCTCGGGCTGGCCCATGCGTTGCAGCGGGATGCGGTTGACGATGGTCTTGCGCGCGCGTTCCGATACGGTGGCGGTCATCTCGGTCATGACGAAGCCGGGGACGACCATGTTCACGCGCACCTGCCGCCGGGCGAATTCTGCGGCGAGGACCTGGGTCAATCCGGCAAGGCCGGCCTTCGATGCGCCATAGCAACTGTCGCCGGGGAAACCGCGGAAGCCGACGACCGCGCCGACGTTGACCACCGCGCCGCCCCCCGGAATCTGCGGCAGGAGCGCGCGGATCAGGCGCATCGGCCCGGTGAGGTTGGTGGCAAGGGTCGCGTCCCAGTCCTCGTCGGCGACGCGATCGATCGTGCCGCCGCGATGGAGCCCGGCGTTGTTGACGAGCACGTCGAGGCCGCCCCAGCGCGTCTCCACCTCGCGCGCAAGGCGGGCTATGTCATCGGGGCGGGTCACATCGGCGCTGATGCCGATGGCATCTGGGCCCAGCGCGGCCGCAACCTGGGCAATGCCAGGGCTGCGACCGACGAGGCAGACGCGGTCGCCCCGCTCGCTGGCGACGCGGGCAATCGCGAGGCCGATGCCCCGCGATGCCCCCGTCACCAGCCAGCGGCGCTGGACCGGTGCGGTACGGACAGGTTGATCGACCATCCGGTTCAGGCCCTGGCTCAGAACGTCTGCGTGATGGCGACGCCCCAGGCCTTCGGCGCGCGGGGAGCGGCGTAGCTCCAGACGTTCTGGACGTCATAGCCGATGGTCCAGCCGTTCTCGTCGAGCAGGTTCTTGCCGAAGACGCTGATCATGGTGTTGTTGATCTTGTAGCTGATCGAGGCGTCGAGCATGTTCTGCGAGCCATTGCGCAGGTTGGGGTTGTTGAGGAAGGTGATCTCGTGCGCCCCGATGTGGTGCAGTTCGCCGTTGATCATCAGCGTGCCGGGGCCCACTTCACGCTCGTAGGATGCGCGGATGTCCCAGGTCCACTTCGGCGCACGACGGATGCGCAGGAAGGTGGCATCGACCGGGGTGCCGGTGCTGTAGATGTCGCCGACGAAGTTCTTGTACTTGGCATCGAGGTAACCGACGTTGCCGGCCAGGGTCAGGTGATCGGTGACCTGTGCGGTCAGGTCGATTTCCACGCCCTTGAGTTCGGCTTCCGAAGCGTTGATCGTGCGGTTCTCGCGGCCGGTGGACGTGCCGGGGGCAGGTACGTCGAGGTCCTGCTGCATGTCCTTGTACTTCATCAGATAGACAGCGCCGTTGAGGCGGACGCGATTGTCGAGGAACTGCGACTTGAAGCCCAGCTCGAAGTTGTCGAGCGTTTCGGGGTTGTAGGGCGTGGTTGCGGCGCTGAGCGTGGAGGGGCGTCCGTTGAAGCCGCCTGCACGATAGCCGCGCGACCATAGGCCGTAGGTCATGACATCGTCGGTCCAGTTGTAGCTGAGGCTGACCTTGGGGGTGAATTCGGACCAGGATTCCTTGACCGGCTTGGCCATGACGATGTTGCCGTTGGCGAGACTCGGCGGCAGCGTGAGGATCGGGTTCTGCTCTTCGAGCGTGCCGTAGATGAAGATCGTGCCGTCGTTGACGATGCTGGTCTTGCGGTCATGCGTGTAGCGGCCGCCAAGGGTGAGCTTGAGCTTGTCGGTGAACTTGTAGTCGCCTTCAAAGTAGCCAGCCCAGGACTTGGTCGTCTGCGTCACGGTCTGCGCGCTGGTCAGCAGCGGCGCCCCTGCAAAGCCGATGTAGTTCTTGAGGTTGATCGTATAGCGCGAGTCCCACAGGTAGGCGCCGAGCACGAAGGTGATCGGGCCGTCGCCGCCCTTGATCAGGCGGGCTTCGTTGGTGATCTGCCGCCAGCGGGCCGGACGGTCGGTGTGATAGAGCGTCTCGGGGGTGGAATCGAAGTCCTGGTTGATGGACTCGGTCGTCTTCAGGTAGCCGAGAATGTACTGCAGCTCGTAATCGCCGCCGAGATCGTAGTTGATCTTGCCGATGCCCATGTCGAGCTTGAAGCGGGCGCTCTTGTCGACCGGAGCATCACCGACCGAGACATAGCGGTCGCCCGAGATCGGCACGCCGGGCTTGGGCGAGCAATAGCCGAACCCGGCGCAGAACAGGTCGGTCGGCTTGGTGATCGCCTGAAGCTGCGGCGGGTCCTGTCGGGTCAGCTGGTGATCGTAGCTGACGCTGATTTCCAGCTTGTCGGTCGGCGTGAACAGCAGCTGTGCGCCGATGGCGCGGAAGTCGGACTTCTGACCAGGCTGGTTCTGGGTGCGGTTGAAGATGTAGCCGTCGGACGTGTTGTAGGCGCCGCTGACCTTGAGCGCGACGTTCTCGGCCAGCCCGAAGCTGACAACGCCCTGCAGGTCATAGGTCTGGAAGCTGCTGTAGGTGCCGCGCACCTTGCCGGTCAGATCCTGCGTCGGCTTGGAGCGAGCAAGGTTGATCACGCCGCCGGTGGCGTTACGGCCGAACAGCGTGCCCTGGGGTCCGCGCAGCACTTCGACGCGATCCACGTCGATGGCCTTGAGCAGGCTGCCCGAGCTCTGGCCGAGGTAGATGTCGTCGATCACCACGCCGACGGCAGGGTCGACCGACTTCTCGACGTCGGCAACGCCGATGCCGCGGATGTAGACTGCGGCAACGCCGCCGGGGCCCTGCTGGGTATCGTCGATCAGGACGTTGGGCGATGCATTGGCAAAGTCGCGCACGTCAGAATCGAAGCGCTTGGCAAGGTCGGTCGCGCCGAGGGCGCTGATCGAGGAGGACACGTCCTGCAGGTTCTCGACCCGCTTGCGTGCGGTGACGACGATCGCTTCGAGACCCGACGACTGTTCGGCTTCAGCTTCCTGCGCCTGCACTTGCGTTGCGGCAAGGGCTGTTGCCGAAATCGACATTGCCAGAAGAACGCGTACGGATTTTCCCGACATGCTCATGTTTAACTCTCCCATCTCTCACGCTCTATCGACGTGACCGTTTTTGACCGGGCAATGCTGAGTCGGAGCCTTCCTTTCGGGCCATTGCTGGAACCTGCGGGAAGGGGCTGACCGCCTGACCTGTCATGAGGCGTATCAAACTTGCTATATCCGAGCAAGTAATATTGAATCTTGACGCTTGGCCTGTCCACCAGGTCATGAATGCGCCAAAAAGTCTCTGTTATATGGAGTTTACGAGGATGCAGGCTCTCGATCTGGAAGCCTGCCCGCTCTTTTTTGCTTGTCTCGAACTAGTAAATGTGATCCACAAACCGCAACGAGAAGCATCTGGATGGGAGAGAATCCGTGGGCCAACGAATGGCAGGCAAGGTTGCCCTGATCTCGGGCGGGGCCAGCGGCCTCGGTGAGGCGCAGGCCATCCTTTATGCCCGCGAAGGCGCGGCGGTGATGATCGGTGACCTGCAGGACGCGAAGGGTGCCGACGTTGTCGCCCGCATCCAGGCAGAGGGCGGAGACGCGGCCTTCACCCGGCTCGACGTGACCGATCTCGACAGCTGGCATGCTGCCGTCACTCTTGCAGTCTCGATTTTCGGCAAGCTGACCACGCTGGTCAACAACGCCGGCATCTTCCACCCCGGCGGCATCGTCACCGAGACTCCGCAGGGGTGGGACCGCATGGTGGCGATCAACCAGACGGGCGTGTTCTACGGCATGAAGGCGGCAACGCCCGAACTGCTCAAGGCGGGCAAAGGCGCGGCGATCGTCAACATCTCATCGCTCTATGGCCTGATCGGCAGCCCCGATGCAATCAGCTACCACGCTTCGAAAGCGGCGGTGCGGGTGATGGGCAAGGGCGCGGCGCTGGAATTCGCCAAGCAGGGCGTGCGCGTCAACACGATCTTCCCCGGCCAGATACGCACCCCGATTCTGGGTGACATCACGCCCGAGCAGGACGCCGCGATCAAGGCTTCGATCCCGATGGGCGAGGTCGGCGATCCGATGGACATTGCCCATGGGTCGCTGTTCCTCGCCTCCGACGAGGCCCGCTACATCACCGGGGCGGAACTATGGATTGATGGCGGCTGGTATGCCGGCTGCTGAACGCTTCGGAGCAATTGACTGATGAGCTGGAATTTTTCCACCGAGCCCGAGTTCGAAGAAAAGCTGGAATGGATGCGGGACTTCGTCGCCCGCGAGATCGAGCCGATGGATCTGGTGTTCCGCAAACCAGGTGACCCGTTCGACCCGCGCTCGCCCGCGCGCAAGGCGATGGCGCCGCTCAAGGAAGTGGTGAAGGCCAAGGGCCTGTGGGCCTGCCATCTCGGTCCCGATCTTGGCGGGCAGGGCTATGGCCAGCTCCACCTCGGGCTGATGAACGAGATTCTCGGCCGCAGCCGCTTTGCGCCGACCGTCTTCGGCACGCAGGCTCCCGATACCGGCAACGCCGAAATCCTCGCCCGCTTCGGCACGCCTGAACAGAAGGCGCGCTATCTCGAGCCGCTGCTCGATGGCGAAATCGTCTCGTGCTTCTCGATGACCGAACCTCAGGCAGGGGCCGATCCCGGCGAGTTCACCTGCCAGGCCCGGCTCGACGGCGACGAATGGGTGATCGAGGGCGAGAAGTGGTTCGCCAGCCACGCCGACATGGCCGAGTTCCTGATCGTCATGTGCATCACCAATCCGGACGTCGCGGTCCATGCCGGGTCCACCACGATCATCGTGCCGCGCGATGCGCCGGGGCTGGAGATCATCCGCAACACCGCCGTCGGCCCCAAGGACGAGATCGGAAGCGGCGTCCATGGCTACCTGCGCTTCAACCAGTGCCGCGTGCCCCGCGCCAACGCGCTGGGCGAGGAAGGCGAGGGCTTCAAGGTGGCGCAGTCGCGGCTTGGCGGCGGGCGCATCCACCATGCGATGCGTACCGTCGGCATGCTCAACAAGGCGATGGACATGATGTGCGAGCGCGCCGTCAGCCGCGTCACCAAGGGCGAGCGGCTGGCCGACAAGCAGATGGTGCAGGAGCGCATCGCCGACAGCTACACGCAGATCATGCAGTTCCGCCTGCACGTGCTCTACGCCGCGTGGCTGCTCGATCAGGACAAGGTCTATACCCACCGCGTGCGCCGCGAGATTTCGGCGATCAAGGCGGCGATGCCGGGCGTGCTCAAGGACGTGGTCTATCGCGCGCTGCACATTCATGGCTCGCTCGGCATGTCGAATGAAATGCCGTTGATGGACATGTGGCAGTACGTTCCGGAAATGGGCATCGTCGACGGCCCGACTGAAGTGCACAAGGTCTCGGTCGCCAGGGACATCCTGCGCAACGTTGCTCCTGCCACCGGCAAGTGGCCGAGCTACTTCGTGCCCGACCGACGCGCCGCCGCGATGGAGAAGTTCGCCGCCCATCTCGACACGGAGACTTCGCAATGAGCAGCACGATGGAACAGCGCCTCGATGCGCTTGAGACGCGAATGGCGCTGGTCGATCTGACCAGCGACTACTGCCACGGCTTCGACAAGCGCGATCTCGACCGGTTCATGGCCATCTGGTGGGAGGACGCGGTCTGGGAAATCGGCGCGCCCTTCGGCAATTTCGACGGCCATGCCGGTATCCGCCATGCTGTGCTCGACATCCTGTGGCCCGCGTGGGCGATGTCGACGCATTATACCACCAACTTGCGCATTGCGCCCGAAGGCCCTGATGCGGCGAGCGGCGTGTGCGACGTCTATTGCATCGGCAACACCAGCGACGGGCAGGCCCAGACGGTGGCCGCCAGCTACTTTGACAGCTTCACCCGGCGCGACGGGGTGTGGAAGATCGCCCGCCGCCGCGTGACCATGCAGCATTTCAGCCCGCTTGTCGGGATCACGCTTGCAGCACCGCAATAGCGGGCTGCGAAAAGGGAGAGTGAAGATGGCCCGTTACGACGCCGACAAGGGGCGGACGGTTTACTTCGAGCATTATCGTGGGCCGCGCACGCCAGTCGTGCTCATCCACGGCTGGGCCATGTCGGGCCGCATCTGGGCTGGCACCGTGGAGGCGCTGAAAGCCGATGGGCACGCCGTGCTGGTGATCGACCATCGCGGCTGCGGCCAGTCCGACCGCGATTTCGAGGATATGTCGGTTGGTGCCATCGCAGGCGATGTGGCAGGCATCGTGCGGCAGGAAGTCTCGGCGCCGGTGGTGCTGAACGGCTGGTCGCTCGGCGGCGCGGTTGCGGTGGAAGCGGCGCGGTTGCTGGGCGACAAGGCGGCAGGCGTGGTCCTGACCTGTGGCGCATCGCCGCGCTTCGTACGTTCTGACGACTTCCCCTATGGCGGCGAGCCGGGCTCGCTCGATGCGACAGCCGAGGCGATGGCCGCTGACCGTGCCGGGTTCTTCCGTGGTCTTGCTGAAGGCGTCTGCGCCAGGGAAGTCAGCCCGCCGACCATCGACTGGATGTGGAACGCCTTTATCGACAGCGGGCCGGATGCGCTCGATTCCCTGCGCAGCCTCGCACAGACCGACCAGCGTGTAGTCCTTGCGCAGCTTGCGGTGCCGCTGCTGTCGATCGTTGGCACTGCCGACGTGATCCTCGATCCCGAGATCGGCCGGATCGCAGCGTCGCTCGCGCCCAAGGGCGAAGTGGCGGAAATGGAGGGCTGCGGCCACGCGCCCTTCATCGAGGATGCACCGGCCTATCTTGCCGCGCTGCGCAGTTTTCTGGGCCGTCTGTGATGACGGCTGGACATAGGGCACACCGATGACCGCTCTCGATCCTTTCTTCACGCCGTTTGAATGCAAGTCGCTCAAGCTTGCCAACCGCTTCATGATGGCCCCGATGTCCCGCTATTTCGCGCCCGGAGGCGTGCTGACGCAGGAATCGGCGGACTACTACCGCCGCCGCATCGAAGGCGGCGTCGGCGCAGTGATCACAGAGGCCGTGGCGATAGATCGTCCGGGCTCTGTTGCCGCCGACACCGTGCCGCACTTCTATGGCGAGGAAGCGCTGGCAGCCTTTGACCGCGCCCGCGCCGGGGTCGAGGAGGCAGGCGGGGTGATGATCCCGCAGTTGTGGCACGTGGGTGGTTGCACCGATTTCAACTTCCCCGATTCACCGCACGATCCGCTGGAAAGCCCGTCTGGCCTTGTCGGCCCGGGCATCGAGGGCGGACGGGTGATGAGTGCGCAGGACATCGACGGGGTGATCGCTTCGTTCGTGCGCGGCGCGCTCGATGCGCAGCGGCTGGGCTTCCCGGCGGTCGAGCTTCATGGCGCGCATGGATATCTGTTCGACCAGTTCTTCTGGGACGTGACCAACCAGCGCGACGACCGCTACGGCGGGCCCGACATCGCCTCGCGCGTGCGGTTTGCAGCCGATGTGGTGGCCGCGATCCGCGAGGCGGCAGGGCCGGACTTCGCCATCATCTTCCGCATCTCGCAGTGGAAGACTTACCTCTACGAAGCGAAGATCGCGACCACGCCTGCCGAACTGGAGCAGTGGGTCGGGCCGCTGGCGGAGGCAGGCGTCGATATCTTCCACTGTTCGGAACGGCGGTTCTGGGAAGCGGCCTTCCCGAACGAGGACGATCGGAACCTCGCGGGCTGGACCAAGGAAATCACCGGCAAGCCGACGATCACCGTCGGTTCGGTCGGGCTCGACCGTGACCTGATGCAGGACTTCGTCGAGGGCCAGTCGGTGCCGACGCTCAAGTCGCTCGATGAACTGGCCCGCAGGTTTGACCGGGGCGACTTCGATCTGGTGGCGCTGGGCCGTGTTCTGCTGGCCGATCCCAGCTGGCTTGAGAAAGTCCGCACCGGCGCGGTCGACCAGCTCAAGCCCTATTCGAAGGAGTGCATGGACACGCTCTACTGAGCGCAGTCCGGGCACCGCACATCAAGCAAGCAACCGCGCGAAGCACGAAGGTTGCGAGGAGAGGACGAGCAATGAACACCACCCAGACCAGCGTGGCCGAACGGCCCGTCACATCCGAAAAGGTCGATTTCGATGCCATCGGCATCGGGGCGGGCTTTGCCGGTCTCGCGCTGATCCATTACCTGCGCGAGGCGGGGCTTTCGATCCGCATCTTTGATCGCGCTGCCGATGTCGGCGGGACCTGGGCGTGGAACCGCTATCCGGGCGCGGCGACCGACAGCGAGAGCTATTACTATTGCCTCGCCTTCTCGAAGGAGATCCTGCAAGAGTGGTCGTGGACCAAGCGCTATCCGGGGCGGCAGGAGACGCAGGCATACCTGCAGTTCGTGGCCGACCGCTGCCACATGTGGCCGCACATTCAGCTCAACACCGAAATCGTCGAGGCGAAGTATCTCGAGGACCGGTGCATTTGGCAGGTTACGACGGGCAGCGGCGAGACCTTTACCTGCAAATACTTCATCAGCGGCATGGGCATGATCTCCGAACCGGTGATCCCGCGCATTCCGGGCATGGACAGGTTCAAGGGACCGCTGTTCCATTCCTCGCGCTGGCCGCGTGAAGGGGTTGATTATGCCGGCAAGCGCGTGGGCATCATCGGTGCGGGCGCGACGACGGTGCAGATGGTGCCCGAACTCGCCAAGACGGCGGCCAGCGTCACCGTGTTCCAGCGCACGCCCAACTACATCCTCCCCGCCATGCAGCGCGAGATGACGCCCGAGTGGGAAAAGGAGATCAAGGACAACTACGAGACTGTGATTGCCAAGTGCCGCGCCCACGTGTTCGGCATGGCTTTCGACAGCCCGGTGGGGCGCAATGCGCTCGACACGCCGCCCGAGGAGCGCCAGCGCATCTTCGAGGAGAACTGGACCGGCAGCTTCCGCTGGGTGTTCGAGACTTTCGACGACCTTCTCGCCAGCCCCGAGGCCAACCGCATGGCGGCGGATTTCATCGGCGCGAAGATGAAGGCGCGGGTCAAGGACAAGCGCCTTGCCGACCTGCTGACGCCGACGTTCGATGACTACCCGCTCTTCGCCAAGCGCCCGCCGCTCGACCACGGCTATCTCGAGGCGTTCAACGAGGATCACGTCCACCTCGTCGACATCAAGAACGACCAGCCGATTGTCGAGATCACCGAGACGGGCGTTCGCACGACCAAGCAGGAATACGAGTTCGACATCATCGTACTCGCGACCGGCTTCAAGGCCTATACCGGCGCTCTTGAAGCCTTCCCGATCCGGGGCGAGGGCGGGCAAACGCTGGCCGAGAAGTGGAAGTCCCTTTCGGAGTGCATCATGGGTGTCTGCGCAGCAGGCTTCCCCAACATGTTCATGGTGACCGGCCCGCAGGCTCCCTTCGCCAACCTGCCGACCTCGATCGAGCAGAACGTGATCTGGATCAGCAAGTGCATTGCCAAGATGGAGCGCGAAGGCATCGACGTATTCCATCCCCGCCGCGAGGCCGAGGAGGCATGGACCGCGCAGACCGCCGATATCCACGGCCAGACGCTCATGGCCGAAGGGTACAAGGTCAATTCATGGATGATGGGGGCCAACCGCGAGGATAAAGACCCGCGCGTACTGATCTACTTCGGCGGTGCGAACTTCTACTACGACGCGCTCGACAAGTCGGCGGAAGAGGGCTTCCCCGAACTGGAATTCGAAAAGCGCGACTAAGCGCGACGGCTCCGGCGCTGCATGGTGCGGCGCCGGACGGGATCAGGCGAGCGCAGGGAGCTGTCAGTTTAAAGCGAAACGTTCCCTGCGGACAAAGTGGTCCCAGAGGCGCGCTGACGTCAGGATGCGAGCGGCTGCCACTCGGCAAGAGTGGCCGAGCGTCGCTATTTGAAAGTCTGTCGGTCGACGAGGTGGCGTTCCTGGGAGAAGGGGTTGTGGAGTGAGGCGTGAACCGAGGCGAGCTTCCTTAGTGCCTTCATCTGCCTGAAGCGGAGCGTGGCACGCTCTCGTCGCCGGAAGGGCAGGTGGCTGTTCTCCACCCGGTTGTTCGCCCATCGCCCGATCTCCTGCTTGTCCTCGCAACCGAGCTCGGTCATCGCGGCGCGATACGAGCGCAGACCGTCGGATCACCAAACATTATCCTGGATCGCAGGGCCCCGTCCAGACATGACAGCGCCAACTCAGGCCATGAGCCTGAGGGCTTGCCGGACAATCTCCGGTGCGAGTTCGTCCGGCATGGGTTCCAGCGGATGTGCGCGTAACATGGCCCGGTTGGTCTGAAGGGCAAAGCCGAAGATCGCGCTCCAGATCGTGGCAATGCGCAGGCTGCGCTCGTGCTCGGACAGATGCTGCGTGGCGCGCCTAACTTCCCGGCGCAGCATCTGAAACCCGATGTCCTGTGCCTCTGCCAGTTCAGGCGCAACCTGAGGGCGGACCAGTTCGCTTTCATACATCAGGGTGAACATGTTCGGGTTGGCTGCGGCAAAGCGGATGAAGTGCAGCAGATTGGCGAACAGCAATCCCTCTGGTGATGCTGCGATGGCCTTCTCTGTTTCGGCAAGCAGCTGACGATATCCTTCAAGTGCGACCGCAATGAGCAGCGAGCGCCTGTCAGGGAAATGATGGTACGGCGCGCCGGGCGAAACGCCGATTTCCTCTGCCAGCTTGCGAATCGAGAGGCCTTCGTGGCCTTCGCGCACCACAAGTTCATAGGCGGCCGCGAGCAACTCGCTGCGCAAGTCATCCCGGTGCGAGGGTTTGCCCCGCCGCTCTCTTGTCGCTGTCGTCCCCGTCATTCCTGCAGCTTTGCTTGCTTTGCACGCGATGCGCAAGCGCGCGCGTTCGCCTGTTGCATTCTTATTGATCGTCGATTAATAGAGGCTCAAATGATCGGTGATTAATAGACCATTCCGGCGCATCGTGATGGGAGAGGCAAGAGTGAGCAGTTTCAGGTACGGCGTTTCGCTGTACAGCTACACGGACGACTTCGGCACGGTGATGACGCTGGACGATGCGTTCGATCACGTGGCAGATACGGGTTCGACCGGCATCGAGATCCTCGGCGAAACGAGCGTGCCGCTCTACCCCGAACCGCCTGTCGCGTGGATCGACGACTGGTTCGCGAAGCTCGACCGCTACAAGCTTGAGCCAACCAACTTTGCCTGCTGGGTCGACACCCGCATCCAGTTGAACCGCAACATGAGCGTTGAGGAAGGTGCAGCCCAGATCGCGCAGGACTTGCGGTTGGGGCACAAGCTTGGGTTCAAGTTCATCCGCCCGAAGTTCGGCGTGATCGACCATGACCTGACGCCCGATCCGATCTGGGAAGGCGCGGTCGAACGCAATCTCGATCTGGCGAACAAACTCGACCTGGTAATTCTGCCCGAGATTCATTCGCCGACGCCGATCCGCCATCCGGTGACCGATGCCTATGTGCAGTTCATCGAGCGTACCGGCACGAAGAACTTCGGCCTGATGATCGACACCGGCATATTCCAGGATCGCCCGATCGATCACTGGGGCGGTGGCATTACCGACGAGATCAAGAAGGGGGCGTTGAGCTTCCTTAATGGCATCCACACGCCGGTCGAGCATCTGGCCGACGTGATCCAGTACGTCCCGTTCATCCAGGCCAAGTTCCACAACATCGACGAGACCCTGCACGATCATCAGATCCCGTGGGAGCGGATCGTGCCGATGCTCAAAAAGCTCGGCTACGCCGGCTACCTCTCGAGCGAATACGAAGGCAAGCGCGATCCGTGGGTGGCGATCGAACAGGTGCGCCGCCAGCACGCGCTGATCCGCAAGCTCGATGAAGAATATGACGCAGCGAACGGGGGCTCGGACAATGCTTGAGCGCAGCCACATCCAGAGCACCGGCTTTCGCAATATCGGCCCAGAGGGCGCACGCACCGGCTTCGAGCTTCGCATCCGACAGGCCAACTACCGCTCCTCGCGGCTGAGCCTGATCGAGGGCGTGGATATCACCGTCGACGGCGTCCTTTACCCGGCCGAGCACAACCTGTTCCGGCTTGGCGACAAGGAATACACCCGTGACGAGATGAACGAGGCGACGCAGACCCGCCTCTACGTTGGCGACCACTTTACGGTTGTGGTCCCCAAGGAGGGCGGGCTGGCACGCGGCGTCCACCTTGTCGGCAGCGCGATCCGTTATCGCCATCCCTATTTTCCACCCGAATTTCAGCCCGCCATCGTCCGCAACGAACGTCACGCAACGATCATCCTGCCCTGAGCAAGGGCAGGGCGCCGGTTGTGCGGACCGGCGGGGCACAACTCACATCCGCACGAAGGTTCTGAGGGAGGATAATCCATGAACATCAGCAGGAAGACCCGGCTCGTCCAGTCGGCATCAGTTGCAGCCATTGCGCTGCTATCTTCAGTACCCGCATTCGCCCAATCCGCGGACGAACAGGCGGCTCCCGGCGAAATCATCGTCACCGCACAGCGCCGCAGCGAGAACGTGCTCAAGGTTCCGGTCAGCGTCACCGTGGTCAGCGCAGATGAGCTGATCCAGCGTGGCGCCAACGACCTGACCGCCGTGACCAAGCTCGCGCCGAGCCTTCAGGTGGCGCAGGACAACACCTTCTCGGTGCGCGGCGTCGGCACGGCAACCTTTGCCAACACCGTCGAAGCCAGCGTCTCGCAGGTCGTGGATGATGTGGTTCTCGGCAACCGCGAATATGCAGCTAACGCCTTCTACGACATTGCCCGCGTCGAAGTGCTCAACGGGCCTCAAGGACTGCTGTTCGGCAAGAACGCCTCGGCAGGCCTTGTCAACATCACCACCAACAAGCCCAAGCTTGGCGAGATGTCGTTCAGCGCCGATGGCGAACTGGTCCAGCGCGCCCGTCCCGGCAAGGATGGCGACGGCTATCAGGTCCGCTCCACGATCAACGTGCCAGTGGGCGACAAGGCCGCGCTTCGCCTGAACGCGATCTACAGCGATCAGGACCCGATTACGGTATCCAATGTCAACCCGGCTGTCCGCAACGACCTCGGGCTGACGAATCTCGGGCTTCGCGCCAAGTTCCTCTATGAGCCCAGCGACAGCCTCTCGGTCTATCTGATCGGCGACTACAATCGCCAGCGCGGCATCACCGGGCGCTACGACATCACCTTCCGCGAATTCGGCCCCGGCAGCGCCTATCCGGCGCGTGGCCTGGTCGCCGGGTCAGAGAACCTGAACTTTGCCGCCGAAGCGCCCAACTATCGCGACAGCGATACGGGCGGCGTACAGGCGAACGTGAGCCTCAAGCTCGGCAACGGCATGGAGCTGACCAGCATCACTGCATGGAAGCAGGCCAAGACCGATTTTCAGTTCGACTCAGACCAGACGCCATTCAACTTCTTCAGCTTCAACGGTGCCACCCAGAAGTATGACCAGTACTCGCAGGAACTGCGCCTTGCCCTGCCAAGCGGCAATGCGCTGACCGGTCAGTTCGGCCTGTACTATTACCGCTCGATCGGAAGCAACGTGGGCTTCCGTGGCGGCAACACCGGAATTCCGGATTTCGTCCTGCGTGGCTTCCCGTTCTGCATCGGCGCCACCGTCAGCGCCGGTCCGCCGCCTGCCTGCGGCGTCAGCAATACCTCGTTCCTGGGCCAGGACTTCCAGTATCGTCTCAAGAACGACAGCTACGCCGCGTTCGGCCAGCTCGGCTATCAACTGACTGATACTCTCAAACTGACCGCCGGTGCGCGCCTGACGTACGAGAAGGCCCAGATCAACCTGCGCGAGAACTTTGGCAACTACTTCGTGACGCTCGGCGTGAAGAAGAACGTCACCGACCAGACGACCGATGCGACCGACCTCAGCTACAAGCTGGGCTTCGATTGGCAGGCAACGCCTGACCTGATGGTCTATGGCTTCTACGGCGAAGGCTTCAAGGGCCCAGGCTTCTCGAACACGGCTCCCGCTCCCGGTGCCGATCTGTCGGTTCGTCCGGAAATCTCGCGCGGTGGCGAGCTGGGCATCAAGGGCAAGGCGCTCGACGGCGCGCTGACGTTCAGCGTCTCGGGCTTCTACACGAAGTTCTATGACCTGCAGGTCCAGGCCTTCGTGCAGGCGCTGCGCACTTTCGTGCTCGGCAATGCCGCCACGGCGACAACCAAGGGCATCGACTTCTCGTTCCAGGCCCGGCCTTTCGAAGGCCTGACCTTGTCGGGTTCGGCGTCCTATGCCGATGCCACGTTCGACGACTACCCGGGCGCCCAGTGCTACCCGACGCAGACGACCGGTGGCTGCAAGGCGGATATCAATTCGTCATTGCCGGGCTTTGTCGGCACATTCAACGCCAAGGGCTACCAGCTGCCGCTGTCGTCCAAGTTCACGGCGACACTTGGCGCTGAGTATGCCGCGCCGATCACGGACGGGCTAGAGGCGCAATTCGGCGTTGGGTACTACCACCGCTCGCCGCAGTCGGCCGGCATCGGCGCGCCGTTCACCATCCCCACCTGGGACACGATCGACCTGCGCGCCGGAATCAAGGCCGAGAACTGGAACATCAGCCTGTTCTGCAAGAACTGCACAAACGAGATCCGCCCGATCTCGATCGGTTCGGACGGTGGCGATGCCAACCCTGTTGGCGTGGCACCGCCTGTGCTGACGTTGAACCAGCGCTTCAGCTTTGAATCCGTCCGCACCATCGGCGTGCGTGCCGGCATCAACTTCTGATGTAAAAGGGGCCGCTGCCCTCGGGTGGCGGCCCCATTTTCTGCTGTGTCCGGCCAAGATCGGAGCAGCCAGCCACAGAGACGGATGAACTGATGACACTGCCTGCATTTCGGCGTTCGCTGCTTGGCCTTGGCCTCGCCCTCCTCGCAAGCTCATCGGTTCTGGCACAGACCGGCATTTCCACCGAGACAGTTGTCGCGCCCGCTCAACCGAACACCATCACCTTGCCCACGGCCGAAAAGGTCGACCGCGAGGTCTGGCATCCCAGCGACATGGGCCGCTATGCCGTGCGCAATGTCACCCGGCCCACGCTCACCGTGTTCCAGCCCGTCGGCAAGCCATCGCCGGCATCGGTCATCATCGCTCCCGGTGGTGCGTTCCTCGGCCTGGAGATGGACAAGGAAGGCTGGGAAGTGGCGCGCTGGTTCGCCAACCATGGCGTGACGGCCTTCGTTCTCAAATACCGCACCTTGCCGACGCCGCCTGACCAGAAGGTCTTCGTAGGCGAACTCGACAAGATGATTTCCGGGAAGAAGGCCGCTTTCGCGCCGCCTGCCGACACGCCTGCGGAGGCTCTGGCCGATGGCATAGCCGCGCTGCGCCATGTACGCGCGAACGCCGCGCAGTTCGGGATCGATCCGAAGCGGGTCGGGTTCATGGGCTTTTCCGCTGGTGGCTTCCTCACCCGCAGCATGGTGGAGAAGGGCGGCGCTGACCGCCCGGACTTCGCCGCGCCGATCTATCCCAACATGGCTGCCATGACCGTGCCTGCCGACGCGCCGCCGATGTTCGTGGCGATTGCCGCCGACGACTTCCTGCTGGCGCGCGAGAAGGGACTGCCGCTGCTGGAAAGCTATCGTGCGGCGGGCAAGTCGATAGAATTCCACCTGTTTTCCTCAGGCGGCCATGGCTTCGGGGCTGGACCTGTCGGCTCGCCCGAGGAAGGCTGGCTTGACCTGATGTACCGGTGGATGCGCACGCAAGGCCTGCTGGCAACGGAGAAGAAGTGAGATGATCGATCGTCGCAGCGTGATGGGCTCGGCCCTGGCTCTGGGAGCTTCCGCTCTGGCGGGCAGCACCGCGCTGGCACGGGCTGCGAAGATCAGGCCAGTGGAGCCGAAGTTCCCCGACGGCTTCCTGTGGGGCGCGGCGACGGCTGCCCACCAGATCGAAGGCAACAATCTCAACGCCGACCTGTGGGTGATCGAGAACGTCCCCGGCACTATCTTTGCCGAGCGCTCGGGCGATGCGGCAAACAGCTTCGAACTGTGGCCGGTCGATCTCGATCTGGTGAAGGGCATAGGCCTCAATTCCTATCGCTTCAGCCTGGAATGGGCGCGGATCGAGCCGGATGAAGGGCATTTCTCCAATGCCATGCTCGATCATTACAAGGCGATGATCGAGGGTTGCCGGGCGCGGGGACTCAAGCCGGTCGTCACCTTCAATCACTTCACCACGCCGCGCTGGTTTGCAGCCAAGGGCGGCTGGCACAATCCTCAATCGCCCGCGCTGTTCGCCCGCTTCTGCGACCGGGCGGCACGGCATCTTGCGGCAGGAATCGAACTCGCCACGACATTGAACGAGCCCAATCTGGCTGGCGTGATCGGCGAGATCCTGCCGCCGCAACTGACGGCAGGCGACAAGGCGACGCAAGAAGCGGCAGCGAGGCAGCTTGGCGTCGCGCTCTACACGCCGGGAGTAGCGCTCTACATCAAGGAACCGAAGACCTATCGCGCCAATATGATGGAAGGGCATCGCCAAGGCCTGACCGCGATCAAGGCGGTGCGGCCGGACCTACCAGTGGGCGTGAGCCTCGCGATGATCGACGACCAGGCGGTCGGCAAGAACTCGATGCGCGACCGGATCCGCGAGCGCTACTACAACGAGTGGTTGCGCCTTGCGGGCGAGACCTGCGACTTCATCGGTGTGCAGAACTACGAGCGCAAAGTCTGGAACGACAAGGGCGAACTGCCGCCTTCTGCCGATGCGCCGCGCAATACCGGCGGCACTGAAGTCTGGCCCGGGTCTCTGGCGGGGGCGGTGCGCTACGCTCACGAGGTGACGAAGCTGCCGGTCTATGTCACCGAACACGGCGTCAATTCCGACGACGACGCGTTGCGCCAGTGGTTGATTCCCGAAGCGCTTACCGAACTGAAGCGTGCAATCGACGATGGTGTGCCGGTGCGCGGCTATATCCACTGGTCGCTGATCGACAATTTCGAATGGGGCTTCGGTTACAAGTACCGGTTCGGCCTTCACTCGTTCGACAAAACCACCTTCCAGAGAACCGCCAAAGCCAGCGCAGCAATTCTGGGCAGAATTGCGCGGCGAAATAGTCTCTGAGAGGGACCGACCTGCGGGCTGATAGGGGCGTGACAAGTCGCAGACTGTTCAACGGTCCGTCTGGAGGTGTCAGTCTGATGCGAAACGTTCTCTGTGGACAAAGCGTCCCTGTTGTAGGCCAGATCTCAGCTTGCAAGCGCCTGCCACTCGGCCAGCGCGGCCGAGTGGCGAAGCTTGTAGGTCTGGCGGTCGACTAGGTGGCGTTCCTGTGAGAAGTGCCTGTGAGAAGTGCCTGTGAGAAGTGGTTGTGGATCGAGGCGTGCACTGAGGCAAATTTCTGCAGCGACCTCATTTGCCGAAATCGCTGCATGGCTCGCTCTCGTCGGCGGAATGGCAAATGCGAATTCTCGGCCCGGTTGTTTGCGTGGCGGCCAACCTCACGGCGCTGTTCGTTGCCGAGGTCCTTCATCGCCGCCGGGTAGGGTTTCAGGCCGCAGTCACGATCGTTTCTGACTGACCGTGCCGCTTCAATGCCTTGCGCATGAAGCGCAAGGCCGCTGCCTTGTCGCGACTTTTGGTGACGTAGGATTCCAGGATTTCGCCCTCCTGGTCCACCGCCCGCCAAAGGTAGTGCATCTCGCCGTTGATCTTCACGTAGACCTCGTCGAGGTGCCACTTCCAATGCCGGAAACTGCGCATGCGGCTCACGCGCTGGCGCCGGATGTCGGCCGCGAACATCGGCCCGAACCTGTTCCACCATAGCCGCACCGTTTCGTGACAAATGTCTATGCCGCGCTCGAACAGCAAATCCTCCGCGTTTCGCAGGCTTAGCGGAAAGCGAACATACAGCATCACCATCAGGCGAATGACCTCAGGCGAGGAGTGGAAATAGCGGAGCGGATTTTCTGGTTTGCGAGGGCGGCCCATAAGCGGATCCTGCAATCCACCTTCATCCATCGCTAGTGGTGCATTCCTTTTTTTGATGGTGCCGTTGAAATAGCGGAAGGGGCTCGCAGATTTGCGCAATCTTGGCATGGGGTGAAGGTAGCGAACTGAGCGTTCATCTCCAAACGGTGCGTTAGGTTTGTCAGTGCCCTTCGGTGCTATGGCTGCCGAACCGGAAAAAGCATTGCCGCAGCATCTGCAACGAGGACCGGCGCTGCAAGTTGGAAACGGACGCGCAGGTGGCGTAGCAAGGCTTCCGATTTGATCCATATGCCGAAGGCTGCCGCATGGTCGCGGTGAATCGCGCCGCCCGTGGAAGGGAGCGCCTGGCTCACGCGGTAGGTTCCCCAGCCTTCAAGCCCACGCAAGTAGGTAACCAGCGGCATTAATTCGGGATTGTTGCAAGCGAGCAGGCAGGCACTTGCCGACAGCAGCGAGACGCTGATGTAGAATCCATTCGAACCATGGTCTGACATGTCAAGCATGGCTTCAAGTGCGTCGAACCATTCGCCGAGCGATTTGGGGAAGGTTGACTGATCGCCACCCGGATCGAGTTGCGACGGGATGCCTTGCACAAGCGCACGCCAGATTGCCTGGATGGTCAGGGTCTTCATGTCGCCGAAGTGGTAGGCGATCAGCGAGCCCGAGACGCCTGCGCGGGAGGCCAGCGACCGCTGGTTGAGCTTGCGGATGCCGCCCTCATTGATAATCTCGACCGCGCAGGCGAGCAGGTGTTCGGCCATTGGCAGCGTGGATTCGGGCAGGGAAGGCGCGCGCACGGCAAAGGGCTGCACGTCCAATGCCATGCTGACGCCATCGCTCTTCCGCTCGTTGCCGTGCTCGCGGGTAACGGTATCGCAAAGGGCTCGGCAGGTTTCCGCGAGCAGCATCCGGTATGAGGCCGAATCGGTGAGCGCGTGGGCATAGAAGCCCTCCATCAGCAGGTAGCCGACCAGGAGCGGCGCAAAGGCGGCATCGATCCCGAGCCGAACGAGCAGCTGCCGCCACTGATCCACACGCCTCTCGTGCCAGCGTCCGATGGATTCTGCGGATTCGGGATAATCGCGCAGATTGATCAGCATCTCGGACAGAAAGCGTGCCTCGCACCGCGATGCGCGCAACTGGACGCATGCTGCCATTACATCCGCCAGCGCGTCGTGCCCTGAGACGAGAGGGAAGGCGTCTTCGGTAAAGCGCTGCTGGAACGCTTCGTCCAGCGCGATTGCCTGCGAGACGGCGGCGGCGAAGAGTTCGGCCTTGCCGGCGAAGTTCTGGAAGATTGCCGTGGTGGAGACCCCTGCCGCCGTGGCGATCTGCCGGAGCGAAAGGCGCTCCAGGCCGCTTTCGGCGCCCAGCGCGATCGTCAGTCTGAGGAGGTCTTCATGCAGGTCAGATGGCACTCGTTCGGCTTCCGGCAATGGTCATCTTCGTTATGGGCAGGAACCATCATCCCGTCAACGCTGCTATCGGGAAAACGTATGATCATCAAAATGTTTCCTTTCAAACCCATATAAATCAGGATAAATGGACGAAACAGGCCGATGCAAAAAACGGTTGATCTAAAAATAAACAGCTTTATCGTTATAGACGTGATGAGTCGGATGAGGCCGTGAAAGCGGCCAAAAACAGGGACGGCTCCCGCGTCGAAGGAGGGAAGGATGTTGAAGGACTTGCAACGCGCATTGCTGGTGGGCTCGGCCCTTGCGTGCGGTTTTGCGCCGGGCGTTGCCATGGCGCAGGCAGCAGCACAGGCGGCTGACGAAGCCCCGGCTGCAGGATCGGAAGAAATCGTGGTCACCGCGCAGCGTCGCAGCGAAGCGCTCGAGCGCACGCCAGTGGCCGTCGCGGTTGTCGGTGCCGAAGCGCTGACCAAGCAGGCCGTCACGTCCGAGCGTGACCTTCAGTTCGTGGCACCGGGCCTGATCGTCCGCAGCAGCCAGAACGATAACCAGCTGAACTATTCGCTGCGTGGCCAGACGGTCGACGCCTACACCAGCTCGCTGCCCTCGGTCCTGCCGTATGTCAACGAAGTGCAGGTGGCGACCGGTGGCGGCTCCACTGCGTTCTACGACCTCCAGTCGGTCCAGGTCCTCAAGGGGCCGCAGGGCACCCTGTTCGGCCGCAATGCCACAGGTGGCGCGGTGCTGTTCACCACTGCAAAGCCGACGCGCGAGCTAAGCGGCTATGGCGCAGTGCGCTATGGCCGGTTCAACGACGTTCAGGTCGAAGGCGCGGTCAGCGGGCCGCTGGTCGAGGACAAGGTTCTTGTCCGCGTGGCGGGTTCGTACCGCAACCGTGACGGCTATCAGCACAATCTGTTCTACGACACCGACGAGGGCAAGATCGATCGCCTCGGCCTGCGCTTCAGCCTTTCGATTATGCCCGATGGCCCGATCAGCAACGATCTGGTGGTGGACTACTTCCGTTCGAACGGCTCGAACATCCAGCCGGTCGTGTCCTATGTCGTGCCGGTGGCAAACAACGTGCCGGGCAACCCGTTCGTGCCCAACAACGTGTTCTTCCCTGACCTCGTCAACTTCGGCAAGGAACAGCAGAAGCGCGGGCCCTTCGTGGTCGACGTGGACTCGCTGAGCGTGTTCCGCGCCCGCAACTGGGTGGTCTCGAACATCACTTCGGCCGAGCTGAGCGACAACGTCAAGCTGCGCAACGTCTTCGGCTATTCCCGGTCGAAATCGTTCAGCGCGAGCGACATCGACGGCACGCGCTTTGGCATCGACGGTCGCGGCAATTCGACCACGGGCGCTTTCGGCGGCGACAGCAAGATCGAGCAGGTTTCCGAAGAACTGCAGCTGCAGGGCAAGGCCTTCAACGAGAAGCTGGAGTACGTGATCGGCGGCTACTATGCCCACATCAAGGATCACCTGCGCAACACCAGCTTCATCCTGAACGGGCTGGGTCTGCCGCCGCAGATCAACGCCGGCACCACCACCAGCGAGACGTTCGCAGGCTATGCCCAGGCAACGCTCGACACCGGGTTTGCAGGCTTCAAGCTGACCGGCGGCCTGCGCTACACTTCGGAGAAGATCAGCTTCGTCCGCGATCCGGACGACCAGTGGACCGTCACCGGAAACCCCGTCTATGCGCCGTTCTACGCCGATGGCCGCTTCATCACCAACCAGGAAGACACCTTCAAGAAGGTGAGCTGGACCGCCGGTCTGCAGAACCAGGTCAACAGCAACCTGATGCTCTATGCGATGACGCGCCGTTCGTTCCGCAGCGGTGGCTTCAACTTCCACGCTCCGCCGACGCCGGGCTTTGCCAACACCTCGGGCGGCGAATTCCGTCCGGAAGTGGCGACCGACGTCGAACTGGGCGCCAAGTTCAAGGGCGATGCGGGCGGCATGCCGGTCCGTCTCAACCTCGCGGTCTACAACATGTGGGTCGAGAACATCCAGCGCGCCAACTATGTCGCGGTCTATGGTGCTCTCGCCGGGATCACCGTCAACGTGCCCAAGGCCAAGATCACCGGCTTCGAGCTTGACGGCATGATCCAGCCTGCCGAATGGCTCACGCTGAGCGGCAGCCTGAACCACACCGATGCCCGCTTCACCGACAATCGCGTCGCGGTGCTTGGCACCAACGGCGGCACCAGCTTCGCCACTTTCGACACTTACCCCGATACCCCGCGCTGGTCGGGCACGATTGCGGCCGACATCACCCTGCCGGTGACCGATGGCTGGAACGTGACCGCGCACGGCGATGCCTATTACCAGTCGTCGAACTACTTCAGCTCGACGGGCCTTTCGCTCAACCCCAACACGAAGATCGACGGGTACACGCTCGCCAACTTCCGGCTCGGGATCGAGGAGCAGGATGGCCGTGGCTGGTCGTTCTCGGGTCTGGTCAAGAACGCCTTCAACAAGACGTTCTATACCGGCGGCGTCGGCTTCGCGAGCCTGTTCGCGCTGAACTTCGTCATCCCGGGCGAACCGCGCACCTACATGCTCGAAGCGCGGTACCGCTTCTGATGCACCAGGCAGGCCGGTGTTCCCTTGTGCCGGCCTGCCACCCCTTTCTGACCCATTCCCGTTTCTCTGGAAGTCCTGGTCGATGATCACCGCCGAAGACTACAAGTTCCACGACCGCGATCCGGCTGACGACACCTGGACCGAGACGATCTTCCAGATATTCTCGGTGCCCGAGTTCGGGATAAGCGGGAATCTCTACTGCGTGGCGCGGCCGAACCTTGGGGTCTGCCACAGCTCGATCGAGATCCACCAGGGCATGTGCTTCCACCCCTGGCAGCTGCATCACAACGATGCGCAGATGCACTTGCGCTGCCCGGAGGACTATTCGGACTTCACGCTGGCCAACGGGCTCAGCTTCAAGGCGCACAGCGAGCGCGAGCATGACTGGCGCTATGAATCGCGCGACGGGATCTGCTCGCTTGAACTGCACTATTCGGCGATCTGCGAGCCGACCGATGCGCGCGATCCGGCGCAGGTGCCGCAGGCGGCAGGCAGTCATGTGCAGGGCTACAGCGGCTGGAACAACGGCCATCTCGAAGGCAAGGGCCGCGTCACCGGAACGCTGCGCCTGCGCGACAAGACCTATCAGGTCGATTGCATCGAAGGCGTCAACAAGAGCTGGGGCCCGCGCAATGACTGGGGCAACAAGGGCGCGACCTGGATCCACGTGGATCTTGGCGAGGACGTCCGGGCTTTCCTGATCCTCGACATCGATTTCCAGGGCCGCGACATGGTCTATGGCGGGCTGCGTTACGGCTACGTGCTCGTCAACGGCGAGCGGCGTCCGCTGATGTCGGCGCAGATGGATGCCAAGCGCACCGACATGTTGGTGACCAGCGCCAACGTGCGCTTCGTCGACGACCGGGGCGAGGAATATTTCGCGCGCGGCAAGAGCATTGCGGCAGGGCCGTGGTACAATTTCAATCCGTCGAGCTGCGGGTACCAGGTTCTGTTGCGCTGGGAGTCCGGCAGCCGCGCAGGCTATGGACATATCGCCGATTTCGTTGGCCAGTATGCGCTGTCGCTGAACATGGCGGATGCGCTTTACTAGAAGCGACGAACGAAAAGACGGGTCCGGGCTGGGAGAGAAGACATGGCCGGCGAATACGAGATTATCGATGAGGCGCGGCGCCGCCATCCTGACGAGGCGACGATTGACGCAATCCGCGCACGCTATCCGGTGGAGCGCGAGATCGACACGGTGCTGACGCGCAAGATGCACCGCCGCAACGGTCCGGGTTATGAAGGCGTGACGCTCGAGCGTCTGCTCGACGGAACCAAGGCGCTGATCGCGGCACGGCTGGGCACGCCGGTCGAGATCGTCAACGGGCGCTGGCTTTCGGGCGGCGCTTCGAAGCTGCAGGTGCTGTTCGATCTGCGCTGGCCCGAAGGCACCGCGAAGGCCGGGCAGGAAGAGCGCATGGTCCTGCGCATGGAACCGGCGGCTTCGGTCACCGAGTCCAGCCGTCATCGCGAATTCGAGGTCCTGCAGGCGGTCGAGGGGATCATTCCTTCGCCCAAGCCCTGGTGGGTGGACGGCGAGGGCGAATTCCTGCCCTATCCGGCGATGATCTATGGCTTCGTCACGGGTGCGGCCAAGCCTTCCTACGATTCCGGCAAGGTCTCGGGTCTCGGCCAGAACTACGGCCCGGAACTGCGCGCGAAGCTTGCGCCCGACTTCGTCGGCCTGCTGGCCAGGCTGCATCGCATCGACGTTGCCGCCGCAGACGGCCTTGCGCATTTCGAACGGCCGCAGGTGGGATCGAACCATTCGGTGATCCGGCAGGTCAACGCCATGCGCCGGGTGTGGGAAGAGGACCGCGTAGAGGAGGAGCCGGTGCTCGAGGTGGTCTATCGCTGGCTCGTGGCCAATGCGCCCGCGCTCGATCACGTCTCGATCGTCCACGGCGACTATCGCAGCGGCAACTTCCTGTTCGACGAGGCCGAGGGACGGATCACCGCCTGGCTTGACTGGGAAGGCGCGACGCTGGGTGACCGGCATCAGGACCTGACTTACGCGGCGATGCCCTCGTTCTCGCATTATGCCGAAGATGGCGTGACGCAGCTGGGCTCGGGCATGATGTCGGCCGATGCGCTCTATGCCGCCTATAGCGAGGCTTCGGGGCTCTCGGTCGATCCGGTGCGGCTGCAGTACTACAACATCTTCAACCGCTATCTGATCGCGGTGCTTACGCTGGCCGCCTCGGCGCGCGCCTCGCGCATGAGGGGCACACATCAGGACGTGCTGGTGAACTATGTCGTCGCGGTCGGCTATGGCGCGCTTTCGGACTTGCGCGAGAGCTTCATGGAGGTCGTGCGATGAACCTCGGACTGGACGTACAGCTGCAGGTTGCGCTGCGGGCGCTGGAAGAAGTCGTGGCGCCCGCGCTCGGCAATGCCGAGAAACACGTGGTGGAGCAGTTGCACCTTGCCATCGCCACCATCGGCTTCGTCAAGACCCGCCTGCCCGATGCCCGCCGATATGCGCGGATGGAGCTGGTCGCTTATGTGACCCTGGCAGAGCAGACATTGGCCCGCGTCGGCAGTGCCGATGCCTTGGCCGCAGTGCTCGAAGGTGCGCGGGCCGTTATGGCGAGCGCCGAAGCCGATACTGCCGCGATCGAGGATGCCTGCCGTGCGCTCCGTGACGAGGTGACCGCGCTTGGCAGCCGCTGCACCGACCCTGCCGTCAGCCGGGACCTCGATGCGCTGGTGCTCGATCATGGCGCGGCCATGGTGGCGCAGGCGCGACAGTGGACCAGCCCCTTCGGCTTCGAGCTCAAGCCCGAGGACCTTCCCCCGCCTGCATGGTGAAGCGCCCGCGCGCCCTCCTTGCCAACCGTGGACAGAAACCGTGATTACCGATCAGGACCTGCACCTGCACAACGGCAACTCGCCGTCGCTTGACCATGCCGAAACGCTGTTCCTGATCTTCTCTGTCCCCGAGGAGCGGATCAGCGGCAACGCCTATGTCCTGTGCAGGCCCAACCTCGGCGTGTGCCTGTCGTCGATATATGTGCACCAGGGCATTCATGCCAACGCCTGGACCGTCGACTATTCGGACGCGCCGATGCACGTGCCATGCCCGCCGACGATGGCCGACTTCACGCTGGAGAACGGGCTTTCGGTCAAAGGCACTAACGGTGCGCGCGACTATCGCTTCCGCTATGACGGGCGCGATGGGCTTTGCCGGTTCGACCTGTCGTTCCGGGGGCTGATGCACCCGTTCGATCCGCTGGATGCGGCGCAGAACCCGATGCTGGAAGCGTTCAAGGGCAATGCCGAGGCCTCCACCGGCGCGGGCGATGCCTGGACCAAGGGCCACTACGATCTGGTCGGTCGGATCGAGGGCGAGCTTGAGCTATACGGGCGCAGGTTCGAGGTGTCCTGCGTCGACGGCCTCGACCGCAGCTGGGGGCCGAGGGCAGAGTGGAATTCAGCGCCGGTCTCGTGGATGCATATGACCTTCGGCGACGATCTTGCCTTCCATCTGGTCGTCACGCTCGACGTGGTCGGCGGGCAGCAGGTCTATACCACGTTCCGCTTCGGCTATGCCGTGGTCGATGGCGAAAGCTGCGCGGTGGTGGCAGCGGAGGTCGATGCGGAAAGCGTTGGAATGCTCGGCATGCATCGCGTGGTGCGCATCACCGATGCCAAGGGGCGCCAGTGGGAAATGCACGGCGCGGCGATCGCGGCCGCGCCCTGGCATACCGCCTATACCAGCTTCATTTCGTTCCAGAGCCTCTACCGCTGGACCATGGGCAGCCGCGTTGGCTTCAGCAACGTGACCGACGTGATCGGCGTGACCACCTTGTCGAAGCGCTTGTCGCGCTTCGGCGCAACGGCTGCCTGAGCGGCAGGGCCAAACCTTTCGGAGAATGCAGGCCGATGGCTTTCGAACACATACCCTCGACGATCCCCGCCTTTGCCGACGAGCACGACAATCGCCACCAGCTGCGCGACGAACCCCACGCGCGCGAGGCCGTGGCGCTGATGCTGCAGCTTCCCGAACGCGGGATTGCCGGGTTCATCTATCCCTGGATCAATGCCGACCGCACGGCAGGTGCCGCGGTATGCCTGTTCGGTCCCGGCCTTGCCGCGCCGATCCAGGAGCGGTTCGAGGCGGTGGCGGTGCCGGTCGACATGGATTTCAGCGACTGGCAGGTGCAGGGCCTGCGGATGCAAGTGATCGAGCCGCACAAGACCGTGCTCTATTCCTTCCAGGGCAAGCGGGTGAAGATCGACTGCACTTTCGAGGCCTTCCACCCCGTCTTCCCGTTCAGCGCCCATCCGAACGGATGCCCGCCCTACTACGCCGATGACCGCACCGAGCAGCACGGCCATGCCACGGGCACGATGGAGATCGATGGCGACCGCTTCGAGTTCCGCTGCTTCAGCCAGCGTGACCACGCCTGGGGGCACCGCATCTGGGGTCTCAACCAGCACTACAAGTGGTTCCACGCCACCACGCCCTCGGCCGCGCTGCACTTCTTCGAGATGCAGAGCTTCGGCACCAAGCACGTGATCGGCTTCGTCTTCCGCGATGGCGCGATGGCGCAGGTTACCGACGCACGGCACGAATACCTGTTCGACGACGACATGCACCACGTGGCGTTCAACGCGCAGCTTGATGACGACATGGGCCGCACCACGCTGGTCACTTGCAAGACTTTCGGCAAGTTCGACTACGAGACCGATCCGAAAATCCTGCTGCGCGAATCTGCCATCACCGTGCAGATCGGCGATGAAAGCGGTACCGGCTGGTGCGAATTCTGCTGGAACAGGGATTACCTTGAATTCGCCAAGCCTTACGTGCAGCAGTTCCAGCCATTCAAGGAACTGACGTTCGCCCGCGACTGACGGGCGGACCCTGCCGCAAGGGGACCCGATGAGCGCCAACTGGCTGTATCTGGCGCTGGCCATCGCCATGGAGATCGTGGCGACGTCGGCGCTAAAGGAAAGCCAGGGGCTGCGTCGGCTGCTGCCCTCGGCTGTGGCGCTCGTCGGCTATGTCATTGCATTTGGCGCACTGGCGCGGGCGTTGCGGACAATTCCCCTGGGCGTTGCTTACGCGATCTGGTCGGGCACCGGCATTGCCGTGCTGACGCTGGTCGGCGTGCTCGTCTATCGCGACACGATCGGGTTGGCGCAGGGCGCAGGCATAGCGCTGATCTGCGCGGGCATCGCGCTGGTCTATCTGGCGCGGTAAGCCGCCGGGGTGCGCAACGCCTCGGCGGGCTGGGCGTCAGCCGATCAGGTCAGCCAAGCCGGTGGCGCCGCCGAGATAGGCCGGGACGGCACCCGAGCGGACCACGGCATGATCGAGCTGGAGGCATCCGGCTTCGTCGAGCGCGGCGGCTTGCGTGCGGCAGGCCTCGGCAAGGCCCTTGAGCGCCTGGACGAGGACGGGCTGGCCTTCGAGCCAGGTGCGTGCCGCTACGCGCGACTGCACCGGATCTGCGGAACCATTGCCGAAACCGGCCGATGCGAGGTCCGGGCAGCTTGCCAGCGCCGCTGCGCTTGCCTGCGTGATGGCATCGGCGGCAGCGCTAACCGGCTGAGCCGGTCCTCCATCGCGCGCGGCCTTGTCATAGGCCTGCTTGCCGAGGAACATGGTGCGGATCATGTTGCGCGCCTCGCGGCGCTGGATGAGATGCGCGAAGACCGACATCTCGGCGCGGATCGCACCATCGATCGGCTGCATGAGGCCGAGTTCGACGCAATCGAGAATGGCGATGGGGGCAGGTTCGTGGCCCAACATGCGGGCAAGTTCGCGCGTGCGGTGGCGCGTGATCGCTTCGGCATAGTCGGCATGGGTTGGCGGAACCGCGCCTTCGCGGTCCCATGGCTGCACCGCGTGGGCATCGGGCGATAGCAGCCAGCGCTCCGCTGCGGCCACCTCTTCGCCCTCGGCGACGATCTCGTTGACGAGGCCTGCGTCCAGTGCGTCCGTGCCCTGGAGGTTGCGCCCGAGCAGCAGGACTTCAAGGCCAAGGTCCACCCCGACGAGGCGCGGCATGCGTTGCGTACCGCCCGCGCCGGGGAGCAGGCCCACCGCGCATTCGGGAAGGCCGAGCATGGCGCGCTTCGAATCCGTGGCAACGCGGTAGTGCGCGCCGAGCGAGAGTTCGCAGCCGCCGCCGAGCGCAACGCCCGCTATGGCCGCCGCAATCGGCTTGCCTGCCGTTTCCATGCGGCGGATGGCGTGGCTGAGCGGAAAGAAGTGATTGAAGGCGATGTCGAAGCGGTCAGCCTGCGGGGCGGCGACAATCATGTCGTAGGCAACGCCGAGTTCGGTCAGGTCCGCGCCCGCGCAGAAGCCGGTCGGCTTGCCCGAACGCAGCACGACGCCGCGCACGTCGGCCTTGTGCAGCCATTCGGCGAAGGCGCCCAGTTCGTGTATCGCCTTGTTCGAGAACACATTCATCGACTTGCCGGGGCAATCGAACACGAGGTGGACGAGGCCGTTGTCCTGCATCTCGAGGCGGAACTGGGTCAGGTCAGGAAGCGTCATGGGAACTCATTGCCAGCGTGCGCGGCTTGCGGAACTTGCCCGCATCGTCGCGCACGGGCGCGCTGGTGCATTCGATGGAACGCGGGTGCTTGGCCCGCGTCAGGTGGGATGAAAGGAAACGGGCAAGCTCGGGCAGGGCTAGGTCCTCGCCGGTCTCGATCACCGCGTGGACGGCGGCACCCAGATCCTCGTGCGGCACGCCGAAGACGGCGCAGCTGCGCACGGCCGGATGGCGCAGGATGGCCGCTTCGACTTCGGCCGGCCAGATGTTGATGCCGCCGCTGATGATCAGGTCGTCCTTGCGGTCGGCGAGGAAGAGATAGCCCTGTTCATTGACGTGGCCCATGTCGCCCACGCTTTCCCAGCCATCGGGGCCAGTCCGCCGATCAGCGCCGATATAACGATAGGTCGTTCCGGGGCCGGTCGCAGGCATGGCGAAGATCTCGCCCGTCTCGCCGGTCGCCGCCTCGCTGCCATCGGCGCGCAGGATGCGGATGCGCGCATCGCCCAGCGGTCGACCGACCGAGCCGGGCCGGGCAAGCCATTCGCGCCCGCCGATCCAGCAGCGCACGAGGCCTTCGGTCGCGCCATAGACTTCCCAGATGTGATCTGGCCCGCGCCAGTCGATCCATGCCTGCTTGAGCCAGCGTGCCATGGGTGCGGCGGTGTGGACGACGGTCTGCCAGTGCGACAGGTCGAAGGCCTCGCGCTCGGCCAAGGGCAGGGCCATGATGCGGTGCATCATCGTCGGCACCATCATCGCCCACTGGATCGATTCCCGCTCGATCAGTTCAAGCGCAACACTGGCCTCGAAGCGGTCCATGGTGACCACGGTCGAGCCGCTCCACAGCGCAAAGACCGCCGCGCTGAACGGGGCGTTGTGATAGAGCGGGCCGGGGACCAGCACGCGCCCATCGCGCGGGATGGCGATGAAGCCGGTTTCGGGCGCGAAGGCTGCAGGGCGTCCATCGACGATGACCTTGGGTCGTCCGGTGCTGCCGCCACTGGTGCAGGCCTTCCACGAGGCTGCGATGACCGGATCGCCGGACAACGGAGGGCGATCCGAAGCTAACGCCATGGCAACGTCAGTTGCATCGGCAAAGAGCGCCGGGCGCATCGTCTCGAGAATTGCGTCACGCTCTGCTACGGCCATCCTTGCCGAGAGCGGAGCAGGGGTGGCACCGGCCAAGTAAATGGCAAAGGCCAGCGCGATGAAGTCCGGGCCGTTGGGCAAGGCAAAAGCGACGAGATCGTCTTGCGTGACGCCGCGTTCAACCAACCAGCTGGCAAGGCGGCGCGCGCGGGCATCGAGTTGTCCGAAGGTCAGCCGCTCATGCCCATGAACCACCGCCTCGCGGGCGGGGTCATGACGGGCAAGCGCCGCTGCCAGCGACAAGGGCTCCATTTCAGAAGCCCACCGCGTCGCCGCCCTTGAGGGCGAGAATTTCGCGCGCTTCGTCGGGCGTAGCGACCTCCAGACCGAGGCCCTCGATGATCTGGCGCACCCGTTCCACTTGCGCGGCGTTGCTGGGCGCCAGCTTGCCTTTGTCGAGCCACAGCGAGTCTTCAAGGCCGACGCGGACATGCCCGCCCATGCTGGCGGCCATCGCCGCGACCTTCATCTGGTTTGCGCCTGCGGCCAAGACCGACCAGCGGTAGTTGTCGCCGAACAGCCGGTCGGCGGTGCGCTTCATGTGCATGACATCGTCCGGATGCGCGCCGATGCCGCCGAGCAGGCCAAAGCAGGTCTGGATGAACAGCGGCCCCTGCACGAGGCCTTCGGTCCAGAAGTAGTGCAGGTTGTAGAGGTGGGCGGTGTCGTAGCACTCGAATTCGTAGCGGGTGCCGGTGGCGTTCAGCGTGTCGAGTGCGTAGCGGATGTCCTTGAAGCTGTTGCGGAAGACGAGGTCGTGGCTGGCTTCGAGCATCTCGGGCTCCCACGCGTGCTTCCACTCGCGCTCTTTGCGCAGCATCGGGAACAGGCCGAAGTTCATCGAGCCCATGTTGAGGCTGGCGACTTCGGGCTTCCATGTCTCGGCGGGTTTCACCCGGTATTCGACGGGCATGTAGGGCGAGGCACCGGTGGTGATGTTGACCACCACGTTGCTCGACTGCTTGATCACCTTGAGGAACGGCGCGAAGTCCTCGGGCGTGTGGACGGGCCTGCCGTCTTGCGGATCGCGCGCGTGTAGGTGGACGATGGCCGCACCCGCCTCTGCCGCGCCGAGAGCGCTCTCGGCGATTTCCTCGGCCGTGACGGGCAGGTGTGGCGACATCGACGGGGTGTGGATCGAACCCGTGATTGCGCAGCTGATGATGACCTTGTTCGACGCCATGGCTATCTCTCCTGAAGGGCGTGCATCCCGTCGCGCCAGCTCCTGGCGAGCTCTTCGCGGTGCGCGGGGGCGGCAATGGTGATGAGGGCCTGCGCGCGGGCCTCGTGACCGAGGTCGCGCAAGTCTGCGACGCCGTGTTCGGTCACGACCAGATCGACATCGAAGCGCGAAAGCGAGACCGGACCATGGCCTTGCCCGGCAGGGACGATGCGGCTTGCGGAGCCAGCGGTAGAGGGCAGGGCAATGATCCTGAGACCCCCGCCTGCGCGTGCGCCGCGTGCATAGTCGCCCGCGCCGCCAGGACCGGACATGAACCCGCGCGAGGATGCCTCGGCATGGACCTGCCCGTAGAGATCGACTTCCATTGCCGAATTGATCGTGACCAGACAATCAATCCCGGCAAGGATCGCCGGATCGTGGGTGACCGTCACCGGGCGGAACTGGAAGTGCTCGTGGTCGAGACTGGCATAGAGCTCGGGGCTGCCGATGGCGACGCCGGCAAGCGCAGACGGCCCCGGTGCCATGGCACCCGAACGGACAAGCTCGAGCGCGCCATCGCCGATCAAGCCGCTGTGCAGCCGCAGGTTGCGGTGCCCGGACAGCGCGCGCAGCACGGCATCGGGGATCTTGCCGAGGCCGGTCTGCAGCGTGGCGCCATCGGGTATGAGCGGGGCGATGGCGACAGCGATGGCTTCGCTCACCGCGTCCGAGCCGCCCGCCATAGTGCGCAGCGGCTGCTCGCCCTCGTAGAAGGCGGTGATCGCGGAGAGGGGAATGCCCGGATCGCCCGGCGTGCGCTGCATGGCGGCATTGATGTGGGCGATGCGCACCGGGATATCGGGCCAGAGCGCGGCGATGAAGCCGGTCTCAGCGCCGAAACTGCACATGCCTTCGGCATCGGGCGGGCTGCACATGAACAGCGCGGCGGCGGGCTTCTGCCGACGGTAGAGGCGCAGGATGTCCTGGTAGCACAAGGGCCTGAAATCGCTGCGCGGGCATTCCTTGCG
Source organism: Novosphingobium sp. BL-A-28-Hi1-0D (assembly GCF_055521755.1). NCBI lineage: Bacteria > Pseudomonadati > Pseudomonadota > Alphaproteobacteria > Sphingomonadales > Sphingomonadaceae > Novosphingobium > Novosphingobium sp. BL-A-28-Hi1-0D. The sequence goes on from NZ_CM145502.1 coordinate 1,884,773, forward strand.
CAGTTCGGGCGTCTGGAAGAATGTCAACACGCGGCTGTCGGGCCCCGCGTTCCAAGTGGCCTTGTTGAGGCCGGGCACGAAGATGCCGGAGAAGGTCATCGCGCCCAGTGCGGGTCCGGCGGCGGTGACTTCGGCTGCGAGCAGATCGGATTCCGCCGGGCTCGACGAGACGAGCGTCAACCCGCCCGGCGGGAGAGCGCCGGGCAGGTCGCCGGGGCGCAGGTGCCTTGCAGACATGGTCCGCGCCCCTTCGCCCTTACTTGACGTACTTGTGGAAGTCGGGCGTGCGACGTTCCTGGAATGCGCGCATCCCTTCCTTCGATTCCTCGGAATCGTAGTAGAGCTTCACCGCGTTGAGCGAGAGCATCGAGATGCCGCGAATATTGTCGCTGTCGGCATTGAAGCTGCGCTTGGCCAAGGCGAGTGCGGTGGGCGAGCGCTGGCCGAGCATTTCGGTCCATTCGTTGACCGCGTCGTCGAGTTCGGCGGCGGGGACAACCTTGTTGACGAGGCCCATCTCCATCGCTTCCTGCGCGGTGTACTGCAGGTTGAGATACCAGATCTCGCGCGCCTTCTTGTCACCGACGTGACGGGCGAGGAAGGCGGTGCCCCAGCCTGCGTCGACCGAGCCGACCTTCGGCCCGACCTGCCCCAGCTTGGCTGTATCTGCGGCGATGCTCAGATCGCAAAGCGTGGCGAAGACGTTGCCGCCGCCGATCGCGAAGCCGTTGATACGAGCGATCACCGGCTTTGGGATGTCGCGGATGGCCGACTGGAATTCGTCGATCGGCAGGCCGACGATGCCGCGCCCGTCGTACTGGCCGTCCTTGGCGCTCTGGTCGCCGCCGGTGCAGAAGGCCTTGTCGCCAGCGCCGGTGAGCACGACCGACGAGACGCCCTTGTCGTCAGCGGCCAGCTTGAACGCGGCGATCAGTTCCTCGATCGTCTGCGCGCGGAAGGCGTTGTAGAGCTTGGGGCGGTTGATGATAACCCACGCGGCGCGTCCGCGCACTTCGTAGATGATGTCTTCGAACTGGGGCGTGCTCATTGTGCATCCTTTCCTTGGAAGTTCCGGTAAATGGCGCTGCTGCGGGCGACGGGCTTGCCGTCTGCGGTGATGAGCGCCTGGGTGAAGATCAGTGCGCGGGTGGTGCGCAGCAGGGTGACGTCGGCGACGAGCCAGGTTCCGAAGCGGGCACCGCCAAGGTAGTCGACGGACAAGGAAACGGTCGGCGTGTGATCGGTTCCTTCTCCGCTGTAACTCCGAACGGCGAGCGCCTGCGCATCGGCAAAGGTCGCCATGGCACCACCGTGCATGACCCCGAAGGCATTGCAGTGACGCTTGGCCACGCGGACCGCGAGCCGCGCGCCTTGCCGGTCGAGCCACAGCCCGCCGAGCGACCATTGCCCGACCCCGGTATTGAAGTCGCAGGTCCAGTCGCCCGGAAGATCAGGTCTCGTGTCGGTAAGCATGGCTCGCTCTCACCCCTCGGGCGATCAGACCATGTTCATGCCGCCGGAGACCGAAATGGCCTGGCCGGTGATGTATCCGCCGTCTTCGGAAGCGAGCAGGGCAACGATGCCAGCGTAGTCCTCGGGTTCGCCCATGCGGCCGAGCGGGATGCCGCGTTCGAGCGCTGCCTTCCACTTTTCGGCTTCGGGTCCGGTCCCTGCAACTTCGGCCATCATCGGCGTGTTGGTCGGCCCCGGGCAGACGCAGTTGCACAGCACGTTCTTGCGGGCCAGTTCGCGCGCGATCGACTTGGTGAAGCTGATCAGGCCGCCCTTGCAGGCCGAATAGACCGCTTCCATCGCGGTGCCGACCTTGGCGGCATCGGACGCGATGTTGATGATCCGCCCGCCGCCATTGGCGACCATGCGACCGGCCACTGCGAAGTGGGTGTTGAGGTTGCCGGTCAGGTTGATGGCAATGACCTTGTCCCAGAACTCGGGCGTGGTCTTGAGGAAGGGCGCCGGGCGGTCCCAGCCGGCGTTGTTCACCAGCGTCCAGATCGGGCCAAGTTCGGCCTCGACCGCCTCGACCGCGGCCTGCACGGCGCCAAGATCGCTCACGTCGAGCTGCCAGGTGCGCACGGTGGCGCCTTCGCCTGCAAGCTTGGCGGTTTCCTCGCCAGCAGCGGTGCTGAGGTCGAAGATCGCGACCTTGCAACCTTCTGCCGCCAGCCGCAGGCTGAGCGCGCGACCGATGCCCTGGCCTCCGCCAGTGACGATTGCGACCTTACCTTCAAGTCCCTTCACGTATTCCTCCATCGATTGCGGTCAGGTGTCGAAGTCCTGTCCGCCTTCAGCTTCGCCACCCACGAGTTCGAGCAGACGGCCCTTGATCTTGACCAGCACGGCCGCAGCGGCATCGAGCTCGTCTTCGGTAACCGAGGCCAGAATGTCGGCTTCGACAGCGTCCACGCTTTCGCGGATGGTCGAGACCAGCTTCTGGCCAGCGCGCGTGAGATAGACGCGGCGTGCGCGCGCATCGCGCTCATCGGCGCGACGTTCGACGAAACCGCCCGTTTCCATGCGGTCGATCAGGCCGCCCACGGCAACCTTGGTCAGGTCGAGATCGGCGGCGAGCGCCGTCTGCGTCATGCCATCGCGTCGCGACAGAAACGCCAGTACCCACCACTGCGAACGGGTCAGCCCGAGAGGCTTCAGCGCCCGGTCCACGACGATGCGGCGCAGGCGCGACACGTCGTGGATGAGGAAGCCGAAACGCAGGCTTGAATCGAGATTCTTCTGGATCATCTGGAGAACTCCGGAAAGTGACGTTCCCGGACTAGTGACAGATGCGCCGTTAGCAAGAGGTTGGGTAAGCCGGTTCACTTTTTGCGGCCCAGCCGGCCCTTGAACATGTCGCGCGAGATGATCGTCTTCATCACCTCGATCGAGCCGCCTGCGATCTTCACGATGCGCGCATCGGCATAGGCGCGGGCGATCGGATACTCCCACATGTAGCCCCAGCCGCCGAACAGCTGGAGACACTTGTCGACGGTCTCGCAATGCAGCTCCGACGTCACCATCTTGGCTGCTGCGGCATCGACCGGGTCGAGCTTGCCCTGCATGAACAACTCGATGCACTTGTCGGTGAAGACCCGAGCCATCACGCTGCGCGCCTTGAGGTCGGCAAGCACGAACTGGGTGTTCTGGAAGTCGGCGATGGTCTGGTCGAAGGCCTTGCGCTCGCTGGTGTATTCAACCGTATAGTCGATTACCGTTTCGACCACCGTGGCCGAGCGGATTGCCTGCGCAAGGCGTTCCTGCGCGAGCTTGGTCATCATCAGCGAGAAGCCCTGACCCTCCTCGCCGAGCATGGCATCGGCGGGCACGCGCAGGTTGTCGAAGAACAGTTCCGACGTGTCCTGTGCCTTCATGCCGAGCTTGTCGAGGTTCTTGCCGCGGTTGAATCCGGGCAGGCTGGCATCGACGAGGAAGAGCGTGACGCCCTTGGCCCCAGCCATCGAGTCCGTCTTGGTCGCCAGCACCAGAACGTCGCACATCTGGCCGTTCGAGATGAACACCTTCTGCCCGTTGATCAAGAAGTGGTTGCCATCTCGCTCTGCCTTGGTGCGGATGGCCTTCAGGTCGCTTCCGGCGTGAGGTTCGGTCATGCCGAGCGAGCCGATGGCCTCGCCGCGCACCATCTTGGGCAGCCAGTGGCGTTTCTGCTCCTCGGAGCCAAACGTCAGGATATAGGTCGCGACAAGGTCGGTGTGGATCAGGAAGCCGGGGCCGCTTGCGCCCACGCGCCACAGTTCCTCGAAGACGACCACGTCGAACAGGTAATCGAGGCCGAGCCCGCCGTATTCCTCTGGCACCGTGCAGCACAGCAGGCCCGCTTCACCCGCCTTGAGCCACAGCTCGCGGGGGACGATGCCGTCCTTCTCCCACTGTTCGTGATGGGGCACGATTTCCTTTTCGATGAAGTGGCGAACGGTCTCGCGCCACATCTCGTGCTCTGGCTGGAAGATGTTTCTTTCGATCATGGACGTATCAGCCTTCGCTGCGCTGTGATTTTTCCTTGGCGACCGAGGCGGCGATGGCCTCGCGGGCGGCGCGCCACTGTTCGCCGGTCAGGTTGGTGAGATCGGCAAATGTCCCGGGCCCTGCGAGATGCTGGCCGCCGTCGATCGCGATGGTCTGCCCGGTGAGGTAGGGGCTGGCGTCGGACAGGAGATAGGCGACGAGGTTGGTCAATTCGGGCATCTGGCCGAACCGGCGCATCGGCACCGTATCGCAGTTCGTGGCCGAGCTTTGCGTGTCTGGAATCGGATTGAGCTTTTCCCATGCGCCTTCGGTGGGGAAGGGGCCGGGCGCGGTGGCGTTGAGGCGGATGCCGTAGGGGCCCCACTCGGCCGCGAGCGACATGGTCATCGCGTGGATCGCGCTCTTGGCCATGGCCGAGGGCACGACGAAGGCCGACCCGGTCCAGACCCAGGTTGTCAGCATCGACACGACCGAGCCGGGCAGGCCGTCGCGAATCCAGCGCTTGCCGCACGAAAGCGTGGCGTGGAACGAGCCGTCCATCACGGTCGAGGTGACTGCGCGGAAGCCGCGAGCGGAGAGCTCCTTGGTCGGGGCGATGAAGTTGGCTGCGGCGTTGTTGACCAGCCCGGTGAGCGGGGCGACCTGCCAGATCGCATCGATCATCGCATCGACCGCATCGGCATCGCGAATGTCGCACACGTAAGCGCCGACGGGCTGGCCGGTGGCCGCCGAGATGTCTTGCGCTGCCGCATCGAGCATGGCCTGACGGCGTCCGCAGATGTGGACGTGCGCGCCGAGCGCGGACATGGCATGGGCGATCTCGCGCCCAAGTCCGCCACCGCCACCGGTGACGAGCACGGACTTGCCAGCCAGTGCATCGTTCGTGAAGATTGCCATTGTCCTCTCCGTCTCGGCCCTTGCCAGATAATGTGAAGCTGTTTACTACATGATTCGAAGCTGTCAAGGCGGAGTGGCGGATTTTGGCCGGTCACACCCGTAAGGCAGATGATAGTAATGTAGTTATCGGAGGGCTGCTTGGGACACGGCATTACAGCGATTGGCGGATATCTCCCGCTGCTTCGCCTCGACCGGAAGACCGCCGCGCGGGAGCTGGCGTGGTCTGGCCTGCCCATGCCGCGAGCCGGCACGCGCGCGGTTGCCGGGTGGGACGAGGATGCGCTGACCATGGCGGTCGAATCGGCGCGCGGCCTGGTCGGCGATGCTGCGCCCTCTGCACTGCGATTCGCCTCGACTTCGGCCTACTTCACCGACCGGGCGCAAAGCGCAATCGCGCTCGATGCCCTTGCCCTGCCACGCACCACGCGCTGCACTGACGCGGCCAATTCGCGCCGGGCTGGCACCAGCGCGCTGCTCGATGCCCTGCTCGGTGGGCGTGACGAGATCGTGGCGGCAGGCGAGAAGCGCTTTACCCAGCCCGGCAGCGCAGCACAGCTCGCCTTCGGAGACGGGGCAGCAGCGGTGCGGACCGGGGCCGATGCTGCAGCACGGCTGGTCGGCCATGCGAGCGTGACGCACGATCTGGTCGATCGCTATTCCTCGCAGGAGCACCCTGCGTCCTACGCCTACGAAGAGCGTTTCGTGCGCGACATTGCGGTGGGCGAGTTGCTTGTGCCTGCAGTGAAGGCCGCTTGCGCTGATGCGGGCATCGAGCCTTCGGATCTGGCCCATGTCGCGGTGGCAGAACCGGTTGGTGCTGCATGGAAGGTGGCGGCGCGCGCGCTGAGATGTGCGGCACCAAACCACTGCGAGGCGCTTGCGCATGTCGCCGGGGACCTCGGCGCAGCCCATGCGGTCTATGGCGCAGGCCTTGCGCTTGCGGCAGCGCAGCCGGGCGAATTCGTGCTCGTCCTGGGCTTTGGCAGCGGCGTCGATGCGCTGGTTCTTGCAGTCGACGCGCCTGTGCCGGGCGCCGCGGCAATGGCCGAAGCGCTTGGGCAAGGGCAGCGCCTGACGAGCTATTCGCGCTTCCTCAGCCTGGCGGACGGCGTCGATCTCGACTGGGGTATGCGCTCCGAGTTCGAGCAGAAGGCTCAGGCCACGGTGCTGGAACGCGTCGGGCGCGACATGATCGGCTTCATCGGCGGGCGTGACAGCCTTGGCAACGTGCAGTTTCCCAAGAGCCCCATTCCGGTCAACCCGGCGCTCGATGCGCCCGAGGTGCTGGAGGATGTGCGCCTCGCTGACCTTGAGGCGACGATCGTCTCGGTCACGGCCGACCGGCTCAATTTCACGCCCGACCCGCCGTTCGACTTCGGCCTTGTCCAGTTCGAAAACGGCGCACGCGTGCTGATGGAGATGGTTGACCGGCCCGAGGCAGGTTTTGCCGTGGGCCAGCGCGTGGGCATGCGCCTGCGCATCAAGTCGCGCAACGCGCGCCTTGGCTTTCGTACCTATTTCTGGAAGGCGGCGCCGCTGGCCCGCCCGCAACTGGGAGACGCCTGATGGCGAGCGGCATTCGCGACAAGGTGGCCATCGTCGGCATGGGCTGCACCCGCTTTGGCGAGCGCTGGGACGTCGGTGCTGACGGGCTGATGGTCGAGGCCTATGCCGAGGCACTGGCCGATGCCGGGATCGAGCGCAGCCGGATCGAGGCGGTGTGGGTCGGCAATGCGCTTGACGACATCAACGTCGGCAACAGCGCGCTCCCTGCTGCGCATGCGCTGCGGCTGGACAAGGTGCCTGTCACCCGCGTCGAGAACATGTGTGCGACCGGCACGGAAGCCCTGCGCGGCGCGGCCTACGCCGTGGCTTCGGGCGCGGTCGACGTGGCGCTGGCGATCGGTGTCGAGAAGCTCAAGGACACCGGCTACGGCGGCTTGCCGTTGCGCACCAAGGGCGTGCAGAACGACCTGTGGATGCCCTATGGTTCGGCACCGGGCACGTTCGCGCAGCTCGCTGGTGCCTATGCCGCGCGCCACGGGATCGACGCGGCAGACCTCAAGCGGGCGATGGCGCATGTTTCGTGGAAGAGCCACCAGAACGGCGCGCTTTCGCCCAAAGCGCACCTGCGCGGCGCGGTGGACATGGAAAAGATCCTCGGCGCGCCGCTGATCGCCGATCCGCTCGGACTGTTTGACTGCTGCGGCGTTTCGGACGGGGCGGCGGCTGCCATCGTCACCACGCCCGAGATCGCCCGTGCACTGGGCAAGGCCGATCCGGTCACGATCAAGGCGATCCAGCTTTCGGCCAGCAACGGCTGGGAAATGCAGTTCGGCGCATGGGACGGGGCTTCGGTGCCCAACACCCGCGCCGCGGCCGCACGCGCCTATGCCGAAGCCGGGATATCTGACCCGCGCGCAGAGCTTGATCTTACCGAAGTGCACGACTGCTTCTCGATCACCGAACTGGTGATCATGGAAGACCTCGGCCTGTCCGACGAAGGCCGGGCGCCTGCCGATATCCTGGACGGACGCTTTGACCGCGACGGTGCGATACCGTGCCAGCTAGACGGCGGGCTCAAGTGCTTCGGCCATCCGGTAGGCGCATCGGGCCTGCGCATGGCTTACGAGGTCTACAACCAGTTGCAGGGCCGCGCGGGCGACCGCCAGCGCGCCAAGGCCGACTTCGGCCTCACCCACAACCTCGGCGGATCGCCCTTCAACAGCGTTGCCGCTGTCGCGATCCTTGGCCGACTGAACTGAGAGGATAGAGTCCATGGCAGGTCTGTGGTTCGATGAATTCACCGTGGGGCAGGTGTTCCGGCACGAAGTGCGCAAGACCGTGCTCGATTACGAGAACAGCCTGTTCTCCTCGCTGACCTACAACCCGGCGCAGCTGCACATCGATCACGCCTATTGCGCGGAAACCGAGTTCGGCAAGCCGCTGATGAACTCGATCTTCACGCTGGGGCTGGTGATTGGCCTGTCGGTACAGGAGACGACGCTCGGCACCACGGTCGCCAATCTGGGCATGACCGATACGACCTTTCCCAAGCCGGTGTTCTCGGGCGATACGATCCGCGCCGAGACTCGCGTTCTTGAACTGCGCGAGAGCAAGTCGCGCCCGACGCAGGGCATCGTCACCTTCGAGCATATCGGCCTCAACCAGCGCGACGAGATCGTCTGCCGCACCGTGCGCAATGCGCTGATGCTGAAGAAGCCGTCATGAGGCTGCGCTCGCTGCTCTTCGTGCCGGGCGACAGCGACAAGAAGTTCGCCCGCGCCGCGACCACCGGGGCCGACGTGCTGATCCTCGATCTCGAGGATGCGGTCGCACCCGCGCTCAAGGACGAGGCCCGCGCCAAGGTGGCGGGCTGGCTCGACCGTGCGGGTGAAGTTCCGGCCGCCCTGTTCGTCAGGGTCAATCCGCTGGAAAGCGGGCTGACCGAGGCGGACCTGCGCGTGGTCGTGCGCCCGGGCCTTGCCGGCATACTCGTACCCAAGGCCAATGGCGCGCACGACATCGCCACCATTGCAGCCATGATCGATCCGCTGGAGGCGGCGTGCGGCATGGCAGTGGGCACGGTGCGCATCGCGGTGGTCTCGACCGAGACGCCGCAGGCGATGTTTGCATTGGGCAGCTATACCCCACCGCATCCCCGGCTCGTCGGGCTGACGTGGGGTGCCGAAGACCTAGCCGCTGCCATTGGTGCCACCGACAACAAGGAGCCCGATGGCTCCTGGACCGAACCCTACCGGATTGCGCGGGCGCTGTGCCTGTTTGCGGCGGCCTCTGCCGGGGTTGCGCCGATCGATACGCTCTACGCCGATTTCCGCGATGCCGAAGGGCTAGAACGCGACTGCCGTCGCGCGCGCCGCGAAGGGTTCACCGGACGCATCGCGATCCATCCCGATCAGGTAGAGGCGATCAACCGCTGCTTCACGCCCTCGGCCGAAGAGATCGCTCACGCGCGCCGCATTGTCGATGCCTTTGCCGCCAACCCCGCTGCCGGAACGCTCGGCATCGATGGCAAGATGTACGACATTCCCCACCTCAAGGCCGCGTACAAGACGCTGGCATCGGCAGGTGAAAGTGCATGAGTTCCTTCGCACGCATGGTCTGCCTCGCCATCGTGGCCGGTCTGACTGCCTTCCTGATCTACGCCTTTGCCACGGGCGAGGTCGTGGCCGACCAACTCCACGTATGGCAGGTCGTCTGGGGCCTTTACGTTTGGGCCGATGCCTACAGCGGCTTCGCGCTCTTCGCCTTGCTGATCTACGCCTACGAGCGCCGCCTCGGGCTGACGATCCTTCTGTTTCTCGTCACTTGCGCGACCGGCAACATGGTCAACGCCGCCTGGCTGCTCTGGCGCGGCCCTGACCTGTTCCGCCGCATCCGTCGTGCACATTCGGAGTTTGCCTGATGTCCAACTGCCGCCCGCTTCCCACTGAAGAAGATATCAACGCCATCCGCGACGGCGTGCGCGCTGTCTGCGCACCGTTTGACGACGAATACTGGCTGGCCCGCGACGACGACGGCAAGTTCCCGCGCGAGTTCCATCGCGCCATGGCCGATGCCGGCTGGCTGGGTATCACCATGCCCGAGGAGTTCGGCGGATCGGGCCTCGGCGTGACCGAGGCGATGACCATGATCCGTGAAGTGGCGGCGTGCGGCGGCGGGTTTGCCGCTTCGTCTGCCGTCCACATCAACCTGTTCGGCCCGCACCCCATCGTGGTCAAGGGCACGCCAGAGCAGAAGGCGCGCTGGGTGCCGCGCCTCGTCAGCGGCGAGGACCAGGTGTGCTTCGGCTTCACCGAGCCCGACGCGGGTCTCAACACCACCCGCATCAAGACTTTCGCGGAGAAGGTGCCGGACGGCTATGTGGTCCACGGGCAGAAGGTCTGGACCTCGACCGCGCAGGTCGCGAACAAGATCATGCTGCTGACGCGCACCACCAAGTTCGAGGACTGCGCCAAGCCGACTGACGGGATCACCATTTTCTATACCGATCTCGATCGCACCAAGATCGATGTTCACCTGATCCCCAAGATGGGCCGCAAGGCAGTCGATTCGAACGCGATCTTCATCGACGGCCTGTTCATCCCCGAAGAGGACCGCATCGGCGAGGAAGGCAAGGGCTTCGGCTACATCCTGCACAGCCTGAATCCCGAGCGCATCCTGATTGCGGCGGCAGCCATGGGCATCGGCACCGATGCTCTGCGCCGCGCAACCAAATATGCCCGCGAACGCGTGGTGTTCGATCGACCCATCGGCATGAACCAGGGCATCCAGCACCCGCTGGCCGAGCGCTGGTGCTATCTCGAAAGTGCGTGGCTGATGGTCGAGAAGGCCGCGCGCCTTTACGACAGCGGCCAGCCATGTGGCGCCGAGGCCAATGCCGCCAAGTTCCTCGCGGCGCGTGCCTGCCACGATGCGGCCTGGCAGGCGGTCGCGACCCATGGCGGCTTCGGATACGCCAAGGAGTATCACGTCGAGCGGCTCTATCGCGAATCCGCGCTGACCCGTCTCGCCCCGATCACCGAGCAGCTCATTCTCAGCTTCATTGCCGAGAAGGTGCTGGACCTGCCCAAGAGCTACTGAGGAATTTCGACATGGGTCTGATGGAAGGCAAGGCCGTGCTGGTGACGGGCGCGGGCCGCGGCGTGGGGCGCGGCATTGCGCTGGCGATGGCGAAGGCGGGCGCAGCCGTCGTGGTCAACGACCTTGGCGTGTCGCTGACCGGGGAAGGGCAGGAAGGTGCCTCTCCGGCCGAACTGGTCGTTGAGGAAATCCGTGCCATGGGCGGCCGCGCCGTGGCCAATCACGACAGCGTGTCCGACTGGATCGGCGCGGGCCGGATGGTCAAGGACGCGGTCGACAACTTTGGCCGGATCGATGGCGTGGTGAACAACGCGGGCAACTTGCGTGATGTGTTCTTCCACAAGATGAGCCCCGACGATTTCCGTGCGGTGATCGAAGTCCATCTGATGGGCAGCTTCAACACCAGCCGCGCCGCCGCGCCGTTCTTCAAGGAGCAGGGCAGCGGTGCCTATGTGCACATGACGTCATCGACGGGCCTTGTCGGCAACATGGGGCAAGCGAACTATGCGGCGGCAAAGCTGGGCATCGTCGGCCTGTCGAAGTCCATCGCGCTCGACATGCAGCGCTTCGGCGTGCGGTCGAACGCGGTCGCGCCCTGGGCCTGGACGCGCATGATCGACTCCATCCCGACCGACACGCCCGAGCAGCAGGCGCGGGTCGAAGGGCTCAAGAAGCTCGATGCCAACAAGATCGGTCCGTTCTGCGTGGCGCTGTGCAGCGATGCTGCGGCCAAGGTCACCGGGCAGATCTTTGGCGTGCGCAACAACGAGATCTACCTGTTCTCGCAACCGCGCCCGGTGCGCACCGCGCACACCGCCGAGGGCTGGACGCCGGAGACCATTGCCGAGCGCGTGTTCCCGCAGTTCGCCAATGACTTCTATCCGCTGCACCGCTCGGGCGACTGGTTCACCTGGGACCCGGTTTGACGTGATCGATCCTGCCGCCATTCTCGCCTACGACTTCGGCAAGCCGGAGGAGAGCTACGCCCCGCGCGATGCGATCCTCTATGCGCTGGGCCTGGGTCTGGGCTCAGATCCGCTGGATGCGGGTGATCTGCGCTTTCTCGACGAGCGGGCGCTGGCGGTTCTGCCCACGTTTGCGGTCACCCGTTGCACGCCGGGAATGTGGATACGCGATCCCGCGCTCGGGGTCGATTTCGGCATGCTGGTCCATTCGGCACAGTGGGCGGAGTTTCCTGCCCCGCTGCCGCCTTCGGCCCGCGTGCGCGGATCGGCCCGGGTGGTCTCGCTGACCGACCGGGGCGAGGGCAAGGGCGCGGTGCTGGTGCTGGAGCGGACGATTGCGGATGCCGATAGCGGGGCCGTCTATTGCCGTCTGCACCAGACGCTGCTGCTGCGCGGCGATGGCGGCTTTGGCGGACCTCCCGCCCCGCGCGAGCAGGCCGTGCCGCTGCCGGACGAACCCGATGCGCGCACAACTTTCGCGGTCTCCCCGCGCGCGGCGCTGATCTATCGTCTTTCGGGCGACTGGAACCCGCTGCATCTCGACCCTGACATTGCCTCGCGTGCGGGCTTTTCGCGCCCGATCCTGCATGGCCTTGCCAGCTACGGGACTACCGGCGTTGCGGTTTCCCGTGCGCTCGGTCGTGACCCTGCGTCGCAGGCCATGCTCGCCTGCCGCTTTTCCGGCGTGGTCCTGCCCGGAGACGCCATCACATTCAGCATCTGGCGCAATGGTGACGCTGGTGCCCGTTTCACCGCCCATGTCGGCGAGCGCAAGGTGCTCGACGGTGGCGAGATTGCATGGAGAGATCAATGAACGGACGCGAACTCGCCCGATCGCTCAAGTCACGGCTGCGGTTGCCGGTCATGGCGGGGCCGATGTTCATCGCCTCGACTGCCGATCTGGTGATTGCGCAGTGCAAGGCCGGCATCATCGGTGCGATGCCCGCGCTCAATCCGCGGACCACCGCTGACCTCGACGCAGACATTGCCCGCATCAGGGCGAGCGCGGGCGACATGCCCTATGCGATCAATCTCGTCGCCCACAAGAGCAACTCGCGGCTTGAGGCCGATCTCGAAGTGGTGCTGCGCCACAAGGTGCCGATCGTGGTGCTGGCGCTGGCGGCCAATCCCGATCTGGTGCGCCAGCTCCAGGCCAATGGCAGTCTGGTGTTCCAGGACGTGGTCAAGGACCGCCATGCCCGCAAGTGCGCCGAAATGGGCGTCGACGGGATCATCGCAGTGGGCGCAGGGGCAGGGGGGCACACCGGCGATACCTCGCCTTTCGCGCTGATGCAGGAAATCCGCGAATGGTGGGACGGACTGCTGATCCTCTCGGGCTGCATCGCCAATGGCCGTTCGGTGCTCGCCGCCGAAGTGCTGGGGGCAGACCTTGCCTATGTCGGCTCGGCCTTCCTCGCATCGGAGGAGGCCAATACGCAGGACCACTTCAAGCAGATGATCGTGGACGGTGCCTCGAAGGACATCGTCACCACCAACTGCTTCACCGGGGTCAATGCCAATTTCCTGCGTCCCTCGCTGATCGAGCACGGCCTTGACCCGGACAACCTGCAGAAGCGCAGCGGCGGCGGGATCAACATCGATGGCGGTGGCGACAATGCCAAGGCGTGGAAGGAAATCTGGAGCGCCGGGCAAGGCATCGGAGCGGTCAAGCGCGCAGAGCCTGCGGGCGCATGGATCGACTGGCTGGCCGGCGACTACGCTGCCGCACGCGCCGCCATGGGCCTCGCGGCCTGAAGGAATGCAAGAGATGAGCCTCGATTCCCTGTTCAGCCCGCTGGACCTTGGCAGCCTGACGCTGCCAAACCGCGTAATCATGGCGCCGCTCACCCGAGCCCGCGCCAGTGTCGACAACGTTCCTTGTGCGCTGATGGGACAGTACTATGCGCAGCGCGCGGATTGCGGACTGATCGTGTCGGAAGCAACGGCGGTCGATCCGTTCGGTATGGGCTGGTACCGCGTGCCGGGGATCTGGAATGACGATCAGGTCCGGGGCTGGCAAGGCGTGACCACGGCTGTCCACGACGCCGGTGGGCGGATATTCGCGCAGCTTTGGCACATGGGGCGGCTCGTCCTGCCGGACTATATCGGCGGCGCGCAGCCGATCGGGCCGTCGGCCATTGCCGGCGTGGGCGAGACCATGGCCCCGCCACCGCCCGACTATGCCGGCGGCTTCCTGCCGATGAAATCCTATGTCGTCCCGCGTGAAATGACGGCGGAAGACATCGCCCGGGTGATCGAGGCTTATGGCAGGGGCGCGGTGAATGCCCTGCGCGCAGGGTTCGACGGAGTCGAGATCCATGCCGCCAATGGCTACATCATCGACCAGTTCCTCCAGTCGAATTCCAACCATCGGACCGACGCCTACGGCGGCAGCCTCGCCAATCGCACACGCTTCTTGCGCGAAGTGCTCGAGGCGGTGATGCGCTCGGCCCCCCCCAGCCGCGTTGGCATCCGCATCAGCCCGACGAGCGACCGCAAGGGCATGGGCGACGAGAATCCGGGTGCGCTGGCCGAAGCGGTCGCGCAGATCGCACAGGACTTCGGCATCGCCTATCTCCACCTGATCGAACCGATTGCTTCGGGCTTCATGGAAAAGCCGGTGAACCCGGTAATCGACCGCGTCCGCGCCCTGTTCGGCGGCGTGCTGGTGCAGAACGGCAGCTTCGACGGTCAGGCAGCCAATGCCTGCATCGCGGCGGGCAAGGCCGACGCCGTGTCGTTCGGCAGGCCCTATATCGCCAATCCCGATCTGGTCACGCGCATGCGCAACGGCTTGCCGCTGGCACAGCCCAACTTCGACTACGCCTATGTCGGCGAAGAGAAAGGCTATACCGATTATCCGCCTGCCCACGTGAGCTGAAGCTCCGGGGCAAGCGGAAGCGGGGGAGGGCGAGGCCGGGGCTTTTGACAGGCTTGCCTCGCCCGACCTCTTCAGGTCCCGACTGGTTCAGGCGACATTGCGCCCGGCTTCGGCCCAATAGGGCGCGCGCAGGTCTTTCTTGGAGACCTTGCCACTCGGAACCAGCGGGAAGCTGTCCATGAACTCGACACGCTTGGGCACCTTGTAGGCTGCAAGGATCGTGCGGGCATGGGCAATCAGCGCCGGACCATCGAGCGTGCTGCCCTCGCGCCGGATGACGCAGGCCATCACCGCCTCACCCCAGCGGTCGTCAGGCACGCCGATCACCGCCACTTGCGCCACTTCGGGATGCGTCGAAAGTGCGTTCTCGACTTCGGCGGAGTAGATGTTCTCGCCGCCCGAGACGATCATGTCCTTAACCCGGTCGACGATGTAGTACAGGCCCTCGGCATCGCGCCGCGCGACGTCGCCGGTGCGATACCAGCCGTTCTCCAGTACTTTGGCCGTCGCTTCGGGCTGGTTCCAGTAACCGGTGGTGATGGCGGGGGAGCGGGCGACCAGCTCGCCCGGTTCGCCCTCGGGTACGTCGTTGCCGTCGGCATCGACGATGCGGAATTCGATCAGCGGCAGCGGGCGCCCGCACGATTGGAGCCTGGCTTCGTTCTCGAGGTCATGCTCTTCGGGCCGCAGGATCGAGAACGCCCCGCCTGCCTCGGTTGCGCCATAGAACTGCATGAACTTGCCCGGCATCCGCACGATGGCGCGCTTGATCAGGCCGAGCGAGATGGCCGATCCCGCATAGAGGGTGAGGCGGATCGAAGAAAAATCGGTCGTCTCGGCCCGGGGGTGATCGAGCAGCATCTGGATCATCGTCGGGGTCAGCGTCAGCAGCGTCGGACGGTCCTGTTGGATCGTCTCGCAGATGACCGCAGGATCGAACTGGCGCACGATCGAGATGGCTACGCCATTGTAGAGGCACTGGAAGGCGATGCCGATGGACAGGAGGTGGAAGTTCGGCAGCGGATTGATGAAGATGTCGCCGTCGTGCCAGTCATAGGCAGGTTCGAGATGCTCGCACAGACGCATGCGGTTGAACCCGCCGTGGCTGAGCATCACGCCCTTGGGGACGCCGGTCGTGCCCGATGTGTAGAGCTGAATCGCGGTGTCCTCCTCGCTGATGTGCAAGGCGGGACGGCTGGCAGGCTGCGCGGCAAACTGCGCTTCGAGCGTGTCCTCGCCATCGAACCACACGACCTCGACCGGCACGTCCGCAAGGTCGGCGGCGGCGTGCCACAGGTCTGTCAGTCCGCGCTCGACGAAGACCAGCCGCGCCGCGCTGTCGCGCAGGAGTTGCGCCAGTTCCGGCGCAGAGAGCCGCCAGTTGAACGGGATGAAGGCGGCTCTTGTCTTGGCGGAGGCGATGAGCGCGAAGTAGAAGTCCGGGCTGTTCAGGCCGAGGAAGCCGACACGGTCGCCTGCGCAGTCCTGCCCGCCGATGCCGCGCGCCAGCAGGCCGTTGGCGATGCGGTTGGCGATCGCATCGTAGGCGCCGAAACCGATCGTCCTTGCGCCGCTTACCAGTGCGCGCCGGTCAGGGGTGTGGCGCGCATGGTATTCGATGAATTCCCCAAGCGTGCGCACTTCGGGATAGACCCACATCTCCGAATCCTCTCCAAAGGAAACCAGTTTACTAAGTGAGGCCTAAACCATCCTGCGCGCGCTTGCAAATTATAGAATGTTGCCAGATCTGTTCTCAGCGCCCGGTGAACCGAGCCTTGCGCTTCTCGCCAAAGGCGGTGAGCCCTTCGCGGGCGTCGGCGGTCCCGGCGATACGGGCAAGCCCTTGCGCTTCGCGCTCGAGCTGCGCGTCCATGGGCTCGCTCGCGGCGGAGACGAGTAGGCGCCGGATCTCGCCATAGGCCGCGGTCGGCCCCGATGCGAGCTGGCGGGCTATCGCCTCGGCCCGTGCCAGAACCGCCTCGCTTTCGACCACTTCGTCGCACAGCCCTGCGGCCAGTGCGGTCTGGGCATCGAGCGTCTCGTTGAGCAGAAGGTACTTGCGCGCACGCGCCAGCCCCATGCGACGGCTGAGCATGATCGAACTTCCGGCATCGCAGCAATAGCCGATCCCGGCATAGGCGGCCACGAACCGGGTCGAGGATTCGGCCACGATGATGTCGGCCCCCGCGATCATGCCTGCCATGCCGCCTGCGCAAATGCCCTGAACGGCCGAAACGATGGGGGCATCGAGGCGCTGCATCCGGGCGATGCCCATGTGCAGGTCGGCCGTCCACTTGCGGATCTGCATCGGCAGGGCATCGAGGTTCTGCAGGAACATCGCGATGTCCCCTCCGAAGCTGAAATTGAGCCCTTCGGCCGTGACGAGAATAGCGCGCACGGTCGGGTCCGACGCCAGCTCGTTGGCGACGTCGCAGAACTCGGCGCAGAACGTGCCGTCGATCGGATTTCCGCGAACCGGCTGGCAGAAGGTGAGGCGGACGAGGCCGTCCTCGCGCTCGAGACGCATGGCGCTGTAGGTCATCTGGAATTCGCTCCTGAAAGCACGCGATGTCAGTCGATCAGCAGGATGGCCTTGATGGCCTTGCCATGGTGTGCATCATCGATGGCCTGATTGATCTCGGACAGGGCATAGGTCCGCGAGAACTTCTCGATCGGCAGCCGCCCGGCCTTGTGGTGTGCAAGCAGTTCGGGAAGGAAGACCTGCGGATCGGAATCCCCCTCGACGATGCCGCGCACGGTCCCGCCCTGGGTCAGGAGTTGCAGCATCGGCACCGACAGCGCAGCGTCAAGCGATCCGGGAACGCCCAGCAGGCCAAGCCTGCCGCGATTGGCAAGCATGTTTACCGCCTGCTGCACCACCGGCATGAAGCCGCTGGTATCGAGCACCATGTCCGCGCCTTCGGGAACGATGGCGCGCACTGCGGCAGCCACGTCGCCCTGTCCGTCGAGAACGTGGGTCGCGCCCAGTTCCAGCGCCATGGCGCGCCGGGCTTCCTGTGGTTCGACGACGATGATCGTCGCACATCCGGCGATGCGTCCGCCGAGCAGGGCTGAAAGGCCAACTGCACCCGCGCCCAGGACCACCAGCGTCTCTCCCGTGCGCGCGCCAAGCGAGCGCAGCACGCCGCCAGCGCCGGTCTGGATGCCGCAGCCGAGCGGGGCGAGGGCCGCAAGATCGGCATCGTCATCGACTTTCAGCACATTGCGCTCGTTGGCGACAGCCAGCGACGAGAACGACGATTGCCCAAAGAAGTTGTCGGCAACCGGCTGCCCGTCACGTGTGATGCGGGTCGATCCGTCGGCGCGGGCGGCCACCATGTTCAGAGGCACGAAACTGTTGCAGTAGGCCGGTTCGTGGTGTGCGCAGGGCTTGCAGCCGCCGCAGGAATTGAACGTCAGGAGCACCTTGTCGCCCGGCTTCACGCTGGTGACGCCTTCGCCGACGGACTCCACGATACCTGCGCCTTCGTGACCCAGCACTGCAGGGAACTGCAGGCCCATCGCGCCAGAGGCAATGACCAGATCGGTATGGCAGATGCCCACGGCCTTGATCGCCACGCGCACTTCGCCCGCCTGCGGCGCGGCGACGTCTACGGTTTCGACCGCAAACGGGCCGTTGGGCTGGTTCAATACGGCGGCTGTTGCTTGCATGTGGTTCTGTTCCTTCAATAGCGGGTGCGGATCGCATCGCGGTTGCGCGTGAGGTATCCGCGGCTCAGGCCGATCTGCTGCACGCCATGGCCGTGGTGCAGCCCATCGGGCGCCTGGCATGAGACGCGCAGCGAGCTTTGCAGGTAGGTGTTGGAGGGACAGGGCGCCCAGTAGCAGCCGTTCACCGTGGAATAGGTAATGTCGAAGCGCTTGCCGCGAACGTCGGTCACCGAAAGCCTCCCTCCCATTGCCATGGCACCCATGTAGTCCTGCTCGCCTTCGCTCGATACGAGGCCGTACACTTCCCCACCTTCGAGGACGTAGCCCGAAACGTGCGGGCCAAGAGTCGTGCGGGTTGCTATATCGTGACCAGTAAACAGGTGAACAGTCAAGCTCTCTCCGAAGCTCGCATGCCACCAGATCACGGAACCGTTGTTGCGCTCGGGCCTTGGCCCCCAGCTGCGATCTCCAGTCTCTACGCAGTCCACGCGCAGTTCGCGCCCCCGCACGATCAGCGTTCCTGTTATATGGTACGTCTGTTCATAATGTCCCGACCAGCTTGCGTCCCAGGCTGGCCCGGTGCGGGCAGCGGCAGTAGGGTCCATCGCTGGATCGTTGATGTCGTAGGGTTCGTGCAGAGCGCGATATTCAAGGTCGAAGCCGGTTTCGTCGAAGCCCTCGTAGCGCAGCCGGTAGAGCTTGAGCGGCTCGATCACTTCGAAGGACAGGCCGTTTGGCAGGGAGAACCGCAGCAGCGTTTCGGGGCACGGCAGGTGCTGCATGTTGTCGACGTAAAGCTGCTCCTCCCAGAGCGGGGCGATGCGGTCGATCATCGTGATATCGCACATGGCCACCCCGAGCTTTGGCCGCATGACGAGATAGACGATCGCGTTGATGTTCGCTTCGGGAACGCAGAAGGGCAGCGCAAGCGTTTCAGCCCATTGCCAGGTGCTGTCCTCGCCGAAATGGAAGTCGAAATCTTCCGGGCGGATCACAGCGTGTCAAAGCCAAAGGGGGCGAACCACTGGCGGTCCTTCAGCGAGCGCTCGCTCTCGTGGCGCAGGATCTCTGCCGAAAGGAATGCCCGCGATTGCGCATCGGCATCGCAGGCCGCAGCCTTGACGAGCGCGTCGATTGCCTGAAGGACGTTCTGGCGACCGACCCTGACGGCCGAGGGGCTTTCGCCCAGCGTCGCTGCCTCGGTCCTCGCAACTGCCAGTGCGGCAAGAGCCTTCGTCGTTTGCTCACCGCCCGAGATGCCTGCCGACGGGGCCTCTGCCAAGGTCAGGGCATCTTCCAGTTCGCCGCGCTCGAAGGCCGGGGCCTCGTCGATCTGCGCCCGGAGTATCTGCAGGTGGCCGATGCAGAGGTGGACCTGCTCCTGCGCGAGCGAGGCATCGGGCGGCAGGTGGGGCAGGATCACTTCGGACAGCGCTCGCACCACGCTGGCGAGGCGTTCGTCGATATCGGGGCTCATGCGGGTTCTCCCTGCTGGAGCAGGCGGACAAGGTCACCGGCGAACATTGCGGTGGCCGAGGCAAGGAAGGTCAGGAGGACATCCTGGTGATTGTGCTGCGAGCGCGCGGCGGCAGGACCGTTGGCGCCACAGATCACGTAGCATTTGTAGCTCGACAGGACGTCGTAGTAGTGGAGCGTGCGGCGGTTGACCGTGCGTCCGGACCGGCGTTCATATTCCGTGATGAACTCCTCGCGGCCGAACAGGTCGCTGGCGCGGAAATTGCCGTCCTCCCAGGTGCCGAAGATCTGCATGAGGACCCAGCCAAGGTCCTCATGGAAATCGCCGATGCGTGCCAGCTCCCAGTCGAGCAGCGCGGTGATTTCGCCACTGTCCTCGTCGAACAGGTAATTGCCGGTCCGGTAATCGCCGTGGGTGAGCACGAGGTTTTCGGGCGGGCAATCCGGCATGTTGTCCAGCAGCCATTGCTCCGCCAGCGCAAGGACAGGGCGCGTCTCGCCCTGATCGATCCGCCAGAGTTCGCGCCAGTAGTTCATCCCCCAGCGCGGAGCCTGCTTCGGGTCCTGATCGGGAACGTCGAAGCCGGGCAGCGGGTTGGCGCGGAAGTCAAAGCGATGGATGGAGACGAGATGATCGAGGAACTGGTCCTTGAGCGTCGCGCGCAAGCTATCGCCCAGCCACGTGCCGAGGCCGGAGACCTTTATGCCCGAGCCGCTCGGCTTGGTCACACCCCGGACGACCTTCATGATCGCGGCAGGTTGCGGGAAATGGCTTCCCGCAGCGTCGATCCATGCCGCCTCGGGCACGGGCACGCAGTCCTTCATCGCCTCGAGCAGGACGAACTCGCGTTCGCGATCGGTTTCGGTAATGGCCGAGCGTGGGTCCATCCGCAGCAGGTATTGCTCGGCTGAACCATCGGTGTCGGTGAGGGCGAAGAAGAACTGCTCCTTCGAAGCGCCGCCACCTACGCGCCTGACTCCCGAAACGCTTGTGCCGGGCTTTACGGTGGCAAAGTATCCCTCAAGCAGCGCTGTCACTTCTGGGATCAGGGCCGCGCGATAAGGGGGGAGGCTGCGGTTGGCCGCGCGCCGATCCAGTATGCGGCGGTGGACGGTTTCCATGTCGTTCATGGTGTTCCTGCCTTCTCAGTAGGGCCCATTGGCGCGGATGTGCTCAAGGTAGGTGGTGGGCCAGGCGCACTCCATCCAGCCAACGCCCGCCTTGCCATCGATCAGGACCTGTGCACCGCTTTCGTTGAGGCTGATTGAGGGATCGGGGACAAGGCAGTAGGTCCCGAAGACGCTGCCCTCGACAGAGGTTGCCCGGCCCGCGCGGTCGACGATGCTGGCGCGGTACCCAGTCTGGAGATACCGTTCGTCATAGTCGACATCGACGCAGACCGTATCGACGCCGCTCATCAGGCCGTCCTTGAACACGTAACCCCTGACGTGTTCCTTGCCGAGAGCGTTGAAGCGCCAGAAGTGGAGTGACACGTCCGTGCCGACCTGGCCGACGAACCATTCGTATTGCTGGAACGGCACCCAGTCGCGTGTGCCCCAGGAATGGTCGCGGTGCCCCGTGGCATCGACCTCGATTACCCGATCGCCGATCCGCAATGTGCCCCGCACGCGCCCTGCCTGCTCGATGCGGTCCACCGCGCAATACTTCGGGCAGCCACGCGGGTCTGCGCCATAGGAGTAGGGCGGGTGGAAGGCCTCGAAAGTGACATCGACCGTCGCCTCCGGCGTCTCCCAGAACAGCGAGGCGCGGTCGAACTTGAGGTCCTGCGCCATGCGGAAGCTGTCGATGCGCCAATCGTCGAAACCCATGTCGCGCGGGACGGGGCGATCGGCAAGCCGCTGCTGGATGGGCGCCCCGCCGACGCCGGGGCCGAACACGGCAAGCGCCGCGCCTGCCTCGCTGTTCCTGTTCACCCAGGTATACGTGAAGAAGGCAATGCGATGTTCGGGCAGGACGACGATGTAGGGAATGGACTCCCGCGCCTGCAGGATATCGGGCAGTTCGTGACGCCCGTCGTGCACTGGATCGATTGCCATTTCTGGTTCGGCCAGCACGGAATTGTCAAACATCGCAATCTCCCGGTCTTGTGTTCATGCCAGCCAGTATCCGGCCAGCAGTATTGTCATCACTGTGATCAGCCACAGTTCAAGCAGCAGGCGAAGCGACCGGGTGTTCCAGCCGACGTCCATGTAGTGGCCGACGACGAGGCGCATCTTGAGCCCCGCCAGCAGCACGGCGGCCGTCGCTGCGATGCGCGCAGGTGCAAGGCCTTCGGCAAGGGCAAACCCGGCAAGGCTTGCGCCAGCCAGCATGAGCCATATCGCTGCAACGGAAAGCGGTCTGCCTTGCCCCTCGGTCATGCGGCACGCAGCAGGTAAAGCATGGCGAAGAGAGCGATCCACAGCAGGTCGACCATGTGCCAGTACGCCCCGCCAGCCTCGATCCAGCGCAGACGATCCGGACTTGCCAGATCCTCCTTGCCAGCCATCACGAACAGCGCGACGAGCACGATCAGGCCGATCACGAAATGCAGGAAGTGAACGCCTGTGAAGACGAAGTAGTAGGTGAAGAACTCGCTGCTGGTCAGCCCCAGCCCTTGCGCCAGCTTGGCCTTCCATTCGAGAGCCTTGGACAGGCCGAAAGGCAGGCCACTGACAAGCGCAAGCATCAGATACTGTTGCACTTTGCGCCAGCGGCCAGCCTGCGCTTCGCGTGTCGCCTTGGCCATCAACGCACCGCTGGTCAGCAAGATCAGCGTGTTGGCAAGACCGAAGCGCAGGTCGAGGTGCGTGCGGGAGGCTTCGTAGGTCTCCGGAGCGGCGGCGCGCCCTGCCATAAAGACGAGGAAGAACACCGCAAAGGCGCACATGTCGGCCAGGATGAAGAACCAGACGCCTGAATCTCCCGGCGTGTCTCCCGGCAGGCGGCCCTCGATCTCGGTGACACTGCGGCCTTGCATCTGCGCCTACTCGCCGCGCTCGATCCGGCCGATGGCCTTGAGGACGTAGCCCGTAAGGACAGGCACCCAGGCCATCCAGATCAGGAACTCGATCCAGAAGTTGAGAATGCCCGACCGTGCGAAAGCACCGTTGCGGAAATAGGGCATCACGCATTCGATGATGAACATGAACCCGACCCAGATGCCATACCAGGCCAGCCATTTGGGGATAAGCGGCTTGGTGCGCTTGTCACCGAGGAAGCCCACCCCCAACGCGAAGAGCTGGACCGAGGTCACGGCATAGGCAAGGTCGATCAGCAGCCATGCCATGTCATAGAGCATCTGGATCATCCAGTCGGGCAGGGCCTCGGGCCTGAATGCTGCGGTCAGCCAGAACGATGACGGGATCAGCACGGTGATCGTCGTCCAGGCAGCGCCCACACGAGCGAGCTGGACAAGGATCGTGTCCTTGCCGTCCACCTGTTCGAGAACTTTGGCCAGCGAATAGCCCCAGACGCCATAGGCAGGCGCAAAGGTCATTGCCACGACCATGCCGAGCCGCGCGCCATTGGCATTTTCCCGGAACCATCCGGCCACTTCAGAGGCTGGCGTATCGGGCGTGAAGGGCGGGAAATTGTGGCCCAGAACGCCCCAGCAATAATAGAATACCGCCACGAACAGCGGCCCCATCCAGGCGCAGAAGCGCCAGTAGCGTGTGTCGACGGTCTTTTCGTCAGACAATGACATCAATGATCTCCGAAGAAAAAAACGGGGCGGAAGTTGGCCTTCCGCCCCGGCAGGTGTGGAGAAATCAGAAGCGCATCGTCGCCTCTACGCCGAAGGTGCGGGGCTGGGCGCGAACGCGATAGCCGTTGCCGAAGAGGTTTTCGATGGCGATGCCGTAGGGATAGTAGGTCTTGTTCGTCAGGTTCTTGCCCCAGACCGCCAGCGAGTAGTTCGCATGGGTCAGGGTGATCCGCCCGTTGAGCAGCCAGTAGTCGCCTTCACCCTGACCGAACTTGCCCGAAGCCACTGCAGGCAGCGGGCCTCGGCTGTAGTCCTTGAAGGAGTCGAAGTAGAAGCGGCCGGTGTAATTGGCATCGCCATGCAAGGTCAGCTTGGTCGTGCCGTTGTCGAACGCGTTGAAATCGAACCCAAGGGTGGCCGATGACTTGGCCGCGAACGGGAAGGGGTTACCCGCGACGCTGACCGGCCCGCCCGAGGAAACCACGCAGCTTCCGAGCTGTGCGGGGAAGTTCGGGATCGTGGCGGGATTGGCGGGGCAGGCACCGTCCTTGTACTTGCTGTCCAGCAGGCCGAAGCTTGCGTTCAGCGTCAGGCTTTCGATCGGCTTGACGGTGAGTTCTGCCTCGATGCCCTTCATCGTGCCATCGAGCGAGATCAGGTTCGCCGTCGCCGTGGCGTCCACGACCTGGCCCTGCTGGCCCTGATAGTCATAGATGAACGCGGAGATGTTGAACTGGGCCCGGTTGTCCCAGAAGCGCGACTTCAGGCCGATTTCGTAGGCGTTCACCTGCTCGGGCTTCACGAAGTACACCTGGTTGGCGCTGCCATAGGCAAGGCCGTTGAAGGTGCCGGCGCGATAGCCACGGCTGTAGCTGGCATAGACCATTACGCCGTCCGTCGGCTTCCAGTCGATGATGGCGCGGCCTGAGAACTTGCCCGATGAGCCGTCGCGAGACAGTCCGCCCGGAACAGGGATGCCCAGGTCCTGGAACGAAGGTATCACCACGTTGCCGGCCTCGTTTCGCACGGCCTGCAGGAAGTATGGCGCAAATGCCCCCCCCTGCTGGAAGTTCGAAACCGTGATCAGCCGGGCGTTGCCGGCGTCGTCGAAATAGGTCGTGACGCCGTCGCGGAACTTGTTCTTGTCCCAGGTGTAGCGCAGGCCTGCGGTGAACTTGATCGTGGGCGTGACTTCGTAGCTGCCTTCGCCATAGATCGCGTAGCTGTCGCGGATCTGCTTGAAGTGCTGGTTCGCGCGGATACCGGTGGGTAGAGACCCAGCGGAAAGAGCCGTGCCGTTGAAAGCGCCGCCGGGGTTGAAATAGGTGTTCGGCAGGCCCAACGCAGCGCGGACATCGCTGGTGAAGTTGAAGAAGTCCGGCGTGTTGTCTGCTGTCACCGTGTCCTTGCCGTAATAGGCGCCGACGATCATCTTGAAGCGACCGCCATTGTAATCGAGGCGCACGTCCTGGTTGAAGGCGTGGAACTTCGATTTGTAGCCGATCGAGCACAGACGCAGCGGCGTCGCGTCGCAATCGGTGGCGGTCTGCTGGTAGAGGCCGTCGTCATAGCCGGTGATGGAGACGAGCTTCAGGTTGTCGGACAGTTCGAAACGGGCATCGAACACGGCTCCCCGGGCGCGGGTCTTGGCGATCCCGACGGTGTCTGCCTCGATCTCGTTGATGCCGAGGCCGCGGCCCGACTGGCTGTAGCTGGAAGGCACGAGTCCCGCAGGCGAGAGTGCGCCGAACAGTCCGCCGAGCAGGAAGTTCGAACTGGTGTAGTCGATCAGGTCGTTGGTCTTGGACTGACCGGTCGGGATCGGGGTTTCCGTGCCGCCTTCGGAACGCGCGGCATAGAGCTTGAGCTTGAGGTCGATCGTTTCTGTCGGCCTGGCGCGGATGATCAGGCGGCCACCATAGGTTTCAGCGCCGCCCGGGTTGATGCCGGAATTGCGGTTGAGGCCCGATGCGCCTCCGGCAGCCGAGGTGTTCAGGCCAGCTGCCAGCCGGTTGTGCACATAGGAGTCCGAATTGACGTAAGTCCCGGCAATGCGGATGCCGAGCTTGTCTTCCACCGGCGTGAATTCCAGCGCCGCCTCGGCATTGATCCGGTTGTAGTTGCCGTATCCGGCCGTCATATAGCCTTCGGTGCCCGAGAGCGAAGGGCCCTTGGTGATGAAGTTGATCGCGCCACCGGTCGTGTTTCTGCCGTAGAGCGTGCCTTGCGGGCCGCGCACCACTTCGATCTGCTGGAGATCGTAAAGCTGCTGCCCATGGCTCGCGCGGAACGCCTGATACACTTCATCGACATAGACGCCGACGGGTGATGCCGCATTCGCATTGAATTCGGTTCCCACGCCAACGCCGCGCAACGAGAAGTTCGGCTGCTGTTGGCCGTAAGGCGAGGAGACCTGCAGGTTCGGCATCGAATTGCTGAGGTCGGACGTTTCGAACACGCCCTTGGCCTGCAGTGCCGAGGCCGGAATGGCAGAGACGGCGACTGGCACGTTCTGCAAGTTCTCGGACCGCTTCGTCGCCGTCACGACGATTTCGGCAAGGCCCGGACCTTCAGGTGCCTGCGCCTGCTGCGGCGTCTCGCTGGAATTATCGGCGGCATGCGCCGGTGTCGTCATGGCAATCGCAATCGCGCACAGGCTGACGTGCCCAATGGCCTTCATGGCTTCCTCCCTCTCTTCCCTTGTCACGATCCGCGGCCTTGCTGTCGTTTTTACGTGACCTCTCTACGTAATTTAGGATAGATGGAGGTAATGTCAACTGCTTTACGACATGGCCCGGCAATTGTTAGAGAGGTCGCGGCGCAAGGCGGGAATTTGCCTTATCGGGCAGCGCTTCAAGGGGAATGGGAGATGTTCAGTAAGTGGTTTGCAAAGAGACCCCTGCCCAAGGTCTCGATTGCCGACTCGGGCCTCAGCTACGAGGTCGGACGCAATGAAACCGTGCTGGAGGCGGCACTCAAGGCGGGCATCGCCTATCCCCACGATTGCACCGTCGGCACTTGCGGCTCGTGCCGCACACGCCTGCTCGCAGGCAAGGTCGATGCCATCACCCCGTTCGGCTACACGCTGAGCCGCGAAGAGCTGCAGGCCGGATACATCCTCGCCTGCCAGGCTGTCCCCGAGAGCGACCTTGTCGTCGACGTGCCCATGGGTGGGCCCGCACCGCGCGCGACAAAGGGGCGCATCGTCG
This sequence comes from Novosphingobium sp. BL-A-28-Hi1-0D, assembly GCF_055521755.1. Lineage (NCBI taxonomy): Bacteria > Pseudomonadati > Pseudomonadota > Alphaproteobacteria > Sphingomonadales > Sphingomonadaceae > Novosphingobium > Novosphingobium sp. BL-A-28-Hi1-0D. Next base: position 1,911,183 of record NZ_CM145502.1, read on the forward strand.
AACAACGCGATCTCACGCACGACATCCGGGCTGTGACCTGGGAGGTTGCATCACCGGTCGAGTACCGGGCCGGGCAATACATGAGCGTCACATGCGCTGGCATGCCGGGCCCGCGATCCTACTCGTTCAGCGCCGCGCCCCAACCGGGAGGCCAGACCCGCCTGTCCGCCTTCGTTCGACTGGTTCCGGGCGGCGCGTTCACTGAGGCGCTCTTTGCAGGCCGGCTCGATGACGCCGAGTTCGAAATCGAGGCACCGCACGGCGGGTTCTGGTTGCGCGAGGGCAAGGGGCCGATCGTGCTTGTCGGCGGCGGCAGCGGCTTGTCGCCGCTGATGAGCCTGCTTGAGGACGCAGCCGCCCGTGGCGTCGAGCGTGATGCGATCCTGCTGTTCGGTGGTCGGACCGAGCGCGACCTCTATTGCATCGATGAAATCGCGCAGATCGCGTCGCGCTGGCGCGGCCGGTTCGAGTTTCGTCCCGCCTTGTCGGACGAGCAGGTTGCCGGACGCCGCTACGGTCTGGTCACCGCAGAAATTCCCTCGGTCATGATGGACCTCGGAGGCAGTGCAGACCTGCAAGGCTATCTCTGCGGCCCGCCGGGGATGATCGACGCGGGCGTTGCCGCGCTCGTCGCGGCGGGCGTCCCCATAACATCCATTTTCTACGACAAGTTCACCGATGCCGGCACCGGAAAATCCTGATGCCCGGCAAATACTGATTGGAAGAGGATCCATGACACAATCACGAGACACATTCTTCATCGGCAACGCATGGGTCAAACCCGCGAGCAGCCGCACGTTCACGCTGGTCAATGCATCGACCGAGGAGGTTATCGGCACGGTGCCCGAAGCTGTGGAAGCCGATGTCGATGCGGCTGTTGCCGCCGCGCGCCAGGCCTTGGTCGCAGGCCCCTGGGCGCGTGCGACGCCAGCCGAGCGCGCCGATGTCATGGATCGCTTCCTGGGTGCGCTTGCCGCCCGCAGCGACGACATCGCCCGCGCGGTCAGTGCACAGAACGGGATGCCGCTGGCGGTGAGCAGCCAACTCGAAGGGCAGTTCGCGATCGGCGTTGTCCAGTACTACGCCGCGCTGGCCCGTTCACTGGGCGAACCCGACGTCCGCGCCTCGCAGATGGGCAAGGAAACGCTGGTGGAACGCTCGCCGATCGGCGTGGTGGCGGCAATCGTGCCGTGGAATTTCCCGGTGACGCTGGCTCTCAACAAGATTGCGCCAGCCATGGCAGCGGGCTGTACCGTGGTGATCAAGCCATCACCCGGCACCGTGCTCGACAGCTACATCATCGCAGAAGCCGCGCTCGAAGCCGGCGTTCCGGCGGGCGTTCTCAACTGGGTGGCGGCAGACCGCGAGGTCGGGGCCTATCTCGTCTCGCATCCCGGCGTGGACAAGGTGGCGTTCACCGGCTCCACCCCGGCAGGCCGTTCCATTGCGCGCACCTGTGGCGAACTGCTTCGTCCGGTCACGCTCGAACTTGGCGGCAAGTCCGCGGCGATCCTGCTCGAGGATGCCGACATCGGTGGCTTCCTTCAGGGGGTGCCGTTTGCATGCATGCTCAACAACGGGCAGGCCTGCTTCAACGGGACCCGCGTACTTGCACCGCGCAGCCGCTACGGCGAGGTCGTCGATGCGCTGGCCGGTTTTGCCTCGGCACTGACGATCGGCGATGCGCTCGATCCGGAAACGCACGTCGGCCCGATGGCTTCGGCCGCGCATCGTGACCGGGTCGAGGGGTACATCGCCATCGGCAAGGATGAGGCCCGGCTTGTGGCAGGCGGCGGACGCCCGAAGGCCACCAATCGCGGCTGGTTTGTCGAGCCGACGATCTTCGCTGATGTCGACAACACCGATCGCATCGCTCGCGAGGAGATCTTCGGTCCGGTGCTGGCCGTCATCCCCTATGATGGCGAGGACGAGGCCGTCCTCATCGCCAACGACAGTGACTACGGCCTCGGCGGCTCGGTATGGTCGTCCGACAGCGCCCATGCGCTCGACGTGGCGCGCAAGGTGGCAAGCGGTACGGTCGGCGTGAACGGCTACATGCCGTCGCTCGGCTCCCCCTTCGGCGGCATCAAGGCCAGCGGCCTCGGGCGCGAGTTCGGACCCGAAGCGGTGAGCAGCTACCAACAGCTCAAGTCGATCTACGTGATGGGGTGAAGTCCGGGCGACCGCGCTGGTCGCCCGGTCGAATGACGAAGGGCCTGCCATTACTGGCAGGCCCTTTCATGTGTAGCGCTGGCGAGGGTCAGGCGGCTGCTGCGCGATCCGGGGTGGTCGAGGTTTCGTCGAACCAGTCGGGCCATCCGGCGCGACGGTTCTGCTCGCGGGCTAGCTGGCGTTCTTCGGGGCTCGCCAGTTCGTTGTCCCAGCGCTTGAGCGCGGGCATGATCACCAGGTTGTGCCACAGCGGCGGAATCAGCGCCGAGAAGAAGCACACGAACACCGATGGCATGGGAATCCACTGGGTATCGGGCTTCAGTTCGTGGAAGGCCGCATAGCTGTTGGTGTGATGATCGGCGTGGTTTGTGATCTCGAAGCCGAGGATGCGCGAGAGCGGCTTCAAGTGGTTCCACACGTGGCGACGATGGATCGGCGTGCCCTCGATGCGGATCAGGCCGTAGTGCTGGAAGTAGTTGAAGCTCTCAACCCAGAACCGCGCACCCACCATGCCGGAAAGAACCACCGCATTGGCCGTCCAGCCGCCGATGGCATGAACCAGCGTCTGGAACAGCACTTGCGCCAGAATTGCCTTGTAGAGTCGGTGCCCGATGGACCAACGGCCCTTGCCCAGGCTCTCGAGATTGTCGCTTTCCGAGCGCCAGGCCTCAAGCGTGGAATGCACCACGGCCTTGGGCGTGAAAACGTACAATGGCACGCCGCGCGGCGCAGTGTCGCCATCCTTGGTCGTTGCCACGTGGATGTGATGGCCGACGACGTGGGCGATTTCGCGCGTGCTGTCGAGGTAGCAGATCTGGGCATAGCGCCCGATGAACCGGCGCCACTTGCCGCGCTGGTGGTAAAGCTCATGGGTGGCGGGCACCAGCGGGATCACGCTCAGCCAGGCGCATGACAGGATAGCGCCGGCATAGTCCCAGCCGCTGGCCTCGGGTGTGCGGGCTACCCAGTAGGCGGCGGCAAGGTAGATCACCGGGCCAAGCAGCGAGCACAGCCACGCCGGGATATCGGCCAGCGCGCGATGACGAATGCGGCGCACGGCAAAATCGTTTGGCAGCAAAGAGTCGATGATCCCGAAGGCAGGCAGCGATGCAATGCCGAGCCAGACCCAATGGCCGCCGACCGCAAAGCTGGCGATGACTGCCAGTTGCAGGGCGACACCCAGATAATACCGCGCGTAGTCCATGTTTCTCTCCCCCGCCTTTTCCGGCGGATCAATTTCACGTATTAATAATACGCAAAAAAAGAGATTCGTAAACAGGTAAATTGTTTCTCCATTTCCGCAACGACGGGGGCAGACAGCGCCGCAATGAAACGCTAAGCATTCGGCCATGAAGATGCGGGAGCTAGAAGCCAAAACCGGGGTTAACCGCGAAACCATTCGCGTCTATCTGCGCGAAGGCCTTGTGCCAGAGCCGAGCCGACCTGCGCGCAACGTCGCGGATTACGGCGAAGAGCATGTTCGGGCCATTCTCGCGGTACGCAAGCTGCAACGCGATTCAGCGATGACCCTGCCGCAGATCAAGCATGTCCTGAGCGGCGGCGTCGCAACGAGACCCGTGGGCGCAACGGCGTTCGGCCACCTTGAGGAACTGTTGGCGGCGCGCGTAGGCGTCCGGCAGAGCCTGGTCCCTGTCAGCACGCTGGCGAAGCAGAACCCGCATGCTGCCGATGATGCGCGCGCGCTCGACAAGATCGGGGTGATCTCGATCGAGAAGGGTCCGCGCGGGCCTTCGCTCAGCGTCACCGATGCGGGCCTGGTCAACATCTGGGGGCGCATGCGGCAGCATGGCTTTGATGAGGACCGCGGCTTTCCGCCCGAGATCCTCGGATATTACATCGAGGCCGCCGAATACGTGGCGGGCAAGGAAGCGCGCATCTTTCTCGATCAGGTCGAAGGACGGATCGAGGAGGATGAGGCCGCGGCGATGCTCGAGTTTGCATTGCCAGCTATGCTCGAATTTTTCGGCCTGATCCGCCTGAAAACCTTCTTGCGCAACATCGGCAAGGCCACACGCGGCGACGAGGTCAGGATCGTTCCCCCCGGCTCGGGACGGCAGGCCGAGGCCTAACGCAGGTCTGCCAGCTGCGCTGCGATCCATTCGTCCTCGATGGCCCGCGACACGTCGTCAGGGTCGGCCCAGAACCGTCGGACAGCAGCGCCCGAGACCAGCGCTGCCGCGGCCCGGACATCGCGCTGCGCACGCGCCGCATCCCACCCCAGTTCCACGAGCCGCTGTTCCCAAGCCTGATACACGGGCAGGCGCAGGCTTGCCACCATGGCGCGCACCGCCCTGAAGAGGTCTGCATCCTTCGATGCCTCGATGGTGATCCCCATCGCCACCCAGAACCGGTCGCTGAAGAAGAACGCATGGAATTCCGAAAGCATGGCCCGCAAAACGCCTTCGGCGTCGCCGGTGCTTTCGAGCCACCGGTGGCTGTCCTCGCGCGCCATGGTAAGAGTCTGCTCGATGGCAAGCAGGACGATGGAATTCTTGTCGGGGAAATGGTGCAGGACCGCGCCCTGCGAAACTCCGGCAGCGGCAGCAAGCGAGCGGATCGTCAGGCCCCGCACCCCGCTTTCGGCCACGATTCTGTAGGCCTCGACCGATAACCGGGCGCGCATGGCTTCCGTGCGCTCCGCCTGAGAACGTCGGCTCCGGGCCTTCGCGGACCCTGCCGAAGACCCTTCCGGCCCGCGGCGATGGCCGGGCTGGTCATCCTGCTGCTCGGGCATTGTCACGCGCCGACTGTCCTCCTGCTCTGAAAACGTATTGATGGCCAAGTCATGGTTCGTCTACCAGCCCTTGCACCGGAATGCCGCAGTTTCCCGGTTGGCCGCACACGTAGTCGCAAACCAGGCGACCTTGAACCCAGCGCCTACTTGTCAGGTTTGCTTCAGGAACGCACGCACGAGGCCCACGAAGCGATCGCGCTTCTCGATCTGGGTCCAGTGGCCGCAGTTGCCGAAGACGTGCAGTTCGCTGTCGGGAATGAGTTCGCTGAACCGGACGGACTGCGCCACGGGCACGATGACATCCTCGCGGCCATGCACGATCAGGGTCGGGTGCGGCAGGGCCTTGAGGTCCTCTTCGGCGGTCGCCAGTTCATCCAGCCAGCGCTGGCGTGGGGCAGGGAACAGGCTGGAAAAGGCCTCCTGCGCGCCGGGCCGGATGCTCGCCTCGTAGCGCGAACGGACGATCTCGTCCTTGACCAGCGAAGGGTCGAACGCAAACGTGGTCATGAGGTCTCGCATGGCCTCGAGCGAAGGCTGGTATCCCCAGACCTTTTCCAGACCTTCGGTGATCGGGAACGGCAGTCCGGCCGCGCCCATGAGCACGATCTTCCCGACGCGCCCGGGGTGTCTGACAGCGAGCGCGAGCGTCAGTGCGCCGCCATAGGAGTTGCCGATGAAATGGGCTCTGGCGATGCCCAGCGCATCCATGAAGCCGACCAGATGCGACACCCATCGCGACATGGAAAAGCCGCGAATGTCCGATGGGAAATCGGTGTAGCCAAAGCCCAGCGTATCGGGCGCAAAGCAGGCGAAGTCCTTGGCAAGATCGGGAATGACGCCGCGCCAGTTGGCATAGGCGGTGACGCCCGGTCCCGAACCGTGGATCAGGATCAGCGGTTCGCCGGACCCTGCGGCGATGTAGTTCGTCGCCACCCCTGCAACGCTGACGTTGCGCCCGATCTCGGGATTGTCTGTCACTCTTTTTCTCCCAGAATTCCGGTTGTCCAGCTGTTGCGCTGGTTCAGAGCATTGTCGTGCCGCCGTTCACACTGATCACTTGTCCGGTCACGAAGGCGGCCTCGGGTGAGGCGAAATAGGCGACCATCGAGGCCACTTCGTCCTCTGCGGCCGGACGCCCCATCGGGATGATGGCGCAGATCTTGTCGACGAGGTCGGGATTGGTCGCCCGCACTTCTTCAAGCTGGCTTGTCTGCACGGCGCAGGGTGCGACCGTGTTCACCGTGATGCCGCAGGTCGCGAACTCGCGGGCAAGGCCCGTGGTCATGCCGTGCATTCCGCCTTTTGCCGCGTTGTAGGCGGCGTGGTCGAACAGGCCGTTGCGAACCGAATCCGCGCCGATCATCACGATGCGGCCAAAGCCTGCGGCCTTCATGTGCGGGAGCACCAGCCATGAACACCAGATCGCGGTCCACAGGTTGCGGTCGATGGTGGCGCGCAGCGTCTCGGGCGTGTGGTCGAGGAACGGGCGCAGCACCCCGCCGCCTGCATTGTTCACCAGGACGTCGATCTTGCCGCGCCAAGCCATTGCCGCATCGACCAGCTTGCGCGCGGTTGCTTCCTCTGAGAGGTCGCCAGAGAACGGAAGGGTCCGCTCCTTGCCCAGCGCTTCGCAGGCTTGCGCCGCAGCCTCGGCGGAAAGATCGGCGACGACCACGCCGGCCCCGTCGCGGATCAGCCTGCGGGCTATGGCAAGGCCGATCCCGCGACCTGCTCCGGTGACGATGGCCACCTGTCCGTCCAGCGGCGGCGGTCGATCAACCATGCGCTGCCTCCGTCGCGCGAATGGGGAGAACCGGCTGCCCTTTGCCAAAGCGTGGATCGGGCCGGCTGCCCCAGATGTCCATGACTTCAGCCTTGTGCTCCAGCGCGCGCGGGAGGCGGGCGTCGTGTTCCTCGAACAGCTCCATGCCGAAGCTGAACTCGTTGGTGTTGCCGTCAGGATCGAGGAAATAGAGGAATATGCTGGTCGAGGGCAGGTGCCGACCCGGCCCGAACACGATCGGGATATCGGCCGCCTTGATGCGGTTCATCGCCACGCCGATGTCGTCGATATCGCTGACCATGAAGTTGATATGGTGCAACGTGCTGGCCGTATGCTGCAGCAAGGCGAGGCTGTGATGCAGCGGATTGGGCCAGCAGCGCAGCCACTCCGCCACGCCTTCGACGCGGTCGGAAACGGCAAAGCCCAGCGCATCGCACCAGAATTCGTGCGCGGCCTCGAGGTCGGGGACATTCAGGACGAGGTGGCCCAACCGGGCGATCTTGACCCCTTGCGGGACGTACGGTGAGGGTGCGCAAGCCTGCCCGACGTAGAGCGTGCAGCACAGCCCGCCGACCGGGTCGGTGAAGGCAAGGCCGCGTTCAACCTGGAGCGTCAGGCATTCGTCCGGGGAAAGCCAGCGTGCATCGCCTACAAGGTGCTCAAGCCGCGCGAAGGCGCGATCGAGGTCGCTTGCGCTTTCCATCTCGAAGCCGGCCCCGACAAGGCCCGGCTCGCCCTGCTTCAGCATGATGTCATAGGGCTTGTCGCTGCAGCGCAGCCAGACCTCGCCGCCCGTGTCGCGGCTGACGCCCAGCCCCATCACGTCGCGGTAGAACCGGGTCGTCGCCGCAAGGTCGGAGCATTGCAGGCGGCAATAGCCCAGGCGCGCAAAGCGGATCGGCGGGTGATCAGGATGTTCCATGCCCGAGTGGTCCTTCACAGGATGATGCTGATCCGCGCGTGGGGGCGCAGTGCTTCCATATCGAGTACGCAGGTCTTGCGACGGATGCGCAAAGCTCCCTCGATCTCGACGATGTCATGGAGATAGTGGCCGACGAATGCGTCGCTGGTGATGTCCTTGCTGCGCCAGACAACGAACGAGGAGCGCGCGCGGATAAGATCTCCGTCGCGCCACGAGCGGACGTTCGAGACCAGGTGCCGCACCTTCGAACGCGGATGCTCGCTGTGGGCGCCGACCTTGCCGAGCCGGATGACCCGCTCGCGCATGCGCACGCTGTCGTCGTTGATATAGAACAGCGACTGTTCGGGATCGGCGGTGTCGCCATCAACGTCGCTTGGCGGAACGAAGTAGCACGCGTCAGGTGTGTAGAGCGCCAGCCATTCGTCCAGCTTCCAGCGATCCAGCAGGTCCGCTTCGAGATAGAGCAGGTCTTCCACGCGAAGCCGCAGCAGTAGGGCATCGTCCAGTGTCCGGATGTCGTGCATGGTTAATCCTCCACCTTGGCAAGGCGACGGTCCCACTCCCGCCAGAAGCAGCGCATCTGCTCCTCGTCGTCGAACATCGGGCCGTCCGGGCGGTTCATCCCTTTGGAGATGTCGTTGAAAAGCGTCTCGCCCGCTGCCGCATAGCCCTGCTGGCACTTCTCGATGGCTTCGACGTCGTCGGGCGTGGCAAAGCCGCCGGGGCCGAGAAACTCGGTGAAGTTATAGAGCCGGTACTTGCGCAGCCACTCGTTCTCCTCGCGCGGGGCGAGGGCCCAGGCATTGACTTCCATGTAGTCAGGCGCGGTCGGGTAGAACGTCCGCACGGTGATCGCCATGATGTCGTTCACCACGAGATTGGGGAATATCACCATGTTCCGGTTGCGCGAGGCGATCCGCTCGGCCCTGTCCGGCCCGAGGCGGCGTTCCAGCGAGGCGCGGATCGCGGCGATCTCGGTTTTGCCTTCCTCGCCCCACAGCGGCACCCAGTTGGCAATCGGGCGGCCCCACGGTGCGCTGTATTCGACAACCGCATGGCCGTTGCCAAGATCGTGAGCGTCGCCCTTGAGCGGTGTGGCACCCAGCGCCCCGTTCGCGTTCTTGAGATAGTCGAGGTAGGTCGAATGGTTGCAGGCGGCGTGGTAGCCGTCGAAGCTGTTTTCGGACAGCAGCTTCCAGTTGCCGCGGATGGCATATTCCTGCGTGCCGCCGACGATCTGCATCCCGCTTTCGGAGTGTTCTGACACGAGTTTGAGGTAATCGCCCGCCTCAGCCAGATAGGTCGCGAGATCCTCGCCATCGGCTGCAAAACTGATGAAGAAAAAGTCGCCGAAACGCTCCATGCGCGGAACGTGGACCATCTGTTTCTGCGGATCGGTCTTGAACCCTTCGGGATAGCCAGACGCACCGGGCAGGCTCATCAGATGGCCGTCAGAGCCGAAGGTCCAGCCGTGATACATGCACATGAATGCGCGCGACTTGCCCTTGCGTTCGCGGCAGACGAGGGCCCCGCGGTGTGGGCAGGCATTGAACAGGGCGCGGTATTCGCCCTCCTTGTCGCGCGTGAACAGGATCGGACGGCGTGCAACCTTGCGGGTCAGGAACGCGCCGGGCTCGGCAAGCTCCGACGCATGGCCGAGATAGAGCCAGCAACGATCGAAGATTGCACGGTATTCCCGTTCGAACGTGTCCCGTTCGGTGAAGGCCCTGCGCGGTACGAGGAATCGATTCGCCCCTGCATCCTCGATGATCCGCGGAAAATCCGCCATTTCAGATCCCCTTGTTGCCAGTCATTTACAAACCGTGCGCTTGCTATGTAAAAGGATGTGTCGGTGTGTCAACAGGTTTACAAGATCGCTTGAGCAGGAGATGATGGGGCATGGAGCAGAGCGAAGCCGAAACCATTGTCCGACGCGCGGCAGCGGCGCTGGACCGGGCGGGGCTGGTGCATGCCTATGGGCATTGCAGCGCGCGGATCGATGAGGAGACTTTCGTGGTGTCCGCTCCCCATTCGCTCAGGGTCGCAGCAACGATGCCGGGCACGCTCTGCCCCGTTCAAGGGCCTTTGCCACAAGGGGTTCTGGGCGAAGTGCACGTCCACCAGCAGATCTATGCGCGTCGTCCCAAGATCGCAGGCATCTGCCGGGTCATGCCACCGGTGGTGATGGCGCTGTCGACGCGCTCGCTCGTCCCGCTGCCAAGGCATGGCATCGGAGCCTACTTCGATCATGTGCCGCTATGGGATGATCCACGGCTCCTGCGCGACGATGCGTCGGCTCCGGCAGTAGCCGAGGCGATGGGAGATGCGCCTGCTATCGTCCTGCGCGGCAACGGAGCGGTCGTCGCGGCCGAAAGCCTGCCCAAGGCGGTGACGCTGGCCTGGTTCCTCGAGGACGCTGCGCGGATCGAGCGGGACGTGCGCCAGCTTGGCGGCGATCCGATGCAGGGCGTCCTTGCGCCAGAGGAGATTCGCGACCGGCAGGTCTGGAGCGGCGGCGTGGTCGAACGGATGTGGGACTACCTCGGCGGCTGATAGCCTCAGCCGCCGGGTCTGGCCTTCAGGCCGTCACAGCGATCGGCCGACAAGGTCGCGCATGATCTCGCTCGTACCCCCATAGATCCGCCTTACGCGGGCGTCGCGCCAGATGCGGGCAATCGGATACTCATTCATGTATCCCGCCCCGCCATGAAGCTGCAGCGCGGCATCGCACGCCAGCCATTGCATTTCGGTATGCCAGTACTTCGATGCCGCCGCCTCGTCAGCAGTCAGCTCGCCCCGCACGTGGCGCGCGATTGCCCAGTCGAGATGGGCCCAGCCGACCTGCAGCTTGGCCTTGATGTCGGCCAGGGTGAAGCGGGTGTTCTGGAAGTCGATGACCTTCTTGCCGAACGCCGTGCGATCGCGGGTGAACGCAACCGCTTCATCGAAAGCCCGCTGCGTCGCTGCCTGAGCGGTGATCGAGATCGACAGGCGCTCCTGCGGCAGGTCGCTGACGAGGTAGATGAAGCCGCGATTGACCTCGCCGATCACGTTGCTTGCCGGAACCCGCACGTCGTTGAAGAACAGTTCGGACGTATCGGCCATCCACTGGCCGACCTTGTCGAGATTGCGCCCGCGCTGAAAGCCGGGGCGGTCGGCTTCGACCAGGATCAGCGATGTGCCCTTGGCGCCGAGTTCGGGTTCGGTCTTGCAGACGGTCAGGATGATGTCGGCGTTCTGGCCGTTGGTGATGTAGGTCTTCGATCCGTTGATGACGAAGTCGTCCCCGTCTCGGCGCGCGCTGGTGCGCACGCCCTGCAGGTCTGAACCGGCACCGGGCTCGGTCATGGCGATGGCGGCGATGACCTCGCCGGTCAGCAGCTTGGGCAGCCAGCGTTTCTTCAGTCCGTCGCTCGCATAGCGCACCAGGTAGGGCATCGTGATGTCGCTTTGCAGCGTCAGGCTGTCGGCCATCATCGCGTAGGTGAATTCCTCGTTGAGGATCGCGTTGAAGGTGAAATCGAGGCCTGGTCCGCCGTAGGCTTCGGGCATCGTCGGGCAGAGCAGGCCTGCCTCACCCGCAAGACGCCAGAAGTCGCGGCTGACGACTCCGGCGTCCTCGAAGGCGGTAATGCGCGGACTAAACTCACGGGCGATAAACTTGCGCACCATATCGCGAAATGCGCGGTGTTCCTCGCCAAAGAGCAGGCTTCCATCCCGTTCCAGCACGATACCTTGCCTTCCTCACAATAAATTGCGTATATTAACAACGCAAAAATCTGTTACACCGAGTCGCGCATACAATGCACTCCGGGAATAATGTAAAGTGGTAAACTAGATTTCCAAAGGGAGAGGAGGCGGGAAATGACACTGACGGAGGCGCTTTTGCGCGATGGGATCGACGTATCCGAAGGCGGGCTCTGGGCGCGCAATGCGTGGAGACCGCTGTTCGGACGGCTTCGTGATGAAGATCCGGTGAACTTTTGCCGCAACAGCTTGTTCGGACCCTACTGGTCGATCACCCGCTACGACGACATCGTTACGGTCGAAAGCGATCCCGCAACCTTTTCCTCTTCATGGGAACATGGCGGGATCGTCATCTTCGACATGCAGGATACCGGGGTGCAGCTGCGCATGTTCATCGCGATGGACGACCCCGAACACTCCGAAAAGCGAAAGGCCATCGCGCCGGCCGTTGCACCGAGCGAGATTGCGAAGCTCGCCGGGCCGTTGCGGGGGCGGACTGCCGCAATCCTGGATGCGCTGCCGGTCGGGCAACCCTTTGACTGGGTCCACTCTGTCTCGATCCCGCTGACCACCGCCATGATCGCCACGCTGTTCGACTTCCCATGGGAAGAGCGCGACAAGTTGCCGGAATGGTCCGATTGGGCGGCGCGGATCGATATCGGTCCCGACCCGGTGCTCAATGCCGAGCGTGAACGCCACGTCTTCGCCATGGCCGCCCGCTTCCGCGAACTCTACGACGAGAGGCGTGCGCTGCCGCCCAAGCCGGACCTCCTGTCAATGATGGCCCATTCGTCGTCTTACGGCGAGATGGACGAACAGCGCTTCATCGGCGCGATCGCGCTGCTGCTCGTCGGCGGGAACGACACGACGCGCAATTCGATGTCGGGGCTGATCGAGCAGATCAACGCGTTTCCGGATGCCTGGGCGGCGGTCAAGGCAGATGTCCGTGGCCTCGCCTCTGGCGCCGCCACGGAGACGATCCGCCTGCAGACGCCTATTGCCCACATGCGCCGGACTGCCACGCGCTACGCGGAATTCGGCGGCAAGACCATCCGCAAGGGCGACAAGGTCGTGCTGTGGTACAATTCCGGCAATCGCGACGAAGCGATCTTCCCTGATGCCGACCGCTGGGACCCGCGCCGGGAGAACTCGCGGCGTCATCTCTCGTTCGGCTACGGTATCCATCGCTGCCTCGGTGCTCGCCTTGCCGAACTGCAACTCGTCACCCTGATCGAGGAGATGGCCGCACGGGACATGGAAGTCACGCTCGTGGGCGACCCTCTCCGCTTGCCGTCCTGCTTTACCAATGGCTACGAGCAGATGATGGTGACCGTGCAGCGAAAGGAGGCGGCCCATGGCTGAACCCTACCGTCGCTATCGCTGCATGAACTGTTCGCATGTCTATGACGAGGCCGAGGGCGATCCGGCCAGCGGCCTGGCACCCGGCACGCGTTGGGAGGATGTGCCCGAAGAGTGGATATGTCCCGAATGCGGCTCGGAAAAACAGGATTACACCCTGATCGATTGGTGACCAATCGACCGGGACTTGCCTGCCTCACAATGCTTCGATATTGGTAAATCACTTTACTACGGAGCAAAGCGACATGAAAGCCCTGGTCTGCGTGAACCCGTTTGACAAGGCCTTGGTGCTGGAACTGCCGGGCAAGCTCGCATGAGTGCGCGAGTCACCGGCCTGGCCGGGTTCCCTGCGGTGACGCTCGGGACCATGGCCATCCCTGCCGAAGACACCGTCGCTGCGGTTCACCGGGCCATCGCGCTGGGCTATCGCTCGTTCGATACCGCGCCGATCTACGGCAACGAGGTGGAAGTCGGCGAAGCGATCCGGACCGCGCCGATCGACCGTAGCGAGCTCTTCGTCACCACCAAGCTGTGGAACTCCTGCCACGGTCATGACGAAGCATTGGCAGCATTCGAGCGCACGATGCAGCGAATGAAGCTCGATGTGCTTGACCTCTACCTGATCCACTGGCCGGTCCCGGCGCGGGATCGCTTCGTGGAAACATGGAAGGCTTTGGTGCGCCTGCGAGACGAGGGCCGCATCCGCGCCATCGGCGTCTCCAACTTCCTGCCCGAGCATCTCGAACGCATCATGGGGGAAACCGGCGTTGCCCCCGCCGTCAACCAGATCGAGCTGCATCCCTCGTTCCAGCAGGCAGACTTGCGCGACTTTCACCGCCGAAGTGGCATAGCCACGCAGGCATGGAGCCCGCTCGGACACGGCGGCGATCTGGCGGACCCGGTTGTTACCGGGATCGCCGATGCGCATGGCCGTGCCCCCGCTCAGGTGATCCTGCGCTGGCTGGCGCAGCTTGGCGTCCTGCCCGTCGTCAAGGCAAGCTGCGTCGCGCACATGGCGCAAAACCTCGCACTCGATGATTTCGTCCTGACCAACCGGGACATGGCCGCGATGGGCGGGCTGGACCGGGGCGAGAGCTGCTTCGGCGTTGACCCGCGCACCTTCGTTGCCCCGGAAGGCATGGAGGACTACTGCCCCTGAGGGCGCAGATTAAGATCGTCGCCGCGAATTTCCAGTCTCGCTGCGATAAGTGCTTCAAGCCCCGGGAAAACGGAGACAGCCGCGCTGCGATCCCTGGCCAGCCGCCCGACCGCGGCGGTCAGCGCGTCATATTCCGAAGCACGCCCAGCGGCGAGGTCGCGCTGCAGCGAGGTTGTCGCGTCTGGCGGAAAGCTCGCCACGAAGGCCAGCGCCCGGGCAATGTGCCCGTCATCGAGCGCGATGCCGCGATGGCGGGCGAGTGCGACGATTTCGGCCATGGCCTCGCGCAGCATCGCTTCGCCCTGCGCCGTGGCGAGGACCTGGCCTGCGGGCGTGGCCAGTGCCGCGCCCACGCTGCCAAGGCTCGCTGCCAGCAGGAACTTCTCCCACAGCGCGAGGGTGATGTCCGCAGACACGTCCACCGCAATGCCGCTGTCGGCCAGCACAGCCACCACGGCCTGCTCGGCCTCCCCGTTGCCCTGCGGCGAGCCGAGCATGATCGAGGGGGGAACCCCGACATGCCGCACCACATCGCCGCTCATCTCGAAGAAGCCATGCATCCGGCCCGCCACGATGGCCGCATCGGGCAGCAACCGCGCGGCAACCTCGTGCGCCTCCACCCCGTTCTGCAGTGTGAGCACCACGGCACCGGGCTGCAACGCAGCGCGTACATCGTGCAGCGCCGTGTCCAGACCGTTCGCCTTCACGCAGCAGATCGCCATGCCGATCGCACCGTCACCGAGTTCGCTTGCGGCGCAGCTCGGCACGGGGACGTCCCGCATGCTGCCGTTGCTCTCGATCCGCAGCGGCCCCGCCTGAAGCGCTGCCAGCCTGCGCCCGCGCGCGACCAGCACGACGTCGCGCCCCGTCTGCGCCAAGGTGGCAGCAATCGCGCTGCCGATGGCTCCTGCTCCGATGACTGCAATCCGCATGGGATCAGCCTTGCGCGATTTCCTTCTGTCTTGCCAGATCGAGGGCGATGTCGACGATCATGTCTTCCTGCCCCCCGACCATCTTGCGCCGACCCACTTCGGCAAGGATCGAGCGGGTGTCGAGGCCGTGATCGGCAGCAGCCTTCTCGGCATGGCGCAGGAAGCTCGAATAGACCCCTGCATAGCCCAGCGTCAGTGTCTCGCGGTCCACGCGCACCGGGCGGTCCTGCAATGGACGCACGAGATCTTCGGCTGCATCCATCAGCGCGTAGAGATCGCAGCCGTGGTTCCAGCCCATGCGGTCTGCCGCAGCAATGAACACCTCAAGCGGGGCATTGCCCGCGCCCGCGCCCATCCCGGCAAGGCTCGCATCGACCCGCAACGCGCCGTTCTCGACCGCGACGATTGAGTTGGCCACACCGAGCGACAGGTTGTGATGCGCATGCACCCCGCGCTGGGTCTCGGGCTTGAGCACGCGATCATAGGCGCGAAGCCGCGCGGCATAGTCGGCCATATTCATCGCGCCGCCGCTGTCCGTCACATAGACGCAATGCGCGCCATAGCTTTCCATCAGCAGGGCTTGGCTCGCCTGAGCTTCCGGGTTGGTCATGTGGCTCATCATCAGGAAGCCCGAGACATCCATGCCGAGATTGCGCGCAGCCTCGATGTGCTGCTTCGAATCGTCGGCCTCGGTGCAATGCGTCGCGATGCGGACCGATTTGACGCCCATTTCGGCGGCATGCTTCAGATCGTGTACCGTGCCGATGCCCGGCAGCAGCAGCGTGGTAAGGACGGCATGCTCCAGCGCTTCGGCCACCGCGCCGATCCAGTCCCAGTCAGTATAGGCGCCAAAGCCGTAGTTGAAGCTCGACCCCTGCAGCCCATCGCCATGGGCGACTTCGATGGCATCGACTTTGGCCAGATCGAGGGCCTTCGCGATCTTCTTGACATGATCGAGGCCATACTGATGGCGGATCGCGTGCATGCCATCGCGCAGCGTCACGTCCTGAATGTACAGCTTCTGCGTGGTCGGATCGAAAGTCATGCCGCCATCCTCATCGCAATCTTCTCGGCAGTCTTCATCGCCGCCGATGTCATGATGTCGAGATTGCCGGCGTAGGCTGGCAGGTAGTGCGCCGCGCCTTCCACTTCGAGGAAGACCGAAACCTTGAGCCCGGTGAACGAGTTCTGCCCGGTCTCGGCCATTTCGGGAATGCGCAGGGGCTGGTTGCCGCCGATCCTCTCGAACTGCACCGCCTGCTTGAGCCGGTAGCCCGGCACATAGCTCTGCACTTGCGCCACCATGTCGTGGATCGACTGGCGGATCGCCTCGCGGTCGCCGTCCTCGCACAGGCAATAGACCGTATCGCGCATGATCAGCGGCGGTTCGGCAGGGTTGAGGATGATGATCGCCTTGCCGCGCGTCGCGCCGCCCACATGGCGGATCGCTTCGCTGGTCGTCTCGGTGAACTCGTCGATATTGGCGCGGGTGCCCGGGCCTGCACTCTTGGAGCTGATCGAGGCGACGATCTCGCCGTAGTGGACCTTGGCCACCCGGTTCACGGCGGCGACGATGGGGATCGTCGCCTGCCCGCCGCAGGTGACCATGTTGACGTTGGGCGCATCGAGGTTGGCATCGCCGTTGACCGGCGGGATCGTGTAGGGTCCGATGGCCGCAGGCGTGAGGTCGATCATGCGCTTGCCCGCCGCCAGCACCAGCGCGCTGTTGCGCTCGTGCGCACCTGCGCTGGTCGCGTCGAAGACAATGCCGATGTCGGCAAACTCGGGCATGGCGAGCAGCCCGTCGATGCCCTCGTGCGTCGTCGCCACGCCCATCCGCTGCGCGCGGGCCAGCCCGTCAGAGGCGGGGTCGATGCCCACCATCACGCCCATTTCGAGCGTTTCGGACAGGCTCATGACCTTGATCATCAGGTCGGTGCCGATATTGCCCGAGCCGATGAGGGCAACCTTGGTCTTGCTCATCTCAGGCGTCTCCATAAGTGAAGCTGCATTCGCCAATGCCGGCGATCTTTGCGGTAATCGTGACGCCCGGCCGAAGCGCGACCATGGGGCCGAGCGCACCTGCCAGCAGCACGTCCCCGGCCTTGAGCGGCTCTCCCCGCGCCGCCAGCGTCTGGGCCAGCCACGCAGCCGCGTTGAGCGGATTGCCGAGCGCTGCGGCACCGACCCCGGTCGAGACGACCTCGCCATCGAAGGTCATCTCCATGCCTGCGCCTTTCAGATCCAGCCCGTCCACCGGCAGACCCTGATCGGCCAGCACGAAGAAGGCAGACGAGCCGTTGTCGGCCACGGTATCGGCAAAGGTGATCTTCCAGTCGGCAATCCGGCTGTCGACGATCTCGATCGCGGCATGAACGCTGGCCACCGCAGCGGCGACCTGATCGGGCGTGGTATCCGGCGAGGGCAGGTCCTGCGCCAGCACGAAGGCAATCTCCGCCTCGGCCTTGGGCTGAAGGCATCGCGCCGGATCGAGCGCGCCGCCATCGGCTACGCGCATGTCCGCGAACAGCACCCCGAAATCGGGCTGATCCACGCCGAGTTGCGCCTGCACCGCCTTGGCCGTGAGCCCCGCCTTGCGACCAACGATGCGGCGTCCCTGCGCTTCCCAGAAGCGGGTGTTGATCTCTTGCACGGCATAGGCACCTGCGGCATCGGTCGGCTCCAGCCCGTCGCGAAGCGGTGCCACCGCACAACTGGAATTAGCATCGCGCAGGCGCTCGGCGAGAGCTTCTTGGCTGGGTTGTTGCATCGGTCGGTTCCTCCTGCTCGCACCGGGATCTAACGGCGGTGCAGGCTTGGAACCAGATCGGGCCCAGTCTATAGTCTCACCATATGAGACAAAAATTGCCACCTGCAGGCGGCACACCAACCATCGCTTCGCTCGGCCGAACACTCGTCCTGCTCGAAGCCATCCTCGGCGACCGGGAAGGCCGCAGCGTTGCCGCGATTGCGGACGACGTCGGCCTGCCCAAAGCCACCGCGCATCGCCAGGTGGCGACGCTGCTGAAGGAATGCTACCTCCGACGCCTCCAAAACCGGCGGCTCGTTGCAGGGCCTCGTCTGATGGCGCTGGTCGAAGCGGTAGACCAGAAACAGGTTCTGATCGCGGCTGCAGCGCCCGTGCTCCACCGACTGGCGCACAAGCTACGGTGCGTGGCGCAGCTTGGAACTCTCGATAACGACATGGTCACATACCGCATCAAGACTGGGCGCGGGGCTGGCGATTTCTTTACCCGGGTGGGGCTTCAACTCGAGGCCTATTGTACCGGCATCGGCAAGGTGCTCCTGGCGCACCTTCAGCCTGAAGTTCGTGAAGCCTATCTCGCGACCGGACCGTTCCCTGCCTTGACACAACGCACGATAACCGACCCAGCGGAACTCCGAACCGAACTCGCAAATGTGGTGGCCAAGGGCTACGCTGTCGACAATGAAGAAATTGCGGATGGCTTGCTCTGTTACGCCGTGCCCATCCGGACGGCACAGGGTGGAGTAGTCGCAGCGATATCCGTGTCGCTGCCTGTTGGCGCCGGCCATCAGGATCATGCGGATCCAGTGATCCTCGATGCGCTTAGGAATGCGGCAAGGGAGATCGAGGCCAACGCTGCCTAGGGAATCCGGCTGGCTCATTTCCTCGTTTCGCGGCTAGCCATAGTGTGAAACCGGTGGGGCCTGCAGTCACGTTTCTGTTTCCAAACCACTGATTCCACTCGACTGTCAGCGCTGCATTTGCCTATGTCCGCTGCAGCGAATCTGCGCTTGCGTCAGCAGTTTCGCATACCCGGCCATAGGCGATGGTCCGGGCTCCGGCTGGTGGGAGCCGAGAAGCGGCTCCTGCGAGACAGGGAGCCCGAGATGGCAAGAAGACTAAAGCAAGGGACAGCCGAGCAGAAAGCGCCAAATTGCGACGCGTCGCCACCCGCTGAAGTAGCGGCTGACTGCAAGCCCAAGTCCAAACGCGAGGTCATCCAAGGTCGATCGCCTGACACGCTCGCTGTTCGACTTTGCCAAGCTGGTCGAGACCTTCGACCGCTGCGGCACGAGCTTTGTCTCGATCACCCAGTCGTTCAACACCACCAACTCGATGGGACGGCTGACGCTAAACATGCTGCTGTCCTTCGCCCAGTTTGAGCGCGAGGTGACGGCCGAGCGCATCCGCGACAAGCTCGCTGCCTCCAAGGCCAAGGGCATGTGGATGGGCGGCATCCCGCCGCTGGGCTACCGGCCCTCGGGCCGCACGCTGGTGGTGGTCGAGGAGCATGCCGAACTCGTGCGCGAGATCTTCACGCGCTACCGCACCCTTGGCAACGTACGCCTTGTGACCGAGGCCTTGCGCAGCGAAGGGATCATCAGCCCCAGGCGCAAGACCGCCTCGGGGCGCAGCCATGGCGGCACGTTCCTGTCGCGGGGACAGGTCTATGCAATCTTGCGCAACCCGATCTACATCGGCTGCACAACGCTTCCCATTGCGTTGTTGCTCTAAATAAGAATGCTGGTTTTAATAAATTGCTTGCGGGCTCGATCTGCGCTTTGATGAGGGCCTCGACAAGCGGCCGCTGCATGCACCTGGTATCGGGTTCGGCGGCCCAGGCAAACATTGAGAGACGCGGTGACAGCAAAAACAATATGGGCTGGTTTGGTGGGCGCGGCCATGTTGATCTGTGGTGCCACCACAGCGATAGCGCAACCAGCTTGGCGCGAAGCGTTTCAATCCAGCCCTGCAACGTACGAGAAGCCGTCAGATGTGTTTCTGGAATTTGCCAGGCAGCATTGGCACCTGCCGCCAGAAGCGCTGCTGGCTGAGCTGACGCCCCAGCCTGTCACTGGAACGGTTCGTTATCAGGTAACCTTGATGGCTGACGGGTCACGCATCCGGCTCCGGCTGTCGAACCAGGAAGGGAATGCGCCGCTCCGTCTGACGGCCGTCACCGTTGGCCTTGCGCAAGGTCCATTCATCGTGAAACCGGGGTCACTCCACTCCGTTACTTTCAGCGGCGGTTCGCATGGCGTGACGATCCCGACTGCTGCACTTGTGATCAGCGATCCCGTCGACCTGCCGGTCGAGTTCGGAACCCAGTTGGTCGTGAGTGCGGCCCTTGCCTCGCCCATGATGAATGAAGGGCGCGGCGGCAGCGGATTTCTGCTCGCGCCCGGGGACCAGACCCGTGATCTGGCAATCGCTCGGAGCAGCCCGCTGAAGGGGCGCTCGCTCGTGTCGGGAGTGAGTGTTCTGAGCGGCTCGCCACCGCATGTCATTGTCACCTTCGGGGATTCGATCACTGACGGCAATCGCGTAGATCCCCGCGCTCCGCATGGCTGGCCTGAGCGACTGGCCCAGCGGCTTAAGGGGCGAACACGCGGCGGACGCTACAATGTGGTCAACGCCGGGATCGCGGGCAACCGGTTGCTGGCGCCGGGCTGGGGCGCAGCAGGCCTTGCCAGGCTCGACCGCGATGCCCTGCGCATCGAGGGCATCTCGCACCTGATACTCCTCGAAGGCATCAACGACATCAGCTTCTCGGGGCAGAGCCTGTTCGGTACGAACCCTGACTTGTCCGCCGATGAGCTGATCGCGGGCTACCGGCAGGTCATTGCCCGGGCCCATGAGCGAGGCGTAAAGGTCTACATCGCAACCCTGACCCCCAACCCGGCGAGCGAGTTGAACACCGCTGCCAAGGTCAGTCTGAGAGAGTCCGTGAATCACTGGATCAGGAACTCAGGCGAGCCCGACGCCGTGATCGATTTTGAAGCGATGGTGCGGGATCCAGAGAATGCCGACGCGTTCAAGGCCGCGTTCGACTCCGGCGACCACCTTCATCCCAGTGATGCCGGCTACGCCAGAATGGGAGACGGGATCGACCTGTCATTGTTCCCTTAGCCACCCGACCTGACCAGTCCGGGGATTTAGCTGTGTTCCAAGTGGGCCCAACAGGACATGAGTCGAATGGGGTGGTTGTTTGACCTGATTCCGACGTCTGTCCAATCAGGGCGACTGCTGTCTGGGATGTGGCATCGAACATCGCCGTTTCGCCGTCGGCTGCCGACTTCTAGGGCGTGGGCACCTTCTGCAAGAAAGTTGGCCATCTAACTGCAATCTGTTCCATCTCTGGTGGGGGAACAAACGTCAGAATTGTGGTTTTGAAAGCGGGGCGCGCAGGAACGAGGGCACGATGGTCCAAAACACTCCCGGTTTCCGAGGCGCCGATGCCGATTGGCCCCCTCTTGACAGCCAGCGCCCCGCACAAACGCGGGAGCCTAGCGTATCGGCCACCGCCATTGAGGCCCACCTCACCCGTTGCGGGGTCAAATCCACATGTTGCGGCCGTAACCCGCAGCCTCACGTGAATGCGCTAGGCATCATCCGAAAATCTGGAGACGTCGGTGGTATCGTGCGGGCCACGCATTTGACGAAGACGCAGCGTCACAGCGCTGGAGCCCCCGCGCAGTTGGTTTTCTCTCGTTTTGCTCGACACGTGACCGGCAATGGTGGTCCTTACGGTGCATGCCGCGGCCCTTGGGCCGGTGCGGCCTGATGGAAAGCCTGCCCTTGGAAGCGATCGAGGCCCGCGAGGCGGTCAAGCGCGGCAAGAGGATCGGAAAGGCCGCCGCGCACGAAAATTTCCAGATCGAGCTGGTGCACCACAACGCCGACGTCTGGATCGTGATGCGAGGCGGTGACAGTGGCGGGATAGCTCTGCGCGCGCCGCTGTTCACCGCGTCAGCTTCGGTTACCCGGAAGCGTCCAAAGGACTGCCTGATCGCCTGGGAAGCGCGTAGCGAGATCGGCCGATTTACAGGCGAGCTGACTGGTGAGAAAACCGGCCTGGCGCAATTTGCCTACCGTGTCCGCTTCACCCCGGCCGAGACGGTCCACCTACCCTACTTCCCGCATGACCTTATCCCCTTTGACAAAGACGGGGATCCGCTGGGCACGCGCGGTACACTCGAGGCCAGGCAGCGCAAGCTGAACACAGGGCTATGCTATCTGGAACTGGAACGCCCCAAGCTCGGAAAACTGCTTTATGTCCAGAACCTTACCGCGCTGAATCCCTATTTCCTCGCAACCGGCACCACGCCTGAAAGCGTCGTTGGCGGCGAGTGGCCGGTCCTCGGCTATCTTGCGCCCACTCAGCCGGGTAACCCTTCGGCGGCCATTCCGGCTGGCCTGCAAACGGTGTTGTACGACACGCACCTCGTTTTCCGCCGCAAGGCTGAAGAGGATGAGACCGAGAGCGCTTGGCAGTTCCTGGATATGCTGGGCGCAATTTACCGCAACCTCGACAAGCCCCGGACAATGCGGCGGCCGTGGATCGAACGCACCAAGCGCACTTTGCGGGATCTTGCCCGCTCCCCCAAGGCGCGCGGGCGGCATTTTGGCGAAGTCTATTTCCACCCCTACACGTCGGCCGAATATCCGGATTCCATGGTCCAGCTCACACTGGCCTCGGCTATTCGGGATTGGGGATCTGGGAAGGGAAGGTCCACCCCCTTGGTGCCGAAATTCGGCGCGGCATGGAGAATTTCTACGACCCGAAATTGAAGACTTTGCGGCGCTATCTCTCCGATGTTGGACCTGACAAGAACGCGGATGCGGTCGATAGTTGGTACCTTTACCATCCGCTCCTCAATCTCAGCAATCTAGCCTTGGCAGGGGACGAGGAAGCCAAGGACCTTTTCCTGCGCACGATCGATTATGGCATCCGCGCGGCGCAGCATTTCAAGTACAAGTGGCCAGTCCAGTACGATGTGACTGACTTCTCAGTCATTACCCGGGTCGCACCTGCTGACAACCTCGGCCAGACCGATGTCGGAGGCATTTATGCTTGGGTCATGCTCCAGGCCTTCGAACTGACCGGCGAAGTCCGCTTTCTCGACGAAGCGCGCAACGCCCTGGAGACCGCGCGGGGCATGCGCTTCGATCTCAACTATCAGGCCAACCTAACAGCTTGGGGGGCAGCTGCTTGCATCCGGCTTTGGCGCATCACGAACCGCAAGACCTACCTAGCTCTGAGCTACGTCTACCTCGCCAGCTTCTTTCACAACGCACAGATTTGGGAGAGTGAAATCGGCCTGGCACAGCACTACTCCAACTTTATGGCTGTCACCTGCCTGCAGGATGCGCCCTACATGGCCCTCTACGAATGCTTCGACAGCTATGCCGCTTTCGAACGGTATCTGGACCTTGGGGGACCGGACCTGATTCCTTCTGCGAAGATGCTGGTGTCCGAGTACTGCCGCTACGCTCTGCATCGCGCCTGGTTTTACTATCCTGATGCGTTGCCAAAAGAGGCGATCGCTACCCAACAGCGCAACGGCGAGATAGACCGCGCCTTGTCTTTCCCAGTGGAGGATCTCTATCCCGACGGGCAGCCTGCCGGCCAGGTGGGGCAAGAGATCTATGGCGCCGGGGCTGCCATGGTCTTCGCGACCCGCTCCTACCACCGCGTTCCCGGCGCGCCTTTCGTGATCTTCTGCGATTATTTCCTGCGCGCCGTCACCCGCATCGATGATCGCACGCTAAGCCTCAAGATCGACGGCGAAGACAATCACGTCGCAAGGTTCGCCTTGGTACGCACGGGCCGCGCGGCGTTGCCCGAGGTCATTGTGCGCAAGCTCTCGGGCGAGGTCATTCCAGCCTTCACCGCGACCCCGGACGAACTGTGCTATGACGTACCCCCCTATACAGGTCTGGTTCTGTCATGGTCAGGATGACCGGCACAGAAGCCACGAGCCGGCTTGCTTGTCTTGAGCATCACCGTTGCCTGGCCCGCCGACCCGACGTCATAGGGTCCGGCTTCTTGGGCGACTGCCAACCCGCGGGTCTGACCGGCTTTGGCGTATTGGTGCCAATGCCCATTGCCCCTGACTTTTGACGGGACAGCCCCGCCGTGTCAGCGCGGGCGGCTTCCGTCGGGCTGGCCCCGCCGCGTATAAGGTTGATCTGGTCACGGAGTCGCCGCGCTTCTTCAAAGTCCTGGGCCTCGGCCGCAGCCGCCATACGGCGTGCCAGTTCGGTGATGTCGGTCTTCATCGCCATCAATCTTCGATCCGGTAATGGATCGGCTTGAAACTGCCGCCGTTGGACGCCCCGGCAGAACATGCGGTCAGCCCAACGATAAGGTCGGTCAATGCGGCAAGCCGGATATAGTCGCCGGCGCGGCTCGTCGGTGGCAGCACTGCGATCTGTCCCGTTTCACCGTCCACCGGCACGTTCATGAAGATATTGAATGCCACCGGGATGGCATCGGGTTCAATCCCGTAGGGGGCGAGCGCCTCGGCCAGGTTGCCGAAGCAGCCCCGGTGTACCGGTTCGTCGGGATAGAAATGGCGAAAGGTCGCTTCGCTGCACGGCGTCAGCAGGAAATCGTGCTGTCCGACAGTATCCTCTATGATCTCGAGCAAGGGATTCGACCGGTTGGACCAGATACGGTTCCCCGTGGTGAGCCTGATCGTTTCCTCATAATCGAACGTGCGCCCGGCCGAGATCACTTCCCGCACATCGGCTTGAGCAAACGCAAGCATATCGCTCACCTGAACGCCGCGAGGGTCGATAACGCGCAGTATTTCGCCTTTGCGCAGCACGAACGCGGTCCCGGACCGTGGCGCTATTTCCTGAACGCTCACGCGGCCGGATCGCGCTTGTCGCGGAAAGGGCACCGCCATTCCTGGTCGACCAGCCGCCCACTGTACTGCGCTGCTTCGCTTGCAGATCCATGCCTGGCGAGCATCGGGTTGATGCTCCCGGCAAGCGCGACGTCGCGCTCAAGAATGCGTTCGCGCATCTTTTCATAACGGCCTTCGCTTCGCAGGCGTTCGAATTGGTCATGAAGGTTGAACACAAGTGTAGGGCGAGCAAACCTGCGTGCCGGGCGCGAGGCGTTGGGATGAAGGCCAACCACGAAGAATGCTTCGCCGCCGAAACTGAGCGAGAAGTGCGGGTCGGATGGATCGGCGCTGACGCGGTGATCGTAGGGTTGCCCCAGCCATGCGTCCTTGTCGGCAAAGGATTGAATACGCTCCCACATCAGCGCCTCGAATTGCGCTTCATCGAGATCGCCCGGACCGTCAAACGACACGGCAAGGCTGCGCAGGCCCTCTGGCTCCGAGCGGTATTGCGCAGCCCAGTCCATCAGTTCGCGATGGATGATCAGATCGTCCCAACCACTTGCAAGGCTGCGGCAGGTCAGCACCTTGAGCGTGCCGCGTGCCATTGCCGATTTGGCACCGACACAAGGAAACTCCGGTGCAGAGATGGTTTTGAACAGGGCTTCTTCCGCATAGCTAAGGTCTTGGGTCGTTACGTTCATAAGGGGCTTTCTCCGGCCCGTTAAAACGGCGATAATGCGCGCAGGTTCCTGCCGCAATTCTCCCGACCCTCAGCTGATCGAGCACCAATGAGCAGAGGCTCTGTCCGAAGTAGCATATGTAAACCACGTGCCGTGGCAGACTGCCGGGCCAAGGTCGTATTTGAAGAGCAACAATAGCTGTTCGAGTGGTCAGCCAAACGCGAAGATCGGGTTTCCGCAATCTTCGGGCTGTCGAGCACCCGTATCGGAACAAGGTATTCTGGTCGGCCGGTGCGTTTCGATTGCAGTCACTTCGCGGCAATCGCCTTCATTTCGGACGTTCAAGGCTCAAGGTGAAGCAGTCAGAACTTGCCATACGTTCATCGAATGGTGGATCGGGCTGAAGGGCTTGATCTGGTCTGGGACAAAACTGCCGTTTTCGCTCAGCACGCCGATAGGCAGATCCGTCGCCAAAACCCGCCATTCAATTTTTTGATTGCTGGGGAATGTATGATCGCTTTTGCCTCATTCCCGCTTCTGTGCGTCGCACGTTTTAAGCGTGGCCACTTTGGCCATCAGAGAACGATCATGGAGATGCCCCAAACAGGATCCACCTCAACAAAGCGGCAGGTTTGGAACGCAGGACGAGCAGTTGGTGCGAAGCGTGCGCTGAAGCCAAAGTAAATGTGGGAGATTCGGTTTTATCTCAATCAACGGAAACGCTTGCGAGATCGCGCGTCGTTCGACCTAGCCATTGATAGCAAACTTCGCGGCTGTGACCTTGTGCGACTGAAGATCGGCGATGTAGTCAGCGGCGGGACCATTCGTACACGCGCGATGGTAATCCAGAAGAAGACCGGCCGCCCCGTCCAGTTCGAACTCTTGCCAGACGCTCGCAGCAGCTTGTTGGCGTGGCTTCAACGTCGCGGCGGCACGGTGGAGGATTTTGTTTTTCCAAGCCGGGTTGATCGCAACGGTCATCTCAGCACCCGACAGTATGCGCGGCTTGTCGATGAGTGGGTGACTGGAGTGGGGCTGATGCGCAGCGAGTATGGAACCCATTCGCTGCGGCGAACGAAGGCATCGATCATCTACCGGGCAACGGGCAATCTGCGGGCTGTCCAGATCCTTCTCGGCCATAGCAAGATCGAAAATACCGTTCGTTATCTCGGCATTGATGTGGAAGACGCGCTTGTGCTTGCTGAGAACACCGAGATTTAAGATCGTGGCTCCTCGCCAAAGGTGGGGAGTCCACCATCCGTTATTCGCCTCATGGCTCTGTCCGTAACCCACCGCCTATCCGAGAAGCGTGTTTCGAAAGTTGTGACTTTTGCTATCTTGACTCTTGTCGACCCACCGCCGTTCGCGCGACCATAGTCCAGAGGATGGCAGGGATCTGAACAATGAAGGGTGCATTGCCGCCAGTCACGCAGAGCCGTATCATTGGCCTGAGCGCGGGCTATCTTGGGTTGCAGATCACGTTCGGGATAGAGAGCGCCAGCCTCAGCCGCATTTATCAGGGCTTTGGGGCCGGCGTCGAAGATCTGGCACTACTGTGGCTCGCAGGGCCAGTATCAGGGCTGCTGGTTCAACCGGTGATCGGCCGCCTGAGTGACAGGAGCTGGACGCGGTTCGGGCGCCGTCGGCCATGGATGCTCGGTTCGGGAACCATCGCGACTGCTGCGCTCACAGGGATCGCGTTCGCGCCGAGCCTGGTCTGGGCAATCGCAATGATCTGGCTGCTCGAAATCTCGATGAACGCCCTTAATGCACCCTACCGAGCGCTGGTTGGCGACACTTTGCCCGAGCAGCAGCACGGCAGGGGCTTTGCCATGCAGACCGTCTTCATCGGTGTTGGTGCGTTCCTTGGTGCTCTGGTGCCAAAGGCCCTCAGCGTCGCTGGAATGCCCAATGTCGTTGCCGAAGGTGCCACGCCGGTCTCGGTGCGGCTGGCGTTCCTTGCGGCGGCGACATGCCTGGCGATCTCGGTCGCCGGCACGGTCCTCAAGGTGCGCGAATACTCGAAGGAAGACTACGCGCGCTTCGGCATCTGTTTGACGGATCAACAGGTGGACGAGCGCGAGACCGGACGGACTTCGGCAGACTGGCTAGCCAATCTTCTTGCCTATCGCCGGATCGCGGCCATGCAGTTTTTTGCCTGGGCTGCGCTCTATCTGCTGTGGGTCTACGCAACGCCGGTCGTAGCACAGGGCGCTTTCGCTGCCAGATCGGTAGAAGATCCGCGTTATGGCGACGGCGCGGACTGGGTCGGTGTCATGTTCGCGACATACAATGGCGTGGCGGGGCTCTTCGCCTTCATCTTGCCCCGCCTCTTCGAGAAGTTCGGCGTGTCTCGCGTCCATTCCACTAACCTTCTGGCCGGTTCCTTCGGCTTTGCAGGTGTAGCGCTGGCGGGAACCCCCCTGCTGCTGCTGGTCTGCGCTGGCCTGATCGGCATAGCCTATGCCTCGATGCTCAGCGCGCCCTTCGTCATGGCGAGCCGTATCGCCCGGCAGGGAGAGGCAGGCGGCGCGATCGGCCTGATGAACGTGTTCATTGTAGTGCCGCAGCTGGTGATGGGCCTTGGCATGCGCGCGGTGGTCCGGATGTTTCCAGCGGGCAACCCGTCAGGCACGTTGCTGATCGCCGGGGCTTTCTGCTGTCTCGCCGCCGTCATCGCGGCGACCGGGGCACGGCGATCTGCAATTTAGTTTGCAAACTGTGCAATATTTTGCGCAAATCTATCTCCGATGGCTGGGTCCAAGGAGAGTTGCATGGAAGATGGTGCCGGACGCAAGTTTACGCTGAAACACATTGCCGAGGAGCTCGGCCTCTCGACCGCCACGGTGTCGCGGGCGATTGCAGGGAACACTGCAATCAGTGAGGAGACACGCGAACTGGTGGTCCAGACGGCGGCACGGCTGGGCTACTCCGCACCCAAGCGGGGGCCGAAGGGCAAGTCCGGCAAGGGGAACCTGCCAGAACAGGTCTGCGTCGTCCTGCCTGTTGCCACCGGGCATGGCGGACAGCTCGGCAATCCGTTCGAGTTGTCGCTGCTCGGCGGCATCGGCGCTGCGCTAAGAGAAAGGCGTCGCGATTTCTCGATCAGTTGGCAAACTCCGCATGATGATCGGACTTTGAGCGAGTTCATCGACACCTCCCCTTATCGCGGGTTCATCTTCTTCGGGCAGTCGCAGTTTCATGATGCGCTCAATCGTTTCGGGGCGGCCAATCGTCCGATCGTGGTTTGGGGCGTGGAAACCGAAGGGCAGCGCTACTGTTCGGTGGGCACCGACAACTTTGATGGTGGCTTCCGCGCGACGCGCCACCTTATCCGGACCGGTCGGAAGCGTATTGCGTTCTTCGGATCCATGCCGCCGATCGCCGAGGCGCGGACGGCACTGTCTCAGATCGCCCAGAGGCTCGAGGGCTACAAGGCTGCCTTGACCGCCGAGGGCATTCCTTTTGATCCTGCAATCGTCCAGACTCCGTTCTCGAGCCGTTATGAGGGTGCTGATGCCGTCGACAATCTCGTCGAGCGCGGGGTAGCTTTCGACTCGATCGTTGCTGCCTCGGACATTGTTGCGCTCGGAGCTTTGCAGGCGCTCAAGCGGCACGGCCTGCGTGTCCCCGAAGATGTCGCCCTGATCGGCTATGATGATATCGACGTTGCCTCGTTCTCCAGCCCGCAGTTGAGCACCGTGCGGCAGGACGTGATCAAGGCTGGCAACATGCTGGTGTCCAAAGTGCTGCGCATGATGGACGGCCACCGCGCCGTATCCGAGCGATTGCCAACAGAGCTGATCATTCGTGGATCCTGTGGCGCGTGACTGCAATCCTTCGCGCCAGGAATCGAAAAAGTTATGCAACTTCCAACCATACGGCTCTGGGCGATTGCAGTTAAACCAAGCTAAATCAGTTCATTATCATCCATGGAGCGGTTGGATGGACTGCAACTCTGGATATTATTGCACAAATTCATTGCAATCGATTGTTGTTTTGCGGGAAAAGAGCGTCGGCCAGACGGCCACCAATGAGTCGTCTGCAAGCACCTTTTCAAGGGGGATGTCATGAAGGTTTCGACGCGTATCGCCGCGCTCTCCACTGTCGCACTCGTTGCGATGGCCGCACCAGCCCACGCCCAGACTGCACAGCCTGCGGCCACGGAAGATGCTACTGCGGCTGACGACAACCTCGGCCTTGCCGAGATCATCGTCACCGGCGCCAGTTCGGGCCGCAAGAAGATGGAAACGTCTTACGCGATTACCACGCTGTCGTCGGCCGATCTGCAGCAGCGTGCGCCGGTCAGCATTTCGGAAGTCTACGCCACGGCGCCGGGCATCTTTGCTGAATCCTCTGGCGGCGAAATCGGCAACAACGTCTATTCACGCGGGCTTCCCAACGACAACTTCCGCTACGTGCCCGTTCTGGAAGATGGCCTTCCCGTGTGGGAGGAAGGCGCCGGTGCCTTCACCAATGCCGACATCTTCTACCGCGTCGACCAGACCATCCAGAGCGCCCAGATCGTGCGCGGCGGTTCGGCATCGATCACAGCTTCGAATGCCCCTGGCGGCGTTCTCAACGTCATCACCAAGAAGGGCACGGCCGACCTGCAGGGCCTCGTGAAGCTGGAATGGGGCGACTACGATCACTATCGCGGTGACTTCAGCCTGACCGGTCCTATTAACGACAAGCTGCGCTTCAACGTCGGCGGGTTCTATCGCTCGAACAACGGCATGCGCGATCCGGGCTTCACCGGAAACCGCGGCGGCCAGTTCCGTGCAGGCCTTACCTATCTGCTCGACGATGGCGAGATCTACGTCGGCTATCGCAAGCTCAACGATCGCAACATCTTCTACACGGGCATTCCGCTCGCCAGCAAGAGCAAGGGCCTGCCCGGTCTCGATGCGGGCGATGGCACGGTCGTATCCCCGGCATTCCGCAACATCACCGTGCCGGATCTCTACGGCACCGGCAGCACCTCGATCGACCTCGGCAATGGTGTCCACACCAACACCGATACGTTCACCGTTACTTTCGACAACAAGTTCAACGACTGGCTGAGCGTCAGCGCCAAGGGCCGCTACACCGGCGGCGTGGTCGACTTCAACGCGCTGTTCAGCGACCAGGTGGCTGGCGCGCAGGCGTTCCTGGACAACTCGCTGGGACGTCTGCAGGCAGCAAATCCTGCAACGGTGCGTGCCGGCTATTTCAACGCCAATACCGGTGCGGCGATTCCCACGGCCAGCATCGCCAATGGCCTCACGCTGGTTCAGAACATCTTCTCGACCTATGTCGATGTCGACAATCTGGTGGGCGATCTCAGCTTCACAGCCAAGACCGGCAGCAACACGCTGACCGTCGGCTACTATCACAGCCAGTTCACGCAGCGGCAGCAGTGGAACTGGAACAACGTGCTGACCGAGGCTGCCAACCAGCCCCGATCGATCGATGTCTTCGGTCTTGATGCTGCCGGCAACAAGACCATCGCCCTGACCCGCAACGGCATCGTCGGCTTGCACAGCAACCTGCAGGACTTCCGCGACGACGTGACGATCAACGCGCTGTACCTTGCGGACTCGTTCGAAGTCAGCCCGGCCCTGCGCCTGGACTTCGGCGCACGCTACCACCACGTCAGCAAGAAGGGCACGATTGCCCAGAGCAAGACCGTCAACCTTGGTGATCCAAACACCGTGCTCGACGATGCGGTCACCGTGCTGAGCGGCGCGATCACGCCCTACAAGTTCAAGACCGGAGAATGGGCGTTCTCGGCAGGTCTGAACTACACGTTCAACCCCGACCTTGCCGCCTTTGCCCGCTACAGCCGCAGCTTCCGCGTCACGCCTGAATTCTCGCAGTGGTTCAATTGCTGTAATCCGGTGGAAGACCGCATCGATCTGGTCGAGGCAGGCCTCAAGTACTCCTCGCGCCCAGTCTCGGCCTTCGTGACCGTGTTCTACAACAACTTCCCGAACATCTCGTTCAACAACATCGTCGCAGGCGCTCCGCAGACCGCGCAGGCGGCCGCTCGCTCCTACGGTGTCGAACTGGAACTCGCGCTCCGTCCGGTCGAGATGTTCGAGGTCAACTTCTCGGGCAACCTGCAGTCGATCAAGTACACTGGTTTCAGCGGCACCGATGGCAATGGTCCGTTCGACTTCAGCGGCAACCGCATCGTGCGCCAGCCGGCCATGACCTTCTCGATCCGCCCCGTCCTCCACCTGCTCGACGGCAAGGTCGATATCTACAGCAACGTCATGCACACTGGTAAGCGCTTTGCCGATGTGTCGAACCGCATCGATCTGCCGGCATTCACCGAAGTCAGCCTTGGCGGACGGTGGAACATTGCCGACAACCTTTCGGCCGAAGTCATTGTCACGAACCTGTTCGATACGGTGGGTCTTACCGAAGGCAACCCGCGTGCAGGTGTGATCACCGGCGTGAACGAGACTGCGTTTCAGGGCCGTCCGATCTTCGGCCGCCGGGTCCGCGCAGGCGTAACCTTCCAGTTCTGACGACGATGGTTCTCCTGACCGCCATCCGTCAATTCACCTCCCACCTTGCCGTGGCAGCTCTTGCTGCCACGGCTTTCTTTTTATCTCCTGCAGCGCGGGCGCAGGAGTGGCTGGAGGTCCGCTCACCCGATGGGCGGCTGGAGGTGGACTTCGCCGTCGACAAGGGAGAGGCCGTCTATCGCGCGAGCTTCAAGGGCAAGCCGATCATTGATCGCTCCTTGCTGGGTTTCCGCTTCAAGGACCGCGAGCCGCTGGTTTCAGGCCTGGTGCTCGCCGACACCAGGCGAACGTCGACAAATGCGTCATGGCAACAGCCTTGGGGCGAACGCCGGGTCATCAAGGACGAGAGCAACGGCTTCCTCGCGACCGTCACGGCATCTGACGGACGCAAGCTGCGCATCGAATTCCGTGTCTTCGACGACGGGTTCGGCTTCCGCTACGTCCTCCCCGGCGAAACGTCGGAGCGTTTTGTCATCAGCGATGAGGTCACCCAGTTCGCGTTCGCGCAAAATTACCGCGCGTGGTGGATTCCGGCCTATCGCGAGAAATACTCCGAGTACGAGTATTCGCGCTCGGCATTGTCCGCCCTGCCGGCGGTTCAGACGCCCCTTACGGTTGAGGGCCAAGGCGTCGCCATGGCGGTTCATGAAGCCGCGCTGGTCGATTATGCCTCGATGAACTTGCGGCTGGTTGCGGACAACACAAAGACCCTGAAGGCCGATCTGTCGCCATGGTCCAACGGTGATCTGGTGCGCGCCCATGGCGGCCTCGTAACGCCGTGGCGGACCGTTCTTGTGGCTGACAATGCCGCAAAGCTTGCCGACTCAACCCTGATTCTCAATCTCAACGAGCCTAACCGTCTGGGCGATGCATCATGGGCCAAGCCGATGAAGTACATCGGCATCTTCTGGGGCATGCACATCGGCAAGTACACCTGGGAGCCGGGCTCGGACCATGGCGCAACCACCGCTCGCGCGCTGCGATACATTGACTGGGCAGCCACGCATGGCATCCCCGGCGTGCTGTTCGAAGGCTGGAACAAGGGCTGGGAAGCGCCGCAATGGTGGCTGAACGGGCACTCCCGCTTCATCCAGAACGAAGCGGCTGCGGATTTCGACATGCATGCGGTCTCCGCTCACGCCAAGGCCCGAGGGGTGGACATCGTCGGCCATCACGAGACCGGGGCCCAGGTGCAGGACTACCTGCGCCAACTCGAACCCGCGCTCGATTACTACGACCGCTACGGGATCAAGGCGATCAAGCTGGGCTATGTCGGCACGCGTCATGACATGACCGAATGGCCCGACGGACAGTATGCGGTAGAGAACTTCCAGAAGGTCGTCGAAGCTGCGGCGAGGCACCACATCGCGCTCTTCCCGCACGAACCGGTCAAGGACACAGGCCTGCGCCGGACCTGGCCCAACCTGATGAGCCGCGAAGGCGCGCGCGGGCAGGAATACAATGGCGGCAGCCCGGACTCCGGAAATGCGCCGGACCATCTTGCCATCGTCCCGTTCACGCGAATGCTGTCAGGGCCATTCGATTACACCCCCGGCGTCTTCAACTTCGATTACCGGGACAAGCGCCCGGGCAATCGCGTCCCCTCGACGCTCGCGCAGCAGCTTGCGCTCTTCGTCGTGATCTACTCCCCTGTGCAAATGGCCGTGGATCTGCCCGAGAACTACGAGGGCAACCCTGCTTTCCAGTTCATCCGAGAGGTGCCCACGGACTGGGAGCAAAGCCGGACACTGGCAGGGCAGATCGGCGAGTATGTGGTCACAGCGA
This sequence comes from Novosphingobium sp. BL-A-28-Hi1-0D, assembly GCF_055521755.1. Classification (NCBI taxonomy): domain Bacteria; kingdom Pseudomonadati; phylum Pseudomonadota; class Alphaproteobacteria; order Sphingomonadales; family Sphingomonadaceae; genus Novosphingobium; species Novosphingobium sp. BL-A-28-Hi1-0D. The sequence continues at coordinate 1,944,616 of NZ_CM145502.1, forward strand.
GGCAAGCACGATCCGGAAAGGACTGGTTCCTTGGTGCCCTGACCAACGACACTGCCCGGAACTTGTCCATCCCACTGGACTTCCTTGAGCCAGGCAAGCGCTACGAAGCGCAGATCTATGCCGACGGGCCGGGAGCGGACTGGCGGACTGCGCCCGAGCGCATCGTTATCCAGCGCAAGATCGTTACCTCCAGAACTGTTCTCACTCTCGCTCTGGCGTCGGGCGGCGGGCAGGCCATCCGCTTCCGCGCACTGTGACAGCACGCATGGGTGAAGCAAGCTGCCACCTCCAACCGCAAGGCGTCAGGACTATCGCCGATATTGCGCGGTTGGCTGGTGTCACCCCTTCTACCGTCTCAAGATCGCTTGCCGGCAAGCCTGGTGTAAGGGCTGAAACAAGGCGCCGGATCGACGAGATCGCCAGAACGCATGACTTTTCGATCAACCCCCATGCGAGCAACTTGCGCAGCGGAAGAACGTCGGGGCACCCAACTCGAGTCAAATCGTTGTCTGCAGGCGGTCCTGAAATCGACGTGTTCCTTGCACAACTCGCGGAAGCCATCGTTGATCTGGCAATCCGAAACGGCGTTGGCGTCGAACTGACCATCGATGACAGCGGATTCAACAGTGAACAGGTGCCTCAGAAACTGTGGCTGACGTTTGCGTCGGCCCGTCCCGAAAAGGCTGGCCGTTCTGAAGCGAAATACTGCGTCAAAGTGTCGAAAATCGCTGATGACCTGAAAGATGGAGCGCAGCTAGGGAGTTGAATGTGCTTAATACTTCGATGCGGCTCGAGGAAGTAGCGATTTTTGTCACTGCAATGCGCGCGACGGCGCAGAATATTGCTAACTTCTTTTAGCGTCTCGCCACCTGCTAAGCCTAGTTGGAGCGATCGACCGATTAGCACCAAAGCCGACATAGTCGGCACCGCGCCTGACTGGCAAGTTTTGGTCGACAGCCACCGTTGGCGCCGCCTCGTTTAAACGGCCGCTAACTCGGTTTCGCGGTCCGTAAGCTGCCCTTCCGGATCGTCCGCAAACCCGGACATGGGCAGGAGTGCTCTCGCGGTCCACCGGATGGCAAGTTTCGGCGGAGCTGTCAGTCTAAAGCGAAACGTTCTCTGCTGACAAAGTTGCCCCAGAGGCAGACAGACTTCAGGATGCGAGCGACTGCCACTCGGCAAGAGCTGCCAAGCGCCGCTGCTTGAAGGTCTCTCTGTCGACGAGGTGGCGTTCCTGGGAGAAGTGGTTGTGGAGGGAAGCGTGGACCGAGGCGAATTTTTGTAGCGCCTTCATCTGCCTGAAGCGCAGCATGGCACGCTCTCGTCGTCGGAAAGGCAGGTGGCTGTTCTCCACCCGGTTGTTCGCCCACCTGCCGATCTCCTGCTTGTCCTCGCATCGGAGCTCGGTCATCGCGGCGCGGTACGAGCGTAGACCATCGGTGGTGATCCGTTCGGGAGATCCGTGGCGCTTTAAGGCCTTGCGCATGAAGGTGAGGGCGGCTGCTTTGTCCCGTGTGCGGGTCACGTAGCTTTCAAGCACCTCGCCTTCCTGGTCCACTGCACGCCAGAGATAGACCATCTCCCCGTTCAACTTCACGTACATCTCGTCGAGGTGCCAGCGCCAGTGCCTGAAGCCGCGCATGCGGTTCACCCGCTGCCGGCGGATGTCGGCTGCGAACATTGGTCCGAAACGGTTCCACCACAGCCGTACCGTCTCATGGCAGACATCAATCCCCCGCTCGAATAAGAGATCCTCGACGTTGCGCAGCGACAACGGGAAGCGGACATATAGCATGACAGCGAGCCGGATGATCTCCGGCGAGGAATTGAAGTAGCGGAACGTGCTCGCAGGTTTGCGCGGTCTTGGCATCAGGCGAAGCTAGCGGACGGAGCATCTTAATCCAACCGGTGCGTTAGCTTTGACAGGGCCCATCTCGCCGTTGATCTTCACGTAGACCTCGTCGAGGTGCCACTTCCAATGCCGGAAACTGCGCATGCGGCTCACGCGCTGGCGCCGGATGTCGGCCGCGAACATCGGCCCGAACCTGTTCCACCATAGCCGCACCGTTTCGTGACAAATGTCTATGCCGCGCTCGAACAGCAAATCCTCCGCGTTTCGCAGGCTTAGCGGAAAGCGAACATACAGCATCACCATCAGGCGAATGACCTCAGGCGAGGAGTGGAAATAGCGGAATGGATTTTCTGGTTTGCGAGGGCGGCCCATAAATGGTTCCTGCAACCCGCCCTCATCCATCGCTAGTGGTGCATTCCTTTTGACAGTGCCCCGACGCTAGCGGTCCGAGCGTCCCTCTCCAACCGGTGCGTCTGACTTGACGACAACCACTCAACGCATAGCCGGGTCGGTTATGGCTTCCCTGTCCACCTCGGAATAGGGGTTTTGTGTCTGGTTGGTTGCTGGTCGGCATGGCGCAGATCAGTCGCCAGACGTCATGAGGGGTTACAATGAAGATATTGTTTCTGGCTGTCGGCCTGCTGGCCGCCACGCCCGCATTTGCCGAGGGTATCGAAGGCGAAGGCCACGCCCAGATCAACGCTGGTGTCGAACGCGCAGAGGGCGAGAGCGAAGGCCTTGTAGGCTTTGCAGCGGGCTACGACTTCGACCTTGGCAAGACCCTGTTCGTCGGCGCCGAGATCGGCATCGACAAGGTGCTCGCCGAGGACACCAAGGTCACGTTCGCAACGGTTGTCCGCGCGGGCGCAAAGCTCAGCGAGGCCGACAAGCTCTATGGCCTGGGCGGCGTCTCGACCGGCGGTAACGAGGAAACCCAGGCGGTCTACGGCGCAGGTCTGGAACACAGCTTCGGCAAATTCCTAGCCGACATCGAGTACCGCCACCTCGACAAGACCAGCGCCGAGCAGTTCGCGGTCGGCGTCGGCATCCTGTTCTGACGACCGGCAATCGGCAAGGGAGTAGCAGGATGCGCATCTGCGTTTCGGTCAGCTCGAAACTGCTCGTCATGCTCTGCACGAGCGGCATCACAGCGGCCTTCGCGATCGGCAGCATCAGCTACTTCAGTGCCGAGAGCGCCTTGCGCGGGGCGATTACCGACCAACTGGTCTCGATCCGCGAAACGAAGAAGGCTGATGTTGCCCGTTACTTCGACAGCGAAGCCCGTATGTTCGCGGTCTATGCGCGCAGCGCCCAACTGCCGGAAGCTGCTGCGATGTTGCGCGCTGCGTTCGCAGCCGAAGCGCGCGATGGCGATGGAATTGCTCAGGAACAGCTCGAAGCCTACTATCGCGAGAAATTCCTGCCGAAGGTCCCGGACCACGCGGGAAGTGCGATTTTGGCAGACTACTGGCCAAGGACCACATCGGCCGTCCGGCTGCAGGCCGCGTACATCGCATCGAATCCGAACAGCGACAGCAAGCGTTATCAACTCGGCCTGAATGGCGAACAGGTTGCAAGCGTCAAAGCCTACTCGGCCGCGCACAACCGCTTTCATCCCGGAATGGTGAAGGCCATGGAAGCGATGAAGCTGTACGACTTGTTCCTGGTCGATGTAGCCAGCGGCGATGTGCTTTACTCCGCTCAGAAGGAAGCGGATTTCGCCACCAATCTCGAGACCGGCCCTTATCGTGACAGCGGCCTCGCGCGCGCTTTCAGGCTGGCCAGGGATGGTCGCGTAGATGCGACCGGAACGGCACTTGTGGATTTCGACAAGTATCGCGCCTCTTTCGACATCCCCTCCTCGTTCATTGCCGCACCGGTCCAGATGGACGGGCGCACTGTCGCCGTGGTGATCGGCCAGCTTTCGATCGACGACCTCAACGCTGCGCTGACGTCGTCAGGTAGATGGACTTCGGAAGGCCTTGGCAAGACGGGGGAAGTCTACCTTGTTGGACAGGACGGCACCGCTCGGTCGGACAGCCGTTTCCTTGTCGAGGACAAGGCGGGCTATCTCAAGACGCTGGCCGGCCTTGAGGTCTCCAAACCGACCATCGAAGCGATCCGTACATCTGGGCATTCGATCCTGAACCAGACCTTCGCCACCTTGGCCGTCAAGCGTGCGCTTGATGGAGAAACCGGCAGCGACAGCATCCGCGATTATCGCGGCGAGCCCGTGCTTTCGGCTTATGCACCTTTCGATGTGGGCGGCATGCGCTGGGCAATCATCGCCGAAAAGGACGTGGCCGAAGCGCTCGAACCAGTCAGCACCCTGCGCGAGCGGGTGTTTCTTGCCACGGGCCTGATGGCGATCCTGATCACGCTCTTCTCGATGTTCGGATCGCGCTTCTTCCTCGGCCCGATCGCGCGCCTTCAGGCCGGTGTACAGCGCCTGCGCAGTGGTGAGACCCACTTCCAGATTCCAATCATCGGCACCGACGAGTTCGAGGAACTCGGCAAGGCATTCAACGAGATGCTGGACGAGTTGGATGAGCGAAATCAGGTTATCGCCTCGAAGACTGCCCAGTACGAGAAGCTTCTGCGCAATATTCTCCCTGATGCGGTGGCCGACCGGGTCAGTGGCGGGGAGACGATGGTCGCGGATACTTTCCAGAACGTCAGCATCATCTATGCAACCATCCACGGCCTCAATTCGATCATCAAACAGACCTCGGCGGCAGAGTCGATCGGCCTGTTGAACGAACTGGTCGATGCCATCGACGAAGCTGCGGAACGGCATGGCGTCGAGAAGATCAAGACCATCGGCGATGCCTATCTCGCCGCCTGCGGCCTATCCACGCCGCGACTTGACCACCGCCAGCGGGCCCGCGCCTTCGCCGAGGAAATGCTTGTCATCCTCGCCCGCTTCAATCAGGCCAAGGGCTATTCACTCCAATTACAGGTCGGTCTCGCGTTCGGCGAGGTAGATGCCGGCATCGTGGGGCGCAGGCGCTTCGTCTATGAACTGCTCGGCGAATGCGTTGCAGAAGCCCGGCGCCTTGCCCTGATTGACGGACGTCCGGGCATCAACTTCAGCGAGGCGATGGCCGCCGAACTGGCCGAGACTGCTGCTATCGAAAGCACGGCGATCGAGGCTTCGGCCCGTGTCTGAAAGCGTCATGGCCACGCTTGGCTGGACCTTGGCCGTCACGATCGGTTACCCGGCACTGGTGATCATGTTGCTGGAATTGCGGCGCAGTCTGCTGCCGCGCTTCCGCAAGGCGGCGGCCATCTGCACGCTGATCCAGTTGACGATCCTGCCGACAGCGGCCTTGTTCGTGCTCGCAACGCGCATTTCCGGCATGCATCCGGATGACCTGCTGCCGCGCGTGTTGCAGAGCTTGCTTGTGGTTGCCGGGATCAATGCCGGCCTTGCCGCTATCAACGCTGCGGTTCACTCCGGAATGCTTGCAGCTGATTGGGCGCGCCGCATACCCGCCCTGATCCTCGATCTGCTGCGTCTGATCATCGTGCTGCTCGCGGCCGCCTTCGTCGCATCAAGCATCTGGGGCGTCGATCTTGGCAACATGCTGGCTGCACTGGGCGTCGGGTCGGTCGTGCTCGGCCTTGCATTGCAGGATACCGTGTCCGGTCTGTTTGCCGGCATATCGCTGATTTCGGGCCGTCATTTCAAGGAAGGCGACTGGATCGAAAGCGACGGGGTAGCCGGGCGCATCGTGCAGATGGACTGGCGCTCGGTCACTGTCGAAACGCTCGACGACGAGCACCTTGTCGTGTTCCCCAATTCCGAACTCGCCAAAGCGCAGTTCATGGTGATCAACACCGATGTCAGGCCCTTTGGCCAGAGCGTGCGCGTGAAGTTCGCCTATTCGGTTCCCCCTGCCCGCGCCAGCGCCGCGATCGAACGCGCCCTGAATGCAGTCAGCCTGATCCTCAGGGAACCGGGGCCGGGCATCGACATTGTCGGGCTTGGTGATGACGGGATCGAGTTTGAAGTCACCTTCCACGCCGCCACTCGCTTCGATGGCGACGAGGGCCTCACCCATTTCTTCCGGAAGCTCTGGTACGTCTGCCAACGCGAAGGACTTGATTTCGCCGGTGCGGTCAATCGCCGGTATCGGTTTGCGCCACACGTGGTACCGCGCGATGAGATCGCCGAAGCCATGGCGGGCACCGGAATATTCCCTCGCAACGCCAACGGATTCGATGCTCTGGTAGATGCGGCCAGGATCCAGATCTACGACGAGGACGAGGTGCTGCTGGCTGCGAGCGAGCCGTTCGCGCGATTGTTCGTCGTGCTGGAAGGGCTGCTTTCCGCACAAGTCGACGGGCCCGAGGGACGCGAGGCGGTTCAGACGGTGAGCGACGGCGATTTCTTCGTAAATCGCGCATACCTTACCACATCACCTTCCGGCCTCTATCTTGTCGCAACCGAGGAAACGACGGTCCTGGTGGTGGATACGATCGATGTGCTGCAGTTTCTGAACGCCAACCCCGCTCTTGCGCGCAAATTCGAGGAAGCCATAGACCTTACCGAACGCGCCTTGCGCAGCTTGGACGCCGCATTCTGAAGCCTATAGCCTCTGGGCTAGTCCGACATAGAACAGCATGCCCGGGACATCCCCGGAAATGCCGAACCCGGCACCCAGGTCGAGTTGGGTATTACCGCCTGCCTGCCAGGCCAGTGACGCCGTTGCTGTCGAGTTGGCCGACGTCCCCTCGGGGTCCCGGTCCTCGAACAGACTGACATCGATACCCGCACTGAGACTGGACGAGACCGGGTGGGAGAGACCTGCCGCGCCTCCAAACGACACGTGATGGCCATGTCCGCTCGCATTCGCCGCCAGATCGAATTCCGGAGTCAATCCGATCTGCCAATTCTGGCCCAGATCGAGTGCAACCGGGACGCGCAGGCCACCGTTCCACTCTCCTGCGGTCGCGTTGCCAGTACCCGTGGCCAAGGTTACGAAGCCCTGTACCGCAACCGGGCCATTCGCACCGGACAGGCCATGGGCAAAACCGATCGTCATGTCGCCTGCATCGGTCTGCCCGTGGCCGGTATCCCTGGCGATGTCGCGATAGGAACTGTGCAGCATGCCAGCCCAGCCTAACTGCACTTCGGTCTGCGATCCGACACCGAAGCGCAGCATCGAAGCCCCAAGCGCAAGATCGGTCACACGGTCGGAGCCGCCAGTCGCGGTGCGGTCCCAGCTGGCAAGACCAATCTCGATCATTGCCTCGTTAACGCCAAGCACGCAGGGCGGCGTGGTCTGGCCTGGACGGTCCACGCAGAAGGTGGATGCCTGATCACCCGGGGTGTCCGCACGAGCAACCGCAGGCAGCGAGCATGCTAACAGTATGGCGATATGTGTCACCGAAGGGTTGTATGCGGACATAAACTCATCATCCTTCGGCGCATTCTGCGGGTTCCAACGATGGAGCGCATGTATTCAGATGGCACCGTCAAAGCAAACGCGCCGATTGGAGTTGGATGCACCGCTTGCTGGATTTCGCTGATGCCGAGACCGGGAGCTGTCATCTGTGGATGGCCCATGCGCTGCAAGAGGGATTCTGGTTTGACGATTTGATCTGACAGGGTGCGGCCATCTGTCTGGCCTGTTTGTGCGGCATGAATGGACCGCTTGCCCTGATGGTGTCCGCTGGCTGGATCCCAATCAGTCTAACGAGCTTGAAGCTCCGACAACGCCACGGGTGGAGCTGTCAGTCTAGAGCGTTTTCCGATCATTCTGGATCATATCCACACGAGCTGAAGTAGTTGGCGCATTCGTCGGGCTTGAAGATGTCGACGAGCATTCCGATCAGATCCCACAGGCCTGAGACGGTTCGTTCACCCGCTTTGCGCAGCATAGCCTTGAGGCGGGAGAACGCCTTTTCGATGGGGTTGAAGTCTGGGCTGTAGGGTGGAAGGAAGCGCAGGGATGCGCCTGCGGCTTCGATCCGCTCACGCACTGTTGCCCGCTTGTGGCTCGACAGATTATCCATGATCACGACATCGCCGGGCCGAAGTTCGGGTATGAGTACCTGCGTCACGTAGGCTTCGAACCAGTCGCCGTTGATCGGGCCGTCGAGCACCATCGGCGCGACCATACCGGTCATCCGCAGCCCGGCGACCAACGTAGTCGTCTTGCGGTGACCGTGGGGGAAGCCCATCCGCAGGCGCTCGCCCTTGGCGCACCGCCCATGACTGCGGGTCATGTTGGTCGCGGTCCAGGTCTCATCGATGAACACGAGGCGCCCGGGCTCCAGATCGAGTTGATCGTCGAACCAAACCCGGCGCTGTCTCAAGATGTCGGGACGGTCTTGCTCGATCGCATGCCCGGTCTTTTTTTGCGTGTGATGCCGCGTCGATCAAAGAACCGCCACAAGGTGCCGATCCCGATATGCACGCCTTGGACGGCAAGACCCGACTGGATTTCAACCAGCTTGATGTCGCCGTTCTCAGCCAGCATCGCCATAATCTGGTCCGCAAGAATGTCAGTTTTCGACGAGCGTTGATCGCCACCGGGCTTGCCTGCAATGGCGCGGCCATGTTCACGGGCCAGCTGCCGCCAGCGGATCGCCGTGGCGACGCCAACCCCAAAGCGAGCCGCAGCCGCCCGGCAACTCATGCCCTCGTCTGTCGCCGCAACGACACGGTCCCGCAAATCCTGAGATAAAGCTCTGGCCATCCATGCTGGCCTCCTGCCCAGCCAGCAGGATGAATCAGAATTTCAACGCCAACGGAATCCCTCGCGATTCAGGCGCTGTGGAAAACGCTCTAAGGATTACCCCAATATTCCAATGGGAGCTGTCAGTCTAAAGCGAAACGTTCTCTGCCGACAAAGTGGTGTCAGAGGCGGCCAGACTTCAGGATGCGAGCGACTGCCACTCGGCAAGAGCTGCCGAGCGCCGCTGCTTGAAGGTTTGTCGGTCTACGAGGTGGCGTTCCTGGGAGAAGTGGTTGTGGAGCGAGGCGTGGACCGAGGCGAATTTCTGTAGCGCCTTCATCTGCCTGAAGCGGAGCATAGCACGCTCTCGTCGTCGGAAAGGCAGGTGGCTGTTCTCCACCCGGTTGTTCGCCCACCTGCCGATCTCCTGCTTGTCCTCGCATCGGAGCTCGGTCATCGCGGCGCGGTACGAGCGTAGACCATCGGTGGTGATCCGTTCGGGAGATCCGTGGCGCTTTAAGGCCTTGCGCATGAAGGTGAGGGCGGCTGCTTTGTCCCGTGTGCGGGTAACGTAGCTTTCAAGTATTTCGCCTTCCTGGTCCACTGCACGCCAGAGATAGACCATCTCCCCGTTCAACTTCACGTACATCTCGTCGAGGTGCCAGCGCCAGTGCCTGAAGCCGCGCATGCGGTTCACCCGCTGCCGGCGGATGTCGGCTGCGAACATTGGTCCGAAACGGTTCCACCACAGCAGATCCGTCTCATGGCAGATGTCGATCCCCCGCTCGAATAAGAGATCCTCGACGTTGCGCAGCGACAACGGGAAGCGGACATATAGCATGACAGCGAGCCGGATGATCTCCGGCGAGGAATTGAAGTAGCGGAACGGGCTCGCAGGTTTGCGCGGTCTTGGCATCAGGCGAAGCTAGCGGACGGAGCATCTTACTCCAACCGGTGCGTTAGCTTTGACAGGGCCCCTACCCCCGCTACATTGGCGGCGAGCGAGATTGCCCACCCGAAGATTGCGGTGGCATTCCCGGCTTTTACGAGATGTTGGAAGCCAGAGCTGATCCATCACATCCGGACCATGCCGAGATCAGCGAGTGGCTGGACGAATACGACCCCGACGAGCTTGACGTCTTTCCTATCGAGGTGGCGCTTGGCCGGATTGCTGCACGCCGCAATGCGGCGGCCAAGCGCATCCTGAGAGCGGCTGTCCCAGCCGGACTTGCTTGATATCAAGATCTCCGGCTATGCTAAGTAACGATTTTGGGGGCAGTCGGCTAAACTTTTCTTAACCACGGACACTGCTTAGTCGGCTTTCTTTGGTCTATTTTCTGAAATGAAGTATGGAGTGCAATGGGGTGGCAGCGTTTGACTTAACGAAAAATGCCTTCGCACTATTGGATGTGACGCCACGAGCAAATCGGGCACAACTCGAAGATGCCTACCAAGATGCGCTTCTGGAGGCAGATAATCATAAAGCTGAAGCTGTTCTCAATCGTGCCCAGCAGTCACTCATATCCCCCCGTGACCGTCTCGAAAGCGAGTTGGGGTACTTCATTGATACGAAGCCTTCGACAGCCAAGACCATCCTTTCGTCCCTGAGAAACGGAGCTAGCGACCTTCCTTTCGGCGAAGTCGCTGGCTTGGACCTCATTAACCTTTCTGCGCACCTGTGCGGCATTGGCAACCCGAGCGAGCGGTTCAAACACGCGGATCAGCTGGTCGCAGGCTATGAAGCATTGGATTTCGACGAAGTTTCGCAATCTCTGAATGCCTTGCGCTCAGTCTCTGGTTTCGGCCCGGTCGAGCCCGCGCAGGTGAAAACTGCGCTGAATCGTCTCAGGTTGGTTCATGCCCGCGCCGCTTTGGATGCCATCCTCGCAAACGATGACGGCGTAGACCATCTCGCCACTTGGGCCGACGAACTGTCCTGCGCTGGCCCGAGTGGACGTGCTTTCCTGGAGGCATTGCTTCAGGAGTATGAGTCTCGGATCGCTCCCGAACTTGGGCACGCCGCTTCCAAGGTGCGGGATAGTCTGGCTGCCGTTGATGCCGATCCTGAAGACCGGCGCCTCATCACGGCTTTGGCGACCGATCTTCGTGAATGGGACAGGCTGGCACAGCCCCTTCAGAATGCGGACCGCGCACGAGGGATCGATGAGCATCATTCCCGAGAACTGTTCGGAGAGATCCGGGACGTCTGCCTCTCATTCGCCAATGAGCGAGGGCTATATTCGCAAGCCTTGGCCATCAGCGAACTTGCCGCCGAAGTCTTCTCGGAGCTCCCTGATGCGGCAGGGAAGCTCGAGGAGGATATCGAGACGCTTTCTGACTTGTCCTCCCAGAAGGCCAAAGCAGAATTACTCGCGCCACTCGGCAAGGCCGTATCGGATGCCGACGGTCGCCATTCCGAGACCTGCGCGGGCCTCAGAAAGTCTGGCTTCAGCGCTGAGGCGCCAACGCCGGTTCGGGAAATGCATGGTGCATTTGCTTCCCTGATCCGCATGTCGAGCGATATCGAACTCAACGGCATGGGCGCCCGCCTGGTTCGTAATCTCGGCATTGATCTGTGCAACGAGTCCAACGACAACCATGCGGCACTGGCGATCGTGAAGGGGCTGCTGAAGCACCGCTCCTCATTGCCGGTTGATGTGATCAAGGCGCTGGAAGGCGACCTAAAGACGTTGCAGCGCAATATCGATTTCAACGCGATGACCGAGGCGATGAAACTCGGCCAGTTGGACGAGGCCGATCGACTTGCCGAAGGCATGCTTGATGGCGCTGACACAGAAACCCGCGGGATCCTGCTCGGTGTCCGTTCGGCGATCGTCGAGCGCAAGAAGGCCCGGAAGCGGAAGTTCGTAGGATGGAGCGTTTTTGCCGCCATTGCCCTCGCGATCATTGTAGCCAACGATAACTCGAATTCCGGATCGAGCTACGACACATCAGCCAGTACGGCCTATGACTATCCTAGCGACGCGATCGAAGTTACGGACCCGACCAATGTTGCGGGCACCGCAGCTGACGCTGCTGCAGCTGCCGCCGCTGCGGCATCTGACGCAGCCGCTGCCGCATCCGAAGCTGCAGCCGCAGCGCCCTACGCGGATGATGCAGGCAGCTCTCAGATCGAAACCCCGCCCGCGCCTTATCAGAGCTATCGAACGGTCTCTGTCTCTGAGCTGCGTTATTGCAAGCGGCAAAAGGCACGGCTTGAAGCAGTGCAGAACGAGCCGATGTCCAACCCACAGATCGATCGCTTCAACTCCGCCATTGAAGACTATAACTCGCGGTGCGGGAGCTTCCGTTACCGCGAGTCTGATATGGACACCGTCAACAGGGAAATGGCGAACGATCAGACGAATATTCGCGCTGAGGCGCAAGACATTATCGGGAGCGAGTAATGAGTGCAGATGCGGAGACAATCCTCGGGGCTCTGGCCGTCGATTACTGGAAGCTTCTGCGATCCTTTGAACGCCTCGCATCCGAAGCGCCGGCAGAGAAATCTGCACGTCTGCAAGCTCAGGCGCGCTTTTCGGCAGGACGCCTCTCGACCCATCTGGAAGCTTACGGGCTTCAGCTTGCGACTTTTGAAGGGCAGGCGATCGCCGCGGAGATGCCGATCGTTGCCATCAATGCCGATGAGTTCGAGGGACAAGCCGGGGTTATCGTGGAAAGCACTATTGAGCCCGCGGTTGTTGCCGGGTCACGGATTGTTTCAGTAGGTCGCGTCGTAGCGGCTGCAGGGGGCGTATAATGTACATTGGGATTGATCTTGGGACTTCGAACTCGGCTATCGTCGGTCGCGACAGTGAGGGTCTCCGCCTGTTCAAGACTGATGATGGGCGGGATGTCCTGCCAAGCATGATCTACTTCGATAGACGCGGTCACATGCTGGTAGGTAGCCGGGCCCATGCACAGGCGGAGCTTGCTCCGGGAAACGTTGCCCAAGGCTTCAAGCGCCTTATGGGCACTTCAAGCCATCTCGATCTGGCCGCCGCCGGCAAGAGCATTACGCCCGAGGAAGCGAGCGCCGAGATCGTCAAGACGCTGCTGCGACAAGTTGAGGCCGAACTTGGCAAGGTCGAGGTAACCGGCGCAATCATCACGATTCCGGCAGCCTTCAACCAGATGCAGTCCGAGGCTACGATCAAGGCGGCCCATATGGCCGGCCTCGAGCAAGTCGGATTGCTCCAGGAGCCGATCGCAGCAGCCATGGCAGCCCTCGAAGGTGCGACGAGGCGGGACGGCCGGTTCCTGGTCTACGACCTTGGAGGCGGCACCTTCGACGTTGCCCTGGTTGAGGCGACGTCCGGCTCTGTCACAGTCATAGCTCACGAAGGCATCAACATGCTGGGCGGTCGTGACTTCGACCGGGTTATCGTGGATTCCGTTATCCGGCCGTGGCTCGATGCCCATTTTACGCTACCCGCAAATGTCATGGCTCTGCCGGCATATAAGCGCCTCTTTGCGGTGGCACGGCTCAAAGCCGAGCAGGCAAAGGTTGAGCTTTCCACCAAGCAGGAAACAGTAATTTTCCTCAGCGACGAGGACGTTCGCGCGGAGGACAGCGACGGAGAGCCGATTTATGTCGAGTGCCCGCTGGACCGGAAGACCCTGGAGGGACTGATTACCGACCGGATCGATGACAGCATCGATCTGTGCCGAAAGATCCTAAAGGACAACAGCCTCAGTCATGAAGACATCGACCGGATTGTTTTCATTGGCGGACCTTCGAAGATGCCAATCGTGCGCGAACATGTGAGCACCTCCCTCGGCATTCCTGCCGATTTGAAATGCGATCCGATGACCGCAGTTGCGCGAGGCGCTGCGATCTTTGCCGAGAGCCGTGAATGGGACGAGGCCAAGGGCCGCCGTAAGAGTGCACGCGGGTCCAAGGCCGTGAAGGGTGAGATCGATCTTCGTCTCGATTTTACCGCGCGCGCGTCCGATCAGCGGGCAAGGCTGAAACTGCGCGCGAACCTGCCCGGCGGCGGCTGCAAAGTGAGGGTCACCGGGCCGGAAGGATATGATTCGGGGTTCGCGCCTTTCGACGGCGACGAAACGCTGTCTCTGCCTCTCGCCGTCATGGGCGAAAACGCATTCTCGATTGAAGTTGTCGGTGAGGATGGGCGCAGGCTTTGCGACGTACAGCACATCGTCATTGTTCGCACTGAAGCGACCGCCACGGCCATTCCGGCAACCCAGACCGTATCGGTAAAAGTCGCCAAAGGCCCGGCCGCCGAACGACGGAATGTTCTGGTTCCGCTCATCACCAAGGGCACTCCGCTTCCTGCTCAGGGCACGGAAAACTTCCGCCTCCGCGAGACTTTGATCGGTGGAGAAGAAGGCAGGTTTGACGTTGAGATTTACAATCAGGCTGAGGGCGTCGAGGATCCCGTGCTAAACTTGCCGATCGGCGTGTTCCGCATTGCAGCCGAGGAAGTGCTTGATCCCGGGCAACGCTTGCAGGCGGGCTCGCCGATCAACATCCATTGGCAGATGGATGACAACGGCCTGATTGCCTGCGAAGTCGAGATCCCGGACCTCGGGCTTAGCATTCAGCAAAAGAACTTCTATGTCCCCGAAGTTGGCCACCGCAACTTTGACGGCGAGGAAGGAGCTGAACTCGCGCGGGCGCAGCTAGATAGCGCCCGGCAAGCCCTCACCGAGACCCAGGAGGCCCTGCGCCAAAAGAACGCCCCTGAAATCTCCACGCTGACGCGGCGTCTTACCCGGATGGAAGAACTCCTCGAGAACTCTGCCGACGCAGAGGCTCGCCGCGCAGCAACCGAGGAGGCGCTGCACATCCAGCAGGAACTGGCCCGGTTACGCGACGCTCCGGACAATCGCCACGCTGTCATGCTCAGGGACCTTGCGGCCTTCGAAGACGCTGTATCCGAACTTGTCGAAAAGCTCGATCGCGGCACTGTGGAGCGCCTGAATCAGCTCGGGCATAGCGCCCGCGAGGCTATTGGTCGCGAGGACTGGGCCAAGGCCCGCCAGATCATCGATCAGATGTACGCGACGTTCTACAATGCGCTTTACGCGCAGCCGGAGTTCATTCTGGGGATGTTCGCGGATCTTGCCGGGGAACGCTACGCCGCGCTCGACAAGGCCTTGCACGACAGCATTGTGCAGCGGGGTATGGCCTGTGCTGAGGACGGCGATATCGATGGTGTGCGGGCGGCAGTCCGCGACATGCTCAATAACCGCATGCCCAACCAAGTCGGGGCCAAGAAGGTTGCCGTTCTGTCGGGGCTGATTGCCTGATCAACCGGGAGGTGAGCCATGACAGCGCAAACGCCTGAGCGGTTGATTTTTGAGGGTCGCGAACACTCAATGTGCTCGGAGCCACTGGGCGATTTCTTTGGTTTAGGTGGAAGGCGGCCCGAATTCCGTTCGCCGCACACCGCTTGCTGGAGAGGGTATGTCGGCACTTGGGAGGTCATCGACGAACGACTTTACCTCACGGAGCTGAAGGGCTGGCTGAAGAGCGGAGAAGAAGCGACGCTTGAAACGGTGTTCCCGGGATATGGCGAGCGAGTTTTTGCCCATTGGTTCACCGATACGGTTAGGCTCCCTCAGGGAAAACAGCTCAAGTACGTCCATATGGGCTATGGCAGCACTTATGAGCGGGACCTTCTCTTGCGCTTTAGCAGGGGCGAATTGATCGAGCGCTCGGTCCGGGAGAACGGAACGGGAGAACCGGAGGCGCCAGAAGGCTATGGCATCGCCGCTCTGACAACACTTGGCAATCGCTCGGGTGAGAGCTGACACGATGCCCTACTGGCAATGGTATCCTGTAATTGGGCTGGTCCTCGCAGTGCCCATGGTCGCCGTTCTGGCGAAGGAAATCTGGGTCAGTCTCTCCGAGAGGGCCAAGCGTCCCGCGCCCGCCCAAGCGCTCCGATCCTACGTCCTGGTCGTGCTCGTAACGACGATCCTTTGGCCGCTTTTCGTTCCCTTCATCATCTATGAAAAGTGGACCTCGCGGCGAAATGAGACGCAACGGAAGAGCGAAGAGCGCATCTTTGCTCCGAGCAAGGAGGATCTCGTCAGCAGTTTTACGGCTGAGGAAATCGAGGCGCACGAAATCGTCAACGATCCCTTGGGCGGAGCCCCGCGTGTGCCCTTTGGTCACCTCCACGAGGCGTGGCAGAAATTCCTCGCAGAAATGCCCGCCAGAGCCCAACTCTGGTCCTATGCCGTCGTGTGGGAAAATCGCTGGCGTACCCAAGAGCAGCGAGAAGGCTACGTTGCCGTCGTAGCTGACGAGATTGGCCCCTTTTTCGAGACCGTGAATTATCGATTGGAAGATCAGGCCTGACAGACACCCTGGGCAACGCCATGGTCATGGATCACGATCATGGTTCTCGCGCTGATCATCGTACAAGCTTTGCGGGGAGCTGTCAGTCTAAAGCGAAACGTTCTCTGCTGACAAAGAGCCCCCAGAGGCAGACAGACTTCAGGATGCGAGCGACTGCCACTCGGCAAGAGCTGCCGAGCGTCGCTGTTTGAAGGTCTGTCGATCGACGAGGTGGCGTTCCTGGGAAAAGTGATTGTGGAGCGAGGCGTGGACCGAGGCGAACTTCTGTAGCGCCTTCATCTGCCTGAAGCGGAGCATCGCACGCTCTCTTCGTCGGAAGGGCAGGTGGCTGTTCTCCACCCGGTTGTTGGCCCATCTCCCGATCTCCTGTTTATCCTCGCAGCCGAGTTCGGTCATCGCGGCGCGGTACGAGCGCAGCCCATCGGTGGTGATCCGTTCTGGCGAACCATGGCGCTTCAGGGCCTTGCGCATGAAGGTGAGGGCGGCCGCCTTGTCGCGAGTGCGGGTGACGTAGCTTTCAAGCACTTCGCCTTCCTGGTCCACCGCGCGCCAGAGATAGACCATCTCGCCGTTGAGCTTCACGTACATCTCGTCGAGATGCCACCGCCAATGCCGGAAGCCGCGCATGCGGTTCACCCGCTGTCGCCGGATGTCGGCTGCGAACATTGGTCCGAAGCGGTTCCACCACAGCCGCACCGTCTCATGGCAGATGTCGATCCCCCGTTCGAACAGGAGGTCCTCGACATTGCGCAACGACAGCGGGAAGCGGACGTACATCATGACCGCGAGCCGAATGATCTCCGGCGAGGAGTTGAAGTAGCGGAATGGACTGGGAGGTTTGCGCGGCCTTGGCATCAGCTCAAGTTAGCGAAGGCAGTGCCCAGCTCCAACGGGTGCGTTAGCTTTGACAGGGCCCGGCCAGGGCTATCTTGGCAATGCCATGGTCAATCTGCCGCTATCGGGCTCTTCTGCTGTGCGGCTCGTCAGCTACGGCGAGCGAATGCCAGGCTGGATCGATACCGGAGATCGCCGTGACAGCAACAGCGGCTCCCTGTTCGGAGTGCGACTTGCCTTGAAGGCCTCGCTCTCACCCGATTGGGACATCAACCTGAGCGGGTTGCACCAGCGTCTGGCCATTGACGACACGCAATATGTCAGCGGCGAGGGCGACCGGTCCCGTTCGGCGCAGAGGCCGGAACCGCACGACAACGATCTCGATCACTTGGCGGTCCGCCTGCAGGGCAAGCTGGGTAGCACCCGGCTCGTCGCGATCTCGGCCAAGACATGGCATGAAGCGAGCGAGGCTTTCGATGCCTCGCCAGATGCGGAACAGGCGCTAGACAATCGTCAGTACAGCACATGGGACAACGAAATTCGCGCCGATGGCCAATCGGGCAATGTGAAATGGCTGGCGGGCCTATCCTACGTCTTTGCCAGACAGGACCTGTCACGACGTTACGTAGGCCGCGTCTACGGCGACGAGGGTTCAGCAGCGGCCCGTGCTTCCCATGACCTTGCCGTCTTTGCGAGCATCGAAGTGCCAATCCAGCGCGCGGTTGACCTTACATTCGCCGGACGGCTGCTCCACGGCACGGTCGAAGACACGATCATTACCTCGGCTGCACGCTATGAACAAAGTGTATCAGAGGATGCCTTCACGCCCGCCATAACGCTGGCTTGGCGGCCGAACACAACGGATTCGATCTACGCCCGGGTCAGCACGGGATTCCGCCAGGGCGGGCTGGCGCGCACGGACGCCGACGTCTCGCGAACCGATGGCGACGAGCTTCGTTCGATGGAACTTGGCTGGCGGCACCGCTCGCCGGGGCTGGTTCTGGAAGCAAATCTCCATCACGCGCGCTGGCATGACATTCAGGCCGACGTGCTGATCGCGGGAGGCATAATCTCTGCGCGCAACATCGGCGACGCGACACTGACCGGCCTTGACTTGCGCGGCGAGGTTTCACTGTCACATGGGGTCTCGTTCCGAAGTGGCATCTTTCTGCTGGCAACCAGCCTGAGCACCGCCAACCGGCGAGATGCCGAGATCGGGCTGACATTCGCCGCGCCGTTTCGTGGCAACGCAGAACTTGCGAAACAGTTCGACCTGGCCGGTTGGCGCGTCATCGTTCAATCCGATGCGACGTTTACAGCGAGGCGTGACTTCTTCCCCTCAACTCTGGGGGGAGCGAGACTGCCTGCCGCATTAGACATGAGCGCATCCTTGCGCCTGCAACACAATCAGCTGTCATTTCTTCTGCGTGGGTCCAACCTGCTCGACAGTAGAAGACAAGACTTTGCCTTTGGAAGCCCGGTTGCCTCAGGTTCCAGCCCGCAAATGTCTGCGCCGAGGCCGCGTTATGTGGAAGCGAATGTTGGTTTCGCATTCTGACGTGGCCGCGCTGCTTGTCCAGCCTATCGTTTGCTGAACGTCAGCTGTTGTCGATAAACCCGCCGCCGGATTGGCCAGACCGGTATGACGGCTTTGTCCCATCTTCCGTCATTCGCGGCCAATCAAATCCCATCACTGATTGAACAAAACGAAGATCAGCAGACACCCGATAATCGCGAGCAACCCGAAGGCTGGCAGCCCCAGCGCACTGGTCATTTCCGCGTTGGTCTGCCGCGCTGCGAGAGCATCAGCCTCTTCCTGGGCAGTGCGGGTGAGGGACGCCTCTGCCGGTCCATCGGACACGTCCTCATCGGCAAAAGCACGGACCTCGCTGGCGATTTCCTGACTGCGCTGCTGTTCGGCGATGAAGCCGAGAATGAACACCGGCAAGCCAAGCAGAAAGCCGATGCCGAACAGCTTTCCGCCCGGGCCTTCGGCCTGACCCAGAAGCTGCCAACCGAGGAATGCCGATAGACCCCATCCGATTGCGTAAAGTGCAGCACGAGCGCCGCGGCCTTCGCGGGAGCGATCATGGATCTGCGCGCAAATGTGGCACAGGGTGCGCAATCCGTATCGGACACCGTAGGACGTGCCCCCATGGCGGTTCATGTAGTAGCGCACGGAAGTCCCGGTCTCGATGTTGCGACGGTGGCCGCGGCCCGGTTGGATATAGGCACCACAAAGATAGCACTCAGGCACGGTTTCCCTCATCGAGTTGCATGGATGACAAAGAATGTAGAGTATACTCCGTAGATGTAAAGTCAGCGCTCCTGCCATGTGCGGGCCATGTCGCTGCAACAGATCTTCGCTCGGAACCTGCGCCACTGGCGGCGTGAGCGCGGCCTGTCGCAGGAGGCGCTGGCGCACCTTGCGGGTATTGACCGGACCTACGTCAGTTCACTGGAGCGGCTGCGGTATTGCCCGACGCTGGAGATGGTCGAACTCCTCTCGAACGCGCTGAAGGTCGATGCCGACCTGCTGCTGCGCAAGACGGTTGCTGAAGGCGGTGGCGGGCAGAGCTGAGGCAGCCGCTGCGGTGAAGCGCTAGTCCGGGTACCATCCCCACGGCGTGGTCAGTTCCAGCGCCATGGTCTCCAGCGGCTTGGCCCAGGCAAGCTTGTCCAGCCAGTCTTTCGGAATGCCCTCATAGCCATAGAGGGCGCCCGCCAGTTGTCCGGTGATCGCCGCAACGGTGTCGCTGTCATCGCCAAGGTTGGTCGCAAGGATCACGGCTTGCGCAAAGCTCGCGGTGCGGCCGACGCACCACAGCGCGGCTTCAAGGCTGTGCGCGACATAGCCCGAACTGCTGATCTCGTGGCGCTGCTTGCCACGCCAAGAGCCTGCCATGATCGGCGCAATCGCTCCGGCATAGTCATCAGCTCGCGAACGCATCACCTCATGACGCGGCAGGCCCGTAATCGCATCGGCCAGCACTCCGGCAAAGGCAACGCAGCCGTCGACCGCTTCTGGCGCGCCATGGGTGGTGCGGCTCTGCCGGGCTGCGGCATCGCGCATAGCCTGCCGGTCCTGCCAGTAACGGATGGCAACGGGCGCAAGTCGCATCAGACTGCCATTGCCCGCACTGTGCGCCGCGGTGGAACCTGCGATCGGATTGCCAGTGCTGCGATAGCGCGCCAGCGCCTGGCTGACCGTGCCACCGATATCGAAGCAGGTGCCAGTGCAGGAATACTCGCCGTTGTCCTGCCAGTCGCAGAAGCGTTCGATCAGGTCGGCCTCGTCGAGCTTGCGCTTCTCGATCAGGCTGGTCGCGAGCGCCACGGCCATGGCGGTATCGTCGGTCCACTCTCCCGCGCGCAGGCGGAAGGGACCGCCACCGACAATGTCAGTGACGCGCGGCTTGCTGTCCCGGCGGGAGAATTCCAGCGTGGTGCCAAGCGCGTCGCCAACCGCAAGGCCAAGCAGCGCGCCGATCGCACGATCGCGGGTGGCATCGGGTCCGGTGTCGGGGAGAGCTTCATCCACCTGGTTCAGACCGTTGACGTAGTTCTCCTGGCGCACGTTCTCGATCGCCCCGGGCCGCGCGGCGCGCACTTGCGCGATTGCCGTTGCAGGCTCCGTGCCCAGTTCAACCAGCAGCCGCGCCGCTACCGTGCCAGCACGGCCCAGTCCACCCTTGCAGTGGACCACGATGCTCGCGCCATCGCGCAGAATTGAGCGTAGTCCGGCGCCAACCTTGTTCCACGCATCTTCGAACACTGCACCGGGAATGCCCATATCCGGGATCGGCAGGTGTACCCACGCCATGTGCCGCGCTTCAACGGCAGCGCCGAGGCCGTCGACCTCGTAGCGTACCAGCTCGTGATCCTCGACCAGCGTCACCACCGCCGCCGCATTCCACGCGGCGATGGCATCAAGGTCGAGGTCGAGATCACGGGCCCACGGCCCGGTTGCGGCATGGGGCTGCTTCTTGCCGGGAAGGAACGTCACCCCGATCCGGCCGCCGGTGCCAGGCACCGCGACTTCGGCAATCTGCAACGGGTGCGTGATACTGGTACGCATGGCTGACCAATCTGCTGTTCAACGTTACCCAAGCTACTCAAAGGCAATGCAAATCACCTCGCGCTTGATGTCCCGTGTGTCGCCATGACTTTGCGTGTCATTCAAGTCTTATCTGCGACTGCGGATCTTATGTTTCACTGGTCTTTGCCGCGGGCGTTCGCGCGTGCACTGGCTTGTGCCAGTTCTGTCAGAAACCTGGCCCGTTTCTTCAGGTCGCGGAGCGTCTCGCGCTTCTCGCGCATGTCACGGTCATAGGCGCCATGCTTGCGCGCATTGGTGTTGTCTCGGGGTGCGCCTGAGCCTTTGCCCCCGTGCATCCGGCAGCGCGCGGCACCGGCAATCGCCGGGGCGGCGCAAGGCGTGCCCTTGCGCGTGCGCGCGCCGCAGCGCGGAGCGCTGATCATCGGACCGACGTTGCGCTGGTGGGTGCTGGGCATGTCTCAGACCTTGCGCAGCATCTTCACGTGCGCAGCCCGCTTGGTGGCAAGCGAGCCGAACGTGTTGGTGAGGGTCATGCCGAGCTTGAGCAGCTCTTCGCGACGCAAGTCGAACGCCTCCTGTCGCGCCTCGACAAAGCTGTCGAGCGCAAAGTCCTGAAGCTCGCGAAGGAGCTGATCGAAGCCGTCCACGATCGGATCGAGACCCTCGGCGCTCTGTTCAAGCGACTTGAGCAGGTCCCCGCTGAACTGCCCGCTCCGCTTGCGCTCGCGCCTGGGGTCGTTCCCGTTGTTGTCGTCAATCATCGTCGGTCATTCCCGGGGCAACGCGCCCCGATTCGAATCTGCTGTCACGACCTTGGCGAGGCCAAAGGTTGTTTGCGCAAAGAGGCAGGCAGCTACTGTGCATGGGGTTGATTTGCAGATTGGCGGCAAAAGCCATGTCAGGGCCGCCAATCCGCTTGTCCCACAGCCTTCGGCTTGCCTCCCATCGCCCTCCCATCCCCCTCAGTTACCACGCTTCATCGGCAGGCTTGCGCGTGCGCACGCGGGGCTGGCGGCGGTCAACCCGCTGGCGTTTGCGCAGGGCAGGGGACCACCATCCGGGCCAGTTGACCTTGTGCGGCGTGCTGGTCGAGCGGACGACGACCGCCTGCTCTTCCTCGTTCAGGGCATCGCGATCGAGACGGGCCAGCGCGGCCATGACGATCCACGGTTCGAGCAGCGCATGCTTGCGGGCGCGGCGATTGAGCAGGCGCAGGTCCTGCAGGCAGCACACGAAGGGATCCTCACCAAGGCCGCGCGAGCCTTCGTAGACGATGCGCATCACCTCGGGCCGGCGACGCCAGCGATCGAGGTGTTCGGCAACCCCGGCCTCGACCAGCAGCCTCGAAACGCTGGCGTCGCCGTTGAGTGCCTTGACCTGCAACTGGTAAACCAGTGCTTCGAGACGCGTGACCGTTCGCTCCTGCCCTTCAATCTTGATCGCGACCATTCCCTGCAGGAAGCCGCCAAAGGGGACGTCAATGTCCCGGCGCGGAGGGCGACCTGCCGGGTTGCCACTCTTGCCCTTGGGGAACCAGGTCGCCTGCGGCGCGCTCGCCTTGGGCGGTATGTAATAGTCAGGATCATCGTGCAGGCTGTACCGTTCCACCGGCTTGGCACCGTCCTCCGAGCATGAGCCCTCGCTGCTGACTGGGTCGCAGAGATACTCCCGACAGGCGTCCACCGCACGGTCACCCAGTCGCTGGCGCACCAGTGCGGCGACCCACGGAGCGATGCCGATGCGACCTGCCAATCCCATGGGCCGTGCAATATCGAGCAGGCGCATGGCAGGAGTGGCGGGCACGATACCGCTCGCTCCCTCGCGCACGATCCTGGTCCGATGCGGACCGTTTGCTTCAGCACGAAACCGTGCGTCATGCCGGATTACGTTCAGCATGACCTTGATCGCGTCAACCTTGCCTTCGAGCGCCTCACGGTAGCGCCGACGCATCAGCACATCGAAAGTGGAAACCTTCTCGGTGACCGGCCCCTTGATCTCGATCAGCGGTTCGAAGGCCAGATCGAACGCATTGCCCTCCGGGGGCAGCGCAGTCATCTTGTTCCACGACTTCCTTGCCATCACTCATTCTTGCTCGGGGCCTCGCCAGTGGTGCGCGCGAGTGGGCCCTTGTCATCCGCAGCGCGGGGCCAAGGATTTTGTCACGACCTGTACGGACCAAGCGGAAAATGCGGGCTGACCTGCGAAAGACGCCCAGCACGAAATGCAGGCCTGATCACATGAAGGACCAGCCTGTTTGCAGGAATCGCAGGCCTGTAACGCGACGCACCAAACCTGCTGAAAGGCAGGGATTCTGGGCGCTTCCGGCAATAGCCCAGCCAACTTCGGGCCAGAGCGACAATTCATGCTCGAAAAGGTTCAATTTGTGAACGCTGCGCCCTCTTGCGATGCAATTTCGCTGCGGCAAACGGAACCAGATTCGATTCTCCGCTGCGGGCCATGGCCACGAGTTTGCGCCCCATGCTCCGGCAGTTCAGTTTCGTGGTTCCGTTCTGCAGAAAAAAGTCGCACGAATCCGCGCACTTGCCGCCCGAGAGCGGCCTTTCAGAGAAAAGTTTGTCTGAGATGAGTGGCGGAGACGGAGTCCGCCTAACTAGCGTCCCACCGCGTCCAAATCTCTCCACGATAACGGCTAAAATAGGCGGATTCAGTGAGGCCCTGCCCGTTCGCTAGTCCGAATGTGTCCCGTTGCGTTCCCATAAAACCGCGCTATTATCGGGGAACGGTTTTGGGAACGCGATGCCGCGACGCTATTGGGGCGATCTAAGGGCAGGTTCGGTTCCCGGACATGGAGCCATAATGCCAAAAAAGCTCAGCAACGTGCTCACGCCCTTGGCGGTGAAGAATGCAAAGCCCGGTCGCCATGCCGATGGTGGCGGGCTGCATTTGCTGGTGAAGGAAAGCGGTGCCCGGTCATGGGTCTATCGCTTCATGCTCAACGGCAAATCGCGTGACATTGGGCTTGGCCCGGCTGGACCGGACGGCATTTCCCTTGCCGATGCCCGCGACGCCCGCGACGCGCTGCGCCTCAAGGTGAAGGCGGGGATTGATCCCCTTGAGGAACGCCAGCGGGAGGCCGCTGAGGCCCTTGCGGCGGCTCAGGCGGCGCAGGTCGCCGGAATGACGTTCAAGGCTGTGGCGGAAACCTACATCGGCGCAAATGAGGGAAGCTGGCGCAATGACAAGCATCGCCAGCAATGGAAGAATACGCTGGCCACTTACGTCTATCCCGTGATCGGGGAATTGCCCGTTGCCGAGGTCGGGACTGCCCACGTCCTGAAAATCCTTGAGCCGATCTGGAAAGCCAAGGCCGAGACTGCCAGCCGCGTGCGCGGTCGCATGGAGACTATCCTCGATGCGGCAAAGGCGCGCGGATACCGGGAGGGCGAAAACCCTGCTCGGTGGCGCGGGCATATCGCCCAAATCTTGCCTGCCCGTTCACGGCTCACGCGCGGCCATCACAAGGCCATGGCCTATGAAGCGATCCCGGCTTTTGTCGGCGCGCTGCACAAACGGGAGGCCGTCGCGGCGCTGGCGCTGGAATTTACGATCCTGACCGCTGCCCGCACTGGCGAGGTGATCGGCGCGAAGTGGGATGAGGTCGATTTGGACAAGGCAATCTGGACGATCCCTGCCAGCCGCATGAAGGCGGGCAAGGAACATCGCGTTCCCCTATCGGGCCGCGCCATTGAGATTTTGAAGTCCACGCAAGGGCTGCGCAAGGAATGGCTGTTCCCGGCGACCAAGGGCGGGAAAATGTCCGGCATGGCCATGACAATGCTGCTTCGCCGGATGAAAGTTGACGTGACCGTGCACGGCTTCCGTTCTGGCTTTCGCGATTGGTCCGCCGAATGCACCGGCTATGCCCATGAGGTCGCGGAAATGGCCTTGGCGCACACTATCGAGAACAAGGTTGAGCGGGCCTATCGGCGCGGCGACCTGTTCGACAAGCGGCGGCGGCTCATGGACGATTGGGCTAAGTATTGTGCCAGCGGTCGTGCGGTTGGTGGCAAAGTGACGTCGATCAGGAATGCCCACGTTGCCTAGCATTTCAAATCTCGTGGAGGACGGTCGCGCCTACTCACTCGCAGCAACGTAGGGAAGCCAACCATAAACTGGCTCAATCGCACTCGGCACGAAAGCGAAGACGAAGAACCCTAGCAGCGCAATGAGTGTTGTCACATGTAGCGCTTCCACTTGTGGGTTTGCGAAGCTCGCCTCTCTTGCTTCTAATCTAGCGCGGATGAGGTTCACCCAAATCGGAGCCATGACAACTAGGAAAGCTATCGGCCAGACTATTACGTTAACGTCTTGGATTGATACAGCGAGCCGCGTCCAATTCACGATAAATGCAACATATCCAAGGTATACAAGCGATTGACCCAACGCTGCGACAACCGCACCCGCTATGAATCGTGCCGCGCTTCGTTGTCCCGGTTTGCCAGCGACCAAGGCACCAGGAACCCCCGCTACGTTCAACAAGAATACGATCAGAAAGTTTGCCACTGTCGCAAATACGACCAGCAATACCACCGTGAAGATTGTCTTCATTGTGCCCCCCGATTCCACGATCGAACAACATGGTGGTAGCTTCGCTTTGGCTAACAACCGCGAGCGGCCACCTTCACTAGTCGCATTCTATGTCGTGAAAACAAACGACCGCAAAGAGTTATTCGCGGACTGGCAGCTATCGAGGCGATCCGAGGAATATGAGGACGGTTTCTGAGTGAGGCTGGCAAGCCCACACTTGAGGCCATAAATTGGGAGCGGGGATAGGACGGCCATCCGACAAGCACGCTTCCCACGTGCTTCCCCGTCACCTTTTTGGGAACCGCTAGGGAGGCGGAATTTGACAATTAATGCACTAACTGGCCTGTCGCCTGACGGCCCCAAATTCGATCTGGTCGGTCCTACCGTCGATGACGACATTCGCCGCATTATTGCGCGCTATGGCACCGAAGCCGTGAAGCAGGCCGTCAAAAGGGTCACCAAGCCAAAGCGGGGGAGAAAGCCAGAGAAGGATTGGCCAGAATTACGGGAGGTCATTGAATCGGATGCACGCGACTGGCTCGCCGGGGGTGATCCATTTTCTTCCCGGTCCAACTATTCAATCGCCAAAGACTTCGCGGACAAAAATCCCGGCCATAGTCACCCGGCTACCATGAAGCGAATTGAGCGCAAGCTGGTGCAAAAACGGGTGTGGATGACGCTGGTTACAGCCGAGAATTTTAGCCGAGAAGGCTATCCCTATGCCGTGCATATTCGCGCGCTCGAAGCACTGAGTGAAGCTGATTCTCATCCTGTTTGGGCGTCGATCCGGGATCGGGCAAAATCGGATGTAGCCGACTATGAGGCGAAGAAGGGCGAGGCCCCGCCTGCCCATATGTCCATGAAAGAAGTCGAAGACGCTGCGCGCAATGCCCTGCTGACTCTGAACACGCTGAGCCAACCCAAAAAATCGGGTGGCTTATTTGGCCTGCTGTCCAACCCTACCTCAACTAGCAAACCTCAGGACTAGGGAGGAAATTAGAAGGAATTTTGTCGGGCCGAAATACCTCAGGCTTTTGTCGGGTCGAAATAGCGACGAATTAAGTCGTCTTCCTTAAAATTCCGGCGCGCCATAACTGGTTGTCCCATGAAGTCCGTTGCACCTCCGCGCGGGCCAAATGGGGCCAAATTCATGCAGTCCGTCAAACACGATCCCCCGAAGATCGGTTACAGCATTCGGGAAGCCTGCCATGCGTCCAGCCTTGGCCGGACGACGCTCTACAATCACATTTCGGCTGGTCGCCTTCGCGCGGTTCGCGTCGGTGGCAGGACGATCATCCCAGCCGAGGCGCTCCACGCCCTGATCGCGGGGGAGGCTTGAGCCATGCCCCTAAAGCAAAACCCGACCGCCAAGGGCGACCGGGTTCTGTGGAATGCTTTGGTCGGCGCTTCCACGGAATCCCTTACCGTTTCTGCCTATCGCGCTCAATACTTGATCGACAGCTACGGCATTCGCCCGGAACTGGCCGTTATGGTCGCGGCGCTCGCATTCGGGGGAGATGCCTATCATGGCTGATACCTTCCCCAGCTTCCCCGATGCCGCACGCGCCTTGCTGGCCGTCGATTCCCTGTCCGAAAAGGAAGGGCAGTTTTGCGGTGGCCTTGCCTTCCGCACTGCCCCGCTCAGCGACAAGCAGGCAAACTGGCTACGAATCCTGCTTTCCCGGCATGGCCTTCCCGCACTGGCTGAGGGAGGGGTGCATGTCTGATCGCTATCCCGACATTCCCGGCGCAAAAGGCCCGGACGGCACTAGCCAAGACGCTGCCGAGGCTATCAAGCCATGCGTTTCCTACCTTCGCCGCATCGCCATGCGCTCGCTGGATCGGCTGGGCGAGGCGACGGTGCTTGAAGCCGTCGCCTTTGCCGAGGTCGCCCGCGAAAGCCTGCAACCGCGTTTCTCCGAACTGCGGGCCATGGGCCTTGTGGAGCCGACTGGCGCGCGTCGGCGCAATCCGTCGGGAAAGGGCGCGGCGGTGCTTCGCCTGACCGAAAAAGGGAGGGCCGCACTGTGACCGATCCCGTTTCGGATTTTCTCGATGCCATGGGGGTGGCTGGCATCCGTCCCGTGGAGCCGATTGCCGACAAGCTCGCTTCCGGTGATCCCGTCCGCTTCCGCGCTGATGGCGACAAGCCCGGACGGCGCAACGGCTGGGCATGGCTGCACCTCGATGGCGTGCCTGCTGGCGTGTTTCGGCATTACCGGCTGGGCGTGCGGACGGTATGGCGCGCGGGGAGCGATCCCCGTTCGCTGTCCCCAGCCGAACGGCGCGCGATCATGGCTCAGGCCAGTGAAAGCGAGGCCCGGCGCAAAGCGGCAACCGAGGCAAAACAGGAAGCGACGGCTGGCGTTGCTCGTGATCTGTGGCGCGACGCTGGCAAGCCCGATCCCGCGCATGGGTATCTGGCCCGCAAGTGCCTTGCTCCTGTCGGTATCCGGCAGCATGGTGACGTCCTGCTTGTCCCGATGGTCGATTGCGGTTTCCGCCTGTGGAACGTCCAGCGCATCTATCCGGACGGGCGCAAGCTGTTCCTGTCCGGCGGGCGCACCGAAGGCATGTTCTGGTCGCACGGCGCGTTCGTGCAGGATGGCAGGCCATCGGCTGGGCCACTGGTCATCGGGGAAGGCTTCGCCACCATGGCAGCGGTCCACCATGCGACCGGGCACGGCGTTGTCGCCGCTATGTCCGCCCGGAACCTCGAAACCGTTGCCCGCGCCATGCGCAAGCGGTTCCCCAGCCGGACGCTGATCGTCGCGGCGGACGATGACCGTCACCTATCGGAGAATATCGGGCTGAATGCCGCTCAGAGGGCCGCTGAGTCCATTGGGGCGCTTCTGGCCACTCCGCTGCCCCTTGGGCCAGAAACGCGCTCAGCGGACTCAGGAACCGATTTTGCGGATATTGCGCCTGCCGAGGCCGTGGCCCGGATCGCTCAGGCCGGGAGTGTTGGCCATGCATAGCGCGACCGCTCCCATGGACTTTGCCGATATGGAACCCGATGACGTGGCCAGCCGCATTGCCGGTGCCACGCATACCGGCACGGCCATTCGCGCCACGCCATACCGCTGGCCTGATCCCCGTTCGCTGCCAACCCGGCAATGGCTGCTTGGCCATTGGCTGCTAAGGGGTGAGGTGACGGCGATCATTGCGCCCGGTGGGACTGGCAAGAGCACGATTGGCACCGCGCTGGCGCTGTCGCTTGCATCCGGGCAACCGTTGCTTGGCAAGCCACTCCCGCGCGGCCCGCAATCTGCATGGATCTACAACCTTGAGGATTCGCAAGACGAGCTGGACCGGCAAGTGTCGGCTGCCTGCCTGTTCCACGGTATAGTGCCGGACGACTGCCGAAACCGGCTTTGTGTCGATAGCGGGCTGGTCCAGCCGCTCTGCACGGCAACCGAGGATCGCGACGGCTTCGCTATTGCCGAGGGCGTGTTTGCTCAGGTGGCGGCGACGGTGCGGGACCGGGCAATCTCGGTGGTGATCGTGGACCCGTTCGTGTCCAGCCATACCGTGCGTGAAAGTAGCAATGAGGCAATCGACGCCATCGCCAAGCGGTGGAAGCGGCTGGCTCAGGAAACCGGCTGCGCGGTCGTGCTGGTGCACCATACCAAGAAGCTGGGCGGGCGCGAGGTAACGGCGGAGGACGGGCGCGGCGCGGTCGCCTTGCGCGATGCTGCCCGCGTCGTGCTGCCGCTCAATGCGATGAGCCAGGCCGAGGCCGAGGAACTGGGCATTACCGATCCTGCGCTTCGCCGCTCGCTGGTGCGCGTCGATACCGGCAAGGCAAATCGCGCTCCCCCGGATGCGGCAACGTGGATCAAGCTGGAAAGTCAGTGCCTCGATAACGGCGACGGCAGCGAGCCTGCCGATTATGTCGGCGTCGCCTGCCTCTGGGAAAAGCCGGACGTGTTCCACGGGCTGAACACGTGGCACCTCTACCAAGTGCAATTGCGCGTCGCGGCTGGCCGGTGGCGGGACAGTGCACAGGCCAAGGATTGGGTCGGCCATGTGGTCGCTCAGGTCGCCGGGCTTTCTGTCGACAAGGACAAGGCCCGCATCAAGGCGATCCTCAAGACGTGGAAGCGCAACGGCGCGCTCAAGGTGGAAAACCTGCCCGACAAGAACGGCGATGAACGTCCGTTCGTCGTGGTCGGTGATCCCGTGGACCCGGCTCAGGTGAGTTACCCGCACCCTGAAAAGTGCGGTGCGGAAAGTGCGGAAAGTGCGGCTGGCGACCCGTGCTGAACCCGTCCGCACCTTCCGCACTTCCCTTATAGGGAGTGCAGGTGGTGCGGGTGCGGGTGAGTGGAGGTTTAGAGCCTAAATCAAAGGTGCGGATATGACGGCGAAGAATACCAAAACCAAACCGGCAAGCCGGAAGGCAACCGGATCGAAAGACCCGACCAAGGAATATAGGATTGAGATTGCAGTGCCGGAATCGGGCACGGCGGAGGAAGCCAAGGACACGCTGGCGAAAAGCATCCCCGGCTGGGATGAAATGAGCAAGGAACAGCAAACCGAACTGGCAGAGATTGCCATTGAGCAGCGAAAGCAACGCCAACCGGTCAAGGTCACGCTCACGCGCAAGCCGGAAGGTGGAATGTCCATCGGCATCGCCGGGAAATGTGAGGCACACGGCTTGCTCAAGCTGCAAAAGACGTTCGCGGCGGTTTCGATGGACCCGGTGAACGCCCGCGCCAATGAACTGCTGAAATACCTTGGCTCAGTCGGCGCGGACAATGCCGACCGCTACAACGCTGCGCTGTCGTTCATCGAAAGCATGGCCCCGCGCGATCAGGCGGAGGCGCTGTTGCTGGTGCAAATGTATGTCACGCATGACGCGGCAATCCGGGCACTCAGCCAGCTTGGATCAGCGGAATGGGTGCCGACTGCGCAGATGTTTGGCAACCTCGCCACAAAGCTGCTGCGCACCTCTCAGGGGCAAATGGAAACGCTGGCTCGGATGCGTCGCGGCGGGGAACAGGTCGTGCGACACGTCCACGTCGATAATCGCGGCGGGCAAGCCGTCATTGCCGAAAACGTCCACACCGGGGGGAAGGAAAATGGAAAAATTGACGATCAATCCCATGCAACCGGAGCGGCTGGCATCGGCCCCGCGCTGCTTGGCGCGGACCCGTTCGGGAATGGCGTGCCAATCCCCAGCCGTGAAGGGGCGGAAGCGGTGCCGTATGCACGGGGGCACGAATCCGGGTGCGCCTGAGGGCAATACCAACGCCCGGAAGCATGGCGGGCGCTCAGCCAGGGCGATGACCGCGGCTCGATACCTTAGGGAGATTGCGCGGCTGGTGCGCTAATCTAGAGGTTTCGTAAGTTCAAAGCTGTAAATCGGGAATGCCGTCTTTCCGTCTTTCCCGGTCACTCGCTTGTAGCCCAACGTGACGAGTTGTTCTGGATCACGGCGAACCTCCTCCAATGCGTGGCGTGCTAGTTGGTAGGGCAACCCTATGAAGCATTCGCAGCCGCCGCGATCATACGTCCTGATGCCGCCGATCCGCGATGATTGGAACCATTCGGGCATTGCGCCAATCTTCACACCAATCCGCTTTCCGAACTCCGGTGGAGCGCTCGTTTTCTGATCGTCGGCGGGGATGACAGAGCCATACAGAGCAAAGGTGCGTCCCACGTCCCAATCGTCAATGAATGCAACTTTGAACTCATCTTCAAGGATCGTTTCAATCCGGAAGGTGACGTAATCGTCGGGAAGCTCGAAGGTGTAGTCCCTATGCCTTTTGGGCTTTGGAAGCCGGTCTAGGACCATTCCACCATAGACCGCGATCATTGCCGCCAACGCGACGAACTGCCAACTACTCACGCCACTATCCCCCGAAACCTGCGGTCGGCGGCCATCTTCGCGCATTTATGTGGGAAAGCACAATTCCTGAAATTGCCCCGCAAGTGATTTGCCGCAAACCCTCAGAAAACGGCCCTCTTGGTCGAATCCAAGTCGTTAGTCATTTTCGACTAAGAAGCTGCCACCGCTCGAAACCCGCATAATTCAGACATTTCCAGCCGCGATTTGTCGCGTAGGGTGTGTGCCCTGTTCCCAGCATTTGGCGTCGCCGCCCGAATGCGAACCCCTCTTGAGTGACCGTCATGGCATTAACTGCGGCTAGGAGGTGTGGCCAACGCCTTTCGAGCGTAATTGTCCCGTGGCGTTCGGCTTCAAGCAAGCGCGCTATCGGGGAGCGGTTATGGGAACCACCAGCCTTGCTTGAATTTTATCAAGGAAAATCAAGGCGCAGTGGCGGAGACGGAGGGATTCGAACCCTCGGTACCGGATTTACCAGTACGACGGTTTAGCAAACCGTTGGTTTCAGCCACTCACCCACGTCTCCGGATCGCAGCGGCGAGGGGGCGCTATAACGAGGGTTGTGGGGGGCGGCAAGGGCTTGCGCGGCAAAAATGCGCATGGGTGGAAATCTGTTCCTCGCGACGCTTTGGCGCGTTTCCGACTCGGCTCATCGCCGGTTCATTGTCCGCAGGCCAGCCTTGGATTCTGGTGGCGTGGCAGGGGCGCGCGCATTGCGCAGGGATCGGACGGACAGGACTATGACGACACTGGTTTATCACGCACGCGTGCTCGGTCGCCGCTTTGCCATCGGCATGACGGCCTGTCTGTCCGTGGCCGCGACAGGCGTTTCGGCGCAAGTCCAGACCGTCGACCCGAACGCCGTGATCGATGGTGATCTCACCCCCGGCGCAATGCCCGCGCAGCCCGCGCAGACGCCCTCGCAGTCCCCCGCTGCCAGCCCGGCTGGAGCCGAGGCGGGTAGCCTCCCCGCGCTCCCCGCAGACGCACCGCCGCCTTCGGCCACGACGGCTCCAGCCCCCGCCGCAACGCCGCCTGCCACCAAGGCCGCCGCAGGCACGACCTACAAGGACGACGACCTGATCGGCGCTGCCGAAGGCGTGTTCGGCAAGGGTGCCGCCGGGCTTGCCGACCTGATCAGGGATCTGCTCAAGAAGCAGGGCGAACCCAATGCCTACATCGTCGGTCGCGAGGCGGGCGGTGCGCTGGTCGTCGGCCTGCGTTATGGTTCGGGCACGCTGCATCACAAGGTCGAAGGCGAGCGCCCGGTCTACTGGACCGGCCCGTCGATCGGCTTCGACGCAGGCGCCAATGCCGCCAGCACCTTCGTGCTCGTCTACAACCTGTTCGACAGCGAGGAGCTCTACAAGCGTTTCCCGGCGGGCGAGGGGCAGGCCTACCTCGTCGGCGGATTCCACGTGAGCTACTTGCGCAAGGGCGATACGGTGCTGATTCCCGTCCGCTCGGGTGCGGGCCTGCGGCTTGGCATCAACGGGGGCTACATGAAGTTCTCGCGCAAGCAGAACTGGTTCCCGCTCTGAGGGTTTTGCGCAACAACCGTGCAAATTGCCCCCCGCATACCTTGTAATTGAAATGCGGGGGTTGCCCCCGCGGCCTTCCGGCGGCATGGAGCCGCCGCAATTCGCTCCCCGGATGGAAGGCCTGAGAACCATGCTCGAAAATCTTGCCGCGCAGCCCGCTGATGCCTTGCTGGCGCTGATCAAGCTCCACAACGCCGATCCGCGTGCCGACAAGATCGACCTCGGCGTCGGCGTCTATCGCACCTCGGAAGGCGACACGCCGGTGTTCAAGGCGATCAAGGCCGCCGAGGCGAAGCTTCTCGAAACGCAGGATTCCAAGGCCTACCTCGGCCCCGAAGGCGACATGGGCTTCGTCCACGCGTTGATCCCCTACGTCTTCGGCAAGGACTTCGACCGTTCGAAGGTGGAAGGCATGCAGGCCCCCGGCGGCACCGGCGCGGTGCGCCTCGCCATAGAGGTTGCCAAGCGCTCGGGCGTCAAGCGCGTGTGGATGGGCACGCCTTCGTGGCCCAACCACGCGCAGATCATCGCGGCTGCCGGCATGGAACTGAAGACCTTCAGCCACATGACCGCCGATGGCTTTGCCGATCTCGAAGCGCTGAAGACCGCGCTGGCAGGGGCCGAGGCCGGCGATGCCGTGCTGCTCCACGGCTGCTGCCACAACCCGACCGGCGTCGATTACACCGAAGCCCAGTGGGACGAAATCGCCCCGCTGCTGGTCGAGCGCCAGGTCCTGCCGATCCTCGACCTTGCCTATCAAGGCCTTGGCGCTGGCATGGAAGCCGATGCCTATGGCCTGCGCAAGGTGCTCAGCCTCGCGCCCGAAGCGCTGGTGGCCTATTCGTGCGACAAGAACTTCGGCCTCTATCGTGACCGCGTCGGCGCGTTCTATGCGGTGACTTCGGATGCCACCGCGCTCGCCAACGCCATGGCCAACGGCGCAACCATCGCCCGCGCATCGTGGTCGATGCCGCCTGACCATGGCGCGGCTGCGGTCCGCCTGATCCTCGCCGACGAAAGCCTCACCGCATTGTGGCTGGCCGAGCTCGACGAGATGCGCGACCGCATGCGCTGGGTCCGTGATCGCCTCGCCGCCGCGCAGCAAGTCGGCCCGATCAACATGGCCCCGCTGGGCGTGCAGAACGGCCTGTTCTCGATGCTGCCGCTGAACGGCGAGCAGATCCTCGCCATCCGCGAAAAGCATGGCGTCTACATGGCAGGCTCCGGCCGCATCAACATTGCGGGTCTGACCACCGGCAACATCGACAAGTTCGTCGAGGCCCTGCGCGACGTCGCTTGAGCGGCGCGGGCTGCCCACCCCGCTGCGACTAAGCTCGCCTTCGGCTCGCTAAGTCTCGCGGTCCTCCCGCTTGCGGGAGGGCAAAGACAGCGCTCTCATTCCCCTCCCGCAAGCGGGAGGGGGCAGGGGTGGGCACAAACGCAGCCCCTCAAAAATCCGCAGCCCTTGACTGCCGTCGCGCCTCGGCAAAGCTGTCCGCCCGGAACTTCTCGAACGCCACGCGGCGGTCGAACCCGGGGTCCTTCGGGTAGTCCTGATACTCGGCGATGATCTCGTCGAAGATCTCGCGCATTTCCTGCTTGTGGTCGGGGTGCGAGAAGATGTGCAGGCGGTTGGCCTTCATCGCCTCGATCACCCGGGCGCCGATCACGTCGGGCTCCATGCCGAATTCGTGCAGCCCCTGCAGCCGCTCCACCGCGCTCGGATCGACCGGCTTCATCGCCCCCTTCAAGGCATCGGGCCGCACGTCGTCGCTGGCATAGATGTAGCTCTTCACCAGGCCGGGGCAGAGCACCGAGACGCCGATCTCGTACTTCAGCAGCGAATAGTGCAGCGATTCCGAAAGCCCGCGCACCGCGAACTTGGTGGTGTTGTAGATGCCGGGACTGCCCGCGGCGAGGAAGGCCGCCATCGACGCGGTGTTGACCACGTGCCCGCCCTTCTGCTCGCCCGCCTTCACGCGCTCGACCATGCGCGGAACGAACGTCATCACCCCGTTGATCACACCGTGGAGGTTGACGCCCATCAGCCAGTCCCAGTCGTCATAGGAGCTTTCCTCGATCGGCTGGAACAGGTTCACGCCCGCATTGTTGCACAGGATCGAAACCGGGCCAAACTGGGCTTCCACCTCGTCCGCCGCCGCCTTGAAACCATCGCGGCTGGCCACGTCGAGCTGCACGCCCATCACTTCACGATTGTCGAGCGATGCCAGCGCCTTGTCGATCGAATCCTGCCGGATGTCGGCAATGGCAACCTTGCATCCCTCGTTCAGCAGCTGGCGGACCAGCCCGATGCCCACGCCGTTCGCGCCTCCGGTCACGAAGGCGGTGCGTCCTGCAAAGTTCTTCATGCGCCGCGCGCCTCTTTCAGCTTGTTCTGCCGCGCGATCTCTGCGGTGATCGCCGGGTTGCGGAACAGCATGGCGAAGGTTTCCTTGTACTCCGGGTTCTCGGGCAGGTGGGTCTGCACCGCCGCGGTGGTTGCAAGGCCGCGCTCCTCCACGCCGGTCAGGAATTCGGAGTGGGTGAGGATGTAGAGTTCGTCATTGAGAATGCCTTCCAGCACGCGCTCGCCCACCTGCTCCTTGGTCTGGTAGAGGTGCATGAAGTTGCCGCCCGATGCGCGGCGCTTGTCGGCCTCGGCATAGCCGGTGTCGGCAAGGTCTGCAGGCCGGGTCTTGGCAGCATCGGCAATGTTCGATTGCACTGCGCCGGGGCAAAAGGCGCTGCAGATCACGCCGCGCGGTTCGAGTTCTGGGCGCATGCATTCCATCATAGAAGTGACCGCCGCCTTGCCCGAGGAATAGATCGTGGTCATTCCCACCGGCACCAGCGCGCTCATCGATGCGGTGCACACGATGTGCCCGCCTTCGCCGTGCGCCAAGATGCGCGGCAGCATGGTGACGATGCCGTTGATCGTGCCGCCAACGTTCACGCCCATGACCCAGTCCCAATCGGCAAAGGTCGCAAGCTCGATTGGCCCGACCACGGCGACGCCTGCGTTGTTCACGAGGATGTGAATCTTGCCGAACTTCGCCTCGACCGCATCGGCCACAGCTGCAAACTGCTCGCGGTTGGTCACGTCGAGTTTGACCGCCAGCACGCGGTCGCCGCCCGCCAGCTCCTCGACCGCGGAATCGAGGTGATCCTGCCGGATGTCGGCGATGGTCACGTTCATCCCTGCGCCCAGCAGCGCCTTGGCGATGCCAAGACCGATGCCGCTGGCGCCGCCCGTCACGAAAGCCGTCTTGCCCGGCAGGTTCTGCATTTGCCTCTCCATTCTTGCCTGTCCGTCATCCCTTGAACGGGAGCGGGAATCATTTTTCGCCTTTTGTATTCACCAGCAGAGAATTGTATGCAAGACTAACAATATCGCCGCTTCGAAAAGGTCCGTCAAAGGGCAGGGCGCGGCAGGAGAGGAGAAGTCATGGCAGGTGTCGTCGCGCCAGCGGAACTGGCCGCAAATCCCGATCGGAACGCCGTGCACGAGCGCGAATCCCACCCGGCGGGCGCCGCCTATTGGGCGCTGACCGTTATCATCCTCGCCACCTTCCTCACCTTCTTCGATGCCGTGACCTTCGGCATGCTGGCCGAGCGGATCAAGCACGATTTCGGCCTCACCGATTCGCAGCTCGGCTTCCTCGCCGGGCCCGCCAGCATCATCTGCTACTTCTTCGTCGGCATTCCCCTGGCGCGCCTAGCGGACATCTATCCGCGCAAGTACGTGCTGGGGGCAGGGGCGGCGCTGGTCGGCGTGATCATCTCGGCGGGAGGCCTTGCCCAGAGCTTCGGCCAGTTCGTCGGCAGCCGCGTGTTTCTTGCGGCTGGTGGCTCCGCCCACGCACCCGCGTCCTATTCGCTGCTGGCAGACGCCTTTCCGCCGAAAAAGCTGACCCGCGCTTTCGCCCTGCTGCAGTTCGGCTTCATCGGCGGCACCACCCTTGGCCCGCTGATCGGCGGCATGCTGGTGATGATGACCGCGTCCTGGGGGCCGACGCACCTTGGGCCGCTGACGATCCTCGGCTGGCAGTGGATTCTCGTGTTCATGGGCATCCCCTCGCTGCTGGTCGGCCTGCTGTTCCTCACCGTGAAGGAGCCGCCGCGCCTCGCGCCTGCTGCTGATGGCCCGCAAGTGCCCAAGGACGCATCGTTCGGCCGCAAGGTGCTGACCTTCATGGGCCTCGATGCCTTCCGCGCGATCAACGCCAAGCCGCGCGTCTATTACCCGCTGTTCGGAGCCCTCGCGCTCAGCGCCATCGAGACCTTCGGCCTGCAGTTCTGGCGCGTGCCGTTCATGGTCCGCACCTTCGGCTGGAACGAGGGGCAGATCGGCGCAGCGCTTGGCGGCACGATCCTCGTCGCCTCGCTTTCGGGCCTCTTGCTCGGCGGTATCTTCGTCGAATGGCTGGCCAAGCGCTACAAGGACGCCAACGTCCGCGCCGCAACATGCTGCGCCGCCGGTGTCACCGTCTGTACGATCACTGCCATCCTGATGCCCACTGCATGGGGCTCGCTGATCATGTTCGGCTTCTCGGGCATGTTCGGCATAGCAGGGGCCGTGCCGCAGAACGCCGCCGTACAGCGCGTCGCGCCCAACGACATGCGCGGGCAGGTCACCGCCTTCTACCTGTTCATGTTCACCTTCTTCGGCGCGATGGGCAGCTACGTCGTCGGCAAGGTGCAGGATGTGCTGATCGGTGATCCCACGCAGCTTTGGAAAGCGATGCTGATCACCGCCAGCGTGCTCATGCCGCTCGCCACCTTCCTCATGTTCCGGGCGATCAAGCCCTATCGCGAGGAAGTTGAACGGCTTGAAGCCGAGGGGCGTTGACAGCGTCGTTCGACTTGGCCAGATTGTTAGTAAGACTTACAAATAAATTGGCAAAATACATGGGAGTTGAACGTGTCCGATAGCAGCCAGATTGCCGCGCTCGAAAGCCGCCTTGCCGATCTCGAAAAGCGCCTCACCGTCCGCGAGGACGAGCTTGATATCCGCAAGCTGCAGCACCTCTACGGCTACCTGATCGACAAGTGCATGTATAACGAGACGGTGGACCTGTTCACCGACGACGGCGAAGTGCGCTTCTTCGGCGGCGTCTGGAAGGGCAAGGAAGGCGTGCGCCGCCTCTACGTCGAACGCTTCCAGAAGCGCTTCACATACGGCAACAACGGCCCGATCGACGGCTTCCTGCTCGATCACCCGCAGCTGCAGGACATCATCAACGTCCAGCCCGGCGGCGAAATCGCCTTTGGTCGCGCGCGCTCGATGATGCAGGCAGGGCGCCACAAGGACTACGAAGGCGATGCCCCGCACCTCAAGGCGCGCCAGTGGTGGGAAGGCGGCATCTACGAGAACACCTACAAGAAGGTGGACGGCGTGTGGCGGATGCATATCCTCAACTACATGCCGATCTGGCACGCCGATTTCGAACACGGCTGGGCCCACACCCCGCACGAATACGTGCCGTTCCCCAAGGTCACCTATCCCGAAGATCCGACCGGCCCGGACGAGCTGATCAAGGACCACTGGCTGTGGCCCACGCACAAGCTCAACGCCTTCCACATGAAGCACCCGGTGACGGGCGAGGAAATGGT
This sequence comes from Novosphingobium sp. BL-A-28-Hi1-0D, assembly GCF_055521755.1. Taxonomy (NCBI): domain Bacteria; kingdom Pseudomonadati; phylum Pseudomonadota; class Alphaproteobacteria; order Sphingomonadales; family Sphingomonadaceae; genus Novosphingobium; species Novosphingobium sp. BL-A-28-Hi1-0D. The sequence goes on from NZ_CM145502.1 coordinate 1,982,934, forward strand.
CGCCCAGCGCTGGCAGGGCGACATCGACCGCGAGAACGCGCGCGGCTAAACGAATGCTGGCGGGAGCCACTTCCTCCCGGCTCCCGTCGGCAGCACTGGAATGAAAATGACCACCTATCCCACGCTTCACATGATCATCGACGGCGAGCGCGTGAGCGGCGCAGGCCGGCGCACCCACGCCGTCGTCAATCCCGCCACGGGCGAGACCATTGGCGAACTGCCGCTGGCCGAAGCCGCCGATCTCGACCGCGCGCTCGAAGTCGCGGCGAAGGGCTTCCGCATCTGGCGGACCAGCACGCCCCAGCAGCGCGCCGCCGTGCTGCAAGGCGCAGCGCGCCTGATGATGGAGCGGCAGGAGGATCTCGCCCGCATCGCCACGATGGAAGAGGGCAAGACCCTTCCCGAGGCGCGGATCGAAGTCATGATGAACGTCGGCCTGTTCAACTTCTACGCGGGCGAAGTCTTCCGCATCTATGGCCGCACGCTCGTCCGCCCCGCCGGACAACGCAGCACCATCACGCACGAACCGGTCGGCCCCGTCGCCGCCTTTGCGCCATGGAACTTCCCGCTCGGCAATCCGGGACGCAAGCTTGGCGCGCCCATCGCCGCCGGATGCTCGGTCATCCTCAAGGCAGCGGAGGAAACGCCCGCCTCGGCGCTTGGCGTGCTCCAGTGCCTGCTCGATGCCGGGCTGCCAAAGGAAGTCGCGCAAGCCGTGTTCGGCGTGCCCGATGAAGTTAGCCGCCACCTGCTTGGCTCGCCCGTCATCCGCAAGCTGTCGTTCACCGGCTCGACCGTCGTCGGCAAGCACCTCATGCGCCTTGCCGCCGACAACATGCTGCGCACCACGATGGAACTGGGCGGCCACGGCCCGGTATTGATCTTCGGCGATGCCGATATCGACAAGGCCCTCGATACGATGGCCGCGTCGAAGTACCGCAATGCAGGCCAGGTCTGCGTCTCGCCCACCCGCTTCATCGTCGAGGAAAACGTCTTCGAACGCTTCCGCGATGGCTTTGCCGAGCGCGTGGGCCGGATCAAGGTCGGCAACGGTCTGGAAGACGGCTCGCAGATGGGTCCGATGGCCAACCCCCGCCGTCCCGAGGCAATGGACCGCCTGATCGGCGATGCCGTCACGCGCGGCGCACGCCTCCACACCGGCGGTGAGCGTATCGGCAACGCCGGGTACTTCTACGCCCCCACCGTCCTGTCCGAAGTCCCGCTCGATGCCACGATCATGAACGAGGAGCCCTTCGGCCCCGTCGCCCTGATCAACCCGTTCAGCGGCGAAGACGCGATGATCGCCGAAGCCAACCGTCTGCCTTATGGCCTCGCCGCCTACGCCTGGACCGACAGCGCCGCCCGCCAGAAGCGTCTCGCCCACGATATCGAGACCGGCATGCTCGGCCTCAACTCCACCATGATCGGCGGCGCGGATTCCCCCTTCGGCGGCGTCAAGTGGTCCGGCCACGGCGCCGAAGACGGCCCCGAAGGCGTCCTCGCCTGCATGGTCACCAAGGCCGTGCACGAGGGCTGAATTTCATTCCTCCCCGGCACGGGGAGGGGGACCATGCGAAGCATGGGGGAGGGGCACCTTCCGCAAGCGCTAGGTATGTGGCGAGGATCGGAGAGAAAATGACGCAAGAACTGAAAACTGGCGGGAGCCAAGGCTACCTGCGCATCGCCACCGAGGAAGCCTTCGCCACACGCGAGATCATCGACGTCTACTTGCGCATGATCCGCGATGGCACCGCCGACAAGGGCATGGTTTCGCTCTGGGGCTTCTATGCGCAATCGCCTTCGGAACGCGCGACACTTATCATGGATCGTCTGCTTGACCTTGGCGATCGCCGCATCGCCGACATGGATTCGACCGGCATTGACAAGGCAATCCTCGCGCTGACCTCGCCCGGGGTGCAACCACTGCTCGACGTCGAGGAAGCGAAAACCCTCGCCACCCGCGCCAACGACACACTCGCCGCCGCCTGCGAAAAGCATCCGGATCGCTACATTGGCATGGGCACCGTGGCCCCGCAGGACCCCGAATGGTCGGCCCGTGAAATCCATCGCGGCGCCAGGGAACTGGGCTTCAAGGGCATCCAGATCAACAGCCACACGCAAGGCCGCTATCTCGACGAGGAATTCTTCGACCCGATCTTCCGCGCCCTCGTCGAGGTTGACCAGCCGCTCTACATCCACCCCGCCACTTCGCCGGATTCGATGATCGGCCCGATGCTCGATGCCGGGCTCGATGGCGCGATCTTCGGCTTCGGCGTCGAGACGGGCATGCACCTGCTGCGCCTCATCACCATCGGCATCTTCGACAAGTACCCCAGCTTGCAGATCATGGTCGGCCACATGGGCGAAGCGCTGCCCTACTGGCTCTACCGCCTCGATTACATGCACCAGGCCGGCGTCCGCTCGCAGCGCTACGAGCGCATGAAGCCGCTCAAGAAGACCATCGCGGGCTACCTCCAGTCCAACGTCCTGGTCACCAATTCGGGCGTGGCGTGGGAACCGGCGATCAAGTTCTGCCAGCAGGTCATGGGCGAGGACCGCGTGATGTACGCGATGGACTACCCCTACCAGTACGTCGCCGACGAAGTCCGAGCGATGGACGCCATGGACATGAGCGCGGAAACCAAGAAGAAGTTCTTCCAGACGAATGCGGAGAAGTGGTTCAAGCTTTGACCCGCGCCCGGAGGGAGAGCCAATGACCACAGAACCGCGCCGTAGCCTGGCACCCGGCGCATGGTACGCGCTGATCCTCGTCGCGCTGACCAATGCGATGAGCCTGCTCGATCGCCAGATCCTCGCGATCCTCGCCCCGGCGATCAAGAAGGATCTGGCCATTGGCGATGCCGAGATGGGCCTGCTTTACGGCACCGTCTTCGCGCTGTTCTACGCGCTGTTCTCGCTTCCCGTGGGGCGCCTCGCGGATGGCTGGATCCGCACCCGCCTGCTGGCGATCAGCCTGCTGTTCTGGTCTGCTGCTACAGGCCTTGCAGGCTTTGCCAGCAGCTTCTCCATGCTCGCCCTGTCGCGCCTCGGCGTCGGCATCGGCGAGGCGGCAACGTCGCCTGCAGGCACCTCGCTGCTCTATGATTTCTGGCCCAAGCACCGGCGTGGCTTTGTCATGTCGGTCATGGCCTCGGCCATCGCGCTGGGCCTTGGCGGATCGCTGGTGCTGGGCGGCGTCGCTGCAGGCTGGTGGGATGCCCACCACGCCGCAGGAGGCCTCAAGGGCTGGCAGTTCGCCTTCCTCGTCGCCGCCACCCCCGGCTTCGTCCTCGCCGCGTTCCTGTGGTTTCTGAAGGAGCCCACGCGCGGCCAGATGGACGGCATCGAAACCGCGCCCGAAGCCAACCCCTTCCGCAAGAGCCTAGCCCTGCTCGGCTCGGTCACCCCCGGTTTCCACTGGATCGGCATGAAGGGCAGGGGCGCCAGCCCCGCCATGGTGCGCGGCAACCTGCTCGCGCTCGCGCTCATCGCGACTGCCGCTTACGCGCTCACGCAGCTCAGCAACGCGATCAGCCCCAAGCCTGCGATGGTACTCGGGGGCCTGTCGATCAATCCTCACGCCCTGCAATGGAGCGTGATCGGCCTCGGCGTCTTCGTCATCGTCAACCTGATGCAAGGGATGAAGCTCGGCGACGCGCAGGCCTTCCGCGTCATCTCGCGCTCGCCCACAGTGATGATGTGCATGGCGGTCGGCACGCTGCAGTCGGTGCTGAACTACGGCATGATGGCCTTCAACCCCAGCTTCCTGATCCGCAGCTACGGGTTGACGATGCAGGAGACCGCGCTGCAGTTCGGCCTGCTGTCGGCCGGCATGGGCATCGTCGGACCGCTCGTCTGGGGCCCGCTGTCCGACTGGCTGCAACAGCGCTTCCCCGGAGCAGGGCGCGCATGGGTGGCGCTCTTTGCCATGGGCATCTCGCCGATCATGTCGTTCTGGGTCTACTACGCCGCCGATCCCGGCAGCTTCTACGCCCGCTTCCTGATCTACAGCTTCATCCTCACCGGCTGGCTGCCCCCGCTCTATGCGATCATGTACGATCAGGTCCTGCCGCGCATGCGAGGCCTCACCTCCAGCCTCTATCTGCTGGTCATGACCATCCTTGGCATGGGCATCGGCCCTTACGTGGTGGGCCTCCTGTCAGACGCCACCGGCTCCCTGCGCACGGCGATGCTCTCGATCAACACCGTGGCGATCCCGATCGTGGTCCTGATGCTGATCATCGCCAAGCGCGCCGAGCGGGACGAGGCGGCATTGCTGGAGCGGGCTGCCTAGCATATCTGCGCCCCCGCGAAGGCGGGGGCCTCGTTGTTGTTGCGGAACGTGAGCGCAAACCGATGGAGACCCCCGCTTTCGCGGGGGTGCAAGGTTCGCTCAAGTCACCCGCCAGACCCACAGCTTGATCCCCAGCGGATAGCGCGCGCCCGAGCAAACGAAGATCGACCGGTTCATCCAGTCATACTTCCCCTTGGGCGCGATGAATTCGGGCACCGTGCGGAAGTAGTATTCCGCAGGATCGACCTCCTGCCCCGAAGCCAGCCGCTGCATGACCTCGGGAGGCCCGTGCCGCAGCCCGCGGTTGCGGATCTGGATCACCACCCCGTCATCGGTCTCCAGCGCATAGATCGCATCGGCCACGGTCACCCCGTCGGGCCGCATCACCTGCCAGTCCGCCGCATTGCCGATCAGCTTGCCCTTGATCAACGGCCCCTCGACACGCCCGCCGCCGACAATCGGAATGATCCGCCGCGTCCCGTCAAAAGTCTCGCCAATCGCCACCGGCGGCTCAAGTTCGCCCGTGGCCTCATAGACGAACTCGAGCCCAGGCTGGATCATGCCGCCAGGTCCTTTTCCAGCAGCCCGATCTCATCCGCGTTGGCCCAGTTGCCGTGCAGGCCGAAGCGCAGGCGGATGGGGATGTTGACGGTCGCCACCGGGCCTTTCTCGATGTCGAGCGCGTCGAAGATCAGCAGGTCGCTGCGGTGATCTTCAAGCCGGTTGCACACCTGCACGATCCAGCCATCGCCTTCGGGGGCATCCTTGGAGCGCGGCACGAAGCACGGCTCCTGAAGGCTCGACACCGGCCCGCACCACCAGTGCTGCTCGCGGCCCGTCTCGAAGTCCTTGTGGAACAGGCAGTTCATCAGCAGCCCGCCCGCGCTGCCGCCGCGCAGCTCCACCGGGCGCTTTACGTCCATCTCGAGGAACCAGCCGTAGCGTGTTTTCTGTCCGGTAAAGCGGTCGTCAATACGCGGGAATTCGCCCATCGTGTCCGATAGCTTTACGATCTCGGCAAAGTCCTCGCCGTTGCTGGCCATGTCCACCACCCAGTCGGTCGGGTAGCTCATCGCTTCCATGCCGTTGAACGGCGCGCCATGGACGTCGGGGAAGAACGGGAACATGTTGTTCTTCGCCTCGCAGGTCACGAAGTGGACCTTGGTGCCCTCCTGCCAGGCGTTGAGCACGTGGCTGGCAAAGCAGTTGTCACGGGTGAACCAGCGGATGTCCTCCTGTCGCACCCCGTCGCGGCGCGGGATGATGCCAAGGTGAACCGGCTTGGTCGTGTCGAAGCCGAAGTGCGGCATGCCCTTTTCCAGCCGCTCCCAGCTGCCGATCGAAGGCACGATGTGCAGCACGAGGTAATCCTCGGTAATGCCGAAATCGTGCATCATGCAGTAGTAGGGCACTTTGAACCAAACCTCGCGGATCAGGTCGCCTGTCGGGCTCACTTCCATGTAGGTCACGTCGTCGGTGCACAGTCCGCTCGCGGCATAGCCGATGGCGACCATGTTGCCGGTCACAGGGTCGACCTTGGGATGCGCGGTGAAGGTCTGGCCGGTCATCTTGCCGCCGAACTTCTCGAACCCGAAAGTCTCCATCGTCGCCGGGTCCATGACGAGGGCAGGGGAATCTTCCTTCATCGCCCAGAGCTTGCCGCCGAAGATGAAGGCATTGGTATTGGCTGTGGATCGGATCTCGCCCTTCACCGCGTCATCGTCGGTCAGCGGATTGCGATAGGCGCCGAAAAGGGCCTTTCCGGCGGCGTTTTCCAGCTTCCACTTGTCGGTCTTCGCCCAGCGCTGGCGGAAGTCCACCTGGCCGTCGTGGATGTGGAATCGGGTGATCATGCCGTCGCCATTGAAGGCGATGTCATCGGCCAGGCGCGGAGGAAACTGCGGGTCGGGCTGGACGCGATAGAATGCGCCGTTTAATCCTTGCGGAATCGTGCCCTCGTGCGCGAGGTCGGCAATGTCCGCCTCAATCCGCGATGGCGTGTTGAATCCCGTGAAGCTGGGGGTGTTCGGAAATTGAGCCATGGCATCCTCCTCGCGATATTGTATGTATTGCTAACAATTAGACAAGCGCATTCGTTGGGGGCAGGGCATTGATCAAGGACAAATTCGCCGACGCCATCGCGCCCGTCGGCCACACCGATGAGGATGACGTCGGCGCTATCAACGACATTCTCGGATTCCACATCCGCCTCGCGCACGGTGCGTGCCTTCGGCATTTCACCGAAACCTTCACCGATCTCGATCTCACGCAGAAGCAGGTCTCGGTGCTCTGGCTGGTCGACGATCATCCCGGCATCGCGCAGACCGATCTGGCGCAGCGCCTGCGCATGGACCGGGCCACGACGATGGCGATCATCAACCGCTTGCAGGCCAAGCACTTCCTGCGCCGGGACCGGTCGCCCAAGGATGGGCGCAAGCAGGCGCTGTTCCTTGAACCGCAGGGCGTCGAAATGCTCGCCCGTGCCAAGACGGCCATTGGCGAGCACGAAGCCTGGGTGAAAAGCCGCTTCACCGACAAGGAAGTGCGGCAGCTCATCGAACTGCTTTCCAGAATCCACGAATAAGTTATATCAGATAGCAATAAGCGTAACTGGAGAGGAATCGGGCCGCATGTCACAAACTCCGCGCGAGGTGATCGAGCAGACGCCAATGGGCGTTCGCCAGTGGATCGTGGTGGTCCTGATGGTGCTGTTGAACGCGCTTGACGGGTTTGACGTGCTGTCGAGCGCCTTTGCCGCGCCGGGGATCACCGCCGATTGGGGCATCGCTCGCCCGGCGCTGGGCGTGGTGCTTTCGGCCGAACTGATCGGCATGGGCTTCGGTTCGGTGCTCCTGGGCGGCGCGGCAGACCGATATGGCCGCAAGTTTACAATGCTTTTCTGTCTCGTGCTGATGGCGATCGGCATGTATCTGGCAAGCATCGCGGCGGCGGTTGAGCCGATGGTTGCCTACCGGTTCCTCACCGGCATCGGCATCGGCGGGATGCTCACCACCACCAACGCGGTTGTCGCCGAAAGCACCAACAGCCGTTGGCGCTCGGTCTCCATCGCGGTTTATGTGGCGGGCTATCCGCTGGGCGCGATCGTCGGCGGAATCGTGGCATCGGAATGGCTGCTACCCACGTTCAGCTGGCACGCCGTGTTCGTGTTCGGCGCGGTGGTGACCGCAGTTCTGATCCCCATCATTCTGGTGCTGGTGCCTGAAACGGCGGCCTATCTGGCGACGAAGCGCAATCTCGCGGGCGTGAACCGCACGCTCGCCGCTTTCGGCAAGCCTGCCATCGGCGATCTGCCGGCGATCGTGGCGAGCGCCGCCAAGCCGCGCGTAACCGATATCCTGTCCAACCCCAGACTGCGCCCGGTCACCCTGCTGTTATCGTTCGGCTACACATTCCACTGCATCACTTTCTATTACATCCTGAAGTTTGGTGTGCAGATCGTGTCCGATTATCCGCCGGGCTATCCTCCGGCGCAAGCGGCCACGGTGCTGACATACGCAAACATCGGCGGGTTCCTGGGCAGCGCGCTTTTCGGCTTCGTGATGGCGCGGTTGGGGGTCAGGTGGCCGACCGCGCTGATGTTGCTGATCGGCGCGATGATGGTGGCATGGTTCGGCACCGGGCGGGATACGCTGAATGCGTGGCAATGGGCGACGATGATCGCTGGTTTCTTCACCAATGCGGCGATCAGCGGCTATTATGCCGCCTTTGCGCGGGGCTTCCCGGCTTATGCGCGGGCCACCGGCACAGGTTTCGCGCTGGGCGTGGGGCGGCTGGGCGCTGCGGGAAGTCCGTTGCTGGCGGGCACCCTGTTTGGCTGGTTGGGAGACGACCAGTTGCTGACGGTGTCGATCATCATGGCGATGGGCTCGGTTGTCAGCCTCGCGCTGTTTCTGATGCTGCCCGAGCGCGATGGCGACGACGTGATGGCGGAACAGCCTGCCGCATAGGATCACTTCAGGATCTTTGACCGGATCGGAGCGGACGGAATGCGCGTGACCCAAAGCCTCGTTTCGCCCCTCGTTTGCATGGCCTTGTGGTGGGGGAGTTGCGGGGGAGTTGCCGCAGAGTCCCCCAAGAGTTCGCGAGAGTTGGAAAGTTCCTCTCCGTTGGTCTGGGACGGCCACAATGACGTCCCGGAACAGCTCCGCGAACGCCGCAAGGACGTGCTGGAAGGCTTTGATTTCAACGACTCACGTGCCGCGGGCATGATGACCGACCTGCCGCGCCTGCGGGCTGGAGGCGTCGGCGCGCAGTTCTGGTCGGTCTATGTCTCGGCCGATCTGCCTGAGCCGATGGCGGTCCAGGCAACGCTCGAACAGATCGATGTGATGAAACGCCTGATCGCGCGGCACCCGGCTGAGATGCAGTTCTGCACCGATACGGCCTGCGTCGAAAAAGCGTGGAAATCAAAGAAGATAGCCTCGCTCATCGGCATGGAAGGCGGCCATTCCATCGGCGGCTCGCTGGGTGTCCTGCGCCAGATGTATGGCCTCGGCGCGCGCTACATGACGCTGACGCATTTCAGGAACAACGCCTGGGCCGATAGCGCCACCGACGCCCCGGAACACGACGGCCTGACGCCGTTCGGAGTGCAGGTTGTCAAGGAAATGCAAAGGCTTGGCATGCTCGTGGACCTCGCCCACGTCAGCGAGGCGACGATGCGTGACGTGCTTGCGCTGGGTGGTCCGCCGCCGATCGTAAGCCATTCGAATGCAAGGGCAATCAACCACCATTCCCGCAATGTCTCGGACGAGACCCTGCGCCAGATCGGCGCGGCGGGCGGGATCGTCATGGTCAACTTCTATCCGCCCTATGTCGTTGAAGCAGCACGACAATGGAGTGCTGCCCGCGATGCAGAGGCCGCGCGGGCCAAGGCGCTCAATCGCGGCGATCCCGAGGCTGAGAAAGCGGCGATGGCGGCATGGGACAAGGCCAACCCGATGCCGCGCGGCAGCGTCCGCGATGTCGCCGATCATATTGATCACATTGCGAAATTCATCGGCGCGGACCACGTCGGCTTCGGCGGTGATCTCGATGGCGTGGAAGCAACAGTGGCGGGTATGGAAGACGTCTCGACCTACCCCGCGCTTTTCGCCGAACTCGCCCGGCGCGGCTGGTCGAAGGGCGATCTCGCCAAGCTTGCCAGCGGCAACATGATGCGCGTGATGAAGGCGGCAGAGGTCTATGCGGCGGCGCATCGCGCTGATCTGCCGCAGGAAAGCCCGACGACGTTCTGACGTTTCATTCTGCCAGCGCATTCCCTCTCGACGCCCTCGGACGGCGCGGGTTAGATAGTTCGGTTGAATAACAATCCATACGGAGAGCAGCCTTGTTTACCCATACCTTCCTCGGCACCAATGACATTGAAAAGTCACGCAAGTTCTACACCGCGGTGATGGAAACGCTCGGCCACACCACCGCCGTTCCGCTGCCGCACGGCACCGCATTCCCCTCGGCCAATGGCTCGCTGATCGTGGCCAGGCCCGGCAATGGCGAGCCGCACACCGTCTCGAACGGCTACACGCTTGGCTTCAAGGCTGCGGATTCCTCGGTGGTCGATGCCTGGCACGCAGCGGGCCTTGCCAATGGCGGCACTTGCGAGGGTGAGCCCGGCGTGCGCGTCAATGCGCCCGGTCAGCAGTACGGCGCCTATCTGCGCGATCCTGATGGCAACAAGATCTGCGCCTTCGCGCCCAATCCCAACGCCTGAGTGTTGAGAGGTCATGGACCCCGGCCTTCGCCGGGGTGACGGCCAAGTTATTGATGATCTGTAACTTTTTGTCGTCCCGGCGCAGGCCGGGACCCATTGCCTCTGAGCCAAGACCTACAGATCGGTAATCCCGTAAGGCACCAGATCGCGCGCGTGGGGATCGACCACGATCGCGCGGTCGCTTGGCGGGAAGGCGCGCTGGTCGCACTTGTCGCGCGGGCAGATGCGGCAGGAGATGCCGATGCGGGTGACCGCTTCGGGCCGGGCCAGATTGATCCCGTCGGCATAGATGAACTCGTCGGCCAGTGCTGCCTCGCAACCCAACGCCACGGCATAGCGGCGCGGCGGGCGGTAGTAGCTGCCCGAGGGCTTCACCAGCCCCTTGGCAATCGAGACATAGCGCACGCCATCGGGCATTTCGGCGGCCTGCACGTGGATGCGATCGGGAATCGCCACGGCTTCGTGCACCACCCATAGCGGGCAGGCGCCGCCAAAGCGGGCGAACTGCAGGCGGGTGGCGGAGTGACGCTTGGTGATGTTGCCCGCCATGTCCACCCGGCAGAAAAACATCGGAATTCCGCGCGCCTGCGGGCGTTGCAGCGTCGAGAGACGGTGGCAGACCTGCTCGAAACTGGCGCCGAACAGCTGGCGCAGCTGGTCGATATCGTGGCGCAACTCGCGCGCGCGGGCCCGGAACCATTCGTAGGGCATGATCAGCGCGCCGGCCGCATAGTTGCCGAGCCCGACGGTGAGCAACTGGCGCGCGGCATCGGACTGCAGCGTCGCCTCGCTGACGATGGCGGCGATTTCCTCGCGCAGGCCCTCGGCGGCGAGCTGGTAGGCCATCTGGAAGCGGCCGGATTCGATGGGCTGGTTGGGATCGAGGGTGAGGCGGCGCGCTTCGGGATCGAACCTGCGCATCGCGCCGCCGCTGACTTGCTCCACCGCGATGCCCCGGCTTTCCAGCCATACCGCCATCTGGCCCATGGTAGGCGACATGCCGGTGCCCGAAAGGCGCACGGCAAGGCGTTCGGCGGCGCGATCTATGCTGTCGACGTAGTTGTTGGCGTGGTGGAACCAGTCGCGCACTTCCTCCCACGGGAGGCGGCCGCCGGAAATGCTGTCCGATCCCAGCGCCTCGTCAATCGCCTCGAGCCGCTGGACCGAGCGGCGGTGCTGGTCCCACAGCCGGGCGAATGCCTGCGCGAAGGCGGGGTACTGCTCGGCCACACGCTCGACCTGATCGCCCGGCAGCATCTGGCCGAGCATCGGATCGGCGGTGGCATCGCGCAGGGCGGAGAGCACCGGTTCCACGCGGTCGGCGGCGAAATCCTGCCATTCGACCGGGAAGCTCTGCTGCAAACGGTCGGTCAGCGCCGGGGTGAGCGGGCGTTCGTCGTTCTCGATCTGCGAGAGATACGAGGCACTGATGCCGAGCAGGGCCGCCATCTCACCCTGGCGCAGCTTGCGCGCGGTGCGCAGGCCTTTGAGCTGTTCGCCCGCAAAGAGGCGGCGTCTGGCCATTTCTGTCGGTCCTGTTTTGCAAAGTGATCCTTCGCAAGTTTGCAGAATAACATTGGACTTGGCAACCGGCGTGGCGCAGTTGGTGCACCGATCCGCGATCCTTGGCCTATGGTCAGGTCGTGGGTGCGGCTCCGGTACGCGGCTCGGGGAGGAGAAGCGTGCCGGAGCCCGCAGCAGATCCGGGTTCCACGGTTGAAGAGAGGGTAGCCACGCATGTCCGCCAATATTGCCGAGATGGAAAAGCGCCGTCAGGCGGCACGCATGGGTGGCGGGCAGAAGCGCATCGACGCGCAGCACGCCAAGGGCAAGCTGACCGCGCGCGAGCGCCTGAAGGTGCTGCTCGACGAAGGCAGCTTCGAAGAAGTCGACATGTACGTCGAACACAACTGCGTCGACTTCGGCATGCCCGATACGGTCATTCCCGGCGATGGCGTGGTGACCGGTTCGGGCACGATCAACGGCCGTCTGGTCTATGTGTTCAGCCAGGACTTCACCGTATTCGGCGGCTCGCTTTCGGAACGCCACGCGCAGAAGATCTGCAAGATCATGGACATGGCGCTCAAGGTCGGCGCGCCGGTGATCGGGCTCAACGATTCGGGCGGTGCGCGCATCCAGGAGGGCGTGGCATCGCTGGGCGGCTATGCCGAAGTGTTCCAGCGCAACGTGCTGGCTTCGGGCGTGGTGCCGCAGCTTTCGCTGATCATGGGGCCTTGCGCGGGCGGCGCGGTCTACAGCCCCGCGATGACCGACTTCATCTTCATGGTGAAGGACAGCTCCTACATGTTCGTCACCGGCCCCGATGTGGTGAAGACGGTGACCAACGAAGTCGTCACGCAGGAAGAGCTGGGCGGCGCGGTGACGCATACGACCAAGACTTCGGTGGCCGACCTTGCACTGGAGAACGACATCGAGGCGCTGCTGGCGGCGCGCGATTTCTTCGATTACCTGCCGCTGTCCAACCGCCACGACGTGCCCGAGCGGCCGACGTCGGACCCCTATGACCGGCTCGAGCACAGCCTCGACACCATCGTGCCAGCATCGGCCAACCAGCCCTATGACATGCACGAAGTCATCCGCAAGACGGTGGACGAGGGCGAGTTCTTCGAAGTCCAGCCCAAGCATGCGGGCAACATCATCGTCGGGTTCGGCCGCGTGGAAGGCCGTACCGTGGGCATCGTCGCCAACCAGCCGATGGTTCTGGCAGGCGTGCTCGACATCAACTCGTCGAAGAAGGCCGCGCGGTTCGTGCGCTTCTGCGATGCGTTCAACATTCCGATCGTGACCTTCGTCGACGTTCCGGGCTTCCTCCCCGGCACCGCGCAGGAGCACAACGGCATCATCAAGCACGGCGCCAAGCTGCTCTTCGCCTATGCCGAAGCCACCGTGCCCAAGATCACCGTGATCACCCGCAAGGCCTATGGCGGCGCCTACGACGTTATGGCCTCCAAGCACTTGCGCGGCGACTTGAACTACGCCTGGCCGACCGCCGAAATCGCGGTGATGGGGGCCAAGGGCGCTGTCGAGATCATCTTCCGCGGGCTTTCGGCCGAAGAGCAGGCGGTGAAGACCAAGGAATACGAGGACCGCTTTGCCAACCCGTTCGTGGCGGCGAGCAAGGGCTTCGTCGATGAAGTGATCCACCCGCATTCGACCCGCCGTCGCGTGGCTCTGGGCTTGCGCAAGCTCAAGACCAAGAGCCTCGAGAATCCGTGGAAGAAGCACGACAACATTCCGCTCTGACGAGCGCTTCAGTCTGAAAGAACTGACATGACCGACATCTACATCGTCTCGGGCGCGCGTACCGCCATTGGCTCGTTCGGTGGCGGGCTTGCCTCGCTGCGTCCGGCAGAGACGGGCGCCATCGTGATCAAGGAAGCCATTGCCCGCGCCGGGATCACGCCGGACAAGGTGCAGAACGTGGTGATCGGCACCGTCGTGCCGACGCAGCCCAAGGACGCCTATGTCAGCCGCGTGGCGGCGGTGAACGCCGGCATTCCGATCGAGGCTCCGGCCATGAACGTGAACCGCCTGTGCGGGTCGGGCCTGCAGGCGATCGTCTCGGCGGCGCAGGGCATCGCACTGGGCGAGCAGGACATTGCCATCGGCGGCGGTGCGGAAAGCATGTCGAACGCGCCGCACATGGTGCTGACGGCGCGCAACGGCCAGAAGATGGGCGATCAGGTGCTGATGGACGCCATGCTTGGCGCGCTGCACGATCCGTTCGAGGGCATCCACATGGGCGTGACGGCAGAGAACGTGGCCGAGCGTCTGGACATCAGCCGCGAAGCGCAGGACGCGCTGGCGGCCGAGAGCCAGAAGCGCGCGGCTGCCGCAATCGCGGCAGGCTATTTCAAGGAACAGATCGTTCCGGTCGAGATCAAGACGCGCAAGGGCGTGACGGTGTTCGACACCGACGAGCACGTGCGTGGCGAGACCACGGTGGAATCGCTCGCAGGCCTCAAGCCCGTGTTCAAGAAGGACGGCACGGTTACGGCAGGCAACGCCTCGGGCATCAACGATGGTGCTGCGGCGATTGTGCTCGCCAGCGGGAAGGCTGTTGAAGAGCACGGGCTGAAGCCGATGGCGAAGATCCTCGGCTGGGGTCATGCTGGCGTGGAACCGAACGTGATGGGTCTGGGGCCGGTCAAGGCCGTGCCGGTGGCGCTGCAGCGCGCAGGGCTGACGCTCGACCAGATCGACATTATCGAGAGCAACGAGGCGTTTGCGGCCCAGGCATGCGGCGTGGCCATGGAGCTGGGCTTCGATCCGGCCAAGACCAACGTCAACGGCTCGGGCATTTCGCTGGGCCACCCCATCGGCGCGACCGGTGCGATCCTGACGATCAAGGCGATGTACGAACTGCACCGCACGGGCGGCAAGTATGGCCTGATCACGATGTGCATCGGCGGCGGTCAGGGCATCGCCATGGTTATCGAGAAGGTCTGATATGAAACTCGGCCGCCTGAACCACGTCGGCGTAGCAACGCCGGATATCGACGCTTCCATCGCGTTCTATCGCGACGTGATGGGGGCTGACGACATTACCGAGCCGTTCGTGCTGGAAAGCCAGCAGGTGCGGGTGTGCTTCGTCAACACGCCGGGTGAAAACGGGACCGCTGGTACGCAGATCGAGCTGATCCAGCCGACCAGCCCGGACAGCGCGGTGGGCAAGTGGTTGGCGGCCAATCCGCTCGGGGGTCAGCACCACCTTTGTTACGAAGTGCCTGACATTCATGAGGCGAAGGCGTGGTTTGAAGGGCAGGGCAAGCGCGTTCTCGGCGAGCCTCGGATCGGGGCGCATGGGACGCTGATCTTCTTCGTCCACCCCAAGGACATGGGCGGGCAGCTGACCGAGATCATGGAGACGCCGAAGGGCGGGCACCACTGATCGCAGATACGCCGTCACCCCGGCGCAGGCCGGGGCCCATGACGGTGAGGTAATGGATCCCGGCCTGCGCCGGGATGACGGTTGTGGAGAGGAGCGGTTGTCTCCTCACGCGAAGGAAAGAACGATGAGCGAGAAGACACTGGCAGACTGGCAGGCCGCTGCCGCCAAGGAAGTCAAGGGTAAGGACCTGACATGGCAGACGCCAGAGGGCATTGCCGTCAAGCCGCTCTACACGGCCGAGGACGTGACCGTTGATCCGGGCCTGCCGGGCTTTGCGCCGTTCACGCGCGGCGTGCGCGCCTCGATGTATGCGGGGCGTCCGTGGACGATCCGCCAGTATGCCGGCTTCTCGACCGCCGAGGAATCGAACGCATTCTATCGCCGCAATCTGGCGGCAGGGCAGAAGGGCCTTTCGGTCGCCTTCGACCTTGCGACGCACCGTGGCTATGACTCCGACCATCCGCGCGTCGTCGGCGATGTCGGCAAGGCGGGTGTGGCCATCGACTCCGTCGAGGACATGAAGATTCTGTTCGACGGCATTCCGCTCGATCAGATGTCGGTTTCGATGACCATGAACGGCGCGGTGATCCCGATCCTCGCGTTCTTCATCGTTGCGGGCGAAGAGCAGGGCGTCGACCGCAAGCTGCTCGACGGGACCATCCAGAACGAC
Organism: Novosphingobium sp. BL-A-28-Hi1-0D; assembly: GCF_055521755.1. NCBI lineage: Bacteria > Pseudomonadati > Pseudomonadota > Alphaproteobacteria > Sphingomonadales > Sphingomonadaceae > Novosphingobium > Novosphingobium sp. BL-A-28-Hi1-0D. The sequence continues at coordinate 1,998,541 of NZ_CM145502.1, forward strand.
ATCCTCAAGGAGTTCATGGTCCGCAACACCTACATCTACCCGCCCGAGCCTTCGATGCGGATCATCTCGGACATCTTCGGCTACACCAGCCGCGAGATGCCCAAGTTCAACTCGATCTCGATTTCCGGCTATCACATGCAGGAAGCGGGCGCGACGCAGGTGCAGGAGCTTGCCTTCACCATCGCCGACGGCATGGAATATGTGAAGTACGGCGTGGCGAGTGGTCTGGATATCGACAAGTTTGCCGGGCGCCTGTCGTTCTTCTTCGCCATCGGCATGAACTTCTTCATGGAAGTGGCCAAGCTGCGTGCCGCGCGCGTGCTGTGGCATCGCGTGATGACCAAGCTCGGCGCGAAGGACGAGCGTTCGAAGATGCTACGCACCCACTGCCAGACCTCGGGCGTGTCGTTGCAGGAGCAGGACCCCTACAACAACGTCATCCGCACCACGATCGAGGCGATGGCCGCGATGCTGGGCGGCACGCAGTCGCTGCACACCAATGCGCTTGACGAAGCCATCGCGCTGCCGACCGATTTCTCCGCCCGCATCGCGCGCAACACGCAGATCGTGATCCAGGAAGAGACGGGCATGTGCAACGTGGTCGATCCGCTCGGCGGGTCGTACTACATCGAGAGCCTGACGCAGGAACTGGTCGACAAGGCGTGGGAGATTATCGAGCGCGTCGAGAGCGAAGGCGGCATGGCCAAGGCCGTGGCGGCCGGATGGCCCAAGGCGATGATCGAGGAAGCCGCTGCTGGCCGTCAGGCACGCGTCGACCGTGGCGAGGACGTGATCGTCGGCGTCAACAAGTATCGCCTTGCCAACGAAGACCTGCTCGAAACGCTCGAAGTCGATAACGACAAGGTCCGCCAGGGCCAGATCGCCCGCCTCAAGTGGGTGCGCGAGACGCGTGACGAGACCAAGTGCCGCGCAGCGCTCAATGCCCTGACCGAGGGCGCGAAGACGGGCGGCAACCTGCTCGAACTCGCGGTCGAGGCTGCGCGCCATCGCGCCACGCTGGGCGAGATTTCGGATGCGATGGAAGTCGTGTTCGGCCGCCACGGCACGTTCCCGACGCCGGTCAAGGGCGTCTATGGCGCCGCCTATGCTGGCGACAACCGCTATCAGCAGGTTGTCGATGGCGTTGAGGCCGTGACCCGCCGCCTTGGACGCACGCCGCGTATGCTGGTGGCCAAGATGGGGCAGGACGGCCATGATCGCGGGGCAAACGTGATCGCCTCGGCCTTCTCGGACATGGGCTTTGACGTGACCAGCGGCCCGCTGTTCCAGACGCCCGAGGAAGCTGCGCAGCTCGCCATCGAGAAGGACGTCGACGCGGTCGGTGCATCCTCGCTCGCCGCCGGGCACAAGACGCTGATTCCCGAACTGATCGGGCACCTGCGCGCAGCGGGCCGCTCTGACATCAAGGTCGTGGCAGGTGGCGTGATCCCGCCGCAGGACTACGACTTCCTGCGCGAGGCAGGCGTACAGGGCATCTACGGTCCGGGCTCGAACGTGGTGGAATGTGCAGCCGACATGCTGCGCCTGCTGGGGCACAACATGCCTCCACTGGGTAGCGAGATCGAAGCCGGCTGATAGAGTGCACGCCACATTTGTGGAGGAGAGATGCCATGACGCAGAAGCTTGAGACGCTCACGATCCATGCCGGGTGCGAGCCTGATCCGACCACCAAGGCGCGGATCACGCCGATCTACCAGACGGCAAGCTATGTGTTCGACTCTGCCGAGCACGCGGCCAATCTCTTCGCGCTGGCCGAGTTCGGCAACATCTACACGCGCATCATGAACCCCACCAATGCCGCGCTCGAAGCCAAGATCGCGGCGCTGGAAGGGGGCGTCGGCGCGCTTGGCGTGGCATCGGGCCATGCCGCACAGTTCATCGTCTTCCATACCCTGATGGAGCCGGGCTGCGAGATCGTGGCGGCCAAGAAGCTCTATGGCGGCACGCTCAATCAGTTCGCGCACAGCTTTGCCAAGTTCGGCTGGAAGGCGGTGTTCGTCGATGCCGATGATCCCGCAGCCGTTGCCGCCGCGATCACCGACAAGACGCGCGGCGTATTCATCGAAAGCCTCGCCAACCCCGGCGGCGTGGTGCAGGACATCGCGGCGATTGCCGAAGTCGCCCACGCGGCCGGCGTGCCGCTGATCGTCGACAACACAATGGCGAGCCCCGCGCTGTGTCGCCCGATCGAGCATGGCGCGGACATCGTCGTCCATTCGTGCACCAAGTTCCTCAACGGCCACGGCAATTCCATCGGCGGGCTGATCGTGGATTCGGGCAAGTTCGACTGGGCGGCGAGTGACAAGTTCCCCTCGCTCACCCAGCCCAACCCGAGCTACCACGGCGCGGTGCTGACCGAGGCGTTGAAGCCTGTCGGCCCGATCGCCTTCATCATCGGCTGCCGCGTGCTGGGCCTGCGCGACCTCGGGCCGTCGATGGCACCGATGAACGCATTCCTCACGCTGACCGGCATGGAAACGCTGGCGCTGCGCATGGAGCGGCACTGCAGCAACGCGCTGCATCTGGCGCAGTGGTTGCAGAACCATCCCAAGATTGCGTGGGTCAGCTATGCAGGCCTGCCGGAAGACCCCTACCACCAGCTTGCCCGCCAGTACCTCGGCGGCAAGGGCGGCGCTGTGTTCACCTTCGGCGTGAAGGGCGGCTACGAGGCTGGCGTCAAGCTGGTCCAGTCGGTCAAGCTGTTCAGCCACCTCGCCAACATCGGCGACACCCGCTCACTGATCATCCACCCCGCCTCGACCACGCACAGCCAGCTGGGCGAGGAAGAACTGGTGGCCGCAGGCGCCGGGCCGGACACGGTACGCGTGTCGGTTGGGATCGAGCACATCGACGACATCGTGGCCGACCTCGCGCAGGCGCTCGAACAGATTTGAGAAACGGAAAGCAATCGCCAATGTTCAAGAAAATCCTCATCGCCAACCGTGGTGAAATTGCCTGCCGTGTGATCAAGACGGCGCGTCGGATGGGTATTCAGACGGTGGCGGTCTATTCCGATGCCGATGCGCGGGCGCCGTTCGTGCAGATGGCGGACGAGGCGGTGCATATCGGGCCTGCGCCTGCCGCGCAGTCCTACCTGATCGCCGACAAGATCATCGCGGCGTGCAAGCAGACGGGTGCGGAAGCGGTGCATCCGGGCTATGGCTTCCTGTCCGAGCGCACCTCGTTTGCCGAGGCGCTGGCGGCAGAGAACATTGCGTTCATCGGGCCGCCGGTCGGCGCGATTGCCGCGATGGGCGACAAGATCGAGTCCAAGAAGCTGGCCAAGCAGGCGGGCGTCAACGTTGTCCCCGGCTTCGTCGGCGAGATCGAGGATACCGAGCATGCGGTGCGCATCTCGGACGAGATCGGCTATCCGGTGATGATGAAGGCCTCGGCCGGCGGTGGCGGCAAGGGCATGCGCCTTGCCTACAACGAAAAGGACGTGCGCGAGGGCTTTGAAGCGGTGAAGCGCGAGGGCCTCAATTCGTTCGGCGATGACCGCGTGTTCATCGAGAAGTTCATCCTCAACCCGCGCCACATCGAGATCCAGATCCTCGGCGACAAGCACGGTAACATTCTTTACCTGAACGAGCGCGAATGCTCGATCCAGCGCCGCCACCAGAAGGTGGTCGAAGAAGCACCTTCGCCCTTCGTGACGCCCAAGATGCGCAAGGCGATGGGCGAACAGTGCGTCGCGCTGGCCCGGGCGGTCGGCTACTATTCGGCAGGCACCGTGGAACTGATCGTCTCGGGCGCTGACCCGACGGGCGAGAGCTTCTACTTCCTCGAGATGAACACCCGCCTGCAGGTGGAACACCCCGTCACCGAGGCGATCACCGGGATCGACCTCGTCGAGCAGATGATCCGAGTCGCCTATGGCGAGAAGCTCGCCATGACGCAGGACGACATCAAGATCGACGGCTGGGCGATCGAAAACCGCGTCTATGCCGAAGACCCCTATCGCGGCTTCCTGCCCTCGACCGGGCGTCTGGTCCGCTACAACCCGCCGCTGGCTGGCTGGACTGACGACGGCCAGGCCAACGGTCGGCGCGGCGTGGATGGCGTGCGCGTGGACGATGGCGTCTATGAAGGCGGCGAAGTCTCGATGTTCTATGACCCGATGATCGCCAAGCTGATCACCTGGGGGCCGACGCGCGACGAGGCGGCAGACAAGCAGATCGCAGCCCTGGATGCGTTCGAGATCGAGGGGCTTGGCCACAACATCGATTTCGTCTCGGCGATCATGCAGCACCCGCGCTTCCGCTCGGGCGAACTGACCACCGGCTTCATCGCCGAGGAATATCCCGAAGGGTTCACTGGCGCTGCAACGTCTGACGAACTGAAGCAGACGCTGGCGGCCTTGGCAGGCTTCCTCGCCACGGCTCGGGCCGACCGCGCTCGCCGCGTGGACCAGCAACTGGGTGACGAACTCGATCCGCCTTACGAATGGGCGGTGAAGATCGGCGGCGATACCTTTGCCGTGACGCTCGACGAGGACGAAGTGACGGTGGACGGCAAGGCCATCGACCTTGCGCTGGAATACACGCCGGGCGACCGGATCGTGCATTGCGAGATCGACGACGCGCCTCTGTCGGTGAAGGTCGAGCTCACGCGCGCCGGGTTCAAGCTGACCACGCGCGGCGCGATCCATCAGGTGCAGGTCCTGCCCGCGCACATCGCGTCCTACACGCAGCACATGATCGAAAAGATCCCGCCCGATCTTTCGAAGTTCCTGATTTGCCCGATGCCGGGTCTGCTCGTCTCGCTCAACGTGGGCGAGGGCGATACCGTGGAAGCAGGCCAGCCGCTCGCCGTGGTCGAAGCGATGAAGATGGAGAACATCCTGCGCGCCGAGAAGGCAGGCAAGGTGAAGTCGGTCAACGCCAAGGCGGGTGACAGCCTGGCAGTGGATGCGATCATTCTCGAAATGGAGTGAGGCTTCGGCGTGACGCCAAATCAAGATCCTAGCGTCGCCCCGGCGCAGGCCGGGGCCCATGACCTCTCGTGCAAGACGAGGCGTGATGGATCCCGGCCTTCGCCGGGATGACGGGGTTGGGGCTATGGCGCTCGGGCCCACCCCAGCCATGTGCGCCTTCAACCGTCGCCCCGGCGCAGGCCGGGGCCCATGACCCCTCGTGCAAGACCGAGGCGTGATGGCTCCCTGCCTTCGCCGGGATGACGAGGTTGGGGCTATGGCGCTCGGGCCCACGCCAGCCATGTGCGCCTTCAACCGTCGCCCCGGCGCAGGCCGGGGCCCACGACCTCTCGTGCAAGACCGAGGCGTGATGGCTCCCTGCCTTCGCCGGGCTGACGAGGTTGGGGCTATGGCGTTCGGGCCCACGCCAGTCATGTGCGCCTTCAACCGTCGCCCCGGCGCAGGCCGGGGCCCATGACCTCTCGTGCAAGACCGAGGCGTGATGGCTCCCTGCCTTCGCCGGGCTGACGAGGTTGGGGCTATGGCGTTCGGGCCCACGCCAGTCATGTGCGCCTTCAACCGTCGCCCCGGCGCAGGCCGGGGCCCATGACCTCTCGCGCAAGACCGAGGCGTGATGGCTCCCGGCATTTACCGCTTTGACGGGAGGATTCTGCCTTCGGTTCAGAGCGAGAAAATCTTGCCCGGATTGAACAGGTTTTCCGGGTCAAGCGCGCGTTTCAGAGTGCGCATCACGTTCACCGCATCCTCGCCCAGTTCATCGACGAGGCATTGCTGCTTGCCTATCCCAACGCCGTGTTCGCCGGTGCAGGTGCCGTCCATCGCAAGGGCGCGGGCGACCATGCGGTGGTTGAGCGCTTCGACCTCTGCCATCTCGTGCGGCGCGTTCGGGTCGATCGAGAAAATCAGGTGGAAGTTGCCGTCACCCACATGGCCGACGATGGTGGCGGGCACGCTGCATTCGTCCAGTTCGGCGCGCGTGGCGAGGATGCATTCGGCAAGTCGGCTCATCGGCACGCAGACGTCGGTCGTCAGGCCGATGGCGCCCGCCCGCAGGTTGACCGCGGCGTAATAGGCCTCGTGCCGCGCGCGCCAGAGGCGGTTGCGGTCTTCGGCCAGCGTTGCCCATTGGAACTCCCCGCCGCCATTGGCCGCAGCGAGTGCCTTTACCGTCTCGACCTGTTCGGCAACACCGGCAGGCGTGCCGTGGAATTCGAAGAACAGGGTCGGCACTTCGGGCAGGCCAAGTTTTGAACGCAGATTGACGGCGCGCACCTGCATCGCGTCGAGCAGTTCGATCCGCGCCATCGGCACGCTGCTATGGAAGGCCTGCACCACCGTTTCGATGGCACCGGCGAGGCTTTCGAACGGGCAGGCCGCCGACATGATCGCCTCGGGCACCGGATGGAGCCGCAGGGTCACGCCGGTGATCACGCCGAGCGTCCCTTCCGAACCGATGTAAAGTCGCGTCAGGTCATACCCGGCAGCAGACTTCTTGGCGCGCTTGCCGGTACGGATGACCTTGCCTTGGTGCGTGACAACCTCCAGCCCGAGTACGGCTTCACGCATGGTACCGTAGCGGACGGCGTTCGTGCCCGATGCGCGGGTCGAGGCCATGCCGCCGATGGTGGCGTTGGCGCCCGGATCGATCGGAAAGAACAGGCCGCTGTCGCGCAAGTGTGCGTTCAAGGCCTCGCGTCGGATGCCGGGCTGGACGGTGCAGTCGAAGTCGGCGTGGTTGACGCTCAGGACTGCATCCATGCGCGACAAGTCGAGACTGATGCCGCCTTCCAGCGGCAGGGTATGGCCTTCGAGCGAGGTTCCTGCGCCATAGGGGACGATGGCAATCCCGGCCTCGCGGCACAGGTTGACGCAATCTACGACATCCTGCGTCGATGCGGCGAAGACCACTGCGTCCGGCAGGACGGTGGGATATTGCGATTCGCTCGCGCCGTGCTGGTTGCGGATCGCCTCGCCGGTCTGGCAGGCCGGGCCGAAGCGGGCGGACATCCGATCGAGAAAGTCGGCGGGCAGCGGGCGAGGGCAGTGCGCGATCATCTGGTCCATGTTCCTGTCCTAGCGCATTGCCACCTTTTTTGCAGGTGTACCCCAATTGCTATGGTGCATGCGCGTTCAGGCGGGATAAAGCGCGAATGCAGAATGATCCCCGGGCGTTCGGGCGTGGGGCTCTGACGAACCTTTGGTACGTTGAAACAAGGCAGGGTGTATCGATGAAGAAGTTTACGGGTGCGATGATCGTTGCGGGTCTTGCGGCTTCGGCGCTGACGGGCGGTACCGCCTTCGCGCAGGCCAAGGGCGACCCGGTTGCGGGCAAGAAGATCTTCATGCGCTGCGTGGCCTGCCACGCTGTCCAGCCTGGCGCTGGCGCCAAGATGGGGCCGAACCTTGCAGGTGTCGTCGGGCGCAAGTCCGGCTCGGCTGCAGGCTTCAAGTATTCGGCGGCGATGCAGAAGGCCAAGCTGACCTGGAACGAAGCCACGATCGACAAGTGGCTGACCAAGCCTTCCGCGCTCGTTCCCGGCACCTCGATGGCGTTCCCCGGTCTGCCGAACCCGGCAGACCGTGCAAACGTGATCGCATACCTGAAGAAGCCCAACTGAATAAGCTTCTCAGGGCGTTACAATGTTGAAGGCGGGATCCGGCTTGTCGAGCCAGCCGACGAGGCGGGCGAAGGCAGCCGGGTCCCCTTCGATCTTCGCTTCCCCGGAAGCGACCTTTGCGGCCAAGGGCTGGCCCGCGAACAGGGATGCCAACAGATCGGCATAGCGCACCGTCAGCGTCGCCTGCCTGCCATCGCGCAGTCCCTTGCGATGGACCAGCACGCCGTTGGCGATGGTCACGGTCCAGTCCTGCCCCTTGTCGGGGAAGACGAAGCCCAGCGATGCCGAGCCGTCGGCCGCCTTGGCAGGGTCTAGCCGGACAGCAAGCACTTCGAACAAGTCCGAGGGTGGCAGCTGGCTGATCAGCCCGGCGCCGCCCGTTGGGTCGGTGGCGGCTACGCCGTTGTCCAGTTCGCCCGCGCCGGTCAGGTACATGTTGCGCCACAGGGCATTCTCGCTCTGGTAAGCGAGCTGGCGGTAGGTGCGCGCGAGCAGTGCCTTGGCTGCCGTGTCCGTCCCGTCGGCGAAGATCACGCGGTTGAGCAGTTCTGCGGTCCAGGCATAATCGCCCTTGGCAAAGGCCACTTCGGCCAGCGCCTTGACACGCGCCGCCCCACCCATCGCCTCGACATAGCGGCGGCCACCTTCCTCGGGCGGCAATGGCGCGAGGTGGGCCGGGTTGCCATCGTACCAGCCCATATAGAACTGATAGACCGCGCGGGAATTGAAGCTGTACGAGCCGTAGTAGGGCCGGTCATACCACTGCTGCGCAAGCGCCGGGGGCAGGGTGAGCCTGGCGGCGATCTCCGGCCCGGTCAGGCCCTTGTTCATCAGGCGCACGGTCTGGTCGTGGAGGTAGGCGTAGGCATCGCGGTGCTTGCCAAGATAGTCGGTAATCTCGGCAGCGCCGAAGCGGGGCCAGCCATGGCTGGTGATCAGTACTTCGGCCCCGGCGAAGAAATCCATCGCCTCGGTCAGGCCTTGCGCCCATGCCTTGGCATCGCGGATCACCGCGCCGCGCGGGGTGAGGATGTTGTGCTGGCTGACGTTGGCGTTCTCGGCGAGATCGGCGACTTTCCAGTCGGGGAAGCCGAAGTTCATCTCGGCCGGCGCTTCGGTGCCCGGCGTGATCTGGAAGCGCACGCGCACGCCATCGAGCATGAGTTCGGTGCCGGTCTCGCTGATCTCGCGTGTTGGGGGGATCAGGCTGCGGCCGCCTGCTGCTACGCCCATGCCTATGCCGGAGCCCATCGAGCCTTCCGGACCCTTGGGCAGGGTGAGGCCGAACTGGTAGCCTGCGCGGCGTCCCATGGCAGGCCCTGCGATGACGTTCTCGCTGACCGCCGCGCGGGTGAAGCCGACGGGCGCGATGATCGGCGCGTCCTTGGCCATCGCCGAAGTGAGCGCGCCTGCTCCGCCGAAATGGTCGACGTGGCTGTGGGTGTAGATCATCGCGGTGACCGGCAGCTTCGCCACTTTCTCCGAGATCAGGGCATAGGCCGCGGCAGCGGTCTCGGTGGCGGTCAGCGGATCGATCACGATCCAGCCCTTGTCCCCACGCACGAACGTCACATTGGAGACGTCAAACCCGCGCACCTGCCAGATGCGGTCGGTGACCTTGAACAGGCCCGCCTTGCCAAGGACCTGCGCATGACGCCACAGGCTGGGGTTGACGGTGGCCGGAGCCTCGCCCTTGGCAAAGGCGAAGGCCGCCGTGTCCCACACCGGCTTGCCCGCCGCATCGCGGATCACCGGGTCCTTGAGCGTGGCGACGAAACCGCGCGAGGCGAAATCGAAGTCGCGCTTGTCGGCCATCGGCAGTTCGGCAAGGGCTGTGGCATTGGCCTTGCGGGTTGCGTCGGTGGGCGTGTCTGCGCTGGCCGGACCGGCGAGCAGCAGAAGCGGGGCACCGGCGACAAGCGCACGGCGAAAGTGTGATGAAGGCATGTCCTCTCCCGGCTCCGATCTTCGTGGAGTTCCGCGAGCCAGAGTGGCCTTAATCGCGCGATTAGGGAAGCGGCAAAAAGGCAGGCCTATCCAAACAACCTCTGCCACCAGCTGCGCCGCCGCATTGGCAATTCCTGTCCGGTCGCGCGCATCAGGTAGTTGGCGAGGAGCATGGCCTGGTTGCGGGTCATCAACAGGTGGTGCGTGTCGACCGCTTCGGGCGTCGGGCGCGACTTGCTTGTTGATTGCACCGTCAAATGGATGTTGCGTGCGAAGTCGCGATGCTTCCAGCCGATGACCACGCCTGAAAGCTCGTGCGGCGTGTCATCGCTCGGCAAACCTGCGGTTGCCATCTCTCTTCTCCCTCTGCCCGGAGCATAGGGAATCGGAAGATGACAAATTCGTCAAGCTTTTAAGAAAGAGACCCGTACCGGTTCGGAACGATCAGGCGGCCAACTGGTAGGGCGCGATGTCTCCGGAAAGGTAGAGCTTCTTGGCCTTGGCGCGGCTGAGCTTGCCCGAACTGGTGCGCGGCAGGGTGCGCGGTGGCACGAGTTCGACCACGCAATTCATGCCGGTGATCGAGCGGACCTTGTCGCGGATCTGGTCACGCAGCTTCACGCGCTCGGCAGGGTCGGAGACGCGGCAGTGGACCAGAACGGCTGGGGCTTCCTCGCCGTTTTCCGTCTCGACCGAGAAGGCGGCGATGTCACCCTGGTGGAAGCCGGGAAGCTGTTCCACGGCCCACTCGATGTCCTGCGGCCAGTGGTTCTTGCCGTTGATGATGATCATGTCCTTGGCGCGACCGACAATGAACAGGTAGCCCTTCTCGTCCACGTAGCCCATGTCGCCGGTGTCGAGCCAGCCATCGACCATGCATTCGGCGGTCGCTTCGGGATCGCGGAAATAGGAGTGCATCACCGACGAGCCGCGGCACCACACCTTGCCGATATGGTGGTGCGGCAGTTCGTTGCCCTTTTCCCCGCGAATGGCCAGTTCCATGCCCCTGATCGGCACGCCGCAATTGACCATCGCGCGATAGCGGGCCGGGCGCGACAAGTCGCGCGGGGTGCCTGAAAGGCGTTCTTCTTCGACCAGTTCGACGCGGATGCCTTCGCCCGGCGGCATGATGGTGACGCCCAGCGTCGCCTCGGCAAGGCCGTAGCTGGGCAGGAACGCCTCGGCCTTGAAGCCGGCTTCGGCAAAGGCATTGACGAAGTTCTGCATAACGTCAGGGCGGATCATGTCAGCCCCGTTGCCCGCCACGCGCCAGCGCGACAGGTCGAAACGGTCAGAGACATGGCTCTGGCTCGAGATGCGGCGGGCGCAGATGTCGTAGCCGAAGGTGGGCGAATAGGAGAGCGTGGTGCCGGTGTTGCGGCTTACCAGATCGAGCCATGCCAGAGGGCGACGGGCGAAGTCTTCCGTCTTGAGATAGTCTACCGAGACGCCGTTCGCGATCGGCGAGAGGAAGCAGCCGACGAGGCCCATGTCGTGATACCACGGCAGCCATGAGACCGCGCGGTCAGGATCGGCGATATTCATGCCGTGGGCGTGGCCAGCAAGATTGGCGAGCAGGGCACGGTGGGTGACGGCGACGCCGTGCGGGAAGCGGGTCGAGCCGCTCGAGTATTGCAGGTAGCTGATCGCGTCTGGGTCGGGCGTGGGCAGCGGCGCGTCCGACAGTTCGCCTGCGTCGAATTCGGCCCATGACAGGCCCTTGCAGCCCTGGCGGGCGGCGGCGGCACCGGCCATCTCGGCAATCTCGCCGGGATAGACGAGCATCTTCGGGTCCGAGCTGCCGAGCTGCACGGCGAGTTGGTCGATATAGCTTTCCTTGCCGCCGAAGCTGGTGGGCAGAGGGAGCGGGACCGGCCATGCGCCAGCGTACATCGCCCCGCAGAAGATCGCGGCAAACTCAGGCCCGGTCTCTGCCACGAGGGCAACGCGATCGCCGGGAGCAACGCCCATGTCGACGAGGCGGCGGGCGGCGACGAGCGCATCGGACCGCAGTTCGGAATAGGGATAGACGCGGGAAAGGGTGCCGCGCGGATCGTGGAAGTTGAAGCCGAGCACGCCCTTTGCGGCGTAGTCCAGCGCATCACAGAACGTGTCGAACTCCGAATACCGACGTGGCTGCACGTCGAGATTGGGTGTGGGAACGAGAGCCGCCTTTTCAGCGACAGCGTTCGAAACAGTCATGCGATACCCCGATGTTCTTTTCATTCGTCCTGCGGGCCTTTGCGTGCCCGCCGATGAACGGTCCATTAGCTTCGGACGGCCCATTACTGGTCCGTGACGCGAAAACAACGCCACCACGGTACGGACGTTCTCATTTAGTCGCGACTGTGGCACGAATGTGGCGAATGGATCGCAATTCCCCAGATCGTGGCGGAGAACGCCGGGAGCGCCCGAGTCGGGAGCGCAGGGTGCCCAAGCCCCTTGATGCGCGGCGTCTGGATGATCTGGCGCTGCATTATGTCGCGCGATTTGCGACGAGTGCGGGCAAGCTTTCGGACTATCTGCGGCGCAAGCTGCGCGAGCGGGGCTGGGAAGGCGAGGGCCAGGCCGACATTGCCGGAATCGTCGCGCGGTTCGTGGAACTCGGATACATAGACGATGCCATGTTTGCGCGCGGCAAGGCGCAAGGGCTGCTGCGGCGGGGCTATGGCGCGCGGCGGATCGATCAGGCTCTGGGTGCGGCAGGCATAGCCGAGCCCTTGCGGGAAGATGCGCGTGGCAGCGAGGCGGAGCGTCGGCGTGCGGCTCTGGTCATGGCGCGCAAGCGGCTGTTCGGCCCGTTCGGCACCGGGGGTAGGCTTGACCCGGCGGTGCGCGAAAAGCAGGTCGCAGCCATGCTTAGGGCGGGACACCCCCTTGCGCATGCGCGCGAGGTGGTGAATGCGTTGAGCCAAGAGGCTCTGGAAGAGTGGACCGATGAAGCAGGTGACTAGAATCATTGCATTTGCCGCCCTCGCGCTGATCGCGGGCTGCTCGCCCGGTGCGGCAGACGCCGGGGCGAAGGCTCCAGCGCAGACGGCAACGCCTGCGGTTCATCCGGTTTCGGGCCTGCAGGTGCAGCCGGTGACGGTGACGAGCGGCAAGATCGCCCACGTCTTCAAGTCGGAAGTCGCGCGCACGTCTGCCGAGCAGGCCAAGGGGCTGATGTTCCGCACTGCGATCGGCGATGACGAAGGCATGATCTTCCTGCGCAATCCGCCCGACATCGCGGCATTCTGGATGCGCAACACGGTGATCCCGCTCGACATCATCTTCATCGGCACCGACCATCGTATCCTGAACATCGCCGCCAATGCGGTGCCCTATGACGAGACGCCGCTTCCGGCCGCGGGGCCGACGCTGGCCGTGCTGGAGATCAATGGCGGGCTTGCGGCCAAGCTCGGGATCAAGGCGGGCGACAAGGTTGAATGGTAACCGACAGGCAGGCGCATCAACGCGCTTGCCGACTCCCCCCATCAGCGGCTAAGCGCGCCCAATATCCAAGGCAGGTACCATGAGCATCCTCGGCAAGATCTTCACATGGTGGAATGGCGCCACCGTCACCACCATGCTGTTCAGCGCGCTGAACGGCGAGCAGGTGGGCACCGACGCGCAAGGCAACAAGTACTTCCGCGCGAAGAAGCCCTATCCCAAGGGCCACCCCTTTGCCGGGCGCGAGCGCCGCTGGGTGATCTACAACGGCGCAAACGATGCGAGCCGCGTTCCTTCGGAATGGCACGGCTGGCTGCACGGCAGTTTTGACGGTGTGCCCGAAAGCAACCTGCCCCCTGCCCGCATCTGGGAAGTGGACTACACCCCCAACGCCACCGGCACGGTCAACGCCTATCGCCCGCAAGGCGCACTGGAGCGTGGCGGCAAGCGCGCTGCGGCAACGGGCGACTACGAAGCCTGGGTTCCGGAAGCCTGATGCCATCGGTCGCATCGGCGGCCAGTAAGGCGCTCGCATTTGCGGGCCTGCTGGCGCTTGCCGGTTGCGACGACAAGGCTCCCCCACCACCGCCCGAGGCGACCGAGACCGGCTCTGCCATCGCCAGCGCATCGGGTGCGGCCGTGGAAAGCGAGTTCGGCACGCCGATCAAGGACCGCGTGGCGACGCTGGGCTTTCTCAACAAGCGCAACAACATCACGCAGGACATCGTCCTCAAGAGCGGCGAATCGCGTCGGATCGGCAATGCCATCGTCAAGCTTGCCACCTGCGAGAAGACCGCGCCGTGGGAGGACCCGCCGGAGATCGGGGCCTTCGTCCAGTTGTTCGTGGAAGAACGCGCGACCACCGAGCAGCCGCTGGCCTGGCACAAGGTCTTTTCGGGCTGGCTGTTCAGGAATGCGCCGTCGCTCAACGTCGTCGAGCATCCGGTCTATGACGTCTGGGTCAAGGACTGCGCGATGAGGTTCCCTGGCGAGGAAGAGCCGCTGGCATCGGCGCGCAACGCGGCGAATCCTGCGGGCAGCCCGAGCGAGGCCGCTTCGCCTGCGCCCGTCGCAAGCCCGTCGCCCACTGCGTCGGCCAGCGCCCGCGCCGCCGACACTTCGCCCGAGGAATAAGGCCGCTGCGCCTGCGACAGGAGTTGCAGGTACTGGCTCTGAGGAATTTCCACTGCGCCCAGCGAGGCGAGGTGCGAGGTGGTGAACTGGCAATCGAGCAGTTCCGCCCCGATTCGCCGCAATGCCGCCACCAGCCAGGCCAGCGCGACCTTTGACGCGTCGGTCTTGCGGCTGAACATCGATTCGCCGCAGAAGACCCGGGCAAAGCCTACACCGTATAGGCCTCCGACGAGGCGTCCCTCGCTCCAGCATTCGATCGAATGGGCGTGGCCGTGTTCATGCAGGCCGATGTAGCTTTCGCGGATCCGGGTGCTGATCCAGCTTTCGTCGGCCCCCGGTCGCGGGGCGGCGCAGGCATCGATCACCGCCTCGAAGGCGGCGTTGCAGGTGACCGTGAATTTGCCGCGTCGTAGCGTGCGCGCCAGCGATTTCGACAGGTGGAAGCCATCGAGCGGCAGGATCGCCCGCATGCGCGGCTCAACCCAGAAGACTTCGGGATCGTCACGGCTGTCCGCCATCGGGAAGATGCCCGCGCGATAGGCCTTGAGCAGAAGCTCGGGCGGGATGGTGTGGGGATCATTTCGGGCCATGATGACAATAATGTGTTTCGGTCGGTTGCGCTCCCGGCGTCAAGCCTTTAAGGGGCCGGTCAGAGTACAGGAGTGTAGCTCAGTTGGTAGAGCATCGGTCTCCAAAACCGAGGGCCGTGGGTTCGAGTCCCCCCACTCCTGCCACTCGCCGCAAGGGCGAGTCATAAGCGCCAGATCGGATTTCTTCCGCCGCGCTTCGTATTTCCATCAGATGCAGTTTCTGCGAGCGTGACATGGCGGTTGATGCCTGCTGCCATGCTCTCTTCAAGAAGGTGTTCGAGGCGCGAGCTCGTCCGCCTGTGGAAACCGGACGCAAAAAAAGAGGCGAAAGCCTTGGCGCTCGCCCCGAGTTCGTCTCATGCGTCTGGTTCGCCTGAGATGTGTGCAAAGACTATCACTGCGATCCGGCAATGCCAGTCGATCCGATGATCTGCCGACGAACTCGGCACAAAAAGGGACGAACCGCGAGGGCCTCTCCTGTCGTGCCACCTGGCGGCGAAGCGCTTCAGTTTCGGCTTATGCTGCCAAGTCCGCCACTGGCGTGACCCATTCCGGTGACTGGCGTTCCTGTGAGAGACGTCCGTCTGTCGGGAACGCGGAGCGCCCCATCCCACGCGTGCCCTTGCCATCGCGGCCCATGCGGACTAAATGAACGGAACTTCCGACATCGGAAAATCGCCAGCCCCTCCCGGACTTGTCCGGGGTGGCGATGCCCCCTAGCTGGAAGAAACGAGTTTTCACGCGGAATTTCCCCGCAACAAGCAAGGCACCAGAGCAATGGCCAAGACCAGCCCCGGCGAGTTCTTCAACCAGGTGAAGGCGGAAGCGCGCAAGGTCGTATGGCCGACCCGTCAGGAGACGACGACGACGGCGATCTTCGTTGGCATCATGATGCTGATCCTCGCGGTGTTCTTCCTCGGCATCGATTCGCTGTTCAGCGCAATCGTCCGCTTCCTGCTTTCGCTCGCCTGATCAGACCAACCTCCAGGACCAAAGAGAACAAAGATATGGCCCGCTGGTACATCATTCACGCCTATTCCGGTTTCGAGAACAAGGTGAAGGAAGCGATCATTTCCGAAGCCGAGCGCATCGGTCTTTCGCAGCTGGTCGAGGCGGTCGAAGTGCCGACCGAGACCGTCACCGAAGTGAAGCGCGGCAAGAAGGTCCAGGTCGAGCGCAAGTTCATGCCGGGCTACGTCCTCGCCAAGCTTTCGATGAACGACGACATCTATCACCTCGTGAAGAACACTCCGAAGGTGACGGGCTTCCTTGGCACCAACAACAAGCCGCAGCCGATTTCCGACAAGGAAGCCGCCCGCTATTTCGGCGCGCGCGAGCAGGCTGCTGCCGAGCCGCGCAAGAGCGTGGTGGTCGATTACGAGATCGGCGATTCGGTCAAGGTCAACGCCGGCCCGTTTGCCTCGTTCAACGGCATCGTCGAGGAACTGGACTTCGACAAGAGCCGCGTGAAGGTCTCGGTCTCAATCTTCGGGCGCGCAACGCCGGTGGAACTGGGCTTCGAGGAAGTCGAACTCGTTCGCGGCTGAACGGCTTAAAGCACTTCGCAATGGCGCGTCAGCTCACCAGCTGGCGCGCCTTTTCCATTGCGGGATCGCGACCGGAGGCGAGGTCCAGCGCTGTGGTGCGGACCGCTACGTCGGGCAGCACGCCTGCGTCCGGCTGCGGCGTCGAGGGGAAATAGCCGATCAGTGGCAGGTCGACTTCCAGCCCTGTTTCGGGCAGGCGCAGGAAGTAGAATGCGCCCCCATTGATGCCGCGCAGGTTTCCGCCGGTTGGTTCACCCACGAGCCGGGCGATGCCGCTGCGCTTGATGGTTTCGGCAAACTGGAAGGTCGCCGACGAACAGGTAGGCCCGACCAGCACCGCGACCTTGCCGCCAAAGCGTTGCCCTGAAGGTTCGATCTTTGCGCCGGGCAGATCGAAATCGCCGCGCACCAGTCGGAACATCCCCTTGCGCGGCGATGGCCTTGCGGCATCTCCCCAGTCGTCGAAGCTGCGATCCCAGGTGTCGAGCACGGGGCGCAGGGCATCGGAGATGCGCCTGTAGCGCACATGCCGCTCCATCACCGCAACAGGCATGGGACGCTCAATCAGGCGGGCAAGCACATCATCGCCGCAATCAACGCCGCCTTCGTTGGCGCGCAAGTCGATGACGAGGCCTTGCGCCTTTTCTGCGATCAGGCGGTCAAATGCGGCGTCCAGCCATGCCTTCCAGTCCCACTTGGCGTCGTAGAGTGCCCAAGTGTCCATGCGCAGGCTCCCGACGCCTTTGCTGATGTCAAAGCGCCAACCGCTGCTGGCAGGATCGGTACGCCGCGACCCTCCACCGCCGTTGGCGCGCTTGAAGGCCGGAAGATCGAGCGTGCGCCCGTCGGCAAGCGCAAGCTGTACACGGTCTGGCTTTCCGCGCGGGGCGATCAGCGGGCGATAGACGTCAAAGGGATTGGGCCACGACTGGTTCTCGATGCCAAGCAGTGCCAGTCGCTTGGCATCGTTGCCACCATCGGCACGCGCCAATGGCATCAGGCGGCGCAGAAGCGTGGGCGCGGCCGTGCCATCGACGGCGGTGACGACGGTGCCCGGGGCGAGGGGAACGTCGTCGCGCAGAGTTCCGGTCACCACCATCTGCCCGTCGATCCAGCGGAAAGCGAAGGGAACGGGCGCACTGGTGCCCACGACGTCCGTCACGACCGCTTTCGACTGGTTGGCCGGATTGGGATAACTGTGCCCGCACCTGACGGCTGCGGTGATCCTTGCGAGCGTCAGGAACTGATCCTGCACCGTGCAGGGCCCATTGGTGAGGCGGGCTACTTCCTGCGAGACAAGGGTTTGGAACCGCGTGCGCCCGAGGTATCGATCCAGCCCCGGATGCAGCCGGTCGTAGGCCTCGGCGAAGACGGCAAAATCCCGTCGGACCGCTGCAGATGACACTGCGGCAGTGGGGCCAGTGGCGGGGAAGGCGCGGGTTGCGGCAAGGGCAGGGGCGGTTGCTAGCAGCGTGCGGCGGTCGATCTTCATGGCGGGAAAGCTATCACGCTTCACCGCCAGCGCCGCATGCGATTTGCAGCAGAAAACCGCCGGGGCTTGGCTTTGCGGGCCATTGCCGCTAAGGGCGCGCACTCTTGCGGGCGAATCCGTCCAAAAGGTCCGTGCGGGAGTCCCGGTTCCGGGGCGTCTGACCGCTCACTCTGAGGTCCGGGCTGAACAGGCGCGGCCAACAGGAAGAAAGGAGGCCCATTGTGGCCAAGAAGATTGAAGGCTATATCAAGCTGCAGGTTGCAGCCGGTGAAGCAAAGCCCGCTCCGCCGATCGGTCCCGCGCTCGGCCAGCGTGGCGTCAACATCATGGAATTCTGCAAGCAGTTCAACGCTGCCACGCAGGAAGTCGAGAAGGGCACGCCGCTTCCGACCGTGATCACCGTCTATGCTGACCGCTCGTTCACCTTCGTGACCAAGACCCCGCCCGCCACCTTCTTCATCAAGAAGGCCGCTGGCATCAAGTCGGGTTCGAAGACCCCGGGCAAGGCTTCGGCCGGTTCGATCAAGCGTTCGCAGCTGGCGGAAATCGCCCAGGCCAAGATGAAGGACCTGAACGCGAACGACATCGACGCCGCAACGAAGATCATCGAAGGCTCCGCGCGCGCGATGGGCCTCACCGTGGTGGAGGGCTGATCCCATGGCCAAGCAGACCAAGAAGCAGAAGGCCCTGGCCACCAAGCTGGGCGACAACCAGAAGCTCTATGGCGTCGATGAAGCCATCGCGCTGCTCAAGGACCTCAAGAGCGCCAAGTTCGACGAGAGCCTTGAAGTCTCGCTGAACCTCGGCGTCGATCCGCGCCACGCCGACCAGATGGTCCGTGGCATGGTCGTGCTGCCTTCGGGCACCGGCAAGGATGTCAAGGTTGCCGTGTTCGCTCGTGGCGACAAGGCTGAAGCCGCTCTCGCAGCCGGTGCCGACAAGGTTGGTGCCGAAGACCTGCTCGAGGACATGCAGAACGGCAACCTCGACTATGGCCGCGTGATCGCGACGCCCGACATGATGGGCATCGTCGGCCGCCTCGGCAAGGTGCTGGGTCCCAAGGGCCTGATGCCGAACCCGAAGCTCGGCACCGTCACCCCGAACGTCGCCGATGCGGTCAAGGCAGCCAAGAGCGGCCAGATCGAATTCCGCGTCGAGAAGGCCGGCATCATCCACGGCGGCATCGGCAAGCTCTCGTTCTCGGACGAAGCGCTGCGCGCTAACTTCGAC
The DNA here is from genome assembly GCF_055521755.1 of Novosphingobium sp. BL-A-28-Hi1-0D. Lineage (NCBI taxonomy): Bacteria > Pseudomonadati > Pseudomonadota > Alphaproteobacteria > Sphingomonadales > Sphingomonadaceae > Novosphingobium > Novosphingobium sp. BL-A-28-Hi1-0D. The sequence goes on from NZ_CM145502.1 coordinate 2,017,488, forward strand.
GCTTTCGTCGATGCGATCGTCAAGGCGAAGCCTGCCGGCGCCAAGGGCAAGTACGTTCGCAAGATCGGTCTTTCCTCGTCGATGGGCCCCGGCCTCAAGGTCGACGTGGCACAGGTCCACGGCGGCTGATTTCAGCTGCCTTAGGCAAAGAAAAAGAAGGCCGGGGAGGGAAACCTCTCCGGCCCTTTTTCTGTTCGCGGAAGGCGTCTAGGAGCGGGGTATGTCCGCATCTGAAGCCTCGCAAAACCCGGTAACCGTCGCCCGCCACCAAGTGGAGGCGTTGATCCCGCCGGAAAAGCGCGGACCCGGCTGGGACCGGCATTGGCGCGAACTAGAGGCCTATGCCGAAGCCGCCATGGAAGGCGCGGTGGGCGACTGGACGGTCAACCCTTCGCGGGATTGATGTTTTCGCGGGTATAGCATTCGACGACAAGGCTGATCGCGCGGCCATCGGCCAGGCGGAGCACGGCGCGATGCGACAGGATCGTGCCGGGGGGACATTCCGTCATGCCCCCGCGCATCCCCGCCAAGCGCTCGCGACGAAAGCCCAGCGGCGCAACGACCTTGCCGAACGGGACGTCGGTGCTCTCGAGCATCTGGTTCATCGCCGGGGTCAGGCGGGCTTGCACGTACCAGTTGTGGGCGACCGACAGGACGGTGTCGCCACAGGCCAGCCGGACATGGCGATAGGCTACCGGTTCATCGGGGCCGACGCCGAGGACCGTCCGGACTTGCGGGGGTGCCGGAAGTCGTTTCGACCGGTCCGCGAGGGCGCGGATGGTTGGCGGATCGGCGATATGTCTGGCTGCGCACCATTGACCAAGGGCCACGGTCGCACTGTCATTGGCCGCCAGCGTTCGCTCCAGACCCGACCTGCCTGCCGATCCGGCGCATCCGGCCAGCAGCAAGGCAACCATTGCAAGCGCAGGTTCAGGGCGCAGGGGCAGGCGCAGTCTCTGGAAGGCGGCGCGCCGTCAGGATCTTGACCGGCTTGGCGAGGATCTGTCCGCGCATGATGCCTTCGCCTTCGGTCTCCGAGATCGGGGCGGTGAAGATCGCCTTCACCACGTTCATGCCTTCGACCACCTGTCCGAAGGCAGCGTATCCGGCCTTGGCTTCAGGGTCGGCGGAATCCGGCTGGGCATCGAGGCCAGGCTGGTCGGAGACCATGATCGAGAAATCGCCGGTGGCCGTACCCGGCGCGTAGCGCGCCATGGAAAGCGTGCCGGCCTTGTGCAGGATGCCGGTCACGTCGGTGGGCTCATGCGCGATGGGTGGCATGTTGCGCTTTGAATCGCCGCGCGTGCCAGCCTGGATCAGGCCGTTGGGTTGCTCTCCCCAAGGCAGGTGCATCGCGCGATAGAAGACCGTGCCGTCGAAGCGCTTCGTCTCGGCATAACGGACGAAGTTCGTGGCGCTGGCAGGAGCGCGCTTCACGTCCAGCTCGACCACGATGCGGCCTGCTTCGGTATCCAGAGCGACGCGAACTTTTTCGGGCAACGGGGCTGTCGAGGGCGCAGGATAGGCTGGCGCAGGCGGTCGAGGCGATGCCACCCGCTTCTTTGCTGGTGCCGCGGCAATCAACAGGATGGCGAGCGGGGCCAGCAGGGCGAAGCGGCGTGTCAGCATGCTCAGATTCCGCCCGCGACCGGGAAGCGCCCAATCGCAGCAAGGCCCTCTTCCAGCTTGTGGGCACATGCCTTGAGCTGGCTTTCGCTGACGGAGCGGATCACGAAGTTCGCGCCGGTCTTGCCCTCACGGAAGAACGGATAGCTGCCGATCTGCACGCCATCGAACGCCAGTTCGGTCTCGCGCAAAAGATCGGCAATCTCGCTTTCGGCGACCCAGCAGCCGACGGTGGTCGACAGGAGGGGCAATCCGCCTTCGAGCTGGCCGGTCAAGCCATCGAGCATCTGCGCGGTGATGCCTGGGACGCCTGCCATGAGGAAGACGTTGCCTACGCGGATGCCCGGCGCACCCGATACGCGGTTCTCGATCAGGTCTGCGCCATCGGGAACGCGTGCCATGCGTAGGCGAGCGTCGTTGAGGCCACCGCGTGTGGCGTAGTAGCTTTCGAGAATGGCGCGGGCCTTGGGGTGGATGACGACGTCGACGCCGAGGGCCTCGGCAACCGCGTCCACAGTGATATCGTCGTGCGTGGGGCCGATGCCGCCGGTGGTGAACAGATAGTCGTTGCGGGCGCGCAGCGCGTTCACCGCTTCGATGATCGCCACCATGTCGTCAGGCACGACCCGAACCTCGCGCAGGCGGATGCCCTGCACGCCGAGCCAGGTCGCGACTTGCGCGATGTTCTTGTCCTGCGTGCGGCCGGAGAGGATTTCGTCTCCGACCACGACAAGCGCGGCGGTCCAGATGCGGGATTCGTCGGTCATGGGCGGGAGGGATACCGCATGGCCTGTCCCCGCAAAAGCGCTATTCCGCCGCTTCCATGTGCTCCTTGTGCACGGTTGCCGGACGCGGATGGCCGAATTGCAGCACGCCGTCCTCGACCGGATCCGCGCGCATCCATGCCACGTCGCGCAAGTAGTCCTGGTTCAGGCGCCAGCGCATGTCGCTGGTCGACTTGGGCAGGAGGTGGCGGGCCCGCTCGATATAGCCAGAGGACAGGGCGTAGATGTCGTCGTCGTCGAGATGGTGGTTGGGGGCGAGCTTCGGGACGGCCACTTCCATCCTTCGCGCCTTCATCGCATTGAGCACGTTGCAGATGTAGCGGGCGTTGATGTCGGCTCGCAGTGTCCAGGAGGCGTTGAGATAGCCGAACACGGTCGCAAGGTTCGGCACGTTCGAGAACATCACGCCCTTGTAGTAGTAGCGGTCAGCAAAATCGACCGGCACGCCATCGACGCTGATCGTGATCTTGCCTGCCATGACCATCTTGAGGCCTGTTGCGGTGATGATGATATCGGCTTCAAGGTGCTTGCCGGACTTGAGCTTGATACCCGTCGCGCCGAAGCGGTCGATATGATCGGTGACGACGCTGGCCTTTCCGGCCTTGATTGCCTCGAACAGGTCGGCGTCGGGCACCAGGCACAGGCGCTGGTCCCAGGGATCGTAGGGCGGGGTGAATGCCTTCTCGTCGTATTTGTCGCCCAGAGCTTCCTTGATCCGCTTGGTCAGGAACTGCTTGACCTGCTCGGGTTTGGTCTTTGCCCGCTTGAACACGAGGTTCTGCAGCCGCACGTTCTTCCAGCGGGTGATGCGATAGGCGAGTTCCTCGGGCAGGATCTTGCGCAGGAAGTTGGCAATGGCATCGCGCGCGGGGCGAATGCCATACCAGGTCGGCGTGCGCTGGAGCATAGTCACATGCGCAGCCTTGGCAGCCATAGAAGGGACGATGGTGACGGCGGTTGCGCCCGAACCGATCACCACCACGCGCTTGCCGGTATAATCGAGATTCTCTGGCCAGAACTGGGGGTGGATGATCTCGCCCTTGAAGTCCTCGCGGCCTTCGAACTGCGCTTCGTAAGGCTTGTCGTAATCGTAGTAGCCTGAACCGAGGTACATCCAGCCCGCTGTCACTCGGCTCCGCTGGCCGTCGTTGCCTTCGAGGGTGACCACCCAGTGCGCTGCTTCGCAGTCGAAATCGGCGCTGACGACCTTGCTCTCGAAACGGATGTTGCGGCGGATGTCGCGTTCGTCGACGATGCGGTTCAGGTATTCGAGAATGGCCGGACCGTCTGCGATGGACTTCTCGTGCTTCCATGGCTCGAAGATGAAGCCCAGCGTGTGCATGTCCGAATCGGAGCGTACGCCGGGATAGCGGAAGAGATCCCACGTTCCGCCGATCTGCGCGCGACGCTCGATGATCGCGAAGCTGCGGTCGGGACAAAGCATTTTCATGTGGGCGGCCATGCCGATGCCGGAAATGCCGGCACCGACGATCAGGACGTCGACGTCTGGCTTGCCTGCCGCAAAAGTGGACTGCTCTGCACCCACGCACTCTCTCCATGCCTGTCTATTTACAGGGATGTTAGCACACTCGCGCGCGATTGCCAGTGGCTCCAAGGTTTGCCAGTGATGCTGGCATGACCGTGATCGCCGCCCGCCGCTACAGCAATGGCACTGCCAATGAGGAAGTGCTCGATCTGACCGGCGAACCTGCGCCGGAGCTGCCACCACACACCTTCGACTGGATCGGATTGTGCGAGCCGGACGCAGCGGAGATGGACCTCGTGCGGCGGCAGTATTGCCTGCACCCCCTTGCGGTCGAGGATGCGCTCAATCCGCGCCAGCTGCCGAAGGTTGAGGTTTACGGCAAGACGCTGTTCGTTGTGGCGCGCACTGCGGAACTGCAGGCGGGGGAGGAGATCGCCTACGGACAGACCGCGTTCTTCGTCGGGCCCGGATTCCTGATCAGTGTCCGTTTCGGCAGCACGCGCGCGCACCTGACCTTGCGCGAGGAGCTGGAAGCACAGGGTGACAGGTTGTCGGAAGGGCCGGACTACATTCTCCATGCCGTGCTCGACTTCATTGTGGACGGTTACCTGCCGCTGCTCGAGAAGCTCGAGGAAGTGGCGCAGGAGATGGAAGAGGCAGCGATCGACGTTTTCCCCGAACAATCCGTGATCCGCCGCATCTTCCGCCTGCGCCGCCATTTGCGTCGATTCGAACGGGTGATCGGGCCGATGGAGGAAGTTTGCGAGCGCCTGGTCGTGGCTGACCTGCCGTGCATCGATCCAGCCGCACGAATCTGGTTTCGCGACGTGCTTGACCATGTGCGCCGGGCGATGGCGCGGATGCGAGGGCTGAAGGAAACGCTGGCGGCGATTGTCGAGACCGCGAGCCTGCTCGAACAGCATCGGCAGGGCGAGATGACTCGTCAGCTCGCGGCATGGGCAGCGATTCTGGCAGTGCCGACCGCGATTGCCGGAATCTACGGCATGAACTTCGAGTATCTGCCCGAGTTGAAGTGGCACTACGGCTACTTCGCAGTGTGGGGCGCGATTGTAGCAATATGCGGCGGGTTGTGGATCCGGTTCCGCAGCATCGGCTGGCTGTGAGTTCCGCGCCGCTGGTGTGGACAATTCTGCGCTCGGCAATTGTGACTGAACCGTGACTGGCCTAGTGCCGCGGTGGGCGGGAACGAGTCGTTTCGCCTAGTGCGTGACGGCAATTCGGGAAGCGTAGCGATGTTCGGCTGGTTCCAGCGTCTCCTGCCCAAGATGGGCGATTTCTTCGGCATGTTCGAACGCCACGCGGCGGCCTGCGTCGATGCAGCCGATGCCTTGGCAAAGCTCACCCGCTCGCAAGGCGATGCCGCGCAGTGGGTGGGGAAGATCCGCGACCGCGAACATGCGGCGGACGACGTGATCCGCGAAGTCCTGTTTACAGTGCGCCGCACGTTCCTGACCCCGTTTGACCGCGGCGCGATCACGTCGCTGATCGGCGCGATGGACGATACCATCGACGAGATGCAGGCAGCAGCCTCTGCCATCGAACTCTACGAGATTGCTGCCTTCGAGCCCGAGATGCAGGCAATGGCCGACAAGATCGTCGAAGCCGTTGGCCTGATCGCCGAAGCCATGCCGCTGCTGCGCGACATCGAGCGCAATGGCGGGCGCCTCCACGCGCTGACCGAGCGGATCGTCAAGCTTGAGGGCGAGGTGGACCTGATCCATCAGGCAGGGCTCAAGGCCAACTTCCTGCGTCACCGCACCGACGGCGACCACATCGCATTCATCGTTTCGCGCGAGATATTCAAGCATCTCGAGAAGATCGCCGATGCCTTCGAGGACGTCGCGAACGAGATCGACGCGCTCGTCATCGACCACGCCTGACGGCGCGGGACAGGAGCTGATCCGATGCACGAGCTAGCCTTTCCGCTGCTGGTCGGCCTCATCGCACTGGCGCTGGCCTTCGACTTCCTCAACGGGCTGCACGATGCGGCCAATTCCATCGCCACGGTTGTCTCGACGCGGCTGCTATCGCCTGTCGCCGCGGTTGTTTTTGCCGCTGCCGGCAACTTTGCCGCCTATTGGCTGGTCGGGCTGCATGTGGCCGATACCATCGGCAAGGGTATCATCGACAAGGACATCGTGACGCCCGCCGTCGTGTTCGGAGCACTGGTCGGCGCGATGTTCTGGAACATCGTCACCTGGGTCAAAGGTATTCCCTCCTCGTCGAGCCATGCCCTGATCGGCGGCCTGCTCGGCGCGGGCGTGATGCATGGCGGGTTTGACGCGATCGAATCCAAGAAGACCATCGAGACATTCGTCGCGATCTTCCTTTCGCCCACGATCGGCTTCGTGCTGGCGATGTTCTTTGTGCTGGTCACGAGCTGGCTGTTCAAGGGCTTCCAGCCGCGCCGGGCGGAAGGCGTGTTCAAGGGCCTGCACCTGATCTCGTCTGCTGCCTATTCCATCAGCCATGGCGGCAACGATGCCCAGAAGACGATGGGCATCATCACGGTGCTGCTCTATTCGACCGGATATCTGAAGGGCGAATTCCACATCCCGGAATGGGTCGTGCTGTCGTGCTACGCCGCGATTTCGCTAGGCACGATGTCGGGCGGGTGGAAGATCATCAAGACGATGGGCACCAAGATCACGCGTCTGAACCACCATACGGGTTTCTGCGCGTCGACAGCAGGCTCGATCGTGGTGTTCGGGGCGAGCGCGATGGGCATTCCGGTTTCGACCACCCATGCGATCACCGGCAGCGTCATCGGCACCGGCGCTGCTCGCCGCGCCAGTGCGGTACGCTGGGGCGTGGCGCAGCGTGTGGTCACGGCATGGTTCATTACCATCCCGGCGAGTGCGACCGTGGGAGCGACCTTCTACCTGCTGACCCGCCTGTTCTGATCAGCGGCCGATTGTCACCGGCTGGACCGGCGGCGGAGGCTTGCGAAACAGCGGCACGCGCTTGAGCCACAGCTTGAGCGCTTCCCAGTGTATTCCTGCCGTAACCTTGAGCGTCATGAGCGGATAGGCAAGCGCGGCGCGCAGCAGGGCGGCGTCGCTCAATGTCTCGCGCCGCGCTGTGTGGACCGCCGCGAGTACCGGTCCTGCAGCGTCGGATACGGTGATGCCGATCGCCACTCTTTCGCCGGGCGGCGAGACCCGGAATGCGTAGGCCATGTCCATCGGCAGGAAGGGTGAGACATGGAAGCTCTTGGCAGCGTGCTGATGCAGCGCTTTTGAGCCGGACTCCGCGCGAATGACGTAGTTGTGCCGTTCGCCGAAGGTGTTCGAGACCTCGTAGATCACTGCGCGCAACGCGCCGTCTTCGCCATGGCAAAACCAGGTGCTGAGCGGATTGAAGGCATAGCCAAGCATGCGCGGCATGGTCAGGAGCAGGATGCGCCCTCCGTCCGGCTCGATCCCGGCAGAGCTCAGCAGGCGTTCGGCATGGGCACGCAGGTCCATGCCGTCGCCGCAATCCCGGTCGTGGAACGAGAACAGGTTGAAGCGCCCGCGCGAGAACAGGCGCATTCGCGCCGAGAGATCGTCCAGCCTGTCGATGTCGAGCAGCAGGTGAAGGACGCGGTAGCGCAGGACGTGAACGGCTGGGCGCAGACGGCGGTGGAGGACGTGGCCGTGATAGAGCGCCGCATCTTCCATCACGCCAGTTCCGGTACCCGCGCCTGATGCGTCACATGGATGCGCCCGGATTCTTCCTCGACGTTCCACGGACGACGCACACCACCAAGCTGCTCGGCCACGGCCAGGCCCGACTGCAGCCCGTCCTCGTGGAAGCCGGCACCAAACCATGCGCCGCAGAACCACGTGCGGCGGCGGCCCTGCAGTGACCAGAGCTGCTTCTGCGCGGCGCCGGCCGCAACGTCGAACACCGGGTGATCGTAGCTCTCGCGCCGGTAAACCAGCGATGGGTCCGGCTCGACCAGCGGGTTCAGGGTGACGAACAGGTCCTTGTCTGTCGGCAAGTGCTGCAGGCGGTTCATCCAGTAGGTCACGGAAAGCTGGTGCGCGTCTGCACCGCGCTCAGCCGCGTAGTTCCATGCCGACCACACCTTGCGTCGGCGTGGCATGAGGCGCGGGTCGGCGTGAAGGACGGCTTCGTTGTGGCGATAGGGGAAGGCACCGAGCAGACGCTGCTCCTCGGCGTCGGCATCGGACAGCATGGCGAGCGACTGGTCGGCGTGCGAGGCGAGAACGACGTGGTCGAAGCGCTCCCATCCGCGTCCGGCCTCGATGTCCACGCCATCAGACAAGCGGCGAACCTGTCGCACGGGCGATGAAAGCCGCACGCGCTCGGCAAAGTCAGCGCTGATACGCTTCACATACTCCCGACTGCCGCCATCGACCGTGCGCCAGCGCGGCCGTTCGCGGAACTGGAGCAATCCATGGTTTTCGAAGAAGCGGATGAAGGCTGCGGCCGGGTGGTGCGGGATATCGCGCACCGGAGTCGACCAGATCGCGGCGGCCATGGGGTAGAGATGATCGTCGCGAAAGGCAGGCCCGCAGCCGAGGCCATCGAGATAGGCACCCAGGCCCAGATCGCCGAGGTCCGGCAGGTCGCGCGGGGCCGCCTTGTAGAACCGCGCCAGGTCGCGCAGCATCGACCAGAAGCGTGGGGAGACGAGATTGCGCCGCTGCGCGAACAGACCTCGCAGATCGCCGGAATACTCAAGCCGTCCCTGATCAAGCGTGACGCCAAAGCTCATCACTGTCTCGCGGGTCGGCACGCCGAGATGGGAAAAGAGCGCGGTGAGGTTGGGATAAGTGCGCTCGTTGTAAACGATGAAGCCGGTATCCACCGGCACGCCATCAGCCTCGACCGTGTTGCTATGCCCGCCGAGCCGGTCCGCGGCCTCGAACAGGGTGACGCGATGTCGCTGCGACAGCAGCCACGCGGCAGAAAGTCCGGAGATCCCGCTCCCGACCACGGCAATATCAAGCATGCCCCCCGGCACGCCACCACGGCTCTTCACAACCCAAGATCCCCATCGCGCACGGCAACGATACCGTAGCGTCCTTACCCGTCCATCATCTGTTATAGAGCGCTCCCGTCGTGACAGGTTGACACAAGTCACACCCGGATGGCTAGTTCCGCTGCGTGAGCCTGCTTGCCCCCGTGATATCGCTCGTCGAGCGAGCCCCGCTGCCCGACGCACTTACTCGCGCGGGCGTTACCTTCATGTGCGAGAAGCGCCTGCGAGCGCTGCTGACGGAACGGCCGACGGACGGCAGGTTTGCTGCATGGATGGCACAGCGCCCCGTTGCCGAGCACACAGATGCCGCAAACGAGCAGCACTACGAACTCCCGCCGCGCTTTTTCGAGCTGAGCCTCGGGCCAAACGCCAAGTATTCCTGCTGTCTCTATCCCACCGGCACCGAAACGCTGGAGCAGGCTGAACGGGCGGCGCTGGCTGCCACGGTCGAGCATGCTGCTCTCGAGGATGGTCAGGACATTCTCGAACTCGGCTGCGGCTGGGGCTCGCTCAGCCTCTACATGGCCGCGCGCTTCCCGAACGCGCGGATCACCGCCGTGTCCAATTCACGCCCGCAAGGCGAGCACATCCGGGCGAAGGCAGCAGCGCGGGGGATCACCAATCTCACCGTCCTGACAGCCGACATGAACGCTTTTGCGCCTGAAAGCCGGTTCGATCGCGTCGTCTCGGTCGAGATGTTCGAGCACATGGCCAACTGGCGTGAACTGCTGGGACGGGTGAAAAGCTGGCTCAGGCCTGACGGTCGTCTGTTCCTCCACGTGTTCAGTCACCGCCAGTATCCGTACCGTTTCGACACCGCCGACAAGTCGAGCTGGATCGCGCAGTACTTCTTCACTGGCGGCATCATGCCCAGCCACGGCCTGATCGGGCAGTTTTCCGATCTGTTCGCACTGGAAAAGGACTGGTGGTGGGAGGGCACCCATTACGAGAAGACCGCGCTCGACTGGCTGGCGCTGTTCGATGCGAAAGTCGCAGAGATCGAGCCGGTGCTTCGCGATGTCTATGGCGCGCAAACCCCGCTTTGGCTCCGCAGATGGCGTCTGTTCTATCTCGCCACCGCCGGCCTGTTCGGCCATCGCGGCGGCAAGGAATGGGGAGTCAGTCACTGGCTGCTCAAACCGGCGTAAAAAGCACTTGGCAATCCGCGCCATAGCGGCAAGACTGGTTGCGATAGAAACTTGCCCAGGGGAGCTTTCCAGACATGACCGTCCGTTCGCGCATCGCCATTGGCGTTGCGGCCATTGCGCTTTGCGCCACCGCAGCACCCGTTCTTGCAGGTCCTGCCGAAGACAAGCTTATTGCCCAGTTGCTCGATGAAGGCCTCAATCGCTCCGACGTGATGGAGACCGCTTCCGAACTGATGGATCGTATCGGCCCACGTCTGACCAATTCGGAAAACCACCGCAAGGCCGAGGAATGGGCCACCGCCAAGTTCGCGTCCTTCGGGCTGAAGAACATCCACCGCGAACCGTTCGAATTTGGTCTGGGGTGGAACCTCAGGAGCTACTCCGCCACGATGACTGCGCCGCGCAGCCTGCCGCTTACCGTCCTCCCGGTGGCATGGTCGCCTGCCACGGGCGGCACGATCACCGCTCCGGTCATCGTCGCGCCGATGAGCAAGGTCGAGAATTTCGATGCGTGGAAGGGCAAACTTGCGGGCAAGATCGTGCTCGTCAGCCTGCCCGGCGAAACCAGCGAATCCAAAGACCCGGTGTTCGAGCGCCTCTCGGGCGAGGACATCGGCAAGCTCGACAAGTACACCCTGCCGCGCCACGATCCCGAGGGTCTCGCCATGCAGACCGCTCGCCGTGGCTTTGCGCGCAAGCTTTCCGAGTTTCTCAAGGCCGAAGGCGCATTGGCGATGGTCCGCATGACCTATCGCGACGGCAAGCTGGTTCATGGCGAAGGCTATGATTTCATCCCCGGCCAGACGCTCGCGATCCCGGCGATGGACATGGCGCAGGAGGACTATCGCCGCCTTGTCCGCCTCGAGAAGACCGGAGTCGCGCCGCAACTCTCGCTCTCGATCGATGCCAGCTTCGATGACAAGGATCTGATGGCCGACAACGTCATCGCCGAAATCCCCGGCAGCGATCCCAAGGCGGGCTATGTCATGGCTGGTGCGCACTTCGACAGCTGGATCGCGGGCGATGGCGCTTCGGACAACGGCGCGGGCAGCGTTGCCGTGATCGAGGCTGCACGGCTTCTGTCGAAGCTGGGCGTGAAGCCGAAGCGCACGATCCGCTTTGCGCTGTGGAGCGGGGAAGAGCAGGGGCTGCTGGGTTCCAAGGCCTACATCGAGCAACACCTCGCCACACGCCCGGTCGACCCCAGTCTGAAGGGGATCGACAGCTATGCGGCCTGGCGCAATGCCTACCCGATCACGCCCAAGCCGGAGTATTCGCAGCTCAAGGCCTACTTCAACATGGACAATGGCTCGGGCAAGTTCCGCGGCATCTATGCCGAGGGCAACATCGGTGCGGCTTCCACGCTGCGCGAATGGCTTGCTCCGTTCAATTCGCTGGGCGCCGACAAGGTGGTGATGAGCAAGACCGGGGGCACCGACCACGTCTATCTCCAGGCCATCGGCCTGCCCGGTTACCAGTTCATCCAGGACCCGCTCGACTACGATAGTCGCGTGCACCACTCGAGCCTCGACACGCTCGACCACATGCGCGCGGACGACATGCGTCAGGCTTCGGTGATCCTTGCAGGCATGCTGCTGCAGGCCGCGATGAGCGACAAGGAACTGCCGCGCTCGCCATTGCCGACCAAGCCGGATGCGACCGATCCGTTCAAGGTGCAGGACCCCAATCAGTAAGGCACGGCGTTCCCCGTCCGACCTGATTCGGGCGGGGAACGTGTCCTCTACGCGTTTTTCCGGATGGCCTTGTCCGGACCAGACATACGCTTGCTAACCTAGGCTATTCCGTCACTCGAACGGGCAAGCCATGCTGAAGCGTATTTCTACCGGTGAAATCGAACTCGGGATGTTCATCCACAAGCTGGAAGGGAGCTGGTTCAAGCATCCCTTCTGGAAGCGGCGCTTCCTGCTTGATGATCCGGCCATGCTCGAAATCCTGCGCGACAGTGCGGTGGACGGGGTGGTCATCGATACCAGCCGGGGAAAGTCTGCGGGCGATTTGCCCGATCGAGCCGCACAGATCATCTCCGGGCCTCGCAATGCCGGTGAGCCCGCGCCAGTTCCATTTCTTGCCAGACGGCCGGAAGTGGCGCCGGTCCCGCAACGCGCAGGTTTCGCCCGCCCACCCGCCGCAATGCCTGTTGCCCGAGAGTTCGGCCGTGCCAAACGTGCTGCCGGGGATGCACTTCGGGTCGTCAGCAAAGCGTTCATCCAGGTGCGTTTGGGCAAGGCCATTCGCACACATGATGTCGAGCCGGTGATCGATGCGGTCTATGCTTCGGTCCAGCGCAACCTCTATGCCTTCAATGGCCTGCTGCGCTGCCAGACCGACAACGAACCGGTCTATCGCCACTCGCTTGCCGTGAGCGCACTGATGATCGCCTTGGCCAAGCATATGAGGATGTCCCCTATCGACATCCGCGATGCCGGAATGGCAGGATTGTTGATGGATGTCGGGGTAGGGCAGATGCCAGTCGATCTGACGTCGGTTGGTGGCGACTATACCTTGTTGCGTCCCGATTTGCGGGAACAGCACGTCGTGCTGGGGTATTCCTTCCTCAAGGCGGCGGGCGACATTCCCCCGCAAGTGCTGCGCGTCATTCTGCATCATCATGAACGGCTCGACGGCAGCGGCTATCCGCAAGGGATCGGCGGTGCGGAGATCGACACGCTGAGCCGCATGGCGGCGATCTGCGACGTCTACGATTCCCGAATCGCATGCGGCGATGCAGAAGGCAGGCTCGACCCGGCCGAAGTCATCCGCGAACTTCGCGGCCAGCCCGAAAAGTTCGATCCGGACATCCTGGAGCGCTTCGTCGAGACGGTGGGCGTCTATCCGATCGGCTCGTTTGTCCGTCTGAGGTCTGACCGGCTGGCGATGGTGGTCGATGAGGACCCTGCCGATGCCGCGCTTCCGACCGTGCGCACCTTCTGGTCGATCCCGTTAGGCAAACGGCTCAAGGGCGAGACAGTCGCTCTGGCGCACTGCTACGGCGACGACGCCATCGAGGGCATTGCCGACCTCTCGGGCCTCGACTTGCCGGATGTCGGCAAGCTGCGCGAGACCCTGTTCGCCACGGCCTGCAAGGAGGCCTGTTAGCCTTCGATCACGCCATAGAGGTCGTGTGCATCCGCATCCTCGACCAGCACTTGCGCAAAGTCGCCGGCTTTCAGCGATGCAGGAACGTTGCGCAGATAGACCGCGCCGTCGATCTCGGGCGCGTCTGCCTGTGACCGGGCCGTCGCGCCGATATCGCCGTCCTCGTCGGGCTCGCCTACCTCGTCGATGATCACCTTGATCGTCCGGCCGACCTTGGCGGCAAGCTTTGCCGCGCTGATCGCCTCGGTCTTCTCCATCAGGCGGGCGTAGCGCTCTTCCTTGACCGCTTCAGGCACCGGGTTGGGCAGATCATTGGCAGCGGCCCCCGCCACCGGCTCGAAGCGGAACCCGCCGACGCGATCCAGTTGCGCTTCCTCGAGCCATTCGAGCAGGTATTCGAAATCGGCCTCGGTCTCGCCGGGGAAGCCGACCACGAAGCTCGAACGGATGGTGATGTCCGGGCACACTTCGCGCCATGCCTTGATCCGGTCCAGCACCTTGGCCTCGTTGGCCGGGCGCTTCATCGCGCGCAGCACGCTGGGGCTGGCGTGCTGGAACGGAATGTCGAGATAGGGCGTCACCAGCCCTTCGGCCATGAGGGGGATCACGGCATCGACGTGGGGGTAGGGATAGACGTAGTGCAGGCGCACCCACGGCGTCTCGCCTTCCGGCGTGCGCAGCTTGCCCAGTTCGCGGGCAAGATCGGTCATGTGGGTGCGGACCGGCTGGCCCTTCCACATCCGCTCTTCATGCCGCACGTCCACGCCATAGGCCGAGGTGTCCTGGCTGATCACCAGCAGTTCCTTGGTGCCTCCCGCCACCAGCTTCTCGGCCTCGCGCAGCACGGCATCGATCCGGCGGCTGGCAAGCTTTCCGCGCAGGCTCGGGATGATGCAGAAGGCGCAGGCGTGGTTGCAGCCTTCTGAAATCTTGAGGTAGCCATAGTGGCGCGGGGTCAGTTTGACGTCGCCCGGTTCGGCCTGCGGGATCAGGTCGATGTACGGCCCCATGCTCGGCGGAGCGGCTTCGTGCACGGCCTCGACCACCGCTTCGTACTGATGCGCACCTGTCACCGCGAGGACCTGGGGGAACTTGGCGCGGATCGCGTCGGCTTCGTTGCCCATGCAGCCGGTCACGATCACGCGGCCATTCTCGGCAATCGCCTCGCCAATTGCGGCAAGGCTTTCCTCCTTGGCGGAATCGAGAAAGCCGCAAGTGTTGACCAGCACCACGTCGGCGCCTGCATAGTCGGCGCTCATGGCATAGCCATCGGCGCGCAGGCGGGTGAGGATGCGTTCCGAATCCACCAGCGCCTTGGGACAGCCGAGGCTGACCATGCCGACCTTGGGGGCTTCGGGAATCTCGAGAGGGGGAGTCTGGGTTGCCATTATGGCGCGGCCCATAGGCTAAAATGCACGCCGCGTCACCTGTGGCGGGAGTGGCGTTGCAATGCGTCGGTCAGGGGCGTAGCAACAGATCTGCAGCGGGGGCTTGGAAAAGAAGGAAAAGATGGGCCCGGTCAACTGGATAGGCGTCATTGTTGCAACTCTGGTTGCGCTGGGTTTCTCCACCTTGTGGTACGGGCCGCTGTTCGGTCGTGCGCGTCTGGAGGAAGTCGGCCCCGGCAAATTGGGCATTCGCCGCTCGCCCGGACGCACGGCCGCGATCACCGCAGCGCTCCTGCTGATCACCGCAACGATGATGGGCCACATGTTCGCCCGCGTCGGCGAAGCGACACTGGATGTGAAGTGGTGGCTCTACTTCATGATGTCTGGAGGCCTCGCCATCGCCTTCGTGATTCCGTCGCTGTGGATCAGCTACAGCCAGCAGCGCATCAGCACGCGGCTGGCGCTGATCGATGGCGGCTTCTGGCTCTTCGCCTACCTGTCGATGGGTCTCGCCTTCTTCCTGCTCGGCTGAACAAGGCGCTTCAGAGTCGCGGTGGCAGGTACAATTCAGGATCGCGCGGAACGTTGTTGCGGCGCAGTTCGAAGTGGACCGTCGGCCGCTTCGCCTCGCCGCTCTTGCCGACCAGTGCGATGCGCTCCCCGGCAATGACCTTCTGGCCTTCCTTGACCGTCATCGTGCCGAGATAGGCATAGGCGGTGACGAAGCCGCCACCATGGTCGATCAGGATCAGCTGGCCGAAGCGCTCCGGTTCCTTTCCGGCATAGAGCACGGTGCCGGTGGCAGCGGCGCGGACCTTCTGGCCGGGGTGTGCAATGAGGTCGATCCCGTTTGACGGTATGCCCGATACCCGGTCGCGGAAGTGGCTGACGATGGCACCCGCCGTAGGCCATTGCAGCCGCGGTGCATCGGATTCGCGCGGCGCAATCGCGGGGCGCGGCGGAGGGGCCGGGCGCAGGGTCGGGGCAGGGCGGGGCACGGCCTTTGGCGTTTCGACCGGCGTTGTCGGCGTAGCGCTCGCTCGCGGCTTGGGCGTGCCGGGCAATGGCGTACCGGACAATTCGGGCCTTTTCAGCACCTGGCCGATGCGGATCACGTAAGGGCTGGGAATTCCGTTCGCTTCACCCAACGACGCGATGTCCACGCCCCAGCGCCGTGCGATGTCAGAGAACGTATCGCCCGCCTGCACGGTGTAGCTCCACGCCACGATCGGCGGGCGCGACGTGCCTTGCGCACAAAGCGGCGCGGCGGCCAGCAGCGCCAGCGCGGCCGCGATCCGCTTCATCAAGCCGGCGGCATCAGGCGTGTCAGCCCGCCCATGTAGGGGTGCAGCACTTCAGGCACGTCCACCGATCCGTCCTCCTGCTGGTAGTTTTCCAAGACTGCCACCAGCGTGCGGCCCACGGCAAGGCCCGAACCATTAAGAGTATGAACGAACTCGGTGCCTTTTGCGCCTTCCGGGCGATAGCGTGCGTTCATCCGCCGTGCCTGAAAATCGCCGCAGTTGGAGCAAGACGAGATCTCGCGATAAGCACCCTGTCCGGGCAGCCAGACTTCAAGGTCGTAAGTCTTGCGCGCGGTAAAGCCCATGTCGCCGGTGCACAGCAGCACCTTGCGATAGGGCAGGCCCAGCGCCTGCAGCACGCCCTCGGCACAGGCGGTCATCCGCTCATGCTCGGCTTCCGAGTCTTCGGGCCGCGTGATCGAGACCAGTTCTACCTTCTCGAACTGGTGCTGGCGAATGAACCCGCGCGTATCGCGCCCGGCTGCGCCCGCCTCCGAACGGAAGCATGGGGTGAGGGCCGTCATGCGCAAGGGCAGTTGCGCTTCGCCCAAGATCTGTCCCTGCACGGCGTTGGTCAGGCTCACTTCGGCGGTGGGGATCATCCAGCGCCCGTCAGTGGTCTTGAACAGGTCTTCCGAGAACTTGGGCAACTGCCCCGTCCCGAACACCGCCTCGTCCTTGACCAGCAGCGGCGGGATGCATTCGAGGTAGCCGTTCTCGCCGGTCTGCCGGTCCAGCATGAACTGAGCCAGCGCGCGGTGCAGGCGCGCCATGCCGCCCTTGAGGAAGGTGAACCGCGCGCCTGCAATCAGCGCCCCCGTCTCGAAATCGAGGCCGAGAACTGGGCCAAGATCGGCGTGTTCCTTGGGCGTGAAGGCAAACTCGCGCGGGGTGCCCCAGCGCAGCACTTCGGCATTCTCGCTCTCGTCCGCGCCGTCGGGCACGTCTGCAGCAGGCGCATTGGGATAGGCGCTGAGCGCTGCATTCTGCTGCGCAGTAAGCTGCCGCTCTTCCTCTTCAAGCGAAGGCAGTTCCACCTTCAGCGCTGCGACTTCTGCTTTCAGGGCTTCGGCGGTGTCCGTGTCGCCCTTGCCCATGGCCGCACCGATGGCCTTCGACGCCTCGTTGCGGCGAGCCTGTACCTCCTGCATCCGCGTCGCGATCTCGCGGCGGCGCGCATCGAGCGCAAGGATCGATTCAGCCGCAGGCTCCACGCCCCGGCGGGCAAGGGCAGCGTCAAAAGCGGCGGGGTTTTCGCGGATCAGGCGGATATCATGCATGGGCCGCGCTATGCCGCCTCGACCCGCGAGTGGCAAGCGGGCTTACTTGCGGGGGCAGGTATTGAGCCCGATCAGCGAATAAAGCGGGCACGTTCGCAACAGGCCGGTCAGCAGCGGCACGATCCCGATCCATCCCAGCGGCGTCTGCGGTCCCACGAAGACGAGCGCAATCAGCACGAGGCCGACAACGATGCGAAGCACGCGGTCTATTCCGCCGACATTGGTATTGAACATGGGTCTGGTCCCTTCTGGTGAACAAGACCACCATACCCCCTTATATTAGAACTTCCTTGATTTCGCGCAAACCATCATCGATCTTTGCAAATGTCAGCTCTCGATCACCTGCTTCAGCCGCTCAAGATCGATCACGCGGATGCGTCCATAGAGAACGTCGATGATCCCATCGCGCTCCAGCGCCGACAGGTGACCGTTGACCGACTTGCGCGTCAGTCCGGTCATCTCGCCCAGCAGTTCCTGACTTAGGCGGATCGTCATGTCGGCTGGACCTGCAAAGCCCTGGGCTTCGGCTGCTGCGACAAGCCGCGCTGCTATGCGCTGGCGGGGCCCAAGGCAGATCGCCTCGGCTGCCATGCGCAGAACCCGGCTGACGTTGGCATACGTGAAATCGGCAATAGCCCGCCAGACTTCGGGATGCACGGCGGCCACGCGCTCGATTGCGGTCTCGGTCAGCTCCAGCAGAACGGCTGGCTCAACGCATACGGCGGTGACGAGGCGCGGGCCGCCGCTGAAGCGCGTGGCGTGGCCCAGCACCGATCCCGGCGTGACAAGGCCGATCATCACTTCGCGATCGCCGGGCGCAGCACAGTAGGAATGGAGCAGGCCACTGATCACCACGAAAAGCCCGCCGCGTTCGTCACCCTCGCCTTGCGCCCATTCGCCTGTGGCGAGCGGAACCAGTCGGCCTTCGCCTACCAGACGCTCGGCAAGACCCGCAGGGTAGCGCTGCAGCCAACTGGCGCTTCCGATCACGCGCAGGGCTTTATCGCGGTCGTTGGATTTCATCGATCAAATGTAACGCAAGTGACAGTGTGGAGGCAATGACGGGTTTATCTCCACTCCCGGAAGCAGGCAAAGGCAGGAACAGACAGATGGAATTCGACAGGAACCGCATTCCCACCATGGCGGAACTGGCTCCCAACCCCGGACGGCGTCCGCTGCTGCCGCCACTCTCCGCGCCGCAGGAGCTGGCGCTGCTCTGCCGCACCCTGCACCGCGAAGGCTATGACGACCATATCGCCGGGCACATCACACTTGCGCAGGATGATGGCACGTTCCTCGTCAACCCGTGGGAACTGGCGTGGGACGAACTGACTGCATCGGACATCATCCGCGTCGACGGACAAGGCAAAGTGGTCGAAGGCGCATGGAACGTCACCCCTGCCATCGGTCTCCATCTGGCCGTGCACCAGCGCCGCCACGATTTGCGGGTGGTGATCCACAACCATTCGCGCTGGGGCTCGGTATGGTCCGCTTCGGGCCGGATTCCGCCGGTCTATGACCAGACTTCGGGTCATGTCGACGAGGACCCGCGCCTCTATGACGAATACGCGGGCACGGTTGACGGTGCGGAAGAAGCGCAGGCTGCTGCGGAGGCTCTGGGCGATGGCAAATGGGCGCTGCTCAAGAATCACGGCGTGTTTGTCGTCGCAAAGGATGTGCGGCAGGCGCACTTGCGGGCCATCACGCTGGAACACCGTTGCCGCCTTGCCTGGCACGTCGAGGTGCTGGGTTCGGGGCAGCCGATCATCAACGACGACAGCCTGCGCATCGCCCGCATGTCCGACCCGCTGGGAATGCCGTTCCTGTGGGAAGCCATGGCGCGGCGCGAGATCAGGCTGGACCCGGCGGTGCTCGACTGAACCGGATACAGAAAAGCCCGCGAGTGTTCGCGGGCTGTTTCTGGTGGGCGCGACAGGGATTGAACCTGTGACCCCACCCGTGTGAAGGGTGTGCTCTACCGCTGAGCTACGCGCCCGTCAGAGAAGGCCAGCGATGTGGCCGCTTGACAGGGGCGCGCCTCTACGACGGCGTGCTTCGATTGACAAGTGGGGCAATCAAGATATTTGCGCTGGCCATGACCGAAGAAACCACCTCGCCAGAAGCCACGCCCGAAACCGCACCTGTCGCCTCGGGTCCGGACGTGCCGCCTGATCGCCTCGCGATCAATCCGCGGAGCCCATACTTCGATGCGGACAAACTGCGCCGTGGCGTCGGCATCCGCTTCAAGGGCGTGGTCCGCAACAACGTCGAGGAATACTCGATTTCCGAAGGCTGGGTGCGCGTTCAGGCCGGCAAGAGCATGGACCGCAAGGGCAATCCGCTGACGATCAAGCTCAACGGCCCGGTCGAGGCATGGTACGAAGACCTCGGCGAAGACGCGCCGGTCGCGAAGATCTGACCCGACGATTTGCTGCGTCCCCGCGAAGGCGGGGACCTCGGTGGTCTTACGGAGCTTTGGTGTAAATCGACGGAGACCCCCGCCTTCGCGGGGGCGCATTGTTTCGTTTGTGGAATTATCGCGGCAACAATCGCCCGCGCTCCCTAGCTACCAGCGCGGTCAGCCACTCCTTGAAAGCCCGTACGCGCGCGAGGTTGTGCGTGTCCTTGTGCGTCACCAGCCAGAATGAGCGGGTGATGCGCTGATCCGGGAGTACCGGGACCAGCCACTTGTCCGAATCACCGATAAAGCAGGGCAGGACGCCGATTCCTGCCCCTGCCGCGATCATGCGGTGCTGCGCGATGATCGACGACGAGCGCAGGTTGGCGGTCAGATCCGGTTCGATTTCAGCAAGATAGCGCAGTTCCGGGGCATAGAGTAGATCCGGGATGTAACCGACGAGGCGGTGTCCCTGCGCGAGTTCAGCAGGTTTTTCCGGCAGGCCCTTCTGCGAAAGGTAGCCGCGCGTGGCGTATAGGCGCAGCGAGTAGTCCGAGAGCTTGCCCGCAATCACTGGACCCGCACGCGGGCGCGAAAGCGTCACCGCGAGGTCGGCTTCGCGCTTGGAAGGGCTTAGAAATCCCGACGATGCTACGAGGTCGACCATCAGGCGCGGGTTGGATTCGACGAAGCCGCGCAGGGCGGGGGCAACAATCCAACTCCCGAACCCTTCGGACAGACTCACCCGCAAGTTACCCGCAACTCCCCCCCCACTCAGGGCATGCTCGGCGATGCGGCTGGCGGCCTGATCCATCGCCTCGACCTCGGCCAGCATCTCCTCGCCAGCTTCGGTCAGCACCTGCCCCTCGCGCGTCTGCTCGAACAAGGTCGCCCCAACGCGAGTCTCGAGACGGCGCAGGCGGCGACCAATCGTCGTCGCGTCAACGCCCATGGCGGCGGCGGCGCGGGCGAGTTGTCCGGCTCGTGCCACGGCGAGGAATGCCTGAAAGTCGTTCCAGTCGCTCGATTGCATGAGATCACCTGCAAAAATGCAGGCCCATGTCGCATATTCACTTGTTGCCTGCAATCCGTCATCGGCGCATCACGCAACCCAAGTTTTTGGCGAAAGAGGATTCCCCATGCGTCTCGTAGACCATTTCATCGTCGGCGGCCCCGGCGGCGCGCCTGCCCGCAAGGGCCAGATCTTCGATCCGAACAACGGCGGCGTGCAGGCCGAAGTCGCTCTCGGCACCGCAGAGACGCTCGAGCGTGCAGTGCAGGCCGCGCTCAAGGCCCAGCCCGCCTGGGCTGCGACCAACCCGCAGCGCCGCGCCCGCGTGATGTTCCGCTTCAAGGAACTGGTCGAGGCCAACATGGACAGCCTCGCCCACATGCTCTCGTCCGAGCACGGCAAGGTGATTGCCGACTCCAAGGGCGACATCCAGCGCGGCCTTGAAGTGGTCGAGTTCGCCTGCGGCATCCCGCACGTGCTGAAGGGCGAGTACACCCACGGCGCAGGTCCGGGCATCGACGTCTATTCAACCCGCCAGCCCATCGGCATCGGCGCGGGCATCACGCCCTTCAACTTCCCCGGCATGATCCCGCTGTGGATGAGCGCAGTTGCCATCGCCACCGGCAATGCCTTCATCATCAAGCCTTCCGAGCGTGATCCTTCGGTACCGGTGCGTCTGGCCGAACTGTTCATCGAAGCAGGCCTGCCCGAAGGCATCTGCCAGGTCGTCCATGGCGACAAGGAAATGGTCGACGCGATCCTCGATCACCCGGCCATCGGCGCGATCAGCTTCGTCGGCTCGTCTGACATCGCGCACTACGTCTACAACCGCGGCGTTGCTGCCGGTAAGCGCGTGCAGGCGATGGGCGGAGCCAAGAACCACGGTGTGGTCATGCCTGACGCCGATCTCGATCAGGTGGTCAACGATCTGTGCGGCGCGGCCTTCGGCTCGGCTGGCGAACGCTGCATGGCACTGCCAGTTGTGGTCCCCGTCGGCCATGACACCGCAGAGCGTCTGCGCGCCAAGCTGATCCCGGCGATCCATGCGCTCAAGGTCGGCATCTCCACCGATCCCGAAGCGCATTATGGTCCTGTCGTGACCCAGGCGCACAAGGAGAAGGTCGAAGGCTGGATCGGCAAGTGCATCGAGGAAGGCGGCGAACTCGTTGTCGACGGTCGTGGCTTCACCTTGCAGGGCCACGAGAATGGCTTCTTCGTCGGCCCGACGCTGATCGACCATGTCACGCCCGACATGGACAGCTATCACAACGAGATCTTCGGCCCCGTGCTGCAGATCGTGCGTGCCGAGAACTTCGAGCAGGCGCTCGAACTGCCGAGCAAGCACCAGTACGGTAATGGCGTGGCGATCTTCACACGCAACGGCCATGCCGCGCGTGAGTTTGCCGCCCGCGTCAACGTCGGCATGGTCGGCATCAACGTGCCGATCCCGGTGCCGGTGGCCTACCACACCTTCGGCGGCTGGAAGCGCTCGGCCTTTGGTGACACCAACCAGCACGGCATGGAAGGCGTGAAGTTCTGGACCAAGGTCAAGACTGTCACGCAGCGCTGGCCGGATGGCTCGCCTGATGGCGGCAACGCCTTCGTCATCCCGACGATGGGCTGAGGCCCGGTCCGCTTGAGGAAAGGAATGCTCCGGTGCGCGTTGGTTATGCCATCTGCAACAGCACCGGAGTTTTCCCGATGAAGCGTCTCGTCCTTCCCCTTCTTGCCCTGCCGCTGGCATTGGCCGCTTGCTCGAAGCCATCGCCCGAGCCGAGCGAAGCTGCGACCCCGAGCCTTGCGCCGGTGGTGAGTGCGAGCGAAGCCATGGCGCCGCCAGCCTCTTCGGAGGCAAGCGAAGCCGCGCTGGTTGCAGGTGCCGCGTTCCCCCCTGCCATGCGCGGCAAGTGGGGCATGAACGCGGCTGACTGCAACCCGACCCGCGGGGACGACAAGGGTGCGATCACCGTTGGCGAGAAGTCGGTAAAGTTCTACGAATCGGTCGCAGATCTGGGCACGGCCAAGATCGCCACGGCCACCGAAGTTCGCGCTGTCTTCGACTATGAAGGCGAGGGCATGAAGTGGCAGCGCGAAGCGAGCTACCAGCTCGAAGATGGCGGAAAGACGCTGGTGCTGACCGAATATGGCGCCGACGCCCCCGAAGGCCCGCGCCGCCACAGCCGGTGCAAGTGACGGAGCGGGCTATGAAACTGCCGGCTCTTGCCATTGTCGCCTTGCTCGGTGCTTCCGCTTGCACGCAAGGCACCCCGCCACCGGAGAACCTGCCTGCCATGCCTGAAGGCTCCTGCAATGCCGACGCAGTCCAGTCGCATGTCGGCCACAAGGCCAGTGCAGCGAGCGGTGCCGAACTTCTGCGCCTTAGCGGAGCCCGCACCTTGCGTTGGGTTCCGCCGCGCAGCGCCGTGACGATGGACTATCGGGCCGACCGGCTGACTGTGGCTTATGACGATGACTACACGATCGTCCGCATTTCCTGCGGATAGGTCTGGACAGCATGGGCGGTGGACAATATCCGCCGCTCATGTCGAATTTAAGGGCGCGGTTAACGCTGCGTGACGGGAAGAGAAGATGACCGACCAGTTCTCACTGACCGAAGACCAGATTGCCATCCAGGACATGGCGCGACGCTTCACCGCTGATGCGATCACGCCGTTTGCCGCGCAATGGGACGAGGACCACACCTTCCCGCGCGAGACGATCAAGGCGGCGGCAGAGCTAGGTTTCGCCGCGATCTACGTCAGCGAGGAATCGGGCGGCATCGGCCTTGGCCGTCTGGAAGCCGCGCTGATCATGGAAGCCATGGCCTATGGCTGCCCCGCGACGAGCGCGTTCATCTCGATCCACAACATGGCGGCGTGGATGATCGACACATTCGGTGGTGAGGAGATCAAGGGCCGCTACCTTCCCGATCTCGTCACCATGGACAAGATTGCAAGCTACTGTCTGACCGAGCCTGGCTCGGGTTCGGACGCGGCTGCGCTGAAGACCACGGCTCGTCTCGATGGCGACCATTACGTCGTCAACGGCACCAAGCAGTTCATCTCGGGTGGTGGCGTGAACGACATCTACGTCACCATGGTCCGAACCGGCGACGACGGCGCGCGGGGCATCTCGTGCCTCGTGATCGACAAGGACATGGAGGGCGTCAGCTTCGGCGCGCCGGAGCGCAAGCTCGGCTGGAACGCCTCGCCCACCGCGCAGGTGATCTTCGACAACGTGCGCGTGCCGGTTGCCAACCGGGTCGGGGCCGAAGGCGATGGCTTCAAGTTCGCGATGGCCGGGCTGGATGGCGGTCGCCTCAACATCGGTGCCTGCTCGCTCGGCGGTGCGCAGCGCTGCCTCGATGAAGCGGTGCAGTACGTCAAGGATCGCAAGCAGTTCGGCAAGGCGATTGCCGAGTTCCAGAACACCCAGTTCGTGCTGGCCGATATGGCGACCGATCTGGAATCCGCCCGCGCCCTGCTTTACATGGCAGCCGCCAAGGTCACGTCGGGGGCGCCCGACAAGACCCGCTTCTCGGCTATGGCCAAGAAGCTGGCGACCGACAACGGCTCCTCGATCGTCGACCGCGCGCTGCAGATGTTCGGCGGTTACGGCTACTTGCGTGACTATCCGATCGAGCGTTTCTGGCGCGATCTTCGCGTTCATCGCATTCTTGAGGGCACCAACGAAGTCATGCGCATGATCGTGGGAAGGGACCTGCTCAAGTGACCGACGAAGTCCTCGCAACGCGGAATGGTGCTGCAGGCATCCTCTCGCTCAATCGTCCCAAGGCCATCCATGCGCTGACGCTCGACATGGTCCACGCCCTGACCGCTTCGCTGCTCGAATGGCGCGGGGACGATGGCGTGGACATCGTCATTCTGGACCATCAGGTCGCAGCCGATGGCGATCCCAAGCTTTCGCGAGGCTTCTGTGCGGGCGGCGATATCGCCTTCCTGCGCAATTCGGCACTGAACGATGGCGGCACGTCGGGGCGCAAGTTCTTCCACGACGAGTACCAGCTCAACCATCTGCTGATGACCTACGGCAAGCCGGTCGTGGCTTTCATGGATGGCATTACCATGGGCGGCGGCGTGGGTCTGGCAGGCCCGGCCTCCTACCGGGTCGCGACCGAGAACACCAAGCTCGCCATGCCAGAAACCGGCATCGGGCTGTTTCCCGATGTAGGCGGTGGCTGGTTCCTGTCGCGCCTCAAGGGACGTCTCGGCCAGTACCTTGCCTTGACCGGCGCGCGGCTGGATGGTGCGGAATGCCTCTGGGCGGGGCTTGCGACGCATTATCTGCCCGCTGCCAATCTGGCTGAGGCCAAGGCGCGCATCGCCGCCGATCCCGCTTCGATCCCGGCGATCCTGCGCGAACTTTCGGCGGTTCCGCCCGAGCCGAAAATCGCCGCCCATGCCGCCGAGATCGAGCGCCTGTTCGCCTCCAACCGCTACGAGGACATCCTCGCCGCGCTGGAGGCCGACGGCTCGGACTTTGCGCGCGAGACGCTCAAGACCCTGCACACCAAGAGCCCGCAGACCTGCAAGGTCGCCCTGCGTCAGCTCGCCACGAGCCTGACTCTGCCGGACTTTGCGGCCAACATGGCGATGGAATATCGTGTGGGCGCCAAGGTTCTGGTCCTGCCGGATTTCGCCGAGGGCGTTCGCGCGGTGATCGTGGACAAGGACCACGCACCGAAGTGGAATCCCGCGACGCCGGAGGGCGTGACCGACGATCTTCTCGATGCCATCTTCGCGCCGCTGGGCGCTGCTGACGAATGGAAACCGCTATGAGCTTTGAAACGATCCTCGTCGAACAGAAGGGTGCCGTCACCCTCATCACGCTTAACCGCCCGCAGGCTTTGAACGCGCTCAATTCTCAGGTTCTGGCCGAGCTGATCGAAGCCTTCGCAGCTTTCGAAGCCGACGCTTCGCAGCGTTGTGCCGTGCTCACCGGTTCGGGCGAGAAGGCCTTTGCCGCAGGGGCCGACATCAAGGAAATGTCCGACAAGCCAGCTGCCGATTTCTACAACGAGGACTTCTTCTCGAAGTGGACCAGCCACTTGGTCAAGACCACACGCAAGCCGTGGATCGCTGCGGTGAACGGCT
Organism: Novosphingobium sp. BL-A-28-Hi1-0D; assembly: GCF_055521755.1. Classification (NCBI taxonomy): domain Bacteria; kingdom Pseudomonadati; phylum Pseudomonadota; class Alphaproteobacteria; order Sphingomonadales; family Sphingomonadaceae; genus Novosphingobium; species Novosphingobium sp. BL-A-28-Hi1-0D. Next base: position 2,043,160 of record NZ_CM145502.1, read on the forward strand.
TTGCGCTTGGCGGCGGTTGCGAACTTGCGATGATGGCGGATTTCATCATTGCGTCTGACAACGCCAAGTTTGGCCAGCCGGAGATCAAGCTCGGCGTTGCCCCTGGCATGGGTGGTTCGCAGCGCCTGACCCGCGCCGTGGGCAAGGCCAAGGCGATGGACATGTGCCTGACCGGCCGCATGATGGACGCGGCCGAAGCCGAGCGTTCGGGCCTTGTCACCCGTGTCGTGCCGCTGGCAGACCTGCTTGCCGATGCGCTCAAGACCGCAGAAGCCATTGCTGCGATGCCGCCGATGGCTGCTGTCGCCAACAAGGAAATGGTCAACGCCGCGTTCGAGACCACGCTCGACCAGGGCCTGCTGTTCGAACGCCGCGTGTTCCAGATCCTCACCGCCAGCGAGGACAAGGCCGAAGGCATGAAGGCCTTCATCGAAAAGCGCCCCGGCGTGTGGAAGGGGCGGTAAGACCATGAAGATCGCATTCATCGGCCTCGGCAATATGGGCGGCGGCATGGCCGCAAACCTCGTCAAGGTGGGCCACGACGTCCACGCGTTCGACCTTGCCGAAGCGGCGCTCCAACGCGCCAAGGAAAACGGCTGCACCACCTACACTTCGGTAAAGGAAGCGGTGCAGGGTGCTGATGCTGTCGTTTCGATGCTGCCAAACGGAGCCATCGTGAAGTCGGTCTATGCCGCTGATGTGATCGGCCATGCGCCGAGTTCGGCCCTGCTGCTAGATTGTTCGACCATCGACGTCGCCACTGCGCGTGAGGTCGCTTCGGCGGCTGACGCAGCGGGTTATGCCATGGTCGATGCACCGGTTTCGGGCGGGATCGCGGCGGCCAATGGCGGCACGCTGACCTTCATGGTCGGCGGTTCGGACGAGGCTTTCGCCCGCGCCGAACCGATCCTTGCCGCGATGGGCAAGGCGGTGATCCATGCAGGCGCGAGCGGGGCAGGGCAGGCGGCCAAGATCTGCAACAACATGCTCCTTGGGGCCTCGATGGTCGCCACGTGCGAGACTTTCGCCATGGCCGAAAAGCTCGGGCTGGACCTCCAGACCTTCTACGACATCTCGTCCAAGGCCTCTGGCCAGTGCTGGTCGATGACCTCGTACTGCCCGGTACCCGGAGTCGGCCCGCAGAGCCCGGCCGACAATGGCTATCAAGGCGGCTTTGCCACTGCGCTGATGCTCAAGGACCTCAAGCTTGCCATGGCCGCCGCCAAGGACGCCGGTGCCGATGTTCCGATGGGCCAGCGCGCCGAAGAGCTATATTCGGCCTTTGCCGATGCTGGCAATGCGGGTCTCGACTTCTCTGCGATCATCAAGTCGCTTTAAGCAAACAGCCCTGCGCCCCCGCGAAGGCGGGGGCCTCGGTTTTGTTACAGAACGGCAGCATAAAACGACTGGGGTCCCCGCCTGCGCGGGGACGCGAGTAGCGCGACAATCAGCGAGTCTTTGCCGCGATGATCCGCCCTATGGGGTCGTTCACAAGCGAGGTCACAGCTTGTGCGGGACGCGTGGAGACAGGCTTGGGCGTCTCGTACTTGTAGGCCAGTTCCCGCCGCACCGGTGACGCTTTCACCGCCACTTCGGGCCTGATCCCCTTGAGGAAGTCCGCACCAATCGTTGACCTCGGCGCTTCAACGGCCTTGGGCTTGCTCGCCGAAGCCAGAACGGTCAGCCGCTCGCGCTTGCCGGGCTTTTCCGGATAGATGAACCCGTTCACCGGCCATGCCGTCGTGCCGAGGTTGCCGATCGGTGCGTACCAGACGCGAACTTCGGACCAGTCGTTCGCTTCCGAAACATCGACCGCGCGCACGTTGTCCTCGATCTGACCGCGCCGTCCGTCAATTGGGGACCAGTTGGCGTGGCGCAGCAGGACGGTGCGCGAATCGATCACCCGGCTGACAGCGGCGACATGGCCGAGTTCCATCCGGCCGTGCGGTGCAAAGCTCATCACCGCACCAACCTTCGGCCTGTGGCCGCGTGCATAGCGGCCTTCAGCCTGGTCCCACCAGGTTAACGCGTCGCCATAAATGTTGATGCCGCTGACCTCGCGTGCATAGGGCACGCATTGGAGGTAGGGGAGCGAGCCATCGGTACCGCCGAAATCCGGCGCACTGGCCGAAAAACCACGCTCTCCGCGCGCTTCTGGCATGTCCACGGCTTCCGCCATGGCCGTGCCGCAAGGCAGGGCGGCGACCAGCGCCACAATGATCCTGATCCCTCTCATCGCACTTACGATTAGAAATTTCAGGTAAATTTCATATGGGTGCATTTGGTTAACGGCAGGATAAACAAAGGCTATACGCCACGCCCGCCCTTGCCTTTCGGCGCACAAACAGCCACGGGAGGCCCATGCGCCCTCAGGTCATCATTATCGGACGCCCGAACGTCGGCAAATCGACGCTGTTCAACCGCCTTGTCGGCAAGAAGCTGGCATTGGTGGATGATCAGCCCGGCGTCACGCGTGACCGTCGCTTTGGCGATGCGACGCTGCTCGGGCTTGATTTCACCATCGTCGACACCGCAGGCTGGGAAGATCTCGATCCCGAAACGCTGCCGGGCCGCATGCGCCAGCAGACCGAAGCCTCGCTCGTCGGCGCAGATGTCGCGCTGTTCGTGATCGATGCGCGCGCGGGCGTCACCCCGCTCGACGAGGAAATCGCCCGCTACTTGCGTTCGAGCCGCGTGCCGATCGTGCTCATGGCCAACAAGGCCGAGGGCCGTCAAGGCGATCCGGGCATCTATGACGCTTTCGCGCTAGGCTTTGGCGAACCCGTGGCCTTCTCCGCCGAACACGGGCAGGGCCTTGCCGACCTGTTCGAAGCCCTGCGCCCGCATCTCGAACCCAAGCAGGTTGAGGTGGACGAAGACGCCGAAGTTGAAGGCGACGAGGAGGAGTTCGATCCCGAATCCGTCCTCAAGCTTGCCATCGTTGGCCGTCCGAACGCGGGCAAGTCCACGCTGATCAACCGCCTGCTGGGCGAAAACCGCCTGCTCACCGGCCCGGAAGCTGGCATCACCCGCGATTCCATTGCCGTCGACTGGCAGTGGTTCGATCCCGAGCGCGAGGGCTATCGCCCCGTCCGCCTGATCGACACGGCGGGGATGCGCAAGAAGTCCAACGTGACCGAGAAGCTGGAAAAGATGTCGGTCGCTGATGCGCGCCACGCCATCGATTTCGCCGAAGTCGTCGTGCTCATGCTCGATGCCACGCGCGGGCTTGAACATCAGGATCTCAAGATCGCCTCGATGGTGCTCGAAGAGGGCCGTGCGCTGATGATCGCGATCAACAAGTGGGACGTGGCCGAAGACCCTTCGGGCCTGTTCCAGGGCGTGCGCAAGGCGCTGGACGATGGCCTCGCGCAAGTGCGCGGCGTGCCGCTGCTCGCCATCTCGGGTCGCACCGGCAAGGGCCTCGACGATCTGCTCAAGGCCGCGTTCGAAATCCGTGCCGCCTGGTCCAAGCGCGTGGCCACCGCCGCGCTCAACCGCTGGTTCGACGATGCGCTGGCTGCCAACCCGCCGCCCGCACCCGGCGGCCGCCGCATCAAGCTGCGCTACATCACACAGGCCAAGACGCGCCCGCCCGGCTTCATCCTGTTCGGCACCCGGCTTGAGCAGTTGCCCGAAAGCTACCGCCGCTACCTGATCAATAGCATCCGCCGCGAACTGGGTTTCGAGGCCGTGCCGATCCGCATGACGCTGCGCAGCCCCAAGAACCCCTTCGCGAAGTAGCCCCCGAAGGTAAGACAATGCCCACCGGAGCCCTGCCTCTCGACCGCACCACGCTCCCCCAAGGGCTTGGCGCGGCGCTGTGGCGCGGCATTCGGGGCAAGTGCCCGCGCTGCGGCGGCACCCACCTGTTCGCGCGCTTCCTCAAGCCTGTCGAGCGCTGCCGCCTGTGCGGCCAGAACTGGACGCTCCACGCGGCCGACGATTTTCCGCCCTACATCTCGATCCTGCTGACCGGCCACATCATGGCCCCGGTGATCATCGAACTGGGCCTGCACACGGGTCTGCCGGGCTGGACGATGATGCTGATCGTGGCGGTGATGGCTCTGGTGCTGCTGATTGGCCTACTGCAACCCGCCAAGGGCGGCGTGATCGCGCTGCAATGGTGGCTGGGGCTGCAGGGCTTTGCTGGGCGGGCTGGGAAGGTTGAGGCGGATGCAACTACCTGATCCTCCCTGTTTTCGCGAAGCGCAAACGGGGAGGTGGCAGCGCGAAGCGCTGACGGAGGGGTAGCGGCCCCTCCACCACCCGCTTTGCGGGCGGTTCCGCCCCCCGTTTGTCCTTCGGAAAAACAGGGAGGATCAAATTCCTACCCTGACTAATTCCATCGTCACCCCGGGCGAAGACCCGGGGTCCCGCTTTTCCCTGTTAGCGCACCGCCAGAAGAAGCGGGACCCCGGATCAAGTCCGGGGTGACGGTGTAGTGTAAGAACTACCTATCGGCTGTCGCCACCTGCCGTCCGGCTAGATGTCCAAAGACAAGTTTTCCACGGTACGATCTTCCCGGATGCGGAATCTGCCCCCGCCATATCCTGACCCGCTCCCGCCAGTATCAACATCATAGATCACGCCAACGATTAGGGGCTTTGCCTCGACACCTATCGTACTTCCGTCGGAATAAACAAATGGGCGCCCTTCCAGTTGTTGCCCATACCGGATGGGAAACCGATTCGGGCAATCGCGTGTGTCGAAGTCTTTCCACCAAAAGACACCGTTACGAACCAGTTTTTCGTCATCTCTGGGGTCCAGTGCAGCCCGCGCAGTTTCGCCAGTTGTAGCCTGAACATGAATACTGGTGATGTAGTTCGCTTGCCGCTTTGAATCTGGATCCACGATGAAAGCGATCTTACCATTAAGGACTATTACTTTCAGGTCATAAATATACGAGCAACCTGACAAGGACAATGCCGCGAGAGCCGCAATTGCGTTTTGAATTCGCATTGTGCCTCTTTGAAGCATCAATGAGGCCAGTGCAATGGCGTCCGATGCAGTTAAGTAGCGCTTCCACAAAAGCAAAAGGCCCCCTCACAAAAAGTTGTTCGGCCAGATCATCGTCCGCCACATGTGCGCCGTGGGGGAGCCATCAAAGCCCAGCCCTTCCTCTGGCTCACGGAAGTTCCTTGTGATCACGCCTTCCAGTTCCTCGGGCTCCACCACCGGGAAGTCGTCGAAGAAGTAGGTGTCGTAAAGCGTTACCTGCCGCGCGGTCATGTACCATTCGTGGCCGCGCGCGTATTCGGCGTCGCGCAGCAGGTATTCGGGCACCTGATAGTCCGGCCCGAAGAACTTGTGGTAGCTGTCGGGATAGGCATAGCCGACGCTTTCGTCCGCCACATAGCGCAGCGCCTGATGGTACTTCACCGCGAAAGCCACTTCCGGATCGACATAGGGTACGATCAGTTGCGCGCTCCAGTAGCCGTGATCGCAGCGGATCAGGCAGCCGTTGGAAATGTCGTGGAGCAGGCAGGCGAGCACGGCCTTCTCGGGCAGTCCATCGTCCAGCGCGCGCTTGGCGCTGACCAGCAGGTGGCGCACGGTGATGTCGCCAAAGCGGTGGCGGAAGAAATCGAGCAGGCGTGGCCGCTCGGGCATGCGGGGCAGGGCGGGATTGTCGCCCATCATGAACACCGTTTTCGGGTTCAGCAGCTTGAGCAGTTCGGCTTCGTTGTCGACGAAGTCGGTGCCCTTCCAGCCCACCGGCGAAGGGTAGATCAGCCTTTCGCGCCCGGCTTGCGGCCAGGGGCGTTCCATCTCGTTGTCGTTCATGGGGTGAGGGTAGGCGGGGTGGTGTTTGTGGGCAAGCGTTGGAAGCTGACCCGCTGCGCGGGTGCCCACCCCCAACCCCTCCCGCCTGCGGGAGGGGAGAATTGGAAGCCGCCCTTTTCTTCCCCCCTCCCGCAAGCGGGAGGGGTCGGGGGTGGGCCTTCCGCCCCCTCAGTTACAGAACCTCGAACAGCCCCGCAGCACCCATGCCGCCGCCTACGCACATCGTGACGACGACATACTTCGCTCCCCGACGCTTGCCTTCGATCAGGGCGTGGCCGGTGCAGCGTGCGCCGGTCATGCCATAGGGGTGGCCGATGGAGATCGAACCACCGTTGACGTTGAGCAGTTCGTTGGGAATGCCCAGCTTGTCACGGCAATAGAGCACCTGCACGGCGAAAGCCTCGTTCAGTTCCCACAGGCCGATGTCGCCCATCTTAAGGCCGAAGCGCTGCAGCAGCTTGGGGATGGCGAAGACCGGGCCGATGCCCATTTCATCGGGCTCGGTGCCAGCCACCGCCATGCCGACATAACGGCCTAGCGGGGTGAGGCCCTTTTGCGCGGCAAGGGCGGCTTCCATCACGATCACGGCTGCCGAACCGTCCGAAAGCTGGCTGGCGTTGCCTGCGGTCACGATGCCGCCTTCGATCACCGGCTTCAGGCCCGCCAGGCTTTCCAGCGTGGTCGAGGGGCGGTTGCCTTCATCCTTGGTCAGGTGGACGTCCTGGAAAGTGATCTCGCCGGTTTCCTTGTTCTGGACGCCCATCGCGCTGTCCGTCGGCACGATCTCGTCATCGAACTTGCCTGCGGCTTGCGCGGCGGCGGTGCGCTGCTGCGATTGCAGCGCGTATTCGTCGCAAGCCTCACGGCTGATGCCATAACGCTGGCCGACGATCTCGGCGGTCTGCAGCATCGGCATGTAGATCGCCTTGTGCATAGCCATGAGGCTCTTGTCCGGGGCGACGCGCATGTCCTTGGTCTGGACGAGGCTGATCGATTCCTGACCGCCGGCGGCAACCACGTCCATGCGGTCGATGATAACCTGCTTGGCGGCGGTCGCGATGGTCATCAGGCCCGACGAGCACTGGCGGTCCATGCTCATGCCGGACGTGGTGATCGGCAGGCCTGCACGCAGGGCGACCTGTCGTGCGATGTTCCCGGCCTGCGCGCCCTGCTGCAGCGCTGCACCCCACAGCACATCGTCGACCTCGGCGGGGTCGATCCCGGCGCGGGCAACGGCGGCCTGTAGCGAGAGCGCACCGAGCGTCGCGCCCGGCGTCGCGTTGAAAGCACCCTTGTAAGCGCGCCCGATGGGGGTGCGGGCGGTCGATACGATTACGGCGTCACGCATGGCTCATGCTCCTGCTGAGGATGTTTTTTCGAGGGATGCGGCGGCGAGGATGGGGTTGCCGCCGAACTTGTCGCGCAACTCGCGCTTGAGGACCTTGCCGATCGGACTGCGGGGCAATTCGTCCACCACTTCGATCGCGGAAATCCGCTGCGTCTTGCCAAGGCGGCTGTTGGCTTCGGTGAGGATCGCCTTGGGATCGGCAGATGGATCGGCCAGTACCACCACAGCCAAAGGCGTTTCGCCCCACGCGTCAGAAGGCACGCCTACCACGGCGGCTTCCTTGACCGCGCTTTGCCGGGTCAGTTCAGCCTCGAGATCGCTTGGATAGATGTTGAACCCGCCCGAGATGATCATGTCCTTGGCCCGGTCCATCAGGATCAGGAAGCCGTCCTCGTCGAACTTGCCGACATCGCCGTGGCGGATGTAGCGGCGGCCTTCAGCGTCGTACCACTCGACCTCGCGGGTCTTGTCGGCCTTGTTGTGGTAGCCGTTCATCATGATCGGCGAATGGCCGACGATCTCGCCCACTTCGCCTTGCGGCAGCTCGTTGCCGTCTTCGTCGATGATCTTGATCACGTGGCCGGGGGAGGGTTGTCCAACCGTGTGCAGCTTGTCCGGGTGGAGATGCGCCAGCAGGATCGACGTTGCCCCGCCCTCGGTCATGCCATAGCCATCGGTCAGCCCACCCGGCCAGCGCTTCAGCACATCTGCCTTGAGCCACGCGGGGAAGGGTGCCGAGGTGCAGGACTTGAGCTTGTAGGACGACAGGTCGAAGCGGTCGAAGTCCGGCACTTCCATGATGCGGCGGTATTGCACCGGAACCAGCATGGCATGCGTCACCCGCTCGCGCTCGGACAGTTCGAGGAAGGTGCGCGCATCAAACTTGCGCATCAGCACGACCTTGCCGCCTGCGGTGAGCGCAGGAAGGAAGCTGACCAGCGTGGTGTTGGAATAGAGCGGGGTCGAACAGATGACCGCCGTATCGTCGCCATAGCCGCCGGGGATGGTGCGCCGGGCATATTCGTGGCGCATCTTGTGGCTCTGGACGATGCCCTTGGGCGCGCCGGTGGTGCCCGAGGAATAGATGATGTTGAACGGATCGCCGGGGGCAGGGGTGCGCTCTTCCGGCTTTGCGCCTGTATCTGCCATCCACGCGCTGAACGGCTCGCCCGCGTCGCTGTCATCCAGCGCGATGCGTTTGACCCCGGCGGGCAGGTCCAGTCCGGCCAGCCTGTCCGAGATATCCTTGTCCAGCAGCAGCACCCGACTGCCGCTGTCCTCGAGCATGGCAATGATCGTTTCCGGCGTCGCGGTCGAAGTCAGCGGCGCGGCGACTGCGCCCGCCCGGATCGCGCCGAGGAAGGCGAGTCCGGTCGTCACCGCATTCATGGCCGCGATGGCGACGGGTTCGTCCTTCTGCACGCCCTTGCGCTGGAGGGCGGTGGCGATGCGGTCGAGCAGGGCGTCCATTTCCGCCCAGCCGATGGTGCGGTATTCGTCAGCCAGCGCCACCGCATCGCCCCGCCTTGCGGCATGGGCGCGCAGAATGTCGCTCAGCGGCGTGAACTCGCTCTCGACGATATCCTCGATCCGCATCGCCCGTCTCCCGTCAGGCGTTGAACTTCTCGCCTGCAGCAGCCTTGCGCTCCAGCAGCGGCGCTACCGGGAGCCCGTGCTTCTTCAGGCCCGCGACGACGGTATCGAGACCGATATGGTCGGCCCAGAACATCGGCCCGCCGGTCCATGCCGGCCAGCCATAGCCGTTCAGCCACACGGTATCGATGTCGCTAGCCCGCTGCGAAATGCCTTCTTCAAGGATCAACGCGCCTTCGCTGATCATGGGATAGAGCAGGCGTTCGCGGATTTCGTCCTTGTCGATCGAACGCTGCTGCTTACCTTCCTTCGCAGCGAACTCTGCGATGATCCCTTTCACTTCATCCGAGGGCGTGCGCTGGCGGTTCTCGTCGTAGTCGTAGAAGCCCTTCTTGGTCTTCTGGCCCCAACGGCCCTTGGCGCAGAGTGCGTCGCGCACGGACTCGATGCGAGTGGGGTCGCGGTGCCAACCGATGTCGAGGCCTGCAAGGTCGGCCATCTGCCACGGTCCCATCGGGAAGCCGAACTCCAGCAGAGCCTCGTCCACGTCCCAGTAGTTCGCGCCTTCCATGATCAGCGCGTGGGCCTGCGCCTGACGGGGTGAGAGCATGCGATTGCCGATGAAGCCGTGGCAAACGCCCGAGACCACCGGCACTTTCCCGATCTTCACCGAAAGCGCCATCACCGTCGCCAACTGTGCCTTGCCGGTCGCCTTGCCGCGTACGACTTCGAGCAGCTTCATCACGTTGGCGGGCGAGAAGAAGTGCATGCCCAGCACCGATTCCGGCCGCGAGGTGACGGCGGCGATTTCGTCGATGTCGAGATAGCTGGTGTTCGAAGCGAGGATCGCGCCCGCCTTGGCCACCTTGTCGAGCCTGCCGAACACGTCCTTCTTCACGTCCATGCTCTCATAGACCGCCTCGATCACGAGGTCCGCCTCGGCCAGCGCGCCAAAGTCCAGCGTCGGCGTCAGACGGGCCATCGCAGCCTGTGCATCGGCTGCGTCCATCTTTCCGCGCTTGACGGTGTTCTCGTAGTTCTTGCCCATCGTGGCCACGCCGCGGTCGAGCGCTTCCTGCGTCATTTCCACGATGGTCACCGGAATGCCTGCGGTGAGGAAGTTCATGGTGATCCCGCCACCCATCGTGCCCGCGCCGATCACGCCAACGCGGTTGATGGGGAGCAGCTGCGTGTCAGCCGGGATGTCGTCGATGGTCGCCGCCAGCTTGCGGGCAGCGTCGATGTGCTCCTTGGCACCGGTAATGGGGTCGGACATCGCTTCTCTCCTCGAGTGGTTTGTCAGGCGCGGCTGGTGGCCAGCGCGCTGTAGATCAGCGTCTTCAACTGACGCCGGATGGGGTAAATGAAAGAGGGGTAGAGCTGGGTCATGAAGACCGCATGGACCTTTTCAACAGGGTCCACGAAGAACGCGGTCGAGAAGATCCCTCCCCAGTAGAACTCGCCTGCCGAGCCCGGCACCAGAGCCCGCGCCGGATCGATGGTCATGCCGAAGCCCAGGCCAAAGCCTGCACCTGCGTTGTAGGCCTCGCTGAACAGCGCCTTCGAAACCTGCGTAAGGTCTGCGCCGCCGGGCAGGTGGTTGGCGGTCATCAGTTGCAGCGTCTTGGGGCTGAGGATGCGCGCACCATCTGCTGCGCCGCCGTTCACCAGCATTCGGCAGAAGCGGTGGTAGTCTGCCGTCGTCGAGAGCAAACCGCCGCCCCCGCTTTCGAAGCGCGGCACCCGGCGTGTGCCCGATTTCTCGGCGGGATCAAACAGCTGCGGCGGCTGCCCCGCCTGATAGGCCCAGGCATCGGCCAGCCGATGCGCCTTGTCGTCCGGGCAATGGAAGCCGGTATCGACCATGCCCAGCGGCTCGAAAATGCGTGTGCGCAGGAACTCGCCAAGGCTCATCCCTGAAACCCGCGCGATGACCACGCCCAGCACGTCGGTCCCCACCGAATAGTTCCACGCCTGTCCCGGCTCGAACTCCAGCGGAAGCTTCGCCAGTTCCTCAATGAAGTGATCATTTCCCGGAAGGCCCGCATGACCATCAAGCCGAGCCTTGCGATAGGCCGCGTCGACGTTGGTGCGGTTCTGGATGCCATAGGTCAGGCCGGACTGGTGCGTGATCAGGTCGACCATGCGCATGACCGGGGCAGGGCGTGCCGGGAAGAAGTCCATCTCGCCCCCGCCGCCGGTATAGACGCCGAGGTTCGCGAACTCCGGGATCACCTTGCTCACAGGATCGTCGAGCGCGACCTTCCCCTCTTCGACCAGCATCATGAACGCGACGGAAGTCAGCGGCTTGGTCATCGAGGCAATGCGGCAGATTGCGTCCGCCCCCATCGGAGTCCCATCTTCGCGGGCACGGCCTGCGGTGTGGCGATAGACCGCCTCGCCGTCGCGTGCGACCAGCACGTCGAGCCCGGGCAGGCGACCGCTGGCGATATAGTGCTCATCAAGGTAGGCGCCGATCCGGTCAAGCCGATCAGGTTCGAACCCCAGCGATTGTGCGTCGGCCAGTTCCATCATTGTCCTCTCAGCCAAAAATCGCGACGCTCTGCAGGCCATGCATCACCTGCACGCCGTCCGCGTTCCACATGCGCAAGGTCTCGCTGCTGAAGCCGTCTGCCATGTAATTCGAGGCGGTTTCCAGCAGCCACCAACCGTCATCGGTTTCCGGGGCGTCGCCCAGCAGCGTGAAAGCCCAGTTGATCGAACTGATCGGCCCGCGCCGCTCCATCGCGCGCATGGATCCGGGCGGCAGTGTATCGCCGATCAGGACCAACTCGCCCGTTGGGTCAAGGCCGGCGCGATCCTTCAACCGCACCCAGCGTCGCACCACGCCCGGGCGGCGATCGTCCTTTGCCTCACCCCGCCGCAGTTCGAAGTTGTTGACGAAATGCAGGCCTTCGGGCGAACCCAGCTCTTCCATTTCGGTGTAGGGAACGAAGTTCTCGGCGCGCGGCGCTGCCACCGTTCCGTTGGACGGTCTCGCGCTGCCAAACACCCATGCGGCGCGATGGGCCAGAGCACCACCGCTTACCAGATCGGTCTGGATATTGGCCACGTTCTTGCCTTCGCGCAGAGTGGAAACAGAGATGTCCACGTCCGGTCCGACCGGCGCGATGAAACCGATCTGTCCGGCTCTCAGCGGTGGAAGGTCAGGCCGGGCCTTGCGCGCCGCGGCATAGGCAAGGAACGACGAAGCACCGCCATACATCGTGCGGCCCTGAAGCCAGCCATCGACGCCACGCACCGAGAAATCCGGCCCCGTGCCGCTCATTTCGGCAGCGATCAGGCCGATGGCGACGGTGTCCTGCACGACCTGTGTCATGCGAAGATTTCCTGTGTGGGCGTCAGGCAATTGCGTTCCAAGGCTCTCTCCCGCTGTCGCTTGAGTCACGACTCTTGCAGAAGCAGAGCTAGTGGAAGTTTACGTAAAGGGAAAGTCCCCCCAGCGCAGCAAAACCATCTGCTCTCGATGGCGCGCGCCTATGACGCTACGGCAAGCTACCCGGATTGTGCCCAAAAAAATCGGCCCCGGCGATGTACCGGGGCCGACAGATATGCGCCTGCATCAAAGGAAGAACGTCAGTGCAGGCTTTCTCCGCTCGCCTGGCGCAGGATCGGCGCGCGCGCGGCAGAGGTGGCGAACAGCACCAGCAGCACATAGCAGGCCAAGGGCACGAGGAACGAGGCGAAGATGCCCGCCGCGTCGGTCACCGCACCCGCGAGCAGCGGCACCAGTGCGCCACCGATGATGCCGGTGCAAAGCAGGCCGGAAGTGGCCTCTTCGCCAGCCGAAGACCGCTCGAGCGTCAGCGTGAAGATCACCGGGAACATGATCGAGTTGAACAGACCGATGGCGAGCGCGACGTACCCGGCCGAGACGCCTCCGACCAGGAACAGGTAAGCGCACATGGCCGCAGCAATGGCCGCAAACAGGGTCATGAGCCGGGTTGCGGGGAAGCGGGCGAGCAGAACCGTGCCGATGGCCCGGCCGACCATTGCGCCGCCCCAGTAGAACGCCACGGCCTTGCCAGCCTGTTCCAGACTGACGTTCCAGATGGCCGGATTGTTGAGATAGAACGCCATCTGCGTGCCGATCACCACTTCCGCGCCCACATAGACGAAAATCGCCGCCGCACCGAACACTGCCCAGCGCGATGCAAAGGCTTCGGCCAGCAGTGCGCCGATGCCGCCAGTCGGGCGGGAGGCAGGAGCGGCTGCCGCGATGCGCTTGCGGTTGAACCAGAAGAACGCAAGCAGCGCGATCAGCAGCCCGCAAATCCAGAAATAGGCGCGATCGATACCGGCCAGTGCAGCTTCACGCACTTCGGGCGTGAGCGCGGTCCCTTCGGAAACTTCCACGCCCTTGAGGAACAGCGATGCGCCCAGCGCCGGCCCGAGGAACGTGCCGAATGAGTTGAAGGTCTGCGATAGCGTCAGGCGGAAGTGGCTGCCTTCCGGCTTACCCAAGGCTGCGGCCAGCGGATTTGCCGCAACCTGCAGCACCGTGATCCCGGTGGCGAGCATGAACAGACCGGCCAGAACCAGCGGGTAGGATGCCAGATTTGCCGCCGCAAGCATGACGACACAGGCCAGCGCCATTGTTGCCAGCGCGAGCAGGATCGCAGGAACGGCGCGCAGCCGTCCGATGATCGCGGCTGCGGGAAAGCTCATCACACCGTAAGCGATGAAGAACGCAAAGGCCGAAAGCTGCGCTTCCAGCGTCGTCAGCGTGAACACGCCCTTCACTGCGGCCACCAGCGGGTCGATCAGCGAGGTGATGAAACCCCAGGCAAAGAACAGCACGGTAACCGCGATGAACGCGGCCTTCTGTGATCCCGAATGTGCATTGCTGCCTGACACGTATCTCTCCTCACCCTGCCATATTTGGCGATTGGTTCGCTTTAGCCTTCACTGACAGCCTTGTCATGTCGGTCGCATAGCTATTCCTGTGAACGTTCTCACAGATTGCATCTTATATCAACCCGCAGCCATCGCTGCGCCAAGCTCCCGGCGCAGCTTTTCGATAAGGCGTTGCACCTTGGGCAAAAGGTGTCGCCGCTGCGGATAGACCGCCCAGATGGGATCGTCTTCGGGCCGGAACTGTTGCAGTACCTCGACCAGCGAGCCCTCGGCAATCGCCCTGCTCACATAGAATGCGGGCAACTGGCACAGGCCCATGCCTGCCATCGCCGCATCGAACACGGCCGTTCCATTGCTGCACCGCCAGCGTCCGCGTGGCCGAACCGTCCGAACCTCACCGTCAACAAGATAGCGCCACATCTCGAGCGTTGCAGGAATGCAATCGTGAGCTTCAAGGTCGTCCACGGTCTCGGGCGTGCCATGCGTCGCCAGGTAGGCCGGCGAGGCGCAGGTCACGATCCCGCGCGCTGCAATCTGCGTGCGGATCAGGCGGCTGTCGGGCAGCGTGCCGGTCCGGATCGCCAGATCGTACCCTTCCGATACCAGCTCGACCACGCGGTTGGACAGATCAAGGTCCACCGAAAGCTTGGGATACTCCTGCACATAGGCGCGCACGATCGGTGCCACGAACCGCTCGCCCAGCGCAGTCGGGCAGGTGATGCGCAAGTGGCCCTGCGGCTCGCCCTGCAGGTCGAGCATGGCAATCGCCTCGTCCCGCTCGGCAATCAGGCGGCGGAACTGGTCGACCAGCGTACGCCCGGTATCGGTGAGGCTCACCGCGCGCGTGGTGCGGTGAAAGAACTGCGCGCCAAGGCTCTGCTCCAGCCGCGCGACGGCCCGGCTCACGTGCGAGGTCGATGTCCCGAGCCGCTTTGCCGCCGCCACGAACGTGCCCGTATCGGCAACCGCCACCACTTCGTCTATGCCATCCCAGCGATTGCTCATTGTTCTCGTCTTGCAACAGTGTTTATCATATCGGGCGATTTAACACCGGCTTAGCAATTATGCTAACGGCCTGCCATTCCAAACGGGAGATGCATTGCCATGAAGACCCGCGCCGCCGTAGCGTTCGCGCCCAAGCAGCCGCTCGAGATCGTCGAGCTTGATCTCGAAGGCCCCAAGGCAGGCGAGGTTCTTGTCGAGATCATGGCCACCGGCGTCTGCCATACCGATGCCTACACGCTCGACGGCTTCGACAGCGAAGGTATCTTCCCCAGCGTGCTGGGTCACGAAGGCGCAGGCGTGGTGCGTGAAGTCGGCCCCGGCGTCACGTCGGTGAAGCCCGGCGATCACGTGATCCCGCTCTACACGCCCGAATGCCGCCAGTGCAAAAGCTGCCTCTCTGGCAAGACCAACCTGTGCACCGCCATCCGCGCCACGCAGGGGCAGGGCCTGATGCCCGACGGCACCAGCCGCTTTTCCTACAAGGGCCAGACCATCTTCCACTACATGGGCTGCTCCACCTTCTCGAACTTCACCGTCCTGCCCGAGATTGCGGTCGCAAAGATCCGCGAGGACGCGCCGTTCCAGTCCGCCTGCTACATCGGTTGCGGCGTGACGACGGGCGTCGGCGCGGTCGTCAACACGGCCAAGGTCCAGGTGGGTGACAATGTCGTGGTCTTCGGCCTCGGCGGCATCGGCCTCAACGTGATCCAGGGCGCGCGCCTTGCCGGTGCCAACAAGATCATCGGCGTCGACATCAACCCCGATCGCGAGGAATGGGGCCGCAAGTTCGGCATGACCGACTTCCTCAACTCCAAGGGCATGAGCCGCGAAGACACAGTGGCCAAGATCGTCCATATGACCGACGGCGGCGCGGATTACACCTTCGACGCCACCGGCAACACCGAAGTCATGCGCACGGCCCTCGAAGCCTGCCACCGCGGCTGGGGCACCAGCATCATCATCGGCGTGGCCGAGGCAGGCAAGGAAATCAGCACCCGCCCGTTCCAGCTGGTGACGGGCCGCAACTGGCGCGGCACGGCTTTCGGCGGCGCCAAGGGCCGCACCGACGTGCCCAAGATCGTCGACATGTACATGACCGGCAAGATCGAGATCGACCCCATGATCACCCACGTCATGGGTCTCGAGGAGATCAACACTGCGTTCGACCTGATGCACGCCGGAAAGTCGATCCGCTCGGTCGTGGTGTTCTGATCTGATTTGATGCGTTTTGAACTCCCGGGATTGCGCAGTGCCTGCAATCCCGGGATGCAAATGGCCTGAGAACGAATCGGTGAGAGGATTCCCGCGATGGTCATCCGAGCATGTGTTTCCGCTGCGTTTGCGGCGATGGCCTGCCTGTCTGCACAGCAGGCGGCTGCGGCTGAAACGTGTCCGCCATTGCGATGGATGACGCTGGGCACCGCAGGTGGGCCGGTGCCGACCCCGGACCGATCAGAACCCGCCAACCTGCTCACCGCCGATGACTTTTCCGCACTGGTGGATGTCGGTGACGGTACGGTCGTGCAACTTGCGCGTCGCGGCCTTGATCTGACCCGCATCAATGCCGTCTTCATCAGTCATCACCACATGGATCATACTGGCGGTCTGCCTGCGGTCATCGGCCTGCGCTGGATGAACAACATGCCCGGCCAGTTGACCATCTATGGTCCGCCCGGAACGCGCGAGATTGTGGACGGGATCATTGCCACGATGGGCCCGCAGTCGCGCGTCGGCTTCGGGCTCGGGCAAAAGAGCACCCCCCCGTCGGAGTCCGTCAAGGTCGTGGAAATGCGGTCGGGCGATCAGGTCTCGGCGGGCAACGTGAATATCTCTGCCGTCGAGAATTCCCATTACGATGAAGCGGCCTCAGGAAAGGCCGACCGGGCGATTTCGCTCAGCTACCGGTTTCAGCTAGGCTCGCGATCAATCACCTATTCCGGTGACACTGGCCCGAGCGCGGCGTTCGAGAAGCTCGCAACCGGCACCGACTTGCTCGTCAGCGAAGTGATCGATCTCGGCCCTATACTCGCGTCCATCCGCAAGACGCGCCCCGACATGCCCGAAGCCGTGTTTCAATCCATGAGCAAACACCTCTCGACGCATCACATCACGCCGGTCGATCTTGGCAGTCTTGCCGCCAAGGCAAAGGTGTCGAGGCTTGTTCTGACGCACTTCGCCATCCCGCCAGCACCGCTTGCCCATTACGAGGCCCGACTGCGAGAAGGCATTAGCCGAAGCTATTCAGGCGCGGTCGAACTCGCGATTGATCTCCAGTCATTCGACGTCGCCTGCAAGTAACTGGCCGTCGAACGGCAAGCATCACATCGACGAAATACCGCCGTCCAGCTTCAGCTCCGCTCCGGTCATGAACCGGCTCTCGTCGCTGGCGAGGTAGAGGACGCCTGCCGCGATGTCGTCTGGCTCACCCACGCGGCCGAGCGGGATCTGGCGCGCGAGCTTGCCCATCACCACGTCCTTGTCGATATTCGCATTCGTCGCGATGCCATCGAGGATCGGCGTGTCCACGAACGTCGGGTGGACGGAATTGCAGCGAATGTCCCACCCGCGCTTGGCACAGTATAGGGCAACCGACTTGGTCAGCATCCACACCGCCGCCTTGCTCGCGTTGTAGCCGGGCATCGTGTCCGAGGCGATCAGCCCTGCAATCGAGCTTATGTTGACGATCGAGGCTGGCTGGCTGTCACGCAGCAAGGGCAAGGCCTTCTGGCAGCCGAGGAACACGGAATCGACGTTGATGGCAAAGCCACGATGCCATTCCTCCAGCGTACAGGTCTCGATGTTCCCGCGCACGCCGACGCCCGCATTGTTGACCAGCACCGACAGCCCGCCGAGCTTCTCTGCCGCCAGCGCCATGGCCTTGTCCCAGTCGTCCGCACTGGTCACGTCATGGCGCATGGCAAAGGCGGTGCCTGCACCCAGTTCGGCATCGATCGCCTCAGCCTGCCTGGCCGCGCCATCGCCGTTGATGTCGGTCAGCAGCACCTTCGCACCCTCGCGCGCCAGCATCCAGGCATGTGCCGCGCCAAGGCCCTGCGCCGCGCCTGTAACCAGCGCCTTCTTGCCCTGAACCCTTCCCATCGTGACGCTCTCCTGCTTTCCGTTTGCGTCAACGAAGCAAGTTGGGAGCAATCACGCAAGTCCCGGAAAGGTCAGCCGATGATCCCAGGCGCGAGAAGCAGCAGCATCCGCACGTCGATGGCATAGCCTTCCGCCCGCTTGGCGGCGAGGAAGCTCTCGATTTCCGTAAGGGCAACCCGGTGCACGGTAATGCCTTCGTCTTCCACGCCGCCGCCTGCGGAAACTTTTTCCAGATCATGCGCGCGAAACAGCGTGAAAGCCTCGGTGACCATGCCCGGTGAGGAATGGAACTCGCCCAGCGATTCGATCCGGCCGGGACGGTAGCCCGTCTCCTCCTCCAACTCGCGCGCGGCAGCATCGGCCGCGTCCTCGTTCTCGGCCCCGGCCTCGTCACCGATCAGTCCGGCGGGAAGCTCGATGCACGGACGCCCCAGCGGTACGCGGAACTGCTCGACCAGCATCACATGGCCATCATCGATGGCGAGGATCACCGCCGCCTTGATGTTGCGATTGCGGCTGACATACTCCCAGCGCCCCCGCGTCTTGGCGACGATGAAGCGTCCCTGCCAATGGACCTGCTCCGGATGGTCGCGAAACTCTTCTTCAAGACTCATACTTCGATCAACCTGTCCGGCAATTCGTTGGTGTCGTCGGCAGAGCGCGGGAAGTGCTGGCTGAGGACCTTGCCCACTTCGCCCACGGCCGCTGCCATCCCCTGCGCCATCTGTCCTTGCCGCAGGGGATCCAGCATGGCCTTCATCGCATGGCCCCACGTCTCGGGCGAGACCTTCGAGGCAATCGCAGCATCGGCAATGATCTCGGCGCGATGCTCGGCAAGGCTGAGATAGATCAACACGCCCGTCCGCCCCGAAGTCCGGCTCTCCGCGCCCACGCGAAAGCACGTCAGCGCCCGCTCACGCACCCGCGCATTGCGCACCCGCCGCGGCGTCAGCCAAAGGCCCAGCGGCGTGTAGCGCAGGATCAGATAGGTGCCCGAAAACTTCAGCGTCGCCACCGTCAACGCAAGGCCCAGCACTGCGCGCGGGCTCCACTCGAACGCCCACAGGCCCAGCACGCGCTCGACCAACCCAAGGTAGAATCCGGGAAAGATCTCCAGCGCACATAGCGCCACAAAGGCCACGATGGCGCTCCAGACCAGCGCCACGTCGCGATAGGAATCCGAACGCGGCGTCACGATCGTCACGATCTCGCCCGCGCTCAGCATTTCCGCCGCCGCCACGGCCTCGGAAACCAGCAGGCGATCCGCCTCGGTCATCGGTGCAAGCTTGGCCATCACCAGTCCCCTGAAGCCCCGCCGCCGCCGGAATCGCCGCCGCCAAATCCGCCGAAGCCGCCGCCGCCGCCCCAGTCGGAGCCGCCGCCACCACCCCAGCCACCGCCCGAATGGCGGTTGTCGGAAGCAGCCCGCGCGATCTCGCTCAACCCCCACAGCACGATGCCCGGATCGATCCCGCTGCGCCGCTGGACATAGCCCTGCTTGCGCCGCCCGAACACGGCAATCAACACCACGATCAGCACGACCCAGAAGATCGCGCTGCCAATGGTCGACCCGCCAGAGCTTTCTTCACGCGCGCCCGCCTTGGCCGCTTCCGCCACAGCTTTGGCATCGGCGGGATTGCGGTTTAGCTGGGTCAGGATCTGGTCGACCCCGGCATTGATCCCGCCGGGATAGTCGCCCGCCTTGAAGCGCGGCGTCACTTCTTGCGAAATGATCCGCCCCGCCAGCACGTCGGGCAGAAACTCCTCGAGCCCGTAGCCCACCTCTATGCGTACCTTGCGGTCATTGGGCGCGATCAGGAACAAAAGGCCCTGATCGGTCTTCGCACCGCCCACGCCCCACGTCCGGTACAGCGTGTTGGCGTAGCTCTCGACGTCCTGCCCATCCAGCGAGGCCACCGTCGCCACGATCACCGCACGCCCGGTCTGCGCGTTATAGGCAGCAAGCTTCTGCGTCAGTGCCGCCTCGTCGGCATCGGGGATGATCCCCGCCTGATCGAGCACCGGACCTGCAGGCCGCGCAGGCATGGCCGCGTGCGCCGCTCCTGCAACCAGCAGGAGCAGCAGCGCAACCGTCTGCCAGAAAGCCCGCGCCATGGCCCCTGGGGGGCGGATCATCTTACTTGCCCGAAGCCGCTGGCGCCGGAGCATTCATGTCAAAGTTCACCGTCGGCGCCACTTCCGAACCGGCTGCCGCCTTGAACGGGATCATCGGCTTGGCCCCGTGGATCAGCTTTGCGCCAATCGCATCGGGAAAGGTGCGGATCGTGGTGTTGTAGGCCTGCACCGCCTCGTTATAGCGCGTGCGCGCCACGTTGATGCGGTTCTCCGTGCCTTCCAGCTGCACCATCAGGTCCGAGAAACGCGCCTGGCTCTGCAGCTGCGGATAGTTCTCCACCACCGTGCGCAGCTGGCCCATCGCCTGGGTCAGCTGGTTCTGCGCGTTCTCGAACTTGGCGAACTCTTCCGGGTTCGAAAGATCGTCTGTTGTGATGTTGATCGAGGTTGCCCGTGCCCGCGCGTCGGTCACGTTGGTCAGGATCTGCGTTTCCGACGCTGCCGCGCCCTTGGCCGTGGCGACAAGGTTCGGGATCAGGTCGGCGCGGCGCTGGTACGAGCTTTCGACATCGGCCCAGCGCGCCTTGGCTTCTTCCTCGGCAGCCGGGACCGAATTGATCCCGCAGGCCGAAAGGCTGGCAGCGGCAACGGTGGCAAATGCGATCTGCGTGAAGCGAGTAGCGGCCATCGACGTGAGTTCCCCTAATGTGGTGCCACAAGAGATAGAGGGCTTGTGTTGCGGTTCAAGTAGGACCGCATTGCAACCGATTGAGGCTTGTCGCGTTCCGGGGACAATGGCAACCAGCGGACAAGGGATTATGGTTAATCAGGAACTGAAGGGGGAACTGGTCGGCATGTTCGGAGAATTCAAGGCATTCATCGCACGCGGCAACGTGCTCGATCTCGCGGTCGGCGTGATCATTGGCGCGGCTTTCGGCAAGATTGTGTCATCGCTGACCGACGACGTTCTGATGCCGCTTATCAGCCTGATTACCGGGGGCATCGATTTCAGCCAGAAGTTCGTGGTGCTGGGGACCATCCCCGCGGACTACAAGGGCGAAATGACCTATGCTGCGCTCAAGGCTGCTGGCGTTTCGATGCTCGGCTGGGGCTCGTTCATCACCGCGATCATCAATTTCCTGATCCTCGCCTTTGTGATCTTCCTGATCGTGCGCCAGGCCAACAAGCTGACCGCCAAGCCCGAGGAAGCGCCCGCAGTTCCCGCAGGGCCGAGCGAGGTCGAACTCCTCGCCGAAATCCGCGATGCCCTGAAGGCGAAAGGCTGAGGCAAGCCAGCCAAGGAACGGCACAAACTCCCGTCATTCCGGCGAAGGCCGGAATCCATGCCATCACGATTTCCTGATCGCTGAAGACAGCACGCCAAACGTCGAGGAAATGGACCCCGGCCTGCGCCGGGGTGACGCAACGTTGTTACGCCAATTGATCGTCGCCCCGGCGCAGGCCGGGGGCCACTAGCTGTCGCGAGTCCACGACATATCATCCCCGCAGCCCCTTTTCATTTGCGCCGCGCCCCCTATATGGGTCCCTGCCGGTTTCGGCCGGCTATGGTGATAAACTGCGGCGTGCAATAGGCACAGCGGACCCGGGGGCGGTACCCGGCGGCTCCACCATCACTACCGTTTCCTGCAAAGGGGCGGGCCTTGTTGTCGCAAGGGTGTTGATGGGGCCGAACTAGGATCGACGTGTGTTGAAAAGCGCTGTTTTTGCCCGGGCTGAGTAACCCGTTCAAGGCTCAAAACTCACAAGTGCCAACGACAACGAAGCACTTGCTCTCGCTGCATAATTCTAGGGGCTAACGCCCTGAAGTTATAAGGTTAGAGCACGGTTCGGACCGAACCGGGTAACAGAATCGGAAACCGGGGGCTGGGGGCGAGCCTAGCAACAGAATCGCCCTATTTCTCTTCATCCCACACCACACCCGTCACCCCGGCGAAGGCCGGGGCCCATGACGTCGCGGCGCGCGCACCGTCTGCGCTCATCCGAGCCGCAAGGGGAGCGATTATGCCGGGCGTCGGGGGTGAAAATGATACGTCTTGGACCCCGGCCTGCGCCGGGGTGACGGACGTCAGAAATCCTAAACTCAACATGACCCTAAATTCATCGTCACCCCGGCGCAGGCCGGGGCCCATGCGCTCTCAAGCCAGCGCCCCGCTCGTCCTGAGCCTGTCGAAGGACGCCGACACTACCCCTCGGCTTTCGCCTCAAGCTCCTTCAACCGCTTTTCCATGCGCAGCGAATCCAGGATCTTGGCTCCACCGATGAACACCGCACCGGTTGCCGCCGCAAACAGCATCTTGCCTGCAAAACCCGGATATTGCCCGAGGTAGGCATGCCCGCGCTCGACCGCGCCCAGCGCCAGCGCATAGATCACCGCGAACGCCTCGAAACGGGTCTTGATGACGAACAGGCGACCGACCTTGCCAAGCATCCGGGTTCAATTCCTCTTGTTTGCAGAATCACATCGCAACGATCGTGCCAGATCATGAAATGCTGGCAACAGTCTGGTTAATCCAATCTTCACTGTAAAGCGAAGCGACAACCTGTGAAGGACCCGTCCGCGAGGAAACGCCTGAAGGCTCAGGCAAGTTCCGGTAATGCCAGTGCCTCAAGCAGCGCCGCCCGCGCCGCGATCACGCTGCGGGCCAGAGATTCGCGGCCCAGATCAGCGGGATCGATCTGCTCGGGCCAATGTGCGGCCACGACTTTCTCGACCAGCACCAGCCTGGCCTCATTCAGCAGAAAGCGCGGATCGACGGTGGCAGGATCGGCGACAACCCGCAGGCGCAGGCAGGCAGGCCCTCCGCCATTGGCCATCGACTGGCGCACGTCCACCGGCAGCACCCGGCGGATCGGCCCGTTCGATGCGATATGCCCCTCGAGCCAGCCCCGCACTGAAGGTGTTTCCCACGCCTCGAGCGGGATCACGAGGCCCATTTCGCCCGATGGCAGCGTCAGCAACTGCGCGTTGAACAGGTAGCTGCGGATCGCATCGCCAAGGCTTACGACGCTTGCCGGAACCACCACGATCTCGGCCTCGGGCAGACGCTCGCGGATCGCGGCATATGTGCCTTCGGGATCGGCAAAGGCCTGTTCGTGGGTGAACAGCACCCGCTCGTTGGCCACCGCCACCACGTCGTTATGGAATGCGCCTGCGGCAATCGCATCGGGCGATTGCTCGATGAAGAGGCAGCGTTCGGGGTTCAGGCCATGGAGCCGGGCGACGGCGCGGCTCGCCTGTTCGTGCTGGCGTGCGGGGAAGGCTCCGCCGGTCGTGCCATAGACGAAGATTTCCAGCCCCGGCGCGTCGTGGCTCGAACACATGCGCATGTGGTTCGCCGCGCCTTCGTCACCGAAGCAGGGGGGCACGGCGTCGTGCACGGCAAACGCTGTGCTGTTGGCGAAGGCGAGGCGCAGCTGGCGCACCGTATCGGGCCATTCCTGCGAGCGGTGCGGCATTGTCACGAGGTTCGCCGCAGTCAGATGACAGCGCCCGTCCGCCGTGTCTGGCGTTGGGCTGACAGTGGCCGCATTGGCCGTCCACATCGACGAGGCCGACCACGCCGCCGCGCGCAACCGGCGCTGCGCCGCATCGCTTTCGTCAATGTTCTCAAGGCCCAACGCCGTCAGCAGCGCCGGATTGGGCCGGGGCAGGGGCGCGAACAGGCCCTGCGTCAGGCCAAGGGCGATGTTGTGCCGCATCTTGCCCAGCCCCTGCAGCGCGGCGGCGCGGGGGTAGGAAACCTCGCCCGCGTTGTTCGCCGACGCAAGGTTGCCGAGGCTGAGGCCGGCATAGTTGTGGCTCGGGCCGACGAGGCCGTCGAAGTTGATTTCAACGAGAGGCATTGTCTATCCTTACCGACCCACGAACCAGACCATGTCGCCCACGTTCACGCCAAGCGCTGCCGCGGCAACCGGATCGAGAGTAAGTCCCTCATCCGTCTCGGCAATCTCGGCAAAGGTGCAGCGATAGTCGGCAAGTTTGCCCATCGCCACCAGCGCCTTGGTCACGCTGCCAGCGCCTT
Organism: Novosphingobium sp. BL-A-28-Hi1-0D; assembly: GCF_055521755.1. NCBI lineage: Bacteria > Pseudomonadati > Pseudomonadota > Alphaproteobacteria > Sphingomonadales > Sphingomonadaceae > Novosphingobium > Novosphingobium sp. BL-A-28-Hi1-0D. The sequence continues at coordinate 2,066,989 of NZ_CM145502.1, forward strand.
CCGGCGCGCGGATATGCGCCACCGGCACCTCCTTCGCCTCGCAGATCGACCGCACCCGGTCGGTCCGCGCGGTCATTGTCGGGCCGCCGTCGAAGATGTCGACATAGCCTTCGTAGGCAAAGCCTTCCTCCTCCAGCATCCGCATCGCGGCGCGGCCCGAGGGATGGGGCAGGCCGATGGCGGAGCGCGCGGTTTCGGGCAGCATGGCGATGTAGACCGGGTGCTTGGGCATCAGATCGGCGATGAACTGGTTGCCGTTGATCGCGTTGAAATAGTCCGCTTCCTGGAAGCTCATGCCGAAGAAACGGCCCGCAACGCCATCCCAGAACGGCGACCCTCCACGCTCGTCGATCACCCCGCGAAGTTCCGCCAAGATCTTGTCGCCAAAGCGTTTTCTGTGCATCGCGATGAACAGGTAGCGGCTGCGCGCGAGCAGCATCCCAAGCCCGCCTGCGCGCTCCGAGGGATGCAGGAACAGCCCGCCCACCTCGCTCGACCCCTCAAGGTCGGTAACGAGGTTGAGCATTTCGGCGCGGAAGGTGCGGTTCAGTTCCTTGGAGTGCTGGGTGAGTGTTGCCATGCGGTAGGAATAGAAGGGCCATTGGCGACCGACCGAGGTGAAGATCTGCGCGGTGCCGCGCACGTCTCCGGTGGCCGTATCTTCCAGCACCAGAACGAACAGTTCGTCCTTTGGGTTCTTCGGGTCGCCCTCTTCGGAATTGCCATAAGCCTCTGAAGCGCGTGACAATTTTGCGGTCAGGGCCTTGCGATCGGCGGGCAGGTTGGTGAAGCCGCCGCCTGTCAGCTTGGCCATTTCGTAGAGCGGTTGCAGGTCGCTCGCGCGGGCGGCGCGGATGCGGAATGTCATGGATTTCCCCCGGAAAGTCTATGCAGGACGAGCGCGGACAAGGCGGCGCGCTCGGCCAGAGAAGGTACGATCAGGAACTCCTGATCCGAATGGATCGCCCCGCCGCGCACGCCCATGGTATCGACTACGGGCACGCCGCAGGCTGCGATGTTGTTGCCGTCGCAGACCCCGCCAGAGGCCTGCCAACGTATTGTCTGGCCAAGAGATTCCCCGCACTCGCGGACCAGCACGAACAGTCTTTCGGCTTCCTCCGTAAGAGGCTTGGGAGGCCGCGAGACGCCGCCGTGGAGGTGGATCGCAACCTCATGCAACTCTTCGAGACTTTTTTCCAACTCTCGCAGACTCTCCATGAACTCTATGGCAACTCTCGGCAGCCGGGGCCTAACATTGAAGCGCAGAATGGCATGGTCGGGCACCACGTTGTTCCCGCTCCCACCCTCGATCTTCGCCGGGTTGATGGAAAGCCCCGGCCGCTCCAGATTCTTGAGCTTCAGCGCCATGTCCGCCGCCGCGATGATCGCGTTGCGCCCGTCCTGCGGATTGCGACCGGCGTGGGCCGAGCGCCCCTTGATCACCGCGCTGTAGTTGCCGCTCCCCGGCCGCTCTCCGGCGAGCGTACCGTCGGGCAGGGCGGAGGGTTCGTAGGTGAGTGCTGCGGCCTTGCCTTGCGCCATCTCGGCAATCAGCGGGGCGGAGGAGAGACTGCCTGTTTCCTCGTCGGAATTGATCAGCACATCATAGCCGACCGCAGCGGCAGCGGGGCTGTTCTCGAAAGACTGCAGCGCGGCGAGTATGACCGCAATGCCGCCCTTCATGTCGGCGACGCCGGGGCCGTTCAGCGTTTCGGCATCGAGCCAGCGCAGCGACTGGAATGGGTGAGTAGGCGCGAAGACCGTGTCCATGTGGCCGGTGAGCAGGTAGCGCCGGGGCGCTTGCGGTCGGACCGAAAGGACGAAGTGCGCGCCGTTGGCGGTTGCTACCTCGCGACCATCCGCTGCGATGGCGGTGACGGGGGCGGGATCGACCTTGCGCACTTCGCCCGGAAGCGCGGCGAAGGCATCGGCCAGCATGTCCCACTGCGCGGCGAGGCCCGGCAGGTTGCCGGTGCCGGTGTTGAGCGGGCACCAGGCTTCGACCGAGGCCAGCATTGCGGCCCCGTCAATCCTCTCGATCAGTTTGTGTTCTGTATGGTCAAGCTGTTTCATCTGATACGACCGTAGCGGTTCCCGAGGGCCGGGTGAACCCCTGGAAACCGCGACTGGCCGTATCAGTCGTCGGTCAGCATATCGATCAGCGCCTTGGAGAAGGCGGGAATGTCATCGGGCATGCGGCTGGTGATGAGGTTGCCGTCGACGACGACCTCTTCGTCGACCACATCGGCGCCGGCATTGGCGAGATCGGTGCGGATCGAGGGCCAGGAGGTGACCGTGCGGCCATCGACGATGTCGGCCTCGGCCAGCAGCCAGGGCGCGTGGCAGATCGCGGCGATGGGTTTGTCGAGATCGTCGAAGTCGTTGACGATGTCGATCGCGCGGTCGTCCATGCGCAGGATGTCGGGGTTCATCTGCCCGCCCGGCAGCAGCAGCGCTGCATATTCCTTGGCGTCCACTTCATCGAGCGTGATGTTGACCGCAACCGCATCACCCCAGTTCTTGTCCTTCCAGCCAGTGATTGATCCTGGTTCGAGGCTGGCGACAACGGTTTCGAAACCTGCGTCTTCCAGCGCCTTCTTGGGGCCTTCGAGTTCGGACTGCTCGAATCCGTCGGTCGCGACGATCAGCACGCGCTTGGTCATGGGGTTCTCCTTTTGGGGAATCGGGTTGGCATTGGCCCGTCCCTGCTAGAATTGCCGGGGACTGCTGCGGTTCCATGACTTTCGCTCCGGTGATCGCGTTGCTACGACGTTCCGGCCATGGTCACCGATACGACAGAACCCGATCCTTTCGACGCAATCGTCGATGCCCCGTTCGATTCCGCGCTGTCGGAACGATACCTCGTCTACGCGCTGAGCACGATCACGGCGCGTTCGCTGCCCGATCTGCGTGACGGGTTGAAGCCGGTCCACCGCCGCCTGCTCTGGGCAATGCGGCAGCTGAAGCTCAACCCCACCGATGCGTTCAAGAAATCGGCGCGCGTGGTGGGCGACGTGATCGGCAAGTATCACCCGCATGGCGATTCCAGCGTCTATGATGCGATGGTCCGCCTCGCGCAGGACTGGTCGCTGCGCTATCCGCTGGTCGAGGGGCAGGGCAACTTCGGCAATATCGACGGGGATAATGCCGCCGCCTACCGCTATACCGAAGCGCGCCTGACGCGCACCGCGATGCAGCTTATGGCGGGGCTTGATGAAGGCTCGGTCACCTATCATCCCACCTACAACGGCGAGGACGAGGAGCCGGAGATATTCCCCGGCCTGTTCCCCAACCTTCTGGCCAACGGTTCCAGCGGCATTGCCGTGGGCATGGCGACCAATATCCCGAGCCACAACGTGGCCGAGATCATCGACGCCACGATGCTGCTGATCGACAATCCGGGCGTCGAGCACAGCCAGCTGATGGAAGTGTTCCACGGCCCGGACCTGCCAACAGGCGGCATCGTGGTCGATAGTCCGTCGGTGATATCCAACGCCTATGAAACCGGACGCGGATCGATCCGGGTGCGCGGGCGCTTCTCTACGGGCCGCGACGATGCGGGCAACTGGGAAGAGAGCGGCATCGAGAAGCTGGGCGCCGGGCAGTGGCAGCTGGTCGTCTCCGAAATTCCCTACATGGTGCAGAAGAGCAAGCTGATCGAACAGATCGCGCAGCTCATCGCCGACAAGAAGCTGCCGATCCTCGAGGACATCCGCGACGAGTCCGACGAGCAGATCCGGCTGGTGCTGATCCCCAAGAGCCGCAATGTCGATCCTGAGCTGCTCAAGGAATCGCTTTACCGGCTGACCGATCTGGAAACTCGGTTCGGCCTCAACCTCAACGTGCTGGATTCGCGCCGCACGCCCGGTGTGCTTGGCCTGAAGCTGGTGCTGCAGGAATGGGTGATCAGCCAGATCGACATCCTGCTGCGCCGTTCGCAGCACCGGCTCGACAAGATCCTAAACCGGCTGGAGCTGGTGGGCGGCTATATCATCGCCTACCTCAACCTTGACCGGATCATCGAAATCATCCGCACCGAGGACGAGCCCAAGCCGGTGATGATGGCCGAGTTCGAGCTGACCGACCGGCAGGCCGAAGCGATCCTCAACATGCGGCTGCGGTCCTTGCGCAAGCTTGAGGAAATGGAGCTGCGCAAGGAGCGCGATGCGCTGCTGGCCGAACAGGAGGAGCTGCAGAAGCTGCTCGACAGCCCGGCCCGCCAGCGCACGCGGCTCAAGCGCGATCTTAACGCGCTGCGCAAGGACTATGCCGAGGACACCGCGCTCGGGCGGCGGCGCACGACGATTGCCGAAGCCGCGCCGACCCGCGAGTTCAACATGGACGCGATGATCGAGAAGGAGCCGGTAACGGTGATCCTTTCAGCCAAGGGCTGGATCAGGGCGGCCAAGGGGCACGTGGCCCTTGATGGCGATTTCAAGTTCAAGGAAGGCGATGGCCCCGCCTTCGCGCTGCACTGCCAGACCACCGACAAGCTGCTGGTGGCGGTGGACAATGGGCGGTTCTACACGCTGGGTGCCGACAAGCTGCCGGGCGCGCGCGGTTTTGGCGAGCCGATCCGCACGATGGTCGACATCGATCCCGAGGCGCAGATCATCAGCCTGGTGGTGCACAAGCCCAAGGGGCAACTGCTGCTGGCGGCCAACACCGGGCGTGGCTTTGCCGCCGAGATGGACGAGCTGCTTGCCGAGACCCGAAAGGGGCGCGGCGTGGTTTCGACCAAGCCCGGCGTGAAGCTGGCCGTGGTGCGTGAAATTGCGCCCGAGCACGATCACGTCGCGGTGATCGGCGAGAACCGCAAGCTGGTGATCTTCGCGCTTTCGGAAGTGCCGCTGCTCGCCAAGGGGCAAGGCGTGACGCTGCAGCGCTACAAGGACGGCGAGATGGCCGACGTGATCACGCTGCGGCTGGAGGACGGGCTCTCCTGGGCCATGGGCGGCGATTCCGGGCGCACGCGGGTGGAAAAGGACCTGCTGCCTTGGAAGGTGGCGCGTGGCGCAGCGGGCAGGCTGCCGCCGAACGGGTTTCCGCGGGATAACAAGTTTTGAGGTTGGGGCTTTGTGCGACGCCTGCCCCTCTCAACTTCGGCTAGCCAGACAAGCTGGCAAGCCTTCGTATCTCTCCCCTGAAGGGCAGAGAGCAGCGACGCATTTCTTGCCCCTTGCACCACTTAAGCAATCGGTTAAACACTGCCTCTCCAAAGGAGACGCTTCATGGATACCCCACGCTATTCCCTCGCAGGCCGCGTTGCGCTGATTACCGGGGCGTCGTCCGGGTTGGGGGCGCGGTTTGCTCGGATTTATGCGGCGGCGGGGGCGGCGGTGGTCGTCGGTGCGCGGCGGGTGGAGCGGGTGGCGGCTCTGGCGGACGAGATCGTGGCTGGCGGCGGCAAGGCGCTGGCGGTGGCGCTGGACGTGACCGACGAGGCTTCGATCATCGCGGCGTTCGATGCGGCCGAGGCCAGTCTCGGCGTGCCGGATGTGGTGGTGGCCAATGCCGGGATTGTCGAGGCGGGGCGGTCGATTGATATACCTGCCGAGGCGATGCGCCGCGTGGTCGATACCAATTTCAACGGGGTGTACCTGACCGCGCGCGAAGGGGCGCGGCGGATGATCGCGGCGGGATCGAAGCAGTCGGAAAAGGGGCGGATCATCCTGACCGGTTCGATCACCGCGCAGATGACCGCGACCGGCGACCCGGCCTATGCCGCGACCAAGCTGGCGGTGCAGCACCTCGGGCGGCAGTTCGCGCGCGAATGGGCGCGGCTGGGGATCAACGTCAACGTGATCCAGCCGGGCTATATCCGCACCGAGATCGACGGCGACTGGTTCGACAGTGAAGGCGGCAAGGCGCAGGTCGCCTCGTGGCCCCGCAAGCGCCTGACCGAGATTTCGGCGCTCGACGACATGATGCTGTTCTTCGCCTCGGACGCATCGCGGCAGGTGACGGGGACGTTCATCTCGGTGGATGACGGCCAATCGCTTTAAGGCCCAATCGCTTTAAGGAAGAGCCTCTGAACGTTAGCTGGTAGGTAACTCCGCCAGCAGATCGGGCGTCAGCACTTGCGGAAGCTGGCGTGGTTCGCCGCCGCCCGCGGGATACCACAGGTAGAGCGGCACCCCCGCTGCGCCCTGCGCGGTGAGGAATCTGGTGATCGCCGGGTCGCGGCGGGTCCAGTCGCCCACCAGCACGATTACGCCGGCTTTCTCGAACGCGGCCCTGGTGGTCTCGCGCTCGATCGAGGCGCTTTCGTTGACCTTGCACGACAGGCACCAGTCGGCGGTGAAGTAGGCGAAGACCGGCTTGCCGGACTTGCGGGCCTGCGCCAGCGCCTCTTCGGAGAAGGGCTTGGCGGCGAGGAGGCCGCCGGATTCTCCGACAGTAGCCGTGGCGAGGTGCGGGGCGGCGGCAAACGCGACTGTGCCGAGCGCCAGCGTTGCGGGCAGGGTCCAGGCCATCACGCCCCGACCGCGACGCTGTGCTTGCCCCGAAAAGGCGAGCAGCACGACGAGCGCGGCGGCTATCGCGGCAGAGGCGGCGGCGAAGGTCGCCCCGCCCACGCGCCACGCCAGCCAGCCGAGCGCCAGCGCGGTCAGCGCCATCGGCAGGGCCATCCAGCGACGGAAGCGCTCCATCCACTTGCCCGGCTTTGGCAGCAGGCGGCGCAAGGCGGGGATGAAGCCGAGCAGCAGGAACGGCAGGGCAAGGCCAAGGCCCAGCGCTGCAAAGACGCCCAGCGCCGCCCATGTCGGCAGGACCAGCGCCGCGCCCATCGCGGCGGCCATGAACGGGCCGGTGCAGGGCGTGGCAACGAAAGCGGCCAGCAGGCCGGTGCCGAACGCGCCGGACTTGCCCGCGCCACGCTCCACCGACAGGCCTGGGAGTTCGTAGAGCCCGGCGAAGTTGGCGGTGATCGCCACGGCCAGCAGCAGCAGGACGGCAACGACGCCGGGTTCCTGCAACTGGAATGCCCAGCCGACCTGCTCCCCACCCGCGCGCAGGGCGAGCATCACGCCGCCGAGCAGCAGGCAGGCGAGGACCACGCCTGCGGTATAGGCAAGGCCTTCGGTCTTCGCGTCGTGCGAATTGCCGCGCGCCAGCGCCAGCGCCTTGAGGCTGAGGATCGGGAAGACGCAGGGCATGACGTTGAGGATCAGCCCGCCAACGAACGCGCCGAGCAGGGCAAGGCCGAGCGTGGCGGCGGTGAACGCGCCTGCGCCACCGACTTCATCGCCACCGGTCGGCACCACTCCGGGGGCCGAGGCAAAGGCGATGCCGCCCGCATCCTTGCCCATTGCGAGCACGCCCTCGACCTTGTCAGACTGAGCGGGTGACTTGGCCAGTGGCACTTCGACGACAAGCGTATCGCCGTTGCGGAAGAAGCGCTGCGGGGCGGCGTAGTCGATCAGGCGCTCAGTCGTCAGGAACAGGTGCGGCGCGTCGAGCGGGGCCGAGGCGGGGAAGGGCAGGGCGAGGCGCAGGGTCTTGCCCGCCAGCGCGAAGGTGCCTGCGCGGTCAAGCGGGGCGGGGAGCGCGGCGCGCCAGCCCTCGAAACGCGTATCCTTCGCGCCACTGCTGCCGACAGTGATCGTGCCCTGAAGTTCCGCACGCTCGGGCACGCAGATCTCGTTGGTGCAGACCAGCCACTGCGCCTTGACGCTGACGGGAAGGAGCGTGCCCGGAGTGGCGTCGGCGGGGATCTTCAGGGGGACGAGCACGGCATAATCGTGCTCATAGACATGGTTCATCAGCCCCTGGATCACCAGCGTCTGCGGCACCGGAAACTGCATCGCCCCGGTGCTGGTACCCTTGGGCAGGGTCCAGTTCAGGGTGAGGCCATATCCGGCATCGCCCGGATTGGACCAGTAGCCGTGCCAGCCTTTCTCGGGCTGCATCAGCAGGGCGAGCGTGACCGTGCCGCCGGGCGCTGCGGGGCCTTCGGCAACAAGACTCGCCTGCATGTGATTGGGCGCGGCCTGTGCAGGGGCGAGGGACAGCCACGCTACCAGTAATTGGGCCGTCACAAACATCGCTATGATGCGCAAGGTCTTGATCCCGGCCAGTTCGCGTATCGGCATCTCGGGCGTCACCGGTCCAAAATGGCCCCTTGAACGGGAGCGCTGGCGGGGCCATGCGTAGCGCTCTTGGGCGTCCTACGGCTGACCTTCCTTCAAGTCCATAGCACGTGCCCACAGGAGTATGTTTCGCGTGAAGACCCTTTCCCGTTACGCCGCCGTTCTGCTGGCTTGCGCTGCCCCCGTCGTGTCCGTTTCCGCGCAGGATGCCGCGCCTGCCGTCAGCCAGCAGGTGCCCGCCACCGCGCCCAAGCTGATCGTCGCGATTTCCATCGACCAGTTCTCGGCCGACTTGTTCGCGCAGTATCGCCAGCGCTTCACCGGTGGCTTTGCGCGACTGACGCAAGGGGCGGTGTTCCCGGCAGGCTACCAGAGCCACGCGGCGACCGAGACCTGCCCCGGCCACTCCACGATCCTCACCGGCAACCGCCCCGCACACACCGGGATCATCGCCAATTCGTGGATCGACCAGACCGTCACCACCGGACCGAAGCTCGTCTATTGCGCCGAGGACGTTTCGAAGCGCACGGCGGGATCGAAGGACTATGTCGCCTCGCCCGTCCACCTGCTGGTGCCGACGCTGGGTGAATGGATGAAGAAGGCCAATCCAGCCGCGCGCAACATTGCCGTATCGGGCAAGGATCGCGGCGCGCTGATGATGGGCGGGCATGACATTGATCAGGTCTATTGGTGGAAGGGCAAGCAGTTCGTCACGCTGGCGGGCCGCGAGCTAGGGGCCACGGCGGTGGCGCAGAATGCCGAAGTGACGAAGCTGCTCGAGAAGGGCGCGCCCGCGTTTCCGCTGCCGGCATGGTGCGGACGGCAGGACCGCGCTGTTCAGGCAGGCACGGCGACGGTCGGGACCGGACGCTTTGCGCTCAAGGCGGGCGAGGCGGAACAGTTCCGCATCTCGCCCCGCCTTGATCGCGCCACTCTCGACCTTGCGACAAAGCTGGTGGACGAGCAGAAGCTGGGCAAGGGCGCGGTGCCCGATATCCTCTCGGTCAGCCTCTCGGCCACAGACTATGTCGGCCACGCCACCGGCACCGAGGGCGCGGAGATGTGCATCCAGCTCACCCAGCTCGATCTGGCGCTGGGCGATTTCTTCGCCAGCCTCGACAAGCGCGGGATCGACTATGCCGTTGTGCTGACCGCCGACCATGGTGGTTTCGACCTGCCCGAGCGACTGCACGAACAGGCGCTGGAGAAATCCGCCCGCGTGAGCACTACGGTCTCGCCCGAGGCGCTTTCGGCAACGCTGGGCAAGAAGTACGGGCTTGAAGCCAAGGGTCTGATCCTGTCGGACGGGCCTTCGGGCGACTACTGGCTGCGCCGCGATCTTGACCCCGGCACAAAGGGCAAGCTGGTGGACGATGCCAAGGCGCTGCTCGAAGCCGATCCGCAGGTGGAAGTGGTGCTGAGCGCCGCCGAGATTGCCGCCACGCCGATGCCGAGCACTTCGCCCGAGACCTGGACTCTGGCCGAACGCGCGCGGGCTTCGTACAATCCGTTGCATTCGGGCGATTTCGTCGTGTTTCTCAAGCGCGGCGTGGTGCCTATCCCGGCCCCGCGCGCGGGCTATGTCGCCACGCATGGCAGCCCGTGGGACTATGACCGCCGCGTGCCGATCCTGTTCTGGCGCAAGGGCATGACCGGCTTCGAACAGCCCAGCGGCGTCGAAACGGTGGACATCGCGCCTTCACTTGCGGCATTGATCGGACTCAAGATCCCCCAAGGTGCATTTGACGGGCGCTGCCTCGATCTGGATGGTGGCACCGGCAATACGTGTGGAGCGGTCAAGTGAACGAACTGAATGCCGATGTCGTGATTCTTGGCGGTGGCCTGGTGGGTATGACGCTCGCCATCGGCCTCGCCAAGGCGGGGATTACCTCACACGTCGTCGACAATTCCGACCCTGCGGCGCAGACCGCCGAAGGGTTTGACGGGCGCGCTTCGGCGATCTCGACCGCCAGCTGGAACCTCTACACCAACCTCGGCATGGCCGAGGACCTTGCGCCCAAGGGCTGCCCGATTGCCTCGATCGCGGTGACCGACGGGATGAAGCCGGGGCGGATCGATTTCCAGCCGGGCGAGGCAGATGGCTCCTTGGGCCGCATGTACGCCAACCGCGATCTGCGCATCGCGATGTATGGCGTAGCGGCGCGGGAAGAGGCGATCACCTTCCACCCGAACAGCCACGTCGTTGCCCGTGAACGCGGCGAGCATGGGGTGGCTGTGACGCTCTCCGATGGCCGCGTGCTCAAGGGGCGGCTGCTGGTCGCGGCAGAAGGGCGCAAGAGCCCGACGCGCGACGAGGCCGGGTTTACGCCCGCCAAATGGGACTACGGCCACCGCGCGATCATCGCTGGCCTGACGCACGAGAAGCCGCACGGCAACGTGGCGTGGGAGGTGTTCTATCCGGCAGGCCCCTTCGCGCTGCTGCCGCTGCTCGATGAACATGGCAAGCACCGCTCGGCGCTGGTCTGGACCGTGGCGGAACAGGACGCAGCCGCCGTGCTGGCCATGCCCGAGGCGATGTTCCTGAACGAAGTCGCCAGCCGCATGCATGGCATCTTCGGCAAGATCGAACTCGCCAGCCCGCGCTCGTCCTATCCGCTCAACTTCCACCACACCGCGCGGATCGTCGAGGACCGGCTGGCGCTGGTCGGCGATGCCGCGCACGGCATGCACCCGATCGCCGGGCAGGGCCTCAACGTCGGCCTGCGCGATGTGGCCGCGCTGGTCGAGGTGCTGTCGGACGGCGTGCGGCTGGGGCTGGACGTGGGCGATGCCCAACTCCTCGCCCGCTACGAACGCTGGCGCGCGGCCGATACCTTCATGGTCGCGACGGCAACCGACGTGCTCACCCGCCTGTTCGGCATCCCCGGCAAGCTCCCCTCGGCAGTGCGCCGTCTCGGCATGGCCGGCGTGCAGCGCGCCGCGCCGCTCAAACGCTGGTTCATGGACGAGGCGCGTGGGATGAGCGGGGATCTGCCGAAACTGCTGCGCGCGGCGTGATTGGGGGACTAACCCTATCAACCCTCACCCCATTATCGTCATCCCGGGCTCGACCCGGGATCCCGCTGTTCTTTTAGCGCAGCGCTGAAGAAGAAAAGCGGGGGCCCGGGTCAAGTCCGGGACGACGGGTTTTGGGAACTCACTGCTGAAGGCTGAATGGCAGGAATGGGGTGGTTTGCGGAATGGCGGCTTTTGGAGCCAAACCCTAAAAAAGCAGATCTTTATTGGTATTATTCAGGGTCAGCCCAAAGCCTTTGATCGTTAGGGTCAAAATCCGACACGAGCCCCTGCCATACAGCATCCCGCCAGAGCGCATCGTTCAGCTCTTGAACATTTTCATAAATTACAGCGTGCGGATACTCGGCGCCACCGGGACCGGTTGCCCATGTGAGATGAATAATGGCAAAGCGGCCATCTCGGCAAATCGCTAAAATGTCATCGTTTGTGTCAGCGCGGCCAATCACCTCACACCCGGCTCGGTAAAGAGGGTGGGCGGGAGCCAATTCCTTTGCCAGTTGGCGCGGCAGTCCGTCCCGTTCCACCTCATTTTCAAGAGGTCGCCATGGAGCGATAAACGCGACATCAGCGTGGGCAGCCATGATGAAATACATGCTGCTCAAAGCTCTCGTGTCAACGTCGGGTTACGGGATCGTTCGAATATTTGCTCAACGACCACGATGGCGTCGTGTCCTGAACGGCAGCTGCTGGAGTGAAAAACGGAAAAGCGGACTGTGCTTTCCGCCCCTAACTCCACCCAACCTCAAATCTGAGGCGTAGACCCCGCCGGTGGCAGTGGCGGCACCGCAGGTGAGGCGCCGGCTGTCGGCGCAGGCATCACCGTTTGCGCTGGCGCGGCAACCGGTTGCGCGCCCATCAGCGCCGCGGCTTCCAGCTGGTCCAGCGCGCGTTGGGCGGTCATGTAGTCGCGGGCGCGGGTCAGCCAGTCTGTGGCGGCGTCGTGGCCGGGCATCTTCTCGACTTCGGCGACGGCGGCTTCGACCTTGCCGCCTGCAAGGAAAGCGCGGGCGCGTTCGAGCCTGCGTTCGGGCGCGGGGGAGGGTGAATCGTCGTGGCGGATCACGAAGAGGTCGGAGACTTCGCGGCTCAGCCAGTCCCACGTGCCTTCATCGGCGCGGCCCCCGGCAAGCGTGGGCGCGAGAAGTTCGAACTGTTCGCCAAGCTGGCCGAGCGTGACCGGCATGGCCCCGGCAGCAATGACCTTGTCGACCGCCGCGCCCTGCGTCGTGCCAAAGCGGGCGCGCAATTGCCCCTCGATCCAGCCGAGCGGCTGGCCGCGCTCAAGCGCACGCCGTGCGGCGAAGGCAAGCAGTAGCGATTCGGCGTGGGTGGCATTGCCTGATGCGGCGATGGCCTGCTGGTTCAGTTCGGCAAGGCGCTGTTCGAGCACGGCGATCTTGGCGGCGGTACTGTCAATCTGTGCGTCGATCTGGGCCTGCGTGGCAGCGACTTCGGCGGCAGTGGCGCTGGGCGATGGCGGAGTGGTGGGCGAGGTGACGAGTTGCGGGATCCCCGAATCGCCCATCTGCACATCGATCAGTCCGTTGCGCCAGCCGAGCCATGCCGCGCCCGCTGCGCCTGCGAGCAGGCATCCGGCGACGATGGCGGCAACCGAGCGCGCGCCCAATCCGCTGCGCTGCGCACTCCCACGCGGATTATATCCGAGATCCTGCATCCTTTTTCGCTTGTCCTGTCGCCCCGAAGTCACACTGTCTGGCACATTCGCCGGGCAGTTTCCAGCAACATGGCATCCGTTCTGTCCGGCGCGGTGGCAATGGACGCCCAACCTGCTCCGGCCATGGTTGCTATGCGCGGGGCCAGACAGGCGAGGTGGAGTGACTCTCGCGGAATTTCAAGCCTTTGGCACTCATCGGCGAAATGCCGCGCAGCTTCGCCGGAGTGGAGCAGGACGACTGCACCTTCTCGCAGAATGTGCGCCAGGGCACCGGGAATGGGTGACCTGCGCGCCGAATAAGCCACTGCAGTGGCGATTCGCACGCCCTCTGGCGGTGTCAGTTCAACCCGGTCCTCGCCCGCGATTCGCAGGTAGGTTCCGGGCGGAAGATCGGCAACCACCGGCTGCAATCCCCCCTCGCCAACGCGCGATACGGCAAAGCCTGCGTCCAAGGCGGCCTGTGCGGTTGTGGCTCCCACCGCGATGACCGGGACGGCGCGCACCGCCTCAAGCTGGTCCCCGCCATGGCGGAACACGTTGGCGCTGCCCGCAAGGATCGCGTCGAACGCGCCTTCCGGCACCTGCCACGGCAGCGGGGCAACGTCGAACAGCGGGAAGCCTGCAGGTGCAAGCCCCAGCGCGCGTGCCGCTGCGCAAGTGGCGGCGTTGCCCGGTTCCGGGCGGATGACGACGAGCGGCAGTGGCGCTCCGGAGGTGCTCATTCGCCGGAGAAGTGCACCGTCACGGATTCGGGTGCCTCTGCCAGCAGCCGGTGGGCGAGGCGGCGGGGGCCTTCGCTGTCAGCCGGAGCGAACGTCTCGCTCGCCTCCACGCGCTCGGCCCCGTCGGGGCTGTAGATCGCCGCGCGCAGGGTGAGCGAGCTTTCGTGCGTGGTAGTCAGTACCGCAATCGGGCTGTGGCAATTGCCGCCCAGCGCCGCCAGCAGCGCGCGTTCGGCCATGACCGCATCGTGCGTCTCGCGGTCATCGATGGCGGCAAGCCAGCCGCGCACGGCCTCGTTCGCGGCAAGGCATTCGATGCCGATGGCGCCTTGTGCCGGCGCAGGGAGCCATTCGAACTGCGACAGCGGCGTGCCGACGCCGGTTTCGCCAAGGCGTTGCAGGCCAGCGGCGGCAAGCAGCGTCACGTCTGCCTCGCCCGCCTGTAGCTTGGCAAGGCGCGTGGCGACATTGCCGCGAAAGCCGACGATGGTGAGATCGGGCCGGGCGTGGAGCATCTGCGCGGCGCGGCGCGGCGCACTGGTGCCGACGCGCGCGCCGGGCAGGATGGCATGGATAGAGGGCGCGCCTACCAGCACGTCACGCACGTCGGCACGCGGTAGGACGGCAGCGATGGTGAATTGTTCAGGCCGGATCGTCTCGACGTCCTTCATCGAGTGCACCGCGAAGTCGATCTCACCTTCAAACAGCCAGGCGTCGAGTTCCTTGGTCCACAGCGCCTTGCCACCGATCTCGGCCAGCGGGCGGTCGAGGATCTTGTCGCCGCTGGCGGTGACGGGGACGATCTCGACCATGTCGTGCGTCCAGCCATGGGCCGCGCAAAGGCGATCGCGAGTCTCTTCGGCCTGCGCCATGGCAAGCGGTGAGCGGCGGGTTCCGAGCCTTAGCGGCTTCTGGGGCGTTGCAGTGTTCATGCTTTGCTTGCCGTACCTGTGATTATCTCTAGAGGAAAGCGCCAGATGGCCCTGATCCTTGGCATAGAATCCAGCTGCGATGAAACCGCCGCCGCGGTGATCGACGGCAATGGCACCACGCTCAGCGCACGGATTGTCGCGCAACGCATTGCCTCGCAAGACGAAATGCACCGCCCGTTCGGCGGCGTGGTGCCCGAAATCGCGGCGCGCGCGCATGTCGAAGTGCTGGGGCCGATGGTCGAGGCAGTCCTCGCCGATGCAGGGATGACCCTTGCCGACATGGACGCCATTGCCGCGACGGCGGGCCCGGGGCTGATTGGCGGCGTGATGGTCGGCCTCGTCACCGCCAAGGCGCTGGCCATGGCCGCAGACAAACCGCTGGTGGCGGTCAACCATCTAGAAGGCCATGCGCTTTCGCCGCGCTTGGCCGATCCCTCGCTGCACTATCCCTACCTGCTGCTGCTCGTTTCAGGCGGCCACTGCCAGATCCTGGAGGTTGCAGGCGTCGGCCAGTACCGCCGCCTTGCCACGACGATAGACGATGCGTTGGGCGAGGCTTTCGACAAGACCGCCAAGATTCTCGGCCTCGGTTATCCTGGCGGACCTGCGGTGGAGCGGCTTGCGCGCGAGGGTGATCCCAAGGCCGTGCCGCTGCCGCGCCCGCTAGTAGGGAGCGGGGAGCCGCATTTCTCGTTCGCAGGGCTGAAGAGCGCGGTGATGCGCGCGAAGGATGCGGGCGTCCATGCAGATGCCGATATCGCCGCCTCATTCCAGCAGGCTGCGCTTGATTGCGTGGTGGATCGGACGCGGATTGCGCTCGGTGTGGCAGAGCCGGGGATAACCGCGCTGGTCGTGGCGGGCGGGGTTGCCGCCAACGCCGCGTTGCGTGGCGCTCTGGAAGCGCTGGCGGCAGATCACGGCCTGCCACTGGTCGCGCCGCCGCCGAAACTGTGCACAGACAACGCGGCGATGATCGGCTGGGCTGGCGCGGAGCGCTTCACTTTGGGATATACCGACCCGCTCGATGTGGCCGCGCGCCCGCGCTGGCCGCTCGATGACAATGCCGCGCCGGTGCGCGGTGCAGGGGTGAAGGCATGACCGCTGGGGTAGGTGTCGTTGGCGCAGGCGCATGGGGAACGGCGCTCGCCCAGATGCTGGCAAGCGACGGACGCGAGATCGTGCTCTGGGCGCGCGAGGCCGAGCTGGTCGACGAGATCAATACCGCGCGCACCAACAGCCTGTTCCTGCCCTCGGCCAAGCTTTCCCCTTCGATCCGGGCGACGACCGACCTTGCCGAGATGGCGCGCATTCCGGCGCTTTTGATGGTCACGCCCGCGCAGTTTCTGGCGAGCGTGCTTTCCGGCATCGGGCGCGATGGCGGCGATGTTGTGCTGTGCTCCAAGGGCATCGAGGCTGGCACCGGGCGGCTGATGGCCGACGTGGCCAGCGCTGCAGTTCCGGGGGCAAGCATCGCGGTGCTGTCGGGGCCCACTTTCGCACATGAAGTGGCAGCAGGCCTTCCTACGGCGGTGACACTGGCCTGTGCAGGCGGCGAGGCGCAGTGGCAGCGTCTGTCGCAAGCCATCGCGCGGCCCACCTTCCGGCCTTACTATTCCGACGACGTGACCGGCGCGGAAATCGGCGGCGCGGTAAAGAACGTGCTCGCCATCGCCTGCGGTGTGGTCGAGGGGCTGGGCCTTGGCCAGAATGCCCGCGCCGCGCTGATCAGCCGGGGCTTTGCCGAAATGCAGCGCTTTGGCTTCGCGCTGGGCGCGCGGCCGGAAACCTTGTCCGGGCTTTCGGGCCTGGGAGACCTCGTGCTGACCTGTTCGTCCACCTCCAGCCGCAATTTCTCGCTGGGCAAGGCGCTCGGCGAAGGGATGAGTGCGTCTGACGCGTTGGGAGCGAAGAATTCCGTGGCAGAAGGCGCATTCACCGCGCCGGTTCTGGCGGAGATCGCGCGAAACCGGGGTATCTCTATGCCGATTGTCGAGGCGGTGGTGACCCTGCTCGAAGGCGGCGCTCCAGCGCGCGATGTCGTGGCCGGGCTGTTGTCGCGGCCATTGAAGGCGGAAGCCGTCATTGTCTGAAGCCAAGCCTCCGCAGCAGGACATTGCTGCCCTCGCCAAGGGCGGGCGGACCAATTTCCTCGGCTTCCTGCTCCGGCTGCTGGCGCGCATCCCTTTCCTGTTCATCGCCAGCCGCCTCTATGGCGCGCCTGCGATGGGCCGCTTTGCCTCGGCCTTGGTCATGGTCGAGTTCGCCGGAATGCTGGCAACGCTCGGGCAGAAGCGCGGGCTTGCGCAGCGACTGGCCGAGAACGATGCACCGCCGGCAAATGTCGTGGGCGATGCCGTGCTGCTCGCCATGTCGCTGGCGCTCGGCATGGGCGCGCTGATCTGGCTCTTCCCGGAATCGATGTACCCCAGCGGCAACTTCACCTGGGCCGATACGCTGCTGGTGCTGGCAATTCCCGGCATCGCGCTGGGCGATCTGGCGCTTGCCGCGCTCGCCTATCGCTTCGATGTGGCGACGACGGTGCGCGCTCGCTCGGTGGTCGAGCCCTGGACGATCTCGATTGCGGCAGGTGCGTTCTACTTCATCTGGCCGAGTTCGGGCCTCAGCCTTGCCTATCTCGCCTCAGTCTGGGCGGCGACGGGCGTTGCGGTCTTCGTGCTGCTGCGCACGTATGGCCTGCCACACGCGTGGAAGCCTCGCCCCGGCCCACTGTGGCAGATCGCCCGGCGCAACATCCCGCTGGCAGGCGCCGACGCCGTCGAGTGGGGCACGCGCAAGCTCGACGTGTTCATCCTGCGCTTCTTCGTGGGCGAGGCGCCAGTCGGCATCTACTACTTCGCGCAGCAGATTGCCTCGCTGCCGCAGAAGCTCAAGACCAGCTTCGAGCCGGTGCTCGGCCCGGTGATCACCCGCAGCGTCAAGGACAAGGACTACGCCGCGATTGCCAAGCAGGTCTGCCAGGTCGGCTTCTGGATCGGCGCGGCGCAAATCGGCATCGCACTGGCGCTCGGCATTCCGGGCGAGGGCTTGATGGGTCTTGGCGGCCCGGCATTCGTGGCGGGCACGGCGGCGCTGGTGTTCCTGCTGGTGGCAGAAGTCGTGGCATCGAAGGCGGTGGTGAGCGAGGCCGCGCTGGTCTACCTCGCCCGCATGCGCAACCTGTGGATCAGCCTTGCGACGATCGCCTTGCAGGCGGTGCTGACTTTCGCGCTGATCCTGGTTGCCAAGCGGCTGGAGATGGGGCCGATGTACGTTGCGGCGGCCGCCGCACTGGCTCTGGCGATTTCGCTGGGCCTCTCGTCGGCGGTCAAGTCGCGGGTGCTGACGCGTATTCTCGGCCATTCGATCAGTAACTGGCGCTGGGGCCTTGCCTGGGCGATCATTCCGGCGATTGCCATCGGCACGGCGATGACCTGGCTGCCCGAATGGGCCGAGCTTGCCATTGGCATCCCGGCGATCCTGGGTATCTATTGCTACATGTTGTGGGTCCGCGCGTTCGGGCCCGAGGACCGTGTGCTGTTCCGCAAGCAGCAACCGGCCTGATCTGCCAGAAGGGGTTTGCAGATGCTGGAAATGTTCGAAGCCAATCAGATTCTGCTGGCTGGCATCGTTCTTCTCGTCGCGTTCGTGGTCTGGTGGGTGTGGGGCCGCCCCAAGCCTGCACCCAAGAAGCGCGAATATACCGACGTTCTCTCGGAAGGTGCGGAGAAGGCTGCGCGCAACACTGCACTGATCGACGCGCCGAGCGCGGCCGCGCTGGTAACGCCGCCACCGGGCGTAGGCACGATGGCGGGCGTTGGCGAAGTGGTGGCAGCGGCAGCAGCCGAGGAAGTGCTTGAGGCGGCACCTGCGCCTGCCGCGGCAGGCGATGATCTTGGCCGGATCAAGGGCGTGGGGCCGAAGCTGAAGGCCTTGCTCACATCGCTGGGCGTGACCAGCTACGCCCAGATCGCCGCCTGGACCGACGAGGACATCGCGAAGATCGACGCGCAGCTCGGCACCTTTGCGGGCCGCGCCAAGCGCGACAACTGGGTCGAGCAGGCCAAGCTCCTCGCCACCGGCGACACCGCCGCCTACGAAGCGAAGTTCGGAAAAGTCTGAGCGTTATTCGGGGCTTGCTGCCGGGGCCATGGGCTCGGGCGCAGCCGTCGGCGCTGATCGGCGGCACCGCGCCACCACATCGCGCACCGCGCCGCCGCCCGAAACCTTGATCATGCCTGCGCCCGGCAGTGTGCCGGTGTAGGAGCCGCCGAGCACCTTCGTGCGGCTGTCATCGGCTGACATCGTCCCCTGCCAGATATAGCCGCGCTGCCCCGGCACCTGTGTGGCATCCACCGGCAGGCGCATGATCCCTTCGCTCCCTACCAGCGCAAACAGCGCCTGCGCACCCACCGGAGCGGCAGCATGGCGGGTGATAGTGAGCACGCCTTCGCGGCAGGCAACGGAGACCAACGGTGCCTCGCCCGGATAGCCGTATCGCGCCGAAAGCCCATCGGCCCCGGATGCCCACGAGGCCTGGGACTTGCCATCCTGCACCCCCGGTAGCGCCTCGCCCTCAGGCATGGCCAGCCGCACGGCATTGTCCGGCGCCCCTTCGCGCGTGGGCATGGCCGGGGAGTTGGAGCACGCGGCGAGGGTGAGGGCCAAAAGGGCTACTAATGGATGTTTCACGACAGGATCAGGCAGCCCGCTTCTGGACGGTCAATTCAAGGCCGAGGACCGACAGGACCGCGACCAGCGTTTCAAGCGTGGGGTTACCGTCTTCAGACAGTGACTTGTAGAGGGCCTGACGTCCCAGACCCGTCTTCCGCGCAATCTCACTCATGCCCTTGGAACGTGCGATATCGCCGAGCGCCCCTGCAATATGCTTGGGATCATTCCCTTCCATCGCCGCCTCAAGGTAAAAGAGGATGTCCTCCTCTGTCTCAAGATGTCTGGCCGGATCAAACGGGTAAACCTTCAATGCCATTGTCAGCTTCCTTGGCCAGTGTCCGGGCCAATGCAATGTCACGCGATTGCGTGTCCTTGTCGCCCCCGTTCAGCAAGATGACGAGAACGTCGCCTTGCCAGATGTAGTAGATCCGATAGCCGGGGCCGAAGTGCAGGCGAAGTTCCTGAACGCCATCCCCAACCGATTTCGTGTCCCCAGCATTTCCTTCGGCCAGACGCAGAAGGCGATCATCGATCCGCAACCGCGCCCGCCGATCACGCAAACCGTCAATCCAGTCACGGAAGCGGGCAGTTTGAACGATCTGAACTTGTCCTTTATAAGGGACATTCTTGTCAGAGTCAATATCGACCACGAAGCCTCTCCATCAGGAGAGTTCAATAGGCCTGAGGATGCCGCCAATACAGCGCAGGCGCTGCCAGTTTGGGTTCATTGAGGGGGCGTTGCATCACTTCCCCCACTTCGTCTTCTGGCTCTTCCCGTACCGCGTCTTCCTTGTCCCCGGCTTGCCCTCATTGCTCCGCCCGACAATCGGCGCCTTGCGATCCCCGTCCGGCAAGCCCAATTCGGTCGCCTCAAGCTTCCGGATCTCGTCGCGCAACCGGCCCGCTTCCTCGAACTCCAGGTCCGCCGCCGCCGCGCGCATCTTCTTTTCGAGGTCTTCGATGTAAGCGCGCAGGTTGTGGCCGACGAGGTTGTTGGCACCATCCGCGTCGATGTCGACCAGCACGCCGTCGCGGCTGGCGGTGTCGGCCACGATGTCGTGGATGTTGCGCTTGATCGTCTGCGGGGTAATGCCGTGGAGGGCGTTGTATTCCTCCTGCTTGGCGCGGCGGCGGTCGGTTTCGGCGATGGCGCGCTCCATGCTTCCGGTCATGCGATCGGCATAGAGGATCACGCGGCCGTCCACGTTGCGCGCGGCGCGGCCGATGGTCTGGATCAGCGAGGTCTCGCTGCGTAGGAAGCCTTCCTTGTCCGCGTCCAGAATGCACACCAGCCCGCATTCGGGAATGTCGAGGCCTTCGCGCAGCAGGTTGATCCCCACCAGCACGTCATAGACGCCCAGCCGCAAGTCGCGGATCAGTTCGATGCGCTCCAGCGTCTCGACGTCGGAGTGCATGTAGCGCACGCGCAGCCCCGCCTCGTGCATGAACTCGGTCAGGTCCTCGGCCATGCGCTTGGTCAGCGTGGTGACGAGCGTGCGATAACCGTTGGCGGCGGTCAGCTTGCACTCGTTGATGCAGTCCTGCACCTGATCCTCGACCGGGCGGATGAACACCGGCGGGTCGATCAGGCCGGTCGGGCGGATGACCTGTTCGGCGAATACGCCGCCCGCCTGCTCCATTTCCCATGAGGCGGGCGTTGCCGAAACCGCGATGGTCTGCGGGCGCATCGCGTCCCATTCGTTGAAGCGCAAGGGGCGGTTGTCGATGCACGAGGGCAGGCGGAAGCCGTATTCGGCCAGCGTCATCTTGCGGCGATGGTCTCCGCGCGCCATCGCGCCGATCTGCGGCACGGTCTGGTGGCTTTCGTCGAGGAACAGCAGGCAGTTGTCGGGCAGGTACTCGAACAGCGTCGGCGGCGGCTCGCCCGGCAGGCGACCCGTAAGAAAGCGGCTGTAGTTCTCGATCCCCGCGCAAGATCCGGTGGCGGCGATCATTTCCAGATCGAAGTTGGTGCGCTGTTCCAGCCGCTGCGCCTCCAGCAGCTTGCCTTCCTCGACCAGCTCCTTGAGCCGTTCGGTCAGCTCGAAGCGGATCGCCTGCGCCGCCTGCTGCATCGTCGGCCCCGGCGTGACGTAGTGCGAGTTGGCATAGACGCGCACGTTGGAAAGCTTGGTCCCGCTCTTGCCGGTCAGTGGATCGAACTCGACGATCTCCTCGACCTCGTCACCGAAGAAGCTGATCCGCCATGCGGTATCGTCATAGTGCGAGGGGAAAATTTCGAGATTATCGCCCCGCACGCGGAAGTTGCCGCGTCCGAAGCCCGCATCGTTGCGCTTGTACTGCAGCGCCACCAGCTTGCGGATGATCTCACCGCTGTCCACGCTCTGCCCGACCTTGAGGTCGAAGATCATCGCCGAATAGGTCTCGACCGAGCCGATGCCGTAGATGCACGATACCGAGGCGACGATGATCACGTCATCGCGCTCCAGCAATGAACGCGTGGCCGAGTGGCGCATCCGGTCGATCGCCTCGTTGGTCGAGGACTCCTTCTCGATATAAGTGTCAGACCGGGGCACGTAGGCTTCGGGCTGGTAGTAGTCGTAGTACGAAACGAAGTACTCCACCGCGTTCTCGGGGAAGAAGCTCTTCATCTCGCCATAGAGCTGTGCCGCAAGGATCTTGTTGGGGGCAAGGATCAGCGCGGGTCGCTGCAGTTCCTCGATCACCTTGGCCATGGTGAAGGTCTTGCCCGAACCGGTCACGCCCAGCAGCACCTGCGTCTGTTCGCCCTCGCGCGCGGCGGCCACCAGATCGGCAATCGCGGTCGGCTGATCGCCCGCGGGCTGGTATTCCGAGACGACCTTGAACGGCCTGCCGCCCTCGATCTTGTCCGGGCGCGCGGGGCGGTGGGGCACGAAAGTGCCGGAGGTGTCGGGCTCTTCGAGTCCCCTGCGGATAACGAGTTCGGCCATGGCGCGGATATGGGGAACAAACCGCGTCCGCGCAACCTGAGTGATGGGGCGCACTGGCGCTTTTGGGCCGAGGTGTTAGCCTCCTGCGCGGAACGAGAGAGGAAGACGCCCATGCGCGCTGCAATTGCCCTTATCCCGCTGGCCCTGCTGGCTGCCTGCAACGATGGCAGCACGGTCGAGAAGAAGAACGCCAGCACGGCAGAGGTCGCCAAGTCGGTGGCCGATGCTGGCATGAAGCTCAATCCCGGCAGGTGGGAATTGACCATGAACTTCAAGAAGTTCGACGTCGAAGGCATGCCGCCCGAGGCCAAGGCCTCGATGGCAAAGATGCTCGGCCAAAGCCGCACGTTCGCCTCGTGCCTGACCAAGGAAGAGGCCGAAAAGCCGGACGGCAAGTTCTTCGGCCAGCAGGGCGAGGACTGCAAGTACGACACCTTCACCATGGGCAATGGCAAGATCGATGCGACTATGACCTGCAAGGGCACGGGTGAGGATGCGGGCAATTCGGCGAAGATGACGCTGGCTGGCACTTACAGCCCGGATACTTACGACATGACCATGGACATGGTCGGCACCGCCCCCAACGGCAAGGCGATGGTCATGCAGATGGGGCTGGTCTCGCAGCACAAGGGTGAATGCAAGGGGGATGAGCAGGGGTGAAAGATACCCCCACGCATCACCCACCTCGTCCTCCCGGGCTCGACCCGGGATTCCGCTTTTTCTGACGCCGCGCAGAAGAAGGCAGTGGGGCCCCAGATCAAGTCCGGGGCGACGAAGTTACATTGGGCCTTCCAAGTCACTTTCTTGACGCGAATTTGAAACAATTGCCAAATGCTGGCGTTCATCCAGGGTTAGGCCGATAGAGCGCAGGCAATGGCAATGATCCTCAACCAACCTCAGTCTGAAGGCGCATTCGGGCAGGCAGTCGGCCGATTCGCGCTAGTGCGCGAGGCAATCGCGCGGCGCAGAGCGCTGGCATTCCAGCCGCGTCCGGCAGACGTGCGCGGGCCGAAGTGGCAGGCGCTGCTGGGCGAATTGCGCACCCCGGTCGAGCATTGGCAGGCCTCGCGCCAAGCACAGGTTTCAGACGAACCCGCCGTCCAGTCGCGCCCGGTCATGTTTCTCCCCGGCTTCGGCACGCACCCCGTACGGATGAAGCCGTTGCGGTTGGCGCTCGAAGCGGCAGGCCACCGCGTCAGCGACTGGGGCCTGGGCTTCAACTTCGGGCCGACCGAGGAACGCTTCGAGCGCCTGTGCGAGCGTGTCGTCACTATGGCGCGTAAGGAGGGCGAGCCGCTGGTGCTGGTCGGCTGGAGCCTCGGCGGCATCTTCGCGCGCGAAGTGGCCAAGGCCCACCCCGAAGCCGTGCGGCTGGTCGTCACCATGGGCACGCCCTTCTCCGGAGACCGCCGCGCCAACAACGCCTGGCGCGCCTACCAGCTGATCGCGGGCCATTCCGTCGATGAACCGCCGATCGGGCAGGACATGTCGGCCAAGCCGCCGGTGCCGACCGTGGCGCTGTGGAGCGCGCGCGACGGCATCGTCTCCCCCCGCTCCGCGTGTGGCCGAAAGGGTGAGAGAGACCTCGCGATTCCAATGCGCTGCACGCACCTGGGCTTCGCCGCACATCCCGAAGTGGCGGCAATGCTGAAGCGGTTGGTGGCGGGGTACTAGGCCACCTCCACTTCCACCGCGATCCCGCTCAGCGCTGCGTTGCCCGATAGAGGGTCCACTTCGTTCAGCGTGATGTCGTTGACGCTGACGCCGGGTTTGCCCAGCGCGTTGGCCATGGCGACGCCGGGGAGGGCGTGGCCCCAGCCGTGGGGGATGGAGACGGTGCCGGGCATCATGTCTTCGGTTATCTCGGCGGAAAGGCTTATTTCTCCAGCACTTGAGCGGACCTTCACGGTCGCACTGTCGGCGATGCCGCGCTGTTCGGCGTCGGTCGGGTGGATCATCACTGTGCAGCGGTCCGGGCCCTTGATCAGGCGACGGGTGTTGGCGAGCCAGGAGTTGTTGGTGCGCAAGTGGCGTCTTCCGATCAGTTTCAGACCCTCTGAAACTTCGTTGACGGGAATCTCCAACTCTCCGAGGCAGAGCATGAACTCTGGTATAGCACAGGCCACACTCTTCGAGGCAGAGCGCAGGCGGGCTGGCAACTGGCCGACAGGCGGCGGACCCAGATCGATGCCCGAAGGCGATGCTTCCACTTGTTGGAGAGTGAGGCCGTAAGGACCCGTTTGGAGAAGTCCGTCAAGCGCCTCGCGCGGGGTGGGGGACTGCACCGGTTCGCCGCTGATCGCGCTCGCCAGACCGCGCAGGATTTCCCAGTCGTGCAGCGAGCCTTCGGCCTGCGGCAGCGTGGGCGGCGAATAGACCGCGATGGTGCGCGCCGCCATCGGCAGGAGAAACAGACCATAGTGGTCGCGCTCGAGCGGGCCTGAGGGCGGCAAGATATAGTGCGCATGTGCGCTGGTGGCGTTGCGGTAGATGTCGATGGAGACCATCAGCTCGAGCGATTCCAGTGCCTTGGCCAGACGCGCGCCGTTGGGCGTGGAGAGCACCGGATTGCCAGCGACGACGAACAGCGCCTTGATCTGCCCCTCGCCGGGCGTTTCGATCTCCTCAGCCATTGCGGCGGCGGGAAATTCGCCGAGGACCGAGCGGTGGCCCGATACGCGCGAGCTGTGCTTGCCGATCGAGCCGGGGGGCAGGACGCTGACAGTATCGACCGCAGGCAGGCCGAAGACCCAGCCGCCTTCGCGGTCCAACTGGCCGGATGCGATGTTTATCAAGGAGATAAGCCAGGCGTTGAGCGTGCCGTTGGATTGGGTCGCCACGCCCATGCGTCCATAGAGTGCGGCGGGGCCTGCGGCGAAGCGGTCAGCCAGGCGTTTGATCTCGGCAAGTGGGACGCCGCAGGCGGCGGCGCAGGCCTCGCTGTCGAAGCGTTCGAGCAGGGCGGCGACTTCATCGAGCCCGGTGACAAAGTCCTGCACCGGGCGGTGGGGCTTGCGCGCCATGACCGCCTTGAGCATCGCGATCAGGAACCAGACGTCGCTGGCCGGACGGATGAACAGGTGGCGGTCGGCGATCTTGGCGGTTTCGGTGCGGCGCGGGTCGATCACGACGAGTTCGCCGCCGCGACCGCGCAAGTCCTTCATGCGATTGCGAAAATCGGGGACGGTCCACAGCGAGCCGTTCGACGCCATGGGATTGCCGCCGAGGATGACGAGCGTTTGCGTGCGGTCGGCGTCGGGAATCGGGAACATGCTGGCGTGGCCCCAAAGTCGTAGATTCGCGACCTGGTGCGGCATCTGGTCGACGGTGCTGGCGGAAAACTTGTTCCGCGTGCGCAGTGCCTTCTCGAGAATGCCGATGTTCAGCGCATTGCCATATGAGTGTGCGTTGGGGTTGCCGACATAGACCGCCGAACTGTCAGGATCGCGCGCGAGGATGGCGCGGACCTTCTCGCCGATCTCCGCAAAGGCTTGCTCGAAGCTGATTTCGTGCCAGTCTGATCCGACGCGCTTCAAGGGTTTGCGCAGCCGGTCAGGGTCTTCCTGCAGGTCCTGCAAAGCGGTGCCCTTGGGGCAAATATGCCCGCGCGACAAAGGGTTGTCCGGATCGCCCTTGATCGAGAGGATGCTGTTGCCTTCAACCTCGACCAGCACGCCGCAGTTTGCTTCGCAAATGTGGCAGGTGCGCTTGTGGACCTGTGGCATCGCCGCTCTCCGAGAACTTTTTAGTTGAGCGATTAAGTCTCATTCCAGACGCGATCAGGCAAGGGAAATTGCTTGCCGGAATCTTGCACAGAGTGCGGCAGTCAAAGTGGTGCAACTTTATTTCGCAGTGCAGCATTGGCGCGCTTGGCAAAGCTGATTCGTTGTGCAAGCTTGGGTGCAGACGGGATGTGCCTATGAAAACAACATCGCCCTCGTCCTACGACGAGATGCTCAACGCCGATGGCTCGGTGAGGCCTGCGTATGCTGGATATTGCCAGTGGTACGATCAGCAGCCACCGGACCTGCTGCGGCGCAAGGGCAGCGAAGCCGAAGCCTTTTTCCGTCGCACCGGCATCACCTTCAACGTCTATGGCAACGAAGACGCTGAAGAGCGGCTCATTCCCTTCGACATGGTGCCGCGCATCATAACTGCCCAGCAATGGCGCAAGCTCTCGCGCGGGATCGAGCAGCGCGTGCGGGCGCTCAACGCTTTCCTCCACGATCTCTATCACCGGCAGGAAATCGTCCGGTCGGGTCGTCTCCCGGCGCGCCTTTTGAAGAACAACGTGGCCTTCCTGCCCGAGATGGTCGGCTTCACGCCGCCGGGCGGGGTCTATACCCACATCGTCGGCATCGACCTTGTCCGCACGGGCGAGGACGATTTCATGGTGCTGGAAGACAATGCCCGCACGCCGTCCGGTGTCTCCTACATGCTGGAGAACCGCGAGACGATGATGGCGATGTTCCCGGAGCTGTTCACCAAGGTCCGGGTGCGCGAGGTTTCGGACTATCCGCGCCGTCTTGCCCGCAGCCTTGCCGCCTGCGCGCCGCCGGCCTGCGATGGCAAGAAACCGGTCGTCGCGGTGTTGACGCCGGGGATCTACAATTCGGCCTATTTCGAGCACGCGTTCCTCGCAGACCAGATGGGTGCCGAACTGGTCGAGGGCAGCGACCTGCGCGTCGAGAACGGGCGCATCGCCATGCGGACGACGCGCGGCTACCAGCCGATCGACGTGCTCTATCGCCGGGTGGACGACGAATACCTTGATCCGCTGACCTTCAATCCCAACAGCGTTCTTGGCGTGTCGGGGATCATGGACGTCTATCGCGCGGGCGGGATCACGATCGCCAACGCACCGGGCACCGGCATCTGCGACGACAAGGCGATCTATTCGTTCATGCCCGAGATCGTCGAGTTCTATACCGGCGAAAAGCCGATCCTGCAGAACGTGCCGACCTGGCGTTGCGCCGAGCCGGAATCGCTCAAGTACGTGCTCGACAACCTTGCCGAACTGGTAGTCAAGGAGGTGCACGGATCGGGCGGGTACGGCATGCTGATCGGGCCGACGTCGTCACGCAAGGAACTGGCAGCGTTCGAGGCCAAGCTGCGGGCAAAGCCCGAGAACTACATTGCGCAGCCAACGCTCTCGCTTTCGACCGTGCCGATCCTGACCAAGGCGGGCCTTGCCCCGCGCCACGTGGACCTCAGACCTTTCGTGCTGGTCAGCCCCAACGGGATCGACATCACGCCCGGCGGATTGACCCGCGTGGCGCTGAAGAAGGGGTCGCTCGTGGTCAACTCGTCGCAGGGCGGCGGGACCAAGGACAGCTGGGTACTGGACGACTGATATGTTGGGACGGTCTGCAAACGGCATTTTCTGGCTGTTCCGCTACCTTGAACGGGCGGAGAACATTTCCCGCCTGATCGAGGCGGGGTTCCGCATGGCGCTGACCCGCGATGCCTCCGACGCATCGGACGAATGGCGCTCGCTGATCGTGACGCTGGGCCTGAGGCCGGGGTTCGAAGCGCGGCACGGGACGGAATATACCGGCCCGCACGTGTTCAACTACATCCTGCGCGACAAGGACAATCCCGGCAGCGTCATGGCGATGACCGAGATGGCGCGGACCAATGCGCGCATGGTGCGCGGCGGGATCACCCGCGAGGTGTGGGAATCGGTCAATGACGGCTGGATGAAGCTGAAGGAGGCGCTGGCGCGTCCGGTCACGGAGACGCGGCTGGGCGACGTGCTTGACCTTGTCCGTCGCCAGTCGACGCAAGTGCGCGGTGCCATGGAAGGCACCATGCTGCGCAACGAGATCTACAACTTCGCGCGGCTGGGCAGTTTTATCGAGCGGGCGGACAACACCGCGCGCATCCTCGACGTGAAGTACTACGTGCTGCTGCCTTCGATTTCCTACGTGGGGTCGAGCCTCGACAACGTGCAGTGGGAGAACGTGCTGCGCTCTGTGGCGGGCGAGCGGGCCTACCGCTGGCTCAACGCCGGGCGCATGGACCCGCGTGGCATTGCCGAGTTCCTGATCCTCGACGGCCGTTTCCCGCGCAGCCTGGCGTTTTGCTATTCCAAGTTGCGCTCGAACCTTGCCAGCCTTGCTCGCGAGTATGGCGGCGAGATGCATTCGCACGAAATCCTGCGCGACGCCGATTGCCGGTTCCATCAGGCAACGATCGATGCGATCTTCGAGCAGGGCCTGCACGAGTTCATCGGCGGCTTCATCCGCTCCAACACTGCCCTCGCGTTGCAGATACAGCGCGATTACCGCTTCATCGATTAGGCCCCGAGGACACCATAGCCCCATGCGCCTGAGCGTAGATCATACCACGCATTACGTCTTTTCCGGGCCGGTGAGCCGCGGGATGCAGCGCCTGCGCCTGATGCCGAAGACCTCGTCCGGCCAGCGCGTGCTTGAATGGAACATGCATTTCGAGGGCGCGCAGCTGCAGGTCGAATACGACGACGCCAACTGCAACCACGTCACGCTGATCTCGTTCGATCCGGGCGTGAGCGAAGTGACCATCCGTTGCGAAGGGCTGGTCGACACCAGCGACGAAAGCGGCGTGATCGGTCGGCATTCGGGCTTCATGCCGCTGTGGCAGTTCGTCGAGCAGACCGACCTGACGCGCGCGGGACCACGGACGCGGAGTCTGCTGGCAGCGCTGCCGGACGAGCCCAACACGCTGGCAACGCTGCACGGCCTCTCGTCGCTCATCCGCGAGCGGGTGGAGTATGCGGCGGGGCATACCGATTCTGCCACGACAGCCGAAGGCGTGCTGCTGGCGGGGCGCGGGGTGTGCCAGGACCATGCCCACGTGTTCATCGGTGCCGCGCGATCGCTCGGCATTCCTGCCCGCTATGTCAGCGGCTACCTGATGATGGATGACCGCATCGATCAGGATGCAGGGCATGCCTGGGCCGAGGCCTTCGTCGAAGGGCTGGGCTGGGTCGGCTTCGATATCTCGAACGGGATCAGTCCCGACGCCCGGTACGTGCGTGTCGCGACAGGGCGCGATTATCGCGATGCTGCGCCGGTGACGGGGATAAGGTATGGTGCGCGAGACGAATCCATGCACGTGAAGCTTGCCGTGCAGCAACAGCGTGTGGAACAATAGCACCGCGCGAACGGCCTGATCGGGGGGATTCGGTCAACGCTTCGGCCAGAGCGCCGGATTGCATCGTTGCGACGGGGAAAAATCGGGGCAGGACAATGACCTATTGCGTGGGAATGGTGCTCGACAAAGGGCTTGTCATGATGAGTGACACGCGCACCAATTCCGGCGTCGACAATATCTCGGTGTTCCGCAAGATGTTCCACTGGTCGGTGCCGGGCGAGCGGCAGATCACGATCATGACTGCGGGTAATCTCGCCACGACGCAGGCCGTGATCTCGCAGCTTGAGGAGCGCAACAAGGCGCCAAGCGACCGCAGGCCGTCGATCCTCGAAGCGCCGACAATGTTCCAGGTGGCAACGCTGGTCGGCAACCTGCTGCGCAATGTGATCGAAGGGCGGCAGGAAGGCGGAATGCAATCCGAAGGGCCGCGCTTTACCGCCTCGATCATCGTGGCGGGCCAGATCAAGGACATGGAACCGCGCCTGTTCATGATCTACCCCGAAGGGAATTTCATCGAGGCGAGCTTCGACACGCCGTTCTTCCAGATCGGCGAAACCAAGTACGGTCGCCCGATCCTGCTGCGCGGCTATGACCGGACGATGAGCTTCGAGGACGCGGTGAAGCTGCTGATGGTATCTTTCGATTCCACGGTAGCGGCGAACCTGTCGGTCGGCTTGCCGTTCGACCTGATCGTGATGGAGCGCGACCGGTTCGAGCCCTTGCACCAACGGCGGATCCTTGCCAGCGACCCCTATTTCAAGTCGATCTCGTCAAGCTGGAGCGAGGCCTTGCGGCAGGCGTTCCATTCGCTGCCGGACTATACTTTCGACGGTCTGGGTGAGCAGGCCGGGGGCAACTGAGCCGGGGCGGCCAGTTTCTGCGTTTCAGTCGCTCCGACTCGGCCGATCCGGCTGGCCTTGGTTAACCGCATCTTTCCGAAAGCCAGTGTTTCGCTTTGGAAAATCCCCGCCACGAGGCGCTGGACGGGCGATTGGCGTGGTAAATTCCGATGTATTTGATCCGTTCCCGAAGCGAAGTTCCTTAGGGTGAACCTGTAGTAGCGACCATTTGCAGCGCGGTTTCGGTTCAATACGAAGCTAACCACGGTGGTCAATTGTTGCAGCAGGGTGATTACTTGCCCGCATGGTTGATCGTATCACACTCCACATTCTCGATAGCGACTCCGCCCGCCGTGCGCAGCTCGCACGACTGGCTTTCGCAGCTGGCCACCACGCGGAAATCTACGCGAGTGCCGGGGAGCTTCTTGCGCACGCGCCATCCGGCGGCCTTGTGCTGGCGCAGGACGAACCGGTCGGCGAGGGGATACGCAAGCTGATCGCGGCGATGATGCACGCCGGGCACTGGCTGCCGGTCGTCGCCATGGCCGAAGCGCCGCAGACAGCGGCAGTTGTCGCTGCGATCAAGGCGGGCGCGCTCGACTATCTTGCGCAACCGACGCAGATCGGTCCGCTGAATGAAGCGGTGGCACGTGCCACGCGCGAGGCCGACACCTTCCGCGCCCAGCGCGCCCGCGCGGCCGAGGCGCGGCAGCGGATTTCGCGCCTGTCCTTGCGTGAACGTGAGGTGCTCGACCGGTTGGCGGAGGGATGCAGCAACAAGGCCATCGCCCGCGAACTCGACATCAGCCCGCGCACCGTCGAAATCCACCGCATGAAGATGATGGGCAAGCTCGGCGCGCGCCATGCTGCCGAAGCGGTCCGCCTGCGCATCGAAGCCACCGGGCTGGACGACGTGGCGGCCTGATCGTCAGCGGCAGAACGGCTTGAGGCCGCCGGGCTCCAGATGGAGATGATCGCGGTGGTCGGCGTTGTAGTCCGGGGTAAGCACGGTGCCGAAGCGCTTGCAGGCGCTGTCGCGGATCGTCCGCAAGAAAGCGCGGGTCTGGGGCGAGGGTGAATTCCAGTCGTTGGCCACGGTAATGCGGCGCCCGTCGGCAAGGCGAAAGCCCGCAACGTCGATCGCATTGGCTTGTGCATGGGCAGACAGGCGCGTGGTGCCCGCCACGTTGCGGCACGAATAGCTCCCCATCGTCTCGATCCGCACCAGCGGGCTGCCAAGGATCTGCCGTGCCGCCCGGTCCACCCCAAATCGCGCCCAGCCTTGCAGCGCCGTGGCGGCGGGGCACGATACGGGCCCCAGGTTGGTGACATCAAGCCGCCCCTCGTCCCCCTGCAGCCAGCCCAGCTTGACCGTGCCCAGCGTGGCACAGCCTGCGCCGTAATACTGGTCCGCCAGCGGTGTGAAACTGGCGCGGGTCGTGCCCAGGTTGGCAAGGCACGCGCGGGTCTGCGGCGATTGGCTGAGCGAGGTGCCCGTACCACTGCGCGAAGGCTTGCGCACGGGCTGTTCGGGCGATCCGATGCACCCGGCGAGCAGCACCGTCAGCGAGGCAGCAAGGATGGCGCGAGACGCTCTGGCCATGGCCTGAGAATCGCACGACAATCGCGCGCACGCAACACGCGTCAACACCACTACGGCGCAGCTCTGCTCCAACCCGGCGTGTGATCGCGATGAATGGGGAAACGGCGTCCGGGAATGGTGGGCGCTGACGGGCTCGAACCGCCGACCCTCTCGGTGTAAACGAGATGCTCTACCAACTGAGCTAAGCGCCCCGGCGTGCCGGAAGCGGGCTATTGCTAGGTTTTTCGGGGTTGGTCAAGGGTTGCCCGGCATGAACTGGTTCAGGCATGCCGGGCTGGCTTCTCAGGCAATCCCCTGCTTGCCGGGCGAGAGGATGTGGTTGGGGTCGAGCGCCTGCTTGAGGCGGGCGTTGAGGGCGCGGTTGGCATCGCCATATTGCTGGGCGACGAGGTCCATGGTGTTGACGCCAGTGCGGTAGCTGGCCCAGCCGCGCTCGCCGAAGCGGGTGATCATCTCACGGATGCAGTCGTCGGCCTTCTTCTCCTCGACTGGATCTTCCTTGTCATACTGGATGAAAATCAGGTGGTGCAGTTCGCGCCCGCCGATGGCGTAGGCGACCGAGTAGTCGAAGCCGTATTTGCCGAGGACTTCCTTGGCGAGCTCGGTTTGCCGCTGCGTCTCTACGCCCTTGGCCGGGGCGACCGGCGCGAAGCAGCACATGCCGCCGCCGCGCCAGCGCATGATGCCCTTTTCTTCAAGCGTGAGCTGGCCCGACATCAGGTTCTTGTGGTGCTCAAACCACAGGTTGCCGCCCATCTCCTTTTCAGTCAGCACTTCGCCGCCCGAGGCCTCGAACGCACGGCGCACGATCGGTTCGACCGCAGCGATGATCTCGTCGGTGCCATAGAGCGCGAAGTAGGTGTTCCACATGCCAAGGCCTTGGCTTTTCGCAAAGTCGCGCACGACATCGTCGGGGATGCTCTCCGGCTTGTCCCACAGCTCCTCGCGGCGGTGGAACATCGCAATCTGGTAGGCCGCGCCCATCATCAGCACGACGTTGGGGATGAGGTTGTTCATGCGGAACGGGCGCATGGCGTCGACGATCTTCGAGACGTCGCCCATCTCGTTGTGGCGGACCATGAACGGCTTGAACGCGGGCGGCCTGGGCATCAGCCAGAAGCCGAGCTTGGTGACGATGCCGAAGTTCGACTGGGTGAAGATGCCGTCGATGTAGGGACCGTAGCCCCACTTGAACGCCTGCCAGGTGGTGGAGTTCTTGACGCTGCCCATGCCGGTTCGGACCACCGTGCCATCAGCGAGAACCACTTCCATGCCGCACTGCATGAAGAAGTGGTCGCCATAGGGCGTGTAACCGACCCCGCGCTCGAGCGTATTGCCGAGCGGCGAGACGATCGGGCCGACTGTCGGCACGTCGAGCCAGAACGGCAGGTTGTGCTCGTCGAGGTAGTCACGCAGGTCCTGGTAGGTGACGCCGGGTTCGACCAGCGCGGTGCCGAGTTCAGCGTCGATCTCGATGATCCGGTTCATGCGCTTGAGATCGAGGATCATCTGTCCGCTGCTGGCAGGCGTGGCGCAGCCATAGCCCATGTTCTTGCCGGTGGAGACGGTCCACAGCGGGAGCTTGTATTTGTTGGCGATCTTGAGGATCGCCTGCACTTCCTCGACCGAGGCCGGAGCAACCGCACCCGAAGGCACATGCTCGTGGCGCGGATCGGGGGTGAAGCTCTTGGCGTAGGGCAGGGTGCTTTCAGGATCGGCAAAGACCCACTCCGCACCAACGACGGCGCGCAGCTCTTTGCAGGCGGCGGCAAAGGCACCCTTGTCGAGATGGACCGGCAATTGGCGCGGGCCGTCTAG
This sequence comes from Novosphingobium sp. BL-A-28-Hi1-0D, assembly GCF_055521755.1. Taxonomy (NCBI): domain Bacteria; kingdom Pseudomonadati; phylum Pseudomonadota; class Alphaproteobacteria; order Sphingomonadales; family Sphingomonadaceae; genus Novosphingobium; species Novosphingobium sp. BL-A-28-Hi1-0D. The sequence continues at coordinate 2,100,448 of NZ_CM145502.1, forward strand.
CGGCGAGGCGAACGCGCTCGATCCCAGCATGGCGGCACCTACGGCCCCGGTGCGGATCACGTCGCGGCGGCTGATACCGGTCATTCGCCATTCTCCTTCGGGTCGGCTTTCGAGGCATTGAGCCACTTGGCGAGGGCCTTGAGTTCCACGTCGCTGATCTCGGTCGGCCGGAAGGCGACCATGCCGCGCGGGCCGGTGCGCACGTATTGCTCGATGATCTCGGGCGGCAACCCGCGCCCGCGGATGATCGGCGCCACGTGCCGGCCGTGGCAGTAGCCGCAGGTCTTGGCGTAGATCGCTTCGGGTGGCCTTGGAGCGGTGGTGGCCGCGGGAGAGGCAGCGGCAAGCGCCGTCGTGCCGATTGCGCCCAACATCAGGCTGGTGCCGATCCAAAGGCGCGGACCTGTCAAAGCCGCCATTCCCGTTTCTCCCAAGTTCCGGCTCTTGTCGGCCGGACACGGTTGATCTCTTCAATCCGACAATATGTCCGATTGAAGTTGGATATTTTCAATCTTGCAGATCGTCAAGTTGATTCTGGAATGGGGGCCAATGCCGGAAGTGGGCGGTTGGCAATCTCGGCGGCGATTTGCGCGCTCACGCCAAGGCCGACGAGGATCATCTGCGCAATCCGTTCGGGATAGTCGGCGCTTTTGTCTTCCCGCAGCATCGTCGCGAATGCAGCCATGGTCGTGCCTAGAATGGCGTCCCGGCCCAGGGCGCTGTCGTCGATGGAAAGCTGCCCCGCGGCGATGGCCTGCGCGACGGTTCCCTCAGCCTCCCGGAAGGTCTCCGCGCCAAAGATCACGCCGTTGGCGCTGAGGTTGATCATCGAGCGGCCCCAGCCCGGCACTTCGCGCACGCGGTGGAGATAGAAGCGGATGGCGACGGTGATGCGTTCGCGCGCGTCTTCCAGCAGCGAGATGGTGTGGCTCACCGCGCTGAGGAAATCGTGGGTCACTTCATAGCTCACCGCCTCGCGCAGTTCGGCCATGCCCGAGAAGTGATCGTAGAATGTGGCGCGGGTTATCCCGGCGCGCTGCGAGACGTCCTCGATGCGGGCATAGAGGCCATCCTCCTCGCCGAACAGTTCGAAGGCTGCGGCGATGACCTTGGCGCGGGTCTTTGCGCGGCGCTGGCGGCCAAGCTCGAGCCTGCGCGCCTTGTCCGACCTTCCGTCTGGCCTCCCCTCGGCCTTTCCCTCTGTCACGCTTCACCCCGATTGCTGAAGTGGGGGTCTTAAACCGATCGGACAGTTTGCAAAATCGGGAAATGGCGGGCGGGAACTGCTCCCGCCCGCGCATCGATCAGAAGCGGGCGCGCACCCCGGCATAGGCGGCGCGGCGTTCCACAGGGTAGTAGATGGCCGAGGCCGCGTTTGCGGCGATCACCGCGGCGATATCGCCGACGGCCTTCTTGCCGGTGATGTTGCGCAAATCAGCGAACAGCTCGATCCCCGATGCGACCGTTGCACCCGCGCTGAGCGAGAGCAGCGCATAACCTGGCGCGCGGACCGTGTTGCGGTAATCGGCAAACGCGCCTTGCGGCACCCATTCCACGCTCGGCGCGATGTGCAGCGCGTCGCGTCCGATCCGCACTTCGCTGCGCAGGACATGGCGCGGCACCACCGGCAGGCGGTTGTTGCCGAACTGCACGTCGTTCCGGAAGGTGAAGTCCGAATATTGCCAGATCTGGCGCAGGCGCAGCCATTCCAGCGGCTCCCATGACAGGCCCGCCTCGATGCCCTGATGGCGGGTCTTGCCCGCGTTGAACGTGGCCGCCGGGATGCCGACGTTGGCGTCGGGCGTATACTGCAGCATCTCCCCGGTCAGGTCGGCGCGGTAGGCCGAGATGTCCCATTGCACCGCGCCGATCCGCCCGCGCGTGCCGGCTTCTGCCGTCCATGCACGTTGCGGGCGAACGGGTACGAAGGCTGCCTGCTGGGCGAGTTCGACGAAGGTCGGGAATTCGGCCGAGCGGCTGTAGTTGGCATAGACCTGCACATCTGCTGCCGGCCGCCACAGCGCGCCGAAGCGGGGCGAGAAGGCATCGAACGAGGCTCTGCCGGTGACAGCGGATGGCACTTCGCGCACCTGCTCGCGCCAGCCATCGGCATAGATGCCGCCCGCGATCAGGGTCAGGCTCTCGACCGGCGAGACGCGCACCTCGCCATAGAGGTTGGACGTGCGCGCCTTCTGCACGGCGCGGAACGTGAGCGCGCCGCGCTTGCCATTGTTGTTCACGAACTGGCGCGCGCGGGTGGTGCCCCAGCGCGATTCCCCGCCGATGGTCAGCGAAACGATGCCTGCTTCCCACTCGCCCCGCGCGAAGAGGCCGCGATCTTCCGACTTCTGGTCGATCACCATGAAGATCGGGTGGTCGAGCTGCTTGGCGTTGAAGAAACCGCCAAACTCCAGCTTGCCGCCGCCGATGTCGAGCGTGGTGCGGTTTTGCAGGCGCAGCGAATCGATGTCGCGCGCCTGATCGCCGACGATGTTGCCCTTGCGCGGGTTGTCGATCGCATCGGTGAGGCTGAGCGCACCGGGTAGCTTCTGGCGGATCGCATTGGCGCTGGCATAGAACCGCGTGGAGATACCTTCGCCCAGCTTCAGCCCGACATTGCCGTTGAAGCGGAGCGAGCGCCGCGTCGCATGGATGCGGTCACCATTGTGGCGGTCGGCGCTGATCGCGGCCCAGGCGTTGGCGCGCTCGTCACCGAAGCCTGCCGAGACAAGGCCGCGCCGGAAATCAAACGAGCCGCCATCGAGCCTCGCATAGATGCCGTGCGCTTCATCGCCACGCGGGGTCACGCCGTTGATCGCCCCGCCCAGCGTGCCCGAGCCAAAGCGCAGCGCATTGGCACCGCGATAGACTTCGAGGTGATCGAGGAAGATCGGTTCGAGTTCCTGAAAATCGCCGTTGTCGTCAGCCAGATTGATCGGCACGCCATCCTGCAGCAGCGTCAACCCGCGCATGTGGAAGCTGCGTGACAGGCCGGAACCACGGATCGAGATGCGCACCTCCTGCCCGAAACGCGGTTGGGTATAGACGCCGGGTGAGAAGGCGAGCGCATCACGCAGTGAGACGACGGTGCGGTCGGCATAGTCCTCGTAGGACACGACATCGGCCCCTCCGGGCGTGGCGGCAACTTGCGTTTCGGCCACTTGCGCCTGCGCGTTGCCGGTGACGATGATGACGGGGTTCGCGTCTTCGGCATGGGCGGGGACGGACAGGGAAAGCGCAGCGGCAAGCGGAGCCGTTGCAATAGCTTGGGAATTCATCGGAATGTCTTTCTGACAATCGCCGCCAACCGCTTGAACGGGGCGGCGATGCTGGATCGATTGTGCCAGAGCGTGGCTCCGGCGCAGGCTGTCAGGCAGGCATTCCGGCGGGCGGGCCGCAAGGTGGCGGCAGCATGCGATGGGCCCTGCGCGGCGCGATAACGCCGTGGGCGGTGAACCCCAGCGCAAGGATTAAGGCGAGCGCTAGAGCCAGTTGCAGAGTGTCGGTGGCGGAAAGCGCAGCAAAGCCCAGCGCCGTGAACGCACAACTCTCGTGCGCCTTTGCCATGGCCGGTGCCTTGCTGCCCGATTGCGGTACGGTGATCTCTATGGCCGAGCGTGCGCCGGTGCTGTCAGCGCAGACCAGCACGGTCAGTGATTTTGCCGAAGCCTCGACCATGAATCCGGCAGGGACGAGCGCCTTCATCGCCACAGCAAGCGCGACCAGCAGCAATGCCAGCCGGTAATTCAGCATTAGCGATGTGCGCAGCCCGCCCATGGCCGCGCCCTTACGCGGCGTTTTTGGCAGTGTCATCCCGCTTCACATGAACTTCATGCGGTAATCGCGACGGGCAGGCGTGGCGCTGATCTTTATGGAAACTTTACGCCGCACGCCTCGCATCCCCATATCGCCATTATGCGGTTCTGCGCGATGGGGCAGGCTCCATACCAAGGACCGACCATGACCGAGGCAGATCAGCCGCATCCCCAGCCGCACCCTTCACCCGCCCATCAGGCACAGCGCCATTCCCTTGCCATCCTGACATTGGGCGCCATCGGCGTCGTCTATGGCGATATCGGCACGAGCCCGCTCTACGCCTTCCGCGAGGCACTGGCGCAGACCAGCGCTGACGGCATCTCGCGCCCCGAGATCCTCGGCGTTCTCTCGCTGGCGCTGTGGGCGCTGATCGTGGTGGTGACGCTCAAGTACGTCGCCTTCCTCATGCGCATGGACAACAACGGCGAAGGCGGCGTGCTTTCGCTGATGGCACTGGCCGAGCGTGCGACCAACCGGAAGTGGCCGATCGTGCTGCTGCTGGGCGCAACGGGCGCGGCGCTGTTCTATGGCGATGCGATCATCACGCCCGCGCTGTCGGTGCTTTCTGCGGTCGAGGGCTTGCGTACCATTCCGGGCATGGAATCGATGAGCGAGCCGACGATCCTCGGCGTCACGCTCGGCATTCTGGCCGGGCTCTTTGCCGTGCAGGCGCGCGGGACGGCGGGGATTGCGGCGTTCTTCGGCCCGGTCTGCCTCGTCTGGTTCGGCGCGCTAGCCGCGCTCGGCCTGTGGCATATCGCCGATGCGCCTGCGATCCTCGAAGCGTTCAACCCGCTCCATGCGGTGCGCTTCATGCTGGGCAATGGCGTCTCGGGCCTGTTCGTGCTCGGCGCGGTGTTCCTGACCGTGACAGGTGCCGAGGCGCTGATTGCCGACATGGGCCACTTCGGCGCGAGCCCGATCCGCCTCGGCTGGCTCGCCCTTGTCTGGCCCGCGCTCTCGCTCAACTATCTCGGCCAAGGCGCGATGGCACTGAAGGCGCTGGCTGTGGCCGAAGGCTCGGGCCACCTGCTGGCCAATGCCGACTGGTTCTTCCTGATGGCCCCCGATTCCCTGCGCGCGCCACTGGTCGTGCTTGCCACCATGGCCACGATCATCGCCAGCCAGGCCGTGATCACCGGCGCCTATTCGCTGACCCATCAGGCCATCGCGCTCGGCCTGCTCCCGCGCCTTGCCATCCGCCAGACCTCGGAACGGCAGGTCGGGCAGATCTACATTCCGGCGGTGAACTGGCTCCTGCTCGCAGGCGTTGTCATCCTCGTGCTCGGCTTCGGCAGCAGTTCGGCGATGGCGGCGGCTTATGGCATCGCGGTCACCGGCACGATGGTCGTCACCACCTGCCTCGCCTTCATCATCGCCTGGCGCTACTGGCATTGGGAGCCGGTCTGGGCCGCGCTGCTCATCGCCCCGTTCCTTGCGCTCGACGTGTTCTTCTTCGGCGCCAACATCCTGCGGGTGACCGAGGGCGGCTGGGTGCCGCTGGTAACCGCCGCTGCCATCGGACTGGTGATCTTCACCTGGCTGCGTGGCAGGAATGCGGCGCTGGAGCGTCAGCAGGAACAGGGCGTGCTGCTCGATGAAATGGCTGTGGCACTCGCCGCGCGCCCTCCGGTGCGGATCGAGGGGACGGCGGTGTTCCTGACACAGGACCTTGCAAACGCTCCTGCCGCGCTGCTTCACAACCTCAAGCACAACAAGGTGCTGCACCGCTGCTCGATCGTGCTCAAGGTTCAGACCACGGACCGGCCATGGGTCGATGCCGCGAACCGGCTGACGCTGGAGCGGATCGACGACAACTTCGTCCGGGCAAGGCTGAGCTATGGCTACATGGACCGGATCGATGTGCCGAGTGATCTTGCCCGCAGCGAAGGCCTGCTGGCGCGGACGGGCGGAACCTCGTTCTTCGTCGGACGCAGTGCCATCCGCTTCGCCTCGCGGCCAAGCCTGCCGCGCTGGATGACGGTGATCTACATGTTCCTCCACCGCAACGCGTCCGACCCGACGGCCTATTTTGCCATTCCGCCGAACAGGGTGGTCGAACTTGGCAGCCAGATAGAGCTATAGTCGGCCCGTGCCGCGCTATCTTTCTTCCGCTCTCGAGGCTCTGCTGGCCGTCGCCGTGGTGGCAGCGCTGACTTCGGCACTGCTGCCGACGATGGGGCTGGCCTCGGCAGCGCTGCTGTTCCTCCTGCCGGTGCTGCTTGCCGCAACGCGCGGCGGGATCGGCCCGGCGATGATCGCGGCGCTGGCAGGGGCTGCGGCCTACAACTACTTCCTGCTGGAGCCGCGCTTCACCTTCCGCGTCCATCGTCTCGACAACCTCGTCAGCGTCTTCGTGCTCTGCGTAGTGGCCGTTGTCACCGGGCGGCTGGCGACCCGATTGCTGGCGCGCGAGGCTGAGGCCAACGAGCGGGCGGGGGCCAGCGCGGAAGCGGCAACACTGGCCGGGCTCCTGTCCGCCGAGCCTGCCAGCGAAGCACTGGACCGCGCGCTTGGCTATCTTGCAACGCGTTACGGGCAGGTGCTGCTTCTGGACGAGGTCGGGGAAGGCGGCCTGTCGTCGCTCGATCAGTCCTCGCTCGATCAGTCGGCTGCGGCCTGGGCATTGCACAATGGCGATGTCACCGGGCACGGCACGCTGACCATGGCAGCGGCGGACTGGACCTTCTTCCCGCTCGTCCGGCGCAACCGGCCCGGCGATGCGGTTCTGGCACTCGCAAGGCCCGCCACGGGGCACACCCGCACAACCGCCGAGATCGAACGCATGGCCGAACTGTGCCTGCAACTCGGCCAATCGCGTGACCGCGAGAGCCTGCTGCGTGAACGGCGCGAGCGCGAACTGGCCGAAGCGCGCGACAGGCTGCGCAGCACGTTCCTCGCCTCGCTTGCCCACGATTTCCGCACGCCATTGACCGTGATCGCTGGGCGGCTGGAGCAGATCGCGCGCGAGCGGCCCGATGTCCGCGATGCGCTGGTCGCAACGCGCAGGCTAGACGGGATGATGGCCAACCTGCTCGCCGCCGCACGGATCGAGGGCGGATCGCTCAGCGTCGCTTGCGAAAGTCTCGATCTGATCGACGTGATCGGCGGCGTGTGCGATCACCTCGTCCTGCCTGCAGCGGTCACGGTCCGGCGCGATGTGGCGGCGGACTTGCCGTTCGTGCGCGGCGATCCGGTGTTGTTGCACCACGTCATGGCCAATCTCGTCGACAACGCCGTGCGCCATGCCCGCTCGCAGGTGACCGTTGCGGCAAGGGCAGATGGCGAACGTGTCTTACTGAGCGTAGAAGACGACGGCACCGGCGTGCCCGAGGCCGAGCGCGCGCTGATCTTCGAGCGTTTCCGCCGCATTGAAGGGTCGGACCGCACCGATGGCAGCGGTCTGGGCCTTGCCATCGTGAAGGACTTTGCCGATGCGATGGGCATGGATGTGAACATCGCAGAGGCAGCAGGCGGCGGCGCACGGTTCGAGGTTTCGGCCCCGTCCACGAAAGCCACGCAGCCATGAGCCGCATCCTGTGCATCGATGACGAACCGGCAATCCTGCGCCTGCTTGATGTCGTGCTGCGCCGGGACGGACACGTCGCGCTCCCCGCCAGCAATGCAAATGCCGCGCTTGCCCTGCTGGCGCACGAGCCGATCGATGCGGTGCTGCTCGATCTTGGCCTGCCCGATCGTGACGGGCTGGAACTGCTGGGCATGATCCGGACGCGCTGCACAGCACCGGTCGTCGTGGTCTCGGCGCGCGGGGAAGTGCAGGAGAAAGTCGCCGCGCTCGATCTCGGAGCCAGCGACTATGTGACCAAGCCCTTCGATGGCGATGAACTGCTGGCACGTCTGCGCGTGGCGCTGCGCGGGGCGGGCAAGGCCGTCCAGCAGGCCGAAGTGCTGGAACATGGCCCGTTGCGCCTCGACCTGCCCCGGCATGAGGCAAGCGTTTCCGGCAGGCCGGTGCAACTCACGCCCAAGGAATTCGCCGTGCTCCACGCGCTGGTCGATGCCGGCGGGCGCGTCCTCACCCACGTCGCCCTGCTGGAAAGCGTATGGGGCAAGGCGCACCGCGATGATGTCGAGTACTTGCGCGTTGTGATCCGGGCCTTGCGGCTCAAGCTTGAGGAAGACCCGTCACATCCGCGGTTGATCCGCAACGAACCGGGGATCGGCTACAGGTTGAGCTGATCCCCGGCGTCTTTAGATCAGCAGGGCCGCGCCGCCCATTCGCCGCGGACCCAGTGGTGCGCCTTGTGCTTCCAGGGGTCGATCACGACGAGTTTGATCCAGCCGTTCTCGACGAGACGGCCGACCGCATCGTGGGCAAGGACGATGTCCTGCACGCGCTGCAGCGGCGCTTCGATGATCACCGAAAGGCGGCGCGGGGTGTGGTAGGGCGTGCCATCGTCGCGGAACAGCGACTGGCGCGGCAGCCCGACGCACAGGTCGCCGCCGCTGCCCTGCACCACGCCAAACCCGCCGACGACGTTCTGCGTGGTCTTGTCGCCCGCGCCGAACACCTCGTTGTCGATGGTCGAGAACAGGTACTGGCAGTTGATCCACTGCGCCACGATCATCGGCGCGGTCATGATCCCGGTCAGCGCGCTGCCGTCCTCGTCCTTCTTCCAGTCGTAGCTGTGGAGGAACGCATTGCCGCCAAGATCGATGTCCGCCGTGAGCGCGCGGGGGCCAACGATGAAAGCGGCATTGCCCGACAGGCCCCACTCGGGGCGGACTTCGCCCCAGTGGGCGGCACCGGTCAGCAGATCTTCCGCGGTCCGGCCTAGACGGGCGGCGCGTTCCTGGCGGCACTTGGCGCCCGCCTGCAGCAGGGCTTGCTCGAACCGGGCGAGGTCCTGAGCGTGGGTGGCGGGAACGAGCTGGCGGTCGAAGATTTCCACTTCATCGCGCGTGGTGTCGTGCTGGGCTGCGATGAACCAGGTATCATCGGGCAACTCGAGGCCTTGCGCGGCGAGACCTTCACGCACTTGAGTGTCGTTGAGGATCGCAGCCATGAGGCGGGCGTTGGGGCCGCCGGGGTGACCGCCGCATGCACCGCAATCAAGGCTTGCGGCAAAGGCGTTGTTGGTGGTGCAACCGCCATGGCCGACCAATGCGACCAGTCGCGCAGTTTCTGCAGAGAGGCCGGTCAGCGCGAACATGCCGCGTGCGTAGGCGATGCGTTGCTCGAGCGGGATCGCGCTGGCGCTGTGGTTGTGCGTATGGTCGTGATCGTTGCTGGCCGACGGGGTCAGCACATGGCCCCGCTCACCGACTAGCCGCTTGCGCATCGCATCGGAGAGGCGCGGGGCGAGCGTGCGGGCCAGCAGCGCGACAGCCGCGAGCGGACCTGCCGCTTCGGCAGTGGCAAAGCCAGTGGCACCACCCTTGGTGGTGTCGAGCATGGCGCGCGCGTCGGCAAGAGCAGCATGGCGGGCGAGCATGGCGTCGGCTTCCGCCTCCCGGCCTGTTGCGGGACGTTCTGCCACCACGTGCGCTGGCGACAGCAGGACCGGCAACTGGTTGCGCTGCGGGGCCTCGCAGGCCGGGTTGATCGCGATGGGCAGGCCGAAGAAGCCGGCGTAGCCCAGCGTCTCGTACCGCCCTTGCGCTTCCAGTGCGCGCCGCATCGGCTCCGAGCGGACGTCAATGCAGAACACGGCCTGCGCCTCGGCAGCAGGCTTTGCCACAGGTGCGGTCATCCGGGCCGATGCGCCTTCGAGCAGCGGGGCGTATTCAGCGAGGAACGAGGCCTCTGCCGCCTGCTGGAAGATCAGGCCCAGCTCCGCCAGCGACAGGTCAGCGATGCTCCGCAAGCGATTGCGAGCAGCTTCGGTCCATGTCTCCGCGGCATCGGCGGGCAGGCCGAAGTGGGCAAGCAGGGCCTGTTCGACACCAGATGCTTCGGCGCTGGCGTCGGGCAGGGCACGCGGCCCGTTGCGGACAGTCCCTTCAACCAGGGCGACCAGCGCCATCAATTCGACCATCGTGGCAGGCGCACCTTCGCTGGCGGCAGGGCCACCGTGTTCGCTGCGCCAGCGCAGATGTGCCGCCCAGCCAGGCAGGGCAGCGACCAGCGACCGCAGCCAGCCAAGCCTCCGCTCGCGCGCAACGCCATCGCGCCGTGCGGCAAACAGCAGCATCTCGATGGGATCGGCGGGCACCAGTTCCAGCCAATGCGCAGCGGTTGCATCACCGGTGCGGACGAGGGCCGGATCATGCCGCAGCGCGGTGCTCAGGCAGGCATAAAGGCCGAGGTGACGACCGGGCAGGCGCAGTGCGCCGTTGCGGTCGAAGAAAGCGGCGAGCCAGCGCGCGAGGATGGCGCAGGCGGGGGACAGCTCGCGACGGGTGGCCGGAACGTCATCGGTGGGCAGCTCGGTCAGCCGGGCGACCAGCAGGTTGTAGGCGTTGAGGTCGGGCCCCAGCGGCGCGAAAGCCTCGTCCAGTCCTCCGAGTGCGTTCACGACGGCCTTGCGCATGGCGACGTAGTCGATGCGGCCTTCTTCCATGATCTTGCGCCACTGGATGAGGGACAGCGAGGGGCGAGCGCCGAACAGTCTGGCGGCCTCGGGCAGGGCCTGCTCGAAGGCTTGGTCTTCAAACCCGGAGAGCGGGTTGACGGCGATGGCGCTGTCGAGCGGCCAGAGCGGCGCAACGGTCTGTGCGGCGATATCGACGAGTGCCTGCAGTTCCTGCCGTTCGGCCTGGAGGCTGACGGGAATGCCGCTTGTCGCTTGCATAGCTCCGGTGGCGATGTTCATGGCTTGGGTCCTTGATCTGGATTGGCCGAAGTCTTGAGTTTTCAGGCAGTGATGGTGCTGCCGGCATGGATCAGGCGGGCGTAGAGCGCGTGAGGCAGGGCTTGCTCGCCTGTCACCACCCGCTGCTGCCAGACCCAACCCGCCAGGAAGAGCGAGAGCAGTGCGATCTGGCCATAGGGCGAGATGAGCGGCTGGGCGGCAGAAGGCTGAAGGATGGTCATGATCGCAAGCGCCGCTGCGTTGAGTGCGATCAGTACGATCGGGGCGATTGCAACGACAAGTCCCAGTGGACCGCGTGGCAGTGCGCGCATCGCCAGCACAAGAGCACAGAGCAGTGCGGTGAGCGCGAGACCAACGGGGAGAAGGGCGTCGGCATGCTGGGTCTCGATCAGGGTAATGCAGCCGGCCAGCGTCGCGAGGGCGATGATGGCGGGCCAAGGCTGTGGCAGGCCCTTGGTGCGCGTCGGTGCGGTCGAGATCGTGCCGGCCGAGCCGAGGAACAGCCAGGCCTTGAACAGACCGTGGGCGACCATGTGCCAGAGTGCAGCGGGATAGGCCCCCAGTGCGACGGTGAGGAGCATGAAGCCCATCTGTCCGACCGTGGAGGCAGCGAGAGCACCCTTGACGTCGCTGCGGACCAGCATGATCGCGCTGCCGACGAGGGCGGCCACGACCCCGGTCGCAAAGAGGGCGTAGCGTGCCGCGATGACAGCCTCAAGCGCGGGGGCGAAGCGGATCAGGAGGAAGCCGCCTGCATTGACGAAGCCTGCATGCATAAGCGCCGACACCGGGGTGGGGGCCGCAAGCGAGCGCATCAGCCATGTCGAGAACGGTGGCAGGGCACAGCGGGCAAGCGCGGCAATGACCAGTAGGAAGGCGGCGAGCGTCAGCTGCGGACCGGCCATGGCGGGAACCGCTGCCGTGATTGCGGCGATGTCGCTTGAACCTGAGCCAAGAGAGAGGACGAGCATTGCACCGACCAGCGCGAGATCGCCGATGGAGAAAGCGATGTTGGCCGTGCGAGCGGCATCCCGCGCTTCGCTCCATTCACCGACGTGACCGATCAGGCCTGCCATCAGCCGACCGGACACGATCCATGCGGCGGCAAGCAGCAGGGCATCGGAGGTCAGCCCCATCAGCACTGTGGCAATGGCAAGACCGACAGCAAGTCGCGCGAAGGAAGCGCTGCGACGATCAGCGCGCAACTGGCGTTTTGCGAAGACCAGAACGACGACAGTGACGAGCAGGCTCAGTCCTGCCAGCGCCACACCCGCGGTCGTCGCTGCCACATGCCCGGTCAGGAAAGCCGCGCCCAACAGCAGGCCAAGGGCCGCCACAGGCAGGTTCGCAACTGCTGTTCGCAGTACTGTTGCAGCAGAGCGATTGGCTGCAGGGATGGCTGCTTGCCGACTGGCAGTCATGGTCATCTGATTCATTTCAATGCCTCCTTGCCTGTGCAGGTGCAGCATCGGTCATGATTGGTGAAACGAATTTCTGAAATATTGAAGATTTCAATTATAAATGATATAGCGATCTCATGGCCTTACGAAACCTCGACATCGATCTGTTGCGTTGCTTCGTGACGATTGCCGATACCGGCAGCTTTACCCGTGCGGGCGAGCGGCTGGGGCGGACACAATCCGCAATTTCATTGCAGCTGAAACGGCTGGAGGAGCAGGTCGGCCGTGTCCTGTTTCTGCGCAGCCCACGCTCTCTGGCGATCACCTCGGACGGGGAGCGTCTGATCGGCCCCGCGCGGCAGATCCTGCGGCTTCATGATGCCACGGTGGCCGAGATGTTCGAACCGGACATTGCCGGCTCTGTCCGCATAGGCGTGCCTGAGGATTTCGCGACGGCGCATCTACCGACCGTCCTTTCAGCCTTCACCGCAGCGCACCCGCTGGTGGAACTGGAAGTGACGTGCGACCTTACGCTGAACCTGCTTGAGCGCTTCCACGCGGGTGATTTCGACCTCGCAATGGTCAAGCGTCAGCCGACGCAGGAGCAGCAGGACGGGGTGCGAGTCTGGCGCGAACCGCTGGTCTGGGTCGCTCGGGATCGGCAGTCGGCCTCCGACTTTGCGCGTGTGCCGTTGGTCGTCTCGCCCGAACCCTGCGTCTATCGCAAGCGCGCGACCGAGGCGCTTGATGCAGTCGGGCGTCCATGGCGTGTGGCCTATACCTCGACCAGCCTTGCCGGGAGCCTGTCAGCCGTGCGGGCAGGACTTGGAATGACCGTGCTGCCACTGGAAATGGTCCCGCCCGGACTTGCCGCCGTGGGCGAGGATGCCGGTCTTCCTCCGCTCTACGATACCGAGATTGCGTTGATCGAGGCGCCGGGCCTGTCTGACACTGCGCACTTGCTGGCCCAGCACATCATCGCCGCGCTGGAGCGGGGAGCGTGAGGTTCAGTTCCCAAGAGAAATACGGGCGGCGGGAACCGGACGGATGCATCGCAATCCTTCCTCCACAGGGTTGACGCAGCGACTGGGCTGAATCCTGAGTGCGCGCAGATGAGGCCCCGCAGCATCGCCCGTCCGGACATCCTCTGAAGGTACGCGAAGCTTCAGGATGCGGTCCGCGCGGTTTGCACAGACTGTGACGACCTGCGAAGTCGGGCAGGCCTTCGTGCTGGTTGTCGAGAGGCCGCTTTTCGGGCTGTCGTACGACAGGTCAGCTGGCAGGCGGAAGCTGTGGTGCGCGCTTTCGGCCATTGCCGTCGCACCGATCGGGTGGCTGGCCGGGATCAGGGTCGTTGCGAGGGCAGTTGCAAACAAGGTCAGCATGGCTCTTGGCCTTTCACGTGCCCCGAGGGGCGGGATTGGTCTGGCGATGCGCGCCGCCAGGGTCGTCAGCGCACACCGCCAGTGCTCCACGTTCGGCGGCCAACGCTTCCGGGGGCGGGCCTCATCCGCACGTGGCGTGTCGCGTGCCGCAAAATTCGGGGTCGAGCGGCAAGGCGCGACGCGTTCGAAACTTGGCGGGAGCGGCGCGGACTGGGACTGTGCCGCTCCCGGGCAAGAGACGGTGGCAAGGCCGTCCGGTACAGGCGAGGGGGGGAGCCAGGTAACTGCCGGTTTCGGCCAGTTGGGGCGTCCTTCGCGTCTCTTGCCCTACCGGAATGACGGGATTCGCAAGTTGCGTCCAATCGAAAGAACAAGCATAAATCGATAGAGAATATCTATCGGGGTTTCGATGCCAACGGTTCGACAGCTTGAGTATTTCCTGGCCGTTTCCGAGTTGCGTCATTTTGGCAAGGCGGCCCAATCCTGCAACATTTCGCAACCGACACTGAGTCATCAGTTACGCGCCCTGGAAGACCGTCTAGGCACGACGCTTATCGATCGGGCGGCTCAATCCGTCGAACTGACGCCAATCGGACGCGAGATCGCCGAGCGGGCGAAGCGGGTACTGCTGGAGATTCGCGACATCCGGGCGCTTGCTGCCCGCTCGCGCAAGCAATTGACCGGGATCGTGCGATTCGGAGTCACGCCCACGCTCGGGCCATATCTCCTGCCGGCGATCATCGGCGGGCTTCATGTCGAGCAACCGGGCCTGCGCCTTTACATCCGCGATGGCATTCCGGTCGAACAGGCGCGCGATCTTGTCGCCGGGCGGCTCGACATGATGGTCGGCCCCGGTCCGGTGGTGGGCGAGGATCTCGAGGTGTTGCCCCTTTTCGAGGAGCCCATGACGATCGTTGCCCCGCGCAATCACCTCCTTGCCAGTGCGCGCAGAATCGATCGAAGCGACTTTGCAGGGGAGCGTTTCCTGACGCTCGATCCGCGCCATCACTATCACCAGCAGGTGCAGCGCGCCTGTGCCGAACTCGGAGCGGAAATCCTCTACGATTATGAAGGCACAAGTCTCGACAGCATCCACCAGATGGTCGGCAGCGGGGTGGGTTTGGCGATTCTGCCTGAACTGTACCTCAGGTCGGACGTGGGCGGCGATGCGCTGGTAGCGAGACTGAAGGTCGACAAGTGGCAATGTAGCCGCGAGATCGTTGCGGCATGGCGTGCGAAGTCCGCAAGTGCGGGTGATTATCATGCTCTTGCCAAGCGCATTCAGGCCGAGGCGTTATCCCTGCTGCGTTGACGCCTGCGGCTCCGTGATGATCCTGTCACGCGCGACGCGGATGTCACCCGCCGCGATCTGCAGCTTCAGTCGCTCACGATCGCTGGCGCGGAACATGTCTTCTGCGCGGGTTATCGCTTCCTGAGACAGTCCGGCGTCTGCCAGAGCGATGCGTGCCATCTTCACGGCGGACTCCATGACCTCGCGCACCACTGCGCCAACCGGCGTTCCGCGCAGGCGGATCAACGCGCGGCGGTCATAGGCGCGGACGTAGATCGCGGCCCGCGGGAAGGCATCGTGAACGGCTTCGACCAGTTCGGGCGAGACCTGATCGCCATCCATGCAGAAGAAGATCATCTCTGCTTCGTCCGCGCCAGCCTGTCGCAGCAGGTCCAGTCGGGTTCCGTCACCGAAATAGACCTTGGCACCGAAGGTTGCGGCCACATCGATCATCTCGATGTCGGTATCTACCATGGTCACTGGAATGTTGCTGGCAAGGAGCATCTGGGTGACGCTCTGACCGAAGCGGCCGAAACCGACCACGACGGCATTCGAACCATCGGGTTGAGGGCCTTCACGTTCGCCCTTGGCCGCTTCCGCCTCGCGTCGGAAATTGGCTGTGGCCATCATCAGGAAGGGCGTGGTGGCCATCGACAGCGTGACGACAGCGCCAAACAGGCTGGCAGCATCAGGTGCGATCAGTAGCGCATTCTGGGCCTGTGCGAACAGCACGAAGCCGAACTCGCCCCCTTGGCTGAGCAGCAGTCCGAGAGCCAGCGCACCGCGCCATGGCATTCCGAAAACGCGCCCGATGCCGAAGATAATCGTCGTTTTGATCGCGATCAGCCCTGCCGCCATCCCCGCCACGAAAAGGGGGCGCTCGGCAATGGCGTGCAGATTGAGCATCATGCCGACGGCAAGGAAGAACAGGCCGAGCAGGATCGAACGGAAGGGTTCGACATCGGCTTCAAGTTCGTGGCGATAGGGGCTGTCGGCCAGCATCACGCCCGCAACGAATGCGCCGAGCGCGGTCGACAGACCCAGCAGTTCCATCACTGCAGCCGAGGCCATCACCGTGAACAGCGCTGCGACGACGAACATCTCGCGCTCGCCAAGATTGCCGATCAGCCGGAACAGCGGGCGGATCAGGTATCGCCCAGCCGCGATCAGGGCGGCGATAGCCGCCAGAGTGTAGATTACCATCAGCCAGCCCGGAGGGCCGCCGGCGTCGGCCGGATTGCGGCTCATCGCGGTGATTATCGTGATCATCGGGATGATCGAGAGGTCCTGGAACAACAGGATGGCAAAGGCCCGCTCGCCGAACGGGGTGCGCAGACGCCCGGAAGACTGCAGCATCGGCAGGACCTGCGCGGTGGATGAAAGCGCCAAGGGCATGCCCAGTGCAAGCGCGGCTTCCCAGCTGAACTCGGTCGTCAGCAGGATCATGCCCGCTATCGCAAGGCCGCATGCGGTCACCTGCAGCAGGCCAAGACCGAGAATGTCGCGCTTCATCTTCCACAGGCGCGCGGGGTTCAGTTCAAGACCCACGAGGAACAGCAGCAAGGTGATGCCCAGTTCCGCAATGCCTAGCTTCTGTTCGGCATCGCCAACCAGTCCCAACACTTGCGGTCCGACTACGGCTCCGGCGAGCAGATAGCCCAGAGTCGCGCCCAATCCCAGCCGCCGGAAGACCAGCACGAACGCCAGCGCGAAGCCCAGCAGGAGGAACCCGTCGCGGAGCATGGAGGAATGTTCTGCCATTTCCTTTCTTTAGGCCGCTCCTGATTCATCGCAACAGCCGTTCAGCTTGCGTTGATCTGTCGTCACGGAAAGTCTAGCCCGAGGGAAACGACGGAGGGGCAGATATGCGCATGGGTCTTGTACTGGCGGCCGCGACGATTCCGGCAGTGGCCATGGCGCAGTCCGCGCAGACTTCGGCGCCAACATCCTCTCAGGGCGATGTATCGCTCACCATCTACAACAACGATCTGGCACTCGTGCAGGACGTGCGGCAGATGTCGCTGCCACTCGGCCGTACCCGGCAGGAGTTTCCTGATGTTTCGGCCGCGATAAGACCCGAGACCGTGACGCTCAACGCTGGCGGCACCGGCATCGTCGAACAGAACTTCGACTACGATCTGCTGACGCCTGCCAAGCTCATGGACAAGGCTGTCGGCCAGACAGTGACAGTGGTCCGCACCAATCCCGCAACCGGCGTGGAAACGCGCGAGGCCGCCACGATCCTTGCAAACAATGGCGGAACGGTTGTGCGCATTGGTGACCGGATCGAAGTGCTGAACGAATATGGCGCGCGCGTGATCTTCCCGAGCCTTCCGGCAGGATTGCGCGCACGGCCGACGCTGTCGGTCACGCTCGATACCACAACACCGGGTGCGCGGCCTGTCTCGCTCAGCTACCTGTCGCGCGGGTTTGGCTGGAAGGCGGACTATGTCGCCCTGTTTGACGAGGCGGCGGGCAAGATCGACGTGCAGGGCTGGATCACGCTCAACAACAACAGCGGGACGACATTCGGGAAGGCCAAAGTGTTGCTGGTGGCCGGATCGGTCGGTGATGGCGCGCAGAACTATGCCGCCCAGAACTATGGAGGGGGGCGCCCCGTGATGCCCGGCAATCGCATGGGCACGCAAAGTGCGGGCCGCGAAAGCCTTGGCGATTTCTACGTCTATCCCATTGCCGGGCGGACGACCGTCGCCAATGCCCAGCAGAAGCAGGTCAGCTTCCTCGATGTGGCAGGGGCACCCGCTACCAAGGCCTATCACTTCCGCAACGGCTGGCTCTCCAGCCAGACCGAGCCGCAGAGCGCCGACACCGTGCTGCGCTTCTCCACTGCGCGCGAGGCTGGGCTGGGCGATGCGCTTCCAGCGGGCACGGTCCGCGTCTATATGCGCGATGCGCGCGGGCAGCCGCAGTTCATTGGCGAGAACAGCATCGGGCATACCCCGATGGGCTCCTCGCTGGCGCTGAAGACGGGCGAAGCCTTCGATGTGAAGGTCCAGCCCGTGCTGGAAAAGCGCGACCGGATCGACAGCGGCGAATGGGAGCGGAGCCTGCGCTACCGTGTAACCACGCCCGGCAAGGCGCCGAGCGAAGTGACCGTAGAGACCGAAAAGGTCTTCTGGCGCACCACCATGACATACAAGGTCACCAACGCGAGAGCCACTCCGGTCGTCGTCGAAGTGGTGCAGGGCGGGCTCGACAACTGGTGGCACGATACCCGCGTGCCGTCAGAGAGCATCAAGGGCGAGCAACGCTCCGCCGACGAGCGCATCTGGCAGGTGCCGGTGCCCGCCAATGGCGAGACCACGCTGACCGTCCAGTTCGACACGCGGTACTGAGCGCGCCCGTGCGCCTTCGCGCAGCCATTCTCGCTCTGCTTGCGTGCTCACCTCCAGCGCTGGGGCAGGGGCTCGTGACCTCGTCCGCGCCCGAAAGCGTTTCGGTCAGCATTTATCGTGCGCCCGACCGCGATAGCGATACGGCGATGGATCTCGATTGGCTTGAGGGCTACGCACTCGTCACCGAGAAGCGCACCGTCGATATTCCTGCGGGCAAGGCGACAATCCGCTTTGAAGGCGTGGCGGCGGGGCTGTTTCCGGAAAGCGCCATTGTCACCGGCTTGCCATCGGGCGTGCGCGAAAAGAACCTCGATGCCGACTTGCTGTCGCCACGCAGCCTCTATGCGCGCATGTTCGGGCGGCCGATCATCCTGCGTCGGACAGCGCCTGCGACTGGTGTAGCGCGTGAGGAACGGGCGATCATTCGCTCGGGGCCCGACGGCGCGGCGATCCTGCAGACATCCGAGGGCTTCGAGGCTGTAAGCTGCGGCGGTCTCGATGATGAACTGCTCTATCCCGATGCGCCAAGGGACCTTTCGGCGCGACCGACGCTTTCCGTCGAGACGGACAGTCCTGTGGCGCAGAAGGCCACACTTTCGCTGTCGTACCTCGCCTGGGGGTTCGATTGGCAATCGAACTACGTGATCCACATGAGCCCCGACGGCCGCACCGCCGATCTTTCGGCCTGGGTCACGCTGGCAAGCAGCGACGCGACCAGCTTTGCCGATGCCGAGACTGCCGTCATTGCAGGCGAAGTCAATCGCGAGGAGAGCGAGGAAGGAGCCAAGCCTTCAGGCGGGGAACTGGTGCTGCAATGTGCGCTTTCGCCGGTGGCAGTAGTGCCTGTAGAACCTCCTGTATTGGCAATGCCAGCACCGGCTCCTCCGGTCATGGAAATGGCGGACATCGTTGTCACCGCGCAGCGCCGGAACGAGACGGTGATGAACGCCCCGGTCACGGTGCAGCAGGAGGGCTTGGGCGATCTCAAGCTTTATCGTGTGCCGGTGCCGGTCACGGTAGCCGCCAATGCGCAGAAGCAGGTGGCCCTCGCACAGAAGTCTGGCGTGAAGATGGAGGCGCTCTACCGGGCAGAAGTCTGGGAGGGTAGCGTGGGCGAGGTTCGCCAGATGCTGCGCACGCGCAATCGCAAGGAGGAAGGTCTTGGCCTGCCCTTACCGGGTGGTCCGGTCACCGTGTTCGAGCCGCATGGGGATGCAGTGCTGCTCTCGGGCGAGGGTGGCCTGCCGGATCGAGCGGTTGGCGAGGACGTCGAGATCATGCTCTCCGAGGCCACCCAAGTGACTGCTTCGGCAGAGGAACTGGAGGCTGACGAGCGATCGGCGACGGTCCGGTTGACGGTTCGCAACGCGCGGCCGGTTCCCATCAGGTTCGAAGCACGCATAGCGACTGCAGATGCGGTGCGGGCTGTCTCTGGTGGCAAGCTTTCGCGCAAGGACGGACGCAGCATCTGGGCGACCGAAGTTGGCCCGGGGGCGACGACGTCACTCGTTTACAGGATGGTTAAATCGGACTGAATTGCTTGCTGCTGTGTTTTGATGGCGCTTTCCGATGCTATCTGTGGCACCAGCGCAGCATCGGGGCGCTTAGAACAGACAGTCGGATAGAATGCGAAGAGCTTTTCTCCTTGGGGCATTGTTGGTGCTGGCCATTGCGGCGGGTTTTGTCATGTCCGGCAGAAGCAGTGAAAAGCCAGTCGCCGTGTCCAGCGTCGATGCGAAGGGCAACTACCGGCTTGTTGCAACGGACGGTACTCTGTTCGCGCGATCAAGCCTCAAGGGCCGTCCCTATATCACGTATTTCGGCTATGCCGCCTGCCCTGATCAATGCCCTGCCATGCTGGTGCGCCTCGCAAACCTGCGAAAGCAGATGGGACTTGCGCCACAGCAATTGCCGATCGTGTTCATCACGGTCGATCCGAAGCACGATACCCCCGAGCGACTGGCGGCGTTCGTCAAGTTTCTGGACCGGCCCATCATCGCACTGACCGGAAGTGCGGACGTGATCAACCGGGTGACCGACAATGCCGCCGTGTTCGTCGAGACTCGCACACAGCCCGATGGCAGTTACCGGATAGAGCACACGACAAACGCCTATCTCTATCACGCGAACGGCGACTTCTGGGACACGATCGCGCCCGGAGATGACAATGCCGTGGTGATAGAGAAAGTGCGCGGTGTGCTGAAGGCCCCTGCGGGCGAGGCAAGCGGACCTGCCTCCGATCCCGCTACCTGACCCGTAACCGTGCGGCGCTTCAGCCTTACCCTTCTTCAGGCATTCGGCCGATAGATGGCATAGACCTTCTTTACATGACTTCGGCTTTCCCATGAGCAATGTGCGCCCATCTCGACTAGGAAGAGGTCACCTTTCGAGAACGTCGCCTCCCGCCCCGCACCATCGATGAAGGTGACTTCACCTTCCAGCAGGTGCATCAGTTCATGGTGCCGGTATGGCATCGGCAAGCGGTGATAGGGCGTTGAATCCCAAGTGCCGCAAACGAACTCGCCATTGGCAGACCGGTAATCTGTAAAGTTCCGGCACGACGGCGTCGGGCCGACCAGCAGTTCTGCAAGCGGCGGTCCGGACGGGACAAGGTCTGCACTTTCATTGATGGGAACGATTGCGTCCGATCCGGCCGGACCGCTGCTGCAGCGCATGATGATCACGGTCGTGTCGACTGCAGCCTGCCAGCCGAAACGGCGGCCTGCTGGAATGACTCCACTGGCATTGCAAGGCAGCGCAACCGAAACGTCACCCTGCACCAACGTCAGTTCACCCTTGAGAACGAAGACAAACTCGTCCGCTTCCAGTCCGGCGTGTTCGCCCTCAGGAGAAACTCCGGCTGCAAGCACCGCGACCGCGCCGGTCGGCAAGGGCAGGTGACAGCTGTTGGAGGCCCATGCCGAAGTCATTTCCGAACCCGGGGCATGGTCAAACCGGACACCGTCAGCGAAGGCACGGAGATCGATGAAGGAGTGAGCCGTGGAATTGAGCGTGGTCATCCGAACCTGCAGCAAGCTTCTGACCTAGCGACCTTAGAGCCGGAGGCTGTTTGGTGCTGCGCGATCAGTGACCCGTGTCGGCACGAAGCGCCGAATGGCGAGGGTCAGGTGGCAGAGCCTGCTGCCAGAATTCAGCGAGGCTTTGTTCACAGAGGCAACGCGGTGGCTTCGATCTCCGCGAAGTAATGCGCCATGCTCTCGGCCGCCTTGTCGGACAGTGCAATAAAGGCCCGGCGACGATCTGTGGCATCCTCGGCACGGCAGAGCAGGCCGGCATCGGTCATCTGGCTGATCCAGCGCAGCGCCGTAGTCGGCGGTACGCCAGACGCGATACACAGCGAGGTTACCGATACCCGCTTGTGCTCCGACCGCGCTGCCGTCAGATCGAGGAGCATGTCCCAGGCGGGATCTGCAAACAGTTCGCCTTCGAAGAACCTGGCACGCAGCTGGCGCTGGCGGATGATCTTGCGGACCAGCCGGGGATCGGGAAGCGACGCGCGTTTACCCCGAACCAGGCGCTGCGTGGCAAGATCTCGGTCGCCGGTAGCATCGAAAGCAAAAGCTGAGGCTTCAACCCTGCTGGTCTCTGGGCTTGCCCCCGAGAGAGACTCGAGACGCTGCGCAATTTCGCCGACCTGCTGGGTCAGCCGAAGGAGCGACATTCGGTCATGGTCGGACAGTTCACGCACACGCCCGCCGCGAGCAGCCATCTCGGGCATTGAAAGAATGTGGCCAAGCGCAATCACGCGATCGGCCCGGCCGGGGCTTACAAGAATCTGCGCTGCGGACTGATCAAGGCAGCCGAAGACATCGTCGAGCGAACCCATGCTGGTTGAAACCACCATTTGCGCGCCGCTCTTGGCAACTCGCGCATCCAGCAGGGCAAGTGCCGCCATTTCTGCCGCTTCGAGGACCGGGCAATCTATGAGGACGAGGTCGCCAAGCGGGTATTCTCGGGCAGAGTCTAGCAGCGTGGCAATCTCTGCCGCGCTTGCAACGCGCAGGCCTGCTGCGGCTGCATCCTCGGCCATTTCCATGCGCAAGTAGGCCCGGTCGGAAAAGATCGAAACGGCAAGGGGCGAACAGGGGCTGAGCCACGCCACGTCGGCTCCTGTCTGGCCAGGGTCGGCCCGGTCGGTGTCATCGTTCCATGTGTAATCGAACCGCGCTGCCGCCTGATCCAGTGCCATTGCCGTTGTCCCTCAGTAAACGCCCTAAGTGCGAACATGAGTGGAACAAATGAGGATCAGGTCAAGACTGATTACTTCGATTTTGGATCAAGTCACTATCTCGATGGGCGTCCCATCGGGCACAAGTTGCCACAAATCATCGATTTCTTCGTTGGCAAGTGCAATGCAGCCGTCCGTCCAATCACCCTCGATGCGTCCGCTTTCGAGTGAGTTTGGCTGTCCGTGGATGAAAAACTGCCCGCCGGGCGACCGCCCACGCGACTCGGCATAAGCTTTGTCCATGGCGTTCGGATAGGAGATGTGGAGCGAGAAGTGATAGCTGCTCGAGGGGTTGGCGTAGTCAATCAGGTAGCGGCCTTCGGGCGTCCGTTCGTCACCTTCAAGACGCTTTGCCCCAATCGGATCGTCACCAAGCTGGATTCCTGTGATGACGCGCAGTGGCCGACCGTTGGCGTCTAGCAGCAACAGACGCCGCGCTGCCTTCTCGACACGCACCGAAGCGATATCGTCGGCGCTCAAGGCGCGAGTTTTCGCAGTTGATCCAACCGAGCTCTGCAACAGCAGGGCCAGTGGAAGAATGATCGTCAGCAAAGGACGGGCCATCGCGCGAGACTACGCTAGACCCGTCCTGCTCCCAAGACCTTGCTGACCGAAATGTTCAGTCGACGAAGGGATCGCGGACAAGGATCGTGTCCGCCCGCTCAGGGCTGGTTGAAACGAGCGCAACTGGCGTCTCGATCAATTCCTGTACGCGCTGGATATATTTTATCGCCTGTGCGGGGAGGTCGGCCCATGAACGGGCACCGGCGGTTGTGCCGACCCAGCCGTCCATCTCTTCGTAGATCGGCTCGACTTCGGCCTGATCCGCAGCGTGAGCCGGGAAGTAGTCCAGGACCTTACCGCGCAGGCGATAGCCGGTGCAGATTTTCACCTTCTCGAAGCCGTCGAGCACGTCAAGCTTGGTGAGTGCAATGCCGGTCACGCCCGAGATCGCACAGGACTGGCGCACCAGCACTGCATCGAACCAGCCGCAACGGCGCTTGCGCCCGGTGACGGTACCGAATTCATGGCCACGCTCGCCAAGGCGCTGGCCGACTTCGTCTTCAAGCTCGGTCGGGAAGGGACCCGAACCGACGCGCGTGGTGTAGGCCTTGACGATGCCCAGCACGAACCCGGTCGACGAAGGACCAAGGCCCGAGCCCGAAGCGGCCGTGCCGGAAACCGTATTCGACGAGGTGACGAACGGATAGGTGCCGTGGTCAACATCAAGCAGCACGCCTTGCGCGCCTTCGAAGAGGATGCGCGCGCCGGCCTTGCGGACCTGATTGAGGCGCTTCCAGACCGGCTGGGCAAACTGCAGCACATAGGGTGCAATTTCGCGCAGTTCGCTGATCAGGGCCTCGCGATCGACCGGGGGCTGGCCGAAGCCTGCGCGCAGCGCGTCGTGGTGCGCGCAGAGGCGATCAAGCTGCGAATCGAGCGCATCGAGATGGGCAAGGTCGCACACGCGGATGGCGCGGCGGCCCACCTTGTCTTCATAGGCCGGACCGATGCCACGGCCGGTCGTGCCGATCTTCCCGGCCCCGGCAGCCTGTTCGCGCAGGCCGTCAAGGTCGCGGTGGAGCGGCAGGATCAGCGGGCAGTTGTCGGCAATGGCGAAGTTCTCGGCATTGATCTCGACGCCCTGGCCAGTGAGTTTCTCGATCTCTGCCTTGAGTGCCCAGGGATCGAGCACCACGCCGTTGCCGATAATCGACAGCGTGCCAGTTACGATGCCCGAAGGCAGCAGCGAGAGCTTGTAGACCTGATCCCCTACGACCAGCGTGTGACCCGCATTGTGGCCGCCCTGGAAGCGGACGACAGCGTCAGCGCGGCTTGCCAGCCAGTCGACGATCTTGCCTTTGCCTTCGTCACCCCACTGGGCGCCGATCACGGTTACATTGGCCATGGATACACTCCTCCACCCTGCCAGGGCGGATCCAGAAACGCCCTTCGACAGGACTCGGCGTTGCGGACGGGATGAACGGGGAGGACCCCGGTTGTCGCTGCGCGCCCTAGGGGCAGACATGCTGCCAAGTCAAGGTCGCGCGCTGCTGGCTGGGGCGGCAGGATTCGAACCTGCGAATGCCGGTACCAAAAACCGGTGCCTTACCACTTGGCGACGCCCCAACAGGAGGCGCGCTTATAGCGTGGTCGGCGCGGTTGAAAAGAGGGATAAGGGGCGTGCGGGACAGTGCCTGCCGGCTTGCCGTCCCGCACGTGCCAAGTCTCAGAAACCTTTGACGATGCCTTGCAGCTTTTCGGGGGGAAGCGCATCGAAATCGCTTGCATCGTGCCGCTCGGCGATGCCCTTCTGCGAGTTCACCAGACGACCGCGCAGCACGCCGGGACGAGCATCGATCTCGGCAACCCAGCGGCCTACGTTCTCGTATTCGTGCATCGAAAGGAACGTCGCCGCTTCGCCGTAGGCCTCGCCGCGGTAGATGTTGCCGAACCAGGTGTAAGTGGCGAGGTCAGCGATGGTGTAGTCGTCACCGGCAAGGAAACGGGTCTTGGCCAGCTGCCGGTTGGCGACGTCAAACAGGCGCTTGGTTTCCATGGCATAGCGGTCGATCGCGTATTCGATCTTGATCGGCGCGTAGTTGTAGAAATGGCCGAAGCCGCCGCCGATGAACGGGGCAGAGCCCACCTGCCAGAAGAGCCAGGAGAGGCATTCGGCGCGGGCCGGGCCTGAGGTTGGCAAAAGCACGCCGAACTTTTCGGCAAGGTGCATCAGGATCGCGCCCGATTCGAACACGCGGAAGGGCTCTGGCCCCGACCGGTCGACCATCGCCGGAATCTTGGAGTTCGGGTTGATGTCGACGAAGCCCGAGGTGAACTGGTCACCCTCGAAGATCTTGATCAGCCAGGCGTCGTACTCAGCCTCGGAAAAGCCAAGCTGGAGCAACTCTTCCAGCATGATCGTGGCCTTCTGGCCATTGGGCGTACCCAGCGAATAGACTTGGAAAGGATGCTTGCCGACCGGAAGCTCACGCTCGCTCGTGGGCCCGGCGATCGGGCGGTTGACGCTGGCGAAGGCGCCGCCGTTGGCCTTGTCCCAAGTCCAGACCTTGGGTGGAACGTATTCTTCGGACATGCAGGGACTCCTTCGAAAATCGTTAGTGTTGCATACTATATTGCGGCCTTGCGGGTGGAACCGCAAGGGTCCCGTAGCCGTTCGCCGCCATATGGAGAGAAAAGCGCCTAACCTCGTACATGTCGATGACAACCTTCCCGGCATCATACGAAAACGACGCGGCAAGGGCTGGATCTATCTCGATGCGCGCGGTGAAAGGGTAACCGATTCCGCTGAGATCACGCGCCTCAATGCGATTGCGTTGCCCCCTGCTTATACCGACACCTGGTATTGTCCGGCCCCCAATGGCCACATCCTGGCGATGGGGATCGATGCCAAGGGGCGCAAGCAGTATCGCTACCACCCCGACTTCCGGGCAGAGCGCGAGGGCGAAAAGTTCGAACGCTGCGCACAGTTCGGACGCCTGCTGCCGTTGGTTCGCGCTCGGGTTGAGGAGGAACTGGCCTGCCGTGCACTGACGAGGGACCGATGCATTGCCAGCATCGTGCGCCTGCTTGACACCGGCGGCATCCGCATCGGCAACGAAGCCTATGCGCAGGCCAACAACAGTTTTGGTGCCACCACCTTGCGGATGCGGCATGCCGAGGTGACGGGGCAGGTCCTGTGCCTTCGTTTCAGAGCGAAGTCCGGCAAGGAGCGGGAGATGCGCGTGACTGACCGTGGTCTCGTGCGCTTCGTGCGCAAGATGCAGGATCTGCCGGGGCAGCATCTGTTCCAGTATCTCGATGAAACCGGCTGTGCCTGTCCCGTCGGTTCGGCCGAGGTGAATGCTTGGCTGCGCGACGTCATGGGTGAGGCCTTCACGGCGAAGCACTTCCGCACGTGGCGCGCGAGTGTGTTGGGCTTTGCTATCCTCGCAAATGCCAAGAACCGCATGCCGATGAAGGCGTTGCTGGAGGACGTATCGGACCATCTTGGGAATACGCCCGCGATAGCCCGCAAGAGCTATGTCCACCCTGCAGTGCTTGCGCTGGTCGAAGGTCAGGAAGAATGGCGCAGGACCTTGCGCCTGCCGAGAGCCACAAGCTGGCTTTCGCGCCACGAACGCGGGTTGATTGCCCATCTAGAGGATGGTCCGGCAGCGGCGCAATTGCTTGCCGCTGCCGGATGATCTGGATCAGTTGTATTCGATGACGGCGTCGCGACGAAGGTCGCGCAGGTAGGTCTGGGCGCGCTTGTTGACGCGGTCGTCCTCCATCTGGGCCATCATTTCGTCGAAGTTCGGACCGCTGGCGACCTGCGGATCATCGCGACCGCAGAGCATCAGCACGCGCACGCCTTCCTCAATCGAACCGAAGGGCGGCGTGGTCTGGCCAACGGGCAGGTTGAGCAGGGTTTCCTGAAGCGCACCCGGGAGATCGCGGGCCTTGATCTGGTCGTTGGCCACAACGGTCGCACCGATCTTGTTGGCCTGAGCTTCGGCATCGCCGCAGCCCTTGATCGCCTTCACCGTTGCGGCAAACTCCGCTGCTCGCTTTGTCGCCACATCGTTGGTCGTGCCCTTGGGGAACTCGATCGAGATCTGCTTGAGGCTGAGCAGGGCATCGCGCGGGTCTGCGGTCAGGACCTGGCGCTTGTCGATCAGGTACAGGATCGAGAAGCCGCCGCGAATTTCGACGGGCCCTGCCAACTGGCCGGGAGCCATGGTCGCCGCGGCCGTACCCAGTTCCGACGGCAGCTGGGCCAGACGGATCCAGCCAAGGTCGCCGCCGACCGATGCGGTAGATGCTTCAGAGTATTGGCGCGCATAGGCGACGAAGCTGCCGCCCTGCTTGAGCTGCTCGACGATCTTCTCGGCGTTGGCGAAAACTTGCGCCTTGTTCTCATCGTTCGCGGACAGGAAGATTTCGCCGATGCGGTATTCCTCGGTGCCCTTCGAGGCCTGAAGACGCTGGATCGCTTCCTGAACTTCGCCCTCGGAGATGTTCACGAAAGGCTGGACGTTGCGGCGGAGCAGGTTCTGCCATGCCAGTTCGCCACGGATCTGGCGCTTGAGCGATGCTGCCGACGAGCCGATGCGCGCCAGATACTTTTCCATCGCTTCGGGGGACTGGCCGAAGTTCTGCGTGGCGACGCGCTCGTAGGTCGCCTCGACCTGAGCGTCGTCGGCCGGGACGTCGGCAGCCTTGGCTTCCTGGATCTGCAGCGTTTCGTCGATCAGGTTGCGCAGCACCTGCATGCGGAGGCGCTCCTTTTCCTCGGCATCGATCTTGCCGCCATTTGCCGAGACGATCAGGGCAAGGCGCTGTTCTACATCGGTGCCGGTGACGATTTCGCCGTTGATGATCGCGGTCGCGCGGCGCACGTTCGGATCGTTGGTCCCGAACATCGTCGGGTTTGCCGGGATGTTGAGCGGAGCGTTGGCGCCCTGAGCGAGGACCGGCGAAGCGGCGGAGGAAAAGGCGGCCAGCGCCATCGCGGTGGAACCCAGCGTGCGCGAAATCGCCTTGCGGGTGATGTACAGCTTGGACGTCATGGTCTTGGAAGTGGTCCTGTCGAACTGGCGCTCGGATGGCGGCCTTCTTGTTATTCCGGTTCTCTGGCCGCGCACGGCTTAACCCAAGCTGAGTGGCGCATCGGACGCAAAAGGGCAATAGTCTGCAACCACAACCCGCCATCGAATGGCATTGGCGCTACTTCACTCCGAGATTCTTGAGCGAGAGCGACACCTGGAAGGAGTTGCCCCGAACCGCGTCGCCGATGTTCACGTAGTCGCGCCGCCAGGTGAACGACAGGTCGAGGCAATCGTCGGTGTAGGCCACGCCAAGGCGGTGGCGCAGCATCTGGAAGCCGTCCGAGGTAAGCGTCGGGTCCTCGTTGCGGTTGGTCAGGTTGACGATGGCAGAACCGAACACCGAGAATGTGCTGGTGATGGGCGTGCGCGCTGCAAATCGCAATTCCTCGCGGTCCTGCAGATCCTCGAACGTCGAAACCACGTTGCGGTTGAGTTTGAGATAACCCGCCTCGATATAGCGCCGATGATTGCCGATGGTCGCGTCGAACTCGTTGCGACGCAGGGCAAAGCTGTCCTTGTCGAGTCGGAAGCGGTGCGTGAACTTGATGATGTCGCCGAAGCGCACCGTGGTGCGGCCGACATAGTCCGATGCACGGTTCGTGAGACCCGTACCGTCAGGCAGCAGCGTGTCCTGCTTTGACAAGCGATAGCTCTGGCCGATGGTCGACGTGATGCGCAGGCCAGGACGCTGGAAGCTCCAGTCGAAGCCATAGGTGAAGCGTACACCATCCTCGATCCGGTCATGGCCAGGAAACCGGCTGAGCGAGAACAGGTTGGTGTCTTCAAGATCGACCGAGCGCGAATCCTCGTTCGGAATCTCGAAGTTGCGTACGCTCGGCGTGGCCACGATCTGAAAGCGCGGGGTGAGCACCTGCGTGCCGCCAAAGATGCCGCCGACGAACGGCCACTTCACGTCGAGTGCGGCTGTTGCGATTCCCCGCGTTTGCCAGCCCGGCAGGCCGCGGTAGACTGCGGTCGTGGTCAGTTCGTTCTCGGCGCTGTGATAGGCATCGCCGCGCACCAGCCCGGTGAGCGTCACTTCCTGACCAAGGCCAGTGATCGTGCGCAAGTCCCATTGGGCCTTGGCGAAGGCACGCTGGCTGTCCTGCCCTGCCGTGCGGACGATGGCGAGGCTGTTTGCCTCCAACTCGAATCTGCCAGGGACCCCGTCGAAAGACATGCGGCGGCGATAGTCGATCGCGGGCAGGGCCAGTGGCACCATGCCTTGCGGATCGTTGACTCGGACAGTCTGCGTGACCCAGCCGGCGATCGAAAGGTAGCTGTCGTCGTCGATCCGCTCGAGGTTTAGCGAAGAGCGCAGCCGGTCATCGCGGCTGATGTCGTAGCGGCGCAGGAAGGTGCGGTCAGACGCGAGCCGGCCGTTGCCGGTCAGGCTCCAGTGCGGCGAGAACTGCAGCTTGCCGTTCGCCTCGATATAGCCGCGCCACGATTGCTGGCTGGCATTCGCCCCGCCAGTGGCGTTGCTGCCTAGCGGGATGCGCGAACTGCGGGTTGCGTAGCCGGTCACCTGAAATGCGCCGAGATCAGTGAGGTGCCGGTACTTCGCTGTAAGCATCGGCAGCGAGCCGGTGTAGAACGTGCCGGTCAATGCAAGGTCGCGGTTGTCGGCAATTCGCCAGTACCACGTCTCGCTGATTTCCGCGCCGTTGGCCGCGCCAAGGCGAAAATCGGGAATCAGCAGCCCGGTTTCCGCGCGGAAGTCCGATGTATGGCCAAGGCCCGGCAACGGCAGGATCGGCACGCCGAACATGCGCAGTGTCGCGCCCTTGTACTTCACGCGTTTCTGCTTGGCGTCGAAATAGACGCGGGCGGCGGTCACTTCCCAACTGGGTTTCTTGGGGCAGCCCTTGCCGTCTTCCACTGCGCAGCCTGAGTAGGCCGCGTTTTCCAGCGTCATGTTGCCGAATTCGTCGCGGGTACCGCGCTCTGCGGCGAGCCGTCCACCCGTGCGCAGGACCACGAGAAGATCCTCGATCGCTCCGGCCTTGAACTCGTCGGTCAATTCGACCTTGTCGGTATAGACGATATTGCCGTCATCATCGACGAAGCGGATATTGCCTGTGGCGAGGATCTGGCCAGAATTCCGGTCCCACGTGACATTGTCGGCCCGCACGGTCTGGGTCTCGTGACGCAGGACCACGTTGCCGTCGGCATAGACCTTCTCGGCGTTGCTGTCGTAGCGGACCTTGTCTGCTTCGAAGCGCACCTGATCGTCGACGGACGATTCGTCCCCCTTGGGCGATGTCAGAGGCGCTTCCTGCGCCAAGGCATGCGGGACAAGCCAGCAGAACAGTGCCAACACGGAAGGGGTGGTTGCAAGACGCGCAAGGCGCAAGCGTCGGTAAAGGGCTTGCGGCTGCGGCCGCCGGGCGGGTTGCATGGGTTGCCTATCGCACCAGTGCACCCTAACTGCAATTCCACATTTTTCACGCTTGCCGATACGCGTCAAAGCGTGACGCCTTTCCGACAGGAGTTCCCATGAAGGTCGTGTTCCGCACCAGCGATGCCCCGCTCCCCCGTCTCGTCGCCCGGCTGGTGACGCAGGATGCGCTTCCTGCCGATCTCGATGCCGTGGTGCGCGAAGGTGCTGTGGCTGCGCGGTTCAGCGGGAAAGCGGGGCAGGTGTTCGAAGCCTTCCTGGCTGGCGATGGTGGTGTGAAGCGCGTTGCCCTTGCAGGGCTGGGCAAGGCTGACGCGGCAGAGCGCAGCGCCAACCTCGAGAAGGCAGGGGCTGCGCTTACCGCCAAGTATCTGACGTCGGGCGAAGCGGCGCTGGCCATCGACTTTACCAACACGGGCCTAACCGGGGCGGAGGCTGCCTCGGTGCTGTTCGGCGCGCGCCTGCGCGGCTGGCGGCACGATGTCTATCGCACCAAGCTTGCCGCAGAGCAGAAGCCTTCGTTGGCAGAGATCGTGGCAGTTGGCGCACCTGAAGGCACGGCTGCGTCTTGGGAAATCGAGGCCGCTCTGGCCGAAGGTGTCGAGTTTACCCGTGAACTCGTCGCCGAACCGGCCAACATTATCTACCCCGAAAGCTTCGTCGAACGCGCCAAGGCCCGCCTTGAAGGCACCGGTGTCGAGATCGTCGTCCTCGGCCTTGCCGAGATGAAGGCGCTGGGCATGGGCGCTCTGCTGGGCGTCGCCCAAGGTTCGGTGCGCGAGCCTAGGCTGCTCGCGATGCGCTGGAAGGGTGCCGAAGCTGCGCAGCCCACCGCGTTTGTCGGCAAGGGCGTGACTTTCGATACCGGCGGTATTTCGATCAAGCCTGCGGCGGGCATGGAAGACATGAAGTGGGACATGGGCGGTGCCGCTGCGGTTGCGGGCACGATGCTCGCGCTCGCCCGGCGCAAGGCCAAGGCGGACGTGATCGGCGTCTGCGGTCTGGTCGAGAACATGCCCGATGGCAATGCCCAGCGCCCCGGCGACGTGGTCACCTCTATGTCCGGCCAGACGGTCGAAGTGATCAACACCGATGCTGAAGGGCGTCTGGTGCTGTGTGACGCGCTGACATGGGTGCAAAAGGAATACAGCCCCAAGACCGTGATCGACCTTGCCACGCTGACCGGCGCGATCATCATCTCGCTCGGTCACGAGTATGGCGGCATGTTCAGCAACGACGATGCATTGGCGGCCAAGCTCGATGCAGCGGGCAAGGACAGCGGCGACAAGCTCTGGCGCTTCCCTATCGGCGCGGCTTACGACAAGCTGATCGACAGCCCGATTGCCGACATGAAAAACGTCGGTCCCCGCTATGGCGGATCGATCACCGCCGCGCAGTTCCTCCACCGCTATATCGACAAGGGCGTCGCATGGGCGCACCTCGACATTGCCGGGATGGTCTGGGCCGACAAGCCGGGCCAGACCTGGGACAAGGGTGCAACCGGCTATGGCGTGCGTCTGCTCGACCGCTACGTCCGCGACGTGCTGGAGGCCTGATCTCCCGTGCCCAAGATGCGGCGCAAGTCTGAACTGCCTAGCAAGACTTGCGCCGGTTGCGGCCTGCCGTTCACGTGGCGCAAGAAGTGGGAGCGGGATTGGGACAACGTGAAGTTCTGTTCCGACAGGTGCCGCAGCGGAAAGGGTAAAGCAGGCTGATGCGCGTCGATTTCTATCAGCTTACCAATGATCCTGCCGAACAGGTCCTGCCGCTGATCGCGCGCAACACGCTTGCAGCCGGTGAACGACTGTTGGTCGTGTCGGAAGACGAGGCGCAGCTTCACCGCGTTGGCGAGGCGCTGTGGACACGATTGCCCGAGACGTTCCTTGCCAACGGGCGTGCCGGGGGCGGCCATGAGGAACGCCAGCCAATTCTTCTATCGGATGCTCCCGAGCCTGTGAATGGTGCGAAGTTCATGGCGCTGGCGGATGGGGTCTGGCGCGAGGGCGAGTTCGAACGGGTGTTCCTGCTCTTCCCGCCCGCCCGCATCGATGACGCTCGCGGTTGCTGGCGCATGCTCGGTACGCGCGAAGGCGTCGAGCGGCGCTACTGGCGTCAGGATGCCGGCAAATGGAAGGAAGGGCCCTGAGGCCACTATCCTTGCGCCTCGTCGCAAACATCGCTAGGGGCGCGGCCAACGAAATTCCATACATCGCAAGGAACATCCCATGGCGGTTACCCGCACCTTTTCGATCATCAAGCCCGACGCCACGCGCCGCAACCTGACCGGTGCGGTCACCAAGATGCTTGAAGAAGCCGGCCTACGCGTCGTTGCTTCCAAGCGCATCCACATGACCCGCGAGCAGGCCGAGGGCTTCTACGCCGTTCACCGCGAGCGCCCCTTCTTCAACGACCTCGTCGAGTTCATGATCTCGGGTCCGGTCGTCGTGCAGGTGCTCGAGGGCGAGAACGCCATGCAGCGCAACCGCGATATCATGGGCGCAACCAACCCTGCCAATGCCGAACCCGGCACGATCCGCAAGGAACTGGCTGAATCGATCGAAGCCAACACCGTTCACGGTTCGGATTCGGACGAGAACGCGGCGATTGAGATCGCCTACTTCTTCAAGCCTGAAGAAATCGTCGGCTGATCGGCGCAAGTCACTGCACATGAAAAGGGCCGGGGCAGCGATGTCCCGGCCCTTTTGCGTTTGGGTAGATGCACCTTTGCACAATGTTGCAGGGATGCAACGCATCATTGCAAAAGCTCTGTTATCGTCGATAACAAACTTTGTATGTTCTGCTTACAAGTGTTAGGAAAGTAGCTGTTCCGAAACGAGAACAGGCGGGCCTTCGGGCTCATTCAGGGAGGATACCTGATGTTTTTCCAACGCGCTTCCGCGCGCCTTCTGGCGCGTACGAGCATGTTCGCTGCCGCAGCTTTTGCACTTTCCCAGCCGGTCCTTGCACAGGATGCTGCGCAGGAAGCTGTCTCTGACGATAATGGCGGCGAAATCATCGTGACCGCGCAGAAGCGTGCGCAGTCGCTGTCGGACGTCTCGCTATCAGTTGCAGCCGTCGGCACCGAGCAGCTTGCTGCCAACAACACTGTCAACCTCGAAGGCCTGCAGGCGCTGGTTCCGTCGATCAGCTTCGGCAATGACTTCAACTTCGCCAAGCTGTTCATCCGCGGCATCGGCCTGTCGAGCTCGCTGCCGGGCGTCGATCCCTCGGTCGCGCTGCACGTTGATGGCGTCGTCGTGAGCCTTGCGCAGGCGCAGCTCGGTTCAATGTTCGATCTTGAGCGCGTCGAAGTGCTGCGCGGGCCGCAGGGCACGCTCTATGGCCGCAACGCCACCGGCGGCGCAGTCAACCTCATCACCGCCAAGCCAACCGACAAGCTCGACGGATACGTCCGCCAGACCCTCGGCGGCGATGCGTTCCTGGTTCAGACCGATGCCGCCATCGGAGGACCGATTACCGAGGGCGTTCGCGCTCGCCTCGCCGTGCAACGCATCAAGCGCGATGGCTTCGGCATCAACGAGTTCACCGGCAATCAGATCGACAACGCCAACCAGTGGTCGGTGCGCGGTCACCTGCAGTTCCTGCCGAGCGACAAGCTCTCGATCCTGCTGACCGGCGAACTCCACACCGAGAACGACCGTTCGTTGGCCGTGAAGTTCCGCGAGGTTTCGTTCCCCGGCACGCAGGTGGCCAGCCTCACGGCGCTGGGCCAGCGCACCAATGCAGACGGCAGCGCTGCTTCTTTCGCGAAGAACGTGCGCAATCTGAACACCAACTATGACCCGATCAACGATCGCAAGCAGTACGCCTTCACCGGTATCCTCGATTATGCGGCGTCTGATACGGTCTCGCTCAAGTCGCTGACGAGCTATCGCAATTTCCGCGCGATCTTCTTCCACGACTTCGACATGTCGTCCTACGCTGGCTATCCGCTGGCGCAAACCACCGCCGTGCGCACCAGCGCGAACCACTGGCAGCCGGTCTTCGAAAACCAGTTCAGCCAGGAACTTCAGGCCAACATCGATACCGACAAGCTGCATGCGGTCTTTGCCGGATTCTACCTGAAGGACCACATCCGCGTCGAAAACCACATCGGCTTCGACGTGCTGACCAACACCGATCCCTATCGCGTGCAGTTTGACGGCAAGCTCGACGTTGAGACTTGGGCCGTGTTCGGTAACGTCACCTACGACCTGACCGAACAGTTCTCGCTCAAGGCCGGAGGCCGCTACTCTTGGGAAAAGCGCAAGATCCAGAACAACAGCGGCATCGGCACGGCCGCAACTGGCTTCGTGCTCGATCCTCTGCAGTGGAACACGTCCAAGACCTGGGACGACTTCTCGCCGTCGCTCGGCGTCGAGTTCCGCCCGAACGCCGACGTGATGGCCTATTTCAACTGGTCGCGGGGCTTCAAGTCGGGCACGGCCGAGATCGGTTCGCGCCGTTCGGCAGTGGCTACTACGCCGTTTGTGAACCCCGAGAAGGTCGAGGCCTTCGAAGGCGGCATCAAGTACAGCGCAGGCACGCTGCAGACCAACCTTGCAGTGTTCTACCAGAAGCTCAAGAACGGCCAGTTCCAGCGGACCTTCCCGATCCCGAACCCACCGTTCTTTGCCAGCGCGCTTGAGAACGCCGCTGAATCGCGGGCCTATGGTGCTGAGTTCGAACTGCGCTGGCGCCCGATCGATGGCCTCGCCATCGATGCGTCTGCAGCCTACCTCAACTCGAAGTTCACCAAGTTCTTCTCCAAGAACCCGCTGAATGCGGCCCTCTTCGGTCCCGGCGGCGCGGCGCTGCCTGACGAGGATCTCTCAGGCAATGCCACCCGCATGAGCCCGAAGTGGACGCTGAACTTCAACCCGACCTACACTGCCGATCTTTCGAGCGGTGCAAGCGTGGTGTTCGGCACGAACGTCTCGTATCGTTCGAAGCAGTACCACACTGAGTTCAACGACGATCGCATGGCCGCTGACGCTTATGTGATGGTCGATGCCAACGTGAAGTACCGCCACTCGGACGACCGGACTTCGGTCAACCTGTGGGTGCGCAACCTGACCAATGAACTGGTCTGGGCGGGCAGCTATGCGGTGGCCACGAGCCGCACCATCGGTGGCACGCTGATGCCGCCGCGCACCTACGGCGTCACCTTGGGCTACGAATTCTGATCCACCCCGAAAGGGTAACCTCATCGGGCCGTCGGTTCACTCCGGCGGCCCTTTTTGTTACGCGGTTTGCCAAGGGAGATTCGCATGCAGGGAATGGGTGGGGGCGATTGCCCCTTTGCGTTCAATTTTGACGCCGCGACGTTCAAGGTCGGCGAAACTGTCAGCTACCGCATTGTCGGGAACCCGATGTTCGAGGACATGCCATTCGCGGGTGAGTTGCTCGAGGTGCACAACGACCATGTTGTAATCGCCGGCGACGTCAACGATCCCTCGGTACGCTATCGTGGCACCCGGGAAAGCCGCCCACAGGTGTCGGCGAGCGAGATCTAGGCGGTAATGCCACTCTCGCCGCGATACCACCGGGTCAGGCCCCAGGCGATCGTGGCGATGCCAAGCAGGCCGAGCAGGATGGGCAGGCTGTAGCCAAATCCGCCTGCGAGAATCAGGGCAGCCGCGATAGCGGCCGTGGAACAGCCCAGATCCCAGCCGCCTTCGGTCGCCATGTTGAAACGCAGTGTGCATTGGGAGCGCTGGGCCATGGCATAGAGGGGCGAGAGCATTGCCGTTGCCAACATCGGCATTGCGAGCGCGCCGAGCGCGGTGGCTATGAGCGCGGGAAGGGGAGACGACCAGGCCATTGCCTTGATCAGGAGCACGGCCGCGCCGAACCCATAGGCAAGCGCAAGCGAATGCGTACCGCGTCCGCGGTCGATCAGGCGCCCGATCAGCAGGCTTCCTGCCGCCGCTCCTATGCCCGCCAACGCCATCGCTCCGCCGAAGCTCTCGAAGCTCTGGCCAAGCGTCACGAAAAGCGCGAGATTCCATACCACCACCGAGCAACCTGCCTGCAGGCCCTCGGCAAAGTAGATGCGCCGACCGTTGCGGACGATGGTCGGATCGGCCCGGCTCTCACGGGGAATTTCCGGATTGGCCGCCCCGAAAAGGGGAAGGCCGGCGAGAAGCTGGATCGCGGCAATCACGGCGAAACCCGCAACCGGCCCCGCCCATGAGAGCAGGAATCCTCCGGCTACTGGAGCCACGATCCCCACGGCTGCAGTCGTCGCCTGCTGGATCGACACCTGCTTGCCCATCGCCTCGTTGTCGCCCGCGGCAGACACATAGGCGTGGTAACCGGTCCAGTAGAGTACGCTGCCGAGGCCGGAGACCACGATATAGGCCACAAGCATCGGGCTAAGCCCGGAGACGAGCGGCAGCATCAGGAAAGACACTGCGCGAATCCCGACGCCGAGCAGCAGCACCGTCCGCAAGCCATAGGCATAGGCCACCGGCAGGACCGCCGCTCGCAAGGCGAAGCGCGAGAGCAGGACCAGCGCGAAGCTTGCTAGCGCCAGCGAGGGGCTGAGCCCTTGCTTTATCAGGAAGCCCACCACGAACAGGCCACCGCTTGCCTCTACAAACGATTGCAGTCCTGCGTGTGCGTAGATTCGCTGGATCGTGGTGAGCGCCATTTTGCCCTCAGAATTCCATCATTGCGGCAAGGCGACGCGGAGCGACTGCAGCCCAGCTTCGGCGCAGCCAATCGGCAGCGTGATCCCAGTCCACGTCCGGGCGGTTGAGAATCAATCCTGCCCAGCCACTCGCGCCATAGTAGGCAGGGCGGAACCAGGTGTCCTCGTCCTGCTCGATCAGCGCGGCCAGTTCGTCCTGTCCGCTGGTCTTGACCAATAGGGCGACATGCGGCGTGCCATGATGCTGGTCGTTGAAGTAGGCGAAATACTTGCCACCGACACGCCATCCGGGAGCGCCATGGCTTTCGCGTTCCTCGACCTCGGGAAGTGCTGCGGTCAGAGCGCGAACCTTCTCCAGGAGCCAGTCCGCGCTGCGCTCACGCGCGACGTAAGCGGCGAGCGTGCGCGAATAGAGCTGGTGCTCGGCAAACAGGACACGGGCGGCGAGACTGTCGCCGGTATCTCCGGGAATAATCGCCACCGGCGTCTGGCCAAGGATCGGGCCATCGTCGAGTTCCGCCGTAACAAGATGGACCGTGCATCCGCCGTGGCTGTCACCCGCCTCGATTGCGCGGTCGTGGGTGTGCAGGCCCTTGTACTTGGGCAGCAGCGATGGGTGGATGTTGAGCATCCGTCCCTCCCAGCGCCCGACGAACTCGGGGCTGAGAATGCGCATGTAACCCGCCAGCGCGATGTAGCGGGCTCCCGCCTTGAGCACTTCGGCTTCCATGAGTGCGTCATGTTCAGGCCGCGGGATGCCCTTGTGAGGCAGGCAGAACGTCGCCACACCTTCGGCCTCGGCCAGCTTGAGGCCCGAGGCTTCCGGGTTGTTCGAAAGCACCAGAACGATTTCGTAAGGGCAATCCGCCGCACGACTGGCATAGAGCAGCGCGGCCATGTTGGTGCCGCTTCCCGATATGAAGACGGCGACGGGAACGCGATCAGCCAAGATGCGTCGCTTCCCACGCTTCGCGCGCCGACCAGGTCTCGACGCTGCCGGTAACCGTGCAGCCCTTCTCGCCCGCAACGATCTCGCCGACGCGATAGACCGTCTCTCCGGCTGCGGTCAGGTCTGCACTGAGCGAATCGACTTGCTCTGGTTCCACGGCGAGGATCATGCCGATGCCGCAGTTGAAGGTGCGGGCCATTTCCTCAGGCTCGATATTCCCCTGAGCCTGAAGGAAGGCCATTAGGCGGCTCTGCTCCCAGCTGTCAGCATCGATGCGGGCGTGCAGGCCTTTGGGCAGAACGCGGGGCACGTTTTCGAGCAGGCCACCACCGGTGATGTGGGCCAGCGCGTTGATTCTGCCTGAGCGAATGAAGGGCAGCAGGCTCTTCACGTAGATGCGGGTCGGCTCGATCAGATAGTCGATCAGCAGACGCTCGTTGTCGAACAGGGCGGGGCGGTCGAGCTTCCAGCCCTTGTCGGCAGCGAGACGGCGCACCAGCGAATAGCCGTTGGAATGAACGCCCGAGGACGCGAGCCCAAGCAACACGTTGCCAGCTGCCACGCGGTCACCGGTCAACTGCTCTCCGCGTTCGACCGCTCCGACGCAGAAGCCTGCAAGGTCGTAGTCGCCATCGGCGTACATGCCCGGCATTTCTGCGGTTTCGCCGCCGATCAGCGCGCATCCGGCGATCTTGCAGCCTTCGGCGATGCCGGCCACGACGCGCTCGGCCACGCCATTGTCGAGGCGACCGGTGGCGAAGTAGTCGAGAAAGAACAGCGGCTCGGCGCCCTGCACGATCAGGTCGTTCACGCACATCGCAACGAGGTCGATGCCGATCTGGTCGTGGCGGTCATGGTCGATGGCGAGCTTGACCTTGGTGCCTACGCCATCGTTGCCCGCAACCAGCAGCGGGTCCTTGTAGCCCGCTGCCTTGAGGTCGAAGAAGCCGCCGAAACCGCCCAGTTCGGCATCGGCGCCGGGGCGTGCGGTCGCCTTCGCGAGTGGGCCGATGGCCTTCACTAGCGCGTTGCCAGCGGCAATGTTCACGCCGGCCTTGGCGTAGCTGTAGCTCTCGGGCTTGTTCTGGTCGTCGCTCATGGAGCGCGCGCCTAGCGCTTTCTCGCTTGGATTTCCACTTGCCTTTGGGCAAAAGCCGAGAGCAAGGCCGGTTTGTCCCCGAATGTGCGGCCTCATTGCAATTGGAGTTCCCTTGGTCGCCCTGCGCCTGCCTTTCGAAAAAGCGAAGAACCGCAGGGCCATGGGCCTCGCTCTTGCCCTCATCGCGGGTGCCGGTGGTGCTGCGCTTTTGGCGCAGATCGAAGGTGATCGCGGCATTCCGCCGATTGCCAGCAACGGCGATTACGAGGTTCGCGGAATCGCGGTCAACGTCA
This sequence comes from Novosphingobium sp. BL-A-28-Hi1-0D, assembly GCF_055521755.1. Classification (NCBI taxonomy): domain Bacteria; kingdom Pseudomonadati; phylum Pseudomonadota; class Alphaproteobacteria; order Sphingomonadales; family Sphingomonadaceae; genus Novosphingobium; species Novosphingobium sp. BL-A-28-Hi1-0D. The sequence continues at coordinate 2,139,730 of NZ_CM145502.1, forward strand.
GCGGCGACAACGCAGAGGATGCCCGCAACAAGGGCTGGCGCGAGGCGCAGCGCAAGGCGTGGGCCAAGTTGTGGGAGACCAATGGCAGCGGCGGGGCAGCGCCTGGGCTTGATGATTCGACCATCGAATCGATGGTTTCTGCCGTCGTGGTGGAGCGCGAGCAGATCGGCCCGCGTCGGTACATCGCCACGCTTGGGGTGATCTTCGACCGTGCGCGGACCGGCGAGCGGCTCGGTATGACGGGCGTGAAGGCGCGCTCGGCACCGCTGCTGGTCATTCCCGTGCTCTATCAGGGCGGGGTTGCCACCGTATTCGAGACGCGCACGCCCTGGCAGAAGGCCTGGGCCGAGTATCGTACCGGCAGCAGTGCAATCGACTATGTTCGTCCGGCCGGCGCGGGCTCCGATTCGCTGTTGCTGACGGCGGGCCAGCTGGATCGGCGCAGTCGCAACTGGTGGCGCCTGATTCTTGACGAATTTGGTGCGTCCGACGTGATCATGCCGATCGCGCGGCTGGAGCGGCAGTTCCCCGGTGGCCCGGTGAACGGCACGTTCACGGCGCGCTATGGCCCGGACAATCGTTTTCTCGGCAGCTTTACTCTCACCGCAAAGAGCGAGGCTGATGTCCCCACGATGCTCGAACAGGCGATTGGCCGACTCGACGGGATTTACACGCAGGCGCTGATTGCAGGCACGCTGAAGCCCGATCCGACGCTGAACATGGCTGCGGAGATCGACCCCAGGCTGATCGAGCAGACTCTCGCCACGGCAGGTCCGGTCGTCGCTTCGACGCAGGCGGCCGGTCCCGACGCAGCACCAGTGGCGACACCCACTACCAGCGCAAGCACGGCAGCGACGACGACTGTGACGATCCAGTTCGCGACGTCCGATGGCGCTGCTGTCGATGCTGGGATGGCCGCTGTACGCGGCGTCGCCGGCGTGAAAAGCGCGGTTTCCTCTTCGATTGCCATCGGTGGCACATCGGTGATGCGGGTAACCTACGCAGGCGATATCGATGCTCTAGCTGCCGCCCTGCGCGCGCAGGGCTGGCGAGTAACCGTGGGGGCTGGCGCCCTTTCGATCCGCAAGTAACCAAAACGGCAATTCGAGCGTATAAGCGGGAAATGTCGTCGCAGATTGCCCTTCCGCTGGTGACAGCGCGCGGAGCCGAGACCGTGGTCATGGGCTGCAGCCTCGCGCCCGTGATCGAGGCGCTGCAGTCTGCCGACCGCTGGCCGTTCCGCACCGCGATTCTTGCAGGGCCGCCACGCTCGGGCAAGAGCCTGCTCGCCCGCTGGTTTGCCGAGAGCGGCGCAGGCGAAGTGATGGATGGCGCCGATTCGCTCCCGGAGAATGACGTTTTCCATCGCTGGAACCGGGCGCAGGCCGATGGACGGCCGCTGTTGCTGGTGAGCGACAGGGCGCCGGGTGCTTGGAAAGTCGCGCTGCCCGACCTTGCCTCGCGACTGGGTTCGGCATTGCTGATCGAGATCGGGCCGCCGGACGACGAGCTTGTTGCAGGCCTGATCGTGGAACATTCGGCGCGGCGCGGGCTAGTTCTGGGTGAGCAGGTGCTGGCCTATCTGTTGCCCAGAGTGGAACGCGCGCATGCAGAAATCGAGTTGCTGATTGAAACTCTTGACCGTCTGTCTCTTGAGCGTAAATCACCCGTCACCATATCGCTGGTTCGCGACGCATTGGCCGAGCGGACAGGGGAATTCCAACCGCGCTTGCTTTAAGCGGTTGAAAGAGAGAGAATTGGGGCATGTTTGACGGCCTGATTGCCTATCTGGACTCGATCCGCTCACGCGATCCTGCGCCGCGTTCGCGGTGGGAAATCCTGCTGTACCCGGGCCTGTGGGCGATTGGTTTCCATCGCATCGCTCATTGGTTGTTCGAGGCCGAGCTCTATTTTCTCGCTCGTCTGGTCAACCATTTCTCCCGTTTCGTAACCGCCATCGACATTCATCCGGGCGCCAAGATCGGGAAGCACTTGTTCATCGACCATGGCTTCACCGTGATCGGCGAGACCGCGGAGATTGGCGACAATGTCACGATCTACCAGTGCGTCACGCTCGGCGGTACGAATCCGGCAAACGGTGTGCCTGGCAAGCGCCATCCGACGCTGTGTGACAATGCGATCATCGGTTCCGGGGCCCAGATACTCGGCCCTATTACAGTCGGACCCCGCGCCCGCGTTGGCGCCAATGCCGTCGTGACTGATGACGTGCCCGAAGGCGCGACGATGGTCGGTCTCAAAGCCCGCTCCACCCTCGTGCCCGCCGAAACGTGGCTCAAGGAGTTTATCCCCTACGGCACTCCCTGCAAGGAGCCGTGCGAACCCAATGGCGGCACGCGGGTTGACGAACTCGAAGCCGAATTGGCCCTGCTCAAAGCACAGGTTGCTGCGTTGATCGCGGCGCAGGACGGTGAAACTCCTGCGCCAACCCCCACCACCGTGGGCCGGAGGACGCGCCGCTGAGCTTGGGTGGGCCGGATGCGAGAACTCCCGGCAGCGTGGTGCCCTTTCCCGCTGCGCGTGCCGTTCAGCAGATCGGCTTCGAAAGGCTTGAACTGCTGAAAATCCTCGATCTCTATGGGAGGATGGTCGCGGCAGGCTTCTGGCGTGATTATGCGATGGACTTTGGCAAGGATGCAGCCGTTTTTGCGGCCTTCAAGCGCACGGCCGAGCGCCCTACTGCCCGCATCGAAAAGCGCCCTTCGCTGCGCGGCAAGCAAGGCATGTGGGCGCTGTTCGGCGAGGCGGGCCAAGTGCTCAAGCGCGGCCACGACCTCGCAGGCGTTCTCTCCCCGCTCGAACGCAAGCTGTTGAAGGTGGTCGAGGACTAGGGACCCTAGCCTTTCGGCTTGAGCAGGAAATTCATCCAGCAACTGGCAAGCGGCTTGGCCCGGTCCGCTTGCCATGCTTCGGCGCGTACGTTGGCGATGCGCCGTCCTGCACGGATCACTTCCCCGCGCGCGAAAGTTTCGACCGTGATGCCCCCCCTCAGGTACTCGACCGAGATGTTCACCGGCTTGATGCTGACCATCGTGTCTTCCTCGCCCAGTTCGGCGTGCAGAGCCATGATGGCGGCAATCTCGAGCATGCCCGCAATGGCCCCGCCATGAAGATAGCCGGGACGGCCCATCGCGCGGTCGGAGAAGTCCATGGCCAGAAGCGGAGCCCCGTCGAGCAATCCCGCTACCCGCATGCCCATCGAACGCGCATAGGGCGGGAGACGGTCTGACAGCATTCTTGCCTGATCCGTCACGTCGTCTTCTCCGGATCGCGAGACCAGCCGTCAGCTTCGACCTGAATGAAGATTCCGGCTGCATGCGCTACCGGGTCGGCAATGTCGCCATCGTGGGCAATGCCCCGGACGAATGCCATAGACTTCTTCAACTGATAGCATTCGGCCCATGCGATGATCGTCTTTCCGGGCGTCGCGGCCCGGACATAGTCCACTCGCAGGTCAAGAGTTACCTGAGGACGAAACCCGCCACGCAGTGCCCAAACCGACATCGAAGTTGCGTTGTCGAGCAGGCTGATGATTGGGCCGGACGCAAGAACGCCGGTTTCGGGATCGCCGACAAGGTCTTCTCGCCACGGTAAGGCCAGTTCGACCCAGTTCTCGCCATGCGTGCGGTACTGCATGCCGATGAAGCCGGTATGGCCATGGCGCGTCATGAACTTGCCGAACTTTGACGGATCGAAATTCAGGCCCGGCGGTATCGCGGGGCGGCCACCAGTGCTGTCAGGCTTGCTGTCCATCGGAATTTCACTGCCGCACCCACAGCACGAATACAAGCGGATTAAGCGCTTGGTTAAAATGCACTCCCCGCAAGCGCGTCGATGGCTCCCTGAAGGATCAGCGCAGCAGCATGGGAATCGATTCGTTCGGCCCGCTTGGCTCGGCTGAAATCCTGCTCGATCATTGCGCGTTCAGCGGCCTGCGTGGTCCAGCGTTCGTCCCAGAGCAGGATGGGCAGACCGATATCCTCAAGATTGCGCGCAATGGCCCGCGCGCCTTGCGAGCGCGGGCTTTCCGAACCATCCATGTTGAGCGGTAGTCCGATAACCAGACCGCGCACATCGCGCTCGGCGATCAATGCGGTGAGGCTGGCCTTGTCCGCCATGAACTTGCTTCGTTTGATCGTCTTGCCTGCCGTGGCGAATCGCCAATCCCGATCGCACAGGGCAATGCCGATGGTCTTCGTGCCCGTGTCGAGACCCATCAGCACGCCACCCTCGGGAAGTAGATCGCGCATTGAAAGGGCGGACTGGGTGATCACCTTGCGGCCTCTCCGCGTGCCTTTTCCCAAGCTGCGGTCCGCCGTCCGACGTCTGCGCGCAGGTTCGCCCAGAACAGCGGGATGTCATAGACGTGGTAATTATTGCCTGGCAGGACGAAAGGCCCGAGATCCGGCGGGTCTCCGATCATCAGCAAGCCGGTGCCGACATCGCAGCGGGCAGGGACGGCCTTGGCGATCATCTCGCCACTCTTCAGGTCCTTGCTGGGTTTGAGCGTGCCGAGGTTGGCCGAAGCGGGCGCCTGTCCGCCAATGCTCCCAATAAGCGGGTTGGTGCAAAGCACGGGCCTTGCATCCTTGGCCTTTCCGTCAAGCGCGGGGCGCGTGCGATACGCCTCCAGCACAAGTTGCGGGTCGGCTGGTTCCGCAAAGCTCGACCAAGCCATGATGCAGCCAGTGGCATCGCTCCTGCTGCAAGCTGGCAGGCCAAGGGCGGGCAGGTCATGCTCTACGGAGATCGGCCACCCGATCGGGTAGGCCGCCACGACCCGGGCGGCCAGAGGTGTTCCGGCAACACGATCCTTCAAAAGGTGCATCAGGTGAAGTGCGCCCTGACTGTGCCCCGCCAGCACGATCGGAACATCAGACGGCGTTGCTGCCAGAAAGGCGTCAAAGGCCTGCCGGACATCGAGGTAGGCTGTATCCAAGGCCAGCTCGCCCTCGGCCTTGTCGGTGAGAAATGCACCGAAGGCGGCCTGCCGATAGCGCGGTGCCCATACCTGCGCCTGCTCATTGAAGGCAGAGGCCATGCCTTGGACGAAATAGGTCGCGCGGCGATTCGTATCGTTATCGTCGAGCGGGCCGTTCCAGCGTTCGCGCGCGAGATAGCTGGTCGGATGAATGAAGAACACTGCGGCAGATTTGCCCGGACCGACGCTCTTCTTCACTCCTTCGGGGAGCCACTGTGCAGGATCGTTGGCACCCAGACCAGGGCGGGCAAGCCACATCCGGTTGCCGGCATAGGCATCTGCGGGCAGCGGATCGAGTCGGGCGTAAGCCACGCGCGGTACGAACGCGAAGCGGCTGAGTTCGTTCTGCCAGATGCGCAGCGCGAATAGCGCTGCAATGACCATCACGGCAAGCAAAGCGATAAGATAGAGGAACTTGCGGGCCATCAGTAGCGGACTTTCAGGCTGGATTGCGCTTTGCGTCGTTGCGCTCTGCCTGCCGCTCAAGTGCGATCTTGAGCATGGCAACGATCGGGTCGGCAAGCATCAGGCCGAGGATGCCGAACAGCAACCCGAACATGAGCTGTGCTCCCAAGACCAGCGCAGGTGCAAGATCGGCAGTACGCTTGGCCACCATCGGCACGATGATGTTTCCATCGACCGTCTGCACGATCACGTAGACCGCGATGCAGAACAGACCCATCTCCGTCCCGCCAGAGAAGCCGACCATGATCATCAGCGCACCCGAGATCGGTGCGCCGATGTTGGGCAGGAACGCCAGCAGCCCGGTCAGCAGGCCCAGCAGTGCCGCCATCGGCACGCCCCACCACGCAAGCAGTGCCCAGGTGGCCACGCCTTCGACAGCCATGCCAATGAGTCGTCCGAACAGCAGCATGCGCAGCGACTTGCCCATGCGCAGTGCGGTGCCTTCCCATTGCTCGCGGCTGTCTTCCGGCAGCAGCCAGGCCACGCCGCGCCGGTACAAGTCCGGCTCCAGCACGAAGTAGATCGAGAGGATGAAGATCAGGAAAGCTGTGGTGAAGCCGCCAAAGATACCCCCCAATGCCCGCGTCACCTGCCCGACGCTGCCCAGCACCTGACTGGCAATGCCTTGCAGATCGAAGCTTTGCATGGAAATGCCGTGGCCTTGCGCCCAAAGCGTGAGATTGCTGATCTGGGTCTGGATCACTTGGGGCAACTGTGCGGCCTGCTCCGCGATCTGCCCGCCGGCAAAGATGACAAGCCAGATAAGGAAGGCGAAAGCACCAAGAAGGACGAGGGTGATCCGCACACCGCGCGGCAGCCAAGGTGCGGCGCGCGCAATCAAGCGCTGCCCACCATCAATCATTGCTGCAAAGACCACGCCGCCGATGATCACCATGATCGGCTGAGCGAGCATCACTGCCAGAGCAAACAACCCGGCGATTCCGAGCCAGACCGTGGCTTTCTTGGCCTCGCGGCGGACCAGATCGTCAGTGATGTCGGTCGGGCCGGTACTCGTTGCCGGGCTCGTCTCGTCCATGCGTTTCAAGGCTCCCCTGTTTTGCCATCGGGTAGAGGCTGGCGCCGAATTTCAGGCCGCAGTCTGGTCCACGCACGGCCGTCGCGCAAGGCAGGCCACCACGTCGCCGGGTTCCAGTTTTCGCTGCCATCGAGCGAGAACGTGACGAATTCCGCTCGCCCGCCGACATTGGCAAGCGGCACCGGTCCGCCGAGTCCCCGTTCCTCGATCGGAGCACGGCTGTCTGCCGAATGGTCACGGTTGTCGCCCATCAGGAAGACATGGCCTTCAGGCACGCGCGTTTCCGGATAGTTGTCCAGCATCTGGTCCATGTGATCGATGATCACGTAGCTCGCGCCGTTGGGCAATGTCTCGCGAAAGGCGGGCAACTCATAGACTTCGCGCCCATCGGCAAGCCGCGTCTGGTAGCGTTCGAACATGTCGTAGCAAGGCGCGCCATCGCAGCTCAGTTGCGGGTCCGCCGGAATCTGTACCGGTGGCTCCGCCTGCTGCGGCACGAGCTTGCCGTTTAGGATGATCTGGCCGTGGATCACCGCGATTCGGTCTCCGGGAAGAGCCACAACGCGCTTGATGTAGTCCTCATCACGGTCAGGTGGAACCGCGATGACGATGTCGCCGTACTCCGGCGTCCGCGGCAGAATTCGCTCCTGCCCGCGCGGCAGGACGTGGAACGAGGCCGAGACCCACGACCATCCATAGGGATACTTCGAGACGATCAGCCGGTCGCCCACCAGCAGGTTGGGCATCATCGAGATCGACGGGATGTAGAAGGGCTTCGCTATCAGGCTGTGGAAGGTGACCACTGCTAGCAGCATTAGGAAGAGCCCTCGAATCTCGGCCCACCAATCCACGCCGCCGGGCGGGGGTGGGGGAGGGGAGACCTGTTCGGGCGAATGGTCGGACGGCTGTTCGGTCAAGCGTCGAGCTTTTCAGGAAGGGGGCGGGCCTCGATCACCACGAAGGCCTGTGCCCAGGGATGATCGTCGGTCAGTGTAAGGTGGACAACGGCTTGGTATCCCTCGGGCGTGATGGCGGCAAGGCGGGCTGCTGCACCGCCGGTCAGCGCGAGAGTGGGCGCACCGGACTTGGCGTTGACCACCCCGATGTCTTTCATGAACACCCCGGCTTTGAACCCGGTTCCAACCGCCTTGGAGAAAGCTTCCTTGGCTGCAAACCGCTTCGCCAGCGTTCCGGCCATGGTATACGGGCGGCGCGCGGCTTTCGCCTTTTCCACATCGGTGAATACGCGGTTGATGAACCGCTCGCCGAAGCGATCCAGCGAGTTCTGGATGCGTTCAATGTTGCAGAGGTCAGAGCCGATGGCGATGATCATGCGATCGCCTTCACCGAGCCTCATCCATCAGGTCGCGCATCCTCCGGACCGCGCTCTCCAGCCCGACGAAGATCGCCTCGCCTATAAGGTAATGCCCTATGTTCAGCTCCGCGAGCTGCGGTATCGCTGCAATCGGCTGAACGTTTTCATAAGTCAGCCCATGGCCTGCATGCGGCTCGATCCCATTGCGAGCAGCGAGTGCGGCCATATCTGCAATCCGCCTGAGTTCCACTGCGCGCTGCTCGCCATCCGCGTGGGCGTATTCACCAGTGTGGAGTTCAACCACTGGCGCGCCGAGCTTCATTGCAGCTTCGATCTGGCGCGCTTCGGGGGCGATGAACAGGCTGACGCGGATGCCTGCATCTCTGAGGCGCGAAACGATCGGTGCGAGTCGGTTATGCTGGCCTGCAGCGTCCAGCCCGCCTTCGGTGGTGCGTTCCTCGCGCCGTTCGGGCACGATGCAGGCGGCATGCGGCTTGTGACGCAGCGCTATCTCGACCATCTCGTCCGTCGCCGCCATTTCGAGGTTCAACGGCAGGTTGGTTGCCGCCTGAATCCGCGCAAGGTCCTCGTCGCGGATGTGTCGGCGATCTTCGCGCAAATGTGCAGTGATGCCGTCTCCGCCGACGCTGGCAACGATCTCCGCCGCGCGCACGGGATCGGGATGATCCCCGCCGCGCGCGTTGCGGATCGTCGCCACGTGATCAATATTGACGCCGAGGCGGAGGCGGCCCGGTACAAGCACGTTCATCAGGGCTTGGCCCGGCTGCCTGGCTTTACCGCTTCAGTCGCCGCGAGTTCGGGCGGCAACTCGTCTGGTGCGTAAGTCGGGAAGTTCAGCGCGACGAGCGGGAAGAAGGGCACGCCGAGATCGACGCTGCCTGCCGTACGGTCGACCAGAGACGCAGCCGCAATCACCACGCCGCCAGCTTCCTCGATCGCCTTGATCGCCTCGCGGCTGGAAAGCCCGGTGGTGACCACGTCTTCGACCATCAGCACCTTCTCGCCCGGGTTGAGCGAAAACCCGCGGCGCAGCTCGAACGTGCCAGTGGGACGCTCGACGAACATCGCCTCGACTCCGAGCGCGCGACCCATCTCATGGCCGATGATCACGCCGCCCATCGCTGGCGCCACGACCTTCTGGATCTGCTGGCGAAGCTCGCGCGGAATCTTCTGTGCGGTTGCCGCAGCAAGGCGCGATGCGCGCATCGGGTCCATCAGGACGCGCGCGCACTGAAGATAATGTGCGCTGTGCCGGCCCGATGAGAGGAGGAAGTGTCCCTCGAGCAGGGCTTGGCTGGCGCGGAATTCGGAAAGGATCTCGTCTTCGAGCATCGTTCTGCCTGAAATACTGCTGCAATGCACCGCAAATGGCCCTTGCCCGCGCCCGGGGCAACCCTTTTCGAACCCATGTGTAACCGAGTGTTACCGCCTTGCCCGAATGGCCATGGAAGCCCCATGAAAAATATGCGTTCTGCGGCTTGAGGCTTGTGACAGCTACGCGTATAGGCCGCTCCAATCGAGGGACTTAGGGAAGGGGCGAGAGCACCTTCCTGATGCAGCGCAACAAGCGCGCAAACAGGGAAAAAGCGGAAACTTTGACGATGAGTCTTGCCGATACCGCCCGTTCCATGGGCAAAGCTTTCCGGACATTTGGCCGGACCCTTGGCGTCGCTGCTGCGCTGACTTTCGGAGCTCAGGCGATGGCTGCTGCACCGGCTACGCCGGCTGCTGCTGAGGCGCCTGCGGCTGTAGCCAGCGATTCGGCAGCCGTTGCTGCCGCCGCGCCTGCTACCGCTGCTGCGGCTCCTGCCGCCGCTGCCGAAGCCGCTCCGGTTGACAAGGGGTACTACTCCCCGATGAAGCCGACGCCCGGCAAGGGTCAGCCGGTGGACAAGGGCTGGACCTTCCAGGACCAGTACTCGCCGACTGGCGAACAGGCGCTGTGGATGCACGACGTGATCCTCATGCCGATCATCGTCGCGATCTCGATCTTCGTGCTGATCCTTCTGGTGATTGTGGCTGCCCGCTTCAACAAGCGTGCGAACCCGGTCGCTTCCAAGACCAGCCACAACACGCTGATTGAAGTCGTCTGGACGCTGGTTCCGGTGCTGATCCTTGTGGTCATCGCTGTTCCGTCGATCAGGCTGCTCGCTCATCAATACGAGCCTGCTCCTAAGGGTGCGGTCACGGTCAAGGTTACCGGGTACCAGTGGTACTGGGGCTACACTTATCCCGATAACGGCGGTTTCGAAGTCATTTCGAACATGCTGTCGGAAGAAGATGCGCTCAAGGCCGGTGAGCCGGGCCACCTCGCGGTCGACAATCGCATGGTCGTTCCCGTTGGCGAGCCGATCCGCATCCAGACCATCGGTTCGGACGTGATCCACGCCTTTGCCGTGCCGTCGCTGTGGTTCAAGCTCGACGCCGTTCCGGGCCGTATCAACGAGAAGGTGCTCTTCATCAAGGAGCCGGGCCTCTATTACGGCCAGTGTTCCGAGCTGTGCGGCGCCCGTCATGGCTATATGCCGATCGCGGTGGAAGCCCTGCCGCGCGACAAGTTCGAGGCCTGGGTGAAGACCCAGCCCGGCGGCACCGTGGGTGCGGCTCCTGCCGCCCCTGCCGCCTGACGCGAAGTTCATGGACAAGGTTTGACCGAGATGGCCACCATTCCCGCAAACGAAGGTTTCGATGCGCATCACGATGCGCACGACCACGATCATGACCACAAGCCGGGCTTCTTTGCCCGCTGGTTCATGTCCACCAACCACAAGGACATCGGTACGCTCTATCTGATTTTCGCGATCTTCGCGGGGATCATCGGCGGAGCCGTGTCGGGCATCATGCGCGCCGAACTGGCCGAGCCGGGTATCCAGTACCTCGGCTGGTGGACCAACTTCGTCGGCGGCAATGCTGCCGATTTCAACCAGACGCTCCACATGTGGAACGTGCTGATCACCGCGCACGGCCTGATCATGGTGTTCTTCATGGTCATGCCCGCGATCATCGGCGGCTTCGGGAACTGGTTCGTTCCGATCATGATCGGCGCGCCGGACATGGCCTTCCCGCGCATGAACAACGTCTCGTTCTGGCTGACGTTCGTGGGCTTCTGCTCCCTCATGCTCTCGGCTTTCATGCCGGGTGGCACCGGTATTGGCGCTGGTACGGGCTGGACGGTCTACGCACCGCTCTCCACTTCGGGTTCGGTCGGTCCTGCTGTCGACTTCGCGATCTTCTCGCTCCACCTTTCGGGCGCTGGCTCGATCCTGGGCGCGATCAACTTCATCACCACCATCTTCAATATGCGCGCGCCGGGTATGACCCTGCACAAGATGCCACTGTTCGTATGGTCGGTGCTGGTCACCGCGTTCCTGCTGCTGCTGGCACTGCCGGTTCTGGCCGCCGCCATCACCATGCTGCTGACCGACCGTAACTTCGGCACGACGTTCTTCGATCCTGCCGGCGGTGGTGATCCGGTTCTCTATCAGCACCTGTTCTGGTTCTTCGGCCACCCCGAAGTGTACATCATGATTCTGCCGGGCTTCGGCATCATCAGCCAGATCATCTCGACCTTCTCGAAGAAGCCGGTGTTCGGCTACCTCGGCATGGCCTACGCCATGGTCGCGATCGGCGTGGTCGGGTTCATCGTGTGGGCACACCACATGTACACCACCGGCCTCGACGTGAACACAAAGATGTACTTCACCGCCGCAACCATGGTCATCGCGGTGCCGACCGGCATCAAGATCTTCTCGTGGATCGCGACGATGTGGGGCGGCAGCCTCGAGTTCAAGTCGCCGATGGTATGGGCAATCGGCTTCATCTTCCTGTTCACCGTGGGCGGCGTCACCGGCGTTGTGCTGGCGAACGGCGGCGTGGACGATAACCTGCACGACACCTACTACGTGGTCGCGCACTTCCACTACGTGCTGTCGCTGGGCGCGGTGACCTCGCTTTTCGCCGGGTTCTTCTACTGGTTCCCGAAGATGAGCGGCCGCATGCACTCCGAGTTCCTGAGCCACCTGCAGTTCTGGATCTTCTTCGTCGGCGTGAATCTGATCTTCTTCCCGATGCACTTCCTCGGGGTCCAGGGCATGCCGCGTCGCTATCCCGACTACGCAATGGCCTACTCGTACTGGAACAAGATCGCTTCGATCGGCTACGTCATCATGGCCGTCTCGATCGTGATCTTCTTCATCAACATCCTCTACGCCTTCCTTGCGGGCAAGAAGGCTGAAGCCAACTACTGGGGCGAAGGTGCGACGACGCTGGAGTGGACCCTGTCCTCGCCCCCGCCGTTCCACCAGTTCGAAACCCTGCCGGTGATCGACGACGTAGCTCACGCACACTGAGCCAGTCGTTGGCCCAAGGGCTGAGACACGAAAGGGCCTCCGGAGCACGATCCGGGGGCCTTTTTCGTTGCCGCTGCATTGCTGCAGGGACAGCCCTTTTGGGTGTCGGCTCGCCTCGTCCCCTTTCGCTTTCCATGAACGTCCGCTGCGCGTATAGGCGCGGCCAATCATGGATTCTGCACCCCCCCTTGGCTCGACCGTAGCCCTGCCCGCGGAGTGGCGCGATTTCTTCGCGCTGACCAAGCCGCGCGTGATGACGCTCGTCATCTTCAGCGGCCTGTGCGGCCTTCTTGCCGCTCCGGGCGAGATACACCCCGTCCTCGCCTTCACCGCCATCCTGTGCATCGCCATCGGTGCCGGTGGCGCGGCCGCGCTCAACATGTGGTGGGAAGCCGATCTCGATGCGGGGATGAAGCGTACCTCCAAGCGTCCGCTTCCGTCGGGTCGCATGGACCCCACATCGGCCCGTGACTTCGGCTTTGCGCTGTCTGGCGCTTCGATCGTGATCATGGGGCTGGGCGTGAACTGGCTCGCTGCTGCGATTCTCGCTTTCTCGATCTTCTACTACGCCTGGATCTACACGGTCTGGCTAAAGCCGCGCACACCGCAGAACATCGTGATCGGTGGCGGGGCAGGGGCGTTTCCGCCTCTGATCGGCTGGGTAGCAGTCACGGGCGACATCACGCTGATGCCGGTGCTGCTGTTCCTGATCATCTTCATGTGGACGCCACCACACTTCTGGGCACTAGCCCTGTTCGTGCAGATCGATTACGCCAAGGTCGGCATCCCGATGATGCCAGTGGTGGCGGGTGAGAAGTCAACCCGCCGCCAGATCCTGATCTACGCGCTGTTCCTTCTGCCAGTCACGCTCGCACCTTGGTGGATCGGCGGCACGGGCTGGGTCTATGGCGTTTCCGCGCTGGTGCTGGGTCTGGTCTTCGTGCTGCTCTCGATCAAGGTCGGGCTTCGCGAGACAGGTCCGGACGACAAGATGCTGCCGGAGAAGCGGCTGTTCGGATACTCGATCCTGTACCTTTTCGTCCTTTTCGGCATGCTGGCGGGGGACCGGCTTGCCACTGTCCAAGGCTGGCAATGATGAACGACCCCCTCGATCACGTGCATCTCTCCAAGGAAGAATCCGAGCTCTATCGGGCCCGGCAGCGCAGCCGCAACAAGGTCATGGGCATCGTGCTCGGCTCGCTCGCGATCCTTTTCTTCGCGATCTCCATCGTGAAAATCGCCGCGCAGGTGACGGGGAACCACTGACATGGCGACGATGCTCGCGCCGGATGCGCGGAAGAATCGCAAGGTCGCCCTGATCGCGGCCGGTGGGGCGCTGGCCATGCTTGGCCTAGGCTACGCCTCGGTGCCGCTTTATCGCCTGTTCTGTCAGGTCACCGGCTACGGTGGCACAACCCAGCGCGCAGATGCGGAAAAGCTCGCGGGCGTGAAAGTTGCAGGCAAGATGATCCGCGTCCGCTTTGACGCAAATACCGCGCCCGGCCTTCCGTGGATGTTCAAGCCGCAGCAGGTCACGCAAGACCTGCGCATCGGTGAACGCAAGATCGCGACATTCGAGGCCCGGAACCTTTCCGGCCGCCCGATCACCGGCACGGCGATCTTCAACGTCTCGCCCGAACAGGCAGGCAAGTATTTCAACAAGATTCAGTGCTTCTGCTTCACCCAGCAGAAGCTGACGCCGGGTCAGGACGTGCGCATGCCAGTGATCTATTATGTGGATCCGGCGATTCTCGACGATCCGGGCGCGAACAACATCGAGGAGATCACGTTGAGCTATACGTTCAACGAGACCCCGGAAAGCGCGGCGCAAGCCCGCAATTCTGCTGAGGGCAAGCCTATCGCTCTCTTGGCAGAAAAGCCTCTGGACCGCGCGCAAGTGCGGCGATAAAGGCCTAAGTGAACTGCGCCCGAAGCGTCCTGCTGCGGGCTAGCCATTACGACCAGACTGACTGGGGGAATTGAGGCGATCATGGCCGGCGCAAAGAACCACGATTATCATATCCTTCCGCCCGACGTGTGGCCCTTCATCGGTGCCATCTCGGCGCTGACGATGACCAGCGGCGGCGTGCTCTACATGCACAAGATGGCCGGTGGCCATGCCGTGTTCTTCGCAGGCCTGCTGGGCGTGATCGTCACGTTCTTCTCGTGGTTCGGCAAGATCATCAAGGAAGCCCACGCAGGCGACCACACCCCGGTCGTTCAGCTTCACCAGCGCTACGGCATGATCCTGTTCATCGCTTCGGAAGTGATGTTCTTCGTCGGCTGGTTCTGGGCCTTCTTCGACTTCTCGCTGTTTCCTTCGACGCTGGCCGAAGTGGTCGGTGGCCAGTGGCCGCCCAAGGCGATCGAGGCGGTCATGGACCCGTTCGACCTGCCGCTGCTCAATACGCTGATCCTGCTCTGCTCGGGCACGACGCTCACCTGGGCGCACCACGCGCTGATCCATGGTGACCGTGAAGGCCTCAAGAAGGGCCTGTGGGCCACGATCATCCTCGGCGCCGTGTTCTCGATGATCCAGGCTTACGAGTATGCGCACGCACCGTTTGCCTTCGGCACCAACACCTATGGCTCGGCCTTTTACATGGCCACCGGGTTCCATGGCTTCCACGTGATTGTCGGCACGGTCTTCCTGGTCGTTTGCCTGATCCGCGCATACAAGGGCCACTTCACCCCGCGCCAGCACTTCGGTTTCGAAGCGGCCGCGTGGTACTGGCACTTCGTCGACGTGGTGTGGCTGTTCCTGTTTGTCGCCATCTACGTGTGGGGCGGCTGGGGCTACAAGATCCACTGATGCCAGACGGCGAAAGCCAGAAAACGAAGGGGCAGCCGGGAATTACCCAGGCTGCCCTTTTCGGTTTGTGCCCGCGCTGCGGCGCCAAGGGGCTGTGGGCAGGGCCTGCCGCACTGGCAGAGCAATGCGGCTCTTGCGCGCTTGAATTCGAGCGTCATGAACCACGCGGACGCGGCATGTACGTCGTCGTACTGCCGGTCACGATCTTGCTGGTTCTGGCGGCATTGAAGCTTGATGATTTGATCCAGCTACCGATCTGGGCATTGATAGCCCTTTGGGGCGTCGTAGTGCCAATTGTGGTGACCGGCGCGCTGCGCTTCGCCAAGACAGTGGCGCTGTTCGCGCGACTCGACAGAGAAGGACTGCTGTAATGCGGCGCGTGCCGATCGTTTCCACTGTCATCGTCATCGCTGCCGTCCTGACGATGATCGGGCTTGGCGTCTGGCAGCTTGAGCGCCTCCAGAGGAAGCAGAACCTGCTCGCGCATTATGCCACCGCGATGAGCGATTCGGTGGAGGCCTCGTTCCCCTCGGCAAACCCGGAGGAAGTGGAAGCCGTGCTGTTTCGCCGTGCCACGGTCGATTGCCGCTTCACCTCGCAATGGAACTCGATCTCCGGTCGCAACACGAGTGATGAGGCTGGCTACGTCCACATCGTGATGTGCGGCATTGACGGCAATCGCACGGCCTATGTTCAGGCAGGCTGGACCCAAGGGCCGCAGCATCCTGACTGGAAGGGCGGCAAGGTCAGCGGCCTGATCGCACCCTATATCGGCGGCACTGCCCGCCTCATCGCCGATCCGCCCGCTCCTGGTTTCACCGCCAGTGCCAGGCCCGACCCCAACGACATCCCCAACAACCATCTCGCCTATGCCGTGCAATGGTTCTTTTTCGCAGGCGTTGCACTCGTCATCTACGTGCTCGCCCTGCGCAAGCGTTGGCGCGAGCGCGGTTGACGCCTGAATCCTTGCCCTTTGCCCCCATGGCCGCTAACCGCGCAAACCCATGAAGTACGTCAGCACCCGGGGGCAGGCACCCTCGCTCGATTTCCAGGGCGTCACGCTCGCAGGCCTCGCTTCCGATGGCGGTCTTTACGTGCCCGAGACCTGGCCGCAGTTCAGCGCGGACGAGATCGCCGCGATGGCCGGGCTGCCCTACGCCAAGCTGGCGCAGACGATCATGCAGCCCTTCGTGGGCGATTGCCTGACGCCGGAACGCCTGCTCGAATTGTGCGAGCAGGCCTATGGCCGCTTCGCCCACGCCGCCGTAGTGCCGCTCAAGCAGCTCGATGAAACCCAGTGGGTGCTCGAACTCTTCCACGGCCCCACTCTCGCGTTCAAGGACGTCGCGCTCCAGTTGCTCGGCCTGCTGTTCGAGGAATTCCTCGCGCGTGGTGACGATCACATCACCATCGTCGGTGCCACCTCGGGCGACACAGGCTCTGCCGCCATCGACGCGGTCGCCGGTCGCGCCAAGGTCGACATCTTCATGCTCCACCCACATGGCCGCGTGTCCGACGTGCAGCGCCGCCAGATGACCACGGTCATCGCGCCCAACGTCCACAACATCGCCATCGACGGCAGCTTCGACGACGCCCAGGCGATGGTGAAGCGCATGTTCAACGACAGCGCGATGACAAGCCGTTTCGGCATCGCTGCGGTAAACTCGATCAACTGGGCCCGCCTCATGGCGCAGGTGGTCTATTACTTCTACGCCGCGCTCCAGCTTGGCGCGCCGCAGCGCAAGGTTGCGTTCTCGGTCCCCACCGGCAACTTCGGTGACGTGTTCGCAGGCTATGTCGCGGCCAAGATGGGCCTGCCGATCGAGCGGCTGATCGTTGCCACCAACGTCAACGACATCCTCCATCGCGCGCTTTCGACTGGCGACTATTCGGCCAGCACCGTCACGCCCACCGCCGCGCCTTCGATGGACATTCAGGTCTCCTCGAACTTCGAACGCCTGCTGTTCGACGGCTGCGGTCGCGATGGTTCGGCGATGGCCGGGCAGATGAAGCACTTCGAAGCCACCAAGGCGATGCAGCTGACCAACCAGCAGCGCGAATCGGCGGCAGAACTGTTCACCTCCGAGCGCGCGGATGCCGGACAGATGGCCAATGCCATGCGCTGGGCTTACGAGGCCTGCGGCGAAGTGCTGGACCCGCACACCGCCATCGGCCTTCACGCCGCGCGTGTTGCCGAGGGCATCCCGGCAGGCGTCCCCATTGTCACGCTTGCGACCGCACACCCGGCAAAGTTCGTCGATGCGGTCGAGCGCGCCACCGGCGTGCGCCCCGGCCTGCCGTCGCGAGTGGGAGACCTGTTCGAACGCGAGGAGCGCTACGACCGCCTCCCCGGCGAGTACGACGCAGTCGCCGCCTACGTTGCCGAGCGCGCGACGCTCAAACATGGCTGATCTCGATCTTCAGCCCAAGCTGATGGTCGGTGAGGGCTGGGCGGACTTCGTCCTGCTCGACTCTGGTCATGGCCGAAAGCTGGAGCAATACGGCCCGCATCGTTTCATCCGCCCCGAACCGCAGGCGATGTGGACTCCGCGGACGGCCGATTGGCGCGCCGATGCCGAGTTCGTTCCCGGTTCCGACGAGGACGGCGGCGGGCGCTGGCAATTTGACCGGCCCGTACCCCGCGATGGCTGGGAGCTTGGCTGGAACGACGTCCGCTTCACCGCCTCTTGTACTCCCTTCCGCCATCTTGGCTTCTTTCCGGATATGGCCCCGGTGTGGGACTGGATGGGCGAACGCCTTGAAGGAAAAGCGGAAGCGCAGACCCTGAACCTGTTCGGCTACACCGGCGTCGGCACGCTGGCTTTGTCCGAATACGGCCCCGTCACGCACGTCGATGCATCGAAGAAGTCCGTCGCGCAGGCCCGCGCCAACGCCCAGCTTTCGGGAATGGCCGAGCGCCCGGTCCGCTGGATCGTCGACGATGCCGCCAAGTTCACCGCCCGCGAAGTCCGCCGCGGACGCCGCTACGACGGCATTATCCTCGATCCGCCCAAGTTCGGCCGCGGGCCCGATGGTGAAGTCTGGCGGCTTGAGGAAAGCCTCCCCGGCCTCGTTGTCGATTGCGCAAATCTGCTTGATGCCGACAGCCGCTTCCTGTTCCTCACCGTCTATGCCGTGCGAATGTCCTCGCTGGCCATTGCCGGGCTGCTGGCCGAAGCGCTGAAGGACTTGCCCGGAACGATCGAACACGGCGACCTTTGCATCCGCGAGCAGGGCGAGGGCGGACGTCACCTGCCCACGGCGATCTTCGCTCGCTGGAAAAACTGAAATCCCCCAGGCGCAATGGACTTGAGCCTGCGCCGGTGCCAAAGAGCGCATCCCATGTCCGACAGCCTGATCCTCGAAGTCGCCAATCTCGAAACCGATGTCCTCACCGGGATCTATTCGGAAGAGACCGGCCGCCCACAGCCGCTGCGCATCACGATGCGTGTCGGGCTCAAGCAACAGGACCAGTACACCCCTGATTGCCCGCTCACGGCCAGCAAGAATTACATGGACCTCAAGTTCGCAGCCACCGAAGGTTTGCCCAAGGGGGTGCATTTCAAGCTGATCGAGGCCGTGGCAGATCACATCATCGAAACGCTGATGCTGCAGGATGATCGGGTGATGTGGATTGAAGTGAAGATCGTGAAGCTGGCGATCAGCGAGAACGGCGAGGAAATCGGCATTACGCTGAAACGCGAGAGGAAGGCCTGATGGCAGATCCGCTGTTCCGGCCGCTCGCGCTGGTAACCGGCGGCTGGCGGCGAATTGGCGGAGCGATTGCCCGAAAGCTGGCGACCGAAGGCTGGGACCTTGCCCTCCACGCCCATCGCGCCTCCACTTTCGATCAAGAGTTCAAGGCGCAGCTCGAATGGCTCGGCGCTGTGGTCCATCCGGTATCGGGTGATCTCGAAGATCCGGCCTATCCGCCGCGCCTGCTTGCCGAGGTGACCACCCTTGCCGGCCGCTCGCCCGACCTGCTGGTGAACTGCGCTTCGCTGTTCCATGATGACCGTGCCGATACGATCACGTCGGAGGAACTCGAACAGCATTTTCGCGTCAACCTGTTTGCCCCCCTGCTGCTGACGCGCGCATTCGCAGAGGCCTTGGGCGAACGCACCGGTTCGGTGGTCAACATCCTCGATCAGCGTGTGCTCAACCCGGTGCCCGACCAGATCAGCTATACGTTGTCCAAACAGGCCCTGCACGCCTCGGTTCGTACAATGGCAAGGGCCATGGCTCCGAGGGTGCGTGTCAATGGCGTGGCCCCCGGCCTTATCCTGCCAACGGCGGATTTCGATGCCGAGCAATGGCGCAGGCTGGAGGAGATCATGCCGCTCAAACGCTTGCCCGGCGCGGACGAAATCGCCGATGCTGTCCATTACCTTGCGGCTGCAAAATCGGTTACCGGGCAGACTTTGTTCGTCGATGCAGGCGCAGCCCTTGAATCTTATGCACGCGACTTCGTATACCTAGAGAAGTGACAGCGCCTTCGCCCTTGATTGACCGGTTCGCCCGCCGGATCACCTATCTCCGTCTTTCGGTGACTGACCGCTGCGATCTGCGCTGCGCCTACTGCATGCCTGAACGCATGGAGTTCCTGCCCAAGGCAGAAGTCCTGACTCTGGAAGAGTTGCACCGCCTCTCGCTCCACTTCATCGCCCGGGGCGTCCGCAAGATCCGCCTGACCGGCGGCGAACCGCTCGTCCGCCGCGACATGATCGATCTGGTCCGCGCGCTCGGCCGCAAGCTCGGGGACGGGCTTGATGAGCTGACCATGACCACCAACGGCACGCGCCTCGCCGAATTTGCCGACGATCTGGCGGCGGCAGGGGTGAAGCGGATCAACATCTCGCTCGATACGCTTGATCGCGATGCATTCGCCAAGCTTTCCCGCCGCGACATGCTGCCGCAAGTGCTCGAAGGCATTGCCGCTGCCAAGGCTGCGGGCCTCAAGGTCAAGATCAACGCCGTCGCTCTGAAGGACATCAACGAGGCCGAACTGCCCTCTCTGATCGAATGGGCGCACGGGGCAGGGCACGACATGACCCTGATCGAGGTCATGCCTTTGGGCGAGGTCGAGGGTGACCGGTTCGATCATTACCTCCCGCTTGATGCCGTGCGCCGTGATCTCGAAAAGAGCTGGACTCTGACAGACAGCAGCGCAAGTTCCGGCGGTCCTGCGCGCTATGTCGACATCGCCGAAACCGGCGGACGCCTCGGCTTCATCACTCCGCTCACCGGCAACTTCTGTGCCGGTTGCAACCGTGTTCGCGTCACCGCCACCGGCCAACTCTACATGTGCCTCGGCGGCGAGGGCCGCGTGGATTTGCGCGCTGCGCTACGTTCCGATGATCCCGACGGCGCGCTGTCAGAATGCTTTGCCCGCGCCATGGGCGAAAAGCAGGAGCGCCATTCCTTCGTGATCGACAAGCCCGGCGGGGCCCCTGCGGTCTCGCGCCACATGTCGACGACGGGCGGCTGAACCGTGGCAAGGCTGGTGTTCATGGGACGGCTCGAGGACGTGGCCGGGATGGCCGAGATGTCCGTTGCTCCGGGGCCGGTCGAGCAGGTGCTCGCCACCCTCGACCCCGCACTCGCGGTCCAGCTTCTGGGCGAAAAAGTCCGCATGGCCCACAATGGCCGTCTGCTCACCGACGTTGGCGGCGTGGTCCTTGCCGAGGGTGACGAACTTGCCTTCCTTCCGCCGGTCAGCGGTGGCTGACGTCCGCCTTTCGCTCGACGCGTTCGATCCGGCGGCAGAGATCGCCGCTTTCAATGCGCGCCACCGCTACGCGGGCGGCATCGTCATGTTCCTTGGCCAGGTCCGCGATTCGGGCGGGGTCGAGGCGTTGGAACTCCAGCACTATGAACCGATGACCTTGCCCGGGATGGAGGAACTGGCTCGCGTCACGCAGATGCGCTGGCCTCTCGAGGGCCTGCTGATCCTGCATCGCAGCGGCATGATGTATCCCGGCGATGCCATCGTGCTGGTCTGTGCTGCCGCACGCCATCGTCGCGATGCCTTTGCTGCAGCCGATTTTGCGATGGACCACCTCAAGAGCGAATCCTGGTTCTGGAAACGCGAGAAGACCGCGGCAGGCTGGCGCTGGGTCGAACCACGGCCTGAGGATCACGAAGATATTTCGCGCTGGCGGGCATGAATCCGCGCGCAGTTTGATTCCCGTCAAGGAATCCCCCTTGGCAGTGCTGCATCAAGGCTCCGTTACAAGGAGCCCAGTCCATGAGCATGCACATCGCTTCCGACCGGATCGAGCAGGTCGCCGATATTGTCGCCCAACCGCAACAGACGGTCGTTGACCGCAACTTCGGCCTGCCCGGCGGGCTCTATGCCGTCTCGGCTGGCGGCTATCTCGCCTTCATCGCGATGATGGCTTCGATTTTCGGCAATGGCGAACTGGCCATTCCGATGACGATCTTCGTGCTGTTCATCGCCTGCGCCTTTGGCATCCCCGCCGTCTGGACCAAGCTTGGCGCAGACCGCCATCCCGATGCGCTGGGCTGGTATGATTTCCGCCGCAAGGGCATCCAGACCCTCTCGGGCAAGCTCGATGCAAATTCGGCCATGGCGCAGGTGCTGATCCTGCCGGTGCTGATCGCGGTCTGGGGCATGGCAATTGCGGTGATCGTCGCCACCGTTCGCTGACCGTTACAACCTACCCCCCGAAGGGCGCTGCGCATCCCCCGCGCGGCGCCCTTTTCCTTATCCGGCGAGCTGCCCCAGCAGCGAATCGATGACCTTGGTTTCGCTTTCGACCAACGCTTCCACTTCGCGGCGCGCTTCGCGCACGGCATTCAGGTCTGCGTCCGATCCATCGACCGCGCGATTGCTCGCCTCGTTCTCAAGCCGGTCCAGTTCGGCCAGCGGCAGTCCTGCCTGCGCCCGCGCAGATTCGAGCCGCGCGAGTTCAACCGAGGCAACCGACCAGCTTTCGCTACCTTTGGAAGCGCCGCGCGCAGCACTCACGGCCCGCGTTGCCGATCCGCGTGCAGCTTCGAAAGTGGCGTGGGCCTTGGCGGCCTTGTCTCTCAGCCCTGCAAGACGCGCGGCCATGCCTTCTGACATGACAGCAGGGGACGTCGGCGCAGGAGCGGTGCCTGTTGGCACCCGGTAGGCAGTCTCTGCCGGTCTGAGGGCGAGCGAGGGGAACCGGTCGCGGTCGGCACAGCCACTGACGAGCAGGGCGAAGCCGAGAGTTGCGACAGTTACGATGTTTGTATTGCGCCGGACCATGGCTGCGCCATAGCATGGCTGGCAGCACTCGCCAGCGTCCAGTGCGCTCGGCCGTCCATGCGTGCCTGATTTTGCCCGCGAGTCCGCCAAGATCGCATTGACACGGGGCCCGCGTTTGACTATCCGCGCCACTCTTTCCGGGACCCTGCACGCAGCGGGGTAACGGTGTGTTGCCCTCAGTCAGCGATTCGCAGGCGTTGGGCGCCTCATTTGGAATCGCCTCGGGCAACCGCAGGCTTTTGGAACGGATACACAGAACGATGTTCGCAATCGTGCGCACGGGCGGCAAGCAGTATCGGGTCGCCGCCGGAGACAAGATCGCGGTCGAGAAGCTGGCAGGCGAAGCCGGCGACAAGATCACGCTGGGTGAAGTCCTCCTCGCCGGTGACGGCGATTCGCTGGCTGACGCCGCGAAGATCACTGTCTCGGCAGAGATCATCGCTCAGGCGAAGTCGGAGAAGGTGATCGTGTTCAAGAAGCGCCGTCGCCACAATTATCGCCGCCGCAACGGTCACCGCCAGCAGATGACCCTGCTGCGCATCGTCTCGGTCGCCTGAGCGCAAACGGAATTCGGAGTAATCTGAGATGGCACACAAGAAAGCAGGCGGCTCTTCGCGCAACGGTCGCGACTCAGCCGGTCGTCGCCTCGGCGTCAAGAAGTTCGGCGGCCAGGAAGTGGTCGGCGGCAACATCATCATCCGCCAGCGTGGCACCCGCGTGTACCCGGGCGCCAACGTCGGCATGGGCAAGGATCACACCTTGTTCGCGCTCGGCGAAGGCCGCGTACGCTTCCATGCCGGCAAGCTTGGACGCAAGTACGTGTCGGTCGACGTGCAGGCCGAAGCGGCAGAATAACCGGATGGTCATACAAAGGGCCATCCCGATGGGGTGGCCCCGCCAGCGCTCAGTCGCTGGCCGATAGAGGGAGAGGGCCCCGCCCGTCTCCCTCTTTTCACGTCTCCCTCGGACGCAACCCCGCTCTCTCGCATTCGGACGCAAAGCCCGTCCGATCCGGCGCAGGGCGCAATACCTCTGTCACGTCAACCGCTTAGGGGATCGCTGGCAGAGGGGCCGACGAAGGAGATTTCCAATGTTCATTCGCAGCGAACGCCTGTTCCTGCGGCCCGGCTTCCCCGAGGACTGGGCCGAACTCCACGCCCTGATCGATGACGAGGCGGTCGTGCGCAATCTTGCGCGCGCGCCCTGGCCCTACGGGCCGGAGGACGCCAAGACCTTCGCCTCGTTGCCACAGGCAGGCAGGCACCCGCACTT
Organism: Novosphingobium sp. BL-A-28-Hi1-0D; assembly: GCF_055521755.1. Lineage (NCBI taxonomy): Bacteria > Pseudomonadati > Pseudomonadota > Alphaproteobacteria > Sphingomonadales > Sphingomonadaceae > Novosphingobium > Novosphingobium sp. BL-A-28-Hi1-0D. The sequence goes on from NZ_CM145502.1 coordinate 2,163,257, forward strand.
CCTCATCACGCTTCCGGGCGGGCACGGCTCGCGTCTGGTCGGTTGCGTCGGCCTTGCACGCTATGGCGATGAGACGGAGTTGGGCTACTGGATCGGTCGGCGTCATTGGGGGCAGGGCTATGCCACCGAAGCGGTCCGCGCGGTGCTCGCGTTCGCGCGCTCTCTTGGGCACCGTCGCGTGGTCGCAACGCCGTTCGCCGACAACGCGGCCTCGGCCCGCGTCCTCGCCAAGGCGGGTTTCCGCTCGACCGGAGAAGTGCGCCAGATCTCGAGCCCCGCGCGGAGCGGACCGGTTAGTGCACTGGTCCACGCGATAGACCTCCTGGCCCCGGTCGATTGCGACGGACCACAAGATGGCGGGTTCGAGCCCATGCGACGCGCGGCTTGATCCGCCTACGTCATCCAATTCTCGTCGCCCCGGCGCAGGCCGGGGCCCATTGCGTTTAAGGATAGCACATGGATCCCGGCCTTCGCCGGGATGACGGCTGGAACTGTAGGAGGGCTGTCTCAGCCTTTCATCACCGCATCGGGAAACTCGCTGTCCGACTTGGCGATCAGCGCCCGATCATCGTGCTGCCATGGGTGGAAACCCGGCAGGAAGTAGCTGATCCAAGCCGGGAAGATGCGGCGGATCACGCCCGGCTTCCACAGCAGGTAAGCGGCGAGCTTCCACTTCCACTTCGCGCCGGTCAGTCCGTCCTGCGCGAGCAGGTCGAGCGTGTCCTCGATACGGTGCGTGATGAAGTTCTTCGTCACCACCACCATCATCAGGCTTTTCACCTTCCAGCGCTTCCAGCGGCTCCAGTCGCGGGTGGCGTGCAACCAGGTGTCGTAGGCGACACCCTTGTGCTCGATCTCCTCGATCGCATGCCAGCGCCACATGTCCGCGGCTTCCTGTTCGGCTCCGGCAAAGTGGGCAGGGTTGGCAAGGAACTCGTGCGCCATCATCGCGGTGTAGTGTTCCAGCGCCATGGTCGCGGCAAGGTTGAGGATCACCGGGCGATCCTTGGTCAGCGCCAGCATTTCCTCGACGCGCTTGTCGATGCGGGCGATGTCATACCCTGCATTCTCCGCCGCGCGGTTGAACGCCAAGTGCTCACGCGTGTGGTTGATCTCCTGCCGCACGAACGCGCGGATTTCTGCTTCCAGCTTGGGCGGCACGCCATCGCGATGCGCCTTCACTGCCTCGATGAAAAAGGCTTCGCCACGCGGGAAGGTGGCTGAGAGAGCGTTGTGCCACGCCGTCGCCACTGGATCGTTGTTCAGCCACCAGCGGCCCGCAGGCTCGTTGCGGCCAAAGCGACGGTCGCGTATGGTGATCGTCAGGTCCGAAGGGGTGGGCACGGCCTTGCCGGAAGTGGCGGCGCGCTCTAGTGCGATCGTGGGGGTCATGGCGGTCATGAACGACAATCTAGGCGTGCTTACACCAATGTCAATAAGGAAGAGGCTTCCGCCCGAAGAAAGCCGCATGGCCGCGCTCGAGGCTGCACGTGCCCTGCTGGTGGAAACCGGTCCGCAGGCCGTCACGCTCAAGGCCGTGGCGGGGCGGATCGGCAGGACCCACGCCAACCTGCTGCATCACTTCGGCTCGGCAGCGGGTTTGCAAAAGGCGCTGGCCAAGCACCTTGCCGAAACCATCTGCGCCACGATTCGCGATGCTGTGATTGCCAGTCGCTCCGGCATCGGCAAACCGCGCGATGTTGTTGACCTCACGTTCGACGCTTTCGACCGTGAAGGCGCGGGCGCGCTCGCCTCATGGATGCTGCTCTCGGGCAACGAAGACGCGCTCGATCCGATCGTTGATACGATCCACGATCTCGTCATAGATCTCGAGGAATACAGTTCGGACGCCCAGCGCAGCACCACGCTGGCGCTCACGCTCATGGCCCTGGGTGATGCGCTGATGGGCGGGCCGCTGGCCAAAGGCCTCGAACTGCCGCGGACCGCTGCGCGCGATCGTGCCGAGCAGATGCTGATCGAAGGAATAGCTGCAACGCAGGCTACTCAGGCGCCGTAAGCTCCATCCATCCGGGCACGAGGTCATCGGAGATTTCCTCCACCCGGCGATGGTCGACGGCCAGTCCAAGCTCCGGATAGGCCACGCGCTGCCGCGCCGGGTCTGACCGGCCCAGCGGCACCACAACCAACCTGCGGTTGACCTTCTGACGCCAGTTCATTCGCGCGGTGTTCTCCTGCCCGACATAACAGCCCTTGGTGAAGCTCACGCCGTTGAGGTCCACCGCGTTGCATTCCAGCCAGAGCACTTCGCCATTGCCAAGCTCTGCCTGACCCTCGGTCACTCCAAGCTTCAGGCGATGCGCTTTCCACGCCTCGTCGGCGGGCTGGTCATCCGTTGAAACCGGTGCAATCCAGCGCTGGCCCAGCGCGCTCAGACGCGGATCACCCGCCCCGCCGTCGCCCGGATGAGCTTCCCAGAAAACGCCGAGCCCATCGACGCGCTCGATTCCGATCTTGCGCCGCAGACGGTACAACGTCAGCCGCTTGACCAGCGCATCGGCCGCTTGCGCCTCGCAATCGATAAGGAGCGCGTCGACACCGTCCGGCCAGACAAGGAAGTCGAACAGCACCTTGCCTTGCGGGCTGAGCAGCGCAGTCCACACCGGCAGCGCGCCCTTCACGTCATTGGTAACAAGTCCCTGCAGAAACCCCGCAACGTCCTCTCCCGGTTCCAGCGGGGAAAGGCGGACAAGGGCACGGTCGAACAGACGGGAAGGCGTGTTGGTCATGGCTGGTAGATAGGCAGCGCCGCCGCTAAGGGGAAGCCCATGGACACGACGACTCTCACCATTCGCCGCCCCGATGACTGGCACACCCACTTGCGCGACCGCGACGTGCTGGTCGGCGTCGTCCCCTACACCGCCCGCCAGTTCGCCCGCGCTATCGTCATGCCCAACCTGTCCCCGCCGATGACGGACGTTGCGGGCGTTGCCGCCTATCGCGACCGCATCCTTGCCGCGCTCCCCGAAGGCACCGACTTCACCCCGCTGATGACGCTGTACTTGACCGATTCGACCGACACCGCCGAAGTCGAGCGCGGGTTTGCCGAGGGCGTCTTCGTCGCCGCCAAGCTCTATCCCGCCCACGCCACCACGGGATCGGCCCACGGTGTGACCGACATCCGTAACATCTACCCCGTGCTCGAAGTCATGCAGCGCATCGGCATGCCGCTGCTGATCCATGGCGAGGTCACCGACAGCCACGTCGACATCTTCGATCGCGAAGCCGTGTTCATTGAGCGCACGCTGACGAAGCTGGTGGCCGATATGCCAGAGCTGCGCATTGTGTTCGAACACATCACCACCGAGGAAGCCGCGCAGTTCGTCGAAGGGGCAGGTCCGAACATCGCAGCAACGATCACCCCGCAGCACCTCCACATCAACCGCAACGCCATGCTCGTCGGCGGCATCCGCCCGCATGCGTTCTGCCTGCCCGTAGCCAAGCGCGAAAAGCACCGTCTCGCCCTGCGAAAGCTGGCGACGTCCACGTGCGAGCGCGTATTCCTCGGCACCGACACCGCACCCCACGCCAAGCATCTCAAGGAAGCTGCCTGCGGCTGCGCTGGCATCTTCAACGCCCCCTTCGCGCTCGAAAGCTACGTCACCGTGTTCGACGAGGAAGGCGCGCTCGACCGGTTTGAAGCCTTCGCCTCATTGAACGGCCCCGCGTTCTACCGGATGCCGGTCAACGAAGGCACGATCACGCTGGAGAAGGCGCCGGTCACCGTCCCCGAAGTGGTCGACTGCAACGGCACGATGATCGTGCCGTTCCATGCAGGCGAAACGCTGAACTGGCGGCTGGCCTAACGGCACGCGCGGGCGCGCTTGGCCATGTCCCAGCTATAGAGCGCAATCGCCGCCCAGATCAGCGCGAAGCAGGCGAGGCGGGTCGCATCGAGCGACTCGCCGAACACCGTCAGCCCGAGGATGAAGCTCAGGGTGGGCGAAAGAAACTGTACGAAGCCCAGCGTGGAAAGCGGCAGGCTGCGCGCGGCGATGGCAAAGAGCAGAAGCGGGATCGCTGTTGCAACGCCTGAAGCAATGACTAGCGGCGTGGTGTAGCCGCCCGCCAGAAGGCTGCTTCCTTGCGCAGAATTGCCTGCCAGGGCCACTGCCACCACCGCGGGTATGAACAGCATGGCCGTCTCGATCGTCAGCCCCGGCAAAGCGCCCACCGGAGCCTGCTTGCGCACGAAGCCATAGAACGCGAACGAGAACGCCAGCGACAGCGCGACGGCCAGCGTGTCCACCGCTCCGCTCAGCAGCAGCGCGATTCCAGCCCCTGCCAGAGCGACCGCCGCCCATTGTACGCGCGTCAGCCGTTCCCCCAGAAAAGCGGTGCCGAGCACCACGTTGAGCAGCGGATTGATGTAGTATCCAAGGCTCGTCGCCAGAACGTGCCCGTTGTTGATCGCGATGACGAAGATCAGCCAGTTCGATCCGATCAGCAGAGCGCTCAAGGCCAGCAGGCCCATTACTCGCCGGTCGCCGATGGCCGCCCGCACGTCGGGCCATTGCCGCCGCGCCCAGACGATCACACAGCAGACCGGCACCGTGAATACCACGCGCCAGCCCACCAGTTCGAGCGGCGGTACGGCGTGCAAGGCCTTGAAATAAAGCGGAAGCAGGCCCCAGATCACGTAGGCGATCAGGGCTGCCGCAAGGCCGCGCCGGAAGGTGGTGGATTCGCTCATCTCTGCGCCCTGCCAGCAATGGGGACATTCGCCAATCCCCGCCTGACGGGCATTTCATCGGCAACACGCTTCGTTTCACCGCAAAGCCGGATTCTGACGCTCCGGTTGCGATCTGTTCAGGTTGGGCGGCGTAAACCTTAACCAACGAAGCAGCGGGACTGGTCGCCAAAGCAGGTGAGGTCCTCCTGAAATGAGGAGAACGAAGATGTTCAACCTGAAGAAATCCGCACTTGCGCTCGTCGCCGCCTCGACCGTCGCAAGCGCAGTCCCTGCGACCGCAGCCGTCCTCCCGCAGGCCCATGCCGGTGCCGCGATCTCCACGCAGTGGAACGAGGGCTGGGACGATGATGACCGCTGGGAGCATGGCCGCGAACGCCGCGACTGGCGCGGGCACGGCCGTCAAGACCGCTATGATCGTGACTACGGTCGCGGATATGACCGTGGCTATGACCGCAACTACTACCGCAGCAATGACCGCGGCTACTACGGTGATCCGGTCTATCGCAACACCCGCGTCTGGCGCGGCAACGACGGCCGCTACTACTGCCGTCGCTCCAACGGCACGACCGGTCTTCTGATCGGCGGTGCTGCCGGTGCCCTGATCGGCCGCGAAGTTGCCGGCAACTACGGTGACCGCACCCTGGGCGCGATCCTTGGTGCCGCCGGTGGCGCCCTGCTCGGCCGCGAAGTCGATCGCGGCGGCTCGCGCTGTCGGTAATTTGGGCCGCTAACAGTTACTGACCGTCCTTCGGGTCGCGCTGAAAGGTCGGCAGGGGAGCGCTCCGCACAAGCGGGGCGCTCCCTTTTTCTTAACCCTGTTGCGCTAGTCCCAAGCAATGCGCAGCCTCGGCCTGGTCATGACATTCGCACTCGCCGCTTGCGGCACTGCGCCCGTGGAGCAGGACAAGACTGCGCTCGATCCGGTCATGACCGAAGCGCTCGAGGGCCAGCTGATGGTCGATCCCGATCTCAGTCAGCAAAACATGCGCAATCTGGCGATTGTGCCCGGCGGCCCGATAGACCCTGCGCTCCCGCTACCCGATCCGAAAAGCTGAGGTCCTACTCGCTGCGCAATCCCACGCCGATGCTCGCGCGCGGCTGGTCCATCTCGGTCGAGGCAACCGGATAGGCGCAGTAATCCGCCGCATAATAGGCGCTAGGCCGGTGGTTGCCCGAAAGCCCCACGCCGCCAAACGGTGCTGCCGAGGAAGCCCCGTTGGTCGGCCGGTTCCAGTTGACCACGCCCGCGCGGATATTCGCCCAGAAGCGGTTGTAATCTTCGGGACGCCCGCCGATCAGCGAGGCCGAAAGGCCGAAACGGGTGTTGTTCGCCTCGGCAATCGCCTCGTCGAAATCGTCGATCTTCACCACCTGCAGCAGCGGGCCGAACAGTTCCACGTCGGGCCGCTCGGCAATGCCGGTTACGTCGATGATCGCAGGGCTGAGGAACGGCAGTCCTTCCTGCAGCCGCACCATGTGCTTGATCGGACGCCCGCCCGACGAGAGCAGATAGACAAAGCTTTCGGTCAGCCCGTCGGCCGTACGGTTGTCGATCACCGGCCCCATGAACGGCGCAGGCTCGTCGAACGGTGCGCCGACGATGATCCGGTCGGCCAGTCGCTTCACTTCGCCGACCACCGCATCGTACATCGAAGCCTTGATGATCAGCCGCCGCCCCGCCGTGCAGCGCTGGCCTGCGCTGGTGAAGGCGGACTGCACGATCAACGTTGCAGCATCCTCGATTTTGGGCGTGTCCCACACGACGATCGGGTTGTTGCCGCCCATCTCCAGCGCGACGATTTTGCCCGGATTCGAAGCCAGCTTGCGGTTGATCGCGATGCCTGCATGGGCCGAACCGGTGAACAGCACGCCGTCGATCCCGTCATGCGCGACCAGCGCCTGCCCTTCCGCAGGCCCGCCGATCAGCACCTGAACGACTGCTGCCGAAATCCCTGCGCGATGGAAGCACTGCGCCAGCATCTCACCAGTGGCAGGCGTCTTTTCCGAAGGCTTGAACACCACCGCGTTGCCCGCGATCAGCGCGGGCACGATATGGCCATTGGGCAGATGCGCGGGGAAGTTGTACGGCCCCAGCACCGCCAGCACGCCATGCGGCTTGTGCCGCAGCGCCGCAGTCCCCTGCATCGCCGAATCGAGTTTGCGCTGCGAGGTGCGGTCGGCGTAGGCGCGGATTGAGATCTCGACCTTGTTTACCACGCTCTCGACTTCGGTGCGTGCTTCCCACAGCGGCTTGCCCGTCTCGCGCGAGATCATCATGGCGAGCTTGTCTGCGTCCTTGCGGACCTCGTTGGCAAAGCGCCGCACCAGTTCGATGCGCGTGGCTAGCGGCTGGGCGGCCCAGGCAGGCCAGGCCCGCCTTGCACGCGCGACGACTTCATCGACATCGCCGATCTTGCCGCGCCATACCTCGGCGCCGGTTGCGGGTTCAAACGAGACGATTTCGGCAGCTGCCACGGATTTGCCTGCTCTTCTTTTCGGTTCTTGCGCGAACGATGGGGTCCCGGTCCCGGGGCGTACCGTAACGCGGCATTCGTTACCGATTAAACAATATTCACCCGCGCCACCACCCCCGCAGGCGGGAAATCATCAAGGCCTGTGCCCCTCGGGCTCCGGTCGTGCTCCCATGGCCTCGCCCATCCGCCGCACCGCCTCGACCTTGGCGAACAGCGCGCTCCAGTCGTCGCTCTCGGCAATCGGCTGCCAGATCGCTTCGACCTCATCGATCGGCATGGACTGCGGTGCTGCGTCGGACCAGTAGGGATGGCTAAGGTCAGCCGCGGCATAAGGCATCAGCGCCGCCTTGAGCACCTGCTCCTCCTCGCCCGCGCCGAAGTCCCCGCGCCCGCCGCGATGCGCAAAGAAGAACGCATCCGGCCCCAATCCTTGCGTGACCATCACCTTCTCGCACGCCCCGATCAGCGCGGTGTCTTCCTCCAGTCCGCGTTGCTCCACGCCAAGCCGCCAGAGCCACCGCCGCGTCATCGCGCGTTGATAAAGCTCCGGATAGCGATTGAGCGCCTCGATCAGCGGCGGCGCGTCAACCAAAGTCCTCAAGGCCACGGCTAATTGCCCGCAATTCCAGTGAATCGCCTCGGGCTGGCGGCCATAGGCATAAAGCCCCTGATGATCGAAATAGGCGGCGGTAAAGCCCGGCTCCCACTTCGGCAGCCAGCGCCACGGCCCGTAGTCGAAGCTCTCGCCGGTCACGTTCATGTTGTCGGAATTGAGCACGCCATGGACGAAGCCCGCCACCATGTAGCTCGCCGCCATGTCGGCCATGCGCTCGACGATCTGGTTGAAGAACCGCACGGCAGGATGTGGCGTGTCTTCATGGCCACCGGGGAAGTTGGCGAGGCAATAGGCCACCAGCTGCGCCATCTCGTCCTCAAGCTCAAGCGCCGCCAGCCTTTGGAACGTGCCGATGCGAATATGCCCGTGGCTCAAGCGCACCAGTACGGCAGAGCGCGTCGGAGAAGGTTCATCGCCGCGGTAGAGCGATTCGCCCGTCTCGATCACCGAAAGCGTGCGGCTGGTATTCACACCCAGCGCCTCGAGCATTTCGGTCGCCAGAATCTCGCGCACCGCGCCCTTCAGCGTCAGCCGCCCGTCGCCCGCGCGGCTCCACGGCGTCTGTCCGGACCCCTTTGTGCCAAGGTCCATCAGCCGGTCGTCGCCATCCAGCATCTGCGCGAAGGTATAGCCGCGCCCGTCGCCCAGATCCGGGTTGTACACGCGGAACTGGTGCCCGTGATAGCGCAGCGCCAGAGGTCCTGGCATATTGCCTTCCAGCGGGTCGAACCGCCCGAAGTGCCGCACCCAGTCTTCGTCCGAAAGCCCTGCCAGCCCGACATCCGCCGCCGCCCTGTCATTGCGCCAGCGCAGGCGTGTTTCGGGGAAGTCCGCCGGGCGCACCGGATCGCCGATCCAGTCAGCCAGAGCCATGATCCTGGGCGAGGGACGATAGATCGCGTCTTGCGGGAGCGCCTGCATCCGGCAATAGTGGGCATGACCAAGCCTGCCCGCAAGCAGGCACCCCCGATTTCACGCGGAATACCAGAAGAAATGGCCGAATACGAAGATCGCTACTGGACCAGCAGCGACGGATTGCGCCTGCATTTCCGATATTTCGATGGTGACGCTGCCAAGCCGCCAGTCATCTGCCTGCCCGGCCTCACCCGCAATGCCCGCGATTTCGAAGACCTTGCCACCCGGCTCGCCGGTACATGGCGCGTGCTCTGCCCCGAAATGCGCGGACGAGGGGACAGTGATTACGCCAAGGACCCGATGACCTACACGCCCATGCACTACCTGCAGGACGTCGAGGCCCTGCTCGCACAGGAAGGGATCGACCGCTTTGTCTCCATCGGCACCTCGCTCGGTGGACTGCTCACCATGCTGCTCGCCATGTCGAACCCGCAGCGCATCGCCGCCGCCGTGCTCAACGATGTCGGCCCCGAAGTGTCGGAAAAGGGGCTGGAGCGCATCCGCGGCTATGTCGGGCAGGGGCGCAACTTCGAAACCTGGATGCACGCCGCCCGCGCGCTTCAGGAAAGCAGCGGTGATGTCTATCCCGATTGGGACATCACCGACTGGCTCCGCTACGCCAAGCGCATCATGGTGCTGGGCACCGGCGGCCGCATCGCCTTCGACTATGACATGAAGATCGCCGAACCTTTCGAGGCTCCTGCCGGAGCCACTCCGCAAGTCGACATGTGGCCGCTCTACGACGCGCTCGCCACGCGCCCGCTGCTGATCCTGCGCGGTGAGACCTCCGACATTCTTGAACCCGCAACGGCCCGAAAGATGGCCTCGCGCCCCGGCGTCGAACTCGTCACCATCCCGCGCATCGGCCACGCGCCCACGCTGGACGAGCCTGACAGCATCGCCGCGATAGAGCGCCTGCTCGCCAAGGCATGACCCAGAACAGGACTGCGCCTGCGCCGATCAAGCTGCTTCACCTGCATTCCACGTTCGATGCGGGCGGCAAGGAGCGTCGGGCTGTTGCCCTGATGAACCGCTGGGGCAAGGGTGCCGCCGGCCGCAATCTCGAACACCACATCGTCTCGGCCCAGCCGGGCGCGATGGGCGCAAGGTCGCTGATAGACAAACAGGTGCGCGCCTTCTTTCCGTTCGGCTTCCCGCCGCTTGCGGGCAAGCTGCGCATCGGCCACCTGCAACAGCTCGCCCGCGCCATGCAGGGCTTCGACCTGATCCTGACCTACAACTGGGGCGCGATGGACGCAGCGCTCGCCCATGCCATCTTCGCGCCGTCGATGGGCCTCGCTCCGCTGATCCACCACGAAGACGGCTTCAACGCCGACGAATCCGGCGGTCTCAAGCGCAGCCGCAACTGGTATCGCCGCGTCGCACTGGCCCGCGCCAGCACGCTGATCGTCCCCTCGCGCCAGCTCGAAGACATCGCGCTCACCGCCTGGCACCAGCCGCGCGGGCGGGTCCTGCGCATCCCCAACGGCATTGAAACCTCGCTCTACGCCAGAAAACCCCGGCCCGATGTCCTGCCGCGCGTGGTCAAGCGCCCTGGCGAGAAGTGGCTGGGGACGCTCGCAGGGCTTCGCGCGGTCAAGAACCTGCCGCGAATGGTCCGCACGCTGGTCGATCTGCCGCCCGAATGGCATCTCGTCATTCTCGGCGAAGGGCCGGAGCGCGAGGCGATCCTGGCCGAGGCCATGCGGCTCGATATCGGCCACCGCGTGCACTTGCCCGGCCACGTTGCCGATCCTTCCGCCGCTGTCGGTCTGTTCGATCTCTTCGCGCTTTCGTCCGACAGCGAACAGGCCCCGCTATCCGTAATCGAGGCCATGGCTGCAGGCCTTGCCGTGGCCAGCCCTGCTGTGGGCGACGTCGCCGAAATGGTGTCGGAAGAGAACCGACCGTTTATCACCCCGGCCGGTGATGACGCTGCCCTGACCCAGACTGTTGCCGCACTTGCTGCCGATCCTGCCCTGCGCCAGCGCCTGGGCGACGGCAACCGCGCCCGCGCCATTGCGGAATACGACGAGCGGGTCATGGCAAAGCGCTATGCCGAGGCGTACGCCCGCGTTCTTGGTCGTGAGGCATTCGGTTGAGGCTTCTGCTTCAGCCACCGTTCACGCGCAGGACGGCAGGCCCTTCGCCGAGAATCAATTCCGTTGAAAAGGCGGGGCCATCCGCTAAACACCGCGCCAGACAAACGCTAGCAATCTTCAACGTCACATCCCGAAAGCGCTGCCTTGGCTCTCCGTCCTGATCGCAATCAAACCCGTTCCAACCAGCTTGCCGAGCGCGCTGACGCTCAGGCCGATGGCTTCCTGCGCGAAGTTGACGATGCCCTGCGCGAAGACCAGGTCTTCACCGCGATCCAGAAGTACGGAAAGCCCGTCGGCGGGCTGATCGCTGCGGGCCTGCTCGGCCTTGCCGGATACCTCTGGTATGAAAACCACAGCAACGCCAAGGCCGCCGAACAAGGCGAAGCGCTGACCAAGGCGCTTGATGATCTGGAAGTGCGCAACCTCAAGGCCGCGACCGACGCTGTCGCCCCGCTCGCCAGCGATGGCACTGACGGTTACCGCGCCACCGCCCGGATGCTCGCCGCAGGCGTCCTGTCCGAACAGGGCAAGAATGCAGAAGCAGCCAAGGCTTTCGCCGCGATTGCCGCGGATGCCGATACGCCGCAGGCCTATCGCGATCTCGCCACGATCCGCGAAGTCTCGCTGACTTTCGACCAGCTTGGCCCAGACAAGGTGGTCGAACGGCTCAAGCCCCTGGCCGTCCCCGGCAACGCCTGGTTCGGCAGCGCAGGCGAACTCGTCGGCGTTGCCTACATGAAGCAGGGCAAGAACGAACTGGCAGGAGCGCTTTTCGCGCAGATTGCCAAGGACAAGACCGTCCCCGACACGCTGCGTCGCCGCACTCGCCAGATGGCGGGCCTGCTTGGCGTCGATGCGGTCGAGGAACCCGGCTCGGCCGCGATCGTCCAGCCGGCGCAGTAAGAATTTGAGGATGCATCCGATGACGCCGAAGCCCACTTTCCGCCGCGCCTCGCTTACCAGCGTGCTGGTCCTCGCGCTTGCTCTGGGCGGCTGCGGCGTCTTCGGCAAGAAGGGCGTCAAGACCACGCCAACCGTCGGCATGCGCCAGCCGATCCTGTCCAAGATCGAAGCCGGTACCAAGGTTGACGATTCGATCTCGCTGATGAGCGTGGTCCTGCCCGCTCCCGAAGTGAACACCGAGTTCGCGCAGGGCGGTGGCAATGCGTCGAAATCCTATGGGCACGCTGCCCTCGCGGAGTCGCCTTCGCGCGCCTTCAGCGTCTCGATCAAGGGTTCGAACGCCCGCCAGCGCCTGGCTGCTTCACCGGTCGTTGGTGGTGGCAAGCTCTTCGCGATGGATACCGACGGCACTGTCCACGCGTTCGATGCCATCACCGGCGCCCGCATATGGGACACCTCGGTCCGCGCCGAGAAGCAGAATGCGGGCTCCACCTTCGGCGGCGGCGCTTCCTACGATGACGGCAAGGTCTACGTCACCAACGGCGTCGGCGAGGTCGCGTCGATCGATGCCATCTCCGGCGAGATCAAGTGGCGCGTGAAGCCCGCAGGCCCGCTGCGCGGTTCGCCCACGGTTGCCTTCGGGCAGGTCATGGTGATGAGCCAGGACAACCAGCTCTTCGCCCTCAACGAGGCCGATGGCGCAGTGCTGTGGAACGAGAATGCTTCCGTAGGCCAGACAAACGTGTTCGGCGTCGCCTCGCCCGCCGCAGGCCAAGGCACCATCGTTGCGGGTTACTCCTCGGGCGAACTCGTCGCCTATCGCTACGAGAACGGTCGCCAGCTTTGGGCCGATGCCCTCGCGCGCACCTCCATCGCCACTTCGGTTTCCACCCTGACCGACATCGACGCCGATCCGATCATCGAACGCGGCCGCGTCTATGCACTGGGGCAGGGTGGTCGCATGGCCGCCTATGAACTGGTCACCGGCCAGCGCATCTGGGAACTCAACCTCGCCGGCATCTCCACCCCCGCCATCGCGGGCGACTGGATCTTCACGCTGACCGACGAGGCGAAGCTGCTGTGCATCGCCAAGTCCAACGGCAAGGTCCGCTGGATGACGCAGCTCCAGCGCTATCGCAACGAAAAGAAGAAGAAGAACCAGATCCTCTGGACCGGCCCTGTCCTTGCCGGCAACCGCCTATGGATGGCGAACTCGCGCGGCGAGATCATGCAGGCCTCGGTCACCGATGGCTCGGTCAGCGAATTCAGCAAGGTCGGCTCCAGCGTCACGCTTGCCCCCATCGTCGCCAACCAGACGCTCTACATCCTCGACGACAAGGGCAAGATCACCGCGTTCCGCTAATTCTTCCCCCCTCCCGCAAGCGGGAGGGGCTGGGGGTGGGCCTGCGGACAGACATTGGTCGCCTCATCACAACCATATCCTAACGCTTTGCGCGCTAAGGACGGGTGCATGAGCGCCCGTCCGGCCCCGCCACCATCAGATGTATCCGCAGGCACTGGCCTTGCCGGAGTCGCTGGCCTTGCCCTGTGGGTGCTGACCTGCCGCTTCTGGCCGCAGATCGTCACGACGCTGGGCCTCTCTGCCCCCGCCGAAGTCATGGATGGCCCCTCAGCCGCGCTCGCCGCGCTGCTGTTCTCCGGCAGCGCCATGGTCGCATGGTCGCTGCTGGTCGAGAAAGTCCACCTGCGCCCCTCCACCGGCATAGACTGGTCCGCCCCGCGCCCCTTGCGCGATGTGGTCGACATCTCGATCACAAAGATCGCCGGGCTCTGGGCCACATGGTCCGTGATCGGCTTCGCCTATTGCATCGCCCGCTGGTACTGGCGCGGGCAATACGTCTTCGCCATGGAAGTGCTGGAAACCGCCGCTCCCATCCTGTTCCTCGGCGCAATCCCTTACGTCCTGTGGCTTGACCGCGTGCTGGTAAACCCGCGCGATGCCTCGTGGCACTTCGGTGCCATGCTCATCGGCCGCGAACCGTGGGAGCCGGAAGAAGTCAGACGCCATGCACTGTCGTGGCTGGTGAAAGGCTTCTTCTGCGCCTTCATGATCTCGATCGTGCCAGGAGGCTTTGCTGCCGTCGTGCACTTCGATTGGGCTTCCGTCCTCCACGATCCCGTCGCGCTCGGCACCTTGCTGATCGAGACGATGTTCATGATCGACGTGCAGATTGCCATGGTCGGCTATCTCGTCACGATGAAGCCGCTGGACGCGCAGATCCGTACAGCCAATCCGCATCTTTCAGCCTGGGTCGCGGCGCTGATCTGCTACCCGCCCTTCATCCTGATGGGCGATGGCGACGTGCTCGATTACCGTCACAACGGCGCAGAATGGGCATTCTGGCTGCAAGGCCACACTGGTCTCCTGTGGCTCTGGGCCGCAGCGCTGGTGTTCCTCACCGCAGTGTATGCCTGGGCCACCGTCGCCTTCGGCCTGCGCTTTTCCAACCTCACCTATCGCGGCGTCCTGACCAACGGGCCCTACCGCTACACCCGCCACCCGGCCTACCTGTCCAAGAACGCCTACTGGTGGCTCGCCTCGCTGCCGTTCCTGACCACCAGCGGCTCGATGGTCGACGCCATCCGCAACACCGTGATCCTCGCCCTCGTCAGCGCGGTCTACTACTGGCGCGCCCGCACCGAGGAGAAGCACCTCTTCGCCGAAGACGCCAAGTACCGCGAGTACTACACCTGGATGGCCGAGCACGGCCCGATCACCGCCACTCTGCGCAAGCTGACCCGCGCGGTGACGCCAAAAAGACCGGTCGCTCAGGGTGCAAAAGGACCAACGTCGACAGTCTGATTGCGCCAACGGGCATGGTGGCCTTGTTTTTCAAAGATTTCCGGATTGATGGCGCCAAGGCGCAAAGCATCGTTCACAGTGTGGACGTTCTGAAAGTTAACATTCTTGTTCGGCGGTACCGGGTTTTGCCAGTGGTTTGCATTTAAAGCAGCCTACATCGCCGCACCATAGGGAGTTCCGTGTCATTCGGCAGAAACGGGAACTCCATGAAACATTCACGTCGTCATGTGCGCCGTTGCGGTTCAGCGACAGCTCTTGCAGTCCTGGCCATGGCCAACACGGCCGCCGCGCAGGATGCCCAACCAGGCACCGCCTGGGAAGCTAGCCGCACCGTTGACGGTGACGATACGGTCACCACAGGCGTTGCCCGCGGGCGCGATCGCCTGAACAGCGCAACCTCTACCAGCGCAATCAAGGAAAATGACATCATTCGGCTTGCGCCACGGTCGCTCGCCGAACTGTTCCGCAACATTCCCGGCATCCGCGTTGAAGCAGGCGGTGGTGAAGCGCAGAACAACTACACCGTTCGCGGGCTGCCGATGGTCAACGGAGCCAGCAAATACATCCAGATTCAGGAAGACGGCCTGCCGGTCATGGAGTTTGGTGACTTGATGCGCCTGACGCCGGATCTCTTTGTGCGTGCGGACTTCAATGTCGCGCAGGTTGAATCGATTCGCGGCGGTTCGGCATCGACTTTCGCATCCAACTCCCCCGGCGGCGTCATAAACCTGATTTCCAAGACCGGGGAGGTCGAGGGCGGATCGATCATGGCCAGCATCGGCGCGGACTTCCAGAGCTACCGCACCGATTTCGATTATGGCGGCCGCCTGGGAGACGGCTGGCGTTTCCACATTGGCGGCTTCTATCGTGAAGGGGAGGGCGTGCGCGAAACCGGTTTCAACGCTTCACGCGGCGGACAGGTCAAGC
Organism: Novosphingobium sp. BL-A-28-Hi1-0D; assembly: GCF_055521755.1. NCBI lineage: Bacteria > Pseudomonadati > Pseudomonadota > Alphaproteobacteria > Sphingomonadales > Sphingomonadaceae > Novosphingobium > Novosphingobium sp. BL-A-28-Hi1-0D. The sequence continues at coordinate 2,178,729 of NZ_CM145502.1, forward strand.
TCAATGTCACCAAGCAGTTCGATGGCGGATACATCCGCGTCCATGCCAAGCTGCTGGATGACCGCGTCCCCACTTTCGCCGGCATGCCGCTTTTGGTCACCGGCACCAATGACGACCCTTCCTTCGCCAATCCGCGCGGTGTCGACAGCGGTACCGATTCACTGCATTCGCCCTATCTGCCGGTCGCGTTGACGCTCGGCTCTTCGGGCTCACCGCGCCGCAGAAACTTCACTGACGGGGTGGAAGTCAAAGCCAAGGCACTGGGCTTCGAAGCGCAGTTCAGTCTCGGTGAATGGTCGCTGACAAACCGCTTCCGCTATGCCGACCAATCAACGCGCAACACAACTCTGGTGAGTTCGGCCGCAGCACCTGCCGCTCAGTTCGCGACGCGGTTCGGTGGTGCCGGGGCGACATACAGATATGGTGCGGGTCCGCGTGCCGGACAGTTGTTCGATGTCGCCAACGGCAACGGTCTGGTTGCCTTGTCGTTCTTCTCCGACAATGATGCGCCCGATGTCAGCAACATGACCAATGACTTGCGCATCAGTCGCGTCTGGAGCGTGGGCGGCGGGGACCTGACCACAACGACCGGCCTCTATCGGTCCAGCCAGAAGTTCGTCTCCGAAATCAGCTTTGCCACGTTCTTCCAGGATGTTGTCGGCGGCGGCCAATCGGTGCCGTTGAACCTGACGACCGCAGGAGGCGTTGCGGTCACCGACGGTGGCTATCGCAATTATGGCGGTCCAGGTGGTGCCGGGAACATCAGGGACAACAACGTAACCTATCAGACGACGGCACCATTTGCGTCCGTGAACTTCCACAAGGGGAAGCTTGCCTTGGGCGCGTCGGTGCGTTGGGACAACAGCCGCGCCAACGGCAACATCATGAACGACAGTGGCGTGCGGACCTTCGACATGAATGGCGATGGTGCCATCTCCAGGCCGGAAACACTGGTGTCGTTCGTGCCGACAGGCGTGACGCTCCCGGTGAACTACCACCACGATTACTTGTCATACTCCGTCAGCATGAACTACCGCCTCGCCGATCCGTTCGCGGTGTTCGCGCGCTATAGTCTTGGCGCTAGGGCAGCGGCCGACAAGATCCTGTTTACCCCTGCTGTCAGCCGGACCACCGGAGCGTTGGTGAACAGTGCCGCGGGCGATGATAGCGTGCGACAGGCGGAGGTCGGCTTCAAGTACCGGAACAACGGGCTCGTGCTGAACCTCACCGGCTTCCACGCGAAGACTGACGACACGAATTCGCAGATCCTCACGAACCCTGCGACCGGCCAGCTCGAGCTTTCCTCTGTCACGCGCGCTTATGAAGCGTACGGACTCGAGTTCGAAGGCGTCTTCCGGCACGGACCGTTCAGCGTCATGGCGCACGCCACCTATACTGAAGCCAAAATCCGACGTGCCGAGAATCCGGCACTCGTCGGCAATGTTCCGCGTGGTCAGCCCAAGCTGTTGTACGGTCTGACCCCGCAGTTCGACACCAATGCCTTTACGGTCGGAGCCAACATCACGGGCGTCACGGGAAGCTTCGCGCAAGACATCAATCAATTGCGTCTGCCGGGCTATACCACCGTTGGACTGTTTGCGCAGGTCCGTCCGATGGAGCGGCTTGAACTGAGCGTCAATGCGACCAATCTGTTCAACACACTTGCCATCACTGGTATCTCGGAAGGTGCCCTGCCGGCATCGGGCGTGGTCATGACCAGACCCTTGTTCGGCCGCGCTGTATCCACGTCGGCACGATTCTTCTTCTGATCGTGAGACTGGAGCCGGGCCTGACGATTGCTCTCATCAGGCTCGCAGCGCATTTGCGTAGTGCCGTCTATGCCATGACCCGCCGCCCGACGGGAGCTAGGGTCCAAACTCAATCAGGGCGCGTTCGAGGTTCGAGGCAGAATGGCTCAGCGCAAGGAGGCAGGGCGCAGTAATATGTCGATATTTCCAGTCCTGCCGACGCGGCGATGGGCCATTCTGGTCGAACCCCTTCGGGGCGTCCAAATGGCTTCGATCTCGGGCAAACCGGCCCTTGCAAAGGCAACCAGCCTTCGCGACGGGCCGCTCCGCCCGATATCTTCGCCATTTGGACGCCTCGAACGTGCCCTGAATGGGTTTGGACCCTAGACTTCCACGCCCTCGTCGGTCTCGAACACCCGGATATTGCGGTCAAACAGCCCCAGCGTCGCGCGCTCTTCGGCCCAGACCTTCATGTGCTCGGTCTGGAAATGCGCCTTGAGCGCTGCCATGTCGCGCCACTTCTCGGCGATGTGGATCAGTTCGGGATCTAGCACGTCCTGCCCATAGGCATACTGGATGCAGCCGTCCTCGGCCAGTGTCGCCGCGATGACCCTGGCCATCATCGGCCGGATCGGCTCGATGTTCTCCACCGGAACGCGAACGGTGCCCATCACGATGATCATGCTTCGAAAATCCCCAATATCGTGCGCGATTCATTGCACCCGCACGGGTGAGGCGCAAACCCATAATGCCGGACGGTGCCGTCCGGCGTGGCAGGATCAGAAGCTCTTTTCCCCGTAGATATGCGACAGATCGCCGCTCCACGGACCGTGGTAGAGATCCAGCAACCGTTCGGCCGGCGTCTTCCCTGTCGCCACGATCTCGTCGAGCGGCTGGAGATAGCCGGTTTCGTTGTCGCCCGCCTCGTTCAGTTGCGCCCGCGCCGAAAGCCCGCTGCGCGAAATCGCCAGCACTTCGGCGGCGATGTCCCGCAAGGAGCCACCCCCCGGCAGTGTCGCGTCCAGCCCGCGCTTGGGCACTTCTGCCCGCAGTCGCTCGCGCCCGTCCATGTCCCAGCCCTTGACCAGATCCCACGCCGCATCCAGCGCGCCCTGATCGTAAAGCAGGCCCACCCACAGCGCCGGCAGCGCGCAGATCCGGTTCCACGGCCCGCCATCGGCCCCGCGCATTTCGAGGAAAGACTTCAGCCGCACTTCGGGGAAGGCGGTCGAAAGATGGTCGTTCCAGTCCGAAAGAGTCGGCTTCTCGCCCGGCAGGACCGAAAGCTGGCCGTCCAGGAAATCGCGGAACGACAGGCCCGCCGCGTCGATATACTTGCCATCGCGGAACACGAAATACATCGGCACGTCGAGCATGTATTCGACATAGCGCTCGTAGCCGAAGCCCTCGTCGAACACGAACGAGAGCATCCCCGTGCGCGCAGGGTCCGTATCGGTCCAGATGTGGCTGCGATAGGACAGGAAGCCGTTGGGCTTGCCTTCAAGGAACGGCGAATTGGCGAACAATGCCGTCGCCAGCGGCTGCAAAGCCAGCGAAACGCGGAACTTCTGCACCATGTCCGCCTCGCTCGAATAATCGAGGTTGGTCTGGATGGTGCAGGTCCGCAGCATCATGTCGAGGCCCATCGAACCCACGCGCGGCATGTGCCGCAGCATGATGTCGTAACGGCCCTTGGGCATGATCGGCAGCTCTTCGCGGGTTTTGTCCGGCCACAGCCCTAGGCCAAGGTAGGCAAGACCCAGCTTGTCGCCGATGGTCTTCACTTGCGCCAGATGCCGCCCGGTCTCCGCGCAGGTCTGGTGCAGGTTGACCAGCGGCGCACCCGAAAGCTCCAGCTGCCCGGCAGGCTCGAGGCTCACCGCCCCGTCCGGTCCGGACATCGCGATGACGTTCCCGCCCTCGATGATCGGCTCCCAACCGTACTCGGTCAGCGCGTTCAGCAGGTCGCGGATGCCGCCCTGCTCGCCATACGAAGGCGCGGCGCGGTCACTGGTGCGATAGACGAACTTCTCGTGTTCGGTGCCGATCCGCCAGTTTTCCTTGGGCTTTTCGCCCTTCTGCATCGGCACCACGAGCATGTCGCGGCTTTCGATTATGGGATCGTTGCTATTTGAAACTTGCCGCGTGCTCATGCCCGCTTCCGTTAATGGGCAGGACAGCTTTTAGCCAGTCAAATTGTTGCCCGCCACCTGCAAGGGAATGTTGCGCATTCGGCACGAAAGCCCTGTTACCGCGCAGGACTTTGTAACCGCGCAGGACTTTCAGCCGAACCAGTCGCCCTGCATGCCCATCCACAGCGCGGTTCCGGCTATTGCCGCCGTCTCGCCGCGCAGGATTCTGGGGCCCAGCGACAGCGCCACAGCCGCAGGATGCGCCCGCACCGCCGTCCGCTCCGCTTCGTCGAACCCACCCTCCGGTCCGATCAGCAAGGCGGCAGGCCCGGAGTGCAGCGAAAACGCCACAGCCGCCGGCATCCCGCCATTCTCGTCGGCAAAGAACAGCGTGCGCCCCTCGGGCCAGTGGCGCAGCAGGTGATCGAGCTTCACCGTCTCGCCAAGTTCGGGAAGCGCCGTCCGCGCACATTGCTCTGCTGCCTCGGTCATGATCGTCTGCGCCCGCTCCGGATTCAGCTTGTCGGCCACGCAGCGCCGCGTCACCACCGGCACTACCCGCGCCGCGCCCAGTTCCGTCGCCTTTTCCAGCACCAGATCGAAGTTGGGCTTCTTGAGCAGTGCGGCGCAGAGCCAGAAGTCCGGCACTTCCTCGCGCTTGCGCATCCGCCGCTCGCACTCTACCACAACCTCGCGCTTGCCCGCCTCGACCACCTGCGCCAGCCACTCACCGGTCCGGTTGTCGCACAGCACCACCGCATCCCCCGCGCCGACGCGCATGACCTTGGCCAGATAATGCGCCTGAGGCCCTTCGATTGGCAGTCGCAACGCCTCGCTCAACGTCGTATCGACGAAGAGCCGCGGTGCGGACTTGGGCGGCCAGGCTGGAGTCGCTGTCATCATCTCCGCCTAGCGCGTCTCGTACCTTTCGTTAAGAGTTTGTAATGTGACTACCACCAATTCAGAAACAATCGTCCCCGACAGCGAGCACAAGGGCCTCGTCGCCAGCCTGCCGCAGCCTTGGCGCAACCTTGCCCTGCTCGCCCGGTTTGACCGGCCGATCGGCTGGTGGCTGCTGTTCTGGCCTTGCGCATGGGGCCTGTTTCTCGGCGGCGGCACCTCGCGCTGGGGCATTCTTGCATGGATGCTGCTCGGCGCCATCGCCATGCGCGGGGCGGGTTGCGTCTATAACGACATCGTCGATGCCGATCTTGATGCCCGCGTCGCACGCACCGCCGCGCGCCCCATTGCCAGCGGAGTGACGAGCAAACGCACCGCTTGGATCTGGCTGCTCACCCTCTGCGCGGTCGGCCTGATCGTCCTCCTGCAACTGCGCTGGGAAGCACAACTTGTCGCGCTGGGCAGCCTCGCACTCGTCGCTGCCTATCCTTTCATGAAGCGTCTGACCGGCTGGCCGCAGGCGTGGCTCGGCCTCGTCTTCACCTGGGGTGCCCCGGTCGGCTGGGTCGAGGCATGGGGCTTCGAACGCCTCGTCCCGCTGGCCGCTCTTTACGCTGGATGCTGGGCATGGTGCATGGCCTATGACACGATCTACGCGCTGCAGGACCGCGAGGACGATGCGCTTGTCGGCATCGGCTCGTCAGCGCTCTCGTTCGGGCATCACGTAAAGGCGGGCGTCGGTGGGCTCTATGCCTTGGCGCTGACCTGTTGGGCTGGCGCGATCTGGCTCACCCGGTCCGATCCGCTTGCGCTGCTCGCCCTGCTGCCAGTCGCGGTCCATCTACTGTGGCAGGTTGCCACGCTCAAGGAGGACGGGGCTGATCCCTTGGTCAAGTTCCGCTCCAACCGCTTTGCCGGATTGCTGATGGCAACGGCCTGCTACGTCGTCGGCGCGGCTTGAGGCCCAAACAGCGCTTCATGCCGCGCTTCGATCGCTGGCCAAAGGTCAGCCGCTTCAGGCACATCAAGCAGGAACACCTCGCGCAAAATCTCCACCAGTTCCTGTGCCGAGCCTAGTTCCCGCCGCTCCTCGCCGCTGACAGTCACCACCGAAAGCACCTTGCCACGCAGCATCAGGTAGGATCCTTCGGCCCGCCGCTGCGCCGTCAGGTTCTGGACGAAGACCGATGCCGGATCGCTCGCCTGCCACTGGCACAGGGCGGACAGTTGCGCCTCGTCGGCGGGTTCTGCCGCAAAGTCATAAGACATCGCCGAGGCCCCGAGCGACACGGACACCCGCCACAATCCGTCCTCGACAGGCCCGAGCGCCACCGGCAGCGGATCGTGCAGCCATTCGCCCGGCCGCAAGGGCACCGGCGCGCCGAGCCAACTGCCGAACCCGGCATCGACCAGATGCGGTCCCTCGCACTCGACCAGCAGGCACAAGTGCGAGCCCATCGACTCGTCCCCGCGCACCTGCCGCATCACACCGGCGCTGATCCGCATCACATCGAAGCCGATGGCAGCCAGCGCCGCGCCAAGCACGCCGTTGTGCTCGTAACACCACCCCCCGCGCCGTGCCTCGACCAGCTTGGCAAATGCAGCGGCGGGATCCGTGGTCAGAGCACGGCCAAGCTGCACGTCGAGGTTCTCGAACGGGATTGCCTGCACATGCGCCCGCACGATGGCGTCCAGCGTGGCGAGGTCGGGACGGACAGGACCGTTCAGCCCGATCCGCGCGAAATAGGCGTCCAACTGCGAGGGCGAAAGCGCTTCAACCGGCATAGCTGACCACTTCGAACTCGATCCCATCCCAATCATAGAAATAGAACCGGCGGCCCGGCTCATAATCGGCATGATTGAACGGTTCGAGGCCTGCTGCAACCACGATGCGCTCGGCCTCGTCCAGGTCATCGACTTCCACGCCGATGTGCTGCAGCGGGACGCCCTTCTCGAAGCGACCGGTGTGTCCGGTCTTCGGAGCATAGAATACGAGGTACTGGTCGTCGGTGCCGAGATGGATCGAGAATCCGTCGTCGATCGCAGGCCCGCGCCAGCGTTCGCGCCAGCCACAAAGCGTGGTGAAGAACGCGGCGGAACGCTCGGGATCGCTGACGCGGATGTTGACGTGTTCGAGGCGGGCTGCGGGCATCGGAGTTGTCCTTCTATGGCACTGATTTGATTCGATGCTTGCGAATCTGCAACCTCAAGTTAACTTGAGGTCAAGCAGAAATCGCGGAGTCGCAGAACCTTGGCCTTAAGTCGCAACGATCTGATCCCGATCGGCGTGCTCGCCCGCCGCACCGGCCTCGCCGTCAGCGCCATCCGCTATTACGAGGATCGCGGCCTCGTCACGTCGATCCGCACCGGCGGCAACCAGCGCCGATTCCTGCGCTCGGACATCCGGCGGCTGAGTTTCGTGCAGATCGCGCAGAAGCTCGGGCTGGGACTCGCAGAGATAGAACGCGAACTCGCCGCCCTGCCGCAGGGCCGCACGCCCAACGTGATGGACTGGCAGCGCATAAGCCGTTCCCTGCGCAAGGAAATCGACAGCCGCATCCAGCTCCTCACCCGCACCCGCAACAAGCTCGACGAATGCATCGGCTGCGGCTGCCTCAGCCTCGAACGCTGCGCCCTCTACAACAAGGACGACCGCGCGGCGGCGGGTGGGCCGGGTCCTAGGTATGTGCTGGATTAGCTCGCGTTCTCAAGCAGTTCGACGGCCCCGCCAAGGTCCACGCTGACGAGGCGGGAGACGCCGCGCTCCACCATCGTCACGCCGAACAGGCGATGCATGCGGCTCATGGTCACGGCGTTGTGGGTGACGATGAGGTAGCGGGTGCGGGTTTCGGCGACCATGGCGTCGAGAAGGTCGCAGAATCGTTCGATATTTGCGTCATCGAGCGGCGCGTCGACTTCGTCGAGGACGCAGATCGGGGCGGGGTTGGTGAGGAAGAGGGCGAAGATCAGCGCGACGGCGGTCAACGCCTGCTCGCCGCCCGACAGAAGAGTCAAGGATTGCAGACGCTTGCCCGGAGGTTGTGCGAAGATTTCGAGGCCCGCTTCGAGCGGGTCGTCGGAATCGACCAAGGCGAGATGCGCCTCGCCGCCACCGAACAGACGGCCGAACAGGCGGCGGAAATGGCCGTCAACGGCTTCGAACGCGGCACGCAGACGCTCGCGCCCCTCGCGGTTGAGGTTGCCGATGGAGCCTCTAAGCCTATGAACAGCCTCGGTTAATTCCGCCTGCTCGGCAACGCTGGTGCCCAGCCGCTCCTCGGCATCCTTCAATTCCTCAGCAGCCACCAGATTCACCGGCCCGATCCGCTCCCGCTCTGCCGAAAGACGATCCATCGCGGCGGACTCTTCGCCAGCGGCGGCGACATCGGCGGACGAGAATTCGAAGCGTTCGGGGAGAAGCGGGGGAGGGCACTGGAATCGCTCGCCGGAAATCGCCGCCATTTCCTGTCGGCGGGCGTCCTCGTTCTCGGCGCGGGCTGATGCTCCGGCGCGACCTTCGCGGGCGGTTGCGAGGGTCTCGTTTGCCTCGGCGAGTGTGGCGTCTGCCTGCGAGAGTTGGCCTTCTGCCTCGGAGAGTTGCCGCTCTGCCTCCGAGAGTTGGAGAGTGAGGCGAGCGCGGATCGCCTCGCCCTGTTCGATCTCGGAAATCAGCCCTGCAGGCTTGGCGGCAGAGATCGCGCGCTCGGTCTCAAGCTCTTCGCGCCGCCCGGTCATCTCGGCCAGGCGCTTGGCCGCATCGCCTGCGCGGGCCTGCCAGGCGCGGATGTCGCCCTTCAGTCCGGCGAGGCGCTCCTTGCCCGCAGCGATCTGCTGTTCGAGCGCGGCGGAGGCGGCGGTGGCCGATTGCAGCGCGGTCCGTGCCGCATCGTTGCGCGCGCGGGCAGCTTCGAGCGCGGCGCGACCCGCAGCGGGATCGGGCAGGGTGCTGCGCTTGTCCTCGGCAGCGGTGACTTCGGCCTGTGCCGCAACACGTTGTTCCGAAAGCTCTTCCTGCACGCGCGCCAGTTCGGCCTTGCGCTGTTCGAGCCGGGAACGGGCAGCCTCGGCAGCATCGAGCGCGCGCAGGGCGGTACGCTCGGCATCGGCGGCGGCGGAGAGGGTGCGTTCGACTTGCGAGAGCGCGGTCTGGACTTCGGCAAGTTGGCCACGAACCTGCTCCTGCGCGGCTTCGGCAGCGGCCACCGCTTCGCGACGTTCGGGCAGAAGCGCCTGCAGGTCCGAAAGGCGGTTCTCCGCCTCAAGCGCCGCCGCTTCGGCCGCGCCTTCGCCGCGCGCGACGAAACCGTCCCAGCGACGCAAGTGTCCGGCCTTTGTCACCAGCCATTCGCCGGGCGCGAGCGGCTGGCCTTCGTCGGCATCGGCAAAACGGACCAGAGCAAGGCGCGCGGCCAGTTCCGGCGGGCACTGCGGGACGTGGTGGGCGAGCGAGTCTGCCAGTGCAGCAGGTGCCTCAGCGCCGGTCCAGAACCGCCCTTCGACGCCCGCTGGCGCTGCGCCCACAGGGGCCGTGGCATCGCGGCCGAGCACGGCGGCGAGCGCGCGTTCGTACCCCGGCGCGGCGCGGGTTCCGGTGATGGCGGATTGGCCCAAGCCTTTGGCCGCGCGGGCCTTTTCGCGGGCGGCCTTGTCACGGGCGAGCGCGTCGGACTCGCGCTCGATCCCGGCGAGATCGGCGCGGGCCTGGGCGAGAGCATTGCTCGCGGCATCGCGGCGGGAGGAGAGGTCCTCGCGCTGGCGGGTGAGATCGGTGCGGGCTGTCTCGGCCGTGGCGATGGCGGCTGAAGCCTCGGCGCGCTTGGCCTCGGCGGCAGCGATCTGCTCGGTAGGATCGGCCTCGCGAGCGAGCGCATCGGCTTGCTGGGCGAGGCGGGCGGCGTCGGAATCGAGGCGGGCGAGGCGCTGGCGGGCGGCGGCGACGGCGGCTTCGGCCACGCGCCATTCGGCGTCGATCCCGGCCTGTTCGGCCACGCGCTGGGCAAGCGCGACTTCGGCGGCGCGCGCCGCACGATCGGCATCGTCGACAGCGGCGGCAAGGGTCGGTCGGCGTTCGCTGTCGGCGGCAAGCGCAGTTTCGGCAAGGCCAAGGTCGTGATCTAGCCGGGCCATCGCGGCGGCGGCGTCCTCGGTCAGGCGGTCGGCGCTGGCGCGGTCTTCCTCGATCCGGGTCAGCTGGCGGTCGATGTCCTTGACCCGCTGCTCGGCGGCTTCGAGCTGAGCGGTGAGCGAGGCCATGCGCTGGCCGTGAGCGGAGGCATCCTGGCGGCGGTCGAACAGTTCATCGCGCGCTTCGGCAAGGGCGGCGGCGGCCTTGTGCTGGGCTTTCTGGGCCTGCTGGGCGAGGTCGGTTGCGACCCTGACGGCTTCGTCCGCCGCGACGGCCTGCTTGCGCGCGGCTTCGGCAGCGGCTGCGGCATCACGCCAGCGGGCGAAGATGAGGCGGGCCTCGGCAAGGCGGATCTTCTCGCTGACCGCCTTGTAGCGCTCTGCCGCGCGGGCCTGCCGCCTTAGCGTGGCGATCTGGCTTTCGAGGCCGGAGAGCATGTCCTCCAGCCGTCCGAGGTTGGCTTCGGTGGCACGCAGCTTCTGTTCAGCATCGCGGCGGCGGACGTGGAGGCCTGCGATCCCTGCGGCCTCTTCGAGCATCATGCGCCGCTCGGTCGGCTTGGCGGCGATGACTGCGGCGATACGGCCCTGGCTGACGAGGGCTGGGCTGTGCGCGCCCGTGGCGGCATCGGCGAAGACCAGCGCGACGTCCTTGGCGCGCACGTCCTTGCCGTTGACGCGATAGGCGCTGCCTGCGCCACGTTCGATGCGGCGGACGACTTCGAGTTCGGCGCCGTAGGGTCCGTCAGGATCCGTTTCGGCGGTGAGCAGGACTTCGGCAAAGGCGCGGGCAGGGCGCGTGGCGGTGCCTGCAAAGATCACGTCCTCCATGCCGCCGCCGCGCATCGACTTGGCCGAGCTTTCGCCCATGACCCAGCGGATGGCTTCGAGCAGGTTGGATTTGCCGCAGCCGTTGGGGCCGACGACCCCGGTGAGGCCAGGTTCGATGCGCAGTTCGGCAGGCTCGACGAAGCTCTTGAAACCCGACAGTTTCAAGCGCTTGAATTGCACCGATCAGGCCCCCCGACCCACTTTGCCCCAGGCGGCCTTAGCGCGCGCCGGCCTTCTGCAGCATGGGCTCAAGTTCCTGCCAGCTGGCAACGCCGGTCTTGCTGCCATTGATGAAGAAGGTGGGCGTGCCGGTGATGTCGAATTCCTTGCTCCACTGTTCGTTCGCGGTGGCAAGCTTGGTGGCCTTGGCGCTGTCCGCCAGACAGGCAGAGCCCTGCGCTGCGGCAATCCCGCGCGAGGCGAAGAATTCGCTCATCCCGCCGACCTGGGCGATACCGGCAAAGCGCTTTTCAGGAGGGAGGTTCTGGATCTGCTGGAAGGCGGCATCGTCCTTCTGCAAGTTGGTGAACATGTTGGGCTGCCATTCCCAGAACTGTTCGGACAGCGGGATGACAGCTTCAGGGCTGCCGCAGGTGGCAAGCAGCACGGCCGGCATATCGAGCGCGTTCAGCAGGAACAGGCGCAATTCATAGGAGACGCGGCCCGATGCGACGTATTCATCGCGCAGCTTGGGGAAGCCTTCCTTCGAGAACTGGGCGCAGTGCGAGCATGACAGCGCGCCGAATTCGACCAGCTTGATCGGTGCATTGGGGTTGCCCATCAGGTAGCCGCCTTCGGGCGTGGCCGAGAAGGTTTCGGTCCATGACTGGCCAGCGGGCGCAGGAACCTTTGCGATGGGCTCCGAGCTTGCCACTTCGCCACTGGCAGCAGCGTCCTTCTTTCCGCAAGCGGCAAGGCCGAGGGTCAGCGGCAGAGAGGCGAGGAGAAGGGCGCGGGCGAATTTCATCGTCTGGGGATTCCCGTGTTCTGGCGGTTTGCGCGAACGCTAGCGGATTGTTGCAGGGGTTTGAAGTGGCCGCAATGGTGGGGGTGTGGATGGTTTTTTCGGGGCTTTGGTTGTTGTGCTGGCTGTTGAGCTTGAATTGGAAGTCATGGGCCCCGGCCTTCGCCGGGGCTACGGTAAAACTGGTGTGGCTTGCCCCGTCGCCCCGGCGAACGCCGGGGCCCATAGCGGTTGCCGACTAGTTCATCCGGGCAAGGATCTGGGGGCGCAGGGTGTCCCAGTCATGCGTGCCCGCCAGCAAGATGCCGTCGATCATGAAGCTGGGGGTGCCGGTCACGCCGAGGGTGTCGGCGGCGTAGTTGGTCTTTTCGGCGAGCTTCTTGGCCAGTGCCTCGTTGGCAAGACAGCGGTCCATGGTCTGGCGGTCCATGCCGCGTGAGGCCATGAACTCGTAGAACTTGAAGTCGCTGGCGATGGCGCGGGTCCGGCTGGCGAAGGGGCCGGTGGTCCAGCGCTGGCGCTGCGCTTCGGTGGAGTTGGCGAGCGGGCCGATCCATTGCGGCTGCAGGCGCATGAACGCGGTGTGCAGCTGGAAGAAGCGGCTGGGCGGGGCGCAATTGGTGATCAGGGCCACGGTCATGTCGACCGGATCGCGCACGAAATTGCGCACTTCGACCGCGCCCTTGCCCGGCGCGATCATGCCGATCTTGAGCTGGCCTTCGGACTCGGTCTCGAAATGCGAGCAGTGCGGGCAGGTGTAGCTGACGAATTCGATCAGGCGCAGCTTGGCCGCAGGGTTGCCGAGCAGGTGGTTGCCTTCGGGCGTGGCGGTGCTGGTGACGGCCCAGTTGAGGCCGCCTGCGGGGCGCGGCGGGGTCTTCTTCGCGGGCTGACCCGAGGCGCCCAATGCGATGAGCGCTGTGGCAGCAATTGCGACTGTGACGAGCTTGCGGATCATCCGACTTTCTTCCCCCCGGTTGCACTATCAAGACTGCGCGCCAGCGATTCCAGAACGGTGCGCAGTTCCGGATCGCCGATGTCGCGCAGCGAATCCCCCAGCTCCATCGGAATGGGCTTGAGCGAGGGCGGCGCTGCGCGCGGCTGATCCTTGGGCTTTGGAGCCTGAACCGCGCCTTGCCGGATCTTGACCTTGGCCACCGCGCGGTAGCCGAAGAAGCGGTTCACCCGCTCGATGATTTCGGGTGTGACATGCTGGATCATCGGTGCATGGGCCGGGCTGACGACCAGCTGGAGAATGCCGTCGGTCTTCTCGCCCGGCGGAAAGCGGATCGATTCGGGCATGCAGTTGCGGGCGTGGCGTTCGCCCACAATCTCGGGCCAGCGGGTGACGACGCTGGATTGCACGAAGCCGAAGCGGCGGAAGGCAGTGCGGCCGATGGCGGGCATGAGATCGGCGATCTGGCGTGCCTCGCCGCCACGGGGGCGCTCATAGAGCTTGCCCGTATCGGCCTTAGCCGACTTGGTGCTCTTGCGTTTCGGCGCGTCCGAAGGGGTGCTTTCCATATCGCTTCGCGCCATGCCATAGGTGCGCGATGCAAGCCAGAGAGGAAGCCGCAAAGTCGTTCGATCCCGAAGCAATCGCTCCGGCTCTGCTCGCTTGGTATGATGCCAATGCGCGGCGGTTGCCGTGGCGCAGATTGTCGGGGGAAGAACGGCAGGACCCTTACAAGGTCTGGCTTTCCGAGGTCATGCTGCAACAGACGACGGTGGCGGCGGTGGGGCCGTACTTCGCCAAGTTCACTGAACGCTGGCCGACAGTGAGCGATCTGGCAGCGGCAGACGATGCCGATGTCATGGCGGCCTGGGCGGGGCTGGGGTACTATGCCCGGGCGCGCAACCTGGTGGCCTGCGCGCGCGCGGTTGCAGCGTTGGGCGGGGCGTTTCCCGATACCGAGGCGGGGTTGCGGGCCCTGCCGGGGCTGGGCGAATACACAGCGGCTGCCGTGGCGGCGATTGCCTTCGGGCGGCGCGCTGTCGTGGTCGATGCCAATGTCGAGCGCGTGGTCGCGCGGCTCTTCGCGATCGATGAACCTTTGCCGGCGGGCAAGGCGGCGATCCGGCTGGCGGCGGGGCAAGTGACGCCTGACGAGCGGGCGGGGGACTTCGCGCAAGGGATGATGGACCTTGGCGCGACGATCTGCACGGCGCGGAGCCCTCGATGCATGTTGTGCCCCTTGCGCGAACAGTGCCGGGGCTATGCGCAAGGGTCACCCGAGCGTTTGCCGGTGAAGGCGGCGAAGAAGGCAAAGCCGGTGCGGCAGGGACGGGCCTACTGGATCGAGCGTGACGGGGCCGTGCTGCTGGTCAAGCGGCCGGGACGCGGGATGCTGGGCGGGATGCGCGCGCTGCCTGACGACGGCTGGTCGGCGCGAGGCGATGGGGCAGAGGTGTTGGAGGGTGAATGGCGTGCGGGCGGGATCGTGCGGCATGGTTTCACGCATTTCGATCTCGAATTGCAATTGATGCTTTCGGTTCAGGCACAAGCGGTTAGTCTGCCCGAGGGAGAATGGTGGCCAGTCGAAATGATCGAGGCTGCCGGATTGCCGACCGTGTTCGCCAAGGCGGCGCGGCTGGCGATTGCCGAGAGGACAGACTGACGCATGCAACGAATGGCGGTTTCGCGGCGGGGATTCATCGGATCGCTGGGGCTGGTGGCAGGGAGCGCTTTCCTGCCCCGGATGGCCTGGGCAAGCGCGGCGGCCGAGGCGCGGTTTCCGGCGGTGACGGCGATGCTCGATGGCTATGTCGGATCGGGCAAGCTGCCGGGAATGATCGCCGCACTGGGCTGGGGCGCGGGTGAAGCGCCGCTCGACATCGCGCGCGGGACGCTGGCCAAGGGGCTGGCGCTGCCGGTCGACATGGACAGCCTGTTCCGCATCTATTCGATGACCAAGCCGATTACCGGGATGGCGGCGATGATGCTGGTGGACGAGGGCAAGCTGCGGCTCGACCAACCGGTGGCAGACCTGCTGCCTGCCTTCGGCAAGATGCAGGTGCAGGCAACGCCAGATGGTTCGCTGACGGATCTGCGACCGGCAAAGAGCCAGATAACTGTGCGCCATCTGCTGACGCATACGGCGGGCCTTGGCTATTCGATCATCCAGAAGGGGCCGATCAAGGATGCCTATATCAAGGCCGGACTGGTGCCGGGGCAGGCGAGCCGGATGCCGTTTCCGGGAATGGACGCGCCAAAGCCGCTGAAGAGCCTTACCGAGTTCGCTGACGTTTTGGCGACGATGCCGCTGGTCTATGAGCCGGGCACGGTGTGGAGCTATTCGGTCGGGCTCGACCTGCTGGGACGGGTGATCGAGGTTGCCTCGGGCAAGCCCTTCGATGCCTTTCTAGCCGAGCGGTTGTTCGGGCCGTGTGGGATGACCTCCACATGGTTCCGCGTGCCAGAGAGCGAAGTCGGTCGGTTGACCACCAACTATGCCGCGGTGGGCGGCATGCTGTTTCCGGTGGATCCGGCAAAGGCCTCGATCTATCTTGATCAGCCGCCCTATCCGTTCGGCGGGGCTGGGCTGGTATCCTCGCCGCGTGATTATGACCGGTTCCTGCGGATGCTGCTGGGCTTTGGCCGGATCGACGGTACGCAAGTGATGAGCGAGGCGGCGGTGCGGTTGGGGACGAGCAATCTCCTGCCCGAGGGTACCGACCTTTCGCAGTCCTTCATCAAGGGCAACGGCTTTGGCGCGGGCGGCTCGGTGGGGCTGGGCGTCGATGCCGGGACGTATGGCTGGGCGGGTGCTGCCGGGACGGTGGGCTTCGTCAATTACCGGGTGGGGCTGCGGGCAGGGGTCTACACCCAGTACATGCCGTCTGACGCCTATCCGGTGCACAGGGAATTCGCGCAGGCCGTGCTGGCCGACGTAACGGGGAAGAGGGCTGCAGCCTGATGGAAACGACGATTGCATTTGCAGGTGGCGGCCTGGACCGCGCCGACCATATCCGGGGTGATGCCGACAAGCTCGGCAGCCTGATGAACTGGCGCGCGCGGCTGCTCAAGCTTGACGGGATCGACCCGGTGATCGCGCCCGATGGCGGGCTCGACTGGGGCACGCTGGCCGATGCCGATCCGGACGCGGAACTGGTGTTCCTGGGGCTGAGCGACGACGGACGCGGGTGCTTTGCGCAAGTGACGCCTGCGATCATGGGCAGCGTCGCGCCGCCCAATCCGCGGCTGTGGGGCGTGATGGGTATGATGAGCCCGGCTGACCTTTCGATCTACGGCGGCGCGCGCAGTCTGGTCGATTGGCATGCCCGGCACCGCTTCTGTGCGCGCTGCGGTTCGGCGACCACGCTGGCCAAGGGTGGCTGGCAGCGGTCGTGCTCCAATAAAGCGTGCAAGGCGGAGCACTTCCCGCGCGTCGATCCGGTGACGATCATGACCGTGGAGTGCGAGGGCGACCTGCTGCTAGGCCGCCAGCCACGCTTCCCGCCCCGGCGCTATTCGGCCTTGGCGGGCTTCGTGGAGCCGGGCGAAGGACTGGAAGACGCGGTGCGGCGCGAGGTGCTGGAGGAGGCAGGGATCAAGGTTGATGTGGTCGACTACGTGGCGAGCCAGCCCTGGCCGTTTCCGTCATCACTGATGATCGCGTGCCATGCCTTCACCACTCAGCGCGAGATCACCATCGATGCGACTGAACTTGACGACGCGCGATGGTTCACCCGCGAGGAAGTGCGTTGTGCGATGAGCGGTGCCGACGATGCCGCGTTTATTGCCCCGCCACCTTTCGCCGTGGCGCATCACCTGCTCAAATGGTGGCTGGCGCAATGAGTGCCTCCACGCCAGCCAAGGTCACTCTCGACATCTGGTCGGACGTGATGTGCCCGTGGTGCGTGATCGGGCTGAACCAGCTCGACAAGGCGCTGGCCGGGATGGCAGGGGAAGTGGACGCAACGGTGCGCTTCCACCCGTTCGAGCTGAACCCCGACATGCCGGACGAAGGCGAGGAGCAGGCGGCGCATATCCAGCGCAAGTATGGCCGTACGCCGGAACAGTCGGCAGGGGTGCGCGAGACGCTGAAAGGCGCCGCCGAGCGTGCAGGCTATTCGTTCGACTACACCGGAGAGGGCGAACCGCCGCCCGCGATGATGTGGAACACGCGGATGGCGCATCGTCTGCTGACCTGGGCCTTGCGCGATTTTGGACCGGAACGGCAGGTGGTGCTGAAACGCGCGCTGTTCGATGCGCATTTCAAGGCGCGGAGGAATGTGGCTGATCCGGAAGTGCTGGCCGAAGTGGCCGAAGGCATCGGTCTTCCCCGGCTCAACGCGCTGCAGGCGATGATCGACCCGCAGCTCGAAGCGATCGTCACCGCTGAAGAGCGCCAGGCATGGGACTTGAACGTGACCGGCGTTCCGGCAGTGGTGATCAACGGCAAGCTGATCGTGCCGGGCGCGCAGGAGCCGGACGTTTACGCGGACCTGATCCGCAAGGTGCTGGCGCGGGAGGCGGCAGGGAGGGCTTGATTCCCGATCGGCAAGCCCCCTGAAGTTCAGTTACCGGCTGCTCGGTGTATTGCTGACCTGATTGCAGTCATGGACAGGGCTGTCCACCACTCTCCGCGCATTGCTGACCAGTTCAGTGTATGCTGTCGGATTTGCAACGGGGTTTTCCGGGACGGCTACGTGATAGGTTCCACCAGAGCAGATCAGCTTCAAACTGAGATGCTGGGATATGTCTTCCTGCTCGTAATTGACGATCGATGCGAGGATTGACGGCAATTTCGCTGACTTGGTGAGTCCCTCCATCCTGATGTCGAAGCGATGGTCGATAAGCTTTCGATCAAATCGCGGGGACCGCTTGGATGAAGTAGAGAGGTAATACCTGTTCCTCTGGTACTCCTGGGTGATGCTGTTCCGATCGTAGCTGATGCTGCCATCGCCGATCCCGATTGAACCGGAGCCGACAGGTTCTGCCGTATCACCAACCAGAGATTGGGTGACCAATGTGGAGCGAGTTGATGCGCTGCCGGACGGAGCGGGGGCATCCTTGTCCCATTGCCGGGTTGCCGCACCGTCCCGGTACGCGACCTTTACATTGGGCCTGTTGTTCACGCAGGCGGCGGTGAGTTTGCGGTTGATGTAATCCGCTGCATCGACGAGATTCGCCCAGGTTTCGTCGTTGACGTCCTGCCTTCCAAAGTTGCGGGTTCCCTTTTCTGGCTCTTTCCAGCGGAAATCGATCACTTGCGGACAAATCAACGATTTAGCGTCTACGCCCGGATCAGGTTGAAGCTTGCTGTAGCTGCGACGGAAATCATCCATCGCGTTGGCGAGGCGGCTGCTCGTATCTCGGTAGTAACGCTGGGTCACGGTCGGCTGCAAGTCTAGTGTGCAGACCAGCGCGCTCTGCGCATCGAGATCTTCGTCATCGCAGCCCAGCGCGTCGGTGACCGATGAATTCGTGGATGAGAGCTTGTCCGGAGCGAGGCCGATCAACATAGCCCAGAACCGCGTGCCGCCGCCTTTGCCCTTGATGGAGACTGGTGTGGAATCGAGAAATCCCTTGCCCTTCATGTCGGCATCCACCTGGCGGGCGGCGACGATGTATCCAAACCCCACCTGGTACTCGACAGTGCGCTTTGTTCCATGAATGTCAGTCGCGGTCGCGGGTACCTGGGTATAATGCAGCTCCTGGCCTGCTCCCCAGAAGCTCTGGGATTTGAAAAGGCCGAGAAAACCACCGCTGGACGAGTGCTCGTTGTTTTCCCGGTAATAGGATGGAAATGCCGTGGTGCAGCTTTTGGTGGAAATTCTGCACTTATTGATAATTGTGTTCAGATTATCCTGAACGATCAGTGGATCCCGTACAATGATGTGCCCGAGTCTTTGGGATGTATCTATCACAGGCAATGTTTCGGAGACTTCGGGCACGCCGCTCTCGTTTCCGTTCGGATTGCCATTCGCGTTTGCGACACCGGATGTCATTGCAATTAGCAATGCAATTGACGCACCAAAGGTCTTTGAAGTCATCGCTCTTGCCCCCCACGCCATAAGCGGGGTGAATAAAAGGCGATAAAGTTATAGTTGCAACCGAATTCGATGTATTTAGTTCGTTTCGGTGTAAATTGAGCGAGTTCAGATTTTCCGCCGGAAAGTTCTCTAGACCAATCCCAGCTTCGCCAGCTCCGAGGCGATCTGTGCGGGCAGGACTTCGCCCGCTTCCCCATCGCCCAGATCGGCGGGTGCATCGGCTTCTTCGAGATAGCGCCAGCCTTGGTGGGCGCGGCGGGGTTTGGGGTGTACTTCTATCAGTTTGGTGCTGACCACGATGTTGGTGCGGCCGCCTTCGGCTTCCTCGAAGCCGACGATTTCCGAGCGGGCGACGAGCTGGTGCTTGTGAATCCAGTAGAGCGAGCCGCCGATCATTTCCTCGGCGCGCTTGGGACGGTTGCGGGTGGTGAGGTAGGCGTACTTGGATCCGCCCCGGCGACCTTCGGCCGAGAACCATTCGTGGATCTCGGCGAGCGACTGGGCTCCGTAGGCGACCTTGGTCATGTGAAGGGGCATTATTGGGTACTCACTGTTTGCGCTTTACCATGCCCACCCCCAACCCCTCCCGCCTGCGGGAGGGGGGAATAGAGCAAGGGCTCCCTCCCGCCTGCGGGAGGGGAGTAATGTCAGGCCAGACCGCTCAGCACGGCGAGGCCGAGGAACGAGAAGAAGCCCATGACATCGGTCGCCATCGTCACGAATACGGCCGAAGAGACAGCCGGGTCGACGCGGAGGCGATCGAGCGTGACCGGGACCATGATTCCGGCAAGCCCCGCGACGAGGTTGTTGATCACCATGGCAGAGCCGATCACCGCGCCCAGCAGCGGATTGCCAAACAGCAGTGCGGTGCCGCCGCCGATCAGCAGGCCGAGAGCGGCGCCGTTGGTGGCGGCGATGCGCAATTCGCGCAGGATCATGCGCACGGTGTTGGAACTGGTCAGCTGGTTGGTGGCGATGGCGCGCACGACCACGGCCAGAGTCTGCGTCCCTGCGTTGCCACCCATGCCCGATACAATGGGCATCAGCACGGCAAGCAGGGCCAACTTCGCGATTGCGCCCTGGAACAGACCGACAACCGAAGAGGCGATGATCGCGGTGCCGAGGTTCACGACCAGCCACGTGAGGCGCGTGCGGACTGTCAGCAGGATCGGCTCGTTGATATCGCCGTCGCCTGCACCGGACAGGCGCAGGATGTCCTCGCTCGCCTCTTCCTGAATGATGTGGACGATATCGTCGACGGTGATCTGGCCGACCAGACGCCCGCTTTCGTCAACAACGGCGGCAGAGATCAGCGCGTACTTCTGGAAGCGCAGCGCGACTTCTTCCTGATCCATCGTCACCGGGATCAGCGTCTGGTCGCGCTTCATCACGTCGGCCAGCGGGATGCTGCGCGGCGCGCGCAGGATCCAAGAGAGGCTGCAGGTGCCGACCGGGTGGTGCTTGTGATCGACGATGAACACTTCCCAAAACTCGGTGGGCAGTTCGTCGTCGCGGCGCAGGTAGTCGATCAGGTCGCCCACGGTCATCGCCTCGGGCACCGCGATCAGATCGCGGCTCATCAGGCGGCCGGCGGTTTCCTCCGGGTAGGACAGCGCCGATTCGATGGCGGCGCGGTCTTCCGGCTCCATCTCGGCGAGGACGGCCTGCTGGTCTTCCTCGTCCAGGTCCTCGATCAGGGCGACGGCGTCGTCCGTCTCCATCTGCTCGGCAAGGTCGGCAACTTCTTCGGGCTCAAGCTCCTCGACCAGCAGTTCGCGGACGTGATCGTTGAGTTCGGCGAGCACTTCGCCGCCCATCAGGTCGTTGATGGCGCGGGCGAGGGTTACGCGGTCATCCCGGTCGATCAGCTCGAACAGGTCGGCGATGTCGGCCGGGTGGAGCGGCTCTACGAGGTTGTAGACGGTCTCGTCGTCACCTGCCTCAAGCGCTTCTGCGACCTTGCGCACGAAGCCGGGGCGAAGGGTATTGTCTTCCTCGTCGAGGCTTTCGGAGTTGCGCGCTGGTTCGGCCGGCGCGGGCGCATCGTCCGCGTCGGGGGCGTAGGATTCGATGAGGTCCTCGTCGCGCTCCATAGGCGCGGGTTAGCCATTGGCACGGGAAAAGCAAACCGCCTTGGAGAGGCAGGCGTGACTTTCTTTTCCAAGCCCTTATATCCGCCCCCAGACAGGATAGGAATTGCTACAAATGGCTGACGAAAAACTGGTCCTCACGCTCGACTCCGGCGATGTCGTGATCAAGCTGCGCCCCGATCTGGCCCCCGGCCATGTCGAGCGGATCAAGGAACTTGCCGGCGAAGGCTTCTACGATGGCGTGAAGTTCCACCGCGTGATCCCCGGCTTCATGGCGCAGGGCGGCTGCCCTCAGGGCACCGGCATGGGCGGTTCGAGCAAGCCCGACCTCAAGGCGGAGTTCAACAACGAGCCGCACGTGCGTGGCGTGTGCTCGATGGCCCGCACCAGCTATCCGCACTCGGCCAACAGCCAGTTCTTCATCTGCTTTGACGATGCGCGCTTCCTCGACAAGCAGTACACCGTCTGGGGCCAGGTCGAGAGCGGCATGGAACTGATCGACGCGCTGCCCAAGGGTGAGCCGCCGGCAAACCCGGGCGTGATCCGCAAGGCGAGCGTCGTCGCCGCCTGAACGGGTTGAACGTTCGGATTGAAGAGGGGCGGGGCCGCGAGGCTGCCGCCCCTTTTTCTATCCATAATCCTCCCCGTTTTTGCGTAAGCACAAACGGGGAGGTGGCATTCGCGGCTGCGAATGACGGAGGGGTTTCTTTCCCCTCCACCACCAGCTTCGCTGGCGGTCCCCCTCCCCATTTGCACCTGCGGTGAAAACGGGGAGGATCTTGTGTTCTTAGGCTGAAAGCCGCCGCACCGCCTCTTCCTGCGCGATAAGCGGCAGGAGCGCGGCCATTTCGGGGCCGTGATCGTGGCCGGTGAGGGCCTGTCGCAGGGGCAGGAACAGCGTCTTGCCTTTGCGGCCGGTGCTGTCCTTGAGCGCTCCGGTCAGCGCGCGCCATGGGTCTGCGGACCAATCCAGCGTTGCCGCGACTTCCGCAGCCTGCGCCAAGTAGGCGCGGGTTTCGTCGTCGAACGCAGGCGCGGTGATCGGGCCTGTGATGACTTGCCACCACTCGCGGGCCTCGTCGATGTGGGCGAGGTTGGGGCGGATGGCTTCCCATGCCGCTTCACCCATGCCCTCGGGCAGGAGGTGTGCGACCCGGGCATAGGGGAGGCGGTGAACGATCTGGGCGTTTACGCGGTGCAGGTCGGCCTCGTCGAAGCGGGCGGGGGCGCGGCCGAAGCGCGAGAGGTCGAAGCTGGCGGCAAGAGCGTCGGCATCGAGTGCAGGATCGACCGGGTCGGACGTGCCGAGGCGGGCGAGCAGGGCTACGATGGCTTCTGGCTCGATCCCCTGTTCGCGGAAATCGGCCATGCCGAGCGCGCCCAGGCGCTTGGAGAGCTTGCCTTCGCTGCCGGTCAGCAGCGCTTCGTGGGCAAAGCGCGGCGGCGTGGCGCCCAATGCGGTGAACATCTGGATCTGCGTGGCAGTGTTGGAGACGTGATCCTCGCCGCGCAGCACGTCGGTAATGCCCATGGCGATGTCGTCGATCGCCGAGGGGAGCATGTAGAGCCACGAACCGTCAGCGCGGCGGATAACCGGGTCGGACATCTGGCATGGGTCGAAGTTCTGGGGGCCGCGGATGCCATCGTCCCAGGTGATCGGCTGGTCGTGATCGAGCAGGAAGCGCCAGTGCGGCCTTTCACCTGCATCCGCCTTGGCCGCATGATCGGCTTCGGTCAGCTTGAGCGCGGCGCGATCATAGATCGGGGGAAGGCCGCGGCCGAGCAGGATCTTGCGCTTGAGGTCGAGTTCCTGTGCGGTTTCGTAGGCACGGTAGATGCGCCCCTGTTCGACAAGGCGCTGGAATTCGCGCTCGTAGAGATCGGTGCGCAGGGACTGGCGTTCCTCGCCATCGTAGGTGAGGCCCAGCCATGCAAGATCGGCGCGGATGGAATCGACGTGTTCCTCGCGGCTGCGCTCGGCGTCGGTGTCGTCAATTCGCAGAAGGAACTTGCCGCCGGTCTTCTTCGCCAGCAGCCAGTTGTGGAGCGCGGTGCGGACGTTGCCGACGTGGAGCTTGCCGGTGGGCGAGGGGGCGAAGCGGGTTACGGTGGTCATGCGCGCTGCCCTAGCGCGGGCGGCGTGCAAGGGGAAGGCAGAGTCCTTACGGGATCAGGGCCACGGCGTGGACCGTGGCGTTGTAAAGCGCTTCGTGGCGGTCAGCACGGACGAAGCCGGAGATCGCTTCGGAAAAGGCTTCACGCCTGCCGTTGATGGCAGCGCGGGCGAGGGCGGCGAGGGTGGTCTCGTCAGGCGTCATGGCAAGGCAGCAGGGGCGGTTGACCATGAAGGGTTCTGGCCAGACCTGCTTGATCGTCATGACCAGACCGTGAACCGCGCAGGCCGCTTCGATGCTGCGATAACGGCGGGCGAGGTCGGGAACGGGATCGCGACCGGCGGCGTCGAACAGCGCGCAAAGGCGCATGGCCATGGTCACGTGCAGGCCTTTCAGCGAGAGGCCGCGCACGTCCTGCGGACGCGCCATGTTTTCGATCAGGGCGGAGAAGCGGGTGGAAGATTGGCCTGCTGGCACGGCACATCCTTTCTTGCGAACGATTCGCAAGTTAGGTCGCGCCCGATCTCAGGTCAATGCGAATCATTCGCAATAATTCATCCGGTGCGGAAGCCGTGCGTGATCGGGTAGCGCCGGTCACGGCCATAGTTGCGCGCGCCCAGCTTTACGCCCGGAGGGGCCTGGCGGCGCTTGTATTCGGCGATGTTGAGCAGGCGTTCGATGCGGCTGACGGTAGCGCGGTCGTGACCTTCGGCAACGATCTGGTCGACGCTCTTCTCGTTCTCTACAAGGCCCACCAGAATCGCGTCGAGCACGTCGTAGGGCGGAAGCGAGTCCGAGTCCTTCTGATCGGGGCGCAATTCGGCGCTGGGCGGTTTGGTGATGATCCGCTGCGGCATCACCGGGCCATCGGGACCAAGGCCGATCTTGGGGCGATGGGCATTGCGCCATTCGGAGACGGCGAAGACAGTCGTCTTGTAGGCGTCCTTGAGCGGGTTGTATCCGCCGTTCATGTCACCATAGATCGTGGCGTAACCGACGCTCATCTCGCTCTTGTTGCCGGTGGTGACGAGCATCGGGCCGAACTTGTTCGAAAGCGCCATCAGCGTCACGCCGCGGATGCGGGACTGGATGTTTTCCTCGGTCAGATCGGGCTGCTTGCCGGTGAATACCGGGGCGAGCATGTTGTCAAAGGCATCGACGGCGGGCGAGATCGGCACCGTATCGAGCCGCACGCCGAGCATGTTGGCGCAGCCTTCGGCGTCCTCGAGGCTCTCCTGGCTGGTGTAGCGGCTGGGCATCATCACGCACCACACGCGATCGGGACCGAGCGCATCGACCGCAATTGCCGCGCAGATCGCCGAATCGATGCCGCCCGATAGGCCGAGGACCACGCCGGGGAAGCGGTTCTTGTTCACATAGTCACGCAGGGCCATGACCATTGCGCAGTAGATGTCCTCGGGATGCTCGGCGAGTTCGTGCTCCTCGCCTGCCTCGCAGCGCCAGCGCGAGCCGGAGCCGCGCGCGGTCTGGGTCCAGACGGTGGTGACGACCGATTCTTCCCAGTCCGGCATCTGCACCCAAAGCGCACCTTCGGGGCCGACGACGAAGCTGGCGCCATCGAACACGATCTCGTCCTGCCCGCCGACGCGGTTGAGGTATGCGAGCGGAATGCCGGTATCGATCGCGCGGCGCTTGGCCACGCCATCGATGCGCAGCACGTCCTTGTCGATCTCGTATGGGCTGCCGTTGATGCAGATGAAGATTTCCGCGCCGAGTTCGGCCAGATGGCGGCAGACATCGGGGTGCCAGATGTCCTCGCAGATCGGCAGGCCGAGCATCGCGCCCTTGAACAGCACCGGTTCAGGCAGCGGGCCGGGCATGAAATAGCGCTTCTCGTCGAAAGTGCCGTAGTTGGGCAGTTCGTACTTGAAGCGGGTGGCGGCAATGCGCCCGCCTTCGAGCAGGGCAACGCCATTGTGCAGATCGCCATCGCGGACGAAGACCGAACCGACCAGCATGGCAGGGCCGCCATCGGCCGTGACCTTGGCCAGCTTTTCCAGTTCCGCCGCCGCGCGTTCGATCAAGGCGGGCTTCATGATGAGGTCTTCGGGCGGATAGCCGATCAGCATCAGTTCGGGATAGACGATCAGGTCCGAGTCCGGATTGCTCTCGCGCACGGCGAGCATGGCTGCGACGTTTGCAGCGAGATCGCCAACCGACTGGTTGAGCTGGGCGAGGGTTATGCGAAGCGTATCGGCCATGATGTAACCACTAGGCGGCAAGACCCATGGCCTGCAAGAGTTGCAAACCTGTCATCTTGGGCTAAGGGCGCGTTGGGGATCGAATCCGAGGGAATCGCAACGCATGAAGATCATGGCCGGCAACTCGAACCTGCCGCTCGCTCGCGCCATTTCGGCCTATCTCGAAATGCCGCTGACCGACGCCAGCGTGCGCCGCTTTGCGGACGAGGAAGTTTTCGTCGAAATTCACGAGAACGTGCGCGGCGAGGACGTCTTCGTCGTCCAGTCGACCAGCTACCCCGCGAACGACAACCTGATGGAACTGCTGATCTGCATCGACGCGCTGCGCCGTGCCTCGGCAAAGCGCATCACGGCGGTCGTTCCCTACTTCGGCTATGCCCGCCAGGACCGCAAGCCCGGGCCGCGTACGCCGATTTCGGCCAAGCTCGTGGCGAACCTGATCACTCAGGCCGGGGCGGACCGCGTTCTTGCCGTCGATCTCCACGCCGGGCAGATTCAGGGTTTCTTCGATATCCCGACCGACAACCTGTTTGCCGCGCCCGTCATGGCCGCTGACATACAGACCCGGTACGGCACGCAGGAACTGATGGTCGTCTCGCCCGACGTCGGCGGCGTGGTTCGCGCCCGCTCGCTGGCAAAGCGCCTGAACAATGCGCCGCTCGCCATCGTCGACAAGCGCCGTGACCGTCCCGGCCAGTCCGAAGTGATGAACATCATCGGCGACGTGAAGGGCCGCATGTGCATCCTGATCGACGACATCATCGATTCGGGCGGCACCCTGTGCAACGCGGCGCAGGCGCTGATGGATGCAGGCGCAGCGGGCGTTTCGGCCTACATCACGCACGGCGTCCTTTCGGGTGGCGCGGTTGCCCGCGTGAGCAATTCGGCGCTCAAGGAACTGGTGATCTCCGACACGATCATGCCGACCGAGGCGACAGCATCGTCCGATCGCATTCGCGTGCTGACGATCGCACCGCTGATTGGCGAGGCGGTGCGCCGCATTGCCGATGAAAGCTCCGTTTCCAGCCTGTTCGACTGATCAGGCGTTCTTCAGGCGCTCAAGCCACGCCCTTGCCTGCTTCGGTTCGCCTACGGCATTGGAAGCAGGCTTGCCGCGTGAGGCCATGAATTCGTCGTGGAGCGTGAACGGTTCCATGAACAGGGCCTCGCGCGCTTCGGCTATTTCTTCCGCAAGCTCGGTCAGGCTCTCGATCACCGGTGCGGTGGCTGCGCGCATGATCTTGTCGGCGTTGTGGTCAAACAGGCCCCACTTGCCCGCAGCGGTCACCTCAAGCGCTTCAGTGAGCGCGAGGAGATAATCCGCTTCCAGTTCGGAGCGGCGCTTGTCGAGACGTTCGAGACGGTCAGCTCTGGCCATGACCCGGCCTAGGCCCGGTGCGAGGGTTGCGCAATGGCGCTTACTCCCAAGGCTTCACTTCGCCCGGTTCCAGCCTGCGAATGGCCTCCAGCCTGCGCGCCTGCCGGGTCTCGAGGCCGAGCGTCATCAAGGGCTGCGGGCGGTTGACGAACTGGCGCGGGCTCATGCCGAAAAGGGCGGTAAACTCGCGGATCAGGTGGCTCTGGTCGTAATAGCGCAAGGCAATTGCCTCGGCCTCGTCATGGTCAGCAACGCCGCGCAAATGGCTGGCCATATCGAGTGCGCGCGCGCGCTTGAGCACCTGCTTGGGCGTGATCCCGAAATCGCGGCGGACTATGCGTTCAAGGCGGCGCTGTTCGACGCCGAGGTCACTGGCAAGCCGGGCGATGTTGACAGTGGGATCGGAGAAGGCTGCAGCCTCGAACCGTGCCGATATCGGATCAGGCTCACGCAGAGCGCGGTCCGCAATCAGGCTGCGCATCTCGTGCTCCATGGCCTTGACCCAGTCTTCCGGCGAATCGGCCGGATCGAACAGGTTGAGCCAGCGATCCTCTGGCATGCCGAGATCCGCGAAGGTTGCGAGCCGGTCGGTCAGCTTGGCGATGTCTGGGCCATTGAGTGCATGGCAAACGCCGGGACGGAGAAACACGCCGACACTGATGAAACTGCCCGTCACGCTGATCGGCATGCGTTTCGAGTGTGGTCCGAACAGCATCACCGCGCGTTCGGAGCACTGCAGCCCATCGGCAGTCACTGCTTCCCACTTTCCGCGCAATTGGATGCGGATGCAGGCAAAATCGCTGAGCAGTCCGCAATCTAGGCGGTGTTCGGGCGGAGCGCCGACAATCGTGACGTAGAACCGACCGACCCAGCGTTCGAGGTCGGCCGCCGGGGCGCGGCTGTAGGAGATCGGTTGTCCGTCGCGCGTGGCGATCGGCGATACGATCGCTCTGTCGACCCCCGGCCTGTTGCTGCGACTCATTCCATGCCCCCTGGGTCCGTTCATGCACGGAGCTTTAGCGGCGCCCAACCAGTCCGCGCGTGTCGACCGTCACGACTCCCTTAAATTCGGCCAGCACGGTTTGTCCAATGACGAATCGCTTGCCGTGCCTTGACCTGATCCCGGCGGCGAGGGCAGAGCCGGGACATGAAGCTGGAAAACGACATCGCACTCGCCATGCGCCTCGCCGACGCTGCCGCAGCAGCGATCCGCCCGCATTTCCGCACCGTCGCCGCCGAGCGCAAGGGTGATGCCACGCCGGTAACGCTGGCAGACCGCGCGGCCGAGGAAGCGATGCGCCGCATCCTCACCGCCGAAGTGCCGCGCGATACGATCATCGGAGAGGAGTTCGGCTCGACCGCGGGAACATCCGGCCGAAGCTGGGTGCTCGATCCGATCGACGGGACGGCAGGCTTCCTTGCCGGTCGACCTATCTTTGGCACGCTGATCGCGCTGGTTGTTGAAGGCTTTCCGGTTCTGGGCGTGCTGGACCAGCCCATCACCGGAGAGCGCTGGGTCGGCGCAATGGGCAAGCCCACCACGCTCAACGGCAAGCCGGTGCGCACGCGCCTGTGCCGCGAACTTTCGGACGCGACCCTGGCGACCACGGGCCCACACTATTTCGACGACCACGATGGCGGCCATTTCATGGGCCTTGCCGCCAAGACCGATCACAAGCGCATGGTCATGGGCGGTGACTGCTACAACTATGCAATGCTCGCCACCGGACAACTCGACGTGGTCTGCGAGGCGGGGCTGAAGCTGCATGACTGGGCCGCGCTCGTGCCGATCGTCGAAGGGGCAGGCGGCACGATGGCGGACTGGAACGGCGAACCGTTGCACGCCGGCTCCGATGGCCACGTGATCGCGCTGGGCGATCCGGCGCGGCTTGATGACGTGGTTGAGGCGCTGGCCTGCGGGCACTGAGGGCGTTGTGCACGGCGGTTGGTTCTTTTTCTACGGGACGCTGACCGAGGATCACGAAAATCCGGTTACGCGAAAGGTGATGCCGCTGCTGTGCGGCGGCCAGCGCGCATCGGTGCGCGGCCGTCTGCGGGCCGTGCGCACTGCCGAGGGGTGGTATCCGGTGCTGCGGGGCGGTTCGGGCAGGGTGACTGGACGGCTCTACCGCGCTGGTCGAGGTTTTTGCGCAAAGAAATTGCGCATGCTCGATGCTTACGAGAATTGCGATCCGCGTTGCATTGCCCGATCCGAGTACTTCAGGCGCATGCTACGTGTGCGGATCGCACGGGGCGGGTGGGTCATGGCGCAGGTCTATGTCCACAATCGGGCCTGGCATGCGGGATTGCCGGTCATCGCTAGCGGAGACTTTGCGTCTTTCCTGCGCAAGCGCGGGCTGCGTGCTTTCGGTCATCGCGCCTAGGGTGCGCTAGCGCGCTAACGGACCAGCAGGTCGACTTCCGACAGTTCGATTACCGGGACTTCCCACGGGTGTGCAGCCATGAGCGCCGCAAGCGCTGCGGAGATGTCCGCTTGGGCATCTGCGTAAGTGGTCAGGATCGCGGTGGGGGACAGGCTGCGTTCGCCCGAAGTGCCTAGCGTGGGCCTGGCATCGGGACCGGGGCGAAAGCTTTCCCAACCGGGCGCGATCTCGCAAACGCCCTTGTAGAGGCCGAAATCGCCGAGCGGGTTGTCGGCGCGGATCACCGCCAGGATCGCAGCGGCGGTGGCATCGCGCTCCAACGCGGCTTCGTCTCCGGTCATCAGGCCGGCGAGGGTTTCAGCGGCGATCGGGCAGTGGATCTTCACCGCAATGGCGCGGCGGCGCATTAAAGTCCTGCTTTCAGCATCCAGTCGTGGAAAAGCCGCACCGGTCGCGATTGCAGCGCGCGTGGACGGCAGACGAACCAGTAGGAATAGGGGC
Organism: Novosphingobium sp. BL-A-28-Hi1-0D; assembly: GCF_055521755.1. NCBI lineage: Bacteria > Pseudomonadati > Pseudomonadota > Alphaproteobacteria > Sphingomonadales > Sphingomonadaceae > Novosphingobium > Novosphingobium sp. BL-A-28-Hi1-0D. Next base: position 2,208,116 of record NZ_CM145502.1, read on the forward strand.
TGTCGACGTCGATGTCGTAAAGCCGCGCGAGGCGTGAATCGTGGCTGCGATGATAGTGGTCATCGTGCATGATCGCGATGCCGAGGCCTTGGGCCGCCGCCTCGAGGATCAGCTGACCCGAATCGAAATGGTCGATTGCAGCCGGTTCCATCTTCTCGAGATGGAGCGCTTTCTTCCAAGCCTCGAAGCTTGCCGGAAGATCGTTGTGCACGAGGAACGTCTGTTTCGAGAGCTTGGCCAGATCGGGGCGGTCGCCCAGTTCTGCGGCCAGTTCGCGCGAGGTTATCGCGTGGACGCGGTTGTGGTCGAGGCGGACCGAATGGAGCGCGGCGTCCGGACCTTCTGACAGGACGATGGCAGCATCGATCGTATCGCCCAGCTTGGTTTCGGCCGAATGGCCCGAATCAATATCGATATGAAGTTGAGGGTGCAGCTTGCGCAGTTCGCCAAGGCGCGGGAACAGGCGCTGGCTGCCGAACAGCGGCAGGACGCCGAGACGCAGGCGCATGACCTTGCCCGTGTCGATGAGTCGATCGACCCGGTCGGCCATCTCATCGATCAGTGGCGCGACCGCATCGTAAAGCTGCTGGCCTTCCTCGGTCAGCTTCAGGGCCTGATGCTTGCGCTCGAACATGGGCTTGCCAACAAACTCTTCAAGCGCGCCGAGGCGGCGAGAGAGTGCCGAAGGGCTGAGCGCAAGCTCCGCCGCCGCCGTCTTGGCCGACCCTGCGCGCACGACGCGTATGAACGCCTCGAGCGAACGCAAAGGGGGAAGGCGGCGGATCATCGTGTAGTCCTATTCTGCTTCAGTTGCCGTGGCCTGTGGCGCGTGGAGCCTGAGGCGGGTGAGGCGACGTTCGTCACCTCCCGTCACTTCCAGACGCCATCCGCTGGCATGTTCGAGCACGCGCCCGACGGGCGGCACTTCACCTGCCAGTACCACGGCAAGACCGCCGAGCGTATCCACGTCTTCTTCCACTTCCGCAAGCCTCGGATCGACCGTTTCCGCGACGTCATCAAGCTCCGCGCGCGCATCGGCATCCCAGGTGTCGGGATCGATACGGCGCAGGAGTTCCTGAGGCGCATCGTCATGTTCGTCCTCGATCTCGCCGATGATCTCCTCGACCAGATCCTCGATGGTGATGATGCCATCGGTGCCTGAATACTCGTCGATCACCACGGCAAGGTGGGTACGGCGGCTGCGCATGTCGGCCAATACGTCAAGCGCGCCCCGTGCCTGTGGCACGAACAGCGGCTGGCGCATGAGCGAGGTCCAGTCCTTCGGCGGCTGCTTGCCGGAAAGGAGCATGCCCGCAACGATCGCGAAGACGTCCTTCACGTGGATCATGCCCACGATCTCGTCGAGCGATTCGCCATAGACCGGCATGCGGCTGTGGCCATTCTCGGCAAAGGCGGCGACGAGTTCCTCGAACGATGCCGCAGCCGGAATGGCGATGATCTCGCCCCGGGGGATCGCTACGTCATCGGCGTCGTGTTCGCTGAAATGGAGTAGGTTACGCAGCATCTGGCGTTCGAGCGGAACGAGGTCACCGTTGCCTTTGCCGTGGTGATGGACCTCTCCCTCGTGCTCGTCGATCGCTTCCTCGATCTGCGCGCGCAGCGACTGGTCATGGTCTGGGCCTCGGAAAAAGACCCTGATTGCGCGCCATAGCGCGCGCCAAAATGCGGGACTGCTACTGTCTCCGTCTCCCGAGCGGCCTTCGCCGGACGAGTCGTTGCCCTCGGGCACTGTCGTATTCCCCCTTATAGAACCTGTGTGAGGCTCTGGTCAGTCTTCGACCGCATATGGGTCGTCGATACCCATAAGCGCAAGCACCTTCCGCTCCAGATTCTCCATTTCCTCGGCTTCGGCCTCGCCAAGTTCGTGATCGTAGCCCGCCAGATGGAGCAAACCATGCACGACCAGATGGGTCGCGTGAACTTCGACGCTCACGCCTTTCTCTGCCGCTTCGCGCTTGCAGACACCATAGGCGAGGATCAGGTCGCCGAGCATGCCGGGTGCATCGGTGTCTCGAGCCGCGTGTAGCACTTCCTCGCGGCTGAGCATGGGGAAGGACAGGACGTTGGTCGGCTTGTCCTTGGCCCGCCACTGCTTGTTCAGGGCATGGACCTCCTCGTCATCGGCCATGACGAGGCTGATGAGGAGATTGTCGTGCGCGAGTTCGGGGGCGATCCGTCCGGTTGCCTCAGCGGCCCGCTTGGCGAGCTCTTCCCAATCGATGTCGTCTCCCCAGACCGGATCGATGTCGATTTCGAGGATCGGCGCGCTCAAGCGTCCTTCCCTTCATAGGCCTCGACAATGCGGCCAACGATCGGATGGCGCACCACGTCTGCGGTATTGAAGCGCACCGTTGCGATGCCTTCGACGCCTTCGAGGCGCTGCACTGCATCGTTGAGGCCGCTGGCCCCGACGCCGCCCGGAAGATCGACCTGCTTGGGGTCTCCGCACACCACCATCCGGCTGTTCTGGCCAAAGCGGGTGAGGAACATCTTCATCTGGGCAGGAGTGGTATTCTGCGCTTCGTCGAGAATGACGAAAGCATCGGCCAGCGTCCGCCCGCGCATGAAAGCGATTGGCGCAATCTCGATTTCACCGCTGGCGATGCGGCGCTCGACCTGCTCGGGCGGCATGCAATCGTAAAGCGCGTCGTAGAGCGGGCGCAGGTAGGGATCGACCTTTTCCTTCATGTCGCCGGGAAGGAAGCCCAGCCGTTCACCCGCTTCGACTGCCGGTCGCGACAGGATCAGCCGCTGGACCGACCCGGAAATGAGCTGCGCGACCGCCTGGGCGACCGCGACGTATGTCTTGCCCGTCCCTGCCGGACCAAGCGCAAAGATCACATCATGGCTGATCAGTGCCTTCATATATTCGATCTGCGTCGGGCTGCGCGGGATGATCGTTTTCTTGCGCGTGCGGATCATGATCGGGGGAGCACCGCCGGGGGCACCGGTGATGATGCCCTCAAGGGTTGGTTCCACGCTCATCGCGATAAGCGATTCGACCGCACCTGCATCCAGTTCCTGACCGGAAAGCAGTCGCTGATGCATTCCCTTAAGCACATCGCGCGCACGGGCGACGGCATCGTCCGGCCCTTCGATCAGCACGCGATTGCCGCGCGCGGAAATGTAAACTCCAAGCCTGTTCTCGATTTGCACGAGATTGGTGTCGAACTGGCCGAACAGCGCGCCAAGCACGGTCTGTTCGTCGAACTCGACTTCGACCCGGGCGCGACGGTGTGGCGTTTCCGGGCGATGGTGCGCTTCGTCAGCGCGGTGGAGTTTCCGGGCCATGAGCTCCTTTCAGGGTTGGGGCCTGTTTTGGAGCATAAGAACGGATGTTGCGCGCACAAGACGTGCGCCCATACTTTGCACAGCCCAATTAGACGAGTTGACCTGCCAGCGAGTTCGGGCCTGCCTCGACGAGCTTGACGGTGACGATCTCACCGATCTGCGCCTCGCCCATGAAATGCACCGATTGCAGCCAGGGCGACTTGCCGAGCCACTGGCCGGGGTGCTTGCCCTTGCGTTCGACCAGCACCTCGCAGGTCTTGCCGATGCTTGCCTGATTGAAGGCGAGCTGGTCACGATTGAGCGCTGCCTGAAGGCGTTGCAGGCGCTCATCCATCACCGCTGCGGGCACATGGTCGGGCATTGTTGCGGCAGGCGTGCCCGGGCGCGGGGAATACTTGAAGCTGAACGCTTGCGCGTAGCCGACAGCATCGACAAGCCGCAGCGTTTCCTCGAATTCGGCATCAGTTTCCCCGGGGAAACCGACGATGAAATCGCCCGACAGTGCGATGTCCGGCCGCGCGGCGCGGATGCGTTCCAGCACCTTGAGGTAACTTTCGGCGCTGTGGCTGCGGTTCATCGCCTTGAGCACGCGGTCGCTGCCTGCCTGCACCGGCAAGTGCAGGAACGGCATGAGCTTGTCCAACTCGCCGTGCGCGGCAATCAGGCCGTCGGTCATGTCGTTGGGATGGCTGGTGGTGTAGCGGATGCGGGCAAGGTCGGGATCGGCAGCCAGTGCACGCGCCAAACCATCAAGTCCAACCGCGCGGCCTTTGTCATCCTCGCCGGCCCAGGCATTGACGTTCTGCCCGAGCAGCGTGATCTCGCGCGCGCCTCCTGCAACAAGCAGCTTCGCTTCTTCGACCAGATCGGCGAACGGTCGGCTGATCTCGGCACCGCGAGTATAGGGCACCACGCAATAGGTGCAGAACTTGTCGCAGCCTTCCTGCACGGTGAGGAAAGCGGTCGGCCCAGACTTGCGGCGCTTGGGCAGCGAGGCAAACTTCGCCTCGGCCGGCATGTCGGTTTCGGTGGCGCGCTTGCCGGATGCGGCTTCGGCGACCATTTCGGGGAGGCGATGGTACGATTGCGGGCCGACTACGACCTTCACGCTCGGCGCGCGGGTCATGATTTCCTCGCCCTCGGCCTGCGCCACGCAGCCCGCCACCGCGATCAGCGGTGCCGAACCGTCTTCACGGCGCAGGCGGCCGATGTCGGAATAGACCTTCTCGGTGGCCTTCTCGCGGATGTGGCAGGTGTTGAGCACGACGAGATCGGCGTCTTCACCCTCTGCTGCTGCCGACATGCCATCGGCGGCGAGCAGTTCGGACATGCGCTCGCCGTCATAGACGTTCATCTGGCAGCCGAAGCTTTTGACGCGGAAAGTCTTGGGGGCAGGGGTGGTGGCCATGGGCCGCGCCGATAGTGGATTTGCGGCGCTTTGTCTAACGCAGCGCGCTCATCGCAGCGAGGATACGGTCACGCGCGGCAAGAGCCATGGTCTTGCGACTGGCCGTTTCCTCAAGCGTCAGGGGGGGCAGGAAGTGCACAGTTACGGGCAATCCGCGCTTCCGGGCGAGGATCTTGAGAAAGTTGTCCAGCCCGTGCTCTTCACCGACCCATGCCATGGCCGCAACATCCGGGCCGTAGTCGACCCATACCGGCTGGATCGCAATTCCGGGCGGTGGCGGATCGAGGGCGGAGAGCAGCGAAGACTTGAACGGCAACAGACCATTGCCGTCACTGGTAGTGCCTTCGGGAAATACGGTCAGAGCTCCTGTATCGGTGAGCGCGGCGCGCACCATCTCCACCTGCGCATGAACCGACCGGCGATCATGGCGAGCGACAAAGACCGTATCGTTCATTTCGCACAGCCACTTCAGCAGGCCGATATCGGCCAGACCCGAATGCGCGACGAAGGCACTGCCGCTCGCCCCGGCAATCACCGGAATGTCGAGCCAGCTGACATGGTTGGAGAGCAGGAAGGCACCGCCTTTGACCTTGGCGCCCGAAAGCCGAACGCGCGCTCCGGCAATGCTGGCAATGCCGCCAAGAAACAGGCGGGGCCAGGGATTGTGCAGGCGAAGGAGCCGCCAGACGTAATAGAGCGGCACGCACGCAAGCAGAAGCAGGAGCATCGCGCCAAGGCGCATGGCAATGCGCAGTCGTCCGGCCAGCGAGAACGCCGGACGCGTCACCACTTCAGCCGTCGCGTTCAAGTTTGACGCCGTAAAGTTCCATGCGGTGATCGACGAGGCGATAGCCCAGCTTCTCGGCAATTTGGCGCTGGAGTTGTTCGAGCTCGGGATCGACGAATTCGATCACCTTGCCGGTTTCGACATCGATCAGATGATCGTGATGTGCCTCGGGCGTGGCCTCATAGCGGGCACGCCCGTCACCGAAATCATGGCGATCGAGGATGCCGGCTTCCTCGAACAGGCGCACGGTGCGGTAGACCGTGGCGATCGAAATGCGCGGGTCGATCGAGCTTGCGCGCTCGTGCAGCTTCTCGACGTCCGGGTGATCGTCGCTTTCGGACAGGACGCGCGCGATCGTGCGGCGCTGGTCCGTAATGCGCAGGCCACGTTCTGCGCAAAGAGCTTCGATGTCGATCGCCTGGTGCAAGGTGAACTCTTCAAGAAAGGATCGGCCCGCCGATCTATAGACCGGCGGGCCAAATCTTCAACCGCGCGCAAACGTATTGCGCACAGCTCTCGTGGCGTCAGCCGACGATGTCAGGCGGCAGCGGGCTTGCGACCGCGCTTGGGCGCAGGCTTGCGGCCGAGGCCGATCTTCTTGGCCAGTTCGCGGCGCTTTTCGGCATAGGCCGGTGCGACCATCGGATAGTCGGCTGGCAGGTTCCAGCGGGCGCGGTACTGATCCGGGGTCATATTGTAGCGCGTGGCGAGGTGACGCTTGAGCATCTTCAGCTTCTTGCCGTCTTCAAGGCAGACGATGTGATCGTTCTTGATAGACGAGCGGATCGAAACCGCAGGCTCTGGCGCAGGCTCTTCAGCAACCACCGGCTTTTCGAGGCCGGCCAGCGCGGTATAGACGTTGGAGATGAGCGTGGGGAGATCGCTGACGGCAACGCTGTTGTTGCTCACGTGCGCCGCGACGATGTCCGACGTCAGCGTGATCAGGGTCTCCCGCATATCATTCTGAATTTCACTCATTGCGAACAGCTTTCTGTTTTGATCGTGTACGGACTCGAAGGGACTGATAACTTGCTTGGTGATCCAGATCACCATCTATAGTCCAATCACGGCCGGATACAACCTTTTCGATGACAGAATTTTAATCCGGCAAGGCTTCGGCAGTGCTAACGCAAGTATCCGATCAATCGTCGAAAGTCAGTTCCTGACTGATCGCGTCGATCCGGGCACCACCTGGCGTGCGATAGTAAGCGGGTCTTAACCCGATTTCCCTGAAGCCGTGTGCAGCATACAGAAATCCCGCGGGATTTTCACGGCGCATCTCAAGGAAAACCCGACTCATTCCGCTGGATCTCGCGGTGGAAATGAACTTCTCAAGCAGCTTGTGACCTAGTCCTCTCCGGCGATATTGAGGAGCAATTGCGAAAAGTAGTAGTTCCTCTTCATCCAAAACGGCACGGCTCATGAAGAAACCTGCCGTTTCAGAGCAATCTTCGCAGTCCTCAGATCCATCTGGTGAAATCAGGCCATAGCGACAATTACCTAGTAACAGTGCATCGCTGACCTGCCTGCGATTCCAGGCCTCGCCGAACTCGGCCGGAAAGGCCTGCTCCATGACCGCCATGATCCGGTCGATATCGTCGGCTGGAAGGGCCATGGCTTCTCGTGGGATAGGGGTTCAGGCCGCCGACGGAAGCCGCGCATCCGGAGCGCGGCCGTAGCTGGGCCGGGGGTCGTCATGGAAAGCACTGGTTGCAAGCAGCGAGGCGCAGCGCGCGTCGGGACGCAAGTCCAGAGCGATGGCGTCAGGTCGACGCGCGGTCAGTGCAAGCGCTTGGCTACCGGCCACGACCGGAGCTGACGAGCGTTCTATCGCCGCTTGAGGAGTCAAGGACGCGAGCGGCGCGAGCGGCGTGCCGTCCTGGGCAAAGGGCTGGAAGAACCATTCACCATGGCCGCCTGTCATACACACATCCACCGGATGGCCGGGATGCTCTGCCGATGCCATGGCTGCGACGAGGCGAAGGCTTTCGAAGCCCTCGAGCCGCGCGCCCCAGGCAAGCGTCAGTGCGCGGGCGGCGGCAAGGCCAACGCGAATGCCGGTAAAGCTGCCGGGGCCAATGTCGACGGCGATGATCCCCGCGTGCCCCTTGTCCGGCAGTTCCGCGATCATCGGGACGAGGCGTTCGGCGTGACCGCGGCCCAGAACGGTGTATGTGCCCGCCAACAGCGAACCATTCTCGATCAGCGCGACGGAACATGCCTCGGTCGCGCAGTCGATGACGAGTTTGCGCATGGGCGCGCGATCAGGCAGCGCGTACTTCGCTGACTTCGGGGACGTAGTGCTTCAAGAGGCTCTCGATCCCGTTCTTCAGCGTCGCGGTGGAAGACGGGCAGCCTGAGCAGGCACCCTGCATCTGCAGATAGACCACACCTTCGCGGAAGCCGCGGTAGATGATGTCACCGCCATCGTTGGCGACTGCGGGCCGGACGCGGGTTTCGATCAGGTCCTTGATCTGCTCGATCACGTCGGCATCGGCCGGATCGTCGTCAAACCGTTCGTCGGCCTCGGCGGGGACTGCGATCCCGGCTGCCGTGCCGCCGGCGAACAGGGGAGCCTGCGATACGAAGTGGTCAAGCAGGATCGAGAGCACCTGTGGCTTAAGGCTGGCCCACTCGACGCCGGGCGCCGCCGTCACCGCCACGAAATCACGGCCGAAAAGAACGCCGGTCACGTCCCCCAGATCAAACAGAGCCTGCGCCAGCGGCGAGGCTTCGGCAGCTTCGGGCGAGGTGAACTCGCGCGTGCCGGTGGCCATGACCTGCTCGCCAGGAAGGAACTTGAGCGTGGCCGGGTTCGGCGTGGTTTCGGTCTCGATGAACATGATTCGCATGTAGGGCCGTCACGGTGCTGGTCAAGGGTCGGAAAGGTCGGGTTTCACGGGGGCGCGGGCTTATTGCGAGCATTTTCGGCCAAAGGGTGCATGGCGCAAGTTGCGGTCGGTCGCTAAGGCAGTGACATGATCAAGACCGCACGCGCGCTGAGCCGCCTCGCACCCGCCCTGTTCCTCTGCGCCGCAAGCGCACCGTTGGCCTTGGCCGCCCCTCCGGCAAAGCCCGCTCCAAAGCCGGTCGCGCCGTCGGCCGTGGCCATTCCGATGCCCCTGAACCCTGTGGTTGCGCCTGCGCAGCGCCTGTGCTCGGCCAGGACGGCCAGCGGCCTCGGCACGATGGTGCTCAAGGCAGCGGCCGGAGCCAAGCCTGCCAAGGGCGACTACGCGCTGGTGAATTATGTTGGCTATCTTGCTGCCAACGGCGAGGTATTTGATCAGGGCATGCAGGCCGCATTCCCGGTGGATGGCGTTATCCCCGGCTTTTCCGAAGGCCTGCAGCTGACGGCCAAGGGCAGCACGATGCGCCTGTGCGTTCCTGCCGCGCTGGGCTACGGCGCGGAAGGTTCAGGTCCGATCGGTCCCAATGCCGATCTGGTGTTCCAGGTCGAACTGGTCGACTTCAAGACCGCCGCCGAAGTCGAAGCGATGCGCGCGGCGCAAGCGGCTTCACAGCCAGCCCAACCTGCTCAGTCAGCACCGCAACAGTAACGGGTCTATTCACTGGTCCTTCATCCGAAGGCTTCCTATAGTCGGGCGATGCAATCCCGTAACATGCGCGCCCGGCGCTTCGGCCTGTTCCTTTCCCTCCTGCTGGTCTCGGCGGCGCCGGTTGTCGCCGAGGCTCCTGCCAAGGCCCCTGTTGCCGCGGCGAAGTCGGCGGTGCCCTGGCTCTACAAGGGCTCTGACGTTCCGCAAGACAAGGCGTGGACGTTCGGCGTTTTGCCAAACGGTATCCGCTATGCCGTTTCCCATAACGGCGTGCCCCCCGATCAGGTCTCGATCCGCGTGCTGGTCGATGCAGGCTCGATGTACGAGACCGAGCCGCAGCGCGGCTATGCCCATCTGATCGAGCACCTCACCTTCCGGGAATCGAAGTACCTCAAGGAAGGCGAGACGATTCCGACCTGGCAGCGCCTTGGCGCGACGTTCGGCAGCGATACCAACGCCGAAACCAGCCCGACACAGACGGTCTACAAGCTCGATATCCCCAACGCCACTTCGGACAAGCTCGACGAAACCTTCAAGCTGCTCTCCGGCATGGTCACCGCGCCGATCTTCACCGATCATGGCGTGAAGACCGAAGTGCCGATCGTGCTTGCCGAGATGCGCGAGCGGACCAGCCCCCAATCGCGCGTGCTCGACCAGACGCGGGACCTGTTCTTCAAGGGCCAGCTTCTGGCTTCGCGCAATCCCATTGGCACGGTCGAAACGCTGGAAGCCGCCAATGCAGCGGCAGTAAAGGCCTTCCACGACAAGTGGTATCGCCCTGACAACACTGTGATCGTCGTCGCTGGCGACGCGGACCCGGCTGCACTTGTCGCGCGGATCGAGCAGTGGTTCGGCGGCTGGAAGGCCAAGGGCAAGAAGCCGCTCCAGCCCGATTTCGGCAAGCCCATCGCGCCTGCTGGCATCGATCCGAAGAATCCCGTCGGCGAAGCCAAGGTGCTGGTCGAACCGGACCTGCCGCGTCTGGTGAACTGGGCGATCCTGCGGCCTTGGAAGAAGGTTAACGACACGATCGTCTACAATCAGGGGCTGATGGTAGATCGGCTGGCCCTGGCCCTGATCAATCGACGACTCGAGGCACGTGCGCGTGGCGGCGGCAGCTATCTCGTCGCCTCGGTCGACGAAATGAAGCAGGAGCTGTCGCGCTCTGCCGACGCCACGATCGTGACCGTCACCCCGCTGAGCGAAGACTGGAAGAGTGCCGTCACCGACGTTCGCTCGGTCATTGCCGATGCGCTGGCCACCCCGCCGTCGCAGGAGGAGATCGACCGCGAAGTCGCCGAGTTCGAGGTGGCGTTCAAAGTTTCGGTTGAGACGCAGTCGACCATCGCCGGATCGAAGGCCGCTGACGACATCGTCAACGCCGTGGATATCCGCGAGACGGTAGCGAACCCCGACACGGTCTATGACATCTTCCGGCGCTCGATCCCGCTGTTCAAGCCGCAAGCCGTGCTCGACCACACCCGCAGCCTGTTCCAGGGCACGGTGATCCGCCCGATGATGATCACGCCCAAGACGGGTGAGGCTGACGAGGCTTCATTGCGCGCGACGCTCACGGCGCCGGTCAAGGCTGCGTCCGAGAGCCGCGTTGCGGCAAATGCGCTCAAGTTCTCCGATCTGCCGCCCGTCGGTACGCCGGGCACTGTCGCCACGGTCCGTCCGATCGGCCTGCTCGGCATCGAACAGATCGAGCTATCGAACGGCGTAAGAGTGCTGCTCTGGCCCAACGATGCAGAGCCCGGACGGATCATCGTCAAGGCGCGCTTCGGCGGTGGTTACTCCGCGATCCAGCCGCAGGACGCTGTCTATGGCCCGCTTGGCGAAGTCGCACTGATGGACAGCGGCATCGGCACGCTGGGGCGCGACGATCTTGACCGGCTTGCCACCGGGCGCAAGCTCAGCCTCGATTTCAACATCGACGACACTGCTTTCGTTCTGTCAGCAGACACCCGTCCTGCCGACTTGGCCGACCAGCTCTACCTGATGGCAGCGAAGCTTGGCATGCCGCGTTGGGATGCAAACCCGGTGCTGCGTGCCAAGGCCGCGGCCAAGCTGCAGTACGAGAGCTATAATTCCTCGCCCACGGCAGTGCTGAACCGCGATCTCACATGGCTGCTGCGCGATGGCGATCCGCGTTATGCCACGCCCAATCCGGCTGAACTTGAACGCGTTACGCCCGAAGGCTTCCGGAAGACGTGGGAGCCGTTGCTGTCGCAGGGGCCGATCGAAATCGACATGTTCGGCGATTTTACCCGCGAGCAGGCGCTCGCTGCGCTGGAGAAGACCTTCGGCGCTCTGCCGGCCAGAGCTCCAGCAACGGCGGAGACGCTCGCACCGAACATTCCAGCTCATAATGTCGAGCCGCTCGTGCTGACCCATCGCGGCGATCCGTCGCAGGCGGCAGCCGTCGTGGCATGGCCGACGGGCGGGGGGCAGGCGGGCGTGCGCGAAAGTCGCCAGCTCGAGATTCTTACCCAGATCTTCAACAACCGCCTGTTCGATGCGATGCGCGAGAAGGTGGGGGCAAGTTATGCGCCTCAGGTGGGGTCGAGCTGGCCGCTGGACCTGCCATCCGGTGGCTATATCTCGGCCATGGTCCAGCTGCGTCCGGGCGATTTCGATACGTTCTTCGCCTCGGCCGACAAGATCGCCGCCGATCTTGCCGCCACGCCGCCGACTGCAGACGAGATCGCCCGCGTGACCGAGCCACTCAAGCAACTCATCACGCGCGCCAGCACCGGCAACGGCTTCTACATGTTCCAGTTGGAAGGCGCTGCCTACGATCCGCGCAAGATCGCCGCGATCCGCACGATCCTCAATGACTACAGCCAGACCACGCCCGAGCGGATGCAAGCTCTGGCGCAGAAATACCTGAAGGCTGACAAGAGCTGGCGTCTGGAGGTCGTGCCCGAAAAACGCTGACCCTAGCAATCAATTCGGCCGTTCGTACCGCTCAGGCCCGGCCCGACGTTGCGGTCGTCGCGTGCGATGACCGCGGCCTGCTCGTGGATGGTAATCGGTTTGACGAACATCGTTCCGAACAGGCCATGGTACTCGTACCAGACTTCTGCCACCATGACCGCACTCTTGTTTGGCGAAGTGATTGTCCTGCCTCCGAGGGAGATGCCGGGGGCAATTTTTGACAGGGCGCTCCCGGTCAGATCGGGTTTGCCGTGGGACGATTTTTGCTTTCCCCCTCCCATGCACTGCTGCCAGTGGACATACTGACGCCCGGTCACCGGGTGGACTTCCAGACTGGAAAGGATGACGCGCCCGTTCTCTGCCAGCGCGATGTTCTCGCCCTCCTCCAGCGCGCCCTTGAGTACCGATTCCACGTCGCTCGTGGTTATGGTCGGAGTGACGCCGCTGTTGTCGGTCTGGCCAAGGCGCGAGGCGTTGTCCGCCAGTGCCAATGCGACCTGGCTGGCTTCCATCGCCGCCGCGTTCATCCAGGCAATCTCTGCCCCGTACATACCCAGAGTCATGAACAAGGGCACTACCAACGCGAATTCCGTCGTCGCAACGGCATCGCACCGCTGGATCAACCTACGCAGCAGGCGGATGGCAAGGTTCATGGACAACTCCCGACTGTCGCCCCGTAACTCGTCTGATTGCCGAAAGGCTGGTTCTTGGTGACGGCTGTTGCAGCAAGGGTTCGTTCCCCCCAGAGTTTCGGCAGCAGGGGCACCTGAAAGACTGGTTTGAAGGTAGCAGTTACCTTGTAGACGACCACGTCATTGGCAGAGCCGGCACTGTCCTTCTGTCCGACATCCTGGTCCCACTGCCCGTTGCGGTTCTCGTCAGTATAGGTCTCGCCTGCGTCGCAAACTGCGTTGGCGTTCGTGTCGTTCCACTTTTCCGCACGGCCTACGTCGGCAAAGTCGTAATAGCTTGTACGGCTGGTCTTGATCGTCACACCGGGAAGAACCGGCCGGATGGCGTCGAGAACCGAAGCGTCGGCCTCGTTCGTATTGCGCGTTTCCAGAGAAGCGCTGCGGGCTGCGCGGTGGACCGCACCGGTCAGCACCGACTTGCCATAGACCATCTGGCCGACGTCCATGATGCCGAAGAGCAGCATTAGAAACAGCGGCACGACGATGGCAAACTCGACGATCGTCGCGCCTTCCCGGTCGGTAATGAGACGGCGCGCGATCATTGCACCACCCGCAATTCTCCAACCTGCTTTGCGATGGCTTGGAAAGCAGCGTCGAGTTGGCTTGCGTTCGCGGCGGTAAAGGCACTGTCGGTCGAGGAGCAGGCCTGCAGTTCTGGCGTCATGGCTTGAGCAAAGGCTATGACCCACAGCCGGATACCCTTGGCCTTCACCGCCTCGCAAAGCGCCAGAAACCGCGAGTTATGACGTGCCGTATCTTCGTTGTAGCCATCTTCCGTGACCCGTCTGTCGTGATACTCGATCCCCCAGGCCGACTGGATGGAATAGTTGGGTGCCATCTCGCCGTCGGTCATGAAGATCATGTGACGTGAAACTTCACCGCCGTTGGACGGGGCTTCACGGACGTTGCTCGACCACAGGCCGTCCGGTGATGAGAGACGCCCCCCCCAAACCAGCCCGATGTCGTGATACGTGGCTCCAGCCGGGACCAGCGAGTCCGCGAAGGCATTGAAAGCACTACTGTTCATCGTCGCGAGCAATCGTGCTGCCGTCGGGCAGGACGACGCGGCCTGCTGCCCGGTAGGCGAAGGCAGTGCATCGCTCATGTAGACTGTGCCGCCATACGTGACTGTGCGAATGTATGCGACATTCGGCCACATGGGTGCCCACTTGCTTGGGGCGGAGCTGTCGGGAGCAAGGTCGATCTCGAGGTCTTGCGCACCTGCAGGATTAAAGCCGCCGAGCAATGACCAGGTGAAGCTCGGCTCCGAAACGGTCGAACGTTCTTCGATGCAACCGCTCCACGTGGACGATACTGCAGTGCCGTTGCTGCCCGTGGGCGTTGAGACCGCCTCGAAATTCTTGAAGCGGCTCGTGTCATAGGTGACCGGTCGATAGTCCCACCGGTCGAATACTTGCGAACTGGTGTAGACCGGGTTTTCGGTGTCGTATGTGTAGGCGTACTGGTCACGGAAGGCGTAGCGCCAGATGATGCCCCAACCTGAACCGCCCGAAGACGTGCAAGCATACTCGGTCATGCGTTGAGGCTGGGTGGTGGTTGTGGTCGTCACCCTTTGGCCTGAACCGTTGATCGTGGTGACCGGGGCTGATGTGGATGCAGCGCCGTTGTTCGCCCATGCCGTATTCGCCGGTCTGGCAGCATTGCATTGGTTCTGGTTGTTGTATCGTGTGTTTCCGAAGCTCGAATAGTTGCCGAAAGTCGTCGTGCTGGTGCCACTTCCTGTCGTGCGAGTGGGAGCGCCGTATCCGCTCACGGTCTGAACGGTCCGGTAAACTGCCTGCCGTGACTGGATCGTCCAACTGTCGACAAGGTAGCCGGGGTCCAGATTGCGCAGGAGTGCGCCGACGTTCACAGTGGAGCTGTAGGGCACGAATCCGTAGCGGACACGGGCATTTGTGCCCGACAAGGCGTTTTCGACCGTGCTGTAGAAATTCTTCATCGCGACCCGCAACGCCTCGATCCTCGTCTGCGTGCTGCCTGCGAGCTGCCAGCCCATCGATCCTGTCGTGTCGAGCACCATAATGATGTCGCTGTTGCCCACGCCCATGGAGGCGGTGCAGCGAACGCTCAAGTCAAACCCGGGAAACCCGAACAACTGCATCATCAACGGGGGGAGAGATGTTGTCGCCACTGCGTCGATTGTACCGCCCTTGTCCGCCGATGACGGCACGAAGGTGGTATCGTGCGAATCCTGATGCGCCTCATCGAAGTTCGCGAAGAAGTAGTTTTCGGCCTGGGTCTTGGCTGCCGCGTCGAAACCGCTGGTCGTTACTCCTCGACGTCCGGCCAGAACGCCAGCGTCACACGCCGCCTGCAGTCTCGTCTGCGTACGCCAGGCGCGGCTTATGTCGATGGCCCCCCCAATCAATGCGGCCACCGCGAAAATCGCCATCGCCGAAAGCGGAAGGATGTTTCCCGTCCGGCTTCGGGCAAGAGCGGTCAGAAGACGACGAAGGGCAAGCATCGGGACCGAGAGAGCCTATGGTGGAAGTGCAGGGTTAACCGCCCGTCCACCAAGACATTCTCATGCAGCCGATAGGGAAAGCTCCTTAGCCTGCCCGTTCTCCCTCATCGGGAAGTTCGATTGCCGTGAACGCAACCCTTCCTTTGCATTTCTTGCGCGCCGGGCGTATGGGGCCGCCTCTTGAAAGGAAGAGCAAGTGGCACAGAACTGGACTGCGGATTCGTGGCGCGGATATGAAGGACGGCATCTGCCGACCTATCCTGACGCTGAAAAGCTGAATGAGGTCGAGACGACCCTGACGAGCTTTCCGCCGCTGGTCTTTGCCGGCGAAGCCCGTGCGCTGAAGGCCGATCTCGCCCAAGTGGCGGCAGGCAAGGGTTTCCTGCTTCAGGGCGGGGACTGCGCCGAGAGCTTTGCCGAGTTCCATCCCAACAACATTCGCGACACGTTCCGCGTGCTGCTGCAGATGGCCGTCGTGCTGACCTTCGCCAGCAAGCAGCCGGTGGTGAAGGTGGGGCGTATGGCCGGCCAGTTCGCCAAGCCGCGTTCTTCGCCGGTCGAGAAGATCGGTGATGTCGAGCTGCCGAGCTACCTTGGCGACAATATCAACGGCATCGACTTCACCCCGGAATCGCGCATCCCCGATCCTGAGCGCATGCTGCGCGCCTACAGCCAGGCTGCGGCAACGCTCAATCTGCTGCGCGCGTTCTCGACGGGCGGCTATGCCAACCTGCGCCAGGTCCACCAGTGGACGCTCGATCATATCGGCAAGAGCCCGTGGGCCACGAAGTTTGCCGAAATGGCCGACAAGATCGGTGAAGCGCTCGACTTCATGGAAGCTTGTGGCGTCGATCCGCGTACGGTTCCGCAACTGCAGGGCACCAGCTTCTATACCAGCCACGAAGCGCTGCTGTTGCAGTACGAAGAGGCCATGACACGCCAGGATTCCCTGACCGGCGAGTGGTACGATACCAGCGCTCACATGCTGTGGATCGGCGATCGCACCCGCTTCGAAGGTTCGGCCCATGTCGAATACCTGCGCGGTGTGCAGAACCCCATCGGCATGAAGTGCGGACCCTCGCTGACGCCTGACGCGCTGCTCAAGATGCTCGATACGCTCAACCCCGGCCGCGAGGCAGGGCGCATGACTCTGATCAGCCGCTTCGGGCATGACAAGGTTGAAGCGGGCCTTGCGCCGCTGGTCCGTGCGGTGAAGCGCGAGGGTCATCCTGTCGTGTGGTCGTGCGATCCGATGCACGGCAACGTGATAAAGGCCGACAACGGCTACAAGACGCGTCCGTTCGACCGTATCCTGACCGAAGTGAAAGGCTTCTTCGCGGTTCATCGCGCCGAGGGCACCCACGCTGGTGGCATCCACATCGAGATGACCGGTCGCGACGTGACAGAATGCACCGGCGGTGCGGTCGCGATCACGCAGGAAGGCCTCGCCGACCGCTATCACACCCACTGCGACCCGCGCCTCAACGCAGCGCAGTCGATCGAACTGGCGTTCCTTCTGGCCGAAGCGCTCAACGCCGAGCGCGCTGGCGCCAAGGCCGAAGCAGCCTGAAGACCTGCTGCCCCCTTCGCAAGAAGGGGGCATGCCCCTCAGTGCTTCTGATCGCGGTACAAGGCATAGCCGTGCTGTCTGTCGCTCCGGATATCGAGGCCATCGCGCAGTTTCTTTCGCAGCGATGATACGAACACCTTGACCGATGACGGCTGGAGCACGCTGTCCGATCCGAGCGCTCGTGCCAGCACCCCCATCGGTACGACATTGCCGTCCGCCGCACGCAACATCTCGAACATCGCCTTCTCACGGGCCGTCGGCGGCGTTGCGAAATGCGCGTCGGTACTTTCGCTCGTCGACATTTCAACGACATGTGCATTCGCGCGACCGGTTCGTGCGAGGCGATGTCGAGCGTGATGCGCGCGCATGCGGGCCTGGGCCTCGGGAATGGGCATCCGCGGTTCGAACACGTCGTCAAATCCGGCACGCAGTAACGACGCACGCTCCTTTGGGCCTGTCGATCTTACAAGTGCGATCTTCGTCTTGTCGGTAATGGCCGCAGCATAATACCGCAGCAGTCGCTTTACGCGCTTTGGATCATTTCCGGCAATGACAAGCACATCATATTGGAATCGATTTGGTGAAATGTCAGCGAGATAGTTTTCTGATACCCTGCAGATATCGATATCTCGATGCAGGAGTTCTGACCAAAGCAGAAGCGAAGAGGCACTGCTTTCTCCCACAAGTGCCAGGCGAACGACAAGATTGACGTCCGGACTGTCATGGGCGTCCATGGGTTCAGGAATCGCACCAGAGCGAGAGAGGCGGAGCGGATCCGGTTTTTCTGAAGCAACAATAAGCATCACGGTTTCTGCTTCCTGCAACGAGCGGCTGTGAGGAAAATAACACTTCTGTCATTTTCAACGGTGCTAACGCGAATGTAGCTGCGCCCCCAGGACTGCCATCAGATGCGGATACACTTATCCTTGCAACTTCAGATTCGACCGGCAGTATGTTTCCACGTCCAAACAGACTTTCACGGTACAGTCAGGATGTTACTGCTTTTATCGAGAAATTTCAATATTTTGCAAAGGTTAACGCCGCTGCTTCCGCTTGCAGGCTGACGGATAAAATCTAAGTAACTGAAAATACTGAAAATTCGTGCTCAAAACTATGCGCGCACGGAAATGTCCAACGTCGAACGTGCCAAAAATTCAAGTTGTTTTGGTAAGTTAGCAACAAAAGTGCACAAACTTGCGCTTCAGGCTCCCGCTTTCATCGCAAAGTCCAGCGCAAGTTCAGCCAGCGGACGCACCCGTTCCGACATCGCCATTGCATGCGCGCTCGACGCAGTCCCGTCGATCACGCGCTTCTTGATGCCCTGAATGATCCCGGCAAGGCGGAAGAAGTTGTAGGCGATGTACCAGTCGAGGTCTGGAAGTCCGTCCCGTCCGGTCTTTTCGCAATAGCGGGCGACGACGTCTTCCAGCTCCGGAATGCCAAGCGCCTTGCGGTCAAGGTCCTGAACCCCTGAGCGGCCGGCGTTGTCCTGCACCCAGGCGGTACAGAAGTAGGTGAAATCCGCCAGCGGATCGCCGAGCGTCGAAAGCTCCCAGTCGAGCACGGCGACGACTCTCGCTTCGGTCGGATGGAAGATCATGTTGTCGATGCGATAGTCGCCATGGACCACGCTGGTACGCGTCTGCTCCGGCAGAGTGGCGGGAAGCCACTCGATCAGCCGCTCCATCTCGGGCATCGTCTCGGTTTCCGAAAGGCGGTACTGTTTCGTCCAGCGATCAACCTGGCGGCCGAAGTAGTTGCCAGGCTTGCCGAAATCGGAAAGGCCTGCAGCTTCGACATCCACCGAATGCAACGCCGCCAGCGTATCCACCATCGCGTCATAGGTTGCGCGCCGGAATGCGGGCGTGGCACCTGGCATTGCACCATCCCAGATCGTCCGCCCATCGACGCAGCCCATCACGTAGAACCATGAGCCGATGACGGCATCATCCGTGCAAAGACCGTATTGCCGCGCGACCGGGAAGCCGGTTTCCGAGAGACCCGCCTGCACCTTGTATTCGCGGTCGACCGCATGGGCAGAAGGCAGCAACTTTCCGAAGGGTTTGCGCCGCAGGACATAGGGGCCGGATGGACTGTCGATCTTGTAGGTTGGGTTAGACTGGCCACCCTTGAACTTAGAGACACTCAGCGGCCCTTTGAAGCCCTCGACATTCTCTTCGAACCAGCGAGTCAGGCTCGCCTCGTCAAGCCTGTCGGCCCCCTCCGGAGCGACTGTCCCGGTAAAGGCAGTCTGCGCGTCCATAGCCCCCTCACTCATTGGTCAAACACGATGACTGAGCGGGCAGAATGGCCCTGCTTCATCTTCTCGAAGCCTTCATTGATGCCCGAAAGCGGGATTCGCTCGGCAATGATCGTGTCGAGATCAAGCAATCCGCGCATGTAGAAGTCGACCAGACGCGGCAGGTCCACCGGGAAGTGGTTGCCGCCCATGATCGCGCCCTGCAGTTTCTTGTCGGACAGGAGGTCCATCGCGGAGAGGCCGACCTTGTGGTTCAGCGGCATCATCCCGAGGATCGTGGCCGTGCCGCCCCGCCGCAGCGAGGCGACCGCAAGATCTCCCGATGCGGGACGGCCCACGGCTTCGATGGCGTGATGCACGCCCCCCTTGGTCATCTCGACGATTTCCTTGGCGGCATCGGGACCCGCGTCGATCGCGTCGGTCGCGCCAAGCTTCAGAGCCAGCGCGCGCTTTTCGGGCATCGGATCGACCGCGATGATCCGTCCTGCCCCCGCAATCTTGGCGGCGTTAACTGTCGCCAGCCCGACCCCGCCGCAGCCCACCACGCAGATCGTCTCGCCAGGCGTAAGCTTGGCGGCGTTGAATACGGCTCCGGCGCCAGTCGTGACCGCGCAACCGATCACGGCTGCACGATCCAGCGGCATGTCCGGCGTAATGGCGACGCAAGCATGCTCGTGCACCAGCATCTGCTCGGCAAAGGCTGAAAGGTTGAGCATCTGGTTGACGGTGCTGCCGTCATCCGTCCGTGTCAGGCGAGGGGGCTGTCCGGCCCCGCGCCGCGTGTCTCCGCCAAGGCAAAGCGACATCCGCCCGGTCACGCAGAACTCGCAATGTCCGCAGAACGCGGAAAGACAGGTGACCACCGCGTCCCCCACCTTGACCGTGCGCACTTCGGAACCGACCGCCTCGACTATGCCCGCCGCTTCGTGCCCGGGCACCGCAGGAAGCGGATGCGGATAGGCACCATCGATGAAGTGGAGGTCCGAATGACATAGCCCGCAGGCCGCTGTGCGGATCAGCACTTCATGCGGGCCGGGCTTCGAGACGGTGAGGTCATGAAGCTCGAGCGGCTTGCCGGGTTCGACGAGGACTGCGGCTTTCATTGGTCACTCCAGATCTTTGAACCAAAATGCGCACCCGCGCAGGCGGGTGCTTCAGTCGGCTTATGCTGATGTTCCGTAACAGCATCTTGGGTACCCGCCTTCGCGGGGAGCCAAGATGCTTGATAATCACCGAGCCACGCCCAGATCGCCCGAGCTGAAGCCCTTGTCGCCCGACGGCAGGTCGGAATGACGGGCGAACTCGATGCGGGCAATCGCGCGGGCGTGAACTTCGTCCGGACCATCTGCCAGACGCAAGGTGCGCTGGTGGGCATAGGCCTCGGCAAGGCCGAAGTCTTCCGAAACGCCGCCGCCGCCGTGGGCCTGAATCGCATCGTCGATGATCCGGAGCGCCATGTTCGGAGCCTGCACCTTGATCATCGCGATCTCCAGCGCGGCCGACTTGTTCCCGACCTTGTCCATCATGTCCGCCGCCTTCAGGCAGAGCAGGCGGGTCATTTCGATGTCGATGCGCGCCTGCGCGATGCGCCATTCCCAGATCGACTGGTCTGCCACGCGCTTGCCGAACGCGATACGCGATTGCAGGCGCTTGGCCATCTTTGCGATTGCTTCCTCGGCCACGCCGATGGTGCGCATGCAGTGGTGGATGCGGCCCGGTCCGAGGCGACCCTGCGCGATCTCGAACCCGCGCCCTTCGCCCAGCAGGATGTTGGAGGCGGGCACGCGCACATTGTTCATCACCACTTCCATGTGGCCGTGCGGCGCATCGTCATAGCCGAATACCGGGAGGTGACGGACAATCTCGACGCCCGGCGCGTCCAGTTCCATCAGCACCATTGACTGCTGCTGGTGGCGCTTCGCCTCGAAATCGGTCTTGCCCATGACGATGGCGATCTTGCAGCGCGGATCGCCCACGCCCGATGACCACCACTTGCGCCCGTTGATCACATACTCGTCGCCTTCACGGCGGATCGAGGTCTCGATGTTGGTTGCGTCCGAGGAGGCAACCGCTGGTTCCGTCATCAGGAAGGCCGAGCGGATCTCGCCATTCATCAGCGGGCGCAGCCAGCGCTCCTTCTGCTCCAGCGTGCCGTAACGGTGGAACACTTCCATGTTGCCGGTATCGGGTGCTGAGCAGTTGAACACTTCGCTCGCCCAGCCGATGCGGCCCATTTCCTCGGCGCAGAGCGCGTATTCGAGGTTGGTCAGGCCCGGACCTTCGAACTCGAACGTGTCCTCGACGTGATGATGCCCGCCATTGCGCGGCGGCATGAACAGGTTCCAGATTCCGGCAGCCTTGGCCTTGGCCTTTTCCTGCTCGACCGTCTGCAGAACCTTCCACCGATCACCCGATGCCTGTTCGGCCTTGTAGTCCTTGTGGCGCGGGCGGACGTTGTCTTCGATGAACTGGCGGACGCGGTCACGCCAGTACTTCTGGCGGTCGGTCGGTTCGAAATCCATGGGCCTCTCCTTGCTTGCCCGGCACTGTTCAACGGGCAGACGGTGAATTCAAGCGGAAATTAAGCGATCGGTTAAGTCATGTCGTTGATCGAGGTCATTTCGGCGCATCACGGATGCAATCCCGCTGCGTCCGGATCGACCTTGGCGACCTGATCGAGTCTCGCCAGACGGGCCTGATGCGTGGCCCTGTCGATCGGGAAACGCCGCACGACGAATGCCGTAAGCCCTGCCAGCACAGCAATGCTCGCGACGTAGGCGAGACTCAGGCGATAGGTCACTTCGGGCGCGACGGCATCGGGAGCGGTGTTGGGCTCAAGCCCTGCAAAGCTCAGCAGCAGGCCCGTGCAGAACACGCCAAGCCCGCCCGCACATTTCGAGGCAAGAAACGCGCCCGCCGACAACGTCCCTTCCGATCGCCGACCGGTCTGCTCTTCCGATGCCTCGACCACGTCGGCCACCATCGACCACAGCGTCATCGTTCCAGTGACGGTGAATGTGTTCGACAGCAGCGTGCAGGCAAACATGCCGGCGAGCGATGTGGTGCTTCCATCCGGTGCCCACAGGCCCAGCCAGCGCAGCAGCAACGGCCCCGCCCAGAACACCATGCCAAGCGGTGCCATCCGCATCACCGTCCCGGCCTTGCCCCAGCGCAGTTGCGCGCGCCCGACCAGCAATGAGGCGCCGACGACGCTGGCGAACAGCAGGAACGGGAAGGCCTGCAGTGCAGTCGACGTAAACTTCCAGACGTAGAGATAGAGGTAGTTCGACAGCGCGAAAGTCAGCCCCTGTGCGGTAAGCGCTGCCGCAATCCCGGCCATTACGATCAGGCAGGCAGGATGCGAGAAGCTCTCGCGAATCTCTCCCAGAGAGGCGAAGGCGCTCTTGCCCGTCGACGCCCGCTCCGGTGGCCACCCCGCGACCGCGCGATGCTGGCCTATGGCCGAAACCAGCACACAAGTGACCATCAGCCCCGCA
The DNA here is from genome assembly GCF_055521755.1 of Novosphingobium sp. BL-A-28-Hi1-0D. Lineage (NCBI taxonomy): Bacteria > Pseudomonadati > Pseudomonadota > Alphaproteobacteria > Sphingomonadales > Sphingomonadaceae > Novosphingobium > Novosphingobium sp. BL-A-28-Hi1-0D. The sequence continues at coordinate 2,230,627 of NZ_CM145502.1, forward strand.
CCGAACAGCCCGAAGTTGCGATACCCTTCACGCGCCAGCATTGCGTTGGGCAGGAACACGCCATAGGCCAGCAGCAGCATCAGCAGTCCGCCACCCCACGAAAACAGAAATCGGAAGCGGGTGAGGCGGGTGCGTTCGTCGTAATCGCGGCTGATCTCCGCCACCAGCGCGGCCGAAGGCACCTCGCACATCGCCACGAGAGCGCGGACCATGATGGCCGAGAACAGCAGCATCACGAAGCTCGGCTCGCCAATCGGCGACCACAAAAACACCCATGCCAGCGCCAGCGGGATCGGCGCGATGTAGAGAAACGGCAGTCGCCGCCCCCACGCCGTCCGCGTCCGGTCGCTGAAATGGCCGACGATGGGGTCGATCAGCCCGTCGAATACCAAGGCGATGAGCAGCGCAAGGCTGACCAGCCGGGCATCCATGCCCAGCACCTGATTGTAGAACAGCAGCAGGAACGTCGCGAAGCCGTTGTCCTTCACGCCATAGGCCACGCTGCCCAGGCCATTGGCAAGGGCGAGGCGGGTCGGAACCTTGCCCTGTATCGGGATCATGAAACCTTGGCGCTCTGCGCCATCTGCTCAAGCGCATCGAACAGGCCCGGCATGTTCGGGTCCCAGCTGTGGCGCGGTCCGATGGTGATGCCACCATCGACGATCAGCGAAGTGCCGTTGACGAAGCCTGCTGCCTCGCTGGCAAGGAACAGCACCGCCTGCGCGATGTCGTCTGCCTGTCCGCCCCGCGCCACGGGTTGCGCTTGGCTCGACATTGCGGCGATTGCATCCTTGGCCTGCGCTTCCAGTTTTGCAGGCATGTCCAACGACGCGGTGAAGATGTTCGTATTGATGAAGCCCGGCTGCACCGCGTTCACGCGGATCTGGTGCTTGGCGAGGTCCGCCGCCGCCACTTTGGTCAGGTGCAGCACGCCGGCCTTCGCCACGGCATAGGCGGTCGGTGAATATCCCGGCCCCACGGCGGCGACGCTCGAGGTGTTGACGAACGAGGCACCCTTGCGCCCGATCATGTGCGGCACGGCATAGCGGATGCCGAAGGCGACCGAGCGGAGCAGCAGATCCATCGTGCGGTCCCAGCCTTCAGGCTCGATCTCGTCGATGGGCGTACGATCGCCGCCTGCACCAGCGTTGTTGAACACGCAGTCGATCCCGCCGGTCTCGGCCGCCGCCCGGTCCATCAGTGCCTTGATGTCCTCGCAGCGGGTGACGTCGCAATGTGCCGTCACGACCTTGCCGTTCGATGCCGCTGCCGTTTCGGCGAGGCCCGATTCGTCGATGTCGGCAGCATAGACCGTGGCGCCCTCGGCTGCGAAGGCGATGGTCGTGGCCCGCCCGATTCCCGATGCTGCCCCGGTCACGACGACCGTCTTTCCGTTGAACCGCATGCCTCTCTCCAGCGCATTTTTCGTTGTTTTACGTTTACGTCAGCTTAGGCGCGAAAGACCTCGCGTCAATGCTGCTGCACTTGACGCTACGGCATGCTGGACTTGCCCCAAAGCGCAGGAAAGCGCCCGAAAATCCGCCCTTGCCATCGCCTCGCGACTCGCCTTAACCTTCCGATTAAGAGAGGAGCACAACCATGTCAGACCTTGATGCTTTCCGCAGCGAAATCCGCGCGTGGCTCGAAGAGAATTGCCCTGCCGAAATGCGTGAGCCCGTCCGCGATGAGGGCGATGTCTGCTGGGGCGGACGCAACTTCCAGTTCAAGAACGAAGCGCAGAAGACCTGGATGGATCGCTGCGCCGCCAAGGGCTATACCGTGCCCGATTGGCCCGAGGCCTATGGTGGCGCGGGCATGTCTCCGGCTCAGGCCAAGATCTGGCGCGAGGAGCTCGCACGCATCGGCGCCCGCCCACCGCTTTCCAGCTTCGGCATCTGGATGCTCGGTCCCGCACTGCTGAAGTTCGGCACCGAAGAGCAGAAGGTCCACTACCTCAATCAGATCGCCCGCGGCGAAATCCGCTGGTGCCAGGGCTATTCGGAACCCGGCTCGGGTTCCGACCTCGTGTCCCTGCAGACCTTCGGTGAAGACAAGGGCGATCACTGGGTCGTCAACGGCCAGAAGATCTGGACCTCCTATGCCGACAAGGCCGACTGGATCTTCTGCCTCGTCCGCACCGACAAGGCCAACAAGTACCAGGGCATCAGCTTCCTGCTGTTCGACATGACCACCCCGGGCGTTACGACCAAGCCGATCAAGCTGATAAGCGGCAACTCGCCGTTCTGCGAAACCTTCTTCGACAACGTCGTCGTGCCGAAGAACCAGATCGTTGGCGAACTCAACCGTGGCTGGGACGTCGCCAAGTACCTCCTCGGCCATGAGCGCGAGATGATCTCGGGCGCGGGCGGTGGCGATCGCCTCAATGCCATCGGTGCAGTCGTGGCGCGAAATGGCCTCGAAGACCCGATCCTGCGCGCAGACCTCGCCATGTTCGATGTCGATGCCCTGGCCTATGCCTGCATGGGCGAAAAGTTCCTCGACGAAGCCAAGGTCGGCAAGGCCCATCCCGCCCAGCCCAACATGATGAAGTATGCAGGCACCGAACTGAACAAGCGCCGCCACGAACTGCTGATGTCGGCAGGCGGAGCGACCGCGCTGGAGTGGGACAGCGAGCGCACCAACGGCGGAACGCCCGCCCGTTCGTGGCTTCGCACAAAGGCCAACTCGATCGAAGGCGGCACCAGCGAAGTCATGCTCAACGTCGTCGCCAAACGCATTCTCGAACTGCCGGGAGCCTGATCCATGCCCCTGTACCATACCGAAGATCAGGCCATGCTGGCCGAGAGCGTCACCGGCTTCATGGCCGACGAAGGTGGCATCAAGAAGCAGTTGCGCCACTATCGCGACATCAACTGCCAGGATGGCTTCGGCCATGCCCTGTGGAAGCAGTTCGCCGAGATGGGCCTCACCGGCATGCTCGCGGCCGAGGCCGATGGCGGGCTGGCCATGGGACATGTCGAGGCGGGCATCGTTCTGCGAGAGATTGGTCGCAACCTCACCCCGTCACCGTTCCTCACCACCTCGGTCATGGGCGTCACCGCGCTTGCCGGTGGCTCCGAGGACCTGCGCGGACGCTGGCTGCCGGGGGTGATCGCGGGGGACAGCGTGCTCGCTGTCGCCATCGACGAAGGCCCGAAGCACCGTCCCGAGCGCATTGCCTGCAAGGCGGAGAAGGCCGGCAACGGCTTCCGCCTTCAGGGCCGCAAGGCTTTCGTGGTGCAGGGCGCGTCTGCCGATGCGATCATCGTCGCGGCCCGCACTTCGGGCAGCGACACCGACAATGACGGCATCACGCTCTTCGCAGTGCCCAAGGATGCGGTGGGCATTTCCCACGAGAACCTGCGTCTGGTTGACAGCGCGATGGCCAGCAACGTCACCTTCGACAATGTCGAACTCGACGGCGATTGCGTGATCGGCGAGGTCGATGGCGGGCGCGAACTGCTCAACAAGGTCCTGCGCGCAGGCCGCATCGGCGCTGCCGCCGAGCTGACCGGCGTCGGGCAGGGCGCTTTCGATATCACGACCGCCTACCTCAAGACCCGCAAGCAGTTCGGCCAGTTGATCGGCGAGTTCCAGGGGCTCCAGCACCGCGCCGCGCATCTCTATTCCGAACTCGAAATCGCCGAAGCCGCCGTGATCAAGGCGCAGCAGCTTCTCGATGGCAATTCGGAACGCGCCGATCTGATGATCTCGGTCGCCAAGGCCAAGGCCGCCAAGGCGTGCAACCTCTCGGTCCGTGAAGGCGTGCAGATGCACGGCGGCGTCGGCATGACCGATGAATACGACATCGGCCTCTACATGAAGCGCGACCGTTCACTGGCCGAGTTCATGGGCGACCAGTACTACCACGCGGAGCGTGTCGCCCAACTCAGCGGGTATTGATCAGACGAAGCGCGTGATGCTTCGACAAGCTCAGCATGAGCGGGTTTTGGTTTTGCACCAGATCCGCTCGTCCTGAGCCTGTCGAAGGACGCACGCACAACGGTCGCATAGATGGCCGGAAGGGAACGGACCAATGGATTTCAGCAAGCTCTTCAGCCTCGAAGGCCGCATCGCGGTCGTCACCGGCGGTTCGCGCGGTATCGGCGAGATGATCGCCGAAGGTTTCATCGCCGCCGGGTGCAAGCGCGTTTACATCACCGCGCGCAAGGTCGCCGTTGTCGAGGAAACCGCAGCACGCCTTGGCGAGAAATGCATTGCCATTGCCGGTGACATTTCCAACGTCGCAGGGATCGAACAGCTTGCAGCTGACCTTGCCGCGCGCGAGGAAAAGATCGACATCCTCGTCAACAATGCGGGCGCCGCCTGGGGCGCCGATTTCGAGGACTTCCCCGAAGTGGGCTGGGACAAGGTCATGGACCTCAACGTCAAGACCCCGTTCTTCCTGACCCAGAAGCTGCACGGCCTGCTCAAGGCAGCCGCCAGCAAGGAACAGCCGGCCAAGGTGATCAACATCGCCTCGGTGGATGGCCTGCGCCTCAACCCCTGGGAAACCTACAGCTACCAGGCGTCCAAGGCTGCCGTCATCCAGCTGACCAAGCGCATGGCGGCCCGTCTCGTGCGCGACAACATCGTCGCCAGCTGCATCTGCCCCGGCGCTTTCCCCTCGGAAATGAACAAGGCTGCGGCCAAGAACCCCGAAGCGTCGTCGCGGGGCATCCCTTCGAAGCGCGTGGGCACGATCGAGGACATGGCCGGCGGCGCAATCTTCCTCGCCAGCCGCGCGGGCGACTACGTCGTCGGAACGCCACTCCCCATCGATGGCGGTATCGTAAACGCATGGGTTCCGGAGAACGCCATCGATCCAAGCGGGCACTGACACCTATGCCCCGCACCGTTCGCACGCTGGTGGAAGGTCTGACGTTTGGCGAAGGGCCGCGCTGGCGGGCGGACGACCGGGGCGGGCGGCTGTGGTTCTCGGATTTCTTCTCGCAGTCCATCCGGTCTGTCGGGATGGGTGGAGACGTTACCATCGAGCTTGAGCTGGACGATCAGCCATCGGGTCTCGGTTGGATGCCCGATGGCTCATTCCTGTTCGTTGCGATGAACAGCCGCGAAGTGCGCCGTCTCTGGCCGGACGGAACTGTCGCCATTCACGCCGATCTATCGGGCGTTGCCAGACACCCGTGCAATGACATGGTCGTCGACGCCCATGGCGGTGCATGGGTCGGCAATTTCGGCGTGGACTTTGCCGAACTCATGCAGCGATCATTTGCCGACGTTGCGGCAGATCCGCCGCTGGCTGACCTCGCCCGCGTTAGGCCGGATGGCAGTGTCAGCGTCGCTGCGAGGGGCATGGCCTTCGCCAACGGCAGCGTGATCACGCCCGATGGCCAGACACTGATCGTTGCTGAATCCCTTGGCCGCAGGCTGACCGCCTTCGACATCGGGCTGGATGGTCGCCTGTCGAATCGCAGGACATGGGCGGAAACCCCCTTGTGCTCACCCGATGGCATTGCCCTCGATGCAGAAGGCGCGGTCTGGTTCGCGAATGCCTTTGCCGGTGAATGCGTGCGCATCGCTGAGGGCGGGGAAGTGCTGGAAGTGGTCGAGACAGGCAACCGCAATTGCTACGCCTGCATGCTTGGCGGGCCGGAGGGACGCCACCTGTTCATGCTGGTTGCGGACACTGTCGAACCCGGCGCGGGTGTACTTCCCAGCGGAGCAATCCTGTTCACGGAAGTGGACATGCCCCACGCGGGCCTACCCTGAAGTCCACCCCTGAAGCCCGATCAGCCCCGCATCAACCCGCGCACGAAATCAATAAGCCCCGTCTGTCGCGTCCGCTTCATGCGCTCGGCGGCAAGAATCTCGCGCACCTTTTCGAAGCAGCTGGCCACGTCGTCGTTGATGACCACGTAATCATAGCCATCCCAGTGGCTGATCTCGGCCTGCGCGCGGGCCATCCGGGCGTCGATCACTTCAGGGCTGTCGGTCCCGCGCCCGGTCAGGCGGCGGTGCAGTTCCTCGAGGCTGGGCGGCAGGATGAACACGCGCACCACGTCGGCCTGCGCCTTCTGATAGAGTTGCTGCGTGCCCTGCCAGTCGATGTCGAACAGGACGTCGCCGCCCGATTTCAGCCGGTCGCGGATGTGGGCCTTGGGCGTGCCGTAGCAATTCCCGAATACCACGGCCCATTCATAGAATTCGTTGGCCTCGACCATGCGGTCGAACTCGGCCTTGTCGACGAAGTAGTAGTCCTTCCCTTCGACTTCGCCCGGACGCATCGGCCGGGTGGTGACAGAAACCGATGCCGCGATCTCGTCATCCTCGGCCAGCAGCTTGCGCGCGATCGTGGTCTTTCCAGCGCCCGATGGCGAGGAAAGGATGAACATCAGGCCCCGGCGGTGCAGGGTATCGTCGTCGTGGGACTCGTGAACCATGTGCGCTAGTGGCGCATCGGTTCCCGCGCGGTCAAGTGGGGAAGGCTTCGCTCAGGCTTTCTTGCCGCGCTCGGCCTGTTCGTCGACCGCCACTTCGCCGGCGGCCTCGGCCTTGCGGCTGCGCCGACGATCGTAGAGCGTCTTGGCGAGAAGTCCGCCGCCGACCACGATGGCGCCGGGAACCGAACGCGTCGCTACCCGGGCGATGGCCGTGCCGACCAGAGTCTGCAACATCGAGCGACCCTTGATGATCCGCCCGGCCTTTTTCGAGCCAAGCTTCGACCCGATCAGCCCCTTCTCGACACCCCTGCGCAGCAGCGCGCCGCCAGTGCGCAGCGCGACGTCGGCGAGAATCAGGTTGGTCATCGGATTGGGGCTTAGCGCGGGCACCTTATCGGCAGCTCGCTTTGCTGCCACCACAAGTTTTCTGCCCTTGCCTGCCATGCCCTTGCCTTTTGTAAGCGGGGCGCGGAGCCCCTTACTTCTTCTTGCCGAAATCGACAGTGACGACATTCGAGCCGTCCTCGTTCCGCTCAACAGCCGGCTTGTCGACTTGTTCCGGCGAATCGTTCTCTGCAGGCTCTACCGGCTCGGCCTCGTCATCCACCACGGCCTGGAACTGCAGCCCGAAATCGACGGCCGGATCGACGAAAGCCGTGATTGCCGAAAACGGAATCACCAGCGTCGACGGAATCTGGTTGAACGAAAGACCGACGCTGAAAAGGTCTTCCTCGACCTTCAGGTCCCAGAACTTGTTCTGGAGGACGATGGTCATCTCGTCCGGAAACCGCTCGCGCAGGCGCTGCGGGATGTCCACGCCCGGAGCGCCGGTCTTGAAGGTGATGTAGAAGTGGTGCGTACCCGGCAGCATGCCGCCGCCGGCTGCTACCTGGCCCAGCACTCTGCCAACCACGGCGCGCAGCGCCTCCTGCACGATTTCGTCGTAGGGTATCAGGCTGTCAGGTGCATCGCTCATGGCGTCACAACTGACTGCACGCGCCGTTCGGGTCAAGTGGGGACGGTGATTGATTCTAAACAGGAGCGGCGTATAGGCGCTTGCCATGCGCACCGGATCGATCACGCGAAAGACCGAGGAGACCGACATTGCCGTGTCGGTGAACCTCGATGGCACCGGCACCTACAAGGTGGAAACGGGCATCGGCTTCCTCGATCACATGATCGAGCAGTTCAGCCGGCACTCGCTGATCGACATCGAATGCCGGGTGAAGGGCGACCTCCACGTCGACCAGCACCACACCACCGAAGACAGCGCCATCGCGCTGGGGCAAGCAATCGCGCAGGCACTGGGCGACAAGAAGGGCATCACCCGCTACGGCCACACCTATTCGCCTATGGACGAAGCGCTGAGCCGCGTCGCGCTCGACATTTCGGGCCGTCCGGTGCTGGTCTGGAAGGCCGCCTTCACCCAGCCGCGCCTTGGCGAGATGGACACCGAGTTGTTCGAACACTGGTTCGCCTCGATCAGCCAAGCCGCCGGGATCACGCTGCACATCGAAAGCCTCTACGGCTCGAACAACCACCACATCATCGAGGGCATCTACAAGGGCTTTGCCCGCGCGATGCGGCAGGCGATCGCCATCGACCCGCGCAAGGCTGATGCGGTGCCCTCCACCAAGGGCATCCTCGGTGGCTGATACCCTCGCGCTGGTCGATTACGGCGCGGGCAATCTCCGCTCTGTCGCCAATGCGCTGAAAGCTGCCGGCGCCGAAGGCGTGGTCGTCACCGCCGATCCCAGCGTCGTACGCGCGGCCGACCGTATCGTCCTGCCCGGCGTCGGCGCCTTCCGCGCCTGCATCGGTGCGCTCTCTGCCGTCCCCGGCCTGGTCGAAGCCATGGAAGAGCGTGTGCTGGTGGGCGGAGTCCCGTTCCTCGGCATCTGCGTCGGCATGCAGCTTCTTGCAGATCGTGGCATCGAATTCGGCACTACCGATGGCCTTGGCTGGATCGGCGGCGAAGTCCGCGTGATCGAACCGGCCGACCCTTCGATCAAGGTTCCGCACATGGGCTGGAACGACGTGGCGCCAATGCCGCACAAGGGCGCGGCGGAACTGCTCGAACCGGGCGAGGCCTATTTCCTCCACTCCTACCACTTCGTCCCCGAAGAGGGTGCGCACGTGGCAGCGATGAGCGATCATGGCGGCGGCATTGTCGCAGCAGTGGCGCGCGACAATATTCTGGGCGTCCAGTTCCACCCGGAAAAGAGCCAGTCCTACGGCCTCGCGCTCCTTTCCCGCTTCCTCGAATGGAAGCCCTGACGGGTTAGGCTGGGGAACCCTATGCCGTCGCGAGGCCTTACCTTCACTTGAAGGAGCCTCGTCTGCATGTCTCAGTTTCCGTTCGATCGCCTCGTCTTCACACCCTTCATGGTCGATCTCGAGCGCTCGCCGCTCCGGGGTCACTTCGGTGCCGAGACCTTCGTGCTGGGGACCTTCAATCCCGGCCTGACCGTCCTGCCCAACGGCAACCTGCTCTTCATGGTTCGCGTTGCCGAGGCGCTGCGCCATCCCATCCGCGACGGCAAGGTCCACGCAATCCGCTGGCATGACGGCGGCTATGTGCTGGATGGCTGGCCGCTGGAACTTGTCGATACCTCGGACCCGCGCAAGTTTCTGCTCCACGGCGGCGGGTGGAAGATCATGGCGCTCACCTCGCTGTCATGGCTGCTCCCGGTGGAAATGACGCCCGACGGTCTGGAAGTCGTCGCGGTCCATTATGACAAGGCCATCGCCCCGCAAGGCACGTACCAATGCTATGGCATCGAGGACGCCCGCATCTCCCGCATGGGTGAGGGCGCATACCTGATGACCACCTGTTCGGTCAGCCCCGAACGCCATTCGACCACGCTCTACACCTCCGCCAACGGGCTCGACTGGACGTTCGAGGGCCTCGTCCTCGATCACCAGAACAAGGACATGCTGATCTTCGAAGGCCTCGTCCACGGTGAGTACTGGGCCCAGACCCGGCCCTTGGGCGATCTCTATTTCGCCTATCCCCCCGGCAGCGACTGGCGCTCCGGCCCCTCGATCAACCTCGCGACTTCCCCCGACGCCCTCCACTGGAAGCCGTACCTCGAGCCCGGCATCCGGCCCCACGCCGGTACCGCTGCCACGGCCCGCATGGGCGGAGGAACCCCGCCAATCCTCACCGAAATCGACGGCCAGCGCGGATGGCTCACCCTGTGGCACGGCGTCGAGCCCAAGGAGATGGTCGGCATCTACCGCACCTACTGGTCCCTGCTTGACCCGGATCAGCCGTGGAAGACCATCGGCGGCAGCCACACGCCCCTGCTCGAACCCGATGCCGAGCTGACCCGCCCGCTCGAAGACCTGCTCTATTTGCGCGACGTGGTCTTCACCACCGGCATCGCCGAACTCGAGGATCGCTACATCGTCGCCTCGGGTGAGGCCGATCTCGCTTGCCGCATCACCCACGTGCCCAAGGAAGCCTTCCGTTCCGCGTGATCGCCTGCTAGGCGCGCGCTCCATGATCGTCTTTCCTGCCATTGACCTGAAAGCTGGCCAGGTCGTTCGCCTCGCCGAAGGAGACATGGACCGCGCCACGGTCTACGGCGACAACCCCGCCCATCAGGCGAGCCTGTTCGCGCAAGCCGGATCGCAGTACCTTCACGTCGTCGATCTCGATGGCTCCTTTGCGGGCCGCGCCGAGAACCGCGAGGCGGTGGAAGGCATCCTCAAGGCCTTCGACGGCCACGTGCAACTCGGCGGCGGCATCCGCACGCGCGATGCGGTCTCGGGCTGGTTCGACCTCGGCGTGAGCCGCGTCGTCATGGGCACCGCTGCGCTCAAGGACCCGCAGTTCGTCAAGGACATGGCCAAGGAATTCCCCGGCGGCATCGTCGTTGCGGTTGACGCGCGTGACGGCATGGTCGCCACCGAAGGCTGGGCCGATGTGTCCGACGTCTCGGTCGTTGATCTCGCCCGCCGCTTCGAGGACGCAGGCGTCGCCAGCCTGCTCTTCACCGACATCGGCCGCGACGGTCTGCTCAAGGGCGTCAACCTCGATGCCACGGTCGAACTTGCCCGCCGCGTCGACATCCCCGTGATCGCCAGCGGCGGCGTCAAGGGCATCGACGATATCCGCATGCTCAAGATCCACGAGGCAGACGGAATCGAAGGCGTCATCACCGGCCGCGCGCTGTTCGAAGGCAAGCTTGATCTTGCCGCGGCCATTGCGATGGCTGAAGCTTAAGGTCTTGCTCTCTCCCCTTCAGGGGAGAGATACGAAGGCTTGTCAGCTTGCTGACTAGCCGAAGTTGAGCGGGGTATGTTGCGCCAGCCCCTCTCCCAACCCTCTCCCCTGAAGGTGAGAGGGCATACGAAGGATTAAGCCATGACCGTCCGCGTCCGCGTCATCCCCTGCCTTGATGTCCGCGATGGCCGCGTGGTCAAGGGCGTCAACTTCGTCGACCTGCGCGATGCAGGCGATCCGGTCGAACAGGCCCGCGCCTATGACAAGGCCGGCGCGGACGAACTGTGCTTCCTCGACATTTCCGCCAGCCACGAAGGCCGCGGCACGCTGCTCGATGTGGTCGCGCGCACCGCCGAAGTCTGCTTCATGCCGCTGACCGTCGGCGGCGGGGTGAGGGCGGTTGAAGACGCCCGCGCGCTCCTGCTGGCCGGGGCTGACAAGGTTGCGGTCAATTCCGCCGCCGTCGCCCGCCCCGAACTGGTCCGCGACATTGCCGAGAAGTTCGGCGCGCAATGCGTAGTCGGCTCGGTCGATGCGCGGCGCACGGGGCCGGGCAAATGGGAGATCTTCACCCACGGCGGGCGCAAGGCCACCGGCATCGATGCGCTGGCCCATGCGGTCAACCTTGCCACGCTTGGCGCAGGCGAGTTGCTCGTCACCTCGATGGACGGTGACGGAACGCAGAAGGGGTATGACCTCGAACTGACCCGCGCGATTGCTGATGCGGTGCCGGTCCCGGTGATCGCCAGCGGCGGCGTCGGATCGCTCGATCACCTCGTCGAGGGCGTGACCCAAGGCCATGCCAGCGCGGTGCTTGCGGCCTCGATCTTCCACTTCGGCACGCACTCGATTGCAGAAGCCCATGCCGCGCTTCGGGCCGCTGGACTGCCCGCACGGGGCTGAGTCCCAAGATGGGTCATTAACCAACTGATATAAGGGATTTTACCGAATCGCGCGGTCTGGCATTAGCTTGGCGTTAACAATCCAAGGTCGCTTGTCCTGTGCTTCGTATCGGTACCACCCTGCTAGCGTTCATCGCGTCGGTCTCGCCGGCACTGGCGCAGTCGGCCGGCATCTCGATCCCCGAGCCGACTGACGGCGCATTGTTCGCCATGGGTCTCGTCGGCCTGATCGTAGGCCGCCACATCGCCAAGCGGCGGGGTTGACCGCCACGCCTGTTCCGCGCCATTGCGCTTCCCATGGAACACGGTGACATCCTCGCCCGGCTCGAAGCCACGATAGCCCAGCGCCGCACGGGCGATCCTTCCGCCAGCTACGTGGCAAAACTCAACTCCAAGGGTATCGCCAAGATCGCCCAGAAGGTTGGCGAAGAGGGCACCGAAACCGTCATCGCCGCCCTCGCCGGAGACCGCAAGGAACTCGTCGGCGAAGCGGCGGACCTCATCTTCCACCTGATGGTGCTGCTCTCGGCGAAGGACGTGCCGCTGGCCGAAGTGCTGGCAGAACTGGAGCGCCGCGAAGGCACCTCAGGGATCGCCGAGAAAGCCAGCCGGAGCAACTGACATGGCCGTTGACGCAACGCTCCCCTATGATGACCAGAACATCTTCGCGAAGATCCTGCGCGGGGAAATCCCGAACCGGACCGTCTATGAAGACGACTTCGCGCTCGCCTTCCACGACATCAACCCGCAGGCGCCGACCCACGTTCTCGTGATCCCCAAGGGCGCCTACGTGTGCTGGGACGACTTCTCGGCCAAGGCTTCCGACGCCGAAATCGCAGGCTTCGTCCGTGCCGTGGGCAAGGTCGCGCGCGATCTTGGCCTCGTCGCGCCGGGCTATCGCCTGCTCGCCAACACCGGCACCAACAGCCACCAGGAAGTGCCGCATCTGCACGTTCACCTCTTTGCCGGGCAGCCGCTCGGGCCGATGCTGGTGCGCTGAAACGGGATAAGGTGGGGGCAGGGCGTTAACCACCCCTTGCCCTGTGACTCGTCGCAAGGGTAGGGTCACACCCGAATGCTTCTGCCCCAGCCTCCCTCCGGCCTGTTCGACGGCCCGCAGCACCTCTATCCGGTCCGCGTCTATTTCGAGGACACGGACCTGTCGGGCGTAGTCTATCACGCCAACTACTTGCGCTGGTTCGAACGCGCCCGTTCCGACATGCTCCGCCTGCTCGGCATAGACCAGCGCAGCGCGCACGAAGCAGGCGAGGGAGCCTACGCCGTAAGTGAGTTGGACCTGCGCTACCTGCGTCCAGCCAAGCTGGATGACGACGTGCTTGTGCGCAGCCACGTTGCCGAACTTTCGCCCGCCACCTGCCGGATCGTGCAGCGTGCGTTCAGGGACGAGACGCTTCTGTGCGAAGCGAAGGTGCGCGTCGCTTTCGTCGCTCCCAATGGCCGTCCCCGCCGCCAGCCGCGTGACTGGGTGGCCGCTTTCCAGACAATCACAACTGCTCCCGAAGGACCGGAACCCGCATGATTCTCCCGATGCTCGCCAACGGCGTTTCCTTCGCGCCGACTTCGCTCAACCCGGTGCAACTGTTCCTCGATGCCGATTACGTCGTGCAGGGCGTGATGGTCGGCCTCGTGCTGGCCAGCGTGTGGACCTGGACGATCATCATCGGCTTCTCGCTCAAGATCGGCAGCGTCCAGCGTGGTTGCGACAAGTACGAGAAGGAATTCTGGGAAGCGCGCGACATCGACCAATTCCAGAAGGACAACAAGGGCCGCGATCTGCCCTCGGCCCGCCTGGTGAACGCAGCCCTTGCCGAATGGCGTCGCTCCACATCGGGCAAGTCGATAGACCGCGAAGGCACCCGCCAGCGCCTGACCACCGCGCTCGATGGTGCCGTGGTGACAGAGACCGACGCGCTCGCCAGCCGTCTCAACTTCCTCGCCACGGTCGGCTCGGTCGCACCGTTTGTCGGCCTGTTCGGCACGGTCTGGGGCATCATGGACAGCTTCTTCAACATCGGCGCGCAGCAGAATTCCTCGCTTGCCGTCGTCGCCCCCGGCATTTCCGAAGCCCTGTTCGCCACCGCCATCGGCCTCTTCGCCGCCATCCCGGCCGTGATCGCCTACAACCGCTTCTCGCACCGCGTGAATCGCTTCGAGACCCGGCTATATCGCTTCGCCGACCGTTTCCACGCCTCGCTCAGCCGCGAACTGGAGGTCTGAGGCATGGCAATGTCCATGGGATCGGGCGGGGGAAGAGGCCGCGGACGCCGAGGGCGCGGCGGTCGCGCGGCAATGAGCGAGATCAACGTCACCCCGCTGGTCGACGTCATGCTCGTGCTGCTGATCATCTTCATGGTTACTGCGCCAATGCTGGCCGCAGGCGTTCCGGTGGACCTGCCCGACAGCAAGGCCGATCCGCTCGACCAGCAGCAGGACCAGATCACCGTCACCATCGATGCGCAGGGCACGGTCTTCCTCGATGACCAGCAGCTCGCCCCCGGCGAACTGACCGAGCGGCTTGCCGGGCTGCAGAAGGGCAGCAAGCAGTCGCTCGTCACCCTGCGCGCCGATCGTGTGCTCGACTGGGGCCGCGTCGCTGCCGTGATGGGTGAGCTGAACGCGGCGGGCTTCAAGTCGATCTCGCTGGTCACCAACAGTTCATCCGCGCCGCAATAGGCCCGTGGAAATGCACGATCCCATTGCCGGAGGACTGACCAGGCAGGAAGGAGCAGGGCTGGCGATAGCCGCGCTGGCCCACGCGGGCCTGCTTGCCTTCCTCATGCTCTCCCCGCCGGGCAAGACGATCAAGCCGCCGCCCGAGCGGATGGAAGTCACGTTTTCCGACGAAATCGCCGACCAGTCGACCTCGCCCGATCCGATGGCCGAGGCCGCGCCCGACGTTGCGCCCGAACTTGGCGAGCCACAGCCCGAGCCTGTGGCAGAACCTCAACCGCTGCCCGAGCCGCCCAAGCCTGTGCCTGCGCCGCCGCAGCCGAAACCGGTGCCGGTGCCTCCCAAGCCCGCTCCGAAGCCTCAACCGCAGGCAAAGCCGGTCCCGCCAAAGCCTGCACCTCCGAAGCCCGCTCCGGCCAAGCCCGCGCCTCAAAAGCCTGCGCCATCCAAGGCAGCGCCCGCAAAGCCCGCCGACACCAGCCCTCGGCGTCGTCCCGACGCGCCCTCCGGTGCCAGCCGCATCGGTTCGGACTTCCTATCCGGCATTCCCGGCTCGTCCAAACCCGGCACCGCCAAGACCCCTCCCGCCGCCGCTGTGGGGCCTGAGGTCAAGGCCTCGCTCGCCAGCGCGGTCGCGCGTCAGGTCAAGGCGCACTGGGTGGGTCCTCAGGGTGTCGATATCGACAAGCTGGTCACCGTTCTTGCGTGGGATCTAAATCCCGATGGCAGCCTCGCCGGTCGCCCGCGCGTGGTCAGCCAGACCGGGATCACGCCCGCCAACGAGGCACAGGCCAAACGCCACGCCGAACTCGCGATCCGCGCCGTGCAGCTTGCCGCGCCGTTCGATCTACCGTCCGAATATTACAGCAACTGGAAGCGCATTTCTGCGTTCCGGTTCGACAAGAGGCTGTCCCAATGAAACTTCGTGATCTTCTCCTGTTCGGCACGCTGCTGACGGTTCCGGCGATGGTCGTGGCGCAGCAGGCCAGCGTCCCATCCTCGACCGCTTCGCAGGCACCTGCCGAGGACGAAGGCCTGACCGGCTCGGTCACCGACGAGAGCGAGTGGCAGGACCTCGGCATCGCGATCCCGGCATTCCCCACCAACGCCTCGGTCGCCACGGCGGCAGAGGGCGGCAACACCGAAGCGCTCGGCCGCAACGTCGCCCGCGTGGTGTTCAACGATCTGCGCAACAATGGCCTGTTCAAGCCAGTCGGCCCCGACCAGCTCCCCGAAGTCGCCTTCCCGCAAGTCGCCGCCCCTACGTTCGACACCTGGCGCGGACGCTCGGCTGAAATGCTGGTGCAGGGCTTCGTCAAGGCGAACGACGATGGCCGCCTGACCGTCGGCTGCTACCTCTATGACGTCGCGCTGGGCAGCGAACTTGCGCGGCAGGGCTATGTCGTAAAGCCCGAGGAATGGCGCCGCGCCGCGCACAAGTGCGCCGACATGGTCTATTCGCGCCTTTCCGGCGAAAGCCCGTTCTTCGACAGCAAGATCGCCTATATCGCCGAGACCGGCCCGAAGGACCGCCGCCGCAAGCAGCTGGCGATCATGGATTCCGATGGCGCCAACCACCGCTTCATCACCAACGGACAGGCCACGGCCCTGACGCCGCGCTACTCGCCCGATTACAGCAAGATCGTCTATCTCAGCTACCTCAACGGCGCGCCGCGCATCTACGTCTACAACATCGGCACCGGCCAGCAGACGCTGGTCACCTCCAGTACCAACCCCACGTTCGCTCCGCGCTGGTCGCCCGATGGCAAGTACATCCTCTATTCGATGGCGATTGCCGGCAATACCGACATCTACCGCGTACCCGCCACCGGCGGCCAATCCACGCGCCTCACCGACAGCCCCGGCATCGACGTCGGCGGCTCCTACTCCCCCGATGGCAGCAAGATCGTGTTCGAAAGCGACCGGTCGGGTGGTCAGCAGATCTATGTGATGAACGCCGATGGTTCGGACCAGAAGCGCATCAGCTTCTTCGGTGGCCGCGCCGCCACGCCCGAATGGTCGCCGCGCGGGGACCAGATCGCGTTCACCCACATCGGCGGCAACTTCCGCATCGCCGTGACCGATCCCTACGGCAAGGGCATGCGCTTCCTCACCGATTCCTGGCAGGACGAGGCGCCCACCTGGTCGCCCAACGGCCGCATCGTCCAGTTCTTCCGAACCGAGCGCGGCAGCGGCAAGACCGGCATCTGGCAGGTTGATCTGACCGGCCGCAACGAGCGGAAACTGAACACGCCCGTCGATGGTTCCGACCCTGCATGGGGCCCGGTCCTGCCGTGATCGATTCCGGGAGGCACCCTAGCCAAAAAGGTTAACGGTCGCCCTTGTCATTCTGTCGCTGAAACTGCACGATACGTCGCCATCTCTCCCATCCCTCCCACAGGAGAATGCCCATGAACCGTTCTTTCCTGCTTGTCGGCCTGGCCGCCGCCACGCTCACGCTCGGCGCTTGCGCATCCAAGCCCAAGCAGCTCCCGCCCGAACCCGGTACCACCACGACCACCACCCAGGCCCCGCCGCAGATGCAGCAGCCGACCGGCCCGGTGCCCGGCAGCCAGGCCGATTTCATCGCCTCGGTCATCTCGGACACGGTCAACTTCGATACCGACCGCTACAACATCGATGCGTCGGATCAGGGCGTCCTGCAGAGCCAGGCCTCGTGGCTCGCACGCTATCCGGCAAAGGCGATCACGATCGAAGGCCACTGCGACGAGCGCGGCACGCGTGATTACAATATCGCTCTGGGCGAACGTCGCGCCAACGCCGCCAAGAACTATCTGGTCAGCCTCGGCGTCGATCCTTCGCGCATCACCGTCGTCAGCTATGGCAAGGAACGCCCGCTTGCACTAGGCTCCGACGAGGAATCGTGGGCGAAGAACCGCCGCGCGGTCACCGTCACGGTGAACTGAGGCAAACTGCCGCAACAGCAAGGCCCGGACCCCGCAAAGGTCCGGGCCTTTTGCATTTGCGGCACCACACCCATCTTGACCTTTCCCGCAAGGTTGGCTTGGGGTTAGGCGATGGCACGCAACACACGATCGAAGGACTGGGGATTCCCCCGCTGGCGCGGCTACGGCAGTTCGTTCGATGCCGCGCCTGTCCGCCTGTGCGATCGTGCAGGCTGTGACCAGAAGGGCGATTGCCCCGCGCCCAAGTCTCCCAACAACCCGGATCGCTGGTACTTCTGCCAGCAACACGCCGCCGAATACAATCAGGGCTGGAACTACTTCGAAGGACTCGACAAGGAAGAAGCCGCCCAGCGCGAGGCCGAGGAGCGCGGCGAAGCCTCAGGCTATCGTCATGCCGCTTGGGCCGAATGGGGCGGATCGGGCGATGGCACCCGCAGCCGTGACGAGTTGCGCGCGCTCGAAGTACTTGGCCTTGATCCCGATGCCGATTTCGACGCGGTGAAAAAGGCTTGGCGCAACAAGGCCAAAGAAGTCCATCCTGACGTGCGGCCCGGTGACGAGGCCGCGGCCGAGCAGTTCCAGAAGCTGCAGGTTTCCTACGAAGTGCTGCGCGCGGCCGAAGAGCGCCGCGAATGGAAGGGGTGATCGTGGGGCAGATCGAACGGTTCACGGCGGAGCAGGCAGACGATGCGGCGCAAGCCCTGACCCGCGATGGCGTGGTCGTGTTCGACCGCATCTTCGATCCAGCTCTGGTCGTCAGCGTCGCCATGGAACTGCGACGCATCGTTCCGGGCGCCTATGACAGGTCGGCAACCCTGCCCGAGGATTTCCTCAGCGTCGGCGAACAGCGCATCAACGGCCTCGTCCCCATTGCCGGGCCCCTGTCCGGCGTGATCGACATGCTGGTCAGCCCGGCGCTCCAGACCTTGTTCAACGAAGCGCTCGGGGAGGACTGGGTCTACGAATCGTTCGGTGTCATCAGTTCGTTCCCGGGCGCAACGCTGCAGCACTTGCACGCGGACGACGATCACCTGTTCGAAGGCACCGAATTTGCAGGCAAGCTCCCCGCCTATGCCCTCACGATCTCGATCCCGCTGGTAGAGGTCAACGCAATCAACGGCGGTACCGAGTTCCTGCTCGGCAGCCATCGCTTCGAATCGCGCAGCAGCTATCCGGGCGAGCCGACAACCAGCCCGCTCTCGCCCGGTGACTGCATGATCTGGGATTTCATGATCCGTCACCGCGGACAGGCCAACACCAGCGATGCGCCCCGACCGATGCTCTACATCACGGCGTGCCGCTCGTTCTGGACGGACTCGACGAACTTCCTCGCCAACGCCCGCAAGCTCGTGATCGAGCGCAAGCTGGTCAAGGCCTTGCCCAAGGAGCAGCGCAAGCGGTTCGTGCGGTTCAAGCCGCTACCCGGCCTGCGCACCGGCCTTGCCAGTATCAGCCGCGCGGTGCGGTGGTATGCGCCAGCACTTCATCAAGGATTGATGAAACACGTGCTGCGTCAGGGAAACCCTCGCTGACCCATTGATCCTCGACCCGCCGCAGCGTCCGGGCCACCTCCGGCCCGGCGTTCACGCCGCGCGCCACGATCTCGCCGCCCTTCAGCGGAAAAGTGGGGACGGTCCAGCCGTCCAGCGCTGCAATGCTCTGCCCGGTCAGCAGCAAGCGGTCGCGCGCCTCCTCGATGCCGATGCGATAGGCGAGTGCTCGGGCATCCGGCAAAGCTCTGCCACGATCAGCTACCACAGCCATTCGCTTGCGCTGCGCCACCGACAGCCGCAGCCGCGCCGCCACCTGTTCGGCAAGCGGGGGATCGGCAGGAAGCAGAGCAGCCAGCCGTCGCAGGGCTGGACCGTTTGCACCCTCGCGACCCTCAATCCCAATCAACGCGTCAAGCGCCTGCAACCCTTGCTCTGTCGCTTCGGGCAGAACCTGCGCCAGCACGCCAAGTTCGGCCATGCGCCGCATTGTCGGCGCAGGGTCCGGCAGGCCAAGCAGGTTCATCAGTTCCCAGCCCACACGCTCGCGCGAAAGCCCCTTCATTCCCGCAGCCAGTTCCGCAACGGCCGCTTCGGCTTCGGCATCGGCAGGCGTCGAACCGAAACGGGCCTGAAAGCGGAAGTAGCGCAGGATGCGCAGGTAGTCCTCGCGGATGCGCTCGCGGGCATCGCCGATGAAGCGCACGTGTCGCCCTGCCAGATCGGCAAGCCCACCATGGTAGTCGAACACTTCCTGCGTGCGCGGATCGGCATAGAGCGCATTGATCGTGAAATCGCGCCGCGCGGCGTCATCGCGCCATTCGGTCGAGAACGCGACCGTGGCATGGCGGCCATCGGTCGAGACATCGCGGCGCAAGGTGGTGATCTCCACCGTCCCGCCTGCAAGAACCGCCGTCACCGTGCCGTGGGCGATCCCCGTCGGCACCGCCTTGATCCCGGCGGCGACAAGGCGCGCGGTTGTCTCCTCGGGCACGAGCGTCGTCGCCATGTCGATGTCCTTGGGCGATATGCCCAGCATCGTGTCGCGCACCACGCCGCCCACCCAGCGGCAGTTGCCTGTCGCTTGCGGGTCAAGCGCGGCAACCAGCGCCGCAAGATCGTCGCGCGCAGTCCACGCGGTGGCAGGCAGGCGCTCAGTCATGCCACGCCATCCGCTTGGCCAGATTGGAGATGATCGCCGCCGTCACGCCCCATATGCGATGCTCGTTCCACAGGATCTCGATGTAGCGCCCCGTGCGCCCCCTGAACTCGGCCTCTTGCCAGACATGCCGCGCGGTATCGAGCAGGAAACCCAGCGGCGGCTCGAACCATCCGGCAACTTCCGCCGGATTGGGCTGCAGCGGCAGGTCTGGCGGAACCATCGCCAGCACCGGCGTGATGTCATAGCCGGTGCCCGTGCGGAAACGGTCGGTCGTGCCGATCACCGTCACGTCCTCGGGCCGGATGCCCAGTTCCTCGTAGGCCTCGCGCAGGGCCGCCTCGACCGGCGTTTCGCCGGGATCGAGCTTGCCGCCGGGAAACGCGGCCTGACCCGGATGGGCGCGCATGTGCGATGGCCGATGCGTCACCAGCACACCGGGACCGTCAGGATGGCCGACACGGTCCGTCACCGCGATCAGCACGGCGGCGGGCCGAAGCCCATGTTCGGGCAGGGGGCGCCAGTCCTCGTAGAGGTCCTGCAAGGGCTGGCGATGGCCCTCTTCGTACAGCGCGGTCAACCGCTCGAGCAGGCTCATGCGTCCGGCACCAGCACGAACCGCTCGCCCATGCTTTCGACCGCCAGTTCCTCGCCGCCTGCTGCCAGGGCATGATCGATCAGCTGGCCATACGTGCTGCGGTTCAGCCGCCCTTCGGTTCCGTGACGCACGGCAAGATAGAACGCCGGCACCTCGGCAGTACCGCCCACGCGCAAGGGATGGTCCGGCCCGCAGACCACCAGATCATCGCTGTTGAGCCGGAAGGCGAGGGCAGGGCGGCCTGTCTCGTCCAGCTTCACCTGCATATCGGTCGCGATGAAGGCTGCGTCCTCGACCTCGATGGACAGCTTCTGGAATGGCGTCACCAGCCAGTGCTGCCCTGCATCGTCGCGCATCAGCAGTGAAGAGAACGCGCGCACCATCGCCGGACGCCGAATCTCGCCACCCTGATGGAACCAGCGTCCGTCAGCGGCAATCCGTATCTCGCTGTCGCCCACCTCCTGCGGGCTCCACTGGTCCAGCGGCGGAATCTTGCGCGCGGCAACCTGCTCGGCCAGTTGGCCAAGGCTCAGCGATGCAAGTTCGGGCGGTGGAACATAGGGCATCAGCCGCCGATGCCAGATCGGATCAGCGTCGCCAAGGCCCCAACATGCCCTCTTGCGGCAGGACCGCAGGATTTGCCGTGCGGCAGAGCAGCCGGTGCTGCTCGTATGGCCCCGGCAAGGTCCAGCCGCCAGTGTGAGCTTTGCTGAAGCCGAAGAAGCGCTCGTAGTACTCCGGATCGCCGATCAGCACTTGCGGCAGCGGCGCGCGCGGGTCGATTGCGGTCAGCACCGCAGTCATCAGCGCCTTGCCGAAACCTTCGCCCTGCAGGTGCGGCATCACCGCCACCGGCCCCACCATGATCATCGGGTGCATCCGCCCGCTCGGATCGGTAAGACCTACCGGCCAGCTCTGGATCGACCCTGCCAGCATGTCCGAATCATCCAGCGCCGCGAAGGACAGGTTGCCCAGCGCTTCCATGCCCTCGCGCACCTTGTAGGCGGTTCGATTGTGCCGCTCCGGCTCGAACGCGGCATCGAGCAACTGCTCGACCAGCGCAGGTTCGACATCGGCAAGGGGAATGATCTTGGACAACGGCAGGGCCTTCAAAACTCCGGGCACCCCGGGCAGGAAGCGCGCCGATAGCCTCGCTGTGGCAATGCTGCAAGTTTGGTGGAACAGCGGGCCCGCCAAGCGGTTCTGAAGGTGCAGAAACTGCAATCATTCCAACGGGAAAATCACTTTAGCTGTTGCTCATATAGGCGTAGGGCGACGCCCGAGGCGCCGCAAGAGACGCCTGGTCCCGAAAGGGGAGCTAGAATGTTCGCAGGGCTTGATCCGCAAGGAACCGCGCTGGTTCTGGCGCGAATGCAGTTCGCCTTCACGGTGAGCTTTCACTTCATTTTCCCCGCCTTCTCCATCGGGCTTGCCAGCTATCTGGCGGTGCTCGAAGCGCTCTGGCTGAAGACCGGCAAGCCGCTCTACCTCGACCTGTTCCGCTACTGGCTTAAGATCTTCTCGGTCGCCTTCGCCATGGGCGTCGTCTCGGGTCTGGTCATGTCCTACCAGTTCGGCACCAACTGGTCGGTCTTTTCCGACAAGGTCGGCGGGGTGATCGGCCCGCTGATGGCCTACGAGGTGCTGACCGCCTTCTTCCTCGAGGCCGGATTCCTCGGCGTCATGCTGTTCGGCATGAACCGCGTCGGCCGCCGCCTGCACTTTGCCGCCACGCTCATGGTCGCCGTCGGCACATTCATCTCCGCCTTCTGGATTCTCTCGGTCAACTCGTGGATGCAGACGCCCACCGGCTTCGAGATGAGCCCGGACGGCCGCTTCCTGCCCGGCCCGAGCTGGGCCGCAATCATCTTCAACCCCAGCTTCCCCTACCGCCTCGTCCACACCGTCATCGCCGCTTATCTGACGACCGCCTTCGTCGTCGGCGCGGTGGGCGCGTGGCACCTGCTCAAGGACCGCGCCAACCTCCACGCGCGCAAGATGTTCTCGATGGCGATGTGGTTGGCCGCGCTCGTCGCCCCGGTGCAGATATTCGTGGGCGACATGCACGGACTCAACACGCTGGAGCATCAGCCCGCCAAGGTCATGGCGATGGAGGGCCACTACCAGTCCCACCGCGATGGCGCGCCGCTCTACCTGTTCGGCATCCCTGACGACAAGAACCAGAAGCTGGACTACGCCATAGCCATCCCCAAGGCTTCCAGCCTCATCCTCAAGCACGATCCCGACGCCCCGCTCGCAGGTCTCGACACCATCGCACCCGACAAGCGCCCGCCGGTGTGGATCGTGTTCTGGTCGTTCCGGATCATGGTCGGCCTCGGGTTCCTCATGCTCGGCCTCGGCCTGTGGAGCCTCATCGCCCGCATGCGAAAGCGCCTCTACGACTGGCCGCTGCTCCACCGCCTTGCCGTGCTCATGGGGCCCTCGGGCTTCGTCGCGGTCATCGCCGGTTGGGTGACGACCGAAGTCGGCCGCCAGCCCTGGACGGTCTATGGCCTCCTGCGCACTGCAGACTCGGTCAGCCCCATCGCCGCGCCCGCCGTCGCCACCTCGCTGGCCGCCTTCGTCGTCGTCTACTTCGCGGTCTTCAGCATCGGCACCTGGTACATCCTGCACCTGATGAAGGACGCCCCGCACCCGCACGAAGCAGGCCCCGAGCAGGACGAGCGCGCACCGATCCGCTCCGCCGGCATCACCCCCGCCCAGCAGCAGGAAGGAGCCGCGTCATGATCGACCTCACCGTAATCTGGGCGCTGATCATCGCCTTCGCCGTGCTGATGTACGTGGTGATGGACGGCTTCGACCTCGGCATCGGCATCCTCTTCCCGGCATTCCAGCCGGGTGAGGAGCGCGATCAGGCGATGAACGCCATCGCCCCGGTCTGGGACGGCAATGAGACCTGGCTGGTGCTAGGCGGCGGCGGGTTGCTCGCCGCGTTCCCGCTGGCCTACGCCGTGATCCTACCCGCCACATATCCCCTGATCATCGCCATGATGCTCGGCCTTGTCTTCCGCGGCGTTGCCTTCGAGTTCCGCTGGCGCGATCCGAGGCACCGCGCCTTCTGGGACATGGCGTTCTTCGCAGGCTCTCTCGTTGCCGCTCTGGCGCAGGGCATTACCCTCGGCGCGCTGCTGCAGGGCATCCATGTCCAGGGCCGCGCCTATGCCGGAGGCTGGCTCGACTGGCTCTCGCCCTATTCCCTCCTGACCGGCGCAGGCGTCGTCGCGGGATACGCGCTGCTCGGCGCCTGCTGGCTGGCGATCAAGGTGGAAGGCCGTGCCGAGGACAAGGCCTTCGCCTTCGCCCGCATCGCCGCATGGGCCACGCTGGCGCTGATGGCCGCTGTCAGCCTAGCCACGCCGTTCCTTGCCCACCAGTACTTCCAGCGCTGGTTTACCGAACCGATGGTGTTCTGGCTCTCCCCCGTCCCGCTGATCACCGCAGCACTCGCCATCGCGCTCCTGCGCACACTTCAGCAGCGCCAGCCGGTGCGGCCCTTCCTCTACGCGCTCGGCCTGTTCCTGCTCGGCATGATCGGCCTCGGCGTCTCGATGTGGCCTTGGGTCGTACCCCAGAGCATCTCCATCTGGGACGCCGCCGCGCCCGAGCGCTCACAGGTCTTCATGCTGATCGGCGTCGGCCTGATCATGCCGCTGATCCTCGGCTATACCGGCTGGGCCTACTGGGTATTCCGGGGGAAGGTGGGCACCCATGGCTATCATTGACCCCCGCCTCGATGGCGCGAACAAGGCCGAGGCCACGCCCCTGTGGCAGCGCCTCGGCTGGATGGCCGCGATCTGGCTCGGCAGCGTGGCTGTGCTCGGCGCGGTCGCCACAGTCATCCGCTACTGGCTCAACTCTCCGCAAAGCTGAACGGCTCGGCCCCGCGCCGGTAGTCATCGGGCAGAATCTCGCGTCCGATCGGAGGCTCGGCCCGCGCGGTACACTGCGCGCGGTGGCACAGGCGGCAGGTCACGCCGATGGGCGTCGCCGCCACAGCCTTGGGGTCCGCGCCCGCCGCATAGACCAGCCGCGGCGCATGTTCGGCGGCGCAGGCCAGCGCAATCGCCCGGGTCCACCGCGGCCGCCCGAACCCGCCACCGCCCGAGGTAACCGTCCGCGCCAGCGAGAAGAACCGCTGCCCGTCCGGCAGTTCCAGCCACTGCGTCACGATCTCCCCCGGTGTGCGGAAGCATTCGTGCACCGACCACAGCGGACACCCCCCGCCATGCGCCGCGAACGGAAAGCCAGCCCCGTCCAGCCGTTTCGACACGTTCCCCGCCGTGTCCACGCGGATGAAGAAGAACGGCACGCGCTCCTGACCCGGACGGTTGAGCGTCGTCAGCCGGTGCGCCACCTGCTCGAAACTCGCCCCGAATTGCCCCGATAGCGCCTCGATGTCGTACCGCCGCGCATCCACCGCCCGCGCGAACCGGTCGTAGGGCATAACCAGAGCCGCCGCGGCATACCCTGCCAGCGCGCGCCGCACCAGTTGCGCCGCCGTCTCGCTGGCAAAGCTCTCACCCCGGATCACGCCCGCAATCTCGCCGCGCAGCGCGGTATAGGCAATGTGCTGCATCAGCTGCCACGCCCGCCCCGAAGGCGAAAGCGTATCGTCGATCAGCAACTGCTCGTTATGCCGGTCATAACGCCGCACCGCATCCATCATCACGTCGGGCGGCAGGAAGCGCACGCGCACCCCGCGCAGCCTCAACCACTCCGCCGCACCGCCGGCCTTGGCAATCTCGTCAGCCAGTTCCTCAGCCTTCGAATCGATTCCCGGAAAGTAATTGCGCCGCGCTGCCACAAAGCGCCGCGCCTCGCCCACAGGATCGCTGGCACCGCTGCCGGGCGAGGCGCTGCGCTGTTCGGCCAGGGCCTGCTGCTCGCGCTGCCATGCGCCGTAAAGCCGCAACAGTGCCTCGGTCACCCCCGGAAAGCTCGCCGCCACGTCGGACACTTCGAGCGTCGGCAGGTCGATGTCGGTAAAGATCGGATCGCGCAGCGCATCGGTCAGCCGCCGCGCGTAATCGTCACGCTCGTCGCTGGCGAGGTCGGCCATGTCGAGCTTGTAGGCCCGCGCCAGCCGCAACAGCAGGTCCGCCGTCAGCGGTCGCTGGTTGCGCTCGATCAGCGCGATGTAGCTCGGCGAAATGCCCAGTTCGTCGGCCATCGCCTGCTGCGTCAGCCCCAGTTCGCGGCGGATGCGCTTGAGGCGTGGCCCCAGATAGAGCGGTCTTGTCGACATCTTACAGGTCTCTTGTAGCGACTGCACAACTTTACAAGCATATCCTGTAAAGTTTGACAACATCACTTCGCGCGCCATTCCGCATCCGTGATTCGCGCGTTACCCCGATCTCACAGAGACGCACACCACGTGAGGGAACACGGGAAATGACCTACCACAGCAAGATCGTCGAAGCCGGCAAGGCCATTGCGCCTTTCGCCCAGACCTGGGATGGCATCGAGCCCGAGAACGTGGCCCGCATGCGCCTGCAGAACCGCTTTCACACCGGACTCGACATCGCGCGCTACACCGCCAAGATCATGCGCCGTGACATGGCCGCCTACGACGCTGACCCTGCGAACTACACCCAGTCGCTCGGCTGCTGGCACGGGTTCATCGGTCAGCAGAAGATGATCTCCATCAAGAAGCACTTCGGCACGACCAAGGGCCGCTACCTTTATCTTTCGGGCTGGATGGTTGCCGCGCTGCGCAGCGAATTCGGTCCGCTGCCCGACCAGTCGATGCACGAGAAGACCAGCGTTTCGGACCTGATCGAGGAACTCTACACCTTCCTCAAGCAGGCTGACGCTCGCGAACTGGGCATGCTGTTCCGCGATCTCGACGAAGCCAAGAAGGCTGGCGATGCGGTCAACACCCACCGCCTGCTCCACAAGATCGACGAGTTCGAAACCCACGTCGTGCCGATCATCGCTGACATCGACGCGGGCTTCGGCAATGCCGAGGCAACCTACCTGCTCGCCAAGAAGTTCATCGAAGCAGGTGCCTGCTGCATCCAGATCGAGAACCAGGTCTCGGACGAAAAGCAGTGCGGCCACCAGGACGGCAAGGTCACCGTGCCGCATGAGGACTTCCTCGCGAAGATCCGCGCGGTCCGCTACGCCTTCATGGAACTCGGCGTCGATGATGGCGTGATCGTCGCCCGCACCGACTCGCTGGGCGCTGGCCTGACCAAGCAGATCGCCTACACCCGCGAGGCAGGCGATCTGGGCGACCAGTACAACAGCTTCCTCGATTGCGAGGAAGTCGATCCCGCCAACCTCGGCCACGGCGACGTGCTCATCGCCCGCGATGGCAAGCTGATGCGCCCCAAGCGCCTGCCTTCGAACCTCTACCAGTTCCGCGCCGGAACCGGCGAGGACCGCTGCGTGCTCGATTGCATCACCTCGCTGCAGAACGGCGCGGACCTGCTGTGGATCGAAACCGAAAAGCCGCACATCGGCCAGATCGGTGGCATGGTCAGCCGCATCCGTGAAGTGATCCCGAACGCCAAGCTGGTCTACAACAACAGCCCGTCGTTCAACTGGACGCTGAACTTCCGCCAGCAGGTCTATGACGCGATGGTCGAAGCAGGCAAGGACGTCTCGGCTTATGATCGCTCGAAGCTGATGAGCGTGGACTACGATGGCACTGAACTCGGCATCGAGGCAGACGAACGTATCCGCACCTTCCAGCGCGATGCGGCGGCGCAGGCTGGCATCTTCCACCACCTGATCACGCTGCCGACCTACCACACGGCTGCGCTGAGCACCGACAACCTTGCCAAGCGCTACTTCGGCGAAGAAGGCATGCTCGGCTACGTCAAGCAGGTCCAGCGCGAGGAAATCCGTCAGGGCATCGCTTGTGTGAAGCACCAGAACATGTCCGGCTCGGACATCGGTGACGATCACAAGGAATACTTCGCCGGGGAAGCCGCTCTCAAGGCAGGCGGCATCCACAACACGATGAACCAGTTCGCCGCGTAACCTGCGAACTACTGAAAGCTCCTCCCCTTCGGGGGAGGGGTTGGGGGAGGGGCTTCCCCCCCTCTCAAACGAAGAAATCCTCGCGGCAATCAAGCCCCGAAGATCCAGGATGGAGACCCACCATGGCTGAACCTGCACGTGCCCGCGCGGTCCTCTCGACCGAGGACTTCAAGCTGATCCGCGAAGCCGTACTGCACTATCTCAAGGCAATCGAGGACCAACCGGAATCGGTAAAGTTCTCGAACCTTTACCACCGGCTTGGCAGCGCTCTCGGCCGATAGGCCAGAGCTGCCATCTAGGACCTTTCCTGGGGAGGAAAGTCCGGCCCGTCGTGCTCCACCAAGCGCGGCGGGCCATTTTTTGCGTCGAACCGTTCGCAGCAGAGTTTGCGACGCTTACCTTTGGCTAATCAATTGCGATTAAGCCCTGCGGCGTGACCACATCGTTTGCGCCCACACCCGACTCTGCAACGGCAAAACTGCCGATCCTCGCCGTTATCGGCTTGCGCGATCCGGTGGAAGGCGATTGGGGACGCCTTCGCGGGTTACAGTACTCCAGTCTCGCCCGCCTTACTTTCGCACGCTTGCTCGCCCATGCCCTTGCGGCGCTGCTCGTGCTGCAGACTTACGCCACCCGCGTCCATGTCGTCTTCCTCGTCGGCTGGATGGCGCTGCTCGTCGGCGTGCTCATCTCGGGCGCGCGCTTCGATCGCTCGCTGATTGATGCCGATCGTCGGCGAATCAGCCGCCAGGAGATGCACCGGCAGACGGTCAGTTCGCTTTTCGTCGCGCTCGTCTGGGCCATCCCGATGCTGGCCTTCGCTCCGTTCGGTGATGCCGCGCAGCGCATGACCTTGTGGACGGTCCTCGCCATGCTCATGGCGGGCATGGCGGTGACTTTCGCCGCAATGCCCATGGCCACGGTGATGTTCTCGGGCATCGTCGGCCTGTCCGGGGTCGCTGTCTTCCTGTTCTGGGGTGAATACACCGCAGCCGCCGTCGCGGTGGCTTTCGTTGCCATCGTCAGCGTCGGCGGGGTCGAGGCTGCGCGCACGTTCCTTGGCGCGCGCGTCGCCGAGGCCGGCATGGCGGAAAAGGCCGAGGTCGTCTCGCTCCTGCTGCGCGAATTCGAGGAAGGCGATGCCGACTGGCTGTGGCAGGTCGATGCCAATCGCCGTGTCCGTTCGGCCAGCCCGCGCTTCGCCTTTGCTTTGGGCGAGGACCCTGAGGATATTGACGGCAAGCCACTGATCCAGCTGATCGCAGGGGCGGCTTGGGACTCCGGTCACTTCCATTCGAGCCTGCACGACCTGGCCGAGCGCCTGAAGCGCCGCGAGAGCTTCTCCAACCTGCTTGTCCGCGTCACGCTCCACGGCAATCATCGCTGGTGGGAACTGTCGGCCTCGCCCAAGTTCGACGAGAACGGCACTTTCGTCGGCTTCCGTGGCGTCGGTTCTGACGTGACCGAGCAGCGCGAGAGCGCCGAGAAGATCGCCTACCTTGCCCGCTACGATACCCTGACCGGCCTGCCCAACCGCCTGATGCTCACCGAAGCGCTCGGCGATGCGATGGGCTATGCCGAGAAGTGGCGCTCGCGCTGCGCGTTCCTGATGATCGACCTCGACCGTTTCAAGGCGATCAACGACACCCTCGGCCACCTCGTCGGCGACCAGTTGCTGGCGCTCGTGTCCGAACGGCTCAAGCTGATCATGCGTGATGGCGAGGTCTGCGGCAGGCTCGGCGGCGACGAGTTTGCCGTGGTGATCCGCGATGCTGCCGACGGCGAGCGGATCAACGAATTGAGCGAGGCGATCATCTCGACGCTGTCGCTCCCCTACGAGATCGACCACCACACGCTCTACGTCGGCGCCAGCGTCGGCTCCGCTATCGGCCCGCGCGATGGGTCCACGGTCGAGACGCTGCTGCGCAACGCCGACCTTGCCCTCTACCGCGCCAAGGACGAGGGTGGCGGGCGGCACTGCATGTACGAGCCTTCGCTCCATGCCCACGCCGAGGAGCGGCGCAAGCTCGAGTTCTCGCTGCGCCACGCGCTTGAGCGAAACGAATTCTCGCTCATGTTCCAGCCTGTGGTCGATGCGACGACCGAGGAGGTGCTCAGCTTCGAGGCGCTGCTGCGCTGGAACAGCGTCGAGCATGGTTTCGTCAGCCCGGCCAAGTTCATCCCGCTGGCCGAGGACACCCGCCTGATCGTGCCGATCGGCGAATGGGTCCTGCGCATGGCCTGCCGCGAGGCGATGAACTGGCCCGAACACGTCAAGATCGCGGTCAACGTTTCGGGCGAGCAACTGCTCGATCCCTACTTCGCCGAGACAGTCGTCGGCGCGCTGACCTCAAGCGGCCTCTCGCCGCACCGGCTCGAGATCGAAGTGACCGAAAGCATCTTCGTGCGCGACGGGACCACCGCACAGATGACGCTCGAGAACCTGATGGGCATCGGCTGCGGCGTTGCGCTTGACGATTTCGGGACCGGATATTCGTCGCTCGGCTACCTCAGGAAGATGCGGTTCTCGACGATCAAGGTTGACCGCAGCTTCGTACAGGGCGCGGCCAAGGACAATCCCGAGAGCCTCGCCATCGTCCGCGCGGTCGTCGCCATGGCCGATGCACTGGAGATGTCGACCACTGCCGAGGGCGTGGAGACCGAGGACGAGCTGGCCTGCATCCGCCGTCTGGGGTGCAAGAAGATCCAAGGCTATTTCTTCGGTCGCCCGATGAACAATGTCGATGCGCTGGCCCTGTTCGGCCAGACCGCCTTCCGCGAGCGTGTTGCCGGTTAGGCGGCGACGAGCCCGCGCACCACGCTTTCGAACAGTGCCCGCCCGTCCGATCCGCCGTGTGCGGCTTCGATCATGCGTTCTGGGTGGGGCATCATGCCGAGCACGTTGCCACGATCACCGAGCACGCCCGCGATGTTGCGCGCAGAGCCGTTGACGTTGTCTGCATAGCGGAACGCCACGCGGCCTTCGCCTTCGAGGCGGTCGAGCGTGGCGTCGTCGGCGAAGTAGTTGCCATCGTGGTGGGCGACCGGGATCGTGATTTGCTGGCCCGCGTCATAGCCGGCGGTGAACAGCGACTGGTTGTTCTCTACCGTCAGCGAGACATCGCGGCAGACGAAGCGGATGCCGGCGTTGCGCATGAGCGCGCCGGGCAGGAGGCCGGCCTCGGTCAGGACCTGGAAGCCGTTGCACACGCCGAGCACGGTCACGCCACGCTCTGCCGCGCGCACCACCGCCTGCATGACCGGCGAGCGGGCGGCCATGGCACCCGAGCGGAGGTAGTCGCCGTAGGAAAAGCCGCCGGGCAGTGCGATGAAATCGAGATTGTCGGGCAGATCGGCATCGCCGTGCCACACGCGATGGACCGTGCCGCCGCAGACCTGCTCGATCGCCACGGCCATGTCGCGGTCGCAGTTCGAGCCGGGGAAGGTGATGACGGCGGAGGTAAATGCCATGGGATCGGTTCCTGCTCAGGCGGCCTTTTCGATGCGGTAGTTCTCGATCACCATGTTGGCGAGGAGCTTCTTGCACATCTCGTCAAGCGCGGCGTCCGAGGTCGCATCGGCCACGTCGAGTTCGATGACGCGGCCCGCGCGCACATCGTTCACGCCTTCGAAGCCGAGGCCTTCGAGCGCGTGATGGATGGCGCGGCCCTGCGGATCGAGCACGCCGTTCTTGAGGGTGACAATGACGCGGACCTTCATCGGCGGGGCCTTTCGGACACTGAAATTGGAGAATCTGGGGCGGCCTATGCAACTTGAGGGCGCGAAGAGCAAGACCGGGGGGGTTTACG
Organism: Novosphingobium sp. BL-A-28-Hi1-0D; assembly: GCF_055521755.1. Lineage (NCBI taxonomy): Bacteria > Pseudomonadati > Pseudomonadota > Alphaproteobacteria > Sphingomonadales > Sphingomonadaceae > Novosphingobium > Novosphingobium sp. BL-A-28-Hi1-0D. Next base: position 2,261,846 of record NZ_CM145502.1, read on the forward strand.
GGGTTTACACTGTCCAGAGAAACTTCGTCAGGCCCCGTTCCGCCTGCAAAACCGCAAGGCCGGGTGCGCGGCGAAGCGGAGGGGAGGGCGGTGAACGGGTCATGATTCGCAGCTTAGCGATATTTGCGTAAGTAGGAAAACGGGGAAGCGCATGGCCTTGAAAAACGCTAGGAATCGCAGTGCCACAGGACAGGCTTAAGGTCCGTGCGGTGGCAGGTTGCCGGATAATCAAACGCACCCCACGCGCACACCGGCACCTGCCACCGCCCTTTTCGGCATCAGCAATTCGCTGTTTACATGACTGACGCGTCAGTTATTATCGGCCCATGCCAAGGGTCACGCCAGCAGACCGGCGCGAGCGCATTCTTGATGCGGCACGCGAGGAGTTCGCCGAACGCGGCTTTGCCGCTGCGCGGCTGGAAGACGTGGCCAAGCGGGTCGGGATCAGCCGCGCGGCGCTCTATCTGGCGTTCGACAGCAAGGAGGCGATGTTCCGCGCGCTCGTTTCGGAAGTGATCACCGAAGTCATGCCGACGCTGCTGCCGAGCGACTATGGCAATCTGCCTGCGGCCGCTCTGCTGCGCGCCTTCGTGAAGAACGCCATGAAGCGCATGGCCAGCCCGGACATGGCGTTTCTGCCCCGACTGATCGTGGGTGAGGGGCGCAACTTTCCCGAACTCGCCCGCTTCTATCACGATACCGCCATGATCTGCGTGCTGGGCGCGATCGAGCGGCTGATCGTTCACGGCATTGCGCGTGGCGAGTTTGCCTGCCCCGATCCGAAGACGGCATCACGCAGTGTCGCAGGCGGGATCATCTTTGCCGCGCTGTGGCGCAACGTGTTCGAACCGGTAGGGGCTGAACCTGTCGATATCGACTGGCTGGCCGAAAATCATTCAGCGATGGTCCTCTACGGTCTGTGCAAGGAGCTTCCGGCATGAAAGCACCTCCCCGGCCCGTGATTGCACTTGTATTGTTGGGCGTTGCTGGCGGGGCTTATGCGCTGTTCGGCCCCAGGAGCCAGCCTGACCGGTGGCTGGGCTATGTCGAGGGTGAGCCGCTGCTGATTGCCGCGCCTGTGCCGGGGACTTTGGCGACACGGCCAGTGGCGCGTGGGCAGGCAGTGGTGCCGGGCACCGCGCTGTTCACGCTCGACCCGCAAAGTGCCGATGCCGAGAGTGCGCAGTTGGCCGCGCAAGTGGCAGCGGCCAAGGCGCAGGCGGCTGACCTTGCGCAGGGGCGCAACCGCGCGCCGGAGCAGGCGGCGGCGCAGGCAGCGCTGGCCTCGGCAAGGGCACAGGCGGTGCGCGCAGGGGCGGACTTCGAGCGCATTGCCGCGCTGGCGGGGAAGGGCTTTGCCAGCCGGACGCAGCTTGATGCCGCGCGGGCCTCGCGCGATTCTGCCAGCGCGGCGGTACGTCAGGCCGAGGCGGTTCTGGCCAGCGGGGGACTTTCGGCAGGGCGCCCGGAGCAGCAGGCGGCGGCGCAGGCAAGCATTGGCGCTGCGCAGGCGGCGCTGAAGGTTCAGGAGCGCCGTCGTGCCGAGATTGCACCTGTTGCGACGGTCAAGGGCGTGGTCGAGCAGACCTTCTACGATCCGGGCGAATGGGTGCCGGCCAATCAGCCGGTGCTTTCCGTGCTGCCGGATGATCAGCGCAAGTTGCGCTTCTTCGTTCCGCAGGAGCGCGTGGCCGGGCTGAAAGTGGGCACGACGGTGCGCTTCACCTGCGACGGTTGTGGCACGGGCGAACGGACTGCGAGGATCAGCTACATTTCGCCGCGCGCCGAGTTCACGCCGCCGGTGATCTATTCCGAGCGGGCGCGGGCCAAGCTGGTGTTCATGGTCGAGGCGGCCTTGCCCGTGGCGCAGCCCTTGCCGCTGGGGCTGCCGGTGGCGGTGGCGGCGGAGTGAGGGGCGGAAACACTTCACCTCCGTTCTTCATGTCGCCCCGGCGCAGGCCGGGGTCCATGGGCTCGCTGTCGCGCCTGCCTTTGGCGTTGTGGGCCCCGGCCTGCGCCGGGGTGACGCGGATTGGAAAGATGGCGAATGAGTGATCTGGCCATCGATGTGCGGGGGCTGACCAAGCGGTTTGGTGGGCGGACCGTGGTCGATGATGTGAACCTGCAGGTGGCGCGGGGGTCTATTTGCGGGTTTCTAGGGCCGAACGGGTCGGGCAAGACGACGACGCTGCGGATGATCTGCGGGTTGCTGATCCCCGATGCGGGGGAAGGCGAAGTGCTGGGGCTTGACCTGCGCAAGCGGCGCGGGGCGATCAAGGGGCGGGTCGGGTACATGACCCAGAAGTTCGGGCTGTTTTCCGACCTGACGATTGCCGAGAACCTTGAATTCTTCGCGCGGGTGCATGGGCTGGACCGTCGCCGTGAAAGGGTGGCGGAGGCGCTGGACGGGCTGGGGCTGGCTTCGCGATCGGACCAGTTGGCGGGCAAGCTTTCGGGCGGGTGGAAGCAGCGGCTGGCGCTGGCCGCCGCCGTGCTGCACGAGCCCGAGATTCTGCTGCTCGACGAGCCGACCGCAGGCGTCGATCCGCAGGCGCGGCGCGAGTTCTGGGACCAGATCCACGATCTGGCGCAAGGCGGGATGACCGTGCTGGTCTCTACCCATTACATGGATGAGGCCGAACGCTGCCACGAGATCGCCTATATCGCCTACGGCCGGATGCTGGCGCGCGGCACGATTGCCGATGTGGTGGCTGGTTCGGGTCTGAAGGCTTTGCAGGGCGAAGGCGCGGGTGCGGACCGGTTGGCGGCGCGGATCGAGGGCAGGCCCGGCGTTGCCATGGCGGCACCGTTCGGGACGGCGATACATGTTTGCGGACCTGATCTTGTGGCGCTTCGCGCGGCAGTGGCCGAGTTTGGTGACGTCGAGTGGCGCGAGGCGCGGCCCAGCCTTGAGGACGTGTTCATCCACCTGATGCGGGGGGCTGAGGATAACTCGGTGGTGGTGGCGTGATCAGTTTCGGGCGCTTGTGTGTGGCGCTGCCCACCCCCGACCCCTCCCGCTTGCGGGAGGGGGGAAGGAAGAAGGCTCCCTCCCGCTGGCAGGGAGGGAAGAAGAAGGGGCTGCCATGCCCTCCCGCAGGCGGGAGGGCCGCGAGACTTGACGAGCCGCAGGCGAGTTTAGTCGCAGCGGGGTGGGCATGCACAAGGTCGCACCCATGAGATGGAGCGGGGCCTTGGCGCGGATTGCGGCGATGGTGTTCAAGGAGGTGCGGCAGATGCTGCGCGATTCCGGCACCGTGGGCATGATGCTGATGATGCCGATCGTGCAGCTGACGATCTTCGGCTTTGCGATCAATAATGATCCGCGCCAGTTGCCGATGGCGTTGGAGATCAACGACACTTCGCAATTCGCGCGCTCTATCGATGCCGCGCTGCGCAACACGACCTACTTTCGCGTGACGCATGTTGTTTCGGCACCCGGCGAGGGCGAGCGGCTTTTGCGGGACGGGGCGGTGCAGTTCGTGGTGACTGTGCCGGTGGATTTCGGGCGGGATCTGGTGCGGGGCGCGCGGCCGCAGCTGCTGGTGACGGCAGATGCGACCGATCCGGCCTCGACCGGCAACGCACTGGCCGCGATCCAGCAGGCGGTGGACGGGGCGCTGACGCATGACCTGATCGGGCCGCTCGGCGACCGGGCGCAGGGGCCTGCTCCTGTCGATGTGGTGATCCATCGCAGCTACAATCCTGAAGGCATCACCAGCCACAACACTGTGCCGGGGCTGCTGGCGATCGTGCTGTCGATGACGATGGTGATGCTGACAGCCCTGTCCGTCACGCGTGAGGTGGAGCAGGGGACGATGGAGAACCTGCTGGCAACGCCCTTGCGTCCGTTCGAGGTGATGGTGGGCAAGATCGTGCCTTACCTTGTGATCGGGATCGTGCAGATGGCGGTGATCCTTGCCGCCGCGCAGGTGGTGTTTCACGTGCCGTTCGAGGGTTCGGTGGGGCTGGCGCTGTTCTCGACGCTGCTGTTCATGGTGACCAGTCTGGCGCTGGGGTTCATGCTTTCGACCGTGGCGACCAGCCAGTTGCAGGCGATGCAGATGAGCTTCTTCTACATGCTGCCCTCGATCCTGCTTTCGGGCTTTGCCTTTCCGTTCCGGGGTATGCCGGTCTGGGCGCAGTGGCTGGCCGAGCTTTTGCCGACGACGCACTACATCCGGTTGGTACGCGGGGTGATGCTGAAGGGGTGGACCTTTGCCGATGCGGCGGGGCAGCTTGGCGTGCTGGCGGTGATGCTGGCGGTGCTGGGGACGGTGGCAGTGCGGCGGTATCAGGATACGGTGGCTTAAGGCGCAGGCGCACCGTCTGGCAGGACGAGGATCTGCACGGCCTTGTCGGGCGAAAGATAGCGGCGGGTTATGGCTTGCAGGTCTGACGCGGTGAGTTTTTCGAGGCGGGCGCGGGCAGACTTGGCGCGGGCGAGGCGGTCGGGCTGGGTCTGGGCGCGTTCGGCAAGGGCGCTCCAGCCGCCGTTCGTTTTCAGCATGTTGTCGATGCGTTCGAGCATGGGGGCGCGGGCGCGCTGGAGGACGTCGGCATCGACCGGGGCCGCGATCAGGGCGCGGGCGGTTTCGGTGAGCGCGGTGCGGGTGGCGGGGACGTCGGCCAGATCGACCGAGGCGTTCATGGTGAAGGTGCCGTAGCCGGTCCAGACGCGGCTCAATGCGCTCGATGCGCCGGGGCTGTAGGCCTTGCCGAGCTTCTCGCGCACGGTATCGAGTACCTCGATCTGCGCGACTTCGGCGAGGAGTGACAGGGCCATGGCCTCTTCGGGATCGCGGTCGTCGCGGGTGGGCCAGGTCATGCGGACCACGGCCTGGTTGGCCTCGCCGGTGTGGCGGATGATCTGGAGGCCGCGCTTCGAGGTGAAGCCGCGGTGGCGTTCGGCGGCGTAGGGGCGGAAGTCGGGCTCCCGCGGTGGGAGCGCGCCGAGGGTGCGGGCGACTGCGGCGATGGCGGCGGCTTCGTCCATGTCGCCGACGATGGAGAGTTCGATGGCGCCGTTGTTCAGGCGGTCGGCGATTTTCTCGCGCAGGTTGGCGAAAGTGAGGGCGGTGTAGGCGCTTTCGCTTTGGAGGGTGAAGCGCGGGTCGTTGTCGGAGAGGATGCCGCCGATGCTGTTCGCCAGCGCGGCACCGGGGCTTGAGCGCAGGCGGGCGAAGAAGTTGGCGATGTTCTGGCGGTAGAGCACTTCGCCTTCGGGGCGGTAGCCGGGGTCGGTCAGCAGCGCGGTGATGAGCTGGAGCTGGAGGGCGAGGTCGCGCGGGGTGGTCACGGCGTCGGTGGAGAAGGTATCGCCGCCGGCGCCAAGGCCGAAAGCGACCGAGCGGCCGGCGAGCAGGGTCTGGAGGTCGTCCTCGCTATGCTTGCCAAGGCCGCCGCGGGCAAGGACGCCGGTCATCTCGGTTGCGAGGGGATCGGCCTTGGTGTCAAGCATCTCGCCGCCATCGAGATTGAGGCGCACGTCGATGCGGTCCTTCGCAAGGTCGGTGCGCTTGAGGTTGAGGCGGACGTTGTTGGCAAAGCGGATCTGGCGGATGCCGTAGAGCGGTTCGGTGACGTCGGAAACGACGGTGCCTGCCGGGCCGAAGTCGGTGTAGGCGAAGGGGATGGGGGCGGGCACTTCGCCTGCCGGGGCCTTGGCGCGGGTGGCCTTGGTCCAGGTCTTGCGGAGCGCCTCGGCGCCGCCCTTGGGCGCGGTGCGGCCCTGGAAGCGGATCAGCGGGTCCTTGAGGGGGACGGCCTCGGCCTTCAGCGCGGCCATGACCGTGGCGGGGGTGATGGTGGGGGCGAACTGGTTGAAGCGGGCGAGGCCGGATTCGGGCGTGGTCGGCACCTGATCGTCGCGGATCAGGGCAAGGGCAGCGCCGACCAGCGCGCCATGCGGGCGGGTGTCTGCCCCGGCCGCGGCGTTTTCGAGGCCGGTGCGGATGTTGGCGAGCTGCTCTTCGATCTCTGCTTGCGTGAAGCCGGTGGCGAGCGCGCGGGCGTAGGCCCCTGCGGCGGCGGCGAACCCGCGCTGCCAGCCGCCGTCGGTGGTATCGACGATGAGGTTGGTGGTGCGACCGATCCTGAACACCTCGCTGGTGCCGAACCCTGCGCCGCGGAACGGCGGGTCGATGGCGCGGCTCATGCGCTGGAAGCGGCGGTTGACCACGCCATAGCCGATCTGGCGCAGCAGGTTGCGGCGGCGGTTGGCGATGGTGTCGGGCTCGTCGATCCATGGGCCGTGGCGCGAGGCGGTGACGCGCTCGGACAGCGACGGGTCGAGGTGGATGTCGACGGCGGACTTCTGTTTGGGGAGCACCTTGCCCTGATCGGGGCGCAGGGTTTCGGGCTTAGGCTGCCAGTCGGCGAAGCGGGTGCGGATGGCCTGTTCGACCGCGTCGGGCTCGAAATCGCCGACAACGATCACGGTGGTCTTGGACGGCACATATTCGCGCGCCCAGAAGGCCTTGAGCGTATCGGCGGTGGCAGCGTTGAGGGCCTCGACCGTGCCGATGGGCAGGCGCTTGGGGTAGGTCGCGGCGGGGTAGAAGAAGGCGAGCTGGTCTTCGAGGTTGGTACGGCTCCAGCCCTGCCCGTCGCGCAGTTCGGACAGGACGACGCCGCGTTCGCGGGCGACGGCTTGCGGGTCGAACTTCAGCTCGCTCGCGGTCTCGCGCATCAGCATCAGTGCGGTGTCGAGCAGCTTGGCATCGTTGCGGGGCAGGTCGAGCATGTAGAGCGTCTGCTCGAACGAGGTCTGGGCGTTGGTGTCCGCGCCGAAGGAGAGGCCGTTGCGCTCTAGCAGCCTGATCATCTCGCCTTCGGGCACGTTGGTCGAGCCGTTGAAGGCCATGTGCTCGACGAAATGGGCAAACCCGCGCTCGGCCTCGCGCTCGTCAAGCGAGCCGGTGGCGACGTCCATGCGCACCTGCGCGGTGCCTGCGGGCGTCGCGTTCCTGCGGATGATGAAGCGCATGCCGTTGGGCAGCTGCCCGTAGCGGTAGGCGGGATCGGGGGGGAGGTCGCTTTGCTGGAAAGCCCAGGTGGGTTTGGGGGTGCTGGCGATTGGCGCAGGCTGCGCGGCGCAGGCGGTGAGGGTGAGGGTGGCGATGAGGGGAAGCAGGCGGCGCAGGATCATTGCGGGGTGGTGTGCCCGGTCGGGCGCGGGGGCGCAATGGGGTGTTGCGCCTGAATTGTCGCATAGAGCACGTGAATTGGCTATGAATTGGCTATATGGCTTCCTCGCAGGTCGAAATTTGAGGCAGGTTATGCTTTCTGACGTATCTTTAAAATCATTATTTTTGCAGATGTACTTTGGAGAGACGTATCTTGCTTGCGGAACCTGCTTTTTAATCGCGAATAAAAGCAATTATTATTTAATAACGAACAGGCATAATGTAACAGGTCGCAATAATCTAAATGGTAAAGCCCTGTCAAAGACTGGAGGAATTCCTGACCGTTTAAAAATATGGCATAACACAAATGATGGCGCATTGGGTTGGCATCCAAAAGTAGAAATGCTTTATACGGACAATGAGAGGCCTGTATGGATTGAGCATCCGATTTTAGGACAAGGCGCTGACTTTGTAGCACTTAAATTAACTGATTTATCAGGAGTCGGAATTCACACTCATGAAATTTTTCTAGATGGGCCGACTCTAAAAATTCTACCTGCTGATGTTGTTAGTGTCGTGGGTTTTCCGTTTGGGAGGGGTACATTCGGACTTCTCCCAGTTTGGGCAACTGGCTTCGTAGCCTCAGATGTCGTAGAGGATTGCCAGACTTTCTATATCGATTGTCGCAGTCGTCAGGGGCAATCAGGCTCCCCGGTGGTTGCGTTCCGAAATGGGGGGGTGTTGGCCTTCACTGATGGAATGACTAGAAGTTTTACAAAACCTGTAGTTGAATTTCTTGGTATCTACTGTGGCCGAATTAGCACGGAATCAGACATTGGAATCGTGTGGCGAAGGTCTGCAATCGTTGAGCTACTGAACAGCATAAACGAGTGAGGGATAGAAATTTTAAACCGTCTCCCGGTTTGCGACTTCACTTCCAATGTTCGCGGGAAACTGAGCGGAGCTCGCCCGAGAACTTCGATGTTTACCACTGCGTCAGCCGCGTTGCGGCTGCCACCTCCCCGTTTGTCCTCTCGGAAAAACGGGGAGGATTTGTGGCTTACTTCTTCCCGCGCAGCTTGCGGTGGGCACCGAGATCGAAAACCTCGCTCGGGCCGCCGTCGTTTTCGAGCAGGCCCAAACGCCGCGCGACCTCCTGGTAGGCTTCTTCTTCGCCGCCGAGGTCGCGGCGGAAGCGGTCCTTGTCGAGCTTTTCGCCGGTGGTCATGTCCCACAGGCGGCAGCCGTCGGGGCTGATTTCGTCAGCGAGGATCACGCGGCTGTAGTCGCCGTCCCAGATGCGGCCGAATTCCAGCTTGAAATCGACGAGGCTGATGTTGATCGCCGCGAACATGCCGCAGAGGAAATCGTTCACGCGGATGGCCATCGAGGAGATGTCCTGCATTTCCTCGTTCGATGCCCAGCCGAAGCAGGCGATGTGCTCTTCGGCGATCATCGGATCGCCCAGCGCATCGTCCTTGTAGTAATATTCGATCAGGGTGTGCGGCAGCGGCTCACCCTCTTCGATGCCGAGGCGCTTGGAGATGGAACCTGCGGCGATGTTGCGCACGACCACTTCGATCGGAATGATCTCTGCCTGCCGCACGAGCTGTTCGCGCATGTTGAGGCGGCGGATGAAGTGGGTGGGGATGCCGATGTGGGCGAGGCGCGTGAACACGTACTCGCTGATGCGGTTGTTGATCACGCCCTTGCCGTTGATCGTGCCGCGCTTCTGCGCGTTGAACGCGGTGGCATCATCCTTGAAATACTGGATGATGGTGCCGGGTTCAGGGCCTTCGTAAAGGATCTTGGCCTTGCCTTCGTAGATCTGGCGGCGACGGGACATGGGTTTCGTCTTCCTGCACGGTGCCGGGCCGATGCGCCCGGTCAGAATACAAAACCCCGGCATCGCGTTGGAGGCGAATCCATCGCAAGCGCCGGGGCGTTCATCCGGCCCATAAGCGAACATCGGCCAAAGTGCAATTGGATGCACGGCTGCAATGGAGCCTTGCAGGGCAGGGCGCTGGAATGGTGCGACGGGGGGCGCTAGGCTGGGGGCAAAGGAGACATTGCCGATGACCAGCCCTGCCGCGCGCACTGATGCGATTGCCCTGCTTGCCCGCTATTATGCCGCGTTCAATGCGGGGCACTGGGTGGGGATGCTCGAGTGCCTGAGCGATGACGTGGCGCACGATATCAACCAGGGCGAGCGCGTTGTCGGCAAGGCGGCGTTTGCCGAGTTCCTGAAGCACATGGAGCGCTGCTACAAGGAGCGGCTGGAAGACATCGTGCTGATGGCCAGCGAGGACGGCACGCGGGCGGCGGCGGAGTTCGTGGTGCACGGGGCGTATCTGGCAACCGACGAGGGGCTGCCGGAGGCCAACGGGCAGACCTATGTGCTGCCAGCAGGGGCGTTCCTGGCCATCGCGGGCGGGAAGATCACGCGGCTGACGATGTACTATAATCTGGCGGACTGGACGAAACAGGTCGTCGGCTGATGGGGATTACGGTTCGGCCATTGACCGGGGGCGAGATCGCGGCGGCGCTGGATGATCTGGCGCAGCTGCGGATCACCGTGTTTGCGGCCTTTCCCTACCTTTACGATGGCGATGCGGCGTACGAGGCGCAGTACCTGAGCGAATATGCCGCCGCGCCCGATGCGGTGCTGGTGGCAGCGTTTGACGGGGCACGGATCGTCGGCGCGGCGACGGCGGCGCCGATGATGCACCAGAAGGCGGAGTTTCGCGCGCCGTTCGAGGCGCAGGGGATCGAGGTGGCGCGGTTGTTCTATTTCGGCGAGAGCGTGCTGCTGCCTGCGTATCGCGGGACGGGGATCGGGCATGCGTTCTTCGATCACCGCGAGGCGCAAGCTGTGAAGTGCGGGGCGAATGCGGCGTGCTTTGCGGCGGTGGTGCGGGCGGATGACCATCCGGCGCGGCCTGAGGGGTACACGCCGCTTGATGGGTTCTGGGCGAAGCGTGGCTATGCGGTGGTGCCGGGGTTGACCACGGAGCTGGCTTGGAAAGAGCATGGGTGTGAGGCGGAGCGGGTGAACGTGATGCAGTACTGGATGCGGCAGTGGTGAGATTGTCTGGTCTGGTTTCTGGCGAAGGCGAGATGTGGCTTTGTGCGCTTGTCAGCGCATGCCCACCCCCAACCCCTCCCGCCTGCGGGAGGGGGGTAGGAGGAAGCGCCCCTCCCGCTTTCAGGAGGGGGGAATGACTCGGTTTCTTGTCGCTGCTGCGCAGTATCCGATCGAGCGGCTGGAGAGCTGGGAGGCCTATGAGGCCAAGCTGACGCGCTGGGCGGACGAGGCGGCAGCGGGGGGCGCAGCGTTGGCTGTGTTCCCTGAGTATGGGGCTATGGAACTGGCGAGCCTTTATCCGGCCACGATGGGCGATCTGGCTGGGTCTATCGAGACGGTTTCGGCGCTGCTGCCGCAGGTGGATGCGTTGCATTCCGCGCTGGCGGTGCGGACCGGGATGCACATTCTGGCAGCGTCTGCGCCGCGCAAGGATGCTGACGGCAAGTTTCGCAACGCAGCGAGGTTGTTTGCGCCCAATGGCAAGTCCGCTGTTCAGGATAAGCTGGTGATGACGCGGTTCGAGCGGGAGCAGTGGCATATCGCAGCGGGGTCCTCGCTGCGGGTGTTCGATACGGCGCTTGGGCGGCTTGCGGTATCGATCTGCTATGACAGCGAGTTTCCGCTGCTGGCGCGGGCGTGTGTCGAGGCGGGGGCGGAGGTGCTGCTGGTGCCTTCGTGCACGGACACGCTGCATGGCTATTGGCGCGTGCGGATCGGGGCGCAGGCGCGGGCATTGGAGGGGCAGTGCTATGCGGTGCACTCGCCTACGGTGGGGGAGGCTGAGTGGTCTCCGGCAGTGGATGTCAATCGGGGGGCGGCGGGTGTCTATGGTCCGCCGGATCGGGGTATGCCGGAGGATGGCGTTCTGGCGGTTGGCGTCGAAGGGGCGGCGCAGTGGGTCTTTGCTGAGGTGGATACGGCGAAGGTGGCTGATCTGCGCGCGGATGGCGGGGTGCTCAATGCGCGGCATTGGGTTGAGCAGCCGGGGGCGGTGGCCTTGCCTGCGGTGGAGGTCGTGGACTTGCGCTAGGCTGTTTCTCGCAAAGACGCAGAGAAGAAAGGGAGACGCGGAGGCCTTGCGATTGCGGTGAAGCCGCTTTGCCCTTTTGAAGTTGCGTTTTGCGCCCGGGCGGATTTGAGAGCGGCTTCGCCGCTGGCGCTTCATCTCTGCGTCTCCCTTTCTTCTCTGCGTCTCTGCGTGAACCATCCAAACACGGGGTTCCCATCCTGCCCAAGCTGCGGCTAAGACGGACATTCGTTACGAGGGAAACCATCCGCAATGTCGCTTGATGCCGCCGAGCAGGTCCACCGGCAGTTCCTTGATGCGCTGGAGAACGGCACCGCGCGCAGGCGTTCGAACCTCGGTTTGAAGGATGTGGGGCTGGCGCCGGAGCGGGCGGCGGCGTTGTTTCGGTCGCAGGCATTGTCGCGGCAGCTCGACCGGATGAGCCGCAAGCTGCAGGCGCGGGGCGAGGGGTTCTATACCATCGGGTCTTCAGGCCACGAGGGCAACGCGGTGCTGGCCGAAGTGCTGCGCGTGGATGACATGGCGTTCCTCCACTACCGCGACGCCGCGTTCCAGATCCACCGCGCGCACCGCGTGCCGGGCGAGAATCCGGCGTGGGACATGCTGCTGAGCTTTACCGCGAGCATGGAGGACCCGATTTCAGGCGGGCGGCACAAGGTGCTGGGATCGAAGCGGCTGTTCATTCCGCCGCAGACATCGACCATTGCCAGCCACTTGCCCAAGGCGGTGGGGACCGCGTTCTCGATCGGCATTGCGCGCAAGATGGGCTTCGAAGGCACCGTGCTGGCGAAGGACGGCGTGGTGCTGTGCAGCTTCGGCGATGCGAGCGCCAACCACTCGACCGCGCTGGGGGCGATCAACACGGCGTGCTGGGCAGCGTTTCAGGGCACGCCGATGCCGATCATCTTCCTGTGCGAGGACAATGGCATCGGCATTTCCACGCGCACGCCGCCGGGGTGGATCGAGGCGAACTTCTCGGGCCGTGCGGGGCTGCATTATATCGCCTGCGACGGGTCGGATCTTGTCGATACGATGCGGGCGGCGCGCGAGGCGGAAGTGATCGCGCGGCGGCAGAGGAAGCCGGTGTTCCTGCACATGAAGACGGTGCGGCTCTATGGCCATGCCGGGAACGACGTGCAGCTTTCCTATCGCACCAAGGAGGAAGTGCGGGCGGAGGAAGAGCGCGATCCGTTGCTTGCGAGCGCGGCGCTGCTGATCGAGGAAGGTGTGATGTCGGCAGCCGAAGTGCGCGCGGTCTATGACGAGATCGAGGCGGCGCTGGAGCGGCAGGTGGAGCTGGCGATCGCGCGGCCCAAGTTGCCCGATGCGGCAGCGGTGATGGCGAGCATCGTGCCGCAGAAGCGCGACGCCTCTGCCCTGCTCCCCCTCTCTCCGTCATCCCGGCGGAGGCCGGGATCCATTGCGGCGGTTGGTCAGGCCGGAGAGGGAATGGGCCCCGGCCTTCGCCGGGGTGACGTGATTTGGGATGAGGCTTGGGGGGCAGATCGCGCCGCGATGTTTGCCGATGATGCGGCGGCGATGGACAAGCCGCAGCATATGGCCAAGCTGATCAGCTGGGCCATGGCCGACCTGCTGCTGCAGTACTCGAACGCCATCGTGTGTGGCGAGGATGTGGGGCCCAAGGGCGGGGTCTATGCGGCGACGCAGAAGCTGCATGCGCGGTTCGGCTCAGCGCGGGTGATCAATACCTTGCTCGATGAGCAGGCGATTCTGGGGCTGGCGATCGGGGCGGCGCACAACGGGCTGCTGCCGCTGCCGGAAATCCAGTTCCTCGCCTATGTCCACAATGCCGAGGATCAGATCCGGGGCGAGGCGGCGACGCTGTCGTTCTTCTCGAACGGGCAGTACACCAACCCGATGGTCGTGCGCATTGCCGGGCTGCCCTATCAGAAGGGCTTTGGCGGGCACTTTCACAACGACAACTCGCTGGCGGTTTTCCGCGACATTCCGGGCGTGGTGCTGGCGGTGCCGTCCAATGGGCGCAATGCGGTGGCGATGCTGCGCGAATGCGTGCGGCTGGCGCATGAGGAAGGGCGCGTCGTCGTTTTCGTGGAACCGATTGCGCTCTACATGACGCGGGACCTGCATGAGCCGGGCGATGGGCTGTGGGCCAGCGTCTATCAGCCGCCGGGTGAGGGCGAGATTGCTTTTGGCGAGATCGGGGTGGCGGGTGAGGGGACGGACCTTGCCGTGGTGACTTACGGCAACGGGTTCTACCTTTCGCTGCAGGCGCAGAAGTTGCTGGCCGAGCAGGGCGTCAACGTGCGGGTGATCGATTTGCGCTGGCTGGGGCCGGTGAACGACGATGCGGTGATCGAGGCTGTTGCGCCCTGTTCGCGGGTACTTGTCGTTGACGAATGCCGCATTACCGGGGGGCAGAACGAGGCGCTGATGGCGCTTCTGGCCGAGCGGGCGCCGGACAAGGCGATTGCACGGATGGCGGCGACGGACAGCTTCATTCCGCTGGCGCGTGCGGCGACGCATACGCTGCCAAGCCGGGACGGGATCGTGGCCAAGGTGCTGGAGATGGTGCGTGGCTAAGGAAACCGTCCTTGTCGTCTGTCCGGGGCGCGGCACTTATAATGCGCCAGAGCTGGGGTATCTGGCGCGGCATCATGGTGGGGCCGAGTGGCTGGCGCGGTTTGATGCGATGCTGGCGGAGGCGGGGAAGGCGACGCTTTCGGCGTTGGATGGGGCGGCCAAGTTCAGTCCGGCGCTGCTCAAGGGGGACAACGCCGCGCCGTTGATCCATGCCTGCGCTTATCTGGATTTCCTCAGCCTCGACCGCGAGCGGTTCGAGGTGGTGGCGGTGACCGGGAATTCGATGGGCTGGTATACGGCGCTGGCCTGCGCCGGGGCGGTTTCGGGTGAGCATGGTTTTGCCATTGCCGACGGGATGGGCGTCAATTCGCAGCGCCATGAGCCGGGCGGGCAGGCAGTGCTGGGGCTGGCGGGGGAGGACTGGACGGTCGACCCGGCGCTGTTGGCGGCTGTCGAGGCGGCGATGGCGCGGCATGGGGTGCTGCCTTCGATCCGGCTGGGCGGGATGCTGGTGGTGGCAGGATCAGTGGCTGCGCTCGATGCGTTCGAGAAAGACCTGCCGCCGCTTTCGCGCCCGCCGATGCGGCTGGTAGGGCATGGGCCGTTCCATACGCCGCTGATGTGGCCAAGCAGCGATGCGGCGCGCGCGCAGTTTCCGGTGGACTGGTTCGGGCAGCCGCAGGTGCCGTTGATCGACGGGCAGGGGAAGGTGTGGCGGCGGTTCGAGAGCAATGCCCAAGAGCTGTGGGATTACACCTTCGGCCACCAGATTCTGCAGCCTTACGACTTCACCGCCGCGATGACTGTGGGCATCCGCGAGTTTGCGCCCGACCGCGTGGTGCTGCTCGGGCCGGGGGAGACGCTGGGCGGGGCTATCGGGCAGGTGCTGGTCAAGCTGAAATGGCTGGACATCGCGTCACGTAACATGTTCACTGCGCGGCAGGGAGAGGATCCGTTTCTGATTGGCCTGGGGAGACCCAGCCAGCGGAGTATCGTGATCCCGTGAGCCAACCGTCGATTTTGTTCGTCTGCCTTGGAAATATCTGTCGCTCGCCTCTCGCCGAGGCGGCGTTGCGCCGTCGTGCGGTGGAGGCTGGCGTGGCGATGACGATAGATTCCGCCGGAACCGGTGACTGGCACGTCGGCCGCCCGCCCGATCCGCGCGCACAGGAAACCGCGATGCGCCATGGCCTCGACATTTCGAGCTATCGCGCGCGGCAGGTGACTGCGGAGGACTTCCACAAGTTCGGCCACGTCTTCGCGCTCGACCAGCAGAACCTCAAGGACCTGCGCCGCATCGAACCTTCGCGCCACATCGCCGAAGTGCGCTTGCTGATGGACCTTGTGCCGGGCCGCAAGGGCACGGCGGTGATCGATCCCTATTATGGCGACGAGGAGGATTTCGAACAGGCGTGGGCCGATGTCGATGCCGCGGCGCAGGCGCTGGTGAAGCGGTACTTGCGTTAGAGCGGATGGGCAGGTTCCGTCTTGGCGGGAGCGTGGGTTTTCCGCCTTTTCGCGCTGAAATCGGACTTTCAGGATACGACGCCATTGCGGACGTTGGCGCCATTTCTCTCGCACCCCTGCCGTCACCCCGGGCTTGACCCGGGGTCCCGCTTTCTCTTCGCGCAAGCTATCCAAGGATCACGTGTAAAGATCCAGCCAGTCTGGATTGCCGCGCTCGATCAGGTCGAACTTGAACCCTCTGCGCCAGCGCTTCACGCGCTTCTCGTGCGCTATGCAGTCCTCGATCCGGTCGCCGCGCTCTGCCCAGACCAGCCGCTTCAAGCCATAACGGGCACAGAAGTCCGAGCCCCGGTCCTCGCGGTGCTGATGGATGCGCGCAGCAAGGTGCGAAGTCACGCCAACGTACATCGCGCCTCGGTAACGGTCGGCCATGATGTAGACCCAACCACCGAGCCTTTCCCTGTCCATGGCGTGACGAGACAGAAAGCGGGACCCCGGGTCAAGCCCGGGGTGACGGTAATGGTGCGGTTATGGAAGCAATGGCTGTTCCCCACCCCACAGCAGCCAGCGCCAAAAACCCGTCGTCCCGGACTTGATCCGGGACTTGGCTTTTCTTCTTCAGCGTTGGGTCGGAGGGGAGCCAAACCCCGTGTCGAGCACGGGGCGATGGGGGTGGCGGAGAAGATGTCCACTCTCCACGCCTTCGCCTCCAACATGCTTACACCGCCCTGACCCTAGACCGGTTTGAGGTCTGCTACAGGTTCGGCATCGACGTGCGTGACCGAGACCAGCGTGCCGGGATTGGCGTTCGCGATTGTTACCGTCGATGACAGCTGGGTGGCCAGCGCGTTGACGATGCCGGTGCCGAGGCCCGGCTTGGCCTGGGCGAAGTTGCCGGGCAAGCCTACGCCATTATCGCCGACGAACAGCAGCCAGCCCTGCGGGTTGGCCGCGAAGCCCACCGTGATCTTGCCCTTCTTCGGCCCGCCCGGAAAGGCGTGCTTGAGCGCGTTGATCACGAGTTCGGTCACGATCAGGCCAATGCTGACCGAGCGGTCTGCCGAGGTGAAGCTGTCGTCGACCACGACTTCGAGCGTCAGTTCTGCCGGATCGGCGATCATCGAGGCGCCGATGCTGGCGCACAGGTCCGACAAGTAGGGCTTGAGGTAGACATCGCCGGTGGCGGTGGCGGCGAGCTGGCGCTGCAGGGTGGCGATGGACATCACGCGGTGGTGGGCATCGCGCAAATGCTCGCGCGTTTCTTCGGACTGGACGCTGCGCACGCGCTGCATCAATACGCTGGCGATGATCTGCAGGCTGTTGGCCACGCGGTGGTGGAGTTCCTGCAACAGGACTTCCTTTTCGCGGAGCAGGGCTTCCTTCTCCAGCTCGGCATGGCGGACCCGTCGTTCGGAGGCGCGGGTTTCGGTGACGTCAGTGATCGCGAGTACCAGGCGCAGGGGTTCGCTGTCCGGATGATCGAGAACATGAGCGTTCAACACCAGTGTCTGCGGTGTCATCCCCGCGCGCGTGAAGGCCATCTCGTAAGCTTCAATCGCCGCATGCCCCGCGGCGGTCGCATTGAGCAAGGAGCGCAACTGGGGGACGTTCCATTCGCCATTGCCCAGCTCGAAAAGCTCGCGGCCGACGACTTTGTTGCAATCGAGGGAGAAAGCGCGGCAGAATGAACCGCTTGCAGCCTGCACGATGAGCGTATCGCTGAGCAGCACCAGTGGCGTAGCCGATGACATGACGAGCGCCATGCCCAGGCTGCTCGCGTCTTTGGGGGGGATGGGCGTAAAAAATTCTTTCGGAAAGCCGGTGACCCGCAGGGCGAGAGCCATTTCCGGTTGCACCTCGGCAAGAAAGCCGGTGAACAACTACGGACTACCATGTATCCGCTGCACATCCTAACCACATTAAGCAGAGGCGCGGGGTTTTTCGAATATCAGGCGACGATCAGCCTGACTTGTGCGTCGCTGATCATCTGTGCGGCTTGCGGCGAAATGCTGCTGTCGGTGATGATCGTGTCGATCTCGTCGAGGCCGCAGACGATGGTGCCCGACTGCGTTTCGAACTTGCTGCTATCGACAAGCAGGATCACTTCTTCGGCGCGGTCGATCAGGCGGCGTTCGGCGGCGACGAGGACGACGTCTGCCTGCATCGCGCCTTGCGGGCCGACGGCGGCGGCACCCATGAACAGGCGCGGGGCGTGGAAGCGCGGCATCGATTCCTCGCCCGCGGCGGCAAGGATGATGTTCTGTTCGCGGAATACCGCACCTGATGGCACGAGGATGCGCGTGGTCGGCTGTGGTAGCAGCGCGGTGACGATGTGCAGCGAGTTGGTCAGGACTTGCAGGCCCAGGCCATCGAGATGCGCGCACATCTGCAGGGTGGTGGTGCCGCCATCGATCATCACGCCTTCACCGGGCGAGCACAGCGCAGCGGCAGCCTTGCCGATGGCCTTCTTGGCGGCAAGGTTGCGGGTAATGTTCTGTTCGAAAGGGGTGCCGAGCAGGCGCGGCCCCGTATCCTCATCGCCGTCGGGCAGCTTGGCCCCGCCGTGGACGCGGACGATCTGGCGGCTTTCCTCAAGCCGCGTCAGATCGCGCCGGATCGTGGCGGGCGAGGCATCGAGCAGGGCTTCCAGCTCGCGATAGCTGACAAAGCCGGTCGGCCGCAGCGCCTCGAATATCCGCCGTTCCCGTTCTTCCGCGTGCATTGGTGCTGGGGTCCCTTCCGCCCGCGCTTATGCACTCGCCTGCAGCATGTTGCCAAGGCCGATCACGATGGTCGAGCCGACGAGCAGGCCGATCCCGGTCCAGACCAGCGTGCGGGTGCGCGGGGATGCGCCCTTCCATTCCTTGAGTGCGAAACCCCAGAGCGTGGAGAACAGGATGATCGAGGCCATGTGCAGCGTCCAAGAGGAGAAGCCGTACTTGCCCATCTGGCTCTCGCCCATGGTGTAGAAGAAGAACTGGCCGTACCATAGCGTGCCGCCCAAAGCGGCGAGGAGCCAGTTGGCGAGGAGGTTGGGGCGCTCGCCGGGTTGGGCTTCGACGGAGGCAGCGCCGAAGAACTGGCCGAAGCTCTTGTTCTTCGCGATGAGGTAGGCGCACCACAGCGCGTTGGTGGTGAGGCCGCCTGCGAGGACGACGCACAGGACAGGCAGGCCTTGGCTCAGCGGGTCGGTGCCGGCGGCGAGCGTGAGGTCGCGGATCGGCTGGCCTGCGGCAAGGCCCCAGGCAAAGCAGCCCGACATCACGCCCGAGAAGGTCGCGATCAGTAGGCCTTTGCGCAAGTTGAACTCGGCAACGCCTTCGGATGCCGCGCCGCCGAGGTCCGCTTCCTTGGCATTGCCCGCGCGGGCGACGACCACGATACCCGCCAGCGTGATTAGGATGCCGAGCAGGGTGAGCTTGCCGCTAGTCGTGGCGGCGATCTGGCCGAGGGTGCCATCGAAGATCGGCGGGCCCATCGTGCCGATCACGGTGGTGAGGCCGAGCGCCACTGCCATGCCAAGCGACAGGCCGAGGTAGCGCATGGTCAGGCCGAAGGTCAGCCCGCCAAAGCCCCACATTGCGCCCCAGAACCAGCACCACAGCAGCGTATCGCGCGGGGTGGCGGAGAGGACGCCGAGCAGGTCTTTCGTCTGGATCGAGGCGAAGAGCCAAGGCGCGATCAACCACGAGAACAGGCCGCCCGCCAGCCAGAACACTTCCCACGACCACAGCTTGATGCGCTTGTACGGCACATAGAAGCTGGCCGAGGAGAAACCTCCGATCCAGTGAAAGAGTACGCCCAGCAGCGGGTTCGCGCCCATCGGTTCCTGTCCCTTGTTGTTCTTATCGGTTCACGAGGATCGAGCGGTCGATCTCGCTGATGTTCTTCACGCCCGTCAGCGTCATGGCGACGCGCATTTCGGCCTCGATCAGGCCGAGCATGTGTTCGACGCCCTGCTGTCCATTGGCGGCGAGGGCGAATACCCATGCGCGGCCAAGCAGCACGCCTTTGGCTCCCAGTGCCAGCAGGCGCACCACGTCGAGACCCGAGCGCACGCCGCCATCGGCGAGCACGGTCAGCCGGTCTCCCACGGCATCGGCAATGGCGGGCAGGGCGCGGGCGGTGGAGGGGACGCCGTCAAGCTGGCGCCCGCCGTGGTTGGAAACGACGATCCCGTCCGCGCCGAGGTTGGCGGCTTCGACTGCGTCCTCGGCATCGAGCAGGCCCTTGATGACCAGTGGGCCGTTCCATTCCGAGCGGATGAAATCGAGGTCCTTCCACGAGATCGAGCTGTCGAAGTTCTCGCGCATCCACGCGAAGAAGTCCTCGATGCCGGTCTTGCCTTCAAGCTTGCGGATCACGTTGCCGAGGCCATGCGGGCGGCCCATCACGCCGACATCCCACGCCCACGCGGGCTTCATCGCGCCCTGCAACGAGCGGCGGAGCGCGCCTTTCATGCCCGAGGCTCCGGCAAGGCCCGAGTGGTAATCGCGGTAACGGCTGCCGGGGGTGGGCATGTCAACAGTGAAGACGAGGGTGGAGCAGTTCAGTTCGACCGCTTCGCGCAGCAGTTCGCGCATGAAGCCGCGGTCCCGGGTCATGTAGAGCTGGAACCAGAAAGGTTTGGTTGCCGCCCTGGCGACTTCGGAGAGCGAGCAGGCCGAGACGGTGGAGAGGGTGAAGGGCACACCCGCCGTCTCTGCTGCGCGCACGGCCTGACATTCACCGCGACGGGCGTTCATGCCGGCAAGGCCGATGGGGGCAAGCGCGACGGGGAGGCGGAGCTTCTGGCCGAACAGTTCGGTCGACAGGTCGAGGCCCGAAACGTCGCGCAGCACGCGCTGGCGCAGGGCGATGTCGCGCAAGTCCTCGACGTTCCGCCGGAGCGTCGTCTCGCTGTAGGAGCCGCCGTCGATGTATTCGAACAGGAAGTGCGGCAGGCGGCGGCGGGCGAGTTCGCGGAAATCGGGGATCGAGGCGGCAATCATGCGGCGGTTCTCTTGTGCGAGGCGTCGATCTCGGCGTGCCAGCGGTTGCGGTAGGTGTCGAGATCGCCGTCTAGTGGCTGGACCCGGACGAGTTCGCCGCGCGGCGTGAGCGTCGGGTCGATCAGCCGCAGGGCGCCGAACGAGACGTCGTTGTGCGCGTTGGCGGTGTAGACGGCGGTGTCGGGGCGCAGGGCGGCAAGGGCGCGGACGAAGACTTCCGCCTCGGCAAAGCGGCCTTCGACGAGCAGGCGCTCGGAAGAGCCGATGAGGTCCAGCGCGGTATCGGCAACGAGCGCGGCGTAGAGGCAGGCGGCGGCGCGGCGTTGGTACCAGTCCTCTGGCCGGTTGATCCAGTCGAAGCGGCCCTGCGGGTATGGGCCGAAGCCACGCATCAGCGTTGGCAGCACCATGCGGGCACTTCGCAGCACTTCGGGCACGGCGGCAAGCAGGGCGGGCTGGTCGGGCTTGATGTCGACGCGGCGGGTGTCGATCTCGATCAGCGTCTCGATCTCGCGCCCGCCCATGAAGCGGGCGGAGGGGACGGGGCGGCCGTGGACATCGACATTGACGAGGCAGTCGCGCGCCTCGGGGAGGTCTGCCGTTTGCACGGGCGTTGCAGGTAGCCGCATGCCGATGAACCAGGTGCCGGTGGACAGCACGGTCGCCTCGTTGTCCGCGATCTCGGCAAAACCGCGTGCGGCCAGCAGGGCGGCGTTGGAATCGTGCAGGCCGGCGAGGACGCGGACTTCGGGAGAGAGGCCGGTCTGTGCAGCGATTCCGGGCAGGAGCGTGCCAACCGTATCGCCTGCGCGCACCAGCGGGGCAAAGCGCTGCGCCCAGCCAAGGCGCTTGGCCATGGGCGAGAAGTCCGCTTCTTGTGGGGACCACAGATCGGAATGGCAGCCAAGGCTGGTCACTTCGCTGACCGCGTTGCCGGTGAGGAACCACGCCCAGTATTGCGCCCAGGGGAGCAGCGTGGCGCGAGCCATGGCTTCGGGCGCGAACTGCTCCATCCACCACAGCTGGCTGCCGAAGTTGAGGCCGTCGGGCAAGGCGGGGGACCCGGTCAGCGCGAAGGGATCGCGTTGCGCGCGGTATGCGGCCATCACCTCTGGCGGGATGGGCTGTTCGTAATCGAGCGGGGGGAAGGCGAGCGTGCCATCCACGAGTGCCACAACGCCTGCACCATGGCCGACGGGCACGATCGTATCGACGGGCTGGCGGGCATAGGAGGCCAGCGTTTCCAGCAGCCACCTGCCGGTGGCGGGCGCATCGAGGCGGCGGATGCCACCGATTTCGAGAGGTACGTTGGGGCGCACCTGACGGTCGAGCATGGCCCCGCCTGCGTCCCACAGGCTGACTTTGCTCAGCGTCTTGCCGAGATCGATGACGATCGTTGCGCCTTTGTTGGTAGCGCCTGTAGACAAGCGCGCTCTCCCGATGAATGCTTGAAAACGATCAATAGCAATCAATCTTGATCGTTTCCAGCAGAAAGCTCAGAACACCGCGTGATCCCCGCGATCGACCACAGTGCGGCCTTCGAGCACGGCACGGTAGTGGTCGAACAGGGTTTCGCTGCCGGTCGAGGGCGTGGCGGCGGCATCGTATCGGCCCGTCTCGGTATCGAGCACGAGCATCGATTCGCTGGCGTAATAGCGGCCGATGCGGGCGAGTTCGGCCTTGATGGCAAGGCCAGGGATGACTCGCCCGAACAGGCCGAGCGCGCCTGCGATCCCGTCGAGCAAGGCCAGCGGGACCGAGCGGAAGCGCGGTGGCTTGCCGAGCATGGCGAACAGCGCCTCGCCCTGCTGGCGCGGGGTGATGGCATCGCCGGGGCCGCCTATGGGGAGAATGCGGTTCCAGCGGTCCTCATGCGTCAGGCAATCGGCGATGTAGGCTGCCAGATCGCCGTCGCTGATCGGCTTGCACGCGGTCAGTTCGCCATTTCCGAAGATCAGGAAGGGGCGGCCTGCTTTTACACGGTCGATCTGGCCCGAGAGAGATTTGAAGAAGGCGGTGGGGCGGACGATGGACCAGCGCAGGCCCGAGCCGACAAGCGCGGCTTCGAAGGCCAGCTTGGCATGCTGGAAGGCCAGCAGCGGCTTCTGCACGCAGATGGCCGAGAGCAGGACGAAGTGCTGGACACCGGCGCCTTGCGCGGTTTTGAGCACGTTCAGGTTGGCGCGATGATCGACGGCCCAGGCATCGGTCGGCACCCCGGTGCGCGAGGCGAGGCAGGAGACGACCGCGTCAAAGCGCACCCCGGCAAAGACTTCTTCAAGTTTGGACGGGTCCTGCAGGTTTGCGACGATCATCGCCGCTCTGTGCTGGAGATCGGCATCGGCACGCCGGACAAGGCATGTTACCTCGTGCCCCCGCGAGGCGAGGGCCGCGACGGCTGCACGCCCGATGGTACCCGTCGCACCGACGACACAGACCCGCATGCCCCTCTCCCCGCCCGCTCGTTTGAGAGGGCATAAGGCGGAGTGTCAACCAGAACGCACGCGCGTTCAAGCGGTCATGGCGGTGTGGGAGATTTGGGTTGAATGTGGTGCCCGGGGACGGATTCGAACCGCCGACACGCGGATTTTCAATCCGCTGCTCTACCAACTGAGCTACCCGGGCATCGTCCTTTGCCGCGTTCCTGAATGGACCAGCAGGCGATGGGAAGCGCGCCTATGGCGAAGCGGGGCGAGGTTGGCAAGCCCCATCGCGTGAAAATTTTGGGGCATGGGCCTGCCGCCGACGCGACTGGTCGGAAGCCCACCCCGCTGCGACTAACCTCACTGCGTTCGGTAAGTCTCGCCGCCCTCCCGCCTGCGGGAGGGCGGGGTTTCTGGCGTATCTTCGGTTGCGTAACAGGCCCGTGGCCCCCGCCTGCGCGGGGGAGCAGGTATCTGGCCGGTGATGGGATTTCAGTCTTCCGGATCTTCTTCCAGCGGACGGCCGGGGAGGGCGTAGCCGCCCTGCAGCCACTGGACCAGATCGCGGTCCTTGCAGCGGGTGGAGCAGAAGGGGGTGTGCGCTTCGCTGCGGGGTTTGCCGCAGATCGGGCAGCGCTTGGGGGTCGGCGTATTCATAGCGGCACGCCTTGGGCAAAACCGCCGGAAAGGGCAAGCGCAGGGTCAGCCTTGCGGCGCACGACGCGCCCCGTGCGACGGGCAAGTTCGGCTTCCCAGTCTGGCTGGAGCGCATCGAGCACACGCGGGTTGGCGGTGAGCAGAAGGGCGCCGGGTTCGGCCACGCGCTCGGCCTGGCGCAGCAGCACGCGCGCGGCGGCAGCGGCGGGATGGCGGGCGTGGCGCGCGACGAGCGAGGGGCGTTCGAGCCGCGCGACGAGGTGGACGAAGCCGAAGCCGTTCATCGCGGTGCGTTCACCCGTCCAGTCGATCAGCGCATTGCCGAGCGCCTTGTCGATCTGCTGGCGGTCCTGCTTGTCGGCCAGAGTGGGAAAATCGATGCCGATCGAGCCGCCGATGTCGAAGCGGTGCAGCGCATCGGCGATGACCGGTACGGCTGCGAGCGCGAGCTTGAGCGGGGGCAGGGCGCCGTCGATGTCTATCAGGGTCATTGCAGGCGTAGGGCTGACGATGATCGAGCCGCCGGGAAAGGCGATCTCGCCGATCTGCGCCTGTTCGACCAGTTCGTCCCAGCCGTGGCGGGCGAATTCGGCGTTGGTGACGGGCAGCGCGCGCAAGGCGGCGCCAGTGGCCTCGATTTCCTTGCGCAAGGTGGGGGCGGGTCGGGGCGCTTCGCCGGGCGCGGGGCGGGCGACGGGGAGCTTGGTACGGCCACGCTCGGCAATCGCGGCGCGGATCACGCGGACGGTGAGCGTCACGCCTTCGGTCGCCTCGCGCGGGAGCTGGTCGACCATGGCTTCGATGCCGTTGTCGAAACGGACCACACCGCGGCGGCTGCCGTGGTGGCGCTTTGCAAGGCGGACCTGCGCCACAAGGCCGGGGCGCAGCGCCTCGCCCCATTCGACGCGGGCGGACAGGATCGTGCCACCCGAGACAAGGATCGCGCGTTCCTCGGCGATGCCGTCTTCATAGAGCCATTGTGCGGACATGGATCAGCCGACCTTCAGGCCAGCTGCGCGCAGCAGGCGGCGGGTTTCGAACAGGGGGAGGCCGACGACGCCGGAGTGGCTGCCCGAAAGCCAGTCGCAAAAGCCCTCGGCGCTGCCCTGGATGGCATAGCCGCCGGCCTTGCCGTGCCATTCGCCGCCAGCGATGTAGGATTCGATTTCCTCGCCCGAGAGACGCTTGAAGCGCACGATCGTTTCGGACAGCGCTTCGCGCAGGGTTCCGTCCGGGGTGATGACCGCGATGGCGGAGAACACGCGGTGGCGGCGCCCGGAGAGGAGCGCGAGGCACTTGCGGGCGGTGGCCTCGTCCTCTGCCTTGGGCAGGATGCGCGCGCCTGCGCCGACGACGGTATCTCCGGCAAGGATGACGCAAGCTGGTGCCAGAGCCGCTGCCGCGCGCGCTTTTTCGGCGGCGAGGCGTACCGCGTGGGCGCGGGGACGCTCACCCTTGAGCGGGGATTCGTCGATGGCGGTGGCGACGACGCGG
This sequence comes from Novosphingobium sp. BL-A-28-Hi1-0D, assembly GCF_055521755.1. Classification (NCBI taxonomy): domain Bacteria; kingdom Pseudomonadati; phylum Pseudomonadota; class Alphaproteobacteria; order Sphingomonadales; family Sphingomonadaceae; genus Novosphingobium; species Novosphingobium sp. BL-A-28-Hi1-0D. The sequence goes on from NZ_CM145502.1 coordinate 2,286,679, forward strand.
TCTGGCTTGAGACCAAGGCGTCCGAGCAGTTCAAGCCGACGCGGGCTTGCCGACGCCAGTATGAGTTCCGGAGAAGGGGAAGCGGGCGAAACCTCGCCCGCCATCAGAAGCCGCCGGGACCGCCGCGACCGGGCATGAAGCGGTAGGTGATGCGGCCCTTGGTCAGGTCATAAGGGGTGAGTTCGACCAGCACTTCGTCGCCCACCAGTACGCGGATGCGGTTCTTGCGCATCTTGCCGGCGGTGTGGCCGAGGATTTCATGGTCGTTTTCGAGGCGGACGCGGAACATCGCGTTGGGCAGGAGTTCCACCACCTGGCCGCGCATTTCTAGGAGTTCTTCTTTCGCCATCGGCGGGCTCGGATGCCTTTGTATAGGGTATGGTTCGGTAACGCGCAGATCACCGGATGTGATCCACACGCACAGGAATTGGGCGGCCCATAGCCTTGCCCGCGCAAAAAGGAAAGGGGGACGCGGCAAGGCCCTGACCCTCGGGCCACCTTTCGTTCATGTAGGCATCGCGATGTTGCAGTGCGACAAAGTGATACGAAATGCGCGTTGTCCGTGCGGAGCCATTTGGCCACCAGTGGCATTGAACCAGCCGGTGCCGTGCCCGGTGCAAAGCAATTTCTGAAGGAACGTGATCGTGAAACCTGCAGCAGCGACTTCGCTGGCGGTATTGGCCTTTTGCCTTGTGGCGGTGAACCCGGCGCTGGCGCAGGACGTGACCGACGGGACCGACGATGCCCTGCAGGACATCGAAGGCAACGAGATCGCCTCCGAGCCTGACCAGATCCTCGTCGTGGCGACGCGGATCAAGGGGCAGGTCGATACGGCGCAGCCGCCGATTGCCGTGCTCGATGAAGAGGCGATCGCCTCGTATGGCGCGGGATCGTTGCAGGACCTTCTTGCGGCGCTCTCCCCGCAGACATCGTCGGGGCGCGGGCGGGGCGGCGGGATGCCGGTGGTGCTGCTCAACGGGATGCGTATTTCAGGGTTTCGCGAGATGCGCGGGCTCCCGCCCGAGGCGATCCGCCGTGTCGAGGTGTTGCCCGAGGAAGTTGCGCTCAAATATGGCTACCGGCCCGACCAGCGGGTGGTGAACTTCATCCTCAAGGACAATTTCAGCGCCTATGGCTCGGACAGCGAGTTGCGCCTTCCCAGCGGTGGTGGGTTCACCGAGTGGGAGCAGGAGCTTAACCTCACCAAGATTACGGGCGGCAACCGTATCAACGTGACCGGCAAGCTGGAGGATGCAAGCCCGCTGACCGAGGCGGAGCGCGGGATCGTGCAGCCGGCGGGCAGCAGAGCGGCTGCAGCGGACTATCGCACGCTGATCGCGGATTCGAAGTCGGCACAGCTCAACGCCACGCTGGCGCGGGCGCTTGGCGGCGGAGCGGGACTGAGCGTCAACATGCTGGCGCAGCGCGATGATTCGCGCTCGCTCAATGGTCTGAACACGGTCGTTCTGGATGACACGGGTGCATTGCAGGCCCTGACCCGGCGCACGCGGACCACGACGCTGCAGGCAGGCGCTGCGTTGAACAAGCCGCTGGGCGACTGGTACCTCGCGCTCACGGCCGATGGCGGCCATGTCGAGACCAAATCCGACATCGACAACAACGGCTATGTCGCTGCCGACCGGGCGCTTTCGAAGACCGATTCGCTGACCAGCCTCGCCACGCTGAGCGGGCGTCCGTTGCGGCTGCCGGGCGGCGAGGCTTCGCTGACGGTGAAGGCCGGGTTCGATTATTCGGGCATCGAGAGCAGCGATACGCGCACCACAACGGGGCAGATCAACCTCAAGCGCGGGGATGCGCAAGCGGGGTTCAGCCTCGATGTGCCGATCACCAGCCGCAAGGAAGGATTCGGCGCAGGGGTTGGCGACATCTCGCTCAACGCCAATGCCGAAGTGCACCGGCTTTCGGATTTCGGCACATTGTACAATTGGGGCGGCGGGCTGACCTATAGCCCGACCGAGAAGCTGACGCTGCAGGCGAGCTATGTGGCGGCGGACAAGGCGCCTACGCTGACCGAGCTGGGCGGCCCATCGATCGTGACCGAGAACGTATCGATCTATGACTTTTCGCGCGGGGAGACGGTGCTGGCGCGGGTGATCTCGGGCGGCAATCCGAACCTTGTGAAAGAGCGCCAGCGCGACTGGAAGTTCGGGCTGAACTGGACGCTGCCGTTCCTCAAGGATTCGACGTTCGTCGCCGAATACTTCCGCAACCGATCGACCAATACGACCAACGATTTTCCGCTGCTGACGCCCGAGGTGGAAGCGGCGTTTCCGGGGCGCGTGGTGCGCGATGCATCGGGGCGGATCGTTTCGGTGGACCAGAGTGCGGTGACCTTTGCCGAGGAGAAGGGCTCGCGCCTGCGCTATGGGCTCAACCTCTCGGGCAACTTCGGCAAGCCCGATCCCAATGCACAGCGCGGGCCGTTTGGCGGGATGCGCGGTGGCGGCGGTGGGCCGGGTGGTCCGCGTGTTGGCGCAGGCGGTCCTCCGCCGGGCGGTGGTCCACGCATGGGCGGTGGTGGCGGTCGCGGCGGGCCGGGCGGGTTCAATTCCGATGGTCGTGGGCGCTGGAACCTGTCGATCTTCCACACAATCCGCTTCCAGCAATCGGTGCAGATTGCGCCGGGTGGGGCTGTCCTCAACCTGCTCGATGGCGATGCGGTCAGCAGTGGGGTCGCGCGGCATGGGTTCGAGATGGAGGGCGGCGGCTTCTATCGCGGCTTCGGCCTGCGGCTGAATGGCACCTACACCGGCGGCTCGCGGATCGATGCGAGCGTCTTGCCGGGATCGTCGACGCTGCGGTTCGACCCCATCGCGACATTCAATTTGCGCCTGTTCGCCGACTTGGGGCGCAAGGCGAAGCTGGTGGAGAAGGTGCCGTTCCTCAAGGGATCGCGCCTCTCGCTGTCGGTCGACAACCTGTTCAATGCGCAGCAGCGGGTGACGGACGAGAGCGGTGCAGTGCCCTTGCGCTATCAGCCCGGCTATCTTGACCCGCGCGGGCGGGTGTTCGAGATCGAGTTCCGCAAGCAGTTCTGACGCAGCTTCACACGATCCGGCTCTTGCCCTGAACCCAGGCCTGTGCGCGTTGCTTGAGGCGTTCGCGTTCGGTCGCTTCGAAATTGTCGGCACAGTGGCGAAGAGAGACGACTTGCGCGAGCGGGAGCTTCTCCTCGAACATTATGCCGCACTGGCCATAGCGGGACCAGCGGATCTGGCCGAAGGCTTCGATATGCTCGCATTGCAGGATGGCGGAGGCGCCCGGTGGTGGCAGGCTTTCCTCCGGAATGAATGCAGCGCCTGTCACCGACAGATCCTCGAGGATGCAGTGCTGCGTCCCGGTCAGCAGGATCAGGCGGGCGGGCAGGTGCAGGCGCACGCGTGCTTCGCCGCGCCGTCCCGGAGTGACCGGACTTGTGCCCGTTCCCGACCTGCCGAATGGTTTCCCGATCATTCAGGAATTGTCGCGCGTTTCGCCTAAAACCACCGAAACGGACCATGCGGGAAAACCCTGATAGCGCTGAGGCCAGATTGATTGGGGCCTGATTGCTTTGGAGCCTGATTGCTTGGGGGAAAGCCCTTTGGAACCATTGCGCAGCGCGCAGCAGCGCTTATTTGCTCAGGCAGTCATGGCCCGAAAGCCCGCCCCTCCGCCTGATCGCGATACCGAGCGTTTCCACGAGGACCGCGCGTCCACGACCGTGCGCGGGTCTGACAAGCCGGACATCGAACTGGGCGTCTCGGTGATCCGCGATACGGTCAATACGCTCAAGCCCAAGCCCGGCGTCTATCGCATGCAGGATGCCAAGGGTGACGTGCTCTACGTGGGCAAGGCGCGGGCGCTGAAGAACCGGGTGGCGAACTACACGCAGGTCGAACGCCTGCCCAATCGCCTGCGCCGCATGGTCAGCCAGACGCGGAGCATGACGATCGTCACGACCAACTCGGAAGCAGAGGCGCTGCTGCTGGAAGCGCAGCTGATCAAGCGCTTCCGCCCGCCCTACAACGTGCTGCTGCGCGACGACAAATCGTTCCCGTTCATCCTGTTGCGTGGCGATCATGCTTACCCACGCATCCAGAAGCATCGCGGGGCGAGGAAGGCGAAGGGCAATTACTATGGCCCCTTCGCCAGCGCGGGCAGCGTCAACACCACGATCAATGCGCTGCAGAAGCTGTTCCTGCTGCGCAGCTGCAACGACGGCTTCATGTCGCGGCGCGACCGGCCCTGCCTGCTCTATCAGATCCGGCGTTGCTCGGCCCCTTGCGTCGACCGGATCACGCCGGAGGACTATGGCGAGCTGGTGCGGCAGGCGAAGGATTTCCTCGGCGGCAAATCGGGCGCGGTGCAGCGCGAGATCGAGGCGCAGATGCAGGAGGCCGCCGAAGCACTCGACTTCGAACGCGCCGCCATGCTGCGCGACCGGCTGCGCGCCGCGACTTTCATACAAGGCAGTCAGGCGATCAATGCCGAGGGCGTCGGCAATGCCGATGTCTTTGCCATGGCGGTCAAGGGCGGGCAGGTGGCGGTGCAGGCCTTCTTCATCCGTGGTGGCCAGAACTGGGGCCACCGCGCCTTCTTTCCCAGCCACACCGAAGGTCTGGACGAGGCCGAGGTGATGACCAGCTTCCTCGCCCAGTTCTATGAGGAAGTGCCCCCGGCGCGGCTCATTCTGGTGGATCGCGAACTGCCCGAAGCCGCATTGCTGGCCGAAGCGCTGTGCGAAGGCGCGGGCGGCAAAGTGGAGATTTCGGTGCCCCAGCGGGGCGACCGGCGCAGGCTGATGGAGCAGGCGCAGCGCAATGCGGTGGAAGCGCTCGACCGGCGGATGGCCGAGAGCGGGACCAAGGCCAAGGTCATGCGCGAACTGGCCGAATTCCTTGAATTGCCTGAAGTGCCGCAGCGCATCGAGGTTTACGACAACAGCCATATCCAGGGCACCAATGCGCTTGGCGCGATGATCGTGGCGGGGCCGGATGGCTTCGTGAAGGCGCAGTATCGCAAATGGAACATCAAGACCGCGCAGACCAACGACGATTTCGGCATGATGCGCGAAGTGATGACCCGGCGCTTCGGCAAGGTGCAGGAGGATGACCCGGATCGCGAGAGCGGGATGTGGCCCGATCTCGTGCTGATCGACGGCGGCAAGGGGCAGATGTCGGCGGTGAAGGATGCGCTGGGCGAACTCGGCATCGAGGACGTGGCGCTGATCGCCATCGCCAAGGGGCCGCACCACGGGCGCGAGGGGCGGGAGGTGTTTCACTTCCCCGACGGGCGCGAGAAGATGCTCCCGGTCAATTCGCCGGTGCTGTTCCACCTCCAGAACATGCGCGACGAGGTGCACCGCTTTGCCATCGGCGCGCACCGCGCCAAGCGCAGCCGTGCGATCACCGCGAGTCCGCTGGACGAGATCCCCGGCATCGGCCCGGCGCGCAAGCGGGCGCTGCTCCTGCATTTCGGCACGGCGGGCAAGGTGCGTGCGGCGAGCCTCGAGGACCTGCAGCGTGCGCCGGGGGTGAGCGCGGCAGTGGCGCAAACCGTGTACGACTTCTATCATCCCAATGGGTAGAGGATGGAGAACGCGATGACCGACGACCGGCGCAAGTGGAGCGACGAGGCCGTGCGCCGCATCGAGGCGGACTTCAACCGTTCTGCCGACACCCATCTGATCCGGGTGGAACTGCCGAAGTTCCCCGGCATCACGCTCTATCTCAAGGACGAGAGCGTCCATCCCACCGGCAGCCTCAAGCACCGGCTGGCGCGCTCGCTGATCCTCTACGGCCTGTGCAACAACCGTATCGGGCCGGATACGCTGCTGGTCGACGCGACGAGTGGATCGACTGCCGTTTCCGAAGCCTACTTTGCCAAGCTGATCGGGTTGAAGTTCGTCGCGGTGATTCCGCGCAGCACATCGCCTGCGAAGATCGAGGCGATCCGCTTTCATGGCGGCGACGTGCACATGGTCGACAGTGCGGCCGAGATGTATGCGGCAGCAGAGCGGCTGGCGGCAGAAGCGGGCGGGCTGTTCCTTGACCAGTTCACTTATGCCGAGCGCGCGACCGACTGGCGCGGCAACAACAACATCGCGCAATCGATCTTCCAGCAGATGGCGCGTGAGGATCATCCGGTGCCGACGTGGATCGTTTGCGGAGCAGGGACGGGGGGGACGTCGGCCACGCTTGGGCGCTTCATCCGCTATGGCCGTTACCCGACGCGCCTGTGCGTGGCCGATCCCGAAGGCTCGGTGTTCCACCGCCACCATGCCGACCGCAGCGTGACCGCGCCGCCGCAGGGCGCGTGCTGCCTGATCGAAGGCATAGGCCGCCCGCGCGTGGAACCTTCGTTTCTGCCCGATGTGATCGACCGGATGATCGCTGTGCCTGATGCTGCCTCTATCGGAGCGATGCGCGCGATTGCCGCGAGAATCGGCAGGCCCGTCGGCGGATCTACCGGCACCAACATCCACGCCTGCCTGCAGCTGGCCGAGGAAATGGCCGCGGCGGGCGAGGCCGGGGCCATCGTCACCATCCTGTGCGATTCCGGGTTGCGCTATGCCCAGACCTATTACGACGATGGCTGGCTGGAAGCGCAGGGGCTCGACTGGCGCGAAGCAGAACAGCGCGCGGCACTGTTGCTTTCCTGATACGGACTATACGTAGAATTACTATTGACGTAGTGGTAACCTTGTCTGTTTGCAGCAGGTTGAGGCTGATGCCGTCTGGTGTCTGGCCTTGGTCAATGGTGACGGAACAGCCGGGGGGCTTTTCGAATGTTTGCGGGATGGGTGCGCGTGGCAGCGCTTTCGACAGTGGCGGCAGCGCTGCTCGGCTTGCCTGCGCCGCTTTGCGCGCAACCGGCCAACGGTGTCGGCTCTCCGTTCGAGCTGGCATTCTGGCAATCGGTCTCGGGCAGTGACGATCCGGCAGTTTACGAAGCCTATCTCCAGCAGTATCCGGCCGGCACCTTTGCTGGGCTGGCACGCGCCAAGCTGGCGAACCTGCGCAAGGTGCCGCTTTCGGCCCCCGCTGTTGCGCAGGCACCGGCGCCGGTAGCGGCACCTCCCGCGCAACTAGCTCCCGCCGTCGTAACCGTTGCACCTCCCCCTGCTGCACCGGCAGCAGCTCCTGCTCCCGTTCGACCCGAGCCGAAAGCGATTGCCGTGTCTGCCCCGGGGGCTGCTCCGGCCGACGCGTCGCAAGCGGCCAGCGACGCGAACCTGCTGCTCGAACTCGCTCGCTCGCAGGAAGCGGGTGCGGGGACGAGCCGGGTCTCTGCAGCGCAAGGCTTTTCCGTTCCGCCGCGACCGGTGCTGAGCGAGGTGGCCGATCTTCCGCTGCCGAGCACGTTCTGTTCTGCCGAACAGCGCAATGCCTTTTACGAAACGCGCTACAAGCCGCAGCTGGAACTCGCGCGCGCCAACAATGCCGCCGCCATCGCCTACATGCAGACGCTCCAGCAGGCTTATGACAGCTTTCAGCTCGCCCGCGATCCCACGCCGATGAACGTGCTCGCGGCAGAGGCCAGTGCCTATCAGCAGCAGGTTGCCGCAACGACGTACGCGCGGCAGGCTGCGCTCGTCCGCCAGTTCGATGAGATCATGGCCGTGCCAATCACGGCCTGCCAGATCGCGACGGCGACGAAATGAGGCGTGCGGTCGAACTCGCGATGGCGGCGATCATGCTCGCGGCCAGCCCGGCCCATGCCGAAGCCTGCCTTGATCGCGAAACGCTGACCGCAGCGCGGATCCACGAGTTCGAGACGATGATGATGGCCGTGACCTTGCGCTGCAAGGCAATCGGCACGGACATCGCGCCGGTCTATGATGCCATGCTCGGCACCCATCGCCCGGTCTTTTCGGCCGCTGACCGCCGGTTGCGCGCTTTCTTCGCGCCGCAGAAGCGGGCCTATGAAAGCTACTCTACCCAGCTTGGCAACCGCTATGGCGGCGGGGCAACCGATCCCGCCAACTGCCGCCGTTTCGAACGCGTTGCCAGGGAATTGGCGGCTCAACCGGGTGTATCGTCGCTGGGGCGGGTGGTTTTCGCCATGATCGACCGCCCGCGCATCAGCGGCGTGGTCTGCCCCGCGCCCTGATCAGCCCTGGGGCTTGGGCGTGATCGGGCGGATCAGCCCTTCCTGAGCGACATTTGCGACCAGCCTGCCGTCACGCGTATAGATCCGACCGCGGTTGAAGCCGCGCGCGCGTCCGGCCCATGGGCTGTCGCAGGCGTAGAGCAGCCAATCGTCGGCTCGGAAATCGTCATGGAACCAGATGGCGTGGTCGAGACTCGCGCCCATCAGGTTGCCCTTCGTCCAGCTGATGTCGTGCGGCAAGGTGCTGGTGCCCAGCAGGTTCATGTCGCTGGCATAGGCGAGCACGGCACGGTGGATGCGCGGATCGTCGGGCAGGGCAGCGACGGAGCGAAACCAGGTGTGCGAACGTGGCTCCTGCGGACCGGGCCCCATCCAGTGGCGCGGTTCGAGCGGGCGCAGTTCGATCGGGCGGGGCTGCAGCATGAACTTGCGCTGCTGTTCGGTCATCCTTTCGGCAAAGCGGGCGCGAAGGGAAGCCTCGCTTTCCAGTTCCTCAGGCGGTCTGACGGTGGGCATGGGCTCGGCATGATAGCGTCCATCCTCGCGCTTGTGGAACGAGGCGACCATGTTGAGGATCGGCTTGCCGAGCTGGCTGGCCACGATGCGCCGGTTGGAGAAGCTGCCGCCATCGAGGTCGCGCTCGACCTTGAAGTCGATCTCGTGGTCCTCGCTGCCACCGCGAAGGAAGTAGGCATGGAGCGAATGGACCGGGCGATCGTCGGGTACGGTGCGCTCGGCGCTGGCAAGGGCCTGACCGATCACCTGCCCGCCGAACACGCGACCCACGCCGCCGATCTTGCGGGCGCCTTCGAAGCGGTCGCCGCCGTGGTCCTTTACGTTGAGCAGGTCGAGCAGGCGCGCGACCAGTTCCTGCGGAGTCGGATTGTCGTTCTCGGTCATGCCTCGCCGATGAACCGACTGCCCGATTACGTCAACGGTATGAGATCAGCGCAGCCCACGCGCCTTGGCATAGACGCGCCATGCCAGGGCCTTGGCGCGGTTGGACGCAGGCCACCGGCCGGGCGCGCGGGGTGTGATCCCGATCCGGCGCAGCAAGCCGTTGAAGGCCCGCGCGTCGGCTTCGGCAAAGCTCCATTCGGAGCGCCAGGTGATCGACAGCGAGACCGAGGGGGCCGGGCCGTTGTTCACGAAATGCGGCGACATGACCGGCACGTAGAGCGCCTCGCCCGGCGACAGCGACCATTGCTTGCCTGCGGGCAGCAGCTCATCGCGCCAGAACAGCTCGCGCCCGCCGCCGGTGTGGTAGCCCTCGTGGGTCTCGTCCGGCGCAAAGCGGGCATCGCCTGCGGGGAACATGGTCATGACCTTCGAGCCCATGACCTGCAGCAGGATGTTGTGCTCCGGGTCGAAATGGTAGGGCGTTACGCCGCCCGGGCTGGTCACGAAGACGAAGCTCTGCGGTTTCAGCATGGCCCCGGTGCGCGCCTCGATCACCGGGCGCAATTCGGCGAGGAGGTCTATCAGAAGTCCGGCATAGGCGGGGCACTGTTCGATGTTCTTGAGCGCGGCCCAGCTGCCGGTGGACGCGATGTTGCGGATCGTCTCGCCGATGCCGATGCCGTTGGCGGGGGCCTTCTCGCCATTGAGGCCGATGGGCAGGGCGGCGCGATTATACTCGACCGAGCGTTGCGGCAGCGCTTCGCCAAGGCAGGCCAGGGCATCGAGTTGCATCAGCGGATGCATGCCGAGGCGGTGGACGAGCTTGTGTGGCACTTCCGGATAGGATGCGGCGAAGGTCGCGCGCGATGTTTCGTCGAAGGTGTCGAGCGGCGCGGTGCCTGCAAATGCGGGGGCGGGCTGGTTCATCGGTCGAGTCCGGCAGGATTGCGCCCGAGTTCGAGCGCGAGGAGGATTTCGAAGAGCGAGCGGCGGGCTTTGCCGCCGATGGCGACCGATATGCGGCCTATGGGGCGGCGCTCGGCCCACAGGCTGTCGATCATGGGATGATCCGGCGCGGCGCAGCTGTCGCACCAAGAGATTTCGGGGCGCGAGAGCAGGGCGAGGTTCTCGCGCTGGAGCAGGACGCCCGGCGAATAGCGCGCGAAGGCCTCGTCAAAGGCGGTCTTGAACGAGAAGCTGCCGGGCGGGGTGAGGAAGTTCGCCAGCATGGCTATCCGCCGTCCGTCGAGCGAAAGGGCAAGGCGTTCGAGTTTTCCGAGCGTGGCGGCTCCGGCGAGGGCCTTGCGGAACAGGTTGGCGGTTGCTGGCGCGCTGGCCATGGCGCTGCCGCTCGTTCCCTTCCAGCCGCGGTGTTCGAGCGCGAGGAAGTCCTCGATCCACTGGGCGACATTGCCTTCGTCGCCTGTCAGACGCTCGAACGTCAGCGCGCCCTGTTCGGCAAGGCGGGCATGCTGGCGGCGCAGTTCCTTACGCTTTTTTCCGGGCAGGGCGCGTTCGAGATAGAGCTCTGGTGACAGCGGGGAGTGCAGCAGGGCGCGTTCCTCGCGCATGACCAGGGCGGCGCGGCGGTCATCGCTGCTGGCAAGATCGAACAGCGCTTGCGTCAGCGGCTGCTCCAGCGGCATGGCGGCAAGGTGGAGGAACATCGCCTGCGATGCACCGGCGTTGGCGTCGGCCCAATTGGTGATTGCCTTCCAGAACGGCAGTTCGCAGCCTGCGCGAACGAGTGGTACGCCGAGGAAAGCGTTGGGGTGCAGCCAGGTCGACAGGTGCGGGATCGGCCAGCGGGCATAGCGGCGCGGCGTGGTGATCGGCATCAGGCCGACCAGTTCGCCGCCAAGCTCGACAGTGAGCAGCCGTCCGGTGCCCTTGGGATCGAATGCTTCCAGAGCGGGCAGCAGGTACCACGGTTCAAAGAAGGGGTTGGGCGTCGATGCACCGTCGGCCAGCGCCTGCCAGGCGGCGCGCTGCTTGTCGCCGGTCCAATCGCCCCATGGTGAAACCCGCGCGACAGGTTCGCTTGCGGGCGCAAGCGGCAGGGGGCGGGCAACGGCAATGAAGGGTGCGGCGTTCACGACCCGGGTCTTAGAGGCAATGCGCGAAAACCCGGTTAACAAAGCAGCAAAAGAAAGGCCCGCCCGGCTGGAGCCGGGCGGGCCAGAATTGCGTCAGTTCAGGTAACGATCAGCCGACGGCGTGGCTTGCCAGAGCTGCAAGCAGCAGCAGGGCCACGATGTTGGTGATCTTGATCATCGGGTTGACGGCCGGACCCGCAGTGTCCTTGTAGGGATCGCCCACGGTATCGCCGGTCACCGCAGCCTTGTGGGCTTCGCTGCCCTTGCCGCCGTGGTGGCCGTCTTCGATGTACTTCTTGGCGTTGTCCCATGCGCCGCCGCCCGAGGTCATCGAGATGGCAACGAACAGGCCGCCGACGATCACGCCGAGCAGCAGGGCGCCAAGCGCGGCAAAGCCGTTGGCCTGACCCGCAACTGCGGCGATTACGAAGTAGACCGCGATTGGTGCGAGCACCGGCAGCAGCGACGGAATGATCATTTCCTTGATCGCAGCCTTGGTCACGAGGTCCACGGTGCGGGCGTAGTCGGGCTTGGACGTGCCCGCCATGATGCCCGGATTTTCGCGGAACTGGTCACGCACATCGATCACCACGTCGCCCGCCGCGCGGCCCACAGCGGTCATGCCCATCGCACCGAACAGGTACGGCAGGAGCGCGCCGAGCAGCAGCCCGACGATGACATAGGGGTTTTCGAGGCTGAAGCTGACCGCGAGGTTCGGGAAGAACTCGCGAAGGTCGGTGGTGTAGGCGGCGAACAGGACGAGCGCGGCAAGGCCGGCCGATCCGATTGCATAGCCCTTGGTCACGGCCTTGGTGGTGTTGCCCACGGCATCGAGCGCGTCGGTCTTTTCACGGACCGAATCGTCGAGGCCAGCCATTTCGGCAATGCCACCGGCGTTGTCGGTGACAGGGCCATAGGCATCGAGCGCGACGACCATGCCGGCCAGCGCCAGCATCGCGGTTGCCGCATAGGCAATGCCGATCAGCCCTGCGAGCTGGTAGGCAATGATGATGCCGGCGCAGATCACGATCGTCGGCATCGCGGTCGATTCAAGGCTGATCGCCAGACCCTGGATGACGTTGGTGCCGTGGCCGGTTTCCGATGACTTGGCGATCGAGCGCACCGGACGGTAGTTGGTGCCGGTGTAGTACTCGGTGATCCAGATGATCAGGCCGGTGATGACCAGACCGAGCAGCGAGCAGTAGAACAGCACGCGGCCCGAGAAGGTCACCGTGTTGTCGAGGATGGTGTACGACATGGTCGTTTCCATGTCGCCGAGCGCATAGGAAATGGCCCACCAGATCGCACCGACAGAGAGCACGGCGGTGACAAGGAAGCCCTTGTACATCGCGCCCATGATGTTGTTCGACGAACCCAGCTTCACGAAGTAGGTGCCGATGATCGAGGTGACGATGCAGACGCCGCCGATCAGCAGCGGGAGCGCCATCATCGGGGCGAGAGCAGCGCCGAGGCCCTTGAGCAGCAGCGCGGTGAGAACCATCGTTGCGCCCACGGTCACGACGTAGGTCTCGAACAGGTCGGCAGCCATGCCGGCGCAGTCGCCGACGTTGTCGCCCACGTTGTCGGCGATCACGGCAGGGTTGCGCGGATCGTCTTCGGGGATGCCAGCTTCGACCTTGCCGACGAGGTCGGCGCCGACGTCTGCGGCCTTGGTGAAGATGCCGCCGCCGAGACGCGCGAAGATCGAGATGAGCGATGCGCCGAAGGCCAGTGCGACCAGCCCGTCGACCACGGTACGGTCATCGCCGCCCACGGTGTAGCCCGCGATGTCGGTCAGGTAGTGGTAGAACACCGCGATCGCGAGGAGCGCGAGGCCCGCCACGAGCATGCCGGTGATCGCGCCCGCACGGAAGGCGAGGGTCAGGCCGGACTGCAGGCCGTTCTGCGCCGCCGCTGCCGTGCGCACGTTCGAGCGCACCGAGATGTTCATCCCGATGAAGCCCGCCACGCCCGAAAGCACCGCGCCGATCACGAATCCGGTGGCCGAGATCGTGCCGAGCGTTGCCGCGATGATCACGGCAACGACCACGCCGACGATGGCGATGGTGGTGTACTGACGCTTGAGATAGGCCTGCGCGCCTTCCTGGATGGCGGCGGCGATTTCCTGCATCTTGGCATTGCCCGCCGGGCTTCCAAGCACCTGACGGCTGGTCACGAAGCCATAAACGATGGCCAGCAACCCGAATAATATCGATAATACGACAAGGTTCACGTTAGCATCCCCCTTTATCTCCCGGACCTGCGAAAGGTCCGCCCCCGTCGTTGCGGGTCGGGCGGGAAGCTATAGCTTTATTTCTGACCCGCAAGCCTCGATGCGTCCGCTGTGCGCGAATTTTAATCGTGCAGATAACCCAGCCGCCCCTGCGGCGGGGCACCGTCAATGGTAACAGGCGATAGCGTAGCCGCGACGGTTATCCCGATACGCGTGGCTGCCACCGGTGGTTCGGTGTCGGCGGGAAGCGTGAACAGCAGTTCGTAGTCGTCACCCCAGCGCATGGCTTCGTCGCGGCGGGATTCGGGCATGACCGGGGGTAAGGGAACCGCGCTTGCATCAAGGGCGAAAGTCACGCCGCTGGTCTTGGCCATCCGTTCGGCATCGATCAGCAGGCCGTCCGATACGTCCATCATTGCGGTGACCATGCGCGCAAGGGCTGCGCCCTCGGCAAGGCGCGGGACAGGGCGGCGGAAGGCCGTGCTGTCGGCGCCCGTGCCATCGCGCAGGGCTTCGTACCCGAGCATCGCCGCGCCGACCGGCCCTGTAAGCCATAGCGTGTCACCGACCCTCGCTCCGTTCCGACCGGGCACGTGCGCGGTGGTCGCCCTGCCGAGCGCCGTAAGGCCGAGGCTGCGCGGCCCGGTACCCCGCACGGTATCGCCACCAAGCAGAGGCACGGCAAAAGCTGAAAGCGCTTCGTCAAGCCCTGCAACGAAGCGGGCATCGTCCTCGCCCAACGTGAAGCCCAGCATGACCCCGACAGGCTCCGCACCTTTGGCGGCAAGGTCCGAAAGGTTGGTCGCCACCAGTTTCCATGCCACATCGGCCATGTCCTGACCCGGCAGCCAATGGACGCCCTCGACCATCATGTCGTGCGTCAGGACCAGCGTCTCGGTGCCGAACGGCAGCACGGCGCAGTCGTCTTCCAGCCCGCGCGCGGCAGGATGCGTGGCGAGCGCCCGCAGCGCTTCAATCAGGGCAAGTTCCTTGCTCACGCGGCGATCTATGGGGCGGTGCAGGGAACTCCACAAGCCCGCTTGACCATCAGTGCAACGCTCCTTAATCGTTCGATTAAAGAAGCATTCCGAGGAGTCGAGTGAAATGGCCACAGCCTATATCGTGGAAGCGGTGCGCACCGCAGGTGGTCGCCGGGGTGGCAGGCTTGCGGGCGTCCACCCGGTGGACCTTGCCGCGCGGAGCCTCGATGCGATCGTGGCGCGTTCCGGCATCGACCCGACCGCCATCGATGACGTGATCATGGGCTGCGTGACGCAGGCCGGGCAGCAGGCGATGCAGGTCGGGCGCAATGCCGTGCTCGCCTCGAAGCTTCTGCCGCAGTCGACCCCTGCCGTCACCATCGACCGCCAGTGCGGTTCTTCCCAGCAGGCGATCCAGTTTGCCGCGCAGGCTGTGATGTCGGGCGTGCAGGACGTGGTCATCGCAGCGGGCGTCGAAAGCATGAGCCGTGTGCCGATGGGCTCGAACGCCACCTTCCACATGAAGGAGGGCCTGGGGCACTACAAGTCGCCGGGGCTCGAGGAGAAGTATCCGGGGATCATGTTCTCGCAGTTCATGGGCGCGGAAATGATCGTCAAGAAGCACGGCTTCACCAAGGACGAACTCGACCGCTTCGCCCTGTCGAGCCACCAGAAGGCGATTGCCGCAACGCAGGCGCAAGCCTTTGCGGGCGAGATCGTGGGCGTGGAGATCGAGACGCCCGAAGGCCCTGCCATGCACACCGTGGACGAAGGCATCCGCTTCGATGCGACGCTGGAAAGCATCGCCGGGGTCAAGCTGCTCAATCCCGAAGGCTCGCTCACCGCTGCCAGCTCCAGTCAGATCTGCGACGGATCGAGCGCGGTGCTGGTTGTTTCGGAAGCCGCGCTCAAGGCCCATGGCCTGACCCCGCTGGCGCGCATCCACAACCTGACCGTGACCGCAGGCGATCCGGTGATCATGCTCGAAGAGCCGCTCTTCGCCACCGATCGCGCGCTGCAGCGGGCAGGCATGAAGATTTCGGACATCGACCTTTACGAAGTGAACGAGGCGTTTGCCTCGGTGCCGATGGCCTGGCTCAAGCACACCGGTGCCGATCCGGAGAAGCTCAACGTCAATGGCGGCGCCATCGCGCTCGGCCATCCGCTGGGTGCTTCGGGCACGAAGCTCATGGCGACGCTGGTCCATGCCCTGCGCGCGCGCGGCGGCAAGTACGGCCTGCAGACGATGTGCGAAGGCGGCGGCGTGGCCAACGTCACCATCATCGAAGCCCTTTGATTGCCCAGTCTCTGAGAGAGGATTGACCCCATGAAGCTCGACAACACCGTTGCCGCCGTCGTTACTGGTGGCGCATCCGGCCTTGGTGCCGCCACGGCGCGCGCACTTGCCGCCAAGGGCGTGAAGGTCGCCATCTTCGACCTCCAGAAGGAGAAGGGCGAGGCCATGGCTGCTGAGATCGGCGGCGTGTTCTGCGAAGTCAACGTGACCAGCGACGAGAGCGTCGATGCAGGTTTTGCCAAGGCCCGCGCGGCGCATGGCCAGGAGCGCATCCTCGTCAACTGCGCCGGCACCGGCAATGCGATCAAGACCGCCAGCCGCTCGAAGGAAACAGGCGAGATCAAGCACTTCCCGCTCGATGCCTTCAACTGGATCATCCAGATCAACCTCGTCGGCACGTTCCGCTGCATCGCCAAGTCGGCCGCAGGCATGATGACGCTTGATCCTTGCGACGAGTTCGGCGAGCGCGGCGCGATCATCAACACCGCGTCGGTCGCGGCCGAGGACGGCCAGATCGGGCAGGCCGCCTATTCGGCTTCGAAGGGCGGCGTCGTCGGCATGACCCTGCCGATCGCGCGTGACCTGATGGGCGAGGGCATCCGCGTCAACACCATCCTCCCGGGCATCTTCAACACTCCGCTGCTGCAGGGCGCGCCGCAGAACGTGAAGGATGCGCTGGCCGCTTCGGTGCCGTTCCCCAAGCGCCTTGGCATGCCCGAGGAATATGCCAACCTCGCCATGTGCATGATCGAGACCGGCTACTTCAACGGCGAGGACGTCCGCCTCGACGGTGCGATCCGCATGGCGCCGCGTTAAGCCACCAAGTTGCGTCCCCGCGAAAGCGGGGGCCTCGGTGGCGTTACGGAACGCTGGCGCAAACCGACCGAGGCTCCCGCCTTCGCGAGAGCGCACCGGACCTTGGGGAGAGGTTTCTTGGCCGATTACACGCAGATCAAGCTCGACATCGCGGACGGCATCGCAACGATCACGTTGCACCGCCCGGAAAAGATGAATGCCTATACCGGCACGATGATGCACGAGATGATCGACGCGTTCGATCGCACCGACGCTGACGACAGCGTCCGCGCGGTGATCGTGACCGGGGCGGGGGACCGCGCTTTCTGTGCCGGGGCCGACCTCACACCCGACGACGGCAAGCATGTGTTCTCCAGCGGCGATGCGGTTGACGATCTGTCCGATCCGCGCGTGCGCGATGGCGGCGGCATGCTCACCCTTCGCATCTTCCAGTCGAAGAAGCCGGTGATCGGCGCGATCAACGGTGCAGCGGTCGGCGTTGGCGTGACGATGCAGTTGCCGATGGACATCCGCCTCGCCTCGAAGAAGGCGCGCTTCGGCCTTGTCTTCGCCCGTCGCGGGATCGTGCCCGAGGCGGCTTCCAGCTGGTTCCTGCCGCGCATCGTGGGCACGCCGCAGGCGCTGGAATGGTGCATGACCGGCCGGGTGTTCGATGCCAAGGAAGCCTTGCGCGGTGGTCTGGTGCGCTCACTCCACGAGCCGGAAGACCTGATGCCTGCAGCGATTGCCCTGGCGCGCGAGATTGCCGACAACACCAGCGCGGTGTCAGTCGCGATGACCCGTGCAATGCTTTGGCACAATCCTTCTTTGTCGCACCCAATGGAGGCGCATCGCATTGATAGCAGGGCGATCTACACCCTTTCGCGGGGGGCAGATGCAGCCGAAGGCATCGCGAGTTTCCTTGAAAAGCGCGCTCCCCGCTACCCTGGACGCGTTTCTTCGGATATGCCTGCCTTTTATCCGTTTTGGAACGAGCCGGGTTGGGAATGAGTACGCAAGCGCAAAAGGGGGACAGCCTGGAAACGCCGGGTGCACGCGAGCTGCTGCTGCAGACCGCATCGAGCATCATGCGCGAGGGCGATGTGGTCGATATCTCGCTCTCGGAGCTGAGCCTGCGTTCGGGCCTCAACTCCGCTTTGGTGAAGTATTATTTCGGCAACAAGGCAGGCTTGCTCAAGGCGCTGCTCGATCGCGACATGGAAAACATCGTCAAGTCGGTCGACGCGCTGCTCGCCAAGGACGACATGAGCCCGGAAGCCAAGCTTCGCCGCCATATCTCCAAGAGCATCGATACTTACTACGACTATCCATACCTCAATCGCCTGCTCATGCGCCTTGTGCGTGACAGCGACGAGGCCGAGGCCAAACGCATTGCCGACCAGTACCTGCTGCCGCTGCACCGCGCCTACAACCGCTTCATCGGCGATGGCGTGAAGGCGGGGGTTTTCCGGCCGATCGATCCACAGCTGTTCTACTTCACCGTCACCGGCGCGGCAGACCGCTTCTTCTCGGCAAGACTGGTTCTGAAGCACTGTTTCGATCAGGATACGCTGACCGAGGAACTGCGCGACAGTTATCGCGAGCACACCGTCGATTTCATCATGGCGGGCATACTCGCACACTGATCACGCGGGCACATAGCTGACGCATAGTACCGCCCCACGCGGGCGATAGCTGCGCGCGTGGCCCATAAAGAAAATTTCGTCTGGCGCGGTTCCCGGTAATCATCTAGCGGGAAATACGCGGCTTGGTGTCATATTATTTCGCTCTTGCACATCAGGCTGGTTTCATGTGATACGAAATCATGCCCCAGACACAGTCCCGTCTCTCCGATTTCCTGCCCTACCGGATGGCGATCACCTCGAACGCGGTGAGCGGCCTGATTGCGGGCGAATACCGTAGCGAATTCGGCCTCAAGATCCCCGAATGGCGGATCATGGCCGTGCTCGGCGATGCGGGGCCGCTGACCCAGCGCGATCTCGTCCGGGCCACGCTGATGGACAAGGTGGCCGTCAATCGCGCCTGCAAGGTTCTCGAGGAGCGCAGCTTGTTGCAGCGCAGCCCGAACGAGCAGGACGGTCGTTCGCATCACCTCGAACTGACGCCGTCGGGCCGTGATCTGCACGGCAAGATCTGGCCCCAAGCGGTCGAGATGTACGACCGTATCTTCGCTGCGATCACGCCGCGCGAACAGGAGAAGCTGCGCGCGATCCTCGACAAGCTGCTCAAGGCTTCGCGCGCTATCGAAGGCGACGAAAAGTGAAGCTCGCATCATTGCCGCAGGGGCGCGACGGTCGGCTGATCGTCGTGTCTGAGGACCTTGCCTGGTACGCCGATGCCGATCATATCGTGCCGACGATGCAGGCCCTGCTCGACGACTGGGACCGCTATTTCCCGATGATCGAGGCTCTGGCGATAGAGCTTGCCCACGAAGCCATCCCGCGCAAGCGTTTCCACGAGCGCGAGGCCTGCGCCCCGCTGCCGCGCGCCTACCAGTGGGCCGATGGCAGCGCCTACGTCAATCACGTCGAACTCGTCCGCAAGGCGCGCGGCGCGGAACTTCCGGAAAGCTTCTGGACCGACCCGCTGATGTACCAGGGCGGGAGCGACGACTTGCGCGGTGGCCGCGATCCGCTGCTTCTGGCGGACGAAGCCTGGGGCTGCGATCTCGAGGCCGAGATCGTCGTCGTGACCGGTGATGTGCCGCAGGGCGTCAGCGCCGAGGATGCCCTGGGCTGCATTCGCCTCGTCGGCCTCGTCAACGACGTGTCGTTGCGAAACCTGATCCCGGGCGAACTCGCCAAGGGTTTCGGGTTCGTGCAGTCCAAGCCGGCGAGCCACTTCTCCCCGGTCTTCGTCACGCCTGCCACGCTGGGTGAGGCCTGGGCCGGGGGCAAGCTTGCCCGCACGCTGTCGATTGACGTCAATGGCCAGCCGTTTGGCCGGGTCGAGGCGGGTGAGGAATGCACTTTCGATTTCGGCGTGCTGATCTCGCATCTGGCCAAGACGCGAAAGCTGGTCGCAGGGTCGATCATCGGCTCGGGCACGGTTTCCAACCGTGATCCCGACGGTTCGCCGGGAAGGCCGGTTGCGCAGGGTGGCCGCGGCTATGCCTGCATCGCCGAGCAGCGCATGGTCGAGACCATTGCCGCAGGCGCACCGGCAACGCCTTTCCTCAAGTGGGGCGATACCGTGCGGATCGAGATGCGTGACGCCAAGGGCAAGAGCATCTTCGGCGCGATCGACCAGACCGTAACGCGCGTCTGAACGCCTGATCATCAAACGAAGAGGGCCCCGCCGGAATGTCCGGCGGGGCCCTCTTCGTTTGCTGGCGACCCGATCAGCTCTTCTTGTGGATCAGGGTATCGCTGATCGAGCAGGCTGCGGGGCCGAGGATCACGATGAAAAGCACCGGCAGGATGAACAGGATCAGCGGGATCGTCATGATCGCGGGCAGGCGCGCGGCCTTTTCCTCGGCGCGCATCATGCGCTCGTTGCGGAATTCGGCCGATAGCACGCGCAGTGCCGATGCCAGCGGAGTACCGTAGCGTTCGGTCTGCACCATGGTCGTCACCACGCCCTTCACCGATTCGAGATCGACGCGATAGGCCAGATTCTCGAAAGCCTGGCGACGTTCGGTCAGGAACGACAGTTCGATCGCGGTGAGCGCGAACTCGTCGCCAAGTTCCGGATAGGCACGGCCCAGTTCGCGTGCCACGCGGCTGAACGCGGCGTCGACGGTGAGACCGGCCTCGGCGCAGATCACCAGCAGGTCGAGCGCATCGGGCAGACCCTTGCGGATGGCGTTGGTGCGCTTGGAGACCAGGTTCTGGATGAAGACATCGGGCCCTTTGTAACCCGCGATCAGCATGATCATGAACGCGCCCATGCGCTTCATCGGGCTCCAGTCGCCGAACATGTTGGTCCAGTAGAACAGCACTGCGCCCAGCAGGCCGAGCACGATCGGTCCGACCAGACGGCCAAGGATGACCGCGACCGCCCATTCCTTCTTGCGGATACCTGCCTGCGCCAGCTTCTGCTGGATAACCGCGAGCTGGCTGTCCTGCAGAACCTTCAGCGATTCAAGGAAGCCGCGGATCTGGTCGGTGGTCTGGTTGCGGCGGACGATGCTCTGGCGCTTGCGTGCGCTCGCCGTGACGATGCCGGCCTTTAGCTGTTCGCGCCGCTCGTTCAGCGCCTTGACGCGCTTGGCCATCGGATCGCGCACGGTAACCGCAGCGTAGATCGCCAGCATGACCGCGGCAGCCGCGATCCCGAGCAGGATCGAACCGATCAGGTAGACATCGAAGCCGAGTAGCGTCGGTCCGGGCGGGTTTTGAATCATGGCCTGTCCTCCCCGCTCAGATTTCGAAGTTGACCATCTTGGCCATGATGAACGACCCGATGCCGAGCCAGGTCAAACCGCCAAGCCCGGCGATGATCAGGCGATCGTCGATGAAGAACTTCATCAGGTAGGTCGGGTTGATCCAGTAGATCAGCGCGAAGACGATAAAGGGCAGCGAGCCGACGATATAGGCCGATGCCTTCGATTCCGAACTCATCGCCTTGATCTTGAGCTTCATCTGTGCGCGCTTGCGCAGCACGTCAGAGAGGTTCGACAGCGTCTCTGCGAGGTTGCCACCGGTCTCACGCTGGATGGCGAGCGTGATGCAGAAGAAGTTGAATTCGGGCATGTTGAGGCGATCGGCGGTATCCTGCAGCGCATCTTCCATGGTGCGGCCGACCTTGATACGGTCGGTCACGAGCTTGAATTCCTCGCCCACGGCGCCGGGCAGCTCGCTTGCAACCACACCCAGGGTTTCGGTTACCGGCAGGCCCGAACGCAGGCCGCGGACCAGCAGGTCGAGCGCATCGGGCAGGCGCGTGGTAAAGTTGTCGACGCGCTTGCTGATCGCGCGCGAGACGAGAAAGTGCGGAATGCCGCCCCCGACCAGCACACCGGCGCCAAGCGCCATCAACGGGGCGCCGGTCTTGAGATACACGGCAATCAGGACGAACAGTGCAAGTCCGCCGCTGAAGTAGAGATATTGCGACAGCGTCCAGCCCTTGCCGGTGCGGTGCAGGCGCAGTTCGAGCGCCTCCATTCGCGAGCCGGACCCGGCGATCTTCATGGTGCGCGGCTTGCGGGCGGCCAGCGTCTTGCGATACTGCGCCTCGACCTTGTCGATCGCGCTGTCCGAATGGCGGAAGCGGACCGACTGCAGGCGGCGCCCGCCTTCCTTCGACGCAGAGGGACCCGAAAGCGCGGCATAACCCAGCACCATCGCCACCATCATGCCGATGGACATCAGTATCAGCTGGGTAATGCTCGTCATTGCCGGTCCGTTCCTGTCACCTCAAGATCGCTGCGCTGCCGTTCAGGCGGGCGCGCCGACCTTGGGCTTGTTGAGCATCTTCTTGAGATCGAACTTGCCAAGCAGCGAGGTCTTGCGTGCGCCCGGCACGACATCGGCTGCACCGTCATCTTCGCCCGAACCGATTATGGCGTGGGCGATGTCACGGATGACGCCACCGGCCTTCGATGCGCGGTTGGCAGCAACGAAAGTCTGGCCAAGCTTGGCCGCGTTCGACGCGCCCTTGATGTCATAGGGCATCATGTAGTTGATCTTGCGCTCGATCGAGGCTTCGAAATCGGCCTTGCTGATCTCGTTGGCGCCTGCCTGAACCTTGTTGGCCACGATGATCGGACGGGCATGAGCCGCGTTCGTCTTGAGCCAGGACAGCAGACGGATCGCGTCGCGCGCGCCGCACAGCGTGAGCTCGGTGGCGAGGATGACCACGTTCACGTCGCCGAGCAGATGCGGGAAATTGATCAGCATGTTGCGCGGCATGTCGATGACGGTCATTTCGAAAGCCTGGCGGAATTCTTCCTCCAGCTGAACGAAGGCGCTGCCATCGGTCATCAGCGGCGAGCTGATCGGCGCTTCGGCCGAAAGGATCGCGAGATTGTCGTTCGCCCGGATCATCGCGCGTTCGATGAACAGCCCGTCGATGCGGCTCGGGTTGTCGATCGCGTCGGTCAGGCCGCGACCGGGCTCGAGATCGAGGGTCAGGGCGCCGGTGCCGAAGTGCACGTCGAGATCGAGCAGCGCGGTCGGCAGCTTGTGATCGGTGCTGAACAGCCAGGCGAGCGAAGTCGCCAGCGTCGAGGCTCCGACCCCGCCGCGCGTACCGACGACCGCGGTCGAGACATGGCGCTTCACCGCCGCCGGATCATGGCTCTTGGGCGCGGTGAAGATCGTCTGCGCCTGGACCAGCGCATCGCGGATCTGCCCCGGATTGAGCGGCTTGAGCAGGTAGTCCTGGATGCCCGAGGCGATCAGGTCGCGATAGAGGCGCACGTCGTTGACCTGGCCAACCGCGATCACCACGGTGCCCGGTTCGCAGACTTCGGCGAGCGCGTTGATGTCGTTCAGCGGATCGCCGCTCTCCGACAGGTCGACCATCAGGATGTTCGGGCTGGCCGTGATCGAAAGCGACTGGATCGCATTGCGAAGGCCACCCCGGTGGCACTTCTCGGGCGCCCAGCCCATGTCGACGACCACGGGGCGAAGGATGTCGAGCGCGGTTTCGTCGCACATGAAGGCGGCGAAGGCGTCGCGGTTTGCATTCTTCCAGCTCATGTCGTCAGTTCCCCCCGCCGCCACCGGCAGCATTGGACGTGGCATTGTTCTTGAGGCCTTCCTCGCCGGTCGGACGCGCGGCGCGGAAGCTGTCGATGGCCTTGGTTCCGCTCATCACCACCGTTTCGCCGGTGCTGTCAGCGCCCTGGACGAGGTGCTCCTTGTTCGCGACCATCGCGGCAAGGTTGCTGTTGATCGCGCAGCCGAAGTTCGATGTCGTGCGATTGCTCATCGAGAAGTCGGACTTGGCGGTCCAGTCGGGGCAGCCCGGCACCGAAGCGGTGGCGCGCGTCACGACGATGCGTGCGCCGCCTGCGGCGACATAGCCCGGCGTGACCGGGGCAGGGCCGTCGACGAACATGCCCCAGCGACCAGCGACCGCATCCACCGAAGCAATGGTTGCCTTCGACTGCAGCGGATCGTCGATCGCGATCCTGTCGCCATACTTGAGACCCAGGGTTTCGAACCATCCGGCAAGACGGCGCTGTTCGGGGATCGAGATGCCGCCGCCGGGCAGGGTCTCGATGTCGAACACATAGCGGTCGCGCTGGACGATGGGCTGGTGGACCGAATTGAGCATGCGGTTCTCGGGCGCATTGACCGAGCAGGCCGAAAGCACGCTTGCCAGCGAGAGAACCAGCACCATCGGCGCACGGCGGGATTGGAAGAGGCGCATGGCTATACCCTTTCTCACTGGATGCTGAAGCCGGGCTCGACCGCGGCGACCTTCTTGTCGCTGCGGCGGTCAGCCGACTGCGGAGCGCTCTTGGGCTGATCGAGTTCACCGACCTTGGGGCCGGCCTGAACGGTGCCTTCCTTCTGGGTCGGCTTGGGCCGGTCGCCCCCGGTCACCCCGTCGTTCTCCATGTTGCCGAGCAGGCGCTGGATGTCGTTGGGGCTCTGGAAGCCGTCTGTCGGCAGCTTGATGTCGTTGGCGTTGACCGGGTTGACGAGATACGGCGTCACTACAATCACCAGTTCGGTCTCGCCCTTGCGATAGCGGGTAGAGCGGAACAGCGAGCCGAGGATCGGCACGTCGCCTGCGCCGGGCAGCTTGGTCAGGGTGTTCTGCGCGCTGTTGCTGAGCAGGCCCGCGATCATGAACGACTGGCCCGAGCCGAGCTCGATCGTCGTTTCGGCGCGGCGCACGGTCAGTGCCGGGATTTCCACGTTCTCGAGCTTGAGGGCGCCCGTGCTCGAAAGCTCGGACACTTCAGGACGGACGCGCAGCGAGATGCGGCCATTGGCGAGGACGGTCGGTGTGTAGGCAAGGCTGACGCCATAACGCTTGTATTCGATCGAGGTGGTGCCGAGCCCTTGCGAGACCGGGATGGGATACTCGCCGCCCGCCAGGAAATCGGCCGTCTCGCCCGAGAGCGCGGTCAGGTTCGGTTCCGACAGCGTGGTTACAAGGCCAAGCGTTTCGCCGGCATCAAGCGCGCCGAGCAGGTCGAGGCCAAGGAGCTTGCCCATGCCCGAGATCGTCGAACCTGAGGTAACCGACGAGACTGCGGTGCCTGCGCCCTTGACGAAATTGGTGGTCGCACCCGTGGGATCAGGAATGTATCCGCTCACGCTCACGTTGCCGCCGCCAACCGCAAAAGGCAGACGCGGGTCGTTGGTGAAAGTGGTGCCGATGGCACGGCCCTGTCCGATGCCGAACTTGAAGCCGCCCGAACCGTCGATGGTCGTCAGGTTGAAGCCAAGGTCGCGCACCAGCGTGCGGCTCACTTCGGCGAACTTCACGTGCAGGCTGACCTGCAGCGGCGTTGCCATCTTGAGGCGGCTGATCACGTTGGTCTTGTCGCCGACGAAGGCCTTGACGAGGCGCTCCGCCTCCGCGGCATCTTCGGGCGCACCCACGCTGCCGGTCAGCAGGACGGTGTTGTTCATGGTCGAGACGTTGACGCGTGCCTCGGGCATGGCGAGGTGCAGCATCTGGTCGATCGAGTCGATGTTGTTGCCGACCCGGACATTGGCAGACCACACCACGTCACCCTTGGCGTTGCTGGCATAGACCGTGGTCTCGCCGCCTGCCTTGCCGAACACATAGAGCTGGTTGGTCGACTTGACCTGGACATCGGCGACCTTGTCGTCGGCGACGAACACGTCGGCCATGCGGCCCGGCACGGTAACCAGTTCGCCGCGCCCGATCGAGATCGTGACAGTGCGGGAAGGACTGGTCATGCTCTGGGCGTGAAGAGCGCCGGTCGCAGGCATCAGAGCCAGCGGCAGGGCGATCATCGCAGCCGAGATGAGCGTTGAGGAAAGACGGCGGTTCATGGATCTGCCCTTCGAATTCCGGATCTTGTGCATGATCTTGGTGTAGGGAGCCTGGGTCATCACTTCGCTCCCAGCGCGACGTCTTCGGTGTCCTTGCCGCGGGTCACGCGGACCACGGGGCCCCGGCGGATCGGTGCGCCGTTCGATGCCATCTGCGGGCCGGGTCCGGCCATGGCAGGGGCACCACCGGCAGGCGCGGCGACTGGAGCGGTCGAGCGCTGGAAGCGCGAGACGTCGCCACCGGTCACGAAGCTTGCCTTGGTGCTTTCGATCGGACGGTTCATCGCCTGCTTGAGCAGGGCTTCTTCCTGGCTCTTGCTCACGCCAGCCGGGATCTTGATGTCGCCCGACGCGATGGCCTGCTCCAGCTCGGCCGAGTTGTCGGCCAGCGAGCGCAGCGAGAGGCTGATCGTGCCGATGGTCTGTGCCACGGCGATCTTCTCGGCGATCTTGGGCGTCACTTCGAGCGTGACGGTGCTGAAGGTACGGACGCGGGTCTTGCCTTCGACCATTTCCTGCTCGGTTGACTGGTCGGTTGCGAGCACGCGCAGGTTCTTGAGGATCGTTTCCGAAGCCTTGAGCGACATGCCGCTGTCACCGCCGCCCTTGACGGTCTGGGTCAGCACCAGGTCGATGTGGTCGCCCGGGAAAACGAAGCCGGCAACGCCCGTGCGGGCCGAGACCGGAATGGTGACGGCGCGCATGCCAGGCCCGAGAGCCGCCGCGAGGAAGCCGCGGTCGCCAGGAGCCACGAGGTTGCCCTTGGTGACCGGCTCGCCTGCGGTGATCGGGTTGCGGACGACAGTGCCGAGCAGCTTCTGCATGTCGGCTTCGCCTTCGACGAAGTAGACGTCCTGGACCATGTCCTTGGGCCAGGCCTGGAAGTTGATCGAATCGGCCGTGATGATCGTGCCGACGGGCAGCGCGCGCTGGGCGACAAGCACCTTGGGACCCACCGGCATCTTGGCCGCGGCTTCCGCCTGCGGCGTCGATGCACCGGCGAAAAGGCTCCGTGCAGCAAAGGCCGTGCCGATCGCCACGATCAGCGCCCCCACCAGCAGCATCAGCTTCCTCTTGTCCATGGCTACTTGTCCCGCCCTCTGAAGTCAGGCCCGCATCTGTCGGGCAAATTGGTTAAAATTTGTGATATTGCGTTCATGCACCCGTAACGGAGCGCCATCCGGCCTCGAGTGTCGGGGCCAGAGTGATGAGCGCCGAGCTGGCAATCGCCACGCCGTAGGGGATCTTCGCATCGCGCCTGCGCGTCACGGTGTAGTGCCAGGCTGCGACCACGATGGTCAGCAGTCCACCCAGCAGCGACATGATCACCAGCAGCTTGACGAAGCCCAGCGGCGGCACCCACAGCGCCAGCGCGGCGAGCAGCTTCACGTCGCCCCCGCCCATCAGCTTGAGCGCGAAAAGTCCTGCCAGAGCGACAAAGGCGAGGAGGGCAACGCCCACCTGCATCGCCACGTCGGGCCAGAGCGAAAGCCCCGCTGCCCACCAGTAGGCCGGAGCCCCCAGCGCAATTGCGGCGTTCAGCCAGTTGTCGATCTGGCGGCGGCGGATATCGGTGAAGGCAGCAACCAGCAGCGCGATTGCCAATGCCCCGACCAGTCCGTAAACGATGATGTTCCCCTGCATGTTTCGGGGCATACGGGACAATCACTTACCAAACGGTAACCAAACCTTGGCGCGCAAATGCGCCGGTGGAGGCGTCGCAGGCATGGATTTCGGAACGATCAGGCGGATCGATCGCAGGGCGATTCCGGACGATGCAGTCGAAAGCACATGGGCCGCAAGTGACGCTCACCCCATCCGCCGGATCGACTGGGCAGGGCTCGCCGATCCCGCTGGCATAGAGCCTCCGCGCGGCTCCATCCTGTTCCTTCCGGGACGGGGCGATTTCTACGAGAAGTATCTGGAATCGCTGGATTACTGGCACTGCGAAGGTTGGCGCGTAACCGCGCTCGACTGGCGTGGGCAGGCAGGGTCCGGCAGGCTCTCTGCCCAGCCCGATATCGGCCATGTCGAGGACTTCTCCCTGTGGCTCGATGACCTATCCGCGTTCTGGGCCGAGTGGGTCGCAAGCACGCCTGCACCCCACGTTATCGTCGGGCACTCAATGGGCGGACACCTCGTGTTACGTGCTGTTGCGGAAAAGCGCATTAACCCTGTCGCCGTGGTGCTGAGCGCTCCGATGCTCGGGTTTCTCACACCGGGTCCGAATCGGTTGCTGCTCAAGGTGGCGCAAGCGATGTGCCGAGTCGGCGATCCTGCACGCCCTGCCTGGAAGATCAGCGAGAAGCCCGGCGCAACCGCCGCCGCACGCAGCACCCTGCTCACCCACGATCATGACCGCTATGACGACGAGACGCAGTGGAAGGTCAAGCGCCCCTACCTCGGCATGGGACCCGGAAGCTGGCGCTGGGTGGAGCGCGGCTATGCCTCGATGATCGCGCTCGAAGCACCGGGCCTGCTCGAGTCGGTCGATGTGCCTGTGCTCCTGCTCGCCGCGCGCCATGACGGCCTGGTCTCGTGGAAGGCGATCGAGCGCACCGCCCGCCGCCTGCCGCGCGCACAGCTCGTCAGCTGGGGCCGCGAAGCGCGTCACGAACTGCTGCGCGAGGCCGATCCGGTGCGCGACAAGGTGCTTGCCACCATCGATGATTTCCTTGACCGGCTGGCTCCGCCACCGGCAGAGGCGAGGGCGTGAATCAGGGCACCCAGGACTTCGACGTTGCAATCATCGGCGCAGGGATGGCAGGCGCAAGCCTTGCCGCCGAGTGCGCCCCCCACGCGCGCGTGCTGCTGGTCGAGGCCGAGGACACCCCCGGCTACCACACCACCGGCCGCTCCGCCGCGTTCTGGGAAGAGACCTACGGCGGCCCCGGCGTCTTCCCGCTGACCATGGCATCTGGGCGTTACTTGCGCGAGGGCGGCTACCTGTCCCCTCGCGGTGCGCTCAATCTCGGGCAGGCGAAGGACCGCGACAAGGTCGAGGCCTTCGTCGAGAAGTTCACCGCACTGGGCGCGACGATCCACCTGCAGGACCGCGCTGCACTGGAATCGCGGGTGCAGGGCCTCAAGCCCGAATGGGTGATCGGCGCGTGGGAGCCGGGCTGCGCCGATATCGACGTGGCGGGCCTTCACCAGCACTACCTCGCCGCCTCCAGGCGCACCGGCACCGTTCTGCGCGTCCGCGCCCGCGTCGAGCACCTGGAGCGCGAAGGCGGCATGTGGCGGCTGTCATGGGCCGGCGGAGAAGCCCGCGCGCCCATCGTCGCCAACGCCGCCGGAGCCTGGGCCGATGGCCTCGCCACCCTCGCTGGCGCCCGCCCGCTCGGCATCGCACCTTTACGCCGCACCATCGTCCAGCTGCGCACCGATCCTGCGCCAGCTGACGACCTGCCGTTGACGCTGGGCATCAACGAGGACTTCTACTTCAAGCCGCAAGGCGGCCGCCTCTGGCTTTCCCCGCATGACGAGATTCCCGATGTCGCAGGCGACGCCGCGCCCGAGGAACTCGATGTCGCCATCGCCATCGACCGCTTCGAACAGGTGGTGGACTGGAAGATCTCCGCGCTCGAACGCCGATGGGCAGGCCTGCGCTCCTTCTCGCCCGACCGCTTGCCGGTCTATGGCTTCGACCCTGCGGTGGAAGGCCTGTTCTGGTTCGCCGGGCAAGGCGGATTCGGCATCCAGACCGCGCCCGCCGCCGCAAGGCTGGGCGCGCAACTTCTGCTCGGCCTGCCCCGCGATGGCCTCACCGCCGAAATCGACCCCAGCGCCTATTCGCCTGCGCGTTTTCCGTGATACTGCTCAACCCGGTTTAACGACTGGGAGAGTCGCGATGGCGCACCGTTTCGAGATCCGCAAGAACAAGGCCGGAGAGTTCGTTGCCTACTTCTGCCACAACAGCGAAACCATCTTCTGGACCGAAGGCTATTCGAGCAAGGCCAGCGCGAAGAACGCGATTGAGTCGATCAAGAAGAATGGCCCGGATGCGGACGTGGTCGATACGACGGTCGAATAAGACCAAGTCTCAAAAGTAGCTCCACCCAACCTCGTCATTCCCGCGTAGGCGGGAATCCAGTGTCAGGGACGAAGGGATTGTGTCTGTGCACATCCCGTGTCCTTTTGAGTTCGGCACCGGCAGACGCTGGGCGGGATCAGGGCAGATCACCGGGGGAAATGCCCAGAAGCTGCCGCTCCGGACACGACGCCATTGCGGACAAAACCTATAAATGACAGGGTTGAAGAATGGCCGATGACAGGTTCGCCCTTTTCATTTCTCTCTTGTTGGCAGTGCTCCTCCCGGGATGCCAATCTCCTCCACCGGCAGTCTGCGGAACAGTCGGCGCCGCGCAATTAGTCAGCCGCATCGAAGATGTAGCGAGCCGCGCGCAGGCCAAAGCGGCCTCTGGCAGTCTGGACGATGCCAACTTGTTGGTTTTGCAAATGATCAAGGAAGCCACGGCCGCACATACGAGGCTTAGTGAAAGCACAGAAAGAACGAATACAATCGAGTTCGACGATCGCGGTTTGGTACTGGTCCATGCAGATTATAGTGATCGTCAAGGAATGCACGAGGAGGCTACGCAAGAGCGATTGCGTATCCTTCTAAGCTATATGAATGAGATTCGAACATCGTGCCAAATCACTAAGATGGGCACAGGTTAGCGTCCACTCCCCACCCCAAACCAGCCACTCGCTTACCAAATGCCAAACCCCAAAACCCACCGTCGCCCCGGACCTGATCCGGGGCCCCGCTTTTCTTGGGGTTTCGCGCCGCACCTGTAGTGTCAGAAGACAGTGGGGTCCCGGATCAGGTCCGGGACGACGTGGAAATTAGACGAGGGAGCCCAGCCAACCCCCTCAGGCCGCCACCGCCGCGTCGCTGGCCAGCTTGTCCACGCGTTCGTTTTCCGGGTGGCCGTCGTGGCCCTTGACCCAGACCCATTCGATCTTGTGCGGGCGGACAGCGTCGACCAGCGCGCGCCACAGGTCTTCGTTCTTGACCGGCTTGTTGTCGGCGGTCTTCCAGCCCTTTTTCTGCCAGCCGAAGATCCACTTGGTGATGCCGTCGAGCACGTACTTGCTGTCGGTGTGGAGCGTCACGCGGCAGGGCTGCTTGAGCGCCTCCAACGCCTTGATCGCGGCCATCAGTTCCATGCGGTTGTTGGTCGTCTCCTTTTCGGAGCCGGCCATTTCCTTCTCGTGCTCGCCCATGCGCAGCAGCGCGCCCCAGCCGCCCTTGCCGGGATTGCCCTTGCACGCGCCGTCGGTGAAGATTTCGACGTGCTTCACGCGAAGACCTGAGGATTGGCGGCGTAGAACTGCAGGCGACGGGCAAAGGCCATCGGGTCCTTGCGCACCACCAGCGCGTCGGCGGGCGTGTTCAGCCAGTCATAGGCGCGGCTTGAGGTGAAGCGCATCGCCGCGCCTTGTGCCAGCAGGGGCAGGGCGGCGCGCTCTTGCGGCAGCAGGGGCCGAACGGATTCGTAGCCTTCGAGCAGCGCCTTCGAAAGGTCCGCGCTGAAATTGCGCCCCGTGGCATCGAAGCACCACGCCGCGTGGGTCACCGCCACGTCGTAGGCCATCAGGTCGTTGCAGGCGAAGTAGAAGTCGATCAACCCGCTGACCTTGTCGCCCAGCATCAGCACGTTGTCGGGGAACAGATCGGCGTGGATCACCGCGCGGGGCAGGTCCTGTGGCCATCCAGCGGCGATCCTGGGCATGTGTTCTGCCACAAGCCCCGCCAGCTCCGGATCGATTGAGGCGAGGCCCTTAGGCCCGCACTCGTCGAACAGCCGCTGCCATTCGGCCAACCCCATGCCGTTTTCGCGCGTGCCTGCAAAATCCGCAGAAGCCGCGTGCATCTGCGCCAGCGCCGCGCCCACCGCGCGGGCCTGTCCAACGGTCGGCTCGCTCACCGAAACGCCCGGGAGGAACTCGATCAGCGCCAGCGCCTTTTCGCCACGGCGGCGGAACAGCGCACCATCGCGGTCATGGATCGTGCGTGGCACCGGGCAGCCTTTGGCGGCGAGGTGATCGAGCAGCGAGAGGAAGTAGGGCAGGTCGTCCAGCTCGATGCGGAACTCGTACATCGTCAGGATGAAGCGTGCGCTTGCACCATCCTTGCCAGTGGTTTCCAGCAGCCAGTTGGAATTGGACACGCCCTCGGCGATGCCCTTGGCCGAGACCAGCTCGCCCACGTCGAATTCATTGACAAGCGCGGCCATCTCTTCCGCGCCGATCTGGGTATAGACCGCCATGATTTCCGCGCCTTAGTCGAGCAGCTGGCGCGGCAGCTTGAAGACCATCTTTTCCTCGGCGGTGGTCACCGTTTCTTCCGTAACGGGCCGCAACTCGCCGATCTTTGCCACGACCTCGCGCACCAGCACTTCGGGCGCAGAGGCCCCGGCGGTGAGGCCCAGCGTGTTCACGCCGTCGAGCCATTCGGGGTCGATCTCGTTCGCGCGCTGGATCAGGCGCGAGCGCGTGCCCATGCGCTCGGCGACTTCAACCAGTCGCAGCGAGTTGGAGCTGTTCGGCGCGCCGATCACCAGCAGCAGGTCGCACTCGGCGGCAATCGCCTTGACTGCTTCCTGCCGGTTGGAGGTTGCGTAGCAGATGTCCTCGGCCTTGGGACCGGTGATCTGCGGGAACTTGGCGCGCAGGGCCGCGACGATCTCGGCCGTGTCGTCCACCGAAAGCGTGGTCTGCGTCAGGAATGCCAGCGGCTTGTCCGTGCCGAATGGCAGCTTCGCCACGTCCTCGACCGTCTCGACCAGCGTGATCGTGCCTTCGGGCACCTGGCCCATCGTGCCGATCACTTCGGGGTGACCCTTGTGGCCGACGAACAGGATGTGCCGCCCGGCCTCGACCTGCCGTTCGGCCTGGCGGTGAACCTTGGAGACCAGCGGGCAGGTGGCATCGAGCCAGTCGAGCCCGCGCGCGGTGGCATCCTGCGGCACCACCTTGGGCACGCCGTGGGCGGAGAAGACCACTGGCGCGCCGTCGGGCACCTGGTCCAGCTCTTCCACGAAGATCGCGCCCTTGGCCTTGAGGCCATCGACGACGAAGCGGTTGTGCACGATCTCGTGCCGGACATAGACCGGTGCGCCAAAGCGCTGCAGCGCGCGATCGACGATCTCGATCGCGCGGTCCACTCCGGCGCAGAACCCGCGCGGCGCGGCTATAAGCAGGCGTAAGGGAGCCGTTTGGGCAGCGACATCTGGCAAGCTGGCGTTCATCCTGCGCCACTTAGCAGCAAGCGCGGCCCGCCGCCATTGCCGAAAGCGGTTGCGGTGGGTAGAGGTGGCCAAAATGTCAGACTATGGCTGGCGTCACGCTGCAAGTATCGAGGATTGAGTGTCCATGAATGTAAACGCCCGCCGTATCGCAATCATGGGCCTGCCGCTCGTCGGGGCTCTCGCGCTGGTCGGTTGCGGCGGCAAGAAGGGCGAACTGGTGGTCGACGATGCAGTGGGCGTCACCGCGCTGCGTGATCCGTGTCCGCGGGTCGGCATTCCTGACTACACCGGCGACGTGACCCTGTTCTCCTCGCCCGACCGCACCGATTCGGCCGCGATCGACGTCGAGGCGGTGATCACCAATTTGCGCGCTCAGTGCGCCGATGGCGACAAGCTGCACTCGGTCGCCACGTTCGACGTGCTCGCCCGCCGGGCCGACAAGCGGGGCGCGCGCCGGGTTGAGCTGCCCTACTTCTCCACCGTGGTGCGCGGCGGCAACGTCGTCGTGGCCAAGCGCATCGGCAAGGTCGTGATCGATTTCGCCGACGGGCAGGATCGCGCGACCGCCAAGGGTCAGGCCGCCGCTTTCGTGGACAAGGCCGAAGCTTCGCTGCCGCAGGACATCGTCAAGCGCATCTCGCGCAAGCGTCGTGCGGGTGATGAGGACGCGGCCACCGATCCGCTGTCGCAGCCCGACGTGAAGGCAGCACTTGCCAAGGCCAACTTCGAACTCCTCGTGGGCTTCCAGCTGACCAACGACCAGCTGCAATTCAACGTCCGCAAGTAATTCTCCAACTCTTGGGGGCAGAGGGGCAACTCCCCCCCAACTCTCCGGGGCACGGCGGCAACTCGCGGGGGTGAAGGGCAGGCAAACGCATGCCCTTTCGCTTTGCCCGCGATTGGGCTAACCGCCCGCCCATGACAGACGCCCGGATCAACCTCCACGCCGACTTCGCATCGGTAATCGACACCGCGCTCACCGCGCTCGAAACCGCAGGCTCGCTGCCTGCCGGTCTGAACCGATCGGCGGTGACCTGCGAGCCGCCGCGCGATGCTTCGCATGGCGATCTCTCGACCAACGCGGCGATGGTGCTGGCCAAGCCTGCGGGCACCAATCCGCGCGCGCTGGCGGCGCTGCTGGTGGCCGAGCTGGAGAAGGAACCTCGTGTAATCTCGGCGGAAATCGCGGGGCCGGGTTTCATCAACCTGCGGCTGACCGACGATGCCTGGCGCGGGGAGCTGGCGCTGATCGCTTCGGCGGGGGCGGACTACGGCCGTTCTGCAATGGGCGGTGGCAAAGTCGTAAACGTCGAATATGTCTCGGCAAATCCGACCGGGCCGATGCACATGGGCCACTGCCGCGGCGCGGTTGTCGGCGATGCGCTGGCCGATCTGCTCGCCTACACCGGGCACAAGGTCATCAAGGAATACTACGTCAACGATGCCGGTGCGCAGGTCGACGTCCTCGCGCGTTCGGTGCACATGCGCTACCGCGAGGCGCTGGGCGAAAGCATTGAGATTTCAGAAGGTTTGTATCCCGGCGACTATCTTGTGCCGGTGGGCAAGGCGCTGGCGGCGGAGTTCGGTGACAAGTACGTCGGCGCGCCTGAGGCCGACTGGCTGATCCTGTTCCGCACCCGCGCGGTCGCGGCGATGATGGACATGATCCGCGCCGATCTTGCCACGCTCGGCATCCACCACGATCTTTTCTCGTCCGAAGCGGAGCTTCAGGCTTCGGGCAAGGTCGATGCCGCCGAGAAGTGGCTGCGCGATCATGACCTTGTCTATGACGGCCAGCTCGAAGCGCCCAAGGGCAAGACGCTTGAGGACTGGGAGCCGGTGGAACTGCCGCTGTTCCGTTCCACCAAGTTCGGCGACGATCAGGACCGTCCGATCAAGAAGTCCAACGGGGCGTGGACCTATTTCGGCGCTGACCTCGCCTACCACTTCCAGAAGGCTCAGACCGCCGACGCGCTGGTGGACATCTGGGGCGCGGACCATGCCGGCACCGTCAAGCGGATCAAGGCGGCGGTGGCTGCGCTGACCAGCGCGGATGGCGGCGCGCCCAAGCCGTTCGAGGTCAAGCTGGTGCAGATGGTGCAGCTGCTGCGCGACGGCGAACCAGTCAAAATGTCCAAGCGTTCCGGCAACTTCGTGACGCTTTCGGACATGGTGGACGAAGTCGGCAAGGACGTCGTGCGTTTCACCATGCTGACCCGCAAGCCCGATGCGCAGATGGACTTCGACTTTGCCAAGGTGGTGGAAGCCAGCAAGGACAACCCGGTGTTCTACGTGCAGTACGCCCACGCGCGCATCCGCAGGAACATTCGCAAGGGTGCCGACGAAGGCTTTGCTCCGTCAGGGGAAAACCTTTCGCTGCTGGGCGAGGAAGAGCTGGCGCTGGTAAAGCTGGCGGCGCAGTTCCCGCGCACCGTGGAAGCCGCTGCCGTGGCGCGCGAGCCGCACCGCATCGCGTTCTTCCTGCATGACCTCGCCTCGGCGTTCCACTCCTACTACAATCTGGGGAACGACCGGCCCGAGAAGCGCTTCATTGTGGCACAAGACTCCGCAATGACCGCAGCCCGCCTTTTCCTCGCCCAACAAATCGGGCAGGTAATCCGCAACGGTCTCGCGCTGCTAGGCGTTGAGGCAGCGCAGGAACTTTGACGTTACGCGAGCGGGGCAGGCAATGAACGGGGACAATGACGAAGACCGCTGGGGCCAGCAGCCGGGCAAACCGTTTGACGTCTCTACCGAACTTGGCGAGCCGACAACTGGTGAACGCCTTGCGCTGGGCGATGAAGAGCGTCTGCCGTGGCTCGAAAGCGCCGACGACATCGATGGTGAGGAAGAGGACAGCGGCAACGGGCGGCTGATCGGCTTTGCGGTGATGGGCTTGATCGTGCTCGCCGCGCTGATCGGCGGCATCTGGTACGCCAGCAACCGCACCTCTGGCCCCGCCAATGCCGATGGCAGCCTGATCGAGGCGAGCAAGGAGCCTTACAAGGTCACGCCCAAGGACCCCGGCGGCAAGACGTTTGCCGGCACCGGCGATTCGAGCTTCAAGGTCAGCGATGGCGAAAAGCCGGTGGCCAACCTTGCAGATTCGGCCTCGCCGACGCCTGCGGTTGCGCCTTCGCCTGCGGCCAAGCCCAGTGCGAGCGCTTCGGCTGCTGCGGCAACGCCCAAGCCAGCGCCTGCTGCTGGCGGTGTTGGTGTGCAGGTTGGCGCTTTCTCGTCCAACGCTGCGGCAGAGGCTGGCTGGCAGAAGCTGGTTGCCAACCACGAAGCGCTCAAGGGCCTGTCGCACCGCGTGGTCGAGGGCAAGGCTGACATCGGCACGGTCTATCGCCTGCAGGCGGTGGCGGGTGACCTGTCCTCGGCCAGTGCGCTTTGCGAGAGGTTGCAGGCTGGTGGGCTGAAGTGCCAGGTTAAGCGCTGATTTGAACCTTGGAGGTTGAACCCCTCCGTCAGCCCTTCGGGCTGCCACCTCCCCTTTTGCACTTCGTGAAAAAGGGGAGGATCGGTCGAGACTCAGATCCTCCCCGTTTTTGCGGAGCACAAACGGGGAGGTGGCATTCGCGCCAGCGAATGACGGAGGGGCCCGTTTTCCCCGACCTTCACCGCCCGCGCCCTTGCCAAACCCGCGCCATTTGGCGAACCCATCACCCATGTTGCCTGCGATTTTCGGGCTTTCGGGCCTGACCCTGACCGATGATGAGCGCGCGTTCTTCCGTGATGCGGACCCGGCGGGATATATCCTGTTCGGGCGCAACGTGGAGAGCCGGGCCCAGGTGCGGGCGCTGACCGATGAGTTGCGCGCGCTGCACGGGCGGGACCGGACGTTCATCTGCATCGATCAGGAAGGCGGGCGCGTTGCGCGGATGAAGCCGCCGGTCTGGGCGGCCTATCCCCCGGGCGAGCGGTTCGACCGACTTTATGATGTTGCCCCCGCCAGCGCGATCGAGGCGGCGCGGGCCAATGGCCATGCGCTGGGGCTCGATCTGGCCGAGGCCGGGATCAGCGTCAATTGCCTGCCGTTGCTCGACGTACGGCAACCGGGTGCGCATGACGTGATCGGGGACCGGGCGCTGGGGTCCGAGCCGATGCGCGTGGCGGCGCTGGGGCGGGCGACGCTGGACGGGCTGGCGCGGGCGGGCGTGGCGGGCGTGGTCAAGCACATGCCGGGGCACGGGCGGTCGATGGTGGACAGCCACAAGGAGACGCCGGTCGTCACCGCCAGCGCCGAGGAGCTTGAACTGGACCTTGCGCCGTTCCGCGCGCTGAAGGATGCGCCGATTGCGATGACCGGTCATCTGCGGTTCACCGCGTGGGACGCCGAAAATCCGGCGACGTTATCGGCCTTCGTGATCGGCGAGGTGATCCGCAAGGCCATCGGCTTTGACGGGCTGCTGCTGACCGACGATCTCGACATGCAGGCCTTGGGCGGGACGGTGCCCGAGCGCGCGGTGCGGGCACAGGCGGCGGGGTGCGACATTGCGCTCAATTGCTGGGCCAAGATGGACGACATGGTGGGCATTGCCGAAGGGCTGACCGCCATGAGCGCGAAGACCGCCGAACGGCTGGAGCGGGCGCTGGCGGGGACGGCGGCGTTTGACGGGCCTGCCGATCTTTCCGCGCAGGCCGCGCTGATGGCCACGCGTGACCAGTTGCTGGAACTTGCCTGATGGCCGATACCGTCGAACCTGTCCTGTTTGACGGCGACGAGGCCTGGGAAGGCATTGCCACGGCGCAGACCGGCGATGCTGCGCTCTACCTTGAGCTGGATGGCTGGGAAGGGCCGCTCGACCTGCTGCTGGAACTGGCGCGGCGGCAGAAGGTGGACCTGCGGACCATCTCGATCCTCGAACTGGTCGGGCAGTATCTTGACTATATCGAGCGGGCCAAGGCGCTGAAGCTGGAGCTGGCGGCGGACTATCTGGTGATGGCGGCTTGGCTGGCCTACCTCAAGTCGCTGCTGCTGTTGCCGCGCGATCCAGAAGTGCAGCCAAGCCCCGAAGAGCTTGCGCTGAAGCTGCAGTTGCGGCTGCAGCGGCTGGGCGCGATGCGCGAGGCGGGCGGGCGGCTGATGGGGCGTGACCGGGTGGGACGCGATGTGTTTGTGCGCGGGAATCCCGAGGGCCTGCGGGTGGATCGCAAGGCGCTGTGGAAGTGCGACGTTTTCTCGCTGATCCAGGCCTATGGCGCGATCAAGCACCGCAACCGGCCGGTGGTGCACATGGTGCGCGAACGCGCGGTGATGACGCTGGATGCGGCGCTGGCGCGGGTTTCCAAGATGCTGGGCGTGGCGATGGACTGGACCGATCTGCGCGCGTTTCTGCCGCTTGATGGCGATCCGCTCCTGCGCAAGTCGGCACTGGCGTCGAGCTTTCTGGCGGCGCTGGAACTGGCCAAGCAGGGCAAGGCGGAAATCGCGCAGGACGTGGCTTTCGGGCCGCTGATGCTCAGGGCCGCGCGGGTATGAGCGAGCGGCCTGACGACCTGGAACGGGCGGTGGAGGCGACGCTGTTTGCGTCCGAGCAGCCGATGACCGAGCTTGAGATATCGGCGCATCTTGAGGGCGCAAGTGTTGGTCCGGTGCTGGAGAGGCTGGCCGGGTTGTACGCCGAGCGCGGGATCAATCTGGTGGAGCGTGGCGGGCGCTGGCATTTCCAGACTGCTGCCGATCTTGCGCACCTGCTACGGCGCGAGAAGGAAGAACCGCGCCGTTTATCGCGGGCGGCAACCGAGGCGCTGGCGATCATCGCCTATCACGAGCCGGTCAGCCGGGCCGAGATCGAGGCGATTCGCGGGGTGCAGACGGCCAAGGGCACGCTCGACGTGCTGATGGAGGCGGGCTGGATTCGCATTGCCGGGCGGCGCGAGGTGCCGGGACGCCCGACGATCTATGCAACAACGCCTGAGTTTCTCACGCATTTTGGCTTGGCTTCGCGCCGTGATCTGCCCGGAATCGAGGAATTACGCGCTGCGGGCCTGCTCGATCCGGTCGAAGAGGCGTTTGCCGTCTTGACGGGGGGCGACGATGGGGACACGGGGGCAGAAAGTCCGTCTGGCGAAGAGATGGACGACTGACGTTTAGAAGAACTGGCATGTGGGGCGCGCGGTCCCTATCTTAGGGCTCGCAAAGGAGTTGGTATAATGGGTGGTCTTTCCCTTCCGCACCTGATCGTGCTCGCGCTGGTCGTGCTGATCCTGTTTGGCCGTGGTCGCATTTCCGAAATGATGGGCGATTTCGGCAAGGGCATCAAAAGCTTCAAACAGGGCATGACCGACGAGGACAACAAGCCGATCGTGCCGCCTGCGCAGATCCAGCAGCAGGCCCCGCCGCCGGTTCAGCCTGCTCCGCAGCCGACTTCGACCGACCAGACTCAGTAAGCCTCGTTAGAACAAGGCGGCAAGGCCGTGTTTGACATCGGCGCGTCCGAACTTCTGGTGCTGGTCATCGTGGCGATCGTGGTGATCGGCCCGAAGGACTTGCCCATGGCGCTGCGCACCGCAGGGCGGTGGGTGGCGAAAATGCGGCGCGTTTCCAACCACTTCAAGGCTGGCATCGAGACCATGATCCGCGAGGCGGAGATGGAGGAGATGGAGCGCAAGTGGAAGGAGCAGAACGAGCGGATCATGCGCGAGACCGCCGCGCAGGATGCCGCTGCCGCGCAAGGGCAGACCGTGGCTGCAGCGGAAGACCAGAACGATCCGTTCCCCAACCCGCTTCCTTCGGATGCGCCGGCTGATCCGGTCATGATCGGTCCGATGCCGCCGGAAGAGAAAGTCACGAAACCGGAAGCGCCGCTGCCATGATGTCGGACATCGACGAGACGCAGGCTCCGCTGCTCGACCACCTGTTGGAACTGCGCACGCGGCTGCTGCGCTGCGTCTATGCGCTGGTGGTTGCGTTCGCGATCAGCTTCTACTTTGCCGATGACATCTTTGCGCTGCTCGCGCGGCCGCTGGTTCACGCCTTTCCGCCGGGGCAGGGCAAGCTGATCTACACCAAACTCTATGAAGCGTTCTTCGTGGAGCTGAAGGTTTCGATGTTCGCGGCGTTTTTCGTGAGCTTTCCGGTGATCGCCAACCAGCTCTGGGCCTTCATCGCGCCGGGACTCTATGCGCGCGAGAAGAAGGCTTTCCTGCCGTTCCTGTTCGCCACTCCGGTGCTGTTCACGGCAGGGGCAAGCCTTGCCTACTTCATCGTGATGCCGACCGCGTTCAAGTGGTTCCTCGGGTTCGAGGGCAACAAGGGCGGGTTGCAGCTGGAGGCTTTGCCGGGGACGGGGGATTACCTCAGCCTTGTGATGCAGTTCATCCTGGCGTTCGGGATCAGCTTCCTGCTGCCGGTGCTGCTGATGCTGCTGAACCGTGCGGGGATCGTCAGCCGCGACCAGCTGGTCAAGGCGCGGCGCTATGCCATCGTGGTGATCTTTGCCGTGGCGACTGTGGCGACGCCGCCTGACGTGGTCTCGCAGCTGATGCTGGCGATTCCGCTGCTGTTCCTGTTCGAGGGTACGCTGATCCTGATGCGCTTTACCGAACGCGCCGACGCCAAGCGCCGGGCCGAGGAAGAGGCGGAAATGCTGGTAGAGGGCGAGCGACCGCCGCTGCTGCCGTAAGGTGAAACGGGGGCCGCAGCCCCCGTTTCGGTACTTGGCTAACAGGGCCCCGAAGGACCGGCGAAACCTTGGGTGAGAGGGCGGGTTCCGCGACGCAGCCATCGGGCAGCATCGGAAAGAACGCCCCCCTTAGCCTTCCGCGTCGGCACCCTAACGCGTTGAGGTCGTTCCGGTTTCCGCTCCATTTTCGGCTGACCAGACCTTGCCCCCGCCAATCCACGTTTCCAGCACTTTGGTCGCGCGGATCTGTGCAGGATTTGCGGTGAGCGGATCGGTATCGACCAGTACGAAATCGGCACGCAGGCCCGGCGCGAGGCGGCCGAAGCGGCCTTCGGCAAAGCCTGCGTAGGCGGCATCGGCGGTATAGGCGGCCAGCGCTTCGGCGGGACTGACGCGTTCCTGCGTTTGCCAGCCGCCGGGGGGCTGGTCGTCCGGCCCCTGACGGCTGACCGCTGCAGACAGGCCTGCCCATGGGTCGGCGAGTTCGACCGGGGCGTCGGAGCCGAAGGCGAGGCGCACGCCTGCGGTCTTGAGCGACTTCCACGCATAGGCGCCCGCAAGGCGATCCGGCCCGAGGCGGGCTTCGGCCATCAGGCGGTCGGATGTCTGGTGGACGGGCTGCATCGAGGCGATGGCACCGCTCTTGGCGAAGCGGGCGATGTCCGTGGGATCGACGATCTGGGCATGTTCGATGCGCCAGCGGCGGTCACCCTTGTAGGTTTCCGACAGGTCGGTGATCGCGCCGACGACGGTGGCGTTCGCCTGATCGCCGATGGCGTGGATGGCGACCTGGAAGTTGTCCATCGCCGCGCGGCTCATCAGGTTGCCGAGCTGGGTCTGGTTCAGCTGGGGCAGGCCGCGCGTGGCAGGCGCATCGGCATAGGGCGCCTTGAGCCATGCGCCGCGCGAGCCGAGCGCGCCGTCGAGGTAGAGCTTCACGCCGTTGAGGCGCAGGCGGTCCTGATAGAGCCAGGGCGAGGGGCCGGGGCCGCCGATCAGGGTCATCTGATCGATGCCGCGGGCATAGGCCATGATGCGGACGTAGAGCCTGTTGGCGTCGCCCGCGCGGCGGTAGGCCTGCCAGTCCTCGATGCCGGTGCCCATGTCCGCCACGGCGGTGACGCCGCGCTTGAACAGGATCTGCTGGGCATTGGCGAGGGCGAGGTCGCGGTCTTCTGCGCGGGGGGCGGGGACTT
This sequence comes from Novosphingobium sp. BL-A-28-Hi1-0D, assembly GCF_055521755.1. NCBI lineage: Bacteria > Pseudomonadati > Pseudomonadota > Alphaproteobacteria > Sphingomonadales > Sphingomonadaceae > Novosphingobium > Novosphingobium sp. BL-A-28-Hi1-0D. The sequence continues at coordinate 2,328,126 of NZ_CM145502.1, forward strand.
TCGAGTCGACCAGTTCCATCGCGGCATCGACGAGGACGCCTTGCGGGGAGCCGTCGGGCGCGCGGTCTATGCTGCCGCCTGCGGGGTCCTTGGTAGCGGCGGTGACGCCTGCGGCCTTGAGCGCGGCGCTGTTGGCCCATCCGGCATGGCCGTCGACGCGCTGGAGCCAGACGGGGCGCGCGCCGGTGACGGCATCGAGTTCGGCGGCGGTGGGGAAGCGGCCGAGCTTCCACAGTTCCTGATTCCAGCCGCGCCCGATGATCCATGGCCGGTCAGGGTGTTCGGCGCTGAACTTCGCGATGCGGCCCAGCGCATCGGCAAGCGAGGTGGTGTCCGACAGGTCGAGGCTCAGCGCGGCAAAGCCGATGTCCATGACATGGACGTGGGCGTCGATCATGCCCGGCAGCATGACGCGGCCCTGCCCGTCGAGGTGGTACTGGTATTCCTTGCGCGGCTTTGGCTTCCTGTCCCCTGTGTGGATCACCCGCTTGATCGTGCCAGCATTGTCGAACAGCAGGCCGGTGAAGGCTTCGACCTGACCGTTCACGCCGATGGTCTGCCCACGGACGTTATCGATCAGGGTATCGGCATGGGCAGCAGAGGTGGTGGCGAGGAGCAGCGCGGCAAAAGCGGCGCGCTTCATGCCTTCTTTGTCCGGCGCGGCAGGCGGCGGATCAGGGCCGAGGTGTCTTCGCGGCCATAGCCCATGGCCTGCACGTCGACGTAGAACTGGTCGACGAGAGCGGTGACGGGGACGCTGGCGCCGAGATTGCGCGCTTCGTCCATGGCAAGGCCCAAGTCCTTGCGCATCCAGTCCACCGCGAAGCCGAAGTCGAATTCGTCCTTGGCCATGGTGTGGAAGCGGTTGTCCATCTGCCACGACTGGGCGGCGCCGCCCGAGATGGCTTCGAACACCTTGTCCATATCGAGATGGGCGATCTGGGCAAAGCGGATGGCTTCGGACAGACCCGCCAGCGCGCCTGCGATGCACATCTGGTTGGCCATCTTGGCAGTTTGCCCCGCGCCGGACTTGCCGACGTGGACCACGCGCTTGGCATAGGCCGCGAGGATGGGGCGCGCGGCATCGACAGCCTTGGCGCTGCCGCCGCACATGATCGCCAGCGTGCCCGCTTCCGCGCCCGACTGGCCGCCGGTGACGGGGGCATCGACGCAAAGCAGTTCCTTGTCGCGTCCCTCGACCGCGATCTGGCGGGCGATGCGCGCCGAGACGGTGGTGTGATCGATATAGAGTGCGCCGCGCCTGAGCGTGGAGAAGGCGCCGTTGGGGCTGAGCACGACATCGGCAAGGTCATCGTCGTTGCCGACGCAGGTAATCACCACGTCCGCGCCCTCTGCCGCTTCGGCAGGGCTGGTGGCGATGCGGGTGGCAAGGCCGGGGTTGGCGGTTACCCAAGCCTCGGCACGGGCCGTCGTGCGGTTGTAGATCGTGAGGTGGTGTCCGGCCTTGCCGAGGTGGCGCGCCATCGCGCCCCCCATCACGCCAAGACCCAGGAAGGAAACGTTTGCCGGTTCGGCTGCTGCTGATGTCTGTTCGCTCATGCAGGCATTCATATCCCGTTTTCGCGTCAGTGCCAGTGGTCCTGCGCGCCTGTGTGGGCGCTATTGTGGCGTAACCCTTCCGGTGCTTGCCAGCCTGCTTGTGCGATACCATAAGCGCCGACCATGGAACGCTTTTCCGATCTGGTTTCAAAAGTTGCGCGCACAGCCTTCTGGCCAGCGCTGGCCTTTGCGCTGGTCATGGCCGTGCTGCCCAAGCCGCCGACACTGCCGATCGACGATCTGGGCGACAAGTTCGCGCATATGCTGGCGTTCTTTACGCTGACCGTGCTCGCCGGGATTGGCTGGCCACGCGCTGCGCTGCTGCGCGCTGCACTGTGTCTGTCGCTGATCGGCGCGGGCATCGAGGTGGTGCAGCTGATCCCGTTTCTCCATCGCGATTCGGACTGGCGCGACTGGGTGGCTGACAGCGCGGCGATCATGGCAGCCATGGTCCCCGTGCTCGGTTTCCGCTGGCTGGTGGCGGGTGAGGCCGATTCCGTAAAAGCTTGAGGTTTTCTTGGGGGCCGCTTTCCGTTAGGGCGCGGCCATGGAAAACGTAGCGCTCAAGCCCGAAACCCAGGGAACGTCCCTGCTCACCCTCGCCGATGTTCGTGCGGCGGCAGAGCGAATTTCGGGCCAGGTGGTGCGCACGCCCACGCTTTACAGCAAGACGCTGAGCCGGATTACCGGCGCGGATATCTGGCTGAAGTTCGAGAACCTGCAGTTTACCGCCGCCTACAAGGAGCGCGGCGCGCTCAATGCCTTGCTGCAACTGACCGATGAACAGCGTGCGCGGGGCGTGATCGCGGCATCGGCCGGCAACCATGCGCAAGGGCTGAGCTATCACGGCACGCGACTAGGCATGCCGGTAACCATCGTCATGCCGAAGACCACGCCGACGGTGAAGGTGATGCAGACCGAGTCGGTCGGCGGCAAGGTGGTGCTCGAAGGCGAGACCTTTGACGAAGCCTATGCCCATGCGCGCAAGCTTGAGGGCGAACTGGGGCTGACCTTCGTCCACCCGTTCGACGATCCGCGCGTGGCGGCAGGGCAGGGCACGGTTGCGCTGGAAATGCTCGAAGATGCGCCTGAGATCGAGACGCTCGTCGTGCCTATCGGCGGCGGCGGGCTGCTTTCGGGGATGGGCACAGCGGCGCGCGGGATCAAGCCGGGCATCGGATTGATCGGCGTGCAGGCGCAGCTGTTCCCTTCGATGTATGCAAAGCTCAAGCATCTCGAACTGCCTTGCGGTGGCGATACGCTGGCCGAAGGCATCGCGGTGAAGGAGCCGGGCGAGTTCACCTCGAAGGTGCTGGCGCAGATCGTCGATGACGTGGTGCTGGTGAGTGAGGCGGCGCTTGAGAGCGCGGTGGCGTTGTTGCTGCAGATCGAGAAGACCGTAGTCGAAGGTGCGGGCGCGGCAGGGCTTGCCGCGGTGATGACGCACAAGAAGCGCTTTGCCGGACGCAAGGTTGGCATCGTGCTGTGCGGCGGCAACATCGACACGCGGCTGCTTGCCAACGTGCTGCTGCGCGATCTTGCCCGCTCAGGACGCCTTGGGCGCTTGCGCATCACGCTGCAGGATCGGCCCGGCGCGCTGTTCAAGGTGGTCGAGGAGTTCAATCGCCACCAGGTCAATATCCTCGAGGTCTGGCACCAGCGCATCTTTACCTCGCTCCCGGCCAAGGGGCTTACGGCGGAGATCGAGTGCGAGGCGCGTGACCGCGAGCAGATCGACCGTCTCGTCGCAGGGTTGCGGGCCAAGGGATACGACCTCGAACAGGTCGAACTCGGCTGAACTCTGGGCTGATCCGATTCGATCCGAACGGGTGTTAAGGTTCGGAGCAGACTGTGTCCCGGAACCGGACGCGGACGAATGGCGCGGGCAAATCGCCGTTTCGGGCACGATCTGGTGCCAATTTGTGCACCGGAACGTAGTTAACAGGCTTTTAGGATTCGCCGCAGTGATGCATGTTTGTTGCTGACAGACCGGATAGTCCGGCCTGAGGAGCATCATCAACGCCGTGACCGCGCCCGTCCGCTTTCCGCGCTTCTTCGTCACCAGCCCCGCGCCGTGCCCGTACCTGCCGGGTCGGAACGAGAGGAAGGTTTTCACCGAGCTGAAGGGTGCCAATGCCGACGAACTGAACGATGCGCTGAGCCGGATCGGATTCCGTCGCAGCCAGACCGTTGCCTACCGGCCGAGCTGCATCGATTGCTCGGCGTGCATATCGGTTCGGGTCGTCACGCAGGAGTTCCAGCCTTCATCGACGCAGAAGCGCATCTGGAAGCGCAACAGCGATCTCGTGGCAAGTGTCTGCAAACCGTGGTCCACGCCGGAACAGTTCGAGCTGTTGCAGCGTTATCTTGCCGTGCGTCACCCGGGCGGGGGGATGGCAGCCATGGACGAGATGGATTTCGCGGACATGGTGGAACACACCCCGGTCAAGAGTTACGTGATCGAATACAGGGAGCCGACCGTGGACGGCTCGCAGGGCAGACTGGTTGGGGCCTGTCTGACCGACGAGCAGGGCGATGGTCTCTCGATGATCTACAGTTTCTACGATCCACAACACGAGACGCGGTCCGGGCTTGGCACTTTCATCATCCTCGACCATATCCAGCATGCGGCCCGCGTCGGGCTGCCTTATGTCTATCTCGGCTACTGGGTCGAAGGATCGGAGCGCATGCAGTACAAGGTGCGCTTCCGGCCGATGGAGAAACTGGGCCGCGATGGCTGGGAACGGTTCGAACCTGCTGCACAGGCTGTCGCCATCGAGCGGGCTGTTTCCGCGCGGCGTGCCCATGGCGGAGACGACGGACGTCCTGCCATCGAAGGCGGTCTCAAGGATGGCGTTCACGGCGCGCAGGAGCGCTACGCCCGCAGCTGAGCGGCCGCTGGTTCGCGTTCTGGCCGCGCTGATGGCCCTGGCGTTGCCGGGCGGCCATGCCTTTGCACAGTCGATGCAGGCCGATCAGGAGCTGGAGGCGCTGATCCCGGATGCGGCGGTGCAGGACCCCGACACCTGGGCGCAGGATACTGATGCCGCGCGGACCGGCGCGCCGCCTTCGACGGTGATCGAGGAGATCGAAGCCGACACAGCCATGCCTGACATTCCCGGCATGACGATAGCCTGGCCCGATGGCAGCGAGCTTCCCGCGATCGAGCCGCTCTCGCCCGATCCCGACATCGACGTGGCAGAGCAGAGCACCGATGCTGCGGTTGAGGCTTTGCCCGGGCAGCAGGATGCCGATGCTCCTGCCAGCGTCCGGCTCGCCGATGCCGACGTTTCGCGGGTGGGCAAGCAGGTCGAAGTGGCGTTTCCGAGCGGCAAGGAGGCGATTGCCGAGGAAGACCAGATCGTCAGCCGCTTTGCCGGACTTTCCAGCCTCAAGTCGTTCGATGACGACGAGGACAACCTCGCCCAGATCGTCCGCCGCGCGCGGACCGACCGCGAGACCTTGCAGCAGGTGCTGCGGGTTTATGGATATTACGACGCGCAGGTTTACCAGACGCTTGGCGGATTGGGTGAGCGCGCCGAGGGCGAGGCGGCGGGTCCGGTTGACGTCGAGAAGGTCGTCGTGCGCTATGACGTGCAGCCGGGGCCGCAGTATCATGTCGGCAAGATTGCGCTGGGCGATCTTGCGGCGACGGGCGCGGATTACGAGGTCTTGCGCGGCGCATTCAAGCTCAACACCGGCGATGCGATCAATTCGGACCGGATCGTGGCCGAGCGGCTTTCGCTGCAGACGGCGCTGGGCGAGACTGGCTATGCCTTTGCCAAGCTGGGCGATCCTGATCTGCTGATCGACCATGAGCGGCGCGAAGGCGACCTTACCGTACCGGTGACGCCGGGCGGGGTCTATGCCTTCGGCAAGATCAATTCCTCGCGCGAGAAGTTCCTGAGTTCGCGGCACCTGCAGCGGATTGCGCGGTTCGATCCGGGTGAGCGGTTCAAGCGGTCGGAAGTGGATGATCTGCGTCAGGCGATCCTGGCGACAGGGCTGGTGTCCTCGGTCACGGTCGAGGCGCGTGAGGTCACGAGTCCGGCGGCGGGGCAGCCGGGGACGGTCGATGTCGACGTGAAGCTGACGCCTGCGCCCTTGCGCACGATTGCGGGGCTGGTCGGTTATTCGAGCGGCGAAGGTTTCCGCGTGGAAGCAAGTTGGGAGCACCGCAATTTCTTCCCGCCCGAAGGCATGGTGCGCGTGCGCGCGGTGGCCGGTACGCAAGAGCAGCTGGCGGGGGTGACCTTCCGCCGCAACAACTTCCTGACGCGTGACATCGTGCTCAATGCCGATCTCTATGGGCGAAACCAGAAGAGCAGTGCGTTCGAGGCGCGGACGATCTCGTTCACGGCGGGGCTTGAGCGGCAGACGACGCTGCTGTTTCAGAAGCCATGGGTTTTCTCGGCCGGCGTCGAGGTGCTGGCGACGGGCGAACGCGATGCGGCCGCTATCCTCGCCAACGAGCGGCGCAAGACCTACTTCATTGGCGCGCTGCCGATGCGCGCGGCCTATGACGGCAGCGACAACCTGCTCGATCCGACGCGCGGCTTCCGCGTGGGCCTGCGCGTTTCTCCCGAGGTGTCGGTGCTCAACGGCGTGCGGTCGAGCTATGGCAAGGCGCAGTTCGATGCCAGCTACTACCAGCCGATGGGCGAGAAGCTGGTCGTGGCCGGGCGCGTGCGGTTCGGCACGATTGTCGGCACCGACATCACCAATATCGCGCCATCGCGCCGGTTCTATGCCGGTGGCGGCGGATCGGTGCGCGGCTATGGCTTCCAGCTGATCGGCCCTCGCGACACGGCGGGCGAGCCGAGTGGCGGCCGGGCGCTGAGCGAGTTCTCGCTCGAGGCGCGCGTCAAGACCGGGCTGATGGGCGGGGCAGTGAGCCTTGTGCCGTTCGTTGATGCCGGTGCCGTCGATACGACGACGACGCCGCGCCTGCGAGACATCAAGTTCGGGGCGGGCATCGGCCTGCGCTACCAGACGAACTTCGGGCCGATCCGCATCGACCTTGGCACGCCGCTCAATCCCTCGAAGGGGGACAGCCGGATCGGGGTCTATGTGGCGCTGGGGCAAGCGTTCTGATGGCGGACGAAGTCGCCCCCGCTGCCGAGCCGACAAGGCCTGTGCGCTCGCGCCGCGCGCGGTTCGTGCGCGGGTTTGCGCAGCGGTTGGCAATCCTGACGGTGGCGGGGCTGGCGCTTTTGCTGGCGGCGCTGGTGGTGCTCGATTCCTCGCTTGGGCACAGGCTCGTGGCGGACCGGATTGCGGCAATCACGCCGGGATCTGGCCTCAGGATCGAGATCGGGCGGATCGACGGGTCGATCTATGGCGCGGCCAAGCTGCGTGACATCCGGGTGAGCGATCCGGAAGGTGTGTTCCTGACCGTGCCCGAGGCGGAGCTGGATTGGCGGCCGCTGGCGTGGCTCAAGACCGGGCTCGACGTGCGGCTGCTGGCGCTGCACCGCGGCGTCCTGCGCCGCGCACCGCGTCTGCGGCCGAGCGAGGACAAGAACGCGCCGATCCTGCCGGACTTCGACATTCGCATCGACAAGCTGGTGATCGACAACCTGACCGTGTCCGAGGCGATGGCCGGGCAGAAGCGGCGGGTGGACGTGCTGGCCAAGGCCGACATTCGCGGCGGGCACGCGATTGTCGACGTGGCAGGCAGGATCGCCGGTGACCGGGTGCTGTTCCGGCTCGACAGCGAGCCTGACCGTGACAAGTTCGACCTGCGGCTGGCCTACAATTCGCCCAAGGATGGCATGATCGCCAAGATGGTGGGTGCCGATGGCGACATCCGTGCCGACGTGTTCGGCAAGGGCGGTTGGTCGCGCTGGGACGGGCTGGCTTATGCCACGATGGGCGGCAAGCGGCTGGCGGCGTTTCAGTTGGGCAACCAGTCGGGCAATTACCGCCTCGCCGGACAGGCCTGGCCGGGCGGGCTGGTGAAGGGCACGGCGGCGCAGGCGGTGGGGTCGGCGCTTTCGGTGCTTTATGACGGCACGTTTGCGGGCAATGCTTTCGACGGCGCGCTGCGCACGGCGGGCGATGCGTTCAAGGTTTCGGCCAAGGGCAAGCTCGATCTGGCGCAGAACGAGGCGGAAGAGCTGAAGGTCCGGGCTCTGGTGCTCAAGCCTCAGGCGCTGATTTCGGCACCGGAGCTGTCGGGCGTGGCGATTGATGCGACGCTGGATGGCGCGTTCTCCGACCTTTCGATTGAACACGAAGTGCGCGTGCAACGGCTGAAGCTGGGCACGCTGGATGCGCAGGGGCTGCACTCCACCGGCACGGCGACGTGGGACGGCAAACGCTTTGTTCTGCCGCTGGCGGTGACCGCGCAGCGGGTGGTGACGGGCAACGCGATGATCGATCCGCGCTTTCCCGGCGCGCGCATCGGCGGCGATCTGGTGTTCGAGGGCAGCAGGCTGACGTCTGACAATCTCTCGCTGGCGATGAAGGGCCTCGGTGCAAGACTGGCGCTGCGGGGCGACATGGCGCGCGGCGGCTATGCGCTGGCGGGGCCGGTGGTGGCGCGCGGCTTTGCCGTGCAGAACCTTGGCGCGGTGGATGGCACCGCCAAGATCCTGTTCAAGATCGGCAAGGGCGTGCCGTGGACGCTGCAGGCGAACCTTGCCGGGCGGATGACACGGATCGACAACGCAACGCTGCAGACCCTGACTGGCGGCGGCGTGCGTTTTGCCGGAGGGCTGGCGCTGGGCGAGCGGGTGCCGGTGACCTTCCGCAAGGCGACGATCAATTCGGCCAAGCTGCAGATGGCGCTCGACGGCAAGGTCCTGCCCGGTGGGGCGGCATCGCTGACGGGCAGCGGGCGGCACACCGATTACGGTCCGTTCACGGTGGAAGCTGCGATGACGGCCGAGGGGCCGAATGCCGTGCTGGTCTTCGCCAGTCCGCTTCCGGCGGCAGGGCTGAAGGACGTGCGCGTGGCGCTGTCGCCGATCGCGGAGGGCTTCCGTATCGAGACGGGCGGGCAATCGACGCTGGGGCCGTTCAACGGAACGCTCGGGCTGTTCATGCCGCCCGGCGGGGCGACGCGGATCGACATCCAGCAGTTCCGCGTGTGGCAGACCGACGTGACCGGTGGCGTTACATTGGGCAAAGATGGCGTGGCCGGGCAGATCGCGCTGGCGGGCGGTGGGCTGAACGGTACGGTTGCGCTCGCCCCGCGTGAAGGCGGGCAGGGCTTCGATGCCAATGTGACGGCGCGCAATGCCCGGTTCGGCGGAACGCGGCCGCTATCCATCGGCAATGCCAAGGTGGACGCGACCGGCCTGATCAAGGACGGGCATTCGACTATCGAAGGCACGCTGCTGGCCGAGGGCATCGGCATGGGCAAGGTGTTTATCGGCAAGCTCTCGGCGGCCGCCTATCTGCAGGACGGTAGCGGCTCGGTCACGGCGGCCGTCTCGGGCCGCAGGGGCACGCGCTTTGCGCTGCAGGGAACGGCAGCGTTTTCGCCAGACCAGATCGTGGCTTATGTTTCGGGCGATTATGCGGGGCGGCAGGTCTCGATGCCTCGCCGTGCGGTGCTGACGCGTGAGAATGAGGGGTGGCAGCTGTCTCCGACGCAGATCGGCTTTGGTCGCGGCATCCTGATAGCCGAGGGCCACGTCCTGGGCGGGCCGACGCAGCTGCGGCTGCTGCTGTCGCGGATGCCGCTGTCGGTGGTTGATATCGTCGTGGCCGATCTTGGCCTTGGCGGCATTGCCTCGGGCATCGTGGAATACAACAACGACGGCAAGGGTGCGCCTTCCGGCAATGCTGCGCTGATGGTGAAGGGGCTGTCGCGCTCCGGCCTCGTGCTGACTTCGCGCCCGGTGGACGTTGCGCTGGTGGCGCGGCTCGATCCCGAAGCGCTGCAGATGCGCACGGTGATCCGCGAGGGCAACGACATTCGCGGGCGCTTCCAGGCCCTCGTCAGCGGCTTGCCGCGTGGTGGCGGGTTCATGGACCGGCTGGAGGGAGGACGGCTTGCCGGGCAGTTGCGCTATTCCGGGCCTGCCGATGCGCTGTGGCGATTGACCGGCGTGGAGGTGTTCGACCTGACCGGGCCGGTTGGCGTGCGCGCCGACGTTTCGGGCACGATTTCCGCACCGGTGCTGCAGGGCGCAGTCGCGTCGAAGGGGTTGCGGGTTCAGAGCACGCTGACCGGTACCGACGTCGGGCAGGTGCAGCTGGCGGGCACTTTCACCGATTCGACGCTGCAGCTTGCGCGCTTCAGCGGCACGACGGCCAATGGCGGGCGGGTAAGCGGCAGCGGAACGATCGGGCTGGCCGAGCTTTCCGAGCACGGTCCCTCCATCGACCTCAGGCTTTCGGCGCAGAACGCGCAGCTGGTGAACCGCGACGACATGGCCGCGACAGTGACCGGGCCTTTGCGGATCGTCAGCACAGGGGTCGGCGGGACCATCGCCGGTCGTGTGCGGATCGAGCGGGCGCGCTGGGCACTGGGCCGGGCCAATGCGGTGCAGGACCTGCCGGTCATCGCCACGCGCGAAGTGAACGCCCCTGCCGATGCCGCGCCGCCCAAGGTTGCAGCGGTGCCTTGGCGTTTCCTGATCGACGCGGCGGGCGCGAACCGGATCGACGTGCGCGGGCTGGGGCTCGACAGCGAATGGGGCGCGGACATTCGCCTGCGCGGATCGACGGCAGCGCCGCAGATCTTCGGTACGGCAGACCTTGTGCGCGGCGGCTATGAGTTTGCGGGCAAACGGTTTGAACTGACGCGCGGGCGCATCCGTTTTGCCGGCGAAGTGCCGGTCGATCCGCAGCTGGACATCGTGGCTGAGGGCGATGCCAACAACATCAGCGCCAAGATCACGATCACAGGCACCGGCACGAAACCGAACATTGCGTTCTCGTCGACACCCGCGCTGCCCGAAGAAGAGCTGCTCAGCCGCATCCTGTTCGGCAGTTCGATCACCCAGATTTCCGCGCCGGAAGCTGTGCAGCTTGCCGCCGCGCTGGCATCCTTGCGCGGCGGTGGCGGGCTCGATCCGATCAACAAGCTGCGTGCGGCGATCGGGCTTGACCGGCTGCGCATCGTCGGCGCCGATCCTACGGTGGGTTCGGGCACGAGCATCGCGGTGGGCAAGTACATCGGGCGGCGGTTCTTTGTCGAACTGGTGACCGATGGCGCTGGCTATAATGCGACATCGGTGGAGTTCCGGATCACGCGCTGGCTGGCGCTGCTCGGCACGATGTCGACGATTGGCGATGAAAGCCTCAACCTCAAGGTCAGCAAGGACTATTAAGGACGTTCAGGCTGGGCGCAGAAGCGTAGTATCTCTCTTCCGAGCCATGTGGCCGTGTCTGCGACAGCATACAGGCCAGAAAAAAGGGGCCGCTCTTTCGAGCGACCCCTTGCTACTCCGGTTGTCAGGTCGATCAGGCGGGGAGACCGCTGATGGCCTTCATTTCCATGAAGTCCTTAAGACCATAGAGCCCGCCTTCACGGCCATTGCCTGATTGCTTGTAGCCACCGAACGGTGCGCCGGGAGTGGGGCCCCAGTTGTTGATCGCGACCATGCCCGCGCGCAGGGCCGGGGCGACTTCTGCCGCCTTGGCCGGATCGCCGGTGATGCAGGCCGAGAGGCCGTAGGCCGTGTCGTTGGCGATCTCGATGGCCTGGTCGAGGCTGTCGTATGACATGATCGTGGCTACGGGTCCGAAGATTTCCTCTTGTGCGATGCGCATGTCCGGCGTGACGCCCGAGAACACCGTGGGCTTGATGTAGTAGCCGCGGTTGACGTTGGCGGGCAGGTCGGGGCCGCCGGTCTCGAGCTTGGCGCCTTCGTCGATGGCGGACTGGATCAGACCGCGGATCTTGTCGAACTGCGCCTTGTTGACGACCGGGCCGAGGTGGTTGCCTTCCTGCAGCGGATCGCCGACCGGTGTGGCCGAGTACATCGCCGAGACGAATGCGGCGGCCTCTGCTTCACGCTCGCGCGGCACGAGGATGCGGGTGGGCGAGATGCACGACTGGCCAGTGTTGACCAGCGGGCCCGAGGCGGTCGAGGGCAGGTACTTGGCGAAATCGGCATCGGGCAGGACAAGGTTCGGCGACTTGCCACCCAGTTCCTGATGGACGCGCTTTACCGTGTCGGCTGCGGCCTTGGCGACGAGGATGCCTGCACGGGTCGAGCCGGTGAAGCTGACCATGTCGATGCCAGGGTGCGAGCTGATCGCAGTGCCGACGCCGGGACCATCGCCCTGGACAAGGTTGAACACGCCCGGTGGAACGCCTGCGGCATCGAGGATTTCGGCGAAGATCACCGCGTTGGTCGGGCACTCTTCCGAGGGCTTCAGGATCATGGTGTTGCCTGCGGCGAGCGCCGGGGCGACCTTGAGGGCGATCTGGTTGAGTGGCCAGTTCCACGGGGTGATCATGCCGACCACGCCGATCGGCTCGTAAGCCACCTTGTAGGCGCCGTTGTCTTCCATGAAGTTGAAGTTCTTGAGCGCGGCCATGGTGCCGAGGAAGCCGCCGATGCCGGCGCCGACCTGGGCGGTTCCGCCGAAGCTGACCGGGGCACCCATTTCCTCTGCCATCGCAACGGCGAGATCAGGGGCGCGCTTCTTGAACTCGGCGACGATGCGATCCATCAGCGCAAGGCGCTCCTCGCGCGTGGTCTTGCTGAAGGTCTTGAAGGCGCGCTGGGCAGCTGCCACGGCCTTGTCGACATCGGCTTGCGTGCCGAGCGTGATTGCGCAGATGGGCTCTTCCGTAGCCGGGTTGATCACTTCGTGGCGCTTGCCGCCCTCGCTGTCGACCCACTTGCCATCGATGTAGTGCTGAAGCCTCTCGCGCATTGCCGTGTCTCCCGAAAATGAGTGGGCCGGACACTTAGCTGCCCGGCTCCTGCCCTACGGAAGGTAAGCAGCCGCGTTGCATTCTGCAACCTGCCGGCCGTGTCCGATCATGTCACCGGGAGCGCAACCTGACGCTGTGGATCAGATCCGTCGGCCGCGGAACAGATGCACCAGCCCTATCAGGATCGCGATGATGAGAACGATGTGGATAAGGCCGGCAGTCACCTTGAAGGCAAAGACGCCCAGCGCCCACAGGACGAACAGGATCAGCGCGATGGTCAGAAGCATTGAGGGTCTCCGATGCGTTCCTCCCGCCCGCGCCCGTTGGCCCATCAATCCATGGAGGGCCACGCGGTTCCTGTGGCGTAGAACCTATTCAGCGATAACCATTTATTCGGAACCGCTTGCTAGGTCTTGGAGCATGGGGACGGGACCCACCTTCATGCGCGCCGGAATCCGGCACGATTCCGGCGCGGCGGGAGCTGTGTGGATCGTCGTGGGCACTTTCCTAGCGCTTGTGGCGCTGACGGCGGCGCTGGTGGCAGCGTTCAGCAATTCGACCAGCATTGCGGACCGCTTTGCCCGGACCGAGGAGCAGCGGCTGGTCGAGCGCTTCATCGAGCGTACCGAGCGCCAGATCCTCGAAGCCGACAGATTGCAGGTCGTCTGGGATGACGCTGTGGTGAAGCTCAATGCTCCCGATGCCGAGCAATGGGCCCGCAATTTCCTCGCGGGATACTTCTGGGGCAGCCATCGCATCGACCGGATCTACCACGTCCGTTTCGATGGTACTGCAGTGCGGTGCTGGCAGGGGCCGCGCACGACGCAGGACTGCCGATACGGGCAGCTCGGGGCGACGGTGAAAGGGCTGATCCGCCGGTCGGTACGCGACAACGATGGTCGGGATGTGGCCGAATGGCGCCCGCAAGGCGGCGTTCTCTGGCCATTCGACAGCAAAGGCCTGCCGATGTCGCGAGGGCTTTCGGCGATGACCTCGTTCGATGGCCACCCGGCGATGGTCGCGGTGGCCTCGGTCGTGCCTGACGTCACGCCTTCGCTCATGCACGGCGAGCCTGATTATATCGTGCTGGTGCGCTATGTGGATGAGCGGGTGATCAACGACCTGCAATCCTCGCTGCTGCTGGACGGGGTGAAGTTCTCGACCGAGCCCGATAGCGATCCGGCGCGCAATGCCCTCGCGGTGACTGACGCGCAGGGGCGGCGGATCGGATGGTTCTCGTGGATTTCCAAGCCGCCCGGGCCTGCGATCCTGCGCCAGACTGCACCATTGCTGGCAATCTACATCCTGTTCTTCGTTGGCGTGGTGGCAGGCGGGGCGATCATCGTGCGGCGCATGCGGCGCACGACCAGCGAACTGGTGGCGAGCGAAGCGCAGGCGCAGCACAACGCGTTGCACGACGCAATGTCGGGCCTGCCCAACCGTGCCCACTTCATGCAGCGTCTGCGGCAGGAACTGGCGGCCTGTGTCGATCAGCCTGACCTTGGCGATGTTTTCGTGGCCTATGTCGACATCGACCGCTTCAAGGTGGTCAACGACACTCTCGGCCACCATGTGGGCGATGAACTGGTCCGGCAAGTGGCGCTGCGTATGCGCCGTTCGCTGCCGCCGGGGGATTTCCTATCGCGCTTCGGCGGCGACGAATTCGTGTTGCTGCGCCGCTCGACCGGCGGGCGGGTGGCGGCAGATATGCTGGGGCGCCAGCTCATGGCCATCGCGCGCGAGCCGTTCGTGATCTCGGGCAACAATCTCGAAGTGAGCTTCTCTTGCGGTATCAGCTGGGGACCGGAGCAGAGCGAGGACCCCGGCGAACTGCTGCGCCGCGCCGACATCGCGCTGTACCGCGCCAAGCAGCGCGGGCGCGCTCGCTATCGCCGTTTCACGCGCGACATGGACGCCTCGGTCAAGCTGCGGCTGGAGATGGAGATGGAACTGCGCCGCGCCATCGTTCGCGACGAGCTGACGCTGGCCTATCAGCCGGTTGTCAACGCGGCGGACGGCGCCGTGCTAGGCTTTGAAGCGCTGCTGCGCTGGCACCATCCCGAGCGGGGTTCGATCCGGCCAGGGCTGTTCGTGCCGGTTGCCGAGCAGGCGGGGCTCATGCTGGCACTTGGTAACTGGGTGCTGCGCCGCGTGTTTACCGAGTGCCACGACTGGTCCGACTGCGAGATTTCGGTCAACCTCTCGCCGCTGCAGATCATGGCGAGCGATTTTCTGCAAACCATCGATGCACTTGTGCGCGAGACGGGGGCAGACCCGCGCCGGTTCATTCTTGAAGTGACCGAAGGGGTCATGCTCGACCGGTCGGACCATGTGGTCGATGTGCTGAAGGGCCTGAAGTATCGCGGCTTCCGCATCGCGCTCGACGACTTCGGGATCGGCTATTCGTCGCTCAGCTACCTGCGCTCGTTCCAGTTCGACCGGATCAAGATCGACCGTTCATTCGTGCAGAACATCGAAGCGGATCTCGATGCGCACTCGATCCTGCGTGCGATCGTCTCGCTGGGCCACACCTTGCGGATGAAGGTCGTGGCCGAGGGCGTGGAAACGCCGATGCAGCGGGCGCTGGTTCAGGCGGCAGGGTGCCAGATGATCCAGGGCCATCTGTTCTGGGAGGCAATGCCTGGCGAGGAGGCGAAGGCCTTGATCGTTCCGCAGGAGCGCAAGCAGCGCCGCCTGGCCTGAGTAGCGGTCTCTGGTCAGCCCTTGGCGGGCTTGGCCGCGCCGGAGTCAGCAGTCATGGTGCGGGGATAGATGAAGCCCTTGGCAGGGCTGGCGCGCAGGCCGACCGAACGGGTCGGCGCAAACCACACGCGGACTTCGCTCCAGTCACCGGCGGCCGAAACGTCGATCGCCATGACGCCCTTTTCGACCAGGCCCGGACCCGACCAGTTGGCATGGTCGATCAGGATATGGCGGGCATCGACAACCTTGCGGACAACGGCGACGTGGCCATAGGGCATTGCGCGGGTGCCGGCAAAAGCGAGGACGGCGCCTGCCTTGGGCTGCTGGCCGCGGTCGTAGCTGCCTTCGGCATTGCTCCACCAGTCGCGCGCATTGCCGCTGATCTGGACGTCGGAAATCTGGCGGGCATAAGTCACGCACTGCAGCCGGGCATGCGCTGCCGAGGGCAGGGCGGCAAAGGCGAAGAGGGCGAGGAAGGCTGCGACCGCGTTCTTTAGCATGTGCAGCATCACTAAGGATTTCGGGGGATTCGAGGAGTCCTGCACGCCTCCGTTCATCCTGCGGCAATCACAGTTCACCTCGCTTCGTCGAATTTTTTTGGTGCGCTGTGGATAAAATCACAAATCGGTGCGTTTCCCGCTGCAGGCGGTGGCGCAAACCAAAAGGGCGCCCGGTTTCCCGGACGCCCTTTCGTGTCTTCGCTGATCGGATGGATCAGAGCGAGTAGTACATGTCGAACTCGACGGCCGACGGCGTGGTTTCCCAGCGCATCACTTCCGGCCACTTCAGTTCGATGTAGGCTTCGATCTGGTCCTTGGTGAACACGCCACCCTGGAGCAGGAATTCGTGATCGGCTTCGAGGCTGTCGAGCGCTTCGCGAAGGCTGCCGCACACGGTCGGAACCTGAGCGAGTTCTGCCGGCGGCAGATCGTAGAGGTTCTTGTCCATGGCTTCGCCCGGGTGGATCTTGTTCTTGATCCCGTCGAGGCCAGCCATCAGCAGCGCTGCATAGCAGAGGTAGGGGTTGGCCATCGCATCGGGGAAGCGGAACTCGACGCGCTTCGCCTTGGCGCCAGCGCCATAGGGGATGCGGCACGAGGCCGAACGGTTGCGGGCCGAGTAGGCGAGCAGCACAGGGGCTTCATAGCCCGGCACCAGGCGCTTGTAGCTGTTGGTGGTCGGGTTGGTGAAGGCGTTCAGCGCCTTGGCGTGCTTGATCACGCCGCCGATGAAGTACAGGCACATTTCCGACAGGCCGGCATAGCCGTTGCCGGCGAAGAGCGGCTTGCCAGCTTCCCAGATCGAGATGTGGGTGTGCATGCCCGAGCCGTTGTCGGTCTTGATCGGCTTCGGCATGAACGTGGCGGTTTTGCCATAGGCCTGTGCGACCTGCTGCACGACGTACTTGTAAACCTGCATGCGGTCAGCGGTCTGAACCAGCGTGCCGAAGGTCAGGCCGAGTTCGTGCTGGGCCGAAGCCACTTCGTGGTGGTGCTTGTCGCAGGGCAGGCCCATTTCGATCATCGTGCGGACCATCTCGCCGCGGATGTCGACGCAGCTGTCAACCGGAGCGACCGGGAAGTAGCCACCCTTGGCGCGCGGACGGTGCGCAAGGTTGCCGCCTTCGTAGTCCTTGGCCGAGTTGGTCGGCAGTTCGATATCGTCGATCTTGAAGCCGTTGCCGTCATAGCCGTCGTAGAACTTGACGTCGTCGAAGAGGAAGAATTCAGCTTCCGGGCCGACATAGACGGTATCACCGAAGCCACCGGCCTTGACGAAGGCTTCGGCGCGCTTGGCGGTCGAACGCGGGTCGCGCGAATAGAGCTCGCCAGTCGACGGTTCGACGATGTCGCAGCAGATGACCAGCATCGGCGAGGCCGAGAACGGATCGATGTAGACGGCGTCGAGGTCGGGCTTGAGGATCATGTCCGACTCGTTGATGGCCTTCCAGCCTTCGATCGACGAACCGTCGAACATCAGGCCGTCTTCCAGTTCGTCTTCGCCGAGAACGGTCGAGACCATGGTCAGGTGCTGCCACTTGCCCTTCGGGTCAGTGAAGCGCAGATCGACCCATTCGATTTCCTCGTCCTTGATACGGGCAAGGATGTCCTTTGCAGTTGCCATCGCTGGTCCTTCTTAATGCCCCGGCGGAGAGGCCTGGGGGTATCTGGGGTGGTTGTCTGGAGGCTGCCCGTCCACAGGCCACCCCCGTTATGCTGCCTGCCGGACACTCAGGTCCGGGCAAGCCTCAATCTGGTATCTTGCTGTCGATCAGATCGCCCGATCAGATAGCATCGTCGTTGCGCTCTCCGGTGCGGATGCGCAGAGCGCTTTCGACGGGGATCACGAAGATCTTGCCATCGCCGATGCGGCCGGTCTGCGCAGCCGAAGCAATCGCTTCGACGACACGATCAACGAGGGCATCGCCGACCACGACTTCAAGCTTCACCTTGGGCAGGAAATCCACGACATATTCGGCGCCGCGATAGAGTTCGGTATGGCCCTTCTGACGCCCGAAACCCTTGGCTTCGGTCACCGTGATGCCCGACACGCCGATCTCGTGCAGCGCTTCCTTTACTTCATCGAGCTTGAAGGGCTTGATGATCGCTTCGACCTTTTTCACGTCGTTCAGACCCCTGCAACGCGGGCCGAACCCGACCATGACAATCTGCCACGGCGGCGTTCCGGCAATGAGTTCCCGTGCGTGACTACGAGTTTACAAGAATCGTGCCACGCGCTGAGGGAAAGCACTAGGCGATCACGCTGCAACGCGAAAGCCGTAAAATCAGGGGCTCGGCAAGATTTGAATCGAATGCGTAAGGGCAACATGCGCAAGATTGCGCAGGTTTGTTCAAATCATGCACAATTTTTGCGCAAGGACTGCCTGTTTTTTGGGCAGATCAATCGTCCCGATCGTCATTGCGAGGAGCAAAGCGACGAAGCAATCCAGAGCACATTGCGCTGCCGCACTGGATTGCTTCGCTACGCTCGCAATGACGGACTGTAAGGAACTGAAGATCAGTCTGCGTAGGGCGGCTTGTGCAATCCCTTGGGGCTGGCGGTGAATATCTCGCAGCCGTCCTCGGTGATACCGATGGAATGTTCGAACTGTGCCGAGAGCGAACGGTCGCGCGTTACTGCGGTCCAGCCGTCCTCGAGGATCTTCACGCCGGGCTTGCCGAGATTGATCATCGGTTCGATCGTGAAGAACATGCCGGGCTTGAGTTCAGGGCCGGTTCCGGCGCGGGCGGCGTGGACCACTTCAGGAGCGTCGTGGAACAGGCGGCCGAGGCCGTGGCCGCAGAATTCGCGCACGACGCCGTAGCGCTGCTTTTCGGCGTGGGCCTGAATCGCAGCGCCGATGTCTCCCAGACGCGCGCCGGGCTTTGCCTGTTCGATTCCGATCATCAGGCATTCGTAGGTCACGTCGACCAGACGCTTGGCCTTCAGCGGCACGTCACCGACCAGATACATGCGGCTGGAATCGCCGTGCCAGCCGTCGAGCAGCGGGGTCACGTCGATGTTGACAATGTCGCCGTCCTTGAGGGTCTTCTCCGAGGGGATGCCGTGGCAGACCACGTGGTTTATCGAGATGCAGCACGAATGGGTGTAGCCACGATAGCCGAGCGTTGCCGGAACCGCGCCGCCATCGAGCGTCATCTGGCGGACGACATCATCGAGATAGTCGGTGCGCACGCCGGGCACCACCAGCGGGGCAAGGGCATCGAGAATTTCGGCGGCCAGGCGCCCGGCCTTTCGCATGCCTTCAAAGCCTGCGGGGCCATGGAGCTTGATGGTGCCGTCGCGCAATTGGACGTCGTGGTCTTCAACGGTCAGATATTCGGTCATGCGCGCCATGTAGCGACATTGCCTGCAAATTGCGAGATGTCCGCGCTGGCTGTTTCATCCGGGCAGGCTTCACCCGGGAAATCGGCGCCTTGCGACGCGCCGCGCCATGCGGCATGTCCTTGTGCAAGATGACTGACAGAAACGCGCTGATCCAGCCCGATCGCGGCCAGCAGGCCATTGCCCTCCATCTGGTCGACAAGACAACGCTGCCCGACTTTCTCAAGAGCCTCAACGGAGGGCAGCGTGCCGCGCTCGCCGCGCAGAAGTTCGAGGGCGGGGGCTATGAGCATGCGATCGTGCCTGATGGCGACGGCTGGTTCGCCGTGGCGGGCGTGGCCAACGTCAATGACCTGTCTTCGTGGTGCATGGCCAAGCTGGCGGATGTGCTGCCGGGCGGCACCTACCGGCGTGCTGGCGGTGAGCCGGGCAAGGCGCTGCATGGCTGGGTGACCGGGCAATACCGCTTCGACCGCTATCGCAAGGACGCCAAGGATGCCGAACCGCGCGTGCTGCTGACCAAGGACGTAGCGCTGATCGAGCCTGCGCTGGCCGAGGCGACGGCGGTGCTGATGGTGCGCGATCTGGTAAACACGCCCGCCGAGGACATGGGGCCGCTGCAACTCGAGGCCGAGGCACGGGCTCTGGCCAAGCGGCATCATGCCGAGGTCCATGTCGTGTCGGGCGATGCGCTGGAGCACGACTATCCGATGGTCCACGCCGTCGGCCGTGCTGCTGCGCGCAGCCATGCGCCGCGCCTGATCGAGATCGAGTGGGGCGATCCCAAACAACCGCGCGTAGCCATCGTCGGCAAGGGGGTGTGCTTCGATTCGGGCGGGCTGGACATCAAGCCGTCCTCGGGCATGGCCTTGATGAAGAAGGACATGGGCGGGGCAGCGCACGCGCTGGGACTTGCGGGGCTGATCATGGCCATGGGCCTGAAGATCCGGCTGCACGTGCTTGTTCCTGCGGTGGAAAATGCCATCTCGGGTAACGCTTTCCGACCGGGCGACATCCTGCGGTCACGCGCAGGGCTTTCGGTGGAGATCACCAACACCGATGCGGAAGGCAGGCTGGTGCTGGGCGATGCGCTGACCCGCGCCACCGAGTTGAAGCCCGACCTGGTGATCGATTTCGCCACCTTGACCGGCGCGGCGCGCGTCGCGCTGGGGCCCGATCTGCCCGCGATGTTCGCGCGCCGGGCGGAAACCGCGCAGGGGCTGCTGTCCGCGGGGATCGAGCGGGACGATCCGTGCTGGCAGCTTCCGTTGCACGAGGGATACCGTGAATACCTGAAGTCTGACGTGGCCGATTTGCAGAATTCGCCCGCGAACGGCTTTGCCGGGGCTAGCGTGGCCGCGCTCTTTCTTGACCGCTTTGTCGGCGAAGGCATTGATTGGGCACACTTCGATACTTTCGCATGGCGCCCTGTGGGCAAGCCGGGCCGTCCCAAGGGCGGCGATGCCTTGGGGCTGCGCTCAGCCTGGGGTCTGCTCAAGAGCCGCTATTCGTGACGCGCCACCGCTTGCCTGACAGCGCCGACGCCGCTAATCGCCCGGCTTTCCTGCTGCGGGGACACCCTGAATTGACTGTCGAAGCCATGCCTCTTTCCACCGACCTGCCGACCGGCCCGCTCCAGTTGACGCGCCCGTCGGACCGCTCGGACAAGCCGCACCTGCCGGTGCGTGGTGATCTTGCGCACATCGGGCTCGCGGGGAAGTACTTCGTGCCGCACTACGCCGTGCCGATGCCGCACGCAGTCAAGGGTGACGCGGTCCTGCGCGGGGCTGGCAAGGCCGATGCGGTGGAACTGCGCGCCTTGGCTGTAGGCGAAGTGTTCGACGTGCTCGACATCGCGGGTGGCTGGGCCTGGGGACAGGCCAAGTCTGATCTGCTCGTCGGCTATGTCGAGATGAGCAAGCTGGAAGCGGTGAAGTGACCACATCGGTTTTCATCGACGGTGCCGCTGGGACGACCGGGCTGGAGATTGCCGAGCGGCTTGCCGGACGCAGCGAATTTGCGCTGATCGCGCTTGATGACGCGCGCCGCAAGGATGACGCGGCGCGGGCCGAGGCGATCAACGATGCCGACGTGGTGATCCTGTGCCTGCCGGACGAAGCCGCGCGTGATGCCGTGGCGATGATCCGCAACGATCGCACCAAAGTGATCGACGCTTCGACCGCGCACCGCGTGGCCGATGGCTGGACTTATGGCTTTCCCGAAATCGTCGGGCGCGAGACGGTGGCAGCGGCCAAGCGGGTTTCCAACCCCGGCTGCTATCCCACCGGCTTCATCGGCTTGCTTGCGCCGCTGGTGCACAACGGCCTGCTGCCTGCCGCGTGGCCCTATAGCTGCAATGCCGTGTCCGGCTACTCGGGCGGCGGCAAGGCGCTGATCGGGCGGTTCGAGGACGATACGGACATCGCCTGGCGCGGTTATGGCCTGACCTTCGGGCACAAGCATGTGCCGGAAATGCAGCGCTATACCGGCGTTGCCATCGCGCCGCTGTTCAGCCCTGCGGTGGTCAATGCCCATCGCGGCATGGTGGTGGAGATCCCGCTGGCGCTGGGGGTGATGCCGGGCAACGTGCCCGCCGATCTGCTGCGCGCGGCGCTGACGCAATTCTATGCCGGATCGCCGGTCGTGACCGTGGCGCAGGATCTTCCTGCCGATGGCGAGATGCTGATGCGCGCATCGATGGAGCCGTGGGACGGGTTGACGCTGCACGTGATGGGCAGCGCCGATGGTGAGCAGGCGCGACTGGTTGCCGTGCTCGACAATCTGGGCAAGGGGGCGAGCGGCGCTGCGGTGCAGTCGCTGAACCTGATGTCCGGTCTGGACGAGACGGCGGGCCTGCGGCTCTAACTGACATCAAAGCATTTGCGTCCCCGCGAAGGCGGGGACCTCAGTCGGCTTACTCTGATGTTCAGTAACAACACCGTGGCCACCGCCTTCGCGGAGGCGCAGGCATTTTTGCGTGCGCTTGGGCCGCATGCACCAAAAAAGAGGGGCGACATCGCGAGATGCCGCCCCTTCAGTTTCTGGAAACGTGACGTAGAGACTAGTTTTCGTAGAGACTACGCGACGTGGACTTAAAAGTCGGCCTGGAAGCCAACCTTGAAGTAACGGCCCAGGATGCCCTGTCCGCCCTGGATCGGGTTGTAGAGGTATGCACCGTAAGTCACGACATCCACCGGCGGCAT
The DNA here is from genome assembly GCF_055521755.1 of Novosphingobium sp. BL-A-28-Hi1-0D. Lineage (NCBI taxonomy): Bacteria > Pseudomonadati > Pseudomonadota > Alphaproteobacteria > Sphingomonadales > Sphingomonadaceae > Novosphingobium > Novosphingobium sp. BL-A-28-Hi1-0D. Next base: position 2,350,284 of record NZ_CM145502.1, read on the forward strand.
CTTGTCGAACAGGTTCAGCGCGGTGAGCGACAGCGTGAAGCGGTCGTTGACCTTGAAGCGCGTCTGCAGGTCGAAGGTGATGTAGCGCGGCACGTCGCAGCCCGAGGGGCTGTAGCCGGGGTTCAGACCACAGTCCTTGTAGCCGGTGCCCTGGTCGACGGCCGAGAGATTGTAGCCACCGAAGTAGTTGAGGGTGGTGTTGATCTCGAGGTTGTCGTCGAACTGCACGCCGTTCAGCCAGTAGCCGTGCCACTTGGGCGTGCCCGAACCTGCCGTCAGGTTGAAGTTGCCGAGCGTGCCGTCATAGCGCTCGACCCCGCCACCGCTCGCCGTCAGGTCCGATTCCAGCTTGATGATGTAGCTGGCTTCGAGATGGCTGGTGAAGCGGATGTTGTCGGTCAGGTTGACGCGTCCGTCGATCTGGAAGTCGAGGCCCGAGACGCGCTGCGTGTTGGCATTGATCAGCTGCGACTGGACGAAGGCGATGCGCGGCGTCGCGTTCGGGAAGTCGGGGCTGACCGCGTCCGGGATCACCGTGTAACCGGCCGGGATCGGCTGTCCGGCATAGTAGGCCAGCAGCGCGGGCGAGTTCGAAGGCTGGGCAATCACCCCGGTCTTCTTGATGTTGTAGTAGTCGACCGAGATGCTGAAGTTGCGGATCGGTTCGAACAGGATACCCGCCGTGAAGCTGCGCGAACGCTCCGGCTTCAGGTTCGGCGAGGCAAGCGTGGTCTGGCCGTAGGAACCGGAACGGATATAGGTCGGGCAATCGCTGAACGTGGCGACCGTGCAGCCGTACTGGCTGAGGTAGGCGTCGTTGAACGCCGCCGAGGTGTTGGTCACGAACCCGGTGGTCGGCAGGGCGTTGGCCTCGCCGAACGACGGGATGCGGAAGCCCTTCGACCATGTGCCGCGGATCAGCAGCTGGTCGATCGGCTTGAACTTGATCCCGGCCTTGGGGCTGAAGGCGTTCTGGCCGCTCGAATACTTGTCGTAACGACCGGCGAGGTTGACTTCGACCTGTTCGAGGATCGGCGCGTTGACTTCGGCAAAGCCCGAATAGACCCAGCGGCTGCCCTTGGTGCCGAAGGCATTGAGGGTGAAGTAGCGCTGCGTCGGCCCGAAGGTGTCGGGGTTGCCCGAAGGTGCGTCGACCGCTTCGTAGCGGGCGCCTGCACCCACCGCGACCTGCAGCTTGCCGCCCGGCAGTTCCATCAGGTCCGCGCCGAGCGTGCCCTGGAACTGCACCTGGTCAGAGGTGGCGTTCAGGATCTGCGTCGGACGCAGGAAGTCGTTCTGGGCCTGCGTGTTCTGCGTCAGGTCGACGAAGTTGTAGGTGCCACGAGCAACTGCGGTCAGCAGGTTGGCGATGTAGACATAGCCTTCCTGACGGCGGCGCAGGTCGTCATGCATCGCGGTCGCGCCGAAGTCGAAGTTGATGGTGTCGGTCAGGTCACCCTTGATGCCGATGGCCCCGCGATAGGCGCGGTTGCGCGTCTCGTTGAAGGTCGGACGGTCGAACAGGCGGCCCTGGATGCGCGCCAGCTGTCCGGCAGCGGCGAACGGGTTGTTCGGGTTGAGCGTGCCGTTGGTGGCATTGCAACCCGTGTTGAGGCCGCTGGCATCGCCAACGCCGGTGGCGCAGACGTAGACCGGCAGGGTCAGCGCGAACGAACCGGGCGCGCGGGTGGCCGAGTTGTTCGAGGTCGAGAAGCCGGGGAACAGGATGCCGGCGTTCGAATTGCGCGCGATCTGTTCCGGCAGGCCGGTGTACGAGGACTTGCTCTGCAGGAAGTTGAACTCGGCGTAGGCTTCGATGCTGTCGCTCAGCGCGGCGGTGACGCGGGCCGAGACGCCCCAGCGCTCGATGTCAGGCTGGATCACGCCGTACTTTCGCGTAAGATCGACGGTGCAGGTCTGCAACGGCGCGGCAGCGCTGGCAGCAAGCTGCGCCGGCGTGAGCGTGTAGGCGCTGTCGCAGCCAACGTTGTTAAGGAGCTGGAAGCGGCCGAGCGCTGTGGTGTTCGTGGCGTCATAGGGACGAACGATCAGCGGGCCGGTGAAGCCGGTGTAGCTGGTGGCCGTCGGCGAGTTGAGGCGATCATCGCTGCCGCAATCGCCATCGGGCGAGCACACGCCGGTCTGGTTGTCGGTGTTGAACGGATAGCCGCGGTCGCGGTTCATCAGCTTCTTGCTGCGATAGTAGAAGCCCGAGACATAGGCGTTGTAGCCGTCTTCCTCGATGTCGCCCTTGCCGGCGGTCAGCGAGAGGCGATACTGCGGCGCATCGCCCCGCTCGGATACGCCGGCTTCGCCCCGTGCGCGCACGCCCTTGAATTCGCGCTTGGTGATGATGTTGACCACGCCCGCGATCGCGTCGGCGCCATAGGCTGCCGAAGCGCCGTCACGCAGCACCTGCACGCGGTCGACGATGTCGTCGGGGATGGTGTTGAGGTCGACGAAGTTGCGCGAGCCGTCATCGGCCAGCGGGTAATAGGCGGCACGCATGCCGTCGAACAGGACCAGCGTCGAGTTGGTCGAAAGGCCGCGCAGCGAGATGGCCGAGGCACCGGCTGCGAAGGCGCCATTGGCGGTGAACGAGTTGGTCAGCGCCGGGCCGTTGTTGGCGGCCAGCGTCTGCAGGCCTTCCTGCACGGTCGAGATGCCGCGTTGATCGAGGTTCTCCTGCGTCACCGTGGTGACCGGCGAGACGGTCTCGGTATCGGTGCGGCGCAGGATCGAGCCGGTGACGACGATGGTCTGGGCATCGCCGCAGCTGGGATCGTCGGGGGTCGTGCTGCAATCGACGCTTTGCGGCGCGGCAGTTGTAGACGCGTCCTGCGCGAAAGCCGCGGTGGAGATCAGCGCGAAGCCCATCGCCAGCGGTGTTGCGCCCGTACGGAGCGCGGAGAGATACTTGATGTTCACGTGGCAGTCCTCTTGTCCTGAACGTCTGTTTCCATGGACTGGAAGCAGGCCCTTCCACCTCGCTGCGTGGCCTCCGCGAGTGCGGTCGGCTAGCGGCTGGGGGGAGAGAGGCGCCTGTGTGGCGAGGCAGATCGCCGCGTTCAAACGGGAAACCGGAGTTCCCACATTAAACGTTAGTTAGTGTTGTGTTCATGTAACAAGATACTGAAAGATAGATATAAAATGTTCTCAGAAACGGTTCGTCGCAAATTGGAAGATATTTAGACATACCTATCGTTAGGGGTAAACTTAATTGCGCAGGAAACCTGTTTCGGTTTCAAATCTTGCGCGTCCAGAGCCGTCGTTGAAGAGGTGGAAGGTGCATGGGGAGAGGTTCACGCACGAGCCACAAAATGGTTCCTGGAAAAAATGCACGGACGACATGATCTCCTGCGAAGGGTGCGTAGCGGTTCTCCGTTCCGCGCGCCTCCAGCGATGGACACAGGTGGTCGGGAGTCGTTCGGTGCATCAGGCGGAAAGGCACCGCGCCGAGCGTTGGAGCCGAGCGTTGGACAAGAAAAAGGCCCGCACTCCGGGTGGAGGCGGGCCCTTTCAGTCGGCGCAAAGGCGCGGAAAATCAGTCTTCCGGCGCGATCGTCACGCGCAGGCCGTCAAGCGCGCTGGTCAGCTGAACCTGGCAGGACAGGCGCGAGGTTTCGTTGCGGTGGTCCGAGCTGTCGAGCAGGTCGTTCTCGTCTTCGCTCATCGGCGAGACCTTGTCTGCGAACGCGGGGTCGACGTAGATGTGGCAGGTCGCGCACGAGCAGCAGCCGCCGCACAGCGCGAGCAGCTCGTCGAATCCGTTGTCGCGGATCGCTTCCATTACCGACAGGCCGGCATCGGCCTCGACCGTCTTCTCTTCACCCGCACGATTGACAACCACGATCTTCGGCATCGTTCGTTCTCCAAATGCGGCGACGGGTACAAACGCAGTCCCCGCGCCCCCTGTTCGCCTTTGGACGGCGCTGCTATCGCGCCCTATCGGGTTTGGCAACTGCCGATCCGGCCAAAACTCTGTTGCGGAGAACTAGGGTGGGACTGACGGCGCAGGCCATTCGCGAAGGGCTGGACCACATCGCGGCGAGCAACCCGCTGCTGGCAGGCGCGATCGAGCGCGTCGGCTATCCCGAGCCGCGCATCCGTGAGACCGGTTACCGCACGCTGCTGCGCACCATCGTCGGGCAGCAGGTGAGCGTCTCGGCGGCCACTTCGGTCTGGAACAAGCTGGAGGCGCTGCTGGGCGAGGACATGCCGCCGCAGGACTTGCTGGCCGCCGATTTCGATTCGCTGCGGGCTTGTGGCCTTTCGCGGCAGAAGCAGGGTTACGCGCGGTCGTTGTGCCAGCTGGTGGTATCGGGCGAACTCGATCTCGAGGCGCTGCCAGCAGACGACGAGGAGGCGATTGCCGAGCTGGTCAGGATCAAGGGCATCGGGCGCTGGTCGGCGGAGATCTACCTGCTGTTCGCCGAAGGACGCCCGGACATCTGGCCCGCAGGCGATCTGGCGGTGCAGGTGGGGCTGGGCAAGCTGCTGGGCCTTGCCGAACGACCGAGCGAAAAGGAAACGCGCGAGTTGGCCGAGGACTGGCGGCCCCATCGCGGGGCGGCGGCGATCTTTACATGGCATTGCTATAACAATCCGGCGCTGTAATCTGCTGCTGACAATAATGTGAGCAGGAGGGGCCGCGTGGCGCGCAAGACGATCTTCATAACCGGGGGCGCATCGGGCATCGGGCGCGCGGTGGCGCAGCGCTTTGCGCAAGGCGGCTGGTTCGTCGGGATAGCGGACATCAACGAGCACGGCATGGCCGAGACCGCGACGCTGCTGCCGCCGGGGCAAAGCGCGCTGCACAAGCTGGACGTGCGCGACCGGGCGGCGTGGGATCAGGCTCTGGCCGATTGCGCGAAGGCTGCGGGCGGCGGGATCGATGTGGTGTTCAACAATGCCGGGATTCCGATTGGCGGGGCGATTGTTGACCTGACTTCCGAGGAAATCGAACGCACGCTCGACATCAATCTCAAGGGCGTGATCTTCGGCGCGCAGGCGGCGCATCCATGGTTGAAGGCAAGCGGGCCGGGATCGTGCCTGCTCAACACGGCGAGTGCGGCGGGGATATATGGCTCGCCGGGGGCGTCGGTCTATTCGGCGACCAAGTTCGGGGTGCGTGCGGTTACCGAAGCGTTGGATGGCGAATGGGCGGATGACGGGATCAAGGTGCGCGACCTGATGCCGGGGTTCATAGAGACGCCGCTGCTCGACCACGCCCCCAACCGAGCCAGCAACGAGGATATCCGCACTCGCGTGCGCGGCGCGGGGCTGGAGATCACGCCGGTGCGCGAGGTGGCCGAGGCGGCGTGGGCGGCGGTGCATGGCGACAAGGTGCATACGCTCGTCGGCAAGACCGCTCGGCGGCTGGCGTTTGCCTCACGCTGGATGCCGGGGGCGTTGCGCAAGCAGATGCGGTCTGCGGAGCGGCCTTTGGGGAAGTAGAGAGCTTTGTTTGTGCCGCCCGAGAAAAGCGGGCCCCCGGATCAGGTCCGGGGCGACGCTGGGTCACAGATGTCGCCCAGGCGAAAATTGCCGCATCAGAGATAGGTTTCCATCGCCCGCGCCATCGCTGCATCCCTTGCTGACAGCCCATCGGCGTCATGCGTGGTCAGCGTCACTTCCACCCGGTTGTAGACGTTGAACCATTCGGGGTGGTGGTCGGCCTTTTCGGCGTAGAGGGCGACGCGGTTCATGAAGGCCCAGCTTTCCGAGAAATCGGCGAAGCGGAAGGTGCGGGTGATGGCGAGGCCGTCGCTGCGCAATTGCCATTCGGGGAGTTCGGCCAGCAGCGAATCGCGTTCGGCGTCGGTCAGGCGGGCTACGGTCATGATTGGTCCTTCTGGCATCCTTGGCAGTTGCCGCCGTTTCCCCTATCGCGTGTTTCCATGCAAGAGTGCGGTCTCGTCGCCACGGATATTGCCTGCAGGCGCGGGGACCGGATTTTGTTCCGGGGGCTGTCGTTTGCCCTTTCCGAGGGCGAAGTGGTGCATCTGGCCGGGCCTAATGGCATCGGCAAATCGAGCCTGATCCGTATCCTGGCAGGGCTGCTGCGGCCCTTTGCCGGGACGGTGGAGCGCACGGGCGGTCTGGCGCTTTCCGATGAGCGGCTGGCTCTTGATGGGCACGAACCACTCGAGCGCGCTCTCGCGTTCTGGCAGCGGATTGACGGTGCGTCGCAGGTGGAGGCCGACTTCGGGCTGGCTGACCTGCTTGACGTGCCGGTGCGCTATCTTTCCACCGGCCAGCGCAAGCGCGCAGCGCTGGCACGCGTTGCGGCGAGCGGGGCGCCACTGTGGCTGTTGGATGAACCGCTGAACGGGCTGGACACGCATTGGTCGTGCATCGCGCAGGCCGCAATCAAGGCGCATTGTGGTGCAGGCGGTGCCGTGATCATCGCTTCGCATCAGCCGCTCTCGCTCGATGCGGTGAAAGTGGTCGAGCTTCTGGACTATCAGCCGTGATCCGCAAGCTCTGGCCGATCTTCGTGCGCGATCTGGTGCTGCTGACGCGCGGCGCGCAAGGGCGGGGCGGGGCTGTGCTGCCGCTGTTGTTCTTCCTTGCAGTGGCGATGCTGTTTCCCTTCGCAGTGGGGCCGGATGCGCGGTTGCTGGCGCGGACCGGGGCGGGGGTGATCTGGGTGGCGGCGCTGCTCGCCGCGATCCTGCCGCTGGACCGTCTGGTCGAGCCGGACGTGGAAGCGGGCATGTTCGACCAGTGGGCCTTGCGCGGGATATCGGAAGAGGCGCTGATTTTGGTGCGGATCGTCGCCCACTGGCTGAGCTTTGGCGTGCCGCTGATGCTGGCTGCGCCGATTTCGGCGGGGCTGCTCTCGCTCGATGCGCAGCAGTTGTGGACGGTCGAGGTCGGGCTGCTGCTTGGCACACCGGGGCTTGCGGCGATTGGCGTGACGATTGCGGCGCTGACTGCGGGCTTGCGGGCGGGGGCCGCGCTGGGCGGATTGCTGGCAATTCCGTTGGCGGTGCCGCTCCTGATCTTTGGCGCAGGGTCCTTGCAGCCGGGTGGCGAGGGCGGACTGATGCTGCTGGGGGCGTGCAGTCTGGTGGCCATTGCCGTTGCGCCGTTTGCAGGGGGCGGGGCGATCCGCGCCGGCCGCGAGTAGGGCTTGGCGGACCCCAAGCGCAAATTCGTTGGCATTTGCGCGAAGTGCCCCTAACTCGGGGCGCATGATGTCTCCAGCGATTGCACCCGATACCATTTCGCTCATCGGCAACACGCCGCTCGTCCTGCTGAAAGGGCCGAGCGAGGCGGCAGGGGCCGAGATCTACGGCAAGTGCGAGTTCGCCAATCCCGGCGCTTCGGTGAAAGACCGGGCAGCGCTGTGGATCGTGCGTGATGCCGAGGAGCGCGGGGTGTTGAAGCCCGGCGGGACCATCGTGGAAGGCACCGCGGGCAATACCGGGATCGGCCTTGCGCTGGTGGCCAATGCACGCGGCTACAAGTCGGTCATCGTGATGCCCGAGACGCAATCGCGCGAGAAGATGGACACGCTGCGGGCGCTGCGGGCCGAGCTTGTGCTGGTGCCTGCTGCGCCGTTCTCGAACCCGGGGCACTTCGTCCACACCTCGCGCCGCATTGCCGAGGAGACGGAAGGTGCGATCTGGGCCAACCAGTTCGACAACATCGCCAACCGCCGCGCCCACATCGACAGCACCGCGCCCGAAATCTGGGAGCAGATGGAGCACCGCATCGACGGCTTCACGTGCGCTGCAGGTACGGGCGGGACGATTGCGGGCGTGGGCCTTGGTCTGAAGGCGTTTGACGAGAAGGTGACTATCGCGCTCACCGACCCGCACGGCGCGGCGCTCTATAGCTATTACGCCAATGGCGAGTTGAAGGCCGAAGGGTCTTCGGTTGCAGAAGGCATCGGGCAGGGGCGGATCACCGCCAACCTCGAAGGCGCGCCGATCGACACGCAGTTCCGCATCTCGGACGAGGAAGGACTGTACTGGGTCGAACGACTGCTGGCTGACGAAGGCCTGTGCCTTGGCCTTTCGAGCGGGATCAACGTGGCGGGCGCGGTGGCGCTGGCAAAGCAACTGGGCAAAGGCAGCCGCGTGGCGACGATCCTGTGCGATACGGGCTTCCGCTACCTGTCCTCGCTCTACAATCCCGAGTGGCTCAAGGCCAAGGGACTGCCGGTGTTCCCTTGGCTGGAGCAATAGGCTAGACTGACGCCATGGCAATGTTCGGCTTCCCCGCTGCACGACCGGCTCCCCCTCCGACCGAGGCGGAAATGGCGGCGGCGAGCGCGCTGGCCCATGTGCCGCCGACGACGCGGGAGTTGCGCGCGCAGGCAGTGCACCGGTTGCAGGTCGGGCTGTTCGGGCTGGCCGGGATGCTTCTGCTGGTCAGCCTTGCCAACGTGATCATGGACCGGGCGAAGTACATTGACGCGAGCGCGGTAAACACTGCTGCGCCCGCCGTGCAGGCGAGCGAGACTTCGGCCAAGGACCCTCTGGCTGATATGGGTGTGGCTCCGCAACTGCCGGTGAGTGCCAAGGAAAAGCCATCAGCTTCGCCTTCCCCTGCGGTAAACGCGCCGAAGAACTGACCGGCGATGCGTCGCCGCCTTCTTGTCCTTCTGGCGAGTGCCATTGTGGCCGCTGCTGCTGTCTGGGTGTTGGCGGGGCGTAGCAAGCCGGACGAGCGGTCGCTTGGCCTGTTCACCAGCCTGCCGATCATCTGGAGCGAGGCGGGCGATCTCAAAGAGCTGGTCGATGGACCGCAGCAGGCGCACTGGGCCAAAGGCATGCTGGAGCAGCATGGGCATCTGGTCCCGCTCGATACGCTGCTGCAGATATCCCGCCTCGACGCGCTGGTAATTGCGCAGCCCCGACCGCTGATGCCCGAGGAGAACGTCGCCCTCGACACGTGGGTGCGGCAGGGCGGGAAGGTGCTGATATTCGCCGATCCGATGCTGACGCAGGAGAGCGCCTTTGCCCTTGGCGACCGTCGCAGGCCGCAGGATGTCGCTCTGGTTTCGCCGATCCTCGGGCGGTGGGGGCTGGAGTTGCAGTTCGATGACCGCCAGCGGGCAGGCTTGCGGGAAATTGCGGGCGAACACGTTCCTGTGAACCTTGCCGGCGCCTTCCGGTCGAAAGATGGCGGGAAAGACTCCCGCTGTGCGATCACGCCGGATGGTCTGATTGCTCGGTGCAAGATCGGGAAAGGGCGGGCCGTGCTGGTCGCGGATGCCGCAGTGCTCGAAGCATCCGATAGCCCGCAATCGCGCGAAACCGCGCTTTCCTATCTACTCGGCGACGCATTTTCGGACTGAACCACCGTTCCGGTGCGGGAAAACACGGGCCAGAGCCGGGCCGGGCTCATCCATTGCGCTGGACATTTGCCGGATTCCGGACGATTCCGCTGCCACAAATTGAGGCAAATCATGGTGATCGCCGCGGTAAGGTGCAGAAAAAATGCTACGGAATCATAACTAGTCCGCATTTTCCCGCATTTTCCCCTTTTCGCCCGCCCGGTCCCGCGTTAGTAATGCGTCTATCGGGACGAGTTTCCATTCGCATCCGCGGGGGATGAGTCGGCTTTGCGCGATGGCGCAGGGCCGAGCGAAGGAGCGCGCGTCCGCGAGCGGGGTGTCCAGGCGTGGCGGGAGGGCCGGTAAATCTGGTGGGGCAGGGCTTTTCGCCACGTGGCGAAAAAGGCCGCTTCGTCCTGCCTGCCGACTTCCGCTCAGACATCTACACCGCCTCGGCAAACCAGCGCATCCTCTGCCTCGACAAGCACCCACGCCTGCCTTGCCTGACCGGGTTCGGCCTGTCCCGCCTGGACGAACTGGCAGCAGAGATCGACCGCGAGGAAGAGAAGAAGCTCCGCCTCGGGATCGACTTCGATCGCGATGTTGCCGAGGCGCAAGCCTATGGCTTTACCCGAGTCAGCTTCGATGAAAGCGGTCGCTTCGTCCTGCCTGAATACCTCTCCGAACTGGGGCAGGTGGAGGACGGTCTCTATTTTCAGGGCGGCGGTCGCCAGATCACGATCTGGAGTCCGCGCGTGCTGTTCGAGCAAGGCGAGGCATGGGACACCGCCAAGGCGAACTGCCGTGCCAAGATGGCCGAAGCTGCCAAGGGGAAGCGCAAGTGACCGACGCTCCCGCAAAGGCCCCGCACATTCCCGTGCTGCTCGAGGAAGTGATCGAGGCGCTTGAGCCCAAGCCCGGCGACATCATTGTCGATGCCACGTTCGGCGCTGGCGGCTATACCCGGCGGTTGCTGGAATCGGGTGCGACGGTCCATGCGTTTGACCGCGATCCCGATGCGATCGCTGCGGGAAAGCTCTGGGGAGAAACCTGTGGAAAAGATCCACGGCTGGTTCTCCATGCCCGCCGCTTTTCCGAACTCGCAGAAGGACTTGCGGAGGCCGGAATCGCAGGCGTTCAGGGTGTCGTTTTCGATATCGGGGTAAGCTCCATGCAGCTTGACCAGCCGGGGCGCGGATTTGCCTTCTCATCCGACGGTCCGTTAGACATGCGAATGTCACAGGACGGTCCAAGTGCGGCGGATTTCCTGAATGAAGCAGGCGAGGGGGATATAGCGGACGTTCTCTACCGCTATGGCGAAGAACGCCAGTCGCGCCGGATCGCCCGCGCCATCGTTGCCGCCCGCCCGCTGACCACCACCGGACAATTTGCCAACGTCGTGCGCAAGGCGCTCGGCTATCGCCCCGACATCAAGGGTCCCAAGGCGCAGAAGGATCCGGCCACCCGCAGTTTCCAGGCTGTACGCATTCACGTGAATGGCGAACTGGACGAGCTGATCGCTGGCCTTGCAGCCGCCGAGAAGGTGCTTGCTCCCGGTGGCCGCATCGCAGTGGTGAGCTTCCACAGCCTTGAGGACCGCATCGTCAAACAGTTCCTGCGCGAGGCGGCTGGGGCCGTGCCTGCAGGTTCGCGCCATTTGCCGCAGATGGCTTCCAAGGTTGAGCCGGTCTTCGCCAAGCCTTCGGCCGCGATCCGCCCGACGCCCGCAGAAGAAGAGCGCAACCCCCGCGCTCGCTCTGCCACGCTGCGCTGGGCCGAACGTACCACGGCGCCTGCGCGCAATGGTGCCGGGAGGGCTGCGGCATGATCACCACGGCAAGCCGCCTGCGCTCCGTTGGATGGCTCGTTCTGCTCGGTCTGTGCCTGGCGCTGGTCATGGTGCTGGCCTTCCGCGTCAATGCGCTGCGCAGCCAGATTCACCATGCCGAAGCGCGGATCGTCGCGCTCAAGCAGGAGAAGATGTATCTCGAGACCGAGTTCGAGACCCGCTCCAACCAGCAGCAGCTCAAGGCTTGGAACGACGTCGAGTTCGGCTATGCCGCGCCGAGCGCAAGCCAGTACCTCGAGGGTGAGCGCCAGCTGGCCGAGTTGAGTGTGCCGACGCAGCCCGACGCGCCAGAGCCGATCCGCGTGGCCAGCGTGGACGACAGCGTGATCGCCTCGGCGGCTTTTCCCTCAATGGTCTCGCCGCTGACCGGCAAGGTGCTGGCGAGCAACGATCGCAAGGCGGTTTCGCCATCGGACGAGGATGACACCGCCTCTGACCGTCCTGCACGCAAGGTGGCGCACGCCGAGGCGGTCGAGACCTTGAAGGACCGGCTGGGCAAAGTGATCGACGCCCGTCCGCGGGGCCCCGTGCGCAAGGAAACGGCTTCGGAGAAGGAGCGCCCCGCAAAGAAGGCTGAGGCCAAGGTTGCGGAGAAGACCAAGGACGCGCCCAAGGAAAAGGCTGCGGTTGCCAAGGCCGACAAGGCCAAGCCCAAGGTCAAGACTGTCGCAACTGCGGATAAGTCGGCCCCGAAGAAGGACAAGTCGGCTCCGACCCCTCGCGCCGCCAAGGGCAAGGAGGCTAAGGCAGCCCGGTGAACGCACTCACCGCCTCCGCCGCCATCGCCTCGGGCCGCGTCAAGCTGGCCAACGTTCGCCAGCGCTCGCTGGTCGAGGCCAAGGTGCGCGCACTGGTGGTGGCAGGCTTCATCCTGTTCTTCGGGTTTGCCGCACTTGCCCGCATTGCTCAGCTAGGCTTCTTCGAAGGCTCGCCCGAACGGCGCTCGCTGGCCGAAGCGCTGCTGCCTCCGCGCGGGGAGATTACTGATCGAAATGGCGTGCCGCTGGCCCGCGCCTTCCCGTCCTACGCCCTGTGGTACAATCCTAAGGCGTTCGGCGAGAATGGATCGCCGCTGGTCAAGTCGCCCGAGGAAGTGGCCAAGGCGCTGCTCGCGATCTTTCCTGACGCTGACTACAACGATCTGCTCCGCCGCCTGAAGTCCGACAAGCCAAGCTACCTGCGCCAGCGGGTCATGCCCGAAGAGGCCAATCGCATCTTCGCGCTGGGTGAACCCGCCCTCGAATTTCCGCGCGAGAACCAGCGCTATTATCCGCAAGGCTCGCTGGGCGCGCATGTGCTCGGCTATGTCGACAGCGAAGGCCATGGCCATGTCGGCATGGAACAGGTGCTCGAAAAGGACCTGCTCGACCCGGCCAAGCGTGGCAAGCCGGTTGCCCTGTCGATAGATATGCGTGCGCAAGGCGCGCTCGAGGACGAGTTGGGCCGTGGCATGCTGGAAACGGAGGCCAAGGGCGCAGCCGGCGTGATCCTCGATGTAGATACCGGCGAAGTCATCGCGCTTGCCTCTCTGCCCTCGTTCAATCCCAACCGGTCGGACAAGGCGCTGAACAACCTGGTGTTCAACAAGGTCACTAACCAGGTCTATGAGCTCGGCTCCACGTTCAAGCCGCTGTCGATTGCCGCTGCGATCGACGCTGGCGTCGTGACCGATCTTTCGGTGCGCTATCCCTCTGATCGCCCGCTCGAAATCGGCGGTTTCCGCATCCGTGACAGCCATAGCTTCGGCGCATCTCTGAATGTGCCCGAAGCGCTGATCCATTCGTCGAACATCGTCACCGCGCAAGTGGCCGACAAGCTTGGCGGGGCTGGGCTAAAGAAGACGATGGCCGCGCTCGGCATGAACGAGCGGCCCTATATCGAACTGCCAGCGCGCGGTTTCCCGCTCTGGCCGCGCGGGCACGAGAAGACGGGAGAATGGGCCCGGATCACGACGATGACGGTCAGCTATGGCCACGGCATCGCGGTTACTCCGCTCCACCTCGCCGCCGCCTATGCCGCAATGGTCAACGGCGGCATCTGGCGGCCCGCCACCCTGTTCAAGCGCGAACCGACACAGGTTCCCGAGGGGCGCCGGGTCTACAAGGCCTCGACCAGCGCGCGTATGCGCCAGTTGCTGCGGATGATCGTGGTGGATGGTACCGGCAAGAGCGCCAATGCCGCAGGCTTCCGCGTTGGCGGCAAGACCGGTTCGGCGGAAAAGCCGGGCGGCAAGGGTGGCTACAACCGCACGTCGCTCGTTGCGACTTTCGCTGCCGCGTTCCCTATGGACAAGCCACGCTATGTCGTGATCGCCATGCTCGACGAGCCCAAGGGTACGGCTGCGACATCGTTTCAGCGCACTGCCGCTTGGAACGCAGCGCCAATCGTAGGTCGCGTAGTGCCGCGAATCGGACCGTTCCTTGGCGTGGTGCCTGACGACACGCGCGACATCGACATTTCGGATCTTTCGCCGCTCGTCGGCAACGGAGAAGGTGAATGAAGCTCGGGCCGATCCTTGATGCGGCGGGCTTCGCGGTCGAGAACGGCGATGCCAGCGTCACCGGCTTTGCCATCGACCATCGCAAGGTGGCGCCAGGCACGGTGTTCGGCGCGTTTCCCGGCACGCGCTTCAACGGCGAGGATTTCATTGCCGATGCGGTGAAGGCCGGAGCCGTCGCGGTCGTGGCCCGGCCGGAGGCAAAGGTCGAAGGCGCAGTCCATGTCGCCGACGAGGAGCCGCGCCGCGCTTTTGCCGCACTCGCCGCGCACTTCTTCCAGCCGGTGCCCGAAACGGTCGTTGCCGTTACCGGGACCAACGGCAAGACCTCGACCGTGGAGATGACGCGGCAGATCTGGCGGATGGCCGGATACTCTGCGGCTTCGATCGGCACGCTGGGCGTCACAACAGCGGACGAAAGTGTCTCGACTGGCCTCACCACGCCCGACATCGTCACATTCCTCTCGAACATGACCGGCCTTGCCCGCGAAGGCGTGAGCCATGTTGCCTACGAGGCATCGAGTCACGGACTCTCGCAGTACCGCAACGAAGGCCTGCGCGTCGTTGCCGGAGCCTTCACTAACCTCAGCCGCGACCATCTCGATTACCATGCGTCGATGGAGGACTATTTCGCGGCCAAGATGCGCCTGTTCGACCATGTCGTGGAAGAGAGCGGCACGGCCGTCGTCTGGATGGACGACGAATGGTCTGAACGGGCGGTAGAGCACGTCCGCCGACGGGGTCTGCGGCTGCTCGGTGTGGGCGAGCAGGGGACGGAAGTCCGCCTGCTCGCCCGTACGCCCACGCAATTGGGGCAGACGCTGGAGATCGAATTCGAAGGCAAGGCGCGCAAGGTAAACCTGCCGTTGATCGGGGCGTATCAGGCGGCAAATGCGCTGGTTTCGGCAGGGCTGGCTATTGCTTCGGGAACCGATGCCGACAAGGTGTTCGATGCTCTTGGCCGATTGCAGCCGGTGCGCGGGCGTCTGGAGCGCGCTGCGATCAATCGGTCAGGGGCGCCGGTCTATGTCGACTATGCGCATACGCCTGATGCCATCGAAGCCGCGATTGCAGCACTGCGGCCCCACACCGAGGGCCGGTTGATCACGGTGTTCGGCGCAGGCGGTGACCGCGATGGCGGCAAGCGCCCGGAAATGGGCCGCGCGGCTTGTGCAGGCTCTGACCTGGTAATTGTCACGGATGACAATCCTCGTGGCGAAGACCCTGCGGAGATCCGCGCGGCCGTCATGGCAGGCTGCGACGGCAAGGCGCGCGAGATCGGGGATCGCCGCGCCGCGATCGCTGCGGCGATTGCCGAGGCAGGGCGCGACGATATCGTCCTTGTTGCGGGGAAGGGGCACGAACAGGGACAGATCGTGGGCAGGGGCGATGCCGTGCGCGTCTTGCCGTTCGATGACGTACAGGTCGCAAGGGAGTGCACGACATGACCGCCCATCCCGCTCTGATTTCATGGCCCGAGGACCCGTCGGATGCGGCGGGTCTTGCGCTTTGGACAAGCGAGGAAATCGCGCGGGCTACGGGCGGCAGGGCGAGCGGACAGTTTGCAGTGTCCGGCGTCGAGATCGACAGCCGCGAGGTGGTGGAGGGCGATCTGTTCTTCGCGCTCAAGGGTGAGGCTTCGGATGGCCATCGCTACCTCGAGGGCGCGTTCGGGCGCGGAGCGGCGGGCACTGTGGTGGAGCATGGCTGCTTTGGATCGCACATCCTCGTGCCGAACACGTCAAATGCGCTTGAGGATCTGGGAAAGGCCGCGCGAAATCGGGTAGACGCGGGCATCATCGGAGTCACCGGCTCAGCTGGCAAGACCGGGGTCAAGGAAGCGCTCTACGCTGCATTGGACCGCGCCAGCAGGGGCCGTGCCCATCGTTCGGTCAAGAGCTACAACAACCATGTCGGCGTACCGCTCAGCCTTGCGCGGATGCCCGCGCGCACCAGCTTCGGCGTGTTCGAGATGGGCATGAACCACGCTGGCGAGCTTTCGGCGCTGACGCAATTGGTGCGCCCCCATGTGGCGATCGTGACCACCATCGCGCCAGCGCATATCGGCCACTTCTCGGGTGAGGAGGCGATTGCCGACGCCAAGGCGGAGATCTTCGAAGGCCTCGAGCACGGCGGCGTCGCGATCATCCCGCACGACAATCGCCATTACGAACGCCTCCGCGCCAAGGCGGTGCAGCACGCGGAACGGGTGGTCAGCTTTGGCCGCCATGCCGAAGCGAACGTGCGCCTGCTCGATGCGGTGGCGGCGGCCGGTGGGGGAACGCTGGTGACGGCTGACCTCGGCGGGCGCAAGGTGTGCTACACCATTTCGCAGCCGGGCGAGCACTGGGTGGCCAACTCGCTGGCGATCATGGCGGCGGTAGAAGCCATCGGCGGCGATCTGGGCGCGGCGGGGCTGGCGCTGGCCGAGCTGGAAGGCCTTGCCGGACGGGGTGCTCGCCACGAAATCGCTGCCACTGGCGGCGACGGTTCGGGCAAGGCGCTGCTGATCGATGAGAGCTACAACGCCAACCCGGCCTCGATGGCGGTGACGCTGCGCCAGCTTGGCGCAACCCCTGCCGCGCGCCGCGTCGCCATCCTTGGCGCGATGAAGGAACTGGGCGAGGGCGAGGCGCGCTATCACGCCGAACTGGCCGGTCCCGTTGCCGAGGGCAAGGTCGACAGGCTGGTGCTGGTTGGAGCCGAAATGGCGCCACTGGCCGACGTGCTGGGGAAAAACGGCGCGTCCTCGCTTGCCGGTCAGGTCGATGTGACGCATGTGCAGACGGCTTCGGAAGCGGCGGAATGCCTGGCTGCCGATGGCGTGCGCGGGGGTGATGCCATCCTCGTCAAGGGGTCGAATTCGGTGGGACTTGGCGCGATCGTGCGTTCGCTCACCACCAGGGAACGGTGAATGCTCTACCAGCTGGCCGAGTGGCTGCACTTCGAGGGATTCAGCAACCTCATCCGCTACCAGACGTTCCGCGCCGGGGCGACGCTGCTGACCGCGCTGCTGATCGGCCTGATCATCGGCCCGCGCTTCATCAACATGCTGCGCGTACGCCAGGGCAAGGGCCAGCCGATCCGCGAGGACGGCCCGCAATCGCACCTCGCCAAGCGTGGCACGCCGACCATGGGCGGGCTGATGATCGTCACCGCATTGACGCTGTCGTTGCTGCTCTGGATGGACGTGTCGAGCCGTCTGGTCTGGTCGTGCGTGGTGGTCACGCTGGGCTTCGGCCTGATCGGCTTCCTCGATGACTACGACAAGGTCACCAAGTATGCGCACAAGGGCGTGCCAGCCAAGGTGCGCCTTGCCGGCGAGTTCGTGGTCGCTGCCGTGGCTGCGTGGCTGGCTGTTGGCGAGACGCACCTCTACGTGCCGGTGTTCAGCAACCTCTATATTCCGCTGGGGCCGTTCTATTACCTGTTCGCGATCTTCGTGATCGTAGGTGCGGGCAATGCGGTGAACCTGACGGACGGGCTCGACGGCCTGGCGATCATGCCGGTGATCATTGCAGCGGGGACTTTTGCGATCATCGCCTATCTGGCGGGCCGCGTGGACTATTCCAGCTACCTCGGCATTCCGCACGTGAAGGGCGCAGGTGAACTGGCGATCTTCTGTGCGGCGATGATGGGGGCGGGGCTCGCCTTCCTGTGGTTCAACGCGCCGCCTGCGGCCGTGTTCATGGGCGATACCGGCAGCCTTGCCCTTGGCGGTGCATTGGGCGTGATCGCGGTTGCAGCGCATCACGAGATCGTGCTGGCCATCGTGGGTGGTCTGTTCGTGATGGAAGCTGTGTCGGTGATCGTGCAGGTTTCGGTCTACAAGCGGACGGGCAAGCGCGTGTTCCGCATGGCGCCGATCCACCACCACTTCGAACAGCTCGGCTGGAAGGAATCGACCGTCGTGATCCGCTTCTGGATCGTGTCGATCGTGCTCGCGCTGATCGGCCTTGCCACGCTGAAGGTGCGATGATCGTCTCGCCCGCCTTTTCCGGCAAGCGCTTCGCGGTGCTCGGCCTCGCCCGTTCGGGGCAGGCGAGCGTCGAGGCGCTGCTGGCGGGCGGGGCGGAGGTTACCGTATGGGACAGCCGCGAGGAACCGCGTGCGGCTTACGAAGGTCGTTGCACCATCGCAGATCCGCTTGCGTTAGACCTGACCGGGTTTGCAGGCGTCGTCGTCAGCCCCGGCGTGCCGTTGAACCGCCATCCAATTGCTGCGCATGCCGCCTGGTTCGGCGTGCCGGTGATTGGCGACATCGAACTGTTTGCACAGGCCCGCGCAGACCTTCCGCAGCATCGTGTCGTTGGCATTACGGGGACCAATGGCAAGTCGACCACGACGATGCTGGTCCACCATATCTGCAAGGCGGCGGGCCTCGAAGCGCGGCTTGGCGGGAACATTGGCCTGCCGGTGCTTGGGCAAGAGCCACTGCCGGAAGGCGGCGTCTATGTGCTGGAGCTTTCGAGCTACCAGATCGACCTGACGCAGAGCCTCGATTGCGACGTGGCGGCGCTGATCAATCTGAGTCCAGACCATCTGGATCGGTACGACGGCTTTGCCGGGTATGCCGCCGCCAAGGCGCGGCTGTTCCAGATGCAGTCGGCGCAGCATCACGCCGTGTTCGGCTGCGGTGACGAACATACACTGAAGATTGCGCGTGAGTCGTCCGCGACGCATGACGCGGGTTTCGTGCATGTGGTTCAGCCTGATGCGCTTGAAGGACAGGCCGCATGGCCTTCGCTGCAAGGGCCGCACAACCTTCAGAACGCGGCAATCGCCGTGGAGATTGCGCGCCAGCTTGGCATCGGCGAAGACGTGTGGCGTCCCGCGCTGGCCAGCTTCGTCGGCCTGCCGCACCGGATGGAGCGCGTGGCGGAGGCGGGCGGCGTGCTGTTCGTCAACGACAGCAAGGCGACCAATCCGGCCTCGACCGCGCCTGCGCTGGGGGCGTATCCTCGCATCCACTGGATCCTCGGCGGTCTGCCCAAGAGCGACAATCTCGACGAGTGTGCGCCCTATTTCGATCACGTGGTCGCCGCCTATACAATCGGCGAGGCCGGGCCGATGTTTGCCGACATTCTCGATCCGATCATGCCCGTCACCCGCAGCGAGATGATGTGCGATGCGGTGCGCCAGGCGATGGAGGCAGCGCAACCCGGTGATGTGGTGATGCTCTCGCCAGCCTGCGCCAGCTTCGACCAGTTCCGCGATTTCGAGGCGAGGGGCGACAGCTTCCGCCAGATCGTTGAGGCGCTGATTGCGGATGCCGATGCCCCGTGTCCCCCGGATGCCGGCGCATGAGCACGACGCCGACCCCCACTCGTCTGGTCACCACCACGATGCCCGATGGCGGCGTTCGCGTGGTCGGCCATGGCGCGCGCTTCCGCCGCAGCCGTCGCAGCGAACTGCTGATCTGGTGGCGCGAGATCGACCGCGTGCTGCTGACGCTGATCCTGTCGCTGGTGACCATCGGTTGCATTGCAGTGGCTGCAGCGTCGCCTGCTTCGGCGCATCGCCTTTCCACCAGCAGCAAGTCTCTGGGCGATCTATACTTCTTCTGGATTCACCTGCGCTGGGTTGCGGTGGGGCTGGTCGCGATGTTCTTCGCATCGGTCCTGCCCAAGGAGGCTGCGCGGCGAGGAGCGATCGTGCTGGCTGCGGCGATGGTCGTGGCGCTGGTACTGGTGCCGCTGGTCGGGAGCGAGGTGAAGGGCGCCAAGCGCTGGTTGTGGATCGGTTTCAGCCTGCAACCTTCCGAATTCCTCAAGCCGGGCTTTGCCATTGCGCTGGCGTGGATCCTGTCGTGGCGGGTGCGCGATCCGAATATCCCGGTCATCCCGATCACGGTTGCGATCATGGGCCTTGTCGGCGTGCTGCTGATGGCCCAGCCGGATTTCGGCTCTACCATGTTGTTCGGTGGCGTCTGGTTCGTGCTCGCGCTGCTTTCAGGCCTGTCGGTCAACAAGATCCTCTATGCGATGGGCGCCCTGATCCTTGCTGTCATCGCGGCTTACTTCTTCTATCCCAACGCCACACATCGTATCGACAACTTCATTTCGGGCGGCAGCGAGTTCGACCAGGTCGATCTTGCCATGCGCACTCTGATGAACGGCGGGTGGAGCGGGACCGGCCTGTGGCTTGGCAGCCGCAAGAACGCGCTGCCCGAAGCGCATACCGACTACATCTTTTCGGTGGTCGGTGAGGAATTCGGGCTGATTGCCTGCGCGGTGATCGTCACGATCTATTGCGCGATCGCGCTGCGCGTGCTGATGCGCCTGCTTGACGAGGACGATCTGTTCACCATCCTTGCGGCAGCCGGGCTGACCGCGCAGTTGGTGGGGCAGGCGTTCATCAACATCCTTGTGAACCTGCAACTTTTCCCTTCGAAAGGCATGACCTTGCCGCTGATCAGCTACGGCGGATCGTCCACCATCGCGCTGCTCATGGGTGTCGGGCTGCTGCTCGCGATCACGCGGCGCAACCCCTACCTTTCGCGCGAGAAGTTCGACGTTACGGAACTGGTGCGCAGATGAGTGGCGCTTCACGGCATTACGTGCTCGCGGCAGGCGGCACGGGCGGACACCTCATTCCGGCCTTCGCGCTGGCGGTGGAACTGGAACGGCGCGGTCATCACGTCGCGCTGGTGACGGACGAGCGCGGGGCGAAGATTCCCGGCAAGCCCGACTTCATGCCCGCGCACGTGCTTCCTGCCGGGCGTCTGGCCAAGAATCCGGTCGCGCTGCTCAAGGGCCTGCGCGCGATCTGGCAGGGCCGCGCGATGGCGTTGCGCCTGTTCGAAAGTTTTGAACCGTCCTGCGTGATCGGCTTTGGCGGCTACCCCGCGCTGCCTGCGCTGCTCGCTGCGCATTCGGCCAAGATTCCGACGGTGATCCACGAACAGAACGCGGTGCTGGGGCGGGTGAACCGCTTCCTCGCGAGCCGCGTCGATGCCATCGCGACCGCCTATGGCGAGGTTGACCGGCTCGATCCGAAGCTGTGGGGCAAGGTCCACCGTGTGGGCAATCCGGTGCGGCCGGAAGTGCTGGCGCTGCGCGGTGAACCGTTCCCGGAATTCACCGAGGACAGTCTGTTTCGTGTGTTGGTGACTGGTGGGAGTCAGGGCGCTTCGATCCTGTCGGAGGTGGTGCCCGATGGTCTGGCCATGCTGCCGCCCGCATTGCGCCATCGCTTGCAGGTGACGCAGCAGTGCCGCCCGGAAGACCTCGAAGCGGTTCGCGCGCGCTATGCTGCGCATGAGATTCCAGCGGAACTTGGCACCTATTTTGAAGACATGCAGGCGCGGCTTGCCGGAACGCACCTGTTTATCGGGCGGGCAGGCGCTTCGACCATTGCGGAGCTGACTGCGGTCGGACGCCCCGCTATCCTCGTGCCGCTGCCCATTGCGACGGACGACCATCAGGCCGCCAACACGCGCGAGATGGTCGCGGCAGGTGGCGCGCGCGCGATCCGGCAGACCGGCTTTACCCCCAAGGAACTGGCGAAACAGATTCAGGCCATGGCCCAGCACCCGCACACCCTTGCCAATGCCGCACACGCCGCGTGGAACTGCGGCCTGCCCAACGCCGTGAGCGATCTTGCCGATCTGGTCGAGAGCTTCGGCGGGGAGCCGATCATGGACGTGATCCGCGTCGATACGCGCAGCCCTGCGACTTCGGCACAGGGGCAACTCGCGTGAAGGGCGTCGGCACCGAGATCGGGACGATCCACTTCGTCGGCATCGGCGGCATCGGCATGTCGGGCATTGCCGAGGTCATGCACAACATGGGCTATTCGGTGCAGGGCTCCGACATGGCCGAAAGCTATGTCGTCGAGGGCCTGCGCTCCCGCGGCATCAAGGTGATGATCGGGCAGAAGACCGAGAACGTCGATGGCGTGGCCGTTGTGGTCACCTCGACCGCCGTGAAGCGCGACAATCCCGAAGTCGTCGCCGCGCTCGAAAACCGAATCCCCGTGGTTCGCCGCGCGGAAATGCTGGCAGAGCTGATGCGGCTCAAGAACACGGTTGCCGTGGCTGGCACGCACGGCAAGACCACGACGACGTCGATGGTCGCCTGCCTGCTCGATGCAGGTGGCGTGGACCCGACCGTGATCAACGGCGGCATCATCAACTCCTACGGCTCCAACGCCCGTCTGGGTGACAGCGAGTGGATGGTGGTGGAGGCCGACGAGAGCGACGGATCGTTCCTGCGTCTTGATGGCACGCTGGCAGTCGTCACCAACATCGACCCCGAGCATCTCGACCATTACGGCAGCTTCGACAAGGTGAAGTCGGCCTTCGTTGAATTCATCGAGAACGTGCCGTTCTATGGCGCGGCGATGCTCTGCATCGATCATCCCGAAGTGCAGGCGATCATCCCCAAGGTGCGCGACCGCCGCGTGGTGACCTATGGTTTCTCCGCGCAAGCTGACGTGCGCGGCGAGGCCGTGACGCCCATTCCCGGCGGCAACCGCTTTACCGCGGTGCTGCGCCAGCGCGATGGTTCGTTCCGCCGGATCGAGGGCATCGAGCTGCCGATGCCGGGCCGTCACAATGTCCAGAACGCGCTGGCAGCTGTGGCTGTGGCGGTGGAGATGGGCGTTTCGGACGACCTGATCCGCACCGGCTTCGGCAAGTTCGGCGGGGTAAAGCGCCGCTTCACCAAGGTGGGTGAGGTGGACGGTGTCACCGTGATCGATGACTACGGCCATCATCCGGTCGAAATCCGCGCCGTTCTTGCAGCAGCGCGTGAGGGTGTGCAGGGCCGCGTCATCGCCGTGGTCCAGCCGCACCGCTTCACCCGGTTGCGCGATCACATGGAAGACTTCCAGGGCGCGTTCAACGATGCGGATGTGGTCTATGCCGCGCCGGTCTATCCGGCCGGCGAACAGCCGATCGAGGGCGTGGACAGCGCCGCCATGGTCGAGGGCATCAAGGCACGCGGGCATCGCTCGGCGCATTTGACCGCCGGGCCGGATGCGCTCGCGAAGGAACTTTCCGCCACGGTGCAGGCAGGAGACATGGTCGTTTGCCTTGGCGCGGGCGATATCACCAAGTGGGCGGCGGGCCTTGCCGATGCGATTGCGCGCGAAAGGGGGCAGGGGTGACCACGCTCACGCTGCCATCGGTTCGCGGCAAGCTGACACCCAATGCCCCGCTTGCGCCGCTGGTCTGGTTCAAGTCCGGCGGCACGGCTGACTGGCTGTTTGAACCGAAGGACGTGTCCGATCTGCAGGACTTCCTCGCGAGCCTTGCGCCGGAGGTGCCGGTCATGGCGCTTGGCCTCGGCTCCAACCTGATCGTCCGCGATGGCGGGGTTCCGGGCGTCGTGGTTCGCCTCGGCAAGGCCTTTGCCAAAGTCGAGAAGGTTGATGAGGTCACGCTGAACTGCGGCGGCGGGGCGAGCGGCATTCTCGTGTCCTCGACCGCACGCGACAACGGGATTGCAGGCCTCGAATTTCTGCGCTCGATCCCCGGCACGGTCGGCGGTTTTGTGCGCATGAACGGCGGGGCCTATGGGCGCGAGGTCAAGGACGTGCTCGTCGATTGCGACGTTGTGATCCGCTCGGGCGAAATCGCTACGCTGCCGCTGTCCGAACTCGGCTATACCTATCGCCATTCCGACCTGACCGATGGTTCCATCGTCGTCGCCGCGCGCTTCAGGGGTCATCCCGGCGAGCCGGACGCCATTCAGGCAGAGATGGACCGCATCAGTGCGGCTCGGGAAGCCTCGCAGCCGCTGCGCTCGAAGACCGGTGGGTCCACCTTCAAGAACCCCGACGGTGGCAAGGCTTGGGAACTGGTCGACAAGGCCGGTTGCCGTGGGCTGACGCTTGGCGGCGCGCAGGTCAGCGAAAAGCACACCAACTTCCTGATAAACACCGGTGAGGCGACCAGCGCCGACATTGAAGCCTTGGGCGAGGAAGTGCGCAAGCGCGTTAGGCAAATGTCGGGCGTCGAGCTCGAATGGGAAATCAAGAGGATTGGCAGACCGTGACGCTTCCGAAACTTCATGTCGCGGTGCTGATGGGTGGGTGGTCGAGCGAACGGCCGGTGTCGCTCATGTCGGGCGAGGGCGTGGCCAAGGCGCTTGAGTCCAAGGGCCACGAGGTCACGCGCATCGACATGGACCGCGAGGTTGCGCTGCGCCTCGCCGAGGCCAAGCCCGATGTCGTTTTCAATGCGCTCCACGGCACACCCGGAGAGGACGGCTCGATTCAGGGCCTGATGGACATCATGGGGCTGACCTACACGCACTCAGGCCTCGCCACTTCGGTCATCGCGATCGACAAGGAACTGACCAAGCAGGCGCTGGTGCCGCATGGTATTCCGATGCCCGGTGGGCGCATCGTGCGCACGCAGGAACTATACAAGGGCGATCCCTTGCCGCGCCCTTACGTGCTCAAGCCGGTGAACGAGGGCTCGTCGGTCGGCGTCGCCATCGTCACGGCGGATGGCAACTACGGCAATCCGATCAGCGCCGATGCGCGCGGGCCGTGGCAGGAGTTTGATGAACTTTTGGCCGAACCCTTCATCCGTGGCCGCGAGTTGACCACGGCGGTGATCGGGGATCGCTCGCTGCTCGTCACCGAACTCAAGCCCAAGTCCGGCTTCTACGATTTCGATGCCAAGTACACCGATGGCATGACCGACCATATCTGTCCGGCAGACATCCCCGACGAGATCACCGAAGCCTGCAAGCAGATCGCGCTGCGTTCGCACCAGTTGCTCGGCTGCAAGGGCACCAGCCGCTCGGACTTCCGCTGGGACGATGAACAGGGCGTCGAGGGCCTGTTCCTGCTCGAAGTGAACACCCAGCCGGGTATGACCCCGCTCAGCCTAGTGCCCGAACAGGCCAAGGCGCTGGGCATGGACTATCCCGATCTGGTCGAGGCGATCATTGCCGAGGCCCTGAAAGACGCCAAAGCTGACAGAAGGAAGGTCTGAACCATGGCGCAGACGATCAAGCGTGGCGGAAAGGGCGTGCGGCGGGCTGCGGCTGCGCGCACGACGCAGCGCAAGGTCCAGTCTGCGCGCCAGCAGACCGGGTCGGTGCTCGACACGGTCATGCACTGGCTGCCGTTCAGCGAGGAGACGCTGCACCGGATCGTGATGACTTTGATCCTGGCGGTCGCTGTCGGGATCGTCTGGACTGTCGCGGTCATGGCGGGGATTCCGGCACTAGCGTCTGAACAGGCCGCGCTGATCGCATCAGACGCGGGCTTCAAGGTCAGCCACCTCGAAGTGCGCGGCGTCAACCGCATGAACGAACAGCGCATCTACGAGCGCGTGCTAGGCCAGAACGACCGGGCGATGACCACGCTCGATCTCGCCGCATTGCGCGATGAGCTGAACCAGCTGCCGTGGGTCAAGGACGCGCGCGTCTCGCGCAAGCTGCCCGATACCTTGGTGATCGACATCGTCGAGCGCAGCCCTCACGCGGTGCTGCGCAAGCCCGACCGGATGGTGCTGATCGACGATACCGGCACCGAACTCGAAACCGTGAAGCCCGACAAGGCCAAGGGCATGCTGGTGCTCTCCGGCCTTGGCGTGGGCCAGCGGGTCGAGGATCTGACGCGCTTGCTCGATGCCGCGCCTGCGCTCAAGCCGCAGGTTGCCGAGGCCGAATGGGTGGGCAATCGCCGCTGGAATCTGACCTTCAAGACCGGACAGGTGCTTGCGCTGCCCGAAGGCGACGAGAAATCGGCGGGGGCCTTGCTGAGCTTTGCCCGGATGGACGGCGTCAACCGCCTGCTCGGTGGCAAGGTCGCAGCCTTCGACATGCGCGCACCCGATCGCATCTACATGCGCGTGCCCGGCCACGCCGAAGAAGTCGCCGCGCAGAAGCGTGCCGCAGAACAGGCCAAGGCCGAAGCCAAGCGTCTTGCTGCCGCTGCCAAGAGCGACGAGGGCTGATTCGGCACGATGGCTACGCCCCGCATCACCAAGGTCTTTGCTGCCGTCAACATTGGCTCGTTCCGGGTTTCCGCGATGATCGCTGGGCTATCGGAAACCGGCGAGATGGTCGTTCTGGGATCGGGCCACCGCGCCGCGCAGGGGATCAAGCGCGGCTACGTGACCGACATGCAGGCCGCGACGCATTCGGTACGCGACGCGATCGAGCGCGCCGAGAAGATGGCCAATGTCGATATCCAGAAGGTCTGGATCGGTTGTTCCGGTGCAGGGCTCGCCAGCACCACGGCGCGGGTCGAGGTCGAAGTCGGCGGGCGGCGGATCGAGCAGGACGATATCGAGCATCTGCTGGTGGCAGGACGCGAGGTCATCCAGCCCGATGGCCGTACTGTGCTCCATGCCCAGCCTGCGCACTACACGCTCGATGGCGCCCACGGCGTGCCCAACCCCAAGGGGCTCCATGCCGAGCGGCTGGCGGTCGACATCCACGTGATGCTCGCCGATGGCGCACCTGTGCGCAACATCCGTGAGGCTGTGCAGAACGCGCACCTTGATGTCGAGGCCGTGGTCGGCTCGCCCGTCGCGGCGGGGCATGCCTGCCTGACGCCGGAGGAGCGCGAGCTTGGCGTGGCGCTGGTGGAATTCGGTGCTGAAGTCACTACCGTCTCGGTCTATGCCGCCGGCATGCTGCTCGGCATGCAGGTGATCCAGTACGGGTCGGGCGACATCACGGACGCCATCGCCTCGGCTTTCGGCATCCGCCGCTATCAGGCAGAACGCCTCAAGTGCATGTCCGGCTCGGCCATCGCCAGCCCTGCCGACCACCGCGAGATGATCCCGGTCAATGCGCCGGGCGATCCCGAGGGTGGCCCCGTCGCCCGCCATGCCGATGACAAGAACCGCATTCCGCGTGCGGAACTGATCTCGGTGATAACCCAGCAGCTCGGCTTCTTCACCGAGGAAGTCGGCAAGGCGCTAAAGGCGATGGGCTTTGTCGGCCAGACCGGCCAGCAGGTCGTTCTCACCGGAGGCGGTGCGCAACTGCCGGGGCTTGCAGACTATGCGCAATCGGCGCTCGGGCGCCCGGTCCGCATCGGCTCGCCGCCAACCATGCTGGGTCTACCGCCGGGCCACGCCACGCCAAGTTCGTCGACGCTGGTCGGCCTCGTGCTCTTTGCTGCGGCCGATCCGGTGGACATTCGCGCGATCGGTCCGGCCTTCGTTCCGACCGGTTCATACAAGGGCATGAACCTGCTGATTCGCCTGTGGCGTGCAGTTAAGGATTACTTCTGAAGCGGGTTTTGAGCCTTACCGCTCCGAACTCGACGAATTGCGGCCTGTCACGCCTATGCAACTTGTGGAAAAGGCAAAACCGCCTTTGATTCGTAAAGCTGCCTTGTGCAACAGGTTAATGTGAAGTTTTGCAATCTCGCTGAACGCGCATGTTTGCCATCAGCGAGGCCAATGACCCGATTGGGAGACCGACTATGAGCATCAACATCGGACCGCCGGCCATCGACGAGCTTCGTCCCCGGATCACGGTGATCGGGGTTGGTGGCGCAGGCGGCAATGCCATCGCCAACATGATCAACGCGCAGATCGAGGGCGTCGAGTTCATCGTCGTCAACACCGACGCGCAGGCGCTGAACAACTCGATCGCGGAAAACCGCATCCAGCTCGGGCCCGACATCACGCAGGGGCTTGGCGCAGGCGCACGTCCCGAAGTCGGCCGCGCCGCTGCCGAAGAGACGATCGAGGAACTCGAGCGTGCGCTGGAAGGCGTGCACATGGTGTTCATCGCCGCTGGCATGGGTGGCGGCACCGGCACCGGGGCGGCTCCGGTCATCGCCGAAGCAGCGCGCCGCAAGGGCGTGCTCACCGTGGGCGTGGTGACCAAGCCATTCCTGTTCGAAGGTACGCGCCGCATGCGCTCGGCCGAAAGCGGTATCGAGGAGCTGCAGAAGCACGTCGATACGCTGATCGTCATTCCCAACCAGAACCTGTTCCTGGTGGCCAAGGCGGAGACGACCTTCAAGGAAGCGTTCCAGCTGGCTGACGAAGTCCTCCAGCAGGGCGTCCGCTCGATCACCGACCTGATGGTCATGCCGGGCCTGATCAACCTCGACTTCGCCGACGTCCGCTCGGTCATGGGCGAGATGGGCAAGGCGATGATGGGCACGGGCGAGGGCGAAGGTCCAAACCGCGCGCTCGAAGCCGCCGAACGCGCCATTGCCAACCCGCTGCTCGATGGCGTTTCGATGCAGGGTGCCAAGGGCGTGATCATCTCGATCATCGGCGGCGACGACATGAAGCTGCTCGAGGTCGACGAAGCCGCGAACCACATTCGTGAACTGGTCGATCCCAATGCGAACATCATCTGGGGCTCGGCCTTCAATCCTGACCTCGATGGCAAGATCCGCGTCTCGGTTGTCGCCACTGGCATCGAACAGAGTCAGGAGCAGGCCGAAATTGCCTCGCGCCCGGTTTCGATCCCCAACACCTCGCGTGGCCCCGCCGTCCCGACGGCAGCGCCCGCCGCACCTGTCTACACGCCGCCCCCGGCCGAGCCTGCGCAACCGGCATGGTCGCCTGCGGCAGAGCAGGTGCAGCCCGCTGCGCCTGCTGCAGAACCGGAGCCCGAACCGTTCGATCTGACGCTCGATCTTTCCGAAGCGCAGGAAGAACACGATCCGGGCGAACTGTCACTGGGTGGCATGGAAGCACCTGTTGAGCCTGCTCCCGAAGCTGCTCCCGCACCTGAACCGGGCCCGGCCATGCCGCGTCTTGGTCGCGCGCCCGAAGCCGAGCCTGCCAAGCCTGCAGGCGGCAGCACCCTGTTCGAACGCATGGCCAATCTTTCGCGCGGCAACCGCGGCGGTGACGATGATGGCGACGACGATGGCAGCGCGCTGAACATTCCGCGCTTCCTCGGCCGTCAAAACAACCAGTAAAATCGGATGAGAGGCGGCACCTGTTGCCGCCGCTTCATCTTGGGATCGGTATAGAGCGCGGCAGGATGATCAACCGCTTCCCCATCGCGCGTTTTCTCGGCACCGACGGCGTGCGCCTGACGGTCGCGTTTCTGCTGGCCACAGCTGCGACCCCGGCCCTCGCACAGGCTTCGGGCAGGGGGGACGATGATCCCGATGGTCCCGTCACGGTATCGCGCCCGGTCGTGCAGTCGACCGCGCAAAGCCCCACGCGCGATCTCAACGCTGCGCTTGCGCGCCTTGCTGCCGATCCGCGCAACGTATCTGCCCTGTTCGATGCCGCCGACGCTGCGCTGAAGCTTGGCGACAGCGATGCTGCCATCGGCTTTCTTGCAAGGGCGGATGAAGTCCAGCCTGGCAACGGCCGAACCAAGGCCTTGATGGGCAAGGCGCAGCTTGTCGCCGAAAATCCTGTTGAGGCGATCCGCTCGTTCGACGAGGCAGAGCGCGCCGGAGCCGATACTTTCGCAATGGCGGCGGATCGCGCGCTGGCCTACGATCTGGTCGGTGACAATGGCCGGGCCCAGCGCTGGTATCAGGTGGCGCTCAGCCGCGGTACCGACGCCGAGATCACGCGCCGCTATGCCATGAGCCTTGCCATCGCGGGCGACCGTCGTGGCGCAGAGGCGCTGCTCGCGCCGCTGATCGAGAAGCAGGACCGTGCGGCATGGCGCACCCGCACCTTCGCCATGGCTGTCACCGGTGGCTCGGACGAGGCGGTGGCCATCGCCTACGCATCGATGCCGCAGGACCTTGCAGCCGGAATTGCGCCCTATCTGCGCTACATGCCGCGCCTCACGCCCGCGCAGCAGGCCGCTGCCGCCAACTTCGGCCGTTTTCCGCGGGCGGCAGACATTGGCCGGGACGATCCGCGCGTTGTCCAGTACGCAGCGCTCAATCCCCGCGCGCCTCGTCAAGCCGAAGCGGGGCTGATCCCGAGCGGCGCTCCGCTTGGACCGTCGGCCGCATCGACGGAAAAGCCAAGCAGAGAAAAGCGTCGTCGTCCGGGCAGGATCGAGACTGTGGCAGCCCCGGCAAGCACGCGTCCTGCAACGACGACCGCGCAACCCACGCCGACCCCTTCGCAGACATATGCAAGCGTGTCGGCACCACCGGCCCCGGCAACAACTCAGCCCGTGGTGCCCCGCCCGACGGTGCTTTCAGCGCTCGACGTGCCACCGGGTTCGGCGCGTCCTGCCGTGCCGCCGATCCGTCTCGCACAGCCGCCTGCCAGTCGGCCTCCGGCCACTCCGACGTCAACACCCACCCCTACCACGACGATCGTGTCCTCATCGTCTGCCGTTGCGAAGCCGGGCTTCCAGCAGGACCTCACGGCCCCGCCGCCGGAAGCGCGGGCGCCTGTGCAGGTTGCCGCAGCAACCTCGGCCCCGCCCAAGCCCGCATCGCTTCCGGCTCAACCATCGACGCAGCCTCAGCCGTCACAGACATCATCTGCCGCCCCGCGTCCGACGATAGGCACCGCAGGCAGCTTCGATCTGGCGAAAGTTGGCTCGACCACCACGACCCAGAATGCCCCGGTACCGGCTCCGCCTCCGGTGGCGACCCCGGCTCCACCGTCGCAGCCGGTCACGCAAGTTGCAGCAAGCACGCCGACGCCATCTGTCACGACCGCTTCCACCCCGGCAGGAGTGACGACGCCTGTCCAGACCGCTACGGCTTCTCCGCCCCCCCCGCGCGATCTAGCTTCGCTGTTCAAGTCCTTCGCTCCCCCCGAGGAAGAGCGCAAAGCGCAGGTCGCAGCGGTCGACATCACCCGGATTGCGCCCAAGCCCGCCGCCAAGGCGACGAAGGCCGATGCACGCGGCGAGCGCCCCGATGGGCCGACCGATGTGTCGCGCATTCCCGCCAAGGAACCGGAGAAGCCCTCGGCCAAGGAGGCGGTCAAGCTCGGCAAGGACGGCAAGCCGATCAAGGACTCCAAGGCCGCGGCAAAGGATGCCAAGGAGGCAAAGGACGCCAAGGCAAAGAAGGCCGCGCCAAGCCATCCCAGCCGCATCTGGGTTCAGGTCCTGACCGGCGGCAACAAGGACATGATGGACAACGAGTGGCGCCGCCTGGTCAAGGAGGCGCCAGAGGTACTGCGTGGCCGCAAGCCCTACATCTCGCCGTGGCGCAGCAATTTCCGCCTCCTCACCGGGCCTTTCGAAAGCGAGGCCGACGCGCAGGAATTCGTCACCAGGCTCAAGAAAAGCGGCGTATCCAGCTATCAGTGGACCAGTCCTGCGGGGCAGGCCGTGGACACGCTTTCGCTCAAATAAGCTGACTTGGCAGGAACATGTGCCGAGCCGCGCTGTTCACTCCTTGTCCACAGCTTTCCCACAAGGTTGTCGAGTTTTGCCCAACCGCCTGTTAACCCGCGATTGTCGGGTGGGGGTGTGAACCGCCATTGACGGGGTGAGCAGCAGTCAGGGCAGATCGCCCTGCCGGGCCGACCAGCCGAGGAGGCCCGATCACGTGTTCAGGGGACGTACCATGCGGACCGGCCATGACGACAACGAGCGCGAAGAGGCAGCGCCTGTCGACATGATCGCCTCGTTGTTCGAGGCGCGCGGCTGGCCGTGCGAATTCGTCTCTGATGACGAAGTGACCGGCGAAATCCAGGGTTCCTGGGCGAACTACCAGCTTCGGGCCATCTGGCGGATCGAGGATCACGTCCTGCAGATCCTGTGCCTGCCCGACATTCGCATCCCCGATGACAAGAAGCTGGCCGTTTACGAACTGATGGCGCTGATCAATGAGCAGGTCTGGATCGGCCACTTCGACATCTGGTCGAACGGTTCGGTCCTGCTTTACCGCCACGGTCTCATGCTGGGAGACGAAGGCCTGCTCAGCATCAGCCAGGCGCAGGCAGCGATCGAGGCGGCTGTGGACGAATGCGACCGGTTCTACCCCGCGTTCCAGTTTATCCTGTGGGGCGACAAGAGCCCGGCAGACGCGCTCGCCAGCGCAATGGTGGACGCGGCCGGGGAAGCCTGACGGCGACAGGTGGCGTCCCCGCGAATGCGGGGACCTCGGTGTTGTCACCGAACATTGGCGTAAAAGGACCGAGGCCCCCGCCTTCGCGGGGGAGCAGCGCCTTTTTCAGGTTTCCACGTTGCGATGAGCACCGCGCCCCGGCATTGAGCCCGCAAACGCGACTCAAGGAATCTGCCAATGACCATGACCTTCCTCCAGTTCGGCTGCGGCAACATGGGCGGTGCCATGCTCAAGGGCTGGCTCGCAGGCGGTATCGCGCCCGAGACCTTCACCATCGTCGATCCCTATCTCGAAGCTGCCCCGCAGGGCACGCGACTGCTCAAGGCCGCGCCCGAGGGCGAGGGAGCGTTCGACGTCGTCCTGCTTTGCTTCAAGCCGCAGCAGTTGCCTGACGCCGCTGCGGCCGTGCGTCCGTTCGTAGGCCCGAACACGCTGCTGCTGTCGATCCTTGCCGGCGTCGATCTCGCCACGCTCCGCTCGAACTTCCCCGAAGCCCGCGCAATCGTGCGCGTCATGCCAAATCTCGCAGCAGCGCTCGGCAAGTCGCCGATCGCGCTCGTCGGTGAGGCTGACGCCGCTGCGCGCGCCCAGACCGATGTACTGATGGCGCCGCTGGGGCAGGCAGAGTGGCTCTCGGGCGAGGATCAGATGGACCCCGTTACCGCGCTTGCAGGGTCAGGCCCTGCTTTCGTTTATCGCTTCATCGATGCACTGGCCGAAGGCGCAGCCTCGCTCGGGCTTCCCCGCGAGCAGGCGGACCGCCTGGCGCTGTCCATGGTCGAAGGGGCGGCCATGCTCGCCGCAGCCTCCGAACACGGCCCGGGCGAGCTCGCCCGCCGCGTTGCGAGCCCGGGCGGCGTCACACAGGTCGGCATCGACATTCTGGACAAGGACCGCCGTCTTGTCGCCCTGATGGAAGACACCTTGCGAGGCGCGCGTGACCGCAGCGCCGAAATGACCGAGCAGGCCCGCGCCAGATCCTGAATGCGCGAAACAATTCGTTACATTTGATTGCCGGTTCATTGCTTCGGTTTCACTTGAAAGCAGGGGCCAAAGCGCCGATATTCCAGTGACGTGGCCAAAGGGGCCACAGAACGGAGCTTTGAAAATGGCAAACTGGAACGACCCTCGGCCCACTGGGACGGGTTTCGGCGCGTCTCCGGGCCTCTCCGGCCTTCAGGGTCGCAGCGAGGTGTTCGATGCGGGCCTGCGTCGCCACATGCTGTCGATCTACAATTACATGGCCTCGGGCGTGCTGCTCTCGGGCATCGTCGCGCTGGTCTTTGCGACATCGGGCATGGCTGAGGCCGTTTTCGGCACGCCATTGCGGTGGCTTGTGGCGCTAACGCCGTTGGCCTTTGTGATGATCATGAGCTTCGGCCTAAATCGCCTTTCGACCACTGCGATGCAGGCGATGTTTTGGGGCTTCAGTGTGGCCATGGGGCTTTCGCTGTCGTCTATCTTCTTTCGATATACTGGTCCTTCTATTGCGATCACGTTCTTTTCAACTGCTAGTGCATTTGCAGGGCTCAGCCTTTTTGGATACACTACCAAGAAGGACTTGTCGGGATTTGGCAGCTTCCTGATTATGGGCGTATTTGGTCTGCTGATAGCCTCGCTTTTGAATGCTGCTCTGCCTTTGTTTGGCATGACACCTTCTAGGCCACTCGCCTGGGCGATCAGCTTCCTCGGCGTCCTGATCTTCGCTGGCCTCACCGCCTACGATACGCAGAAGCTCAAGGAGCAGTATGCCTACGTCGCCGGAACCGATTTCGCTGGCAAGGCGGTCGTCCTCGGCGCGCTGAGCCTCTACCTCGACTTCATCAACATGTTCCAGTTCCTGCTGCAGTTCATGGGCGATCGCCGCTGATCCGCTGAAGCAACCAGACTGAACGAGATTGACCCGGCGGGCCGCAACGGTTCGCCGGGTTTTTCTTTTTCAGGGGATTCTCATGTGTGAGTAGTGGCGCTAGTGTTGCCTTCATCTTGCAGAAAGGATGACCGGCGCAATTTTGCACGTTGCGTCAATGGGATCATCGGCCAATCGGCTACCTTTGGGGGAATGCCAATGTTTCGCTTTCGGCGTCTTCATGCGCCTGCCATCGCGGCAATGGCTCTGGCCATCGGCCTTGCTTCATGCGCACCGCCACCTCCGCCACCACCGCCACCTCCGCCACCCCCGCCCAAGGTCGTGGTTATTCCGCCTAAGCCGATGCCGCCCAACGGCGCGTCGGACAACATCTACCTGCCTCCCGCTGATGCGAACGGCTTGCGCTTGTCGGTCAACCGCAACATCACCACCGCGCAGATGGTGTGGAACCTGCGCTCGGCCTACAACGTGGCCGCGCTCAACTGCAGCGCGCCCAAGCACGCCGACATCCTGCCACGCTACAAGGCGTTCCTGACCACGCATGCCAAGGCGCTGAACGTCGTAAACAAGAAGCTCGATACCGAGTTCAAGGCCAAGTACGGGCAGAAGTTCATCGCCCCGCGCGAGGCTTACATCACCTCGGTCTACAATCACTACGCGCTGCCGCCGACGCTCTCGGACTTTTGCGATGCGGTCATGGCGGTGACGCGCGATGGCGCAGCGATCAAGTCGGCAGAGCTGGAGGCTTTTGCGGTCCGCAGCCTGCCGAGCATCGAGGTCGTGTTCGATGATTTCTACCGCCGCTACGAAGTCTACCGCAATGATCTGGCGATCTGGCAGGCACAGTATGGCGCATTGGTAAATGCACCGCAGCAGCCGGTCGTGGTCTCGTCCACCACCGTCACCAACCGCAGCGGGGCAGGGAACTGATCGAGAGGCGCTTCCAAAGAATCTCGAAAATGCCACTTTTCACGCAAGGGACGCTGCGCTAATGGCGGCGCTCCCTGCGGTAGTGCCGTGGGGCGATACCGGGAACGGGGCCGTAGCTCAGATGGGAGAGCGCGTCGTTCGCAATGACGAGGTCAGGGGTTCGATCCCCCTCGGCTCCACCAGGTATCATCGAACCGCCTGATCGGCAGGCGCCGTGCGGTTCGAGGCTCCAGGAACTCCATGAACGGGACCAACAGGCTCGCTTAGGGGGCCCGGCGCTATTGCATTCGGGCCTGTCAGTGGACATTTTACCGACATGCATTTTCTCGACCAAGCCAAGATTTTCATCCGCTCCGGGCAGGGCGGTCCCGGTGCGGTCAGCTTCCGGCGGGAGAAGTACGAAGAGTACGGCGGTCCCAACGGCGGCAACGGCGGCAAGGGCGGCGACATCGTGTTCGAGGCCGTTGCCGGTCTGAACACTTTGATCGACTTCCGCTACACCCAGCACTTCAAGGCGCAGCGCGGCCAGGGCGGTGCGGGCACCAACCGCACGGGCGCCGGCGGCGAGGATCTCGTGATCAAGGTCCCCGTCGGCACGCAGGTGCTCGATGATGACCGCGAGACCGTTCTGCTCGACCTCACCGAAGTGGGCAAGCGCGTCGTTCTTTTGCGCGGCGGCGATGGCGGGCGGGGCAATGCGTCCTACAAGTCCTCCACCAACCGCGCCCCGCGCCAGCACGGCCCCGGTTGGCCCGGCGAGGAAATGTACGTCTGGCTGCGCCTCAAGCTGATGGCGGACGCTGGCCTTGTCGGCCTGCCCAATGCTGGCAAATCGACCTTCATCAACAAGATCACCAACACCAAGGCCAAGGTCGGCGAATACGCCTTCACCACGCTGCGCCCGCAGCTTGGCGTGGTCAGCCATCGCAACCGCGAGTTCGTGCTGGCCGACATTCCCGGCCTGATCGAAGGCGCGGCCGAAGGCGTTGGCATCGGTGACCGCTTCCTTGGCCATATCGAACGCTGCCGCGTGCTGATCCACCTGATCGACATCCACAGCGAGACCGATCCTGCCGAAGCCATGCAGATCGTCGAAGGCGAGCTTGAGGCCTATGGCTCAGGGCTTGATGAAAAGCCCCGGCTGATCGCGCTCAACAAGATCGATCTGGTCGACGCCGAACTGGTCAAGGCCTTCACCAAGGAACTGCGCGCAGCCGGCGCGACCAAGGTCTATCCGATCTCCGGCGCGACGGGGAAGGGCATGGACGCTCTGCTCGACGCCGTGCTCGAGCACCTGCCTGCCGCCACGATAACCGAACGCCCGACCGGGCAGGTCGAGGAACAGGCCGACGAAAAGCCCTGGTCGCCGATCTGATCGTCCAAGCGCGCCGCGCGCAGGACCGGTAACCCTTCACGCCCCGTCACAAATACCCTAAGCGGCCCTCATGAAGATCAGCCAGCTTGCCCACCTGACCGACGCCAAGACCTGCCCGCGCCTTGTGGTCAAGGTCGGCTCGGCGCTGCTTGTCGGCAAGGATGGTGCGCCGCGCCGCGAGTGGCTGACCGCGCTTGTGGCCGAGATTGCTGCGGCACGCGCTGCAGGGCAGGAAGTCATCGTCGTGTCCTCTGGCGCGATTGCGCTCGGCGCGCGCAAGCTTGGCCTGGCCAAGGGCGGACGGGGCAGCCTGTCCGATGCGCAGGCTGCGGCCTCGGTCGGCCAGATCGCACTGGCAGGCCTTTGGGCGGAATTGCTGGCCGCGCATGGCCTGACTGCCGCTCAGATCCTGCTGACGCTTGAAGACCTCGAAGACCGCCGCCGCTACCTCAACGTCACCGCCACACTCGGTACGCTGCTGGCCGCAGGCGCGGTGCCGGTGATCAACGAGAACGATTCCGTCGCCACGCAGGAAATCCGCTTTGGCGACAACGACCGGCTCGCAGCTCGCGTA
Organism: Novosphingobium sp. BL-A-28-Hi1-0D; assembly: GCF_055521755.1. Taxonomy (NCBI): domain Bacteria; kingdom Pseudomonadati; phylum Pseudomonadota; class Alphaproteobacteria; order Sphingomonadales; family Sphingomonadaceae; genus Novosphingobium; species Novosphingobium sp. BL-A-28-Hi1-0D. The sequence goes on from NZ_CM145502.1 coordinate 2,386,575, forward strand.
GGACAGGCCGCAGGAGCCAGCGGCGTGCTGCTGCTGTCCGATATCGACGGCCTCTATGACCGCGACCCGCGCGAGCCCGGCGCAACCCGCATTCCGGTGGTGAAGGGCGTCACCCCAGAGATTCACGCCATGGCCACCGGCGGTTCGTCCTCCGGCCTCGGCTCGGGCGGCATGACCTCGAAGTTGCAGGCGGCAGAGATCGCCGAATTGGCGGGCATGGCGTTGGCCATCATCGACGGCCAGCCCGTATCTCCCATCGGTTCTGCAATGCGCACGGATCGCGGCACGCTGTTCCTGCCGCGCGGGCGCAAGCAGGCGCGCAAGGCGTGGCTGGGCGGGCGGATGCGGATGCGCGGGACCGTCCATGTCGATGCCGGAGCCGCTGCCGCACTGACGCGTGGCTCCAGCCTGCTCGCCGCCGGGATCACCAGCGTCAATGGCGATTTCCAGCGCGGCGATGCCATTGCCGTCGTCGGTCCTGACGGCCAGACTCTCGCGCGCGGCCTGTCCGAATATGACGCCGCCGAATGTGCCCGCCTCAAGGGCCGCCACAGTCGCGAGCACGAAGAGCTTCTCGGTTACGCTCCCCGCTCGGCCCTGATCCATCGCGACCAGATGGTGCTTCTGTAATGGCCGCAGAATTGCTGGCGATTACCGGGGCGACCGGGTTCGTCGGTCAGGCCGTGCTCGATTATGCCGCCCGCGCCGGAATAGAGGTCCGCGCCCTTGCCCGCCGCCCGCAGGATGCCCGTGCCGGGGTCGAATGGGTGCAGGGCGACCTCAACGACAAGCGCGCGCTCCAGCGCCTCGTCGGCCGCGCCAGCGTTGTCCTGCACATTGCCGGCGTGGTCAGCGCGCCGGACGCAAAGGGCTTCGAGGACGGCAACGTCTGGGGCACGCTGAACGTCGTAAACGCTGCGCTTGAAGCAGGCGTGCCGCGCTTCGTCCACGTCTCCTCGCTCTCAGCGCGCGAGCCGGACCTGTCGATCTACGGTCGTTCCAAGCTGCGCGGCGAGAAGATCGTCAAGGCCAGCAGCCTGGACTGGACCGTGGTGCGCCCGCCCGCCGTCTATGGCCCGCGCGATACCGAGATGTTCGAGCTGTTCAAGCTGGCCCGGCGCGGCGTGGTGCCGTTGCCGCCGCAGGGCCACCTTTCGATCATCCACGTCAACGACCTCGCCCGCCTCCTGCTCGCCCTGATTCCCGGCAGCGAGGAGGTGACGCACATGACCTTCGAGCCTGATGACGGCACCCCCGGCGGCTGGACCAACACCGATCTCGCCCGCGCCATCGGCATGGCCATGGGCAAGCGCGCCACCGCGATCAACCTGCCCGCCGGAATGCTGCGCCTCGGCGCAAGGCTCGATGCGCGCTTCCGTGGCAAAGGCGCCAAGCTGACGATGGACCGCGTCGGCTACATGTGCCACCCGGACTGGCGCGCAGGCGAAGGCAACCAGCCCCCGCCCGAACTCTGGCTCCCCCAGGTAGAAACCCGCATGGGCCTCCACGCCACGGCGGCGTGGTATCGCGAGGCCGGCTGGCTGAAGTGATGCGGAACGGGTGGCTTTGTGCCGAAAGGCACTGGTAACGCGCTTAACTTCGATTAACCTTTCCTCCGATTTGGATGAGCCGGGGGCAGGGGATGGCAAGAATGATTTGGGCGGCGCTGCTGGCAGCGCTGGTTTGCTCGATTGGAGCCGTCCCGGCCTTGCCGCAAACCGTGCCCTCCATGGACGTGGCCAATGAGCCGGAGGCGGCTCTTCGCGAGTGCGATCGGCTGATCGAAACGACAAAGGAGCGCGCAGCGCGCGCGCGCCTCTATGCCCAAAGGGCGACGATACTGGCCAAGCTCGACCGGTTGGCCGAGGCTAACGATGCCGTAGTGCGTGCGAGATCTCTCGATACGAAGTCCGAGCCGTCGGTTACTGCAGACATCCTGATCGCTGATGCAAACAACAAGTCCCAGTTGCAGGAATACGGGCAGGCTATCGAACTTGTGCGGGAAGCGAGAGCGCTTCTGTCCAAGGTGCATAACGAAGATAGCGCTGAAATCGCCTTGGCGGACACGATGCTCGGTCGCCTTCTGGTCAGCGAGAGCCAATTTGACGAAGGGATACAACGCACCCGGCATGGCTGGGAGGTAATGAACAAGCTGAGGCCAGTGGGAGACGATGAGCGCATAGATTCGGCGTTTCAGTATGCCATTGCGCTCGTTTACTCTCGCCAGGCGGCTCTGTCGGAGCCTCTTCTTCGCAAGCTGGTTTCGGAAATCGAGACGCTCAAGCCCCGTCAGCCCTATCGGGCAAAGCTGCCCAATCTGCTCGGCACCGAATTGCTGATGCAGGGGCGGATCAACGAGGCGATTCCCTGGCTGCGCCAGTCGGTCGACGTGGGGGAAAAGCTGAAGTCCACGATTATCGGCGAACGTGCCGACGCTCTGTCTGCGCTTGGCGTCGCACTGTTGATGTCTGACCGTCCTGCAGATGCGCTCCCCTTCTTTCAGAAGTCTGCGGAGCAGTTCGCGGTGGCTGGTGCGATACCGTCAACAGCAGGAGCCTATATCAATGGAGGCACCGCTGCGGACCGCGCCGGAGACCGTGCGCTCGGGATGAAGATGCGCGAAACCGGCATCGCCATGCTGGCAAAGATGCCAAGACAGCATGAACTCGCCGTTGCTCTCAATAACTTCAAGTTGGCGCAATCCTATACACACGCAGGGCGGCTGGAGGAAGCGGAAGCAATGGCGCAAGACGCCGCGTCGACCCTCAAGCGTCTTCGTCCCCCAACCCATTTCCAGGCGCTCAACAGCCGCATTTCGCTCGGCTGGATCAAGGCGCGCCGTGGACGGGCGGCAGAGGGGCTGGCCGAAGTCCGCGATGCCTTCCGCACTTCAATCGCGGTCAACAACAGTCTCGAAGTCTCGCAAAACCGCGTCGTCGGCGCGATCGACAATATCGAGGCCTTCAGTCATGCACTCGAAACTGCCATTCTGGCTGGTGACAACGACTTCGCCTTCGAAGTGCTCCAGGTTTTGGTCGAGACCGATGCCAGCCGCGCCGCGGTTGCCGTGACTGCGCGTGAACAGGCGGGGAATACGGAACTCGGCCTGCTTCTGCGCCGACGGCAGGAAGCTGCCGGAAAACTCGCCGATGCTGATGCCGCCCTATTGCGCGCGGCTGGCCTGGAGCAGGGGGCCGAGCGCGCCCCTCTTGAAAAGGCCGTTGCCCACGCTCGCGCTGCGCTTGCCGCACTTGATGCAGAGCTTGACGCCCGGTCTCCGGGCTTCCGCTCGCTGCTCCGTCCCCGCCCGGTCACACTTGCTGAAACGCAGGCGCGCCTTGGCCGAGATGAAACGCTGCTGGTGGTCGAGGAAAGCGATCTCGGCCTTTATACCATGGCACTTACCCATGACCGCATCGCCATTGGCCACGCGCCGATCCGGCGCGAGGCCTTGCGCGGCCTCGTCCGCCGCATCCGCGCGGGAACCGAAAACGGCGCACTCGTTCCCTTCGACACTGCCGCAGCGCATGAAATCTACCAGGTCATTTTCACGCCGGAAGTCCGTGCCCTCGTACCGGAAAAGCAGCGCCTGCGCGTGGTGACCGGCGACATCCTGTCCGCCCTGCCGCTGACGCTTCTTGCCAGCCGTCAGGGCAAGTCGCTGAGCGACACGCGATGGCTGGTCGAAGACCATGCCATCTCGGTCCTGCCTTCGCTCGCCACGCTCGGACAATCGCCGAAGCGGGCAGATGCGCGCCGCGACGTGATCGCAATCGGCGCACCGGCGCTTGGCGGAACACAGGCGATCACGGCCGGGGCCGACATCTTTGCAGGCGGCGAAACCCGCTCCGCACGTGTCAGCCGGCTTGTGTCGCTTCCCGGTGCCGAACGCGAGATTGCGGCTGTGGCCGCCCATGTCCGCAAGCCTGCGCGGTCGATCCTGCTGACCGGACAGAACGCCACCGAACCTGCCGTTCGCGCGCTGGATTACTCGAACGCTGGCGTCCTGCTCTTCGCCACGCACGGCCTTGTTTCAGGCGCCTTCGATGCGCGCAGCGAACCTGCACTGGTGCTCACCCCGCCAGCGGAAGAAAGCGAAGACAACGACGGCCTGCTAACGGCGTCTGAAGCGGCACGCCTGCGGCTGGATGCGGACTGGGTGATCCTCTCGGCCTGCGACACCGCTGCAGGCGACCAGCCGAGCGCTGCAGGCTACACCGGTCTTGCGCGTGCCTTCCTTTTTGCCGGAGCCCGTCGGGTTGTCGCCAGCCACTGGCCAGTGCGAGACGACGTCGCCGCGCGCCTGTCGGTCGAACTGCTCGATGCGTCGGCCAAGGGAGCCACTGCTGACGAAGCCCTGCGCCGCGCTATCCTCAAGGTGATGAAGCAAGGCAAGCCGGAGGAGGCACGCAATCCGGCGCTTTGGGCTCCGTTCATGGTCGTGGGCAACTGACACCGATTGTGACCACCGATACTTGCGCCAGACGCAAATCCGTGGTCGTCTGCTTGTCCTTTGCCGGTCGAGGGCGAAGTCAGACGGGGGAATGACCATGGAATGGATGCTGATGCCGTACAGGCGCCTTTATGGCGCCATTGCCGGACGCTCGTCACGGCGCGAGTTCTGGATGTTCACTTTGCTGAACTTCATCATCGTCGCAGCGTACATTACCCTTTTCGCAATGGTCTTCGGTGCAAGCGCCTTCGCTCCGGAAAACCTGCAGGCAGGCCTGCTCGGTGGCGGCGTCGCGATCATGCTGCTGCTGTTCATCCCGCTCTATCTCTGGGCGATCGTGACCTTCCCGGCGATGATCGCGGTCACCATCCGGCGGTTCCACGATCTCAATCTGTCGGGCTGGCTCTATGTCCTGTTCGCGGTGCTTGGCTTCGTGCCCTTCGTCAACATCCTGTCGTCGCTCGGTCTGCTCGTGATGATGTGCATCAAGGGCACCGATGGCACCAACAAGTACGGTGCCGATCCGACGCGGCCTGACGATCCATCGGACGTGTTCGGCTGATGACAGGAGGGATGATGGATTGGCCCACCCGGCGCAGTCCGCTGGACTGGGCTCTGCTGCCATATCGCCGTTACGCCCGGTTCTCCGGCCGTTCACAGCGGGCAGAGTACTGGTGGTTTACAGCGCTGTTCGCGTTCGCATTTATCGGCGCGACTGTGCTGGTCTGGCTGGCCGGAGTGGACGTTGCGGCCCTCCTGATCCAGAAGGAGTCGATCCGGGGAGACCAGCTCTTCATCAATCCTCTGGTTGATGTGGTGATCGGTGTGTTCGGGGCCTTTTTTGTTGGTTCGCTGGTCCCGTCGCTCGCAGTTTCGATCCGTCGCTTGCACGATATCGAACGCAGCGGCTGGTGGTATCTCGGCAACACCATCGCGTCGGCGCTGCCGGTGGTCGGCATTTTCTTCAAGGGCGTCTACATCGCCTACATGTGCCGCGACGGTACCATTGGTCCCAATCGCTACGGTCCCGATCCCAAGGACAGGCGCGAGGTCGACCTTTTCGCCTAAAGCTCGCGCAGCACCTGTGCCGGTCGGGTCCGCAGCAGCCCGACCGAGCCTGCCACCGCCAGCACCATCACCAGCGCCACGCCGCCGCCCAGCACGCCAAGAATGCGCGGCCAGTCGGGCAGCCAGTCAAACTCGAACAGCAATACGATCACGCCCCAGGCCACGCCAGTGCCGAGCAAAAGGGCTACGCCTGCCAGCAGCGCGCTGAGCAGTCCGTATTCCGCCAGCAGCAGAACCAGCAATTGCCGCCGGCTTGCACCCAGCACGCGCAGGATCACGTTGTCATAGGTCTTGCGCTCGCGCGCCGCCGCAATCGCGCCCGCGAGCACCGCCATCCCGGCAAGGATCGCCACGCTTGCTGCCGCCAGGATCGCCGTTCCCATCTGCGACAGGATTTCGCGAGCCTTTCCCAGCAACGGCCCGATCTCGATCACCGAGCTTGAGGGCAGGGCCTTCACAAGGCCTCCCAGGATCGCGCGGCGGACGTCCGGCGTCTTCGCACCCTCCGGCAGGCTGATCGTCGCTGCAAGGTTGTGCGGTGCATCGGCAATGGCGTTGGGGCTGAACACCAGCACATAGTTGAAGCCCATGTTCTCCCAGTCGATCCGGCGGAACGAGGCGATTGTCGCGCTGCGCTCTACGCCAAGGATCGACACCGCAATCCTGTCGCCCAGCTTCAGGCCCAGCGCCTCGCGCAAGTCATCGTCCACCGATACCAGCGGCTCGCCAGAGTAGCCCTTGGGCCACCAGTCCCCGGCGGTCAGCACGTTGCCTTCGGGCAGTTCGTCCGAATAGGTCAGCCCGCGATCCCCGCGGAGTGGCCAGGCGTTCTCGGGTATCTCCTTCAGGTCCGCCACGCGCATCATCGCGTTTTGCGGGCCATAGGCGATGATCGAGCCACGCAAGGCTGGCACCTTGCGAATCGCCGCATTTGGCGCTGCCGCTTGCACGATCCGGTCGAACTCGGCTGTCTTTCCCTGCGGCAGGTCGAGCACGAAGTAGTCCGGCGCCTTGTTGGGCACGCGCAATGCGATGTTGCCGTCGAGGCTGGTCTGGACCCCCGCCAGCAGCACGAAGGCGGCAAGCCCGAAGCCCAGCGCCACCACCAGCGCCGACGTCTGCGCGCCCGGCCGGTGCAGGTTAGCCAGCGCCATCCGCGCAATCGCGCCTTTGGGCCGCGGCAGCATCGCCGCCAGCCGCTGCAACCCCCATCCGAGCGCGGAGAGGAGCAGGAACAGCGCTGCTGCGCCGCCAAGGAACCCGGCGGCCAGCAGCTTCTGCGGCGCGGTCAGCACCGCCAGCGCCACAATGCCGCCAAGGCCCAAAGCGACGGGCAGCACCGCGCCCTGCCAACCACCCTCCAATGGGCTGACCCGCGCTCGCATGAGCGCCATCGCCGGAAACGCCTTGGCCCGCGCCAGTGGCGGCGCGGCAAAAGTCAGCGCGATCAGCGCGCCGTAGGCCGCCGCAATCGCCAGCGCGCTCCAGTCCAGCACGAAACCGGCCTCGATCGGCAGCAGTCCTTGCAGCGCTTTCCCGATCAGCGGCGTGATGCTCACCCCGATCACCAGTCCGCCAAGAATCGCCAGCGACGATGCCGCAGCCAATTGCAGCAGGTAGATCCGCGCAATGTCTCCGCTTGAAGCGCCGAGGATCTTGAGCGTGGCGATGCTCCCGCGCCGGGCTTCAAGGTAGGAATTGACCCCGTTGCCGATGCCGATCCCGGCAATTGCCAAGGCCGCCAGCGCCACCAGCACGAGGAACTGCCCCATGCGCGAAACGAACCGGTCGAGCCCCGGCGAGGCCTTCTCGCGCGTGCGCACCTCGTATCCCGCCAGTGGGAACTGCGCCTTGATCCGCTCGCCAAGCGCTACCGCATCGGCACTCGCGGGCAGCTTCACCCGCAGCTTCGTGCGCACCATCGATCCGGGCTGCACCAGCTTCGAGGCATCGAGCCCGGCCTTGCTGACGATCACCGTCGGCCCGAGCGAGAAACCCTCGGCCAGCCGATCTGGTTCGGACCCGATCACCCCGCCAACAACCAGTTCCGCTTCGCCCACGCGCAGTTTGTCGCCGACCTTCACGCCCAGCCGATCCGCCACGCCCGGCGCAATCCACGCGGCCATGCCCTCAGGCGCCCCCGCTGCCTTGCTCCCCTCAAGCGTAAATCGCCCATAAAGCGGCCACTTGCCATCGACCGCCTTCAACTCGACCGGCGTCGTGCGCGTATCATCGGAAGGCACTCGCGCCATTGCCTGCAACCGCGCCCCTTCCGAAACCTCGCCCAGCGCTGCAATCGCGGCGCGTTCGTCTGGCGAGGGCATCCGCGCCGCCAGCGTGAATTCCAGATCCCCGCCCAGCATCTCGCGCCCACGCGTCGCCAGCTCGCGCTCGATCGCGCCTGTCAGCGTACCGATGGCAGATAGGGCGGCGGTCCCGAGGACAAGGCACACCAGCAGCAGCCGCAGGCCCTTGAACCGCCAGTCCAGCCCACGCCGCGCCAACGCCCATGCGGCGCCCCACGAAAGGTTCACGCGCTGATGTCCGAGGCGATGCGGCCATCGGCCAGCCGCACGATCCGCCCGCACCGCGCCGCCAGCGCCTCGTCGTGTGTCACCATGATGAAGGTCGCGCCTGCCTCCTTTGCGCGCGCAAACAGCAGGTCGGCCACCGCTTCGCCGGTTGCATGATCGAGATTGCCGGTCGGCTCGTCAGCGAACAGGATCGCAGGCTTTGGCGCGAGCGCACGCGCAATCGCCACGCGCTGCTGCTCCCCGCCCGAAAGCTGCGCCGGATAGTGATGCATCCGATGCCCGAGGCCGACCGCAAGAAGCTCGGCCTCTGCCCGCGCCATGGCATCCGCCATGCCCGCCAGCTCAAGTGGCGTCGCCACGTTCTCCAGCGCCGTCATCGTCGGCAGCAGGTGGAAGGCCTGCAACACGATCCCGATCCGTCCGCGACGCGCTGCAGCAAGGCCGTCTTCATCGAGCGCGGTGAAGTCTGCGCCCGCCACCTGCAGCGAACCACCGCTCGCCCGCTCCAGGCCCGAAAGGATTGCCAATAGCGACGACTTGCCCGAGCCGGATGGCCCCAGCAGTCCCACCGTCTCGCCCGTACCAACGCAAAGGTCGATCCCGCGCAGGATTTCGACCCGCGCCTCCCCACTGCCAAGCGAGAGGGTGAGGGACGAGGCGGCGATTACCGGTTTTGGGGTGCTTGTCACGGGCCTCACGTGGCATAGATTGGTTGCAGCGTGCAACCGGCACTTGGGGGCGCGCCCGAGGAGTTTCAATGCGCCGCTACGCTGTTCTCGCCACGCTTCTGATCGCAGCATGTTCACCAGAGCAGGCACCCGCACCGCAACCATCGACTTCTGCAACGGCGGCAGCGCCAGTCCCCGTCAACGCCCCGGTGATCCTTGCCTTCGGTGACAGCCTCTACGCCGGATACCAGCTCAACCCCGGCGAGGGCTATCCGCCGCGCCTCGAAGTCGCGCTCAACGCTTCGGGCGTGCCTGCTCGCGTGGTCAATGCAGGCGTATCGGGCGACACGACCGCTGCCGCGCTCCAGCGCCTGACCTTCACGCTAGACAACCAGCCCGTAAAGCCAACCCTCGCGCTCGTCGGGCTCGGCGGCAACGACATGCTGCGCGGGCTGCCCCCGGCCGAAACCCGCGCCAATCTCGACGCGATCCTGACCGAGTTCGACAAGCGGCAGATACCGGTCGTCCTCACCGGAATGCTCGCCGCGCCCAATCTCGGCGCGGACTACCAGAAGCAGTTCAATCCGATCTGGCCCGAGCTTGCGAAGAAGCACAAGGCAGGCCTCGTCCCGTTCTTCCTCGCCCCGGTTCTAGGCAACAAGGCGCTGATGCTGGAGGACAACGTGCACCCCAATGCGCAGGGTGTGGACAGGATCGTGGCGGCGACGAAGGACCAGGTGGCGCAAGCGCTGAAAGCGGCGACAAAACCCTAAGCTCACTGCTCGCCCGCGCAGGCGGGGGCCTCAGGCGTTTTACGCAAATCTTCCGTAACAGCACCGAGGCCCCCGCCTGCGCGGGAGAGCAGGAAACTATTGCGGATGGACCACCCCATCACGCACCGACCACACCGCGCTTTGATCTGCAATCTCGGCAAAGGGGGCCATCTCCGTCCCCGTCATCCAGACCTGCGCCCCACTCTGCGCTAGCCGTTCGAACAGCGCCGACCGCCGCACCGGATCGAGGTGCGCGGCGATCTCGTCGAGCAGCAGCAGGCGAGGGCGCTCACCCGAAGTCAACCCAGCATGCGCGAGCACGATGGCAATCAGCATCGCCTTCTGCTCCCCGGTCGAGCAATCCGCCGCCGGGGCATTCTTGGCTGCAAGCGTCACCGCCAGATCATCACGATGCGGCCCGGTCAGTGAGCGCCCCGCAGCGCGATCCCGCCGCCGCCCTTCGCGAAGCATAACGCGCAAAGCATCGCTCTCCAGCGGCACTTCGCTGGCATAGCGCAGCGAAGGCCGCGCAAAGGGCTTTTCCGGCACCGTCTCCAGCTCCCGCCCGAGATCAGCCACCAGCGCCGCCCGCGCCGCCGCCATCGCCGCGCCGGTCTCAGCCATCTGCGCTTCGATCCCGTCGAGCCACAGCGGATCAGGCTCGGCAGGTTCGCCCAGCAGACGGTTCCGCTCGCGCAATGCCGTCTCGTAGCGCGTGGCATTGCGCGCATGTCCGGGCTCCCGCGCCAGCACCAGCCTGTCAAGAAACCGCCGACGCGACCCTGCGCTTTCGGCGAAGAGTCGGTCCATCGCAGGCGTCAGCCAGGTGATCGAAAGCCACTCGCCCAGACGCGCCGCCGGGCCTTCCGCCCCGTTTATCCGCACCATGCGACGGTTCGGGGCCGAAGCATCGGTCGATGTGCCGATCTGCACGCCCCCGTCCTCCATCTCCGCCGCCACGGCAAACCCGCTGCCGCCATCGCGCCCGGCCATCTCCGCCGGCTGTGCCCGCCTGAGGCCCCGCCCCGGCGCAAGCAGGCTGATGGCTTCGAGCACATTGGTCTTGCCCGCGCCGTTCTCCCCCACCAGCACATTGAACGCACGCATTCCCACCAGCCGCGTCGCGGCATGGTTGCGAAAATCGCGCAAGGTGAGGCGGGTGAGGGACATGATCCGTCGGCGTTAGGCGGTTTCAGGGCAAAGTGAAACCTTACCCCCGTCACTCAACCCTTATCACTCAGCCCATGCTTCTTCATGCAATGGCGCAACTGGTCGTAGGTCAACCCGAGGGCTTTTGCCGTCTGCCGCTGGTTGAAGCGGTTACGGCCCAGATGGTGTTCGATGATCGCGCGCTCGTGCGCATCCACCGCGGCGCGCAAGTCTGCCACGCTGTCGAGATCGCCTGAGGGGGCTGCCGCACGCACCGGCGCGCTCGCTTCGCTTTCCACCGTCTCCGGACGTGTCGGCGCGACCGGCTTCCACGGGCTCTCGAACGGATCGAATTGCACGTGGCCGATCGGCTTGGTCCAGTCGTCCCAGCGATAGACGGCGCGCTCCACCACGTTGCGCAACTCGCGCACATTGCCGGGCCATAGGTAGTCTTCCATCGCCTTCTGCACCGAAGCCGAAAAGCCCGGCCAGGAATCCCAGTGCAGTTCCGCGGCCATGCGCCGCCCGAAGTAGTCCGCCAGCACCGCAATGTCGCCTTCGCGCACCCGCAGCGGGGGCAGGGTGATCACCTCGAAGCTCAGCCGGTCGAGCAAGTCCGGGCGGAACCGGCCTTGCTCGGCCATCTTCGGCAGGTCCTCGTTCGTCGCTGCAACGATGCGCACGTCCACCCGCACCGGCTTGCTCGATCCGATCCGGGTGACTTCGCCATATTCAACCGCGCGCAGCAGGCGCTCCTGCGCACCCATCGACAGTGTGCCGAGTTCGTCGAGGAACAATGTGCCCTTGTCCGCCTCCTCGAAGCGTCCGGTCCGCGCCCGCGTCGCGCCGGTGAAGGCACCTGCCTCGTGCCCGAACAGTTCGGCCTCGATCAGCGTCTCTGGCAGGGCCGCGCAGTTCATCGTCACCAGCGGCTCGGTCCAGCGCGAGGACAGGCGGTGGAGGCGTTCGGCGATCAATTCCTTGCCGGTCCCGCGCTCCCCGATCACCAGCACCGGGCGACGCATCGGCGCGGCACGGCTCGCGCGCTCGACCGCATCGAGGAACGCGCCTGATTGGCCGATGAACTGAACTTCCCGATCCATGCCGCAAGATTAGCGCATTTTCCCAAGTCTCGGCAAGAATTCCCAACATTAAAGGAAGATAAAGCGCCAGAACTGGCGGATTTCTGCGCCAATCGCAGTTTGGCACACCCCTTGCTCTACCATGAACATCCGGCAGCGAGCCGGGACGAACTGACAAGTAACCCGCCGAAAGGTCACGAAAATGTACACCGCCCGCTTCTTCTCCACCCAGCTCGGCCGCGCCAGCCTTGCCAGCATCGGTGCGATGGTCGTGATGTGCTGCTTCGCCCTGACCCAGCAGGTGAACGCCGTCCCCACCGTCATGGCCTCGAGCGCTGCGATCACCGGTGAGCTGGCATGATGGCTGACGAGCTCACCCCGATCCGCTCCGAACGTCAGGAGGGTGGCCGCACCACCCGCCTTGATGCGGAACTGGATCGCCTTCGCAATTTCAGCAATGGTGGCGGCAATGGCCAATCCCGCCCCCTCTTCACTCCCGGAGTCAACCTGATGGGTATTTTCTCGCGGACTCGCGACATCATTGCCGCCAATTTCAACGACTTGCTTGATAAGGCGGACGATCCTGCCAAGATGATCCGGATGATCATCATGGAGATGGAAGAGACGCTCGTGGAAGTCCGCGCTTCGGCTGCCCGCACCATTGCCGATCAGAAGGAAATGGGCCGCCACGTGTCCAAGCTGGAACGCCTTCAGGCCGATTGGTCGGAAAAGGCCCAGCTCGCCCTGTCGAAGGACCGCGAGGATCTTGCCCGTGCCGCTCTGGTCGAGAAGAAGAAGGCCGCCGATATGGCCGACCAGCTCAAGACCGAGATCACCGTGCTCGACGATGCGATGCGCGCCTACGAGCAGGACATCGAGAAGCTGCAGACCCGCCTGCGCGAAGCCCGCAGCCGCCAGACCGCGATCGCCGCGCGCCTCGAAAGCGCCGAAAACCGCGTCCGCCTGCGGTCCTTGCTCGCCAGCGAGCGCGTGGACGAGGCGATGGCCCGCTTCGACCAGCTCGAACGCCGCGTAGACTACGCCGAAGGCCGCGCCGACGCGCTCAGCCTCGCCGATGGCAACACCAAGCCCAGCCTCGCCGACGAGATCGCCGCGCTCGCCGGGCAGGACAAGATCGACGAGGAACTCGAAGCGATGAAGCGCCAGCTCGGAAAGGAAGCCTGAGCCATGGACGACATGATCCCGGCCATCGCGATCGTTTCGATCTTCGTTGGCCTGCCCTGGTTGATCCTCCACTACATCACCCGGTGGAAGACCGCACCGACGCTGACAACGGGCGACGAGGCGCTGCTGGAAGAACTCTACCAGCTTGCTCGCCGTCTCGATGAACGCATGGACACCGTCGAGCGCCTCGTCGCTGCCGACAATCCCGAATTCAAGCCCGCGCGGATCATGCATGACCGCGAGACCGACAATCAGAAACTGCGCGAACTCGACCGGATGTTCGCCGAACAGGGAAGGACCTCGAAGTGAACAGCCCACGCACCCGCTTCTATCGCGACAAGGTCAACGGCAAGTTCATGGGCGTCTGCGCCGGGGTTGCCGATTACACCGGGGTCGACGTGCTCTGGGTCCGCCTCGGCGTCGCCCTGTCCACGGTCGCCGGCATGGGATGGCTCACCATTCCGGGCTACTTCATCCTCGGCTTCCTTGCCAACAAGAAGCCCGGCCATCTCTACGGGGACCGTCAGGAGCAGAAGTTCTGGCAGGGCGTACGCCAGTCGCCCACCCGCACTGCCCGCGAGATCCGTGCCGAATTCCGCGACATCGACCGCCGCCTGGCCGATGTCGAGAGCTTCTACGTCAATTCCAACCCGCGCCTCTCGGCCGAAATCGAGAAGCTGCGCTGAGAGCACTACCGACCTGAGGGGACTGAATACCATGAACGTAGCTGAACTCGGTGTGATGATCCCAATCATTGCGCTTTGCATTCCGATCGTCGCGATCTGGACCAAGCATCGCACCAAGATCGCCGAGCTGCAGATCAAGGCCACCGCCGAACTCAGCGCCGAAAAGGCCGCGCAATACGCCCAGCACACCCGCGAACTCGAAGAGCGCGTCCGCGTGCTCGAACGTATCGTCACCGACAAGGGCTTCGACACCGCAGCCCAGATCGAGGCGCTCCGTCGTGACAGTGCCGCGCTCGAAGACAGGAGGCAGTAATGAACTGGGGTGGTCCTGAATTCGTCCTCGCCATCATCGCGATTTCCACCGGCGGCTGGGTGATCAACAACTGGATCCGCGCGCGTCACGGCTATGCCCTCGAAGACGAGTGGGGCGGCAAGACCGACCGGGCCGACCAGGACGCCTACGCCAAGCTGCGCGAGGAAAACGCCTTCCTGCGCGACCAGCTGGACAAGACGCACCAGCGGCTCGCCAATGTCGAGGCCATCGTCACCGACAGCGGCTTCGACGTGTCCCGCCAGATCGAGGCGCTGCGTCCGGCCCAGGAGAAGGCGCAATGAACGAGGATGTCGTCCTGACGCTGGTGTTCATGGTCATCGTCCTGCCGATCGTGCTCGGGATCGGTGCGGATATCTACAAGCGCCGTCTCGCCTTCCGGGAGCGCGAACTGGAACTGCTCTCGAAGCAGACGGCTGAAAAGGCCGCCCAGTACGCCGCCCAGGCCGAGCGCCTCGAACAGCGCGTCCGCGTGCTCGAACGCATCGCCACCGAGAACAATTCCGACCTCGCGCTTCAGATCGAGAACCTGCGCGACGTCAAGGTCAACTGAGGACTGCCGCAGTGAGCTTTGGAGCCACCTTGGTCGCTATCGTCGCGATCATCGCCTTTGCCCGGATACGCATGAATCGCGACAACGCCCAACGCGGGTTCCGTGATCAGCCACCGGTCGACCCCGCCTACACCGCCAGCCTCGAACGCGAAGTCGCCGACTTGCGCAAGCGGCTCGAAGTGCTCGAACGCATCGCCACCGACGAAGGCGAAACCCGCCGCCTCTCGCGCGAGATTGAATCCCTTCGCGACCGTTGAACCGCGACAGGCAATGCAACAAGGAGTTGCCGACATGACCTCGGATATCGCCCTTGCTCTCTCCGGCCTCACCGGCCTCGCCATGGTCGCCCTCGCTGCCCTGCGCGGCTGGGACGGCTGGCTCGCCCTCAAGCGCATGGAACTCGAACGCATGGAAACGGGTGACGCAGGAAGCCTCATCGAACTTGCCGACATGCGTGAACGCCTGCGCAAGCTCGAAGCCATCGCTGCAGGAGTGGACCTGTGAGCCGCCACACCGAAGGGGCCGCCAAGGCAGGCATCGGCCTCGGCTCGGCCATCGCCGTCTCCATTTCGTGGAGCCTGCACAAGTCGATCATCTGGGCCCTCGTCCACGGCGTCCTCTCATGGATCTACGTGATCTGGTACGCCCTGACGCGCCCCGGTGGCCTTTCGGGTTAGCTTCCAACCATTCCACCACAACCGTCACCCCGGCGCAGGCCGGGGCCCATGACCTCACGGTCAGGCAAAACATCAACGCAATGGATCGCTTCTTCCGCCGGGATGACGCCGAAGGAGGGAGCGCCTTGATGCTATGCCCACACAGGCCATGGACGCCACCCCAACCGCTCGCTAATGCCGCTCCATGCGCAGCCTTGAAGACATCCTCGAAGAGTACGAATTCCTCGACGGCGACGAACGCTACCGTCTCCTGATCGAACTCGGTCGCGAGCTTGAAGACATGCCCGATGCCCTGAAGACCGATGCCACGCTGGTGCGCGGATGCTCGGCCAGCGTCTGGGTCTATCCCACGCAAGGCGAGGGCGGAAAGCTCCACTTCCTCGCTGACAGCAATGCCGCGATCACCAAGGGCATCGTGGCGCTGGTCCTCGCCGCCGTGCAGGACAGGCCCGCCGCGCAAGTGGCCGGAACCGACATCGCCGAGGAACTTGCTCCGTTCGACCTGAAGAAGCAGCTGTCCTCGAACCGCACCCAAGGCGTCCCCAACATGATCGCGCTGGTGCGAGAGCACGCCGCGCGCATCGCCGCCACGGCCTGACGGCGGGGCAGGGGACTTGCGCCGCCACCTCTACCTCGCAGGTGGCGTCACTTGCGTTGCCTTGGGCGCGATCGGCGCATTCCTGCCGATCCTGCCCACGGTCCCCTTCCTGCTCCTCGCCACCTTCTGCTTCGCCCGCTCCAACCCCGCGTGGGAGCGGCGCCTGCTTGATCACCCCCGCTATGGCCCGCCCTTGCGCCAGTGGCAGACCCGTCGCGCCATCTCGCGCAAGGCCAAGCAAGGCGCACTGATCGCAATGGGTGCAGGCGTTATTCTCACTGCGGTGACGGCAGGCTGGCCGTGGGTGCTGATCCCGGTCGCCGTCATGGGCGTCACCGGCACCTGGATATGGACCCGCGCGGAATGAATGCACCAGTGGCACAAGGACGGATCGTCAGCGTGCAGATGCTGCGCCTGATCGCCGCCAGCCTGGTGCTCCTGCTTCATGCCGAACTCATGGGCTATCATACCGGCCGCTTTCTCGGCGTGCAGCTTTCCCGGCCAGAATGGCTGACCAAGGGCGCCTTCGGGGTCGACCTGTTCTTCGTCATCTCCGGCTTCATCATGGTCCATTCCTCGCAAGGGCTGCACGGCAAGCCGGGTGCGCGCCAGACCTTCCTGTTGCGCCGACTGCTTCGGATCGTGCCACTGTACTGGGCGGGCACTCTTGCCATGCTGGCGTGGCTCACAAAATACGGCCCTGTGCCGGACTCGCGCGGACTGCTCGCGTCGCTGCTGTTCGTCCCCTACGTCTCCGATACCGCCGCCCACCGCATCGCCCCGCTGCTCGAGGTCGGCTGGACGCTCAACTTCGAGATGCTGTTCTACCTGAGCTTTGCCGCCGCGATGGCCGCCAACGTGCGCGGCACGACCCTGCGTCTGGGCCTCGCGCTTGCGGCTCTGGTCGCCATCGGCAGCGCGGTCGTCCTGCCCATGCCGCTGTGGTACTGGACGCGGCCGATCCTGCTCGAATTCGCAGGCGGCATGGTGCTGGGCCTCCTCTACCTGCGCGGTGTGACGCTTTCGCCGCTCGCTCGCGTTGCCATGCTCGCAATTGCCGTTGCACTGGTGGCCTATGGCGAGATCGACACTGGCCCGCGCATGACCGGCTGGGGGCGTACCCTGACATGGGGCATCGCCGGAGCCCTCATGCTCGCCGCCACCGTCCTCGGCCCGCTAAAGCTCAGGCACGCCGCCCTGTGGAACCGCGGCGGCGACATTTCCTACGCGCTCTACCTCGTCCACATTCCGCTGATGCTCGCCGTGCAGATGCTCTGGCGCCATTTTCGCTGGCCCTATGGTCCCGGCCTCGAAATCGGTTTCATCGTTCTGGTCTGCACCATTTCAATCACGGTCGCGCACCTGGCGCACCGCTTGTTCGAGCGACCAGTCACCCGCTGGCTCCAGAGCCATCTGACGCTTGCGGCTTAGGTACGGGGGCAGAGCGCGTGCAGTCTGGCCCGTGCTTGCTCGACTGACAGGAACCCAGGTGGCGCAGCTTCGTCAGCCGTGGTAAAGCGCGGGTCATGGGAGAGATCGGGGCCGGGCCTTATCCATGCATTGCCGGTCAGCGTCACGCCGGTGATCGGCTCGCCGACGATTGACCGGAATTCTCGAGCATTCGCCCCCATCCTGAAGGAGTCGATCACGCGGTCGGGGGGTACGTCACTGCCATGAATGGCGTTGATATAGGCGAAAGCTTCATTGTTGCTGATCACGTTCCCCGTCGGTTGCCGGCCTTCCAAAGATCGGAACGCGCCGATCCACGCGGGATATTCGTTTCGCCAACCCAGCACCACGTTCCTGTCGATCTTCGCATTGTCGAGGCCATACATGGCAATGCCATGATAGATCGACGGTCTGACGAAGTTGCACGAGACCGTCACATCCCTCCACCTTCCGATGAAGATATTGATGCCTTGCAGGTTTTTGGAATGTCGGCTGACCGTATCGGAAAGGCAGATGTTCCCGGTAATCGTGACGCGCGAATACGAGGGATTTGCAGCGCTCGTCTGGCCCTGCATGCAATCGGGATGCAGGGAATCACCCGTCGGCCAATGATCTGCAATGACGTTGTCGGCGATGAGGATATCATTGCCTGAAAAGTCCACGCCATCGACCGAAAATCCGCGAATATCGTTGCGTGCCACCGTCACCCGGTCCGACTGGTAGATGACGAAGCCGAAGCGCACGTCGCGGATTTTGCTGTCCTCGAAGCTGATGCAGTCGCCCGCCAGCAGCGCCCCGCTATCGCCTTGCCTCGCCCAGTCGGCGGGAGACGAATTCGCGATGCTACCCGGCCCATCCAGCGTCATCCCGGCGAAGCGGATGTCGCGCGATATCTTCACGTCGGGGCGGGGGCGCGTGGTAACCAGAAAACCCTGTGCTTCGGAACGTGCAGGCGCCACCACCAGATTGCGGAATGTGAAGTTCCGGGCATCGGCCACCGAAATGCCATCGACTTGCGCTTTTGCGCCTGGCGCGGCTGTAATGGTGATAGGCTGATCGTTGGCAAGGCTCGCGATCGCAATGCGTCCGTGGTTTCCAGTCCTCAGCATGATCGTGTCGCCACCATGGACCACGGCGCGCCCGTTCAGGCGCAACGGAATGTCGCGCCAGCTGCCTTTTGCCTTGGCGACCAGCTTTTGCGCCAGTGTTGCATCGCGGATGTGGTCGCCCACAAGGCCGTCGCCGAGGACCTTCGATAGACTGCGCCAGGGCCGCTGGAATGAGCCATCTCCATCATCCCGACCCGCTACGGGATCGACGAAGAACGTCCTGCCTTTGGCACCGGGTGATGCGGTGAAGCATTGCCTCGGTCGAAGCTCAGAGGCCGAGCTTGCTGTCCCTGCTGTGAAGCCGACCCCGGCCAGCATGATCAGGCCGACCAAGGCCGAGAGCAGCGCCAGCCGCTTGCGCGCGCGGTTTCCCAATGCGTTACCCCATATACTGAAAGATATATTACCGAGATAACTAAAGGAATGACTCCGCAAGTCGAAGCGAAAATTCGCCTGCGGCATGCTTATCGACCAGGATTGATATGTTCTTATTTTGTTCCAAATCCGATATGAACCACCTGGACTCGAAGAAATTGGATTCGCACGATGATTTCGCTCACCGTGGGCCCGGCAGGCTCCGGCACTGACTGGCTAGGCTGGACCGCTTCGGTCCTCGGCGCGCTCGCATGGCCGCTGGCTGCGCTGACGATAGCCCTGATCTTCCGCCGCCCTCTGTTGACCCTGCTGGCGCGGCTCGACGAATTGAGTTGGGGCGACAAGTCGGCCCGCTTCGCGCAGCGGCTCGATCGCCTCGAATCCGAAGCGCCGCCGCTGCCGCCGGAGCCCGAAACGGGTCCGGAACTCGCGCTTTCTGGCGATCACGGTCGCTTCCTGCAGTTGCTGGATCTATCGCCCAACGCCGCCGTGCTTGACGCTTGGTCGCGCGTTGAAGATGCGCTCACCGCGCTTGCCCACGATCACCAGATCGCAAGTCCCGATGCCGCCGAAGCCAGCCGGGCGCTTGGCAGGCGCGGCATATTGCCGGCCCGGACGCTCGGCATGATCGGCGAGATGCGCGCACTACGTAACGCCGCCGCCCACAACCAGCCCATCTCCGTCTCCGACGCCCTGCGCTTCCGCAATCTGGCCAAAGGCGTACTGAACGAGATCAGGCTGGCCTGAATTGTAAGAAGAAAGACTTGTCGGATCTTCGGGCTGTCGTATTCAGCCAGTATATGGAGCTTGTCTTCGAATTCATCTTCCAGATCTTCGGCGAGATATTGCTGCAGGTGCTGTTCGAGCTGCTTGCGGAGCTTGGCTTGCGCGCATTGGCTGATCCACTCCGAAAGCCCCGCACTCCGGCGTTCTCGATCGTTGGATATACTTTATGGGGCTTGATTGCGGGTGGGATCAGCCTGTTTCTGTTTCCTGCTTCGGCCATCCGGAACCCTGCGTTGCGCGCAATCAACCTTGCGGTCACGCCTCTCGCCATCGGTGCATTCATGGCTCTGATTGGCAGGGCTCGAAACAAGCGGGGTCAGATGCTCGTCCGGCTCGACAGCTTCGGTTACGCTTACCTGTTCGCGTTCTCGATGGCGCTCGTACGCTTCATCTGGGCGAGCTGAGCGCTCAATCCACCGCTTCCCGCAGCACCGCAATCCCCTGCTCGCGTTGCGCCCGCAACTCCCGCTTCAGCGCCAACGGATCGCGCGCGATGATGAAGCCGAAGCTCACCCCGCCCTCCTTGCCGATGGTTGCATGGTGCAGCTTGTGCGCCTGCACCAGCCGCTTGGCATAGCCGCGCTTCGGCACCCAGCGGAACCAGCGCTGATGGACAAGCCCATCGTGCACCAGCGTATAGATCGCCCCGTAAGCCATCACGCCAAGCCCGATGAATGTTGCCGGCCACCACGCCTCGGCCCCCATGACCAGCGGACTGCCCAACATGAAGAAGCTGATCGAGATCGCCGCGCCCACCACCGCATAAAGGTCGTTCTTCTCGAAGAACCCCTCATGCGGCTCGTGATGATCGCGGTGCCAGCCCCAGCCGAAGCCGTGCATCACGTACTTGTGGCTGGACCACGCAACGAATTCCATGACCAGCACGGTGGCAACGATGATCAGGATGGCAACAAGCGTCTGCATGGCCGTGCCATACAACGCGCAAAGCCTCCCCGCGACACATTCTTACACTTTGCCCGAAAGTCGCGACGCCTCGTTTGTCTGCCGTTCAGCCGCGCAAGACCACTATGTCCTCACAGACCAATGAGGAGCTTATCCCATGCGCAAGACCATTCTCGCAGCCGTTCTCGGAACCCTCGTCGCGGGCGTAGCCACCCCGGCGCTCGCTCACGACAATGACCGCTACCCCGGCGGCAACCGCGCCGAAGCTGCCTACATGACGCCGGGCCGCAACGCCGATGTCCGCCGCGACATCTGGCAGCTCGACAACCGCATCGACCGCGCCCAGCGCAACCGCGCCATCTCCCCGCGCGAAGCCCAGGGCCTGCGCCGCGACGCGCGCGACCTCAAGGCAACCTACAATCGCTACGCCGACCGTGGCCTGTCGTCGGGCGAATATCGCACGCTCGAACGCCGTGTCGCCAACATCACCCAGCGCCTGCGCGCCGAGAAGTGGGATCGCGACGGACGTCGTGGCTGAAAGTAAGCGCAGGGCGTAACAAAATTGCGCTTTGTGGCACCAAGGCCCGCCCTTTCCTGCTTGAATTGCGGGAAGGGCGGGCCTAACCGCTGTGCCCATGTCGAACTCTGCAGCACCCCGCACACTCTACCAGAAGATCTGGGACGCCCACGTCGTCGAACAGCGCGACGATGGCACCGCGCTCATCTATATCGACCGTCACCTCGTCCACGAAGTGACCAGCCCGCAGGCCTTCGAAGCCTTGCGCGCAGCCGGTCGCAAGGTGCGCCGCCCCGATCTCACGCTCGCCGTGCCGGACCACAACCTGCCCACGACCGCGCGCCGCACGGCTGACGGAAAGCGCGTTCCCATTGCCGATCCGGAGTCGGCGCAGCAGCTCGAAGCGCTGGAGCGCAACGCCCCCGCCTTCGGCATCCGCTACATCGGCGATGCCGACGCAGAGCAGGGCATCGTGCACGTCGTCGGACCGGAGCAGGGCTTCTCGCTGCCCGGCGCGACCATCGTCTGCGGTGACAGCCACACTGCCTGCCACGGCGGCCTCGGTGCCCTCGCTTTCGGCATAGGCACCAGCGAGGTCGAGCATGTGCTCGCCACGCAGACCCTGCTGCTCAAGCAGTCCAAGTCGATGGAAGTGCGCGTCGAAGGCACGCTGATGCCCGGTGTCACCGCCAAGGACGTCGTCCTGCACATCACCGGCGTATTGGGCGCGGCGGGCGGCACCGGCTCGGTCATCGAATACACCGGGCAGGTCATCCGCGACCTGTCCATCGAAGGCCGCCTGACCATCTCCAACATGGCCATCGAGCACGGCGCCCGCGCCGGGCTGTGCGCCCCCGATGAAAAGACTTTCGCCTACCTCAAGGGCCGCCCCTACGCGCCCAAGGGCGAGGACTGGGACAAGGCCGTGGCCTGGTGGAAGAGCCTCGCCACCGATCCGGGCGCAACCTACGACAAGGTCGTGGTGATCGATGCCAAGGACATCGCACCTTCGGTCACCTGGGGCACCAGCCCCGAAGACGTCCTGCCGATCTGCGGCCTCGTCCCCGCGCCCGAAAGCTTCGCCGATCCGTCCAAGCAGGAAGCCGCCAAGGCCAGCCTCGCCTACATGGGGCTGACCCCCGGCCAGCGCATGGAAGACGTCGAGGTCCAGAACATCTTCATCGGCTCGTGCACCAACAGCCGCATCGAAGACATGCGCGCCGCCGCCGCCGTGCTCAAGGGCCGCAAGAAGGCCGACAACGTCAAGTGGGCGATCGTCGTTCCCGGCTCAGGCCTCGTCAAGAAGCAGGCAGAGGACGAAGGGCTCGACAAGATCTTCACCGAAGCCGGCTTCGAATGGCGCGAGCCCGGCTGTTCGGCCTGCCTCGGCATGAACCCCGACAAGGTGCCCGCGGGCGAACGTTGCGCTTCCACCTCGAACCGCAACTTCGTCGGACGGCAAGGCCCCGGTGCGCGCACCCACCTCGTCAGCCCGGCCATGGCAGCCGCCGCCGCCGTCACCGGCCGCTTGACTGACGTGCGCAAGCTGATCGGCTGACGCAGCCGTGGCAGGCCTTCCGACAGCCGCGCTCCAGCTCGCCGGGTTTCTCATGGCCCATGCGTTCTGGACCGCGTCGGACCTGCCGCCCGGCGGCCACTACCAGCCGCAATCGCTGTGCATGCGCGCTGACGGCAACCGCCAGCTCCAGACATTTGAGGGCGCAACCCCGAAGGATCAGGACGACGCTGCCCGTGCCTTCATCACCGGCGGCGGGGCGCAATGGCCCGATTGCGCCATCGCCCGCCAGGTCAAGGTCGGCACGCCCACCGGCGATGTCGACGCGCTGGTGATCGACGTCGTCCAGTACGGGGGCAGCGTGATGACTGTGGTGCAAGCCTTCCGCCCCGGCCCCCAGGCCTTCCGCCTGTTGGGTGACGAGCTCATGCTCGGCGACAACGGCCCGCTTCCCCCGCTCCCCGCCGCCCAGGCCGCCGCCGCCATGCGCGAAGGCGCGCTCGACCACCCCGGACTCGGCGACAAATGGGAACAATGGGAAACCAACCGCGACCCGGTCAGCCCGCTGGTTCAGAAGTAAGACTGGCCCACTTCCCCAACCCCGCTCATGCTGAGCTTGTCGAAGCATGGCACGCAACCGTGGTTCCGGCACCCTTCGACAGGCTCAGGATGAGCAGAGCGTGGGGACGAAGCGTCCTGCCCCCGATTTACAACGCCCCGCCCGAAGCTTAGCCTCCCCACCCAAACCAAGGAGGGGTGAGCCATGGACATGATCAAGGGCGTGCGCGTGCCCGAACGCGTCTATCGCGGCGTGCTCTGGCTCGTATCCATTGTGTTCGCCGGCTTCATCATCGGCCTCGGCAATCTCGTGATTGGCGATCTGCCGATGGTCGAGGAGCAAGTCTATACCGCCCCTGCCGACGACACCCCCGCGATCCGCGCTGTCCGTGAAGAAATCCGCAAGATCGCCGACAGCAGGACCGCCATCGACGACAAGCTGGAAATCCAGCGGCTCCAGCTTGAACAGGCGCAGCGCCAGTCAGGCACCGCTAATGAAACCTTCAAGGCCTGGATTGCCGCGCGCACCGCTACCACCAACCCCCAGCAGGACCCCGAAGTCCTCGCCCGCACGCGCGAACTCGAACAGCTCAAGGCCAACGAACGCGCGATCCAGCAGGCCATCGCCGCCCTCGAGAACCAGCGCGCCCCGCTCGACCAGCGCGAGAACGCTTTGCGCGGTGAAGAGAACCGCCTGATCACCGACGCCATCCCCGCGCAGGAACGGGCGATGTTCTGGCAGGAACTGCGAGTCTTCGCCTTGCGCTTGGCCATCACCCTGCCGATGCTCGTGGCCGCCACGTGGATGGTGGTGAAGAAGCGCAAGAGCGATCACTGGCCGCTGATGCGCGGCTTCGTGCTGGCTGCCGTGTTCGTGTTCTTCGTCGAACTCGTGCCCTACCTCCCCAGCTACGGCGGCTACATCCGCTACATCGTCGGCATAGTCCTTACCTTTGCCGCCGGGCACTTCCTGATCAAGAACATGCGTGCCTATCTCGCGCATCGGCAGGAGGTCGAAGCCCAGGCCGAACAGGACCGCCGCGCCCGCGTCAGCCATGACGAGGCGTTCAAGAAGATGGCCGCCAAGGTCTGCCCCGGCTGCGACCGACCGATCTCGACCACGGGCGAGGCCGAAGCCAACTTCTGCGTCCACTGCGGCATGACCCTGTTCGACCACTGCCACAGCTGCAACACCCGCAAGATGGCCTTCTTCCGCTTCTGCATGACCTGCGGCACGCCTGCCAAGGACGAGGCGGCTCCGTTGCCGACATGACGACCCGCAAGGCTTCCTTCGCCCCCGTCACCGACGAGCGCACGCAAGTCCTCATCCTCGGCAGTCTGCCCGGCGAAGCGAGCCTTGCCGCCGCGCGTTACTATGCCAACCCGCGCAACCAGTTCTGGCGTCTGGTCAGCGCAGTGATCGCCGAGGACCTCGAAGCGAAGGCATACGACCAGCGCCTCGAAACGCTGCTCGCCCACGGCATCGGCCTGTGGGATTCGATCGGCTCGGCCACCCGGCGCGGCAGTCTCGATACCGCCATTCGCGAGATCGCGCCCAACCCGCTCGCCACGCTCGCAGCCTCGCTTCCCGCCCTGCGCTGCATAGCCTTCAACGGCGCGAAATCGGCGAGCGTCGGCGCGCCGCAACTGGCCGGGGCAGGGGAGTTCACCCTGCTGCGCCTGCCCTCCAGCAGCCCCGCCCACGCCGCGCTGACCTTCGAGGCCAAGCTGGCGCAATGGACGAACTTGCGGAAATTCCTCGCCTGATCCTTGCAATCGTCGCGCGACCGGCCAATCTTGGTCTCCAGATTCAAGGAGTTTCAAGCGTGACCAAGAAGACGGACTGGACCGGCAAGGCAGCCATGGCGGGCGCGGCAATCGGCTCGGCAGCACTGGCCGCCGCCCTCCTCTACGCCTCGCGCCGCAAGGAACGCGCCGAAAAGACCGAACCCAAGGCCCCCCCGGTCGACACACCCGAGACGGACTGAGTTCGCGGGCTTAATGGGCCCCGGCCTCCGCCGGGGCGACGAAAATGAGAGAGCATCTCTCCTGCCCCCGTCATCCCGGCGAAGGCCGGGATCCATAACCTCGCCGTCACGCAACTATCTTGCGCCAAAAGCCTCCACAAAACGGGCATTGCATCACCAAACCCGCAAGCTATAGCGACGCCATGGAACCGGTGAAGCAGATCGAAGGACGGGCCATCCCGTTCGGCCGCAAGAACGTCGATACCGACGTGATCATCCCCGCCAAGTGGCTCAAGACGATCACGCGTCAAGGCCTCGGCAAAGGCGCGTTCGAAGCCCTGCGCGCCGATCCCGACAACATCTTCGACAGCGCCGAATTCTCCGGCTCGCCCATCCTCATCGCGGGCGACAACTTCGGCTGTGGCTCGAGCCGCGAACACGCCGCCTGGGCGCTGGGCGACTTGGGCATCAAGGCCGTAATCGCCCCGTCGTTTTCCGACATCTTTTCCGGCAACGCCTTCAAGAACGGCATTCTCACCGTCGTCCTGCCGCAGGAAGCGATCGACCGCCTGATGGAAGTCGCGCAGACCGATCCCGTCTCGATCGACCTTGAAACACAGACCGTCACAACCCCGTTTCAGGACCGCTTCACTTTCGAGATCGACGCCTTCCGCAAGCATTGTCTGCTGAACGGCCTCGACGAAGTGGGCCTGACCATGGCCCGCGGCGATGCCATCTCCACCCATGAGGCGAAGATGCGCGACAGCCTGCCCTTCCTTGCCCGTGGCACGGATGCCGTAGCGGCAGCTTAATTGCGCGTTTAACGGGGCTTCCCAAGCCCGCCAAAACTTGCTTCCCTATCGCCCAAGCGGATTGATTCCGCACAGGCTTTAGGGAGAATGATCGATGAAAGCTCTACGCACCCACGCGGCGGGCGGCCCCGAAACCCTCGTGCTCGACGACCTGCCCGATCCGGTGCCGGGCAAGGGCGAAGTGCTGGTGCGCGTCCGCGCCTGCTCGATCAACTTCCCCGACACGCTGATGATCCGCGATCTCTACCAGTTCCGGCCGGAGCGTCCCTACGCACCGGGCAGCGAACTGGCGGGCGAGATCGAGGCGCTAGGCGAGGGCGTCACCGGCTGGGCCGTGGGCGATCGCGTGATCGCCATGATCGGCAATGGCGGCCTCGCCGAAAAGGTCGTCGCCCCCGTCGCCCGCCTCTTCGCGCTGCCCGACGGTGTCGACTACGCCACCGGCGCGTCGCTTCTGATGACCTACGGCACCACGATCCACGGTCTCAAGGATCGCGGCCACATCAAGGCGGGCGATACCGTGCTCGTCCTCGGCGCGGCGGGCGGCGTCGGCCTTTCCGCCATCGAACTCGCCAAGGCCTTCGGCGCCCGCGTGATCGCTGCCGTCTCCAGCGAGGAAAAGGCGCAAGTCGCGCGCGAGGCTGGCGCGGACGACGTCTTGATCTATGGCCGTCCACCCTTCGACAAGGCCCAGTCCAAGGCCCTTGCCGACCAGTTCAAGGCCGCCTGCGGCCCGAACGGCGCGAACATCGTCTATGACATCGTCGGCGGCGACTATTCCGAGCCCGCGCTGCGCGCCATCGCGTGGGAAGGCCGCTTCCTCGTCGTCGGCTTCCCTGCCGGCATTGCGCGCATGCCGCTCAACCTCACCCTGCTGAAATCCTGCGACGTCTGCGGCGTATTCTGGGGCGGCTTCACCACGCGCGAGCCCGAGAAGTTCAAGGCGCAGGTCGCCGAGCTGTTCGACCTTCTCAAGGTCGGCAAGATCAATCCCCGCGTCTCGCAGCGCTACACGCTCGACCAGGGCCGCGAAGCCATCGCCCTGCTCGAAAACCGCCAGGCCATGGGCAAGGTCGTCGTCGAAATGATCGGCTGACCTCTGCTTCTCCCCTCCCGGATGCGGGGGGGGGAGGGCCTGTCTAGCCCTCACGCTCCGCCGAATAGACCGGCAACCCCAGCCGCCACCAGATCGCCGCACCCCGCAGCCCGAACCCGGCCACCGCCGCCACCGGCCACACCAGCCCCCGGTCCAGCCCCAGCACCGCGCCGCCTGCGCAAAGCACGGACGAGAGCGCCGCTGCCGTCACATACAACTCCGGCCGCATCAGGATCGAGGGCCGCCCTGCCAGCACGTCGCGGATGATCCCGCCAACGCACCCGGTGATCACGCCCATCAGCACGGCAGGCACCGGCGGCACGCCAAACGCCAGCGCCTTGGCCGTCCCCAGCACAGCGTATGCGCCAAGCCCCGCCGCGTCGGCCCATTCAAGCACAGGCTTGTCCCACCAGCGATGCGGCGTGAACCACGCGACCAGCGCAACGCCAAGACACACCGGTGCCACCCACGGATCACGCACCCAGAACACGGGCGCTCCGATCAGCAGGTCGCGCACCGAACCCCCGCCCACGCCAGTCACCAGCGCAAAGAACGCCATCGTCACGAAGGTCTGCCGCAACTGCGCCGCGAGCAGGGCGCCGGTCAGCGCGAACACCGCAATGCCGACAAGATCGAGCAACCCGATCAGCGCGGAAAGGTCGGCACTGGGCATATCAGGCATCGAATCCGGCCTCCTGCGCCAACAGTGCGACGAGTTCTCCCGCAGGCATCGGCCGCGCCCGCGCAAAGGCCGTTCCCGCCCAATGCGCGCCCCAGCCGGGTTCGCCCGCAGCCTTAGCCGCCCCGATCAGCGCCTTGCCCGCATCGTAAGTCATGGGGTAGCCCGGAATCGTCGCAGAAGTCTCCTTCGCCCAAGCCACGAAGGCATTGTCCAGACACCGTGCCGGTCGCCCGGAAATCGCCGCCGTCAACGTCGTTCCCGCAGCCTCGGTCAGCAAGACACGATAGCCTTCGTCCGCCGCGCTTTCCGGGCAGCCGACGAACGCCGTGCCCATCTGCACTGCATCCGCTCCCGCATCCAGCGCCGCTCGAATGTCCGCCCCATCCATGATCCCGCCCGCGGCAATCACCGGAACCGCGATCGGCTCGGCAAGCTGTCGCACCAGATCCAGCGTGTCCAATTGCGCATCCGGCACAGCAGGATCGAACACCCCGCGATGCCCACCTGCCTTGAACCCTTGCGCGACGATGGCATCCATACCTGCCGCCACGCCCGCCTCGGCCTCGGCCAAAGACGTCGCGCTCGCAAACAGCAGGCACCCCCGCGCCTTCAACGCCGCCACCGCGTCGGGCCGGGGCAGACCGAAATGGAAGCTCACCACCGCAGGCGCGGCCTCCACTAGCACCGCCAGCATGTCCGGATCGTCGTTAAGCGAGCGATAGATTTCGCGCAATTCCCGAGGTGGTTGCACCCCGAACCTGTCGAACAGCGGCCCCATCGCCGCAATCCACGCCTGTTCCAGCGCCGCATCGCGCTCAGCCTTCCTGTGCACGAAGGCATTGACGTTGAACGGCCTTTTGGTCCTCGAACGCAAATCCGCAATCATCGCCCGCGCCGCGGCAGCATCCACCGCGCCAACCGCGACTGACCCCAGTCCACCCGCCTCGCATACCGCAGCAGCGAGGGCAGGGGTGGACGTCCCTGCCATCGGTGCCTGCACCAGCGGATAGCGCAGGCCCAATGTGCGTGCGAGGCGCACCGCGCCTTACTGCCCGAGCAGCGCTTCCAGCCTGGCCTTCAGCGCCTGAATGCGTTCAGCCGCTTCGGTGAAGGTCTTCACATCCTCGCGGTTGTTGTTCCCGCGCGCTTCCTTGGCCGATTCCAGATAGCCTTCCATGTCGGCTTCCAGCGCATCGATCAGGATCTCGGTCTCGTCTTCGGTCAGGGTAAGCTTGATCGCCATTGCGGCACTCCTTCGATTCAAACCCTGCGGTTACCGCCGAGCAGCCAACCGCACAAACGAAAAGGGCCGCCCCGAAGGACGGCCCCGTTCATGCGGCTTGGCCTGCAGTCACATGTGGATCGGCTTGCCCGTGACCGCCATCGCCGCTTCCTTCAGCGCTTCCGAATGGGTTGGGTGCGCGTGGCAGGTATAGGCGATGTCTTCCGAAGTCGCTCCGAATTCCATCGCCTGCGTCGCCTGCGCGATCATCGTTCCGGCAACCGAAGCAATGCACCACACGCCCAGCACGCGGTCGGTCTTGGCGTCGGAGATGACCTTCACGAAGCCGTCCGGCTCATGGTTGGTCTTGGCGCGGCTGTTGGCGAGCATCGGGAACTTGCCGACCTTGATCTCGCCCTTTTCGCGGGCGGCTTCCTCGGTCAGCCCCACGCCTGCGAACTCGGGCATCGTATAGACCACGCCCGGGATCAGGTCATGGTTCACGATGCCGGTAAGCCCTGCAATGTTCTCGGCCACGGCAATGCCTTCGTCCTCGGCCTTGTGCGCCAGCATCGGGCCGGGGATCACGTCGCCGATCGCCCAGACGCCCGGAACCTTGGTGGCAAAGTCATGGTCGGTCTCGATCTGCCCGCGCGCGTTCAGCTCCAGCCCGATCTTGTCGAGGCCCAGACCATCCACGTTCGGACGACGACCAATGGCGACCAGCACGCAATCGGCCTCGATCGTCGCTGCCTCGCCGCCCTTCGAAGGCTCGACCGTCAGCGTCGCGGTCTTGCCGCTCACCGAAACGCCGGTCACCTTTGTGCCGAGCTTCAGCTCCATGCCCTGCTTCTTGAAGATCTTGGCAGCTTCCTTGCGCACGTCGCCGTCCATGCCGGGCAGCAGCTGGTCGAGGAATTCGACCACCGTCACCTTGGCACCGAGACGACGCCACACCGAGCCAAGCTCCAGCCCGATCACGCCACCGCCGATCACCACCATGTGCTCCGGCACGCGATTGAGCGCCAGCGCGCCGGTGCTGTCGACGATCACGCCCGCATCGTTGTCCACGGTCACGCCCGGCAGCGGCGTCACGCTCGAACCGGTGGCGATCACGATGTTCTTTGCAGTGACCTTCTGGCCCGCAACGGTAACCGAATGCGCATCCTCGAACGCGGCATAGCCCTTCAGCCAGGTTACCTTGTTCTTCTTGAACAGGAACTCGATTCCGCCCGTCAGCTGCTTGACCGAATCCGCCTTCTGCGCCTGCATCGCATCCAGATCCAGCTCGATTGCGCCAGTCTTGATGCCATAGCTGGCGAACGTGCCGTTCCGGGCTTCGTCGAACTTCTCAGAGCCGTGCAGCAGCGCCTTGGAAGGAATGCACCCGACATTGAGGCAGGTCCCGCCCAGCGTCTCGCGCCCTTCTGCACAGGCGGTCTTCAGCCCAAGCTGCGCCGCGCGGATCGCCGCGACATAACCGCCGGGGCCACCACCGATGACAAGGACGTCGTAATCGTATTCAGCCATTTTCCGGCTCCATTGCGCGTTCGTGCTGCGCCAAGCTCAGCACGAACGGCTTCAGATTCAAGTCAGTACCGCACTGTCCGCTCACAGATCGATCAGCAGCCGCGTCGGATCCTCGATCGCTTCCTTGATCGTCTTGAGCGCGGTCACCGCCTCGCGACCGTCGATGATGCGGTGGTCATAGGACAGTGCGATGTACATCATCGGGCGAACCACGATCTCGCCGTTGCGGACGACCGGGCGGTCCTCGATACGGTGCAGGCCGAGCACGGCCGACTGCGGCGGGTTGATGATCGGTGTCGACATCAGGCCGCCGAACACGCCACCGTTGGAGATGGTGAAGGTGCCGCCGGCCATGTCGGCCATGGTCAACGTGCCGTCGCGCGCGGCCTTGCCGTAGTTGGCGATTGACTTCTCAATGTCGGCAAAGCTCAGCTTGTCGACATCGCGCACCACCGGCACGACGAGGCCGTTCGGAGCCGAAACCGCGACCGAGATGTCGACGTAGTCGAAGTAGACGATCTCGTCGCCCTGGATCTGCGCGTTGACCGAGGGAATGTCCTTCAGCGCCAGAACCGAGGCCTTGGCGAAGAACGACATCAGGCCAAGCTTCACGCCGTGCTTCTTCTCGAACACGTCCTTGTACTTGTTGCGCGCTTCCATCACCGCGCTCATGTCCACGTCGTTGAACGTGGTGAGCAGGGCGGCGGTTTCCTGCGCGCTCTTGAGGCGCTTTGCGATGGTCTGGCGCAGGCGCGTCATCTTGACGCGCTCTTCGTTGCGACCACCCGAAACCGCAGCGGCAGGCGCTGCGACAGGAACCGAGACCGCAGCGGCAGGCGCGGCCTGCTTGGCAGCAGCGGCGGCCATCACGTCTTCCTTGGTCAGGCGACCGTCCTTGCCGGTGCCCTTCACGGTCGAAGGATCGATGCCGTACTCCAGCACCGCGCGGCGCACGGCGGGCGAAAGCGCGGCAGCATCGCCCGAAGGCGCAGCAGCAGGCGCTTCCGAAGCCGAAGCGGGCGGAACCGGCGCTTCGGTGCGCGGGGCAGGGGCCTGTGCGCCCGCAGCCGCCACGCTGTCCTCGATCAGCGCGAGCAGCGCACCGACCGAAACCGTGTCGCCTTCATTGGCAATCAGCGCGCCGAGCACGCCAGCCGCCGGAGCCGGCACTTCAACCGCGACCTTGTCGGTCTCAAGGCTGACGATGGGCTCGTCCAGCGCCACGGCCTCGCCGGGCTTCTTCAGCCACTGGCCGACGGTTGCTTCGCTGACGCTTTCGCCCAGCGTCGGGACCTTCACTTCAATCGACATAGTCTCATTCCTCGGGGAGAAGGAAAATCAGTTCTTCTTTTGACGACGGATCTCGCCGCGTACCGAAAGGCCGAGCGCATCTGCGACCAGCGCGCCCTGCTCGCTGGTGTGGCGGCTGGCGAGGCCCGTGGCGGGCGATGCCGCCGCTGCACGACCAGCATAGCGCGGACGTGCAACCTTGCTCTTGGCAGCCTTCAGCGATTCCTCGATCAGCGGCTCGACGAAGAACCACGAACCATTGTTGCGCGGCTCTTCCTGGCACCACACCACTTCTTCGAGGTTCGGCATGCGCGAAAGGCGCAGGGCCAGCGGCTCGCCGGGGAAGGGGTAGAGCTGTTCGAGGCGGATGATCTGCGTATCGGTGATGCCCGCGGCATCGCGCGCCTCGATCAGGTCATAGGCAACCTTGCCCGAGCACAGCACGACCTTGCGGGTGTCCTTGTCGGCTGCCGGATTGATGTCCGACAGGATGCGCATGAAGTGCCCGTCGCCGATGAAGTCCGAAGCAACCGACTTTGCCAGCGGGTGGCGCAGCAGGCTCTTGGGCGTCATGATGATCAGCGGCTTGCGGAACGGACGGTGCATCTGCCGGCGCAGCACGTGGAAGTAGTTGGCCGGCGTGGTGATGTTGCACACCTGGATGTTGTCTTCCGCACAAAGCTGCAGATAACGCTCCATGCGGGCCGAGGAGTGCTCCGGCCCCTGTCCTTCGTATCCGTGCGGCAGCAGCATGACGAGGCCGTTGGCGCGCAGCCACTTGGCTTCGGATGCGGCGATGTACTGGTCGATCACGATCTGCGCGCCGTTGGCGAAGTCGCCGAACTGCGCTTCCCACAGCACGAGGCTCTTCGGGTCAGCGCTGGCATAGCCATACTCGAAGCCGAGCACGCCATATTCCGACAGCGTCGAATCCAGCACTTCGAACGTGCCATGCGGCAGCGTCTTGAGCGGAACGTACTTGCGCTCGTCGGTCTGGTCGACCCACACCGCGTGACGCTGACTGAATGTGCCGCGCCCGCAGTCCTGCCCGGACAGGCGCACGCCATAGCCTTCGGACACGAGGCTGCCGAACGCCAGCGCCTCACCGGTCGCCCAGTCGAAGCCCTGACCTGTGCTGAACATCTCGCGCTTGGCGTCGATCACGCGGCCCAGGGTCTTGTGGACGGTGAGGTCCTCAGGGACCGTGGTCAGCGTGCGGCCAAGGCTGTCGAACAGCTTCTGGTCGATCCCGGTAGCCACGTTGCGGCGCGCGGTCACCGGATCGGCCGGCTTGTTCAGGCCCGACCAGCGGCCGCCGAACCAGTCGGCCTCGTTGGCCTTGTAGCCCTTGGCCGCCTCGAACTCGGTCTCGAGCGTCGCCACGAAGTGGCTCTCGATCTCGCCCTTGTAGTTGGCGTCGATCACGCCTTCGCCGACAAGGCGCTTGGCATAGATGTCGCTCACGCCCGGATGCTGGCGGATCTTGGCGTACATCAGCGGCTGCGTGAACGAAGGCTCGTCGCCCTCGTTGTGGCCGAAGCGGCGATAGCACCACATGTCGACCACGATGTCGCGGCCGAACTTCTGGCGGTAGTCGATCGCCAGCTTGCAGGCGAAGGTCACTGCTTCCGGATCATCGCCGTTAACGTGGAGGATCGGTGCCTGCACGCCCTTGGCCACGTCCGACGGGTAAGGAGACCCGCGCGAGAACTGGGGCGAGGTGGTGAAGCCGATCTGGTTGTTGATGATGAAGTGGATGCAGCCGCCGGTGTTGTAGCCGCGCACGCCCGAAAGGCCGAAGCACTCCCACACGATGCCCTGGCCTGCAAAGGCTGCGTCACCGTGGATCAGCACCGGCAGCACCTGCTTGTGGCGCGCGTTCGGCCCCACGTCATCGCCGATGTCGTCGCGGAACACCTGCTGCGCGCGGACCTTGCCGAGCACGATCGGGTCGACCGTCTCGAGGTGCGAGGGGTTGGGCACAAGGCTCATGTGCACCTTGGTCCCGTCGAACTCGCGGTCGGTCGAAGTGCCGAGGTGGTACTTCACGTCGCCCGAACCACCCACATCCTGCGGGTTGGCGCTGCCGCCCGAGAATTCGTGGAAGATCACGCGATAGGGCTTGGCCATCACGTTGGCGAGCACGTTGAGGCGACCGCGGTGGGCCATGCCGTAAACGATCTCGCGCACGCCGAGCTGGCCGCCGTACTTGATGATTGCCTCAAGCGCCGGGATCATCGATTCCCCGCCATCAAGTCCGAAGCGCTTTGTGCCGACGTACTTCTTGCCGAGGAACTTCTCGTACTGTTCGCCACGTACCACGGCGGCGAGGATCGCCTTCTTGCCGGCAGGCGTGAAGTCGATCGACTTGTCGCCGCCTTCGATGCGGTCCTGGATGAACTTGCGTTCCTCCACGTCGGCGATATGCATGTATTCGAAGCCGACGTGCCCGCAGTAGTTGGCACGCAGGATCGCGACCAGTTCCTCAAGTGTGGCCCATTCGAGGCCGAGCACGCCGCCGAGATAGATCTTGCGCTTGGCGTCCGCAGCGGTGAAGCCATGGTATTCGGGCGAGATGTCGGCCGGGAGCTTCTGGCGGGCAAGGCCCAGCGGATCGAGATCGGCGGCCAGATGCCCGCGCACGCGATAGGTGCGGATCAGCGTCATCGCGCGGATCGAATCCATCGCCGCCTGCTGCAGCGCTGCTTCGTCCAACTGCGCACCGCCCTTCTTGGCGGACTTCCCGATGGCAAGCTTGAGCGCCATCGGGTCCATTGCCTGGGTCAGGTCATCGCCAGCAGCGGCATCCGTGATCGGCCAGCGCTTGCTCTGCCACGAGGGACCGGGCTGCGGACCTTCCTGAGCGGGATCCACGTCGAAATCGTGCAGTTCAGAACCCATTTTCAACTCCTGGTCCCCCCGGGGAGGTTGGGGGCTTCGGACATTTTCCCGCTCTGCTTCAGGGCAGAGCCGACCCTTCCGGCACACCGCGACCCGGCGCGCAAAAATTCGTAACTGCGGCGGGCTTCAGCACGGGCCTTGGCCTACCGGATATTCTTGAAGCATCCGCCCGGCGGCACCCTACGCAAGGTTGCCTATCCGGGCGGTAGCTTGTTCACGCGATCAGACGCGTTCCTTCAGCACTTCGGCGAGCGTTTCGCCGAGCAGCGAAGGCGAGGACGAGACCTTGATCCCGGCTGCTTCCATCGCTGCGATCTTGCTTTCGGCATCGCCCTTGCCGCCCGAGACGATGGCCCCGGCGTGGCCCATGCGGCGGCCCGGAGGCGCCGTGCGGCCCGCGATGAAGCCGGCCATCGGCTTCTTGCGGCCACGCTTGGCCTCATCGATCAGGAACTGCGCGGCCTGCTCCTCGGCGTCGCCGCCGATTTCGCCGATCATGATGATCGACTTGGTGGCTTCGTCCGCGAGGAACAGTTCGAGCACGTCGATGAAGTTCGTGCCGTTGACCGGGTCACCGCCGATGCCGACAGCCGTGGTCTGGCCAAGGCCGATGGCCGAGGTCTGGAACACGGCTTCATAGGTCAGCGTGCCCGAGCGCGAGACGACGCCCACAGAGCCTTCCTTGAAGATCGAACCCGGCATGATGCCGATCTTGCACTGATTCGGCGTCAGCACGCCGGGGCAGTTCGGACCGATCAGGCGGCTCTTCGAACCTGAAAGCGCGCGCTTGACCTTGACCATGTCGAGCACGGGCACGCCCTCGGTGATCGCCACGATCAGTTCCATCTCGGCATCGATCGCCTCGAGGATGGCATCGGCGCAGCCCGAAGGCGGCACATAGACGCACGAAGCGGTCGCGCCGGTCACGGCCTTGGCTTCTGCCACAGTGTCGAACTGGGGCAGGCCGATGTGGCTGGTGCCGCCCTTGCCGGGCGTAACGCCGCCAACCATCTGCGTGCCGTAATCAAGCGCGGCCTGCGTGTGGAAGCTGCCGGTCTTGCCCGTCATCCCCTGGGTGATGACCTTGGTATTCTTGTCGACGAGAATGCTCATGTCGTTCCTTTCCGTTTTTGCCGCCCGCCGCCGCTGCTTGCGGCACGGGCGGCTCGGCAGTCAGGTGGCCCCAGGGGAGGATGGGGCGCAACTGTGTTTGAAGATTTGATCAGGCGAGCGAGGGATCGATGCCCTTGCAAGCTTCCAGCAATTCCTTGACCGCGTCGACCGAGACCTGAAGGTTGCCCTTGGCTTCGTCGTCGAGTTCGATCTCGATCACCTTTTCCACGCCGTTCGCGCCGATCATCACCGGCACGCCAACGTAGAGGCCGTTCACGCCGTACTCGCCGTCAACGTAAGCCGCGCAAGGCAGGATGCGCTTCTGGTCGTTGAGGTAGGCTTCAGCCATGGCGATGCCCGAGGCGGCAGGCGCGTAGAACGCCGAACCGGTCTTGAGCAGGCCGACGATCTCGCCGCCGCCCGAACGGGTGCGCTGCACGATCGCGTCGATCTTTTCCTGGGTGGACAGGCCCATCTTGACCAGATCCGGCACCGGAATGCCGTTGACGGTCGAGTACTGGGTGACGGGCACCATGGTGTCGCCGTGGCCGCCGAGCACGAAAGTGTTCACGTCGCGGATCGAGACGCCGAATTCCCAGGCGAGGAAGGTGCTGAAGCGAGCCGAATCCAGCACGCCCGCCATGCCGACAACCTTGTTGTGCGGCAGGCCGGAGAATTCGCGCAGCGCCCAGACCATCGCGTCAAGCGGGTTGGTGATGCAGATGACGAACGCGTCGGGTGCGTTGGCAGCAATGCCTTCGCCCACGGCCTTCATCACCTTGAGGTTGATGCCGAGCAGGTCGTCGCGGCTCATGCCCGGCTTGCGGGCAACGCCTGCGGTCACGATGATCACGTCGGCACCGGCAATGTCGGCATAGTCGTTGGTGCCGGTGATCTTGGCGTCGAAGCCTTCGACCGGACCGCACTGCGACAGGTCGAGCGCCTTGCCCTGCGGCACGCCTTCGACCACGTCGAACAGGACGATGTCACCCAGTTCCTTCTGGGCGGCGAGGTGGGCGAGCGTGCCCCCGATATTGCCCGCGCCGATCAGCGCGATCTTCTTGCGTGCCATGCTCTACGGTCCTTTCCCGTTCGCGGGGACAAGCATACAGATGCCAGCAGAGCTTGCGCCCAAGTCCTCCCCGTGCCCCGCGAGACAGGAAGGTTCTGGCAGAATGACTCGGCCCCTAAGCCTGCACGCACACGAATGCAACCGCGAAAAACGGCTAGTTTCCGCCTTTTTGCGATAACAGTTCGCAATAGCAAAAGCCGTGTTTCCGAACCATTGCGCCCCCGCGAAGGCGGGGGCCTCGGTGTTGAAACTCAACATCTCCCGAAACCTCCCGAGGTCCCCGCCTTCGCGGAGACGCAACCTCTTTGCACGAACTATCCGAACAGCAAAAAAGCCCCGGCGTTTCCACCGGGGCTTCCATTTGCGCTTTTCCTCTCCGCAAACTCGTCAGGAAACAATCAGCTCTGCCGCCGCTTCATGAAGTCGCGCGCCATGCGCCGGTCGAGCGTTGCGCAGACTTCCACCCAGAACGCGACCCGCCCGTCCTCGCCACTGCGCTCGGCAATGACCGCAGCATCCCGTGCCCGCGCTGCTGCCGAAAAGCCGTGTGCCGCAAACAGCCGAAGCGCCGTGTCGAGCGCCTCGCCCTGCTGCGCCCACGAACCGCTCCAGCTTTCGGCATTGTCATTCACCGCCCGCAAGTGCCGCCCTTGGATCGAGCGCGACAGGCAGGGGGAAATGATGCCGTAACGGGGCGCAAAACGCAGCATGGTACCTCGTATCTCTCTACGGCCCCGGGGACATTCAGAACCGTTCTCCACGACCCCGCTCTAGGCCCATCTGCGCTAAGAGTGTGTGTGACGACACGGTAAAGGAAGCGATAACCACCCGTCCTGAAACGGACTTGCGGCGGAGCGAGGCCCAATCACCAAATCCTCCCCGTTTTTCCGATGGACAAAGGGGGAGGAGGCGCCAGCGAAACTGGTGGTGGTGGGGTTTGCGGAATCGGCCAGTCTGGGTTGGTTCACGCAGAGACGCAGAGAAAGAAGAAGAGACGCGCAGGAGAAGAAAAGCTGCAAAGCCGCCTTCGTTCGCCCGCTGAAATCAAGAGAAAAAAGCAGCCTGAGAGCTTCGGAAAACGCCCCTCTGCGTCTCCCTTCCTTCTCCGCGCCTCTGCGTGAACCATCCTACGCCCGACGGCCTCAAGCCCCCGGCTGCGCAATCCACTTGTTCGCGTTTTCATATCCCGGCAGCACCGATCCGCTGCCCGAAACCGGAGCCTCGGCAGCGCCCGCCTTCGTCCCCGGCAACACTTGCGGCCGCACAAGGCTCTGCCCGGACACACCCTGCGGCACGCCAGTTACCGGCACCACACTCGCAGCCGGAGCCACGATCCGCCCGGCCTCAAACGCCTTCTCCAGTGCCAGCGGATCGGCGATGTCGACGGGCGAGGGCGTCCACGTCCGGGGATGCGGCGCGGCCAGCGGTTCCCCGCCGAAATAGCGCGCCGTAAACGCCGCGGGCCGCCCCGCCGCGCCTGCCCAGCTGTAGAAGCGGTGCGCCCCGATCGTGCCGATGAAGTTCAGGCTCGGCGCCCAGTAGGGATGCACCGCCGTCGTATGGTAATGCGTAGCAAGGCCGACCGGCGCATAGACGTAACCCGCCAGCGCATCGGCCGCCACGCGCCGCGCCCGGTCCCAGAACGCCTTCATCGGCTTCCTTGCCAGCGAGCCATCGCAGGCGAACGAGAACTGGCACCCCGGCCGCTCCGACCCCTGATAGACCACGCCGCACACCGTGTTCGGCCATGCCGGATGCGCCACGCGGTTGAGCACCACCTGCGCCACCGCGCGCTGCCCCGCATCGGGTTCGCTCGCCGCTTCGTAATAGATCGCCGACGTCAGGCACTGCAGCGCCCGCCAGCGGTCCTCGCTGCTGCCCGCCGCCATGACCGGACGCGCCGTGGCGATCTCGGCATCGGAATGGCTCTGGTCCCATTTGGCCCCATCCCACCGGGCCTGCGCCTCGGTCGGCGCGATCAGCCCGCTGTCGCTGGTATCGAGCCAGTAGAACGCCGAACCCGGAAAGCTGTCGCCCCCGCGCTCGAACGGCTGGAGTCCTGCCATCTGCGATCTGGCAACCGCCGCCTGCACGCCACCCGGCTCGCCCCATCCGGTCGGCCCCAGCAGCAGCGCGAAGATGCCGAACATCGCCACGCCGCCCAGCCGCTGCTTGATCACCGAAGGCGCGCGCAGCGTTCGGCGGATCGAACGCATGTCCCGCCGCCGGATCCGCGCGGCAAAGTCCCGCGGCCGCAGCTCAGC
Source organism: Novosphingobium sp. BL-A-28-Hi1-0D (assembly GCF_055521755.1). Classification (NCBI taxonomy): domain Bacteria; kingdom Pseudomonadati; phylum Pseudomonadota; class Alphaproteobacteria; order Sphingomonadales; family Sphingomonadaceae; genus Novosphingobium; species Novosphingobium sp. BL-A-28-Hi1-0D. The sequence continues at coordinate 2,425,494 of NZ_CM145502.1, forward strand.
CGCCATCACCGCCGCTTGCGCAGGCAGTTCGATCGGCGAGTAGGCAAGCTCGAATGGCATGGGTCTGCGGCGAATCCTGAAAATCCTCAATTGCGCTAACCTTTTGCGCTTGGGCCTGCACCCGCGCTTTCGCCGCTGTCCCGATGCGGCACAAACCGCTGCCATCCGGTTAACCTGCTCCCCGGACCTGCCCCGAAGTGCATGTCCGCTCTTGCACTGCAACATCGATGGCGCTAGTTCCGCCCCCGACGCCAACGGTGCCCGCTGACCCGGGCTAAGAGGGAAGCCGGTTCCAATCCGGCGCTGCCCCCGCAACTGTAACCGGAGAGCGCGTCGCCCTGAATGCCACTGGAGCGGGTCCGCCTGCCCTGGGAAGGCGGGCGACTAGCGATGACCCGGGAGCCAGGAAACCTGCCGATGGTAGTCGTTCCGCGGCCGGGCGGGGTGTACCGGGCGCACGCGACGAGGCGCGCCTATTCCAAGGCCCAGCGCACCTCTCGCCACGAACGGCATCAACCGTTCGTGGCCGGAGTTACGTTTCGTGAAAAAGTACCTGCTTTCCGTTTCCGCCCTCGCGTTTGCCAGCCCCGCGCTTGCCCAAGGCGCCGAAGATATCGTCACCGGTGACTCGATCCGCGCCGATTCCATCACCGTCATCGCCACCGGCAGTCAGACTAGCCTGACCAAGGTCCGCCAACCCGTCTCCGTCATCACCGCCGCCGAAATCCAGTCGATTCAAGGTCCCGATATCACCCGCGTCCTCGAACGCGTCCCCGGCATCACCATCACCCGCAACGGCGGCCCCGGCAGCTTCACCGGCGTGCGCCTGCGCGGCTCCGATGCCGAGCAGGTTCTCGTCCTCGTCGATGGCGTCCGCCTCGAAGACGTCTCTGCCCCCTCGGGCGGCTTCGATTTCGGCACGCTGACCCCGGGCGGCGTCGAGCGGATCGACGTCCTGCGCGGCTCCAACTCCATCGTCTGGGGCTCTGCGGCCATCGGCGGCGTGATCGCCGTCCAGTCGCGTGATCTCAATAGCGTCGAAGCCAGCGCCGAACTCGGCGCCAACGACAGCTACCTCGCCGATGCCGCTGCCGGTCTTTCGTCAGACTTAGGCGCGCTGACCCTCAACGGCGGCTATTCCGAAAGCAACGGCGTCTCCGCTGCAGCAGTCGGCACCGAGCCTGACGGCTTCCGCCAATGGCGCGTCGGCGGTCGTGGCCGCGTAAACCTCACGCAAGATCTCGCGGTCGTCGCGACCGCCCGCTACGCCGACACCCGTACCGACATCGACGGCTTCGCCCCGCCGACCTACAGCTTCGGCGATACTCCCGAATACCAGACCACCCGCCAGGCCTCGGGCCGCGTCGGCCTGCGCTACACCGGCAGCGCCCTCACGCTGAACACCGGCTTCGCGCTGTCCGACACCAAGCGCGACTACTTCGACCCGACCTTCGGCACCGACCCGTCCTACGGCTACACGGGCCGTTCCGAACGCGTCGACCTGACCGGTCGCATCAACCTCCCCGCCGATTTCACGCTCGATTTCGGCGGTGACAGCGAATGGACCCGCTTCTCCAGCACTTTCGATGCAGAAGCAAAGGCCAACCTCACCAGCGGCCACGCCCTGCTCGGCTGGAGCACCGACCGCGCCAGCCTCGCCGCCGGTGTCCGCGTCGACGATCACAGCCGCTTCGGCACCGCATGGACCTTCGGCGCCAACGGCTCGTTCGAACTCGTCGAAAACCTGCGCCTGCGCGCCAGCTACGGCGAAGGCTTCAAGGCCCCCACGCTCTACCAGCTGCTCTCGGACTACGGCAACGCCGCGCTCAACCCCGAGCGCTCCAAAAGCTATGACGCAGGCCTCGAATGGGGCGCGGCTTACGGCAAGGTCCACGCCGCCGTCACGGTCTTCCGCCGCGACAGCCGCAACCTGATCACTTTCGTCTCTTGCGCCAGCCTCAACGCCTGCGCCACGCGCCCCTTCGGTCTCTACGACAACGTCGGCCTCGCCCGCGCGCAGGGCGTCGAAGCCGAACTCGGCGCACGGCCCACCGATACGCTGCACCTGCAGGCGGCGTACACCTACCTCGAAACCGAGAACCGCACTCCCGGCAACGCCAACCGTGGCAAGGACCTCGCCCGCCGTCCCGCCCACGCGCTCACCCTCTCGAGCGACTGGACAACCCCGCTCGCAGGCCTCACCCTCGGGGCCGACCTGCGCCTTGTGGGAGACAGCTTTGACAACGCGTCAAACACCCGCCGCCTCGATGGCTACGCGCTGACTACCGTGCGCGCGAGCTTCCCCCTCACGGAGAAGGTCGAACTCTACGGCCGCGTCGAAAACCTTTTCGACGCCAGGTACCAGACCGTCGCCGACTACGGCACCTGGGGCCGCGCCGCCTACCTCGGCATCCGCGCGCGCTACTGATGACAGCACCCGCGCCTCGTTCCAAACCTCTGTGTCCCCGCGAAGGCGGGGACCTCGGCGGTGTTACGGAACGTCTGCGCACACGTCTCCCGCTCCTTTTCAAAGGAGCGGGTCAGGGGGTGGCGTTGTCTGCAGCTCTCCTCACCGCCAGTTGCATCCCCCACACCAACGCCACCCCCGAACACCGCGCGCAGGCGCACCCGACACTCGTCAGCCTCAATCCCTGCACCGACGCGATCCTCGCCGAAGTGGCAGACCCCGCGCAGATCCTCGCCATCTCGCACTACAGCAAGGACCCGCGCTCCTCCTCGATGGACGCACGCCTCGCCAGCGCGCTGCCGTCCACGCGCGGCACTGTGGAAGAGGTCCTCGCGCTCAAACCCGATCTCGTCCTCGGCAGCACGTTCATCGATCCCGCCACGGCCAGCGCCTACAAGCGCCTCGGCCTGCGCCTCGAAACGCTCGGCATGGCCAGCACGGTGGAGGCCAGCCGCGACCAGATCCGCCAGATCGCCACCCTCTCGGGCCATCCCGACCGAGGCGAAGCCCTGATTCAACGCATCGATGCCGCACTCGCCGCCGCCACCCCGCGCCCCGGCACACGCCCTATCCCCACCGTCGTCTGGCAATCGGGCGGGATGGTCCCCGGCGACGGCACCCTGATCGCCGACCTCCTGCGCCATACCGGCTATGTCAATTTCGCCGCCTCGCGCGGGCTGGGGCAAGCCGATCTTCTCCCGCTCGAGAAGATGCTCGCAGACCCGCCCGAACTGATCCTCGTCGCAGGCCAGACTGCCGAGACAGGGCAGGGCGACGACCGTGTCCTCAGCCACCCCGCACTCAAGGCCCTGCGCACAACCCGCCGCGCCACCCTTAACCCCAAACTCCTCTACTGTGGCGGCCCCACCCTGATCGCCGCCGCCGAGCGTCTGGCCGAAGTCCGCCGTTCCTCCCCGGTACGGGGAGGGGGACCATCGAAGATGGTGGAGGGGCACCCGCAGTGAGCCGCAACCTCACCCCCATCCTCCTCATCGCCCTCGCGCTGGCCCTCCCGCTCTCGCTCCTCGCCGGGCAAGTCTGGATCGACCCGCTCGGCCCCCCGGTCCCCAACGCCACCGCGATCCTCATGGAACTGCGCCTCCCCCGCGCGCTCCTCGCCTTGATCCTTGGCTCCGGCCTCGGCGCGGCAGGCGCGGCCATGCAAGGCTACCTGCGCAACCCGCTGGCCGACCCCGGCCTTTTCGGCATCGCGCCTGCCGCCGCCCTCGGCGCAGTCCTGTCCTTCTACACCGGCTATGAAACGCAAAGCCTCACCCTGCCGCTCTTCGCCTTGACCGGAGCCGCGGGAGCCATGGCCCTGCTCGCGCTGATCGCCGGACGCAGCGGCGGCATCGCCCTGTTCACGCTGGCCGGCATGATGATCGCCAGCCTCGCAGGCGCGCTTACCAGCCTCGCCATCAGCCTCTCGCCCAATCCCTTCGCGCTGTCAGAGATCGTCACCTGGCTGATGGGCGCACTTGCCGATCGCGGCTGGCACGAAGTCCACCTCGCCGCCCCGCTCACCGCGCTCGGCCTCATCGCCCTTTGGCGCGCAGCGCCCGCGCTCGATGCGCTGGCCCTGGGCGAGGCCGCCGCCCGCTCGCTCGGCGTGGAGCCCGCTCGCCTTCTCGCCACAATGGTCGTCGCCATCGGCCTGATCGTAGGCAGCGGCGTGGCGGTTGCGGGCATGATCGGTTTCGTCGGCCTGATGGTCCCGCACTTCGTCCGCCCTTTCACCGACCAGCGCCCTTCGGCCACGCTGGTCCCCTCGGCGCTCGCCGGAGCGCTCCTGCTCCTCGTCGCCGATTGCCTGTGCCGCATTCTCCCCCTGCAGGGCGGCGAACTGCGCCTTGGCATCGCGCTCAGCCTTGCCGGAGCCCCATTCTTCCTGCGCCTCCTCCTCAAGCTGCGGCGGGAACTGGCGTAATGCTGGAAGCACTCGGACTGACTGTCTCCAACCGGCTTCACGAGGTGACCGCGCAACTGCGTTCGGGCCGCGTCACCGCCATTGTCGGCCCCAACGGCGCAGGCAAGTCCTCGCTCCTCGCAGCACTGGCAGGCCTGATCCCGCCAGAACGCGGAACGGTCACGCTCACCAGCCAGCCCCTGACGCAGCTGCCCCCGCAGGAGCGCGCCCGCCGCATCGGTTACCTGCCGCAGTCGGGCGAGGTCGCATGGAACCTCGCCGTCCGCACCCTTGTCGGCCTCGGCCGTCTGCCGCACCGCACCGGCCCCTCCGAGAACGCGGCTGCGGTCGAACAGGCCATCGCGACGATGCAGCTTGAGCCCCTGGCCGAGCGCGCCCTGTCCACCCTGTCCGGCGGAGAACGCGCCCGTGCCCTGCTAGCCCGCGTCCTCGCTACCCAGCCGCAGTGGATACTTGCCGACGAACCGCTTGCCGCGCTCGATCTTGCCCACCAGCAAGCCCTGATCCGGCGACTGCGGGAACTGGCGCACGAGGGCAGGGGCGTCGTCCTCGTCGTCCACGATCTCGCGTTGGCCATGAACCATGCCGATCACGTCCTCGTCCTCGACAAGGGCCACCTCATCGCCCAAGGCCCCCCGCAAGAGGTCCTGTCCAAAGACGTCATCGCCAAAGTCTGGAACCTGAAAGCCACCTGGCTAGGACAACGCGGCCACCAAGCGCTGGCCTTGTAATTCCTCCCCGGCACGGGGAGGGGGCCATCCCGGACCCGATCCGGGATGGTGGAGGGGCACCCGCCAAAACGCCCTACTTCTTCGGGCAGGAAGGGCACCAACGTCCGCTCATCCTGAGCCTGTCGTCGGATGCGAACCTCAAGCCGCCGTATCGGCACTCCGCTCGTCGTTCTCATGGCGATGCTCGGTCATGGCAGCAGCAAAATCGGCGGCGAAATAGGCAACGAAACTTTCGCGCACCCGCAGCGAGATCGCCGGACGATCGTCGCACGCTGCTCCGCTGCGGCAGAACAGGCTCTGCGCCGGCGCGCGCCGGGCGACTGATCCATCCATGGCGGATGAAACGTCAGCCGGGGCTTGGGCGGGGGCGCGAGGGACTTCGATTACCATTCCGCAAAAATCCAGATACTTGCGTTTTCGTCATGGAAACCTAGCAAACTTCCGTAATGGAGGATTGTATGGTTTCGACAAAGTTACGACTTCCATCGGCAAAGAACGGCAAATCCCGCTTGCCATCGCAATCGCCCGGCTTATCGAACGTTTGTGGAAAGAGAATCTTTGGTCGGGCAATGGGCGGTTCGTGCAACGGCAGGCGTCATCCTGCTTGGCGTTTCGCCTCAGCTATCCTGTGCGCAGGAGCTCCCGCAGGCGCCATCTGCTCCGCCGCCCGCCCAGCCGCAGCAGCTCCAGTTAAGCGCTGCCCAGTTGTTCCAGTTCGCCGATTCCGCGCGCGATGCGGGTGATTTCGCCACTGCCGAAGCGGCCTACCGGGCGCTGGCCACCAACCCGGACGTCGAACTGCGCACGGAGGCGCGCTTCCGGCTGGCACTGATGCTGGCAGACCGCATGGGCCGTCCGCGCGATGCCGCGATCGAGCTTCGCCGCATTCTCGACGAAAAGCCCGATGTCGCCCGCGTCCGCCTCGAACTGGCCCGCATGAACGCTCTGCTCGGTCGCCTTGGGGCGGCCGAGCGCGAGTTCCGCGCCGCGCAGGCCAGTGGCCAACTCCCGCCCGATGTCGAGCGCGCGGTGCGCTTCTACGCTTCCGCGCTCGCCGCCGCCAAGCCGGTCGGCGGCAGCATCGAACTCGCGCTTGCACCGGACAGCAACATCAACCGCGCGACCCGGTCCGATACGCTCGGAACCGTGATCGGCGATTTCACCCTCAGCGACGATGCCCGCGCCAAGTCCGGCCTCGGCCTCGCCGCTCGCGCACAGGGCTATGCCCGCTTGCCCCTCGGCACAAAGACCCGCCTGCTCGCCCGCATTTCGGGCAGCGGCGATTTCTACCGCACCGGCCAGTTCGACGATTACGCCCTCGCGCTCCAGCTCGGCCCGGAATTCCAGTCCGGCCAGGACCGCATTACCTTCTCCGCAGGCCCCTCGTGGCGCTGGTTCGGGCAGCAGCCTTTCAGCAAGGGCTGGGGCGGCTCGGCAGTCTGGCAGCACCCCCTCGGCAAACGCACCCAGCTCCGCGCCGAAACCGCGCTCTCACGGCTCGACAACCGCCGCAACGATCTGCAGGATTCGACGATCTACGCCGCCACCCTCGGCCTCGACCGCGCGTTCAGCGCGCGCTTCGGCGGCGGCGTGCAGTTGCGCGCCAGCCGCACCGCGGCGCGCGATCCGGGTTGGTCGGACTGGACCGGCGGCAGCTCGGTCTATCTGTTCCGCGAACTGGGCCGCACCACGCTGGTCCTCGACGGCAGCTACACCCGCCTCGAAGCGGACGAGCGCCTGTTCCTCTATCCGAAAAAGCGCGTCGACGAGCGGCTGACCATCGGCTTTGCCGCCACATTCCGCGCCATCCACTGGAAGGGCATCGCGCCCTTCCTTCGCCTTCGGGCCGAGCGCAACCGCTCGACCGTCGGGATATTCGATTTCAGCCGCCGCGCCGCAGAACTTGGCATCACATCGGCATTCTGAGGGGAGAGCGTTTAATGACTAACCATAATCGTCGCGCCGCAACCGCTTCGGCCCTGACCATCGCGCTGATGCTTGCAGCCTGCGGTGGCGGCGGCGTCAGCAGCACGCCCACGCCTGTGCCCACTCCGACGCCGACGCCCACTCCGACGCCCACTCCGACGCCCACTCCGACGCCCACTCCGACGCCGACGCCCACTCCAACACCCACACCCACGCCCACGCCCACGCCCACTCCGACACCCACACCCACACCCACTCCAACGCCAACCCCCACCCCCACCGCAAACACGAGCCTTGTCGCCCCGCTGGTCAGCGAGACCTTCCGCAACAACGCCTCGGTCGCCTCGCTAAGCTTTCCCCTCAACGGGGCGAACGGCACCGCCACCGCTGCGGCGCTGACGCTTACGGTGTCCTACAACGCCACCAACCAGTCATGGACCGTGTCCGACGGTACCCGCTCGCGCACCTTCCTGCCCGCCAATATCGACCCCACCCAGTCAAACAGCGCGATCACCACCTACAAGGTGGTCTCCGGCAGCACGACCGAGTTCCTCTCGCTCACCACCACCGGCACCGGTGCCGGGCAGACGCGCTATGTCGGCGCGGGCGTGTGGCAGCGGGTAACGACGGGCAGCAGTACGGTTGACGGCCGCGTGACCTCGTTCGCCTATGGCGTGCACACGCCCGATTCCGCCCTGCCACGTACCGGCTCTGCCAGCTACGACGTCCGCCTGCTCGGCGCGCGCAATTTCAGCTCGAAGATCTACGCGCTCGGCGGCACAGGTACGCTCTCGGTCGATTTCCTCTCCGGGGGCATGGCCGGGCGCGGCTTCTATGACGAGACCGACGTCGAAACCGGCGCCGTCGCGCGCAACTTCGGCTGGCGGGCCTTCGCGCTGCTCTCGCGCAGCGCCAACAGCTTCCTTGGCGAACTCACGCTCGACAGCACCGGCACCGGGCAGTTGCGCGGCTCCTTCTTCGGCCCCGCAGCCGAGGAAGTGGGCGCAACCTTCTCCAACAACCCCAACCCCGATGTCGCTGCCACCGGCGTGCTCTACGGCGTGCGCGGCACCACGCCCGTCAACACCTCGACCAACCTTGACGTGCCTGCCACCGACCAGTTCTACCAGCCGCTCGCCGCCTCGGCCAAGGGCACGCTCGGCACCGGGGGCAATCTCTCCTCGGTCTCGGCCGGAACCGCCGTCAGCGCTGTCCATCAGGGCGAGAACGGCTCGCCGCTGGTGTTCTACGGCACCGACGGCCGCATCCTGTGGCAGCCCCGGCGCGGCATCGACACGCCGCTGTCCTACGAGTTCTACACCAGCACCGATTACCTGCGCGCCGGCGTGCTGACAGACCGCCGTTCGAGCGTCGGCCAGATCGATGCCTTCGTCTATGGCTTCCCCACCACCAATGCCGCCACCCCGCGCACCGGCTCGGCCTCGTTCAACGTCGCGCTCAATGGCGGCATTGCCGCCAACGGCTCGCCCTTCCGCAGCGTGAACGGGCAGGGCAGCCTCAGCCTCAATTTCCAGAGCGGGGCGCTCACCACGCTCGGCAACTATACCGTGGGCAACTCTGTTCCCGGCATCGGCGCCGCCAACCCCGGCACGCAGCTCGACACCGGCAACTGGACCGGCAGCGGCACCCTGTCCTCCAGCGCCAACGGCTTCACCGGCACGATCGCGTTCGACGGCACGACCGACTACAGCGGCACGCTCACCGGCAAGCTCTTCGGCCCGGCGGCAGAGCAGGTCGGCGCGGTCGTCCAGGCCAGCAGCAGCGGCGGCGCGGTGATGGCCGCAACTCTGGCCGGGGCTCGCGGGTCTGACAGCACCGCCTCGCAATCGGGCCTTGCCGCGCTCACCACCACCACCGTGCTCAATGGCGGCTCTGCGCAGTACTACGTGGTCCCGGATTTCAACTCCAACGAGAGTCTGCGCGACAGCAACATCGAAGTCACCTACAACCCCACCGACAAGTCCTACATTCTCACTTCGAAGACGACCGGGACCAACTTCGGCAATGCCAAGCAGCTCGACCAGACCCTCGCCGCTGCCGACTACAAGGTTGCCGAGAGCACCAGCACTTTCGACGTCTATCGCGGCGCAGACTACACCGCCCGCGTGTTCAAGCCCGGCAGCGGCAACCCCGCTCTCGCGCTGACCTACGCCAGCTTTGCCGAAGTCGTGCGGACTGACACCGTCAACGGTCGTCAGGTCACGACGCATTACTACGTGCCCTTCGGCGGCCTCACCCCCAGCTTCCAGATCCCGCGCACTGGCTCTGCCAGCTACAATGGCGTGGTCTATGGCTATGGCCGCAACGGCGCGACCCAGAACGAGGCTTCGCTTTCGGGCACCAGCACCTTCACCGCAGACTTCGGTGCAGGCACGGGCAGCGCCACGCTGGCACTCACCGCCACCGACGTCACCAGCAACGCCGCCAGCAACCTCGGCAGCTTCACCTACAGCGGCTCGCTCGCCGGTGTGTGCCCCGGCTGCGGCGTCGGCAACAGCTTCACCCTGCGCGGCACCGGCACCAACGTCAGCAGCACCAGCTTCCTCAACGGGTTGTTCTTCGGCGTCAATGCGGCGGAATGGGGCGGCGCCTTCACCCTCAACCTCGATTCCCCCAACGGCCAAAGCGCCACCGCCTCAACCTTCTCGGGCGTAACCCTCGGCAAGAAGAACTGACCCAGTTCCTCCCCGATCCGGGGAGGGGGACCATCCGCAGGATGGTGGAGGGGCACCCCAGTTCCTCCCCCACCGGGGGAGGGGAACCATCCGCAGGATGGTGGAGGGGCACCCCAGTTCCTCCCCAGCCTGTCCCCGCGCAGGCGGGGAGGGGAGGGGAACCATCCGCAGGATGGTGGAGGGGCACCATCGCAACAGCGCCCCGTCGAAAGGCAAAAGCCACCCTCGCGTCCCCCCTCCGCTAAGCGGAAGGGGCATTCCACATTTCCCCCCTCCCGCAAGCGGGAGGGGTCGGGGGTGGGCCTGTCACTTCAAACTCCGACCCACATCTAACCACCCTAGAAATGTGATAAAAATCACATAATTACCCCAAATAGGCGTTCGCGATTTCCATCGCTTCTGGCTATTTCTTCCTCCGATATGGTGTCCGGACACAGGGATTCGGGCCAGCAACGGGGGCAACCGTGAACCGCAAGATCCTGGCCGCAACGGCCACCACCACGCTCGCCCTCATGCTGGCCTCCTGCGGCGGCGGCGGCGTCAGCAGCACGCCCACACCCGTGCCGACGCCCACGCCGACGCCAACGCCCACGCCCACGCCCACGCCCACGCCCACACCGACGCCTACGCCTACGCCCACGCCCACGCCCACACCGACGCCTACGCCTACGCCTACGCCTACGCCTACGCCTACGCCTACGCCTACGCCTACGCCTGCAAACACTTCCTTGAACGATCTCAAGGTCTCAGAATCCTTCGCCAATGTTGCGGCGAAGCTTCAGACTGTGGTGAGTTCCGACACGGGTCAGACCACGCAGGCCAACGCTGCCAAGACGACCCTCGCCATTTCCTATGACGCAGCAACCGGCGGCTATCGCATCTCGGGCGATGGGGTGAATCAGTCCTTCTCGCGATCGGATGTGATCGCTTCCGGGCTTCGTCAGGTTGAGTTTCGCAAGGTAACCGGCAACACTTCGGAAAACCTTTTCCTGACGAGCAACTCCGGAGGAACCTGCTGCAGTTATGTTGGAGGCGGACTCTACGAAAAGTTGGTAAGCGGTTCTGGCCAGGTGTCTGCCACCGATCTTGCCTTTACCTACGGTTACCCATCGAGAGCGTCGCAGGTTCCAACGACTGGCAAGGCGCTTTTCGGCACTTTCCTGTTCGGCACGCTCGTCACGGATACGGCATATCGTCTCAGGGGGTCCGGCGTGGTCGTTGTGGACTTCGCGACCGGCCTTATCCGGACGCAGGGGCTCGCTCGCCAGACGCGCATTTATGACAACGCCGATCAGGAAGGTCCCGAATGGACCGGGAGTTCCCGCATCACTTCCGGTTCCAGCAGCTTTAATGGCGACTTCACGCTCGGAGGTGTGGCAGCAAAATGGGAGGGAGCCTTCTATGGCCCGTCCGGCAACGAAGTTGGGGCCACATTCCAAGGTCAGTCGCCAGACAACCGCGCTGCCTTTGTCGGCTTCATGATTGGCAATGCCGGACCGACCGCCGAACTCTACCGGTTCATTCCTGACCTCCCTTACGATGTGCTGTTCGAGACACAGGGTGCCAAGGTGCAGTTCCGCGTTATAGACGGCTCCTATACTTACATGCCCGGCTCATCGGAACAGGTTAGTCTCGCTGCCAAGGACATTGTGTCTGCAGAGTCCGATGCGCGCTATACCGTATACCGCAGAACCGTCGCGGATGGGACAGAGCAGCTCAAGCTGTTCAATCCCGGTAGTACCAATCCGGACATCAAGTTGTCCTATACGACCTTCGGCAATTTCAGGAAGACGATCTCGTCGGGATCGGGAACGATTGAACAGTCGTATTTCGCGGTCATGGGCGTTACTGGCCCGACAATCCTCGACAGCCCCCGGAACGGCAAGGCAACCTACAATGCGCAGATCTATGGCGATGCCCTTGCCGGCCTAAGTCCCCAAGTCCGGAAGGATCTAAGGGGATCTGCCACGTTTCTCGTGAACTTCGATGCAAGCACCTTCGAAGGTTCGATGCTGCCGATCCTGATCAATCGCACCACCGGGCAATCGCTTGCATACGATCCCATAGTCTTCACGAGCGGTTTCGCATCAGGACGGAGTTTCCTGTCCGATCTTTCGCAAAACAACGCGAAGGTGGGCTCCATGTCCGGGTTATTCTATGGACCTGATGGAGTTGAACTGGGCGGGCAATTCCAGTTCCGCATCACGGACGTCCACTTTACGGACTCGTCGGGCTTCAATCCGGTGCTGTCGGCTCAGGGTGTGGTCTTGGGCAAGCTCGTGCCCTGACCAACGCGCACGCCATACTTACCGCTCGCAGTACTCGTAGCGACCTTCGCGACAAGCTGCGACGGCGCGCCGCCACTCGGCCATGCGCTGCTCGTAATCGTCGCGTGCATCGGCACGGTCACGTTCGTCATCACGGCGATCCGCCATCCGCTCGTTATGCTCGCGCCCCTTGTGCGCCTTCCACGCCGCCCACCCTTGCGCATAACGCGCATCGCGCTCGCGCACCCTGGCCAGTTCCTGCTGGTTGAGCTTGCGGATAATGGCGCGGTCCCGTTCCCGTGCCGCCTGTGTGCGCATCTGTGGGTCATAGGGATCGTCGGCCAGCGCCACGCTCGGCACCGCAACCAGCGCCATCACCAGCGCGCCAAGGATAGTCCCCGTCTTCATGTCCCAGACCCTCATGTTATGAAGACTTGATCGCTCCGGACACGACTTGCGACAATCCGCCTTGCGCCGAACCGTTGGCAACCTGCCGCGTTGCCGACCCGCTTCGTCGCCATTGCCACTCCGACACTGCAGGCTTTCCCCCAAAGCCCGTATTGCACCGCACCCCCGCGCTCCCCACATGCGGAGACGCAGGGCAGGGGGCCTTGCCTCAATCGAACAAATATGGAACACCGCCGCGCATGTCTCTCACTACCATTTCCGTCCGCGGCGCTCGTGAACACAATCTCAAGGGGATCGACATCGATCTCCCGCGCGACAGCCTGATCGTCATCACCGGCCTGTCGGGCTCCGGCAAATCCAGCCTCGCGTTCGATACGATCTATGCCGAGGGCCAGCGCCGCTACGTGGAATCGCTGTCGGCCTATGCGCGCCAGTTCCTCGAGATGATGCAGAAGCCCGATGTCGAGCATATCGACGGCCTCTCGCCCGCCATCAGCATCGAGCAGAAGACCACCAGCCGCAACCCGCGCTCCACCGTGGCGACGGTCACCGAAGTCTATGACTACATGCGCCTGCTCTGGGCGCGCGTCGGCATCCCCTACAGCCCCGCCACCGGGGAGCCGATCTCGGCGCAGACCGTGTCGCAGATGGTCGACCGCGTCATGGCCCTGCCCGAAGGCACCCGCGCCTATCTCCTCGCCCCCGTCGTGCGCGGCCGCAAGGGCGAATACCGCCGCGAACTCGCCGAATGGCAGAAGGCCGGCTACACCCGCGTCCGCATCAACGGCGAAATGATGCCCATCGAGGACGCCCCCGCGCTCGACAAGAAGCTCAAGCACGACATCGAGGTGGTGGTCGACCGCATCGCCGTACGTGACGGCATCCAGACCCGCCTCGCCGACAGCTTCGAACAGGCCCTCAAGCTGGCCGACGGCCTCGCCTACGTCGATCTCGCCGATGGCCCCGTTCCCGGCCGTGAGGAAGAGGCGAAAGGCAAGGGCGGCATGAAGCGCACCGGCCTCCCGCCCAACCGCATCGTCTTCTCCGAAAAGTTCGCCTGCCCCGTCAGCGGCTTCACCATCGAGTCCATCGAACCGCGCCTCTTCTCGTTCAACGCCCCCCAGGGCGCGTGCCCGGCATGCGACGGCCTTGGCGAAAAGCTCCTGTTCGATCCGCAGCTCGTCGTCCCGAACGAGAACCTAAGCCTGAAGCAGGGCGCCGTCGTCCCCTGGGCCAAGAGCAACCCGCCGTCGCCCTATTACATGCAGGTCCTCGCCAGCCTCGCCGCGCATTTCGGCTTCAGCCTCGATACGCCGTGGGACCAGCTCTCCCCCGAGGTCAAGATTGTCATCCTCTATGGCACCGCCGGCAAGGCCGTGCCGCTCACCTTCATTGACGGCAAGAAGTCCTACACCGTCCAGAAGGCCTTCGAAGGCGTGATCGGCAACCTCAACCGCCGCATGCTGCAGACCGAGAGCGCCTGGATGCGCGAGGAGCTGTCCAAGTTCCAGACCGCTCAGGCCTGCGAGACCTGCGAAGGCAAGCGCCTCAAGCCCGAGGCGCTCAGCGTCAAGGTCGCAGGCGCCGATATCTCCTCCATCACCCGCCTCTCCGTCGCTGCCGCGGTCGAATGGTACGGCGCGCTCGATGAAAAGCTCACCAGCCAGCAGAGCCAGATCGCCAAGGCCATCCTCAAGGAAATCAACGAGCGCCTCGGCTTCCTCAACAACGTCGGCCTCGATTACCTCAACCTCGATCGCACCTCCGGCACCCTCTCGGGCGGCGAGAGCCAGCGCATCCGCCTCGCCAGCCAGATCGGCTCCGGCCTCTCGGGCGTGCTCTACGTGCTCGACGAACCGAGCATCGGCCTCCACCAGCGCGACAACGACCGCCTGCTCGAAACCCTCAAGCGCCTGCGCGATCTCGGCAACACCGTGATCGTGGTCGAGCATGACGAGGACGCCATCCGCACCGCCGATCACGTCGTCGATCTCGGCCCCGGCGCGGGCGTCCACGGCGGCGAGATCGTCGCGCAAGGGCGTTTGCAGGACATTCTCGACAACCCCAACAGCCTCACCGGCCAATACCTCACCGGCGCCCGCCGCATCGAAGTCCCCAAGCACCGCCGCAAGGGCAACGGCCTGTTCATCGGCGTGGAGGGCGCGCGCGCCAACAACCTCCAGAACGTCAGCGCGAAGATCCCGCTGGGCACCTTCACCTGCGTCACCGGCGTCTCCGGCTCGGGCAAGTCGAGCTTCACCATCGACACGCTCCACGCCGTCGCCGCCCGCACGCTGAACGGCGCGCGCGTGATCGCGGGCGCGCACGATCGCGTCACCGGGCTCGAACACTGCGACAAGGTGATCGAGATCGACCAGTCCCCCATCGGCCGCACCCCGCGCTCCAACCCCGCGACCTACACCGGCGCCTTCACCCTGATCCGTGACTGGTTCGCAGGGCTCCCCGAAAGCGCCGCGCGCGGCTACAAGGCGGGCCGCTTCAGCTTCAACGTCAAGGGCGGCCGCTGCGAGAAGTGCCAGGGCGATGGCCTGATCAAGATCGAAATGCACTTCCTCCCCGACGTCTACGTCACCTGCGAGGAGTGCGAAGGCAAGCGCTACAACCGCGAAACGCTCGAGGTGAAGTTCAAGGGCCACTCCATCGCCGACGTGCTCGACATGACGATCGAGGACGCTGAAGAGTTCTTCAAGGCCGTGCCCCCGATCCGGGACCGGATGCACATGCTCAATGAAGTGGGCCTGGGCTACGTCAAGGTCGGCCAGCAGGCGACGACGCTATCGGGCGGCGAAGCCCAGCGCGTCAAACTCGCCAAGGAACTCGCCCGCCGCAGCACCGGGCAGACGCTCTACATCCTCGACGAGCCCACCACCGGCCTCCACTTCGAAGACGTGCGCAAATTGCTCGAAGTCCTCCACCGCCTCGTCGAACAGGGCAACTCCGTCGTCGTGATCGAACACAACCTCGACGTGATCAAGACCGCCGACTGGATCATCGACCTCGGCCCCGAAGGCGGCGTCCGCGGCGGCGAGATCGTGGCGGAAGGCACCCCCGAACACGTCGCCAAAAACCCCCGCAGCTTCACCGGCCACTACCTCGCCCCCCTGCTGAAACGCTGACAAAAGCCCTCTCCCCTTCTGGGGAGAGGGTTGGGAGAGGGGGCCGCGCAAGCGGCTGACGGAGGGGCAAACAGTTCCTCCCCACCCGCTCATCCTGAGCCTGTCGAGGGAGGAAGCGGGACCATCCGCAGGCTGACGGAGGGGCACCCCACAACGCCATCTCACAACCCACACCTTTTCATAAGCCACACCTTCGTCATTCCCGCGAAGGCGGGAATCCAGAGCGCCGACCCCCGACACTGGATTCCCGCCTACGCGGGAATGACGAATCGGAAGGAAAACCAACCCCACCCCCAAACCCTTCCCCCTCGATGGGGGAAGGATACGAAGGCTTGGCAGCTCGCCTGCCTAGCCAAAGTTGGAAGGGGATGAGAAAGCGCCCCAACCCGCCAGCAAAGGTCGGAAGGGAGTGAAAAAACGCCATCCCGAAAACCCGGAATGGTACCGGCGACAGGATTCGAACCTGCAACCCGGCCCTCATGAGGGGCTTGCTCTACCGTTGAGCTACACCGGCCCGCAAAAAGCGGTCAGCGTATCAATCGGGAGCGGTGGGTCGGCATGGGTGGAGGTTAGCGGGAACGTAGCGCCGATGCAACTGGGCCCCACCACCACGCCAACTTCGCCATTCCCGCGCAGGCGGGAACCCAGAGCGTCACACCCCAACCCCGTCATTGGAAAGCAGCCGAGCGTTGGGCAGCAATCCCCAACTGGATTCCCGCCTGCGCGGGAATGACGAAGCGAAGGCTTAGGTTGTGTTGGGAGCGCCGGTGAATTTGGGGACTGAGCAAGCTGTCACCGCAATTCTAACGAATAAAGTCAATCAGCATGGCGCTACATACGATTTCATGGTATCGTGCTCGTCGATGCAATGATGAACCAGGAGTTCGCGTTTCGTGCAAATCCCAAGTGAAATTGCGACGCATTACGTTGGTGAAGATGATTATGGCGCACTAGAAATTGTATGCAAGCCATATCTAAAAAATATAATATCAATATATAATATCAATAATAACCTCGAAATTGACACTTTATACTCACTGAGGATTGCTCTCGAGGCGATACACTTCAATCAGATATTTTTTGAAAAATTGTACCCATATAAAATTTGCACTAATCCAAAGCTCAGATCATATTTGTTCTGCATCAAAGATAAAAGATAAGTATTTTATCATAATTAGCGACTCACTCTTCAGATGCCTTGATGTAGTTGCAAGAATTATTGCAGAAAGTCCAAATTTTAGATTCATATTGCATGATGAGTATGATGGTTACCTCACTACAGATGAAGCTTGTTCTCCGAATGGCCTGCCACTAGATCTTGCCGTTGCTTCGCAGACCACCATATTGTATTGCTTTATATTTAATATAGTGGGGCATGAGCTGTGTCATATTATCCACGGACACTTGAGTGTTCAAGAGATGGCAAGAGGTGCTGAACGAAAGGAATATAAGTGGATAGAGAGTGATGATCGTTACCTTACAAGTAGAGTACTAGAATATGATGCAGATTGTTTTTCAGCAACTTTCTTTATGCGGCTGATGCAGTCGGGTATTGTTTTCCCTGAATTTATTTTGTTTGAAGATTTAAAGGCAAGAATATTTCGCATCAACTATTTTTGCATAATATTTTTGTGGGGTGCAATAAAGGGTCATGGGACGGATGTATTAAGTGGCGAAAAAGAAACTCACCCTAGGCTCAGGACTCACTGATCACAGCCAGAAGAGCACGGTTGCGGCGAGTGCGAGGGCGGAGAAG
The DNA here is from genome assembly GCF_055521755.1 of Novosphingobium sp. BL-A-28-Hi1-0D. Taxonomy (NCBI): domain Bacteria; kingdom Pseudomonadati; phylum Pseudomonadota; class Alphaproteobacteria; order Sphingomonadales; family Sphingomonadaceae; genus Novosphingobium; species Novosphingobium sp. BL-A-28-Hi1-0D. The sequence goes on from NZ_CM145502.1 coordinate 2,442,809, forward strand.
AAGACGGTTGGACAGCGGTCGTATCGCGTTGCCACGCGTCGCCAGTCCTTGAGACGGCCGAACATGATCTCGATGCGGTTGCGCCGCTTGTATCGGCGCTTGTCGTACTTGACGGGGATGGAGCGGGATTTCCGGCCCGGAATGCAGGGCTTGATGCCCTTTTGCTCAAGCGCGTCCCTGAACCACTCGGCATCATAGCCCCGATCGGCAAGCATCCACTGTGCCTTGGGCAGGTCGTCGAGCAGGGCCGCTGCGCCGGTGTAATCGCTGATTTGGCCGGCCGTGATGAAGAAGCTCAGGGGGCGGCCGTTGGCATCGGTTATCGCGTGAAGCTTGGTGTTCATGCCACCCTTGGTCCGTCCGATCAGGCGCCCAAGATCCCCTTTTTTACCCCAAGGCTGGAAGCCGTGCGGTGAGCCTTGAGATAGGTCGCGTCGATCATGAGTGTCTGAGGTTCGGCCCTCTGGGCGGACAGGCCTTCCATCATCCGGCCAAACACGCCCATCGCGCCCCACCGTTTCCATCGGTTATACAATGTCTTGTGTGGCCCATACTCCCTTGGCGCATCCCGCCAGCGCAGGCCGTTCCGGTTGACGAAGATGATCCCACTCAGAACCCGCCGGTCGTCAACCCGCGGCTTGCCGTGGCTCTTGGGGAAATACGGCGAAAGGCGAGCCATCTGCTCGTCCGTCAGCCAGTACAGGTCGCTCATGCTCAGTCTCCTCGCGGAGCCTGAATCACATCCCCCTCAGCCAATCAATGGGTCCTGAGCCTAAGACTATAACCAGAAATATTATTATAGAACAAGTCATGATAAAATTTCTTGCATCTATTGATGAAGTGGAAGCAAAATTCATTGATCAAAAGAATGATGTATTTTTTAATATATCAGCAGAATGCATTCGTAGATATTACGGCGCTGGCGTTTTTGAGAAGCTAAGTAATTCTTATAGGAGCTTTAAAGATAGTGAAATGCAGTTTGAAGTCTCAAAGCTAAACGGAAGATGGGCACGATTGTACCCAATACTAAGTGAAAGGAAATTAGTAAAATATGAGTTGGCAGCACCAACCCAAGTGCCCGCTTAAATGCTTAAGCACTAGGACCTCCAAAACTCTCACCGTCGTCCCGGACCTGATCCAAGCTCTAGGTCTTCTAGTCGAAGCCGCGCTGATAGAAAGAACTCAGGCTCAAAATAACACTCCGGCACGATCAACAAACCATTTTCCTACACCCCCCATCCTCGCCTAGAAGTTCCCGTTTCGTTCCAAACGGGAGCCGTCCATGTCGCACGCCACCGATCCCCACGCCGCCGCACCGCGCGCGCCCTCCGGCTTCGGCCGCGGCTGGATTCCCGCGAGCCGGGACATCGGGCTTCCGGGCGAGTCGTTGTCGAACGCTGCTTTCCCCCTCCCGCAGGCGGGAGGGGTTAGGGGTGGGCATTCGCCGGTAGGCGAACTCGGGTTTTACGCAGAAGAAGGAAGGGCCCACCCCCGGCCCCTCCCGCTTGCGGGAGGGGGGAAAGGTGCAGGGGACGAAGAAGGAAGGGCCCACCCCCAGCCCCTCCCGCCTGCGGGAGGGGAGAGACTAAGGGACGTCCTCCCGGCTGCGGGAGGGGAGGCGACAGGATCACTCCTCCACCCCAACCAGTTCACGCCCACGCGGATTGCGCGCTTCCTCGAACACCTCAGCCGCAGCGGGCAGGTGCGGCAGGCGGCGCGGGTGGCGGGGGTGTCTTCGCAGACGGCCTATGTCCGCCGCCGCCGCGATCCGGCCTTTGCCGCCGCGTGGGACGCAGGCCTGCTCCATGCGCGCGAGGCGGCCGAGCAGGTGCTCGCCGAGCGCGCGCTCCACGGCACCACCGAGACGATCTGGTTCCGGGGCGAGGCGGTGGGCGAGCGGCGGCGCTTCGACGCGCGGCTCCTGCTCGCGCATCTCGCCCGCCTCGACGCCCGTGCATCGCAAGCGCCTCAGGCCGTCCACCACCTCGCCGAGGACTTCGACCGCATGCTTCTGGCCCTGGCCGAGGGCGCGGATGTCGCCGCCGCCACCGGCTTTGCCGACCCGGCGCAGGACCGCTTCCTCAAGCTTTGCGAGAAGCAGGCCGAACAGGACTTCCAGCGCGCCTGCCCCCTGCCGCTCGACGACCAGCCCGACGAGGCCTGGGACGACTGGCAGGACGCGCACGACACCCACATGGCACAGGCCCGCCAGATCGCCCGCGAAAGCTGGGCCGCCGCCCAGAACCACCGCGAAGCCAAACTCGCCGCGCTGTTCCCGTGCGAGGATGCAGAAGCAGACGCCACTCCCACACCCTCCGCCACCCCCACACACACCTTCACCCCCACACCCGCCGTCACCCCGGCGCAGGCCGGGGCCCACGCCGTCAGCGTCATCAGTGCAACTGCCGGAATGGCTCCCGACTTGTGTCGGGATGACGGGAAAGGGGCGGCGGGGGCAAGGCTCCCTGAACCGTGTAAACCCCGTAAACCCCTCAGCGTACTGCGGTGCGGAACCTCGTCATCAGCGCTGGTAACAGGAGGCCTCAACTGGCCCCTGAACCACAGTCCTCTAGCGCCTCGCCAGCCTCAAGCCACGCCAGTTCCGCCTCTTCCAGCTCCCTGGCAAGCTTGCCCCGCCGCTGCGACAGGTCGCTCATGGTGAGCTTGGCGAATTCCGGCGCGGCGCTGGCGGGTTCGAACATCGCGCGGTCGATCTGCGCGAGTTCGGCCTGCAGCTTGGACACGCGCTTTTCCGCCTCGGTCTGCTTCTTCTGCAGCGCCTTGTACGTATCGCGCGCCGCGGCGCGGGCCTTACGGTCCTGCGCGCCACCGCCCTTGGACGGCGTGTCGGACCCGCCATCCGCCCTGGGCTGGTTGCGGCCGAGGATGAAGTCGATGTAGTCCTCGATGCTGCCGTCGAACGGCTTGGCGGTGCCGCCATCGACGAGGACCAGGCGGTCGGCGACCAGTTCGGCCATGTGCCGGTCGTGGCTGATCAGGATCACCGCGCCCTTGTAGGCATTGAGCGCGTGGACCAGCGCCTCGCGGGCGTCGATGTCGAGGTGGTTGGTCGGCTCGTCGAGCACCAGCATGTGCGGCGCATCGCGGGTGACGAGGGCGAGGGCAAGCCGCGCCCGCTCACCGCCCGACAGCGTGCCGACTTGGCTCGTCGCGCGGTTGCCCGAGAAGCCGAAGCGGCCCAGCTGCGCGCGGACGGCGGCGGGGCTCTTGCCTTCCATCGCGCGGGTCATCAGTTCGAGCGGGGTGCCGCCAACGGCGATCTCCTCGACCTGGTACTGGGTGAAGTAGCCGACCTGCATCTTCCCCGTCGCCGTCATCGCCCCGTCCATCGGCGCGAGCTGCGCGGCGAGCAGGCGGGCGAGCGTGGTCTTGCCGTTGCCGTTGCGGCCGAGCAGGGCGATGCGGTCATCCGGGTCGATGCGCAGGTTGAGGCGCTGCAGCACCGGCTTGCCGGGGGCGTAGCCGACAGATGCGAGGTCGAGCGTGATCAGCGGCGGGCGCAGTTCCTCGGGGTCGGGGAAGTCGAAGCTGAGCGAGGGATCTTCCACCACCGCCGCGATCGGCTGCATCCTGGCCAGCATCTTGGCGCGCGACTGCGCCTGCTTGGCGGTGGAGGCGCGTGCGGAGTTGCGGGCGATGTAGTCCTTGAGCCGGTCCGCTTGCGCTTCCTGCGCGGCGCGAGCGGCAGCCTGCTGGGCGAGGCGTTCGTTGCGCTGGCGCTCGAAGCTGTCGTAGCCGCCGGGGTAGAGCGTGAGCTTGCCGGCGTGGAGGTGGACGATGTGATCGGCCACGTTGTTGAGCAGATCACGCTCGTGGCTGATCAGCAGCAGCGTGCCGGGATAGGCCTTGAGGAAGTTCTCGAGCCACAGCGTCGCTTCAAGGTCGAGGTGGTTCGACGGCTCGTCGAGCAGCAGCACGTCGGGCGCAGAGAAGAGGAGCGAGGCGAGCGCGACGCGCATCCGCCAGCCGCCGGAGAAACTGTCGAGCGGGGCAGCCTGCATCTCCTCGTCGAAGCCGAGGCCGATCAGGATGCGCGCGGCGCGGGCGTCGGCGCTGTAGGCATCGATGGCAAGGAGGCGGTCGTGGATGTCGCCCAGCCGGTCGGGGTCGGTGCAGGTCTCGGCCTCTGCGAGCAATTGCGTGCGCTCGACATCGGCGGCGAGCACGGTCTCGAACGGGGTGGCGCTGCCTGCCGGGGCTTCCTGCGCGAGGTAGCCGAGGCGGGTGCGGCGGGGCATCTCGATCGCGCCTTCGTCAGGCTCGATCTCGCCGATGATGGCTTTCACCAGGGTGGACTTGCCCGCCCCGTTGCGCCCGACGAGACCGACGCGGGCGCGGGGCGGGATGGCGGCCGAGGCGCGGGAAATGATGTCGCGTCCGCCGAGGCGCACGGTGATGCCGTTGATGGTAAGCATGAAAAAAGGACGCGTCCGCTTCGGAAATTCAGGGAAAATCGGGCGCGCGAGTCCCTGTCATACTCGCCCGATGTAGGCAAGCGGAGTTGAAACCCATCAAGCTTTGCAGCTGTGCTTAGTGGCGGCGGGCGTCCGTTGTCTGCTGCGGGGCGACCAGCGGCAGGTCCTCATACGCGGGCTGGAAGCCGAGCAGCCTGTAGAGGTCGGGCCTAAGGTAGGGGAAGGCGTCGCCGGCGTCCTCGTGGACGCGGGCACATTCGCCCAGGTAGCTGTCAATCGTGCGAAAGAGGCCGCGTTTCATGGTTTGCCATTGGTGTGCGGGAATGCGCCCGACAGCATTGCGTCGGAGAGGGTGAGTCGCGCCACGGGATTTGGTTTTCGTCAAATTCCAGCAACATGCTCCACGGCTGCAGAAGAAAAAAGACGGTGTTCAATAAAATATTAGACACCGTTCAATTCCTGAACTAGATAAGCTTCATCGTGATTGGACGAAGGGGATTCTTCATGGCGGTGAAGCGTGGGTTCTGGGGGAGCCTGAAGCATGATCTGGAAGCGCCGGTGGCGGCGCGCGGGTTCGGGACGGGCTGGTTTTCGGGGTTCTTTGCAATCCTGCTGGCGGCCATCGGCCTGTGCTTTGTCGCGGCGCTGCGCTGGCCTGCGATGTTCTCGATGCCCGAACTGGAGGCGGTGCGCGACTGGAGCGGGTTCCGGCCGCTGGTCCATGTCACGCTGCTAGGCTCTTATGCGCTCGCGCTGGTCAGCCTGATGCTGCGCCCGCGCAAGGTGCTTGGGTCGACGGCGCTGATGATGGCGCTAACCGCCACGATCCTCGGCGGTGCAGCAGTGCAGCCGCACGAGACGCATGACTGGGGCATTTTCTTCGGCGTGGACTTCTTTGCGGTGAACATGCTCGCCACCGGCCTGATGCTCGCCCCGATCGAGCGGATCTGGCCGCGCCGCCCCGACCAGCGGCTGTTCCGCATCGAGTGGCGCGAGGACCTGTTCTACTTCCTTGTCAGCTCGATGATGGTGCAGGTCATCACCTTCCTCGCGCTGGCGCCTTCAAGCTATGTCAACGCGCGTTTCGAGTGGCTCGACGCAGCGCGCGCCGCAGTGGGTTCGCTGCCGTGGGTGGTGCAGTTTGCGCTGGCGATGGTGCTGACCGATATCGCCCAGTACTGGTTCCACCGCCTCTTCCACACCGTGCCGTTCCTGTGGGGCTTCCATGCGGTGCATCACAGCGCCAAGGCGATGGACTGGCTGGCCGGAGCGCGGATGCACTTCGTCGAGATCGTCGCGCTGCGTGGCATCACCTCGCTGCCGCTGCTGACGCTGGGCTTTGCGCCATCGGTCATGCAGGCCTATGTCGGGATGGTCTATATCTATGCCTCGCTGGTCCATGCCAACGTGCGGGGCGACTTTGACCGGCTCGGCAAGTTACTCGTCACGCCGCGCTTCCACCATTGGCACCATGCGATCGAGCCGGAGGCCATCGACAAGAACTTCGCGATCCACTTCCCGCTGCTCGACCGGCTGTTCGGCACCTATCACTTCCCCGAAGGTCGCTGGCCCACGGGATATGGCGTGCCGGAGAGCGTGCCGCAGGGTTACCTTGCCCAGTTCAAGTATCCCTTCGTGCGCAAGGCGGACTGACAGCCATGGCTCGCCGTTCCGACCACAGCCGCGCCGAACTTCGCGAGATCATCATCGCCACCGGCCATCGCCACATGGAGGAAGTGGGCTTTGCCCACTTCTCCGCGCGCGAGGTTGCCAAGCGGATCGGCTATTCCATCGGCACGATCTATAATGTGTTCGGCAGCTACGACAGCCTGATCCTGGCGATCAACGGCCGCACGCTGGCGCTGTGGCGCGATCATCTCGAACGGCGGCTGGCAGAAAGCGCAGACGGGGCAGACCGGCTGCGGCGGGCGATTGCGGCTTACTTCGAGTTTGCCGCCGGACATCGCCACGCATGGTCCGCGATCTACGATTTCCGCCTGCCAGAGGACACGGCCTCGCCCGAGAGCTATCAGCAACAGGTTCGGGCAATCTTCGAGATCGTGATTGCCGAAGTGCGCATCGCCTTGCCGGAGGATCGGCAGGAGGAGGCGGAGGCTCTGACCCGGTCATTGCTTGCAACAGTGCATGGGCATTGTGTTTTCGCGATGAACGGCACTTTCGCGATGCTGGGGGAAGGTTCGCCGGTAGAGGCGGCGTTGCAGCGCGTTCGGGACGCAGTTGGAGGGGCTGGCAGGTGCTGAGCGTTCCGTAGCAACACCGAGGCCCCCGCCTCCGTTTCATCGTCATTGCCAGCAGAGCGAAGCAATCCAGAGCGTGTTGCACGGCGCTCTGGATTGCTTCGTCGCTTCGCTCCTCGCAATGACGAGGGTGCAGGGGATGACCGTGCATCGGACGAAGCTGTGCTTGCTATCGTTACAGGCCTCATTTTCTTGGCCAAGCCGTTGACAGCAATCATCCGGAACCCGAGTGTCACAGGACTGTAACGCGGGATGCGCAATGGCGCTGAGTATGTCGGCAGGTGATCAGTTGGCGCAGGTCGAAGGCCTGCCACCGGTGCAGGAGCGGTTCTTCAATCGGGAGCTGAGCTGGCTGGCGTTCAATCGGCGCGTGCTGGCCGAGGCGGTCAATGCCGATTACCCGTTGCTGGAACGCCTTCGCTTCCTTTCGATCAGCGGCAGCAATCTCGACGAGTTCATGATGGTGCGCGTGGCGGGGATTGCCGCGCAGGTGCGGCGGCAGATCGACGAGCTTTCGATCGACGGGCAGACCCCGCAGCAACAGCTGGGCGCGCTGCTGGAGGCGGTGAAGGACCTGATCGACGCGCAGCAGGACGTTTTGTTCGGCCTGAAGGATGCGCTGGTTGAAGCGGACATCCGGCTGATCGACAACGACGTGCTGAACAAGGGCGAGTCCGAGTGGCTGCGCGATTACTTCGAGGAGCACGTCGTCCCGGTGCTGACGCCGCAGGCGATCGATCCGGCGCACCCCTTCCCGTTCATCGCCAACCAGGGCACCGGCATCCTCTTCCAGTTGCAGCGCATCGCCGATGGCGCAGGCGTGACCGAAATGATCCTGATCCCCCCTGCCCTGCCGCGCTTCGTGCGCCTGCCGGGGGTCAAGGCGTCGTGGGTCGGCATCGAGGAACTGGTGCGCCGCCATGCGACACTGCTGTTCCCCGGCTTCAAGATCCTCGGCAACGGCACATTCCGCGTCCTGCGCGACAGCGACATCGAAGTGGAGGAAGATGCCGAGGACCTTGTCCGCTACTTCCGCACCGCGATCCAGCGGCGACGGCGGGGCAAGGTCATCCTGCTGCATCTGCAGGAAAACTTCGACGCCGATGCCGAGAAGCTGCTGCGCGAGCAACTGCGGCTTGACCATGCGCTGGTGATCAAGAGCCGGGGCCTGCTGGCGATCAACGGCCTTTCTGCGGTGATCGACGAGGATCGGCAGGACCTGAAGTTCGATCCCTACAACCCGCGCTATCCCGAACGCATTCTCGAGCATGACGGCGATTGCTTTGCCGCGATTCGCGAGAAGGATCTGGTGATCCACCATCCTTACGAGAGCTTCGAGGTGGTGATCGATTTCCTGCGGCAGGCGGCGGCCGATCCCGATGTCGTGGCGATCAAGCAGACGCTCTACCGCGCGGGCAAGCAGTCTGCGGTGATCGCGGCGCTGATCGCGGCGGCAGAGGCGGGCAAGTCGGTCACGGCGGTGGTGGAGCTGAAGGCGCGCTTCGACGAGGAGCAGAACCTGATGTGGGCCGCGCAGCTGGAACGCGCGGGCGTGCAGGTGATCTACGGCTTCGTCGACTGGAAGACCCACGCCAAGGTGAGCATGGTGGTGCGGCGCGAGGCGCAGGCCGGTGGCGGCAGCGGCTATCGCACCTACTGCCACTTCGGCACCGGCAACTACCATCCGGTGACCGCGCGCATCTATACCGACCTGTCGTTCTTCACCGCCGATCCGCGCATGGGCCGCGATGCGGGGCAGCTGTTCAATTTCGTGACGGGCTATGTCGAGCCGAAGCATACCGAGCTGCTGGCGATCAGCCCGATCAACCTGCGCGAGAAGCTTTACGAGTGCATCGACCGCGAAGTGATGCTGGCGAAGAAAGGGCGGCCCGCGATGATCTGGGCCAAGCTCAACCAGCTGACCGACCCGGACCTGATCGACCGGCTCTATCTGGCGAGCAGGGCGGGTGTGGAAATCCGGCTGGTGGTGCGCGGGATCTGCTGCCTCAAGCCCGGCGTCGAGGGGCTTTCCGAGACGATCGAGGTCAAGTCGATCATCGGGCGGTTTCTGGAGCACAGCCGCATCTGGGCGTTCGGCAATGGCGGCAGGCTGCCGAACAAGCGGGCGCGGGTGTTCATCTCCTCGGCCGACGGGATGAGTCGCAACATGGGACGGCGCGTGGAAGTGCTGGTGCCGGTGAAGAACCCGACGGTGCACGACCAGATCCTCGACCAGGTCATGCTCGCCAATCTGCTCGATACCGAACAGAGCTGGGCGCTGGGCCCGGATGGCGAGTACAAGCGGTTTGAGAAGGGTGACCCTTCGTTCAATCTGCACGGCTACTTCATGACCAACCCGTCGCTTTCCGGGCGCGGAGCAGCGCTTTCCCGGGGACGAAAAGTTCCCAAGCTTGCGTTGCGGCGCGGTGCGGCTAACCGTGGCTGAGTGAACACGGCGCAGACCATCTATTCCTGGGCGCAATCGCGCGCGATCATCGACATCGGCTCCAACACGGTGCGGCTGGTCGTCTATGGCGGCCCGCCGCGCGCGCCGGTCACGCTGCTGAACGAGAAGGTGACGGCCAAGCTCGGCAAACATGTGGCCGAGACGGGCAGGCTTTCGGACAAGGCGGTAGGGTCGGTGCTGGCGGCGCTGCGGCGCTACAAGGCGCTGATCGATCTTGCCGGGGTGCCGCGTGTGGACGTGGTGGCAACGGCGGCGGCACGCGATGCCAGCAACGGGCGCGAGTTTCTTGAGCAAATCCGCCAGATCGGTTTCGAACCGCGCCTGCTTTCGGGCGTGGAAGAGGCCGAGACGAGTGCAACGGGGGTGCTTGGCGCTTTTCCCGATGCATCCGGGATTGTTGGCGATCTGGGCGGTGGCAGCCTTGAACTGGTCGACGTGGCCGATGGCGGGACCAGCCATGGGGTAAGCCTGCCGCTGGGGTCGCTGCGGCTCCCGGCCTTGCGTGCCAAGGGTGACCGGGTGTTCGTGCGCGAGATCGGGCGGATGCTGGCCAAGGCGGACTGGGTGGCTGAGCCGGGGGTGACGCTCTACCTTGTCGGCGGATCGATGCGCGCGCTGGCGCGGGTGATGATGGTGCGGCTGGACTGGCCGCTGGAGGATACGCACGGGTTTGCGCTCGATGCGGCTGAAGCTTTGAAGCTGGCACGGTTGCTGGCGCGGCGGGGGCAGGCGTTGAAGCCGGTGGACGGCGTATCTACGAGCCGTCTTGCCAGCATTCCCGATGCTGCGGCGCTGTTGGCGGTGCTGCTGCAGCGGCTGGAGCCGGGGCGGGTGGTGTTCTCGTCGTGGGGCCTCCGCGAGGGGGTGCTGTTCGGATCGCTCTCGCACGAGGCGCAGCGCGAGGACCCGCTGCTGGCAGGCGTCATGGCGTTCGTTACGCCGATGGCGGTGGACGAGGCGCTGGTCGAGGCGGCGGTGCGGTGGATGGCGGACGTCGTGCCTTTTGCCGGGACGCCGGAGGGCCGCGCGGCATTGGCGCTGTGCCTTGCGGCGGGGCGGGTCGAGCCCAACCTGCGGCGCGATCTGCCGCGCGACTGGGGCCTGCGCAAGCGCTGGGTCGGCGTGGACAATGCGGGGCGCGCTGTGCTGGCAGCGGCGCTGCGGGCGAGTGTGGGCAAGGGCGAAGGCGATGAGCAGTGGACCCGGCTGGCGCCGCCCGAACTGCTGGCAGAGGCGCGCGCGGTGGGGCTTGCCGCGCGACTGTGCCGCCGGTTGAGCGCCGCTTCGCTCGCCGTGATCGATGCGACGCGGCTCGAGGCGCACGGCGGGGCCTTGCGCATTACGGGCAGTGTGCCGGGGCTGGTGGGCGAGGGATCGTCGCGCGATCTCAAGGAGCTTGCGCAGCATCTCGCACAATCGGCTGGATAGCGGTCTGTGGGGGTGATGGTGGGCCCGGCAGGACTTGAACCCGCGACCTAGCCGTTATGAGCGGCCAGCTCTAACCAACTGAGCTACAGGCCCATCGCGGCCTCCGCTAGCGGGCCGGTGCCCGCTTGGCAAGATCGTGTTGGCGAGTGCGGATCAGACCTGCGCGGCGGCGATGATCTCGCGCACGCAGGTGGGGCGCACGCGATGGTGCGACAGGTAGGCGAAGATGCCGCGCCACCAGTCATAGAACAGGTCGAGGTCTTCCTCGGTGCGGACATAGGGCGTGAGGCCGGGGCGCAACGAGGGGCTGTGGAACGAGAAGACGAGCAGCGGAAGCTGGTCTTCGAGCGCCATGTCGATGCCGGTGAGTGCTTCGTCGAGCGTGACGCCTTCGGGGGTGAGCGGGATGCGGTCGAGCATGCCGAGGTGGGCGAGCGCGCCGCGCAGCCGGGGGACGCGCCACAGGGCGGGGTAAAGCGACGGGCCCTGATGCCGCAGGTGGCCTGCGAAGACCGTGGTCAGCGGCATTTCCATGAGGCCATTGCGCGGGTCGATCCACCATGGGCGCAAGGGATGTTCGCGGAAATTGGGGCCGCCGGTCGAACTGTAGTCGAAGCGGGAGCGGACCGATGTGTCGATACCGATCGCGCATTCGGAGAGGATTTCGGCGGTGTTGGGGCCGACGCCGTAGCGACCGGCGCGGTAGATCATCGGGCCGACGCCGAAGGCCTGCTCGATGGTGTCGCGCAGCTTGCGGAACTTAGCGCGTTCGAGATCGCGCGGGAGGTTGCCCGCGAAGCTGTTGTGGACGGTTACGTCTTCCTCGTGTGGGGGACTGACCCAGGGGTGAAGCTGGACGCCGATCTCGGCGCGGCCTGCACTGACCGCATCTCTGAGCACTTCGGCCGCGCGCGGATCGCTGGCGACGGGGAAATCGACGAGGTAGATCGGGACGACGCCCAAGCCTTCGCAGAACTGCTGGAACTTGGCGAGACGCGGGAGGTGATCGAGGCCGTGGCTGGTGCGGTCGAGCGGCTTGGACCAGTCGAACTCCTCTTCGGTATCGACCGTGACGACGAAGCGCGTGCCGAAATCGGGCGCGAACCGGACGAAATCAGCAGGGCCGGGCTGGCGCAGGATCTGGGGGCCGGAGGTGGCGTTCATCCCTCGCCCACTCGTCGCAAGGGCGGGGCTTGATCGGCCAGCGGCAGTTCGGCGACGAAGCGCACGCCCTCGCGGCGCAGGGCACCGCCGCCTGCCTCGAACTCGGCGCGGGCCAGGCGCAGGGCGAAGCCGTTGCCAAGCATGGCCGATGCGGCAAGCGAACCGCCGCCCATCGGTGCATCGGGCGCGAACAGTGCGGTGTCGTCAAGTTGGGCGAGCGAGGCGGGAAGGGTAATGGCGAGCAAGGCCGTGGTGCTGGCCGCTTCAAGCGCGATGGTGATGCGCTCGCCCGGGGCGACGCTGGTGGCGACGACCGAGAGCAGGCGCCAGACCGTGCGCTCGATCTCGTCTGCGGCAAAGCTGACCGGGACGGGCTGGGGCGGCATGGCAACGGCAAGGCGCACGTTGCGGGCGGCAAGCACCGGCGAGACCTGTTCGACCAACCTCGCGACGATAGCAGCGGCGTCGGCCTCGCCTGTGTCGATCGACAGGGCGCGGCTTTCGAGCTTCACGAGCCGTTCGATCTCTTCAAAGCCGGCGAGCATCTGGGCGGCATCTGAGGCGATGCTGGCGGCCATGGCGCGGTACTGGTGCGGGGTTGCGCCAAAGACCTGGGACTGGATCATCTCGGCAAAGCCCTGGATCGCATTGATCGGGGTGCGCAGTTCGTGGAGGAGCTGGCGCAGGCGATCTGCCTCGGCGGCGGCTGCGAGGAGCGGCTGCGGTTCAGGCTGGACTTCGACGTTGTGGCTGGCAGCGCGGCGCAGGCGCAGGAGGTAGCCGGTGAAGCGACCGCCATCGCGGGCGAAGAGCGGCGTGCCATCGGCCTGCCAGATGCCTGCGACGAACTCGGCCCCTTCGATAGCGAGCACGCCGGCATCAATCGGCTGGCGCTGGCGGAAGGCGTGGGCCATCGCCTGATCGCAATGCACTGCAGCAGCAGCATCGGCGCTGAACAGGCGAGTGCCGACGAGCATGCCCGGTGGGTCAATGGTCGCGTGAACAACCGTGCCATCGGCATCGGTGCGCAAGTCTATCGACAGGGGGGGCTTGCGCGGCGGGAGTTGCTCCTCGCCGAAGGGCAGGAGCGGGGCGACTCCGTCGGCGCGCGGAATGGCGGGCGTTGCGGCTTGACGCTCGTCACGCTTGCGGCGGAACGCCTCGATCCGGCGGACGATGGCGCCGATGCCGTCGTCCGGTGAGAGCGACGCGATGGACTGAGGTGCAACGGGTTCGGGCACAGTCTCAGCGACTGGTTCAGGTTCTGGCGCAACCGGTCTGCTGAACGGAGCGGGTGCCGGTGCAGGTGCAGGTGGTTCCACCACAACCGGTTCCGGTGCGGCGGCCTCCAGTGCAACAAGGGCGGATGCTGGTTCTGGCAGGAGGAAATCATTGACGCCAAGCTGTGACAGCATGGCGCGCACGCGTTCGCCCAGATCGCCGCGGTGGCGGACGAAGCCGCGCGCTTGCGTTGGCAGACGCGGGATCAGGGCGAGCCAGTCGTCCTCGGTCAGCCGGGCTGCCGCTACCGCTGCAGCTGCCGTGCGCGGGCCCTGCTGCGCAAAGTGATAGACGAGCACGGGAGAGCGATGGGCGAGCGAACGCAGGACCGTGGCGCAGCCTTCGTCGTCCAGCATCTCGCACAGCGAATCGATGCGCTGCAGCGCGCCCGCATGCCGGGCGTTCCATGCTGCGAGTGGAACCGGGCCAAGCAGGTCGACCAGCTGACGCAATTGCGTGGCAGCTGCCGTCTTGCCGGCCACGTTGGTACGCAGCACGGTTTCAAGGCGGTCATCGACGATCATCAGGGCTCCGCGTGAGGAATTCGAGATAGCGCAGCGCGTGGCTCCGACCGGTGTGACAGGGACAGATCATTAGCCTGTCGAAGGCTAACAAATCGTACCCCTTTCCGAAAGGCAACTATCCACTGCGTTGCAATGTGGGACGATTGCGATATGAAACAATAAAATTATCCCGGACAATGGATTTTGTGCGGAAAGTTGCGATTCTCGCTTCTTTCCGCAAGGCCCTGACCGGGTTCAGCGAAACGGACGAACATACAGCATGGCAACCCTTGATGGTATCGACCGGCGGCTCCTTGCCGAATTGCAGGCGGAAGGGCGCGTCACCAATGTCGAACTGGCCCAGCGCGTCGGGCTGACTGCACCGCCATGCCTGCGCCGGGTCCGGGCATTGGAAGATGCCGGGGTGATCAAGGGCTATCATGCCGAACTCGATGCTTCGAAGCTGGGTTTTGCGATCACCGTCTTCGCGCTCGTCAGCCTCAAGAGCCAGGCCGAGGAATCGCTCCGCCAGTTCGAGGACCACATGCGCACGCTGCCAGAAGTGCGCGAGTGTCACATGCTGAACGGCGAGATCGACTTCATCCTCAAGATCGTCAGCCGCGACCTGCAGAGCTTTCAGGAGTTCCTGACGAGCAAGCTGACGCCTGCACCCAACGTGGCGAGCGTGAAGACCTCGCTAACGATTCGCACGGCGAAGCAGGTGCCCGGGGTGCCGCTGGAGGATTGAGCGGGCGTTCAGGCCCACCCCGCAGCGACGAAGCTGAACTCGAGACCTGTTGCGCCCCCGCGAAGGCGGGGGCCTCGGTGTTGTTACGGAACGTCGGCTTAAAACGGCTGAGGCCCCCGCCTTCGCGGGGGAGCAGACGTTTGGGAATGAGTGCTCAGTCCGCCGAACCTGCCGCCCGCTCGTGGTGGCGGATCACTTCCTGGATGATGAAGCGCAGGAACTTCTCGGAGAATTCGGGATCGAGCTTGGCGTCTTCGGCGAGGCGGCGCAGGCGGGCGATCTGGCGCTCTTCGCGGCCGGGATCGGATGCCGGCAGCTTGTTCGCGGCCTTGTAGGCGCCGACCGCCTGGGTGATGCGGAAGCGTTCGGCGAGGATGTGGATCATTGCCGCATCGATGTTGTCGATGGACTGGCGGTAGCCTGCCAGAACCGGATCTTCGCTCATCAATCTACCCCGTCCAAATCTCGCCCAAAGGTCTGTCGCCGCCGCTACAGTGCAAGTTGCATCTTGCCAAGCGCCCGCCTTGTCGCCAAGCGATCAAGCCGATGACTGCGACCGTCCACCCCCTGCCGCGCAAGGCCGAACCTTCGCTGACGCCGATGATGGCCCTCGTTGCCGAAGGCATGAACAGCGTCAACGCCGTGATTCTCGACAGGATGCAATCGCGCATCCCGTTGATCCCGACGCTGGCCGGGCACCTGATTGCCGGCGGCGGCAAGCGGATGCGCCCGATGCTGACGCTGGCGAGCGCATCGTTGCTGGGATACGGCGGCAGCCGCCACTACAAGCTGGCAGCAGCGGTGGAGTTCATCCACACCGCGACCCTGTTGCACGACGACGTGGTCGATGGTTCCGACATGCGGCGCGGCAAGAAGACCGCGAACATCGTCTACGGCAACCCGGCAACCGTGCTGGTGGGCGACTTCCTGTTCAGCCGCAGCTTCGAACTGATGGTCGAGGACGGCTCGCTCAAGGTGCTGCGCATCCTGTCGAACGCATCGGCGGTGATCTCGGAAGGCGAGGTCGACCAGCTGGTGGCGCAGAGGCAGATCGAGACGACCGAGGAAATGTACCTCGACATCATTGCGGCCAAGACGGCGGCGCTGTTTTCCGCGGCCTGCCGGATCGCGGCGGTGGTGGCAGAGCGTTCCGAAGCCGATGAAATGGCGCTCGATTCCTATGGTCGCAATCTCGGCATCGCGTTCCAGTTGGCCGACGATGCGATCGATTACGATTCGGACGCCGCCGAGATGGGCAAGGACCAGGGCGACGATTTCCGCGAGGGCAAGATGACCCTGCCGGTGATCCTGGCCTATGCCCGGGGCGACGAGGACGAACGCCGGTTCTGGCAGGATGCCATCGCCGGAGATCGCTCGTCGGACGATGATCTCGCCCATGCCATCGCGCTGATCCGCCGCCACGATGCGGTGAACGCGACGCGCGAGCGGGCGCGGATGTATGCGCAGCGCGCGATTGACGCGATTGCCGGGTTCCCGGCGAGTGCCGCCAAGGTCGCGATGACCGAAGCCGCGCTGTTTGCGGTGGCCCGCCGCTTCTGATCCAACCGGAGAATACCTGATGCAGCATCGCCGTCTTGGCCGCTCGGCCATTGTCGTTTCGGACATCTGCATGGGGACGATGACCTTCGGCAGCCAGGTGGACGAGGCGGAATCGTTGCGCATCCTTGACCGCAGCTTCGATGCCGGAATCAACTTCTTCGATACGGCCGAGGGCTATCCGGTGCCACCCGACATCAAGTGGGTGGGGCGCACCGAGGAGATCGTCGGCAAGTGGCTCAAGACCAAGCCGCGCGATGCGGTTATCCTTGCCACCAAGGTTTCGGGGCCGAGCCACGTCTGGTTCCGCTCACCCTGCCGCAACGGGATGACTGCGCTGGACCGGCGCAATATCGAGACGGCGATCGATGCCAGCCTGAAGAGGCTCGGTACCGACTATATCGACCTCTACCAGACCCACTGGCCCGACCACGACACGCCTTATGACGAGACCATGGAAGTGCTCGACGAGCTGGTCCGCGCGGGCAAGGTGCGGATCACCGGCTGTTCGAACGAGACGAGCTGGGGTCTGATGAAGTCGCTCGCCGCCGCCGAGAAGCTCGGCACGGTGCGCTACCAGACGATCCAGAACAACTTCAGCCTGAACAACCGCCGTTTCGAGGATGAGCTGGCACAGGTCTGCCGGATGGAAGGGGTGAGCCTGATCCCCTATTCGCCGATCGCAGGCGGCGTGCTTTCGGGCAAGTACAGCGGCGGCGCGCGGCCTGAGGGGGCGCGGTTCTCGCGCTACCTCGCCATGGAAGGGCGGCAGGCGCAGATGGGCAAGCGGTTCGTGAACGAACGTTCCATCGCCTCGACCGAGCGGTTCATGGCCATTGCCGCCGAGGCGGGACTCGATCCGGTGACGATGGCGGTGGCATGGTCGAAGCAGCATGATTTCGTGGCTTCGACGATTGTCGGCGTCAGTGCCGAGGCGCATGTCGATCCGATCCTTGCAGCGGCCGATCTCGTGCTCCCAGACGACGTGATGAAGGCGATCAACCGCGTGAGCCGCGAAATTCCCTATCCGATGGGGTGATCGAGGATTGACGTTTCGGGTCGATCCGGCGCATTTTTGAGCACTGCCAATGGAGTGCGCCAAGATGTTGACAGATAATGCGAAATCATGGCGCAGAGCGATGTCGCTGGTGCGACCTGTAGGGTGGTTCATGGTAGCGCTTGTGCTACTGTTCCCATTGATCGCGATGCAGTTCGAACAGCACCTGCGCTGGGGTGTGAACTGGACGGTGGGTGACTTCCTCGTCGCTGCGCTGCTGCTCTGCAGTACGGGCGCGGCGCTGGAACTGGCGGTGCGTATCAACGGTAGCCTTGCCTATGGAGCGGGTGCGTTCCTGGGCATCGGCGTGGCTCTGGTGATGATCTGGGCGAACCTTGCCGTCGGGCTCGTGGGCTCGGAGGACAATGCCGCGAACGTCTGGTTCATGACCCTGCCGCTTGTGGGATTGATTGTCTCCGCGCTCGGAAAGTTCTCGGCCAGGGCCATGGTCCGGGCGATGCTGGCGATGGCGGTCGTGCAGGCTCTGGTCGGATTGATCGTCGGCGGGGGCGGCGAAACGGTCGCGCTGACCCTTGCTTTCGGATCGTGCTGGCTGGCTTCGGCCTGGCTGTTCGCCCGCGCGGCCTGAGTTACTTGCGGCGGCCGAAGCGCTTCCACAGGAGCCAGCAGCTGCCGCCGCAGACCGCGCCGATGCCAAGTACGATGGCGCCGATCATGGCTCCGCTGAACAGGATGCCGGTGGTCAGTGCCACCACGAATTCCAGCGTGGTCTTCATCTTTCCCGGCCCTATCGCACCGCAAGCCCGATGCAAGCTTGAACGGAGGCAGCGGCAAATCGTTGCCTTCCGGCCGCAAGGAGCCGTAAAGCGCCCCGCGTGAGCGTCCTGCCGATCCATGCCGTCCTGCCCGACCTGCTTTGCGCCTTGCGAGAAGAGCCGAGTGCGGTGCTGATCGCGCCGCCTGGGGCGGGCAAGACGACGGCGGTCGCGCCTGCCTTGCTGGGCGAGCCGTGGTGCAAGGGCCAAGTCATCGTGCTTTCGCCCCGGCGCGTGGCGGCGCGTGCAGCGGCCGAGCGTATGGCCGAACTGCTGGGCGAAGAGGCGGGGCAGACCATCGGCTATGTCACCAGGCTTGATGTCAGGCGCTCTGCCAGGACGCGGGTGCTGGTGGTGACCGAGGCGATCTTCGTTTCGACGATCCTCAACGATCCCGAATTACAGGGCGTTTCGGCGGTGCTGTTCGACGAGGCACATGAGCGGCATCTCGACAGCGATCTTGGGCTGGCGCTGGCGGTCGAGGCGCAAGGGGTGCTGCGTGAGGATCTGCGGATCGTGGTCATGTCTGCCACGATCGATGGATCGCGTTTTGCGGCATTGCTGGGTGCTGCGCCTGTGGTTGAGAGCGAAGGCAAGGCGCATCCCCTGACGGTGAAGTGGCTGGGCTCGCGGCCTGACTTGAAGGTCGAGGCGGCGATGACCTCGGCGATCCAGACCGCGTGGCGTGAGGAGACGGGGGACATTCTCGCCTTCCTGCCGGGCGTGGCGCAGATCGAGCGGACGGCGGATTTGCTTGCCGAGCGATTGCCGCAGGCGCTGGTGCTGCCGTTGCATGGGCAGGTTGAACCGGCGGGGCAGCGCGCGGCGATCCGGCGTGATCCGCAGGGTCGGCGGCGGATCGTGCTGGCGACGAGCATTGCCGAGACCTCGCTGACGCTCGATGGGGTTTCGGTGGTGGTCGATGCCGGGCTTTCGCGGCGGGCGGAGTTCGACAAGTCGGCAGGCGTCACGCGACTGGTGACGACGCGGGCGAGCCAGGCCTCGGCAGCGCAGCGGGCGGGGCGTGCGGCGCGGCAGGGGCCGGGAGTGGCCTACCGGCTGTGGGAGGAAGCGGCGCATGCGGGGCGGCCTGCATTCGATCCGCCCGAAGTGGTGACGAGCGATCTTGCTCCGCTTGCGCTGACGCTGGCGCAGTGGGGCGCGGGCGATCCGGCGGCGATGGCCTGGCTTGATCCGCCGCCGGTTGCGGCGATGGCGGCGGCGCGAGCGAGCTTGCAGGCCTTGGGCGCGCTTGATCCAGAAGGGCGGATCACCGCGCACGGGCAGGCGATGGCGCGGTTGCCGATGGAGCCGGCACTGGCGCACATGCTGCTGTTTGCGGCCGAGCGCGGGCAGGCGGATGAGGCGGCGCGGCTGGCTTTGCTGTTGCAGGAGCGTGAGCTCGGCGGGCGGACTGAGGATCTGGCGCGGCGGTTGGATCGGTGGGCTGGCGAGCGCGGGGGCAGGGCAGAAGGCTCGCGCAAGTTGGCGGCGCGGTGGGCTGAGTTGGCCAACAAGGTGCTTCGACAAGCTCAGCATGAGCGGGGTTCCAGTACAGACGCCGCTCGTCCTGAGCCTGTCGAAGGACGCAAGAGCGAAGTTCCGCTGGGGGTGCTTCTAGCCGAGGCCTTTCCTGACCGGATTGCGCGGGCGCGGGGGGCTTCGGGGGAGGAGTGGCTTTCGAGCGGTGGGCGCGGGTATCGGCTCGATCCGGCATCGCCCCTGGCCACGGCGAAGTGGCTGGTGATCGGCGATGCGCAGGGAGAAGCCAAGGGCGCGCGGATCACGGCGGCAATTGCGCTGGAAGGCGAGGAGGTTACGCGCCATCTCTCGCACCGGATCGAAGAGCGCCACTCGTTGACATGGAATGCGGGCGAGGGGCGCGTGGAGGCGCGGCTGGAGCGCAGGCTGGGGGCAATCGTGCTGGCGCGGGTGCCTGATCCCAAGCCTGATCCGGATGCGGTGAAGGCCAAGCTGATCGAGGTTGTCCGCGAGGGTGGTCTGGAATTGCTGCCGTTGGGCGAGGCGGCGCGGGCGCTGATCGTGCGGGCTGGCTATGCGGGGCTTGGGGCCTTGTCGGAAAGTGCATTGCTGGAATCGCTTGAGGAGTGGATGGGGCCGCTGCTGGGCGGCAGGCGCGATCTGGAGATCGGCGCGGGTCGCTTGCACGAAGCGCTGCTGAACCGGCTGGACTGGAACGAGCGGCAGACGCTCGACCTGTTGGCCCCTGCAGAATTCCGCTCGCCCGCCGGGACCGGCCATGCCATCGACTATGGCCACGAAGGCGGGCCTTGCGTGGAACTGCGGGTGCAGGCGCTGTTCGGGCTGGAGAAGCACCCTTGCGTGGGACAGCCGCCCAAGCCGCTGCTGCTCAGCCTGACCAGCCCCGGCGGCAAGCCGATCCAAACCACGGCCGACTTGCCGGGGTTCTGGCGTGGATCGTGGCGCGATGTCGTCAAGGACATGAAAGGGCGTTACCCCAAGCATCGCTGGCCGGACGAACCCTGGGCCGAAGACCCGAGCCTGAAGACCAAGAACGCCTTCAATGCGCAAAAGGGTCGGTCGTGACGCGAATGCGGACTTGATTTGCAGCGCGATTCGACCGAAAGCGCGCGCCATGTCAGCACGCATCTATCAGCGCCCGAAGAACGCCATGCAGTCCGGCAAGGCCCGGACCAGCGACTGGCTCCTGGAATTCGAACCCGCCGAAGCGCGCCGTCCGGACCCGCTGATGGGCTGGGCCGGATCGGGTGATACGCAGAGCCAGGTGACGCTTGCCTTCAATTCGCAGGAAGACGCGCAGGCCTATGCCGAGCGCTATGGCATCGAAGCGCGCGTGATTCCGACGCCGCCGCGCAAGCTGAAGCTGCAGAGCTACGCGGATAACTTTCGCTGATAGGTGCGCCTTCCGCATCCGCGGAAGGCTTGCGGCACCGGCCCGCTCCCCCGGCCCGGCCACCCGAAGCATACCTCGATAGGTAGCCGGGCCGGGGAAGCGGACCGATGCCGCATATTGGCAGGATGGGGCTGGACAAGCCCCAGCTTCCTCTCCATATGCCGGTCCGGGAGTCGGTCGGACGTTTGCGTCCGCCAACCTGGTCAGGTCCGGAAGGAAGCAGCCACAACGGGTTGCGGCGGGTCGGCCGGCTCCTTTTTACCCCTCAACCGCTGATTTCATGCGCGAGCGCGCTTCATTGCGCTTGCCTGTTGCGGGAATGAGCCCTGCGACCTTGCCGAGGCCGAAGGGCGGCATGTTGCCGTAGATGGTCTCATAGGCTCCGGCGGAGACCGCGTAGGTTTCGTGGAAGATGCCGACGGTGCCATCGCTGCCCACGGCCTTGTTGAACGAAACCCACGCTGGCCAGTGCTTCTGGTCGCGGTCGCGCGCATAGGCTTCGAGGCTGTCGAAATCGCGCCAGTACTGCATCAGCACCACGGTGCGCAGATTGCGCAGCATGAATTCCGTGCCGAGGAAGCCGCTTTGCGGATTGCGGGCGAGTTCCTCGATCATCGGGCCCATGGCGCGGGCGACCGGCAGCCATTTGCCCACCTTGCGGAAATGGTTGATGCGCATGCCGATGACGAAGATCACCAGCGAGCGGTCGAAGTCAGCAGTGAAGCGGCCGGGGATGACAGTGTCCATGGTTTGAAAGTTGCAGTTTGCAACTTATGAGTCAATCCACCGTTTCGGCCCTCCCGGGCATTCGACAATCGCGCTGCGAGCGCTTACCTAAGGCGATGATGGCCGATTCCACCGACATGTTTGGCGATCCTCCGCAAGAGGAGGAGAACAAGCCCTCTGCCGCAGAGCTTGAAGCGGCGGGGCAGGCTTCGATGTTCGGTGATCCGGCGCCTGCGCCGGAACCTGCGCCCGAAGTGGTGCGCGAGACTGCGCCGCCAGCGCCTGTCGCACCCGTTTCTGCGCCGCCTGTTGCACCTGCCGTCCAGCCCTATCGCGTGCTGGCGCGCAAGTATCGTTCGCAGACCTTTGCCGAACTGATCGGGCAGGACGCGATGGTCCAGACGCTGGCCAACGCCATCAAGCGTGACCGTCTGGCCCATGCGTTTTTGATGACCGGCGTGCGCGGGGTGGGCAAGACATCGACCGCGCGCCTGATCGCCAAGGCGCTCAATTGCATCGGTCCGGACGGGCAGGGCGGGCCGACGATCGATCCTTGTGGGGTGTGTGAGCCCTGCCGCGCGATTGCCGAAGGGCGGCATATCGACGTGATCGAGATGGACGCCGCGTCCAACACCGGCGTCGACGACGTGCGCGAGATCATCGAGGCGGTGCGCTATGCCGCGGTGTCGGCGCGCTACAAGATCTACATCGTCGACGAAGTTCACATGCTTTCTCGCAATGCGTTCAATGCCTTGCTCAAGACGCTTGAGGAACCGCCTGCGCATGTGAAGTTCCTCTTCGCGACGACCGAGGTGGACAAGCTGCCGGTCACGGTGCTGTCGCGCTGCCAGCGGTTTGACCTCAAGCGCATTCCGGCACCGCTGCTCGCCAGCCACTTTGCGATGATCTGCGAGAAGGAAGGCGTCGAGGCCGAAGCCGAGGCGCTTTCGATGGTTGCCGCCGCAGCCGAGGGATCGGTGCGCGATGGCCTGTCGATCCTTGATCAGGCGATCAGCCACGCCGATCTGGTCGGCAGCGAGGACGGGCGCACGCGGGTCAGTGCCGAGCAGGTGCGGCAGATGCTGGGCCTTGCGGACAAGACCATGCAGCGCCGCCTGCTGGAGGCCGTGCTTTCGGGCAAGGGCGATGTGGTGCTCTCGGAAGTGGCGCAGCAGTACGCGCTGGGGATCGAGCCGATTGCGATGATGCGCGCGCAGATGGACGTGGTCCACCGCGTGACAGTGACGCAGATCGGCGGAGTCGGGCCGGACATCCGCTCGACCGAGGAGCGCGAGGCGCTGGAAGCCTGGGCCAAGGCGCTTTCGGCGGGGCAGTTGCACCGGCTATGGCAGTTGCTGCTAAAGGGCTACGAGGAAGTGAAGACCGCGCCCGATCCACTTGTGGCAGCGCAGATGGCGCTGCTGCGGGTGATGCACGCGGCGGACATGCCCGATCCGGGCGGTCTGGTGAAGAAGCTGGAAGAGATCGCCTCACGCCCTGCGATTGCGGCGCCGGCGGCGGATGGCGGCGCGGGTGCTGCTCCAGTCGCGCAGGCTGCTGCTCCGGTTGCGGCGGGAGCTGATTGGGTGGCGCTGGTCGAGCAGGTCGAGCATGTCTCGCCACTCGTCGGAGCGACGATGCGGCTTGGCGTGCGGGTGGTTGAACTGCGGCAGGGATTGCTGCGTTATCAACTGGCTCCGGGCTTGCCGGGAGACCCGGCGGCGGATATTCGCCGCGCGCTCAACCACGTGACGGGCGCGAACTGGATTGTCGAGCGCGGGGAGGGCGATGCCCTGCCGAGCCTCGAGGAAGCCAAGGCTGCCAAGGCAGCCGAGGCCGAGGCGGCAATGCGGCAGGACCCGCTGGTCAAGGCCGCGCTGGAAGCCTTTCCGGGCGCGGTGATCGTGGATGAAGACAGCTCGCGAGAGCACGAGAAGAGACCCTGGAGCAAACGCGCATGAAGTCGATGGAAGAGATGATCCAGGCCGCCCAGAAGGCGGCGCAGACCATCCAGAAGCAGATGGAGGACGCGCAAGCGACGCTCGACAACATCGAAGTCGAGGGTGCGGCTGGCGGTGGCCTTGTGAAGATTCGCGCTTCGGCCAAGGGCCGGGTGATCGGCGTCGCCATTGATGACAGCCTGCTCGCGCCGTCGGAGAAGGGCATTCTGGAAGACCTCGTGGCAGCGGCGTTCAACGATGCGCGCGGCAAGGCCGATGCGGCTGCGGCCGAGGAAATGCAGAAAGTCCAGATGGCTGCGGGCATCCCGCCGGGCTTCAAGCTTCCGTTCTGAACGGTTGGACCGGTTCCGGCATTCGTCATGGCCGCGCGGGCTTGCGGTTCGCTGGTACGATTGCCATGTGATCACTAATCGGGCGATTGATCCAGTGATCAGCCCGGCAGGAACTATTGCTTGAGCGTTACCTTGCTTGCCAGTGCTGCCCTGCTTGCCCTTCCGGAGGCGGGGCGGGATGTGTCGCTGGCTGTTCCCGCGCAGACCGAGGCGCAACAGGCTGCGCCTGTTCCTGGCGGTGCGCCTGCGTCGCCGACTCCTGCCGATCCGTCAGTTCCTGCGCCTGCCGTTCCGGTAGCCCTGCCGCAGGCTCCCGCGCCATCGCTTGACCAGATCGAACAGGAGCAGGGCACGATCGTCGTCGCCGGCGAGCGTTCGACCAAGCAGGACCCGATGCAGGCCGTGAACCAGGCCAGCTACGATGCGGTCCAAGCGGTTGACGACGCCGTGATCGCGCCGGTCGCGCGGGTCTATGAAAAGGGCGTGCCGCGTCCGGTGCGGATGGGCTTGCGCAATTTCCTGCGCAACCTGACCGAACCGATCGTTGCGCTCAACTACCTGCTGCAGTTGAAGCCGGGGAAGGCTGCCGAAACGGTCGGGCGTTTCGCGATCAATTCCACCGTAGGCGTGGGCGGCCTGATCGATGTGGCGAAAAACAAGCCGTTCAACCTGCCCTACAGGCGCAACGGCTTTGCCTATACCATGGGCTATTATGGCATCGGGCCGGGGCCGTACATGTTCCTGCCGCTGGTGGGGCCGACGACTTTGCGCGACGTGATCGGTCTGGGCCTCGACCGGTTCCTGCTGCCGTTCACGGTGGGCGGGCCGCTGCGCCATCCGGCCTATGTCTATGGCAGCTTCGTGATCCGCTCGCTTGACGAACGGGTGATGAACGATGAACTGTTCAAGCGAATCCGCGAGGAATCGAACCCTTACGCCAGCTATCGCGAGCTTTACCTGAAGTCGCGGCAGGCCGAGATCGATGCGCTGAAGGGGAAGGCCGACTTCCAGAAGGAAGGTACGGTTACGCTGCCGGCACTGACGCCGACACCGCCGCCAGCGATGCCACCTGCCAGCAGCGAGCCCGTTCCGGCCACACCGCCTGCCCCGGTGTTCGTATCGGAACCGGTAGTGCAGCCGCTGCCGGTTGGGCGCTAAAATCCGTCAGCTTTCCAGCAGCAGCGAGTAATCGCGCAGGACTTCCCAGGCCTTGCCGGGGGACATCATCAGCTGGTCGTCGCTTTCAAGCCCTGCGAGGCGGCGCATCATCTGGGCGACGGTCGATGCGTTGCCGGTGCTCATGCCGTAAGTTGAGATGAGCACTTCGGGGTTGTGCGAGAGGGTGTTCTCGAACAGCAGGTCGACGTTCTGCGGCTGAAAGCCGAAGCCGAGGAAGACGAGGCGCTTGGCGCTGGCGACGGCGAGCCGGATGTCGCGCAGGGCGTTGCGGTCTGCGCCGCGTTCGTTGAGCGATTTCAGCTGGGCGGCGATGGCGTGGATGTTCCACGGCTGCTCGACGCCCCATTCGGCCAGCGGCGCTTCGCCCTTCTGCCATGGCAGGCGGCCAATGGCACCGTGCGGGTGCACGATGTCGAGCTTGTCGGCGATGACCTGCTGGGCTTCCTTGAGGTCGATCCCGTAAGCCATGACTAGCGCGTAGGGCAGGAAGTGCTCGACCGAGCGGTCGTAGTTGAAGTTGACGATGGTGATCTGCTCGAGCGTCTGGCCGATGCGGCTGCGCGGCACGCCTGAGGTGATCAGCTGGCCGAGCTGGTAGATCCAGTATTCGGCGATCTTGCCCTGCAGCGGGAGTTCCCCGGGAACGCGCGGGGCGTCCTTGAGGTTGCTGCGGGCTTCTGCCTGCCCCATGAAGAAGGAGATGGCGAGCTTGCCGCAGGCCATGACGAGTGGATCATGGTCGTACTGTTCGAGCACGGTATCGATCGAACGGCCTAGGCGGCAGGCATTGCGCAGACGCTCGGCGGCGGCGGCGACTTCCTCGACCTTCTTGTTGTGGCGCTCTGCCAGCTTGTAGATGTTGCGCAGGAGAAGCTGGCCGTCGCGTGTCGAGGTGTCGGATGCGGTGCGCTTGAAGTCATAGCCCTGGATGATTCGTGCCAGCAGTTCCGCGTTGGACGGAAACTGCAGCTCGGCGCTTGCACCTGCGCCGACGATCAGCGTTGTTCGTGTGCGCAGCATCCCCGGTGCAATCCTTCCAGTCCTGCAACCCCAATGCGCAACTATACCTAATATCCGGTTTACGAATGGCAGATCGGTTCGTGTACCTTGGTGCCTCGGGAAGCATGATCCACAGCCCTTGTGCGCGAAACCATTGCGGCGAAGGCACTCGGTCCCCATATCCCGGGAAAGCGTCGGGCGGCGTGCCCGGCAGGACGGAAACGAAGTGCCCATGAATCTCTATCCCCTGCTTCCCCTTCGCGACATCGTCGTGTTCCCCGGCATGGTCGTGCCGCTGTTCGTCGGGCGCGAGAAATCGGTGGCGGCGCTTGAAGCGGCCATGGCTGGCAACAAGGATATTTTCCTGCTCGCCCAGCTTGACCCTGGCTGTGACGATCCGGATCGCGACGATCTCTACGACACCGGCGTGATCGCAAGCGTGCTTCAACTGTTGAAGCTGCCCGACGGCACGGTGCGCGTGCTGGTCGAAGGGCGCGAACGTGCCGAGCTGAAGAACCTGCGCGAGGAAACTACCTCGCATGGCGCGATGCTGGTGGCGCAAGTCGAGCCGCAGGAGCCCGCCATCGTCGAGGGCACCGAAATTTCCGCGATGATGCGCTCGGTGGTCGACCAGTTTGCCGAATATGCCAAGCTTTCCAAGAAGCTGCCGCAGGATGCGGGCGGCCAGCTCGGCGATATCGAGGACGCGGGCAAGCTCGCGGATTCGGTCGCGGCCAACCTTGCGGCCAAGGTGGCCGACAAGCAGGCCGTGCTTTCCGAATCCGATCCGATGAAGCGGCTCGAAATGGTGCTCTCCTTCATGGAGGGCGAGCTTGGCGTGCTGCAGGTGGAGCGCAAGATCCGTGGCCGCGTGAAGCGCCAGATGGAGAAGACGCAGCGCGAATACTACCTCAACGAGCAGTTGAAGGCGATCCAGTCCGAGTTGGGCGGCGGCGATGGCGAGGAAGCCAACGAGATTGCCGAGCTTCAGGAGAAGATCGACAAGCTCAAGCTGTCCAAGGAAGCCAAGGCCAAGGCGCAGACCGAGCTGAAGAAGCTCAAGACCATGCAGCCGATGAGCGCCGAGGCGACCGTCATCCGCAACTACCTCGACGTGCTGCTGGGCCTGCCCTGGGGCAAGCGCAGCAAGCTCAAGCGCGATATTCCCGCGGCGCAGGCAGTGCTGGATGCCGATCACTACGCGCTCGACAAGGTCAAGGACCGGATCATCGAGTATCTGGCGGTGCAGGCGCGAACGAACAAGCTGAAGGGGCCAATCCTTTGCCTCGTCGGCCCTCCGGGCGTGGGCAAGACCTCGCTCGGCAAGTCGATCGCCAAGGCGACCGGACGCCAGTTCGTGCGCCAGTCGTTGGGCGGCGTCCGCGACGAGGCAGAGATTCGCGGCCACCGCCGCACCTATATCGGCTCGCTGCCGGGCAAGATCGTCACCAACCTCAAGAAGGCTGGCACGGCCAACCCCTTGTTCCTGCTCGACGAGATCGACAAGCTTGGTCAGGACTTCCGTGGCGATCCGGCATCGGCGCTGCTCGAAGTGCTCGATCCCGAACAGAACGCCAAGTTCCAGGACCACTATCTGGAACTGGACTTCGATCTGTCGGACGTGATGTTCGTGTGCACCGCGAACAGCCTGAACCTGCCGCAGCCGCTGCTTGATCGCATGGAGATCATCCGGCTCGAAGGCTACACCGAGGACGAGAAGGTCGAGATTGCAGAGCGTCACCTGATCGCCAAGCAAGTTGATGCCCACGGCCTCAAGAAGGGCGAGTTCACGCTCGAAACCGAGGCTTTGCGCGACCTGATCCGCTACTACACCCGCGAGGCGGGCGTGCGCACGCTCGAGCGCGAAGTGGCGCGTCTGGCGCGCAAGTCGCTGCGCCAGATCCTTGAAGGCAAGACCAAGAGCGTGACGATCACGCCCGAGAACCTCGCCGACTTTGCCGGTGTCAGGAAGTTCCGCCATGGCGTCTCGGACGAGGAGAACCAGGTCGGTGCGGTGACCGGCCTTGCCTGGACCGAAGTCGGCGGCGAACTGCTGACGATCGAGAGTGTGACGGTGCCCGGGAAGGGCGCAGTCAAGACGACGGGCAAGCTGGGCGAGGTGATGAGCGAGAGCGTCCAGATGGCGTTCAGCTTCGTCAAGGCGCGCAGCCCGGCCTATGGCATCCGGCCTTCGATCTTCAACCGCAAGGACCTGCACATCCACTTGCCCGAAGGCGCAGTGCCCAAGGACGGGCCGAGCGCGGGCATCGGCATGGTCACGGCCATGGTCTCGACGCTCACCGGCATTCCGGTGCGGGCGGACGTGGCGATGACCGGTGAGGTGACGCTGCGCGGGCGTGTGCTGGCGATTGGCGGCTTGAAGGAAAAGCTGCTGGCGGCACTGCGCGGCGGCATAAAGACGGTGCTGATCCCGGAAGAGAACCGCAAGGACCTTGCCGAGATCCCAGCCAACATCAAGGAAGGGCTGGAGATTCTCCCGGTTGCTCACGTCGACGAAGTCTTGGCGCGGGCTCTGACCAGTATTCCGCAACCGATTGAATGGACCGAGGCGGATGATCTGGCCTCGCAACCTGCTGCGAGTGCTCCGGGACAGCCTCAGACGCCAACAGCACACTGACAGGACATCATCAAAGCCGGGGGCGGGCGCACGATTGTTGCGCTTGCCCCCGTTGTTTTTGAAAGGCGCCCTTTCTTTCGCCGCAAATAGCCGTGTTACTCTGCTTTAACCTTTGACAGGTGATTGTTTCTCGGCTCTCTTTCGCGTCACCCGAAAGGCGATTCAAATCCAATCTTTCCAAAGAATAAAGGCTTAGGGGGTTCCGCAATGAACAAGAACGATCTGATCGGCGCTGTCGCCGACGTCAGCGGCCTGTCGAAGGGCGATGCGACCAAGGCTGTTGAAGCCGTCTTCGAATCGATCTCCGGTGCGCTGGCCCAGGGCGAAGAAGTGCGCCTGGTCGGTTTTGGCACTTTCTCTGTTGCCAAGCGCAAGGCTTCCACGGGCCGTAATCCGCGGACCGGTGAACCCATGTCGATCAAGGCTTCTGCCCAGCCCAAGTTCAAGGCTGGCAAGGGCCTGAAGGACGCAGTCAACTGATCATGCGCTGATGGGGCGTAAGCCCTGACAGCTAGAAGCCGCGCTCGTCCCTGCGACAGGCGCGGCTTTTCTTATGGATTGATCCGAACGAGCGCAGTGGGCGCGTCCTTTGTGCGCGCATTGACCTTCCACTGCAGCATCTTGCCCCAAGTTCCGGCGGTCGGGCCTTCGTCGGTGTTGTTGGCGAGGATATCGCCGTCTGTGGTCAGCACCAGCGTTCCGTCGAGAACCGGCACGCCATCGCCTCCGGCCTTCTGGCTCTTCTCATCGGCGGCCATCGCGGCCATGCCCATGAAGGGCGAGTTGCCGGCCCCGGCAGCGAAAGCGGGCGCGTCGATGCGCACGCTGCCATCGGCGCGGCGGATCATGGTCACGAAAGGCATGACCATCGGCAGCTTTTCGACCGTGGGGAAGCTGAAATCGTGGGTCAGCTTGCCGGTGATGGCGTATTCCACCTCGAAGCGCCCGTCGCCCTTGTCGACGACCGACTTCCAGCCCTTCTGGCGGCGCAGGCGATCGGCAAACTCCTGCGCGGCGCGTGGGTCGGAGGGATCGATGCCGCCAAGCATAGCCTTGGCCATCTGCTCGTCGGACTTCTTCTTTTCTTCTGCAGCGCTCTTCTGCTGAGCGACCGTCTCTTCCCAATCCTTGCGCTGCGTGGCGATTTCATCGGCCGTGCAGGTGCGCTCCTCACCGGTTTCGTCGTTGTAGCAGGTGGATGGCTCGAACGTGGCCGTGTCGATCTTGCGGTCACGCTCCTCGGCGGCGAGCTTTGACAGGGCGAGGACATGGATGTCGCCCTTGTAGGTGAAGCTGAAGGTGCCGTCCTTGGGCAAATCTATCGCTGAGGTGAACTTGCCGGGAAGGAGGAGGCAGCCTGCGAGGAGCAGCGTCGCCAGTCCGACTGCTGCCATTGCCAAGGAACGCCGCATCTGCCCCTCCTGTGCCCGTATGATTACCCCTCGCGCGTGGCCACCGCATAGAGCGCGATGGCTGCTGCGTTGGACACGTTAAGGCTTTCGATGGCCGAAGCAATCGGAAGCCGCGCGATCGAATCGCAGTGCTGTGCCACGTTGTGGCGCAGGCCTTCGCCCTCGGCGCCCAGAACCAGGGCGACGGGTCCGGCCGGCAGGGCAGAGGGGAACACCGCCTTGCCATCGCCATCAAGGCCGATGCGCCAGTAGCCTTCCTCGCTCATTCGCTCCAACGCGCGGGACAGGTTCACCACGCGCACCCAAGGCACGATTTCGAGCGCTCCCGATGCGGACTTGGCCAGCACGCCCGATTCGGGCGGGGCGTGGCGGTCCTGGGTAACGAGAGCAGCAACGCCGAACGCCGCGCAGGAGCGCAGGATCGCGCCGACGTTGTGCGGATCGGTGACCGAATCGAGAATCACGATGGTGCGGCCATCGGCTTCGTCGAGAATGTCGTCGAGAACCACGTCGTCGAGCGGGGCGCAATCGAGCACCAGGCCCTGGTGCGGTGCATCGCGGGCGACGAGTCGGCCAAGGTCTGCGGCCTGCGCGTATTCCACAGGCAGAGTTGCCGGAAGTTCGGCGTCGTGCGCGTCGAGCATCTCCTGGATCGCCTCGCGCGTGCCCCACAGCTTCTTGGCATCGCGATTGGGATTGGTAAGCGCGGCTTCCACGGCGTGGCGGCCCCACAGGCGGATCGAGCCGGCGCTGCCCCGGCCCGAACCGCGCCCGCCCTTGTTGCGACCGGCGCGACCGCGCAGGGCGCGGCCTTTGGGTTGATCGTCGTGACGGGGCATGAGGCACCTTTTCTGCAAGCGTGTTGATAAATTTCGTGCCGCGCATGCCAGCCTGCCCATTGACAGGCAAGTCTCCCTTCGCCAAAGGGGCCGCCTCTCGGCCGGACGGTCTCTTCGGGGACCATCAAAATCGGCTTTCCTTTCGGGGAAATCCGGCACCGGCAGCACTGGTGTGGACAGGTGGCCGAGTGGTTAAAGGCAGCAGACTGTAAATCTGCCCGCGCAAGCGTACGCTAGTTCGAATCTAGCCCTGTCCACCACCGCTGCTTCTTCCCCTGAGGGCTAGAGCGCCTAACTTAATCGGACGATTAAGAATGTCATTGCATGTCCTGCGGGCCTGGGTCAGGGTTCGGGCATGACAACGATACGCATCCCCGTTGCGGGCGGGTTGACCATCGTGGCTGATGAACTCGGCGACCGTGCTGCGCCCACGGTGATTCTCGGACATGGTGGGGGGCAGACCCGGCACAGCTGGGATAGGGCGGGGCACGAACTGGCGGACGCCGGTTTCCACGTGATCAACTATGATCTTCTCGGTCATGGCGATAGCGACTGGGAGCCGGAGGGCGATTACTCCTATGCCCGCCGCGCAAGCGACCTTGCTGCGGTAGCGGCGCTGGCGCAGGGGCCTTTCGCCTTTGTGGGCGCTTCGCTGGGCGGGCTGTCCTCAATGGCGGCTGCCTGCCATGGCACGGTTCCGGACGCGCTGGTGCTGGTCGATGTCGTGGTGCAGATTTCGCCGACCGGCGTTGAACGGATCGTTGGTTTCATGTCGGCCAATCCAGACGGCTTCGGCTCGCTGGAAGAAGTCGCGGACGCGATTTCAGCCTATTACCCGGATCGCCCGCGGCCAGCGCGTCTCGATGGATTGCGCAAGAACCTGCGGGAAGGGGCGGACGGTCGCTTCTATTGGCACTGGGATCCGAAGTTTCTGGTTGGTGGGAAGCGTCACGCGGCGATCGACGAATTGCTCGAAGGTGCTGAATGGCCCGGCCGTGTTCCGACTTTGCTGGTTCGCGGGATGAAGTCCGATATCGTCACGGAGGATGGCGTGGCCGATCTGGTCGGACGCATACCCCATCTCGAAGTGGCCGATATCGGCGGTGCCGGGCACATGGTTGCAGGCGACAAGAACGACCAGTTCAACGAGGCGGTCATCGATTTCCTGATGCGGGTCATGCCGCCTGCCGCAGCGCAGATCGGCTGAATCCGGCAACGCGGCTTGTCCCCGCGACGGCCAACGCCTAGATGGGGCGAATGTCCGGTGAAATTCTCGATAACCGTGGTCGCGGTACCGCCGGGTGGTCCTGGCCATCCATCCATCCCGAAGGCCGCAAGTTCGGCCTGATTTCCGGAGCGCTGAGCCTTGGTGCTGCGCTCATGGCGTGGGAGACCATCGCCTGGCCGCTCGCGTTCCTCACGCTTGGCGTGCTCGCGTTCTTCCGCGATCCGGTGCGAGTCACCCCGCGTGACGACAAGTTCGTGGTCTCGCCCGCCGATGGCCTGATCACGCTGATCCAGAAAGTACCGCCGCCCCGCGAGCTGTGTGCTGACGACGGTTCCGGCGTTCGCGGCATGAGCGATGCGCCGGTGACGCGCGTGTCGATCTTCATGTCGGTGTTCGACGTGCACATCAACCGTTCGCCGATTGCGGGCACGATCCGCCGGGTTGTCTATATCCCCGGCAAGTTCCTCAATGCCGATCTCGACAAGGCAAGCGAAGAGAACGAGCGCCAGCATTTCCTCGTCGAGCGTGGCGATGGCGTGCAGATCGGCTTTACCCAGATCGCGGGCCTCGTGGCCCGTCGCATCGTGCCGTTCGTCAAGGGTGGCGATATTGTCGCCGTCGGCCAGCGTGTCGGCCTGATCCGCTTTGGCAGCCGCGTCGATGTCTATCTTCCTGCGGGCACCGAACCCAAGGTCCTAATGGGCCAGAAGTGCGTTGCCGGCGAAACGATCCTTGCCGAGATCGGCGAGGCCCCGATGATCGAGGGTATCGGCCAGTGAAGTGGAGCCGGTGATGGAAGAGGGCAAGGCGGCCGGACTTCGTCGGGGGCGCTTGCCCGGTGGGCTGACGCTGCGGGCGATGACGCCCAACGCGATCACCACAGCCGCGCTCTGCTCGGGCCTGACTGGCATCCGCTTTGCCGTGACGGCGGCCTCGGGCACCGATCCGGTGCAGGTCGCCGAAGACTGGCGCAAGGCCGTGGCGGCGGTGATCATTGCCGGGATGCTCGATGGCATAGACGGCCGCATCGCACGGCTGCTCAAGGCGCAGTCTCGCTTCGGTGCGGAACTCGACAGTCTGGCCGACAACGTCTCGTTCGGCGTGGCGCCTGCGCTGATCCTGTTCCTGTGGTCGCTTCAGGAAGCGCCGCGCATCGGCTGGTTTGCGGCGCTGGCAGTGGCGATTGCCTGCGCGCTGCGCCTGGCGCGGTTCAATGCCCGCATCGATGTCGAGGACCAGCCCCACAAGTCAGCCGGATTCCTGACCGGGGTTCCTGCGCCGGTCGGGGCGGGGCTGGCCTTCCTGCCGCTCTACCTGTGGATCGCAACCGACAACCCGCTGTTCCGTTCACCCTTGCTTGTCGGCCCGTGGCTGGTGCTGATCGCATTTCTGATGATATCGAACCTGGCAACGCTAGGCTGGTCGGCAATGCGGCCGCGACGCAGTGTTCGGCTTGAGCTGATCGCGCTGGTGGGTCTCGTGATTGCCGCGCTGCTGACCGAGCCTTGGCTGACTCTTTCCGGGATCTGCATCGTCTATTTGCTGCTGATACCGGTGGGCGTGGTCCGTTATGCCAAGGTCAAGCGACAGCGCGCAGCGACCGTGCGGAACGAGCCGCTTCCGCCTGCCTGAACAGACGGCGCGTGGTGCGGCGAAGCTGCGGCGAGACGGATGCGCGGTTTGCTTCGACTTCGCGGCTGGTGATCGCAACCAGAAACTCGCGATCGCGCTGAAGCGAGCGATACTCGGCAAGGAGCGCCGTGATCTGCGCTTTGCGCCCCTGCATCGTCACGAAGATCGCGGCCACGGCGAAGGTGGCGGCTGCAGCGAAGACGAGAGTGCAAACGAGAGCGAGCATTGCGCGTGTCCTTGCGTTTATCCCTTGGCTTTCCTTCCCCTGACCGTTTCCTGACGAAATCGGACAGGCCTGTGGAAAACCTGTGGATTGTTGTATCGTTCCTGTCTGTCCGAAGACTGATTCGGATATGGAGTAAATGTTCTCTTTTTGTTCCGTTCCGTCAAGGCGGAACGTGCAATATTCCCGTCAAAGCAGGGTGCCCTTGCGCAAAGCCATGATTTAAAGGCGAAAATTTTACACGAGATCTGGCGAAATTGGATCAATCTGCCTTCGCACCGCTTCCCTCCGCTCGCGATTCCGTGCTGGATTTTCACGGCGGAGTGCTCTAGGGGCGGCCCCGTCGCAGGACTTTGACGGGCATGGTGCCCGCCTGACGAGCGCGACAATCCACACGGGAAGCATATTCACCGGTGCCGACAGCGGGATCTCCGCAGCGGTTCCAGCTTCCCGGAGGTTCAACCGGAAAGGAATTACCTATGGCGGCACCTGTCGTCACGATGCATCAGCTTATCGAAGCCGGGGCCCACTTCGGCCACCAGACCCACCGCTGGAACCCGCGGATGAAGCCGTACATCTTCGGCGCCCGCAACGGCATCCACATCCTCGACCTGTCGCAGACCGTTCCGCTTTTTGCCCGCGCGCTCGAGTTCATCTCGGCAACCGTCCAGGCAGGCGGCAAGGTCCTGTTCGTCGGCACCAAGCGCCAGGCGCAGGAACCGATCGCACAGGCCGCTCGCGCAGCCGGTCAGCACTACGTTAACCACCGCTGGCTGGGCGGCATGCTCACCAACTGGAAGACCATCTCGGGCTCGATCAAGCGCTTTAAGGCTCTTGAAGAGCAGCTTGCTGGTGACACGGCTGGCCTGACCAAGAAGGAAGTCCTTCAGCTCACGCGCGAGCGCGACAAGCTCGAGCTTTCGCTTGGCGGTATCCGCGACATGGGCGGCATTCCGGACGTGATGTTCGTGATCGACGCCAACAAGGAAGAGCTCGCGATCAAGGAAGCCAACGTCCTCGGCATCCCGGTCGTCGCGATCCTCGATTCGAACGTCTCGCCCGATGGCATCGCGTTCCCGGTTCCTGCGAACGACGACGCAAGCCGCGCCATCCGCCTATACTGCGAAGCCGTTGCTGCTGCCGCGACCAAGGGCGGTCGTGACGCTGCCATTGCTTCGGGCGCCGACCTCGGCGCCATGGCTGAGCCGCTCGCTGAAGAAGCCGCGGAAGCTTGATCCGGATTTTCGTGTGATGGCCCGTCTCGAAGGGCGGGCCGTCACCGAATTGTCCCGGATGCGATTTACGGGCCGCGGCAGTGCTGCGGCCTTCCTGTGTTTCAAGATAAAGGATCAACGCAATGGCTTACACCGCCGCTGACGTGAAGAACCTGCGCGAGCGCACCGGCGCCGGCATGATGGATTGCAAGAAGGCTCTCGACGAAGCCGGTGGCGACTTCGAAGCTGCCGTTGACGCGCTGCGCGCCAAGGGCCTCGCCGCTGCTGCCAAGAAGTCCAGCCGCACGGCCGCTGAAGGCCTCGTCGGCGTGACCGTTTCGGGCACCAAGGGCGTTGCCGTCGAAGTGAACTCGGAAACCGACTTCGTTGCCAAGAACGACCAGTTCCAGGACTTCGTTCGCAAGGCGACCGAAGTGGCACTGGCGACCGGCGCTTCGGACGTCGAGACGCTGAAGGCTGCTGCCTATCCGGACGGCGGCACGGTTGCCGACAAGCTGACCAACAACGTCGCCACCATCGGTGAAAACCAGCAGCTGCGCCGCATCAAGCACGTCGAAGTCGCCAACGGCGTCGTCGTGCCCTACATGCACAACGCAGCGGCCGCCAACCTCGGCAAGATCGGCGTGCTCGTCGCGCTCGAATCGGATGCCGCGGCTGACAAGCTCGAAGCGCTCGGCAAGCAGATCGCGATGCACATCGCAGCTGCTTTCCCGCTGGCGCTGACCGCCGACGACCTCGACGCCGAACTGATCGCCCGCGAGCGCAAGATCGCGGCGGAAAAGGCTGCCGAGAGCGGCAAGCCGGCTGAAGTCCAGGCCAAGATGGTGGACGGTGCCGTCGCCAAGTATGCCAAGGAAAACGCTCTGCTTTCGCAGATCTTCGTGATGGACAACAAGTCGACCATCCAGCAGGTCGTCGATGCAGCTGGCAAGGAAGCCGGCACCAAGATCGTGCTGAAGGACTATGTCCGCTTCCAGCTCGGCGAAGGCATCGAGAAGGAAGAGACCGACTTCGCTGCCGAAGTGGCTGCTGCCGCCGGCATCAAGTAAGTCTGGCATTCAACGATCCCCGCATGGGCGGGCTGCCTCGCAAGAGCGGTCCGTCGGTGCGGGGATTGTTACGCCTGTTTCTTGTGCGCGCCCTTGGCACCGCCCTTCACCGGGCTATAAGGGCCGCCAATTCCAATCCGTGACGAGTACCACAGACCCATGAGCCTTCCTCCCCTCAAGCGCATCCTCCTGAAGCTTTCGGGCGAAGTGCTGATGGGGGAACAGCAGTTCGGGATCGACACGGATTACGTCGCCCGTCTGGCGCAGGAAGTGAAGGACGCGCGCGACAGCGGGTTGCAGCTATGCCTGGTGATCGGCGGCGGTAATATCTTCCGCGGCATGGCGGGTGCTGCCAAGGGCATGGATCGCGCCCAGGCGGACTACATGGGCATGCTCGCCACGATCATGAACGCGCTGGCGATGCAGAACGCGCTCGAGCAGATCGGCGTCGAGACGCGCGTGCAATCGGCCATACAGATGGACGAAGTGTGCGAGCCGGTCATCCGCCGTCGTGCCGAGCGGCACCTTGAGAAGGGCCGCGTGGTCATTTTCGCTGCCGGTGTCGGCAGCCCCTATTTCACGACGGATTCGGGTGCTGCGCTGCGCGCTGCCGAGATGAAGTGCGATGCTCTGTTCAAGGGCACCAGCGTCGATGGCGTCTATGATGCCGATCCCAAGAAGGATGCCTCGGCAAAGCGTTACGATACCGTCGATTACGACACGGTTCTTGCAGACAACCTGAAGGTCATGGATGCGAGCGCGGTTGCGCTGTGCCGTGACAATTCCATACCGATCGTCGTCTTCTCCATCCGCGAGCGGGGCAATCTTGCCCGCGTTCTGGCGGGCGGGGGAACGCAGACCATTGTGAAGAAGGAAGCCTGACATGGCCAAGTACGACAAGGCCGATCTGGAACGCCGCATGAAGGGCGCGGTCGAATCGCTCAAGGGCGATCTTTCCGGCCTGCGCACCGGCCGTGCCAACACCTCGCTGCTCGATCCCATCACGGTCGAAGTCTATGGCAGCCATATGCCGCTGTCGCAGGTCGCCAGCGTTTCGGCGCCCGAGCCGCGGATGCTTTCGGTGCAGGTGTGGGACAAGTCGAACGTGACGCCGGTCGAAAAGGCGATCCGTTCGGCGGGCCTCGGCCTCAACCCGATCAGCGACGGACAGACCCTGCGCCTGCCGATTCCGGACCTGACCGAAGAGCGTCGCAAGGAACTCGCCAAGCTGGCCAGCAAGTACGCCGAGAACGCCCGCATTGCGATCCGCAACGTGCGCCGCGATGGCATGGACGCGCTCAAGGCTGACGAGAACAAGAAAGAAATCTCGGAAGACGAACGCAAGCGCGCCGAGACCGACTTGCAGAAGCTGACCGACGATCTGATCAAGCAGGCCGATGAAGCCGCCGCTGCCAAGGAAAAGGAAATCCTCGGCAAGTGACGGCGCTCCCCGCCTCGACGGGTGGCCCGGCGTCCTGTGGCGCAAGGCACGTTGCCATCATCATGGATGGCAACGGACGGTGGGCGAAGAAGCGCATGATGCCGCGCGCCTTCGGGCACAAGCGGGGCGTCGACACGGTGCGCGAGATTGCCCGCGCCGCGCGCGACATGGGGCTCGAGGCGCTGACGCTCTATGCGTTCTCGTCAGAGAACTGGAAGCGTCCGGCTGACGAGATCGCGGACCTGATGGGCCTGCTTCGTGCCTTCATTCGCAACGATCTGGCCGAACTCGTCAGCAACAACACGCGTCTGAAGATCATCGGCGATTATCAGGTGCTTGCGCCCGATATCGTGGAACTGATCGAGGATGCGATGGCGCGTACGGCGGGCAATACCGGCACCACGTTGGCCATCGCCCTGAACTACGGATCGCAGCAGGAGATCGCCCGGGCGGCCGCCAAGGCTGCAGCCAAGGGCGAGATCACGCCCGAAGCCATCGAGGCCGAACTCGATACCGCCTGCCTCCCGCCGCTGGATCTTCTGATCCGGACCTCGGGCGAGATCCGTCTTTCGAACTTCCTGCTGTGGCAGGCGGCCTACGCCGAGATGTGGTTCACCGATGTGCTCTGGCCGGACTTCACCGCAGCGCACCTGCGCGAGGCGCTGGAGCAGTTCGCATCGCGCGAGAGGCGCTTCGGTGGACGCTGAAGCCAGCCCGATGACGCCAGCGGAGGCGCCGAAAAAGTCCGACCTGCCGGTGCGCCTCGCTTCGGCCGTGGTCATGCTGGTGGTTGCAGGCGCGGCATTCTGGATGGGCGGTCTGTGGCTGGACCTGTTCGTGGCGGCGGTCGCGTTCGGGGTTTTCGTCGAGTACGTTCGCCTGGCCGCTAAGATCGCTGACAGCCCGGCGCGGCTTTCGTCGATGGTCATCTTCGGCGCGATTTACGTTGGCTGGGCCGGGCTGGCTTTGTCGGTGATGCCCGAGCCGCTGATGCTGGCTGTGCTGGGGTTGGTCATCTGCACTGATACCGGTGCCTACTTCACCGGGCGCACCTTGGGCGGGCCCAAGATTGCACCCAGGATCAGTCCATCGAAAACATGGTCGGGCCTCGCCGGTGGCATGGCGGCTGCGGGTATCTGGGCAGGGCTGGTCGTGCTTTCGGCAAGTTATCTCGTGTCTGCAATCGGGCCGACGGGGCCGAGTGTCGCGGCGGCGCTGGAGGTGGCGAACCTCGGTGCGGCAGCGTTGGCTGGGGCCGTGCTGGCAGTGTTCGCGCAGGCCGGAGACTTCTATGAATCGTGGCTCAAGCGGCGGGCAGAGGTGAAGGATTCCTCGCGGTTGATCCCGGGGCACGGCGGCCTGTTCGACCGCGTTGACGGCCTCCTTCCGGTGGCAATCATCGTCGGCACGGCCTGGGCCGCTTCGCAGGCAGGGGGCTGAGGCGATGGCGCGTTCGATCTCGGTTCTTGGCGCTACCGGTTCCATCGGCGCCTCCACGCTCGACCTGATCCGCCGCAACCGTGAGGAGTGGCAGGTGGTCGCGCTGACCGCCAATGGCGATGCGGCAGGGCTTGCCAAGCTGGCGCGCGAGTTCGGTGCAGAAGTTGCCGTGGTGGCTGATGAAGCTGCATTGCCTGCGCTGCGCGAGGCGCTTTCCGGGACCAACATCCATGCCGCAGCAGGAGCGCCTGCTCTTGTGGAGGCGGCTGCGCGGGGGGCTGACATCACCGTTGCAGCCATCGTCGGCTGTGCGGGCCTGGCGCCTACGATGGCTGCGATAGAGCAGGGCGGGGTAATCGCCCTTGCCAACAAGGAAGCGCTGGTTTCGGCAGGCGACGTCATGACCGCTGCCGTGGCGAAGAATGGGGCGACACTGTTGCCGGTCGATTCCGAGCATAACGCGATCTTCCAGTGCCTTGCCGGCAACGACATGGCTCATGTCCACGCAATCACGCTGACTGCAAGCGGCGGCCCGTTCCGCGACTGGACGCTGGACCAGCTTGAGCGGGCGACGCCTGCGGAGGCGGTCAAGCATCCCAACTGGTCGATGGGCGCCAAGATCAGCGTCGATTCGGCGACTATGATGAACAAGGGGCTCGAGTTCATCGAGGCCTACCACCTTTTCCCGGTGGGCGTGGAGCGCCTGCGGATCATCGTCCACCCGCAGTCGGTCGTCCATTCGATGGTCGAGTACCGCGATGGTTCGACGCTGGCGCAACTCGGGCCCTCGGACATGCGCGTGCCGATTGCCTCGGCGCTGGCATGGCCTGCGCGGATGCACACGCCCTGCGCGCCGCTCGATCTTGCCGCCATCGGACAACTGACGTTCCGCGCGCCTGACGAAACGCGCTTTCCCGCCACCCGCGTAGCCCGGCACGCGGTGATCGAAGGCGGAGCAGCTCCCGCCACCATGAACGCCGCCAACGAGATCGCGGTTGCAGCGTTCCTTGGCG
Source organism: Novosphingobium sp. BL-A-28-Hi1-0D (assembly GCF_055521755.1). NCBI lineage: Bacteria > Pseudomonadati > Pseudomonadota > Alphaproteobacteria > Sphingomonadales > Sphingomonadaceae > Novosphingobium > Novosphingobium sp. BL-A-28-Hi1-0D. Next base: position 2,482,727 of record NZ_CM145502.1, read on the forward strand.
GTCAGATTGGGTTCACCCGGATCGTGCAATCGGTCGAGGCCGTGCTCGCGCGCGGATTGCCGCCTGCACCAGGCTGCCTCGACGATGTCGTCGCTATCGACGCGGAGGCCCGGGTGAGGGCACGAGAACTGATGGAAACCGCACTCTGATGCCACCGATCGAAAGCCCCGGAATCCTGACAACGCTGCTGGCCTTCGTGCTGGTGCTGGGGCCTTTGGTGTTCATCCACGAGCTGGGACATTATCTGGTTGGCCGCTGGTTCGGCGTGAAGGCTGACGTCTTTTCCATCGGCTTCGGCAAGGAACTGGCAGGCTGGACGGACAAGCGCGGCACCCGCTGGAAGCTCTCGGCGCTGCCGCTTGGCGGCTACGTCCAGTTCGCGGGCGACATGAACCCGGCAAGCCAGCCAAGTCCCGAATGGCTTTTACTTCCGGCCGAAGAGCGCAACCGCACGTTTCAGGCCAAGCCCCTGTGGCAACGTTCGCTGATCGTGCTGGCCGGTCCGGTCACCAATCTCCTGTTCGCAGTGCTGATTCTGGGCGGTTTCACGCTCGCCTATGGCAAGATCGTGGTGCCGCCGGTCGTCGGCGAGGTTCAGGCTGGATCGGCTGCCGAGCGGGCCGGGATAAAAATCGGTGACCGCATCGTTGCGATCTGTGGCCACGAAATGGATTCGTTCCTCGATGTCCGCCTCGAAGTCGGGCAGAATCCGGGCGAGCCGCTCGACATCGTCGTCCTGCGTGGCGATCAAAGGCTCAATCTCGCCACGAGCGCTGCGGTGAAGATCGAGAGTGACCGGTTCGGCAACACGCAGAAGATCGGTTTCCTCGGCATCGGGCCGAAAAGCTACGAAATCGTCAGGGTCGGGCCGATAGACGCTGCGGTCGATGGTGTCCGTCAGACCGGCAGCATCATATCGATGATGGTCAACGGCATCGGCCAGATCATCTCGGGCAAGCGCGAGGTCAAGGAGCTTGGCGGGCCGATCAAGATTGCCAAGTATTCCGGCGAGCAGCTGGTTTCCGGGTGGCAGCCTTTCGTCACGTTCGTGGCGCTGATCTCGATTAACTTGGGGTTCATTAACCTCCTGCCAATCCCGGTCCTCGACGGGGGCCACCTCGCTTTCTACGCGGCCGAGGCGATCCGCAGGAAGCCGGTGGGCCAGCGTGGGCAGGAGTGGGCTTTCCGCAACGGTCTTGCGTTCGTCATGGCGCTGATGCTGTTCGTCACGATCAACGATGTGGCGTCGCTCAAGCTGTTCGGAGGGTGAGGCGAGTTTGATTGCGTCCGGTGCGGGGGCGCGTGGTATTCGGCGGTCAGGGGTGACGGGCGGATTCCCACAGAATGTCTTTCCACAGAAATGCGGGGCAATGTTTGCTTGATTGGCCTTGTGGCATCGGGCAGAGGGCTACATTGCTTGCCGCGGCCGGACCCTCCTCGCAGGCGTCCAGCTGCCACTTTATTACGGGATGGCGCTTGGTGATGATTGGACGTAACGCGGGCCGGGCAGGAAATCGGAGCGCCAAGGCCTCCCCGCTGTGCGCTGGCCTGCTGGCAACCAGTGCATTGGTCACGGTCCCGCAGGCCGTTTCTGCACAGACTGTGGCTCCTGTCGCCGCTCCCGCCGCCCCGGCACTTCCGGCTGCTGTGCCCGCACCTGCAGGAGACGTGATCCGCACGGTAACCGTGCAGGGTTCGCAGCGGCTCGAGCCCGATACCATCCTGTCCTACATCCGCCTTCGTCCCGGCCAGACCTATACGCAGGCCTCCGGTGACCAGGCGCTTAAGGACCTCTACGCGACGGAACTCTTTGCCGACGTCTCGATCCGCAACAACGGCGGCGATGTGATCGTGCAGGTCAAGGAAAACCCGGTCATCAACCGCATCATCCTTGAAGGCAACAAGCGCCTCAAGGAAGACAAGATCCTGCCCGAGATCAAGCTCGCGGCACGCCAGATCTTCACGCGGTCGAAAGTCCGCGCCGACGTTGCCCGCATCATCGAGCTGTACAAGCGTCAGGGCCGCTTCGCCGCGACGGTCGAGCCGAAGATGGTCATGCTCGACCAGAACCGCGTCGACATCGTGTTCGAGATCAGCGAGGGACCCAAGTCCAAGGTCCGTCAGATCAACATCATCGGCAACGAGAAGTTTTCCGATGGCAAGCTGCGTGGCGAGATGGTCACCAAGCAGGCGCGTTTCTTCCGCCTGTTTTCCAGTGGCACGAGCTATGACCCTGACCGCCTCGCGTTCGACCAGCAGAAGCTGCGCCAGTTCTACCTGACCGAAGGCTACGCCGATTTCCGCGTGGTTTCGGCCGTGGCCGAGCTTACGCCGGACAAGCGTGACTTCATCATCACCTACGTGGTGGAAGAAGGCGACCGCTACAAGTTCGGCGACGTCAAGGTCGACAGCCAGTTGCGTGACTTTGACAGCGACGCGATGTCCAAGCGTCTCCCGATCAAGGCCGGTGACTGGTACAACGCCAAGGCGGTCGAAGATCAGGTCGATGCTTTGACGGAGACGGCCGGTGCCTTCGGTTACGCTTTCGCGGACGTTCGCCCGGACTTCGCGCGCAACAAAGATGACCTGACGATGTCGGTCACCTTCCGCATTGCCGAAGCGCCGCGCGTCTACGTCGAGCGCGTGGACGTCAACGGCAATACGCTGACGCAGGACAAGGTCGTCCGTCGCGAGTTCCGTATTGCCGAGGGTGACGCGTTCAACACCTTCCAGGTCAAGCGTTCGACCAACCGCATCAAGTCGCTCGGCTACTTCCAGGAGAAGTTCGAGGTCGAGCAGAAGCCGGGCAGCGCGCCCGACCGCATCGTGCTTGAAGCCAACGTGGAAGAGCGCCCCACCGGCGAGTTGCAGCTCTCGGCCGGCTTCTCGAGCCTTGAAAGCTTCATCTTCCAGGGCTCGATCCGCCAGAACAACTTCCGCGGGCGTGGCCAGACCATCGGCCTGTCGGTCGACTATTCTCGCTTTACCCGCTCGGTGCAGGTGAGCTTCACCGAACCCTATCTGTTCGACAAGAACGTGTCGCTCGGCGTCGACATCTACCGGCGCGACCTCAACAGCTTCAACCAGTTCAACTCGAACCGCAACACCACCTACAAGCAGGCGACGACCGGCTTCTCGGCGCGCGTAGGCGTGCCGCTGTCCGAATACATGTCGCTGATCGGGCGCTACACCTTCAACCTCGACGACGTTACGCTCGACAAGAGCACGTTCTACGTCAACAATCAGTGCAGCATCCTGTTGGCGGGGCGCTACCTTTGCGACGCCATCGGCAAGCGCACCAGTTCGATCCTCGGTGCATCTCTGGTCTATGACACGCTCGACAACCGTCTGCGTCCGAGCCGGGGCACCCAGTTCGTGGTTGGTGCCGACTTTGCAGGTCTTGGCGGTTCGGTCCGCTATGCGCGCATCACCGCCAATGCGGCCAAGTTCTGGCCTGTGGGTGGCGGGTTCATCTTCTCGGTCCGCGCTGAAGGCGGTGCGATCAAGGCACTGTCGAGCCGTTCGAACGATCCGACGATCGATGACGTCCGCCTGACCGACCGTTTCTTCCTTGGCGAGCCGCAGATTCGTGGCTTCGACATCCGTGGTGTCGGTCCGCGCGTGCTGCGCAAGTTCCTGACCATCGACACCAACAATGACAACATCCCCGACACGGCTTCGACCGACCGCAACCAGTGGGTCGATGACGCGCTGGGCGGCAAGTACTATTACCTGACCCGCGCCGAACTCGAGATCCCGCTGGGCTCGGGAGCGCGCGAACTGGGGCTGCGTCCATCGATCTACGTCGATGCCGGTGCTGTATGGGGCATCGCGAACCCACTCACGCAGAACCCGAACAATGTCGTCTATTATACCGACAAGCTCACCGGCAGGATAACCGACAGCCCGACCGCGTCGGACGGCACGGCGAATACCGCTACCCGCTATATCGAAGAGTATGTCGGCGACACGCTTTCGCCGCGCGTATCGGTCGGTATCGGCGTCAACTGGAACTCGCCGTTCGGCCCGTTCCGCCTCGACTTTGCCAAGGTCCTCAAGAAGGCCAATGGCGACGACCCCAAGACCTTCACATTCAACGTGGGAACCCAGTTCTGATGAAAATCCGTTTCGCTTCCGCGCTTCTCGCAGGCATCGCGCTTGCCGCTACCGCTCCCGCATTCGCCGCCAAGGATGACAAGGCTCCTGCCGCTGCGGCTGGCCCCGCTGTCGCTGCCGGTGTAGCCATCGCAAACCCGCCTGCCGTCGTGGCTGCGTCGAACGCCTATCAGGTTTCGCAGCAGCAGCGCCCGGTGACCTACAAGCCGCAGATCGATCAGGCCAATGCGCGCAAGGCCCAGATCGAAGCACAGCTCAAGCCGCTGATCGACAAGCTGCAGGCAGATTCGAAGGCAGCCAACCCGAACCGTGCCGCGCTTCAGGCACAGTACGAGCAGATCCAGCAGATCGAGCAGGCTGGCCAGGCCGAGATCCAGAAGATCCTCGAACCGCTGAACCTTTCGCAGCAGTACGTTCTGGAGCAGATCGGCGACAAGCTCGATGCCGCGACCCAGGCCGCGATGGACAAGAAGAAGATCACGCTGGTGCTCGACTCACAGTCGATCATCAAGGCTGGTCAGGTCTACAACCTCAATCAGGATATCCTGAACGAGCTGAACGTGCTGATCCCGTCGGCCCAGCTGGTTCCGCCCGCAGGCTGGATGCCGCGCGCGCAGCGTGAGCAGCAGGCCCAGGCTCAGGCTGCCCAGCAGCAGGCAGCACCTGCGGCCGGTGCGCAGCCCGCCAAGAAGGCACCCGAAGGCCGCTGAGGCCTTCTACGTCGGGGGCCGGGTAGAATGTCCGAGGAACAGAGCGCGCCGCAGGGCGTGATCACCGACTATGACGTGCGCAAGGTGATGGCGGCGCTTCCGCACCGCTATCCCCTGTTGCTGGTCGATCGTGTGGCTTCGATCACGTTGAACGAGCGGATCCACGCGGTGAAGGCCGTGTCGATGAACGAGCAGTTCTTCCAGGGGCATTTTCCCGGCCGTCCGATCATGCCCGGCGTGTTGCAGATCGAGGCCTTGGCGCAGGCGGCGGGTGTGCTCGCGGTTGAATCGCTTGGCCTCGCAGGGTCTGGCAAGCTCGTCTATTTCATGGCGATCGACGAAGCCAAGTTCCGCAATCCCGTGGAGCCCGGCGTCCTGCTCGACCTGCATGTCGAGTTTACCCAGAAGCGTTCGCGCGTCTGCAAGTTTGCCGGCAAGGCGATGATCGGTGACAAGGTGACCTGCGAGGTCAGCTTCACCGCGATGATCGCAGACAGTTGAGACCGCTGACGCTGGACATCCTCCCGGCTTTCCGCTAGGCGCGCGCCCTTACAGATTCTAGTGGCCGGTCGGAACCGGCTGCGCACCGGAGTACCCGACATGAAGACTGGCATTCACCCCGACTACCACATGATCAAGGTGCAGATGACTGACGGCACCGTTTTCGAGACCCGCTCCACCTGGGGTAAGGAAGGCGACACGCTCGCGCTCGAAATCGACCCGACTTCGCACCCGGCATGGACCGGCGGTACGCGCCAGCTCGATCAGGGCGGCCGCGTTGCCCAGTTCAACAAGCGCTTCGGTGGTCTTTCGCTCAAGCGCTGAGCGCTGCAGCAAGACTATCAACGGGAAGGGCGGCTTTGGCCGCCCTTTTATTTTGGTCCATTTTTGTTTGGAATTGCTATTCCCGATAGCTAAACACTTCGACATGACCCTGACGAATGCTCTCGAAGGCCGTCTTGGCTACCAGTTGCGCCGGGCTTCGGCGGTGATGATGGCCGATCTCTCGCGCGAACTGGCCGATCTGGACCTGCGCCCGGCTGAAGTCACCACATTGCTGGTGATTTTCGAGAATCCCGATTGTTCCCAGACCGAAGTCGGACAGGCTCTGGCGATCAAGCGCGCGAACATGGTGCCGATAATCTCGCGCCTGATGGAGCGGGGACTGGTCGATCGTCGGCGGCTCGACGGGCGCAGTCATGCCCTGACGCTGACGCCGGAAGGTGAGAAGGTGGCGGGCGAAGCGATGAACCGCATTGATGCGCACGAGGCGCGGTTCACCGACCTTCTGGGGGCGCAGGACGTCGAAACGCTGTTCCGTTGCCTGCCGACGATCCGCGCCGTTCGGGACACGGAAGCGGAACTCTGACGCGAGGGATCACTGCCAGGGCAGTTCGCGATACCACTTCGTCACGACGTATTTCAGGCCCTTGCGCACTTTCATCGCGTGGTGGAGCGTAGCCGGGTTGACGCTGCCATCGGGGCGCCGGTTGTTCCAGCAGACCAGCTTGCCGCGCTCGGGCTGTATCAGCTTGTCGATCACCTTGAACCGCGTGGCGCCGCCTGCCTCGACATCGTTGAGGTAGATCATGAAGGTCCACGTGCGCTGGCCCGCCACGCTGCAGAAGCGATGGAAGCCGGCTCCGTGGGGATCGAAGTAGTCGGTGTGCGCCTTGAATTCCTGACCTTCCTCGTAGCGCTGCCCCTGAATCGGTTCGCCGAAGACCGGTTCGATGCCGGACAATGCCGAGAGCTTGGCGTCGAGCGCAGCAACATCCGGCTCCATCATCGGCAGGTCGCAGGTCTCGCTCGTGCGGAAGTAGTGATCGCCGTTGGCATCGGCGATCGTGGAGGGGCGTCGGTCACGCTCGATCCGGGCGACCAGTCCGGCGCATTCCTCCGCGGACAGGAACTCACGCAGGATGAACATTTCCACGCGCGGCGACGGCACCTTGAGGATGCCGGTGACGCCGGGCAGGCGCTTGGCCGGAGATTCGGGTGCGGCAGCAGTCATGGTGTCGTCCTAACGCGAGCCCGGCACTGCCTGCAACTTGAACGCGCTGGCGTCTTGGTCGTAAAACCGTCACGTTCGTGCACCATGCGAGATTTCGTGCCATCATCTTTAAACACCCGCGCCACCCGCAACGGCTTCTCGCTGGTCGAGATGATGGTCGTGCTGATGCTCATGGGGCTGCTGGCGTCGGTCGCTGTGCTGTCTTTCCCGGGGGATGACAGGCATCTGCGCAACGAAGCGGAACGCTTTGCCGCGCGCACGGTCGCGGCGCGCGACGAGGCAATCATAGGCGCTCGACCCGTGGCGTTGATCGTCAGCGAGCGTGGCTACTACTTCGAACGGCGTGTCGAGGGGCAATGGCAGCCCATGCCGGGCCGAGGCTTTGACCTCACTGGCTGGGATCAGGGCACCAGCGCGGATGCGGCGAGGCAGCGGATCGTGTTCGATTCGCTGGGCCTTGCCAGCACCGATGCGACTATCAGGCTGAAGCGCGATGACCGTGCGCTGGTCGTTCACTTGCGCCGGGATGGCAAGGTGGCGCTCGATGCCAGTTGAGCGGCGCCCCAACGGCTTCACCCTGCTCGAACTGCTCGTGGCGCTGGCGGTCTTCGCCATCGCAGCCCTGGCGCTGCTGCAGATGGAAGGGGCGAGCATTTCGCGCACGGCCGATCTCGACCAGCGTCTGCTGCGCGAGATCGTCGCACAGAACATGGCGGCAGAGATCCTGACCGACCCCGCGCCGCCACCGGCGGGTTCGGCGAGCGGCACCATCGAGAACGCCGGTCGCCGTTTCCAGTGGACCCGCACCGTGGCGACGCGCACTGACGCCGGCGTGCTCGGAATCACCCTGTCGGTCCGCGAAACGACGCCGGGCGCGCCGAGCCAGGCGTTCACGCTCGATTTCACCCGATTGCCCGGCGCATGACGCAGCCGCAGTCCCGCAACGGCTTTACGCTGGTCGAGATGCTGATCGCGCTCGCCCTGTTCGCGGTCATTGCGGTGGGCGCACTGGGGCTGCTGCGGTTCTCGGTCGATGCTGAGCTTGCCAGTCGCAACAAGACCGAGAGCATTGCCGCGCAGCGCCGCTTCCTGTCGGTCTGGACGGCGGACCTTGCTCAGGCAGTGCCACGGCCATCGCGTGACCGGTCAGGCGCGGCGCATTCGGCCTTCGAGGCCAATCGCGACGGAGTCGTGATCCGCTTCACCCGGAGCGGTTGGGACAATGTCGACGGCGCACCGCGCCTGTCCTTGCAGAAGGTAGAGTATCGCCTCACCGCCAACGCACTGGTCCGTGCAGGCTATCCGTTTCCCGATGGGGCTGTACCTGAGGCAGGGGCCGAAGTCATGCCATTGATCGCCCCGCCAACGGTCCGCTTTCGCACGAAAGACGGCAACTGGCGCGACCGCTGGGAGCCGCAACTTACCACCGAACTCCCCGTCGCGATCGAACTGCTGGTGCCGCAAAAGGGCGTCCCTCCCTTGCGCATCGTCTCGCTCGTGGGGGTGAACTACCAATGAGGCCGGGTGATCCGAGGGAGCAGGGGGCGGCGCTGCTGTCGGTCCTGCTGCTGGTGGCGGTCATGGCGGTGATCGCCGCGCTGATGCTCGATCGCCTGAACCTCGCAGCAAGGCTTGCCGCGAACGGGCAGGCGATGACCCAGGCGCGGCTCTATGCCACCAGCGCGGAAACGCTGGCGATGGCGCGAATCAAGGCGCTGGTCGAGACCTCGCAGGAGCGCACGGTGGATCGCACCGGCCTGCTCGGCCGCGATTTCCCGTTGCCCATGGCGCGCGGCGTCGTGACGATCCGCGTGGATGACGCAGGCAACTGCTTCAATCTCAATTCCCTGGTCGAAGCCGATGCACAAGGCACACTGCGCCTGCGGCTCGTCGGCCTGAACCAGATGCGCGGTCTGATGAAGGGCCTTGCGATCCCAGAGGCCGAGGCCGCGATCATCAGCGATTCGATTGCCGACTGGATCGACACCGACAGCACGCCTGCGCCCAATGGTGCCGAGGACGACAGCTATCAGGGGCGGCCCACGCCCTATCGCACCGCCGGCCGCCTGATCGGCGACGTCAGCGAGATTCGCGCCGTCCGGGGCATGACGCCGCAGTTCTATGAACGCTTGCGCCCTTGGCTTTGCGCGCTGCCGGGGGCAGACCTCTCGCCGATCAACGTCAACACTCTGCGCCCCGATCAGGCGCTTCTGCTGACGATGATCGCGCCCACCGCAATCCCGGTGGACCGCGCGCGGGGCCTGCTGGCAGCACGTCCCGCTCTGGGCTGGGCGAGCGCGGACGACGCCTTGCGCGGCATTGGCGGGGAAGGGGCAGCCGGCCTGCCGCTCAACCAGTTGCAGGTGCGCAGCCGCTGGTTCGCGCTGACTCAGTCGGTCACCGTCGATTCGATCACGCTGGACGAACAGGCGCTGATCGATGTGGGCAACGAGCCGCCACGGGTCGCCTTCCGAACCTGGGGTGACCGCTATAACCGATGATTTCCCGGCAAGTCGCACCTAGACGAAATTTCCGCTTCCCTTTCCTGCGCCTTTCTGCAAAGGGGCCTGCCCGCGCAGGATGTTCTTGCGCAGCAATGTGGCGACCGTAGCTCAGCTGGTTAGAGCGCCGGTTTGTGGTACCGGAGGTCGGGGGTTCGAACCCCCTCGGTCGCCCCATTCTCTCCTGACAATTCAGACAATTCGCTGTCCCCGGTTGCCTTCCGGGCTCTAGCCTTTTGGTGTCGGTCGCAGCCATTGCGCTTGCCCCTTTGCGCGCCAAGTGGCAGAGCATGGGCGGACCGGCGGCGGGGGTCGCCGGGAGAAGGATAAGATTGCCCCGCGCCCATGCACGGTTTTGCCAATCCCGCCCGTTTCCTGCGCCTTGCCCGCTGGATGATGCCGCTTTTGCTGGTCTCCGGCCTGCTGCTTTCGATGGGCGCCGTGCTTTACGGCGTGCTCGTTGTTCCGCCTGACCGGTTGATGGGCGAGACGGTGCGCATCCTGTTCATCCACGTGCCTGCCGCCTGGCTGGGTATGGCCGGCTGGTCGACGATCGCCATCGCGAGCCTTGTCGAACTGGTATGGCGCCACCCGCTTGCGGCCATTGCCGGACGCGCAGCGGCGGTGCCCGGAGCCACCTTCACCGCCATCTGCCTTGCCACTGGCTCGATCTGGGCCCGGCCGACGTGGGGCACTTGGTGGGTCTGGGACGGACGGCTGACCAGCTTCCTGATCCTCCTGTTCCTCTATCTCGGCTACATTGCTCTTTCTGGCGCTGCGCAACGCGACATGGCAGGCGGCGGGGGCGGCAGCCGGATCACCGCGATCTTCGGGCTGGTCGGTGCGATCAACATTCCGATCATCAATCGCTCCGTGGTCTGGTGGAACAGCCTGCATCAGCCGCCATCGATCACGGCGGGCAAGTCGTCGATCGACGGCACCTTCCTGTGGCCATTGCTGATCGCTGCGCTGGGTTTCAGCCTCATCTTCGGCGGTGTGATTCTCGCGCGCATGCGCACTCTTCTGGCCGAGATTCAGGCCGAGGCGCGTCTGCGCCGCAAAGCAATGGCATAAGGCAGGCATGCGCGAAGGTCTTGAACAGTGGGATTACGTGGCAGCAGCCCTGGCGATCGGCGTGATCGGCACGCTGCTGCTGGTCGGCTGGACGCTTGCCGCCATGGTGCGGGCAGAGCGTCGCCGGGATAAGGTGAGAGGCAAGTGAGCAGCAGTACTTCCGGCGGCATCAAGCCCAAGCACCAGCGCCTTGTGCTGCTGGTCATCGCGCTGGTTGCGCTGGTGGGGGCAGGGCTGCTCGCAGCCTATGCCCTGTCCAATCAGGCCAGCTACTTCTACGTACCATCCGATCTTGTGAAGGACCGGCCTGAGCAAGGCCGCGCCATCCGCCTTGGCGGTATGGTCGAGAAGGGCTCGCTCAAGACCCGCGCTGATGGGGTAACGATCGATTTCGTCGTCGGAGATGGCAAGGCTCGCGTGCCCGTCCGCTACACCGGCATCACGCCCGATCTCTTCGTCGAAGGCTCGGGTGTCGTCGCTGAAGGGCGCATGGAGGGTGTAACTTTCGTGGCCGACAATCTCCTCGCCAAGCACGACGAGAAGTACGTTCCCCGCCAGATGGGCGACATGACCGCCGCACAGGCCAAGGAAGTGGTGGCCGAAACCAAATGATCGCTGAAATTGGCCTTGCCGTCCTGTGGATGGCCGCAGCTCTTGCGCTGCTGCAGCTCTTTGCCGGCATTTCGGCGCTTCGTCCAGGTGGCAAGCAACTGGCAGGCGTGGTTCGTCCGCTTGCGGTGATGCAGGGCGCACTGGTTGCGGTGTCGTTCCTCGCGCTGATCGACCTGTTTCTTGAGACTGACCTGTCCGTCAAGCTCGTCGCGGCCAACAGCCATTCGATGAAGCCCTTCATCTTCAAGCTCGCGGGCACATGGGGCAACCATGAAGGCTCGATGCTGCTGTGGGTGACGATCATGGCGGTCTCGGGCGGAATCGTCGCGCTGGTGGAAAAGCGCCTTCGCGAGGATACGCTGATCGCCACGCTCGCAGGGCAGGCCTTCGTCAGCCTTGGCTTCTATGCCTTCCTGTTGCTGTCCTCGAACCCGTTCGAGCGTCTGCCCGAACCTGCGCCAGATGGCATGGGCCTCAACCCGCTGCTGCAGGACATCGGCCTCGCCTTCCATCCGCCCACGCTCTACGTCGGCTATGTCGGCCTTTCGGTCGCATTCAGCTTTGCCATCGGCGCGCTGGTCACGCGTGACGTTGGGCCAGCCTTCGCCCGCGCTATGCGGCCTTGGGTGCTGGGCGCGTGGGTCTTTCTTACGGTCGGGATCACCGCAGGGTCTTATTGGGCTTACTACACGCTCGGCTGGGGCGGCTGGTGGTTCTGGGATCCGGTCGAGAACGCCTCGCTGATGCCGTGGCTGGCAGCAACCGCCCTGCTGCATTCGGTCTCAGTGCTGGCAAGCCGCAACGCCCTGCGCGCGTGGACGGTAATGCTTGGCGTGATTGCTTTCTCGATGTCGATGGTCGGTACGTTCCTCGTCCGCTCGGGCATCCTAACCTCGGTCCATGCTTTCGCCGTCGATCCGGAGCGCGGCTCGTTCATTCTGGCGCTGCTAGCGATCTATATCGGCGGAGCCTTGGCGCTGTTCGGCATCCGCGCCTCAACGGTGACCGAGGGCGAGCGATTCAGCCCTGTCAGCCGCGAGGCAAGCCTTGTGTTCAACAACGTGATGCTCTGCGGCATCCTTGGCATCGTCCTGCTCGGCACGCTCTATCCGCTGCTGACCGAGGCGTTCGGCGCCAAGGTTTCGGTGGGGCCGCCGTACTTCAACCCTGTCTCGGCGATCTTTGCGATCCCGATGATGATGGTGATGACGGTCGGTCCGCTGCTGCGTTGGCGCAAGGATAATCCGGGGCGCATCACCGCCACGGTTGCGGTTCCCGCTCTGCTGGCGGCGCTCGTGCTGCTCGCGGTCGTCGTCTTCGCGCCGGGCATCCGCCTGCTGCCGATGCTGGGCATCGCGGTAGGTATCGGCCTCGGCGTGGCGAGCTGGTTCCCGCTGCGCGGTCGCAACCTGCGTCGCACCCCGATCAACGTCTGGGGCATGGTGATCAGCCACTTCGGCATCGCCGTTGCGCTGCTCGGCGCGGCCAGCGAGAGCGCGTTTTCGACCGAGCGCCTCGCCGCAATGAACGTGGGCGACACGCAGAACGTTGGGCCGATCGAGGTCAGGCTGCTCAGCATCGAGCCTGTCGCCGGGCCGAACTGGACGGCGCTCGAAGCAACCGTCACCGCGTCCTACAAGGGCGGAGAGCCGGTCACGCTGCACCCGCAGGCACGCACCTTCTCCTCGCCGCCGGGTGAACGTACCGAATCCGCGCTGCACACCCGCTGGAATGGCCAGCTCTATGCAGTGCTGGGCAACGAAGGCGATGATGGCCGCTGGCAGATGCGCTTCTGGTGGAAGCCCTTCGTTCCGCTGCTGTGGCTCGGAGGTCTGCTTGTCGCGTTCGGCGGCCTTCTGGCGCTGCTCGGCCGCGTTGCCAAGGACATCAAGCGCCTGCGCGTGTTCGACAAGCTCGCCTACCGCAAATCGCGTCTGGAGCAGCTCAAGTGAGCGAACCTGCCCCGAAACGTCCCGGCCTTGCGATCTGGCTGCCGCTGATCCTGTTCGGCGGGTTCTTCGCGCTCGTCATCTGGGGCCTTGTCCGTCCGGCTGATCGGGAAGTGGCCAGTGCCTTCATCGGCAAGCCGCTGCCGCAGTTCGCTCTCGAAGCGGCCGTCGAAGATCGCCCGGGCCTTGCCACCACCGATTTTGCAGTGGGCAAGCCAAAGCTGCTCAACGTCTTCGCCAGCTGGTGCGTGCCTTGCGCGATCGAAAGCCCCCAACTGGCCTCACTCGCCAAGCAGGGTGTTGAGATAGATGGGGTCGCCATCCGTGACCGCCGAGAAGATGTCGCGCGATTCCTTGCCACCAATGGCAATCCCTTCACGCGTATCGGCAAGGATGACCTCTCGCAGGTCCAGCTATCCATCGGCTCTTCGGGCGTGCCCGAGACCTTCGTGATCGATGGCAAGGGCGTGATCCGCTACCAGCACATCGGCGAGATCCGGGAAGAAGACATGCCGCTGATCCTCGAGAAGCTGAAGGAGGCAGGGCAGTGATGCGCCTCTTGCTCGACATTATTCGTCATTCCCGCGAAGGCGGGAATCCATTTCAGCGCGCTGGTCGCTGGATTCCCGCCTTCGCGGGAATGACGATGCGGTTGCTCTTGGCCATCGCCGTCATGTTCGCAGCGCCAATTGCCGCGCAGGATCTGCTGCCGCCCGCACCTTATGCCTACAAGCAGCTGGAAGACCCGGCTCAGGAAGCCAAGGCGCAAGCGCTGATGGAAACACTGCGCTGCCTCAAGTGCCAGAGCCAGGCGATCTCCGATTCGGACGCGCCGATGGCCGGTGACATGCGCCATCAGGTCCGCACCCGGATCAAGGCGGGTGAGGACCCCGAGGCGATCCGCGCCTGGCTGATCGAGCGCTATGGCGATTACGTGAGCTACGCCCCCCAGAACAAGCCGATCATGTGGCCGCTGTTTGCTGCGCCGCTGGTGATCCTCCTGCTGGCAGCCATCTTGCTGCGCGGGCGTTTCCGCAAAGCTGCCAAGTCGGAGAAGCCCGAATGACCTGGGTTGTCGTCCTCCTGATCGCCGCAGCGGTCTTCGGCCTGCTCGCCTTCGCGCTCAAGATGCCGCGTGCAGCGTGGGAGCTTTCGGGCGCTGCGCTGCTCGTCGGTATTGCAGGCTACGCTTTGCAGGGCTCTCCCGCACAACCCGGCGCCCCCAAGGCCCCGGTCGAAAACAAGCGCGCCGCTGACGAGGCACTGGTCAAGCAACGCCAGCAGATGGGCGACCAGTTCGCCCAAGGCCAGAACTGGCTGATCCTCGCCGATGGGCTTGCCCGGCAAGGACAGTACGGTGCCGCCGCAGAAGTCCTGCGCAAGGCGACCCAGCAGTTTCCCAAGGACCCGGACCTCTGGGTATCCCTTGGCAACGCACTGGTCGGCCATAGCGATGGCCTGATCACGCCTGCGGCGCAGTTCGCTTTCCAGAAGGCGGCGACGATCGCGCCCGACCATCCCGGTCCGCCCTTCTTCATGGGGCTTGCACTCGCACAATCTGGTCGCCTGGCCGATGCGCGCGCGATGTGGGCTGAACTCCTGCGCCGTTCGCCTGACGATGCGCCCTATCGCGCGGATCTGGTGGAGCGAATCCAGCGGATCGATTCGATCATCGCCCAAAGCTCCGGAGCCGGCACTGCCGGTGCCCCCGTTCCGACCCCGCCGGAAGAACCTGCGCCATCTGGCCAAGCAGCTGAATAATCTTGCAAAATATGGCGCGAGGAACGTCGTTCCCTGCCGTTCGTTAGGTACCGGCAGATGCGCATCCCAGCCCATTGCAGGGCCATTGGGGCAGTGCTAAAGCGCCGCGCCGTTTCCGCCGTTCCGGCGCAAGCGTTCGAGGCTTTGAGGCCGGGGGCACCGTTGCCATGAGTGATGCCGTTAGCGATGCGGAACGTACCAGCGCGGCTGCGCCTGCGCATGCCGTTACCCATCCGGCAGGCCATGCCCACGGGGGACATTCTCACGGTTCGCTGATGAAGCTGGCGGTCGGCGCCATCGGCGTCGTCTTCGGCGATATCGGCACCAGCCCGCTTTACGCCTTGCGCGATACGTTCGCCGGGCATCACAAGCTTCCACTCGACCTGCTGCACATCTACGGCATCATCAGCCTGATGTTCTGGTCGATGATGATCATCGTGACGTTCAAGTACGTCTCGATCATCATGCGCGCCGACAACAAGGGCGAGGGCGGCAGCCTCGCGCTGCTCGCGCTGATCAACCAGCACACCGACGGCAAGCGCTGGGGCAAGGGCATCATCCTTCTCGGGGTGTTTGCAACCGCTCTGTTCTACGGTGATTCCATGATCACCCCGGCGGTTTCGGTGATGGGCGCCATCGAAGGTGTCGCAGTCTACCGGCCCGACCTGCATCCGCTGATCGTGCCGCTCGTCGTCGGCATTCTTATCGGCCTGTTCTTCATCCAGAGCCGCGGCACCGAAAAGGTCGCCACCTTCTTCGGCCCGATCATGCTGCTCTATTTCGGCACGATCGCCGTGCTCGGCGCCCTGAGCATTGCGCAATATCCGCAAGTGATAAGCGCGCTGAGCCCGCATCATGCCGTGACCATGTTTTTCGCCGACCCCTACCGGGGCTTTCTTGCCATGGGTGCGGCCGTGCTGGCGGTGACGGGTGCAGAGGCGCTCTACGCGGACATGGGCCACTTCGGACGCAGCCCCATCCGCATCTCGTGGCTGGTCTTCGTGCTGCCGGCGCTGGTGCTGAACTACCTCGGACAGGCCTCGCTCTTGATCCGCAATCCGGCCGCGCTCGAGAGCCCGTTCTATTACCTGGCGCCTGAGTGGTTCCAGTGGCCGCTGCTGTTCATCGCCTCATGCGCGGCGGTCATTGCCTCGCAGGCCGTGATCTCCGGCGCGTTCTCGGTGACGCAGCAGGCGATCCAGCTCGGCTTCATTCCGCGCATGACGATCAAGCACACCTCCACGGCGGCGGGCCAGATCTACATCCCGGTGATCAACTGGGCGCTGATGATTGCGGTGATCCTGCTGGTGCTGGTGTTCCAGCGCTCGTCCAACCTCACCGCCGCCTATGGCATCGCGGTGACAGGGGCCATGCTGATCGACAACTTCCTGCTCGCCGTCGTGCTGTTCAAACTGTGGCAGTGGAAGGCGCCGGTGGCCATTGCCATGCTCGCGCTGTTCTTCACGATCGACGGGGCCTACCTCGGCGCGAACATGACCAAGATCCCCGATGGCGGCTGGGTGCCGCTGGTCATGGGCGTGGCAATCTTCACGCTGCTGACCACCTGGTCGCGCGGACGTGCGCTGATGCGCGAGAACATGGCCGAAGGCACGATCCCGCTCGAGGTCTTCACCAAGTCTGCCCACTCCAGCGCTGCCCGTGTTTCCGGAACGGCGATCTTCATGGCCTCGACCGCCGCAGGCGTGCCCTCGGCGCTGCTGCACAACATCAAGCACAACAAAGTCCTGCACGAACGCGTGGTGATCCTGACCGTCTCGATCGAGGACGTTCCCTACGTCGATCCCGAGGAGCGCTATTCGGTGAAGGACTTCGGCAACGGCTTCTACCGATTGACCCTGCGCTTCGGTTTCCTTGAGGAGACCGACGTTCCTGCCGCGCTTCAGGGCGTAAGCATGTGCGGTGAGCCGTTCAACATGATGAAGACCAGCTTCTTCCTCTCACGCCAGACGCTCATTCCGTCCGACAAGCCGGGCATGGCGCTGTGGCGCGAGAAGCTGTTTGCCTGGATGCTGCGCAATGCCGCCAGCGCGATGGAGTTCTTCCGCTTGCCGACCAACCGTGTCGTCGAACTGGGCAGCCAGTTGAAGATCTGACGCCTGCGTTCAGCTACTCGCTTCGTCGTGCTTTTGCCTTCAGCCCCTTGGATTTCTGCGTAAATCCGTTAGCTATCGTTAACTCGGGCCAACAGGGGCGCAGGAATGTCCGATAGCGCGCTGCTGCGCGAAATCCTTGATGCACAGCTGGAAACGGTCTGCCGGTTCAGGGCGGATGGTACGATCCTGTTCGTCAATCGCGCCTATGCCCGCACGCTGGAGCATGAGCCCCAGGACCTGACTGGGCGAAACCTGTGGGACTTCGTCAGTGGCGAGGATCAGGAACACGTTCGCGAGATGCTCCGGCATCTCACGCCCGAACAGCCCGAACTCACTATCGAGAACCGGTTCGAGACCGCCAGCGGCACTCGCTGGATGCTGTGGCGAAATCATGCGCTGGAATTTGATTACGAAGGCGCATGGTCGGTCGCACAGTCCACCGGGATCGACATCACTGAACGCAAGCAGCTGGAAGAACGGCTTGAACTGCTGGTCGGGGAACTCAATCATCGGGTAAAAAACACGCTCATGGTGGTGCAGGCCATGGCGCATCAGACGTTCCGCAGCGCAGACGCACCAGATCGGAAGGTCTCGACCTTCACCAATCGGCTCTCGGCCCTGTCTGGTGCCCACGATGCGCTGAGCCGGACGAATTGGGCAGGCGCATGCCTTTCCGATATCGTGCGGCAGGGGCTGCTCATCTGTGGCCCGGATGACTTGCGTGTGGATATTGCGGGACCCGACGTCGTCATGCCGGCAAGCGCCACGGTCTCGCTTGTCATGGTGCTGCATGAGCTTGCGACCAACGCGATGAAGTACGGCGCGCTGTCGGGCCTCGCCGGACGCGTTTCCGTGCGATGGTCCGTGCGGGACGACGGCATGGTCGAATTTGATTGGGTGGAGAGCGGTGGACCCGTGGTAACGCCGCCTTCGCGAAAAGGCTTTGGTTCACGTCTGCTGACAGAAGCGGTGCCACGTCAGCTCGGCGGACGTGTCAATCTCGAGTACGACGCCAGGGGGCTGCGATGCCAGATCGCGGTTCCGCAGGACAGGATGGCACAATGATCGACGGCAAGCGCATTCTGGTGGTCGAGGACGAATTCATCGTCGCTGCCATGCTGTGCGATACACTTGAAGACAATGGCGCGGTGCCGCTCGGACCTGTCGGACGTGTCGCCGAGGGTCTGGTCATGATCGCTGAAGGCGGCGTCGATGCCGCAGTGCTGGACTGGAACCTCGCTGGCGAGCCGGGAACGCCGCTGGCCGAAGCACTTGCCGAGCGGGGCATCCCGTTCGTCATTGCCACGGGATATGGTTCTGTAGAGCCGCCGTTCGCGGATCGTCCGATCCTGGGAAAGCCCTATATCTCGGCCAATCTGATCGAGAAGCTTTCGGCCTTGTTCTAGGCCGTAAACTCATAAAGGGCACCATCGAGGTTTGAGGCAAAACGGCCAGGTGCAAGGAAGGAGGGCGCAGGAATATGTCGATATTTCAAGCCCGACTGACGCAGCAGATGGCCGTTTTGGTCAAATCCCGAAGGGACGCCAGAATGGCTTCCATCTCGAATTGAAACGCCCTTACAGGGGCAACCAGCCCCTGCGGCGGACCTTTCGGCCGGATATGTTCGCCATTCTGGCGCCTCGATGGTGCGCTTTATGAGTTTACGGCCTAGGGAAAAGCCGGAGCGGCATGGCCGCCCCGGCGTTCGTCACGTCAGTCCTTCTTGGCTTCCGCGACGGATTCGTTGTGCAGGCTGGCTTCGGCTTCAGCCGCTTCCTGCTTGGTCTTGGCTGCAGCCTTGTCGGCCATTTCGTCAGTCTTGGCAGCAGCGTCATCCACGGCTGCGGCTGCCTTGCTGCCGAGTTCGTCGGTTGCAGCGGCGGCCTGATCGGCAGCATTAGCCACGTCGTTACCAGCGGATTCCGCAGTCGTGGCGGCCGAATCCTGCGTCTTTTCAGAGCAGGCCGAAAGCGTGAGCGCAGTGGCCGCAGCAGCGGCGAAAAGCGTGAACTTGCGCATGTGGTGGAAAACTCCCCTTATCGTGTAGCACCCGCAAGGCGGGTCGAAGGGGTAACGCACGAAAGCGCATTGTTATCCCGCTGCGGCTTTTGCGTGTGCAGCGGCTCGCTGGGGCAAAGAAAAAGGCACAGCGTCACCAGACGCCGCGCCCTTTTCAGGCTCGCTTGATCGCAGGGATCAGCCGAGGTTTGCGCTCACCATGCAATAGAGCATCGGCAGCGACAGCAGCAGGTTCGTGCGGCTGGCGGCAAGGGCGCGCGGAGCGGCAGCAGCCTTCTCTTCAGCCGAAGCTTCGACGATGCCGAGAATCTTCTTCTGGGCGGGCCAGATGATGAACCACACGTTGAACGCCATGATGATCGCCAGCCACATGCCAAGGCCGATCAGGTTCACGTTGCCTTCACCCGAGAAAGTGAGGGCAGCATGGCCATAGCCGTTGACGATCGAGATCGCGAGGCCGGTGAGCACGGTCAGCAGCGCGGCGTAGCGGAAGAAGAAGAAGACCTTCGGTGCGATATGCCCGGTGATCGCGCCCTTCTGCTCGGCGGGGATCTTGGGCATGGACGGCACCTGGACGAAGTTCAGGTAATAAAGCAGACCGATCCAGAGGATGCCGAAGAACGTGTGGAGCCAGCGCAGCACCGAGTTTGCATCGAGCGGAACGAACTCCCCGTAGCCCACCATCACTGCAATGGCTGCGACGAGGCCGACGACAAGTACGAGATGAAGATTGCCAAAGAACTTGGCCATGAGATTTCCCCCTTATGGTGCAACCGTCGTATGGCGGGAGCACGACCATGCCCCCACGGTTGGCGCACATATTAGGCGCTGTGATGCAAATGTCACACGAAATTAGGGGCAGGCAGAGTGCTGGCGTCGGCAGGACGTTCAATCGTGCGGCGGGTTCTGCTCGACGTCGGTTTCGGCCTCGACCGCAAGCCCGTGCTTCATCAGCATCGGAATCTGCGCGAAAGTGAACAGGAAGGACAGGGTGGTGACGCCCCAGAGCTTGGCCTGAAGCCAGATTTCAAAATTGCCGTTCTGCGTGTTGAAGAAGTAGCGCAGCACTTCGTTGAGAGCGGCGAGGAACAGGAAGAAGAACGCCCAGTTGCGCGAAAGTTTGAGCCAGCCCTGCTCGTCCAGTCCGTCGAACGCGGCTTCCAGCAGATAGCGCAGCATCGCTTTGCCTCGGGCGAGCCCGGCAAACAGGACTGCGGCAAACAGCAGGTAGATCGCGGTCGGCTTGACCTGGATCCAGAACGGATCGCCCAGCAGGACCGTCAGCGTGCCAAATCCGAGGATCAGCACCGTCGACAGCCAGAGCATCGGCGAGATCTTGCCAAGGCGCAGCTTCGAGATGATCAGCGCCGCGACGGTCGCGACCATGAACGCCGCCGTGCCCTTGGTCACCGCCACCACTTCGGCAAGCCCCGCATCGCCACCATCGCGCTTGAAATGGCGATAGGCGAGGAAGAACACGAGCAGCGGGCCGTAGTCCACCAGCAGGTTGACCCAGGAGGACTTTGGCTTCGTCTCGGACTTCTTCTGGACTTCGCTCACCGGAACACTCCCGCGATGACCTTGGCGACGAGGTCGGGGTCGAAGGGCCGCAGGTCGTCGATCTTTTCGCCCACACCGATGGCGTGGATCGGCAACCCGTACTGCTCTGCTGCTGCAACCAGAACGCCGCCGCGCGCGGTGCCGTCCAGCTTGCTCATGATAAGCCCGGTCACGCCCGCCACCTCCTTGAAGATCTCGATCTGCTGCAGCGCATTCTGCCCGTTGGTGGCATCGAGCACCAGCACCACGTCATGCGGCGCTTCGGGGTTCAGGCGGCCAAGCACGCGGCGCACCTTGGCCAGCTCGTCCATCAGCTCGCGCTTGTTCTGCAGGCGTCCTGCGGTATCGACGATCAGCGTATCGATGCCGGTGTCGGTCGCGGTCTTCACCGCATCGAACACGATGGCCGCAGGGTCGCCCCCTTCCGGCCCGGTCACGATCGGCACGCCAAGCCGCTCGGCCCACACCTTGAGCTGGCCGATGGCAGCCGCGCGGAAGGTGTCGCCCGCTGCCAGCATGACGCCGTAGTCCTGCTCCTGGAACAGGTGGGCCAGCTTGGCGATGGTCGTGGTCTTTCCCGATCCGTTCACGCCGATCACGAGGATCACTTGCGGGCGCGGGAAGGCGACGATCTCGAGCGGCTTGGCCACGGGGCGCAGGATCGCAGCGATTTCCTCGGCGACGGCTTCCTTCAAGCCCTGCTCGTCCACGCCGTTCTCGAACCGTGCGCCCTTCAGTCGTTCGCGGATGCGCCCTGCTGCACGCGGGCCGAGGTCCGAAAGGATCAGCGCATCTTCGATATCGTCAAGCTGCGCCTCGGTCAGGCGCGAGGCACCGACTATGCCGCCGAGGTTCTCGGCGAGCCGCTCGGACGTCTTGCGGAAGCCCCCGAGGATTCGATCGGACCAGCTTTCGCCACTCATTCCAGTATTCCTTCAACGATCTTTGTCGGCGTCACCATGACAAGGCTGCCCACCGGAGTGCCTTGCGGAACGCGATAGCTTGCAAAGTGTCCCGCATGGCCGGTTCCGTCGCGCTCGGCAAGCACCTGTGCCGGATGCCCGAGCAACGAGGCGAGCCAGCGGGCACGTTCATCGGCAGCGGCAGCGCGCACCTCGGCGGCCCGCTCGCGCACGATCACCGGCTCGACTTGCGGCATTCGCGCCGCTGGCGTGCCGGGGCGGGGTGAGTAGGGAAACACATGGCCGTGGACCACGCCGCACTCGCGCACGATCGAGACGTTGTCGGCATGCATTTCGGGAGTTTCGGTTGGAAAACCCGCGATCAGGTCTGCGCCAATGGCAATCTCGGGCCGCATCGCCTTCATTCTCCGAACCAGCCTGATCGCCTGCTCGCGAGAATGCCGCCGCTTCATCCGCTTGAGGATCATGTCGCTGCCCGATTGCAGCGAGAGGTGGACGTGCGGCATCAAGCGTCGTTCGGTGGTGATCAGGTCGAACAGCAGCGGGTCGATTTCCACCCCGTCGAGCGAGGACAGGCGCAGGCGGGGCAGGGCGGGGAAGGCGTTCAGGATCGCCGAAACCAGATCGCCAAGGCGCGGCTCGCCCGGCAGGTCCGCCCCCCACGAGGTGACGTCCACGCCCGTCAGCACGACTTCGCCGACGCCGTCATGCCGGGCGATGGCCTCGATCACGTCAGCCACGGCAAGTGAAGCGCTGCTGCCGCGGCCTTGCGGGATGATACAGAACGTGCAGGCATGATCGCAGCCGTTCTGCACCGGGATGAAAGCGCGGGTATGCTTGCTCGTCTCGGTGCAAATGACCGGCTTCCTGCCATCGCTTGTATGCCAGGCTGCCGGTTTCAGCTTGTCGGCATTGGGCACCACTGCATCGACCTCGGCCATCGCGGCAAAGGCGTCCTGTTCAATCGTTGCCGCGCAGCCCGTAACCACCAGACGCGCATCGGGATTTTCGCGCCGCAGCCGCCGCACCGCACGGCGCGACTGGCGCACGGCTTCTGCCGTCACCGCGCAGGAATTGACCACGACCGTCGGCGGACCATCGGCGAGAAACCCGCGTATCGCCTCGCTTTCCGCAATGTTGAGGCGGCAGCCCAGAGAGACGATGGGACCGCTCATGCCGGGAAGTCGGCGTCCTCGAACGATCCCTCAAAGCTCAGCGCGGCAGGGCCGGTCATCTCGATGGTGCCGCCTTTGGGCCAGGCAATCGTCAGCGGTCCGCCGGGCAGGTCCACCCGGACCTTGCGGCCGGTCAGCTTGCGACGCATGGCGGCGACGGCAGTGGCACATGCTCCGGTGCCGCAAGCCCGCGTCAGGCCTGCGCCGCGCTCCCATACGCGCAGCTTGAGGTGGTCCGGGCCGACAATACTGGCGACGTTGACGTTCACGCGTTCGGGAAAAACCGGGTCATTTTCAATACTTGGACCCAGTCTTTCGAGGTCGACGGCATCGGCATCCGGCACGAAAAATACCGCGTGAGGGTTGCCGACATTGACGCCGACGGGATTCTCCAACTCTTCCCAGCCAACCGGCAACTCCAGGGTATCCATGGCATAACTCAGGGGTATCTCTTGCCAGCCAAAGCGGGGCGAACCCATATCGACCGACACCCCTTCCACACCCGCTTCGGAGCGAATGAGGCCACCGAGCGTCTCGATGCTCTGGGTGCCGCCAAGGAGAAGTCCAACAGCGCGGCTGGCATTGCCGCAGGCTTCGACCTCGCTGCCATCATTGTTGAAGATCCGCATCCGCACATTCGCGACATCAGACGGTTCGAGCACGATCAGCTGATCACAGCCGATGCCGGTGCGGCGGTCGGCCAGTGCGGTAGCGCGCCGCGTGGTCATGGGAACCGGCGCCTCGCGGGCGTCGATCACGACGAAATCGTTGCCGAGGCCGTGCATCTTGCGGAAGGAAATGCGCATGGCGCGCGACTTAGGGATTCGTGCGCTTCATGGCAATGCAAAGAGCCGAATTCAGGCTGTTGCCGAGCGAGGTGTCTCTTCCGTGGCTTCGACTTCCGGAGCCGAGGGCAGCATTTTGCTGTCGGCGAGCAGGGCGCGGACTGCGTCGGCATCGGCGGGCTGGCCATAGAGGAAGCCCTGCCCCTTGAACGAGCCATATTTGCCCAGCTCGTCCAGAACCTCCGGCGTCTCGATTCCCTCGGCGGTGATCGGCAGATCCATGCCCTTGCCGAGCGAGGAGATCGCCTCGATGATCGTCGCGCTGTCCTTGTTCTTGCCGAGATTCGACACGAAGAAGCGGTCGATCTTGATCTGGTCGAACGGCAGGGTGCGCAATTGCGCGAGGCTTGAATAGCCCGTGCCGAAATCGTCGAGGCTGATGCGGATGCCCTGGTTCTTGAGGCTGGTGATCAGCGTGCGAACCACGCCGATGTTCTCGTGCAGGCAGGTCTCGGTGATCTCGATGTCGAGGCGGTGCGGGGGGAAGTTGGCTTCCACCAGCAGCTTGAGCAGCTTCTGCGCAAACCACGGATCGCGCAACTGAAGCGGCGAGATGTTTACCGAAAGCGTGAGCTTCGGGTCCCACTCGCGCGCATCGCGCAGGGCCTGACGGATGAGGTTTTCCGAAAGCTCCGAGATCAAGCCGATCTCCTCGGCAATCGGGATGAACAGTTCGGGGCTGAGCAGGCCATGCTTTGGGCTTTTCCAGCGGGCCAGCATTTCGAAGCCCGCCAGTTCGCCGGTATCGAGATCGATCTGCTTTTCGTAATAGGGGACGAACTCGCCCCGCGGAATCCCCTCGCGGATGCCGCGTTCCAGTTCGCTGCGGAAGCGCAGTTCGCTTTCCATGTTCTGCTCAAACCAGCAATAGCGGTTCCGTCCGGCCTTCTTGGCCTGGTACATGGCAAGGTCGGCGCGGTGCAGCAGCGTTTCGGCAAGGATTGCCTGATCGCCAGGCGTCGTGTTGGCAAGTCCGATCGACGCTGTCACTTCAAGCGACATGCCCTCGACATCGACGGGGCGGGCTATGGCAGCGTTGAGCCGGATCATCAGCCGGTCGATCGCTTCGGCATGGTCGGGATCGTAAATCGCGGCGAAGGCGAACTCGTCGCCGCCGAGACGCGCCATGATCGAGCGTTCGGGCAGGATCGCGCGGATGCGTTCGGCGGTGTGGAGCAACACGGCGTCGCCCGCCTGATGGCCGTGGACGTCGTTCGAGCGCTTGAAGTTGTCGAGGTCCATCATCATCGCCACGACCTCGTGACCGGTGGTGCGGGCCGCCTGGATCATGTCCTGCAGGGCAGGGCCGATGCTGCGGCGGTTGAGGCAGCCGGTCAGCGGATCGGTGTGGGCGAGCTTGTGGGCAGTCTCTTCGGCCTCGCGACGCTGATCGACCTCGCGTGTCAGATCGACGTAGCGGCGCCAGCCAAACAACAGCAGTGCGATGTTGAGGACCAACGCGGTGCCAAGCATCGGTTCGCGCGGACGCGTGCCGGTGGCGAGTGCCTGCAGAAAATCGTGCAGCACGGAGGAACCGTTGGCGACGAACAGCAGAACCGCGGCAACGATGATGCCGAGCCCCACGAAATCGTGGGGGTTGCGATGGCCCGACGGGTCTGTCCCCTCGCTCGTGAGTGGTCCCGGACCTGCTGGTCCTGCGTTTAGCGGCGCTGTCGCCATACCCCTGCTTTCGCCTTCCTCCGCGCCGCAGACCGGTCCCTGTCGGACGTGCCTTTGGCCCTACGGTGCTAGAGGTAGGGGAACGTCCTGAAGTTTTGGTTAAGGCCGTCCTTAACCTCGCGGTGTTCCGGGCGTCCGGCAGCATGGTCTGGCATGGGGCCGGGCCAATCCGCTTGCCTTCGGGCGCAAGCAAGGCTATGGGCCGCCCCTGCAAGCGCCTTTGCGTCTTGCGGATTCAACAACGGCCCCTGTTCAGGATGCCACACGCTGGTCGGCGAGGTTTCGCCCACCGGCGTTTTTCGCGTTTCGCGAAAATGGCATGCGATCAAGGGCATGGTGATGGGAACGACGCGTGTTCGATAGTCTGTCAGACCGGCTTGGAGGCGTTTTCGATCGCCTGCGCGGCCGCGGCGCGCTACGTGAGGAAGACGTCCTTGCGGCCATGCGTGAAGTGCGCATCGCGCTGCTCGAAGCCGACGTTGCGCTGCCCGTTGTTCGCCGTTTCATCGATTCCGTTTCCGAACAGGCCGTCGGCCAGTCGGTCCTGAAGTCGGTTACTCCCGGCCAGCAGGTCGTCAAGATCGTCAACGATGCGCTGGTCGAGATGCTCGGCGGCGGCACCGCTGAGCTTGACCTTAATGCCGCGCCGCCGGTCGTGATCATGATGGTCGGCCTGCAGGGCTCGGGCAAGACGACCAGCACCGCCAAGATCGCCAAGCTGCTGAAAGAGAAGCAGGGCAAGAAGGTCCTGATGGCTTCGCTGGACGTAAACCGTCCGGCAGCGCAGGAACAGCTCAAGGTGCTGGGTGAGCAGGCGGGCGTTGCCACGCTGCCGATCATCGCCGGCCAGATGCCGGTCGACATTGCCACGCGCGCGGTGAATGCCGCCAAGCTGCAGGCGGTCGACGTGCTGCTGCTCGACACAGCAGGCCGTCTCCACGTCGACCAGTCGCTGATGGACGAGATGAAGGCGGTTGCCGCCGTCTCGGTCCCGCGCGAAACGCTGCTCGTCGTTGACTCGCTGACGGGTCAGGACGCGGTCAACGTCGCGCAGTCGTTCTCGGGCGAGGTTGATCTTACCGGCGTCGTGCTGACCCGCATGGACGGCGATGCGCGCGGTGGTGCGGCGCTGTCGATGCGCGCGGTGACCGGCAAGCCGATCAAGTTTGCGGGCACCGGCGAAAAGCTCGACGCGATCGAACCGTTCCACCCGGAACGCGTGGCCGGCCGCATCCTCGGCATGGGCGACATCGTCTCCATCGTCGAGAAGGCGGCGGCAACGATTGACGCCGAAGATGCCGAGAAGCTGGCGCAGCGCATGTCGAAGGGTCAGTTCGACATGAACGACCTTCGCACCCAGCTGCGGCAGATGCAGAACATGGGCGGTCTTGGTGTTCTGGCGGGCATGATGCCCGGCATGAAGAAGGCCAAGGCGGCGATGGCGCAGTCCGGAATGGACGACAAGGTGCTGCTGCGCATGGACGCGATCATCGGTTCGATGACGCCCAAGGAGCGCGAGAAGCCCGAGCTGCTCAACGCCAAGCGCAAGATCCGCGTGGCCAAGGGCTCGGGCACGCAAGTGCAGGACGTCAACAAGCTTCTGAAGATGCATCAGGAAATGGCCAAGGCCATGAAGCAGATCAAGAAGATGGGCGGCCTCAAGGGGCTGGGCGCGCTGTTCGGCAAGGGTGGCCTTGGTGCCGCCATGCCGGGCCTCGACCAGCAGATGGGGCCCGGAGGCCTCGGTGGTCTTGGGGGCGGCATGGGCGGGGGCGGACTGCCCGGCCTCGGTTCCGGGGGGCTCCCCGGCAACTTTGGCGACCTGCTCAAGAAGCGCTGAATTTCCTGAAGTTTACCGATTAATACAATTTCGCTGAAAGGTTGATCAAATGTCTGTTTCTCTTCGTCTTTCGCGTGGTGGCTCGAAGAAGCGCCCGTACTACAAGGTCGTCGTCTCCAACAGCCGCGCCCCGCGCGACGGCAAGTACCTGGAGCAGGTTGGCACCTACAACCCGCTGCTCGCCAAGGACGATGAAAACCGCGTCCGTCTGGTCGAAGACCGCGTGCGCTACTGGCTCGGCGTTGGTGCACAGCCGACCGACCGCGTTGCCCGCCTGCTCGACAAGGCCGGCATCAAGGAGCGCAAGGTTACGCTGAACCCGAAGGCTGGCGTCCCCGGCAAGAAGGCTCAGGAGCGCGCCGAGGAAAGGGCCGAGAAGGCTCGTGAAGCCGCTGAAGCTGCTGCTGCCGCATCGGCTGCTCCGGCTGAAGAAGCTCCGGCTGTCGAAGCTGCTGCTGAAGAGCAGACGGAAGCCTGATCTTGCGCGGCGTCATGCGGGATAGGCCCGTCACCCTCGCCGCCATCATCGGCGCGCATGGAGTGGCGGGCGAGGTCCGCTTGAAGCTGTTTGGTGAAGGCGCGGGCGCGTTGAAGCGCTACCGCGCCTTCAACGATTCAGCGCTTACCGTCACGTCGATGCGCGATGACGGCAAAGGCGGTGCGATTGCCCGCTTTGCCGAAGTTACCGATCGCACGGCGGCGGAAAAGCTGCGCGGCACGGCATTGACAGTGCCCCGCTCCTCGCTCCCTCCACTGGCCGAGGGCGAATATTACCACGCCGACCTGCTCGGCCTGCCTGCGGTATCGACCGAGGGCGAAGCGCTTGGCGAATGCGTCGGCGTCGAGAACTTCGGCGCGGGCGACGTGATCGAAATCCGCAAGGCCGACGGCAAGACCTTCATGGTGCCGATGAAGCCGCAAGCGGTTCCGGAATGGACCGACGAGCGGATTGTGATTGAGGCGGGCTGGGCGGAGTAGTATATACATTGCGTATATACGGAGGCCGTGATGGCGGAAGACGGCAAGGTTCGCGAAGAACGCAAGAAATTCAACATGCGGGTGTTTGGTTCTGCCCCTTGGCTGAAAACCATCGAGAAGCAGCGTCACCGCACCAAGGTGTTCAGGTCGGGTAATTCTCTTGCCGTCCGCATCCCGGCTGGCACCAAGCTTTCCGCCGGAATGGAGATGGACCTTTTGGTCGAGGATGGGCAGTTCCTTTCCTACGAGCCTGTCGAGCAGCCCAAGCGGATGTTCAACATTGCCAAGGTTGCGGGCTCTGCGACGAGCCTCAAGCCGATCCGGCGCGAGGATCGGGTCTTCGAAGATCGCCCGTTGCGCAGCCGTGATCCTTCAAAGGACGGGCAGTGAAATACCTGCTCGACAGCAACATCATCATCGCGCTGGTCATGAATCAGGATGCGGGCATCTATGCGCGTGCTTCGCAATGCGAGGCGGGCGAGATGGTGACGTCGGCGATCTGTTACGCCGAGGTCGCCTTTGGATCGGCGAACGAAAAGCCACCTGCGACTGAGCAGCTTAGGGCGTTCGTGGAGGAAGTGCCGGTGCTGGACTTCGATTTCAAGGCGGCGCAGGCTTATGCAGAACTCCCGTTCAAGCGCGCGAGCTATGACCGGCTGATCGCGGCGCATGCACTGTCGCACGGGTTGATCGTGGTGACGGACAACGAAGCGGACTTCCGGGATGTGCCGGGGTTGGTGGTTGAGAACTGGACGGTTTGATGTCCTCGACTTTGGACCGGGTCATGGAGATTGTCGCTGAACAGACAGGTGTGCGGCGGGATCGACTGACTTTTGCGTCTGCGATTGATCAGGATATCGGCATATCCGGTGGTGACGTCGAAGACCTTGCCGAAGCACTCGCGCAGGAGTTTGGCGATCAAGTGTGGCAATGGCCTTGGCAGCGTTTCGCTTTGCTCGATGAAGGCATATCCCCATTGGCTCCATTCTGGCTGGTCTGGCGCTTGATCACATGGCCGATCCGGGGGCGGCTTTTCGACCCCAGCCCCTACGAGCGGCTGGAGCTGGGGCACATTGCGAAAGTGATCGAAGCAGGCCATTGGCTGGAACCATGACCTTCGCCGCCACAGTCCTCACCCTCTACCCTGAGATGTTTCCCGGTCCGCTGGGCGTCAGCCTTGCGGGGCGCGCGTTGCGGGAGGGGACGTGGGCGATGGATGCGGTGCAGATCCGCGACTTTGCCATCGACAAGCACAAGACCGTCGACGACACGCCGGCAGGCGGAGGGGCGGGGATGGTGTTGCGGGTGGATGTGCTTTCCAAAGCCATCGACCATGCGCGGGAAGCGCACCCCGGCTGCCCGGTGATCGCAATGACGCCTCGGGGCAAGCCGCTGACGCAGGAGCGGGTGCGGGAGCTTGCCGAAGGGCCGGGCGTGATCGTATTGTGCGGGCGGTTCGAGGGTTTTGACGAGCGGATTTTCGAGGGACGCGAGGTCGAGGAAGTCTCGGTCGGCGACATCGTGCTTTCCGGCGGCGAATGTGCCGCGCTGATGCTGCTCGACGCTTGCATTCGGCTGCTTCCCGGCGTAATGGGCGCGGCTTCTAGCGGGCATGAGGAGTCGTTCGAGAACGGCCTCCTTGAATACCCGCACTACACCCGACCTGCTGAGTGGGAAGGGCGCACGATCCCTGAAGTGCTGCGATCGGGGGATCATGCGAAAATCGCGGCTTGGCGCAAGTCACAGTCCGAGATCGACACACGGTTACGCAGGCCGGACCTTTGGGAGCGCCACATCGGCGTTCGGGTCCAGTCTGCCTCTGGCGCGCAGCGTGAAGTGCAGGACGATTGAAAATGAACCTGATTCAGCAGCTTGAAGCTGAAGCCATCGCCGAATTCAAGGCGAAGAAGGAAATTCCGGACTTCCGCGCAGGCGATACCGTCCGCGTCGGCGTGCGCGTCGTCGAAGGCGAGCGTACCCGTATCCAGGCCTACGAAGGCGTGTGCATCGCGCGCTCGAACCGTGGCCTCGGCTCGAACTTCACCGTTCGCAAGATCTCGTTCGGCGAAGGCGTGGAGCGCGTGTTCCCGCTCTACTCGCCCAACATCGATTCGATTACCGTGGTGCGCCGTGGTGTCGTGCGTCGTGCGAAGCTCTACTATCTTCGTGGCCGCACCGGCAAATCGGCGCGTATTGCTGAGCGCAAGGTCACCAAGGCCTGAGCCCAAGGGACTAAACGCCGCGACACGGCTAACGTGTTAGAAAGGCGTCCTGGCTCAGAGCCAGGGCGCCTTTTCTGCTTTCATACGCAACCATTTCGGGCCACCTAGGCGCATCGCAAACATGCCCCGGTGACAAGCCGGGCCAGAGGATACCGAAAACCCATGCGTCATTTTCGCCTGCTCGCCGCCTGCGCGCTTTCAACCATCATCGCCGCGCCCGCGCTTGCCCAACAGGGATCACCGATGACCACTGCCGCGCCCGCTGAAGCCAAGAACCTGACGTTCGAGCGCGTTTTTGCCAGCCCGAGCCTGAATGGTCCGGCACCGCGCGCGGTGAAGCTTTCGCCCGATGGCCGCTACCTGACGCTGCTGCGCAACCGCGCCGACGACCGCGAGCGCTACGACCTGTGGGGCTTCGACCGCCAGACCGGCGAGTGGAAGATGCTGGTGGATTCGCTCAAGCTCTCGTCCGGTCGCCAGTTGACCGAGGCCGAGAAGATGCAGCGCGAGCGGCAGCGCATCGGCGATCTCAAGGGCATCGTGTCCTACGAATGGGCTGCGGACGGCAAGTCGGTGCTGGTGCCGGTGGACGGCGATCTGTTGCTGGCAGGTCTCGATGGCTCGGTGCGCAAGGTTGAGGGCACCAAGGGCGGGGAACTGACGCCGAAGCTCGGGCCCAAGGGGGAGCACATTGCCTTCGTGCGTGACCGGCGTTTGTGGGCAGGGCCGGTGACGGGCGCGGCGGCGCAAGCGATCACGCCCGAGGAGACGAACGCGGACGTCCATTGGGGCGAGGCCGAGTTCGTTGCGCAGGAGGAAATGAACCGCTTCAACGGCTTCTGGTGGTCGCCCGATGAAAGCCGCATTGCGGTCGAGCGCTTCGACGAGAGCATGGTCGGCGTGGTTACGCGCGCGGCGATCGGCGCGGAAGGCACCAAGACTTTCGACCAGCGCTATCCGGCGGCGGGCACGCCCAATGCCGAAGTCTCGCTCTATGTCATGGGTCCGGACGGTTCGAACCGGGTGCAGGTCGACCTTGGCGCGAACAAGGACATCTACCTCGCCCGCGTCGACTGGGCACCCGATGGCAAGACGCTCTACGTCCAGCGGATGAACCGTGAGCAAACCGTGCTCGACATGCTCAAGGTCGATCCCGCGACCGGCAAGTCGAGCGTGCTGTTCAGCGAGAAGGCAGCGGACAAGCACTGGATCGACCTGTCCGACAGCTACCGCTTCCTTTCGGACGGCAGTCTGGTTTGGTGGTCTCAGCGTGACGGGTTCGGGCACCTCTATCGCTTCAACAAGGGCAAGTGGAGCCAGCTGACCAAGGGCGAGTGGGTCGTTACCGGGCTCGTCGGCGTCGATGAGAAGGGCGGCAAGCTTTACCTCACCGGCACCAAGGACGACGTTCTGGCGCAACAGGTCTATGCGATGGACCTCAAGGCTCCGGGCAAGCTGACGCGACTGACCGAGCTCGGCTGGGTCAACGGCGCGAGCATGGACAAGAGCGGGCAGACGCTGATGATCTCGCGCTCGTCAGACGCGCAGCCGGCGCAGTCGTACATTGCCGACACTACCGGCAAGCGCCTTGCGTGGATCGAGGAGAACAAGGTTGCAGGCGCGCACCCCTATGCGCCCTACCTTGCCAGCCATCGCCCTGCACAGTTCGGCACGATCCCGGCGGCTGACGGTACCCCGCTGCACTACATGATGATCACGCCGCCGCTGGAGCCCGGCAAGAAGTACCCCGTCTTCACCTACCACTATGGCGGGCCGACCGCGCAGGTGGTGGGCAAGGGCTTCCAGGGTGCGCTGGCGCAGGCGATTGTCGACAAGGGTTACATCTACTTCGCCATCGATAATCGCGGGTCGGAGAACCGTGGCGTGAAGTTCGCCTCGGCGCTGCATCATGCGATGGGCTCGGTCGAGGTCGAGGACCAGCTGGCAGGCGCGATGTGGCTTAAGAAGCAGCCGTTCGTCGATGCTGACAAGATCAGCACTTTCGGCTGGTCCTATGGCGGATACATGTCGATCAAGATGCTCGAGGCCAATCCGGGCGCCTATGCGGCGGGCATCGCCGTGGCGCCGGTGACCAAGTGGCAGATGTACGACACGACCTATACCGAGCGCTATCTTGGCGACCCGACCAAGCTGCCAAAGGTTTATGAAAAGTCGAACGCGCTGGCCGAAACGAGCAAGATCAGCGATCCGCTGCTGATCATCCACGGCATGGCCGATGACAACGTGGTGTTCGAGAACGCCAGCGCGATTATCGCCAAGATGCAGGCCGAGGCGGTGCCGTTCGAGATGATGCTCTATCCCGGCTACACCCACCGCATCAGCGGCCCGAAGGTGAGCCAGCACTTGTACGAGACGATTTTCCGCTTCCTTGACCGTAATGGCGCGGGGAGCGGGAAGTAGCCTCACTTCATGGGCCTAAAGCCCAAAACACTTGGCTGGTCGGAACCAGCCGCTAGAGCACGGCCCGTCCGCTGAACGAAGGGCGGGCCGCAGGAAGGGAATGGAAATGGGTTACCGGGTTGTAGTGGTCGGCGCGACGGGGAATGTGGGCCGCGAGATGCTCAACATTCTGGCCGAGCGCGAGTTTCCCTGCGACGAGATCGCGGCAGTCGCCTCGCCGCGCTCGCAGGGCACCGAGATCGATTTTGGTGAGACCGGCAAGAAGCTCAAGGTCCGCAACATCGAGAACTTCGACTTCACCGGCTGGGACATTGCGCTCTTCGCCGCAGGTTCGGGCCCGACCCAGATCTATGCCCCCAAGGCTGCCGCTGCAGGCTGCGTGGTGATCGACAACTCGTCGCTCTACCGCATGGACCCGGACGTGCCGCTGATCGTGCCTGAGGTGAACCCGGACGCCATCGACGGCTACACCAAGAAGAACATCATCGCGAACCCCAACTGCTCGACCGCGCAGCTGGTCGTGGCCTTGAAGCCGCTCCACGATGCCGCAAGGATCAAGCGCGTCGTCGTTGCCACCTACCAGTCGGTTTCCGGCGCGGGCAAGGAAGGCATGGACGAGCTGTTCGAGCAGAGCCGCGCGATCTTCGTGGGCGATCCGCTCGAAGCCAAGAAGTTCACCAAGCAGATCGCGTTCAACGTGATCCCGCACATTGACGTGTTCCTCGACGACGGTTCCACCAAGGAAGAGTGGAAGATGGTTGCCGAGACCAAGAAGATCCTTGATCCCAAGATCAAGCTGACCGCGACCTGCGTGCGCGTGCCGGTTTTCGTCGGCCACTCCGAAGCGGTGAACATCGAGTTCGAGGACGAGATCAGCGCCGAGCAGGCCCAGAACATCCTGCGCGAAGCTCCCGGCGTCATGCTGATCGACAAGCGCGAGAACGGCGGATACGTGACCCCGGTCGAATGCGTTGGTGACTATGCCACGTTCATCTCGCGCGTGCGTGAAGATCCGACCGTCGACAGCGGCCTTTCGCTGTGGTGCGTGTCTGACAACCTGCGCAAGGGTGCGGCCCTCAACGCGGTGCAGATCGCCGAACTGCTCGGCCGCCGCCACCTCAAGAAGGGCTGAGCCATTCCATGACGGCAGTCACCACCGAGTCCTTCCCCGGCCACGGCAGCGCGCCGCTGGCGCTGCACCGGATGGGGCAGGGAAGGCCGGTGGTGCTGCTGCATGGGCTGTTTTCCTCGGCTGAGGTCAACTGGATCAAGTTCGGAACGGCAGCGCAACTGGCAGAGGCCGGGTTCGAATGCTTGATGCCGGACTTGCGGGTGCATGGGCAGAGCGCCGCGCCACACGATCCCGACGCTTATCCGCAGGACGTGCTCGTGCGCGATCTGGAAGCTTTGGTTGCGCATCTTGGCCTCACGGACTTTGACCTCGTCGGCTTCTCGCTCGGTTCGCGCACCTCGGCGCGAGCGGTGATTGCCGGGATGCGACCGCGCAGGCTGGTGCTTTCGGGCATGGGGCTCGAGGGTCTTGCCGGATGGGCGCGGCGGCAGGATTTCTTCCTCGACGTGATCGACCGGTTCGGCACGATCAAGCGCGACGACCCCGCCTATTTCTCGCAACAGTTCCTCAAGACCATGGGCGTCGATCGCGTGGCGGCGCGCCTGCTTCTGGGGACGATGGCCGATACCGATCCGGCCGAGCTTGCCGCGATCACCATGCCGACGCAGGTGCTGTGCGGCGATCAGGACAACGACAACGGCTCTGCCGAAAGGCTGGCGCAAGTGCTGGCCGATGCCGTGCTGACCTTCATCCCCGGCACGCACATGAGCTGCGTGACGCGGCCCGAAATGGGGCGCGAACTGGTCGCTTTCCTGCGCGACTGAAAAAGGCTGCAAGACCCCCTTGCCGACCTCAGGCATTGGTGGCAGCTTCCCTCCATAACGAACGGGCCGACAAGAGCTCTCTCGGGATTGAGGATGCAATGATTTCAAGGAAGCTGCTTGCCGCGATGCTGGCAGGCGTTCTGGTTCCCGCAGCTGCCAATGCTGCGACGACCGTGTCCGCCGTAAAGCCGGACAGCGTTGCCGAAGCGCTCAAGAACCTCGGTTACACCGCAGAACTTGCCAAGGACGCAAACGGCGATCCCCTGATCAATACCGAGATCGGCGGCTGGCAGGCGGCCCTGCTGTTCTACGAATGCAACGAGAAGACCCACGACAGCTGCCAGTCGCTGCAGTTCGTTGCCAATTTCACGCCGGAGAAGAAGTTCACCGCAGAAGATGCGGTGCGCTTCAACCGCAACACCCGCTTCGCCTCGGTCTCGCTGGGCAAGGACGACGGGGTGATGATGACCTGGGACGTGGTGACCGGAAAGGGCATCGACTTCGAGGTCTTCTCGAACTCTGTCGACATGTTCCGCTCGGCCATGGACACGCTCGGCACCGAAGTTTTCAAGTAACGGAGCCCGCCCCGGCCACCCCGGGTGCAGGGACGCAACCTGGGCAATCCGCGAGCAGGGCTAGCTGCTCCGGGTTGCCTTTTCGTTTTGGGTGTTGGGCTAGTTGACTCGTTCTGCGCGGCTGGGTTCGGGTGCCACGGCAGAGGTTATGGGCCCCGGCCTTCGCCGGGGTGACGAGAAAACTGACCATATCTCACCACCGTCACCCCGGCGAAGGCCGGGGCCCATGACGTTTCAGAAACAGACCACCCATTGCCTCAACGGAACGGCGGTTCGTTGAACGCGCGCAGCTTGCGGCTGTGGAGGCGGGGGCCTTCGCGGCGCAGTAGGTCGCAGGCGGTGGTGCCGATGGCGAGGTGTGCGGCGATGGCTTCCTCGTAGAAGCGGTTGGCCTGCCCCGGCAGCTTGATCTCGCCATGCAGGGGCTTGTCCGAGACGCACAGCAGCGTTCCGTAGGGCACGCGGAAGCGATAGCCCTGGGCGGCGATCGTCGCGCTTTCCATATCGATGCCGACCGCGCGGCTGAGCGACAGGCGGCGGGCGGAGTGGCTGTAGCGCAGTTCCCAGTTGCGATCATCGGTGGTGACGATGGTGCCGGTGCGCATGCGCTTCTTGAGATCTGTGCCGCCTTCGCCCGAGACGAGTTCGGCCGCCCTCTGCAGCGCGACCTGAACTTCGGCGATGGCGGGAATGGGGATTTCCGGTGGCAGCACCGGATCGAGCACGTGATCGTCGCGCAGATAGGCGTGGGCGAGCACGTAGTCGCCGATCTTCTGCGTGGGTCGCAGGCCGCCGCAGTGGCCGATCATCAGCCAGGCCTCGGGGCGGAGCACGGCGAGGTGGTCGCAGATCGTCTTGGCATTGGACGGGCCGACGCCGATGTTGACCAGCGTGATGCCTGACTTGTCCGGCGCGACGAGGTGATAGGCGGGCATCTGGTGCCGCCGCCATGCGGTGTCGGACAGGCGCCCGCGAGCATTGTCCGTCCGTGCGTCGAGGCTCAGGCCACCTGCGCCGGTGAGCGCGATGTAGCTCTCGCCATCGATCTGCTGGCCCGCCCAGTCGACGAATTCGTCGACATAGCGATGATAGTTGGTGAACAGGATGTAGCGCTGGAAGTCTTCGATCTGCGTGCCGGTATAGTGCGCGAGGCGGGCGAGGCTGAAATCGGTGCGCAAGCCATCGAACAGTGAGAGCGGCATCGGACCGTCACCGACGTTGTATTCTCCATCGGCAATCTCGTCGCCGATATGGGCAAGGTCGGTGGCCGGGAAATGCTTGGCCAGTTCCGGCGGGCTGACCCTGCCGATCTGTGCGCCATAGGCTCCGTCGAGCACGTAGGGGAAGGGGATTTCCTGACGTGACCGACCGACTTCGATGCGCACGTTGTAGGATGAGCGGATCAGCTCGATCTGTTCGGCCAGGTAATCGGCAAACAGGGTGGGGCGGGTGACCGTGCAGGCATAGTCGCCACGCTGCGTCAGCCGCCCGAAGGCGCGCCCTGTGGATTCGTTGTCCGGATCGTTTTCCAGCCTGATGCGCAGCTCGGGATAGCAGTAGCTGCCATCGTGGCGCTTGTTGATCGAAGGGGTGGCGCCGGTGTTGGCATAGGCTGCGATGTCTTCGCGAAGCTGGGCAACGGCGCTGTCGTAAAGGCGGGAAAGTTCGGCGAGGATCGTTTCGGTTGTAGCCATCGGGCAAGTTGTAGCGCGGCTTTGTTGCACTGCAAAGAAGCGTGGCGAAAAAGGGCGTTTGCCGCTGCACCAACCAAGTCGCCCCAACCAAGTCGCCCCAACGAAAAAGGGGCGCCCCGAAGGACGCCCCCAATTCAGTTTGCCGTAGCGGTAGCGAAGCCTCAGGCTTCTGCTTCCTCGCTGCCTTCCAGCAGCTCGGCCGGGATTTCACCGGGTTCCGCATTGGGATCGTAGGCTTCGGTGAAGCCGCCGACTTCGGTGTCGAACATCGCGTCGATGACGTTGACGCCCTGCGACTGCAGAGCGGCTTCGTCGGCCGAACGGGCGACGTTGACCTTGACGTTGACAGAGACTTCCGGGTGCAGTGCGACCTTGACGGTGTACACGCCCAGCGTCTTGATCGGGCGCTCCAGCACGACCATCGACTTGGTCACCTTGGCGCCCTGTTCAGCCAGTGCGTCGGAGATGTCGCGGACCGAGACCGAGCCGTAGAGCTGGCCGGCGTTCGACGAGGCGCGGATGAGCACGACTTCCTTGCCTTCGACGTTGGCCGATTCGACCTTGGCGTCTTCACGGCGGGCGGCGTTTTCGGCTTCGATGCGGGCGCGGTTGGCTTCGAAGACCTTGCGGTTGGCTTCGTTGGCGCGCAGGGCCTTCTTGTTGGGAAGAAGGAAGTTGCGTGCGTAGCCGTCCTTCACGGTGACTTCGTCACCGATCGAACCCAGCTTCTCGATGCGCTCGAGCAGGATGATCTGCATGGGTAGCGCTCCTTACTTGACGATGTAGGGCAGGAGGCCGATGTGCCGGGCGCGCTTGATCGCCTGGCTCAGCTCACGCTGCTTCTTCGCCGAAACGGCGGTGATGCGCGACGGGACGATCTTGCCACGCTCGGACATGAAGCCCTGAAGCAGGCGCACATCCTTGTAGTCGATCTTCGGCGCGTTCTTGCCCGAGAACGGGCAGCTCTTGCGGCGACGGAAAAACGGACGAGCCATGTCTTATTCCCCTTCGCGTTCGCGGCGGCGGCTGCGCTCGCGGTCGTTCTTGCGCATCATCACCGACGGACCACCTTCATGCTCGTCAACGCGGACGGTCATGTAGCGGATCACGTCTTCGTTGATCTGCGTCTGGCGCTCGAGCTCGGCGATGGTGGCGCCGGGAGCTTCGATGTTCAGCAGGACGAAGTGTGCCTTGCGGTTCTTCTGGATCTTGTAGGCCAGCGAACGGAGGCCCCAGGTCTCGGTCTTGGTGACCTTGCCGTTGTTGCTCTCGACGATTTCGGTGGCGGCGGCGGCAAGCGCGTCAACCTGAGCCTGGCTCAGATCCTGGCGAGCCAAAAAGACATGCTCGTAAAGCGGCATGCTTTGTGCTTCCTTATCTCTCTAACCGATCGCTGGCTGATCCGCGGGATTGCGGGGCCCCTCCGGCTTTCTTGCATTTCACTGGCCAGATGCCGGTGAAGGGGCGGCGCTTAGCGATTCTGGCACGGAAAGCAAGCGCGATCTTGTCGTCTGGGCTCTTGCCAAGCCTCCGTGTAGTGCGTTTAATCGTCCCCTTAAGGGAGATTTCGATGCTTGTGAAGATCGAACGCGATGGCGCGGTTGCCGTGGTCACGCTCAATCGTCCGGAAGCGATGAACGCGCTGTCGTCTGCGCTGCGGGCTGAACTGGCGCGGGTCATGCGCGAGGTTGATGCCGATGAGGGCGTGCGCGCTGTGGTTCTGACCGGCGCGGGTGAGCGGGCCTTCACCGCCGGACTCGATCTCAAGGAGCTTGGCGCAGACACCTCCAATCTCGGCGATGCCAACGCTGCTGAGGCAACGCGCAATCCGGTCAAGGCGGTGGAGCAGTGCCGCAAGCCAGTGGTCGGCGCGATCAACGGCGTGGCCATAACCGGCGGCTTCGAGCTGGCACTCGCCTGCGATGTGCTGATCGCTTCCGAAAACGCGCGCTTTGCCGATACCCATGCGCGGGTCGGGATCATGCCGGGCTGGGGGCTGTCGCAGAAGCTCTCGCGGATGATCGGAATCTCGCGGGCGAAGGAGCTCTCGCTCACCGGCAACTTCATCGACGCCGGGCAGGCGCTGGCGTGGGGGCTGGTCAATCGCGTCGTGGCACCGGCCGACCTGCTTCCTGCTGCGATTGCGCTGGCGCAGGACATGGCAAGCATCGAGCCGCGCATGACAAGCGCCTACAAGCAGCTGATCGACGATGGCTATGCGCTTCCCTTTGGCGAGGCGCTGGCGCTGGAAGCGCGGGTTTCGACGGCGATGAACGGCAAGGTCGACGCCGCCGACGTCGAAGCGCGCCGTCTGGCCGTGATCGAGCGGGGGCGGTCGCAAGGATAAGGAAAGCAAGGGAGAGGGGCAATGACGATGGAACGCAGGCTCGTGGCTCTTGGAGCCCTGTTGCTCATGGCGGGAATGCTGACCGGTTTCGTTTCGGGAGCCCTGGCCAATCCACGCATGGGTCTGGTCGCGCATCTCGAAGGCCTGATGAACGGCATCCTGTTGATCGCGCTCGGAGCGGCATGGCGGCATGTCCAGCTGGGTGCCAGCGCGGAGCGGTGGGTCTGGGGCCTGCTGCTCTTCGGCACCACGGCCAACTGGTTCGCGACGCTTCTTGCCGCGATCTGGGGCGTCGGCAGCCTGACCATGCCGCTCACCGCTGCAGGACACACTGGGGCCGACTGGCAGGAATGGCTTGTCGGAGGCCTGCTGTTCGCGCTTTCCTTTGCGATGGTGGGCGCCTTCGCGCTGATAATCAGGGGCGTGTTGGCGCAGCGGGACTGAAGCGCTGCTCTTCAACAGTGCGCGGTGATCCGCAGAACAGGATCGACGTGAGATTGGTCGAACGCACGGCCAGATAGCTCGCCACGGCCATGAGCAGTACGGCCGAGGCGCCGAGCAGCCATTGCCCTTCCGGTGGAAGCGGCAGGCTGCGGGCGTGCGGCAGTAGCATCATCGCCCAGACGAGATGGAACAGGTAGATCGCCAGTGCGCCGTCGACGAAGAACGTCACCACGCGGCTCGGCCCGCGTATGCTCCACGCCAGAAGCCGGAACAGCGCCAGCGACATGAGGTAGGCCAGCGGCAGTTCGAGTGCGCGCAGCACCAGCGTGCCTGCAAGATCGGGATAGATATCCTTGCCGAGCGCCGGACGGATCAGCGGATCGAGCGGGATATAGGGCACCAGCAGCAGGACGATGCCCGGAACGATCCACCGGCTGCGCAGTGCAAACAGGCTTTCGCCAATGCGGCCATGCCAAGCCACTATGCCAAGAGCGAAGCCCGCAGCATGGAACACGAATTGCTGCCACAGCAGCGTCTCGCTTGGCGCGTTCGGAATTGGCGGGACTTGCTCGCTGGCATAGCGCACCAGTCCCCAGGCGCCGAGCAGGCCGAGCAGGACCAGAGCCCCTGGACCTGACAGCAGCATTGCCCGCTGCATCCGCTCGCCCGGTTGCAGCCAGCGCATCGGCACGGCGGCGTAAGTCAGGCAGAACCCTAGCAGCACGACGAGGAACCAGAGGTGGTCGAGTGCGAGCGGCAGGCCTAGGAAGGTCGGCGATGTCTTGCCCAGCAGGCTGTCCTGCAGTTGGTATTGCAAGGCGCCCAGCGTGAGCAGGCTGGCAAGGAACGGCAGGCCAAGACGGCGCGTCCGCTCGACAATCCAGGCCTTGGTACCCTTGCGCTCGCGGATCATGCCCGCGAAGTATCCGGCCAGCATGAAGAAGGCGAACATGCGGAAGACGTGGGTGATCGAGGCCCATCCGCCGATCAGCAGAGATTGCTCGAAGTCGGTCGCCGCAGGATCGCTCTCGAAGATCGCCTTGGTCGCCACGTGGAACGGCAGGCCCAGCAACAGCAACAGCGCGCGGGCCGCGTCGAGGTGGTGCAGGCGTTTGGCGGGCGGCGTCATCGCCGGCGCTCTAGCGACATTGTGGCGCGCGCGCGAGATGGTGTTTTCACAGAGACGAGGCTGGGGTGGTCCCGGGCGTTAGGCCGAAAGTAACCGGCTTCGTTTATGCGGGCACGCTGCACATGGTGCAACTTGCAAGGCAAATGCCGGAATACAATGGCGGTAAGAGGAATCTTCAGAAGACTGGTTAGGCAGGGCAGCGTGGACAATAGCCACGCTTCCGAACCTGCGTCCGTCCGATCTGAAGCGGCCGATCTCGATCCTGCGTTTCGCCTCTCCGTCATGAGCGAGTTCGAACGCTCAGGCCTCGGCTGGCTTTGGGCGACCGACGCTGAAGGGCGATTGAGCTATATCTCTCCGGCGGCCATCGCAGGCGCATCGGCTTTGATTGGCCGTCCTTTCACCACGCTTGTCGAAACCGACAGCGATGCGGCGCAGGAACAGTCGGCCCGAACGCTTGGCTTCCAGCTTTCCGCGCGCAGCCGGATCGCCGACCTCATCGTCCGCCTTGCGGTCGACAAGGAGGATGGGAGGTGGTGGTCCCTTTCCGGA
Organism: Novosphingobium sp. BL-A-28-Hi1-0D; assembly: GCF_055521755.1. NCBI lineage: Bacteria > Pseudomonadati > Pseudomonadota > Alphaproteobacteria > Sphingomonadales > Sphingomonadaceae > Novosphingobium > Novosphingobium sp. BL-A-28-Hi1-0D. The sequence continues at coordinate 2,523,878 of NZ_CM145502.1, forward strand.
CAACCCCGCCTGTCGGAGGACGGCAGCTTCGTCGGCTACACCGGGTTCGCGCGCAACGTTACCCGCGAATACACCCGCAAGCGCGATGACGAGCGCGCCGCCGAATACGATTCGCTGACCGGCCTGTACAACCGCCATCGTATGACCCGCAGGCTTGACGCCGTGCTTGCCGCGTTCCGCCCGGCGGGGCGCTGCTGCGGCCTGCTCATGCTCGATCTCGACAAGTTCAAGCACGTCAACGACACGATGGGCCACCCCGCCGGCGACGAACTCCTGCGGCAGGTGGCCGAGCGCCTGCGCAAGGTGATCGGCGAGCGGGGCGACATCGGACGCCTTGGCGGGGATGAATTCCAGGTAATCCTTCCCGATCTCGACGATCGCGGACGGCTGGGAGAGCTTGCCGCCAAGATCATCCAGATGGTGTCGCAGCCTTATGCCATTGGCGGAAAGCGCGCGGTGATCGGGACGTCCGTCGGCATCGCGGTATCCCCGCACGATGGCGAAGATCGCGAAGCGCTCGTCGCCTCGGCCGACCTAGCGCTCTACGCGGCAAAGAACGGCGGGCGTGGCCAGTTCCGCTTCTTCTCGGCAGACCTGAAGGACGAGGCGCAGGAGCGCACCGTGCTCAATCAGGACTTGCGCGAAGCGTTGACCCGCGACGAACTCGAACTCCATTACCAGCCCGTGGTCCGGATTGCCGACAGCTACGTCGTCGGCTTCGAGGCGCTTTTGCGCTGGAATCATCCCGAGCGGGGGCCAATTCCGCCCTCGCTGTTCATTCCGATTGCCGAGGAAAGCAACCTGATCGTGCCGCTGGGCGAATGGGCCTTGCGCAAGGCGTGCGAGGATGCGGCGAAGTGGCCCGACAACGTGCGGCTGGCGGTCAACGTCTCGGCGGTGCAGTTCGCAGTGCCAGGCTTTGTCGGATCGGTTGCCTCGGCACTCGCCGTCAGTGGGCTCGATCCGGAACGGCTGGAGCTGGAGCTGACCGAAACCGTGTTCATGCGCGAAAGCGAGGCGGTGGACGAGACGTTTGCGGCGCTCAAGGGCCTTGGAGTTCGCCTGGCACTGGACGATTTCGGTACCGGCTATTCGTCGCTCAGCTACTTGCGCTCGGCCCCGTTCGACAAGCTCAAGATCGATCGCAGCTTCGTCGAGACCTGCGCGGCGAAAGACAACAACAGCGCCAAGATCATCTCCGCCATTCTCGGGCTTGCCGATGCGCTCGGCATGGAGACCACGGTCGAGGGCGTCGAGGCCTTCGACCAGCTGGACGTCGTGAAGAAGCGCGGCGCGAAGCTCGTGCAGGGGCACCTCTTTGCCCGTGCCATGCCACTGGCTGAGGTCGAGACGAAGCTTGCGAGCGGCGATCTCAAGCTGGAACCCAGCGGACCGAAACGCCATCGCCCCGAGCGGCGCTCGGTGTTCCGCCGGGTCACCGTTATCCACGAAGACCATCGTTACGAAGCAGTCATGCGCGATCTTTCACGGACCGGTGCGCGTATCGATGGCCTGCTGGGGGTTCCGGTCGGCACGAGTCTGGTGGTCGATCTGGGCGGCGGTCAACTCGTCGTGTCAATGGTCGTGCGATCGGAAGAGGCGGTTATCGGCGTCGAATTCGAGCAGTCTCTGACCAGCGATGGGGCAGGAGGCCTCTGCACCCGGCACCGCGTCCCGCCCTCGACGCTGGCTGCAGCTTCGGCGGCTGCCGAACCCAAGGGCAAGCCCCGTTTCATTCAGGTTGCAGTGCCGGGATCGCGCGACAGGACGTAAAAAGCCGCTTCGGGACCCTTGCGCTCCGTCGGTCGTTACCGCACATCTGCGCCGCGATCGCATTTCTCAAGGACGTTTCCCGCTCATGCCCTCCGGCCTAGTCGCCCTGCTCGACGACGTTTCCGTCATTGCCCGTGCTGCCGCTGCTTCGCTTGACGATGTGAGCGCCGCCGCTGCCAAGGCGGGGACCAAGGCTGCAGGCGTGGTCATCGACGATGCGGCGGTGACCCCGTCCTACGTCACGGAGTTCACGCCGGACCGCGAACTTCCGGTGATCGCCCGCATTGCCCGGGGCAGCCTGTTCAACAAGCTGGTCATACTGCTTCCGGCCGCGCTCCTGCTTAGCGCGTTCCTGCCCGGTGCGATCACGCCGCTGCTCATGGCGGGCGGTTTGTTCCTGTGCTTCGAAGGCGCCGAGAAGGTGATCGAGAAGCTCGGTGGCGAAAGGCATGGGCAGACGTTGGAAGACCACCCTACCGATGCCACGACGTTCGAGAACGAGCGCGTTTCCGGTGCGGTGCGGACCGACCTCATTCTCTCGGCCGAGATCATGGCGATCGCGCTGGCTGAAGTGTCCAGCGAAGGCATTGTCCAGCAGGCGCTCATCCTCGCGGTCGTCGGTATCGCGATTACCGTGGCTGTCTATGGCGCGGTCGGCCTGATCGTGAAGATGGATGACATCGGCCTGCATCTGGCAAGGAAGCCATCCGCTCTCGCCCGCAGCACGGGTGCATTCCTCCTGCGCGCCATGCCGGTGCTGTTGTCGCTGCTCGCAACGGTCGGCACCGCAGCGATGCTCTGGGTTGGAGGCGGCATCATACTGCACGGCCTGGAAGTTCTCGGCGTGTCCGGCCCTGCCGGCGTTGCCCATGCCGCCCAGCACGCGGTTGAACATGCTACAGGAGCGCTCGGCGGCGTGCTCGGCTGGCTGACTTACGCCGTGTCGTCAGCGCTCGTCGGGCTGTTGCTAGGCAGCATCGTTGCATTTGTCGTCCACATGATCGGCAAGGCGCGGGGCAAGCACTGATCCTGCCGCATCAGGCGGCGTGGCGGACGGGCGCCAGCTTGGGCGCGTTGCCCTCGCGATAGTGCCGGATCGCGAACTCGCTGACGAGCGTTTCGAATACATCGTCATGCAGGCGATGCTCGAACTCGAGACCCGAAACCCGGTCGCGGCTCCACACCACGAAGGCGAGCTTGGGCTGCAGGCCCGGGAGCATCAGGTAGATCGGCTCGTCGACCCGCATTTTCTCGAGTCCCTCGATCCGTGCGCCGTAAGGATTGAGATCCTTAAGCATGACCGTTGACCGTGTTGCACCACGCTTGCAGCGCACGGGAAGCTCGATTCCGACGCGCGGCGCGCGGCGCTTGGCATCGTGTTCGTCCGCATGATTTTCGAGCCACATGGCAAGTCCTCCTGATGCGTTAACCACATGCGTAAGAACGACCGGATTCCGCCAACTTTCAGGGGCAGGTGCTTTTTCATGCTTCGCGCGTCCCTCGCAAGCGGGGCGGCGTTCTTTGCAAGCGCATAGCCGAAGGCGGTTGCGCTGGATCAAGTCCGGAGTTGCGGCCGGTGGTAACAGGTCGGTCGACTTCAAGCATCTCGGAGGAGACCGACCAATGACCTGTGCCACGCTCGCGGACCTTGCGCCGCATCGTATCTATGAGACCCGTGACGGCACCAAACTCGATGTGCGGTCTGCCTTCGCCGAAGATGAACCCGCACTCGAAGCGTTCTTCGAGCGGGTCAGGGACGATGATCGCCGGTTCCGCTTTCTCTCGGCTGCGCGACATGTCGGGCATGATCAACTCGCACCGCTGACCCACTGCGATCACTGGCGTACCGAAAGCTTCCTGGTGTTCGAACATGAGACCGGCGCACTGGTCGCTTCGGCCATGCTTGCTTGCGATGCGAGGATGGAGACTGGCGAGATCGCCGTTTCGATCGATGGTGATTATCGCGGCCGGGGCATTGGCTGGGCGATACTGGATATGCTCGGCGAGGAAGCGCGCAAGCGCGGCCTCAAAAGTGTGATCTCGATCGAGGACCGTGACAACCACGCGGCAATCGAACTGGAACGTGAGCGAGGATTCGTGCCCCACGGCATCGAGGGCGATCCTCATCTGGTCCTGCTGGAAAAGCGCTTCGACTGAGCGCCATCGGGGCGTGTTCGCGTCAACCGGCGGACGGGGCTCAAACCTTGTCCGCCGTGCAGGTCAGGACAATCGGTCCAGTATCTCGCGTGCGAATCTGGCGAGCGTGTCGTCTCGTGCGCCCATCACCACGATCCGGTCGCCGGGGCGGGCGAGTTCGACGATCCTGTCGGCACAATCGGCGCGCGACGGGACATGTTCGGCAAGTCCGCCATGCTCGCGGATCATCGCCACGATCCGCTCGGAACCGACCGAGCGGTCGACCGTGCCGCCGAAATAGACCGGATCGCACAGGATCGTGATGTCATCGGGCGAAAGCCGCGTGGCCAGAACTTCGGCCAGTTCGTGCCCCATCTGCCGCAAGGGGCCGTAACCGTGCGGCTGGAAGAATGCGATCACGCGCCCCGGATGGGCTTTGAGCGTGGCGAGGGTCGCCGCGACCTTCTCGGGATTATGCCCGAAATCGTCGATCACCGTCACGCCTGAAGCTGACGTGCCGACAATGTCGAACCGGCGGGCAAGGCCTGCAAATCCGGCAAGCTGCGCCACGGCCTCGTTCATCGGGATACCGGCGGCTGTTGCTGCCGCTATCGCCGCCAGCGCATTGGCAAGGTTATGCCGCCCCGGCACCTGTAGTGCGAGCGCATGCACCGAACCGTCGCGCCGGTCGATTACTCGCGCAGAAATGCTTGTCGGGCCTTCGCTTACGCTGCCTTCTTCGACCGAGATCTGCGCTTCGGTACCAAAGCCGAATGTCACTACACGGCTCGCACGCCCGATCAGGCCCATGCTCTCGGCATCGTCGGCATTGATCACCGCGACCTTTGCCCGCGCGACGAAATCCCCAAACAACGCGCGCAGTTCTTCGAGACTCTTGTGATCGAGACTTACATTGTTGAGCACGGCGACTTCGGGGTCATAGAGCGCGATAGAGCCGTCGCTTTCGTCCACTTCCGAAACAAATGCCTCGCCTTGCCCGACCCGGGCAGAAGCAAACGGGGCATCGGGCGAGACGAAGTTCTTCATCACCGCGCCGTTCATGATCGTCGGATCGCGGCCCGCGCCGCTGAGGATACAGCCGATCATGCCCGTGACCGTGGACTTGCCGCTCGTGCCCCCCACCGCAATGCCCTGCGGCGCGGCGTTGAACAGGGCCGAGAGCAGCTGCGCGCGGCTCATCCGTGTGCAGCCCAGCGCCTTTGCGCGGACCACTTCGGGCACGGTGTCTTCCACTGCCGCCGAGGCGACAAGAATCTGTTCGGCTGAAGTGATCCCCGATCCGTCCTGCGGAGACAGTGCAAACCCTAGGCTTTCGAGCCAGGCGAACTTCTCCGGCGTCCGCCCCTGATCGCGGCTGCGGTCGGACCCGGCAACCCTGGCGCCCATGCCGCGCAGGATCAGCGCCAGCGGCAGCATCCCCGATCCACCGATGCCACAGAAAAACCAGTCGCGATCGGCAAGATCGCTCGGCGTGAGAGAGGGGGCTGGGGGCACGGCGTCGGTCATGACTATCCGGTATGCGCCCGCGCCGCCGGTGACAACCACCCGATTGCCGCTTTTACCGCATGGACGAAACCGGCTAGGGATGGGGCGTGACCCGACGCATCGCCATCTGCGCCCCTTCGACGCCGTTCACCCGCGATGATGCGGCCCGTGTTTCTGCCCTTGCGCAAGAAGAGTTTCCGTCGCTCGAACTTGTCTTCGACGACCAGTGCTTTGCCAGCGAGGGCCATTTCGCCGGACCGGATGCCCGGCGTCTCTCGGCCTTTGTCGAATGCGCCAACGACCCGGCTTTCGATGCCGTATGGTTCGTTCGCGGCGGATATGGTGCTAACCGCATCGCGATGGACGCGCTCCCGCTGCTCGAAGCCGCGGCCTACGACAAGCAATATCTTGGCTATTCCGATGGCGGCACGCTGCTTGCCGCGCTGTACCGCGCGCGCATCGGTCGTTCTGTCCATGCCCCCATGCCGGTGGATTTGCGCCGCGAGGGCGGAGAGGCAGCGGTGCGCCGAACGCTCGGCTGGCTGTCCGGATCGCGTGACGGGCTCGAGCCGTCACTTGCTGATGGCAGACCTGCCGTTGCCTTCAACCTGATGACGCTGGCCATGCTCTGCGGGACACCGTTCATGCCCGACCTTTCCGGCCATGTCGTGATGGTCGAGGAAGTGGCCGAATACCACTATGCGGTGGACCGCCTGCTGTTCCACGTGACCAATAACCTTGCTTCCACCGGCATTGCAGGCCTGCGCCTCGGTCGCGTCAGCCAGGTGCCCGAGAACGACCGGCCCTTCGGCTGCGAAGTGGAGGAAATGGCCCGTCACTGGTGTGCCCGGACAGGCATTCCGTTCCTCGGTTCGGCCGACATCGGTCACGACATAGACAACAGGATCGTCCCCTTCGGGCTTGCCTGAAACGGGCGGCGGCAATAGGGCGCGCGACCAATGTATCAGGGCGCGAAACAGGAGAGTTCGATGCGAGCATTCGTTTTCCCGGGGCAGGGCAGCCAGAAAGTCGGCATGGGCCTCGAACTAGCCGAGGCGAGCGCCGCCGCGCGCGAGGTGTTCGAGGAAGTGGATGACGCTCTCGGCCAGAAGCTCTTCCAGATCATGAAGGAAGGCCCCGAAGACGTTCTCACCCTTACTGAAAATGCCCAGCCCGCGATCATGGCCAATGCCATCGCCGTGCTGCGCGTGCTCGAGCGGGAAGGCGGCATCACCCTTGCCGAGAAGGCCGATTTCGTCGCCGGCCACAGCCTCGGCGAATACACCGCACTCTGCGCCGCTGGCGCCTTCAGCCTTTCCGACACCGCTCGTCTGCTCAAGCTGCGCGGCCAGTCGATGCAGGCTGCCGTGCCGGTCGGGCAAGGCGCAATGTGTGCGCTGCTCGGTGCCGACATCGAGAAGGCCACCGCTCTGGCCGAAGCCGCAGCCGAAGGCGAAGTCTGCACGGTAGCCAATGACAATGACCCGACGCAGGTCGTGCTGTCGGGCCACAAGGCCGCGATCGAGCGCGCGGTCGCGCTGGTCAAGGACCACGGCATCAAGCGCGGCGTGCTGCTGCCCGTCTCGGCCCCGTTCCATTGCCCGCTGATGCAGCCCGCTGCCGATGCGATGGCCGAAGCCTTCGAAAAGACGCCGCCCGCTGCGCTGCGCGTGGCCCTCTTCGCCAACGTCACCGCATCGGTCGTGACAGACCCTGCCGAAGTGAAGCGTCTCCTCGTCGAACAGGTCACGGGCCGCGTCCGCTGGCGTGAAAGCGCCATTGCAATGAAGGATGCGGGCGTCGAACAGTTCATCGAACTCGGCGGCAAGGTCCTCGGCCCCATGATCAACCGCTCGGTCGCCGACGTCTCCGTCACCAGCGTGATCGGCATGGCCGACATCGAAGCCATCCTCAAGGAGCTGTGAGCCCATGGAAAACCGCCTTTTTGACCTGACCGGCATGACTGCCCTTGTGACCGGCGCAGCCGGTGGCATCGGGTCTTCGATCTGTCACGCGCTCGCCAAGCAGGGGGCACGTATTGCCTTGTCCGGCACCAACCCGGCCAAGCTGCGCGCCTTCCGCGAGGAGCTGAACGACACATACGGTCACGATCACGTCGAGATCACCTGCGACCTGTCGAACACCGAGCAGGTCGAGCATCTCGTGCCCGCCGCGATGGATACGCTCGGCAAGCTCGACATCCTCGTCAACAACGCCGGCATCACGCGCGACAATCTTGCCATGCGGATGAAGGACGAGGAGTGGGACGCGGTCATCCGCGTGAACCTCGAAGCCGCGTTTCGCCTGATGCGCGCCGCCACCAAGCCGATGATGAAGGCCCGTTTCGGCCGGATCGTCACCATCACCAGCGTCGTCGGCGCGACCGGCAATCCGGGGCAGGTCAATTATGCCGCAGCCAAGGCGGGCCTCGTTGGCATGTCGAAGTCGCTGGGGCAGGAACTCGCCAGCCGCGGCGTGACGGTCAACTGCGTCGCCCCCGGCTTCATCCGCACCGCGATGACCGACGTCCTGCCCGATGGCCAGAAGGACGCGCTCAATGCCCGCATCCCGATGGGCCGCATGGGCGAGGGCTCGGACATCGGCGCGGCTGTTGCCTATCTCGCCTCGAAGGAAGCCGGCTACGTCACCGGCCAGACTCTGCACGTCAACGGCGGCATGGCGATGATGTCCTAGGGGATCTCGTAATTCGCCGTTATGGGCTGAATCAGGCGGTTTTATCCCCAACTTAGGGCGCAAGGGCGGGGCCGGTGCTTGCCGAGCCTCGCCTCTGCGTTAAGACAGATAGTCCGAACCATACGCCGGGGAGCGTGATTCCCCGGTTCAGCCATATTCACGGGGGCAGGCTATCGGCCCAATCCCCGGGGGGATCGAGACGAGAATGAAGGCGACGATCGAACGCGCGACGCTCCTGCGCTGCCTGTCCCACGTCCAGTCGGTGGTCGAACGCCGCAACACGATTCCGATCCTGTCGAACGTGCTGATCGAGGCTGCGCCCGATGGCACGGTCCGCCTGATGGCGACCGACCTTGATCTGCAGATCGTGGAAACGATGGCCGCCGTCTCGGTGGAATCGGCAGGGGCGATCACCGTCTCGGCGCACCTCCTGTTCGACATCGCCCGCAAGCTGCAGGACGGATCGCAGGTCAGCCTCGAAACGTCCGACAACCGCATGATCGTCAAGGCCGGGCGAAGCCGCTTCCAGCTGCCGACCCTGCCGCGCGATGATTTCCCGGTGATTGTCGAGGGCGACCTGCCGACCAGCTTCGAGATTCCGGCGCGAACGCTGGCCGAACTGATTGACCGCACGCGATTTGCGATCTCAACAGAAGAGACGCGCTATTACCTCAACGGCATCTTCCTCCACGTTTCGGACGATGCCCAGCCGGTGCTCAAGGCTGCAGCGACCGATGGCCACCGCCTCGCCCGCTTCACCATCGCCCGCCCCGAAGGTGCGGAAGGCATGCCCGACGTGATCGTCCCACGCAAATGCGTGGGCGAGCTGCGCAAGCTATTGGAAGAAGTGCTGGATTCGGCTGTGCTGATCGATCTTTCGGCCAGCAAGGTCCGCTTCACCCTTGGTGGCGAAAACGGCGTCGTGCTGACCAGCAAGCTGATCGACGGCACGTTCCCCGATTACAGCCGCGTCATTCCCACCGGCAACGACAAGCTGCTCAAGCTCGATCCGCGTTCATTCTTCGAGGGCGTCGATCGCGTGGCGACCATTGCCACCGAAAAGACCCGCGCGGTCAAGATGGCGCTCGAAACCGATCGCGTGACGCTGTCCGTGACCAGCCCCGACAATGGCACCGCCGCCGAAGAACTGCCCGCGAACTACACGTCCGCCGGGTTCGAAATCGGCTTCAATGCCAACTATCTCAAGGACATCCTCAGCCAGATCGATGGCGACACGGTGGAACTGCATCTTGCCGATGCTGGCGCGCCCACGCTGATCCGTCGGGACGAGAAGTCGCCGGCACTCTACGTACTTATGCCGATGCGAGTCTGATCTCTGCCAGACATGTCCTAAAGGGCAGGTTGACAGAGATTGTTGTAATTTCAGGGTCCTGCGGCTCGGGTCACCAGGGGGCAAAGATTAACGGGTGGCAACAACCTGCACAGTATTGCCACGCCGATAGCCCTTTCGCTGATCTTCACTGCCAAGCGCGATTGTTTCCGGACGAGGAGCAACGCGCATGGCGAAGAATTTCACCGATCAGGAAATCTCGAAGAAGCTGGCCTTCTTCAATATTGGCAGTGCAGACATTGCGCGCTTTGGTTCGCTGGGTCGGACAATGGCACAGCATGCGCCCGCCGCACTGGATCAGCTCTACGACCAGATTGCCGCAACTCCCGAAACGGCAAGGTTCTTCGGCTCGCGTCAGATGATGCGCCATGCGCGCGACAAGCAGATCGAGCACTGGGCGGGCATGTTCGGCGGAAAGCTCGATCGCAGCTATTTCGACAGCGCCGAACGCGTCGGCAACGTCCACGCTCGCATCGGCCTTGAACCTGGATGGTACATCGGTGCCTACGCCAGCGTGCTGGAGCGCATCATCGACAAGATGCTCTCCGGGTCGGGCAGCTTCCTGCGGCGCCGCAATGCCGGAGCGGAAGTCGCTTCGATGGTGAAGATGGCACTGCTCGACATGGAGGTTGCTATCTCGTCCTACTTTCGCGCCGAGGAAGCGGCACGCGTGGCTGTGATCGATGAGGTCAGCTCTGCACTGCAAGGCATGGCAGAGGGCGATTTCGCAACGCATGCTCCTGATCTCCCCAATGCCTTCGCGGAACTGCAACGTCACCTCGACGATATGCGCCGACAGGTCTCGGGCGCGCTTGGAGATGTGGCCGATACTTCGAGCGCAGTGGGCGTTGGAGCACGCGAGATCAGGCAGGCCTCCGACGATCTCGCTCGACGGACCGAGCAGCAGGCTGCCAGCCTCGAAGAGGCGTCCGCCGCGATGACGACGCTCGCCGCCACGGTCAAGACGACCGCTGACGATGCGTCTCACATGCATGATTCCGTGCAGCAGGCGCATGGTGAAGCGCTCAAGGGCGGGGCCGTCGTCAGTGAGGCGGTTCAGGCCATGAATGACATCCACAACTCCGCGCAGGAGATCGGCAAGATCATCTCGGTGATCGACGGGATCGCCTTCCAGACGAACTTGCTGGCGCTGAATGCCGGGGTCGAGGCCGCGCGTGCCGGGGATGCCGGGCGTGGTTTTGCCGTCGTGGCGACCGAAGTCCGCGCGCTTGCCCAGCGCACGGCGGATGCAGCGCGCGATATCAAGCATCTGATCACGGCCAGTTCGACCCAGGTCGAACGCGGTGTGAGCCTCGTCGGCCAGACCGGCGAGACATTTGCCCTGATCGTCGAGCAGGTCGGTCACGTCGCCAGACTGGCCAGCAGCATTGCCGCAATGGCGCAGGAGCAGGCGGGCAGCATCGGCCAGGTTCGCGAGACCGTGCGCGAGATGGACACGATGACCCAGCAGAATGCCGCCATGGTCGAAGAGGCGACAGCGGCTGCTCGCAGCCTCGCCGGAGAGGCCACGCGCCTCGCTTCGCTGGTTGACCGCTTCCGGCTCGAAGGCGGCGCCGAGGCCGGTCCACCCGGCCTGCGTCACGCCGCCTGAGGTGGCCGTTTACTCTGCGGCTTCGAGCAGATCTGCGCCCTGCGGCCCGCGGATCAGCCCGCCCGGCGTCGCGCCTGTCCATTCGCCCTTGCGGAAGGTCACTTTGCCGCCCTTGATCGTGTAGTCATAGCCTTCCGCCTTCTGGAGCAGGCGCTTGCCGCCCGCCGGCAGGTCGAAGGCCAGCCAAGGCTTGAGCAGCTTCAGGTTCTCGAAGTCGATCACGTTGATGTCGGCAAGGTAGCCCGGAGCAAGGATGCCACGGTCGTCGAGGCCGTAGAGCCGTGCCGTGTCGTGGCACTGCCGCTTCACCGCGTGCTCGAGGCTGATGCGGCCGCCCCGCTTGCGGTCGCGCACCCAGTGTTCGAGCATGAAGGTGGGGCTCGCCGCGTCGCAGATCGTGCCGCAGTGCGCGCCACCATCGGACAGCGAGTTCACCGTGTCGTCCGATGCCTGCAAGGCCTCGAGGAAATCGAGATTGCCATCGGCATAGTTGAGGATCGGCAGGTAGATGAACCCGGTGCCGTCATTCTCCATCAGCTTGTCGTAGGCATAGGCATCAGGCGCGACGCCTGCCGCCTTCGCATTGGCCAGGATGCTGGCCTCGGCCTGAGGCTCGTAGTCGAAGCCGTCGTCCATGATGAACTGGTTGTGCCACCCTTGCGAGATCATCATCAGCAGACCGATGATGTCGCTCTCCGGATAGACGTTGGCTTCCGAAAGCACCTTTTCGCGGAACGCCGGGTCCTTGAGCTGCGCAAGCTGCTCATCCCAAGGCAGGTCGGCAATCGCCGCATAGCTCGGGCGGAAGCGGAAGGGATGGATCGTTCCCTGCCACGCCATGACCACGCCGTTCCCGCGCAGCGCAATCTGCGCGACGATGTTCGCCCCTTGCGCGTTCTGGCGGCGCATCTCGGCGATCTGCTCCTCCAGCGGCAGTTCCTTGGCGATCGACTGGAGTGCGGCGTAAGTCACCGGCAGGCCTGTTTCGCGGCTCAATGCCCCCATCCAGCCGAACTCGTCCCATTCGCGCTTCATGTCGGAAGCCATCTCGAAAACGCCATGACCGACACGGCCCATCGCCCGGCCGATCTCGATCAACTCCTCGGCGGTTGCGGTGGTGCCTGGCACGACTTCACCATCAACCGACTTGTGGATCACCGTGCGGCTTGTCGAGAAACCCAGCGCGCCTGCGCGAACGCCTTCCTCGACGATCTCGGCCATCTTGCGAATGTCCTCGTCGGTGGGAACGGCACCCGGCTTTTCCCGCTCGCCCAGAACATAGGCGCGCACAGCGCCGTGCGGGACATGTGTGCCGACATCGACCGCGCGCGGCATCTTCTCTAGCGCATCGAGATATTCGGGGAAGGTTTCCCAGTCCCACTTCATCCCTTCAGCCAGCGCGGTGCCGGGAATGTCCTCGACGCCTTCCATCAGGCCGATCAGCCAGTCGTGCCGGTCGGGCGCTGCAGGGGCAAAGCCCACGCCGCAGTTGCCCATGACCACCGTGGTCACGCCATGCCACGAGGACGGTGCCATTTCCGGATCCCACGTCGCCTGCCCGTCATAGTGCGTGTGGACGTCGACCCAGCCCGGTGCCACCACGCGCCCGCTTGCATCGATCTCCTCGGCGGCATCGCCACGCACCGTGCCGACAGCGGCGATCAGTCCGTTCTTGATGGCGACGTCACCAGTAAAGCGTGGCGCGCCGGTGCCATCAACAATCGTGCCATTGCGGATGATGAGGTCATAGACAGCCATTGGCCTGCTCCTTCTCCCACGCAGGCCGACTCACAGCGGCGGCCTGTCGCGTTAACCGTGCGATTAAGTCAGAGCTTTGCCTCGGGGTCAATCGCCGGTAGCCAAACCGTCAATCGTGCCCGCTGGCCCGGATCATTTCCTCGACATCGACGAATTTCTCGCGCGGAGAATCATCGCGAGCCCGCTGCTCCTCGGCTTCCTCGATCTTCTTCCAGTCGTCGAAGCTCACGATGTCCAGCTTTCGCGCTGCGGCCAGCAAGTCGAAGCCAGCGCGTCCGGCCTTGCGGCTCCCGTAGGGTAAGTCCTCGGCGATCATCTCGACCACGCCGAACCCGTCCGGTCGGTTGGTCCCGATCGTCCCCGAAGGTCCGCGCCGTGCCCAGCCGACGCAATAGAGCCCTGGCAGGATGCGCCCCTCGTCATTGGCAAAGCGTCCCGCCCGGTCGTCGAATGGTACGCCCTCGATCGGCGAGGTCTGGTAGCCTATGCAAGAAACCACCAGATTGGCCGGGATTTCGTAGAACTCGCCCGTGCCGACCGCGCGCCCCGCTTCGATACGCGTGCGCTCCACCGCAATTGCCCGCACCTTGCCTTCACCGAGCAACCCGCGCGGCGCACCGAAGAAATCGAACTCGACTTCAAGCGGCAGATCGGCGCGATGGCTCTCCGGTATCGCGGCAAAGGAGCGCAAGTGCGTGACCGACTTGCGGATACCCGGCTCCAGCAGCGCATCTTCCGCTTCCTCGGGCAGATCGCGCGGATCGACCCACGGGGCGGTGCGCGAAAGGTGCCCGAGTTCGCCCAGCTCCTTGGGCGTCATCATGATTTGGTGCGGCCCGCGCCTACCGAGAATGACAATCCGCCGAATCTTCGACGCCATCAGCCCTTCCAGAGCGTGGGCGACAATGTCGCTTCCGGCAAACTCCTCGCGGGTCTTGGCAAGAATGCGGGTGACGTCGAGCGCGACGTTGCCCATGCCGATGACCACGGCGGTATGCCCGGAAAGATCGGGATCGAGCGCCGCAAACTCCGGGTGGCCATTGTACCAGCCGACGAAGGCCGCACTGCCGAAGACATTCTTCAGGTGATCGCCGGGTACCCCGATATCGCGATCCCGGGGCGCGCCTGTCGCCAGCACAACCGCATCATACAGGTCTTGTAGTTCGGCAATCGAAACATCGCTACCGACTTTCACGTTGCCGACGAAACGCACGTTGTCTGCCAGCGCGGTCTGCTCGTATCTGCGCGTCACGCCCTTGATCGACTGGTGATCGGGGGCGACGCCGAAGCGGATCAGCCCGTAAGGCACCGGCAGCATGTCGAAGATGTCGATCAGGACATCGTCGCCCCACTGCTTCTGCGCGGCCTCTGCGGTGTAGTACCCGGCCGGTCCTGAACCGACGATCGCGATATGCCGCATGGCCTCTCCTCAGCCTTTTCGAGTCTTTGCGCGATGCTATCGCCTGACCGGCAAAAGGAAAGCGGGGAGAGGCTGGGGCGTGTCAGCCGTGGTGGATATCCTCGTCGAGGAAGTCGCGCAGCTTGTCGATGAAGCGGTCCCGCTGCGAAAGCATGAACAGGTGCCCGCCGCCGTGGAACATCTCGATCCGGCTGTGCGGAATGGCGTTGTGCAGGAAATGCGCGTTGGAAGGCGGGACCAACTGGTCCTCTTCGTCGGCCATGACCATCACCGGCATGTTGAGCAGCGGCAGGAACGGCACGCTCGACCAGCCGGCAAAGGCCATCATCTGGTAGGAAAACCCGAGCGGTGACGGTGCCTTGGCAGCATTGAGCGAGACCTTGCCGCTGCCGCCGCCATTGTAGATCGAGGCGAGGTTGCGCCGCAGCGTCCTCTCGACCGTGTATTCGCGCGGGTCGGCAAGGTGGGCCAGCATCGAAGCGTTGCCCGGCACCATGGTGGCACCACCTGATGCAGTAGCGGCCAGCACGATGCGGCCGGTGCGGGCTCGATGCTGGAACGCGAATTGCTGGGCCAGCGCGCCGCCCCAGCTGATCCCGAGAATGTCGACCTCGTCGATGCCCAGCCGGTCCAGCAGCGCTGCGGTGGTCAGCGCCATGCTCGGGATGGTGTAAGGCAGGATCGGATCGGGCGAGGTGCCTATGCCGGGCATGTCGAAGCAGATCACCTCGCGCTCGGGCAGCGCGCGGGCAAGGGGTTCCAGCAACTCGAGATTCATGCCGATGCCATTGAGCATCAGCAAAGGGCGATGTGCACTTCGCCTGCCCTCATGCCACCGCGCGAGGTGCAGCCTGCGTCCGGCGACGCCGATCATTGCCATATCAACTGTATCCGACACTGAACCCCCACGTTCCAACTGCGGCCTAGCACCTTCGCAGTCGCAGCAAAAGCACCTCAATGGTGTGAGCTTAACGCTTTCTCAAAGCCCGACGGTGCAGAAAGCGGATATGTCCGCAGAAGTTGCCGCCGAAACGAAGCAGGAAGGAGCCAAACGCGATTTCGCCCGCACACGGCGGCGCGAGCGCGTGCCCGTTCCGGCGAGCCGCGAAGCCGGGGCCAGCTTCCTGTTCGGCAGCGACCCGACGAATCGGCTGGTCGCGCCGGAATGGCCGCAAATGGCAATTCCCATGCTGCTGATCCCGATCGCGATTGCAGCCTACAACCTCGTCATCCCGCAGGTCCTTGCCGCACTTCTCGCCGTTATGGCTGCGATTGCTGCCCATCTTTCGCGTCTGGCCGTGCGCCGGGAAGAAACCCGGCAAATGGAGACCGGCCAGCGCATGATTGCAATGGGGCTCGCCGTCGCGCTGCCGATGTTCCTGTTTGGCTCGGCCATGGGAGTCTGGGGCAGTTCGGGGCAGGTCGGCTGGTTCTACTGCCTTGTCGCGGTCGCTACGGTTTCGCTTCTCGCAACCGTTGTTCAGTCCGGACGCCTGCTTGGCGTCCTGGCCTCGCAGGTATCGATCTGGTCGGGAATAACCTGCGTTGCCAGCACGTTCGGAGGCTACTTCTCGCTTGCGATCGGCGTGGCCATCGCCATCGTCGCCTATCTGCGCCAGCGCAAGATCGACCTGCTCCTGCGCGAGAAGGTGGAGAGCGACCAGCGCGCGCAGACCCGTGCGCAGGAAATCCTCGCCGACTACGAGGAAACCGGACAGGGCTGGTTCTGGGAAACCGACCGGCGCGGACAGTTGACCTACCTCTCCACGCCCGTTGCCGAAATTCTCGGACGCAAGGTGCCGGACCTAATCGGTCGCCCGTTCTCTGAACTGTTCAAC
This sequence comes from Novosphingobium sp. BL-A-28-Hi1-0D, assembly GCF_055521755.1. Taxonomy (NCBI): domain Bacteria; kingdom Pseudomonadati; phylum Pseudomonadota; class Alphaproteobacteria; order Sphingomonadales; family Sphingomonadaceae; genus Novosphingobium; species Novosphingobium sp. BL-A-28-Hi1-0D. Next base: position 2,539,966 of record NZ_CM145502.1, read on the forward strand.
CTGACCGAGCAATCGGGCGAGGGCGAGCGCACGCTGGCTTTCCACCTCTCGGCACGCTCCAGCTTCAGCGAACTGGCCGTCCGCGCGGCCACCTCGGATGAAGAGCGCTGGTGGTCGATCACTGGCAGGCCGACGTACGATACCTTCAACAACTTCACCGGCTTCCGCGGCTCGGGCACCGATCTCACAGAAAAGCGCCGCTCGCAGGAGCACGCCTCGCGCCTTGCGCACTACGATTCGCTGACCGGCCTGTCCAACCGCTTCCGCATGTCGCAGACGCTGGAGAAAATCCTCCTCGCCCCGCAGGTCCACCATCGCGCCTGCTCGGTCTTCCTGCTCGATCTCGACCGCTTCAAGCAGGTCAACGATACGCTTGGTCATCCGGCAGGCGATGCCCTGCTCAAGCAGGTTGCCCAGAGGCTCGAGCGCGTCGTCGGCAAGATGGGCCGCGTCGGCCGCTTGGGCGGTGACGAATTCCAGGTGATCCTGCCCGGCAAGATCGAGCGCGAGCAGCTCGGTCACCTTGCACACCGCATCATCGAGAGCCTGTCCCAGCCCTATTCGATCGAGGGCAGCCGCGTGATGATCGGCGCATCGGTCGGCATTGCACTCGCGCCCGACGACGGCGTGACCAGCGAAGCCCTGATCCGCAACGCCGACCTTGCGCTCTATGCCGCCAAGGATGGCGGGCGCGGTCGCTATCACTTCTACGCAGCCGACCTTCACAGCGACGCCGAAGAGCGCCGCCAGATGGAAGAAGACCTGCGCGACGCGGTCTCCAACGGCGGCCTCGAGCTCTATTACCAGCCGGTCGTCCAGACAGCGACCGAGAAGATCACCGGTTTCGAGGCGCTGCTGCGCTGGAACCACCCCCAGCATGGCTGGATCAGCCCGACCCGGTTCATCCCCATCGCAGAAGACACCGGCCTCATTGCCCCCATCGGGGAGTGGGCCTTGCGCACCGCCTGCCAGGACCTCTCGCGCTGGCCTGAGAACGTGCGTGTCGCGGTCAACGTCTCGCCATTGCAGTTCGCCAACCCCTCGCTGCCCATCGTCGTCACCAATGCGCTGGCAAGTTCCCAGGTTGCTGCCGAGCGCCTTGAACTGGAAATTACCGAAAGCGTGTTCCTCAACGATGATGAGGGCACCGACCAGATGTTCAAGTCGCTCAAGGCCATCGGCGTCCGCCTTGCCCTCGACGATTTCGGCACCGGCTATTCCTCGCTCGGCTACTTGCGCTCGGCGCCCTTCGACAAGATCAAGATCGACCAGTCCTTCGTGCGCGGTGCGACCCAGCCCGGCAGCCGCAACGGCGCGATCATCGCCTCGATCGTCAGCCTTGCCGAAGCGCTCGGCATGGAAACCACGGCAGAAGGCGTCGAAACGCTCGACGAGCTCGATCTCGTCCGCATGCTCGGCTGCAGCCATGTGCAGGGTTACATCTACGAGCGTCCGCTATCGGCCATGAATGCCGCCGCGCGCCTGTCCACCGGTCTCATGGCCATCGCGCAGGGCCCTCGCTCTTCCCGCGCAGCGCGCCAGTCGATGCTGCGCAAGGTCGTGCTGGATCACGGAGGCCATCGCTACAACGCCATGGTCCGCAACATCAGCCAGACCGGCGCGCTGATCGAAGGGCTGTGGAACGTGCCCCCCGGCACGATCTTCCGCGTGCTGCTGGCCGACAATCACGCCGTGACCGCCACCTGCCGCTGGTCGAGCGATGATCGCATGGGCGTCGAGTTCTCGATGCCGCTGCGCCTTGACGAAGGCGGCCGCATTGCCGCTGTCGCCGGAAAGCCACCCGTGACGTCAGAGCCCGAAGCGGTCGTCCAGCGCAAGGTCGGCTGAGGCTGGTTAGCCCAGCGCAGCCTGCTTTTCTTCCGCCAGCCGGTCGAGTTCTGCGCGGCTCTTCTTTTCCGCAGCCGTCTTCAGCTGTCCACAAGCCGCATCGATGTCGCGCCCGCGCGGGGTGCGCACCGGAGCACTGATGCCTGCGTCGAACACGATCTTGGCAAAGCTCTTGATCCGCTCGGGGCTGGAACATTCGTAAGGCGCGCCGTCCCACGGGTTGAACGGGATCAGGTTGACCTTGGCCGGAAGTTTGTACTGCTTGATCAGCCGCACCAGCTCGCGCGCGTCCTCGTCGCTGTCGTTCTTGTCCTTGAGCATCACGTACTCGAACGTGATCCGCCGTGCATTCGAAGCGCCGGGGTAGTCGGCACAGGCCTGCAGCAGTTCCTCGATGCCGTACTTGCGGTTGATCGGTACGATCTCGTCGCGCACGTCCTTGGTCACCGCGTGGAGCGAGACGGCAAGGTTCACGCCGATCTCCTCGCCCGCGCGCGCCATCATCGGCACCACGCCGCTGGTCGAAAGCGTGATGCGGCGCTTCGACAGGGCAAGGCCATCACCATCCATCACCAGTTTGAGCGCATCGCGCACATTATCGAAATTGTAGAGCGGCTCGCCCATGCCCATCATCACGATATTGGTGAGCAGACGGCCATCCGGGGTATAGGCACTGGCGGCATCCTCGTCGTCGTCATCGAAATCGAGGCCCGCCATCGTGCCGCCTGCCTTGGGCCACTCGCCCAGCGCATCGCGCGCCAGCATCACTTGCCCGACGATCTCGCCCGGCGTCAGGTTGCGCACCAGGCGCATCGTGCCGGTGTGACAGAACCGGCAGTTGAGCGTGCAGCCCACCTGACTTGAAACGCACAGCGTGCCCCGGTCCGCGTCGGGAATGAACACCATCTCGAAGTCATGGTTGTCGGCCGTACGCAACAGCCACTTGCGCGTGCCATCGGTCGAAACCTGCGCCTCGACAATATCCGGCCGCCCGATCACGAAGCGGGCGGCCAGCCACGGCCGCATGGTCTTGGCGATGTCTGTCATCGCCTCGAAATCGGTCACGCCGCGATGGTAGAGCCAGTGAAACACCTGCTTGGCGCGTAGCTTGGCCGCCTTGGCGTCCAGCCCTGCAGCTTCGAACAGTCCGGCAATCTGCTTCTTGGTCAACCCGATCAGGTCGACCCGGCCATCCTCGCGCGCGGTCACCTCGCGCGGCACAGGCACGGGATCGAAGTGGCCTGCAATCGGCATGTTGGCGGGCAGGGAAGGGCTGGGATCGGCTGAGGACTGCATCGCGCGCATATAGTGCGAGCCGCCCGCACAAGCAAACAGGCTGCGAACCAGCTCGCGCGAACGTCGCACAGACCATCCTGTTCCCCCGGCTCATCGGTTCCAGCTACCATATCGTCGCAAGAGATGTGGCTCAAATATCACGGTTTCTTGTTGTCTCACGTTCATGAAACCGGATCGCTTCCCCACGCATTCGGAGAACCACTGTCGGGTCGCAACGATAACGAGAACCGGCAGCCTATGTTTCGAATGGAGTCTGACATGAAAAAGATCTGCGCAATCCTCGCCGCCGGCACCGCGCTCGCCGCAGTTCCTGCGTTCGCGCAGGACGCCACCCCCGCCGAGGCGTTCAGCGGTTTCCATGCCGAAGCTCTTGTCGGTTACGACCACAACCGCTCGGGCAGCACCGAAGATGTCGATGGCACCCGCGACCTGAAGCAGTCGATCGACGGCGTCGAATATGGTGGTGCGATCGGTTATGACATCCCGCTGGGCACCAACCTTGTCGCCGGTGCCGAAGCCGAAATCACCGACAGCAGCGCCAAGTGGGACAACAACAACGACCAGCCCAACGTGTTCAACCTCGGCCGCGTTGAAGCCGGTCGCCAGTACTACGTGGGCGCCCGTCTCGGCTACGCGATGAGCCCGAGCACGATGGTCTACGTCAAGGGCGGCTACAGCAACGCCCGCTACAACCTTCAGGGCACCAACGGCACCGTCAATCTTCGCCAGCGTCTCGACACCGATGGCTATCGCGTCGGCGCAGGCGTCGAACAGAAGGTCGGCAGCAACGCGTTCGTGAAGCTCGAATACAAGTACGCCAACTACAGCAAGGGCGAATTCGACTTCAACGGCGACACGCCGGACTCGAGCCGCTTCAACATCGACACCGACCGTCACTCGGTGACGGCAGGCGTCGGCGTGCGCTTCTAATCGTCACGCCAGAAGCAAAACGGGAAGGGCGGGCCGCAAGGCTCGCCCTTTTCGCTTCCTCCCCTCCCGCAGGCGGAAGGGGCCGGGGGAGGGCCTGTTACGACGATACGAAACCCTACCGCCCACACCCCAACGCTGCCGCATCCATCGCCGAAGCCGCACCCTCAAGCACATAGCGATCCCGGAACGAGCGCCCATCCGCACCCTTGGCAATCACCACCATGCTCCCGGCACTGCGCATCTGCGCGACGATCCCGGCGTTGGCGGTCTGGTCAACCGGCCAGGCATCGGCCTGCCCCGTCTGCAGCGCAAAGTTGGCTTCCGGGAATGAGACGATCACTTTCGATCCCGCCGCCAGCCGCCGCGCCAGCCGCACATGCACCGCGCCACGAATGCCGCGCTTTGGCCAGTACCCCACGGTAAAGTAAGGTTGGAACGCCTGCTCGCGCCCCGCCACCTTCTCGGCCATGGCAATCGCATAGCAGCGTGGCACGCCCGGATCGCGGAACGCGCCCCAGGCGCCGAACACGCCCAGGCTGTCGCGCGCGATTGCGGTGCCAGATAGGGCGAGAACCGCCAGGAGCAGCAGCTTCCTCACGGCTCCTCCCGTCTGGCGCCCTCAAGCACCTTCGCCGCCCGCTCGGCCTCCTGCACCTCGCGCAACTTCTCACCCTTGGTCCGCCCGAACTTCGCCCGGTTGGCCTGCGCCTCCGCCGCCCGCGCATCGCGCCCCTTGGCCTTGCGCACGGCACGAAGGTTCACGACCTCGCCCATCAGGCGTGTTCGATCCCGCGTTCCGATCCGAACAGCACGCTCTCCGCGCCATCCTCCACGAGCGCGATCGAGCCTTGCACCAGCGAGGGCGCAATCGGTGCGCCATGCACGGGATGCACCGGATAGCCCGCCATGATGCCGCGCAGCACCCGGCTCGAAATGCCGTGCATCACCACGATGTGATCGCCGCTGTCATCCTCCAGCCCATCAAGCCAGCGGTTCAGCCGCGCCGCAATCATCGGGTAGTCCTCACCATCGGGTGCAGGGCGCAGCAGGTGGTCTTCCACCACGATCGGTCCGACTTCGTCCTCCACGTCGCTGTAGGACCGCCCGCACCACGATCCCATGTCGATCTCTTTGAGATCCAGCGTCCGCCGCCCTGAAAACCAGTCGAGCCCCAGCTCCTCGGCAATCAGCGCCGCCGTCTGCAAAGCCCGCCCGGTATCCGATATATGCAGCGTCACCTGCGGCCGCTCGCCCAGTTCGCGCCGCAGCGCACAGCCCATCGCGACGGCCTGCTCGAAGCCCTGCCGGGTCAGCGGCGTATGGATGTGGTTCGCCTGCAGGCGACGCGTCGCGTTATAGACCGTCTCGCCATGGCGCATGATATAGAAGCGACCGCGTTTCATGGGCAGGGCTTTAGCCTGCGGCGTCGGGATAGGAAATGCTCATGATTTCCCACTCCTTCTCCCCCGAAGGCAGCCGCACCACGCGCAAATCGCCTACTCGCGCCCCGCGCAGGGCCTTGGCAATCGGCGCGCTCCAGCCGATCAGGTTGTTCGAGGCATCCTGCTCGTCATCCCCCACCAGCGTCAGCACGCGGCGGTTGTCGTCCTCGTCGGCAATCTCCACCGTCGCGCCGAACAGCACGCGCGTCCGGTCCTCCTGCGCCCGGGGATCGACAACCCGCGCCGCCTTCATCCGCCGCGCCAGAAACGCCAGCTCCCGATCAATCTCCCGCATCCGCTTGCGCCCATAGAGATAATCGCCGTTCTCGCTCCGGTCGCCGTTGCCCGCAGCCCAGCTGACGATCTCGACAATGGCGGGCCGTTCGGTGCCGAGCAGATGATCGTACCGCGCGCGCAAGGCGGCAAATCCGGCGGGAGTAATGGGGTGACCGTCAGGCTTCATGAGGCGCTTGTGGGCGATGATGTTGGTCGAAACAACAAATCCACCCCATTTTTCCGCAGGACAAATGCGGAGGGGGACCGCTCGCGCAGCGGCTGGTGGAGGGGGCAGAAACGAAGAACCCCTCCGTCACCGGCTACGCCGCTGACACCTCCCCATTTGTGCTCCGCAAAAACAGGGAGGATGAATAACTGCTATCTTAACACCAACCCCGTCATCCCGGGCTCGACCCGGGATCCCGCTTTTCCTTGCAAGTCCCAAGGAACAGGCCGTTCGCTGATGCCATTTCAGCGACGTCTGCGGTTGTTACGCCATCAAGCCGCTGTATGATTTTAGCAATGGCATCAAGTATCCTCTCTGGCGTTCCCCTCCGCGTTCGCATCACCTTCTTCGCATTGACCATGGGGGCGGTGGTTGTGCCCATGGTGTTCATCGCGTTGTTTGCGCAAAGAGAAGAGATTCAACCCAGCATGGTCGTTGGCTGCTATGCCGCACCCGGGGCTCCGCCACTCGAAATCGGATTGTCGACAATCCGCATCGCGGAGCCTGATGCGCAAAGATTGAGCTACGAGCCGCAACAATCAAAAACGAGTTATCAGCTAAGCGTCAGGCCAGCCCTGCAGCCCAAACTCCAAGCAGACGGGAAGTACCACTTCGAACAGGCAAGGGGGATCGGTTACTTCTGGTCGCTTCTTCCTGAAGAAGGAAAAAATCGAAACCGAATTAGGCATCCTCGCGAGTATTCCGGACGCTTTGAGATATATGCTTCGGATGGCACACGGCTGGTATATGTCAGGCAGCCCACGTCAAAGCTGTGCAGGTGAACCCACTCACCCCGGCTCCCGCTTGCCAATAAAGTAGCTCATCGGATTGCTCCCCCGATAGCTGGCATATTGCGGGTTCATCGCCTCATAGACCACCGCGTTTTCCAGCACGCGCTGGACGTAGTTGCGGGTTTCCGAGAGCGGGATGCGTTCGATCCATTCGATCCAGTCGATCTCGCCCTTGCGCGGGTCGCCGTTGGCGCGCAGGAACTTGTTCACGTTGCCCGGCCCCGCGTTATAGGCTGCAACCGCCAGTGGCCACGAACCGCCGTAATAATCGAGCATCCGCTGGAAATAGCCTGAGCCGAGCTGCAGATTATACCCCGCATCCTGCGTCAGAGCCGAGGCGTTGTAAGACAGGCCGAGCTTGCCCGCCTGCTCGTTGGCCGTCCCCGGCATGAGCTGCATCAGGCCCCGCGCGCCGGCATGGCTGACGGCGTTCTGCGCGAACTGGCTTTCCTGACGGCTGATCGCGTGAATGCTGGTCCACTTGGCCTCATAACCCGGCGGCACCGGGATCAGCGGGAAGGCGATGTGCTGGAAATCGAGGTAGCCGCGTGCGGCCGCTGCCTGCCCTACGATCACGCCCAGATCGCGCCGCCCCAGCTCGCGCGCAAGGTTGGCCACCATCATGTGCTGCGCCTCGGTCTGCTGCTGCTCGGCCACTTCCTTGAAGAAGCGCACGGTCGTCTTCCAGTCGCCGTTGCGGGCAACCTCGCGCACGGCGAGCGTCAGCGGCTGACTGTAGAAGCGGCTGCGCTCATCGGGTGAGGGCTGGACCGAAGACTCCGTCGCAAACTGTGGCACCGGACGACCCAGCCGCTCCAATGCCAGCAGCCCATAGAACTGGTCGCCATACTGCGCCGCCATCTCGAAATAGCGCCGCGCCTCGGCCTGCTGACCGGCTCGCGCCGCGGCCTTGCCAGCCCAGTAGAACCCCTTCGAGCGCGTCCCCGGCGTCCGCGCAGCCGCGCCATAGCGCCAGAACAGCGGTGCCGCGCCCGCATAGTCGCCGGTGTTGAAGTACCCCTGGGTTCCGCCCAGCCACATCAGCGAGGTGTAATCGTCACGCAAGTCATAGGCGCGGGCGCTGATGTCCTCGCCGGGGGCAAAGGCATCGTCAATTCCGGCGGCAATCCGCATGGCCGTGCGCGCGTCACCCGATGTTGCCGCACCCCGCGCATTGACCAGCAGTTCCTCGACCCACTTGGCCTGATCGAGCGGTTGCCGCGCCAGCAGGGGCCGGTTCGCCAGCAGATCGCGCGCCGCCGCACCCTGTCCGCTCTTGCGCAACTGCCGCACGCGCTGGAAGATGAAGCCCGGATCGGCGTTGAACTGCTGCGCGGGCACGCCTGCCAACAGCGCATAGGGATCGCCCCCCTGCATCGCCGCCAGCCGCGCCCCGTCAATCGCCTTGCGGGCAGGGCTCACCCACACGATCTGCCGCGCCGCCTGATCCGCCGCACCTGCCCACAGCAGCGCGTCCATCCGCGCATCGTGATCTTCAGCCGTAAAGCTCGTGCCCCAGGCCGAGAACAGCGCGGTTTCGGCAGCATCGGTCATCGCCCCGCCGCGCCATGCCGCCCGCGCCGCCTCGCGCGCTTCGGGTCGGGCGAGTTGCGTCAAAGCCAGCGCATATTGCGCGCGGCCAAGGTTGGTCAGCGGCGGCTTCTGGCTGAAATAGGCCACGAGGCGCGAAGGATCGGCAAAGTCCCGCTCCAGCGAAAGCTCGGCATAGCGACGCAGCTTCTCCTCGTCCGGAAAGCCCGGATAGGACAGGACGAAGCTTGAATAATCGGAAAAGCCGAAGCGGTTGGAACTGGAGAGCAGCTTCCACCGCTCCACCGCCGCCATCATCGGCCCGCCTTGACCGGCCACCAGATTGGCCCGCGCCCGGTCCCAGTCGGACCCGTCCGCGCCATCGGCACCGCTTGCGTGAACCGCGCTCGACGCGGCAACCGTCTGCAACAGCACCCCGGCCAGACCCCATCGCAACATCAAGGCTTTCACGTCCATGCCGGACATACTATGGAGCGGCTCCTTATCAGGCGCTGAACAGACCCCCGCCGGGTTCGGCTCGTCGTAAGCCGAACACGACTATGGGATAAATTGAGGGATATTGTCCATGTTTTCCGGCTCGATTCCGGCCCTTGTGACTCCTTTTCGCGATGGAGCGTTTGACGAGAGAACTTTCCGCCGCCTGGTCGACTGGCAGATCGAGAACGGCTCGTCCGCGCTGGTGCCCTGCGGCACTACCGGTGAGGCATCGACCCTGTCCAATGCCGAGCACCATCGCGTGATCGAAGTCTGCGTCGAACAGGCTGCGGGCCGCGTGCCGGTGATCGCAGGCTGCGGCAGCAACGACACGATGAACGCGCTGCTGCACATGAACTTCTCGAAGAAGTGCGGCGCTTCGGCTGCACTCTGCGTCGCGCCCTACTACAACCGGCCAAGCCAGGCGGGCATCATCGCCCACTTCAGCTACCTTGCCGAGCACAACGACCTGCCGATCGTGCTCTACAACGTGCCCGGCCGCACCGTCACCGACATCCTGCCCGAGACGGTTTGCGAACTCGCCAAGCGATATCCGGACAAGATCATCGCAATCAAGGACGCCAGCGGCGACCTTTCCCGCGTCACCGACCACCGGATGGGCATCGGCAAGCACTTCTGCCAACTTTCGGGCGATGATGAACTGGCGCTCCCCGCCAATGCCGCAGGCGCGGTGGGGTGCATCTCGGTGACGGCCAACGTCGCGCCCAAGCTCTGCGCAGAATTCCAGGCCGCCTGTGCCGCCAACGACCTCGAACTGGCGCGCGAGCTCAACGACAAGCTCTATCCGCTGCACTACGCCATGTTCTCCGATGCCTCGCCCGCGCCGGTGAAGTACGCGCTCAGCCGCGTGTTCGAAGGCCTGACCGACGAGCTGCGCCTGCCGCTCGTCCCCGCCAGCCCCGAGGCCCGCGCCAAGGTTGACGCCGCGCTGGAGCACGCTGGCCTGATCTGAAAGCTCAGCTGCCCCGACAAAGTGCGAAGTTCCCCTTCCGCTTTGTCGGGGCAGCGCCTACATGGGCGGGACCATGGCACGTCCCGTACATCCTGAATTCGACAAGACCAAAGTCGTCGCCGAGAATCGCAAGGCGCGGTTCGAGTACTTCATTGAGGAGAAGTACGAGGCGGGCATCTGCCTCACCGGCACCGAGGTGAAATCCTTGCGCTTTGGCGAAGGCTCGATCGCCGAAAGCTATGCCGAGGTGAAGAACGGCGAGGTCTGGCTGGTCAATTCCAACGTGCCAGAATTCAGCCATGGCAACCGCTTCAACCACGTCCCCAAGCGCCCGCGCAAGCTGCTGCTGAAAGAGCGGCAGATCGCCAAGTTTACAGGCGCGGTGGAGCGCAAGGGCATGACGCTGGTGCCGCTGTCGATCTATTTCAACAGCCGTGGCCGCGCCAAGGTCGAACTCGCGCTCGCCAAGGGCAAGAACGTTGCCGACAAGCGCGCCACCATCAAGGACCGCGACTGGAAGCGGGACAAGGCCCGGATCATGAAGGATCACGGCTAAGTCACCTCAGCGGTGATCCACTTCACCGACCGGCAAGGAATTCCGGTCTAGTTGCGATGTGATGTCCCGTGGCGGGGCGGACGGGAAACGGGTAGAACAAGCAGGCGATGTTCGACAGGATCGTCAACTGGGCGCGGGCCAACATGCCAACGCGAGAGCAGATGGAGCAGAACCGCTTCGCCCGTCCGCTCGCCGCGCGCCATGAACTCTGGCGCTTCACCCGCCGTTCGGTGCCGCGTGGCGTGGCCGCTGGCCTGTTCATCGGCATCTTCGCGCTGATCCCCGGCGTGCAGATCGTCGGCGCGGCCTTGATGTGCGTGCCGTGCCGGGGCAACATCCCGCTTGCCGTGCTGATGACCTTCATCTCGATCCCGCCGACCACGCTGTTCGTGTTCCTCCCCGGCGCCATCGCGGTGGGCAACAGCTTTGGCTACCACGCCGATTTTTCGACCGTCCACGCGCTTGTCGCCAAGGGGGCGAGCATTTCCGACTGGCTCGCCTGGCTCGGAACCGATGCTGCGCCGTCGTTGATCATCGGGCTGTTCCTGATTTCGGTGGTGGCGGCAGGCATTGGCTATGTCATCTCCGCACTCGGCTGGCGCTGGTGGACCGCGCACAAGCGCAAGGTCCGCAAACTCCGCGCCGCCGCGCGGGATTTCCCTGACTGATGCCCAGTTCCGACAGCGAGGCGGCGACGGTACCTGACGCGCCCGCGCCGCTGCGCGACTGGCTGATGCTTGGCGCTGCCGTGCTGGCGAGCGCTGGCGTGTTGTGGGCGGTCTCGGGCCAGCCCCTGCTGGTTGCAGGCTTCGTCGGTGGCGTCGGCGTGATCGGCGCGGCGCTGCGTCTTGCGTTCCGGTCTCCGCAAGTTGCGACGGAAGCCGAATTTGCCATTTCCGATTGGTCGGTCACCAACGCCGCGATCGAGCGCAGTGATGTTGGCATCGCGATTACCGACCGTGCCGGGCGCCTGGTCTGCGCCAACGCGCTGATGGGCGAATGGTTCGGCCCTGCCGCCGCGCCGCCGCGCCTGCCGCTGGAGCGCGCCTCGACCGAACTGCTCGAAGCCGCCACCCGTGCCGCCTGGCGCGATGGCACCGCCTCGGCGGAAGGGCTGGCGTCCTCGCAAGGCACGTGGCGTGCTGAACTGTCGCGGGCAGGGCGGGGCGAGGACTTTCTCGTCTGGCGGTTCCTGCCCGTCATCACACACGATCTCGTGGCAGACATGGCCGGACACATTGGCGGCAAGCTTGGCCGTGCCCTGGCGCGTGAGGGGCTGCAGTCCGCCGTCGTCGCGCCCGATGGTGCGATCCTCGCCGCAAACACTGCCTTCGCCCAGCGCGCCACCGGCTCGGCCACGCAGGATCTGACCGGCGCGGACTTCGTCTCCTACCTCGCCAGCGACGAGAGCGACCGGATCTTCTATGCCCGCGAGGGGCGCAAGGGCACACCGGTCAAGCTGGTCCACCTGCCGGTCGCCGATCCCGATGGCATCGCGAATATCGACCCGGCGCGCACCGCCTCGCTGTTCCTGCTGATCGACAGCCAGGGCGGCGTCGGCGAGGTGAGCGCGGGGCTCCCGCAGATCGAAGCGTTGCTGGCGCGTCTGCCGCTCGGCCTTGCCATGACCGACCGCGATGGCCGCTTCCTCTTTGCCAACGCCGCGTTCCTGCGCGCGGCGGGGCACGAGGACCGCATTCCGCCGCCGTATCCGTCGGACCTCGTGATCAAGGAAGACAAGGGTGCGCTGCTCGATGCGGTGCGCCGTTACGCGCAGGGCCAAGCAACGGCGGGCGATGTGGCCGTGCGCCTGCGTGCTGCGCCTGACGAGCCCGTCTCGCTGAGCCTCGCCGGGGTGCGCGGGCTTGGCGAGGGGGCGGTGCTGCTCAGCCTCAAGGACTCGTCCGAAGAGACCCGGCTCAAGCGCGAGATTGCTCAGGCGACCAAGATGCAGGCGGTGGGCCAGCTGGCAGGCGGCGTCGCGCACGATTTCAACAACGTGCTGACCGCGATCATCGGCTACTGCGACCTCATGCTGATGCGGCACACGCCGGGCGACAGCGATTATGACGACATCCAGCAGGTCAAGGCCAACTCGAACCGTGCGGCATCGCTGACACGGCAACTGCTCGCCTTCTCGCGCCAGCAGACGCTGCGCCCGCAAGTGCTCCAGTTGCCCGATGTCGTGGCCGAAGTCTCCGCGCTGCTCAAGCGCCTTATCGGCGAGAAGATCACCCTCGAAGTCACGCACGACCGTGACCTCGGCTTCGTCCGCGCCGACCCGACCCAGCTCGAACAGGTCTTGCTAAACCTCGCGGTCAACGCACGCGATGCGATCAACGACAAGCTGGCTGCGGCGGGGGCCAAGGGCGGCGGCGTGGTCAAGCTGATGACCCGGCGCGTGACCGCTGCCGATGTGCGCGCGATGAAGAGCGAGATCCTGCCGGTTGGCGACTACACCGCGCTGGTGGTCGAGGACAACGGGCACGGCATCAAGCCTGGGCAGATCGGCAAGATCTTCGAGCCGTTCTTCACCACCAAGGAAAAGGGCAAGGGCACCGGCCTTGGCCTCTCGACGGTCTATGGCATCGTCAAGCAATCGGGCGGGTTCATCTTTGCCGAGAGCGAGGTCGGCAAGTTCACCCGCTTCAGCATCTACCTGCCCGTCCACGTTCCCGATGCCGCCGAAGCAGCGCCTGCGGTGCGCACTACGGCCGAGCCGAAGCGCGAATGGTCGGGCGGCGGGCGCATCCTGCTGGTGGAGGATGAGGACACCGTCCGGGCCGTCGCCGAACGCGCGCTGGTGCGGCAGGGTTATGAGGTGACGACCGCGGCTGACGGCGAGGAAGGGCTTGAAGCCATCGGCAAGGGCAGCTTCGATCTGGTCGTGTCCGACGTGGTCATGCCGACGATGGACGGCCCGGCCATGGCCCGCGAAATCCGCAGCCTGCGCCCCGAACTGCCGTTCCTGTTCATGTCAGGCTATGCCGAGGAGCAGTTGCGGCGCGAGATCGACATTCCCAACATGCACTTCCTCGCCAAGCCCTTCTCGGTCCAGCAGATCTGCGATGCGGTGGAGACGGTGCTGCGCGGGCGATAGCCTGTTCGCATATGTGAACAGGGGTTTACGCTGTTTACACTGTCCAGAGAGAAAACTTCGGGAGCCTTTTCGGGATGATTTTCGGGTGCTGCGCGAGGGCCCACCCCGCTCTCGCCTTCGGCTCGCCAAGTCTCGCGGCCCTCCCGCATGCGGGAGGGCTTGAGGTCGCGCTTTTTCTCCCCTCCCGCACGCGGGAGGGGTTGGGGGAGGGCAAGCAACAGGGCGCTGCTTCCATACGAGCGATTGACGGTTCAAGGAGCGGCGCTGAGCCTGCCTTGGAACCGGGGTTGTAGGACAGGCGATTTACAACCGGAATGGCGGGACTGATCGGGCTGTGCCGGTGCGCGCGGACTCGGCGGCGGCTTCGACCACGGCCATTACCGCGAGCGCCTGCTCCGGGGGTACGGCCAACGGTGCTCCGTCAAGGGCGGCCGCAATCCCGGCGTAATAAGCCGGGTAGGCACCCGGATGCATGGCGAGTGGATGGGTTTGCCCCTCGGCATCGTAGCGGGTGAGGGGAGACGGTTCGCGGCCCCAATCCGGCGCGCCGGGGCGCAGACCATCGAGCAGTTGCGCCTCCTGCGGGTCGAGGCCGTGCTTTACCAGGCTGCCGGAACTGCCGTGGACGACGAAGCGGGGGTAGCCACCTGCCACCAGCATTCCGGCGTGGAGGACGCAGCGCAGGCGAGGATATTCGAGCACGACATGCGACCAGTCGTCGGTTCGCGCCCCTTCGCGCAAGGCACCGAGGCTGGCTAGCACGCGCCTTGGCAGGCCGAACAGGCAGAGCGCCTGATCGACGAGGTGCGGCCCGAGATCGGCCCAGACGCCGCTGCCGGGGCCGGGGTTCTCGCGCCAGCGATCGCGCACTTGCGGGCGGAAGCGGTCAAAATGGCTTTCGAAGTGGGCAACCTTGCCGATCAGGCCTTGCTGCAAGGCGCTCTGGATCGTGAGAAAATCACCGTCCCAGCGCCGGTTGTGGAACACGCTGAGCAGAGTGCCTTTCCCGGCGGCGTGCGCCGCGATGCTGCGGGCATCTTCGAGGGTGAGAGCGAGGGGCTTGTCCACGACCACCGCCTTGCCAGCCGCGATGGCGGCGTGGGCAAGGGGGGCGTGGCTGTCGTTCGGCGTGGCGATGACGACGAGGTCTATTGCCGGGTCGGCAAGCACGGTGGCGATGTCTGTCTCGACGCGCATTCCGGGCAGGTCGGCATGAACTTTGGCCGGATCGCTGGAGACGACGGCGGCAAGGCGCAAGCCGGGTTCGGCCATGATCAGCGGGGCATGGAAGGTCTTTCCGGCGTAACCATAGCCGACGAGGGCGACGTTGTGGGGCACGGGAGAATCCTTGAGCTTGGATATTCTGTCGTATGGCACCGCGAACGTTGAGCACCCACCCCCAACCCCTCCCTCAAGGGAGGGGAGCGAGACTTATTGAGCCAAAGGCGAAATTAGTCGCAGCGGGGAGGGTTTCCAACGTTGACGAATCTGCAACTGGGATACCCTTCAGAATGTGAGCGTCAGATCGAAGGCTTCACCCTCGATCAACCCTTCGGCCTGGCGCACGGCGGCCTTGATCGGGACCATCCAGCCGTGCTCCTTGCTGGGGAATGCCGAGGTGCGCCATTCGGTATCGCCGACTTGCACCCCGACCTTGACCGAGCCCCAGCCGGAGCGGCGGCCCGTTTCGAGGCGGTGCATCAGTGCCGTGGCAGAGAGCGCTTCACCCACCGCGCCATCCAGCGTGACGAAGAACCAGTCGCCGCCATTGACCCCGCCGGACCAGCGCCACAGCGTTGTCGTCACGTCATAGGTCGCGTCGCTCATTTGCGGTGGCGCACCGGGACTTTGAGATTGCAGATGTCGATGCCGCCGGCGGGCTGGACATAGAACGGCTCACGGTGGTTGGCGCTGGCATCAGCATAGCGGCGGAACGAGGGGCTTTCGGTGGAGAGGTATTCGTAAGGTGGGAGGTCGGGCACTTCTGCGGCGGGGTGGAGCGAAATGATCGGCGTGCGCTCTGCCGGATCGGCATAGACGCCCATCGGCGCAGCCCCGCGCGGCAGGGTGGAGAGGTACTGGATGCCCTCGATCACGCGACCGATCACCGCAAGGTTGCGGTCAAGCTGGCGCGGCGCATGGCCGATCACGGCGTAAAGTTCGGCGCCGGTTCCGGTATCGGGCGGGCCGTCGCGGGCGACGCCGATGCTGGCATAGCAGTGCACCGGCCAGGCGCTCGGCCCCTTGCGCGAGGCGGCAAGCGGCCAGCCGCGATAGAAGAAGGTCTCGTCGGCGTAAGGGTCGGTATCCTTGATCGCGGCGCCCTTGCCGGTCAGCGCGTGCCACGCGCCGTGGGTGCCTTCGATCGTGGCAAGCCAGGTGTCGAGTTCCTCGTGCGTGGCGCTGCGCTCGGGGCCTTCGGAGCGCAGCACGTAGCGCTCCTGCGGCACGCGGGCGAGGCCTGCTGGCAGCGGCTTGGCCTTCACCTTGTCCTCGCCTTCGCCATCGCCCCACTGCGCCACCCAGTTGTCCTGCACGCGATAGACCGAGAGCCCGTCCCACCAGTGCGTGGCGGCCAGCGTGCGGACATTGCCGACCCAGCCTTGCGAGAACGGATCGGGCAGCAACTGGATCACGACGCGGCGTGGCTTGCCCGAAGCTTCGGGGGCGAGGTCCATGACCAGAAGGTCGTCCGGAGAAATCGGCGACCAGTCGGTCGCTGGCGATGCAGCCACGATTTCGCCAGGCGAGAGCACCGGCGTTGCGGGGGCAGGCGAGGCCGCGACAGCGGCAAGAAAGGCGAGGATCGACATTACTTGATCATTGCAGGAACCGACGCCTTGCGAAAGCGATCATGTGCCGCTAGGGGCGCACTTCCAGAGCAATGCGGAGCGGTGGCCGAGTGGTCGAAGGCGCTCGCCTGGAAAGTGAGTATACGTCAAAAGCGTATCGAGGGTTCGAATCCCTCCCGCTCCGCCACCATATCCAACCTGATGCGGCAGCACGGTTTGGAGAGTTTGACTGAGCGCTGGCTTGAGGTGGTGGCTGTCAAGGCTCGGTTGCTAGGCCTGGCTGAAATCGCCTCCTGGGGAGTTTCTCGATCAGTCGGCCGACGTGTACTCAGCCCCATTCACTGCAGAAGCTTGGCTGCGTCCGAAGCCAGGTTGTCTTGTAAAGAACCTTCCGCTTTTTTAAGTGAGGTCACTCAGGGAGCCGCCAGCGATACCTGAAGCGATAGGCCTCGACATCGCGCCAGACCGCATCACTCCTTGAATCGTAGACGCAGACCAGTCGCTCTTGTCCGGATGTCTCTCTTGCGATGTAGCTGTAATTTGGATTTCGGCCGAACCAGCGCTGCATCTTGGCCTCGTCAACGGGATCGTGGACGTGATAGGCTGTCACTGTCTCGGGCCATTTGTAGGGTACCGTGACCAGCAGGACATCGCATGTCGCAAGCAGCTTGCGTGCGAACGCGTCCGCGTCTGGAACGTGTTCGAGCACCTGCAGGCATAGTCCGAAGTCAAACTTGCGGCTGGGCGTCCAGTCCAGAAAGTCTGCGGTGACGCTGTCGATGCCGGGCGCAGCATAGGGCTTCACGAGGTCCACCGACTGACGCAAGTCCGCCTCCGGAAACCACTCCAGCACAGGCGTCCCGAACGATCCCACATCAAGCACCGAACGCGCATTTGCACCGATGCGCGAGGCCAGCACGCGACTGACGTGGTAGTAGACGTAGTGGTCCCGGCGTTGCCAGTACCGCCCTTCCTTCATTGCCGCTCTGTCTTCAATCTGCGCGATCGCGACACGGCCAAGCGCATCGTCCGGATACTTCGCGAGCAACATGCGCGCGGCAGACAATGCCCTCTCTGCCTGTCCGGCGCGCGAGTATGCGCTGGCCGCGCGGCGCAACGCGCGACGCCAGACAGGTGGCGCAACATCAAGCTCGTACAGGGATTGCCAAATGCTTGCGGCTTCGTCCCAGTAGCCCCGCTCCTCTGCAGTCTCCGCTGCAGTTGCCTTGTCTTCGATTTCGCTCATGGATGGCATGCCGTGCCGGGCTCCAGTTGTTTGGTATGCAGCGGCTGGACGATCTCATTTGCCGAGCAGATAGGCTGACGGCGTTGCCCAAGGATGGAACTGCGCGGTTCATCTGCACACGTATGCCATCCAAAGGCAATCGCCGACTCTTATCGGAAGATAGCGCCACGGGACTACAGCGCCAGAAATGGCAAGCAGCTAGGGTCCAAACTCAACCCTGATTGAGTTTGGACCCTATAGTTCGGCACGCAAACCGGATGGCAATCGAGAGAAGTCGGGAATGAAGTGCATCCTCCACATCGGCACGGAGAAAACTGGAACGACAACCCTGCAGAAATGGCTTTACGAGAACCGGCCGGCTCTTCTGGAAAGTGGCATCGGGCTGCTCGATTGTCTCGGCGCACCGAACAACCGGCGACTTGCCGCCTACTTCACGCCGGGCTTTGAAGATGACTATTTCGTGGCCCGCAACATAACCACGCCTGAGGAACGCGCTGCCCATTTCGGGGATTTCCACGCCGATTTCGAACGCGAAATCTCGGCTCTGCGCGCCATTGCTTCCACTATCGTGATCTCGTGCGAACAGCTGAGCTCGCGGCTTGTCGATATCTCCCAGGTCGATGATCTGATGCAACTGCTGGCGCGCCATTGCGATGACGTTGCGGTCTGCTGCTACTTCCGCCCGCAAGACGAACTTCGCCGCTCACATTACAGCACCGTCGTCCGGAACTTCTACACGGAATCGATCGAAAGCTACCATCGCGACATTCCGGAGGACGATAGCTACTACAACTACTACCTGATGATCTCGCGTTGGGCGCAGGTGTTCGGCCGTCGCCGCATCTTCGCTCGGCAGTACGGTCGCGAGGTGATGATCGACGGGGATATCCGGCACGATTTTGCGCAGACAATGCTGGGGTCCGAAGTCGCGTCGCGATTGCGATACGATCAGGCCGACGCAAACGTCAGGCTTTCGACACTCCAGGCCCGTGCGATGCGCGCGGTGAACGAAGTGGTCGACCGCAGGAAGCATGCCCCTCTTCACGCCAACCTTGCGCGCGTGATCGGGAATTGTGAGCGCATGAAGGACCTCCCTTCGCCGCGCGACGCTCACGGTGAGGCACTCATGCACCTCTTCGCCGCCGACAATGAACGCCTGTTCCAGGAATTCTTGCCGCACCACCAGTCCGGATTCGCGATCGCAGATCAGTGCAATACTGGTGACTCTCAGGTCTTTCTGGAGCTTGGTCAGGTTGAAGAGCTGCTGGCCGAACTTGTCAGCCACTTCACTGCATTGGCGCTGCGCCTTTCGAAGCGCGCGATCTCTGATGATGAGGTATTCAAGTTGCGGGATGCCGCCTTGACTTACGAGGCCGGTGTTCCGCTCGATCGGAGCACGGCCATTGCGGTCATGAAGATCGCCCGCAGGCTTCGTCCCTCCGCCGAAGGGATCGTCGGCAAGGTCGAGGCGTGGTCGAGCAATCCCTGAGCTTCAGGTCAAACGCTGGCGGCCCAGGGCGCGGCGCGGAACCTGCTGTCGATGTCCCAGAGACGCACGGGAGGAATGTGCGCGACCAGGGTATCGCGATCGAGCCTGTCTGAAAGCGGCGATGCGAGCAGCGTCTCGACACCCAGCTCGAGCAGCGAGGCCAGATCTGTCTTGAAATCCGGTCGATTGCGCTCCTGCGCGTCGGCGAAGATACGGTCCGATAGTGACACGTTTTCCCCATGCAGCCGCCTGTGCGCGAGCACTTCGCCGGCGAAGATTGTGCCACCCAGAAGATGAAGGGCCTGTGCAAGATAGCAGTCCAGATCAACCTTCGTTTCCGGAAGAGCGGCTGGCATCGCGTGGCGCACCCATTCGGAGCGCAGAAGCAGGCTCGAGGTCGTGCACCAGAGCCATCCTGTAGTCTTTGGCGAAAGCCGTGCAACGCGCGGCCCGCCTTTCGTGCGCCGATCGCGCTGGTTACGTTGAAGGAAGGACGCGAGCGTCCGTCCTGCCTTGTTGATGAGGCTCATGTCGCACCCGACTATCCCGACCGGCGGATCGGCCGTCAGATGCAGGTCGACCATGCGCGAGAGGAATTCCGGCTCGTAGACGTCGTCAGGGTCCAGCGGGGCCACGAAATCGCCCGCAGCATGCGCGACGCCATGGTAGAAAGCGGCAATCTGCCCCTGGTTATCAGGGGTTCGCAGCAAGGTCACACGGGACGACCCCAAGGCGGCGACAGTACGCTGCAGGGCCTGCCAGTGTTCCTCGTCCGAAAAGTCGTCGACTACGATGCACTCAACGTGGGGGTATGTCTGCGCAACCACGCTGGCGATGGCCTGGTGGACAAACTCCGACCGGTTGTGGTGCGTCAGCACGACGCTTACCTTGGGCATCGCAGGCCAAGGCGCGGGCACCGAACCCGCCGGTCCGGCCCGCGTCTCTTCCGCAGCCTTGACGATCCGGTCGATCACAGTGGTGTTGTAGTCTTCGAACCGGTCCGCATTGGCGAGTGCAGCGCGCTGCAGCCCTTGCCAGTGCTGCTCCTGCTCCCAAGCCTGTGCCACTTCGGCAGCCCAGTCATCAGCCGTTGCGTCAGCTGCCATCAACACGCCGCCACTTCCCAGTGCCTCGGGGATGCCGCCTGTTTGCCGGGCGATAACGGGAATCCCGGCGGCATTGGCTTCCACCACGACCCGGCCAAAGCCCTCTTCCCACAAGGACGGGGCCAGCAGGAGCCGCGTCTGCGCATAGTAGAACTCGGGATCTGCCCGCCAGGGCGCGAGCGTCACGTTCGGCAGTTCAGCCAGCAACTGGTCCCGGCTCGCGATTTGCGAAGGGGACACGGCCCAGCCTTCGACGAACAGGAACGGCACGTGCGGCAATTTTGCGGCAACCTCGCACGCAAGGTGCAGGCCCTTGATCCTGATCGGATTGATCATGGTGACGTAGCGGCGCTCGCCCGATCGTTCCCGTGCAGCTCTGTATCGGGCCACGTCGACAAGCGGGTGCACCACGGTCGGGCGACGACCGATGCGCTCAAGCACCCGGTCTGCCACAAAATGTGAATTGGCAATCAAGCCGATGCCGGAAGGAATCGAGTCCGACGTCCAGTGATTGGCCTCCTCGACCTCGCGAATGAACAGGACCTGCCGGCGGCGCAGGCGGAGCGAGGGCAGGGCGACTTCTGCGAGCCTTGAGGAATTGTAGATCGCCACGTCCACGCGTTCCTCGCGCAGCATGCGAGCAGTCAGGCCATTTACCTGCTCGGTCTGGTGAACCGGGATCGTTGAATCGAGTTGCAGCGGCTGGCGCCCAAGGTTGGGCTTGGCAACAACCGTCGGCTCCAGCCCCTGTGCGGCAAACGCCTGCGCCAGCTGGACAATGCTGTTCTCGCGACCGCCGCCCTGATTGAGCGAGTGATTGCTGACGATGGCGATCCTGCGAACGGAACTCATTGATCCCAGTCGAGGTTTGCAGCGTAGCGGCGCAGCAGGTCTGCAATCCGAGGCTGCGTTTGCATCCATTCCGCCAGAGCTGCAGGCGCAAACTGCGTCGTTACGATCTCGCCGAGATTGGCGACGGTGAGGTAGCGGTCGATTCCGTTGGCGAACATCGCATCGACCGCGACCTGCTTGATTTCGTCGATCTTGCTCTTGAACTCCGGCTTCAACGACATCTGGTGCGGCGAGAGCAGGAGGTCGGGGTGAGCGGTGTTGTCTTCGCGCACGCCGCGCCAGCTGAGCACCTGATCGACGAAGAAGCTGCCGCCGATCATGTGCGCTCCGGTTGCGCAATAGGCATCGCCGTAGTGCTTGTATGCCAGGACCTGGTCGGTCGGTTCAATCATCCTGAGCGCATCGCGCCGGAACAGCATTCCCGATGTGTTCGTCCAGAGCCAGCCCGTCTCCCACGGGTTGTAATGCTTCGAGTAACCGAACTTCGCCAACTGATCCGCATAGCTCGTCATCTTCTGCTCGCGCATGGAGCGCGAACGGAAACCTGTGGTGTTGCGGCTGAGCATGCCGCCGCCGACGCGAAATCGGCCCATCTCGCACGAAGCCACCGCCGCAATCCGCACAGGGTTGAGGTGTGCGCGCAGGAGTGTCTCGAGAAATTCGGGCTCGTAGACGTCGTCCGGATCGAGGAATGCAACGAACTCTCCCGAGGTCTCGCGAAGGCCCGTGAACATCGCGCTGATCTGGCCGAGATTGGCCTCATGCCGGACCAGGCGCACCTTGGGGCTGGCAAAATCCGAAACGATCGCACGCAGTCTTGCCCATTCCAGTTCGTCAGACTTGTCATCGACGATCAACAGTTCGACGGAATCGTGCGTCTGGGCAAGAACAGACTGGATTGCCGGTCCGATCAGCGCGCTCATGTTGTGGTGCGGAATGATGACCGCGCAAGCGGGTTCGTTGATCATGTCTTGGTGTTCCGTCTTGCTGATACCTGTCAGAAGGTCGCTAGGTGGAGGCCCTGGCGGGAAAAGCCGGCCCGCAGACCCAGGCGAACCGTCGTGGTCTGTCGTTCGACCATGTTGCCGACAGTCTGCTCCCGTCGGGATAGCGAAAGATCGCCAACCAGGCTGAGGTGGTTGGTCAGTTCGTATTCCGCTCCGGTGCCGATCGTGCTTGCCCGTTCAAGGCGGCTTCGTTGAAGCGCACCTACCAGACCGACTTCGGCCCTTCCTTTTCTCCAGACAACGCCGCCATTGGCCTCCCACTGGCCAAGGCGGGCGATGGAGGAGTTACCGCCACCTCTGCGGATGTAAGCACCGCTTGCAGCCACTTCACCCAAGCGCAATCGGCCGCCCAGACCCCAGGAGTTGATCCTTTGCACATGTACGGGACCGTCAAGCTGCGAACGCACGCCCGACGCGCTGAGCTCGAGCGTTTTCCCGCCCTTGCCGAACTGCATCCTTGCGCCCAGCGCGACGACATTGGCGTGGCGAGGGGCGTTCACGCCGTCTGCAAAAGCCTTCGGCGCCCACGATACACCGATCTGCAAGCCTTTGGCGGGTGAACTGATCATCGACATCCTGAAGGCTCTGCGAATGTCATAGGGCGTCAGCGTCGCCGGGACCTGGGCAGGGCCGTTGCCCTGCTGCAGCACACCAAAGCCGACGAATGGGGCCCGCAAGGAAAGTCTGTCAGAGGCGCTCGGCTGGTAGCCCAGCGCGAACGTCGTTCTGGCATGTCTGACATAGCCGAAGAGCTGCGTCCTCAACTGGACATCCTCGCTGTCGAGGCCGCTGGAGGCCCGCATCGATAGACCGACGCGCGTGCGGCGATCATGGAGATAGACAAGGTCTGCCGAGCCAAAGGCCTGAACGTCCACGCCGTCGACTGCGGTCTGCGAATTGCCCGGGGGAAGCACTCCAAGCACGTCGCCCGAAACCGCAAGACCGAGATCGATGCCCTTGCGGAAGGCTGCCTTCCGGCGCGAAGCAGGGTTGGTCTTCGCTTGCTTGGCGACGACCGGACGGGGTGCAGCCGCACCAGGTGCAGCTTGCGCGTGGCACGCAGGTGCAGGAAGGAGAAGCGCAGTGAAGATCAGTGCAAGGCCTACACTTTGCCCCGGCCTCCGATCGCTCCTCCCCTTCGCCGTTTCAGCATGCAGGGTTCGGGCAGGCACCCGATGCAAAGCCCCTGCAGCGGATGACATCATCCGCCGTATTTGCTGCCCTTAGCGTTGCCTACGGGCTTGCTGTTGCCCATGTTGCCCGGTCCGTAACCCCCGACGCCGTTGCCATTATTGCCATTGGCACCCTTGCCGTTCTGGTTGCCCAGTTGGGCAGCAGCGCGGGCATATGGGCTCTGCGGGTACTCACGCGCGAACGACTTCAGCGCACTCGAATCCCCCGACGAGACCGCACGGGCCATTGCCATTGCATCGGCAGTCATGGGCCCGCTCATGGTCAGTCCGACCGAAGCGAGAATAGCGGCAATCCTAGAACGATCCATATTTTCAACCCCTATCAAAGGTTGAAGTTTGGCCTATCGAGGATAGCGTCGATATAGCTGATTAGTTTAATCCAGTAATACGGCGTGCCAATCCAACAGGCTGTGGATCGGCCAATGCGAATTGTGGGCCTTCCGCAGGAGAATATCCGCCGCTGCTTTCAAGGTTGCCGCTGCAACAATACCTTAAAAGGAAGAAATCCCTCGTTATTTCAGGTCTATAGGTCGGGTGCGCAAACTGATTACTGGCAGGTTTCCGGTCCGGGACTTACTTTAGGACCCGTCGGTAATCAGCGTTCCGCCATCGACGACGAGATTATGACCGGTGACAAAGGCCCCCGCAGGCGACGCGAGGAAGACAGCGGCGCCTGCGACTTCGGCCGGAGTGCCGGGCCGGCGCAGCGGGGTCATCGCCATGCGGCGGGACATGAAGGCCGGGTCGTCGAGCAGGGGCTGCGAGAGTTCGGTGGCAATGAAGCCGGGCGAGATCGCGTTGACGCGCACGCCTTGCGGCCCCCATTCGACCGCGAGATTGCGGGCGAGCTGGGCAACACCCGCTTTGGCCAGGGCGTAGGCGTTGATCCGGCCGTTTCCGCGCAGCGAGGAAAGGCTCGCCATCAGCACCGCCGCCCCGCCACCAGACGCCGCGATATGGGGCAGGGCGAGGTTGCACAGCACGACCTGGCTGCGCAGGTTGATCGCCATGACGCGAGCGTAATCGTCCATGTCCACTTCGGCGAAAGGGCCGGGCTTGCCGGTGATGCCGGCATTGCAGACCAGAATGTCGAGGCCGCCGAAGGCTTCGAGCGCCAAATCGACGAGGGATTTCTGTGCGTTGTCGTCAGTCACGTCGCAGGCGAGGCCGGGCATGGCCAGTTCCGCCGCGACGCGCGCGGTATCGGCGGCGTCTTCGCTGGAGATGACGACGCGCGCACCTTGCCCGATCAATGCTTCGGCAACGGCGCGGCCGATGCCACGGGTGGAGCCGGTGACGATGGCGCGCTTGCCCGACAGGTCGAACATCGTTCCGGGCATCAGTGCGGCTTGTCCTCGGGCAGGGGCTGTCCGTTGTGCATGTAGGCGGGCGCCTCGATCAGGATGAAGGCGATGCGGCAGACCTTGTCGCTGGTGTTGCGCCACAAGTGGTTGGTGCCGCGCTGGATGATGATCCCGCCCTGTCCGATCGTGCGCTTGGCGCCGTCATCGAGTTCCAGTTCGATCTCGCCTTCAAGCACGATGCCGTAGTCGATCGAGTTGGTGCGGTGCATCGGGCTTTCCTTGCCCGGCAGCATGTCGACGATGCGGATGACCGAACCGCCTTCGAGCGTGAGGCCCGCCTCGCGGTGGCGACCGTCGGTCTCGTCGTTGTTGTCGGCCGGGACCGTGGCCGTGGTCCAGATCAGCAGGAACGAGGCATCGCCCGAGGAGATCATCTTCGTGGGGGTGACGTCTTCGGACTTGAAGATGGCGCGGCCATCCGCGTCGTGGCCGGTGACCACGCGCTGGACGGGGGGAAGGCCGGAATCCGAAAGGATGGGATCAGACATTGGCTGTACTCCGGTGGTCAGAGGAAGCGGACGGGTTCGACAAGCAGGTGCCGTGTCTCGGAGGGGGCGATGGTTGCGGCGGCGAGCGCAGCGAGGGCTTCGACGCAAGCGCTTGCGTCGGCGTCGGCGTCCAGACCGATTTCGTCGAACTGGCTGAAGGGGAAATCGCCTTCCACAACGCGGGTTCGGTTGGTGATCACGCCGCAGACGCCGGGCCGCGCGGCGATTTCGGCAAGCGCCCCGGCCCACTCCGCGAGGTCAAGATCACCTGCATTGCGGAACACGAACAGCTTGGCCGAGGCGTCATCCGCGCCCGGCGCAACTTCGCGTTCCTCCGCCAAGAGGGCGACCGATCCTGCAAGCTCGCGGAAGTTGTCCTCGTCGGGGCCGATGAAGTCCCGATAGGCGGCGCTTGCCTTGGACGCAGCCATGTCGGCAATCGCGGCGAAGCGGATCACGGTGACGGCGTCACGCTCTTCCAGCGTGGACGTGGCGGGGCAATCGCAGGTGTAGTGATGGACATAGCTGGCGAACTTGCCCGAGACTTCGGACTCGGCAACGACCAACGGGCCGTGGACCGTCTCGAGATGGCGGCGCAGCCCGTCGCGGCCGAGGCCGGCTCGGGTGCGGGGAAGGATCACCAGCTTGATCAGGCCGGACGGCGGGGATTCAGCCACGGATCACCTTCTGCTCCAGCGCGCCGAACGGGGCGTGTCCGCTGGCATCGACCGCTTCCATGCGGACCGTGTCGCCGAACTTCATGAATTCGGTCTTGGGCTCTCCCAGATCGAGCACTTCGATCCCGCGCCGCTCTGCGATGCACGAGGAGCCGATATCGCGGAAGTTGGGATTGGAGACCGTGCCCGATCCGATCACCGTGCCTGCGACGAGATCGCGGGTGCGGGCGGCGTGGGCGACGAGTTCGTGGAAGCCATGGCCCATGGGTTCGCCATTGGCGGCACCGAAGCGTTGGCCGTTCCAGTCGACATTGAGATTGAGGCAGACGCGTCCGTTGCGCCAGTTGTCGCCCAGTTCCTCGGGCGTCACCGCGAAAGGCGCCATGCCGCAGGGGGGCTTGGCCTGAATCCAGCCGAAGCCGGTCTTCATTTCGGGCCCTGCCAGAGTGCGTAGCGACCAGTCGTTGATCTGGACGATCAGGCGGATGTGGCCCATTGCATCGGCGGCGGTCGCGCCCATCGGGACGGCATCGACGATCACGCCAAATTCGCCCTCGAAATCGATGCCGAGCGCTTCGTCGGGGAACTTCACCGCGTCGGTCGGGCCGTAGAATTTGTCGGACGTGCCCTGATACATCAGCGGCAGGTCGGTCTTGGGCTTGGTGATGCCCAGCACCGCGTCCATGAGGTCGCCATGGCTCTGGAAGGCCGAGCCATCGAGCCATTGCCAGGCGCGGGGCAGGGGAGCCATGATGCCCGCGGGATCGAGAGGTTCGGGGAAGTCATCGATCGCGCGCAGGGCGGGTTCGACCTCGGTCCACGCCTCGAGTGCCTGCTGCAAGGTGCCGACCGGCGCAGGCGCGCAAGCCGTGCCATCGGGCGAGACGACCACGAGCCGTCCGTCTTTCGATCCATCACGCAATGTGGCCAGACGCATGTGTGTTCTCTCCCCGACAGCTGTTGATCCTGCCGTTAGGCAGGGCGCTTGAACAGGACAAAGGCATTCGGTCGATAGGCTTGCATCGATACAATGCGATGGTCGCAACCGGGAGGGTGTTGCAATGGGCTGCTCCATTGCAAACAACCTTGCGGGGAGAAACATGGCGATCTGGCTCAAGCGCGGCGCAGCTGCGGACGTGAAGGCGCAAGGCGACCGCAAGGTGCGCGATACGGTGGAAGCGGCGCTGGCCGACATCGAGCGGCGCGGCGATGCCGCCATTCGCGAGATGAGCGTGAAGTTCGACGGCTGGGACCGCGATGACTACCGCCTTTCACAGGCCGAGATCGATGCTGCGGTCGACAGTCTGACGCCGCAGGAGCGCAAGGACATCGAATTCGCGCAGGCGCAGGTTAAAAACTTCGCGCAGATCCAGCGCGCCAGCATCACCGATGTCGAGGTCGAGACGATGCCGGGCGTGGTGCTGGGTCACAAGAACCTGCCGATCCAGAACGCGGGCTGCTATGTGCCCGGCGGCAAGTATCCGCTGCTCGCCTCGGCGCATATGAGCGTGATCACCGCCAAGGTAGCGGGCGTTCCGCGCGTGATTACCTGCGCGCCGCCGTTTCAGGGCAAGATCGCGCGCCACATTGTTGCGGCACAGGCCATGGCCGGGGCCGACGCGATCTATGCGCTCGGCGGCATCCAGGCGATCGGCGCGATGGCCATCGGCACGCAGAGCATCGATCCCGTCGACATCCTTGTCGGCCCCGGCAATGCCTTTGTGGCAGAGGCCAAGCGCCAGCTGTTCGGCCGCGTGGGGATCGACCTTTTCGCCGGGCCGACCGAGACGCTGATCATCGCCGACGAGATCGGCTGCGATCCGGAACTGGCTGCCACCGACATCCTCGGACAGGTCGAGCACGGACCGGACAGCCCCGGCGTGCTGCTGACCAATTCCGAGAAGCTGGCGCGCGAGACGATGGCCGAGATCGAACGCCTGCTGCAGGTCCTGCCGACCGCCGACCATGCCCGCAAGGCGTGGGAGACCTATGGCGAAGTGATCGTGGCCGAAAGCTACGAGGAGATGGTGCGCATCGCCGACGAGATCGCCAGCGAGCACGTGCAGGTGATGACCGCCGATCCCGACTACTTCCTGCAGAACATGACCAACTACGGCGCCCTGTTCCTGGGCGCCCGCACCAACGTGTCTTATGGTGACAAGGTGATCGGCACCAACCACACGCTGCCGACGAAGAAGGCGGCGCGCTATACTGGCGGGCTGTGGGTCGGCAAGTTCCTCAAGACCTGCACCTACCAGAAGGTCGTGACCGACGAGGCTTCGGCGCTGGTCGGCGAGTACTGCAGCCGCCTCTGCGCGCTGGAGGGCTTTGCCGGGCACGGCGAGCAGGCCAACGTCCGCGTGCGCCGCTATGGCGGGCGCAACGTTCCTTATGCCGGGCAGGCCGAACCCAGCGAACTTACGCGCGCGTGATGAAGCTGCCGCGCACGCCGTCTTTCCGGCTCGATGGGCGCCGCGCTCTGGTGACAGGCGCGGGCAGGGGGATCGGGCTGGCGATGGCCGCCGCTCTGGCTGAAGCCGGGGCGGCGGTCACACTCGTGGCGCGCTCGTCGGGCGAGATCGAGGAGGCCGCCCGCGCCATCGGCAACGGCGCGGAGGCCGCGACCCTCGACGTGTCCGACACGGCTGCGGTGGCGGCGTTCTTTGCCGGACGTGAGCCGTTCCACGTGCTGGTCAACAATGCCGGGACCAACCGGCCCAAGCCGATGTGGGACGTGACCGAGGCCGACTATGACGCGGTGCTTGATCTGAACGTGAAAGCGGCATTCTTCGTGGCGCAGACCTGCGCGCGCCG
Organism: Novosphingobium sp. BL-A-28-Hi1-0D; assembly: GCF_055521755.1. Classification (NCBI taxonomy): domain Bacteria; kingdom Pseudomonadati; phylum Pseudomonadota; class Alphaproteobacteria; order Sphingomonadales; family Sphingomonadaceae; genus Novosphingobium; species Novosphingobium sp. BL-A-28-Hi1-0D. The sequence continues at coordinate 2,568,457 of NZ_CM145502.1, forward strand.
GATGATCGAGACGGGCACGCAAGGCTCGCTGATCCACATGGGCAGCCAGATGGGCCATGTCGGCGGGCCCAACCGCAGCCTCTACTGCGCGAGCAAGTGGGCGCTCGAGGGGATGAACAAGGCATTTGCGCTGGATCTTGCCAGCCATGGCATCCGGTCAAACACCATCGCGCCGACTTTCATCGAAACCCCGCTGACCGAGCCGATGTTCGCCGACGCCGCGTTCAAGGCGAGCGTGCTCTCCAAGATCAAGCTCGGGCGCATCGGCAAAGTCGAGGACCTGATGGGCGCGGTGCTGTTCCTCGCCTCCGATGCTTCGGCATTGATGACCGGGACAAGCCTTGTCGTCGATGGCGGCTGGACGGCGGAGTAGCACGTGGCGAACAGCGCGGCCTTACAAGTTCCACACCTCGAAATCGACCCGTTCGATCCGGCATTCCTTGCCGATCCCTTTGCTGCACATCCCCGGTTGCGCGATGCCGGGGCGGTGGTGTTCCTGCCGGCGATCGGCTGCTTTGCCATGGCGCGCCATGCCGAAGTTCAGGCCGCGCTCAAGGACTTCGCAACGTTTGTCTCCGGACGCGGGGTCGGTCTCGCTGATTTCCTGAAGGAAACGCCATGGCGTCCGCCATCGCTGCTGCTGGAAACCGATCCGCCCACGCACGATCGCACGCGCGGGCTCATGAGCCGCGTGGCATCGCTCGGCAGCCTGCGCGCCGTGATGCCGCAGTGGCAGGCAAAGGCCGATGCGCTGGTCGAGCGGCTGGTGGGGCAGGGCGCGTTCGATGCGGTCCCGGCGCTGGCCGAGGCCTTTCCGCTTGCGGTGTTCCCCGACCTGATCGGCCTGCGCGAGGACGGGCGCGAGAACCTGATTCCCTACGCCACGGTGGCCTTCAATGCCTTTGGACCACGCAACGCGCTGCTGGCCGAGACGATGGAAGCGGCACGCGAGGCAACCGAATGGGTGGCGCAAAGCTGCAAGCGCGACATGCTGCAAGACGGTGGCTGGGGCATGCAGGTGTTCGAGGCGGCCGATCGGGGCGAGTGCACGCATGAGGAAGCCGAGCGGCTCGTCCGCTCGTTCCTGACGGCAGGGGTCGATACCACAGTCAATGGCATCGCCACGCTGGTCCACGCTTTCGCCGCGTATCCCGGGGAATGGCAGCGGCTGCGCGCGGAGCCGGGTCTGGCGAAGAAAGCGGTCGAGGAATCGCTGCGCTGGGGCGGAACGGTCCAGACGTTCTTCCGCACGGCCTCGCGCGATGTTGAAATTGCGGGGCATGTCATCCCCGAGGGCGCAAAGGTCCTGCTGTTTCTGGCAGCGGCCAACCGCGACCCGCGCAAGTGGGATGATCCGGACCGGTTCATGATCACCCGGCAGGCGAGCGGGCATGTCGGCTTCGGGTTCGGCATCCATCAGTGCCTTGGACAGATGGTGGCGCGGATGGAATCCGAAGCGGTGGCCGTGGCGCTGCTGAAGCACGTTTCCGAGATCCGCCCGGCAGGCCCGCTGCGTCGCCGTCTCAACAACACCCTCCATGCGATCGGCGAATTGCCGGTTGAACTTATACCTGCCTGAAGAGAGATACCATGTTCGAACCATTTCCCGGAAACTACGTCTGGAACCTCGGCATCAATCTTGCGCTGATTGCCGGCGGAAACCATGGCGAGCTGGACGAGGTGTGTCGCCCGGTGCGCGAGGCTGCCAAGGCCGGGGCAGATGCGGGCTCGGCCCAGTTGTTCGATAGCTGGATCGCGGTGGCCGATCAGGTCGCGCGCAATGCGCAGCGCGACGAGGAGGAGGGCTTCCTGCTTTCTGCAGGCGCGAAGTACCTGCGCGCCTCCGGCTATTACCTCGGTGCCGAGCGCCTGCAGAGCCGCGACTATGCGCCGCGCTGGGTGGCCTATGACAAGGGGCTGGAACTCTATCACAAGGGTTGCGCGCTGCGCGGCCTGCATGTCGACAAGGTGGAGATTCCCTACGAAGGATCGAGCTATCCGGCGATCTTCGTCCACGATGGCAGCGGCACGCCGCGCCCCACACTGGTCTCGGTCAACGGGCTCGACTCGATGAAGGAGCAGGTCGACATGGCAGGGCACGGGGCAGTCAATCTCGAGAGGGGCATGAACACGCTGTTCCTCGACCAGCCCGGCACCGGCGAGGCGATCCGCAAGCGCAATCTGCCAGCCGTTTACGATGCCGAGCGCTGGGGGAGTCCGGCGTTTGACTACCTGCTGACGCGCAGCGACGTGATCCATTCGCAAATCGGCATCTTCGGCCTTTCATTCGGCGGCTATCACGCCCCGCGCATTGCCGCCAACGATCCGCGCTATGCGCTGTGTGCGGTGATGGGGGCCAACCATGTATGGGGCCAGCGCCAGCGCGAGCGCGTGGCCAACGAGGGCGAGAACCCGGTTCCGCACTATTGGGACCACGTGATGTGGGTGTTCGGGATCGACAGCCAGCAGGCGTTCCTCGATTATGCCGACCAGATCACGCTCGACGGACAGGTCGAAAAGATCCGCGTTCCGTTCCTGATCACCCATGGCGCAAACGACCGCCAGATCCCGGCCTTCAACGCGCAGATGTCTTACGATCAGGCGGTGAACAGCCCGAAGCGCACCTTGCGCATCTTCACCAAGGCCGATTTCGAAGTTGAGCACTGCGGGGCCGACAACGGCACCGGCATGCGCGACTACATCGCCGACTGGTGCGCGCAGACATTTGCCGAGATAGCCGCGAACAAGGGCTGAGGGCGTGGCCGAGTTCACCTTCCACCATGGCGGCGTCTCGGTTCCATCGCTTGACGAGGCGATAGACTGGTACGGGCGGGTGCTGGGCTTCGAGGTGGAGAAGCTCTTCACCATCGAAGCCGCCCGCAGCCACACCGCCATGGTGCGCAAGGGGCCCTTGCGCTTCGAGATCTTCGAGGTGGAAGGTGCAGCACCTCTGCCCGACGACCGCCGCCATCCGCCGCGTGATGTGCGGACCCATGGCAACAAGCACGTCGCCTTTCGGGTGGCTGATCTCGATGCCTTTCTTGCCGAGATGGAAGAAAAAGGCGCGGACGTGGCGTTCGTGGTGCGCGAGGCATTCGGCAAGGGCTGCTTCATCCGCGACTGTGCGGGTAACCTGATAGAGTTCGTGGAAGAACCAGCCGATTGACCTACGCCCTTGCTCCGTCGTGCGCACGGGGGCAAGCAAGGCGCATGCGTTTTTCCGTTGCCATGGCAGATCCGCCCGTCTCAGCGAAGCAGCGCGCGGCGCAGGAGCGCTGCGACGCGATGGTCCGTCATGCCCGGGCCCAGATCATGGCGGTGGGCGTGGACCGCTTCAGCGTCAATGAAGTGCTGCGCCTGGCCGGTGGATCGAAGGCGACGCTGGTCAAGTACTTTGGCGATCGCAATGGCCTGATTGCTGCTGCCATCCACGAGGAAGCGCTCGGCGTCATGGCAAGGCTCGACCTCGACAGCGACGAGGCGCGCGCCGAGCCGCTGGACAGGGCGCTTGCGCGAGCGCTCTCGGGCGTACTGCGCTTCTACCTGACGCCGGGGTCCTTGGCTCTCTATCGCGCGGTGATCAGCGCGGCGACCGGTTCGAACGGTGCGGCGGAGGCATTCTACGTCCATGGTCATCGTGTGATCGTCGCGTCAATCGCGGCGCTGCTCGAAGCGCGCAAGCCGCAGGAGGTGCGAGCCGAACTCGATTGCGAGGATGTGGCCGATCAATTGCTGCATGCCATCCGCGCCGGAGTCTACGAGAAAGACCTGATCGGCCTTGACGGCGCAGCCGACGATGCTGCTGTCTCAGCGCGGATTGCTGCCACGCTTTCGCTTGTCTTGCCGGCGATCTTAGCAGCACGAAGCGCTTGATCCGGCATCGCATCTCCAATATGTACCGATGGTACACATATGGAGAGATGCATGACGAGCTATCTGCGCAACGCGTGGTACATGGCGGGCTGGTCCGATGAGGTCGGGGCGACGGGCCTTGCGCGAAAGATCATCGACAAGCCGGTGTTCCTGTTCCGCAAGGCTGACGGAACCGTTGCGGCCTTGCTCGATCGCTGCCCGCACCGCTTTGCGCCGTTGTCCAGAGGCACGCGCGAAGGCGACACCGTGGTCTGCGGCTATCATGGGCTGGCGTTTTCGACTGAGGGCAAGTGCGTGCGCAATCCGTTCGGTGAGCGCGTGCCCGCAGGTTCCGACATCCCTGTGTTTGCCGTCGCCGAACGTGACGGCATCGTTTGGCTGTGGGGTGGAGCGGCAGAGGCGGCCGATGCGGCGCTGATCCCCGACTTCGGCTTCATCCCCGACACGCCGCACAGCCGCACCGTGCGCGGCTACACGCTGATGCAGGCGAACTACGAATACGGCACCGACAACCTGCTCGACCTTTCGCATATCGAGTTCGTCCACAAGGGCACGTTCGCCGGGCAAGGCGTGATCTTCGCGGGCGAGCACACGGTGCAGGTGGAGGGGGAAACGCTGCATTCCAACTGGTGGATGCCCGACATCGCGCCGCCGTCGGTGGCACAAGGTGTGTTCCCGCCCGAGGCCAAGGTCGACCACTGGCTGGACATGCGCTGGAACGCGCCTGCCTCGATGCGGCTAAACGTCGGCGTTGCTCCGCATGGTGCCGGGCGCGAGGCAGGGTTCGAAGTGCCGCAGGCTCACATCCTGACCCCGGCAGATGCGCACACGACGCACTACTTCTGGTCATCGACCCGCTACAACGATCTCGAGAGCACCGAAGTCGACGCAATGCTGCTGGCGCTGTTCGGCGAGGCTTTCAACCTCGAGGACAAGCCGATGATCGAGGCGGCCTATGCCAACGTGCGCGACAATCTCGAGGCAGGCGGGGATTTCTGGAAGGAAAGGCCGCTGTCGCTGGGGATCGACCAGGGAGGTACTCGCGCGCGGCGGCTGCTGGAGCGGATGATCGCGCGAGAGCAGGCGACGGGGTAACCGCCGCCTGCTGCGGGCGCATCAGATCGCGTGTTCGTCCTCTTCGGTCAGGTTCGCCAGGTCGCCGGTGATCGGCTGCTTGCCGGGCTTGGCGCGGCGGTAGGGTTCGAAGCTCTTGCGGTCATGGTCGAAGACCATGTCCCAGGGGATATCGTCGCCTCGAAAGATCGCGGGCGCGTTGTGCGACCACAATAGCGAGCCGAACTTGAAGTCCCAGGCGCGGGGCACCCAGTTGTCGTCCACGTAGTCGGTGTCGGCGTGGTATTCCGCCTCTCCGGCATGGCCCGGCATTTCGCAATAGTAGTAGATCGCCGATGAGATGCGGTGGCGCGAGATGCCGCCGCTGGTGTTCATCGTCGTGTTCTTCCAGCCCTTGTTGTCCATGATGTTAGCGCCGAGCATGACCTCGTCGATGTCGTCGCAGCCAAAGGCGATGTGCATGAACTTGAAGTGATCGGGCGCGATCGGCAGGTCGCAGTTGACCCAGAAGATCGAGTGATGCTCGAACGTGCCGCCCGCGCGTGCGAAGATGCCGGTACCCTTCGAATGGTCGATATAGCGGAAGCCCAGGTGGCGCTCATAGAACTCGAAGCTGCCGACATAATCGGGGCTGAAGAACACCACGTGATTGATCGTCTTGGGAATGGCCTTCTTGCGCCAGATGCGGTGCTGGTTGAAGCGCGGCCAGTTCGACGGCGTGTTGACCGGGCTGGCCTCGGACACCACCGGACGCTTGTCCCACACGCGCAGGGCGATGGGCTGGCCATCGGGGCAGACGCAATGGACGGTGCCATCGGCATCGCGCACTACCGGTACTTCGGTGGCGAGGCTGGCGGCGATCTTTTCAAGGTTGGCGGCAGTATCGATGCCCCAGACCGTTTCCTTGATCCCGTCACCAGCGAAGGGATCGGGCACGGGCAAGCGGGCATCGCCGTGCAGCAGCAGGATCACGCGGCTGCCCGACTGCAGGCGAAACACCGCTTCGCTTGCGCTTTCGCTTTCCAGCGGCAGTCCGAAATCGGTCCAGAAGCGGACGTTCTCAGCCATGTCGGTCACGCCGAAGACGACGCTTTCGACGCCGAGCACGGCATTTGTTGACTTGAGGGGCATGAATTCTCCCAGGCTATCTCTAACCCATTCTTCATGCCCAACCAGCAACGGGTCCGGAAACGCAAGTTTCCGGACCCAAGCTATCGACCGTGCAGATGGATCAGACGGGTTCGCCCAGCTTCTTGCGGATCAGGTCGGTCAGGGCAACAGGATCGCCAGCGGCTTCGGGATGCATGTCCCATTCGCCAAGCTGGATCGAACTCGTGCCGACGAGCTTTGCGCGTTCGAACCGGCGTTCCATGAAGGCGGCAAGTGCATCATCGACATCGCGTTCGGCCAGTTCCTCTGACAGGACGACAGCATCCTCGACCGCCATCGCGGCGCCCTGGCCAAGATGCGGCGTGGCCGAGTGGGCGGCATCACCGATCAGCACGACGCGACCCTTGTACCACGGTGCAGGCATGATGCAGGCCTCGAGCGGACGATAGACCACCAGCGCCGGGTCGGTGACATGGCGTGCCGCATCTGCCAGCAAGCCGCCATATCCTTCCAGCCGCGCGCGCATCTCGTCCGCCAGTGTTTCGGGCGCGAAGCGGTGATTGCCCGGCTCCTCGAACACGGCAAAGATGTACATCTCCTCGGGCGTGAGCGGGCAGTAGCCGGCCTTGCCCTTGCTCTTGCCAAGATAGATGTCGGACCACTCAAGGCCTTCGGGACGCGGCACGTTGTAGCGCCACACGCCTTGCCCGGTGTATTGCGGCCTTGCTTCGGGCCACAGGACCTTGCGCACGGCCGAATAGTTGCCGTCAGCGCCGATCACGAGGTCGTAGGTGCCGTGCGTGCCATCGGTAAACAGCACGTCCACCCCGTCGCCGTGATCGTCGAGGCTTTCAAAGGTGACACCAAGCCGCACCGGAATGCCGAGCGAGCGCACCTTGTCGGTCAGAACCTTGTGCAGCGCGGGCCGGGTGATGCCGAGGTCCGAGGGAAGGCCGTCAACAGCCGTATCGCCCGGGAGCGTTTCGATCACCCTGCCGTCGATGTCGAGGAACCGCGCCCCGCGATAGGCATAGCCTGCCTTCACCGCAGCTTCGCCCACATCGAGCATGTTCAGCGCGCGGACGAAGTTTGCCTGGACGATGATGCCCACGTGATAGACCTTCCAGTCCTTGTCACGTTCGACAATTTCCACGTCCAGCCCGCGCTGGTGCAGACCGATCGCTACCGACAGGCCGCCCACGCCGCCGCCGATGACAAGAATTTTCCGTGCCTTGTTCATGTGCCAAATCCTCTCGTTCATTCGGCAGCTTCGGCCAGTGGGGCCGGGTCTGCGGGGTGGTAGTGCAATTGGTCGGGCCGGGCATAGGTGACGTCCCAGTTGGGTTCGCCCTTCATGAAATCTGGCAGGTTGGTCATGTAGATCGCGGTGCCGAACGCGCCGTCCCAGATGCGCGGGCGCCAGCCATCATCGACGCAATCGCAGTCCGCGCCGTACTCGGCCTCGCCACCTGCAGGGCAGGGGACATAGAAGAACGCGGCGGAGGTCAGGCGGTGGCGGCCGAAGCCCCAGTTCCAGTCGCCGTAAGTGTAGCCGCGCCGGTCGAGGTAGTTCTTCGCGACCATCAGCTCGTCGATGTCTTCGACTTCCCAGTTGGCGTGATGGAACTTCAGCGTACCGTCGAAGCCCGGCATTGGCGCATGGGCATCGGCGAGGAACACGTTGTGGTGCTCGTAGCAACCATCGGCACGCATGTAGACGCCGAAGCCCTTCTGCATGTCGGTGATGCGGAAGCCGAGCGCATCGCGGTAGAAATCGACCGCCGCTTGCACGTCGGGAAAGGTCCAGACGCAGTGGTGGGTCCGCTTCGGCACGGCGCGGTCGATCCACTTGCGCGGCTGGTTCAGCCGGGCGATGCGGCCCACGGTGTTCTGCGGCGTCGGGGCGCCGAACACGGCGCGCGGCTGCCACACCTGAAGCCCGATGGCCTGGCCGAACGGGGTGACGAAATGGACGATGCCTTCGTCGTCGGTGGCAAGTTTCACCAGCGGCGCGAGCCGCGCCTTGAGCCGGGCCATGCCTTCTTCGCTATCGACCGCCCAGACGCACTCGTGCACGCCTCGCATGGTCTGTACCGACCCGGCAGGCAGGCGCGGATGACCGGCCTTGAGAAACAGCGATTGCGAACCGTCAGCGGCCTCGAACAGTGCCGAAGTCTCGTCCCGCGTGATGAGCGAAAGGCCAAAGTCGGTGAAGAAGCGCACGCACGCCGGCACGTCCTCCACCATCCATGTCAGCCGCCTGATGCCGATGATCGCCATGCAAAGTCTCCCGTGATTACCGGGAGCGTTTTGCGATGGACGGGGGTTGCGCTTCTTGATGTAGCGCAAATCGTTACCATGAATTGTTTTGACGCCAATGCATCTGCCAAATCAATAGATTTGCGCGTCAGCTTTTGCGAAACAGCATCGTCAGCAGGAAGAGAAACGTTCTGAAGTTGATCAGCTTCAGCGCAGCGCGCGCTTCGGCGGGCGTCAGCTTGGCAACCATCGGCATCGCGCCGAAGATCTTGCCGCGAATGACCAGCGTATTGCCATCCGGCTCGATCTTGCGGATCGCCATGAGTTCCTTGTCCTGCGCGTCGAGGATGCGCGCCACCGGCACCTTGGGCTTTGCGTTGCTCATCAGATCGGCCCTCCGCAGACCTTGTCGTAATCAATACCCATATCGTCCATCATCTGGATCGCAGTGGCGCGGCCTGCGCCGAACACCCCGCCGCCCGGGTGCATGAACGGCCCGACGAGATAGAGCCTCTCGATCTCCGGCACACGCAGCGAGCCGAGGTCGGGCGTCGGGCGGTGGCCGGCGGACTGGTAGAAGAACGGCGCACAGCCGTGGATGTCGCCGCGCACGAAGCTGGCCGGGCTGTCGCGCTCGTGATCGGCGGGCGAGCGGATCAGGCGGCCGGTGATGTTGTCGTCGGTGAGGTTTGCGTAGAACTTGCGGTACTGGGCGAGCGCCTTGTCCGCCACTTCGTGCTTGCGCTCGTCCCATGATCCGGGGCCGTGGGGGTGGAGGTCATAGGGGGCGAAGTTCACGCCGTAGAACACGCCTGCACCTTCAGGTGCCCGGGTGGGATCGAAGATCGTGTTGTCGCCGCCCGCAATCAGCCGCTCGCTTACTTCGCCGCGACGGAGCTTGTCGTACTCGAGGCACATGTCGCGCACCGAATAGAAGTCCATCAACTCGGTCATCATCGCGTTGCAGTCGTTGCCGACCTTGAGACGCAGCCGCTCCTTGAGGGTGAGGTGGGTGAGGTTGATCGAGAAGGTCGACTGGCTGACCCGTTCGGCGCGCTGCAGCACCGGCTCGGGCGTCTCGCCGACGAACTTGCGCAGCACGTGGGGGTGGATCGCGCCGATCACGCCATCGCGCGCCATGAAGCTCTCGCCATCGGTCAGTTCGAGGCCGACCGCCTTGCCGCCTGAAACGATCACGCGGCGCACTTCGGCATTGCAGCGCACTTCGCCGCCGAAATGCTCGATCGCGCGGACCAGCGCGTGGCTGAGCTGGCCCGATCCGCCTTTGGGCATCGAGCACCCGAAAGTGTGGATGATCCCTGGCATCACGAATGCCCCCATGCCGGTGCCGAGTTCATCGGGCATCTGCAGGTTCTCGGTGACCATGCGCACGATGTGCAGCTTGAGCATGTCGCTTTCGAAGTACTGGTCGACGATGTCGAGCGCGCTGCGCTGCATCAGGTCTAGCAGGAAGCGGCCCTCGTCCGACTGGTCCATCATCGCCACGAACGCGCCGAGCGGGAAGGGCGGGGCGTACATCCCGCTCATCAGCATCGGCAGCGCGGTCATGCTCATGCCGACGAAGCGGCGATAAGCCTCGGCATCGCGTTCACCCGCGACGCGGACCAGTTCCTCGCAGGTCCGGTCCAGGTCCTTGTAGGAGCGGATGACCGTGCCGTCTTCCCAGATCGAGACATGGACGAGATCGGGATAGATGTATTCGAGCCCGAACTTCGAGAGCAGGCCCAGCTCGTCCTCACGCAGCATCGGGTTGCCCTGGATCATGATGTGCACGTTCGAGTGCTCGTCGTGCCAGAAGCCCGGGTGCAGCAATTCGCGGGTCGAGACGCCGCCGCCGTAGTGCGGCTTGCGTTCGAGGACGAGGACCTTCTTTCCGGCCTTGGCCATGTAGGCGGCAGCGACGAGGCCATTGTGCCCCGCGCCCATCACCACGATGTCGTACTGGCTCATCTCAATGTTCTCCCGAAAAGAAGCTGCGGAAGCCCGCGAGGCCCGGCACGTGGCTTGCCCCGCCGCCGTCACACACGATGACCTGGCCGGTGATGTTGCGTGCAGCGTCGGAGGCAAGGAAAGCGATGGCTTCGGCGATGTCTTCGGGATCACCGAGCTGGTCGCGCAAGGTTTCGTCCTCGACCAGCTTTCGCAAGGCGGGCGGGAAGGCTTCGCGCAGGGCTGGGGTCATGGTCATGCCGGGGGCGACAGCATTGCAGCGCACCCCGGCCTTGCCGTGGCTTGCGGCGATCGCGCGGGTCATCTGGATCACGGCGGCCTTGCTGCTGGAATAGGCGGCCTGGATCAGGTGGCCCTGCAGGGCGAGGTTGCTGACGGTGTTTACGATGCAGCCGCGCGTCTGGCGCAAGTGCGGCAATGCTGCACGGCAGGCGATCATCGTGCCGCGCACGTTGACCGCGTAACTGCGGTCCCAAAGCGCGGTGGCCATGTGCTCGATGTCGCCGTCGGCCTGAGCGATGTCGGGGCCGAGCAGCGCCGCATTGTTGTGCAGCACATCTAGCCTGCCGAAATGCTGCACCACTTGCGCAACCATCGCCTCGACCGAGGCTTCCTGTTCGAGATCGAGCGTGATGGCGAGCGCGCCGGGAAGTTCCGCTGCAAGCGCCTGTGCCCGGTCGCTGGCGATATCGGCAATGGCGACGCGAGCGCCGCGTGCGGTCAGCAGGCGTGCCGTGGCGGCACCGATCCCGCCCGCGCCGCCAGTGACGATCGCCACCTTGCCCTCCATGCGAATTGCATCGGCTGCCATGCACAACTCCCATTGTTTCTTGCCTTGCGCAGCGTCTTAGGACAGCGAAGGAACAGCGGAAGACGGCACTTTTTTGTGCCTTCGAGAATGTTGGACGGGCGCGTGGAGCATCGATCGACCGAGACGGCGCGGCAGATCGCCGAACTGGCTGCAGAGATGGCGCGGCACGGCAAGGATCGCGATGATCCCGCGCGCGAAGTGATGGGCCTGCTTGGCGATCGCTGGTCCACGCTGATCCTGCTGGTGCTGGCCACGGGCGCATGGCGTCATGCCGAACTGCGGCGCACTTTGGGCGAGCTTTCGGCTGAACAGGCCATCTCCCAGCGCGTGCTGACGCTCAAGCTGCGCACGCTGGAGCGCGACGGTTTCGTCGAGCGCACGGTCAGCGCAGACGTGCCACCGAAGGTAAGCTATGCCCTGACGCAGCTGGGCCGCGAACTCCATGCCCAGGCACGGCGGCTGATCGACTGGAGCAATGGTCGCACGGCTGCGATCAGGGCAGCGCGTCAGGCTTTCGATCGGGCGGACGACTGAGCTTAACGCTGCGGGTGGTTCATCCGGTATTCGACCTCGATCTCGTCACGCTCTACCGACGAGCCGGGAGTCAACCGAACGACATTGGCTGACGTCTCATCGCCCGCACTGGCTGCCGCCTGCAGCCGTTCCACCACCCAACGCAAGGCACGGTCGTTGTTGTTGGCGAGGTTCCACTGGATCGTCTCGCGGATCGGCGGAATGTCGAACGGGATCTCGCGCAGGACCAGCGGCATGTTGCGCACCACACGCTCGGCCATGCGGCGGTGCAGGGTGGCGATCCGGCGCGTGCCGACGATCAGGCCGGGCAGCGAAAGGAACGATGGCGCGACGACCTCGATCCGCCGCTGCTGCTTCTGCCGCCGCACGAACCAGTCCTCGAAGGCAGGCACGCGCGCCTTGCCGAACCGCGCCGTGACATGGCCGAGGCTGAAATAGAGGTCGCGCGTCATCGGACCGGCCATCGCGGGGTTGTCGCTAGCGCCGACAACGACGTAATCGTCCTGGAACAGCAGTTGCGTCGGATGGTCAGCCGAAACGGCGAGGTCGATGGTCAGCAGCAGGTCGACATAGCCGCGCTCGACCGCCTCGATCGGCGTATCGTTCATCGGTTGAATCTCGAAACGCAGGCCAGGCGCGTCCCGTTCGAGGTCGGCAAGGCAACCGGCCAGCAGGACTTCCGTGGAGTAGTCGGAGGCCATGATCCGGATCGTGCGCTCGGCCGTGGCAGGATCGAATGGCGGCGCGACGGCAACCGTCGTCCGGATCTGCTCGAGCACTGCGCGGACCGGCTCGATCAATTCCTCGGCCCGGGCGGTGAGGATCATGTTGCGGCCTTTGACGACAAGCAACTCGTCGCCGAAATACTCGCGCAGGCGGCCAAGCGCGCTGGAGGTGGCGGACTGTGAAAGGCACAGGCGGTCTGCGGCAAGGCTGACGCTGCGCTCGGTCAGAAGTGCGTCGAGTGCCACCAGCAGGTTGAGGTCAAGCCGTCCGAACCGCATTGCCATCTCCGCCGCGCCTCAGATCGTTGCGAGCGCGTTGGCTACCAGCGTAGCAGAATCGCCGTCGTGCGCAAAACCGGCGCGGAACGCGGCGGGCGTCTCGAGCGGGGGCTGGGTCGCGAAGGCCGCTTCGAGGGCGGCGTCGGGGGCATAAGTGACGAGGTCGGTCGAGACGCCGCACTGGCGCGCTATCTGGGCCGCAAGCTCACCCATCGTGGCGCGCAGGGCAGGAAGCGTGACAGCGCGGGTGGGCGGCAGCAGGGCGCTGTCTAGATCGAGTGCATGGACAAAGTTTGCAGCGCACTGACGCACCGATTGCGCCCAGATCGTGCCCTCGGCCGAGACCGGGCAGGTGAACGCTTCGCCGGCCTTGAGCGCATGGAAAAGGTCGGACATGAACGCCGATTTCATGCCCGATGGCCCCTTTGGCCGGGCAAGGATGCCGGGCAGGCGCACGGAGACCCCGTCGATCAGGCCGCGGTTGGAGAACATCGCTACCGCGTCCTCCATCATCGCCTTGTGTCCGCCGTAGATCATCTTCGGGCTGAGCGGAGTGTCATCGTCGACCCGCGCCGGTAGCGGGTCGCCAAAGACTGCGATGGAGCTGGCATAGACAACGCGCAGGCCGGGCTTGATAGCAGCCGCCTCAAGCAGGAGATCGTACATCGCATCGATGTTGATCCGGCGCGAGGCGGCAGGATCGGCCTCCGCCGCGCCCCCCGGCACCGTGGCGAGATGGATCAGGGCGTCGCAGCCACCGGCGAGGGCCTGAGCCCTGATGGCCGGATCGCCAAGGTCGCCCGCGATGGCCTCGGCACCCTCGGGAATGCCGCCCGCCGCGCTATCGATGCCGACAACGCGGTGGCCCCGTTCCAGAAGTATCCGCACAAGCTCGCGCCCGACGAAACCGCCCGCACCGGTGACCACCACGTTCATCGTCATGTCGTCCTTCAGAAGTTGCCCGACAGGCGCAGACCATAGGTACGCGGTGCCGAGTAGTGGCCGACCGCGACACCGATGGGCGAGGCCTGCGGCGCAAGATTGCGGCGCTTGTCCTCGATGTTGCGGACAAAGCCGGTCAGCGCCCATGTACCATCGGACTGCCGGATCGTCAGCGCAGCATCGGTCGTCCAATAGGCGGGGATGCGTTCGAAATCGAGATATTCGAATGCGCCCCACTGGCTGTCGCGCCACGCGGTGTCGACGTTGGCGACCAGTTCGAGGCTGTCACCCAGCGGCAGCACCTGTTCCGCGCCGAGGTTGACGGTCCACTTCGGGCTGAACAGCAGCGGATTGCCCGAGCAGTCGAAGTCCTTGACCGGCGCACCGCCTGCCGTGGCACCGGTAAAGGTGAACGGGCAGCCGAAGTTGTCGCGCGGTGCGGCAGTGAACAGGTGCAGGTCGTCGTACTTGGTATCGAGGTACTGCAACTTGGCACTGAGCGTCGTGCCGCGGGTCGGCTTGGCGAGGAGATCGACATCGAAGCCCTTGATCGAGGACTTGCCAGCGTTCTCGTTCGAGCTGATCAGCGTGCCCGAGGTATCGACGGTGAAGTAGGTGATCTGCTGGTCACGATACTTCCAGATGAACCCTTCGAGGTTCAGCTGCAGGTGATTGTCGAGGAAGCGGTTTTTCGAGCCGATGGTATAGGCGGTGATGAACTCCGGCTTGTAGGTGGTCTTGCTCTCGGTCATCTGAAGGCCGCCCGCGCGGTAGCCGCTTTCGACCGTTGCATAGACGAGATTGTCGGGCGTCACGTCGAATTCGGCCGAGGCCTTCCAGGTGACGCGCGAATAGCCCTTGCTGTCCTTGACCGGGTTGTAGGTCTTGAGGATCGCGCCGACGCCGTTGACCAGCGGGAAGACCTGGTAGCCGGCCTGATCGGTGCTGTTTGCCGCGATCCAGCCGTTGGACTTGAGCCAGTTGATGGTGTCGGTCGTGTTCAGGAAATTGGGGTAGTAGGGGATGTTGCCTGGCGTCGCGCAGCCCTGGGCAAACGATCCCGGCGGGGTGATCAGCGCAGGCGGCAGGCCACCGCAGAAGGTGATGAAGTTGTTGATCAGCCCGTCGATCGACTTCTTGTCATGCGTGTAGCGCGCGCCACCGATCAGACGGAAGCGGTCCGATACATGCGCGGTGAGCTGGCCGAACCCGGCGTAGCTGTCGGTCTTGTGGCTGTAGTTCTGGATCGGCAGCACGAACTCCTGGTTGTACTGGTTGTTCGCCTTGATCTTCTCGTTGAAGTAGAATGCGCCGACGACATAGTCGAACATGCCCGCGCTGCCGGCGAGGCGCGCTTCGAGGCTGGTCTGGCGGACCTTCTCGTTGGTGTTGGCCACGTTGAAGGCCGGACCGTAGAAGAACGTCGCGTCGGTGCTTTCACGGTAGGCCGGGATAACGGTGAGCTTGCCGATGCCGGTCTTCCAGTTCAGCTCTGCGTTGACGCCCCAGTAGGTGCTGTCCTGCTTCTGGTCGCGGTTCATCGGGCTGAGGAACGCAAAGGCCGGAGCGCCGAGGTTATGGCTGCGGAAGGCATTGGCGGCAGGGGTGTTGAAGCCTTCGCTCTCATCAAGGCCCGAGGGAATGAAGATGTAGCCTCCGGTGCCGTTGGGCACGTAACCGCCCACGTAGCTGCCGCCCACGCCCTTGCCGCCCAGGTGGGTGTAATCCGCACCGATGCGCAGCGACAGGTCGCTCGACGGTTCGATCAGGTACTGAGCGCGCAGCGAGCCCCGCTCTGCATCGTCGGTGCCGTCACGGTTGTAGCCATCGCGCGAGGTGTAGGCCGCGCCAAGGCGCAGGGCGCTCTTGTCACTGACGCCAAGATTGACATGTGCATCGGCGTCAACAGCGTCGAAGTTGCCATAGGACAGGTTGAACCCTGCCGAATTGCGGCCGATCTCGGGACGCGCCGGGATGATGTTGACCGCGCCGCCCGTGGCATTGCGGCCATAGAGAATGCCCTGGGGGCCCTTGAGCACTTCGACGCGCGACAGGTCATAGAAGGCAGCACCGAACACGCCGCCGCCACGGCCAAGCACGACGCCGTCGTAGTTCGGGGCGACAGCGGGGTCGTTGTAGCTGCTGGTGGTGATGTTGCCGACGCCACGGATGAAGATCGAGGCGATGTTGCCGCCGTTGGCCGGGACGGATAACGCGGGCACGGCCTTGGTAATGTCGAGCGCGTTGGTGATGCCGCGCGAGCCCAGATCCGCGCCTGACACCGCGTCGATGGCGATCGCGGCCTTCTGCAGCGATTCTTCCTTGCGCTGGGCGGTGACGATGATTTCGGTGATGCCGTCGTTGGCACCGGCCTCTGCCTGCGCTTCCTGCGCGGCGACCGGTGTGGCGATGGCCACGGCAATGAGTGCAGTGGAGCCTAGAAGTGCAAGGCGCATTGGTTTCCTCCCCTTGGCGCATTTGTGTAGATTTGTTGCTCGAGCCGATAGACCGCCAGGCGACGAACATCCCGCCGTTTGTATGGATGGGTTCCTATCCACAGTTCGGATTTGTGCGTGCGGCGCCATTCGCTAGGTCAGGGCGCCATGACACGGGAGACCATCAGCAGCATTGCCACGGCGCTTGTCGTTGGCGGGGGTATCGGCGGCATGGCCACGGCGATCAGCCTGGCCGAGCGCGGAGTCGCGGTCGACCTGATCGACATCGACCCCGATTGGCGCGTTTACGGGGCGGGGATCACCATCACCGGCCCGACGCTGCGCGCCTATCGGCGGCTTGGCCTGCTCGATGCGATCAAGGCCGAAGGCGCGATCACCAGCAAGACCCGGCTGTTCCGCTTTGACGGCACGCACATGCTTGATCTCGATGAACCGGTGATCGAGGAAGGCCTGCCCGCCACGGGTGGCATAATGCGTCCGGTGCTGCATCAGATCATGCAGGCACGCGTGCGCGAACTGGCCATTCCGGTCCGCCTCGGCCTCACGGTCGATGCGCTCGAGAACGAAGGGCAGAGCGTTGCCGTGCGCTTTTCCGACGGCACCGAGCAGCGTTACGATCTCGTGGTCGGGGCCGACAGCATTTTCTCGCGCGTACGCGAACTGGCATTTCCGCACATGGGTCCGGCGCAACCGACGGGGCAGGGGTGCTGGCGCATCTCGATCGCCAAGCCGCCCGGCCTCGATGCGGGCGAATTCTTCCTGGGCCACGCCAACCCCTGCGGCATCACCGCGTGCGCGCCGGATACGGTCTACATGTGGATGCTCACCCCGCACGAGGAGCGTGAGAGCTACATGGACGAGGAGGAACTCTTCGTTACGCTCAAGGCGCTGCTCGCCGATTTCGGCGGCAATGCCGGCTGGATCCGCGACAACATGACGCGCAAGGACTGGATCAATTATCGCCCGCTGGCGGCGGTGCTGCAGCCGAGGGACTGGTTCAACGGCCGCATCGTTCTGCTCGGCGATGCCGTCCATGCCACGACCCCGCATCTCGCGTCGGGCGCGGGCATGGCCGTGGAAAGCGGCATCGTGCTGGCCGAGGAACTGGCCCGTACCGGCGATGTCGGGGATGCGCTGAAGGCCTATCAGGAGCGCCGCTTCGACCGTTGCCGCGACGTGATTGAAACCAGCGTGGCGGTGGGCAAGCTGCAACTCGAACATGGTGACCCGAAGGTCCACGCCCACATGCTCGAAGGCGCGCTGGGCCGACTTAACGAACCGTTCTGACAATCAAGGTGCGCGGCGGCTACCAGGCCGTCGCGCCGCCATCGACGGGGATGTCGGCACCTGTCACATAGCCTGCCTCGTCGCTGGCCAGCCAGGTGGCGCACCAGGCGATGTCGGCCGGTTCGCCAAGCCGCTTGACCATGTTCTTGGCGAGGACCTTCTCCCGCAATTCAGGCACTTCGGCGAGATGGCGCCCGGTGGCTTCGGTCCTGATGAAGCCCGGCGAGATCGTGTTGGCGCGGATGCCGTGGGGGGCGCCTTCCATGGCCAGCTGACGTGTCATGGCCAGCACGCCACCCTTGCCGGCGCAGTGAGCCAGAGCGGCCGATCCTTCGAGAGCATGGCGCGCATTGGCGCTGGCGAAGTTGATCACGCTGGCAGCGCCGCTCGCCTTGAGGCCCGGCCACGCCGCGCGCGTGGGCAGGAACACGGTATCGAGTTCGCCGGTCAGCGTGCGCCGCCAGTCAGCCAGCGACATCGTCTCGATCCAGTCGAACACGGCAAAGGCGGCGGCGTTGACCAGAATGTCGATGCGGCCATGCTCTGCGATCAGCGTAGCAAATGCCTCATTGGCCGAAGCCTCATCGGTCAGGTCGATGTCAAGGTCGGCGCCTGCAAGGTCGAGGCCGAAGACCCGAGCGCCCTCTGTGCGAAACATGCGGGCGCATTCCTTGCCGATCCCGGCAGCCGCGCCCGTGACGACGGCGATCTTGCCTGCAAGCCGGTCAGGCATGGGCCGTTTCTCCTCCGGTGCGACCGGCAAGGAGCCGGACGGCCAGCGCGACGGCAAAGCCCGCAGCGGCCATGTAGCCGAGCATTTCGAGGCCTTTCATCAGCCCGCCCAGCTGCATTGCGAAGAACGTCACGGTTATCGGGCTGAGCCACTGGCCAAGCGCGAACGCCGATTGCCAGAAGCCGGTGCCGCGCCCGCGCACTTCGAAGGGCAGGATGCTCATCGACCAGACCAGCAGTGTCGGCAGCAGCATCCCCGCGCCAAGCTGGTTGATGAAGCACCCGGCAAGGAAGCCGCCCGTCGTGCCGCTGCGCCCCATCAGCAGGAAGCCGAAAGCGAGCAGGCCGAACTCGGCAAGCAGCAGCCTGCCGACGCCGAGCCTGCCGATGCGCGAATAGATGAAAGTGCCCAGCGGCACGCCGAGGCTGGCCAGCGAGGTGAGAAAGCCGATCCGCGCCGCGCTCGACAGCCCGAGCTCGGCCAGCCCTGCCGAAGCCTGGATCTGCACGGTGTAGAAGAAGATCGAGCCGTAGATCGTGATGCCGGCGATCACCGTCAGTTTCCCCCAGGGAAAGCCCGCCCAGCTCAGGTTGCGTGGCGCGGCGGGTGGAGTTTCGGCAGAGGCGTCGCCGGTCGGCTCCCACGTGTATTTCAGGACCAGCGCGAACATGACGAGCGCGGAGGCATAGACCGCAAACGGTGCGCGCCACCCGATCTCGCCCAGAACGCCTCCGACATTGAAGAACAGCAGGGCCGAGACCGATGCGAAGGCGGTCTGTCCGGCCAGCCAGCGGTCCCGCTTTTCGCCCTCGTAGTAGTCGCCGATCATCGTTGTCGACAGGACGTAGATCAGTGCTTCGGCGATGCCCACGCCAAGGCGCGAGATCAGGATGTGGACGAGATCGGTGAGGAACAAGGGGGCCACCCCGACCACCGCGTAGAGCACGAAAGAGGCAAGCAGCAGCCGCCTGCGCCCGAAGTAATCGCCGAGCATTCCGGCAAAGGGGCAGAGCACGGCGACGCAGAGCGACGGCAGCGTCAGCACCATTGGCACGAGGTATTCGTGGCCGCGAACGTCCGCGTATTCGGCCATCAGCTTGGGCAGGACCGGGGCGAGCAGGACGATTGCCATGGTCGTCAGGGTGATCGGCAGCAGCAGGGCTATTCCGGTCATGACTCCCGGTTCACGATGCCTGTGCATGACCTGACTCTCTCCCACGCTCGATCGGGCCCGCATGGGGCTTATCTCTATTGGAGAGGTTAGACGCGCCCGGGCGTTTCCTGTCCAATCGATACAACCGCACGCTACTTATCCGCCGCACAGGATCGGACGTGCGGCGGCTCCAGCAAAGCCTCCGTCAAGCCATGGTCACCGATATGTCGCTGATCTGTCCCTGAAATTGCACGATGCTGCAACAGCGCGGGCCTAGCAGCACCTCGCCACACCGATGTGGTCTATGAGGGAAATTCACCATGCGTATCGTCGCCGTGCTGCTTGCCAGCACTTCGCTCGTTGCTGCTCCGGCCTTCGCTGCCGAAACCGCCGCCCCCGCACCTGAAGCCGCTGCGCCCGCTGAGTCCGCAGACGCCGAAATCGTCGTGCTCGGATCGGGTCAGACCCGCCAGGTACAGGAACTTTCGACCGCTGACCTGACCATCCTCGCCTCGGGCACCAGCCCCTTGAAGGCCATCGAGAAGCTGCCTTCGGTCAACTTCCAGTCGGCCGATGCTTTCGGCAACTACGAATGGTCGACCCGCGTCACCATCCGCGGCTTCAACCAGAACCAGCTTGGCTTCACGCTTGACGGCATTCCACTGGGCGACATGTCCTATGGCAACAGCAACGGGTTGCACATCAGCCGTGCGATCACTTCGGAAAACATCGGCGTGACCCGCGTCAGCCAGGGCTCGGGCTCGATCGCCACGCAGTCGACCAACAACCTCGGTGGCACGCTCGAGTTCTTTTCGGTGGACCCCAAGGACGTGCTCGGCGCCGATGTCAGCGCATCCTACGGTTCGGCGAACACCTATCGCGGTTTTGCCCGCGTAGCCTTGGGCACCACCGACGGCCTGCGCGGCTATGCTTCGGTCCAGTACCAGGATGGCAAGAAGTGGAAGGGCGATGGCAAGCAGCGCACCTTCATGGCCAATGCCAAGGCGGTGCTGCCGCTGGGCGGTGCCGACCTCGATGGCTACATCAGCTATTCGGACCGCGCCGAGCAGGACTATCAGGACCTCAGCCTCGAACAGCTGAACCGCCTCGGCTACGACTGGGACAACTTCGGCCCGAAAAACTACGCCGAAGCCATCCGCGTGGCCGACATCGCCGCCAACCGTGGCGACACCGGCACCACTCCGCTCAATCCCGCCGCAGGCACGACCTATCCTTCGCCGATCACCACCGCGGACGATGCCTATTACGACGCCTCTGGCCTGCGCAAGGACACGCTTGCAGCGCTTGGCCTGACCGTGCCCTTTGCCGAAAAGGCGGTGTTCAAGATCAAGGGCTACTACCACGAGAACGACGGCCAGGGCACCTGGGGCAGCCCCTACGTCAACAGCCCGTCGGGCGTCCCGATGGCGCTGCGCACCACCGAATACGACATCAAGCGCAAGGGCGTCTTCGCCTCGATCAGCAACAGCTTCGGCGCGAACAATGTCACCGTTGGGGGCTGGTACGAGAAGAACGACTTCATCCAGTCGCGCAAGTTCTATGGCTATGAAAGCCGCACCAATCCGGGCCGCGATCACCTCGAATTCCAGACGAACCCGTTCTTCACCCAGTGGTCGATCGCGTTCGAGACCGACACGCTGCAGTACTACGTCACCGACGACATCGACCTCGGCGATCTCAAGGTGAATCTTGGCTGGAAGGGCTATTCGGTTGACACCAATGCCTTCTCGCTGGTCAACACCAACAGCCGCGCCACGGGTGATCTCAAGGTCGAGGACTGGTTCCAGCCGCACGTCGGCCTCAACTACAAGTTCGGCAACGGGCTCGAAGCCTTCGCCGGCTTCACCCAGGTCACGCGCGCCTTCCAGGCTTCGACCACCAGCGGTCCGTTCTCGGCCACGCAGGATGGCTTCAACGCCATCAAGAACACGATCAAGCCGGAAAGCTCGGACACCTATGAAGCGGGCCTGCGCTACAACAGCGGGATCATCAATGCCTCGCTCGCCGGTTACTATGTCGACTTCCGCGACCGCCTGCTGGTGATCCCGACCTCGGTCGGCATCGTCGGCGCGACCAACGCGCTGCAGAACGTCGGCTCGGTCCGCGCGCTCGGAATCGAAGCGGCGGTGGACGTCAAGCTCCCCGGCGGCTTCGGCGCTTTCGCATCGTACAGCTACAACGACACGACCTACCGCGACGACGTCGTCATCACCGCAGGTGGCGTCACCACGATCCGTGCTACCAAGGGCAAGACCGTGGTCGATACGCCCAAGCACCTGCTGCGCGGCGAACTGTCCTATGACAGCCAGACCGTGTTCGGCCGCATCGGGGTGAACTACATGTCTAAGCGCTACTTCACCTACCTCAATGACAAGGAAGTCCCGGGCCGTGCGCTGGTGGACGCGACCATCGGCTACCGCCTGAACATCGGCCAGCGTCAGCCGATCGAACTGCAAGTGAACGCCGTGAACCTGTTCGACAAGCGCTATGTCGCAACGATCGGGTCCAACGGCTTCGGCTTCAGCGGTGACAACCAGACCCTGCTCGCGGCCGCCCCGCGCCAGGTCTTCGTCACGCTCAAGGCGGGCTTCTGATGATGCGCGGCCTTTCCACCGCAAAGGCCCTGATCGCGGGCGTCGTGCTGCTTGGCAGCACGGCGCCCGTCGTCGCAAAGGCCGAACCTGTCCTGCTGATCTCGATCGACGGCCTTCGCCCCGGCGATGTGCTCGAAGCCGAAAAGCGCGGCCTCAAGATCCCGAACCTGCGCCGCTTTCTTGCAGAGGGCACTTACGCCACCGGCGTCATGGGCAACCTGCCGACCGTCACCTATCCCAGCCACACCACGCTGATCACCGGCGTCGCGCCCGCACGCCATGGCATCGTCTCCAACACCACGTTCGATCCGAAGCAGATCAACTACGGCGGGTGGTACTGGTTCGCGCAGGACATCAAGGCGCCCACGCTGTGGGATGCCGCCCACGCTGGCGGGCTTTCCACCGCCAACGTCCACTGGCCGGTCAGCGTCGGCGTGAAGTCGCTGACGTATAACCTGCCGCAGATCTGGCGCTCGGGCCACGCTGACGACCGCAAGCTCGTCCGCGCCCTCTCTACCGAAGGTCTCTACGACGCGCTCGAACACGATTGCGGCGCCTACGCCGATGGCATCGACGAAGGCATTGCAGGGGATGAGACCCGCGCGAAGTTCGCCGTCCGCCTGATCGAGACGAAGAAGCCCGATTTTGTCACCGTCTATCTCGCCGCGCTCGATCACGAAGAGCACCTGTTCGGCCCCGGCAGCGCACAGGCCAATGCCGTGCTCGAACGCCTGGATGCCGCTGTCGGCCAGCTCGTCGCCGCCGAACTCGCCGCGCGCCCCGATGCGACCGTCGCTGTCGTCAGCGATCACGGTTTCGTCGGCACGGATACCGAGGTGAACCTGTTCCGTCCATTCATCGACGCCGGGCTGATAAAACTCGGACCCGATGGCAAGGTCGCCTCATGGGATGCCATGCCCTGGCCCTCGGGCGGCTCCATCGCCGTCGTCCTTGCCCGCCCGCAAGACCCGGCGCTGACCGGCATGGTCGCCGCGCTGCTCGACAAGCTGGCCGCAGATCCCGAGGCGATGATCGCCAGGGTCGCCACCCGCGCCGAGATCGAAAAGATGGGCGGCAACCCCGAGGCGAGCTTCTACGTCGACCTCAAGCCGGGCGCCCTTGCAGGCAACTTCGCGGCCGACGCGCCACTCACCAAGCCCTCGCGCTACAAGGGCATGCACGGCTATTTCCCCGCCATGCCCGAAATGCGCTCCACGTTCCTGATCATGGGCAAGGGGGTGGCCAAAGCACGCAACCTCGGCGAAATCGACATGCGCGCCATCGCCCCGACGCTGGCCAGACAGCTGGGCGTTGCCATGCCCGACGCGCAGGTTGCCCCGGCGTCAATTTCTGCCCGGTAATTCGGCAGGCGCTGTCGGGCGGCCTATCGCCCGGCAGCGCCGCCACTTCGGGTTACTTGTCATCCGTCAGGCGGGAATGTGCTGCCTGACAAGCTGCTGGATGGTATTGGGCACTTCGGGATCCTCGATCGTCGGAGGCAGGCTCCAGGTCTCGCCATTGACGATCTTGCGCAGGAGGTTGCGCAGGATCTTGCCCGAACGCGTCTTTGGCAGGCCCGGCGCAATGAAGGCGATCTTCAGCGCCGCCACGGCACCAAGTTCCGATCGCACTGCGGCAACGACCCGCTTTTCCAGCGTCGCATCCGTGTCGAAGCCCGCGCGCGGCACGACGAAGGCCATCGGAACCATGCCCTTAATCGCATCTTCGGCGCCGATGACCGCGCATTCGGCCACGCCATCAACCGCCGCGACGATCTGCTCCATCTGTCCGGTGGACAGGCGGTGCCCCGCAACGTTGATGATGTCGTCGGTGCGCCCCATGATGTGGACGAAGCCGTCCTCGTCGACGAAGCCTGCATCACCCGTTTCGTAGTAGCCATCGAAGGCGGCGAAGTTCTTCGCGTAACCGGCATGGTTGTTCCACAGCGTTCGGAACGCGCCGGGCGCGAGCGGGGCCTTGATGACCACGGCGCCGCTATGCCCCACCGGCACAGGGTGCCCGCCTTCGTCGAGGATCGCGAAGGCATAGCCGGGCACCGGAAAGCCCGCGCTGCCACGCTTACGGCGCAGGTCGCCCAGTGCAAAGCACGAGGCGATTGCCGGCCAGCCGAGTTCGGTCTGCCACCAGTGATCGATGACCGGCAGGCCGGACTTGTCCTCGAGCCAGCCGATGGTGTCGGGATCGGCGCGTTCGCCTGCGAGGAATATGGCCTCGCACTGGCCCGTGCCGATCTGCGCAAGGAACGTCGCGTCAGGGTCTTCCTTGCGGATCGCGCGGATGGCTGTGGGTGCGGTGAAGAAGGTCTTCACGCCGTGCCGCTCGATCACGCGCCAGAAGGTGCCGGGATCGGGCGTACCGACCGGTTTGCCTTCGAACAGCACGGTGGTCGCGCCGACGAGCAGCGGCGCATAGACGATATAACTGTGGCCCACGACCCAGCCGACGTCCGATGCGGCCCAGAAGGTATCGCCTTCGCCGATGCCGTAGATGTTCTGCATCGACCAGGCGAGGGCCACTGCATGCCCACCGTTCTCGCGCACCACGCCCTTGGGGGTGCCGGTCGTGCCCGAAGTGTAGAGAATATAGAGCGGATCGGAAGATGCCACCGGCACGGGCGCGGGAACCGGATCATCCGCAGTCGCCGCGCGCAGGGCCTGCCAATCGAGATCGCGCGGTCCGGACAGATCGCCGGGCAGCCGTTCGCGCTGGAACACGACGACGCGCTCCACCTGGTGATGCGCAAGCTTGAGCGCTTCGTCGACCATCGGCTTGTAGGCAATCGTGCGACTGCCCTCGATACCGCAGGAGGCGGTCAGAAGCACTTTGGGGCTGGCATCGTCGATGCGCTTGGCCAGTTCAAGCGGGGCAAAGCCACCGAACACGACGGAATGGATCGCGCCAAGCCGCGCGCAGGCGAGCATGGCGAAGACCGTCTCGGGGATCATCGGCATGTAGATGATGACCCGGTCACCCTTGCCCACCCCGAGCGAGGCCAGCATGGCGGTGACACGGCCGGTTTCGGCGAGAAGTTCGGAATAGCTGAAACGGCGGATCGTCGAGGTGACCGGGCTGTCATAGACCAGAGCGATGGCATCGCCGCGCCCTGCCGCAACGTGGCGGTCGAGGCAGTTGTGGGCGGTGTTGAGCGCGCCGCCCGGAAACCAGCCTTCGCCTTCGGCGAAAGTGGCGGATGGTGGCGTGACCCAGTCCAGCGCCTTGGCTGCTTCGCCCCAGAAGCCTTGCGGATCGTCGATGCTGGCCTGCCACGCCCGGTTGTATGCTTCGCTCATGTCCTCACCCGACTCTTGAAACGGTTGGAGCGGGTATCGGCGCAAACCGCTACCCGCTCCAGTAAGACCTTAGTCGTCAATGCTGCGCTTGTAGGTTTCCGGCAGGAACACCAGGCCGATCACGCAAGTGGCGGCGGCAACGATCACCGGATACCAGAAGCCGTGGTAGATATCCCCGTTGGCCGCCACCATGGCAAAGCCGATGGCGGGGAGCAGACCGCCGAGCCAGCCGTTGCCGATGTGGTAAGGCAGGCTCATCGAGGTGTAGCGGATGCGGCTGGGGAACAGCTCCACCAGCATCGCCGCGATCGGGCCATAGACCATGGTCACCAGCAGCACGAGGTAGAACAGGATCGCCACGACCAGCGGCTTGTTGATCTGGTCGGGGTTGGCCTTGGCCGGATAGCCGACCTTGGCAAGTTCACCCTCGACCGCAGGCTTGGCCTCGACCGCAGGCTTGTCCCCCTCGGCCGGCTTTGCCGCCAAGGCGGGAGCGCCGACGACCTTGGCGGTGAAGGCGGCAATGGCAGCCTTCTTCTCGTCGCCCGAGACCTTCGACGGATCGGGAGCGACGATGGTGGTGCCGCCGATCTGGATCGAGGCGATCGTGCCCGCCGGAGCAGCGACGTTCTCGTAGTTCACGGCCGCCTTGGCGAGCGCGTTCTTGACGATGTCGCAGCTGGTCGTGTCGAACTTGTTCGCGCCGACCGGATCGAACTGCGATGAGCACTCCGCTGGATTGGCCATGACCTTGACCGGCGCATTGGCCTGAGCATGGGCGAGGGCCGGGTTGGCGGCTTCGGTCAGTGCCTGGAAGGTCGGGAACATGGTCAGTGCGGCCAGCGCACAACCGCTGAGGATGATCTTCTTGCGGCCAATCTTGTCCGAGAGCCAGCCGAAGAACAGGAAGAACGGCGTGGCACAGGCAAGCGCGATGATGATCAGCATGTTGGCGGTCAGACCATCGACCTTGAGCATCTTTTCAAGGAAATACATCGCGTAGAGCTGGCCGGTGTACCAGACCACGGCCTGCCCGGCGATGGCGCCGAAGAACGCGATCAGCACGATCTTCAGGTTCTTCCATTCGCCAAAGGCTTCGCCCAGCGGTCGCTTGGAAGAGGTGCCTTCGTCCTTCATCTTCTGGAACACGGGCGATTCATGCAGCTTGAGGCGGAGCCACAGGCCAACGCACAGGAACAGGCCCGAGAGCAGGTATGGCACGCGCCAGCCCCAGTCCTTGAACGCCTCCTCGCCCACGCCGGTAACCGGCGAGCGCACGAGAATGACGATGAGCAGGGCCATCGCAAGACCTGCGGTAGCCGTGATCTGGATCCAGCTGGTGTAGAGCCCGCGTTTTCCTTCGGGGGCGTGCTCGGCAACGTACGTCGCCGCGCCGCCGTATTCGCCACCAAGGGCAAGACCCTGGAACATGCGCAGCACCACCAGCATGATCGGCGCGGCCACGCCGACGCTTTCATAAGTGGGCAGGCAGCCGACGAGGAAGGTCGAAAGGCCCATGACCAGCAGGGTCACGATGAAGGTATAGCGGCGGCCGACCATGTCGCCGATGCGCCCGAACACCAGCGCGCCGAACGGGCGGACGATGAAGCCTGCGGCAAAGACCAGCAGCGCCATGATGAACGATGTGGTCGGATTCAGGCCGGTCAGGAACTTGGCCGCGATGATCGCGGTGAGAAGTCCGTAGAGGTAGAAGTCATACCACTCGAACACCGTGCCGAGCGACGAGGCAGTAATGATCAGCTTCTCGCTGTGGGTGGCCTTGTGATGCTTCGGCAAGGCCGAAAGATCATCCGTAATCGGAACGTTGGACATATCCTCTCCCCCTTTTTCTGGTGGGCTCTCAGAAACCGTACTTGGCGGCGAATTCGATGCGATCGAGCGCGCCGCTCGCACCGTTGACGAGCTTGCGCTCACCGTGCCGGACCTCGATCCCGAGGTCGACATTCTTTATCGGCGACCAGAACAGGTTGCCGGCAAGGCTCCAGGCCTGCTTGTTGTAGGTGCCGACCATCGCGGCGGTCAGGGCATCGGCGTATGTCACGCGCTGCCAGCTGCCCATCAGGTTGGCGCGAAGGCCCGGTGCAATGCCGATGCGCGCGGCCAGCATCGCCGAAGCGACGGTGACGTTCTCGAGCTTCCCCGTGGCACCGACGAACACGGCGTCCGGAGCGAAGTTGACGCCGATGTAGCGCCCGGCTCCCTGTCCGTAAGTCGCCATGAAGCGCAAGTCGCTGACCTTGGCGTCATCGAGAAACAGCTTGCCCGCGGCACTCACGCCCCAGCCAAAGCGGCTGTCGGCAACGCCGTTGGTCTCGACACGCAGTTCGCGGGCAAGGGCTGCGAGCGAAAGTTCGCCCTTCTTGCCGCTCCACGCAAGGCGTGCGGCGAAATCGGGAATGCGGTCGTCACCGTTTTCGACGAGCGTTGCAGAGCCTGCTGTCGCGGTCGCGCTTTCCGGGTTTTCGGCAGAGACATGCAGGGTCAGCCCGTCGCCTACCTTGGTCGAATAGCGGATGACCGGCTGGCGCACGAAGACGGTGCCTTCGGTGGTACCGACGTAGTCGGTACTTTCCGGCAGCGCCCCGGTGTACTGGAAGGTCGACCAGTCCTGACCGAAGGTCCATTTGTCGAACTGCAGGTAGGCGCGGCGCAGGGCGAGGTTGTAGCCGTTGGTTGTGCGCTGCGTGCCTTGCGTGCCGGGCGAGGTCTCGAAGTCGGTCTCGACGTAACCCTTGAGGCTGTGGCCTGCGACGGTCGTATCGAGGTTCAGCCAGAAGCGCGACTGGCGCGCGCTGAAATCCTGTTCGCGTGCGGAGTGAGCACCGCCCACGGGAATCTGCTGCGGCAGCCAGAAATCCCGCCCGAACGCGTTGTTGGCGACTTCCCCATCGCTGAAGCGGCTGTTCGTGGCCACGAGCTTGATCCAGCCACCAAGCTTGACCGTGGTCGCGCCGACCCTGAAGCCTTCAGGCTGCGGCCTGGCTTCGAGCGCGGCGACCTTGGCGGTTGCGGCGTCTGCCTTTGCCGAAGCGGCCTCGGCGACTTCGACGGCCTGCCCTACCTGGACCACGCTCGCGGCGCTGGCTTGTTGCGCGCGCGCCTCCTGCAGATCCTTCTTCATCGCGGCCATCTCTGCCTCGAGCCTTTCGAGCCGGGCAACAAGCTCGGCTTCGCGCTGCGATGGTGCGGCGGCATGGGCCAGCGTCGGCAAGCTCAGGCTTGTAGCGGCAAGGAGCAAGGACAGATTCCTCGCGATCTTCACAGACATCATTCCCTCTCCAGGTGTGCGCACTTCGCACTTTCCGGATTGCAGCCTCGGCGCGAATGGCCGTTCCCGACAGAGCGCGATTGGTCGTAGCCATTCGACCAAAGTCGCGGGTCCCGGTGTCGGTCTGCCATGCGAAACAGCGGACTTGCCGATGTCGAGCCAGCAGATAAGCTGTGCCGGAACGGAGCGCGTTCGACCTTTGCCGCAGGGCGAGGGCAGATCGTCCTGGCGGGGGAGTGATGTGAGCGAGACAATTCTGGTTGCCGACGATCATCCGCTGTTCCGGCAGGCGTTGGCGCTTGCGGTCGCAAATGTTGCGCCGCGGGCACGTGTGGTGGAGGCCGGAACTCTCACCGCTGCTGCGCGCGCCGCCAGCGAAGCGCCGGACCTTGCGCTCATCACACTGGATCTCAAGATGCCCGGCGCAATCGGATATTCCGGCATTGCACTGCTTCACGCCGAACGGCCGGATGTCCCCATCCTTGTCGTTTCGAGTGCAGAAGGCGCCAAGGTTGCCGACGAGGCGCGAGCCTTTGGTGCGGTAGGCTTCCTGCGCAAGGATTCCGATCTTGCCCGGATCGAGGATGCGATCCGCAGCGCGCTGGGCGGGGCAGCGCCCGCGCAGGTGAGCGCCGAGCCGGTCGAGGAGGTCCGCCGCGAAGTTGCCAACCTGACGCCGACCCAGCTGAAGGTGCTTCTGGCCGTGCTGGACGGCAAGCTGAACAAGCAGATCGCCTATGATCTTGGCATGAGCGAATCCACGGTGAAGGCGCACATGACCGCGATCATGCGCAAGCTCGACGTCCAGAACCGCACGCAGGCCGCGCTGATCGCCCGTTCACTCGGGCTCGATCTGACCAGCTGAGGCACACTCGGCAAGGAACGCTTCCAGCGCGTGCGGAGACGCCGGCTTCACGAACAGGGGCACGCGCCGCATGCGCAGCCGATTGCGCAAGGCAGGACCGCTTTCCGCCGAGATCATCGCTACGGCGAGCGACGCATTGCGCGAGCGTGCCTGATCGAGAAGTCGCAGGCCGTCTTCACCGGCATCGAGGTGATAGTCGGCGAACAGGACGTCGACTTCCATCACCCGGGGGAGGGCGTCCTCCGCCTTGCGCAGGCCAATGGCGATATGGCCCAGCCCTTCGATCATGGCGACGGTTGCCTCGACAATGTCCGGATCGTTGTCGACGACCAGCACGCGAAGCTGGCGCTCCATGGCGCGGTTCGCAACCGACGGCGCGTCAGGACGCGGCGCATTGGCCCCGGCAATCGCGAAGGCGGGCATGAAGATGCTGAAGCGGCTGCCTTGACCCTCGGTCGATGCGACCTCGATCCTCGCACCGAGCAGGCGGACGATGCGATCGACAATGGCAAGGCCCAGCCCGAGACCTTCGGCTTCCACGGCGCCGATGCGGGTGAATTCGGCAAAGATCTCGCGCTGCCGGTCGGCCGGAATGCCGACGCCGCTGTCGATCACGTCGATCCGCAGATCGCTCCCCCTCCGGCGCACGCCCACCACCACGCCGCCATCTGTGGTGTAGCGTATCGCGTTGGTCACCAGATTCTGCATGACCGATCGCAGCAGACCCGGATCGGTCATCACTGATCCGGACATCGGCCCCAGGCGCAGGCCAAGCCCCTTCTCTTCGGCCAGTGGGCGCAGCGTTTCGACCACTTCGTCGAGCAACGGGGCGAGTTGGACAGGTTCCGGGCTCGGCTGCACCCCGCCTGCATCAAGCTTCGAGATGTCCAGCAGCGCGCGCAACAGGGCTTCTGCCGAAATGATCGAGCGGTCGACCTTGCGGGCGAGCAGTTGGCCGGGACCCTCGAGATTGCGCTCGAGAGCCGACACGAACAGCCGCGCGGCATGAAGGGGCTGGAGCAGGTCGTGGCTTGCCGCAGCAAGGAAGCGGGTCTTCTCCTGCGTGGCCGAAGCCAGCTGCCTGTTCACCTCGCTCAACTCGCGGGTCCGCTCATCCACCCGCCGTTCCAGTTGCTCGAGCGTACGGTTGAGTTCGCGGCGGACTTCGGCTTCGTCGGTGATATCGGTGAACGAGGTCAGGTAGCCCCCGCCGGGCATCGGCCCTCCCACCGACTTGATCACGCGACCGTCGCGGTGCACGCGCTCGGAAGCATAGGCCCGGCGAGCCCGCAGGTGGTGGATGCGCTTGTCCACTTCGACTTGCGTCGAGCCGGGAAAACTGCCGCGCAAGATATTGTACCGTATCAGTTCTGCAATCGGAACGCCGGCCCGGACCAGACCCGGCGGATAGTCGAAGAGTTCGACGTAGCGGGTATTCCACGCAACGAGGTTGAGGTCGGCATCGATGACGCTGACGCCCGATTGCAGGTTTTCGAACGTCGCAGCCAGCAACTGGCGCGAGAAGCTCAGCGATTGGCCTCCCTCGTCAAGCAGCCGCGTGACGTCCTCGACGCTCATCCGCGCTCCGGCCAGCGCCGAGGCGACAAGGGTGCGTGCAGAGGAATTGCCGATCACCCCCGAAATCATGTCCTGCGCAAGGCGTGCCGAGTAGCGATCGACCGGTTGTCCGTGACGGTCGGTGGGAAAGGCTGCAGCAGCGCGCTCCTCGCCGACGAAGCGCGCGATCAGCGATGCCAGATCGCCGATGTTGGCGATTTGCCGATTGCCGGAGAACAGCTTTGGCAGCCGTGGCGCACGCCCTTTGCGCGCCCGTGCCAGCGCAAGGACCACGAGATTGGCACTCAGGCTCCAGGCAACGCCATGGACCAGCGGGCTCGCATTCCCGATACCCAGCAGGCGGACTGGATCGAACAGGGTTCCTTCCAGCGCGGCCAGCCATTGTGCGGGCATGACGGGCGGAAGCGCCAGAGTGTAGAGCCACAACACGAGGCCCGTCAGCAGGCTTGCCCGTGCCGCCACGGGGTCGTGGCCGGGCGATGATACCGCCATCAGGAGATGCGGCACGAACTGGACCATTGCGGCAAAGGCGACGAGACCGATCGAGGCCAGTGAACGTGCCGGATCGACAAGCAGCGCCCACAACAGGGCGAGCACGACGATGCCGACGATCGCTCCGCGCCGGACCGTGAGCATCCGGCGGCCCAGATCGCCCGCCTCGGCCTGTCCTTCGCTGCGCAGGAGAGCCGGAAAGATCAGGTCGTTGGAAACCATGATCGCAAGCGCAGTGGCATCGACGATCACCATGGCCGAGCCGGCGCTGAGGCCTCCGAGGAGTGCTGCAACCGCCACCGGGCCGTAGTCGCCGCTTGCAGGCAACAGCAGCACGTAGCGATCAGGCGATGTGCCTGACGGGAGCGCGACGAGTCCGGCAAGCGCAATCGGAACGACCAGCGCCGCCATCGCCAGAATGTAGAGCGCAAGGCCCACACGCGCTCTTGGCAGGTCGCGTGCCGAGTGCGCTTCGGCGAGCCCCATGTAGAACTGCCGCGGCAGGACGATGATCGCGAAGGCCGAGACCAGCGCGATCACCACGGTCTCGGTCGTCACGTGATCGGGGGCGAACTCGCGGCCCATCTCCTGCAGGCCCCGGGCAAGGGCCGGACCGTCTGCATCGAGCAGAACCAGGACCGAGACGACGCCGACCATGGCCAGCGCAACGAACTTGATCAGGGACTCGAGCGCGATCGAGAAGACAAGCCCTTCGCTGCGGCCCGCGATTTCGTAGCGCCGGGCACCGAACAGAATTGCGAAAGCCGTCAGTACCACGGCGCTGGCAACCATGACCGGCACTGCTACATCTTGCCCGGAGGTCGCTGCAAATGCCGTTCCGATGGAGCGGAGTTGCAACGCGACATAGGGGATCGTGCCACAAAGCGCGATCACCGTGATCAGGCGGGCAACGCCCGAGTCATGGCCGAAGCGCGCGGCGATGAAGTCGGAAATGGTCGATGTGCGTTCGCGCTGAACTTCCTCTGCCAGCCGGGCAAGGAAGCGCGGAGCGAGCAGAAGCAGCAGCGCAGGCGCAGCATATATCGGCAGGTAGTTCCAGCCCTGGCTCACCGCCGTGCCGACCGAGCCGTAGAACGTCCAGCTGGAGCAATAGACGCCAAGCGCAAGAGTATAGGCGCCATGTCGCAGCCGCGCCTGATATCGCCAGCGCACGCGTCCGCGCTCGGTCATTGCGGCAACGCCGAACATCAGCGCGAACAGCGCCACGGTCATCACTGCTGCAATCTGCGCGCTCATTCCGCCGTCAACGTCCCCCGTGGGATTGACGCTAGGCCCGCAAAGGCAGGAACGGCAAGGGCAAAACCTTCGCCGCGCCGGCCGCCACCGGAATCGGGATCAGTGCTCCGGATTGAAGTGATCGGCCAGTTCTCCGGGGCCGAACCCATGGGTGTAGGACTGCGGGTCGAGAGGCAGCATGGTGGCATTCCATCGCTCCCACCCCGCCTTGAGGTCGGCAAACGCGTCAGGCTCACGATCCTTGAGATTGGCGCGCTCCAGCGGATCGGCGGCCACGTCGAACAGGAATTCGTTCTCGCCGATCTTGAGGTACTTGCGATTCCCGCGCCGCGCAGCGCGTTGGGCATGGTTCTTGTAGCGCCAGAACAGCGTCCGCTGCGGCAAGGCCTGACCGGTCAGGGCGGGACGAATATCGATACCGTCGCTGGGATAGGCCGGGTCAGGCGCTGCCCCTGCTGCCCCGAGGAACGTGGGCAGCCAGTCCATCGAGATGATCTGTGCATCGCTCGCGGAGCCAGCCTTCGTGACGCCGGGCCAGCGCACGATGGCGGGGATGCGCAGGCCGCCTTCGAGCAGCTCGGTCTTGCGGCCGCTGAACGGCCAGGTGTCGGAGAAGCGTTCGCCGCCATTGTCGCTGGTGAACACCACGATGGTATCCTCCTCGGCTCCGCTTGTCTTGAGCGCGGCGAGCACGCGTCCGATCTGGTAATCGAGGCGGCGGACCATGGCGGCATAGATCGCCGCGCTGCCACCGTCGAAGTGGAACAGGGCCCTAGGGTCCTTGATCTTGGCGATGCGCGCGGATTCGCTGGCGTCGTCGGGCCCTTCCCAGGGCCAGTGCGGCGCGGTGAAGTGGAGCGACATGAACCATGGCGCTTTCCCTGCAGAGGCCTCGCGAATCTCGGCAATCGCGCGGTCGGCGAGCAGGTCGGTCAGGTAGCCTGCCTGCTCGACCGGCGTCGGTCCGTCCCACAGGTCGAGCTGGCCGTTGCTCGTTGCGTGAGTGTAGTAGTCCACCCCGCCGCTGCGGATGCCCCAGAAGGTGTTGTAGCCGCTCTTGAGCGGGTCGAAATCGGGCAGGCTGCCAAGGTGCCACTTGCCGATCAGCGAGGTGCGATAGCCCGCCTTGGCGAGCAGCGATGGCAGGGTCGGGTGCGATGGCGGCAGGCCGATATTCGGGCGGAAGGCGAGGGGCTCTTCAAGGCCCACGGGCAAGCGGTACTGATAGCGCCCGGTGATCAGCCCGACCCGCGTTGCCGTGCAGACGGCACTGTTGGCATAGGCACTGGTGAAACGCAGGCCTTGCGCCGCCAGCTTGTCGAGCACCGGCGTCTCGAAATCGCGGCGGCCGTAGCAGGAGAGGTCGGCAAAGCCGAGGTCGTCGGCCATGATGTAGAGGATGTTGGGCTGGCGTGCGCGCTTGCGGGCAATCGCGGGCGCAGCACTTAGGGCCAGAGTAGCGGCGGCACCCCCGATGGTAGCGCGGCGGGTGAGATTGAAGGTCGAAGTCATGGTGCGGTCCGTGGTTGCTGCTGGCAGGTGGACCTGCGCGTGGTCGCGTAAGGCAGAATGAGCCTAACGCCGCGCAGATCAATGTCTATTAGATCGATAGACAATTGATCTTGTCTGTCGGGTAGTTTTCCTTTTGCGTTGAAATGGCTCGCACCCGGTTGACCGGAAAGACTCAACTAGATAGGTAGAGATTAACCCGCATGGCTCCCAGTGATCAGGCCGGCATGCAGTTCGAGGGTCCTGATCCGCGGCATTTGATCGGGAAGCAGCTTGCTCCGCGTTACCAACCGCTAAAGCGCGCGATGCTGGGGCGACAGCGCCAGGCATCGTGTTCCCCTCAACCAGAGGTGATACGATGCAGACTATCATGACCATCCGCGCCTGACGCGTACCTGACAGCCGACAGCACGATCCGCGCAACCCACGAGGGGCGCGGCCCGCGTCCTGCGGCCTTCCATTCATAACGCCAGCTCGGCGCCGATCCGCACGGGTCGCCGCCCGGAGGAGTGCGTCATGCGACCGCTTACCAGTTCCGATCTCGCGGAACTGGCCCGGTATCCCGCGTCCCTGCAGCAGACGATTGTTGCCCTTTGCGGCGTCGCCCCCGGCGACACGCAGCGCGAAACCGTGCCCGTTCCATCCACTTTCAACCGCCGCAACAGCAGCGCGGCAGCATACTTGGGTTCAGGGAAGTAACAGAATGAAAACGATTTTTCTCAAGGCACAGCGTCCGCTCATCCTCTCGGGCGTGGCCATTGCAGCGCTTCTGAGCGCAGGTCCCGGCTTTGCGGCCGAGACCGACGGCGCGGCGGAGGCAGCGGTCCCGGCCGCTGCCGCCGATGCCGCAGACGGCGGCGAGGCCATCGTCGTCACCGCCTCGCGCCGCCGTGACGAAAACGTCCAGGACGTTCCCGTCGCGATCAGCGTGATCAGTGCCGATGCGCTTGAAAAGCGGGGTGATTTCACGCTCGGCCAGATCCAGCAGCAGGTGCCAAGCCTGCAGGTGTTCAGCTTCAACCCGCGCAACACCAACATCAACATTCGCGGCCTCGGCTCCAACGTCGCGCTGACCAACGACGGGCTGGAGAACGGCGTCGGCTTCTACATCGACAACGTCTATTACGGGCGCGTCGGCCTTTCGCAGTTCGATCTGGTCGACCTGCAGGGCATCGAAGTGCTGCGCGGGCCCCAGGGCACGCTGTTCGGCAAGAACACCACCTCGGGCGTCATCAACATCACCTCGCGCAAGCCGAGCTTCGATCCGGAATTCTCGGGCGAGGCGAGCATCGGCAACTACGGCTTCCGCCAGATCCGCGCCTCGGCCTCGGCCGGTATCGTGCCCGATCTGCTGGCCGTGCGCCTTTCCGGTGCGATCAGCGGCAACGACGGCTTCCTGTTCAACAAGACCACCAAGACCCGCGCCCAGAACTACCGCAACGAAAGCATTCGCGGGCAGCTGCTGTTCACGCCCGATCCCGACTTCGAGGTGCGCATCATCGGGGATTACGCCAAACAGGAGCAGGATCACGTGCTTTCGGTCTTTGCAGACCTGCACACGACTTATGCCAATGGCGCGACCATCCCCAACAACTTCGCCCTGCGCGCCGCCCGCTTCCCCGGCTACACGCTGCCCGCTTTCAAGCCGTTCGACCGCATCGGCGAGGCTGACAGCCACTACCAGTCGAACATGGAAGGCTATGGCGTTTCGGGCGAGGTCAATTGGGACTTCGGCGCCGCCGCGCTGACCTCGATCACCGCCTATCGCTGGTGGGACTGGAACCCGGCCAACGACGGCGACAGCACCTCCTTGCCGATCACCACCAAGGCGCAGCAGGCCAACCGCCAGCGCCAGTTCAGCCAGGAACTGCGGCTCGCCTCCAAGGGCAACCGCACGGTCGATTACGTCATCGGCGCCTACTACTTCTGGCAGATCGTCAAAGGCTATGGCGCGACCCGCTATGGGCCGGCCGCGGCGCTGTGGAACCTGCCCGCCGCCAACCAGACGATCGCCAATGCCGCGTTGAACGGTTTCGAGGCCAATTCCACCTCGACGCCCGAAACGCGCACCTTTGCGCTGTTCGGCCAGACCGACTGGCACTTGTCCGATGCGCTGACGCTGACCACGGGCCTGCGCTGGACGCATGAGAAGAAGTCGGGCGCGTTCAGCCAGTTCTGGGTGGATGGTGCAGACCTCTCCAGCTTTACCCCGGCGCAGATCACCGCGATCAACGCCATCCGGACGCAGTTCAACCCGGTCACGAGCTTTTCGACAAAGTTCAGCGAGAACAACCTCTCGGGGCTGGTGACGCTGAGCTGGAAGGTCTCGCCCGATGCCAACATCTACGCGACGTACTCGCGCGGCAACAAGTCGGGCGGGCTCAACCTGACGGCACTGCCCGCAGGCATCCAGCCCGAAGTCGCGCCCGAGAAGGTCGATGCCTTCGAACTGGGCTTCAAGTCGCAGTTCCTCGATCGGCGCGCCACGCTCAATGCCGCCGCGTTCTGGACCGAGATCCGCGATTACCAGACCGCGATCACCGAGCAGGTGGCCAACACCGTGACCTTCCGGCAGTACATCGCCAACATCCCCAAGGTCCGCTCGCGCGGCATCGAGGGCGACTTCGCCTTCCGCGCCAGCGACGCGCTTTCGTTCACCGCTTCGGCAAGCTACACCGACGCGAAGTACGTCGAATATGCCAATGCTCCGCAGGCAGTCGAGAACCTCAACCTTGGCGGCATTCAGGACCTTTCGGGCAAGCCGCTCTCGGGCGTGCCGAAGTTCGCCTGGTCGGTGGGAGCAGATGCCGCCGCACCGCTAGGCAGCCTCGGCGGGCGGGAAATCAGCCTCTACGGCCATGCCGATTACGCCCACCGGTCGAGCTTCAACACTTCGGCCACCAACTCAGCCTGGGCGCAAGTGCCCGGCTTCGGCATCGCCAATGCGCGCATCGGCCTGAAGACCGATGACGGTCTGTGGGACCTGTCGATCTGGGCCCGCAACCTGCTCGACAAGGACTACTTCCTCAACCTCTCCGCTGCGAACACCGGCGTGGTCACCGCCCAGGCGGGCGAGCCGCGCACTTACGGCGTCACGCTGCGGACGCGCCTGTGAGGACCCGCGCATGACCCGGCACTCCACCGCCCGCTTCCACCGCCTCGCTGCGATCTACGTGCCCGTAACAGCGGCAGCACAGCCCGTCGCAGCCTGGCTCCCCGCCATCCTCGCGCGTGATTACGGCGTGCCACTGACGCTGGTCGGCACGCTCTACCTTGCCGGGCAGTTGCTCAACTGCCTGCTCGATCCGGTGGTCGGCGCGCTGAGCGACCGGACGCAGAGCCGGTTCGGCAGGCGGCGTCCCTGGATCGCGGGCGGCGGGGTGCTCTTTGCGGGAGGGGCAGCGCTGCTGTTCTTCCCGCCCGCAAGCCCCGGCGTCGGATGGCTGACCGTTGCGCTCGCAGCCTACTACGCAGGGCTTGCCCTGCTCTCCACACCGCTGCTGGCGTGGAGCGGCGAGATCGCGCCCGACTACAACGACCGCACCCGTGCCGCCTCGATCTTCACCCTGTGGCAATCGGTCGCGCTGGTCGGCGCGCTCGGCCTTGCTGCGCTGGCGCAGCACTTGCGCCCCGGCGACGGCAAGCTTCAACTCACGCTGTTCGGCCTGCTGGTGCTGGCAACCGCCCTTCCGGCGCTGTGGCTCACCCTGTCCAATCGCGACGAGAGCCAGCCTGTGCTCCTTTCCGCCCCGCTCTCCCCCGCGGCTGCCCTGCGCGCCGTATTCGGCAATCCGCTGCTGCTGCGGGTGCTCGCGTCCGACGCTGCTGTGCGCGCCGGGCAGGGCATCCGCACCACGCTGCTGCTGTTCTACGTCACCTTCTATCTTGGGCGGCCCGAGTGGGGCGCCGGGCTGTTCCTGTTCCAGTATGCGTTCGGGATGCTTTCGGCGCCGATCTGGCAGCGCATCGGCGTCCGGCTCGGCAAGCGTGACGCCGCGATCCTTGCCGAAGTGCTGCAGGCCCTGATCAACCTCGGCCTGGTCCTGACCACGCCTGACCGCTTCTGGCTGGTCCTCGCGCTCGCCTTCGCCCAAGGTCTTACCCAAGGTTCGGGCAACATCATGCTGCGCTCGATGGTCGCCGATGTGGCCGACAAGCACCGTGCCGATAGCGGCGAGGAACGGGCAGGGCTGTACTATTCGGTCTTCGGGCTGGCCGACAAGATCGGCGGCGCGCTCGCCGCCGGGATCGCCCTGCCACTCGTCGCCTGGTTCGGCTTCGACCCGAAGCTTGCGACCAACAGCCCCGCTGCGCTGCAGGGCGTGCTGCTGGTCTTCGCGCTCGGCCCTGCGCTGGCCCATGCCCTTTCCGCCGCTCTCGTCTCGGGCTTCTCGCTCGATGCGCAGCAGCACCAAGCCATTCGCCGCCGCCTGGACTCCGCTGCCGACCCCGCGCTCCAGCCTGCCGAATAATCCCCCCGATCTCCAATCCCTCAAGGAGTACCTGCCATGAATGCCATCACCACCTACGCCAATGCCAAGGACCCCAAGTCCCCGCTCGAGATCGTGCCGATCACCGGGACGATCGGCGCGGAAATCCGGGGCGTGACGCTCTCGGGCGATCTCGATGCGACGACCGTGCAGGCGATCAAGGACGCGGTCGTCCGTCACAAGGTCGTGTTCTTCCGGGGCCAGAAGGAGCTGGACGATGCCCGCCACGAAGGCTTTGCCTCGCTGTTCGGCGATCCGGTGGCACACCCGACTGTTCCGGTGGCCGAAGGCTCGCGCTACCTGCTCGAACTCGACAGCAAGGAAGGCTATGCCGCATCGAGCTGGCACACCGACGTGACCTTCGTCGATGCCTATCCCAAGGGCTCGATCCTGCGGGCGATCACCATTCCCGAGGCTGGTGGCGATACCGTCTGGGCGAATGGTGAGACAGCATACGAGAGCCTGCCGGAACCCCTGCGCCAGCTGGTGAACAACCTCTGGGCGGTGCACACCAACCTCTATGACTATGCCGCCGTGCTCAATGCTCCCAAGGGAGACGACAGCGAGCGCGAGCGCACCAACTTCCACAAGAGCGTGTTCGCCTCGACCGTTTACGAGACCGAACACCCGGTCGTCCGCGTCCACCCCGTATCGGGCCAGCGCAGCCTGCTGCTCGGCCATTTCGTCAAGCAGTTCGTCGGGCTGAACCAGGCGGATTCGCAGCGCCTGTTCCAGATCCTGCAGGATCACATCACCCGGCCTGAAAACGTTGTGCGCTGGCGCTGGCAGCCGGGGGACGTGGCGTTCTGGGACAACCAGTCGACCCAGCACCGCGCCGTCGCCGACTTCGGCCTGCAGCGCCGCACCCTGCGTCGTGCCACTATCGCGGGC
Organism: Novosphingobium sp. BL-A-28-Hi1-0D; assembly: GCF_055521755.1. Lineage (NCBI taxonomy): Bacteria > Pseudomonadati > Pseudomonadota > Alphaproteobacteria > Sphingomonadales > Sphingomonadaceae > Novosphingobium > Novosphingobium sp. BL-A-28-Hi1-0D. The sequence continues at coordinate 2,607,961 of NZ_CM145502.1, forward strand.
GAAGTGCCGGTCGGCATCGACGGCCGCCACAGCCGCACCGTGCGCAAGGAGAAGGCCACCGAATACCAGCCTGCGTGAGCGCAGGTAAGCGGGGTGGCGGCCCTCACCGCCGCCCCGCACCCATTGAGCGCATCTTCGCTCTTCGCCGTGAAGCGTGCGCACGAACAGAGTGGCACGGCGCCCTTTTCGGAACCGTGCCACTCCATCGCGACGAACTCGCTCAGTTCTTGCGCGGTTCGGCCTTGCCCTGCTGCTGCTGCGCAACCTGCTTGATCTGGCCTTCGCCCATTGCCGAGACGACCGCGTTGCCGCTGCCGCTGAAGTTGGCGGCGGGCAGCAGCGCCTTCTCGCCATCGACCTTGACCAGCAGCGAGCGCACCTGCCCGCGACCGTCGGCGATGACTTCGCGCACCTTGCCGATCTTTTCGCCATCGGGGCCAAGCACGGTCATGCCCTTGCTCAACGAGAATGCACCATTGGCCGAAGACGCAAGGCTTCCTGCCAGTGCAAGCGAGCCGGAGCCATAGGAAGTCGCCGCGCTGCCGGCGCCACTTGCGGCTCCGCTGGCCGACCCTGCAGCGTTACCGGCCATCGCATGGCCGCTCGAAGCCAGCGATCCTGCCGTCTCGGCTCCGCCACGCACGGTGCCCCGCGCAGTCCTGCCCACCTGTCCGGCGGCCGAACGCACTGCATCGGTGCCGATCAACTGCGCATCGGCGCTGCCGGCAGCCGAGCCTGAGCCACTGGCCGAACCGCTGGTGCCGACCATCCGGCTGGGCGTGGAAAGCGCCTGACCGACGCCGCCGGTCAGCGAACCATCGGCATTGCCATCGGCGTGGACCTTGCCACTCTTGCGGTCGACCGACTTGTTGGCCGATGCGCGGCCCTTGCCATTGACCGTTCCGCGCGTGGTGTTCTCGATGCTGCCCATCGGATCGCCAATGGTGCCGCCCCCGATCGTGCCACCGTTCAGGGTGCCGCCAAGCGTCCCGCCGATTCCGCCGCCAAGCGCGCCGCCCAGGCCGCCGCCAGCGCCGCCAAGGATCTGGGCCTGTGCGGCAGGGGCGGCCAGCAGCAGGAGTGCGGTCGAAGTTGCCAGAAATGCACGCATCTCGATTTTCCTTTCCTCGAACTGTCCGAGGCGTCGCGTTGACTGCCTCTCGAAAGGAAAACGGATCGCGTCAGAGGTTTAATGCATGGCTTCGCAAAATTTTTTCAGCGCGTCGGCCTACAGATGGTGCAGAGCAGGCCCCGGCCATAGGTGCCGTCTGCCCCGCGCGGGCCCAGATCGATGGCTTCGGCATCAAGTCGCGCCCTGATATTGCCGCCCATGGCAAGCGCCGCCCGGGATGCCACCAGCGGCGTTGCAAACGAGGTGCCCCGCACTCTCACCCTACGTCCCGCAGCATTGGTCGCGAACAGGTCGGCACCGGGCGCGGCGTAATCGAGATGCAGTGCGCGCCCTGCCTCGATCAGCGCACGATTGCGCCCGTCCACGGCGGTCACCGCCAGCACGCCGGGGTAGGAGGCAGGGTAGGCGGGTGGCGCTGCCGGACCATCGTTGCCCACCGCCGCCACGATCACCGCACCCCGCTGGTGCGCAGCCGTGACGGCGCGGGCAACCACGGGATTGGCAGGGCCGACAAGACTCATCGAAACGACGCGCACCTCCTTGCCCACCAGCCAGTTCAGCGCCCGCGCCACCGCCAGCGCATTCCCCGCTGCCGGATCGTCGCCATAGACATCGGCCACCACGATCCGCTGCACGCCCGCATGACGCAGCAGCGAGGCCACGGCGCTGCCATGATCGCTGGCCCTGGGCGCACCCCGCGCAAATCCTCTGGTTTCCGCAACAGCGACTGCCGCCCCGGCCCCCCCGTCGATCACCCCGACCGGCGTCGCAATCGGCGGCATCGCACTTCCGCTCCCTTTCACGCGTCCTCCAGAAGTGCCACCGCTGGCAAAGCTCAGCGTATCTGCGGAAATCGTTGCATCGGGCAGGCGGGCGCTCAGCAGCGCCTGCGCCTTGGCGAGGCTCATGCCGGATGGCACGGCGAGGCGGACGACGGTGATCTCCAGCGTGTCCAGCGTTTCGGTGGACAGGACCGTGAATCCTGCAACCTTGGCAAGTTCCACCGTGCCGGGCGCAGGGTCTGTCAGGAGCAGTTCGCCCTTGCGTGCAAGGTCACCCGAAGCGTCGCGTTCAATGCTCTTCCGGTTGCGATCGAGGATGCGGGTGAGACGGTCGAGCCTGACCTGCAAGAGGCTCCTCGAGATGCCCTCGACTTGCCCCAGTGCCTCGGAGAGTTGGGGGAGAGTTGCCTCTATGCCTCGGAGAGTTGGATTTACGCTGCCGCGCACGTCGGGCAGCGCCAGTTGCGCCACGGCGGGGCCGGTTACGGTGCACAGGAGCATGGCGGCAAGGGCGAAGCGTTTCATTTTCATGGGCTTTTTGTCATAACCTGTCTGTCTATGGGATTAAACGGACGAGCCCGCCCGTTCTATCCATCAGAAAGGCAACGACACTGGCTGATCCCTTCGCCGATGGCATCCTCGCCCTGCTTCCTCGCTTGCGGCGCTTCGCCGCAGGCCTGTCGCGCGGCGGGGCAGGGGAGGCTGACGATCTTTGCCAGACGACCATCGAACGGGCGCTGCGCAACCGCGACAAGTGGCAGGCGGGCACCCGGCTCGACAGCTGGATGTACCGGATGATGCGCAACATATGGATAGACGAAGTCCGCGCCCGCAGCAGGCGGGGCGAGACTTTCGTCGACGAGGAAGCCGGGCTCGGCATCGGCGCTTCGGGCGGGCAGGAGGAAAGTGCGGCGCTCGGCGATGTCGACCGCGCGCTGGCCGGATTGCCTGATGAGCAGCGCGAGGCGGTGGTGCTGGTGATGATCGAGGGGTGGTCCTACAAGGAAGCGGCGGAGATCGTCGGCTGTCCGGTGGGCACGCTCAATTCACGACTGGTGCGCGGACGCGATGCGCTGCTGGCGCATCTGGGAGAAGCGGCATGACGACACCCACCCCCGAACAGCCCACCCCCGAACAGATCGCCGCCTTCGCCGACGGTCAGCTCGAAGGAGCAGAGCACGCCGAGGTCGCCGCCGCCATCGCCGCCTACCCCGCAATGGTCGCGCAGGTCGCCGCACACCAGGCCTTGCGCGCGCGCCTCTCCAGCCACTTCGCGCCCGTTGCCAGCGAACCGGTCCCCGATCGCCTCGCAGCGCTGCTCGCACCGCCGCAGTCCGAGGTCGTGGACCTCGCGCAAGTCCGCGCGCGGCGTAGCGGCTTGCCCCGGTGGATATGGGCCGCAGGCCCCGCACTTGCCGCCTCGCTGGTTCTCGCCGTTACGCTTGGCCGAGGCGGCGGCACAGGCGCGGACTATGCCCCTGACCAGATTGCCGCAGCGCTCGACAGCCAGCTTGTCGGGGAACAGCCAGCGAACGCCCCGGTGCGGGTGCTGCTGAGTTTCCGCGATTCAGGTGGAGCCTATTGTCGTGCATACTCGGCAAGCGAAGCGTCAGGCATAGCGTGCCGCGACCGCGAAGGCTGGAAGCTGCAAGGCGCAGTTTCTGCTGGCGCAAGACCGGAAGCAGGGGAATATCGGCAGGCCGGCAGCGAATCCGAGATCATGGCGCAGGCACAAGCGCTCGCCGCCGGACCCGCACTCGATGCCGCAGGGGAAAGGGCCGCGCGCGCCAGAGGCTGGCGCGGCCCGTCCGACTAGGGCTTGCTTGCAGCCACCGCCCGCAAGATCACGTCCCACGCCAACAGCTTGAAGTTCTGCGCAGACGGCGCGTTGTCGCCATCCTGCGCCACGAACAGGCCGCCCGGGCAGTCCGGTCCGAAATCGCCAGTCGCAAGCTCGATACCGTCGGTATCGCTCGTCGCGCCATAGCGGCCGGCGGCAATGCGGAAGCGACCGCGCGGGGCGGCAGTAGCAAGATCGAACAGGGCATAGGCATTGTCGCCCTGGCTCGACGCAACAAGCATTCCGCTGTCCGTCCCTTCGGGCGCGAGGGCAAGCCCTTCGACGTCATCGACGAGGCCTGCCTCCTTGCCGACCATGGCAAATTCCAGCGGCTTGAGCACCGCCGCACGCAAGTCCACTTGCCAGATGCCGACGTCCTCTTCGGCAAGGTAGAGTCGCCCGGTCCGGTCATCCACCACGCAACCTTCCGATTGCGTGGCGAACTTTACCGAGCGGACATGCCGTGCGGTGATCGTGCCCGCGTCCTCGGTCAGTACGCTCTCGGCCACGGTGCCGTCCTTGAGCACGACATAGGCGCGGGCCAGCTCGCCAAGAGCGAGGCCTTTGCCCATGCAGAAGCCGTATGCCTCGGCCGGAGCATGGCCAGCACCGAGGAAGGGCAGCGCGCCCAACGTAGAGAGCTTCCCCGACGCACCATCAAGCCGGAACAGTGCGATCTTCGGTTCGGCAAGGTCGCTGCGGTCGCTCGCGCCGACCAGCACGAAGCCGGGGCGCACTTCGCGCAAGTCGACATTGTTGAGCGCGCCTGCCGCAACGAAATCGCGCACCTTGCCGTCAAGGCCATAGACGTAAAGCCCGGCCTTCTTGTCGGTGCCAAGGATCAGGCTTGCTGCCGGATCTGCGGCGTTTCGCCAGATTGCCGGATCATCGGCCGCATCGGCATTGGCCGAGCCGACCGGCGTGGTTTCACCCGTCGCGGCAATGTTCACTGCCGGATAGACCGGGCGCGGCATTTCCCGCATCCCGGCGCAGGCCCCAAGGGCGAGTGCCGGGATCAGGGCCATGGCGTGTCGCACTGCGCGCATCAGAAGTTGATCCGCACGCCAGCGGCATAACGACGGCCGAAGCGTTCCCATTCGATGGTGTAGATGTCGGTCGCCTTTGTGGGCGTGCCGGTTGCGGTCAGCAGGTTGCCCGGTTCCGAATAGCGGCGGCCCGGATTGTTGAGCAGGTTCGAGGCATCGAAATAGACTTCGAAGTTCTTCGTCACCGCATAGCGCGCCGAGAAATCGAGCTCGTCATCCGCTGCCCAGTAGGTGTCGCCAGCGTCGGTCAGGTCGTCGGCATAACCGTCGAGCCAGGTGCTGCGGCGCTGGTACTGCAGGCGCAGTGAGAGGCCGTATTTTTCGTAGTATGCACCAAGGTTATAGACCCAGTCCGACGTGCCCGGCAGGCGCACCTTGCGGGCAGGGACGGTGCCCACGGCGGGCTTGGTCACTTCGCTGTCGTTCCAGGTCAGATTGGCGCTGACGCCGAACCCGCCCATGAAGTCCGGCAGACCAAGGCTTTCGGTCCACGGTTCGAGCTGAAGCTGTGCGGCCACTTCGAAACCGAAGATGCGCCCGTTGCCGCCATTGGCGATCCCGGTGAAGGTGTACTGCGAACGGTCGACGCCATTGCTGTTCAGCACGTCGGAATTGAAGGTCCGGCGCTGCGAATAGAGCACGTCCTCGACCTTCTTGTAGAATGCGCCTGCCATCAGGTAACCCTGCGGGCGCACGTACCATTCGAAGTAGGCATCGACGCCATAGGCGCGCTCGGGCTTCACTGCAGGGTTGCCGCCAGAGATCGTCAGGTTGGCGTCGTTAACCGTCACGTTCGGGCGCATCTGGTCGTAATCGGCCCGCGCCGCGCCGCTGTTGAACGAGAGGCGCAGCTTCTTGTCTTCGGCGAGATTGTAGTTGAGGTGGAGGCTAGGGAAGGCGAGCGTCTGGCTCGATTCCGCGGTTACCAGCCCGGTCGTCCCGGCGATGTTGGCTTCGGCGATGCCGCGGTTCTTCACGTGCTCCACGCGCACACCGCCAACAATCGAACCCCAGTCATAGCGCAGCGTGCCCATGGCAAAGCCTGCGAAGACCTGCTCGCGCACGTCGTAGATGTTGCCGGTGACCGGAGCGAAAGCGAAGTTCTCGCGCGCTGCATCGGCGTACTGGCGCATCTTGTCGGTATCGAAGTAGCGGAAGGTATAGCCCATCGGCAGCGCGCCGAGGAACGCCTTGTCGAGCGAGAAGTCGCTGTAGTTGGTCGACAGGCCGATCTTGGCGAAGTCTGCGCCGGACGTGATTTCGAGCTGGTTCTCGTCCACCACCTTGGTGCGCTGGTCGAACTGGAAGCCGAGCTTGAAGGTAGCGTCGCCGCCAAGGAAGCTCGTGTCCTTCGAGATGACGAGGCGGCCGGTATAGGCCTTGGTCGTGTCCACCGCATCTAGCAGGCGCAGCGACGCGAGCGGCTTCGTGAAAGTGTCGATTGCCGTGACGGCAGTCCCGGCGGTGTAGCGGGTCGGGCTCGACAGCTGGACGGTGGTGAACAGCAGCGGCGTGTTGCGGTTCGGATTGGTGAAATCATAGACCACGGTCGGACGCGCCGAGCGGGTCGAAGGGCTGTTCCAGCGCGCTTCGCCGACGACCGAGCGGTCATCCTTGGACTCGGTGTAGTTGCCCAGCCAGTTCACCTTCCAGCCTTCGCCAAACTCATGCGTGCCTTCGAGCGTGTTGGTGAAGATCGACTGGCGGAACGCACGCAGGGTGGAGCGCTGGTTGATGTCGATGCCGTAGACCGTGCCCTTGAGCGGGGTATTTCCGATGCAGACATCGGCATAGCCGGTGGTGCGCGGCGTGGTGTTGACGGTTGTCGGGCAGGCATCCGTGCTGTTCGACAGGTCGCTCTGGCGGTCGTCTAGGTCGAAGATGTAGTTGTCGCGCGCTTCGTCGTCGGTGAAGATCGTGTAGACCGAGCGCAGCGAGACCGTGTTGTCGCCGTCGGGATTCCAGTCGAGCCGCCCCGAGACCGACCAGTTGCGGCGGCGCAGGCGATAGAGCTTGTTTTCGGTCTCGCGCGCCCAGAAGCGGGTGCCGTTGCCGGGGCGCTGGTCCTGGCTGACGCGCTCCCAGTCGATCTCGAAGTTATCGGTCACCATGTTGCGTTCGAAGAAGCTGCCCGAAAGCAGCACGCCGATCTCGCCGTCGCCCGCCTTGAAGCGGTCCGAAACGACCAGTGAGCCTTCGTATTCGCGCCGGTCGCCCAGTTCAGCATAGCCGATGCCGGCCTTGCCCTGCACATGCAAGCCGCTGAAATCGAAAGCCGAGCGGGTGATGACGTTGATGTTGCCCGAAACGGTCTCGCCCGGCATGTCCGGCGTGACCGCCTTCGAAACGATCACCTGCTTGGCAATGGCCGAAGGGATCGAGTCAAACCGCGCATCGCGGCCTTCGGGGCTGACGACGTTGATCCCGTCGAAGCTCAGCGTGGTCCAGTAGTTCGGCGCACCGCGAAGACTGATGTAGCGTGCCTGGCCCTGATCGCGCTCGATGGCGACGCCGGGGAGGCGGCTGGTGGCCTGCGCGATGTTCTGGTCGGGCAGGCGGCCCACGCCGTCCGAGGACAGGACAGTGACCAGCGAATCCGACATCTTCTGGATCTGCAACGCGGCCGCTTCGGATTCGGCAATCGGACGCTCGCCGGTGACGACGATGACATCGCCGGGAGCCTCTTCGGCGGGCGCTTCTTGCGCAAGGGCTGGCGCGGCGAAGGCAAATGCGGCGGTGCCGAGCAGCGAAAGACGTGCGCGTGCAATGCGGCTGGTGCGCGAGAATGTCATTGTCTGGTAACCCCCTGAAAGCTCTGCCTGAGCCCGCGCCTAGGGGACAAGATTGACGGTCCGGCGTCAGTTCGGAGACAGTTCGATGAAAGGTGTTTCCAGATTGTTGCTGCACTGCGTTGATAGGCTTCCACTCGGGTGAGTGCGCTTCGTCGCACCGTTCACACAAAGTGCAGTTGTCGCATGTGGTGGCGCTGCCGATAGTCCTCTCACAAGGTTGCGATGCCGGTAGAGAGGATAGTCCCATGAGCCTGCGAGGCCCCGTTCCGACCCCGATGGACGGTCGCGATCCGTCCCATTTGCGTGGCGATCCGATCACGGGTGACCGATACTTTTCGCCCGAGTTCGCGCAGAAGGAATGGGACCATATGTGGACGCGCATCTGGCATATCGCCGGGCGCACTGCCGACATTCCCGAGGCGGGCGATTTCCTCGTCCACAACTTCATGAAGGAATCGGTGATCGCCGTGCGGCAGGAGGACGGCTCGGTCCGCGCCTTCTACAACTCCTGCGGCCATCGCGGGATGCGCATGGTCCACGATTCCAGCTCGGTCGAGGCGTTCCACTGCCCCTACCATGGCTGGAAGTGGGGCATCGATGGCGTTCTGAAACACGCGCAGGATGCCGATGTCGATTTCAGCAAGGGCAACCCTTGCGGCAAGCTGAAACTCAACGAACTTCGCTGCGACGTGTGGGGCGGCTTTGTCTGGTACACGATGTCCGACGACAGCCCTTCGCTGATGGACTTCCTCGAGCCGATGCCCGAGCTTTATCGCAACTACCCGATGGACAAGGCCGTGCGGGTGGCGTGGTACCGGATCGAGATCAACGCCAACTGGAAGTTCGTCACCGACAACTTCTCGGAAAGCTACCACACCCGCACCGCGCACCCGCAAGTGCCGCCATGGATCGATCAGGACGTCGATTCCGCGCGGCACGAGATGTGGCCAAAGGGCCATGGCCGCACCGTGCAGCCGATGCGGCCCTCGCTGACCGACCGACCTGAAGGAAGCGGCAATGCGATGTTCGAGGCCGAACTGGCCAAGTGGGACATCGACCCGGCCCGCTACGCGACTTACGAGGACTTCGCGATGCAGGGCTGGCTCGATCTCAAGGCCGCCAAGCAGAAGCTGTGGCGCGAGAAGGGCTATCTCCACTACGAGCACATGGATGACGAGGAGATCACCGACAGCCCGCACACGGTGATGTTCCCCAATGTCACGATCAGCTTCCTGCCCGACAACCTGATCCTGTTCCGCAGCGAACCGCACGCGACCGATCCGGAAAAGTGCTATTTCGACCTGTGGTGCATGGCGTTCCCGGTGGAAGGGCAGGCCGAGGTCCAGTCGATCATGGCGGGCATGAAGCCCCTGCGCGAGGTTGCCGAGTGCGAGCACCGGGTGTTCGATGGCGGGCGCGGGGTGCCAGAGCTTGCCGGGCAGATCGTCTATCAGGACATGGAACTGGCCGAGGCGATGCAGGCGGGCATGCACTCGCGCGGTTATCGCGACGCATATCTGTCAGACCAGGAAACCCGCATCCGTTTCTTCCACGAAGTGCTCAACGACTGGATCGAAGGGCGGCAGGGCAGGGCCTGATGCCAAGCTCAGCCCGGTAGCGTCCCCGTCTGCCGCAGCGCCTCGCCCAGCGTCACGGCGGCAGAGGTTGCGAGGTTCATCGAGCGGACCTGTGGCCGCATCGGAATGCGCACCCGGGCGTGGCAGGCTTCGGCGACTTCTGCCGGAACGCCCGCACTTTCCTTGCCGAACAGCAGGATATCGTCGGGATCGAAGGCGAAGTCATAGATCGACGCGCTGCTCTTGGTGGTGAACAGCACGAGCCGCGCAGGGTCGACCGCCTTGCGGAAGGCCTCGAAGCCGGCATGGCGGCGCACGGTCACATGGTCGATGTAGTCCATCGCCGTGCGGCGCACGCGGCGGTCGTCCCAAGCAAAGCCCATGGGCTCGATCAGTTCGACTTGCGCGCCCATACACGCGCCAAGACGCAACACGGCGCCGACGTTGCCGGCGATTTCGGGTTCATAGAGGGCGATCCGCATGGCGCCTGATAGCCATCGCCGCTCAGGCTTCGCAAGGGCGGAGGCGTTTGCCGGTTGCAGCGCGCGTCGCCACCGCTAATCTGCCCGCTCATTCCAGCGGGGACAGCCATGTTCGATTTCCTTCGCAAGCAGTTCGTTGATGTCATCGAGTGGCTGGAGCGCCCCGGCGAGCTCGCATGGCGCGTGCCCTTTGCCGACCGCGAAATCCAGCACGGCGCGCAGCTGACGGTGCGCGAGGGCCAGATCGCAGCCTTCGTCAACGAGGGGCGAGTGGCGGACTATTTCGGCCCCGGCCTGCACACGCTGGAAACGGCCAATCTGCCGCTCCTGTCAAACCTGATGAACTGGGACAAGGCTTTCAAATCGCCGTTCAAGTCGGACGTCGTGTTCCTCTCGCTCAAGGAACAGCATGGCCTCAAGTGGGGCACCGCGCAGCCCGTGACCGTGCGCGATGCCGAGTTCGGCGCATTGCGCCTGCGCGCATTCGGCTCCTATTCCTTCCGCGTGAATGAGGTCGCCCCGTTCGTCTCGCGTGTGCTCGGTACGCTTGAAGGCGTGGCCGTGCCGACGCTCGAGCCGCAGTTGCGCGCCGCGATCCAGACCGCGATGGCGACTGCGCTCGGCGGCAGCGGCATTGCCTTCCTCGATCTCGCCGCCAACCAGCAGGCACTGTCGGACCGGATCAAGGCGGAAGTCGACAAGGCCTTCGCGCAGTGGGGCCTCACCTGCCTGTCGTTTTACGTCGAAAGCGTCTCGCTGCCCGATGAGGTGCAGGCCCATCTCGACAAGGCGAGTTCGATGCGCGTGCTGGGGGACCTTGGCAACTACACGCGTTTTCAGGCCGCAGAAGCAATTGAAGATGCAGCGAACCAGGAAGGCGGCGGTGTGGCCGGGATCGGCGCGGGCGTGGCTGCTGCCACCGCACTTGGCGGCGCGATGGCGCAGGGTCTTGGCCGGGCAGCGGCTCCTGCTGCCCCGGAAGAAGACCCGCTGGCCACCATCGAAAAACTCCACAGGCTGGTCACGCTCGGCGTATTGAGCCAGCAGGAGTTCGATGCGAAGAAAGCCGAGCTGCTTTCGCGCATTCGCTGATTGCCGCAACGGGGGAATTGCAAGCGGTGCTGAACTGTCCGTCGTGCGGAGCGCAAGTGCCGGTGCGCGGGCCGTCCTTGCCCTATGGCACGTGCCCCTATTGCCAGACGCTGATCCTGCGCGAAGGCCTGCGCGTGGAGGACATGGGCAAGGTGGCGGTGCTGCCGTTCGACGTCTCCCCGATCCAGCTTGGCACCACCTTGGTTGCGGATGGGCGCGGGATGACGGTCGTGGGCAGGGTGCGCTGGGCGTGGTCCGGTGGATCGTGGAACGAATGGCTCGCCATTGCCGAGACCGGTGCGCAGTTCTGGCTGGCCGAGGCTGCGGGCATGTTCATGCTCACCGCCGAATGGCCGCAACTGCTCGATCTGCCCAAGGTCCGCGCCTTTGCGCAAGGTGAGGCGATAACCCGGGGCGATGTGATCGAAGTTGAAGGCCGACAGCTGTTTGCCAGCGATATCAAGCAGGTCGAATGCCTCGGCAGCGAAGGCGACTTGCCGATTTCCACGCTGGTCGGCACCCGCATGACCAGCATCGATTTCCGCTCTGCCAGCGGCGAAGTCCTCTCGCTTCAGCGTGACAAGACCGGGACGACCGCGTGGTTCGGCGATAGCTGGGATCTGATAAGCCTGAAGCCCGGCAACTTGCGCCAGATTGAGGACTGGACGATCCCCGGAGAGCTGCGGTGAGTGGCGGAAAGGCCATAACCTGTCCGGCCTGTGGCGGGACCATCGAAGTGCGCGCCGCCGGTTTCTCGGTAAACCTGATCTGTCAGAACTGCGGCTCGGTTCTCGATGTCTCGCGGCCAGAAGTCGCGCTCATCCGACGGCACGAGAAGGCGAAGGCCAGCTTCGCGCTTGAAATCGGCAAGCGCGGCACGGTGTTCGGGCAAGAGTGGGAAGTGGTCGGCGCGCTTCGTCGCAAGGACCAGATCACGATCTGGCAGGAGTTCCTGCTGTTCAACCCCTACCTTGGCTATCGCTGGCTGGTTGTGGCCGATGGCGAATGGCAGTTCGGCACGCCTCTGGCAGATCGTCCGCAGGGGGACCGGAACCGCGTGTTCTGGCGAGGCGAAAACTTCTCTCGGCTAGGACGTGACCAGCCTACCTCGACCACGGCGGTTGCTGGCGAGTTCTACTGGCGGGTCAAGGCAGGCGACACGGCGAATGCCACCCTGTTCCAGTCGGGCGAGACGATCCTTTCGCGCGAAGTCTCGGACGGCGAGGAGAACTGGACGCAACTGGTCCCGATTGATGAAGCCGAGATCGAGAACGCCTTCGGCCTCAACCGCCGCAGCCTGCCCCGGCGCAAGGCCGCGCAGGGCCTGATGCAGTTCAAGGCCGCACCGGGCATGGAGCAGGACGATCTTGGCCGCATGTTCCTGCTGGCCCTTGCCGTCTCGCTCTTCGCCGCCATCGCCATGGCGCTGCTGGCGGGGCCGAGCACGAAGACCAGTTCGATGATCCAGGTGCCGGTCGGCGGGCAGATCGCGCCGGTCAAGATCGGCACGATCACCGTGCGCAGGCCGTGGCAATTCGTCACCGTCAACGCAGACACCAACATGTTCGAGAACCGCTGGGTCGATCTCGAATACAATCTGGTCGACCGGTCGAGCGAGCAATCCATCGATGCGTTCGGCTTGGTCGAGCACTACGCAGGCCGCGATTCCGACGGCTACTGGACCGAAGGCAGCTACCATGGCGACACCATGTTCGGGCACGTTCCGCGCGGCACCTACGACGTCTATGCCAGCGGCACTGCCCATGGCTGGCCGGTCGATCCCGCGCCCAACGACGCCTGGGGGCAGGCCGAGACGATCAACGTCTGGGTCGAGGCCCGCACCGGCGCGATGTCGTGGGGCATGTGGTGGACGCTGGTCATCGCGCTCTTCCTCTGGCCCGTCTCGATCCTGTGGTGGAGGCACCGCGACAAATGACCAAGCGTCTCATCCTGTTCGCGATCCTGTGCTTCGGCCTGCTCGCCGCAGCCCTGTTCGCCGCGTTCAACGCCTACTCGTTCTACAGTGACGACGAGGACCGCCCATCCGCATCCGGCCACGTCGGCCCCACCCACAAGTGATCCCGCGATCCTGAAAGGAGCCTGTCATGCTCTCTGCCACCACCATCATCGCCACGATGCTCTATGCCGCGCTCGGCATCGTGATCTTCATCGTCAGCTTCGTGCTGGTGGACCGGCTGACCCCCGGCGAGCTGTGGCGCGAGATCATCGAGCGCAAGAACATGGCCGTCGCTTTGCTTGCAGGCGCGGTTGCCATCGGTATCTCGAACATCATCGCCGCCGCCGTGCATGGATGACATGCCCGAAGCCGCGACGGCAGGCGGGGGCGATGCCGCTCCTGCCTCGCTCGCGGTCATCCTGCTCGTTTCGGTCCTCGTCGTTGCCACCTGCGGTCTGATCTACGAACTGCTCGCAGGCACGCTTGCAAGCTACCTGCTGGGCGACAGTGTAACCCAGTTCTCCACCGTCATCGGCACCTACCTTTTCGCAATGGGCGTGGGCAGCTGGCTCTCGCGCCATGTCCGTGTCGGCGAGATGGCGGTGTTCGTGCGGGTGGAGATCCTGATCGCCGCGCTGGGCGGATGGTCGGCGGCCGGGCTGTTCCTGCTGTTCCCGCTCGTCGGCGATTTCCGCGTCGTGCTCTATGCGCTGGTCATGGCAATCGGCGTGCTGGTGGGGCTTGAGATTCCGCTGCTCATCCGGATCCTGCGCCACCGCTTCGCCTTCCGCGAGCTGGTCTCCAACGTGCTGACTTATGACTACGTCGGCGCGCTGATCGCCTCGCTGCTGTTCCCGCTGGTGCTGGTGCCGCAGCTTGGCATGATCCGCACCGGCTTCGTTTTCGGCCTCGCCAACGTCGGCGTCGCCATCGCGTTGCTAGTCGCACTGCGCAAGCAGGAGCGCATCGCCCGCGACATGGCGGCCGCGCTGATCGTCACCGCCTCGCTCCTCGCAGGCCTCTTCTTTGCTGACCGGCTCCAGCGGATGAGTGAGGTCGCCTTCTACAACGAGCCGGTCGTCTATGCCCGCTCCACCCCCTACCAGCGCATCGTCATCACCCGCCGTGATGGCGATTTGCGCCTCTACCTCAACGGCAACCTCCAGTTCTCCACGCGCGACGAATACCGCTATCACGAAGCGCTGGTCTGGCCGGTGCTCGGGCGCGTCGCGCAGCCCCGGCAGGTCCTTATCCTCGGCGGCGGCGATGGCCTTGCCGCGCGCGAGGTGCTGCGCGATGCGCGCGTTGGCCATGTCACGCTGGTCGATCTCGATCCCGAAATGGCCCGCCTGTTCCGCGATACGCCGCAACTTGCCCAACTGAACAGCCAGGCGCTCGCCTCGCCGCGCCTGACCATGGTAAACGCCGATGCCTTCCGCTGGGTGCGCGCCGAGCAGCGCCGCTACGATGCGATCATCGTCGATTTCCCCGATCCCACCGAGTTCTCGCTCGGCAAGCTCTACACCGAAAGCTTCTACCGCGAAGTCGCCCGCCTGCTGGCCCCGCAAGGCGTGATGACCGTGCAGAGCACCTCGCCGCTGATCGCCCCGCGCTCCTACTGGACCGTCGCCAGCACGCTCGAAGCCGCAGGGCTGACCGCGCGCGGCTATCACGCCTATGTGCCGAGTTTCGGCGAATGGGGCTTCACCATGGCCGCGCACCAGCCCATCGGCGATGCCGTGCGCCTGCCGCCGCACTTGCGCTTCCTCGATCCCGCAGCCGAGCGCGCCATGTTCGATTTCCCGCCCGACATGGCGCGTCGGCCCACCCCGGTGAACCGGCTCGACAACCAGGCACTCGTGCGCAGCTTTGCCGAGGAATGGGGCCGCTATGAAGGTTGAGCCGACCCGTCGGCAAGTAATGGGTGCGGCGCTGGCGGGATCGGGTGCGGCCCTGCTGCCCGGCTGCAACGCCCAGAGATACCCCGGAGAACGATACCCCGGAGAACTGGGCGGTGCAGACTGGCAACGCGGCCACTTGATCCGCGAAGGCAGGTATCCTGCAGCTACCGGCCCGGTCGAGGACATCGGCGTGCTGATCGCAGGCGGCGGGATCGCCGGACTCTCCACCGGCTGGCGTCTGGCCGAGGCGGGCTTTGCCGATTTCGCCCTGTGCGAGTTGGAAGACACCCCCGGCGGCAACGCCCGGTCAGGGCGCAATGCGGTCAGCGCCTATCCGCTCGGCGCGCACTATCTGCCCGTGCCCAACCGCGAGGCTCGCGCGCTGCGCCATATGCTCAGGCAATTCGGCATGATCGTGGGCGAGGAGCAGGGCGCACCGGTCTATGACCCGCTGCAACTCTGCGCCGACCTTGAGGAACGCTTGCTGTGGCGCGGCAAGTGGCAGGAAGGCCTCTATCCGCAGACCGCCCTGACGCCCGACGACCGCACCCAGCGGAGCCGCTTCGATGCCGCCATGGCCAAGTTCCGCAGCGCTACCGGCAGCGACGGCAAGCCCGCCTTCGCCGTGCCCATGGCTCTTTCCAGCGAAGACCCGCAATACCGCGCGCTGGATCAGCAGTCCTTCGCCCACTGGCTTGATGCGCAGGGCTACGCCTCCCAACCCTTGCGCGCCTACCTGCGCTACTGCGTCCGTGACGATTACGGCACCGAGCCCGAACGCATCTCGGCATGGGCGGGGATTCACTACTTCGCTGGGCGTCGCGGATGGGCGGCGCGCGGCGACGGCGACCGTGAACTGACCTGGCCCGAAGGCAATGGCCGCCTTGCCGCGCTCCTCGCCGATCGCCTTTCCGGCCACATCCGCCCCGCGCAATCGGTCGTCCGCGTGGTCCGCGAGGGCGACAAGGTGCTCGCTGACATCTTCGATCACCGCCAGCAACAGACCCGCCGCATCCGCGCCCGCGCCGCCGTGCTCGCCATGCCGCACTTCGTCGCCGCCCGCGTTGCGCCCGATTTCGCAGCCAAGGACAGCTTCGTTTACGCCCCGTGGGTCGTCGCCAACATCACAGTCAATCGCCCACCGGCAGGGAAGGGCACGCCGCTCGCATGGGACAATGTCTCGGCCGCCAGCGAAAGCCTCGGCTACGTCGTCGCCACGCACCAGACGTCGTCTGCTGGCAGCGGCGCCACCGTGCTAACATGGTATCTGCCGCTAAGCCGGGAAACGCCCGCTCAGGCGCGCAAGATCCTGATGACCCGCAGCCTAGAGGCATGGCAGGCGATCATAACCGACGATCTGCTCGCCATGAACCCCGACCTTGCCGGAGCCATCGAGCGCATCGACGTCTGGCGCTGGGGCCACGCCATGGCCAGCCCCGTGCCCGGCTTCCTCGATGATCCCGCCCGCATCGCCGCCGCCCGGGGCAAGGCGCCGGTCTGGTTCGCCCACTCCGACATCTCCGGCCTTTCGCTGTTCGAGGAAGCCCACTATCGCGGCGTAGTTGCAGCGGAAGGCGTGCTTGCCCACCTCGCGCATCCGTTCGAAAGTCTTGCCTGACATGGCCCACCCGCCCGGCACCAGCGTGCACCTGATCGCCGATCTCGCGCAATGCCACGGGCTGGGCGATGCCGCGCTGATCGAACAGGCCCTGCACGAAGCGGCGAGCGCCGCAAACGCCCGCATCGTCGGCCTGCACATGCACCATTTCGGCGAAGGCATGGGGCTGACCGCAGTCGCCATGCTCGCCGAATCCCACATCTCGATCCACACTTGGCCCGAAACCGGCGTGGCCGCGGTTGACCTGTTCGTCTGCGGCATCTCGGCCGATGCAGAAGCAGGCCTCGCGCGGATCGTGGACCTCTTGCGCGGTGAGGTTGTGCACAAGCAGGCCGTCAAACGCCTCTGAGAAGTGACCAAAAAAGAAGCCCCGGAGCTTTCACTCCGGGGCCTTTGAGGGGTGCCACCGCCATTGGGAGATCCGGCAGTAGCAAGGTGGCTCGTTTGGCGATGCGCTGCGATCAGAACTCGAAGCGCGCCTTGATGCCGAAGTAGCGGCGCGAATTGCGGTCGAGAGCCTGCTGCAGCAGACCCAGCGAACCGCCAGGCGAAACCGAGATGTTCGAGGCATAGCGCTTGTCGAACAGGTTGTTCACGAACAGGGCGACGCGCAGGCCGCCACGATCGTTCTGGTCGATGCCAATGCTGCCGTTGACCACGGTATAGCCCTTCTGCACCGTCAGCGGGTTCGCCAGCAGGTCGAAGTTGACCGCGCTCTGATAGGAAACGTCGGTCTGGATGAACGCGTCGAACGGCAGCGAAGGCAGCAGGATGTCGTAGGTGCCGCCGACGTTGAACTTCAGACGCGGTGCGTTGGGAAGGCGCTTGCCGGCAAGGTTCTGGCCCTTGACGGTCGAAGGACCTGCACCATCAAGATCGACGCAACCCGTCGTCTGCCCGGCATAGCACTGCGCGCCCGGGAACGACATGATGCGCGTGTCGGTAAAGCTCAGCGCGCTGTCCAGGGTCAGCGTCGGGATCGGGCGTGCCGAAAGCTCCACTTCGAAACCGCGTGTCCGCACCCGGCCGACGTTGTTGAGCGTCAGTTCGATGGTGTTGTCCGGCAGTACCACGCCCGACTGGGCTTGGAAGTCGCGGAAGTTGCTCCAGAATGCGGAGATGTTGAGCTGGACCTTGTTGTCGAGGAAGCGGGACTTGATGCCCGCTTCATAGGCATCGGAGGTTTCCGGACGCACGGGATTGGCCGCACGAGCGGGCTTGAAGCCGGTGCTGATGTCGAAGCCCTGGCCCTTGTAGCCGCGCGCGAACGAGGCATAGACCATCACCGCATCCGAAAGGTCCTGCCGCAGCGAGGTCTTCCAGGTGACGACAGTGTCCTTGGCCGCACCGACGCAGACGCTGAGGCAGGTTGCGTTGTTGGCAGGCGGGTTGGCATTCGGCACGTTGTTGACGAAGCGTGCGCCCACTTCTTCGTGGTTCAGGCGGACGCCGGCATCGACGTGCGTCGTGTCGGACAGGTTGTAGGTCAGCTGGGCGAACGCGGCATAGCTCTGCGTCGTGCTGCGCGACGTCCAGTTCGCCACGACCGGGCCCGAAGGTCCGCGCGCGAACTTGCGATCGGTCTTGCCGTCGGCATAGAACAGGCCGACGACATAGCTCAGATCCGACTTCGAGGGGGAGACGAGACGCAGTTCCTGGGTGAACTGGCTGGCAGCATAAGTGCTGTTTGCAGTTATGCCCCCTGGTATGCCCAGCACGTCAGAGATGGTGTAGTCGAAGTCTTCCTCGAACTGGAAGTCCCAGTCCTGATAGCTGGTGACCGAAACAAGATCGGCAAAGCCGAGGTCGAGGGTGGCGCGGCCTGAAACGGTCGTCTGCTTGCTCTTGTTGAACAACGGCTTGTTCAGGCGGACGTTGTAATTGTCCTCGCCCGGAGTGACGCCGACGAGGCTTGCCGCGAGCGGGGTGCCAAAGATGGCCGCGCCGGCAGGAGTTGCGCGATAGGTGCGGGCAAAGCCGTTGCTTTCGCTGACCGAGTGGCTGGCGATCACGTCGAACTTCAGGTTGTCCGTCGGTTCGAACTCGAGACGGCCCCGCACGCCGTAGCTCTTGTCGTTGTTGAGGCGCTGTCCGTTCTGAAGATTGCGAATGTAACCCTTGCGGTCGGCGTAGAACGCGTTCACGCGGAAGCCGACACCGGTGCCGAGCGGACCTGAAAGCGAGCCTTCGACGCGGAATTCGTCATCGGTGGTACCCGTGCCGGTCATGGCGCCGGTCAGGTCCTTCGATGCGCCGCGCGATACGATGTTGACGGCACCGGCAGAGGCGTTCTTGCCGAACAGCGTGCCCTGCGGGCCGCGCAGCACTTCGATGCGTGCGATGTCGCTCAGGCCCGAGAAGGCCTGGGCCTGCTGGAGCAGCGGCACGTCGTCGACGATCACGGCAACCGAGGGCTCGATCGCGGTGCTGAACGAGACCGTGCCGATGCCGCGAAGGTTCAGCGAGTTGTTGGTGGGCACGTTGCCCTGCGTCAGGGTAAGGCTGGGGGCGAGGCGGGGAAGGTCGCCGACGGTCGCAACGTTGCGATTGGTCAGGGCTTCGCCGCTCAGCGCTGTGACCGCAACGGCCACATCCTGCATGTTCTGCTCGCGCTTCTGCGCGGTAACGATGATTTCCTCGAGCCCTTCACCGCTCTGCTCGGGAGCAGCTTGGCTGGTATCGGTCTGGCCAGCGTCCTGCGCATAAGCGAAACCGGGCATCAGCGCGACCGCCGCTGCTGACAATAGTAGCCTGTGGACCGACATAACTCTCTCCCGTCTGGAATTTGGCAAAGCTTGTTGGTCTGACCGAATTGCGTCTGATCGAGCGCCTGTCAAGCCAATTTTTTGCGAACAGTCCGGATTCTGGTTAGCCGCTCGGAGCAGAAATCTATCAAACTTGGAATGAAAGTCTTGCAAAATCGCCAGAATATCGCTCTATTATCGGCCTGACCAATCTCAACGAAAAAAGTGCAAAGGGGAAAAGCGATGCTGAAGCGCAGGATTTTCGGGCCGGTCTCGTGGCTTGCGCTCGCCCTTTGGCCGACTCACGTCCTTGCGCAAGAGGCGCGTGCGGTGACGCAGCTCGATTCGGGCTGGCGATTCTTCGATGGCGATGCGCCTGATGCGGTCGCTCCTGATTTTGCCGATGCCGCTTGGGAAAGCGTTTCCGTCCCGCACACCTGGAACCGCGTCGGCTACTATCATCACGATCTGGGTGGCACCAACAGCCAGGCCACAGTCGACAAGCGCCAGGGTGTGGGCTGGTACCGCCTCAATTTCGCCACGCCCGCCGCCAGTGCGGGCAAGCGCCAGTGGCTCGAGTTCGATGCCGCCAGCCGGGTGGCCAAGGTCTGGCTCAACGGCAAGTACCTCGGCGAGCATCGCGGCGGTTTCTCGCGCTTCCGGCTCGATGCCACGGCGGCGATGCGGGGCGATGGCGACAATGTTCTGGTCGTGCGCGTCGACAATTCCCAGCCCAAGGCAGGCGGGCCGACTGCGGATGTGCTGCCGCTTTCCGGGGATTTCTTCGTGCATGGCGGGCTCTATCGCCCCGTTCGTCTGGTCACGACTTCGGCGCTGCATATCGATCTGGCGGACTTCGGCGGCCCCGGCGTGCGGGCCACCACGGTTTCGGCCTCGGCCCAGGAAGCGGTGGTCGATGTGGCCGTGCGCGTCGCCAATGACGGGGTCAAGGCGGCGAAGGCGCAGGTTCGCGTCGCACTGGTCGATCGTGACGGGCGCGAGGTGGCAAGTGCGGTGATTCCGGCCACGCTGGCGGCTGGAAAGACCGGTGAAATCAACGCGAATCTCACTGTCACTAACCCCCGCCTATGGCAGGGCACTAGCGATCCCTACCTCTATGACCTCAAAGTCCAACTCTCCGAGGCAAACGGGCAACTCTCGAAGGCAGAGGGCCAACTCTCCGATACAGTGAGCCAACTCTACGGCATCAGGACCATGGCGTTCGATCCCGCGCGCGGATTCCTGCTCAATGGCCAGCCCTATCGCCTCAAGGGCGTCGGCTACCATCAGGACCGTGACGGAAAAGGATGGGCGATTTCGCGCGCCGACGTCGAGGAAGATGTCGCCACTATCCGCGAGATGGGCGCCAACACGATCCGCCTGACCCACTACCAGCACGGACAGGATGTCCATGACATCGCCGACCGCGCCGGGATCGTGGTGTGGGACGAGATTCCGCTGGTCTCGGTCTGGACGCTGGGTGGCAAGAAGGACGCCGATCCGGCGCTGGTTGCCAATGCCAAGGCGCAGCTGACCGAACTGGTCAGGCAGAACCAGAACCACGCGGCCAGCGCGATCTGGAGCATCGCCAACGAGGTGGACTTCGGCAATTCGCTGCCGGCCTTCCTGTTCGGCGGCGTCAATGGGCGCGAGGTCGATCCGATGCCGCTGCTGAACGTGTTGCAGCAGACCGCCAAGGCGCTCGATCCTTCGCGTCCGACCGCACTTGCCACCTGCTGCGAGGCGCGGGCGTTCGGCGGCGACATCGAGATTCCGACCACGGCGGTAGCGGCCGATCTTGGCGGAGCGAACCGCTATTTCGGCTGGTACTTCGGGCAGCCGGGCGACCTCGGGCCGCATCTCGATGGGCTTCGCGCCAGGCGTCCGCAGCAGCCGCTGGCGGTGACAGAATATGGCGCTGGCGGCGCCCTGACCATCCACACCGACAACGTGCTCGGCGCTCCTGTGGACTCGCGCGGGTTTGCGCAGCCCGAGGAGTACGAAAGCTACATTCACGAAACCGCGCTCGCGCAACTCGATGCAAGGCCGTGGCTCTATGCGACGTGGCTGTGGAATTCGTTCGACTTTGCCACGACCGTGCGCACCGAGGGCGATGCGCAGGACATCAACACCAAGGGCCTCGTCGCCTATGATCACAAGACCCGCAAGGATGCGTGGTACTTCTACAAGGCGAACTGGAACGCGGAGCCGATGGTTCACATCACCTCCAAGCGCTACGCGAACCGCGCCTATCCGGTGGCCGACGTCAAGGTTTACAGCAACACCGCGCGCACCGAACTGCTGCTCAATGGCCGTTCGCTGGGCGTGAAGAGCGATTGCCCGCAGAAGGCCTGCGTGTGGACGGCGGTGGCGTTGGACGATGGCGCTAACGCTCTGGTGGCACGTGGAACCCACGCCGGCGGACAGGTCGAGGACCGGGCCGAGTGGACGCTTGCGCCCCGGACGCGCCAGCATTTCGTGATCGATACCGGTGCGCTGGTGGTAAGCCGCGGGGCGGAGCGGATCCTCGGCTCTGATAACTGGTTCGAAGGCGGCAGCACCGGGACGCTCGACAAGCCGGCCGATTTCGGCAGGCCATCGGTGCCGACCGAGATCGCAGGCACCAACGAGCGCAACGCGCTGGCGACCTATCGCAAGGGCACGTTCTCCTACCGCGTGCCGGTGTCCGATGGCCGCTACAAGGTGACGCTGTGGTTTGCCACGGCGGCCGACCAGAAGCCGGGAACCTTTGAAGTCAGGAGCGGGAAGAAGGTGCTGCTGCGCAAGTTCCAGCCTGCCATTCCGGCGTCCGGTGCCGTGGCGGAAGCCAAGGCGATTACGCTGAAGGCAAAGGGCACCCTCGCACTCGATTTCGTGCCCGGCACCGCAGAGCCGCGCGTCTCGATGATCGAGATCGAGCGGCTGCGCTGATCCTCCCCCAAGCCAACGGATAAAGACACATGCTCAGGAAGCTCCCGCTGCGCTGGTGGATCATCGCGCTGATCACGCTCGGCACGATCCTCAACTATCTTGCGCGCTCGACGCTCTCGGTCGCGGCGCCTACGCTCAAGACCGAATTTGCGATGTCGACCGAGCAGTACAGCTGGGTCGTGCTGGCCTTTCAGGCGAGCTACACGGTGATGCAGACTGTAGCGGGCGCGGTGCTCGATGCGCTGGGCACGCGGGTGGGGTTCTTCGTGTTCGCGGTGGGTTGGGCGCTGAGCAACATGGCCCATGCCTTTTCGACCGGGTGGATGAGCCTGGCGTTCTTCCGTTCGCTGCTCGGCGCGACCGAAGCCGCTGCGATTCCGGCGGGGACCAAGACGGTTTCGCAGTGGTTCCCGCCCGAGGAGCGCCCGCTCGCCACCAGCCTGTTCCAGATGGGCACGAGCGTTGGCAACATGATCGCGCCGCCGCTGGTGGCGTTCTGCATCCTTGCGTGGAACTGGCAGGCGGCGTTTCTCGTGACCGGCGCGCTGAGCCTTGTCTGGGCCGGGCTGTGGTGGTTCGGCTACCGCGATCCCGCCGTGCATCCGCGCCTTTCGCAAGCCGAGCGCGATGCGATCGTGGCGATGAACCAGCCCGACGCGACCAAGCCCGCGACCAAGGGCGACGTTCTGCGCAGCCGCTCGTTCTGGGCGATTGCCGTACCGCGCTTCCTGGCCGAGCCTGCATGGCAGACCTTCAACTTCTTCATCCCGCTCTACCTTGTGGCGGTGTGGAAGCTTGACTTGAAATCCATCGCGATGTGGGGCTGGATGCCGTTCCTTGCCGCAGACTTCGGCAGTCTTGCAGCGGGCCTCCTGCCGCCATGGCTGATGAAGCGCGGCTCCTCGATGCTGTCATCGCGAAAGATCACCATGACGCTTGGCGCGCTATGCATGGTGGGGCCTGCCTGCATCGGCCTTGCGACGTCGCCGGAGATGGCGATTGCCCTGTTCTGCATCGGCGGCTTTGCCCACCAGATGCTCAACGGCGCGCTGATCACGCTCTGCGCCGACGTGTTCGACAGCCGCACCGTGGGCACGGCCAGCGGCATGGCGGGCACGTCTGCCTGGGTTGGGGGCATGCTGTTCACGCTGCTGATCGGGCAGAGCGCCGACGTGTTCGGCTACAATCCGCTGTTCGTGGCGCTGGCGGGGCTGGACCTGCTGGCGGCGGTGGTGCTGTGGAGCCTGTTGAGAGCGAGATCCTAGGAGATTTTAGCACTGACGGGATGACAGCTATTGTGGATCTCCGACAGGGCACTGAATGGCAGGAAAGGGGTGGATTTCTGCTGTTGCTTCCATAACAGCACCATTATCGTCACCCCGGGCTTGCCCCGGGGTCCCGCTTTCTGTCTCGTCACGCCATGGACAGGGAAAGGCTCGGTGGTTGGGTCTACATCATGGCCGACCGTTACCGAGGCG
This sequence comes from Novosphingobium sp. BL-A-28-Hi1-0D, assembly GCF_055521755.1. NCBI lineage: Bacteria > Pseudomonadati > Pseudomonadota > Alphaproteobacteria > Sphingomonadales > Sphingomonadaceae > Novosphingobium > Novosphingobium sp. BL-A-28-Hi1-0D. Next base: position 2,631,333 of record NZ_CM145502.1, read on the forward strand.
CGATGTACGTTGGCGTGACTTCGCACCTTGCTGCGCGCATCCATCAGCACCGCGAGGACCGGGGCTCGGACTTCTGTGCCCGTTATGGCTTGAAGCGGCTGGTCTGGGCAGAGCGCGGCGACCGGATCGAGGACTGCATAGCGCACGAGAAGCGCGTGAAGCGCTGGCGCAGAGCGTTCAAGTTCGACCTGATCGAGCGCGGCAATCCAGACTGGCTGGATCTTTACAACGTGATCCTTGGATAGCTTGCGCGAAGAGAAAGCGGAACCCCGGGTCAAGCCCGGGGTGACGGCAGGGGTGTGAGAGAAATGGCGCCAGTGTCCGCAATGGCGTCGTATCCTGACAGGCCACTTTTAGCAAAAAATGGCGGATAGCTGACGTCCCACCATCCGGGAATTTGCCCTCGCGCCCTAGAAATCCCGCGCCGGGATCGCGCCTCGTCTCATGATCGTCCAGCCTGCCAGCGCATGGCCCGCGATTGCGGCCTGTGCTGGGGCTTCGCCACGCAGGCGCGCGGCGAGGTAACCGGCGTTGAAGGCATCGCCCGCGCCGCTGGTGTCGACAGGGGCAAGCACGCGTTCGGGGGCGACGATTGCGCCATCGGGCAGGCGGCAGCCTTGCGCGCCGAGCTTGACCACGGTTTCGGCGCAGCCAAGGCCCTGCCAGTGCGCGGCAACGGCGGCGGCATCGGTCTCGCCCGAAAGCATGGTCTCGTCCTCGAGCGTCGGCAGGCCGATGGAGGCTGTGGCAATGGCGGCATCGCGCGCGGCACGGGCGGTCTGCCGGTCGGGCCAGAGGCGAGGGCGGTAGTTGCCGTCGAAGGCGACAAGGCCGCCGCGCGCACGCACCTTGCGGGCAAGCGAGATCAGCGCCTGCCGGCCCTCTTCGGGCAGGATTGCCAGCGAGACCAGTGAGAATGCCAGGAGGTCTGCATTCGCAGCATCTTCGAGCGCGGTATCGATGTGCTGGCAAGCGAACAGGTGTCGTGCGGCGCTCTCGCCGCGCCAGTAGGTGAAGCTGCGCTCGCCCGCATCGTCCGTGGTGATCGCATAGAGCCCCGGATTGCGGGCCGGATCTGCAAGCACGAGAGTGGTATCCAGCCCTTCGGCCCTCCAGCGGGCCTTCAGGTCCTCGCTGAAGGGATCGGTGCCAAGCGCCGTCAGGTAGGCCACATCCAGGCCGTTGCGGGCGAGGTGGATCGCGGTGTTCAGCGTGTCTCCACCATAGGCCAGATGCCAGCCTGAACCGCCTTGGCTGGAGCCGTCTTGCGACAGCTCCAGCATGGCTTCACCAACGAGGACGGTATAGGGGGTGACCCGCACGCGCTGGTCAGACACTTAACGGCAGGCCGGGTTTGCCGCGCCGGGGATGGCGTAGAAGGCGATGGACTGGCCGGGAATGGTGACCTTGCCTGCAACGGGAGCGCCATCGAGTCCGGTCAGCGTGAGGTCTGCCGAGAGGGCAGGGGCCTTGCCATTGACCAGCACGGTGCGGGTATCGAGCGGCTGGCCGGTCATGGTCCAGCCAAGGCCCTTGCCGCCAAGGCTGATCTTCTGTGCGGCCTCGCCGGTGTTGAGCGCCATGACCGCAACGCCGCCGGGCTTGCCCGCAAGGCAATGCGCATAGAGCCGCAGTGCCGGCGAGGGCGAGCGCGGCGATGCCAGCACGGTGCTGCCCATCGTGCGCTTCCACAGCACGGCGCCCCAGTAGTTGGGACGCGGGGTCATCGTGTCGCGATCGATCAACGCATAGTCGCTCGCGGCCAGCGTGTTGTGCATGACCACCTGCAGGCCTTGCTGGGCAAGGGCGGCGTTCTGGTTGAGGTAACGGAAGGTATCGAGGAAGGTCGAAGCCCATGGGCTACCACCGCAGGCCGCCTGCGCAGTCTCGGTGTTCCACATCGGCTTGCCCGGCTCGAACCTGTCGCGCAGGGCCGCGTAATAGCGATAGTCACGCACGGTCATGTCGAGCCACTTCGCGGTGAGCGCGTCGTGCTTCTGCGCCGTGCCGATGCCGAGGCCTGTGCAACGTTGCGAGACCGAGCCGTAGAAGTGGTATGACACGCCATCCACGCTGTTCGGGTTGGCCTGCATCATGTCCTCGCTGCTGACGTGGCTGCCCATTTCGGCGGGAACCGGAACGTCCTTGAGCAGGCCCGCTTCGCCGACGCCGCCGACGCCGAGGATCTTCATGTCGGGCACGGCCTTGCGTGCCCAATCACGGAACAGGCGGAATTCGGCGCCGTAATTGGCCGCGGTGTAGGGCTTGGGCATCTGCGGCGCGGCGCTGGGCATGTTGGCTTCGTTGAAGAATTCGGCAGCGTAGAGGGTGCCGCCCGCCTCGCGGGTCAGGTCGACGAGGCGCTGGGCCTGCGCGGGCGTCCACACGCCATTGGCATCGCGGGTGCCATTGCTGACGGCAAAGCTGGTGACGATGGGCGCGTCGACGGCCTTGGAGAAGGCCACGACGTTCCGCCACTGGTCGCGCTTCAGGACCTGCACGAAGCCTGCAGGCGGAGCGGAAAGGTTCTCGCCCTCGGCTTCGAGATAGGTGTTGTTGGCCCAGGTGCCGCTGACGCGAACGAGGCTGGGGCCGAGCGCCTTGGCCAGTGCAACCAGCTTCGGGTCGGTCAGGTCGATCGGCGGGCGCTGGCGATAGCGTTCGTCGGCCGGGCCGCCATAGGGTGCCCAGAAGCGGCCGCCGGTCACTTCGACCATCTCGATGTTGTAGGACTGGTAGCGTTCGCTGACCGTGCCGAGTTTGGCGAGAGTGCCGAGCTGGAGCGAGGGGGCGGGCGCAGGCGCTGCGCCGGTAAGGGCAACGAGGGCGGTTGCCGAAAGCAGGATATTGCGCATCATCTTACCAGCTCCACATCGTGCCGTCTTCCAGTCGGGCGACCGGGAGGTAGGCGGGCTTGTAGGGGTACTTGGCGGCCAGTTCCTCGTCGATGTCGACGCCGTGGCCAGGGGTTTCGCCGACGAACAGCTCACCCTTTTCGAACCAGTAGTCGTGCGGGAAGACCGCGTCGGTCTCGGCGGTGTGGCGCATGTATTCCTGGATGCCGAAGTTGGGGACCCAGGTGTCGAAATGCAGCGCGCAGCCCATCGTGACGGGCGACAGGTCGGTCGCGCCGTGGCAGCCGGTGCGGACCTGGTACATGCTGGCGAGATCGGCAATGCGGCGCAGGTGGGTGAGGCCGCCCGCGCCGACGACGGTCGCGCGGATGTAGTCGATCAGCTGGTTCTGGATCAGGTCCTTGGCGTCCCAGATCGTGTTGAAGATCTCGCCCACGGCCAGCGGGGTTACGGTGTGCTGGCGGACGAGCTTGAACGCTTCCTGGTTTTCGGCAGGCGTGCAGTCCTCCAGCCAGAACAGCTGGTAGGGTTCGAGCATCTTGCCGAGATTGGCGGCTTCCTGCGGAGTGTAGCGGTGGTGGCCGTCGTGCAGCAGGTGGTGGTCGAAGCCGTAGGTCTTGCGCAGTTCCTCGAACAGCTTGGGCACGTAGTTCAGCGCCTTGCGCGTGTCCCAGCCGGTGACCGAGGGGAGGCTGGCGTCGGCGGGCTCGTAGTAGAGCTTGCCCCGGCCCACGCCATAGGCGTCCTTCACGCCGGGGACGCCGGTCTGGGCGCGGATCGCCTTGTAGCCCATGTCGATGTACTGGCCGACCGCCTCGACCGTTTCGGCAATGTCCGAGCCGTTGGCGTGACCATAGACCATGATCCCGTCGCGGCTGCGCCCGCCCAATAGCTGGTACAGCGGCATGCCGGCCATCTTGGCCTTGATGTCCCACAGCGCCATGTCGACCGCGGCGATCGCGCGCATCGTCACCGGGCCGCGGCGCCAGTAGGCACCCTTGTAGAGGTACTGCCAGATGTCCTCGATCCGGCGCGGGTCCATGCCGATCAGGCAGGGCACGACGTGCTCCTGCAGATAGGCGACGACCGAAAGCTCGCGCCCGTTGAGCGTGGCATCGCCGATGCCGTAGACGCCCTGATCGGTCTCGATCTTGAGCGTCACGAAGTTCCGGCCCGGGCAGGTGACGATGACGCGGGCGGCGGTGATTTTCATGACTCGAAAACTCGCTTTGGTTGGTCGAATGTGGTAATACCGATTGACTGACCAATTTCGGTCTGTCAAGTTCAGAAAAATTGGTAATACCAGAAAGACGCCATGGCAAACCTCAAATCGAACGACCGGCTCTATCAGGACCTCGCCCGCTCGCTGCTAGAGGAGCTGGCCAGCGGGAAGTATCCGGTTGGCACCCGGCTTCCCGCCGAGCGTGATCTGGCGCTTCGCTATGACGTGAGCCGCCCGACGGTGCGCGAGGCGATCATCGCGCTGGAAGTGCAAGGACTGGTCGAGGTGAAGATCGGCTCGGGCGCCTACGTGCGGCGCTTGCCGGGCGAAGAGGACCGTCCCGGTTTCAACGTGACCGCGTTCGAACTGACCGAGGCGCGGCTGCTGTTCGAAGGCGAGGCGGCGGCATTGGCGGCAACGCAGGTCAACGATGCCGACATCGCCGAGATCGAGGTGCTGGTCCAGCGCATTGCCGAGGAGAACCAGGACCCCAACGGCACCGAAAGCGCCGACCGCGAGTTCCACCTCGCCATTGCGCGGGCGACGCGCAACGTGGCGGTGTACAATGCGATCGAGCACTTGTGGGACTTGCGCGCCACCTCGCCGGAAGCGGCGCTCCTGCACGAGAAGGCGCGCCACGCCAACGTGAAGCCGGTGGTCGAGGAGCATTCGGCGGTGCTCGAAGCGCTGCGCGCGCGTGATCCCAACGCGGCACGGGCGGCAATGCGCGCGCACCTGTCCGCCGTGCTTGACGGCCTGTTGTTTGCGACCGAAGAGCGCCTGCTGGCCGAAGCACGCAAGGCTACGCAGGCCAAGCGCGACCGCTATTCGCGCGCCATGGCGTGAGATTTTCCGTTATCTGAAAGAGCTGACATGCCCCGCGATCTTGACCTTCATCCCGACCGGTTGCTGCCGGCCGATCCCTCTGTGCGCGGCCTTGCGCGTGAGTTGTATGCGAGCGTGGCGGACTTGCCGATCGTCAGCCCGCACGGGCACACCGATCCGCGCTGGTTTGCGGAGAATGGATCGTTCGGCAATGCGACCGAGCTGCTGCTGGTGCCCGATCACTACGTCTTCCGCATGCTCTATTCGCAAGGGGTGGCGCTGGAAGATCTGGGCGTGCGCAACCGGCAGGTCGATCCGCGCGCGGCGTGGCGGCTGTTTGCCGAGCGCTACTGGCTGTTCCGGGGCACGCCCTCGCGGATGTGGCTCGACTGGGTCTTTGCCGAGGCCTTCGGCATGGGCGTGCAGCTGAGCGCCGAGACAGCCGACCTCTACTTCGACACGATCACCGAGATGTTGGCGACCGATGCCTTCCGCCCGCGCGCCTTGTTCGAGCGGTTCAACATCGAGGTGATCGCCACGACCGAAAGCCCGCTCGACACGCTGGAGCACCACGCCGCGATCCGCGAGTCCGGATGGAGCGGCAAGGTCATCACGGCCTATCGTCCCGACCCGGTGATCGACCCGGACTTTGAAGGCTTCCAGGCCAACCTCGACCTGTTCTCGCAGCTGACCGGCGAGGATTGCCACAGCTGGACCGGCTACCTTGCCGCGCACCGCCAGCGCCGCGCCTTCTTCGCATCGATGGGCGCGACCAGCACCGACCATGGCCATCCGACGGCGGCCACCGCCAACCTCTCCGCCAGCGAGGCACAAGCGCTGTTCGACCGGGTGGTTTCGGGCAAGTTCCATTCCTCCGATGCCGAACTGTTCCGCGCGCAGATGCTGACCGAGATGGCGGGTATGAGCCTTGACGATGGCCTCGTCATGCAGATCCACCCCGGGTCTTTCCGCAACCACAACGCCGCCGTGTTCGAGCGCTTCGGCCGCGACAAGGGCGCGGACATCCCCACGCGCACCGACTTCGTCCACTCGCTCAAGCCGCTGCTCGACAGGTTCGGCAACGAGAAGGACCTGTCGATCATTCTCTTCACGCTCGACGAGAGCGCCTATGCTCGCGAACTCGCGCCGCTTGCCGGACATTACCCCTGCCTCAAGCTCGGCCCGGCATGGTGGTTCCACGACAGCCCCGAGGGCATGAAGCGCTTCCGCCGCATGACCACCGAGACGGCGGGCTTCTACAACACCGTCGGCTTCAACGACGATACCCGCGCGTTCCTCTCGATCCCGGCGCGGCATGACGTTGCCCGCCGCATCGACTGCGGCTTCCTTGCAGAGCTGGTCGCCGAGCACCGCATCGAGGACTGGGAAGCGGCGGAGCTGGCGCAGGACCTGTCGTACAACCTCGCGAAGAAGGCGTACAAGTTGTGACGCGCCTGTCTCCGGACACGCTCGCCAGCCTCCCCGCCGAGGTTGCGCGCCCGGTCTATGACCGCGACGCCCAGGCCGTCGGCATCGTCCACTTCGGCATCGGCGCGTTCCACCGCGCGCATCAGGCCTGGTACACCGATGCTGCCCTGAATCTGGACAATGGGAACAGCGGCGACGCCGACTGGGCCATCACCGGCGTCTCGCTGCGCTCGGCCGGTGTGGCGCGACAGATGAACCCGCAAGGCGGGCTCTATACGGTTGCCGAACAATCGGGCGAGGGTGCTGCGCTTCGGATCGTGGGCTCTGTCCGCAACGTGCTGGTCGCGAGCGAGGAACCCGATGCGGTGATCGCCGCCGTGGCCGCGCCCACCACGCGGATCGTCAGCCTGACCGTGACCGAGAAGGGTTACTGCCGCCGCCCGGACGGCACGCTCGACTTCGAACTCGCGCACTCCCTGAGCTTCTACTACTTCGTCACGCAAGGCCTGCTGGCGCGGGCCAAGGCGGGGCTGCCCGGCTTGACGCTGCTGCCGTGCGACAACCTTGCCGACAACGGCGCGAAGCTGAATGCCCTGATGCTGCAGTACCTTGAGCGGCACGAGCCCGATCTTGTGCCGTGGTTCAAGCCAAACTGCACCTGCCCCTCGACGATGATCGACCGCATCGTGCCCGCCACGACCGACGAGGACCGGGCGATGGTGGCGCAGGTCTTGGGCGGCCTCACAGACGAAGCCTGCGTCGTGACCGAACCGTTCAGCCAGTGGGTTATCGAGGACCGCTTTGCCGGACCGCGCCCGCGCTGGGAAGCGGTCGGCGCGCAGCTGGTCAGCGAAGTCGGCCCTTACGAAACCGCCAAGCTCAGGATGCTCAACGGCGCGCACTCGCTGCTTGCCTATTGTGGCCTCAAGGCTGGTTACGAGTACGTTCACGAGGCCGTGGCCGATCCGGCCTTGCGCCATCTCGCCAATCGCCTGATGCGCGAGGAAGCCGCCCCGACGATCGCGCCCGCCCCCGGCCAGGACCTTGAAGCCTACGCCGACGCCCTGATCGCCCGCTTCGCCAACCCCAGCCTCAACCACCGCCTGATCCAGATCGCCATGGACGGCTCCCAGAAAATCCCCCAGCGTTGGCTCCAAACCCTCGCCGCCAATGTCGCCCAAGGCCGTCAATGCCCCGCCATCCTCCAAGGCATCGGCGCATGGATACACCACCTATCAGGCGCCAACGGCCCGGTGGATGATCCCATGGCCGAAAGGCTCACGACCATGGTTGCGCGCGCAGATGCCCCCGCAAAGGCCATCACCGAAATCTTCCACGAAGACGGGCCCTTGGGTGGAATCTGGTCACCTCAGCCGCAGGAAATCGCTGTCCTCGCATCTGCCTAGGACAAGTGGCAGTGGTTCTCGCTTCGGCCTCGCATCTACACCTGCAAAAAAGGCGGTAGTGCCGGTTTTGTCAGCCGCATGTGGAGAGATGACCGATGGCGAGTGCTTTGGAGTGGGACCGCGAGGCTGATGTTGTCGTGCTCGGCTCGGGCGGTGCGGCGCTGACGGCAGCGATTGCTGCGCACGATCATGGCGCGAAGGACGTGGTCATTCTCGAACGCTCGGGGATGGTCGGTGGCACCACCGCGATGTCTGGCGGGATGCTGTGGATCCCCGGCAACCATCACCAGCTGGCCGCAGGAATCGAGGAATCGGACGAGGATGTCGTCGCCTATCTCGATGGTCTTGCCCCCGGCGCGCTCGACCCCGAAACGCTGTGGGCGTTCATGCAGGGCGGGCCGGAGATGCTGCGCTTCCTCGAGGACAACACGCCGGTGCGGATGTGCTCGTTCTCGGACTTTCCCGATTATCAGCCTTACTCTCCAGGCGCCAAGCCCGATGGCGGGCGCTCGCTCGACAACGAGGCGTTCAGCTTTGCGCGGCTCGGCAAGTGGGCAGCACGGGTCAACCCGAGCAAGATGGCCTATCCCTTGCGCGGCAGCCTGATCGAGGCGACGCGCGGCACCTTGGACGAGGCAACGCTGGCCGAGCGCGAAGCGGGCGATTATCGTGGGCTGGGGCAAGCGCTGATCGGATCGCTGTTCCTTGGCGTGATCGAGCGCGACATTCCGGTCGAGTTTGAAAAGCGTGCGCGCAAGCTGGTCAAGGATGGCGACCGGATCATCGGCGTCGTGGCCGAGGACGCCAACGGCAAGGACTTCCGCGTTCGCGCGCGCCGTGGCGTGGTGATCGCGACCGGCGGGTTCGAGTGGAACGAGACGCTGGTCAAGGCCTTCATCCGTGGCCCTCTGACCGGCCCGGTGAGCGTGCCCGAAAACGAGGGCGACGGCCTGCTCATGGCGATCGAGGCGGGCGCGCAGCTTGGCAACATGCAGAACGCGTTCTGGATGCAGAGCGTGCTGGAATTCAAGCCGCAGCACCGCAATGCCAAGCCCAACTACATGCTGGGTTCCGACGAGCGCGCGCGGCCCGGCGCGATCCTCGTCAACCGCAAGGGCAAGCGCTTCGTCAACGAGGCGGCGAACTACAACGCTCTGGGCAAGTCGCTCCACGCCTTCGATGGCGGCACCCATGAATACGCCAACCTGCCGTACTGGCTGATCATCGACCAGCGCTATCGCGACAAGTACCCGCTGTTCAATTCGCAGCCGGGCAGCCCAACGCCGTCCTATGCGATCGAGGCGGCAACGCTGGCCGAACTGGCGGAAAAGGCGGGCATCGATCCGGCAGGCCTTGAGGCCGAAGTCGCGCGCTTCAACCAGATGGTGCGCAACGGTCATGATGACGATTTCAACCGTGGCGACAGCACCTACGACAACTTCTACATGTGGGGCGACATGGCCTTTGACCCGCCCTACCGCACGCTGGGCCTGATCGATCAGGGACCGTTCTATGCGGTGAAGATGGAAGCGGGCGCGCTCGGCACGGCTGGCGGGCCGAAGACCAATGCTGACGGGCAGGTCGTCGACTGGAGCGGCAATGCGATCCCCGGCCTCTATGCTGCGGGCAATGCGATGGCGGCGGTGCTGGGCGAGGTCTATGGCGGGGCGGGCGGTACGCTCGGGCCAGGGCTGACGTTCGGCTACCTTGCCGGAAAGCACCTAGGACAGCACATTTCGAACCACTGACGAGACGGGCAGCGCAGTCCTTCAGCCCAGTGCCGAGCGCGGGATGCTGATGCGGCAGAACACGCCTTCGGGGAGGAACTGGTAGTCCAGCTTCCCCCCGATGCCATGGGTGACCGAACGTTCGATCAGGCGCGTGCCAAAGCCGCGCGCCTTTGGCGCGTTCACGATGGGGCCGCCGGTTTCGCGCCATTGCACGACCAGCGCCTCGTCCTCCGCAGCGGTCGCGCGGCACAAGACTTCGACGCTGCCATCTGCCGACAGCGCGCCATACTTCGCCGAGTTCGTGGCAAGTTCGTGCAGCACCATGGCCATGGCTTGAGCGGTGCTCGACCTGAGCACGAGATCGTTGACGACGGGATCAAGGTCCACGGCGATGCCATAGGGCGTCAACTCGTCGGCGATCAGCGCCTGAAGCTTCACGCCATCCCAGCGGTTTTCCGACAGGTGGCTGTGCGCGCGGCTGATTGCGGCGATGCGGCCGATCAGGGCCTCCTTGAAATCGGCAACCGAGCCTTGCGCCTTCATCATCTGGACGATCGACTGAACCACGGCCAGCAGGTTCTTGGCGCGGTGGTCGACTTCGCGCGTCAGCAAGTCCTCGCGTTCACGAGCCTGCTTCAGGTCGGTGATCTCGATGCAGAAGATGCCCACGCCGCGGCGCTGGCCATCGGGGCCATGGACCGGATAGAACACTTCTGACCATGTCCGCTTGACCCCCGGCCGGGCTGGCGTCTCGCCCGAGATCTCGACGCCGCGCATGACTTCGCCGCCCTCTAGCACGGTGCGCAAAAGCGGTTCGGCCGATGACCTGAGATCGGGCAGGAGATCCCATACATTGCGGCCGATGTGATCCTCCGCCGTAAAGCCGTTCATTTCAGCGAGCGCGGTGTTGATGCGGGCAAAGCGCAGGTCGGCATCGAGCAGGCCGAGGCCGACCGGGGCTTCATCGTAGATCGCCTGAAGCTCATCGATCACGCCGAGCAGATGGGCGCGCTGCTCGGCCTGCCATTCGCCGTCCCGCTCGAGCTGCTGCTTTGCGGCGATGAGGTCCATCGCGCTGGTGCTCAGCGAGTGGACCACCTCAAGCACGATCACGGTTGACGGCACGAAGACCATCAGGGCGACGACAGCGCCATCCCGGAGTTCAAAGCCGCCTGATGGCTGCAGGAAAAGGTACCATGCCAGCACCCATGCCAGGACGGTTGCGAAGTATCCGGGGATGCGACCGCCAAGGAACGTGGCCACCACGATGGCCGGGTAATAGGGCAGCATGGGCGCAGGTGCGGGGTGGCCCATCATCAGCCGGACACCGAATGCCGTACCAACGAGCAGCAATGCAGCGGCAACGCCCGGAATCGGGCGTCCGAGCAGGGCGTGGCAGAGCGAGAACGGCCAATGGCCGAACAGTTGCGTCTCGCGCTGTCGGCGGTCCGACGCCATGCCCCTGATTCCCTTGGCCTTCTCCGCCAACCGGATGGCTCAGGCGGCTATCTTGCCCGACTTTGCCTCAGGCGCAATCCCGCTTCGTCGCATTCAGGGCTTTGGCTGTGCCTTCAATCCGGAAACCGGCCAGTACGACAGGGTGTGCACGTCGTGCGCCGAGGTCCACATACCCTTGGGCGTATAGCGCAGTGCGCCGCTTCCGGCGGGCTTGCCGCCGCGTTGGGCCACGGTCATCGTCTTGGGATCGATGGCGGCCCAGACCTGATCGTCGGTTGTGCGCAGCCAGACCTTGCCGTCACCGGTATCGATATCGCCCCACTTGAGGTTTGCACCGACCTTGACCCGGCAGACGACCTGACCGGTGGCAGGATCGGCGCGGACGAGCGTGCCATCGCCCTGTTCCTGCACCCACACGCCGCCTTCGCCCGCAGCGAGGAAGCCCGGCATCGTGCCGAGCGCGGCGCGGGCGACGACGGTGTTGGTCCTGGGATCGATCTTCTGCAGCGTCTGCTTGGTGGCGCTGACCGCCCAGACGGCGTCATAGCCGAAGGTCACGTACCAGGTATCGGCATCGACCGGGATCGAGGCGACGACGGTATTCGTTTCCGGATCGACGCGTGCCACGGCACCTTCGGGCTTGCTCGCCAGCCAGATCGAGCCTGCGCCATTGGCGACGATCAGTTCGCCCTGCTTCTGGTTGGCGATGCCGGTGGGGATGGTGGCGGTAATCTTCGCGGTTTCGAGATCAATCCGCACCAGCGAGCCATCGGCGCAATTGGCGACCCAGAGCGAGCCGAACGCCACGGTCATTGCGCCGCAGGGCCGGGCAATGGCGACCTCGGCGAGCTTGCCACTGCGCGACCACTTCTCGACCTTGCCGCGATTGGTGGCCCAGACCGCATCACCATCGACGGCGAGGAAATCGGCAAAGCCGGGGACGGTCTGGGACTGTTCGACTTGCGCGTGGGCGAAGCTCGGGACCAGAGCGGCGGCGGTGAGAAGCAGTTTGCGGAGCATGGAAATCCTTCCTGAGGCTTAGCTACGCGAGGCGATGTAAGCGCGCCATCCGCCAAGGTGCGTAATGTCTTCAGCCCCGGCCAGCGCACGCGGTTCGGCGACGAAGCCCTTGACGCTGCTGCCGTCTGCCAGCGTGACCGTGCCGATGGCGAGCGGTGCCGGGACTTCGACGGTGAAGCTGCCGAATTCGGCAAGGCCCAGCTCATAGACCTCCAGCTTGATCGCCGCACCGCCCTCGTCGAACACCAGTGCGGGCTTGGGCGGCACGCTCTCGGCGATGGCGTAGAGCTTGTAGGTAGGGGCGGTCTCGAACGCGCCGACGAACTTCGCATTGCGCGAGGTCAGTTGCCAGTGCAGCGGCATGCCTTCGAGGTGTGCGCCAACAACGGCGAGTTTCACGGTCTGCATCTTGCCCTCCAGATCGAGCGGGGGTGGGGGAGTGAGGTCGGCGGCGGCGAGCCACGCATCGGCAGCATCGAGCAGGGCGCGGTCGGTTGCGGCGGGGCCGATCAGGGTGATGCCAAAGCCGGTGCCGTTGTGGCGAATGCCGGCGGGCACGGCGACTGCGGCCATGTCGAGCAGGTTCACGAAGTTGGTGTAGAACCCGAGATTGCTATTGAGCGTGACCGGGGCCACCGCCAGTTCGGCCACGCGATAGGTCGTGCCGGTGGTGGGGAAGGCGAGCATGTCGACGCTGTCCCACAGCTGGTCGGCATGGCGCTTCAACTCGGCCATGCGGTAGATGCCGTTCCACAGCTCGACGGCGGATTTCTTCCATCCGGCTTCGACGACGCTGCGAACGGTGGGATCGATGGCTTCGGGATCGTCTTTCAGCAGTGTGGCCATGGCGGCAGTACGCTCGGCGACCCATGGGCCGCCGTAGAGCAGTTGCGCGGCTTCGAGCAGCGGGGCGATGTCGATCTCGACCACTTCGGATTGCTCGGCCAATGTGGCGAGGGCCCTGTCGTAGAAGAATTCGGACTCGCTATCGCCGAAAAAGGCGCGCTGGTCGCGGCGGGGGACGCCGATGCGTCTGGCGGCGAGCGGGGTTTCAGCAAGCTGCCGCGACCATGGATCGCCTGCGTCGAAGCCCGCCAGCGTATGGTCCACCAGACGCGCGTCCGTGGTGTCGCTGGCGAACACGGTGATGCAGTCAATCGAACGGCAGGCGGGGACGAGGCCCTTGGTGCTCCAGCGACCCTTGGTCGGCTTGAAGCCGATCAGATGGTTGAAAGCAGCCGGAACGCGGCCCGAACCGGCAGTGTCGGTGCCGAGCGCAATCGGCACGAGCCCTGCGGCAACCGCGATGGCCGAGCCGGAGCTGGATCCGCCGCTGACGTAATCGCGGTTATAGGCATTGCGCGGAATGCCATAGGGACTGCGCGTACCGACGAGTCCGGTGGCGAACTGATCGAGATTGGTCTTGCCGACGCAGATTGCCCCTGCGGCCTTCAGGCGGGCGATGACCGTGGCGTCTTCGGCGGGCGAATAGGCGAAGGCGGGGCAGGCGGCAGTGGTTTCAAGACCCGCTACGTCAATGTTGTCCTTGGCTGCATAGGGCACGCCCGCAAGGGGCAGGGCTTCGCCTGCTGCCACGCGAGCATCGATGGCACGGGCTTGCGCCAGCAGGTCCTCTGCCGAAGCGCGGCTGATCCACACCTGCGGCTGGATCGCATCATATGCGGCGATGCGGGCGAGGGTCTCCTCGATCACGCTGACCGCGGTCGTGGTGCCGGCATTGACCCCTGCGGCAATGGCTGCGGCGCTGCGACGGTCGAGCAGGGTCATGCGCTCCTCCGCAGGGCAAGCATCGGGGTTCCGGGCTGGAGCGACTGGCGCTCCTTGATGTAGAGCGCGGCAATGGTGCCGGCACCGGGACTTTCGACCGGGCATTCCATCTTCATCGCCTCGATCACCGCGATGGTCTCGCCCGCCTTCACCACATCGCCGGGCTGGACGAGCAGCTTCCACACGCTGCCGCCAAAGGGGGCCTCGATCAGGTCGGCGCCTTCGGGCACGTCGACCGCACTTTCGGCAGGGGCATCGCTTTCTGCCAGCGCGTTCACCCGGTCGAACTCGCCACGGCGCTCCCATTCGGCGCGTTCGTCATCGAAGGCGGCCTTGCGGGTGGCTTCGAAGTTGGCGATGGCTTCCGCGTTATCGCTAAGGAACTTGCGGTAGTCGGACAGGCGGAACTCAGACGGCTCGATCTTCAACGCCCGCTTGCCGCTGGGGAAATCGCGGCGCCATTCGGCCAGCTCCTGGGCGCTGACCGGGTAGAAGCGGATCTGGTCGAAGAAGCGCAGCAGCCACGGCTTGCCTTCGATGAAGTCCGCGGTTTGCCGGTGCGTGTTCCACACCTGCACGGTGCGGCCGAACAGCTGGTAACCGCCAGGGCCTTCCATGCCGTAGATGCACATATAGGCCCCGCCGATGCCGACGACGTTGGGCGGGGTCCAGGTGCGCGCCGGGTTGTACTTGGTGGTGACGAGGCGGTGGCGCGGATCGACCGGGGTGGCGACAGGCGCGCCGAGGTAAACGTCACCCAGGCCCATGACGAGGTAGCTGGCCTCGAAGATCAGATTTTCTACCGCAGCAACATCGGGCAACCCGTTGATGCGGCGGATGAATTCGATGTTGTCCGGACACCACGGAGCATCGTCGCGCACCGCGCTCATGTACTTCTCGATGGTCTCGATCGTGGCCGGATCGCGCCAGCTCAGCGGCAGGTGGACAATGCGCGAGGGGATCGCAAAGTCCTCCAGATCGCCTAGACGCTCTTCAGCCGCCATCAGCGCGGCGAGCGCGTCAGACTGGCTGAGCGAGCGGCCGTCGAAGTGCAATTGCAGCGAGCGGATGCCGGGGACCACGTCGATCACGCCGGGCAGGGCCATGCGCTCAAGCTCGGTCATCAGCGCGTGGACGCGGATACGCAGTTCGAGATGGAGGACGATGGGCCCGTATTCGACGAGGATGTTGCGATCGCCCTGCTGGCGATAGACCACGGCGGGGCGGCCCGGTCCTGCCGCGATTTTTCCGAGGATCGGGGTCTGCGTGGCGGTATCGCAAGGGCGGCTGGAACCGGGCTTCTTGCCGGTTTCAAGGTAGAGTTGCTGCGCTTCATCTGCCGCAACTGCGCCAGCCATGGTGACAGGCACGAAGCGGACGCGGTCTCCGGGTACGAGCTGGCCGATCTTCCAGCGATCCGCCGCGATCACCACGAAGGGGCAGACGAAGCCGCCGAGCGAGGGACCATCGGGGCCGAGGATGATCGGCATGTCGCCGGTAAAGTCCACCGCGCCAATGGCATAGGCGTTGTCGTGGATGTTGGAGGGGTGCAGCCCTGCTTCCCCGCCATCGCGCCGCGCCCATTCAGGCTTGGGGCCGACAAGGCGCACGCCGGTGCGGTTGGAATTGTAGTGCACCTGCCATTCGGCGGTGACGACCATGTCGATGTCGTCTTCGGTGAAGAAGTCCGGTGCGCCGTGGGGGCCATAAAGCACGCGCACGCACCAGTCGGTGGGCAGCGTGGGCAGCGGCGGTGGCGGGAGCGGTTCGCTGGTCGGTTGATTGGCAAGATGCAGGACATCGCCGGCCACCAGACGGCGGGCGGCGTGGCCGCCGAACTGGCCAAGTTCGAAGGTGCTGCGGCTGCCGAGGTAGGGGGCGATGTCGAGGCCGCCTGCTACGAGCAGGTAGCCGCGCATGCCGCCTCCGGTTGCCCGGCCGATGCATAGCGTCTGCCCTGCCTTTGCCTCGAAGAGTTGGCCCACAGTTACCGGTTTGCCTTCGAGAGTTGCCCCGAAGTTCGCGCCGGTCAGGCACAGGGTTGCATCGGCGAGAAACTGGAGCGTGGGGCCGGTGACGGTCATTTCCAGCCCCGCCGTGCCTTCGGGATTGCCGAGCAGGCGATTGCCGAGGCGGAAGGACTGGTCGTCCATCGGGCCGGATGGCGGCACGCCCACGGCCCAGAGGTGCTGGCGACCGGGCCAGTCCTGCACGGTGGTGGCAGTGCCGCCGCTGATCACCCGGATCGATTGGGGCGTAAAAACAACGTCTTCGAGCGCGCGTGTTGAGACTTCACCTGAAGTGAAGGCAGGCGCGGCGACGACGCTGCGCAGCCAGCGCAAGTTGGTCTCGATGCCATCGACGCGGCTCCTGGCCAGCGCTTCCTGCATGGCGGTCACGGCCTCGGCGCGGGTGGGCGCGTGGACGATCAGTTTGGCGAGCATCGGATCGTACCAGGCGCTGACTTCGGTGCCCGCCATGACCCATGTTTCGGCGCGGATGTCGGCGGGAAACTCCACGCAGGTCAGTGTGCCCGAGGTGGGGCGATAGTCGAGCGCGGGGTCCTCGGCGTAGAGACGGATCTGCACCGAGTGGCCGCTGGGGGTGGTGGGAGCGGTATTGAGGAAGCTGTAATCGCCCGCAGCGCCTCGGATCATCCATTCGACAAGATCGACGCCCATGACCATTTCGGTCACGCCGTGTTCGACCTGCAGGCGGGTGTTCATTTCTAGGAAGAAAAACTCTTCGCGCTCAGCATCGTAGAGAAACTCCACGGTGCCTGCCGAGCGGTAGCACGCGGCTTCGCCAAGGCGGATCGCTGCGGTATAGAGCGCTTGCCGGACCGCTTCTGGCAGGAGCGGCGCGGGGGCTTCCTCGACGACCTTCTGGTTGCGGCGCTGGAGCGAGCAGTCGCGCTCGCCCAAGGCAACGACGCGGCCCTGTCCATCGCCGAAGATCTGTACTTCGACATGGCGGGCGCGGCGGACGAAGCGTTCTAGGAAGACGCCAGCATCGCCGAAATTGCTCTGGCCCAGACGGGCGACGGCAGCGAAACCTTCGCGCACATCGGCTTCGGTTTCGCATACGCGCATGCCGATGCCGCCGCCGCCTGCGGTGGCCTTGAGCATGATGGGAAAGCCGATGGCGTCTGCCGCAGCAAGGGCTTCGTCCTCGCTGGTCAGCAGGTCGCTGCCGGGGGCAAGCGGTACGCCATGGGCGGCGGCGAGTTCGCGGGCGCTGTGCTTGAGGCCGAAGGTGCGGATGTTGTCGGGCGTGGGGCCGATGAACACTATGCCCGCTTCGGCGCAAGCGGCTGCAAACTCCGTGTTTTCCGAAAGGAAGCCGTACCCGGGATGGATTGCGCCCGCGCCGGTGCGCTTGGCCGCGTCGATGATCGCGGCGATGTTGAGGTAGCTTTCCGATGGCCGCGCGCCGCCGATGCACACGGCCTCGTCCGCTTGCGCGACATGGAGCGAGGCCTCGTCGGCCTCGGAATAGACCGCGACCGAACGCAGGCCCATCTTGCGCAGAGTGCGGATGATCCGGGTGGCGATGGCGCCGCGGTTGGCAATGAGGACGGTGTCAAATGCGGGAAGGGCGGTCATGCGCTCACGATCATGCGGACGGGGGTGGGGTTGAACGCGTTGCAGGGGTTGTTGATCTGCGGGCAGTTGGAGACGACGACGATCACGTCCATGTCGGCGCGCAGGTCCACCGTGAGGCCGGGGGCGGAAATGCCGTCAACGATGCCCAGCGCGCCATCTGCCTCCACGGGCACGTTCATGAAGAAGTTGATGTTCGAGACGATGTCGCGCTTGCCCCGGCCTTCCCATAGGTTGGCTTCGAGGAAGTTCTCGACACAGGCATGTTGCGACTTGGTGTGATGTCCGTAACGCAGAGTATTGGATTCGCAGGAACAAGCGCCGCCGATGGTATCGTGATAATCGACCGCGCTGCCCGTGATGGTCATCAGCGAGCGGCCTTCGTTCGACAGCAGGCGGGTTCCTTCGCGCAGGAACAGGTTGCCCTGCGCCGCCACGGTATCCTGCGCGCTGTAGCGTTCGGAATCGTCGGCGGCGCTATAGATCAGGAAATCGACCGCCTGATTGCCTTCGAGATCGACGATGCGCAGCGTCTCGCCCTGCTTCACATGGTGCAGCCAAGGCGCGCGGGCGGGGACGACTTCGTCGTGGACGATGCTGCCGGAAAGGCCGGAGAGGTGGGGATCGGTCATGAGGCCTGTCCTTTTCAGCGGCGGTAGTAGTCTTCGACGTTGAGGAAGGCGCGCTGGCCCTCCGGCGTCGCGTTGCGGATGGGGTCAGCCTCGGTGGTCACGGCCCCACGCCATGCAGTGAGGCGCAGCGGGGTGACCGCGTATTCCGGCCTTGGATCAAGGACATGCGGGACATTGGCGACAACCACGATCACGTCCATCTCCGCACGCAGCACCACGCTGCGGCCGGGGGCATAGGGGCCCACGAGCGGGGTGATAGTGCCGTCGTCCTCGATCCGGGTGCCCTTGAACAGGGTGACGCAAGGGTGGACGTCGCGGCGACCGAGGCCGTGCTTGGCCGCGCCCAGCAGGAAGCGGTCGCGCCCGTTGGGATAGGCCCCGCTGTTGCGGCCTTCGCCGTACTTGGCGAGGTTGGTGGCAGCGTTGGAGGTGCCGCAGAAGCAGTCGTGTGTGCCGGCATCATCGCTCTCGATGCTCATCAGCACGCGGCCCATGTCGGACAGGAGGAGCTTGCCGGTGCCGAGGTAGGCGTTCCACTGGACCTTGACCGTATCGGCGAAGTTCAGCCGCTCGGTCGGCATCTCGGCATTGAACAGGTTCAGTGAAGCGCAGGCATCGCCCTTCACGTCGATCAGGCGCAGGCGGGTGCCGCGCGCGATGCGGCGCGTGGCGTAGCCGCCGGGAGCGACGGTTTCTTCCCACAGCACGTTGTCCGCGCTTACACCTGCGGGAAGATCGGCGGTGACGGGCGGGAGGATCGGCATGGCTTCGACGACGGTGCCAGCCATCGAGCGGGCGTGATCGCGGGCGGCGTTGGGATTTGCCAATGTAGAGGTGGGGGCGTCGGTCATGCGGCCGCTCCTTTCTTCGATCCGGGGCCTGCTTCGGACAGTGGCGGCAGCAGGGCCGTGGTGGTGACAAGTTGCAGCTGCTGGACCCCGCGCACGCGGCGCAGGGCATCGGCAAGGCCCTTGAGACGGGCGGCGGGGCCTTGCACGAGCAGGACTTCCAGCGACTGGTCGTCCTTGAGGAAGACGTGCTGGGTGGAAATCACTTCGGTCTGGAAATCGGCCTGCGTGCCCGCCAGCTGCTGGCGGACGCGGCCCCGGTCACCGCGATAGACGAGGGTGATCGTGCCTGCGAGCATCTCCTCGGGCCGGGTCAGCGCCTCGTGCGCGGCAAGGGCATGGCGGATCAGTTCGGCGATCAGTTGCGAGCGCGAGGGGAGCTGGCGTTCCTCGACCATCATGTCGAGCTTGCGGAACAGGTCCGCGGGCAGGCTCATGCTGAGGCGGGCGAGGCTGGCGGGTTCGCTGGACATCACGCCGCTTCCGGTTCCTGCTCGGGCTCCGGCGCGTCCTTGCGCAGCTCCAGATCATAGACTGCCGTCGCGCCGTAGCGGTGCGGGGCGTGCGGATCGTGGCGGCGCTTGTCGAGCGCGAGGACGCGGGTGCCGAGCGAGAAGGCTTCCTTGATGTCGTGCGTGACCATGATGATGGTCAGCCCGAAATCCTGCCACAGCTTGCGGATCAGCACGTGCATGTCGGCACGGATGCCGGGATCGAGCGCGCCGAAGGGCTCATCGAGCAGGAGGATGCGCGGGCGCATGATCAGGGCCTGCGCAATGGCAAGGCGCTGCTGCATGCCGCCGGACATCTGCGAGGGGTAGAGGTGCAGGCTGTCCCCCAGGCCCACGGACTGGAGCATCGCGACAGCTTCGCCCTCGGCGGCCTTCTTCGCGCTGCCGAACAGGCGGGCGAGCAGCGGCGCCTTGGTGCATTCGAGGCCGAACATCGTGTTCTGCAGCACGGTCAGGTGCGGGAAGACCGAGTAGCGCTGGAACACCACGCCGCGATCGGGGCCGCATTCGCGCGCCAGAGGTTCGCCGTCGAGCGTGATCGTGCCTTGCGTCGGCACTTCCTGCCCGAGCACCACGCGCAGGAACGTGCTCTTGCCCGCGCCCGAGGGGCCGACGACCGAGACGAAAGAGCCTTGGGCGACATCGAGATCGACCTTCTCGAGGACGATGCGGTCGCCATATTCGACCCAGACGTTGCGCAGGGAGAGGAGCGCGCTCAATGCTTCTCTCCGTGTGCCCAGGGGAAGGCCTTGCGGCTCAGGGAGTTGAGGCCCCAGTCCATGGCGATGGCCAGCACCGCGATCCACGCGACGTAGGGGATGATCACGTCCATCGCGAGGTAGCGGCGGACGAGGAAGATGCGGTAGCCAAGGCCTACGTCCGACGCGATGGCCTCTGCCGAGATCAGGAACACCCACGCCGGGCCGAGCGCGAGGCGCAGCGCGAGGATCAGGCGCGGCATGGCCTGCGGCAGGGCAACGCGGATGAGGATCTGCCAGCTGCCCGCGCCCAGGGTCTGCGCCTTGGCCAGCATCTCGCGCGGCAGCGTGCCGACGTGGCCTGCGACATCGCGGATCATCACCGGAGCGATGCCGATGACGATCAGCGCGACCTTGGCGGTCTCGCCCAGACCCAAAGCTACGAACAGGATGGGCAGCAGTGCGATCGGCGGGATGACCGCGATGCCGGTGACGAGCGGGCCGAAGGTGGCGCGGACCGGGGGCAGCGCGCCGAGCACGAGGCCGACCAGCAGCGCCATCAAAGTGGCAATGGCAAGCCCGAGGCCTAGCCGCTGCAAGCTGGCCAAAGTATCGGCCCAGAACACCACCGTGCCGGAAAGCACGTCCGTCTTGGTCATCTGCGCCCAGAGCGCCGTCGCCATGCCCGAAGGGAGCGGCAGGATCTTGTCGACCGGGTTCACCGCGTGCCTGGCATAGGCGGCAAAGAGGTAGACGATCACCAGCAGCAGGATCGGCACGGCGCCCAGCGCGATGCGCTGCTTGCGGTCCGGTTCGCGGTTTACCCAGCGCATGAGGAACTATCCCGAAGTATAAAGGAAATCAGAGCTTTCCGTCGGCGGCGAGCTTCATGAAGCTTTCGTCGAAGCGCAGGGTTACGTGGGCCGGATCGCCAAGCGTCTTGCCGCCGGGGAAGGCCATGCCGACTGCATCGGCCGAGGATGCTCCGGGGAACAGCCCCTTGGAAAAGCTGAAATCGCGCACCCGGGTCATCGTCTCGATCAGCTTGGGGGCCTGCGTCGCGGCGACGGCATCCTTGGCCTGGGCATAGAGGAAGGTCGTCTTGAGCTGGGCTTCGAACACTTCCGGCGTCGTCCCGGCGAGTTTGGCCATGGCCGCGCGGGCCTGCTTGCCCTGCTCGTCCTGAGCGATCATCACCTTCATCGTGTCGTACCAGATGCCGGCCAGCGCCTTGCCGAGGTCGGGGTTGGCTTTGAGCGTGGCGGTGTCGACCACCAGCAGGTCGAGGATTTCGCCGGGGATGTCGGCCGAAGTGAAGACCTTTGAGACGCCGGGTTGCGCGGCCATGACCGAAAGCTGCGGGTTCCATGCGACCGCCGCAGTGGCGTCGGGCGAAGCGAAGGCGGCGACGATGTCGGCGTCGGAGGTGTTGATCGTCTTTACGTCGGTCAGCGCCATGCCGTTGCTGCCAAGCGCGCGGGCCAGCAGGTAGTGCGAGACCGAAAGCTCCGCGAGATAGACCTGGCGGCCCTTGATCGCGGCGAGGCTGTTCGCTCCCTTGAGCAGGATGCCGTCGTTGCCGTTGGAATAATCGCCAACGATGATCGCGCTGGTGTCCTTGCCACCGGCGGCAGGGATGGTGAGGGCATCCATGTTGGCCACGGTCACGCCATCGAACTTGCCCGCCGTGTACTGGTTCACCGATTCGACGTAGTCGTTCACCTGCACGACGTTGATCTTGATGTGGTACTTGTCGGCCCACTTCTTCACGATGCCGGCCTGCTGGGCGTAGGGCCAGGGCATCCAGCCTGCGTAGATCGACCAGCCGATGCTGAATTCGGAGCGCTTTTCGGCAACCTTCTCGCCACCCGAGCACGCGGCAAGTGCCAGTGTTGCCGCGATCAGTGCGGTTTTCCCGACCTTGCCGAGATGGGCGCCCAAGCGCGCCCTGAAAGCATGAAGCACCAGCCATTCCCCTTCGTGGAGTGAGCGTCATCGCTGTCGGGGACCGGCGGTCCTTGGTATTACGAACAGCTGCGTTGGTAATACCTGCCTGCCTGAAAGTGCGGATACGTCGATTGACGTAGCGGCTGTCGTGGCCGCTTCGTGCCAATTGCGGTAGAACACTCAGGCTATAGGGCTTCAGCGAGCATCGTCATGAACATCAGGAAGCTTGCAGTCGACATGCTGCCGCCGGTCACGCTGGCGATTGTCGTTTCCTTCTGGGGACTTGCGCCAAAGGCGTGGGTCGAAAGCACCTGGACCGCGATCATCATGACCGCTTTGGTCACGACATGGGTTCTGGGACTCGAACTGGTGTTCGAACGCCACGAAGGCTGGCGGATGAACCGGCGCGAGTTCTTTACCGACCTGTTCTACATGGTGCTGAACGCCACGCTCATCTCGAAGGTTTCGCAGATGGTCGGCGAGGCTCCGCTGATGGCCTTCAAGAAGGCGGCGGGGATCACGACGCCATGGGCGGGCGAGATGCCGTTCCTTGCGCAAGTGGCGCTGGTGCTGTTCGTCTATGAGTTCGGGCAGTACTGGATGCACCGCCTGATGCACAACTCCACGCCGTTCTGGCTGACCCACGCGCCGCACCACCACATCACGCAGTTGAATGCGATGAAGGGCGCGGTGGGCAATCCGATCGAGCTGGTCCTGATCAGCCTGAGCATCGTGGTGATGTTCGACGTGTCGCAGGCCGCGATCATGGGGGCATTCGGGGCGACGGGCGTGATCTCGACTTTTGCCCATGCCAACGTGCGGTCTGATCCGCCCAAGTTCTATTCGTACTTCTTCACCACGATCCGCCACCACAGCCTGCATCACTCGGTTCCCTACGAAGACACGCGCTGCAACTATGGCAACTCGCTGATCCTGTGCGACCGCATCTTCGGGACCTACAAGGAAGGTGAAGCCGCCGTAGTGGGGCAGGATGACCGTCGGCGGCTGTCGATCTACGAACAGTGGGTTTTCCCGTTCATGCCGTTGGTCAAGGCATGGCGGGCGCGGCGCGGCGCGGTCGCCGCCGGTAACTGATCCACCCTTTCTCGGAAAGAATCCCGGAAGAATGACCCCGTGACACCCGTCACGCGCGTGTCGGACACGCTTGTCTGATCCCCCTCCTGCCGCTCAGGCAAACGGGGGAAAACGATGAGCATCGCCTGCCGCCCCTCAAGCCAGGTCGCCCCGGTGCGGGCCGGGGGCCATGCCCTGTCGTGCAAGGGCAGGACTGGAGTTGCAAGCCTCAGGCGCCGTGGAAACCGGAAGCGCCGCGCAATGCTTCGCCGTAATGGCCCCGGCCTACGCCGGGACGACGGGGGGTGGGGCATATGACTCTGGCGACTCCATCCGTCACCCCGGCGAAGGCCGGGGCCCAAGGCCTTTCCTTCAAACGCAGTTCCGAGGGCGCCAACCGCACCAGCAGTTTGCCCAATGTTCACCGCCTCAAGCCGCTAAGTACCGGCCCCCGGCCTTCGCCGCAGTGACGGGATTGCTTGGCGTCGAATTTGGACCATAGGGCTCATGCCGGGTGAGTGGCTTGGCATAGCCCGTGCGGCGACAGGATTGGCGAAATCATGAGCCAAGTAACCGAACCGGCGATAACTTATGGTTGGTGCGGTGAATTATAACGAAGTCCGAGAGCGAACTACTTGGTCGCTGCAAGGGGATTTCGATATAAAATGCTTGTTTCTGCAAGCAATTCCGCACAGCTCGAAGGCTGTGCCTGGAACGCTTTTGCCGTCGATCCGGTGGCGTGCGCCGATAAGGTGCGTCCGACAGGTGAGAAGGTACCCTCAGTTGCCTCTCCCGCATCGTGGTACGTAGTCGAGACCCTTCCCCGTCTCGAACTTTGTGCGCAGGAAAATCTCGTGCGCCAGGGTTTCTCCTGCTTCCTCCCGAGGATGCGCAAGGTCCGCAGGCATGCGCGGCGCGTCGATGAAGCGCTGGTGCCGCTCTTTCCAGGCTATGCCTTCGTCCAGTTCAATCCCGAACTTCACGCCTGGCGCTCGATCAACGGGACCCGCGGCGTCCGCCGCATTGTCGGACCCGACAGCACAAGGCCGCAGGCCGTGCCGCGCGCTGCAATGCAGGCCCTTCTGGACAGGTGCGTCGACGGTGTCGTCGGCGCGTCGGAGGCGTCCTTGCGCCCCGGAATGCCGGTCCGCCTGATCTCGCACGCCTTCGCCGATCATCTGGCGACCATCGAGCATCTCGATGACAGGGGCCGCGTCAGCGTGCTTCTCGACATACTTGGCCGGGCAACAAGGCTCCGGGTTAGTGCCCGAAATATCTCGCCGGAACCGGCGATCTGATGCCGTCCTCCGCCGCCTGTTTACTTCTGCCTTCCTCGATTTCCATCGGACCACTGCAATGAAGATGCACTTCCCTGACCGGATGCTCGGCTTTACCGGGAAATCGGGTTACGCCGATGGTCGCTGGGACGCGTTGATCCGTTCGAACAGGTTCACGCTCGGCGGTCTTTATCTTGCAGGTCTGGGGTTGCCCTGGCTGGGCCACGTCGTGAACCAGTACGGTCACATCGAACGCCCGCCGATGACGCTGGTCGAGATACTGACGCTGGTCGTCTGCGGGCTGGCCCTGACCGGCGCGCATGTCGCGTTGCGCCAGGTCAGCATGCTCGCCTTTGCAGCGGACAAGGCTCTCGTTCTCCCGGCATTCCTCGGCAACTACTTCGTGTTCTTCTCGGCAGCCTCGCTGCTGCGACTGCCCTTCCTTCGCTATGTCGCTGTCGCGAGCTTCGTTTGTGCGATCGTCTGGTACTTCGCCGTCGTCATGCTGCGCAGCCGATCGGGCATGCCTCGTCTCGCATTCGTCGGAGGTATGCCGCGCGATCCCTTGCTGGCCGGAGCCCAGATCGACTGGACTGTCCTCTCGACCAGTGATCTGGCCGGTGAGATATCGGGCGTCGTTTTCGACAAGAGCCAGCCGATGTCTCCGCATGCGGAGAAGCTGCTGGGCAAGGCCGTTCTCAATGGCTTGCCGGTCTATGAAGCCAGCGATTTCTCCGAAATGCTTTCCGGACGGGTGAGCCTTGCCACGCATCCTATCGAGTATTTCGGCCTGCTGATGCCTTCGCGTCCGCTGCTCAGGGTCAAGCGGCTTGCCGATCTGGTTGTGGTCATTCCTGGCATCGTGCTGGCATTGCCGGTCATCGCGCTGGCTTCTTTGCTGATCCGGCTGGAAAGCCCGGGTGCTGCGCTGTTTCGTCAACCGCGCATGGGCTACAAGGGCGAGGTCTTCGTCTGCTACAAGCTGCGTTCCATGCGTTCGGACGTCCCGGGGCCTGCCTTCACCGAAGCCGAGGATCCGCGCATCACACGTGTCGGCCGTTTCATCCGCAAATGGCGCATCGACGAGCTTCCCCAGCTGTTCAACGTCCTGCGCGGTGACATGAGTTTTATCGGACCGCGCCCGGAGGCCGTGTCACTCGCCACGATGTACCAGGCCGAGATTCCCTACTACGCCTATCGCCATTCGGTTCGGCCGGGCATCACGGGGTGGGCCGCAGTCAACCAGGGCAACGTCGCTCTGGCCGACGAGGCAAGGCGCAAGCTCGAGTATGACTTCTACTACATCAAGCACTGCTCGGTGTGGCTCGACATTCTTGTCATCCTGCTCACCGTCAGGACGGTCCTGACCGGATTTGGTTCGCGCTAGGGCTGGGCCGAGGTCACCGCGCGCCGACAACGCTCCGCGCGATCAGGCTTTCAAGGTTGCGATAGTCGACCGGCTTCATGATCACTTGCGCATTGCCCAGGCTGGTGCAGTCATCGTGGAGCTTCCGGTCGGCATAGGCGGTCAGGAAGATCACCGGCGAGTTGCTGCTGGCGCCGACGCTCTGCCGCAGTTCCGACACAAGCTGGTGACCGTTCATGCCAGGCAGCAGCACATCGCACAGGATGAGGTCATAGCACCGTTCCTGCGCCATGGCGAAGCCGGTAGGTCCATCGTGCGCGGCATCCACGCCATACCCGCATTCCTGCAGCACATCGACCAGGTCTTCGCGCAGATCGGGTTCGTCCTCGACGCACAGGATGCGGATCGCACTATCCTGCATGCGCGATGACCTCGGGGCTTTCATCGGCCTGTGTCGTGATGGGGAAGGTCAGGGTAACGGTTGTCCCGCTGCTGTTCGATTCCAGCGTGAGCGACCCGCCGCCCGATTCCAGCACGCGGCGCGCAAGAAAGAGGCCGACTCCCGCGCCGGGCTGGTTCGCCGCATTGTTGCCGCGGAAGAACTTCGTGCCGATCAAACCGAGTTCCACCGCCGTCACGCCCGAGCCATGATCGCGAACGGTAATCGTGCCAAGGTCCTGCGTCGCAACCGCCGAGACCGCAATGCTGCCCTCGGGGCAATAGCGGACCGCGTTGTCGAGAACGGTGCGGAGCGCGAGCGAGATGGCGCCGCTGTCCTTGACGATCGCATTGCGCACATCGGTCTCGAGCACGAGCCGCTCTTCGGGCACGATCTCGAGGGCAAGCGCGCTGACGATGTCGTCCAGTGGCGCAGCATTGGCGAGGTTAGGCTCGGCCCCCTCGTTCCCTGCATCAAGGCTGCGGCCCAGTTTCGAAAGGAGCCCGGTGATCCGCTCCACCGCCCCGCGGAAGCGCGTCGCCCGCTTGCGCAGATCGGCCTCGCCGATGTCGCCGGCCTTCTTCTCGAGGATCTGCGCACCGCTGTCGATCACTGACAGGGGCGTGCGTATCTCGTGCGAAAGGACGCGGATGAAGCGCATCTGCTCCACGCTGGCCTGCTGCTGCCGCCGCAGCGCCTGCTCGGTCAGTCGCTGCTGGTCGGCAAGACGGCGATGCGCTTCGCCAAGCTTCTCTCCGGTGATCACCAGCCGCTGCCCGAGATCGTCGAGTTCGGCAATATCCGTCGAGGGAACTTCGTGACGGTAATGGCCGGCGGCAATCCGGTCGAGCACGCCGATGAGCTTGCCGATAGGCCCGGAGAGCCCGGTGCTCATCACCTTTGCGCGACGAAACAGGAACAGGAAGAAGCCGAGATAGAACACGACCAGCGCGGCCGCCATGCTCCAGCCGATGGTTTGTAGTTGGTCGCGCAGGCTGTCGGCTTCGGCGATGATGTTCGCCTGTGGTGCCACCACCACCAGCCGCCATTCCGGTCCCGCGATCTGGGCATAGCTGGCAACGCTGAGGCCGTTTATCGACAAGCGCATGCGCCCGTGGTCCGACTTTCTCATCGCTTCGGCCAGGGCCTTGGTCGCCGCAAGCTTGTTGAGATCGAACGCCTCGGGCTTGCGCATGTCGGCGCGGACCGCGTCCGAGTACTTGAACGATGTCAGCTCGCGCAGGCCTAGGTCCACTTCGCCCTGCTGCGGCATGGCGATGATGCGCCCTTCGCGATCGACCAGCATCGCATAGGCATTCCACGGCATCTTGAGATTGAGCAGGTGGGAAATGATGTTGCCGAGCGTCAGGTCCTGCCCGACGACCGCTTCCAGCTTGCCGTTTCTGTAAACCGGCGCAATCGAAGAGATCATCCAGCCATGGCCGGCCGGATCAAGATAGGCTTCGGTCCAGACCGGCTTGCGAGCCGGATTGTGCCTGGCGTCGGCAAGGTAATAGAAGTTGAAGTCCGGAATCCGCATCTTGTGCGGATATTGCTCCAGCACGTCGAAGTAGGGGTAGATCCGGTTGTAGCTGTCGTAGGTGTTGACGTAGACCGAAGCGACGAGCGGGCTGGCGCTCTCAAGGTCCGCCATCAGCGGATCGAGCGCGGCCAGTTTCCAGACCTTGCGGATCTCATCCGGGCCTACCGGTGTCGCGCCGGTATAGTAGCTCGCTGTCGTCCCGATGCTGTAGCGCGTATAGAAGCCGCCGTCGGACGTGCGGGCATAGCGCGCCATTTCCGCTGCCGAGGGCCGATAATCGCCATCGAGTGCCACCTTGGTCTGGGCGGCAAGGATTCCGGTGCTGCTGGATACGCCTTCGAGCGTGGTCGCAATGCCTTGCGCCTCAAGCCGCGCGACGCTGTCGAGATAGGATCCCGATACGTCTTCGAGTGCTTCGATATTGGCATCGTGAACGATTGAGTTGGACAGTACGAAGATCGCAAGGAAGGTCACTTCGATGAACAGGAGCGGGACGATTGCGGCCCTGAGATAAGACAGCCAGAGCCAGCGCCGGATCGGCGTGCGGGATGACTTTTCCGCTTCGCTGTCGGCCTCCATCTCTTCGTCGCCCGCCTTTTTGTGTAAACTGACTTTACAGCGTTGCTCTGCGCATTCTTTACGGCATCTCTCTACGCATTCTGTGCGCGAGCGCACACTCAAGGCGAAAAAGTTGCTTTCGATACTATGCCTAGCGTCGCTCCTCTAACCGCCTTGGCTACTGGTGACAACGGTATGTAGCGTGAATGGCGCGCGCATACCCTACTTTTGATCTGATTTTAATATTTAGAATCTAATCAGACACGAGTCGGAAATCGTTTACGACAGTTCCCGGACAAGCGGAAACTGCAGGTTGAGCGCAAGGCCCGTTCCGTCATCCGGCAGCAGATTGATCGTCCCGGCATGGCGCTCCATCGCTTCACGCACCAGCGCCAGACCAAGGCCGCTGCCCGGCCTGCTGCCGACATTGCTAGCCCGTGCAAACTTCTCGAACACGGCCGGCCGATCCGCTTCGGGTATGCCTATGCCCTCGTCACGCACGACCACAGATATCTTGTCATCCTCGATGGCGCCGGTGATTTCGATGTTTGCAGGTCCGTTGCTGTACTTGATCGAGTTGGCGAGCAGGTTGAAGAACAACCCCTCGACCAGCGAACCATCAAGGCGCACCTTCGGCAGGGAGGGGAGAGACACCCTGATCCTGGCTTCCGGATTGATGTCGCGAACGGATTGAGCGCAGTATTCGATCAGTGCGGCAAGGTCGGTCTCGACCAGAGGCGCCTGTTGCAGCGGCAGGGCCTGTTCGACCCGCGAAAGGGTACTGTCCATGACCCTGACCAGGACCTGCACAGATTTCCGGATGCGTTGTGCCGCGTTGACGACAAAGGCATTTGCGCTGCGCTCTGCATTGCTTTCGATTCTCTGCGCCGCGCTGTCGATGATCGCCAGCGGGGTGCGCAGTTCGTGCGATGCTATGGCGAGGATCTGTCGGTTGAGGTCGCCGACCCGCCGTTCGACGCCAAGGGCGGCTTCCAGCTCTCTATTGGCGCGGTGGAGCTTGTCGATATCCGTCGCGGTGAATATCAGCGCGGGTTGGCCGCGGTAATGAATGCGCACGCCTGCAAGGAAGACCCACAGCGTTTCGCCATCTGCCCTGCGCAGTTCCACTTCACCGCTGGCAAATTCTTCCTGTTCCAGCCTTTTGTGGAGTGCCGCCAGCGCCTCCCGGTCCCAGTAACGCCTGTCGCTGGCAAGACTGCCGACATCGCTGATCCCCAGCATGTCCTGCGCGGAGCGGTTGCAACGCAGCAGGGTTTCCGTCGTCTCCGACAGGATCAGTAGTGGGGCAACATTCAGTGAAAGCACAAGGTCGAGCGCATCCTCGCTTTCAGCCTGATGCTGGCGCGCTTCAAGCGTTTCGGTCACGTCCTGCTGTGAAACGAGAATGACCTCCTCGCCCGTTGCCGGATCTGCCAGCCGGTTGATCTGCAGGCTGTGTGAAGGATGGCCTGGTGCAGTGGTCCGGCAGATTTCCATAGCATGGCCGCCAGCCCTTACCGCGTTGAGAAGGCGTGCCGGAGCGTCCTTTTCCAGGAACATCTCGGCAAAGTGGTCCGCACCGGGCGTCGCTGTGTCGATGGAGCCGAATGCGGCGGTTGCGGCAGGGTTGCGCATCAGGACATTGCCCTTGCCGTCAAACAGCGAAATCATCAGCGGCGTATGCCGCAAGGCCTCTATGGCGCGCACTTCGGCGTCCGGAAGCGTGGCGTCCGCAAAGGGAACCACTTCGACCAGCATCGCCTCGGGATGGCCTTCAATGCTGACGCCCCGGCAATGGCACAGGACAGTCGTCGCCTTGCCCTTGGGATAGAGTGTCCAGCTTTCCGTGCGTTCCTCACCTCTGGCAAAAGCCTCGCGATACTCTTCGAGCCGGAGGCGTACGGCAGTGCTCTGGGGAGAGACTTCGCGAGAACTCAGCTCGTCAGGGCCGCTTGCACTCCAAAGCGCTTCGGCTGGCCGATTTGCCCAACAGATGCTCTGCTGCCCGAAGCTGTAGATGTGAACCGGCGCGGCAAGCCGACCAAGAACTTCCAGTGCGCTGTCTTCGAGCTTTTGAAAGGCATGCCGCGGTGACATTCCATGGACTCCAGATGCCGGCTTGTTCATGAACAGATTATAACTCCAGCGTTCATGTTCGGCTTCCCTTGCCTGACGCGACGTCGCTTGGCCATCGCCCGATCGGGCAACCCGCGCCCGACTAGGGGAACGCGGGAAAAACCGAAAACTCGCAAGACATTGGTTTGGCGAAAACCGGCGTACATATCGATGATACAGCTACATAGGCAAATGGTCGACCTCTATAGCCAAATTGTAATATATCGGAAAAAGCGAGGCTAAGCTTAAAAAGTCTTAGCTTTTCCGGGTCTGGAAAGAAGCTGTCCTGCAAGGTGCCGCAAGGTGCTCATCTTGCCGAGGCAGATTGATCCCGAAGGAATTGCGTATCGCTTCAAGTCCCCATCAGCGGGAAAGGTGGTCGCAGTGGAAATCGCGTTGAATCAAAATCATACGGCAGCACCCAGCTCCTGGAGGCTGGGCCGTTTCGGCGGCCTTACCGGGCGTCAGTCCGAAATACTGCGTGCTGTCGTCTGGGGGATGAGCGCTGATGACATTGCGCAATGGCTCAAGATCAGCCCGCGCACGGTCGAACTTCACCGCGCTCAGGCGCTGGCCCGTATCGGTGCAAGAAACGTTGCGGATGCAGTCCGGATTGCAATCACGCAAGGTTTCGATTTCCAGCCGGATCCCCGTACCGAACTGCTGGGTCAAGGTGGCCATCCTGCAACCGGAGCGCAAGAACTTGATATGCGCGAAGCGGTGCTGCTTCAGGCAGACCTTGAACGCCACTTTGATTACGATGATGGCGCAGGGCCACTCGTTGGCAAGGCCATGGCGGCAGAACCTGTTCGGCGCGAAGAAGCTTCTCATTCCCCTGGGCTTGACGGCTCTCCCCTTGTCCGTGTGATCGGGTTGCCGGGCCGGACCTATGATGAACGTGTTCACTGGGTTGCGGCATGGGCCAATGTCGAGCGTGAAATGACCTACAGCCCCTGGAATACCGGGTTGCTCGCGCAGGCAGGCACGCGGTTCGATGTCATTCTCGTTCATGGGGACGAAGATCGCAGGGTTGCCCACTTGCTGCGCGAATTCCGCGAGGTCTATCCCTCGAAGCTGATGATCGCGGTGCTGTCCCATGCACGGGCGGCCGAGCGCGCGCTGCTTTATCGTGCTGGCGCCGATGCGGTCTATGATCTGTTCAGCGAAGGTGGCGTTGCCGATGCCTGGCTTGCCAGCGCGATGAAGCGGCAGGACAGCTTCGCCGCAGTGCCCGCCAAGGCGGTGAGCCATTCACGGCTTGTGGCGCTGCTGGGGGCGCACAGCTTCACGCGGGCCGAAGCCGAGTTCATCCATCTGCTCGAGCAGAGCGCCGGTCGGCCTGTAAGCTACACCACCCTTGGTCAGATGACGCGCCGGGCCAAGACTGGCGACCCGCGCAAGTCGATCCAGGTCATGATCTGCAGGCTGAACGCAAAGCTTTCCGGCCTGCTCAAGATCAGGAACGTTCGTGAAGAAGGTTACCAGATCGATAGCGAAGCCCTGGAAGCGGCTGTCGAGAAGCTGTCTGCCGAGCGCACGCCAGTAGAGTCTGCAAGTGCGCCCCGTGCGCTTGCGGCCATGGCGGGTTGAGCCGGAACCGGACGCATTCGTCCTGCATTCGATGAGGCATCACGTGGCTTTGCATCTTGGCAAGATCTGCGCAGTCTTGGCTGCGTGCACCCTTGGAGGGTGCGTCTCTAACGGTACGCTGCAGCCTGACCGGGCCCTGTTCTCGCTCGACGGCAATTACCAGCGCTACGAGTACGCGTTCTCCATCGAGGATACCTTCGACCGCGCGGCCGCCGTGTTCCGCGAAGGCGGTTACAAGCTCGACGTCGTGGACCGGGCGACCGGCCAGATGAGCGGGACGCGCGGACGTACCGGCGACGAAACCCACAGCGAGAAGGGCCTGAAGTTCTACGCCATGGTCCTTCCCGGCCAGCGCGGAAACAGCATTCTCAGCATCAAGGTCGTCCAGATCATCTCGCGCGGCATTCCGGGAGTGACGGGGTCCAAGACCGAAGTGATCGTGGCCGATCCACAGATGTACCAGTATCTGTTCCGCCGCATCGAAACCGGCCAGCAGAGCGAACTTCCAGCGGCCCAGTGATAGCCACGGTGACGGCTCCGGCCCTGCCGGATAACCGCCAGCCTTCGCCGTCACCCCGAAACTTGCGTCGTGCCCCGGGGATACCTGCTGTCCCCTTTCGGGATCGTAACACTTGTTTTCGTCGGCCACCTAACCAATTAGACTATCGCCATAATCCTCAATCGTTTGCGAGTAGCAGAGCTGTGTGGCATGGGGCGCTGGATTTAGGGGCGTGGCACGTTGTTTCGATGATGGTTGTCGTCATCAAATGACTGGGGATTGGGGGAATTTCGTTGTTGCGGCCGAGGGAAAATCTGCGTTGGGGCTATACGCTCGAAACCCGTTGTGGGATCGAGGCGTTCAATCGTCCGTGCCAGGCCATCGGTGAGGCTCCGCTCGTCGGCCTGCCATGCCCGCAGAACGAGATCTGCCGCGTGCAGGGAGAGACCGTCTACATCCTCGATGATGATCCGGTAATCCTCGAAGAGCTGCGCGAACTGGTCGAGTGGTGCGGCTATACCGTCAAGTGCTTCAGCAGCCCGCTCGAGTTCCAGCGCGAGTCCGTCGCCAGCCTGCAGGGCTGCGTCATGCTCGACGTCGAACTCCCCGGCGTCGACGGCATCGAGATGCACACCTGGCTCCGGTCCGTTGCGCCGAACCTGCCCGTGATCTTCCTTTCCGGCGTATCGAGCATCGAGACCGCCGTCAGCTGCATGCGCGCAGGCGCGGTCGAGTTTCTGGTCAAGCCGATCAAGCAGGGCGATCTGCGCCGCGCGCTTACCGCGGCGATCGGTGCCGGCCGCATGAAGACGTGCCGTCGGGAATCGGTCGAGGAAGTCGGCCGTATGGTCCAGGCACTCACCCCTGCAGAGTGGCGCGTGGCTGAGCTGATCGCACAGGGCTACGTCACCAAGCAGATCGCGAACCTCCTCGACCGCAGCGAGAACACCACCAAGATCCACCGATTCCGGATCTTCAACAAGCTCGGCGTCACCTCGTCCGCGCAGCTGGTCAAGATCGTGGAGATGGCAAAGTCCGCCAGGGCGCCAGCGGACTGATCGCGTGATGGCGCTTGCGCAAGCCGCTGGCGCCCGTGTTGCGCGGACCTGCGGACAGTCCTATGTCCCGGCCCTTCCGAAACACGGTGCGCGGACTGCTATCCGCGACAAGGGGAAGGTCCGGCTATGAGCGGCGGTATCGACAGGAAGTTTGTCCACGAATTGAGCCAGCCGCTCAACGTTATCAGCGTGGCCACCGCCAACCTGCGCAATGCGCTGAGCGGCAAGCTGCCTGACGACATGCAGGACTACCTCCTGCGCAAGCTCGCCCGCATCGACGAACAGATCGAGCGTGCGCAGGGCGTGGTGGATCGCTACGGCAAGGATCCCGCCCCAGGCTCGGACAACACCTGAGCATGCCCGCCATCCCGTCACGTGGTCCGTCATCGCTGGGACGGAGGGGCGAGTGACCCCCCAGTCCCACGCATCCGTCGGCACCGAGCCCGCCCGCGAAGTTCTCATCATCGATGACGAGCTTGCCGCGCTCGAGGAATATGCCGAACTCTTCGAACTGCTCGGCCTGCAAGTGGCGACCGAGACCTCTCCGATTGCCGCCTGCGAGCGCGTTCTTGCCGATGCCGCGATACGGGTCGTAGTCACCGATCTGCGGATGGCGCGCCTCGATGGCGTGACCCTCATCCAGACCCTGCGCCAGTCGCTTCCGCCTGAGCGCAAGGTCCATTTCATCATGCTCACCGGCATGATCGACCTCGCGCCCGACCAGAAGCTCGAAGACGTCCCCGCACTGGCCAAGCCGGTCGACTTCGATCTCCTCCTGCGGATGATCCGTGAGCGACTGAACACCTGATGGCCAGACCGCGTCCGCCAGAACCCGGCAGGGCATCGTTGGCGTCACAGCTGGTGATGTTCGCGATCGTGGCGGCTCTCGGCGCGGGCCTGAATTTCCTCCCGCTCTCGCTGGGATGGGGCCTCGATCTCGTTTTCGGACTTGCGGTCGTCATGGCGGCGACCAGAGTGCTCGACCGCCGCCTCCTGATCCTTGCCGGAGCACTGGCCAGCCTGCCGACGCTGTTCATCTGGCATCACCCCTGGGCGGTCACCATCTGGACCGCAGAAGTGGCGATGGTGGCATGTCTCCAGCGCCGCCTCGTGCCCATTGCGGCCGATGCGCTGTTCTGGCTGGTGCTTGGCACGCCGATGGCGCTGGCCAGCTATGGCTGGCTGATGGGCATGAGCGGCGTCGCGCTCCAGCTTGTTGTGGTGAAGCAGGCGGTCAACGGCGTTTTCAACGTCGCCATCGGCGAACTGCTCTATCACCTGTTTTACGCCACCCGTCGGCGACAGGCCAGCGAACTGCCCAAGCTGTCGCTCGAAACCTTCGTGCTCACCAGTTTCGCAATTGCGAGCATCCTTCCCGTCCTCGGGTTCACCCGGCTCGCGGCTCCCGAAAAGGAGGCCGACATGCGCCAGCTGGCCACTGCCAAGGCCGATGCAGGGCTGGGGATCGCCGCGCAGATCCTCACCGACCTTGCCGACAATGCCCGCCGACAGGGCAGGGGCCAGGCGCCATCTCTCGCGGCAGACCCTGCCCCGATGGAAGTGCGCGCCCATTTCGTCGCAAACCCCATGCCGAACCGCGACTTCGGCAAGATCTATCTCGTGATGCCCGGTCGCAGGATCGAGCCTCTCAACGGCGGTGATGTCCCGACCAGCGGCAAGGTGCGCGATGCCATGCTGAACCCGGCAGGGGAGGGCTTCCTTGCGCCAACGGCATTCGGCACGCCGATCATGACCAGCCTGTCCGCGTCGGTTTACATCAAGTCCGCACCTGCGCCCGGCAGGTATGGACATCTTGCGGTATTGGTTCCCGTCGCGCGCGAAATCGATCAGATCCGCGTCTATCAGCTCGAACTGTTCGGCCTGCTCGCGGTCATGATCGCCGCGATCATTGCGCTCACCGCTGTCTTCGCGCGCGAGATAAAGGTCTCGGTCCGTCGTCTGCTCCAGACGGCAGTTGGCATGTCGATGGCGCGGGACGATGATCTGTCGACTGGCAAGGATGACGAATACTTTGTCGAGCTTGATGATCTCGCTCGCGAAATCGCACGCGCAGGAGAAGTCGTCGCCGATGAACAAGACCGCCTGCGTTCAGCGCAAAGGCGTCTGCGCAGCATCGCGCGCAATGCCCCCGTGGCGATCTACGCTGTCGATCTTGATGCGCGCGGCGGCTTCGAGATCGTGTTTGTCAGCGGCGGGGTTGAACGCCTGCTTGGCTACACTCCCGCTGAGATCACCCGGATGGAACGGCTCGAAGGGCTCTATCACCCCGATGATCTGGACAAGATCGCCAGGCAGCGAAGAGTCTTTCAGGAAGGCCTTCAGGCATCCGTAGAGTATCGCCTGCGGCACCGTGACGGGCACTATGTCTGGATTCTCGACAGTCTGTCGGTCGAGCGTGGCGAACATGCGCATCTCGAAGTCGTGGGCCTGCTGATCGATGTGTCCGACCGCAAGGCTGCCGAAGCCGAACTGCTTCATGCAGACAAGATGGCAAGCCTTGGCCGCATGGCCGTTGGCGTGGCGCACGAACTCAATCAGCCGCTGCAGATCATGAATGCGGCCGTGACCAACATCCGCCAGCGGATCCGCATCGGCCAGCTTCCGGAAGAAGCCCTGCATGCCAAGCTTGACGTGGTCGCCGGACAGATCGAGCGCGCAGCGGCGATCATCCGGCAGATGAAGCTCTACGGCAGAATGCCGGTCGACGAGATCGTCGAAGTCGATGTCGCTGCGGCCGTCAGGTCTGTCATCGCGATGGTCACGCCCCAGTTCGAGGCTTCCGGCATTGCATTGAAGGCCACTGGGCTGGAACTCGAATACGCCGTCAAGGCCACTGCCCTGGCGCTCGAGCAGGTCTTGATGAACCTGCTGGTCAACGCGCATGACGCAGTGATCGAAGCCAGGCGCAAGGGAGCCTCGGCCGGGCAGGTTGAGGTGGTCTGCCATTCTGACGAGACTTGGGTCACGGTCGCGGTGCACGACGATGGCGGCGGCGTGCCGGACCGGATACGCGACCGCGTCTTCGAACCGTTCTTCACGACCAAGCCGCCACTGGAAGGGACCGGGTTGGGGCTGTCCATCGTGTTCGGATTGGTGAGCGGTTTTGGCGGACAGCTCGAACTGCACAACACGGCCCAGGGAGCGCTTTTCGAAGTCCGGCTTCCCAGGCATGCGGTCAGTGAACCGGCAGTCCAGCCAGCCTGAGGCGAAAGACTCGCTCCTCCCACTCCTCAACCACCTGCTAACCACACGCCCCTTCACGCCAAGGCGCAACACCTTCGCGCCTCCGCGCCTCCGCGCGAAACCGATCTTCTTCCTCTGCGATCTCTTTTCCCTCTGCGTCTCTGCGAGAAACAAGCATCCCACGCCCACCACCGAAGGCGAGCCTGATCGCTTCGCTCCGCTCGCAATCACGACGTAAGGGGGTTGGTCATTGCAAAAGACATATGCCCCAAAGATCACGCCAACGCGTGGACAGGGTTCTCTGCAGTTTCTGGAAAAAGTGCGCCCCTCGCGGTGATCGTGGCAGAGCTGCGAGGGGCGCAGCTTCCGTGCTGCGGGGTGGACAGAGCCACTAGGGCATCGGAAGCCTGTGCCGTGATAGTGCATGACCGGTGCCGGACGTTAAATAGCCGGTTCGTTCACGTGACATCCTTGATTGGCTATGATCTCGGCAAAGATTAGCGCGCATGCGCTTCTGTTATCCCCGAACACGCGGAATCACGCGGCAGTTTCGTTTACATCGCTAATCTGCCGGGTTATGCGACGGTTAACGGACAGGTAGCTTCCCGCAGGTGATCAGGTGGACAGTGTAAATGCGGCGCGGTCGCTGCAATTTGCGAACGAATTGACGGTTGCATGGCTGTCCAATCCCAATACCAGGGCTGGACAGGACGATGCCGTGTCCTTCCTGACTTCGATGTTCGGTGTCGTGGAAAAGCTTGCGAGTCAGGTCGGCGATCAGCCCGCGAGCCCGCCCAGCAGCCAGCTCGATAACGGGCACGCTTCACAGTCCGGTGCCTTGGTTGCAGGCACAGCCGCAACCCCTGACCAGCAGTTGCCCGTCTCGATCGAGGAATCGCTCGCGTCTGACGATTTCATCATCTCCCTGATCGATGGCAAGCCCTACAAGGCGCTGCGTCGCCATCTGTCGCGCCATGGATTGAGCCCTGCGGACTATCGGCAGAAGTTCGGTCTGCCAGATGACTATCCGATGGTGGCTGCCCGGTACTCGAAGGAACGTCGTGAACTGGCCAACCGGACGTGGTCTGAACGACGCGATCCGGCAAAGCGGACGAAATCCGCTGGAGCTCAGGTTGCCAAGGGAACAGCCAAAGCGCCTGCCAGGGCGCGGGCCGGATCAGCCAGGGACAAGCGTATCGGCGCGTGAGTTACGCCGTATGCGCGCTGCGCAGATGATTTGCGCCAGAATCAACAGTTGCTGAATCAGACCGGGCCTGTGCTCTGGCCTGTCACAGTCGCGCCTTTCTGACCGTATTGTGACAGAAGTGCCCTGAATTGCGCTGGAATGGCCCAGTTTTGCCGCCTTTCTTTCTGACTCGCTGCTTCGTCGCTCCAATTATCATTAAAAACAGATGAACGCGAAAGTGCCTGCCGGGCATTGCAGAGCCATGCCGGGAAAATCAGGTCACTCGTGCGAAAGTCATATGGATCGGCGATTCGCCGAAGATATCGCCTTCTGCCGCGAACATTCGGCAATCCCGATGGACTTGCGTGACTTCCGAAATCGCGGTCCAGACGACATCATTTTTTCATCATCGAGGGCTGTGTAAACCATCGGGTTATGTCTCGTTACAGTCCAAAATTGTAAAAACGTTTGCAAGCTGATCACTGAAAAAACGTGATTAACTAAAGATAATTGAGGAGAGCCAGAGCGCGCACTTTGCAGTAGATTGATACATTCCAGTGATTTGCCTGAAATGGCAAAGCCTGGAGCGTACACTCATAAGTCTGTGTGGGGCAGATTTGCGGGTGCCCCTCTTAACCAAAGTTGGTTTCGGGTGATTCCGTCTGCATGTGATTTTTCGATGCTCTGGAATGACGATGCTGAAGTGCTTTCGGGAGTTTATCATTTTCCCGATGATCTGGACCGGTGGCGCACGCTGCAAATGCCGGGGCAGAAAGTGAAGTGAAGAGGGCAAGGTCGCTCCTTGCCTGATGATGATTGGTCCAATCAGGGGCGGGTATCCCGTCGGTGTTCTAGTTCTTGAGGTAGGTGGTGGGCATGTTTTCGTTTGACTCCGATGTATTTGCGACCGGGCAGCAGACCATTCTTGATGGTGCGGCCTCGCAGGTAACAGACCTTCTGGTCAGCCTCGCTTCGTCCGAAAACTTCGACGATATGCTGCGCGCCGCCTATGCGACCGCCGGCACCGACGCTGCCACGTTCGAACAGAACATCCTGACGCTGCGTGACCTTATCCTCGGCGGCAATTTCGGCATCACTGTC
Source organism: Novosphingobium sp. BL-A-28-Hi1-0D (assembly GCF_055521755.1). NCBI lineage: Bacteria > Pseudomonadati > Pseudomonadota > Alphaproteobacteria > Sphingomonadales > Sphingomonadaceae > Novosphingobium > Novosphingobium sp. BL-A-28-Hi1-0D. The sequence goes on from NZ_CM145502.1 coordinate 2,670,314, forward strand.
GACGTGCTGTCCAGCGCCGACATGAACGGCGCGCTGGCGGCCTATGCCGCCGCAGGCCCCGATGGCGCTCCTGTAATCTACATCAACGCCGATTACCTTGCACAGGCCACATCGACCGGCGCAATCGTCGAACTGCTCGTGCACGAAGTCGGCCACGCCTTCGACGCGCTGCTCAATGGCGGCCGCGATGCCCTTGGCGAAGAAGGCGGCATCTTCGCCGCTCTGGCATTCGGCGAAATCTCGCTCACGGACTCGCTGACCAGCTTCTACAGCACCGAAGGGACCGGGACCATTACGGTCAACGGTCAGCAGGTTGCGGTCGAGAACCTTGTCTCCGGCACCGGCTTCACTGTCACGCTGGCTGCTGCGAGCGATACCGGCACGCTGGGTGACTGGTCCACTTCGATCCGCACCGGCATCACCATCAGTGGCGCTCTTTCGAACAATAACCAGGCAGATATCATCTACATCTGGGATGGTACGACGCTGCTTGGTCAGGTGAACGTCGCTGCCAACGCGACGAGTTGGACGTTCACCTACAATGGTGCGGCGCTGGCGGTTGGTGCGCATGCTCTGGTGATCAATCGCAACTCGGGTAACCAATCGAACCCGCTCGTTTCCCAGACGCTGACGATCACCGCGCCGACGGTGACCTCGATCACCTATGGCACCAACGACGGCACGCTGCGCGCCGGTGAAAGCGTCACGCTTTCGGTGGTCTTCACCGAAGCCATGTCGGTCACCGGCACGCCCACGATCGCTCTCACGGGTGGCGGTTCGGCCAGCTACACGAGCGGTACCGGCACCAACACCCTGGTGTTCACCTATACCGTCGCTGCCGGTCAGAACACGGCTGACCTCGCCACCGCCGCCACCGCCGCGCTGACCGGCACGATCAACTCCACCACCGGCGCCGTCGCGGTAACCGCAGCCAGCTTCAACAACGTCAACCCCACCGGCACGCTCGTCGTCGACACGACCGCTCCGACCGTTTCCTCGATCAGCTACGGCACCAACGACGGCAACCTCGCCACTGGCGAAGCGATCAACCTCTCGGTCGTCTTGAGCGAAGCGGTCACCGTGACCGGCACGCCGACCATCGCGCTCGCCAATGGCGGCACGGCAAGCTACGTCAGCGGTTCGGGCACCAACACGCTGGTCTTCAGCTACACCCCTGCCGCAGGCCAGACGACTGCCGACCTTGCGACGGCAGCCGCCAACGCGCTCACCGGCACGATCACCGACGCGGCCGGCAACGCCGTCACCGCTACGGGCTTCAACGGCGTCAACCCGACCGGCACCGTCGCCGTCGACGTTACCGCTCCGACCGTCTCGTCGATCACCTATGGCACCAACGACGGCAACCTCGCCGTCGGAGAGTCGATCAACCTCTCGGTCGCGTTCAGCGAGGCCGTCACGGTTAGCGGCACGCCCACCATCACTCTCGCCAACGGCGGCACGGCGTCTTACGTCAGCGGTTCGGGCACCAGCACGCTGGTGTTCAGCTACACCCCCGCCGCAGGCCAGACCACGGCTGACCTCGCCACCGCCGCCAGCAACGCGCTGACCGGCACGATCACCGATGCCGCCGGCAACGCCGTCACCGCCTCGGGCTTCAACGGCGTCAACCCGGCCGGCACCGTCGCCGTCGACGTTACCGCCCCGACCGTCTCGTCGATCACCTACGGCACCAACGACGGCAACCTCGCCGTCGGAGAGTCGATCAACCTCTTGGTCGCGTTCAGCGAGGCCGTCACGGTTAGCGGCACGCCCACCATCACTCTCGCCAACGGCGGCACGGCGTCCTACGTCAGTGGTTCGGGCACCAGCACGCTGGTGTTCAGCTACACCCCCGCCGCAGGCCAGACCACGGCTGACCTCGCCACCGCCGCCAGCAACGCGCTGACCGGCACGATCACGGACGTGGCGGGCAACGCCGTCACCGCCTCGGGCTTCAACGGCGTCAACCCGGCCGGCACCGTCGCCGTCGACGTTACCGCCCCGACCGTTTCGTCGATCACCTACGGCACCAACGACGGCAACCTCGCCGTCGGAGAGCAGATCAACCTCTCGGTCGCGTTCAGCGAGGCCGTCACGGTTAGCGGCACGCCGACGATCGCGCTCGCCAATGGCGGCACCGCGTCCTACGTCAGCGGTTCGGGCACCAGCACGCTGGTGTTCAGCTACACCCCTGCAGCAGGCCAGACCACGGCCGACCTCGCCACTGCCGCCAGCAACGCGCTGACCGGCACGATCGCGGACGCGGCCGGCAACGCCGTCACCGCCTCGGGCTTCAACAACGTCAATCCGACCGGCACCGTCGCCGTCGACGCAGCCGTCCCGACCGTCTCCTCGATCAGCTACGGCACCAACGACGGCACGCTGAAGGTCGGCGATACCGTCCAGCTCTCGGTCGCCCTGAGCGAGGCCGTGACTGTCACCGGCACGCCGACCATTGCGCTCGCCAATGGCGGTACGGCGACGTACGTCAGCGGCTCGGGCACCAGCACCCTGGTGTTCAGCTACACGGTCGCTGCCGGCGAAGACGCCGCAGACCTCGCCACCGCGGCCTCCAGCGCGCTGACCGGGACGATCGCCGACGCCGCAGGCAATGCGGTTACCGCAGCGGGCTTCAACGGCGTCAACCCGACCGGCACCCTTATCGTCGACACGGTCGCGCCGACCAAGACAGTCAGCAGCGTTGCGATCAGCGCCGACAATGGCAACAGCTCGACCGATGGCGTCACCAACGCCGGAAGCCAGACCGTCACGGCCACGCTCTCGACCGCACTGGTCACCACCGCCTCGGGTGCGGACTCGGCTGAATCGCTGTGGGCCTCGACCGACAATGGCTCGAACTGGACCGACATTACCGGTTCCGTTTCCGGCACCAGCGTCACCTGGAACACTACTCTGTCCGGATCGGGCACGATCCTGCTGCGTGTCCAGGACGCCGCCGGCAACACCGGCACTGCATCCACCGGCAAGACCTACACCATCGACCAGACGGCACCGACCGTCTCCTCGATCAGCTACGGCACGAACGACGGCCACCTGATCATCGGTGAATCGGTCGACCTTTCGGTTGCCTTCAGCGAGGCGGTCTATGTCACCGGCACGCCGACCATCGCGCTCGCCAACGGCGGCACCGCCACCTACGTCAGCGGTTCGGGCACGAGCACGCTCGTGTTCAGCTATACGGCGGGCGCCGGTCAGGACACGTCCGACATCGCCACTGCTGCCACCGATGCGCTGACCGGCACGATCAGGGATCTGGCGGGCAACACCGTCAGCACCAGCGGCTTCAACGGCGTTAACCCCACAGGTGCATTGCCGGTCGATGGCACCGCGCCGACGGTCCTGACGATCAGCTACGACGCGCCGGGTTCGACGGTGAAGGTTGGCGATCTCGTCACCTTCACGGTCAACATGAGCGAGGCCGTGACCGTCACCGGAACCCCGACCATCGCGCTCGCCAACGGCGGTACTGCCACCTATACCGGCGGCTCGGGCACGAGCGTCCTGACGTTCACCTACACGGTTGCCGAAGGGCAGGATGCAGCGTCGATTTGGACCGCGGCTTCCAACGCATTGACGGGCACGATCAAGGATGTCCCGGGCAACGCGGTTGTCGCAAGCAGCTTCAACGGCGTCACCACCACGACCTCACTCTCTGTCGATGCTACCGCGCCGACAGTCTCGTCGATCACCTACGGCACGAACGACGGTCATCTGATCATCGGTGAATCGGTCGATCTCTCGGTTGCCTTCAGCGAAGCGGTCTATGTCACCGGCACGCCGACCATCGCGCTCGCCAACGGCGGCACGGCAACCTACGTTAGTGGCTCTGGCACCAGCACCTTGGTGTTCAGCTATACGGCCGCAGCCGGTCAGGACACTGCCGATGTCTCGACCGCGCTGACCGGCGCTCTGACCGGCACGATCAAGGATGCTGCCGGCAACGCGGTAAGCACCAGCGGCTTCAACAACGTCAATCCCACCGGCACGCTCGCAGTCGACAGCACTATTCCGTCGCTGATCTCGCTGTCCTACGTACCGAGCGAAGGTGGCGTGAAGCTTGGCAGCACCGTAACTCTCACTGTGAGCATGAGCGAGGCGGTGACTGTCACCGGCACGCCGACGATTGCTCTGGCCAATGGTGGTACCGCCACATACGTCAGCGGTTCGGGTACCAGCACCCTGACCTTCAGCTACACGGTTGGAGCCGGACAGGACACGGCTGACCTGGTAACGGCCTCGTCGAATGCTCTCACCGGTACGATCACCGATGTTCAGGGCAATGCGGTCGACACCACGTCGTTCAATGCGGTTGACCCTTCGGGCACGCTGGCGGTTGACGCAACCGCACCGACCGTCTCGTCGATCACCTATGGGACCAACGATGGTCATCTGATCATCGGGGAAACGGTCGACCTTTCGGTCGCCTTCAGCGAAGCAGTCTTCGTTACCGGCACGCCGACCATCGCTCTGGCCAATGGCGGAACCGCCACCTACGTCAGCGGTTCGGGCACCAGCACCCTGGTGTTCAGCTACGAAGCTGGCGCGGGTGAAACCACGGCTGACATCGTTACGGCAGCAAGCAATGCGCTGACCGGCACGATCAAGGACGCTGCCGGCAACTTGGTTACCGCAAGCGGCTTCAACGGCGTGAACCCGACCGGGCTTCTCCCGGTAGACGGCGTCGCTCCGACGGTCAGCTCGATCGCCTATGGCACCAATGACGGCACGCTCAAGGCAGGCGACTCGGTCAACCTGAACGTCACGTTCAGCGAGGCGGTCGCCGTCACCGGCACGCCGACCATTGCGCTCGCCAACGGTGGCACGGCGACCTACGTCAGCGGCTCGGGCACCAGCACGCTGGTGTTCAGCTACACGGCCTCGGCGGGCCAGGACACGTCGGACCTTGCAACCGCCGCTTCGTCAGCTCTGACCGGCACGATCAAGGACATCCCGGGCAATTCGGTGGTTTCCGCCGGCTTCAACGGTGTCAATCCGACCGGCACCCTCGTGGTCGATACCACCGCGCCGACTGTCTCGTCGATCGCCTATGGCACCAACGATGGCACGCTCAAGGCCGGTGATACCGTAACGCTTACGGTCACCACCAGCGAGGCTGTCACGGTCACCGGGACCCCGACCATCGCACTCACCGGCGGCGGCACGGCGACTTACGTCAGCGGCTCGGGTTCGACGTCGCTGGTATTCACCTACACCGCTGCTGCAGGCCAGAATACTGCCGACCTCGCAACCGCTCTGTCCAGCGCGCTGACCGGCACCATCGCTGATGCCGCCGGAAATGCGATTACCGCTTCGGGCTTCAACAACGTCAATCCCGACGGCACCCTGGTTGTTGACACGGTTGCTCCGACAGTCAGCTTCGCGATTGCAAATGTCACGTCCGACAACCTTCTGTCGCTGGTCGAGGCTGGCAGCAACGTCAACATCACCGGCACCGTTGGTGATGACGTGCAGAACGGTGACGCTGTAACTGTCCGGGTGAATGGAACCGATTACTCGGGAACCGTTTCGAACGGAGCCTACAGCGTGTCGGTCAGCGGCGCTGACTTGCAGGCTGCGGGATCGCTTTCGGTGGCCATTCGCTCGGTGGATACTGCGGGCAATGCAACCACGGTTACTGACACCAAGACGTTCAATGTCGAGGCGCTGGTCCAGAATAGCGGTTCGGCCGGAAATAACACCATCAAGGGCACTGCTGGCAACGACGTGATCAACGGCGGCGCTGGTGATGACATCATGGATGGTGGCGAGGGATCGGACATCTATCTCATCAATGCCGCAAGCGAGCACGGCAAGGCCGAGATCAACGACTCCGGCACGATCGGCACCGATGAAGTGCGCTTCACGGCAACCACGACCGGTACGCTGAACATCTATGGCGGTGACTTGGGGATCGAGCGCGTGGTTGCCGGTACCGGAATGGGCGCCAATGCCAATACAAACGGTACGACGACGATCAATCTCAACGCTTCGGCGGCAACGATCGGACTCGAACTGGTCGGCAACAACGGGACCAACTCACTCACGGGTGGTGCCGGCGCCGACAAGTTGATCGGTAACGGAGGTAACGATACGCTGATCGGCAACGCCGGCAACGATATCCTGATCGGTGGTACCGGCAATGACACCCTTCGCGGTGGTGCGGGCGCAGACGACTTCGTGTTCAACACGACGCCGAATGCTTCGAACAACCTCGATACGATCGTCGATTTCGTTTCGGGCTCCGATCAGATCTGGCTCAGCAAGGCGGTCTTCACCGGCCTTCCTGGCGCTGCTGAAACGGTGCTGGCTTCGTCGGCCTTCCATATCGGCGCGGCTGCGCACGATGCGGATGACCGCTTGATCTACAACTCGAGCACCGGCGCACTCTTCTATGACGCCGATGGTACGGGGGCAGGGGCTGCGGTTCAGATCGCCGTGCTTTCAGCGGCAACACTCGGTGGGTCGCGTCCGACCCTCGCTGCATCGGATTTCCTGATCGTGGCGTGATGCGAACTGCTCCGGGTCGACATGGGGGTCGGCCTGGGGCAACCATCCAGGTTGGTTCCTGGTTGGCATGATATGTAGTCCTTTCGGTTATGGTTCTCGCCGTACCGACCGGGCATAGAGATAGACAGGCAGACATGGGGAATCCTGTGAACAAGAAGCTAAGCATTGCAGCGAAAAGCGCCGTGACCCTCGTCGGGGGACTGCTGCTGGCCATGTCTCCTGCGCATGCTGTGGTGAAGACGGTCACCTGGACCGACGCGAACGGAGCGTCGCAGACCGCGACCTACGATTTCAGCGTGGTGACCGGCGCGCTCAACGATTCCTCCGTGCAGACCGCTCTCGTCGGTCAGCCATGGAGCGAGGATAGCAGCATTGCTGCGCAGTTCGCTGCGGCGTTGGGCGGTGACCTCGGGTTCTTCTCGCATCCCGGCGGGATCAGCTCTGGCCCCGTGTTCTATGCGCTCCAGTCGCTCAATGAAAACGGTGGCGGACTGGTCGATATCGACGGTGCCTTCTTTGCAGATGGCAGCGCCTATCAGAGCTCTTATTTCCTGGTTGGTGTCGATCCCTCGGTCACGGTCCTGAACTTTGCGACCGCATCGTCCGTGGTGATCCCGGAGATCGACGGGGCGAAGTTGCCAGTGGCCCTGTTCGTCATGCTCGCATTTGCCCTGTGGATGCAGCGTCGCCGCGCCGCGATGCGTGATGCGCGGGAACTTGAGCTGGTCGAAGCTGCCGCCTGATTTCTTTGCCTCGGGGCGCTGACTGTTGGCGGGTGTTTTTTAAAGAGCCGGGACGGTATTTGCCTCGTCCCGGCTTTTCCGTGTCTTGGACGGGCATGTTCGTGGCCGGATATCCTCCCAGCCGGGGTGTCGAATAGCCGATCCGGCTAGTTCGTCTGCTTGGGCAAAGTAGTAGGTGCTCCGTTTCAAGCACTTGGGTCGTCCGTGCATGTTCCGGAAGGTCCGGTGCTTGCTGTTGCGCTGCTGAAGGCCTTCGTTTTTTCGCCAAGGCCGCATTTTTTGGAAATGCGAAGGATGAGCATGATGTTGGCTGATGCCTCCGGCAGTCCCTTGAAGGCGATGTTGGCCGGTGCACGAAAGCCTCTGCTCGGGATTGCCGCGCTCAGTGCCGTGATCAACATCCTGGTTCTGGGCGGTTCGATCTACATGATGCTGGTCTATGACCGCGTCCTGCCGTCGCACAGCTATCCCACGCTCGTCGGTCTGTTGGTTCTGGTCCTCATTGCCTATTCTTCGCAGGCGGGCTTTGAAGTCCTGCGGTCGAACATGCTGGGTGAGGTTGCAGCCGAGATTGGCAACAGATTGCGCCCGCGGGTCGCACGGGCCGCGCATCAGCACGCAATCGATCACCCTGTGGAGTCCTCGACGCAGAGCCCCCTGCGGGATCTCGACCAGTTGCAGAACTTCATTGCCGGAACGGGGCCTGCGGCCTTGCTCGACCTGCCGTGGATTGTCTTTTTCCTGATCGTTCTTTCCCTGCTGCACATCTGGCTGGGTGTCACCGCGCTTGTCGGTGCGCTGCTGCTCGTCGGGCTCACCCGCCTGACCGACCGGATCAACCGGGATGCGGTGCAGCAGTTGTCCTCGCTCGGCCTGCGCCGGTTCCGCATGCAGGAAAGCCAGCGCACCCACGCCGAGCTTATCCGGGCTCTTGGCATGCGCGACAGGACGATTGCGATTGCGCAGGAGGCCGGGGTCGAATTCGTCTCGACGCAGCGCGAACTTAACGAGAAGAATGTCCTGCTCTCGGTCACCGGGCGAAGCACGCGTATGGTGCTGCAATCGCTGATCCTGACCGTGGGCGCCTTGCTTGTGCTTTCCGGTGAGGCGACGGGTGGGGTGATCTTTGCCAGTTCGGTCCTTGCAGGGCGGGCTCTTGCGCCGGTCGATCAGGCGATTGCCCAGTGGCGCAATCTGATCGCTGCACGCTCGGCCTGGCACAGGCTCGATCGCTTGCTGTCCGTCACGCCCGAGCAGCAGGAGCGGCTCCTGTTGCCCCTGCCAAGCCGTCAGCTCAGCGTCGAGAACGTGACCGTCTGTCCGCCGGGAACCCAGCGCCCGTCCATAGCGCAGATCGCCTTCACCCTGTCTGCAGGGGATGTCCTTGCCGTGATCGGGCCCAGTGCTGCGGGCAAGTCGTCGCTCGTGCGCACGATTGTCGGGGTGTGGACACCGGTCAGCGGCCGCGTCCGGCTCGATCAGGCCGCGATGGACCAGTGGGACGCCGACGACATCGGCCGTGCGCTCGGCTACCTGCCGCAGTCTGTCGAGCTGTTCGACGGGTCGATCGCCTACAACATCGCCCGCTGCGATGTCTCGGCCACCCCGGAAAGCATCATCGCCGCCGCCCAGGCCGCCGGCGTCCACGAGATGATCCTCGCGCTGCCAGGCGGCTACCAGTTCGAAGTCGGAGATGGCGGAACCAACCTCTCCGCCGGCCAACGCCAACGCATCGCCCTGGCCCGCGCCCTCTTCGGAAACCCGTTCCTGATTGTACTAGATGAACCAAACTCCAATCTCGACGCCGCAGGCGAAGCCGCGCTGGTCAACGCCATAACCCTCGCCCGCACCCGCGGCGCGATCGTGATCGTCGTGGCGCACCGCAAGCAGATCCTCGACAGCGTCAGCCACCTGCTCGTGCTCGAGGGCGGGCGGGTGCGGGAGTTCGGGGGGCGGGACGAGGTGATCATGCGCATGTCCCTTGCGAACAACACCGGAGTTACGAGCATGGCGTCCGCGAATGTCGGATAAGGTCGAAACCTCGCAGTTCACGCCCGGTGAGCGACTGCAGTCACGCACCCGCACGGCCTACCGCGCCATTGGTGCGTTTGTGGTCGTCCTGGGGTTGATGGCGCAAGTGGTGCAGGTGACGGGCGCCGTCGTCGCAGGCGGCGCGCTGACGGTCGAGTCGCAGGTCAAATCGGTGTCGCACCTGCGCGGTGGCGTGCTGTCGGAAGTGCTCGTGCATGACGGCTCTCGGGTCAAGGAGGGTGATATCCTGCTCCGGCTCGACAATGCGGTGACCTCGGTCAATGCCGACCTGACAGGCGCCAGCGTGGCGGAATTGCGGGCGCGGCGGGCAAGGCTCGAGGCGGAAATCTCGGAGCGCGACGCGATCGCGTTTCCACAAGACATGCTGTCCTCGCGCGACCCATCCATCGTGACGGCGCTTGAACGCGAGCGACGTCTCTTCGCCATTCGCCAGTCCGAACGTGCGAGCCAGATTGCGCTTCTGGACGAGCGCGTGGCGCAGGCCCGTTCCGAAATCGATAGTACGCGAAAGCAGATATGGGCGATCCGCGAGCAGGAAAAGCTCATTTCCCCCGAACTGGGCAGCCTTCGCCAGCTCTATGGCGAGAAGCTCGTAACCATCAATCGCCTGAACGAGATCGAGCGAACTGCCGTCAGTCTGTCGGGAGAAGCGGCCTCGCTTGAGGCGCGCGTCGCACAGATCACGGCCAGGATTTCCGAAATCCGCGAGCAGATGCTGAGCGTCAAGCAGGGAAGCCGGGCAGATGCAGGGACGGAGCTTGCGCAGGTCATCGAGGCGCTGAACCAGGGCGAGGTACGAAGCGCTGACGCTCGCGACATGTACGACCGCAGCGTCATTCGTGCGCCGCAGGACGGTATCGTCTTCGGTCTTGCCTATTCGACGCCGGGCAGCGCTATCCCGCCCGGACAACAGATCCTTCAGATCGTGCCGGATGGCGACAGGTTCATCGTCGACGCCAGGGTCAGCCCGGCCGACATCGACCAGTTGCAGTTGAATCAGAAGGCCCGCCTGCGCTTCTCCGCGTTCAATGCCCAGACCACTCCGGAGGCTGACGCCGTGCTGACCTTCATCGCACCAGAGCGTGCTGCGGACGAGAAGACTGGCGCGACTTTCTACCGCGTCAAACTGAGTTTTGACCGGAGCCAGTTCGAGAAGCAGACCGGACTCAAGCTGACTGTCGGGATGCCTGCGGACGTCTTCATATCCACGGGTGATCGTTCGCTGTTGTCCTATCTGACCAAGCCATTCTTCGACCAACTCGAGCGCGCGTTCCGCGACTGAAATCGGTGCAGTCGAGGTCCGGCAGCGCCGGTTCGGCGCAAGATCACCTGGAGATCCAGTGAATGTTCGTTGAGCGTAGCGGCTGCAAGGCGAGGGTGGCCTCGATTTGCCTCAAGGCATTGCCCTTGGGACTGATGATGTCTGTGCCGTCCGCGTTGAACGCGCAAGAGACCTCATTGCCTGCAGACGATGCCACGGCCATATCCAAGGCAGCCTCTTCGGATCGGGCCGACCAACCGGTTCGCAGTCTGGAAGAGGCGCTCGAGCGAGCCTATGAGAGCAACCCGGAATTGCTTGCGCAATACGCGAAGCTCGAAAGCGTGGGCTATCGACTACCGCAGGCGAGGGCGCGGTCGGGACCGCAGCTGTCGTTCGAAGCGAGCTACGGATATCAGCGCGACAATGTCGAGCAGTTGCTTGGCAACTTTGTCAAACGGTCAGACTGGTCGACCGCTGCATCGGCCATCCTGACGCAACCGCTTTTCACATTTGGGCGCAATGCTGCGGGCGAACGCGAGGCCAAGGCACAGATCGCATATCAGCGCGCAGCAGTTCAGGCGACCGAGCAGCAACTGGTGGCGCAGACCTTCGCAGCCTACGTCAGTGTGATCAGGGATCGTGCGGCTGAGAACATAGCGCGTGAGAACCTCCAACTCCTTGAACGCGAATTGCGCAACAATGCCTCGCGCTACAGGGCGCGTGACACCACGCGCACGGATGTGCAGCAGGTAGCGACGCGCGTCGAACTTGGCCGAGCGCAGTTGCTGCAGGCGCAGCGGTCTGTCGCCGCGTCGGAAGCGCTGTTTCAGCGCCTGGTTGGCGCGCGCCCAGGTGATCTGGCTCCACCACCCTCAGCACCAGTCCCCTTCCGTTCGATCGAAGACGGATTTGCGGTGGCACAGCACCAATTGCCTGTGATGAAGGCTGCCTACGCCCGCGAGCAGGTTTCGCGGGCTGGGGTCGAGGGTGCAAAGGCGGAAGGCCGCGTCCGGGTGGATCTCAGAGGCCGTGCCGGGGTAGATACCAACCTTGTCGGACTTCAGTGGCGCCAGCGTTCGCAAATGAGCGGGCAGGTCGTGCTTTCCGGCTCAATCTTCCAGAGTGGCCTTCTTACGGCACGGGTGCATGAAGCCGAAGCGATCAACGATGCGGACTGGCGTCTCATCGATCAGGCATTGCGGGAATCCCGCGCGGAACTTTCCGATGCCTGGAACGAATGGGTCAGTGCCGAAGCTTCGCTGGTCAACCTTGGCGATGCGGTGGAGCTTGCGCGCAGGGCCCATGAAGGTGCGGTGAAGCAAGAGCAATTGGGAATGAGGACGACGCTGGACGTTCTCGATCTTGCGAGGGACCTGCTTTCGGCACAGATCAACTACAATGCGACGCTAGCCACTGCCAGGAATGCAAGAACGCGGGTCCTGGCGGCAGCAGGTTTGCTCGATTGGGGCGTCTTTGCCCCCGGCCTCATGAGAGCTGATATCGACAAGCGAGTGGCGCGAGCGCGTAATGACGGCGACGTGCCGCTGCTTACGCCACTGGTGCAGGCAATTGACCGGTTGCCTCTGCGGTCCAAGGCGGATCGTCCTTCACGCGACAGTTCCGGACGCGATAGCGCTCCAACCATGGCCGCGCCACTTCCCGGGGATAGGGCGGTCGAGAACAGCGGCGACGCCCTCGGTGACATCGACGACTACCTCGATCGTACAGTCGTGGGTTCGGCGACAGCAGAGGACGACGGCGACAAACCCGTGCCCAGATAGTCCGATGGTTTATTTTTGTAAGCCAATGGCAGCATGGGATTTTCTTGTGCGTCTGGTAGGTATCGAAAGTTGCATTTAGATATAGTGAAGGGCCAATTCCTCATAATAATCAGCGGATAGGGACAGAAAAAGATCAAGCGTTTCGATTAACGTCGTAGCACATGACTTTGCAAAGCCAACGCAAATTGGGTCTTTTAATAGATCTTGGTACAGAACTTCATGAACGCATCCGCTGTATTGTGGTGTTGGTCAAAGAGTATTGAATGAGAATCGACGTCGTAATCATGTCTTTTGTGACTTGCCTTAGCCTGACGGCCCAGCAGGCCGCGGCGCAGGAAGCTGCGTCTGCGGATGCGCTGCTGGTCGGCGTGGGCGCCAAAGTGGCGCAGGACGCGGCGGAGTCTGCAGATGAGGTCGCGTATCGTTTCGGATCGGGCGACAAGCTTCGTATCCGGGTCTACAACGAGGATACCATCTCGGGTGACTACGAGGTGGACAGCACCGGCAATCTGTCTCTTCAGCTGCTGGGGCAGGTCAAGGCCGTGGGTCTTACGCTCACGCAGTTGACAGCTCTCATCGAGCGGCGGCTTCGCGAAGAGGGATACATGATCTCGCCGAAAGTGGCGATCGACGTGTTGAACTACCGCCCGTTCTACGTGCTTGGTGAAGTGGGCAAGCCCGGAAGCTATCCCTACGTGGCCGGCATGACCGTGCTCAACGCGATCGCACTTGCGGGTGGCTACACGTACCGGGCGAAGCAATCGAAGTTCGAGCTCATTCGTGGACCCGATAACAAGAAGGTCTCGGTTGATGTGAATGCAACCGTGCTTCCCGGCGACATTATCAAAGTCAATGAGAGGTTCTTCTGATGTCCGGATCGCAATTTCAGATCCGGCTGCATGATGAAGGGGTTGGACAGTGGACAGCGTAATGATGGGTGCATTGGCGGCCAAGCAGGAACGGCGGGGGTCGCGTGTCGTCGGCATGGCATGCCTGTCATTGATGTTACTGGCATGCGGGAGTGTCGCAGTCGGGCAGTCAACCGATGGTAACCCACCGGCACCAGCGGCTACGGAAAAGCCGGACGATGGAAATCCTGCGCAAAATCAGCCGGGCGATGGCAAGACGCAGGCTTGGAATGCGGTTGAGCCGCCATCGATCGAGCAGCTGCGCAAGGCAAATCCGAAGCTCAAGGTCCAGATCCTTGTCGTGTCGCAGGAGGAAATTGCCAATCAAGGTGTTCGCGGCAATGGTCGCATCATCTATCGCGTAGTCGATGGCATCCTGCAGATCGTGCTGACCGACCCTGCCGCCGCAGCCGCGCTGGCGCAGCAGCTTCCCGACATTGCACCGCAGATCGCCGAAGCGATGCCTGCCGCAGCAGAGGCGATTGCTGCAGTGACCGAGAACCAGTCCGGGAATGGCAATAACGGCAACAACGGCAACAACGGCAACAACGGGAATAATGGCAACAACGGGAATAATGGAAACTCTCCATTCGACGACCCGGGACCCGGTAATCAGGGGCCGCCCGACTTTGTCGAGAATCCGACGCGGGACAACATCAGTCCTTCGTGAATTTCAGTTGTCCTCGTCTTTCCTGAATCAAGACAAAGGTTAGCAAGATGGCCCCTCCGTGCGCCAAGTACAGCATTGCGATGGTTCTCGGGCCGTTGGCACTTTCCGCACCCGGAATAGCGTTCGGGCAGGATTCCGCAGGAGCGGACGTGGGTGGCTTTCGCGTCACCCTGGCGATGGATGTCGATGCCTATCTGGATGACAACATCTATGCCTCGCGCGATGGCGGAGTGAGTGACTTATACGTGAAGTCCTCGCCCAAACTCAACGTCAAGAAGGACACGACCCGCTACAAGCTTAACCTTGGCGGGGCGGTCACGCGCTATGAATATGCGCAAAGGACGCGTGAGAACCGCTGGGACAGGAATATCAATGCAGGTCTCGAACTCGAGCCGATCCGCGACACCTTTTTGAGAGCCCGGACGAGCTACTCGTTTTCGCATGAGGATCGCGGTGATCCGAACAACGATGCAAGTTCGATCTCACCTACGCCCTTCGGACTCTGGAACTCCGAGCTAAGCCTTAGCCGCGAACTCGGCCGTCTCAAGATGAACCTTGATGGCGCGGTCCAGGAGTACAGTTATCGGAACACCCCCCGCAACGACGGTGGGACGATAAACAACCGCGACCGGAACCGCACGACGACGCAGATCCGTTCCCGTGCGCAATACCAGTTTTCGCCCGGCTATTCGGTCGTCCTGCGCGGTGAATGGGTAAAGATCAACTACCTAATCGAACGGGACGATTTCGGGATCCAGCGCGATTCAACGACGTGGCGCGGAACGGCGGGTCTCTATCTTGCGCTAACCAATCTCGTGACCGGGGAAGTCTTCGTCGGGTACCAATCACGTACGTATCGTTCGGGGGACCTTCGGCGATTCAGTTCTCCTGTGTTCGGCGCTGCGCTGATCTGGTCGGCTGCGCCCAATACCAAGGTGCGCGTCGCGGCAGACCGTCGCATCGAGGAAACGGCGCTGAACGGTTCAAAGAACTACGTCATCACGACACTCGAAGTTTCGGCGGACCGCGAGTTTGGTCCGCGCCTGTCCGCCAGCCTTGGCGGGCGCATCGGGCGCAACGACTTTCTCACGCTCGATACGGGGACGCTGTCGAACGTAGTGCGCCACGACATGCTTTACTCGGTCGATGCGACCGTGCGGTACAAGCTTCCGCGCAACCTTGCAGTCGGTCTCTCCTATGCACTGATGCACAGGAACTCGGCGCAATCAATTCTCGATTTCAGCCGCAACAAGTTGAACCTGTCGCTCAGCTGGCGGATGTGAGCTTCGGAAAGAATTTGTCTTGAACACTTTGCAGGTAAATGACGGTCCCGTTCAGGAGAATGGGGGCGATTTCGATCTCAAGCGGCTGCTGGAAGTTGCCAAGCGGCGCTGGGCGATCGTTGTTGGGACCGCCGCGATCGTCGGCGTGCTCGCCACTATCGTCGTCATGCAGATCACGCCGCTCTACGAAAGCGCGGCGTCGGTAGCGATCGAGACGCGCAAGACGCAGGTCGTTGACGTGGAGCAGGTTGTGTCTTCGGCGCAGCCTGACATGGCGACGCTTGCGACCGAAGCGGAAACCATCAGGTCGCCCGACATTCTCATGCGGATTGTCGACCTACAGCGGCTTTACGATGATCCCGAGTTTCTGGGGCAGCAGGCGAAGGGCGGCTTCAAGTGGTGGTCGCCGAGCACGTGGTTTGGACCGTCCAAGTCGAAGGATGACGAGAAGGCGGGTGACGCCAGTGGCCCTGACGATCTTGCGCATCGCAAGGAGATCGCGACGTCGAACCTCGGCGCGCGCCTCAGGGTCGATCAGATCAAGAATTCCTATGTCCTGCTGATCAAGATCACTTCGCGCGATTCCGACAAGGCGGCGCGTCTCGCGAATGCTCTGGCGAGCGAGTACATCTCGCAGCAGATCGGCACCAAGTTCGAGGCAACACGGCGTGCTACCAACTGGCTGGAGAAGCGCGTCGAGGAGCTTCGTCAGCAGTCGGTTGCCGCCGACAAGGCGGTCGAGACATATCGCGTGGCGAACGGCATCGTGGGCGGGGGAGAGAACGACACGATCGTCGGTCAGCAGCTCACCGATGTCAATTCGCAGCTGATGATGGCGCGTGCGGCTCGCGCGGAGAAGCAGACCCAGCTGAACCAGGTCAACCAGCTTCTTGCCAATGGCGGAGCCGGACTGGAAAGCTCGAGCGCGATCCTGCAATCGGGCTTCATCTCCGGGCTGAGGCAGCAGGAGATCGACATTCAGCGCAAGCTTTCGGAACTCAGGACGAACCTGGGCGAGAGGCACCCGCGCGTCATCAACGCCAATGCCGAGCTTCGCGATCTCCGCGAGAAGATCAAGATCGAGATCCGCAAGATTGCTGCAGCGACGGCGAATGACCTTTCGCTTGCTCAGGCGCGAGAGAAGTCGCTGTCCGCCAGCCTTGCGGCGGCGACTGGGCGGACCGGCAGCGAGAAGATGGCAGCGGTGAAGCTGCGCGAGCTTGAGACCAATGCGCAGTCGGCCAAGTCGCTCTACGAGAACTTCCTGAACCGCTACAAGGAGACGAGCGAGCAGCAGGGCATCCAGTCGCCCGATGCGCGCATCATCACCCTTGCCCGGCCGGCGTTCTATCCCAGCTATCCCCAGAAGGTGCCAACGCTGGTGGCGGCGCTGATTGCAGGGTTGGTGCTTGGTGGAGCGGTTGCATTCGCGCTTGAATACCTCGATCCCTTCGTCCGCTTGGCGGAAGAAGTAGAGCAGATAACCGGCCGGCCGATGCTGGCGATGGTTTCGTTGACGGATGCGGGGGACGACAGTCCTGAAGATACTGTTCTGTCCAACCCGCATTCTGCCGCTTCGGAATCGCTGACAACGCTGCGCGCGGCTATCGAGACACAGTTGTCCGACTGGCCTCGCCAGATCGTCATGATCACCTCATCGATCGCGGGTGAGGGCAAGACCTTCACCTCGGTCACATACGCGCGCTCGCTGGCGATGCGGGGGCAGCGCGTGCTGCTGATGGAACTCGACCTGCGCCGGCCGCGCGTGGGCTCTGCAATCGGCCTCGAGTCCGGTCCGGGCTTTGCGGAAGTCATCCTCGGGCAGGAGAGCGTGGGCAACGTCCTGGTCAAGGACACGCTTTCGGATCTGGACGTGTTGCTTGCAGGAGCTCGGCAGCGGTCGCCGAACGAGCTTCTCCTGAGGCCGGCGTTTCCGGCGCTGCTGGCAGAACTGCGCAACCATTACGATACGATCATCATCGACACGGCGCCCTTCGCACCCATCAGTGACAGCCAGGTGATCTCCAAGCATGTCGACATGGTTCTGCTCTCGGTGGCATGGGCGAAGGCCCCGGTCTCTGTGGTCAAGAACGTGGTCGGCATCATGAAGCGGCTCGAAGTTCCGCTGGGCGGGACCATCATGAGCCTTGTCGACCTGCGCAAGTACGCGTCCTACGACCGGCTTGGCTACAATTACTATTACTACCGTTATAAAGCATACACTTATGGTAACTGAGCGGTCGGTCGCGCTGATGTTTCCCACGGTAGCGGCAGTTGCCGTGGCGATCATGTCACTGGCCGGACTACTGGGAAACGCATGGGCGTTCGAGGCCAATGATGTGGTTGATGAGCTGCGCAGCGGAAAGGTCGTTGACCAGGACCGCCTGCGTGTCGCTTACGACACCAGCGTCGCAGCGGCGCGTCTGACCGATCCTGCGAAGAATCTGACGAACGCGGCGGTTGCGATCACGGCTTTGCCCCAGAACGGTCATGGCAGCCTCGAGGGACAAGGCGACGAACTGCTTGCCGTGGCCGCTCGCGCGCTCGAAGCGGATCCGTCCAATACCTACAACTGGATGCGGGTAGCGTGGGCTCGCAATCAGCGTGGCGATAACAAAGGGGCCGTGGCGGCTTTGGAACTGTCGATGCAGACAGGACCGCATGTGGTGAACATTGCAGCCTGGCGAGCCAGACTTGCCTACGGCCTGGCGGCGAAGGGACAAGCCGGCCTTCAAGACCTGGCCCGCGATCAGGTTATCTT
This sequence comes from Novosphingobium sp. BL-A-28-Hi1-0D, assembly GCF_055521755.1. Lineage (NCBI taxonomy): Bacteria > Pseudomonadati > Pseudomonadota > Alphaproteobacteria > Sphingomonadales > Sphingomonadaceae > Novosphingobium > Novosphingobium sp. BL-A-28-Hi1-0D. The sequence goes on from NZ_CM145502.1 coordinate 2,688,301, forward strand.
TGCAGCGAGACATCGTGCGCGCGATCTGGCCAGGTTCAATCGCGATGCCGGCTTTGTTACCTTCTGTCACCGTTCACTTGTCGGTCGGCAGCGAGAGCACCTCGACTTTATCAATGCCCTGCATACGGCGCGGAGAAAGTCCGTATGAGCAGGACAGCTCAGCGCCAGATTGCCGATCTGACGGAGTTCAGGGCCTTTGGCTGGCTGATGTTGCTTGCGCCGATGTTCTTCGGGGGCAACAGGCCATTCTTCTGGCATGCGATTGCGCTGACTACGGCTCTCTTGTGTCTGTCGATGTTGCGGAAGATTGCGCGCGGCGAAGTCCGCAGCATTGAGTATGCGTGGCAACTCCTGCCTGCGCTCATCATTGCGATCATTATTGTCGTATGGATCGTCGCTACGATCGTGCCGGGAATGCCGGGCGGCAATCCGCTATGGGACAAGGCGAACGCGGCACTGGGGATTCACCGCAGTGGAACGATCAGCATCTATCCCGCAGGAACGCTTGAAGCGCTGGTGCGGTTAAGCAGCTATCTCGGCGCGTTCTGGCTGGCCTTGCAGTTTTCTCGACAGTCCGATCGCGCCGTTGTGCTGCTGCGCTGGATCGGATTGTCCGGCGCGGCGCTATCACTGTACGGAATAATCAACTTCTCGTTGGGCAATCGCGACCTTCTGTTTCAGGCCAGATATGCCGGAGTCGGAGACGTGACGGGGACGTTCGTCAACCGCAATCACTTTGCCACTTATGCCGGGCTTTGCGCTCTTGCCAATGCGGCCCTTGCCTTCATCGGCTTTCGCAAGCGCTGGGTCGACGTTGCATATCTGCCTTCCTCTCTCGTTCGCGCGCTTTCGGCGTTTGCCGGGAACCCGGCGGCGTATTTTCTGGCCGCCAGCATCTGCGTGATGGGGCTGTTTCAGAGCCATTCGCGCATGGGAATGGTGTCCTTCATCATTGCGCTGCTCGTGGCAGTCAGCCTGCTTGCAGCGCTCGGGTATTTCCGGGCGGATAGGCGGCTTGCAGCCGTGGTCATAGGTCTTCTGTTCTTCTATCTCTACGTCAGCGGGTTGACGACGCTGGATCGGTTCAGCGGTTCGGAAGACTCGCAGAGATGGCCTCTCTTCCAGACCTGCCTCGATGCGATAGCGCGATTTCCCTGGACCGGTCATGGCTACGGAAGCTTCGCACACGCGTTCGAAGCCTATCGCGCTGCCGATTTTGCCATAGGTACGAATGTAACCGAAGCACACAACGTCTATCTCGAACTGGCCTTCGAACTCGGCATACCTGCCACGATTCTTGCTGTTGGGGCGGTCCTATGGCTCGTCTGCTTTTGCAATGTCGGAGCATTCCGGCGCAGGCGCGAGAGGATATTCCCGGTCCTCGCAGTGTCTGCCAGCGTTCTTGTTGCGATACACAGCTTGGCCGACTTCAGCTTGCAACTTCCGGGTGTCGCATTGATCTATGCAGCGCTGCTCGGCATTGGCTGTGCGCAATCGTGGAGCCAGCGGGCAGGCGTTGTCGAATGATGCAGCGCCACGGGATTGCGACAATCGTTCTGTCGGTGGCTGTTTCTCTGCTACCCGGTAGTGCCGGAGCTCAGGATGGAACGATGACGCCGGCGCCGTCGGCACCAAAGTTTGTCATGCCCGTCCTTGCAATGCGTGGTCCGTCGGTTCTCACGGCGATGGCCACCAACAGCGACGAGCAGGTCATGCAACTGGCTGCAAGCGGGAGGGTATGGCAACAGGCCGCAGCGAAGGCGCTTGCGGAATCCTCATCCCGCACCGTCGCCGGCCCGACGTCGCGTCCTGCAATGGCTTTTGTGGGCCCGTTGCCGGTGCCCAAGGTAACCCTCACGAGCGGCTTCGGCCTGCGCGTCCACCCGCTTAGCGGCGAGTTGCGCAATCATGATGGCATTGATCTTGCCGCGGCGTTCGGAACTCCAGTCAGGGCGACTTCGGACGGGGTTGTCGAGAAGGCATCCTGGTTCGGGGGGTACGGCCTGTTCGTGGCGCTGCGCACCGGTCCGGCCATGGAGACGCGGTACGGGCACATGTCGCGGCTACTGGTTACCCCGGGGCAGAGCGTGCGGGCGGGGGATATCATCGGGCTTGTCGGATCGACTGGACGATCGACCGGGCCGCATCTTCACTACGAGGTCCGGATATCCGGTCGCCCGGTCAATCCATTGCCGTACCTGAGCCGCAAGGCGTCGATTTTCTGATTACTTTCCGGTGTTTCAAGGGGCACTTAACAAAAGGTATAGTCAAGACGATTATGTCCCGGCGTTTCCGAAGTGCCTATTGCTAGCTGACAGCAATGTAAAACTCGCCGAGTCAAGGAACCGCATCCGAAGGTTCAGGATTTCGACGAGCGTTTCGAAATTCATGCAAGAAGGCGCCAAATGAAAATCCTTAGCAAGATCGCTTTCGCTACCGCGATGGCTGCGGCAACCGTTCCGGCGTCTGCCTGGGCGCAGGCACAGTATGACTTCAGCATCGTGTCGCCGAATGGCAACACGACCGTATTCTCCGGTTATGCGACCAAGGGTACCTCGCTCACCGGCGGTTCCGGTAGCTTTGATAACCTTTTCGTGACCGGCTATCGCAACAGCGCTGGCACTTGGGTGGCGCTTGGCTCGGCTCAGCAGATTGCTGGTGGTAACGCAGGTTACGGTGAAACATCTGCGAGCAGCGGCGTTTACTATCTCAATGCCTTGAGCGGAACGTTCGGAAGCTACTACCAGCTTTCTGGTTCGAAGAACTCGCTGAATGCTGGTGGCTTCGACTTCGGATTCTCGCCCGATTCGAATTTCTCGAATGCGGAAAGTTCGAACATCGCGAACAACTACAAGGTCAACAGCCTCTATTCGCCGACCCAGTATTTCAACACTCAGGGTGCTCCGACAGATCAGAACGGCGGCACACCTCCGGCCCCGGCGGCCATTCCCGAAATCGATGGCAGCAAGCTTGGTCTGCTCGCCTACATTGCTTTCGTGATGATGGCAGCCTTCCAGCTTCGTCGCCGTTTCGGCTCGCTGCGTGGCGTGTTCGGCAAGGGTGCCGCGCTCACGGCCTGATAACGCCGCAAGTCATGTGACATCGCCCACCGGACATCGCGTACGGTCGGGCGATTTTGCTTTTTACGCGGCCTTTGCTCTTTCCCGTCGGTGCTAAATCGTCCGGCAAGGTTTTTGTGAGATCAGTTTTGCGCTTATTGCTGAAGGTACTTTTGGCATCGATGTTTCTGGTTCTGCCGGGGACCGCGGCGATCGCTGCGGACGAGGACCAGAAGTCTGCAGTCATCGCGACCTTTCCGAACGGTGAGATTACCACTGCGGATGTGGACACGGCTCTGGTCCGGATTGGCAATCCCAGTGGCCAATCACCTGCAAAACTGCGGGAGCAGGTAGCGAATTCGCTCATCGCGGCCTATGCGGTTGAAGATCGGGTGACGAGCGGAGGGCGTCGTCCGCCATCGATGATCGAGCGTCAGATCAGCGAGGCGCGGCGCCAGATTCTGCTCGACTATTACCTTGGCATGCAGCTTCAAAAGCCGCAGCCTCCGGCAGAAGCCATCGATCAGGCCATCAGCAGTCAGCCGCAGTTGTTCTCTGGTCGCGCAACGTTCCGGTTCTTCCAGTTCATCGTCGTCACGCGGCAGCCTTTCCAGGTGATTGCCGCAAAGCGCGAGATAGATGCCTTCCGCGCTTCCGGCGTTCCGTCGATCGAGCGCGTCAATGCGTTCAAGGCAAGGCTCCGTCAGCTTTCCATTCCGATGGCCGGACAGCAGGTGTTCCGCAGCAGCGAGGCAATTCCGAGAGAAATGCTCGTTACGCTCGAGGAGATGGCACGGACGCGTGACTACATCCGCATCCAGCAAGGCAAGGGTGCCTTCCGGATGATTGTCCTGCTTGACCGCTTTCCCGATCCTGTCGATCCCGAGGAAATGCGCATGCAGGTGGCCCAGGGCCTTGCAAATGCGCAGTTGCAGTTGGATCGGCAGCGCCTGATCGACGAACTGGCGGTAGCCGCGCTGAGGGACCTTCGGACCAAGGGCAAGGATGATGGCCAGTTCGTGAACGTGATCGGCGATGTCGACAAGAACGTCGCAGCGCGTGCGGCGAAGGCGGGGAGTGATGGTTCGGTCCTGAACCTGTTCCGCAGTTATGGCACACAGGCTAGTATCATCACGGGCAAGGGCCTGACCACGAACGTGCGAATCCAGCGTGCCTCGGCGCATCTGGGCATCCTGCTGGTAGCCGCGCCGTTCCTGCTGTGGGTTTGCGCGCGCTGGTATTTCTTCGTTCGGCGCAGGCTAAGGCGAAGAGGGCGCGGTTCCAAGCTGGATGGCTGGTCGTTGAACCGCTACCTCGTCGCGCTGTCGTCTGCTGGTGGCTGGGCCGCGACGTTGTGGATCCTCGGTTATGCCATTCCCGAGATTTTCCATGTTCTTAGCGTGCGAACCTTCGTCACAATAAGCGTCGGGGCGTTGCTGGTCGGCGGGGCGTTGGCATATGCCTGGAGCACGGTTTCGTTCCTTACGCATGAAGATCGGGTTCGTGCGCTCTGGCCGATACCACTCCTGCTGCCGATCATGTTCGCGGCCGCATGGTATCTTTAAGCAGATGCCCCGCACCGGATAGCGCCGGCGCCGCATGATCTCGCTGCGAAGGCTCTCGTTATATCTGGTTGCTGCTTCGGCAGCCTGTTCGAACGCCGCATGTGCGCAGGACAATCGCTCGGTTCCGGCTTGTCCGCTGGACATGTTGAAAGTCGAGCGGTTCGACCGTCTGCCCATTGATCCTGCCTCAGTTCACGCCCCCGATGTGCTTGGGCTGATGAACGACATCGGGGCTGGTGTGGATGCGCCGCGAGTGGTCAAGCTCTCCGAGGCAGCCCGGCGCGGTGATCCTCGAGCACAGGCCGCTCTGGGTTTGCTCTACGAGCGGGGGCTGGGCGTCGAGCAGGACTATGTCGAAGCTGCAAGATGGTATCGCGAGGCGGCGTCTCAGGGGATGCCCTTTGCCGAAGCTGCCTTGGCGGACCTCTTTGCCGAGGGTCTGGGTGTTCCCCCATATCGCTCGGAGGCTGTGAAGCTGTGGGCGCGGGCGGCGCAGGCAGGTGTGGAAAGGGCAGGGATCAATCTTGCGATCAGCCTGAGGTTCGGGCTGGGCGTTCCGCAGGATATCGTCGGCGCCCGTTGCCTGCTGGCGTTCTATGCCGAACGCGGCAACATTACGGCGCAGGTCTACCTTGGGGATCTGCTCGCTGATCCGGCTTCAGGGCAGCCGGACCTTGAGGCGGCGCTGCGCTGGTATAAGGCTGCGTCTCTGGCCGGTGATGCCATGGCGACGTACAATCTTGCCGTTCTCCTGAGAACTGCGGAAGTTCCGGAAAAGCAGCTTGGAGAGGTGCTTCAACTCCTGCATGCCGCGGCAGACAGGGGCGTGCCCGAGGCTGCCGCCGCGCTCGGTTTCCTGCATCTCGAGGGGAAAGTGGTTCCGCTCGATTTCGTCGAGGCACTGCGTTGGAGCCGGCTTGCGGCCCAGCAGAAGAGTCGCGAAGCAATGACAAACCTTGGGCTCATGTATGAGCAGGGGCTGGGGGTCCGGAAGGATCTTTCGAGCGCGTTCATGTGGTTCGACCTGGCTGCTGGATTGGGATCGGCCGATGGCCGCAGCAATCTCGACAGGGTCATTCCTGCCATGTCGGAAAAGCAGATTGCCAAGGGGCGCAATGCCTCGGCTGCGTGTCGCGCTGCCGAGTACGGCGAGTGCTGACGTGAGGCAGGAAGAAGTTGCATCAACGGATTTCGGGCATCTGGTCCATCCGTTTGTCGGAGAACAGGTGTGATGGCAAAAGCTGGCGAAACTGGAGCAGGTGGCGCATTGCGGCATTCAGGTTCGGGATGGGGGGCAATCGTGCCACCTCTTCTGGTCCTGCTATGCATCGTCCCTGCGTATCTCGTTTGGCATGCCAACTTCGAGAACCGGATAACGCCTGCCAATGGCCTCCATCCTGTCCTTCTGCTCAAGTACGTGGTGAAGGCGAATGTCGTTTTCCTGGCAGCACTTTATCTGCTTACCCGGTTTACGGCGATCGCAGGTGAGAGCACCTACGGCGCTGTGAGGCGATGGCAGTGGATGGCGCTGCTCGTCTCCGGCATCGCTGCGTTCTGCGTTTCGCCGAGCCTGCTATGCGGATCGGGAACGTGCAGGGACTCGATCGACGGTACCGAAACCTATCTGGCCCTGCCGCTGATGCTTGTCCTGTTCATTGCGTGGACAGCGGCATTTTCACTGGCACGACCATCGACGTACTTCCGGGCGCCCCGGATGGCCTATGCCTATGCGGGTCTGTTCTGGCTCATCATCGCCGCGAAGCAGAACATCTATGGTCTTTTGAGCGACCAGACGTATCTGAAGGTTCAGTCGCTGACGATTGCGATCAGCAGTTTCATCATCGAGGCGCTGTCAGGCGATAAACCCTGGATTTCCCAGCCTTCGCCAGATTCCTACCCGATAATGAACATGGCAGATTTCTCGGTCCGGATTGCGCCGTCATGCGCTGGAGCACAGGGCATTGCGCTGTGCTGCGGGCTGCTGGCGCTCTACATGTTTGCGGAACGGGCTCGGCTTAAGATGGCTAGGGCAATCGTCTTGCTGGTGCTGGCTTGTGTTACCGTATTCCTGTCGAACGCGCTGCGGATCGCCCTGCTCATTCTGATTGGCAAGAGTTACTCTCCAGAAATTGCGGTTGGTGGCTTTCATTCGCATTTTGGCCTGCTTGCATCACTGGCGGTGACGTTCTTCTTCCTGTGGGTTATGCAACTGCCATGGTTCTGGCATGCTCCGCTCGATGACGGCAGCAGGAGGCCTTTCAGCGACAAGCCGACTTCGGGCCCCAAGCTGATATCTCACCTTGATTTGACCCTGAATCCCAATGACGTGATCCTCCTGCTTCCGCTTGCGGGCTTTCTTCTTGCAGGCATGGTGGTTGGACTTGCTTCCACCGAGTTCAACTGGCTCTATCCGCTGCAGGCGGTGGTCGGTCTTTTCATCGCATGGAAGTTCCGGGCGGTCGTTGGTTCAGAGATCGCGAGGCGCATCCAGCCCATCGATATCCTTGGCGGGGTGGCGGTCTATCTGATCTGGCTGGCGCTTGTGCCTCTGGACATGGAGCGCAGCGACTTGATGCAGGAAGCGCTCGACAGTGCGCCGCCGATCCTTGCCGCGATCTGGATAGCGTTCCGCCTTCTTGGCGCCACTTTGGTCACACCCTTGTTCGAGGAGTTGGCATTCCGGGGCGGCTTGCAGCGTATGGTCGGCAGGGTCATCGTGCTGCCGAATGTTCGTATCGCGTCGACAGCCGTATCGCTCACCGTCTCGACCTTGGCGTTCGCAGCCATGCATGGCGACTTCTTGGCGGCCGTGCTCGCCGGCCTGATCTATGGCGGTCTTGCGCTACGCCGAGGCTCAATCGCTCCTGCCTTCTACGCCCACGCCATTACGAACTTCCTGCTTTCGGTGCAGGCGATAGCCTTGGGTCAGTGGTCCTACTGGTAACCGTCCTGCTTCTTCATTGTGCGCACAAAAAATGCCGGAGGCGGATAATCGCCCCCGGCATTTTTTTGATCAGTTGAAGGCTGCCGTCAGAACGGCAGGCGCACCATGATCCGGACTTCACCGCCCGTCAGGCCGTCTTCAGCCGTCGAGGATGTGCCGTACTCCGCAGTCAGTTCCGTCCCATCGATGTTGGCGGTGACACCGCCTGCCAGCGACAGGTTGTTCTGCTTCGAAGTGGCATGGCGAAGCGTGTAGGTGCGGGAGAGCAGGTCGCTGTAAGCCATGACCTGATCGTAGTTCCCGCTGACGTGATGACGCAGGTCAGCGCGCAGCATCGGCTTGAGACGGCCCCAGTCATAGGACAGGTTGGTCTCCATCCGCAGGCTTGCGGTGAGGTTCTGCGTGGTCTGCTTGGCGTCATTGTAGGTCAGCGCATACGGGCTGGACGATGTTTCGCTGAACCCGTCGAGGCTGGCCCTCATGTAGTCATAGCGGACTTTTCCGGCGACGAGGATTGCACCCACCGGCTTTTCGACCGAGACGGCTGCAGATCCAAACGTCACGTTGCCCTTGCGGGAGAAGCCGGCGAAGCTGGCATCGGAGGTGACGTAGCGCCTTCCGCCAAGATCGATCCAGGTGCCACCGACCGCAAGGTCGACAAACACGGACTTGACGGGGTTGATGCTGGCATAGCCCATGGCCGACTTGGCATTGTCCGACGTGCGCGAACCGTGCGTGCCGATCGTGCTCTTGTTCCAGCCATAGCCGAACGCCGCACCGGCAATGACCTTGGGACCGACCTGAACGTCGAAGCCGAATGTCACTGCATCAGCGTTGAAGTGATGGATGTCGTCGGTTGCACGGTCGATCGAGCCTGCTGACCAGGCGGCGATCTTGGGGGCCTCGTCGTCGCAGACCAAAGCGGTGGGCTTGGCCTTGGCCGATGCCTTATCGTCCGCAGAAGCGGCGGAGGGCTGGCTGCTGGCGTTTGCGCCGGTGGTGTCGGTGACGCGCAGTTCGTTGTTGGCACCGCAGCGAAGGCCGCCGTGCAGGCTTTCCATGTGGCGCATGGCGTTGTTCAGCTGACCCTGCGCAAAGCGCGAGGAGGTGCTGAACTGGCTGGCCACGATACCGCGGACTTCCGGATCGAGAGTCGGATCAGGCCGCTCGCGAATGGTGAAGACGTAGGTACGAGTGCCGTAGTTGCCTTGCGAGTCCACCGCGCGGACGGTGAACGTATAGGTGCCACTGGCCAGGGTCTTGCCGCTGATCACGCCGGTCGACGGGTTCAGCGTCAGGCCGGAGGGCAGCGAACCAGAGTCCAGCGAGTAAACGTAACCCGTGCCCGACCCGCCTGTGGCGACGACGGGCGAGGAGTAGTTGATGCCCTGCGTCGGCGATTCAAGCGACTGGGGGCCGAGGTTGAGGAGCGCGCCAGGCGCGATGACGATGGAGTAATCGTGGGTCTGGTAGTTGCCAGCGGAATCCACGACGCGAGCCGTGAAGTTGTAGGTGCCCGGCGTTGTCGGGGTGCCAGTGATGGCACCGGTGTTCGCGTCAAGCGTCAGGCCCGCCGGGAGAACTCCGGACGTCAGGGAATACACGTATCCCGTGCCGGTTCCGCCCGATCCCGCGAGGGTCTGGCTATAGGTCGTGCCGTTCGTGCCGTTGGGCAGCGATGCCGGTCCGAGGGTCAGTACCTGGCCTGGATCGATGACAAGCGTGTAGCGCTTGGTCGCCGAACTGCCATAGCGGTCGGTGCAGGTGACGGTGAAGTCATAGCTGCCTGCCGAGGTCGGCGTTCCGCTGACGGTTACGCCATCAAGCGTGAGGCCAGCAGGCAAAGCACCTGCGGTCACGGTGCAGGTGTAGGGACCGCTACCGCCGGTCGGTACCAGCGTCTGGGAGTATGGCGTGCCATTCGTGCCATTGGGCAGCGAAGCCGGTCCGATGGCGAGCGTTGCGGCATTGACCTGAATGGTGCCGGTCAGCGTCGTGACGAAGCCGGTTGATGTGTCGGTAATGTCGTAAGTGAAATTGAAGGTACCGGTTGCGGTCGAGGTGCCCGTGATCTGCGCAGTTGCGCCACCGTTGTCGAGTGTCAGGCCTGCAGGCAGGGCGCCACTCGTCAGAGTGTAAGTGTACGGACCGGTGCCCGACGGGGTGATCGCGGTCGAGGAATAGCTTGTGCCGACCGTGGTGGTATCGTTGATCGTGGCGGGATTGACCGAGAGGCTGCATGCGCCACCCGGACCCGCCGTCATATTGACTGACAAGTTGAAGGTGCCGACGTTGGCATTGCCATCCGTGATCGTGACCGTGAACGGGAATGACCCGTTGGTGTTGTCGCAGCTCACGCCGCTGAGCACGCCTGCGGTGGAAAGCGACAGGCTCGTGGGCAGAGACCCACTGGTCAGCGCGAATGTGTAGCTGGGCGTACCGCCGCTCAGACGATCCTTGATGTCAAAGCTGTAGGCGACTCCGCGCTGTGCTGCGGGAAGGGAAAGGTCATTGATCGTCATGCCACCGCTGGTTGCACTGCCCGCCAGGGCAGGGGATGCGGTGGTTGTCATGGCGACGAACGCGGCGAATAACAGCAGAAGCATCTGCCGTATCGTGCGCGCCGCAAAACGCGTTCGATCGAGTTGCATGGTTACCCCGTGTTTTTGGCCCCGCGTTCAAAAGACACAGGACGCAGTTGAAGGTAACAGTGCGGTAGGCTGGCGTTGGGAACACCGAAATCATCACGATGGGCTACGGCATATTGCTATCGACCTACAGTTCGAGTGGTCAGAACCCTTGAGCGGAATGCCGTGAGCTATATCCCTTACGGTTGCGGCGCTGCTGCCCGAGTTTCTTTATGATCCCTTGACTGCCGAACGGAGAATTCATCGCCCGTGTTTTTCTGATAACTAACGATATAATGGCAACAACCTTAGGTTGGAGGAACTCTCGTTCGGGGCCGTGTTCCAAGGCTTCGTCCGGGCGTCATTGCCCAGTAATCTCTCGTCAAAAAAATAATGTTTTCGTAGCAAACTTAGCGCTTTCCGAGGCGTTCTGATTGCTCTATCCGTCGCGACGAGACGCGCAACGGTCGGTGAATTTCACCTGCCGTGCGGTAGCCGTGGTTCTGCGTCGGACAGGCAAATCTCATCCCCCGAGCTTGACTGCAAAGCATTGCAATCAATGAAGCATGGTCCGGGCTGTCCGGTCCTCGTTCCGTCGGGTCTCCCGTCACGGGCGGCGCCCTTTCCGGGGTCGCTGCACTTCCTGAAATGACAGATAGCCGTCCCATCCACGTCCTTCTGACCGCGAATGCGGCCTGGAACGTCTGGAACTTCCGCAGGCCGGTAGTCGAGGACGTTCTGGCCAGAGGCGGGCGGGTCACCGTTGTTGCGCCCCTGGATCATGCGGTCGACAGGCTTCGCTCCATCGGCTGCGAAACCGTGGCACTCGATATGAACGTCAAGGGCCTCAATCCTTTGACGGATTTTGCCCTGATGCGCCAATTGCGCGCAGCCTTTGCTGCCGCAAAGCCGGATGTGGTGCTGAGTTACACCATCAAGAACAACATCTTCGGAGCTCTAGCCGCAAAGCCGCTTGGCATTCCGTTCGTGCCCAACGTGTCGGGTCTGGGCACCGCGTTCCTGTCCGGGCCTTTGCTGCGCTACCTTGTCGAGAATCTCTACCGCACCGCATTCGACGGGTTGCCTGTCGTCTTCTTCCAGAACAGCGAGGATCGCGGGCTGTTTCTTGACCGTCGGCTGGTTCGCGAAAGTCAGGCGCAGGTGCTTCCCGGTTCCGGGATCGATCTCGAACACTTTGCGCCCGTGCCGTTGCCGGGAGGGGATGCGCCTGTCTTCCTGCTCATCGCCCGGATGTTGCGAGACAAGGGCGTGCTTGAGTTCGTGGAGGCAGCAAGAATTTTGCGTCAGGCCGTGCCTGCCGCGCGGTTCCAGTTGCTCGGCCCTGCCGATTCAGCAAATCGCTCGGCCTTCGATGAAAGCACCGTGCGTAGTTGGGAGGCGACACATGGCGTCGAATACCTCGGCACCACGCCAGACGTGCGCACAAGGATTGCCGCTGCCGATTGCGTTGTCCTTCCATCCTATCGGGAAGGCGCGCCGCGTACACTGATCGAAGCCGCTGCCATGGCACGACCGGTAATCGCCACCGATGTTCCCGGTTGCCGCTCGGTGGTGGAACGGGGTGTCACCGGGCTGATGTGCAGCCCTCGCGACGTGGCCACGCTGGTGGATGCGATGCACAAGTTCGTCGTCATGCCTGATCACCACAGGGCGGCGATGGGCCTGGCGGGCAGGGCGCTCATGGAGCGCAAATTCGACCAGTCTGTTGTGGCGAGCGCTTATCGCGACGCCATCGCATGCGTCACGGGCAGGCGGCCCGACTGACCAAATGGGCCATTGGGCTCTCGCTTAAAGCAAAAAAGACAGGGGTTATCACTTCGTGCGTCGCGTCTTCATCACCGGCACGGCCGGCTTCATTGGCTTCCATCTCGCTCGTGCCCTGCTCGCGGAAGGTTTCCGCGTGCATGGCTATGACGGGATGACCGACTATTACGACGTGGAACTGAAGAAGCGGCGCCATGCGACCCTTCGTTCGGACCCGAACTTCTCGGCCGATGAGGCGATGCTTGAAGATCGCGAGGCGCTGGATGCGGCAATCGACCGGTTTCAGCCGGAAGCGATCGTGCATCTCGCCGCGCAGGCGGGTGTCCGGTACTCGCTGGAAAATCCCTACGCCTACGTGAGCTCGAACGTCGTGGGCACGATGAACGTGATGGAAGCGGCGAGGCGCGTGGGAACGGGCCACTTGCTGATGGCTTCGACATCGTCCGTCTATGGCGCGAACGAGGACATGCCGTTCAGCGAGACTGACAAGGCCGACACGCAGCTGACCATCTACGCTGCGACCAAGAAGGCCACCGAGAGCATGGGCCACGCCTATGCCCACTTGTGGAACCTGCCGACGACGATGTTCCGCTTCTTCACGGTCTACGGTCCGTGGGGCCGACCGGACCTTGCCTTGTACAAGTTCGTCGATGCGATCCTCGAGGACCGCCCGATCGACATCTACAACAACGGCGACATGTATCGTGACTTCACTTACATCGACGATCTTGTCCACGGGATACGGCTGCTGATCGATGCCGTGCCCGAGCGCCCCGCAGATGGTGTGGTGCCGTCTGGAGACAGCCTTTCGCCCGTCGGACCGTTCCGCGTCGTCAACATCGGCAATTCGGACAAGGTGCGCCTTCTCGACTTTGTCGATGCGATCGAGGACTGCCTCGGGAAGAAGGCCGTCCGCAACTACATGCCGATGCAGATGGGAGACGTCCCAGCCACCTGGGCCGATGCATCGCTGCTCCAGACACTCACTGGCTATCGTCCGCAAACCGATTTTCGCGATGGGATCGCCCGCTTCGTGAGCTGGTTCCGCGAATACTACGGGAAGTGAGTTATGGTTGATAATCTCGTACCTAAATTGAAAAATTAAGATAAGGCGCACCTAAAGGATTGTAGGATGAACACCATGGCAAATAAAACACAAATATTTGTTATTGCAAATAATAAGTTTAAAAAACGCTTCGATCATATAAATAAAGAGCTAAATGAAAAAACTCGTATGAAGTACGAGTTTGTTGGGGTGGTGGGTGAAGATCAAATTGCTATTGATCCAAAATGTGCAGATTTGGAAAATCTTTCGGCTGGTCAAATAGGTTGCGCACTTTCTCATCTAAACGCCTATAAAAAAATTATTGAAATTCAGGGTAAATGCGCCGTTATCGTTGAGGATGATGCGGTATTACCAAAAAACTTTGATCAAATTGTGGATGCATTAAGTGAGGTCATTAGGGAGGGTGAGGTAATATCATTTTATAGTCCAACTATACAGCGACAGGAAATGTCTTCGTATGGATCAATTACTGTTAATGGTGCAAGGCTTTTGACACCTATGTCAGCTAATGCTGTTAGAACCGCTTTATGCTATATTATCGAAAAGAAAGCGGCGGAAAAAATATTGTGTATTAACCATCCTGTAATTCATTGTGCAGACGATTTTCAATCGTTTTACAATAAGGGTGCGATATCTTTTATAAGGGTCATTTCTCCTAGCATAGTTATGGCATATCCATTTACGTCTACTATTGGTTATTTGAAGAAAGGATCAATTGCGGCAAGATCGTCTATATTATTAAATAAAATACCGATAATAAAAGAGATTCTTAAAATTAGACGAAGGCGTATCAGGGCAAAACGAGAAGGAAATCATGTGGTCACGAGTGCGATTTCTCCTCTTCATACGAAGAACATAAATTATGTCTGATGATAAAATAGCAATAATCGGTTTAGGATATGTTGGTCTTCCGCTCGCGGTTGAGTTTGCGTTTCATCGTCCCGTTATTGGTTACGATGTCAACGAACGTAGAATTGCCGAACTGCGCGCCGGGCGAGATCAAACGCTTGAGGTGACATCCGAAGAGCTAGCACATGCACGGCACCTCAAACTCACATCCGATCCTGCAGATCTCACAGAGGCGAAAGTCTTCATCGTCACGGTTCCGACGCCGATTGATGCGCACAAACGCCCGGACCTGACCCCGCTGCTAAAGGCCTCGGAAACCGTAGGGCGCGCTCTCAAGACAGGCGATATCGTCATCTACGAAAGCACCGTCTATCCCGGTGCAACGGAAGAAGACTGTGTCCCGGTGCTGGAGAGGGTCTCCGGCTTGCGCTTCAACGAGGACTTCTTCTGTGGTTACAGCCCGGAACGGATAAATCCGGGCGACAAGGATCACCGCCTCACGACGATCCGCAAGGTCACGTCGGGTTCCACGCCAGAAGTCGCAGACAAGGTCGATGCGCTCTACGCCTCGATCATTACAGCAGGCACATACAAGGCGGACTCGATCCGCGTGGCCGAAGCTGCAAAGGTGATCGAAAACACCCAGCGCGATCTCAACATCGCCTTGGTCAATGAACTCGCGATCATCTTCAACCGCATGAATATCGACACTGACGCTGTCTTGCGCGCGGCAGGGACCAAGTGGAACTTCCTGCCATTCCGCCCCGGTTTGGTCGGCGGGCATTGCATCGGCGTCGACCCCTATTACCTGACGCACAAGGCAGAGTCTCTGGGCTACCATCCGCAAGTGATCCTGGCCGGTCGCCGCATAAACGATGGCATGGGGGCCTATGTCGCGGGGCGTATGGTCAAGGCCATGATCGGGAAAGGGATTGCCATCAAGGGCGCCCGCGTCCTCGTACTGGGCCTGACCTTCAAGGAAAACTGCCCGGACTTGCGCAACACGCGTGTGGTCGATGTCATCGATGAGTTGGTCGAGTACGGCGCCACGGTGGACGTATTCGACCCTTGGGTCGATGCACACCATGCCAAGGCAGAATATGGACTTGATGTTTGCCATGCCCCCAGCCCGGGCAGTTATGACGCTATCGTACTGGCGGTGGCCCATGACGAATTCCGGAGCATGGGTACGACGGAAATTCGCTCGCTTGGCCGCCCCGTAAACGTTCTTTTCGATCTGAAGTGCATGTTCGAACCAGATACGACGGATCTGCGGCTTTGAGGACATTCACGTAATGGAGCCGATCAAGCTGCTCCTGCGCGAGATTCTCGCCGGGTCCGGGACACGGGCCAGTCTCCTCCGAGGCGGCATTGCGTCGCTTGCCTTGCGGGCTGGCGGGATACTAGCAATGATGGCCAGTTCCGTCGTACTTGCCCGATCGCTGGGGCCGAGCGAATTCGGGTCATACACCCTTGCGACCTCCATCATGGCGATGATTGCAATTCCGGTGCACGTCGGCCTGCCAACTCTCTTGCTCCGCGAGACGGCGAAAGCAGACGTCGATCACGACCTGCCCCGCATGAAGGGAGTCTGGATCTGGTCGGGCCGCTTCGTTGTCGGCTCCTCGTTGATCGTCATGATGGTGACGTATCTGCTTTGGTGGACGGTCCCTGGACTCGTTTCTACCGAACTGGCCGCCTCACTGCTTCTAATTCCTTTCATAGCTTTGGGATTGTTGAGAGCTGCGGCCTTGAAGGGATTGAGGCGTGTCGCCTGGAGCATGCTGCCGGGCGGCATAATCCGGCCCCTGCTTCTTGCAGTTTTTGCATTGCCTTTCATGTTTTGGCCGAGCACGGAATTCAACGCGCTGGCTGCCATCTTCTGCAACATTTTCGCTTCGATCATCGCATTTCTGGTCGGGGCATTACTCCTTGTCAGGAGCCGTCCCGCGGGAATGGTCCAAGCTGCTGCCGACTTCTCGAAGAAGGCGAGATGGCTATCAGATCTGGCGCCCATCGCGATGGTAGGCGGGCTGCAGGTAGTGAATCAGAATATCGGCACCGTCATACTGGGCATTGTTTCGACCGAAGAGCAGGTCGCACAATTCCGTGTTGCGATGTCCGCATCAACCCTTCTGCTGCTTGGCCTGCAAGTTGTTACGCCGCCATTTGAGCCTTATTTCGTGCGCGCTCATCGGGCCGGCGATCTGGTGTCGTTGCAGCAAGTTGCATCGCGCAGCGCACTTGCCGGTTTCATTGCAACCGTCCCCATAGCGGTGCTGTTCGTCGCCTTCGGGGAGTGGCTATTGGGTGCGCTTTACGGCGAAGGCTTTGCAGGCGGATACGATGCGTTGCTGGTCCTCACGATCGGGCAGGCTTTGAGAGCCTATTTCGGGTCAAGTGAATCGATCCTGATGCTTACCGGGCAGGAGCGCCAGGGGCTGGTGATCTGGATTGCTGCCATTGTGCTGAGTGGGGCCCTTGCGGTCCCTCTTTCCAGTGAGTTTGGCGCTGTGGGCGCTGCAACTGCGGCATCCCTTGTGTTGGTAGTCCTGCGTTTGTTGCAATGGTGGACTGTGCGCAAGAGATTGCGCGTCGACACCTCGGTGTTGGCTCTGCCCTTCAAGCAGATACTTTGATCTGTAACCTGTTTTCAGGAACATCGCTGTGAAATGCTCAGTTTTCGGTGTGATCCGGAAGGCGCTTAACTTCGCGGCGCGGATGCGCGCGCAATTGCAAGGCCGGATCATACTATTTCGATCCGGATGCCTTTCTACAGGCCGGATTGCGATTGGGCCTCATGTCCGCCTGAGGTGCACTGATGGGGGAACCCTCTCCATCGGCGACGAAACTTCTTTGGACCGGTATTGCGAGGTTACGGTCAAACACGGCCGGCTTGAAATCGGACCAGGAACCTACATCGGTCAATTCAGTGTCGTCTGTGCAAGAGGGGCAATCGTGATTGGCCGTGGTTGCCTGATCGCAGAGCATGTCACAATCCGCGACCATGACCATGTGTTTGGCCCGTACTTGTTGACTGCACATTCGGGTTTCAACGTCGATGAGGTCGCAATCGGCGACAATGTCTGGATCGGCGCCAAAGCGACTGTCACGAAAGGGGTGACGATAGGCAGCAACTCGGTCATCGGTGCAAATGCCGTAGTGACGCGCGACATACCCCCAAACTGCGTCGCTGTCGGGAATCCCGCTCGGGTTGTCAGGACTTTGAAGTACGATTCGTGAAGATCCTTCACGCGATTGATACTTTGCAGTGCGGGGGGGCCGAGCGTCTCCTGGTCATGCTGCTCCCGCAAATGGTGCGCATGGGCCATCAGGTTACCGTCGCGGTGCGTTGCGGCCCGTACGATCTCGAGGACCAGCTATTGGCCGGGGGCGTACGGGTCGTTCGTCTGCCGGGCGGCAATCGATGGAACCTGATTGGCGGGGCACGTGCTTTGGCAAGTACCATGCCGGATGCCGATGTTGTGCACTCACATCTCTATTTCCCATCGATCTATACATCGCTAGCGAAGATATTGGGCTTCACAAAAGCCAAGACTTGCGTGACTTTTCATAACCTTGCCTACGCCGGAGCGACGCGCGCGAGTTGGGGCCTTTCTTTCCGCCGACTTATCGCATCGAGCCTCCATACCCGCGGCATGACGGGCTGCCTGGCAGTGTCGACTGCTGTCGCGGAGACTGTACGCCGGGCATTGGGATTGGCCGACATAAAGGTCATCCCCAATCCCGTGGATTTGGCACAGCTCCGCTCTATCGCGCTCGATGTTCGTGCACGTTCCGCAACCGGTGCCGCCTGCACAGTGGTATTGCCAGGCAGGATCGTGCGCGAAAAGGGGCACGCGGACTTGCTCGATGCTCTGGTCTTGCTGGCCAAGGAAGACGCGTTACCGAGCATCGTCATTGCCGGGGACGGGCCCTTGCGCTTGGCTGTCTCAGAGCAGGCAGAGCGGTTCGGCCTGCGTGACCGGATCAAATTCACGGGCGCGTTGGCCCATGCCGAATTGATGGCAATCATCGCTTCTTCGGATGTGGTTGTAATTCCTTCGCGTTTTGAGGGCTTTGGTCTGGTGGCTCTGGAGGCGATGGCGCTCGCCAGGTCCATTGTGGCCAGTGACGCCGGGGGCTTACCCGAGACGATAGGTGATGCCGGTCTGATCGTAAGAGCGGGCGACAGCAGAGCCTTGGCAACAGCAATCCGGACGCTTTGTGCGGATCCCGTGATGCGCGGCCATCTGGGCAAGATCGCCAAGGACAGGGCAGGCCTGTTTGACCTCCCTGCAATCGCACAGCGCCACGTCGACTTTTACCGTTCTCTGTTGAATTAGCTGACTATCTGGAGCCGCATGGCCAACGTCCTATACATTTCCTACACTGGACTGCTTGACCCCTTGGGGCAAAGTCAAGTGCTGCAATATGTCCTCTTACTTGCCAAAAAGCACAAGCTTACGGTTCTGAGTTTCGAGAAATCGCCGAACCTCAAGGACACAGCGCGAGTGGCAGCGTTGCATGAGAAGTGTTCAAGTGTCGGCATCGACTGGCATTACCTGGAGTGGCACAACCGCCCCGGGATGATTGCGACCGCGTATGACGTCGTTGCTGGAATCCGGATGGCCAATCGCCTGGCGAAAAGGCATGGGGTCAGCGTGCTCCATTGTCGTAGCTATATCGGCAGCCTGATAGGGCTGGCCGTGAAGAAGTTGACGGGCGCGCGCCTCATCTTCGACATGCGAGGATTCTGGCCGGACGAACGGGTGGATGGCGGGATCTGGTCACGCAATTCCCTTGTATTTCGACTGGTCAAGAAGCTGGAGCGAGTGCTGTTCCTCAATGCTGACCACATCGTCTCGCTTACCAGAGCCGGCGTGCGGATCTTTCGTGGTTTCGACTATCTGGTTGGCCGCGAACTGCAAGTCTCGGTCATCCCCACTTGTACGAACCTTGATGTCTTTCGGCCGCTTGAAGGTACACGCCAAGGTTTCTGCCTGGGATACGTCGGGTCGGTGGGCAGCTGGTATCTCTTCGGCGATGTCGCGCGCGTCGTGCGACGGCTTTTTGAACTCAGGCCAGACGCCAGATTTCTCGTGATCAACAAGGGTGGGCATGACCTGATCCGACAGGAACTGGCCGATGCGGGAATAGATATGTCGCGCGTCGATATCCGCGAGGTCGGCTACGCGCAGGTTCCCTGCGAGATTGCTGAAATGGATGCAGCGATCTTCTTCGTCAAACCCGCATTGTCGAAGTCTGCCTCTTGCCCAACCAGGTTGGGAGAATTCCTCGCCTGCGGCAAACCGGTTCTTGTGAACGAAGGCGTGGGAGATGTTGCCGAGATCCTTCAAGGACGCGGCGTCGGCATAGCATTGCCGGTCAAGTCAGAAGACGAAGTCGACCTTGAGGGGGTCGATGTCGCGATAGCGGATCTCATCGATCTGGCAGGAAATGAGAACATCGCGCAAATGTCCCGAGCGGTTGCAGTGGAAGAGTTTTCACTTGAACGCGGAGCTGCCGAATATGATCGGATCTATGCCCGCCTCTCGGGCACGGGGGCCATTCTGTGAATGCCACGCCCATCCGGGTCCTGTTCCTGACCCGCTATCCGCTCGAAGGAGCCTCTTCCCGTTACCGGGTCTTCCAGTACCTGCCGCACCTTGAGGCCCTGAACGTCCGGTGCGACGTCCAGAGCTTCATGGATCAGAGAATGTACCGGCTGAGCCTGACGCCTGGAAAGACCATTCTCAAAGTCCTTGTAACGCTTCAAGCGGTCGTGAAACGGCTTTGGGCGCTCAGAAAATGGCGCTCCTACGACATAATCTATCTTCAACGAGAGCTTTTCCCGTTTGGTCCGCCATGGATCGAACGTATGCTGAAGTCTCGCGGAGCAAAACTTTTCTTCGACTACGACGATGCGTTGTTCATCAAGAAGTCCAGCAGATACAATCCGATCGCGACCTTCTTCCGCTCCGCAGGAAAGACCAGGGAGCTCTTGCGTCTGGTCGACTGCACCATTGCCGGCAATGACTGGCTGCGCGATGCCGCTCGCGACGAGGGCGGTACCGCCGTTACCCTGGAAGCCGCAGAAGACACATCGCGAATCCCGATGCGCGCGCACAGCTCCGATACTTGCTCACTGACTATTGGCTGGCTGGGGTCGCCCTCCACAGTGAAGTATCTGAATCTCATTCAAGGACCGCTCCAACGCCTTGCTCGGCGCCATCCCGGCCTAAGATGGGAAATCATGGGTGGGAACGACTTCGCAATGGAAGGCGTGGACTGGCAGCTCCACGACTGGTCGCTCGACGGAGAACTTTCTGCGCTTGGGCGCTATGACATTGGCCTTATGCCGCTTCCACCGGAAGACTGGGCGAAAGGCAAGTCCGGAGGCAAGGCCCGAACTTACATGGCGGCCGGGGTCGTCCCCGTCGTCGCAGCGGTGGGATACAATCTTCACCTTATCCGGCATGGCGAGACGGGATTCTTGTGCAGTACGCTCGATGAATGGGAAGATGTGATCGAGCGTCTCCTTGATGATCCGGCTTTGCGCAGACGTGTGGCGTCGGCGGCCCGCAGAGAGGTAGAGACGCATTTCTCTCCGGCAGGACAGGCCCGAAAGCTGGCCGACCTGTTCGGGCAGGTTCTCGGCAACGAGATCTCCAGGGCATGAAACTGATTGCTCCCACGGCCAAGCCTGCGGCTTTCGTGCTTGGCCTATCGCCAACCGGGTTGCACGTGGTGCGTACGCTTGGTCGCGCCGGGGTCAAGGTGACCGGCGTCGCCAGAAGCCTGCAGGCCGGCTGCGCTTCCCGCTACCTAGACAGAGTTCTCATAGAGCCGGACACTGATCGGCGCCTCGCTGAAATGTGCCGATTGGCCGTGGAGGTAACTTCCGACGTCAAGCCAGTCCTGCTTCCGACCTCTGATCAGGACGTCGACTTCATAATTGTCCATGCAGAAGTCCTGGCGAACTACTTCAGCTTCCAGGACAGCTACTCGGACGGTGTTGCCGAGAGCATCATGTCCAAGGATCGTTTTCACGACCTTTGCCTCGAACACAACGTTCGCTGCCCGCGCATCTGGCGCAGGATGAAGGACCAACTTGGAGACTTGTCGCAGGAGGTTACTTATCCTGTGATGATCAAACCGGCCAGGATTGACGCCGTCAAGGAGGGCATGAACGGGAAAAAGGGATGGACCGCCGCCGATGCATCCGAGTTGCTAGCATGCATTGACGACATTCCAGGCGGTGCTGGCTTACTGCTTGTCCAGGAAATTGTTCCAGGACCGGAAAGCGCGATTTCGCTTGCTTGCGTTCATGCTGATCGGGGCGGAGGCATGCGCCAGATGTTCACCGCGAGGAAGCTTCGGCAATTCCCGCCCGGCTTCGGTTCGGCATCGCTCGTGCAGAGCTCCAGCGAAATCGAAAGCGCGGCTGTCACAAGCGAGTTCCTGCGCGCTATGGGCTATCGCGGCATAGCTGCAGCAGAGTTCAAACGGCATCTGCTTACAAACGAATTGCATATCATAGAAATCAACGTCCGCCCTTCGCTGTGGTTTTCCCTTTCCGAAGCTTCGGCGAGGCCTGTTGTACTCTCGGCCTACCTCGAACTGGCGGGACTTCCGTGCGCACTTGAAGAGAACGATCAGACCCAGGGCATTCGTTGGCGTTACGCGGTGAAGGATGCCTGGTCGGCCATGTTTTACCGGACGGCGCGGTCATTTCTTCTACCAAAGCCCGACACTCGCGTTACCGGGCCAGCAGTTCGGACGATTGGCGCGGTGTTCGAATTTGGAGATCCTGTCCCCGCGGTGGTTGATCTGTTGAACTTTGCCGGAAAAGCAGTGCGAAGAATGCTTAAAAAGTGTCATCTCCTCGTGAGGCCAATGCGTTCATGACCGGATCGCTGATAATCTCGCTTGATTTCGAAATGATGTGGGGCGTTCGCGATCACCGTACGACGGAGGACTATGGCGATGCTGTACTCGGGGTCAGGCAGGCCGTGCCGTTGATCCTGTCTCGTTTCGCACAGAATGGCATTCGAGCAACATGGGCAACGGTTGGACTTCTGTTTGCGCGCAGCCGGGATGAAGCTCTGACTTACTCTCCACCGCCCGCCCTTCGTCCGAAGTATCGCGAGCCAGCACTCTCACCATATGCCTTCATCGAGAACGGCCTGGGCAAAAACGAGGCCGAAGATCCAGTGCACTTCGGACGATCCGTGATTGATCGAATTGCGGACACTGAAGGACAGGAGCTTGCAACGCACACCTTTTCACATTTCTATTGCCTGGAGAATGGCGGTACCTGCGAGGCCTTCGGTGCAGACCTCGACGCGGCGCTCGCGATCGCATCGGATAGCGGGCACAAACTCCAGAGCATCGTCTTTCCGCGCAACCAGATGAGCCTAGAGCACCTTCAGGTGGCCGCAAGCAGAGGGATAACCCGCTTCCGGGGAAATCCGGCCGTTGGTGTGTACCGGCCCCGGTCAAAGGGAGACAACTCTCTCGCAATCCGGGCGATGAGGTATGCAGACAGCATGATACCGCTGTTCGGGTGGCAGGGGTTTGAGCGCCCTGAGCAAGTGTCAGGCATCACCAACTTGGAGGCATCCCGCTTCTTGCGGCCGTGGGACAAGCGACTGCCGGCATTTTCAAGTCTGCACATTGCACGAGTGAAAGCCGAAATGGAGCGGGCAGCACGATTGGGCCTTAACTATCATCTCTGGTGGCATCCTCACAATATGGGAAGAAATATCGCCGAGAATATTGGGCAGCTAGATGAGATAATTCAACAATTTCTCCGACTGCGCAACGAATTTGGTTTCAGAAGTAAATGTATGGACGACTTTTCCTGATTAAAATAATGTAAAATGGAAACATCATGTACTTGATAATCTATTCTCTATTTTCAGCAATTTCGATCTCTTCAAAAAAGAGAATGAGCCTTATTGCCATATTTCTAACCGCAATGTTCCTGTTGTGGTTTATGGGTGGCCGAAACAACGTAGGTTGTGATTATCTTGGATATCTTTCGCGATTTAATAATGCATCTTTAGATCTAACCCTGATGGATTACCTGCAGGGAGCAGAGCCTGGCTTCGAAATTCTGAATGATTCTGTCAGAAGATTCGATCTTGATTACATGTGGCTCAACGTGATTTCCTCTGCAATTATATTATGGGGTTATTTCAAGTTCTTTCGATTCAGCTCGCAGCCGTGGATGGCCCTGACCCTGTTTTTCCCGGTCCTGATTGTCCAGTTGGGAATGTCTGGCTTGCGCCAAGGTATTGCTCTGGCGTTCTTTCTTTGCGCTCTCGTTGCATTTTCCAGAAGGCGAGGTGGCGAAACCGCCGCGTGGATCTTGCTTGCTGGTCAGTTCCACACATCAGCGTTGGTTTTCTTGCCGCTAGCAGCCCTTGCAGGCAGATCTGTTTCGTTCTTCAAGTTGCTTGCCGGCGCGGTAGTGTTTGTACCCGCAGTAACTCTGCTTATTGGAGATCGCCTTGAAGTGTATCAAGATCGATATATCGATCAGATCTACGGTGAGGTGAACTCGGATGGTGCTGTCATTCGTTACATTATATGCCTCATTCCAGCATTGATTTTCTTCTTATTGCGAGAAAATTTCAAAAAATTTGATCCTGAAAAGTTCCAATTATTTAAAATAATGTCGACAATAACGATTGCTTTATCTCCTTTAATGTTTATTTCGACGCTTTCCTTGCATCGATTTAACTTTTATGTGATGCCTGTATCAATTCTGATATTGACCGAGATGCAAAGCGTATACCAAAAATCGATTGGTAAAAGCTCAAAGATTCTCGCGCTTTCGGCTTTCGGTGTGTATTTTGTTGTTTGGTATTTCTTCTCTGAGCATGCAATTCTTTGTTATCGACCCTACCAGAATTTTCTACTTTAGGGCAGGGCCTTTTCATCCCGCGCAATCATCTGCGCGGTGCGCTGCGATGCTGTCGGTTGAGCGCGTCGGCAAAGTCCTGACGGTGATGCCGCGCTGACGGGCCGCAGGCCTTGCAGCGAGAACTGGAGGATAGCGCGGCGTCTATCTCCCTGTTCCATGCAGCCTGGTGCCAAGGCCTGGCCGCAGGGGTTTGTGAAGCTTGAACGGCTTGGCCGCTCGCTCGCAATTCACACGTGCCAACGCGCAGTATCGGCTGATTGCCGGGCATCCAGGACAGCCTTGCGCCCCTCTGGTGTTGACTATTTCGCCGCAGCGGATCGCGTCCCTGGCGGGTGGATGCACGCCGATGGTCTGATTGGTGCTGCGGGGTGGCGATGGTCGAGCATCTGGGCGTCGATTCACCGCCGATTATCGGTGATGATGCTTGCTTGTCCACGCCCGCGCTGGGTCATGATGCAGGCATCGCTGGCGCCTGCATCTGCGGGGAAAGGGTGCATGTAGGCAGAAGGAACGTGCCGCGAGCTTGAGGGTTGGGACCAATCCGGATCCTCGCGCAAAAAATCCCGCAAACCCGGTTGACCGACCCGTCGGGCAAGGTTAGGAGCGCGGCCTGCCCAGCGGAACTAACCACACCGCAGCGAAGGGCACGCCATGGGGCGGAGTAGCTCAGCTGGTTAGAGCAGCGGAATCATAATCCGCGTGTCGGGGGTTCGAGTCCCTCCTCCGCTACCAATCCCCTTTCCGGAAGCTTCCAGATGCTTCCGGATTTTTCCAAAAAAACGAAGAAGAGCAGAGGGTTGCGGGTGATTCGCGTCCGTATGCACCCGATGCCGTCCACATGCAGCCAGATTTGGCGTGGGGGTATTTTGGGGGTATTTTCGCGGAGTGTCGGAAAGGAGCGATACCCCCAATGCCTCTCACAGAGACTCAGGCCCGAAACGCAAAGGCAAATGACCGAGCGTACAAGCTTTTCGATAGCGAAGGGCTATTCCTGCTCGTCCAGCCAAACGGCACGAAGCTGTGGCGGATGAAGTACCGCTTTGCGGGCAAGGAAAAGCTGCTGTCCTTCGGCGCCTACCCGGCCGTGGGTATCTCCGCTGCCAGAGAGAAGCGTTTCGCAGCGAAGGCCCAACTCGCCCAGGGATCAGATCCCATGAAGGCGAAGGGGGAGGGCGAAGGTGACGCCGAAACGACCTTTGAGGCGGTGGCAAAGCGCTGGCATGAGAACCGCAAGACCGCTCTGAACCCTGCGCATGCCGAACGCGTTTGGTCCCGCATGGAGCGGGACGTTATTCCAGCTCTCGGTCAAAAGGCCATTCACGAGATCACGCCGCCCAACGTCCTCGCCATGATCCGCAAGATCGAGAAGCGCGGTGCGCTCGACATAAGTCGACGTGCAAAGCAGGGTGTCGGACAGGTCTTTCAGTTCGCGATTGCCTGTGGGCTTGCCAGCCATGATCCGACTGCAAACCTTCGCGGGGCCTTGAAGCCGCGTCCACGGGTTCAGCACATGAGCCGCCTACCGCTCAGCGAGTTGCCTACGTTCATCGACAAGCTGCGCGGGTATAGGGAAGAGGGTGAGCGGCGCTCCCTGATCACACGCGACGCCGTCATGTTCGCCTTGCTTACCTGGGTCAGAACCAAGGAGCTTCGATTTGCGGTCAAGTCAGAGTTCGAAGGTCTGGACGGTCCGGAACCACTATGGCGCATTCCGGCAGACAGGATGAAGATGGGCCGGGACCATCTCGTCCCCTTGTCCGCCCAGGCGGTGGCCATCGTCAGAACGCTCATGGGTTCGGCGACGGGCGAGTTCCTCTTTCCCGGCAATCATCCGGAGAAGCCTCTGTCAGAGAATACCATGATCTATGCACTATACCGGCTCGGATATCATTCCCGGCAGACGGTGCATGGCTTTCGGGGACTGGCCAGCACATGGGCGAACGAGCAATTGATCGAGTTCGGCGATCCGCCGGTCTGGATCCGCCGTTACCACGAAGATTGGGTCGAGCTGCAGCTCGCTCACTCCGAAAAGAATGAGGTTCGGGGCGCTTACAACGCGGCTGAGTACCTCACACCTCGTCGGCGCATGATGCAGGATTGGGCTGACTTCCTGAACGTCGGATCGGTCGTCGAAATCAAGCGAGGCCGGAAGCGAGCTGCGTGATGCTCTTCGTCACAACTTGCCGATCCAGTCTGCACGCAGGCGATCAATTCCAAGGATGACACCATCAACGGTGACTTTCGAGCCGATCAGCTGGTCGACATCCTCTTCCACCTCAATCACCCAGACTTCGTGCTGGTCGGTCGTAAGGATCAAGCCGCGCTTGGCACGGTCCAAAATCCCGGCAATGCGCTGGCGCTCTGTGCTCACCTAATCCCTCATTTTCAGTGCCAACTGCGCAGGACATCGCGCACATAACCGGGGGTTTCCCCGTTGATCGGTATCCCGCCAGCCCGTTCGACGGCGCCAGGGCCGGCGTTGTAGGCAGCAACGGCAAGGTGGACCAAGCCGAACCGATCGAGCATCTGACGCAGATAGCGCGCCGCGCCAAGGATGTTCATGCCGGGATCGTAGCGATTTGTGATGCCGAGTGCTCTTGCGGTACCGGGCATCAGTTGCCCCAATCCGGCTGCTCCCGCTGCGCTGACCGCAAGGGGGTTGTATCGCGATTCAGTCCACACCAACGCATCGAGTAGCCCGGTGGGCAAGGAATAGCGGGCTTCAGCGGCCAAAACCTGAGGCAGGTAGATCGTCCGGCGCCAACTGCTCTGGTTCTCGCGGTTCAATCGGCTTGTCTGTTCTGGTGATTCTCGCTCGCGCGGGCTGGTGGCCCTAAGCCGACTTGTCCCTTCGCCGACAGACTGTGACCAATTGCCATGTTCGTAGAGCACGAAGCCATCCGGCCGCAGAACAGTGGCAGATCCTTGCGATTGTGGTCTATCAGGCCGAGCATTCGCCTGCGTTGTTTGCGCTTCAGCAGGACCACTGCTGAGGGCGAACAGCGAGAGGGCTGCGAACATATACCAGCTTTTTCCCATGACACGTTCTCGATTTGCCGAATCAGAAATGAGAACATACAAAGAACATGTCGCGCATCAAAGCGCGTCGTGAAGGGCGCAGAGTGGAGGCTGCGCGGGCGGTGGCATCCGTGATGGAGATGCCCGATGTCGAATGCCCTTGTTGAAGATCGCCTTGAAGCCCGTGCTCGCCAGATTGTTGCCGACCTTGATGGCTTCTGGTCACGCTCGCGCGGCATGTGCCGATGCCCGGCGCATGATGATCGCACACCCTCGCTCAGCGTTACGCTCGGTTTGCGGGCGATCCTGTTCCACTGCTTTGCCGGCTGTACCAATGCCGCTGTTCTGGCGGCGCTCGCGCAGCGCGGTGTAAGGTCGTCGACGCTGTTCGACGGGCGATCCGAGCCTGTCCGAACCGCTATGCAGCAAGCGGTCCCGAGCGAGCATATCCAGCGGCTTTGGCGCGAGGCGACGTGTCTCGTTGACAGCCCGGCCGAGCGCTATCTTACAGGTCGCGCCATCCGTACCGGCTCTTCCGATCTGCGCTATCATCCGCGTACTCCGCTCGGGCCCAAGGGATCGGTGCGTTTTCACCCATCTCTTCTCGCGGCGGTGCGTACCGATCTCGGCGTTATCGCGCTCCATCGCACCTTCCTCGAGTTCGAGACCTTCCGCGTTGCCCGCTTTGATGGCCCCAAGCGCGCGCTTGGAGCTCTGGGACGCGGCGCGGTTCGGCTTCACGGACCGCGCGGCGGCAGGCTCGGTCTGGCGGAAGGCATCGAGACAGCCCTGTCCGCGAAGGAGCTGTTCGGCATCCCCTGCTGGGCAACGCTGGGCACAGAACGCTTCGGGCTGGTTGCGATCCCGGAGAGCGTGAGCGAGCTCCATATTTTTATCGACCACGATTCCGCCGGAGACCTGGCTGAACGCCGGGCGCGTGCGGCTTACGAGCGGGAAGGGCGCGTGATCGTGACCCATCGCCCCGAGCAACCGGGCGCCGACTTCAACGACGTCCTCAGGGCCAGGCAGCAGATCGAGGCCTGATCCGGACAAGAGAGGGGAGGGGGCTTGGAGCCTCTCGAGACCCGCTTGGCGCGGGTGTCGTCAGGAGGTTCCCATGTCCACTCTCCCCGTTCTTGCCTTGCCGTTTTCGGGCGAGCCATCCGTCTTTGCGACCGCCCAGGTCCTTGCCGCGAAGCTTGGCTGCGGCGAGGCGCTCTCGCGGTCCATTCTAAATGCCACCCTCACCGATCAGTTCGGCGGCAGTGACGCTGCCGGGCGTTGGTCCATCCGCGACGCTCACACGGCGCTCGAGCTCGCGCAGGTCCTCTGGCTGCAGGTTCAATCCGATCTCGATGTCCGATCGAGTCCGAGCGAGGCCGCGAACCACTTCGATTGCCTTGAGGCTCTGGTTCCGCGCCAATCTGTCCGCAGCGACGAGCAGATCGAGCTCCAGCAGTTCGCAACGCCGCCGCGCATCGCCTGGCTGGCAGCCCGGGCCTGCCCTCCCGCTCGCGGGGAGCTGGTTCTCGAGCCATCAGCCGGGACAGGGATGCTCGCCGTCTGGGCGGAGAAAGCTGGCGCGCGCCTCGCGCTCAACGAGATTTCGGGCCTTCGTCGCGACTGCCTCGCTCAACTGTTCCCGGCAGCCGGGATCACTGGCCACGATGGCGAGCTGATCGACGATCTCCTGCCGCATGTGGTCCGCCCGCAGACGGTCCTGATGAACCCGCCCTATTCGTGGAGCGCTGAGCGCGGCCGCGACGGTCGGACGGCCATGCGGCATCTTCGCTCGGCATGGAACCGGCTTGCCGCAGGCGGACGAATGGTCGCGATCCTTCCCGAGTGGTTCGACCTGCCGGGTTTCTTCAGCCGGTTGGCGGAGCCTGCCGCCATGCGCCTCGATCTTGCCATCGAACGCGGGTTCATCGCCCATGGCACGTCGATCACTACGCGGCTGCTGGTGATCGACAAACTGGATGTCGCGAGCGAGCCCGTCACTGGCCGCGGGGCTAGCTTCCTTGAACTCTGCGCGCTCGTTGATGCGATCCCGGCGCGCTTGTCACCACCAAGCCTTGCGGCAATACCGCCCAGACCGCTCAAGGTACTGCCATCGCTTCGACCTTCGGCCCGGCCGATGCCGGTCGCGAGGAGCCGAGGTCCGAACACCAGCGAAGCGGCTGATGTCGCATTCTCCGCGCTCGAAGTGCCTGCGGCGACGCCAGAGCAGGTCGGGCACTATCTGCCCTACCGCCCGAGCCGCATCGCGATTCCAAGTGCAGCCGATCATCCGACACCGCTCGTGGAATCGGTCGCCATGGGATCGATCACCGCGCCAGTCCCGTCCGTGGTACCCAAGCTGCCCGGGCATGTGATCGCCAAGGGTCTCTTGTCGGCCGCGCAGATCGAGACCCTCATCTACGCGGCAAGCGCCCATGCGCGCGATCTGCCGGGCCGCTTCATGCCCGAAGACAAGGGCTGCATTCTTGTGCCCAGCGCCGAGGGCAAGGCCTACCGCATGGGCTACTTCCTCGGCGACGGCACTGGTGCCGGCAAAGGACGTCAGGTCGCCAGCGTCATCCTTGACCGCTGGGTGCAGGGCGAGCGCCGTCACATCTGGATTTCCAAGAACGAAGCCCTGCTCGAAGACGCACGCCGCGACTGGGCCGCGCTCGGCGGTTTGCCCATCGACATTCAGCCGCTGGCGACATGGAAGCTCGGCTCCCCCATCATGATGCCGGAAGGCATCCTCTTCGTGACCTATCCGACGCTCCGCTCGGGCCGCGCCGATGCGACCCGGCTCGATCAGATCCTCGCCTGGGCAGGCGAGGACTTCGAGGGCGTGATTGTCTTCGATGAAGCGCACGCCATGGCCAATGCTGCTGGCGGCGAAGGCTCGCGTGGCAAGACCAAGGGCTCGGAACAAGGCGTCACCGGCGTACGCCTCCAGAACCTGCTGCCACGAGCACGTGTGCTCTATGCGTCGGCGACTGGAGCATCGGACGTCAACAATCTCGCCTACGCTACACGGCTCGGCCTTTGGGGACCGAAGACCGCCTTTGCCAACCGCGAGGAGTTCGTGACCGACATCCGGGCAGGCGGTATCGCGGCGATGGAACTCGTCGCACGTGATCTGAAGGCGCTCGGGCTCTACACGGCCCGGGCTCTCTCATTCGCCGGTGTCGAATACGAGATCCTCGAGCATCACCTCGGCGCAGATCAGATCGCAGTCTACGATGCCTATGCCGACGCCTGGGCGATCATCCACGCCAATCTGCGCGAGGCGCTCGAGGCCACGCGTATCGTCGATTGCGAAACAGGCGGCACGCTCAACAGCGGAGCAAAGTCGGCTGCGCTCTCGGTTTTTGAAGGCACCAAGCAGCGCTTCTTCGCGCAGCTGCTGCTCTCGATGAAGCTTCCGAGCCTGCTGCCGGCCATCGATAGCGCCATCGCCGAGGGCAATGCTGTGGTGGTTCAGCTGGTCTCTACCGCCGAAGCGATGCTCGACCGGCGGCTCGCCGACTTGTCGGATGAGGAACGCGAAGCCCTCGAGATCGACTTGTCTCCCCGCGAGACCGTTGTTCAGTATCTGATGAAGAGCTTTCCCGTGCGGCTCATGGCGGTGTTCACTGACGAGAACGGCAATCCCCGTTCCGAGCCGACGAGCGATGCCGATGGTGCTCCGGTTCTCTGCCAAGCCGCGCTCGCTGCGCGCGACCGGATGGTCGAGCAGCTCTGCGCCCTCCCGCCGATCGCCACAGCACTCGACGCGATCATCGAGCGCTTCGGCACCGACAACGTGGCCGAAGTCACAGGGCGGACGCGCCGCCTCATCGTGGGGTCGGACGGCCGACAGAAACTGCAATCCCGCACCCCGCGAGCCAACATCGCCGAGACCCAGGCTTTCATGAATGGCGACAAGCGCATCCTCGTGTTCTCGGACGCTGGCGGCACCGGCCGCAGCTATCACGCTGACCTTGCCGCGCGGAACCAGTCACGGCGTGTCCATTTCCTGCTGGAGCCGGGCTGGCGGGCCGATGCAGCGATCCAGGGGCTTGGCCGCACCAACCGCACCAATCAGGCATCAGCTCCGTTGTTCCGGCCCGTCACGTCCGATGTGCGCGGCGAGCGCCGCTTCATCTCGACGATTGCCCGGCGTCTCGACAGCCTTGGCGCGCTGACGCGCGGCCAGCGCCAGACCGGCGGGCAGAACCTGTTCAATCCTGCCGACAATCTGGAGAGCATCTATGCCAAGGAAGCGCTGAACCGCTGGTTTGGCCTGCTCTTCATAGGCAAGCTCGAAGCGGTCGGGCTGGCCCGGTTTCAGGATCTGACCTGCCTCAGGATTGAGAGCGCCGATGGCGGGATGGTCGATGACCTCCCCACAATCCAGCGCTGGCTCAACCGTATCCTCGCTCTGCCGATCGGCCTCCAAAATGCGATCTTTGATGAATTCCTTGGGCTCGTCGAAGCGCGGATCGATGCGGCACGAGCAGCAGGAACCCTCGACCTCGGACTCGAGACCATTGCTGTCGAAAGCTTCGAGATACTGTCCGACACGTTGCTGCGGACCGACAGCGTGTCGGGTGCCACAACCCACCTGCTCGAGCTGGAAGTCGCACGGGCGCTGAAGCCCCTCACGCTCGATCGGCTCGGTCAACTCGAAGGCACGTCCGGCGGCCGACGGCGGCTGATGTGTAACAGGCGTTCGGGCCGGGCAGCTCTGCTGGTGCCGGCGCGCAGTCTGCTCTCCGATGACGGCACCCGCATCACGCGTCACGAACTGGTCCGTCCGCTGAAGCGCGGCCATCTGACCGCCGAGCAGCTTGCAGAAAGCAGCTGGGAGCCCGTTGATGAAGCGACCTTCCGCACCGCTTGGCAGGCCGAGGTCGACGAAGCGCTGTCTTCGCTGAAGCGCGAGCGCCTGCATCTCGCGACTGGCCTGCTGCTACCCGTTTGGGACAAGCTCCCGGCCGACCATGTCCGGGTCAGTCGGATATCGGCCAGCGACGGCCGGTCCTTGCTGGGGAGGGAAGTCCCGCTCCATGCCGTCGCAGACATCTGCGGCGCGCTGGGACTTGATGCCGCTCCGCAAATCGCACCGGAAGACCTCGTGCGGGCAGTACTCTCCAGCGGGAGGCCGATGGCAGTCAAGGCTCGCGAAGCGCTCATGCTCAAGCGGAGCCTCGTCAATGGTTCGCAGCGTCTGGAGCTTGCGGGTTGGTCGGCGAGCCGGCTTGACTGGTACAAGGCCCAAGGCTGCTTCACCGAGATCCTCCGCTTCCAGACCAGGTTGTTCGTGCCGCTCGAGGGAGCTGCCGCAGTGCTGACAAGGATTACCTTGGACTCGTAGGTCCGGATACCCGCCAAGCTAGAAGACATCCGCGATGTCCTGGCCGTCCTTGCGGCGCGGCATGACTTGCAGATCGAGGTCAAGCATTGCGATCACGCTGAGGAGCGTGTCGAGCTTTGTCCCCGGGCTTCCGGTTTCTATGGCCGAGATCGTTTTCTGCTGCTTGCCGATCAGGCTGGCTAGCTGCTTCTGGGTCATATTGCGCTCTAGGCGGGTGCTCTTCACGAACGCGCCAAGTTGGTTGGGCAGTCGGATGATCTGATCCAAGGGATACTCCACCAATCGAGTTATACCCTATAGGGGATGGATCGACCGTATACCTTAGAGGGTATGAGAGAGCTAGCTACCGTCGAGCTCAGATGCGGGCATCGGATTTGACGATCGTCTGTGATCATCAATACAGCTTGATGTAGACAAAACCCGGTTTCGCGATCATCAAGCAGTGTAACCATCTACAGACGATCATCAAAGGGAATCCCAGCGGTGCACTTACCTCAGATGATGGTCCAGGGGAGAAGCCGTTGCCTGTTGCCTACCATGAGGGACGTTTTCCTCCAGCCAGACTTGATCTCGAAGCCCTGTTTCCCTTGGTTGGGCCGGCCAACGCTGCGATTGCGCGCTACGAGGGTGTCCTCGCAGGCATCCCCAATCCCGATATTCTTCTCTCACCCCTAACCGCCCGTGAAGCTGTCCTGTCCAGCAAGATCGAAGGAACGCAGGTGACCCTGGGCGAGGTCCTGGAGTTCGAGGCACAGGGACATCTTTTCGACGAAAGTACGCCAAAAAAGGCGGACGCCCGCGAAGTGCTGAACTACCGCGCTGCTTTGCGCGAAGCGGAAAGCCTCATGGCGCAGCTGCCGCTATCTCAGCGGCTGATCAAGGCGACGCACTGCGTTCTTATGGATGGCGTCCGTGGCCGCAACAAGGACCCCGGCGAGTACCGCCGTATCCCCAACTGGATCGGGCCTGAGGGATGCACGATCGAGCAAGCCCGTTTCGTGCCGCCCGGAGCTGATCGCATCGACGATGCGATGGCACGCTGGGAAGCCTACATTCACGCAGCATCACCCGACCGTTTGGTGCAGCTCGCTATCGTGCATGCCGAATTTGAATCGATCCACCCATTCCTTGATGGAAACGGGCGCATCGGACGGCTGATCATTCCGCTTTTCCTCTACGCGCACGGGCAACTCTCCCGGCCAAACTTCTATCTCTCCGAGTATCTTGAGGCCAATCGGGACGAGTACTACGACCGCATGCTGGCAATATCCCGCGACGATGACTGGAGCGGGTGGGTGGTGTTTTTCTTGCGGGGCATCATTGCCCAGGCCGATGCCAATACGCGCAAAGCACAGGCCATACTTGCGCTTCATCAGGACAAACGTGATCGGGTCGTGGAAATCACCCACTCGCAATATGCGGTGCGGGCACTCGATTGGATTTTCCAGCGTCCCATTTTCAAGACGCCGGACTTCATCGCTTCGGCGCAGATTCCGCCAGCAACGGCGCGGAAGATCGTCCGGGATTTGCGCGACAATGGCCTGCTGCGCGAACTGGTGCCAGCTGCCGGGCGTGCACCAGCGACGCTGGTATTCTCCGAACTGCTCAACATTGCCGAAGGGCGGGAGGCCTTCTGACTGAAGGCAGCAGCGCTCCGGCATTTCGCTCGAGTTGCAGCGGATACGCCAGCAAGGCTGGCAAACCATGAGAGGGGAGGGGGCTTTGCCCTGATTGAGCCTGTCAGGCGTCGATGGTCGGCGCGCGCGAACGGCTCGCTTCAGGAGTGAAACCGATGTTCCAGACTATTCCTCTCGGCAAGCTTGTTGCCTCCCCCCGCAATGTCCGCCGCCATGGCGATCCAGCCGCAGATGCCGAACTCAAGGCCAGCATTGCCGCCCACGGCCTGCTGCAGAACCTCGTGGTGCGGGCCGCGCCCAAGGGCCGGTTCGAAGTCGAAGCCGGTGAACGCCGCCGCCGCGCGATGCTTGCGCTGGTGGAGGACAAGGTGCTGCCGCGCGACCATCAGGTCACGTGCCTCGTGCTCAGCGCCGAGAGCGATGCCGCGCCCGAGGCGAGCCTCGCGGAGAACTTCCACCGCCTCGCCATGAACCCCGCCGATGAAGCGCAGGCCTTCGCCGCGCTCATCGAGGGCGGAGCGACTACCGAACAAGTCGCTCGCCGCTTCGGTCTCACGGTGCGCTTCGTCGAGGGCCGCCTGCGGCTCGCAACGCTGGCTCCGGTCGTCTTCGAGGCGCTCGCTGCTGGCGAGATCACGCTCGATATGGCCAAGGCCTATGGCGCGACGTCGGACCAGCAGATCCAGGCTCGGGTGTTCTCGGAGGTGTCCGGCGCCTACTACGCGCCGAATGCGGACAGCATCCGGCGCATGGTGCTCACCGGAACGGTGCGCGGCAGTGATCCCCGGGCCAGGCTTGTCGGGCGCGAGGCCTACCTCGCAGCGGGCGGCCGGATCGAGCGCGAACTCTTCGACGATGCCGATACCGAGACCTGGGTCGATGTCACGCTGCTGGAAACCCTGGCTGCGGCAAAGATGGAGGAGGAAGCCCGCGCGCTCGCTGCGGAGCACGGCGTGGCGTGGGTCAAGCCCACGCTCGATCCTTACGCCAGCCACGATCTGGTCGAGGGTCTTGTGCGCCTGCCGGCAGAGCCTGCGCCGCTCAGCGAAGCCGAAGTGACCCGGTTGGAAGAGCTCGATGCTTCGTGGGACGAACACGCCGCGATCCTTGAAGACGAAGACAGCGCGCCCGAAGCAGTCGAAGCCGCTGAAGCAGCCATCGCTGCGATCGAACGCGAGACGCAGGACATCCGCAGCCGCAAGCCGGTCTTGCCCGACGAGCAGAAGGGTTCGGCAGGCATGATCCTCACGCTCTCGCGCGAGGGCACGCCCGTGCTGCAGCCGGTCTTCTATGGCGAGCGGGAAGAGACGGCGCCGGGCGATAGCGATGGCATCGAAGTGGTCAGCTCCGAAGGTGAGGGAGGGCCGCGCCGCGCGACCCTCTCGCGCCGGCTTGTCGACGAACTCGCGATGCAGCGCCGCGACGTGCTCGCGCTGCACCTGGCGTCTGACCCGGCGCTCGCCCTCGACGTCATGGTCTTTACCCTCGCCGATGCCGACACCCACGACTGGCAGGCGCGCAGCGCATCGACCCTCCGCGGCGGCGTGCCGAACGGTCCTATCGTCGGCTTCGAGCCTGCCGATGCGGCGGCAACTGGTGCGCTCGCTGAGCTCCGATCCGCGCTCGATGAGACCTGGCGCGCCGGCACCGATCAGCGCGAACGCTTCGACCGGTTCCGGGCGCTGGGCGATGAAGCCCGTGCGGCGTGGCTGGGACATGTCGTTGCGCGCTCGCTCGAGGCCAGCCTCAATATGAGCGGCGAGCGCCGGATCCCGTTCCATGATCACCTCGGCGGGCTGATCGGCATCGATATCGCGCAGTGGTGGCGGCCGACGGCAGCGAACTTCTTCGACCGCGTGCCCAAGCAGGTCATCCTCGAGGCGCTCGGCGAAGTGGGCGGTGCGGAACTGGCGGCGCGCTACGTCTCGGTCAAGAAGGCGGATCTGGCAGCCAGCGCCGAGCGCATCTTTGCCGGAGCTACGATTGCCGAAGTCGCGGAGCGTGAGCGCGCACTGGCCTGGGTGCCGGATGTCATGCGGTTCCCGAGCCTCGCTGCTGGTGACGAGCAGGCCGCTGCGTCTGAACTGCTATCCGGTGACCCGCACAGCGATGGTTCCGATGCCGAGCCCGAACTCCAACAAGCCGAAGAGTCCCCCCGCGATCTGGCAGCCTGACCTCCTCCTGACAGGCTGACGATCGCGAACCTCGAAGCCGTCCCTCGGGTCACCCCGAGGGGCGGCTTCTTCTCTTCAGTCAGAGGAGAGGAGGCGCCCTTGGGGCGGAAGCCGTGGGCAGGAGCGCCCACGGGGATACCGATCAGGAGAAGCCCAATGTCCAAGTTCCGTTCTCGCGAGCGCAGTGCCATCTCGCCCGCAGCTCGTATCACCCAGGAAATCATCACCCGGCTCGAAGCTGGAACCAAACCCTGGGTCCAGCCCTGGCGCGGTGTGCCGGTCTCGCGGCCCTTGCGAGCCTGCGGGATTCCCTATCGCGGCATGAATGTGTTCTGGCTGTGGATGGTCGCCGATATGTGCGGTTATGCCTCGCCGTTCTGGATGACCTATCGCCAGGCGCAGGAACTAGGAGGACAAGTCCGCAAGGGCGGAAAGTCCACCATTGCGATCTTCTACAAGAGCTACACCAAGGAGGTCGAGGCACCGGATACCGGCGAGCGCAGCGAGGAAGCGCGCCGCGTGCTCAAATCCTACCCGGTGTTCAATGCCGATCAGGTGGAAGGCCTGCCGGCGTACTTCCGTCCTGCTGCCTCACTCGAGCTCGTCGAGCCAGAGGGCCGCGAGGACGAGCTCGACAGGTTCTTTGCGGCCATCCCCGCCAACCTCCGGAACGCAGGCTCCGAGGCCTACTACGAGCCCGGCATCGATCGGATCACAATGCCGCCGGCAAGCCTGTTCACGGGCTTCGATCACTACTACGCGACGCTGGCGCACG
This sequence comes from Novosphingobium sp. BL-A-28-Hi1-0D, assembly GCF_055521755.1. Taxonomy (NCBI): domain Bacteria; kingdom Pseudomonadati; phylum Pseudomonadota; class Alphaproteobacteria; order Sphingomonadales; family Sphingomonadaceae; genus Novosphingobium; species Novosphingobium sp. BL-A-28-Hi1-0D. The sequence goes on from NZ_CM145502.1 coordinate 2,725,087, forward strand.
AGATGTCGCACTGGACCGGGCACCACAGCCGTCTCGGCCGCGATCTCAAGAACCGGTTCGGCAGTGCGGCCTATGCCGCCGAGGAACTGATTGCCGAGCTGGCGAGCGCGATGCTCGGAGCCGAACTCGGTCTTCCGGTGGCGCATCTCGACAGTCACGCCAGCTACATTGAGCACTGGCTCAAATTGCTGAAAGACGACGACCGCGCGATCCTGACCGCAGCGGCACGCGCCGAGGAGGCGGCCTGTCTGCTGCTGAAGCTTGGCGGCCGCACAACCCTCGCTGGCGACGGTGACGACAACAGCGATGCACCCGGCGACGACACCGCCGGCGCGCTCGCCGCCTGAGGGGAGAGGATCGATGGGACGTTCTGTCAGCTACCCTGCAGGGGCCGTTGTCGCATTCCAGGTGCTCGACATCGACGATGATGGCGACTGGGAGTTCGAACTTGAATGGCTGCGCGAGGATCTTGTCGAGCGCGCGCGGGCGGCGTTTCCTTCGCTGGAGCCTCAGCAAGGCTGGCGCGGCCGCGAGGACCGCATCCTTCTGCGCAACGCCTATGCGGATTTCGGGATGTCGATCTACGGCAGTCTGGTCGCTGTGTGGATGGCCGAGCGTGAGGATGGGCCCTACTGGGAGGGCGACTGGCGCCATCCTCGAACCGGGCGGGCTCGCCGCTGGTTGGCGCAGATCTCGCCGCGCTTTGATGCGTTGTTCGGTGAGTACGACTGCCTCGGCCATATGTCGAACGGGGAGGGCGTCTATCGCAAACGGGCAGCCTGAATTCAGGAGTGTTCATTTGAGCGGAATGGCGCTATATCCATTCAATCGAAAGGATGTACGCCATGGCTACGAAAGCCGCCCTTGCTGCCAGCGATGCCGAAGTCCTGACCTCGGCGATCATCAGGATCGCCAAGTTCTGGAACCTGTCCAATGCCAAGCTCGGCGCGGTGCTGGGCTTGTCGCAAGCCACGGCCTCGCGTCTGAAGGCAGGGACGACCCTGCTCGATCCCGCGTCCAAGTCGTTCGAGGCTGGGCAGTTTCTGCTGCGACTGTTCCGGGGGCTCGATGCGCTGCTTGGCAGTGACGACGAGGCCGCAAAGTCCTGGCTGGCAACACCCAACCTTGATCTCGCCGCGCGTCCGATCGATCTGATCGACAGCATCCGCGGCCTCATCACCGTTTGCGACTATGTGGATGCCCACCGCGCTCGCGTCTGAGGTCTCGTCCTGGCGCGGCGAGGTGTGGCGAGTGGTCGAAGCGCAGCACCGTATCTCGACCGATCGCCTGGCGGACACCCGCGAGGCGCAGGAGCGGCTCGAGCATCTGGCCGAGGCGGTGAAGCCTCCGCTGCCTGAGAGCGCTGCCGGGCTCGACTATCTCCTCGCCTCGCCATTCCGCTATGGCCACGGCAGCGCGAGCCGCTTCCGACGGGCGAATGAGCGGCCCGGCATCTTTTACGCGAGCGAAGTGGAGGCGACGGCCATTGCGGAAACGGCGTTCTGGCGGCTGCGCTTCTATCTGCGGTCCCCGGGCTTCATCCCGCCTGCGACGACCACCGAGCACACCAGTTTCACGGCAAAACTCGCGACCGCTCAAGTGCTCGATCTGACGCGCGAACCATTTGCGAGCCACGAAGCACGGTGGACCGACCCGGCCGACTACTCGGCCTGCCAGGACCTTGCCTCTGCCGGCCGCGCTGCGGGCATCGCCCTGATCCGGACGCTTTCAGCGAGAGACCCGCTGCGCCGTTGCAATATGGGCCTGCTCGACCCTGCCGCCTTCGCCTCGCCCAAGCCCACGATCCGCCGGACATGGCATCTGCGCTTCGAGAACGGCCGCCTGTCGGCGCGCGCCGCACTCCCGTCGCAGGAGCGGTTCGTGTTCCGGCCGGGGGATTTCGGGCTAGCCTGACGCGACGCCGGAAGCACTCAGCCGGCAGGGAATGCTTTGGCCTTCCTGAGCAGTTTTGACTTGGCCAGATCATGCCCTGCCGCCGCGGCGAGAGAGGCCCTGGGCCGGTCGCCTGCGCCCTGCAACCCGCCTTCGTCAGGCCCGTGTTGGCGCGCCTTCTGCGCGCCTGCCCGCGCTAGCCTGCCGAAGGGGGTTTCCGCCCCTTTGGGGCGTGCAGTGCGAGCCTTGCCCGGCCCTGACGGGCTCTCGCCGGCAGCAGGGCCATGATCCTCCTCGCCGGTCTCGCAACCGTCAGGAGGTTCCCATGCACACGTCTTTCGCCGACCAGCTTTCCGGGCTCGATCTATCCGGCTTCTCGATCGGCCCTGCGCCGCTTTCCATGACCGACTTTCCATCGAACGAAGCGGCTTCGCAAACGCTTGAGGCGGTCTGGTCCGATCTCTTTGCGATGGTGACCGGCACCGCACTCGAGGCCGATGCCGAGGATCTGGCTTGGGCCTTCGTCAACATCTTTCACCGCGCCGCCGAGCGCAAGTCAGGCGCTCTCGACCGGGCGACCGACGAAGTCCGCGCGCTCGTTGCAACCGGCGACGGCTCCGAGGTCCACACCCATGATCTCGAAAACCAGGTTGAGCGCGCACAGTGCGCCGAGCAGGCCATGCTGGCCTTCGAAGGCATGCGCGAGATTGCAGCAGCCCTCTATCTCAACGAATTTGGCTCGTCCTGGAAACCGGTTTCAAGCTCGCGCTTCAACCACGGTGCGAGCTTCACATCGGCGCTGGTTCAGGGCCGCGATTTTCTGCGCGCCCGGGCCGAAGCCAAGCGCCGCGCGGCGATGCCCGAGGGCACGCCGGTGGTGTTCGCCGGTGGGCGCATGAAGCCTGGTACTGAAGCCGAGGGGCTCACGTTCGCGAACAACATCTGGGCCACGCTCGACAAGGTTCGGGACCGGGTTCCCGACATGGTGCTTGTCCATGGCGGCGACACCAAGGGCGTCGACCGCCTCGCGTCCTCATGGGCCGAACGGCACAAGGTCCCACAGGTGGTCTTCGCGCTCGACTTGCGGCTCGGGAGCCGCGCGGGGTTCCATCGCAACGAGCGCATGCTCAGCCTTGATCCGCGCTACGTTGTCGCGTTCCCGGGCAATGGCGTTCTCGAGCGCCTCGTGATCGACGCCAAGGCGCGCCGGGTTACCGTGGTCGACCGTCGCGGCCCGCTGGGTACGTGCCCCAAAGCGCCCGCCATTGGAGCGCCGGGCTGAAGGCCCCCCGCTCTTGCCAGCGTCCTATCGGGCGCTGGCAATCGGCCCTTGCTGATGGGCACTTGAAAGTCTATCTTACCTTCGTCTTACATCTGGAGAGTGTGTTGTGGGCGTTCATGACCGGTTGACGACTGTCATCTCGACCAAGGGCCAGGTCATTCTGCCCAAGGCAATCCGCGACCAGCTCCAGTGGGGAGCAGGAACGCGGCTCACGGTCGAGAACACGCCAGAGGGCGTCCTCCTCAAATCCACACCGGTGTTCGCCGCTTCCAGCATCGATGCGCTCTTCGGATCGATGCGGCACGAGGGACCAGCGCTGTCGATCGACGACATGAATGCAGCCATTGCGCAGGAGGCCGAGCGACGTGCGCGCGATTGATACCAATGTGATCGTCCGCTTCCTGACGGCGGACGATGCCGCTCAGGCTACTGTGGCGCGCCGTGCCATCGAGGCTGGCGATATCTTCATCCCGACGACCGTCCTCCTCGAAACCGAGTGGGTGCTGCGCAGCGGATACGGCTTCTCGAGTGAGGCCATCGGGGCCGCGCTTGCAGGTCTGGCAGGTCTGCCTGGCGTTGCCGTTGAAGATCCGATGGCTCTGGCCTCTGCTCTTGATGGTATGGCGAGCGGCATGGACTTCGCGGACGCGCTGCATCTAGCCAAGGCCGAGGGCTGCATCGCCTTTTTGAGCTTCGATCTCAGGCTCGCCAAAGCCGCCAAAGGCCGGTCTTCGGTTCCAGTCATGGTGCCCTGAACCGGGCCAGCGCCCGTGGCCTGTGCTGACAAGCATCGCTTGGGCAGGGCCATTGGAATGAGCTGAGAACTCGCGGTCCTCGGCGATAGACTCTCTGATGAAGATCTTACGTCGAGGCGGGCGAAAACGCACAACCGAGATGAGACGCATGGCCCCGTATCAGGGCAAGTTCGAGAGCAAGCACAGCCGCGAAATGCTCCGAAATGGCGGGGACGCCAGATCGGCTCAGGCCCGGGGCCATCCGGCTCTTCGCGAACCCCTCCCTGAAGGCGCCGACAGCCCCTCGCAACCCCGATCCGGCCCGGCCGTGTTGCCCGGCTTTGCGCGGGCTGCCCGCACCACCCGTCCTGATCGAGGTTCCCCTCCCGTCGCCTTTGGCGCCGTCCGGTGCGAGCGTCTGCCGCCCCCTTCTGACGGTCAGTTCGCAGCCGGGATGGCCCCGGACCTGCGCGATCAGGAGAAAACCCATGACCAATCTCGTTATCCTCGTCGGCCGCATCGCCCGCGATCCCGAAACCCGCACCACCACCGGCGGCACCAGCATCACGAGCCTCTCGGTCGTGACCGACCGTCCCGCCCGCAGGGACGGCAAGACCTACAAGGACGAAAACGGCTACACCGCCAAAGACAGCGAGTTCCACCGGATCACCTGCTTCAATGGCCTGGGTCAGAACGTCGCCAAGTTCTGCAGCAAGGGGCAACTGGTCACGGTCGAGGGACGTATCCACTACACCCAGTGGGAAGACCAGGACGGCACCAAGCGCTACGGCTGCGAGATCATCGCCGACAAAGTCGATTTCCTCACCAAGGGCCGCGGGACCTCCGGCGACAGCGCTCCCGGCATCGACGAGGATTGAACCCCTCACCCCTCTCGAAAAAGGCCCCGGCAGAGCGATCTGCCGGGGCCTTCTTTGTGTTTGGGCAGCAATCGGCGGCGCGGGGGCATCGAGCCCCACGCGCCGCCGGGATTGTCGTCTAAGCAGCAGAAAGCCGCTTGATCGCGGTGTCGATGCCAAGCGTCATCGATACGCGCAGCAACTGCTTGAGCTGTGCCGGTTCGAGCACTTCAGCACCGCAATCGAGCAGCACTTTGCCGAGATCGGCGGCAGCCTCCTCGCGCAGGCGCGCCTCGCGGCTGACAAGTTCGTCGCGTTCTGCCCGAAGCTTCAGAAGGGCATCGCGCGCACTGGTTTTTGACCGGGCCATATCAGGGTCCTTTCGATCTGGCCGTTGGACCCCTCCACTCACAATCTTGCCATGCCTGCGCCGCGTTTCAAGAGGGCAAACCGCAATCCCGATCGTCGCGGTCCCCTGGGAGGTGGGGAGGTTCTCTCGCAGAGGTGGCCAAGCATGATGGCGCCTTTGGGGCCGCGTCAAGGACGACGGGGCCCCACCATTTTGCCGGGACGAGCCCGACAAAATCGTTGCCCCCATCGCCGCTGCGCGGCCGCGCTTTCGCGCGGTCCCTGACCCGGCCCGTCGACACCATCGCAGGGTCCCTGATGCGACGCATCGTCATCAGGAGGAGAAAGCCATGTTCGTTTCAGCACACGCAGCGCATGCTGAAGTTCAGTCAGAGGTTGATCACAGCAGCGCCTGGATTGCGGCCCTTGATCAGGCCCATGCCCGGGCCCAGCACAGCTACTTCACCCAGTACGTCCTGACCGATGGGCAGACCGGCTATCTGGTGATTGATGAGGGGGACTATGGCGCACTTCCGGCTGATCTCGAAGGGCGGGTCATCGACGCGGTTCGGGGCAAGCTGAGTGACGAGTTCTAGATGCTGATCAGCATCACGCAGGGAGGGCGTCCGCCAGGGCGCTCTCCCTTTTTCTTTGCTCACTCACCTTCTCGTCCTGCCTGCATGTGGCGCATTTTCGGGCCAGTCAGGTATCCTGAAGAAAAATCCCCGCCGAACCACTTGGGCTCGGCGGGGCTAAGGTCAAGGGTACCGGAATGGTGCCCTTCGGGTCGCACAATTTGTTTAGCACCGTTCGGGAGACAACAAAGTGACGAAGGTCACTCGCTCGGGAATGAGCCGCGAATCCGGGCACCAATAACAGTCGGGGCAATACCAAGTTCGGCAGTCATTTCTGCGGCTGGATCGCTGTCCACGGTTAACGTCTGGAAGTTCGCATCGTCGCTGACCGCGAGCCAATTTTCCGGGCCGAAGGGGACAGACCAGGCCTGCGCCTGAGGGCAACCTGGGTTCCTCCAGTCCTGGTTTCCAGATGCCGATTGTCCATCATGCCAAGCGTTTGGAACTACGCTGCAAAAGGGGGGAAGGGGGCACACCGTACGCGACCTGTCGCAGGTGGGAAGTTGCTGCAATAATTGCCTAAAATGGTGTTTTGGCCCCTTCGGCGCTTTCCCGTCACTCTGACTTGCAGGGTATAGCGGCAAGTCCGCCTTTCGAACGAAGAGGCGAAGACCGCACAAATCCTCGCTTTCGATGTTCTTGACATGTTCCATGCGTCGATGTAGTTTGCTCCTCACTTTCGCAGGGTGACCAGGCTCCTTCATTTGAAGGAATCTGCCAATGTCACGACCCAAGTGTATCCAGGCTTACGTCTCGGACGAACTCGCTGCGCGTGCGCGCGCAGCAGCAACCGCCAGCGGCCTTGCAGTCAGCGAATGGCTGCGCACGCTCATCGTGCGCGCCTGCGATAACGACCTCTCGGCTGCCAGCGATCGCAGCGTTCTGATCAAGCTCTACCGCCAGTCGCTCTTCACCATGGTCGGGGTTGATGGCCTCCTGGCGGGTCATAGCGACCATGCTTTGCGCGAGCGCGTTCACACCGTGTTCGCCGATCGTTGCCGCGCCGCCGCTCTCTCTGAAACCACCGACGAGGGAGGCAGCCATGAAGCGTGATCTCGGCAACTTCACCCGCGGCAGCCAGCTCATCGAGCATTTCGGCTTCATGTTCGCAGCGGGCCTCAAAGGCCCATTGATCATTGCCCTGATCGTCACCTGCTGGATGACCTGGTGGACCGTGTCAGCAGGTATGACGGACCACGAAGTCTACCTTGCGTGGATGCGCGCCTACGCGGCCGGCTACCATTTCATGGAGTTCGATCCCACACACGATGTGTCGGTCCAAACCGCGTGGGGCAGGACCGTGACCTTCCCGATATCCCTGCTCGATGTCTATCCGCCGGTGGTACGCGCCTGGCGACATATGATGACGCTTGTCGGTGTCGCTCTGGCCTGGTCTGCCCTGTTCCTTGTCCCACTTTTCGTCGCCTGGATCTGGTTCGCCGCCCGGTTCGGCGGAAAGGCCAAGGAACGCAAGCACGAGCGCGGCGCGATGCTTACCGATCTCGCCGATCTCAAGGCTCAGATCCGCGAGCACAACACCGCCGAGCAGCGCAAGGAGTGGACCGCAAAGCTCGGCCACCAGTGGCGCTTTTGCTCGAAGGAGGAACTCGCCCGCGCCTTTCCCTATCGCCCGTCGGCTATCGCCGGGGTGACCTATCCATGGCGCCTCGAACAGAGCCACGCGATGCTCATTGGCACCACCGGTATGGGCAAGACTGTCGCGCTCTCGGACATGATCGAGGAGGCGCGCCGCCGCGGGCAACGCGCTGTGATCTTCGATCTGACCGGGCACTTCATCGAGCACTTCTACGATCCCGCGCGTGACGTGATCCTCAATCCGCTCGATGCGCGATGCCCGCGCTGGAGCGTGTTCGACGAGTGCCGCGACGAGGCCGAGTTCACGGCAGCCGCGGAGGCTCTGGTGCCCCACGATGGGGGCGGCTCGGAACAGTTCTGGGTGCTCGCTGCGCGCCTGCTGTTCGTCGAGATGTGCCTTAAGCTCCGCGTACGCGGCGCGGACAGCAACGAGGCTCTGGCACGGGAGCTGATGACGGCGGACCTTGCAGAGGTGCACAAGCTGATGCGCGGCACGATCGCAGATCCGCTCACCGCTCCCGAGGCCGCACGCATGGCGGAATCGATCCGCGCGGTCTTCAATGCGAACGCGAAAGCGCTCAAGATGCTTCCGCGCGAAGGACCGCGTTTCTCGATGCGCAAGTGGATCGAGGGTGAGGGGGAACCAGGAGGCTTCGTCTTCATCTCCGCCCGCTACGTGGACCTCAGCGTCTGCACGCAGCTCCTCACCGTCTGGCTCGATCTGGCGATGAACACGCTGATGACTCTCGATCGCACCCGCGACCTGCGCATCTGGTTCTTCATCGACGAACTGGGCGCGCTCCACCGTCTGCCTGCGCTCGAGAAGGGCCTGCAGACCGCGCGCAACTTTGGCGGCGCGATCGTCACCGGGATCCACGCCTATGCCAAGCTTAAGGAGGTCTACGGCGAAAACATGGCGATGACATTGTCCTCGCTTGCCAGGACCAAGCTGATCCTCGGGACGGGCGACCGCGAGACCGCCACCTGGTGCTCGGACTTCATCGGGCACACACAGGTCCGCGACATGGAGGAGGGGTACACCTACGGCTTCAACAATGCCCGTGATGCGGTCAGCTTGACCTCGCGCAAGCTCGTTGAACCTTTGCTTTTGCCCGACCAGCTCAAGGACCTTCCTCGCCTCAACGGCTATCTCAAGTTTCCGGATGGGTTCCCTGCGGCAGAGGTCGAGCTCACGCCTGTTGATCGCCCGATGCGTTCCAAGGGGTTCATCCGCAGGGCAGCAGACCCCCTCCCGAGCAGACCGGCTGCACCACAATCGGATGAGAGCAGCAACCGGGGCGAGGGACCAACCGCAACAAGCACTGAGCACCCGTCGTCGAATGACGATGGTGCCGGCAGGAGGCTCGATCCGCGTCAGGGACTACTGCCGCTCGTGCAGCCCGAGCCCGTTCCGCCCGAGGGCTTTGAGCGCAGTTGGGCAGAGCTCGACCTGTTCGATCCGACTGTTCCAGCGGGCACTGGAGATGGAGCTGGCGCGCACCCAATAGCTTCGCGGGATGGGGGATCGGCGGACGAGAACGCGATGTTGCCAGGGGCAGGTACAGCGCCGGCTCACAGGGGCGACCCGGTGCCTGCGAAGAACTCCGGCGGAGGTCAGGAACCAGGGGAGACGGTGGATGCCGGTGGCAGGCTATCGGGAGCCGGACGCAGTCCAGCGCTCCCGGATCAGGGCAAGCAGGAGGGGCCGCTGGCACCCACCGATCCGCGCCGTCTGGCCCTCGAGGATGATGCACTCGCACCGGATCAGGGTCCTCCCGAACCGCGCGATCTCGGCGATTTCGATATCGATATCTGACGCGTGATCCCTGCCTGGTGAAAGGCCCCAGTCCATGCTGTCCGTTGCCAATGTCCGCACTGCGGGCGGTGCTGCCCGCTACTTCGCCGCCGACAATTACTACACCCGTGCCGATGCCGATCGCTCGGGCGAATGGTTCGGCAAAGGAGCAGACAAGCTGGGTCTATCGGGCGAAGTCGATGCCAAGGCGTTCGAGGCAATCCTGAAGGGGTTTTTACCCGATGGAACCCGCCTTGGCACCGACAAGCGCGAACACCGGGCAGGGACCGACCTCACGTTCTCGATGCCGAAGAGCTGGTCGCTGCTTGCCCTGGTGGGCGGCGACCGGCGCATCCTTGAGGCCTATACCGAAGCGGTCAAAGAGACGCTCGCCTGGGCCGAACGCAATCTCGCCGAGACCCGGATCGAGGTGCGCGGCAAGGACAAGGCTGTCGCAACCGGCAACCTGACCGGCGCGCTCTTCATGCACGACACCAACCGCAATCAGGAACCGGGTGCCCACATCCACGCGGTGGTCGCCAATGCGACACAGGGGCCGGACGGCAAATGGCGTGCTCTGCGCAATGACAAGCTGTGGGAGCACAATACCCTGCTCAACGCGATGACAATGGCCCGGTTCCGGATCTCGGTCGAACGCCTCGGCTATGAGGTTGGCGAAATCGGCAAGCACGGCAGCTTCGAGGCGGTCGGCGTGCCGACATCCGTCCGCGAAGCTTTCAGTTCGCGCCGCGCAGAAATTCTTGGGCAGCTGGAAGGCATGGCCTCGCGCGGCCTTGCCGCGCGCAGCGCCGCCAACCTGATGACCCGCTCTAAAAAGAGTGTCGTCGAGGACCGGTCAGCGCTTGTCAGCGCATGGAAAGAGAAGGCTAGGTCGATCGGCTTTGACCCCTCCGTCGTCATGGCCCGGGCCAACGCGCGTGCGGCTCAGGGTCTCGGCGAGGTTGGCAGACTTTCCTCGGTCGTGCGCGGGACTGTTGCCAAAGCACAGGACCTGGCCGCTGCGCTGGCCGAGCGCTTCGGGCTGACGGAGGGCGATCCGTTGATGCCGCGTGACTTAGCCAGGCGGTCACCCGAACAGGTCGCTGCAGCCCACGCCGTCGCATCGGCAGTTCGGCATTTGTCCGAGCGCGAGGCGGCGTTCTCGAGGGTTGATCTCTACCGGGCAGCCCTTGGCTTTGGCCTCCCGGCAGCCCTGCCCGCGATCGACCAGCGGGTGCAGCAGCTCCTCCGGCAAGGCGCGCTCCAGCGCGGCGCTGGCGCCAATCAGGGCGTGCTCACCACGAAGGACGCGGTCGCCTCCGAACAGCGTATCGTTGCGGCCGTGGAAGCGGGCCGGGGGAAGGTCACGCCGATCATCGGCGCAGATGAAGCCGGCGTGCGGCTGCAGAGCCTCTCGCAGCTCAAATACGGCATCACCTTGAACGCGGGGCAGGAGGGGGCGGGACGTCTGCTGCTCGGCTCAACCAACCGCATAGTCGCTATCCAGGGCGTCGCGGGCGCCGGCAAGAGTACCGTCCTCAAGCCCGTGGCCGATATCCTGCGCGAGCAGGGCAGGACCGTGCTGGGTCTCGCTGTGCAGAACACATTGGTGCAGATGCTCGAGCGCGATACCGGCATCCCGTCACTGACGGTGGCGCGCTTTCTGCGCCGCCATCAGGACCTGCTCGAGGGCGGCAATCCGGTCCGGCTTGCCGAGGCGCGGGCGGAGATGAAGGGCGCAGTGATCCTGCTCGACGAGGCTTCGATGGTCGGCAATGCCGACAAGGAAAAGCTGGTCCTCCTCGCCAACCTTCTCGGCGTCGACCGCTTCGCCAGCATCGGCGACCGCAAGCAGCTGGGGGCGGTCGACGCGGGCAAGCCCTTCGAGGTGATGCAGCGCTCCGGCGTCGAAACCGCCACGATGAACACCAACATCCGTGCTCGCACCAAGAGCTTGCGCGCTGCGCAGCAGGCGGCGCAGGGCGGGCGGATCGATGATGCGCTGCGGCACCTCGGCAAGAATGTCGTAGAGGTAGGTGAGGGCGCTGCCATCCAAGCAGCGGCAGCGTGGTTGGCGCTGGCACCTGCAGATCGCGAGCGCACCGCGATCTATGCCTCGGGGCGGGCGCTGCGCAGCGAGGTCAATGCCGCTGTCCAAACGGGGCTCAAAGCCAATGGTGAATTGGGCCAGGTGGCGCTGGGGCTCGATGTGCTCTCACGGGTCAACACCACGCGAGAGGAGCTGCGCTATGCTGCGAGCTATCGTCCTGGGATGGTGGCCGTGTTCGACCGCGAAAACCGGGCGCAAAAGCTGACCAAGGGTTCCTACACAGTCATCGACAGCGACCGCCAGCGCGGCGTGGTCACGCTGGAGGGAGCGGGCGGCAAGCGCACAGTTCTGCGTCTTGATCGCCTCCGTCCCAACGGCGACTATGACCCGCTGCGGCTCTTCGAGGTCAAGCGTCTCGACATCCATGCGGGCGACCGGATCCGCTGGACCGAAACCGACCACAAGCGCGGGCTGATCAACGCCGACCAGGTGCGCATTACCGGAATCGGCCAAGATACGGTCTCGCTGGTGACATCGACCGGCATTGCGCATGATCTGCCGGCCAGCGATCCGATGCTGAAGCGGCTCGATCTTGCCTATGCGCTCAACGCCCATATGGCACAGGGGCTGACATCGGATCGCGGCATCGCGGTCATGGACAGCCGCGAGCGCAATCTGTCGAACCAGCAGACCTTCCTCGTGACTGTGACCCGTTTGCGCGATGGCCTGACACTTTTCGTCAACGACGCCTCGCGGCTCGGCGCGGCCATCGCTCGCAACACCGGCATGAAGCGCTCGGCACTCGAAACGGTAGCCCTGCTGCGCAATGCGGCTGCTTCAGGGCTCGCCAAAGGCAAGCCGGAGGTAGCAATGCAGAGCGAGCCACCTGTACTGAAAGAGCCGCCCGAGCGCGAGAAGGCAATGGTCAAGCCGTTCGAGATGGGGATCTGAGGCGGCGTTTCAGACCTTGCGGCCGAACCAGAGCACCCGGCCGACGATGTTCACCGAGCGCCTGTCGAGTCCTTGCCAGCTGGGGTAAGCGGAATTGTCGCTGACCACGGAGATCTTGCGCCCTTGCGGCTCGATCGCCACCCGTTTGACGTTAAGTGCGCCGTCCATCCGCAGGACATAGATCCCGTCGCGCAGCTTGCTCTGCTCGTCCGATACGTCGACCAGGACCTCGTCGCCATCGTGCAGCGTCGGCTCCATCGAGTCGCCGGTCACCTTGATGATCGAGAGGTTGGTCGGCTTGGCCAGAGTCAGCTTGCGCAGCCATTTGTCGTCGAAACCGAACTGGCCAGCCTTGGCCTCGGTGCCGGCAAGGGCGCCGTGACCCGCCGAGGCCTCGACGTCGAGCACGGGGATCTGCACCAGCTGTACGATTGGTGTGGCCAGGGCAGTGGGTCCGCCAAGCATGGCCTCATCAACCCCGAAGAACTGGGCGAGGATCTGCCGGTCCCGCTCGTCGAGATAGCGCGGGCTACCCTTCCGGATAAACTGTTGGATGTAAGATACATTGCGGCCGAGAAGCCGCGAGATCGACGAGTAGTTGACACCGCGCTGGCGGATCAGCTCGTCAAGCGTTGCGCGTGGATCATCCATGGTCTCTGTTCCTACGATTCTAGGATATGATCCTAGCGCTAGGAAACATCCTTAACAAGAACAAAAAGTGAACTTAGACTACGCGGGTGCATTTGAAGTGGTATGGCCTGAGATGCTCCGGCCTGCAGAGATCGGGGCGTGGCTGCCGGGAAACAGCAGGCGGCAAGCGACCAAACCCGGCCGCTCCCATCGGCCATCTTGACCGTCAGCAATTGCCAAAACCTGCCATTGGCATGTGTCTGAGCGCCAAGGCATCAGGCGCTGACAGAGCCGACGTTCACCTGTCATGATCTGCTCCCTGGAACCGGCCATTTATTCATCCGATCAGCAGAGGTTTGGATTGTCTTGCTCGGCATTGTTGCCGCGGTAGAACGTGGCATAGAAATCGTCTTGTCAGTGATGGGGGAAATCACTTCATGACAGAAGCTGTGCTTTTTATCGGTGACCCCGGGCGACGAGATGTCGACGAAGAGGTAGTGGAACTGCTGTTCCGAGCTGAGCATCCCGAGGGCGGTATCAGCACCGCCACGGTCTTGGTTCGGCGTTCTTGTTCCAAGGAAAGCTGGGCCATAGAGCGCTCGCGCGAGCGCGCCTCCGAAGCCTGTATAAACGCGGGTGGCGGTGGCGCAGCTAGCGTTGATGTTTCGCTCGGTTGGTGAGACCCGTTTTCACGGCCGCCAGTAAATTGATTGCCTTCAGCTTATCCCGGATTTCGGATCCCAGGTCAGGATGCCTCCGATCTTTTTGGGCGGAGGTCCGGAGATCAGCGCCAAACCGTCGCGGAAAAGGGCGAAATCGTAATCTTCGCGCCTGCCACCGCGTAAATCTTCGCCTTCGCGCGTTCCGAACCCAACGATTTCACCGACCGGAAGCTCAAAGGCGCCGAACTCACCCCGTCCGCCGGCTCGAATTCGCCCAGACAGTGCGTTGAGAAATTCAAGCGCCGCCGTCTCCTCCATGACGAACCAGTTGAGGCCGCTGCCGGGCGGCGGCCAATCACGCCAGCGCAAGCGTAACGGGAGATCGGTCCAGTCATAATGATGCCAGTAGAGAAGGTCCCGCGGTAGCAGAGGGAGCGTGCTGGCGAGAAAGCTCCGCCCGGCATAGCGAAAGCGAACAAAGTGTACCGGCTCCATATCCGCTGGAACCTCACGTGCACCGGCAAGCCAGTCGATCCATTCGACGACTGGCAGCGCCTGCATCATAATGAAATTGGAGCGGTGGGTCGCCATCGCCAACGATGCAGGGACCATCGACGTCCTCGCACCGGGTGGGGTTGCGAAACTCGGCTCCGGCTTTGGCCGACGCGTTTGTGACACTCGGATAAAACTGCTGCTGGTGCTCGGTCGCGATCCGAAGGCCAGCGCATACCCATGCACCACTTTGCCATGGGCGGACGTCTTGCCGATATAAGGCCTCACCTGGCGAAGGTATTTTTGCTCCGCCACGCGCGCCATCGACGCGTCGCTGACCTTGGCTGCGAACGACCCATGCGCCTCCGCGAGCACGACACCGTGACCACTCGCATTGCCGTCACCATAAAGGAAATCGCCATGCGGCTTGAGGGTTGAAGCAAGGCTCATCGCGTTGTCGCGCCAGCTGTAGCCCAGAGCATTCATGTAGAGGTCGGTGATGCCCGCGCCGACTCGGCCAGCGAAGTGGGTTTGCTCCACGTCCACAAACGTCGCCAGGAGCGGCGAGAGGGCAAATCCGGCGCCGTCCGCGATCAGCATCTCGACATCGCTCAGCACACTGGTTGCAAGCCTGACGAGCGCGGCCGGCGGTGCGGCCCGAAGCGTCGCTGTGCGCGCGATCGCTGCTGCCAATGCAGTTGGACTGAATTGGATATGTGGCTCCAGCGCAGGCGGAATAAATGCCGGCGCGACGGGCGTGCCCTTGTGCAGGTGGCGGCGCTCGCCGGTCAGCGCTACGGTCTTGTCGACCGTCCAGAGCGCGAGGCTACTCACACGTCATACCATTCGAGGCAGCCCATTTCGGCCAGGAGTTGCTTCAGAATCCGGTCGGACGCGAAAACGAGATCGCGGTCGCGCGCAGCTTGCTCCGATTTTTCGCCGTGGAACAGGTTGCACCGGACTTGATAGATCGTGCGCAACAGCTGTTCCCAGCTTGGCGTTGCGCCCGCCACCCATCCCACGGGCTGTCGCTTCACCTGTTGAGCATCGCATTCAACCAATAAGGCTGCGCGGTCGTATCGTCGAAAGGCATCGAAGCCGAGCTTGGCACGGACGTGCGCGACGTTGAGAACCGGCCATTTCGCAGAGAATGCATCGACTTCTACTTTGAAGTCCGGACGATCCGCTAAAAGCTGATCATATGTCGCGATCATGCGCAGTTCGGCAGCGAGCGCGTTGATCATTTCATAGTCCCGCTCACATCCCGTAACGGCCGCCATCCATCCGTTGAATCCCATCCACCGGAATATGAACGCCATCATTGAGGGGGGTTCGCGATCGGCGCGATCGAAAAGCTCCCGGGAAACCTGGTATGCCGAGGGGTCGAGCGTCTGATAGTGGCTGAAACTGACCATCAGAGCGGGCCATCATCGCGAAACCGAATCGTTAGTCCGAGTATTTCTTTCCACGTCATGCCGATTCCTCCCGCCGCGATGGTTCGCACAGGCTGCTGTCGCTCTCAACCGCGGAGGCCTGAGGGGCTGCGATAGAGCTCTAAGGAAATTCCATCCAAATTGGACTGATCGCGACGATCGTATGCCGGATTTTCCCTCGTGCTGTTCTACTTGACCGAGAGGACGCGGTCGCGGACAATTAGAGAACATGACCTATGACTTCTCGTCGCTCTCCCCTGCCGATTTCGAGGATCTGACCCGGGATTTACTCGGTCGGGAATACGGCATCCGCTTCGAGGCGTTTCCGGACGGACCCGACGATGGGATGGACGGCCGACACGCTGCTGCAAATGGCAATGTGATCCTGCAGGCCAAGCATTACTATCGGTCCGGCTTTGCGAAGCTGAAGGCAAAAATGAAGACGGAGCGTGCCTCGATCGATGCGCTTCAGCCCAAGCGGTATATCCTCGCCACCTCGGCCGCACTCACCCCGGCCAACAAGACGCAATTGGGTGAGGTCATCGGCCCAGCGCTCATCAGCCCCGGCGACCTATTCGGCCCGCAAGATCTCGTAGCGTTGCTGCGCAAATTTCCTGATATCGAAACGGCGCATCCGAAGCTTTGGCAGCAGAGCAGCGCGGTCCTGAAAAATCTGATCACCGGAGCCGTCGCCGACGCGCTCCCCAAACAAGCCGCGATCCCTCCTATGCTCGCGAGGTTGCTGCCGATATCGAGCGCCGCGGCGGTGTTGCCTGAGCGGGACACCCTCTTCATCCTCAAATCCTCGCCGATCGACGATGAGTTCGCGCTGTGGCTGGCGCCGAAATTGGAAGCCGAGGGCTATCAAGTCTTCGCCGACATCCTCACCCTCGAACCGGGCGATCGATGGCGCAGGGAAATCAACCAGGCGCTCGAGCATCGCGCCGCCAAGGTCCTGCTCCTCAGCAAGAACGCAACTCTCGACGATCCTCTGGTACAGGACGATATCGATATTGCGCTCGACGTCGCCGAGCGGCGCGGCGACAAGCGATTCATCCTTCCTCTACGACTTGGACCCGGGCGCAAGGTCAAGGGCATCGGCGATACGGTCGCCGTCGATTTCGTCCGCGGATGGGGCGAGGGATTGATGTCACTGCTCGATGCACTCCGGCGGCAAAAGGTCCCCCGTCACGCTGACGTCGTGCGCATCAATCCCAATTGGGAACTGTTCCGGCGGCGCGGCGCAATACCACTTATCGGCCAGCCCGAACGGCTCACGTCCAATTGGCTTCGCGTCACCGAGGCCCCCGACACAATCCACTATTACGAGCCAAGCGGTGCCTCCGATCCTGATCAGCTGAAACGCGCACTCGCTTGCTATCCTTATCCGACCGCCATCCAGGGGCGCGGATTTCTTAGCTTTGCCGGGCAGGCCGAAATCGACGAGGCCTTCGAGGAAATCGGCCGATTCCGGGTGAAGCGGTCCGTCCCGCTCCTCAAATTCCTCGACGAAGGCCTACCCAAGCTCGGTATCGAGCGTCAGGTCGCATCGAACCTCCTCATAGTCATGATCAAAGAGGCGTGGTTCCAGTTCTGCGAGATCAAGGGGCTGATTGAATATTCCTACTCAAACAGCGTGGGGTTTCACGCGTCTCCGGCGCTTGCTCCGGTCGGCACGCGCATCCCATGGGGCAAGCAGGGGGACCGGCGCTCGTCCATGCTGCGCAACATTGCCAAGGGCCACATCTGGCAATTCGGGGTAACCGCGCTTCCGGCAACCTGGCCGTTCTGGCATCTCAAACTCAAGGCGCGGGTTCTCTTTGCCGCCGACAATGGCACCCCTGAGGGCCTTGCCATCGACGACCCGAAAAAGATGCACAAGCTCAGGCGGTCGATCTGCAAGGGATGGCGCAACAAACAGTGGCACGGCCGAATGCTGGCCTTCCTCGAAATGCTTTCGGGTGACAGTGCCTATATCAGGCTGCGGCTTTGCGCGGAGCACGACCTCGTGATCGACGCAGCGCCGGTCCTTTTCTCGTCACCGGTCAGCACGATGCTGCCAAACGAAGCGGATGCGGATGAAGAGGAGACGGATGCGAGCACGCTCGGACGTCCCGAGAACGACGACGAGGAGGGCGAGGCGTGAAATTTCCCGAACCATCGCTCATCGTCGACCACCTCGACGAGCCCGCGCTCGAGTTTGCCCATGGCGAGCGCAGTCCGCATCCGAAGGATGGCCTGTTCCTTTACGGCCCGCATTCGAAGGGCAAGAAAGCGCGCGAAATTCGCGTCGGTGTCGTCGGCACGGCCGACGGCATCGGCCATTTCAGAACCTGGGCGCGCGGCATCATGCAGGTTGTCGCTGTTCCGCCGCCCGGAAAGGGCGAAAAGAAGGACCGGCTTCACCTCGCGAACTTTCCGGGTCTGGAAGAGACCTTCGGCATCACCTTCGATCCGGACGAGGTCAGCACCCTGTCGCTGCAACTCGCCGACATCGATCGCGCGACCCGCATCGAAAATCTCAACGAAGCGGTCGACAAGGTCGCGCGGCTCTACATCGACCGCGTCCGCAAGCATCTCAGGAACGAGGAGCAGTCGGTCGATATATGGGTCCTGGTGTTGCCCGAGATCGTCTACGAACGCTGTCGCCCTGGCTCCAAACGGACCGGCCTTGCCATGACGGCGGGCGACTTCGCCCGCCGCCAAAAAGCTAAAGCCAGCCTGCCGCTACTTGCCGGCGTCATTGATCAGACCAACGAAGACATTTTCAACGATGTCCCGGACTTCCACCGGCGCATCAAGGCCGAATTTCTTACAATCGCGCCGACTCAGCTGGTGCGCGAGACGACGCTCGCGCCGAACGCCTTTTTGAACAAAGCCGGCTACCCGCTTCGCAAGACACAGGATGCTGCAACCCTCGTCTGGAATTTGGCGACCGGGCTTTACTACAAGACCCAGCCCAAACCGCCTTGGCGGCTAGGGTCGGTACGCCCCGGCGTCTGCTATATCGGCATGGTATATAAGAGCTTGCCTGACGATCCCAACGGCCATGCCTGCTGCGCGGCACAGATGTTTCTCAACGAGGGCGATGGTGTGGTTTTTCGCGGCGCGAACGGGCCATGGAAGACAGGCGATCACGACTTTCATTTGAAAAAAGACGCAGCCAAGAAACTTCTGAAGCTGGTGCTCGCCACCTATAGGGACATGCACGGCGAAGCGCCCAAAGAGCTTTTCATCCACGGTCAGACCTACTTCAACGACGAGGAGTGGCAGGCCTTCTGCGAGGCGGCGCCGAAAGGGACGAATGTCATCGGTGTCCGT
This sequence comes from Novosphingobium sp. BL-A-28-Hi1-0D, assembly GCF_055521755.1. Lineage (NCBI taxonomy): Bacteria > Pseudomonadati > Pseudomonadota > Alphaproteobacteria > Sphingomonadales > Sphingomonadaceae > Novosphingobium > Novosphingobium sp. BL-A-28-Hi1-0D. The sequence goes on from NZ_CM145502.1 coordinate 2,743,766, forward strand.
ATTCGGACGACCGGCGGAGAGACCAAGCTGTTTCGGGATGGCGACTATCCGGTGCTGCGCGGCACCGCGCTGTTGCTGGACGACCGGGTCGCCTATCTGTGGACGACCGGTTACGTACCGCAGCTCGATACATATATCGGTCCGGAAACGCCCAACCCGTTGCACATCACGGTCATGCGCAGCAAATATCAGCAGCCCGCGATCCGCACCGTGCTCGCGGACATCATGGGCCTCACCAAGATCAATTATAACAGCTGCAACTTCAATGACGGGCTGCCGGTCACAGTGCGGTTCGCGCGCATGGTCGGCGATGTGCTAACCATGGGGTCGGCGAAGGGCGAGGAAAAGCAGCCCTTTAAATTCTACGTTTGACGCTGCTGCAGGGCCGACGATCTCCGGCCCGCAGCTGCCACATCGTCCGCTTTTTCAAAGCTGCGCCAATTTCTTTCGCACCGACAGGATCTGCACGATCAGGGCGACGCACAGCAAGATCAGCAGCACGACCGTCAGCAACATCAGGGCCCGCACATCGTCATAGTGACATTGATCCCATGGCGCACACGTCCAGGGCGACCGAACAATTCCCCAGCATCGCGGCAAGAGGATGATTACGGTCGTTAGCCCGGCGGCGAGCAGCGGATAAAGCCGCGTGCGCGCGATCACCCTCAGCCGAGTCTTGAGTGGCTCATTGTTCTTTTTGTCGGTGCTACCCTTTTCGGCCAGTGCGGCTGCGACATCGGGCATCCATACGGAAAACAAGGCTGCCAAAATTGCCAGCACCAGCGCGGACGCTGCAAGGGCATCCGCTGCCTCGCTCACTTGAGGCTATTCTTCAGATAATCAAACGACCCAACATCGATTGTATATTGCGTCAGGCCGTCGCCGGTCCGCCGCACCGGGGTCTTCGGATCGGTCGACGTCTCGAGCCGGGCGTTGAGCAATTCCATCAGAATCGGATTGAGGATCACAACGATGTATGGCTCCTTGCCGTCACCTTTGCAGTCCGCGAGAATCTTTTTTAGCGCTGGCTCGATCTTTTCGCGCAGGGCCAGCCGATGCTTGGCCGCGGTCGCCCTCATGAGACTTCGCGCCGCGCTCGGCGTGATGTTGAACAGTCGCGCGACCTCGTCCGCAACTGGCGGTTCGGTCGGATAAGCAGTCAACATGAGCCGGACGAGGCGTCGTTCGCGGACGTCTGCGGCGCTGGCGAGAGTCGCAACACCGGCGACCATGTCGAGAAACTCAAGGATAGCCGCGGGCGCAAACCTGGCGATCTGCTTTTCGAGGTCGGCAGGCTTACAGCGCAAGGCATCGCAAAGAAGCGGCAGCAAGGCGTCAGGAATTTCGACTTCGGAAGAGAACTTCAATTTAGCCATGGTGGTACCCTACTGCGGACGAGCGCTTGGCTCCATAGGTGGCGCGGCTGCTATTCTACCTACCGGTGCACCTGGAGGCGGCTGGCGACGGCCTCCGCGATGAAATCGCGATAGGCATAATTAATCAGATTACTTACCAGTTCGAGCAGACCGGCCGTCGGCAAGCCATCAAACGGGTCGCCATGCGCCAGCATATTGCGCCGCTCCGCCAGCGTGGGATGGGTCGAGCCGGTCAATTGACCGATCGCCGTGCCGTCGCAGCGCGTGACCATCGGAATGTCGGCATCGGTGAGGCCATCAACCTCGACCATGTACTTGAGCAGGTTTGCAAAGTTGCGTTTGCTCTTGGAAACCTTGCAACCGTAGCGATCCATGACGGCGAGCTCGAGCGCGACCAGTGCCGCAAGTTCACCTGCTTTGATCAGGGTAAAATCGATCCAGCCCAGGAGATAAAGCGTCTGTGCGCGCGCGAACTTTGCCTGGATGATCTGCGGAATCCGCGGGTCGATGCCGAAGCTTTCAATGAAGGTCCGCCACTCGGCAGGGTGGGCAAATGACAAGAACGCCCCGGCATTGCCTGAGGCGGGCCATGGCAGGATGACCGGTTCGTCTCGATCCCGAAGCGCGATGTGGGAGAGGTCGACCATCAGGAAGCCACCGCAACATGTGTCGTGACGGCCTGTCTCGACATTTCTACGGGCGAACCGTACATCGGCATTGACGCGCGCTCAACCATCGGCACGCTCGACGGCGTCGATATAATAGGCGCCGCCCTTCCGATCGCGCTTAACGCCAGCTTCCTCGGCCTCCTCATATTTCGCCTTGCAGAAGCAGCGGACCTCTCCGTCCACATCGATCTTGACTACAAGATCCTTCCCTTCGGGTTCATCGTCGGTAAGGCCGATGACCCGTCGTTCGAGTACGATCGAGCCGTCACCGAGGCGCCCACCGCGCAAGCGATGCGACACGATCGCGGGAACTTCGCCGCGCCCGTAGGTCGCCGCCTCCGGATAAAAGCCGATTTTGACATCGGCGGAGGGAAGGTCGGTGGGTATGTCGAATGACCGCGGCAGAATGCGGCGTGCGGTTATCCTGCCCCATTCGCCCAAATCGCCGAACCGCTCGAAGCCGTGGCGTTGCCAGAAGGTCCAGGAACTTCGCGGCGTACATTCAATCGAAAGCACGTTCACATTGTCGTCGATCGCCCGCTGCAGGGACGCTGCAAACAGCGCGTCGCCCAGCCCCTGTCGGCGACAGTCTTTGCGGACGCTCACAATGTCCGGCGCATAGTCGCCCACTTGCACCGCGATAAGCTCATCGCCGCGACGAATGACCCAGAGATCGCCATGGTCGAGCGCGCTTTCTATAATTCCCCGGTTGCACCAGAAGCCTTCACCATCCTCGGCATATTCCTGCTCCAGCCAGCAGAGGACACTGGCAAGGTCCGCAGTCGTGGCCTTGACGACCTCCATCTCTCCACATCTCCCATAGACCGACAGCGTACATGCAATCATATCACTCTAGGATGACAGACTCGGCTTCATTTTCCGAACGACATGGCTTTCGCGGCGCGGATGTCGAAATCACCACCCGGGAGGATGCTCCCGAGGGGGTTCGCGCCGCGGTCGTGATGCTCGGTTACGCGGCTGGCATGGGGCCTGGCGGCATGCGGGACACAGTCTGCGAGGTACTGCTTAGGCGACCCGACCGTAATAACTGGTCCCCGGGCAACATCGAGCATGAAGTCCATCGCCTGCTCGAAGAGGCGCCCTGGTTCAAGGTCTACGACATTGCCGAGCGGATCCATGGGGATCTGCTCAAAGCAGATTACTCGGGCGGCAAGCAGGCCGAATATGCTCGCCGGCTCACCCAATATTTCCGGGAAAATGGTGTCGGTTGGCAGATGGAAGACGGTCGCATCGTCTTTCGCGGCTCTGAAGCCTTCGGTCTGGCGACCCGTGATGCTGTCGCCTCCATGCAGCTGGCCAGTACGCCGACCGCCGCGAATGAGGTGCACGAAGCGCTCAAAGACATTTCCCGACGGCCATCGGCCGACGTCACAGGCGCCGTGCAGCACGCGATGGCTGCGCTGGAATGCGTTGCGCGCGAAATTGACGGAAGCACCGAAACGCTCGGTCAGATCATCAAGCGTCTCACGATCCCGCCACCGCTTGATGGCGCGCTCCATCGCCTTTGGGGCTTCGCTTCTGAGCAGGGTCGCCACATTCAGGAAGGGCGCCCGCCCAGCTTCGAAGAAGCGGAGCTCGTGGTGACCGTTGCGTCGGCCGTTAGCGTCTATCTGTTGCGGCACGCCGGCCGCGCGCCGCTGCCCTGATCAGACGATGGACTGCTATCGTATCGATGAAAGCGGTTACACCGGCTTCGATCTCCTGAATCGCGACCAGCGTTTTCAGGGAGCGACGGCAATCGCCATCGACGACGACGATGCCGCTCGGCTCATCAAGGAGTTTCTCCCGCGCGTGCAGGCGGATGAGCTCAAGTATCGCGCGGTTTCGCGCCGCCCAGGCAATCAACCGCGCTTGCTCGGACTGCTCGCCGAGCTCCTCCGCGGGTACAAATCCGTGACCTATGTCTGCGACAAGCGGTTCCTGCTGATCCTCATGTTCTGCGATTATGCGGTCGAGCCCTGGTACTACGAGCGCGGCTGCAACTTCTATCAGGACGGGCAGAATTACGGGATGGCCTCCCTCCTGGCGACGGCAGGTCCGACACTTCTGGGAAAGCCTGAGTTTGGGGCGCTTCTGGCCGCATTTCAGCATGCGGTAAAGGAAAAGACGCCGGGAGCTCTCGACGCGTTGGTTGAAGCCGCTCGAAAGACCGCGTGGCAAAAACTTCCAGAAGCGCTGGGGCCGTTGGCCCAATATGCCGCCCCGGAATGCCTTGAGGCGATCGCGACTGAGGGCGTGACCACCGACGCGGCGCTCGTCGTGCTTCAGTCGCTGATCTCCCGCATGGAGGTGATGAGTGTCGGTCCCTACCGCGTAGAACACGACCAATCGAAGAACCTTGCGAGCTATCACGATCTCTTGTGCCGGTTCATCGACCATGAAGGTGAAGTCGAGCTTCGCCAGTCCGAGATCGCCAGTTTCAAATTCCCATTGAAGCTCACAGAAGTGCGTCAGGTGGACTCCAAAGCCAGCCCTGCAGTGCAATTGGCCGATATCATGATCGGTGCCGCGCTGGAGGCCGCCAATATCATGACCGGATTGCGGGATGGCGGCCTCGACCCGGAGAAGCTGATGTCCCTCTATGCTGAGGACCAGTTCATCCACCTCATCCCGAGCGTCGATTTCGAGGCCCAGAAGGAATTTCGGCGCGGTACGCAAGCGGCGGAGGTAATCGATTATTTCGCAGCAAATTTTGCGTCGAAGAATTAGTGAGGCGCATATCGCGGTGTTTTGTCTACGTCCTACGGCGCCTTTTGGATCGATGCCGTTTCCGCTGTACGACCGTAAGCGCTGTTCTGCCTCCACCTTGCGTGGGTGATGCCCAGCGTGGAGTTTGCGCGACCTGATTGGGGCTGAGGGCGCTACTCCTATGATAATCCCGTGTGATGATCCTGTGAGCAAGGGCGCGCAGCGGTTCGAGATCTTCACGGGCAAAGGCAAGCGGCGGGACTGGCCACCGGAGGTCAAGGCCTCGATTGTCGCGGAGTGTTATGCCGGTGCCGAACGTATCGGCGCTGTCGCGCGGCGGCATGGGCTTGATCCTTCGCAGGTCTATGCGTGGCGGTAAGCGCTGTTCTGCCTCCACCTTGCGTGGGTGATGCCCAGCGTGGAGTTTGCGCGACCTGATTGGGGCTGAGGGCGCTACTCCTATGATAATCCCGTGTGATGATCCTGTGAGCAAGGGCGCGCAGCGGTTCGAGATCTTCACGGGCAAAGGCAAGCGGCGGGACTGGCCACCGGAGGTCAAGGCCTCGATTGTCGCGGAGTGTTATGCCGGTGCCGAACGTATCGGCGCTGTCGCGCGGCGGCATGGGCTTGATCCTTCGCAGGTCTATGCGTGGCGGAAGGATTTGCGCAAACAACTGGAGGATCAGGCTCAGGCCTTCCCATTGGCCGAACCAGCCACCGCGACGTTCGTACCTGCAGTGGTCGAACCGGCAACGCGACCAGATCCGGCACCTACGCGCCGAACTCGGCGCAGGCGACATTCCACAGTTGCTGCTGTCGAACTGGAGATCGATGGCGTGGCAGTGAAAATCGCGCGCGGCGCTGATGCCAGCGTTATCGCCGCCGTAATCGAAGCGCTCAAGGCCCAGAGATGATTGGGACGAGGCGATGATCGGACTCGGTGCCGGCACGCGCGTGATGGTTGCAACGCGTCCGGTTGATTTTCGTAAAGGGCCTGACGCGTTGGCCGCGCTGGTCAGCGCCGAGTACGGCAGCGATCCCTTTTCCGGCGTGATCTACGTGTTCCGGGCCAAGCGCGCCGACCGGATTAAACTGGTCTGGTGGGATGGCACCGGCCTGTGTCTGATGGCCAAAAAACTTGAGCAGGGCGGCTTCAGGTGGCCGGGTATTCAGGACGGTGTGATGCGGCTGACGGCAGCGCAACTGGGTGCGCTTCTCGAGGGGCTGGACTGGCGCAGGGTGCATGGCGGACGCAAGCCCATAGCCCCGCAAATTGCCGGTTGACGGGGCTTTCTCCTGCTGATTCACTGCGTCCATGCTCATGGAAGCGGACCTTCCCGAAGACCTTGAAGCGCTGCGTGCGTTCGCCCTTGAGCAGTCCCGCAAGCTCGCCGATGTAATGGCCGCCAAGGGCGAGGCAGACGCCGAGATCGAACGGCTGCAGTCGATTGTCGATGCCTTCATGCGGCACCGGTTCGGTGCGCGTTCGGAGCAACTTGACCCTGACCAACTGCAGCTAGGCCTTGAAGATGTCGAGACGGCGCTGGGCCAGGCCCGTGCGGCACGCGACGCGGCGATCGGCAAGCCCAGCTCCGACCGACCACGCAAGGCCAACCGCGGTTCACTGCCTGCGCATCTCGAGCGGATCGAGCAGGTTGTCGATGTCGAGGAAGTGGATGGCATCCGGGCTTGCCCTTGCTGCGGCGGGGCGCTCCATCAGATCGGCGAGGACGTTGCCGAGCGTCTCGACGTCGTGCCAATCACCTTCCGCGTCCTCGTCACGCGCCGTCCTCGGTACGGCTGCCGTTCGTGCGAGAGCGCGATCGTGCAGGCCCCGACACCGGCAAGGATCGTTGAGGGCGGCATTCCCACCGAAGCGCTGATCGCACAGGTCCTGGTCGCAAAATACGCCGATCACCTGCCGCTATACCGGCAAGCCCAGATCTACGCGCGGCAAGGTATTCAACTGGATCGCTCAACGTTGGCGGATTGGGTTGGCAGAGCAGCATGGTATCTGCGCCCCTTGCGCGACCACATCCTGGAACGATTGCGACGATCCGAGCGATTGTTCGCCGACGAGACCACCGCACCGGTGCTCGATCCCGGGCGCGGCCGGACCAAGACCGGGCAGCTGTGGGCCTATGCGCGCGACGATCGCCCATGGGGCGGCGATACCCCGCCAATGGTCGCTTATGTCTATGCTGCCGATCGCAAGGGAGAACGGGCCGAGGCCCATCTCGGAGATTTTGCCGGTATCCTGCAGGTCGATGGCTATGGCGGCTACACCGCACTGGCCAAGCGCCGGCAGCAGATCGTGCTCGCGTTCTGCTGGGCACACGTCAGGCGCAAGTTTTACGAGCTGGCCGACAATTCTCCGGTCGCCATCGAAGTGCTGCAGCGGATTGCGGCACTCTACAAGATCGAGGACGATGCGCGCGGGGCCTCTGCCGAACAGCGCCAGCAAATCCGGCAAGAGCGCAGCCGCGTCATTATCGGCGACTTGCGGATCTATCTCGAGACCAAAAGCCGCCAGGTCAGCGCGAAGGCCAAGCTTGGCGAAGCCATACGCTATGCGCTGACGCGCTGGGCCGGCCTCTCACGGTTCCTCGATGACGGCCGTGTTGATCTCGACAGCAACGCCGTCGAACGCAGCATCAGGCCGCTCGCTCTGAACCGCAAAAACGCCTTGTTCGCAGGATCAGACGAAGGCGGCGACAACTGGGCGGTGATCGCCACGCTGATCGAAAACTGCAAGCTGAGCGGCATCAATCCGCATACCTGGCTGACGCAGGCGCTCGGAAAACTGGCCAACGGTCATCCAGCAAACAGCGTCGGCGAACTCATGCCATGGACCGCCGTGGCCTGAGAACAGCGCTTACGTACGACCACTTATGAGGCGCGAAGCTAACGAGATGGTTCGCTACCGTGAGCGTCGGCTATGCCGATGACCGCTGCTAAAAGCGGCCATTCCGGATCGTCCGCAAAGGCGGTCTTAAGACAGAAGACTTGCTCAGCTCCAAGAATGACCGCTTTCGGCGTTACTGGACGCCGCCACGAGCAACGGCGAACGGCTGCAATGTCGAAGGGTTTCGGGCGCCGGGAGGCGTACGAAAGTCTGACATGTACGACCCGCGGGAGGCAGGCGTTGCGCTATGGGGATTTCAGTTCGGCGCCCTGGGAGATATGGCGTCAGAGCTGATGGGGCACACTACTTGGGCACCAGATGGTTGGCATGTCTGCCCGATTGGCCAAGCTAAACGGCCCGTGCTGGCGTGGTCCGGGGCGGCTCGGATGGGATCTGTTCCCCGCCAACGCATGCGCCATGGTTTCCTGCCACGGTGGTTCGGCAGGATGGATGTGAGGCAGGTCACGCCGGGTCATGACACAGTGCTCCGGCCGGCAGCGACCGGCTCGGCGGTGCGCGCGGTTGGCGCCAGCGTTCGAAGGTCTCGATAATGACCATGTGCCCACCGCAGCACGGGCATTGCGGGCGGTGATCGGTAGGCTCGTCGGGTTCGGGTTCCTCGGCCGGCGCAGCGACGCCCAGCAGTCTGCGAGCCAGCGCCATGGCGTCCTTGTGGGTTGAACTGGCGAGCAGACCGTAATGCCGGATACGGTGGAAGCCGCGGGGCAGGACGTGGATCAGGAAGCGGCGGATGAACTCATCGGTCGCGAGTGTCATGACGCTCTGGCGTTCAGGACCATCACGGCGATAATCCTTGAACCGCAACGTGACGCCGGCCTCGCCGAAGCTGATCAATCTGCGGTTCGAGATGGCAACCCGGTGGGTGTAGCGCGACAAGTAGGCCAGCACGGCTTCGGGGCCGGCAAACGGCGCCTTGGCATAGACCACCCAACGCTTCTTGCGGACAGGACCGATGTGCCGCCCAAAGGCGCGCCGGTCCGTGAGCGCGGCAAGCGATCCGAAGAAGGCAAGCTTGCCGGCCTGGTGCAACTGGATCAATTGCGTGAGGAAGAGGCGGCGGAACAGCGCTCCCAATACCCGTACGGGCAAGAGAAAGGCAGGGCGCGACGAGATCCATCGCGAGCCGTCCAGCGCTATGCCGCCGCCAGGTACGACCATGTGGACGTGGGGGTGATGCGTCAGGGCTGACCCCCATGTATGGAGCACGGCCGTGATCCCGATCCTGGCACCGAGATGCTTGGGATCGGCCGCGATCGTCATCATCGTCTGCGCCGCTGCCCCTTGGCACTTGGGACAGTTCCGGTTGCGACAACTGTTGTAGGCGATCCGCCACTGCCCGCAGTCCTCGCAGGCTTCAACGTGACCGCCCAGAGCAGCGGTGCGGCAGTTCTCGATCGCCGTCATTGCCTTCAGCTGGGCGAGGCTCAGGTGCCCGGCGTGGGCGTTCCGGTATGCGGGGCCAGCGGCGCGGAAGATGTCTGCCACCTCGAGTGAGGGGCGCAACGGCTCAGCCGTCCGGTGCGACCTCGTCCTTCGGGGCCGTCGCCAACCTGTCCAGCGGGCTGATGACCGCTCGCACCGTCCGGGTGGCCACCGTGGTGTAGAAGGCGGTTGTCTCGAGGTTCGCATGCCCAAGCAGTGCCTGGATGATCCGGATATCGACGCCGTCCTCCAGCAGATGCGTGGCGAAGCTGTGCCGCAGGGTGTGGGGGCCTACCCGCTTTTTTAGGCCTGCGGACTCTGCGGCATCGACCACGATGCGGTGAAGCTGCCTGGTGCTGAGCGGCTTGAGGTAATGCATTCCCGGAAACAGCCAGCCATCGGCATGCATGACACCCTGCTGTCGGCCGACCGTCCACTATTCGCGCAGCAGGGTGAGCAGATCAGCGGGCAGCAGGGCATTGCGATAACGCCCGCCTTTGCCGCGCTCGACCCGCAGGAGCATGCGCTTGCTGTCGACATCGCGGACCTTGAGCATGGTCACCTCGGCGGCGCGCAGGCCAGCCCCATATGCGACCGACAGCGCCGCCTTGTGCTTGAGGCAGTTGGTTGCTCCCAGCAGTTGCACCACCTCGTCGCGGCTGAGGACAACGGGCAAGGCGCGAGGATTCTTGACCGTATGCAGCCTGCGGGACAGGTCAGGGCGGTCAATCGTGTGCGTGAAGAAGAAGCGTAAGGCAGAAACGATGCTGTTGAAGGTCGGGATGCCCAGGCCTGCCTCGCGCTGTTCGACCTGGAATTGCCGCAGATCCTCGACAGTCGCGGTATCAGGAGGACGGCCCAGAAAAGTGGCAAACCGAGCGACGTGGCGCACGTAGTCGAACTGGGTCTTGCGGGTGAACCGGCGCATGTTCATGTCTTCGATCATGCGCTGCCGCAGCGAGTTGGCGGGGGCATCAGGCAGAACGTTGGTCATCGTACGACTCCTTGGTTGAAAGGAGCCACAATCGTCTGCCTACTCCGCGCAGACCTCAACTTCGACCAGACCGCCGATCAGCGGGAAGACCTCAAGGCAAACACCACTCCCGCGCCAGCGGGTTCGTACAAGTCCCACTTGTCGCCGATCGCCAGCACCAATACCGCACTGTGGTGATTGCTTTGGTGCCAGAACTGTTTTCAACCCTCTTGATGTTCGTCAATTGAGCGTCGCGCGACCTCGCGGATCGCCGCATAGAGGTCGTATGAGATGAAGCGGTCGCCCGTTCTCGCTACGCGACCCTCATACTCCGACTTAGGGATTTGAACCTGCCCGCCATATAGTCGCGGAGACGCGGTCGCTCGCTTTATGACTTCCACTTCCCCAAGGAAGTCGTCCAACTTCCAAAGCTCATACCTCAGTCCTTGAAGTGCCTCGTAGGGCTGAATGTCGTCGACCATGCGCAGCTTTCGTCCCATCGGCTGACGCGTTTCAACAACGTCCTCGCTCCCGCTGTTTTCGAGCGGAAGTTCATCGCTTTGAGCGTGAACGCCGTCGGACGCCAATTCTTGACTATGAGGTATAGACGGCAACAACTCACCACCGTTCGCGATCTGATTTTGTGTGTCGTCGAGCGGACCTAGTTGGCTTATAAGCTTATCGCGGATCCCATCGAGCCAGCTGATCAGTTTCGCGGTCTCTCTAGCTGGATCCGCGAACCAATCTGTCGACCATACGCGATATATCCTCCAGCCTAACCCTTCGAGGACAGACTGCCGGATATGGTCACGATCGCGGACGCTCAACCCCGAGTGGTAAGGCGCGCCATCGCATTCAATCCCGGCGATGAAACCTATGGGGCATGAAGGGTGTCGCACGCCTAGATCGATGCGGAACTTCTCGACACCGACCTGGTAGACCACGTCGTAGCCCGCATCGCGGATTGCATCGGCGACGAAGATCTCGAAATCACTATCGGTCTCGCCGCCAGATGCGTCCTCATATTGTGCGCCGTTATGGGCATAGGTCAGGTACGCTTTGAAGGCGATGAGACCGCGGGATGATGTTTCGACGACCTTGATATCGTCGGGTCGCAGCGACGTAATGAGGCGGCAGGACAATTTGGCGCGCGTCACCAAGACGTTCAGGCGACGCCAGCCAACTTCACGGTTGATGAGACCAAAGTTCTGACGGACCTTGCCATTCTTATCGGGGCCGTAAACCGTCGATATCAATATGATATCTCGCTCGTCGCCCTGTACGTTTTCCAAGTTCTTGATGAAGAACTCATCGACCGTTCCGGCGAAGGCCTCCACGTATCGGCGCACCTGATCTTCTTCAACGATCAGCCGATCAAACTCATTCTTGATGAGCTCGGTTTGCTTGGCATTCATCGCGACGATGCCGATGGAGCGTTCAGGGTACCTTTGCATCAGGCCAAAGGCCTGTTCGATCGTCACCTCTGCTTCGCGCTGATTGATCGAAGCTTCGTACTCGGTGTCTGAGTGGATTGTTGGTACGAAGATGCACTTGACCCCCATCAGATCATCTTCGTTTCCAGATGGGCTCGGAAACACCACCAGCTCGCGATCATAGAACTGCCGGTTCGAGAACTGGATCAGCGATTCATGCTGCGACCGGTAATGCCATTTCAGCCGGCGCTTCTTTCGGAAGCGCTGGTTGGCCAGGTCCAGAATGGACTCCGTCCCTTCGTCGACGCCAACACTGTTGGCGTCATCATCCTCGTCGACGGTGCCGCCCATTTGGAATTGGTCGCTTGGGGGTAGCTGGTTCGCGTCGCCGACCACAACAAATTGCTTTCCTCGAAGGATACAGCTCAGGGAAAACTCCGGCCGCATCTGGGAAGCTTCATCGACAATCAGCAGGTCGAACGAGTGTGTTCCCGGCTTTATGAACTGCGCGACCGAGGTCGGGGACATCATCCACACGGGCTTGAGTGCTTGTAGCGCACCACCAGCGCGGTGGACCACGTCGCGGAGAGGCGTGCGTGGTCGCTTGAGTGCCACTTCGCTAAGGATAAGGCCTAGATCAGTGTACTCCGACTTCCTGCCATAGGACTTGCCTTGGGGAACCGAGTCAGAGAGCCGCCGTCCAACAATCGATGCGGCCTCCAACTTGTGAAGGTCCTTGTCGATCTGCCGAAATGCTTTCCGGGCCGCTTCGAGCGACAGGCTTCCCAGACGGGAGAGTTCGTTTCCGTCGCTGCCGAGAAAGCTCCGCAGCAGCGCTGCTATCAGCAGGAGCTCGTAAGCGTCGGCCAGCTTTGCAGGTTCGACGATATTCTCATCTGCGGCGGTGCTGAGAGCTGATATGCTTCGCTCAAACAAGGACGCCCGGTACTTTAGAAGGTCAGCGGCTAGGCTCGCTCCGTCTCTGTCGGTACTCGCCAAGAGCAGCTCGATTGACAATGAATTCCAGGAGGTACTCCCGACCAGTTCCTCGGGAGCGAGGCCAACGACCTCGTTGCATTCTCTAGCACAGGCAGACCAGCCAGCGAGAGCAGCCGCCAAAACCTGTGACGCACCAACCAGCTCAGAACAGAGTGCGGCAGGTGTGGCGCTGGCTGCGAGAAGTTCGAGGACATCCAGAGGGCCTTCAGCAGCCTCGACGGAATCCAGCTCTTCCGAGGACGTCTGAAGTGAAGTCAGATCCTCCTCAATACCGCCAACCCATGCGAACAGCCCGCCAGACCCGGAGCGTCGCTCATCGAATTCCAATCGGATCGCATTGAAAAGACCGATCCGTTCCGCGATTGTGGCGGAGCCATCCCACAGACGGCACCCCGGGCGCAGTCTTGTGGTTCTTGCGGCTTGGTCCAACCTCGCCAGTGCATCCTTGTCTGCAACAGCCAGATCCGCTGCCTCACCCAGCGAGACCTCGCCAAAGCCCGAGCTCACCAGCTGACCCAGAACTCCTGAAACACGAGCGCAGCTTGCTGCCAAACGTGGTCTATCGGTGATCTCGCAATGCAGCCACCAACCAAGAAGGCCTATCTCATCGAGCACCGCGAGCTTGTTGGCGGCGTCGGCAATCGTGGTGCACGCGAGCCGGAGAGACGTAAAATCGCTATCAATTCCGTCCCAAAGCAATGGCGGAAAAAGGTGTTTCGCCTTATTCCTTGTCTCGAACGAGGCCGTTGTCCGTAGCAGCGTCGAGATACGTCGGAGCGAAGCAGCGGCCTCCTCGCGATTGCTGACTTCCCCAAGGTAGCGAACCGCCTGCCGGTATGCGGTGCGATATCGACCGCTAAAGCGTCCGAAGAAGCCAGTTCCTTCCAGGATGTCCGCTGTCGCATCGAGCACTTCCGGCTCGGCAGTAGACGCTTCTTGCCTCGCTATTTCACGAAGTGCAGCCCTCTCGGCGCGAAGATCCAACGCTTCTTTTTCTGCGCCAGCGATGATCGGAGCAGCCTGCGGGTCTGCCAGTTCCTGGCGAAGCATCGTGCTGCTTGCCGGGGGCAGCTCAGCGAGCTTTGCAATGCAAGCACATACTTCTTTGGCGTTCCGCACAGGCGTCTCGGCACCCGCAGCTAGCCGTTCGATGAGCCGATCGAGATCTCGTCCTGCCGCAGCAAGCTGGCGAGTGAGTTCCTCTGCTGCCCGCAGCGTGGGGACGATGTCGGCGGCAACGTCCGGGCAGTCTTCCATTGAGAGCGCGGTGGCTAACTCGGCGAGGGCCGCATCATCCAGCGCTTCGGGCTGCTCGACTTCCAACGACAGCGCATGCTTCAGCTTGGTCCACTTTGCCTGCAAAACGAGCAAATCGTCGGCTACCTCCGGTGCATGGAGTGCTGCCGCGACAATGGCTTCGTTTGTGCAGCTCAAAGGCTTTACCGCCGAGAGTTGCCTGTTTGCGGTTTGATAGTCCTCCGTGGCCGTCGGAAATGCGACGCCTAGCGCCGCAAGCTTCTCTGCCGCATCCGCTAAAGACCGCGCTGCGGCGCCTGCGGACGCTGCCGCTTTCAACGCCTGTGATTGATCAAAGGGGTTCAATCGGCGTGCTTTGGTCCAAACAGAGCCCTTTGCTCCAACTTTGGATAGCGCCTCGCCATATTGCTCAAGCACCTCGCGGTGCTCAGTCAGCGTCGACCGGTCGATTGATCGTGGATCGTTGGGTGACCAACGCGCTTCCAGATCAGCTATCTCTTCCCGGGTGAACCGGGAACGGAGCCGGATCTCGCGCCACGCCAGATCATGCGCCGTTGCTTCCAGCGCGCCAAGTGGCAAGCGGATCAAACTGAGATAGCGCCGCAGCAGATCGCGGTGGCGGCGGATGTCTTTCCGATTGATCTCGAGAAACTTGGGATCATGGCGCGACTGATAGTCCAGCCGTTCGTTGATGCTCGCATATACATCGGAACGGACTGCCCGATCGCCATGTAATTCGAGCAGCATGGGGCCGAACCCTGCAACGCGAAGGCGATCAGCCACGACTCTTAGCGCGGCCTGCTTCTCCGCGACAAAGAGCACGCGCTTACCTTGGGCGAGGGCGGTTGCGATCATGTTGGTGATCGTCTGTGATTTGCCAGTGCCCGGCGGACCCTCGATCGCCATATCGTGGCCAGCGGCCATGTCCATAATTGCCTTGTGCTGCGAAGCGTCGGCATCGGTGATCAGCGCCGGCACCTTCTCGGCGTTCACCGGGTCATCGATATCGATGTCGGAATCGCCGCTTGGGGTCTGCCGGAACTCGGCCGCGCCGAGTAGCCCCGGAAGAAGTCTGTGGTTGGCAAACGCGTCTTGGGGCCAGGCTTGCGGGTCAAGATCCTTCCAGAGGATCATTGGCGGGAGCACAGCCAGCGTCGCGAAGCAATTGAACTGGAGCCGATGGCCCTGCGCAAGAACGGCTTTCGTCCGGATGAAATAGGATTCTGGGCTTTCTTCATCGCGCAATTCGGGAATGTGCAGGCCCCAGTGCGCTCGTGCTTTTTCGACAAGTGCGATGTTCACTTCGAGTTCGTCGCCGGTTGCCCGCAAGGTGTACTCGAACCGGCCACGCTTGACTTCCCGATCAAGCGTCACGGGCAAGAGCAGGAGCGGTGCGTGCATGGCCACGTCCGACGTGTCGTCCTCGAACCACTGCACGAACCCGAGGGCCAAATGCAGCGTGTGCAGACCCGTCTCGCGCATATGGGTTCCGGCACGATCCCAGATCGTCTTCAGCCGCTTTTCCAGCTCCTTCCGAGTTAGGAGCACGCGGATGCTGTTGTCTTCGTGATGTTCCTGAAGTCCGTCGTCGTCACTGAACTTGAGTTCGTAGGATGGATCGAAACCGTGCGCGCGGGCAATCGCCGCCACATCGAGCGTTTTGCCGTAGCTGACTTTTGGCAAGCCAAGCTGCTCGCGAACCCGAGAGCGCAGCAGCCGCTCTGCCTCTTGTAAGGTCCGAACTTCGCTTTCGCTGTCGCCGAGGTTCTCTGTTGCCTTATGGAACTCGAGATCGATCAGGCGCGCTCGCTCGTAGGCAATCCGAAACTCAGGTGTCAGTTCGTCAGGTGGAGTCTGATCCTCACCGGGGAGAGGTTCGAAGCCCATCGTCCCTTCGTTCAGTCGCTCCCACAGGAGGTCTGGACGCTCATCAACGATGCGCAGTTGCGACGCGCTGCGCGACGTATGTTTGAACGAGATCAGCGGGGATTTACGTGAAAGGTCGATGAGCTTGGCGCGGAGCTTCGCGACGGCTGCATTTGTCCATTCTCGGGCTTGCTGGGAAACAGGGTCTGGCTGCACTCGCGCACTCTTCAAGGCTGGACTGACATAGGTCGGCTTGGCGAGATCAGCCAGCCAGGTGTCGACGCTCGAACGGAGTTTGGTGGCAGCGTTCGTATTCCGATAGTTTAGTTCGGACCGAACGAGGAGAAGCTCGGCTGCATTCTGCCAGTTACGCTCAGCGATTGCGATCAGTTCGTCGATGGACTTGTTGCCCAAGGGACGTTGGAATGCAGTCACTTTGATGATCGCTCCTGATTGAGCCGGAAGAGGCGACTGAGGATCTCGTCATCAGTCAGCGATCCGGCTCGAAAGTCATCGCCCCAATCATATGCATCCGCAACTGCTTCATCCAGAGCGCGGTGCGCATGATCGAGCCACGCGGGTCGCGCATTATAGAGATTGGTCAGCGTGCGCTTGGTGAGTTCCTTCGCCGCCGCCTCGTTCTTGGGCAGGATGCGGTCGGGATAGCCGGGCACCACCTCCGGCTCGCGCACTACCAGATCGGGCGGATTGAGCCAGTTTTCGCGCAGTTCGTTGAGCCGCGCGGCGGCTTTAGCGATGCCCTGCGCGCGGGGATCATCGGCATAGTCGGAGGCGGGGAGGTTTGGCGTCAGGCCTTCGGGGAAGGGGAAGGTTTCGAAGGTGGTGGACGGAGTGTAGCGCGGATCATTCCCCGCGCCGAGAAACGTGCCCATGCGCAGCGACCACACTTCATGGAAGCGCGAGTGAAGAATGCCGAAGGTGGTGTCGTCATCGCGGGCGATTACTACCAACTGGCAGTCTGGAAGGACTATCGGCTCGAACCAGCAAAAGAGGCGATACTTGGCGACGCGCGGTGTTGCCAGATACCTCGGAAGCGTGGCTATCGCCTTTCGCATCGCAGGTCGGGGCCGCTGGTGAATCCACCAAGTCGCTTCGGTTCGAACCTCTCTGACTCCTGATCGTTGCCTTTGCACGTTCTGTACGATGAAGTCGTATGGCCGCTCGTAGAGTGCAGCGGCCTCTTCCGTCATGCTCGTTCCGAAATCGACGATCCATCGCCCCGAAGGTCTACGGGTTACATCCATCCCATTGGACCAAGGCACTAGAACATCTGAGTTTTTGCGGCCGTTCGGATTGCTGGGCGCTAACAGCATTTCTCGTGCGATCTCGCCCGGCAAATCGAATGAGCCTGTCTTCTGGTCGCCAATGAAGCTGGTCGCTGTGTTCTCCAACAATACCGACGCAGCCGTCAGGTCAAACAACGCGTCGCTCAGATCAGAGTTGAGTTTTGTAGCGGCCACACCATTGAGCCGCACGCTCTCAGTTGGTCGCCTCGCAAACGCCAACAAGGATACCCGAACGGCTGCACCATCGACGGTCCAGTCCTCATCGCTCCATGCTTCGAAAATCTGGCCATGTTCGACGACCGGCTTCAGCACCTCGCGGTTGGCTCCGCCCCGGATCGAATTGGTCGCAACCAACCCCGCGCGCGTCAGCTTGCCAGCCACCATCCGGTCCCAAGCGGCGGCAAACCAGTAGCACACCAGATCGGCCCCGCCGGGAACCTGAGACCACGCCTTTCGCAGTGCGTTGGTATAGTCCTCGCCCAATTCGGCGATCATCTTCTTATCGCCAAGGAACGGCGGGTTCCCAACGACAACGTCGGCATCCGGCCACCGCGCGCGCTCGCCCGTCCCCTCATCCAGCACCGCATCGCGGCATTCGATCGTGTCCAGATTGCGCAGGATCGGGTTCTTCGCCGCATCGAAGCCGTTGCGCCGCATCCACTGGATTTCGCCGATCCACACGCTCACCCGCGCAAGCTCCGCCGCATAAGGATTGAGCTCGATCCCCAGCACGCATTCCGGCCCCACGCGCGGGAAGCCGCGCGGCAACCCCAGCGCTTCAGCATCCAGATTGGCGCGGTGCTCGATATCCTTCAGCGCCCGCAGCGCGACATAGAGGAAATTGCCCGATCCGCAGGCCGGGTCCAGCACGCGGAACTGCGTCAGCCGCTCGATGAACGCGCTGTGGATTGCCCCCGCATCGTCCTTCAGCTTCTCCGCGCGGCGCTTCTCCGCCGGGGTCAGCAGCCGTTCTGCCGTGCGCTTGGGCGCGCTTTCGATCAGCACCGTCATCCGTCCCAGCGCCTCGGCCCATTCGGCCTCCAGCGGGTCGATGATCACCGGCTTCACGATCATCATGATCTTGTCGCGGTCGGTGTAATGTGCGCCGAGCTGGCTGCGCTTGGCCGGGTCCAGTCCGCGCTCAAACAAGGTGCCGAGGATCGAGGGATCGATCTGCGACCAGTCGCGCAGCGCGGCCTGATAGAGTTCCTCAACATCGTCCCGCGAAACGGGGAGCACAGCATCGTCCTGAAACAGGCCGCCGTTGAACCAGTCGATCCGCGTGAAGCCCACCTTGCCGCCCGGCTGCGCCATCGCGCCAAACAGCGTGCTGGCATTCTCCGCAAAGCTTTCGGGATCGCTGCGGCAAAGGTCCAGCATCTTCGTGAAGAGGTTGTCGGGCAGCAGACCCACGTCCTCGGCAAACATGCAGAACACCAGCTGATTGACGAAGTGCGCCACCTTGTGCGCCTCGTGCCCTCGGTCGCGCAGGCGCTGCGCGATGCCGGCAAACTCGCGCGCGGTCTCTTCGGTCAGGGCTTGGCGCGTCTTGCTGGGCTTGAAGTCTTCGGGATCGGTGAAAGCGCGTTTCAGCCGCTCGCGCACTTGCCCGTCGAGAAGGTCTTCAAGGGTGAACTCGTGAACCTCCTGCACCGTGTTGGTCCAGTTGGTGTGGATGCGGATGCGGTCCATGTCGGACACGATCAGCAGCGGCGGGTTCTCCAGCGCGACGCTGTATTGCAGAAGCTGCGCGAACGCCTTGTCGAGGTCCTTGCGCGGGCCTTTGTATTCCCATGCGAAGCAGCCCTTGCGCCAAACATCGGCCCAGCCTTCGCCGCCGGTCGTTTTTGTCGCGCCCTTTTCGAAGGCGAACCATTCGCCTTTGGGATCGGCGCTGATCGGATCGAGCACGCCCAGCAGCGCACACAGGTCGTTGAAGTGGCTCTGCGAGGCCGAGCGCTCCTTGAGCTCGGTGCCACGCCACTTGGAGATGAATTGCTGAGGGGTCATACGATCCAATGGACCAGATTTTGTCCGCATTGTCGAACGTCTGGATCAGCGAGCCACAGCTAAGTTGCAGCCTCGTTTCGGTTAGTTGGCAGGGCACGATATTGCTTTCGCTGAAGCAGCAATAGCTGCCCGAAAAGTGGGTTTCGGGTTCCTTCCTACTTTTGTTTATGGTATGTTTCCTTCATCGAGCGATAGGTGCGCCCATGAACCAGCCAAATGATACGCATGAACCTTCTCCGGTGGCCCACGATTGGGCTGGTTTGAAGGAACTGGACAAGGCCCTCTCGGAAGGCCGGCTCACCGAGTACCGGATCAAGAAGGCTTGGGCTGATCCCTTGGTGCGGCTGTTTGGTCTGGGCGTCGGAGTGGTGTTGGCGGCCTACTTCTGTTTCGTGATCTACTGGGACCTCATTCGCCAGTAGGCCGCTTCCAATTCCTTGCCTCCTGCGCTGCACGCGGAGTGGCGCCCTTTGCATCGCCTGTCAGACCTTCGAGTGAATTCCGCTGCGCATCGATGTGCTGCCTTCCGGCCTGCTGAGCCTGAAGCACTTCATCATGAAGTGACTTTGGCTGCGGAGACTGGTTCCTGCTCTGAGCAGGCGCTCCTCTGACGATGGTCCGGCGGATCTGGGGTTGTGAAAGGGGCGCTGCTTCAGGAAGGACCAGCTTGCCTTCTACGTCATCGCGAACTCGGTCTGCGTAGACCTCCACGAACTTACGCTGCAATGTCTGACCGGCCGCGCTGAGCTGGAAAGCGGTGTCGTCGAAGCGGGCATTGCCATAGAAGTCTCGGTTGCTGTCGATCTCGGCCATACCCCAGTCGCGATAGGCCTGGCTGAGATTGAGGCTGCCCGACGAATTGCGGCTTGCGAAGAAGGAGGCCTGAGTTTCGAGCCTGTTGGCCGTCTCCTCAGCACGCCGGGCTTCGCGTGAGGTGGTTTGGGCTTCCGTCATGCTCGCATTGAGGCCGCTTGCGCGGGTTGATACCGCCGTATTGCTCGAAGTGCTGACAGTGCGGACGAACCCATCCCGCAGGTTCGACCAGTTCCGGCTGTCCGACATCTGCTTGAGGTTGCCCATGATCCTTGAGCGGTCTTCTGATGCAATCCCGGTGTCGGTCGTGGCCCAGGACTGATTGCGGCCACCTTTCAGGCCGATCGCGCCGCTAAAGATACCAGCTTTGCCAGACGCTCCACCACTCGCTTCGCCGTTCAGGAACCACGCGACAGAGATATCGTCAGCCGCACGCCGCGAGAGCCCGAACTGCCGCTGCAGGCTGGCCGAGGCCTGATCGACCTCGCTGTAGGCGGTCTGGATGCTGTCCGACATGCTGTTGCCCTGTGCGGTCTCGCTGCCATGCGCGCTGCTGAATTGCTGGCGCAGTTCGCGGAACCGCGCGACGGCATTGCTGGTCGATTGGGTTGCGACATTGGCCAGGGTCTCGCTGCGGCTCTTCGCTTCGCTAGCCATGGTCGCAAGGCGCGAGGAAAACTCCGCTCCAAGTGTCGGCGTGAAAGGGTAGCTCGAGTTCGGAACCTGATCGTAGGCCGCGTCAGGGAACGATGTGGTGGTCGCGCCGCTTCCGCTGATCGTGCGGGTCTGGGCGGCGCCATAGGCAAAGCTCGGCGCGACGGTGCCTTGTGCGAACTGGCGGGTGAGCACGTTCGAATTGTCTATGCTGGAATTGCCGAGCGACACATTGCCGGTGCTGGCCTCGCGCGCGGCTTCCTCGGCAGCGTTCTGGCTGGGATTGAGGTAAGAGGTCGCCTGCGACGAGATCGCCATCGCGCCCTTGGCGACACCGCCTGCCAGGAACGGCACCGATGCGATCAGATAGCCCGCCAGTACACCGATGTCGGAGTTGACGTCGGCCATACCGGTGAAGGTTGCGAGGCTGAGCCCCGAGCCATTTGCGACTGCACCCATATCGGCCGCGCCTTTGACCATGAGGACCATGTGGAGAATGACGAACAGCGGCCCCCAGGCGGCAAGGTAGAAGAAGCCGGTCACATACCCCTTGAGCGCCGTCGGTCCGGTGCGAGGGAGCAGGAACAGCGGAAACAGCACCGGAAACAGCGCGTAGAACAGCACGGTCAGCACGATGTTGAGGAGCGGCACCCATTTCATGGCGTTGCTGGCGATCGAGCCGTAGGTTCGCTCGGTCTGGATATCGGCACGCGTCTGGGCATAGACATCGATGCTCGAGGCCCCGCTGTTCCCCGCAAAGCCGTGCATGGCCTGAGACATGGCATTGATCGTCAGCGTCTGCTTGAAGATCTGCGAGGCATTGGCGGAGACGCCGGACAGGTACTGGAATGCGACGGGCAGGTCGGCCAGCAGCTTGGCCTTGGCGAGCGCTGCGGTCTGGTTCGGGTAGAGCTGCCGGCCAAACGTTGTGGTCATGGCCGTGACGAGGCCGGTCCATTGACCGTTCAGCGCCGTATAGGCCTCGCGGCAGGTCAGGATGGTCGCAGTGACTTTGCCGCTGGCCGCGTCGCGGGTGAGGAACCGCTGCGCGCGAGCCGGGCTACCGGGGCCGATGGTCGTCCAGATGTCGGTGCTATTTGCGAGGGTCTGCATCGATACGCGGCCCAGCAGCACATCGTAGAACACGCATTGCCGGAAGTGCTCGTCGAGATTGGCAGCGAACTCCGGATCGGAGATGCGCAGGCCCCGCGTCGCCTCGAACAGGCGCGCGCCGTAGACCATGCCGTTCTTCGAATAATTGAGCTGCGGCGGCAGTGCGAAAACCACTTCGGCCGATCCGGTGAGGTAGTCGCCGACCTGGCTCGTGAAACTCGCCATAAGCGCGAGGCCCAGCGGCACGCTGCTCACGTTGGCGGGCGCGAGGCCCGGGTTGATCCGGTCGGTGACGTGAACGTCGAGCCGGGGCACCATCAGGCAGGTGTACATGAGCGTCGCGCCGAGGAACCAGTTGATCCACGCGCGCCAGTCCTGCCCGAAGGCCAGCGTGAGCGCAGACAGCCCGAGCCCCATGACCATCACGACCTGCAACAAGCCCTTGTAGCCGCCGTTGCCGGTCCAGGCAGCGACCGCCCGGAACACCGCGACGAGGTAGTCGCCGCCGCCGACCGTGAAGACTTCGACCATTGGAATTGGTCCCTCAAGGTTTGCCGGACGCCGGTTGCGGCGCCGGTGGGAAGAACGTCAGTGGGTGAGCGCGCGGGTCTCGACGGCGCGCGACCAGTCGAGTGCGGCGGCCATGCCGGGCGACATCTGGCTGGCGAGCAGGTTTTCGATGAAGGCGGTCTTCTCGATGATCTGCATGATCGCACCGACTTTGGCCTGGGTATTGGCCTGTCGGTCGGCGAGCGCCTGCCGGACCACGTTGACCTGGCCCTGCCACAGCGCGATCTTGGCCTCGTCGGCACCGATGAAGCTCGCCATCGAACGGCTGGATTCGCTAACAATGCGGTCGAGCACCGCGAACAGCAGATCGACGCTGGCGATCTCGGCCAGGGTCTGACGGTCATCGGTCGGCATGCCGCGCCCGTAGGCTGCCTGGACGGTGAGGATCTTGTAGAGCGGGACCGAGGAGACCTGGAGCAGCTCCTTTTGAGCCGCAGTGATCGGCGTGTCTTCGCGGATCGCCTGGACCATGCCGTCGATCAGCGCGGCAATGCGGGGACGCAGGGCCTTGGAGACGGGAACCGACAGCGCAGCCAGACCGGGGTTCAGGCACTGGTCGGGTTCGTCGCAGTGGAAGATCTTGACCGCGCCGCCCGAGCTGCCGTCGAGCAGTGCCGAGACCAAGGTCGAAGAGGCATCGCCCGCAACGGGCACAAACTTGCCGGCGGTATCGTCCTTGGGCGGCTGGTAGATCACTGTGCCGACCAAAGTCATCGCATATTCAGCGAGTTCCTGGTCGAACTTGCCTCCGGGCGAGAAGAAGGCGGACTTCTTGAGCACGGTCCAGGTGTAGTTACGCGCGACCCCCGGGTTGACG
This sequence comes from Novosphingobium sp. BL-A-28-Hi1-0D, assembly GCF_055521755.1. Lineage (NCBI taxonomy): Bacteria > Pseudomonadati > Pseudomonadota > Alphaproteobacteria > Sphingomonadales > Sphingomonadaceae > Novosphingobium > Novosphingobium sp. BL-A-28-Hi1-0D. Next base: position 2,766,679 of record NZ_CM145502.1, read on the forward strand.
TCGGCAAAGCTCGCATCGGCCTTGCCGGTCGTGCTGGCGCGCTCGCCGCGGGTGCCGCAGCCATGCTTGGCGGCGGCGTAGTCGGTGAAGATTCCCTGGCTGTTGCCGATCGCCTCGCAGACCGCCTTGTCGGCTAGGTCGCCCTTGGGCCAGACGCCGCCGACGAGGCCTTGCGCCATCTCGCAGGAGTTGATGCTGAGATTGTTCATGAGCTGCGCCTTCTGCGCAAACTCCTGCATGATCTTCGAGCATTCCGGGCAGACGGTGTCGATGGCGAGACTGAAGGCAAAGCCGACCGCATTGTTGGCGACGGCTTTGAGCATTGCAACGATCTCGCTGGCATTGATGAAACTGAACGAGCCCGCGAACAGGTCGATCCCGCCGCAGCCGGCGCGGGCCTTGGGCAATTGCAGGTTGGCGATCGAGGTCGTTTTCTGCGGAAAGCGCATCCAGACATTGCCGAGGCTGTAGTAGCCCGCCGACTGGCCCTGAAAAGCGGTTGGGCCGTTCACGTTGGCAGCGCCGCCAACATCGTTCAGGAACGAGTCCATCGAGCTGCCGACGTTAGCGCTGGTCGGTGCCGGGGTTGAGGCGAGGGGCAGGGCGAGCGCCATGATCGCGGCGATCAGGCGCTTGGATCTAGTAGTCATGGCCGGCTTCCTTGGAAGTGAGGAGGTAGATGCGGTCCTGGAGCTCGTCGGCGGACATCACGCCGTAGCCGATTGGGATCGCGCGGTGCGCGGCGGCGTCCCACAGGACCACGGCGGGCGTGATCCCGGGCTCAAGACCCATGCGCGCACGCTGGTTTGTCTCTGCGGTGTACCGGGGAAAATCGGGTGAGGGGCCGCCGTCGGTCGAGATCGCGCGGACGGTAATGGCCCACGTCGATGCCACCGAGCGCACGATCGGCGACATCACGCTGCAGGCACCGCAGCTTTGCGCGAAGAAGTAAAACAAGCCGTAGCGTTCGGCCAAGTGCGCCATGACGCTATCGCGCTCGGCCTTGCGCGCGTCCTGCCACTGCCGCTTGCCGAGCGTCGAGACCGGCCGCTGCAGCGTGTAGTCGAGGTCCGGATCCTGCCAGATCGAGCGCTGCCAGACGTCGCTAAAGAGGGAAGCCCGGTCGAGCTGCGCGCGCTGGAAGCGGATATAGGCGGTGACGTTCGCAGGGGTGGGGTCAAGAATGGCGCGCGCTTTGAGTTCGCGCAGCTCTGCCGTGATCGTATCGAGCCGCTGCGTTGCGGGGGCCGTGGGCGCCGAAACGGAAGGGGCAGGTTCTGCGGGTTTGGGCTTGGTGCAGTAGAACCAGTACCCGAGGCGGCGCTCGGCGCAGTAGAACGGATCGCCGCCTGAACTTACGGCAGCTTCTGAAGATTCTGACGCATGTGCTGGAATAGTCGGGCTCAGAAGCAAGCCGATGGCGAGCGCGCCGGCACGCGCGGCGCGATCAATGCGATGCATTGGCATAGTAGGCCTCGATTTTTTGCTGAAGGTCGCCGGCGGCCTGGAGCTCGTCAGGCAGGCGCGCGGCATCGGTGAACTCGGCATAGACTTCGCTGAAGTCCATTTTGGATAGATCGAGCTTCGCGAATTCCTGGACGGTGAACCCGGCGCAGGTTTCCTGCTTGGGCGGGGCCCAGGGCTTGTTCAGTTGGACGCGGCCCTGTTCCTGCAGCACCCGCGAGAGCTTCGATTCAAAGCAGCAGTAGACTTTGCGCTTGGTGAAGCAGACGCCGAGGAAACTCGAGGCGCAGTAAGTTCCAACGTAGCTGCAAAGACCCTGCGCATCGCGCTGATGGAGCAGCATTTCTTCGCGGCCGCAGCCGAGCGCAACGAGTAGCTGGATCCCCGGGATCAACGGAAAGCCCTTGCCTTTGCAGCAATTGAGAATGCCGAAGACTTTGGAGGCGCAGCTCGCGCGCTCGCCCTTGAACAGCGAGAGGTTTGCCGGATCGAACTCGCGGCGAGCCTGGGCCAAGGCGTTCAGTGCAACGGCCGCATCCTTGAACTCGGTATTGGGCTGGCGGTCGATGGTCTCGCAGGACCCGTCGATACAGTAGACATCGCCGTCGCAGATGAATTGGTCCGAGTCAGGTGTCTGGTCAGGGACAGGGCAATCGTAGACCCGCTCCCAAGTCCGGCAGGGCTCATCGGTCAGGCAATCGGAACGAACAAAGCGGCAGCCCGGATTGGCTTCGAGCGCCGAGCAGTCCTGCTTCGCTTCGTAGGCGGCGCAAGTGTAAGTCCGCTCCCAGGCCCAGCATGGCTGCGTGACCGCGACGCCGCCGATGATGCGGGTGACGGGGTCACTGTCGGTGCAGGTTTCTGAGCCAGCGGTGCAATCCGCTTCTGCAGCAAGCAAATTGCAGGCGCCTTCATCGCGGACGGTATCGACCGTTTGGCTCTGCATGACGGAGACCGGCGTATACCCGGCGATCGGCGCAGTGCAGGTGAACTCATCGACGGGATCACCGGGTTCGGTGCAGCCGCCGCCGGCGAATGTCTTGTCCCGTTGCAGACAAAGGCCGGGGTGCGTGCCGGTCTTGCGGCACTCAGACCCTATGAACGCCGAGCAGTCGCCGCCGGTCGAGCAGAAGTAGAGGTATGTGGACGTATCGCGCAGCGCGGTCGTCAATCTCACAGTACAGCTGCGGTTCTCCTGGCTCGCAGTGTAGCCTGTGTTGCAGGTCGCGAAGTAGCGCGCGGCCGTGCCGGTCGAAGGCGGCAGCGGCACGCAGCTGCCTGCGCTACCCTTGCCACCCATGCCGCTGGCATAGGTCATGGGATCAGCGCTGATCGTGCGGCTGCGGGCAATGGCCGCATCGAGATCGACGGCATTGAACTTCGCGCGGCGCTGCATGGAATCGCGCATGGTGCGATAGCCGCTGTTGGTACTGGTCTGGCTGGCGGCTTCGCGCACCATTCGATCTGGATCGGCAAAGTAGCCCGACTGCGCCGGCGTGCCGCCGTAACCGGGCACGCGGGTTGCATTCGGCTTGGTGGTCGCGGCGGCCTGCGCATTGGCTGCCTTGGCAACGCCGAAGGCCTTGCCGTCGGCGCGGGCAGCTTCGGGCGTGCTTTGGGCCAGTGCCGGTGCGGCGAGCATGAGCAGAGCAAGAGCGGGGACGCTGCGGATCATGGTGCATGCTCCTCGAGGCGGGCGCGGTACTGGGCCGCGAGCTTCGCGCCAGGACCGCCACCACCGGCGATGGTGTCCAGCGCATAGGCAGCCGTTACGTTGCCACTGATGCGGTCGAAGGGCGGGACGCTGGTGGTGCAATCGAACCCGTCGCAAAGGTCAAAATCACTGCTTGCGACCACGTAGGCCGGGACCGCCTCGATCCCGAACGCGCGGAACAGGCGCGGATCGATCCCGACGCCGTCGCGGCGCTCGCCCGGTGCGAGGACGCGCGACAGCGCGGCAGTCATGGCCTGCGCGCTGCCGCGGGTCAGCCCGCGAAACACCACCACGCCGCCTGCGCGCGGCACGTCGTCCAACATGGCCTTGAGCGCTGCGGGCGGCATCGAAGTGCTGGCAAAGGCTATGAATCGCGGTGCTTCGCTAAGGTCTGCCTTGGCCATAGTTCCGGCGTCGGCCACCATGCCGTCAAAATCGAATGCATCGCCTGTCCTGCCGGCATGCGTGCGCGCAGCGGCAGAAAGTCGTGCGCCGTTGGCATGGCCATCTTGGGCTGTCTTTGCCGCAGAAGTAGCAAGAGCCTGAGCGCGAGCCCGCGCAGTGGCAGCCAGAGCCTCAGCGTCGCCCGCCTGCTGGGCAGTGCGCGCGCGTATAGCCTCGACATCGATATCTGCCGGAACGCTCTGGGCAAGCGCGCCGCCCAGCGCGGAGGTGAGGGCGAGGCCTGCCAGAAGCCAGGCGCGCAGGGGGAGGGAGGGCCGCCTGCTCATAAAGCGCAGCAATTGCGTTTGCGCCAGACAAGGTAGCCCATGTCCTCGCCAATTGCCGGATAGACTTGTCCCGCCGACATGAAGGTGGTCGAGGCGCCGATCGGTGCGCAGGCGTAGCGGCCGCTGGTCTGGGGATTGGGGTTGGTCGCCTGAAAGCGGTACTGCTGCTTGCGCATCATCGGCATCAGGTATTTGCCGCAGAGACCCTTGCCGCCCATTGTGCCCCAGGCGACGAGCTCGCGGTGGAGCTTGAACGCAAAGCGCGCGAGTGCGAGGCGCGAGGCCTGAACGTGGCCGATTGTCGCGACAACATTACCGTTCATCGGATACATCGTGCCTTGGCAGCCCGCGCACCAGAACAAGTCATCGCTGGGCAGATGCGTGGTCGCCGCGACGCAGTCGGCAGCGCAAGCGGCGAGCGCCAGCGGATTGGCGAACAGCACGGCTTCGGGATTGATGATCGAAGTGAGCTCGCTGTCCTGCCACAGCGGATCGAGCTCGGTGATGTAGAGGATGTCGACAGAGCCCTGCTCAAGGCACAGGAAATCGGCCACCAGTTCCATCCAGTAGATCAGCGGGTAGGCGTACCAGTGGATATGCCACTGCGAAGCGTACTGGGCCGCGCCGCCAACGGCCGAGGGGCCTGCCATCGTCTTGAAGCCGATGTCGAAGCCCGGATCGAGCTTGAGCCCGCCCAAGTTGACGAAGCACCACGGCTTCATGCTGACATCGGCGAGCCGAACAGGCTCCCAGAAGCCCATGGCGATGCCGGGACGTAGGCCGCACAAGCATACCGGCAGCGCAGGATTGCTTGGATCAGGCCGGCCCGATGGCCAGATCTTGAGCCCGCCGATCGAGATCGGGAACAGGCACGACCAGCAGATATCGGTAATCGGGTTCACGAAATGACCGGTGCAGCGCCCCGGGCCTGACGCCGCGACTGCGGGCGATGGAGCGACGGACGTGGCAATTGCCAGCGCGGCAGCAGCCGCGAGCGCGTGGCGGGCAAGTGCGCAGAGCCGCGTCATGACGCCCTCGGCGGCGCCGGTTTCAGCGCCTGTTCGGTGATCTGAAGCACGCGGCCCTTCTGCTCGACCACGGCAGGAACCGCACGGATGCCGAAATGCTGGACCAGCGTGCCGCCCTGGTCGAAGTACACGCGCTTCTGCCGCGCCTTCATTAGCGTGAGCGGAGCCCCCGACACGAGGATCACCTTCGGATGGCGCTTAGCAAAAGTGGTCGCAGCCCAGTCGAGCGCGGCGGTATCATCGCCGCCCAGGAACACGAGCGGACTCCGCAGCGGAACGGTGTCGAGCGGATTGACCCTGGTGCCGCGCGCAATGATGACGACGCCGCGCGCATCGCGAATATCGGCGCTGACGGTGATCGTCGGATCAAAAGTCCAGGTTCGTGTGGTCATGGCAGGCGCGAGACCGGGCAGGGGATCGGGGCGCTCGACTTTGGCGACTGTGCGGCGCTGGAGAGCGGCATTGAGGCGCGCGGTCTCACCGCTCGCTTCCAGATGCACCAGACGGGCGCGGATCTGTTCGAGGAGATCAGGCTCGGCGATACTCCAGACCGCGCCATGCTGGCCGTAGTCGCGGGCAGCGGCTTGGTTGGTGCTCGCGCACAGTGCGAATGCCAGGACCGGGGCGAGCGAGCAGATAAGACGGAGGCTCACAGGATAGCCCTCCCGGTCCCGAGAATACGCGGCCGGCAGATCCACCCGATTGCGGCATAGCGGCTGTCGAAACCGTCCTTGTGCGGGCTGCCGACAAAGTAGCAGCCCTTTGGGATCATGCCGGTGGGGCCGAGTGCGAGCGGCTCGCCGGTGCGCGTCATCGGCTTGGCGAGCGCGACGGGCACGCCGTCGACGAAGAACTGCCGCCCCTCGCGTGTGACGTGCTGCCCGGGTATTCCCAGCACCCGCTTGCCGAAGAGCCCCGGTTTCTTGCCGAAATGCCGCTGGAGCAGGTCCGAGCGCGGGGGCACGAAGAGCACGAGGTCGCCTTTGCCGGGCTCGGCCCCGCGCGTCAGCCAGATTGCCCAGCATGGAAGCGAGGGACTGGCGTTGACGAGCAAGGCGTGGGTGCGCGCAAAGTCGCTCAGCCCGGCAGCACCGAGGAGTGCGAGGGTGGCACCGCCGGTCAGCAGCAGGTTGCGCCAGTGCCCGTTCTTGAGGTGGAGCAAGTCAGCGCGCAGCACGGGCCAGGTCCCCCATACGCCGCGCGACATCGGCGCGGACCGTGTCGGTCATGTCGGGCACCCCGCCAGCGACGACGGCTTCGGCGACGAGCACCGTGCGGCCGTCGCGGCCGAGCCGCTCGACCGAGGCTTGCACAGCCTTCAGATAGGCCTCGACCTCGCCGCGGGTCTGTTCGGGCGGCCGGCCCGAGCGGGCCTCGGCTTCCACAAAATCGCCCATGATCCGCGAGAGCTGGACCGTCACGACCTGCCGCTTCTCCAGATTGAGGAGGCTGCGTGTGGCCCAGATGCCCCAGAGCGTGGACAGCGTGAGGCTGACCCCGAGTGCTGCCGTGCCGAGCGTTTTGCGCCAGGACATAGCTGGCAACGGCAATGTTGCCAGAATGTTCCTCACAGTTCATCCCCCGAAAGACCGTCCTGCACCGCGTCGAGAAACACAGGCAGGCGCCAGATCGCGAGGAGCGTGGCGAGACCGAACAGGCCAAGCGCAGTGCCCTGGTCGAACGCGGCGCGCGCGTTGTGGTCAGCGGCGAGATAGTGCGCGGCGAGGTTGTCGAGATGGCGGAACAGCCGCTCGGGATCGCCGCCCGCCAGCATCAGGAAGGCAAGCAGCGGCAGGCCGAGCACCATGAGGTAAATCGCGCCCAGAAACGCACCAGCCTTGACGAGGATATACCAAAGGTTGGCCAGATGCCGCCGCTTACGGGGCGGGGTGCGGCCTGCGGGCGCGGCAGGGACGGGCAGACCTGGCGGCGATGTGTCACCGGGAAGCGGGGATGCAAGATTGTCGAACGGCGTGACGAGATAGAGAGGCATCAGAGTGTCCTTGTTGTGGAAGTGGCGGAATGGGACCGGCCTAGGGCTGGTCCGGAAAGGCGATGCGCGCGATGGCGTCGGCGAGCTGGTGACCGCGCGCGATCTCGGCATCGATGGCAGCAACTGTCTGCGGCGAACTCGAGAACAGCGTCGCCGAGTAGGGATCGAGCACGAGCCGGCCGATCGCCTCGACTTCGGGGCCCTTGATGAAGACCTCGGAATAGGCCGAGCCCTCGCGCTTGAGGCTGCGGATCAGCGTCTCGGTGCGGTCGTCCATGTCGAGCCGCTTGGAATTGCGGAAATCCGCGATCGTCTCGGGCTTTTGCTGAAGGATCAGCATCCAGTCGCTGTTTTCGAGCGCAGCGGTGGCGCCGTCCGACTTGTAGTAGTCGTTGAGCGACTGGGTCGCGGTGGCGAGTGCGCCGCCATACTTGCGGCAGGTGCGGGCGTAGGTCTCGACGAAGGTGCCCATCGAGCCGCCCTTGAGCAGCGCCCAGGCCTCGTCGATCAGCAGCAGCTTGCGCACGGAGCGCGGGCTGCGTGTCATCGCCTGGCTGGTCATGAACATGATGGCGCTGAGGACAACGCTGCGCAGGTCCTCTCGTGCGGCGAGGTCCGACATCTCGAACACGGTGAAATCGCTCGAGAGGTCGAGCGTCGCCGCGCCCTCGAAGAATGCGCCGTATGTGCCGCCAGCGGTGTAAGGCGCGAGCGCGGTGGCAAGATCACGCGCGAGTGGGTGGTCGAGGTTCTCGAGCGCGGTGCCAACCAGCGTCACGCTGGCGGAGGGGCCATGGGCGTTCCACACCTCATTGACCGCCCGGTCGATGAGCCCGCGCTCGGTATCGGAGAGCGCCGCGCTGTGGCGCGCCATCTGCCCGATGATCGCCTTGACCATGCCGAAGCAGTCGAGGCGGTAGTCCTCGTCCTCGGCTGCGCGGGTCGCATCGATCATCGAGAAGGGGTTGAGGCAGAAGCCAGAGGCGAGCGTGAACTCGACGAACCGGCCGCCTTGCAGCCGCGCAGAGTGCTCGAAGCTGCGGCCATCGTCGATCACGACGACTTGCGCACCGGCCCCGCGCAGCGCGGCGCACATTTCCTGAAGCAGCACCGACTTGCCCGAGCCCGACTTGCCGCAGATCGCGACATTGTGGTTGCCCGCACCGTTCTCGAAGGGCGACCAGTAGAAGGGTTGGCCGCGGCGTCCGACGAACAAGAGGTGCGGCACCGGGCCGCCGAGGTATTCGCCCTGGACCGGCGCGATGTTGGCGGCCGTGGTCGAGAGCAGCGTCCGAAAGCGGCGCAGCCGCTCCATATCGGTGCCAAGCCCATCGGCGAGGGTGAGCGGCATGGCAGCGAGCAGACCCTGGATCTGGAGATAGCGCTCGTCGGCGAGGTCCCAGCCTGCCGCCTTGTAGATCGACTTGACCGCACGCTCGTGGGTGTCGCCAAGCCCGAGCGGCGAATAGGTCGTGACCCCGTAGAAGACGCGCACGAGACGGCGGCCTTCCTGCAGTTCGGCCTGGACGCGCGCCCATTCTGCCGACTGCTCGCCAATGCGCGGCAGAAACCGCGCGCTGCGCGTATCGGCAAGGCTGGTCGTGCGCATGAACTTGTAGCCAGCGCGCGCGGCTGCCGCTTCCTGGTCGGGGTAGACCAGACAGAGCATGGTCGCGGCGGGACAGGGAAAACGCAGCTTGTCGGTGAAGAGATCACCGATCAGCCGCGCGCATTCGTGCGGGGCCCAGCGCGGCGGATAGGCGCGCACGGCAAAATGCCTGAGGTCGAAGCGGTCGGGATAGACTTCTCCGATGACCGGGGAGCCGTCAGCCATCTCGCCGGTCGGGCGGAAGCGCTCGGTTGCTAGCAGCAGCCGGTCCTCGCTCACCACCAGCTCAATATCGCGGCGGATTGCTTGGCCCGCGATCGGATCCTCGGGATTGTAGGCCACCACATCGTCCTGCGGCGCGGTCGTCGGCGAGGTCAGGTCGTCGATGAGCGCAATCAGACCGTCAGGCTCCAATTCGGCAACGCCGAGGCCGAGCGACTTCAGCATGGCGACGAGGCCTTCGCGGACCTGGACCAGTTCCTGCGCGGAGACCGACTTGTGTTCAGGCACGCCGACCGAAATGAAGACCTGATGATGGCGGGCGTGGAAGGGGGCTTCGTCCGATCCCGAGCGCCAGACCATCTTGTAAAGCTGGCGGGCACGGTGCCGGGCGATGGCTTCGTAGATCCCGCCCTGGAGGTAGCGCGGCGCAAACCACGGCGCGACGATCCGGCTGACGCGCGGGGAAGCCAGATGCAGGATCTGCAGGCAGGCACCTGCCGGGAGGCCTTCGGAAAAGAACGCGCCAAGGATCTCGGCGGTGCGCTCGTCGGCCCCGATCAGCGGGGTCACGCCGAGGACAAACCCCTTCGAGCGGGCATTGAGATAGAGCCGGTGCCGCGGATCCCAGACACGGTAGGGCAGCCAGTCCGAGAGCATGTCGAGCAGGAGGTGAGGACGAGCGGCGTCTATGTGCTGGGCATCGCCAGCCAGGCCGCCAAGCAGCGCGTCGCGCAGGGTGCGGAAGGACAGGCTCACGGGCGCGGTTCCTTGTGGGCGGGGGTCTTGGTGGGAGCCGGACCGGCAGCGTGCGCGGCATCGATCGCGGCTGCCGTCGGGTAATGCGGCGGATCAAAAGAAGGCCGAGAGGTCCGATCATGCGGGGTGGCGGGCATGTCGGCCCCCTCGGCCACCGGCGGGGGGGCGCCGGGTATTGCCTCGCCGACCGTGGAGGGGAGGGCCGGAGGCGAGGCAAGCTCGAAGGGAAGTGTATCGTTCGGGGTTGGTGCGATGCCGCGGTCCGCATCGGCGGGAACGGTTTCGGCATCGGGGGCAGACCTGGCAGCGACCTGTGCGGCCTTTAGCTGGCGGCCAATCTGGCGCGCGATCGGGGCGGCTGATGGCTGGCTGTCGCCGCGCAGCTCAGCAGCCCAATGCGGAGCCTCGATCACCGTCCAGGCAACAGCTTCGTCGTGAAGCGTTCCGGCCTCATCGACATGGGCGGGAAAGACCACCCGCAGCCGGCGTTCCGCCGTGCGGGAAGGATCGGCTTCGCCGACAGGCGCTGCGATCCCGGCGCGCTGGCGCGCTTCGCGAAAGCCGCTGTCGGCATCTGGCGACGCCAGTTCGCGCGTCGCGCGCTCGTCGATCGTGCGGGACGGCGCGCAGGTGCCTTCGGGCGAGCGGCAAGTGAACTGGCCTTTGACGTTGGTGCCGTGCCCGACGCAGCCGGTCAGCGACAGGCAGAGCGAGGGAAGCATGGCGAGAAGACGCAAGCGTTGCGACATGAGATTCACCTTTTGTTCGATTCGGGGTTTTGGGGCGCTGGCGCGGTGAGGAAATCGCGCAAGGCGGCAGCCGGACGGAAGCCCTCGAGCACGGCGCCATCGGACGGCCGCACGATGACCGGCGTTCCTGCAAACCCATGCGCCTTGGCAAAGGCCTCGTTAGCATCGAGCCCGCGTGTGTCGCAGGGTTTGGGATTGGCGAGTGCAGTCCTGGCATAGGCGAGGTGGAGCGAGGTCTCCTGGACCGGCGAGCACAGCACGCGCTCGGCATCCTTGCGGGCTTCCGCCCCGAAGATCGAGATCGGCCGCTCCTCGACCCGCGCGCCGATCGCGCGCAGTTCGCCCGTCAGCTTCTTGCAGTAGCCGCAGTGGAAATCCGAGAAGACCACAACCTTGGGCCCATTGATGGGACCCCACCTGATCGCACCGTTCTCGGGGAGGCCCGCGAGCGAGACCTTTTGCTGCGCGGCGGCTGTCTGCGACCTGTCGGGCGCATCGTTTTCTGCAGTGTCCCGGCGTGCACCGCCTGCGGCGAGCAAATCAGGATTGAGCTGGAGCAGCCGTGCTGCGGTCAGATCCTGGCGCGCCTCCATGTCGTAGACGCGGCCGATCACGAGGTACTTGGCCTGCGCATCGACATAAAACAGCGTCGTCTTGGAAGCCACTTCGCACAGGCCGCCAAGGCCCTTGCAGGTAATCGCGTCGATCGGCGTCTTGGGCAGGCGCAGCTTGAGGGCAGCGCGGACCTTGGCCGTGTCGGGCGCGGCATAAGCAGGGACAGCGAAGTAGGCTGCAGCACCGCCCAGCGCACCCGTCAGTGCGAAGAGACTGACTAACCCGAGGGCCTTGGCGAGAGTGCGCGACCTCGGCACTCGTGTGGTGATCATGCTCATTGGGAATTCCTCACAAAGACACCGTCGAGAAACACGATCTCGACATCGATGCCGGTCGGCATCTCGACGACGGGCTGGTACTGCTCGGCTCGCTCGATCAGGTATTTGCTGACTGTGTCGGCGGCCTCACCTGCACCCTGGCCGAGCCCGCCGCCAAGAATGTCGCCGGCCGAGAGCTTGGCAACGGTTCCGTTTGGGGTGGTCTGCGGGTTCGAAAAGACCGTGTTCGCGTTGGCGGAGAACCCGCGCCCAAAGCCGCCGATGATCCCGGCCAGCAGCGCTTGGGTGACGAGGTTGCCCTCACGGCTGACAACGCGGCCACGCACGCCGGACTTGCCGGCAAAGCTGATAAAGCCTTTGACCTCGCTCACCGCGACGCGCCCGCCGGGCTGATCGCAGGTCATCCGGGCGAGCTTGACGTAGACCTTCTCCGAGGAGAGATCGCCGCGCGCCGCGCCGTTGACCACGCAGCCTTCGATCCGTGTCGTCAGCACTTTGCCGTTCTGCAGCACCGACCGTGCGGGGCCAGTGATACGCAGGACAACCGGAAGCGGGTCGGTCTGGCTCGCAACACCTGCCGAGGCATCGACCCCGACAATCACGCGGGCCGGCGCATAGGAGTTGGGCGGCAGGTAATCGGGCGAATCCTCGACCACAAGCGGCGGTGCTTCGGCCCGGGACACCTTGAGGCCCGCACCGCCTTTGTCGCCGGTGAAGCTCATCAGCTTGACCTCGGCGATGGGCGCAGCGGGCCCCTCGCCGGAAGAGCCGCCCAGGCCGTCGGCATTGCTGCCTGGCGCGGAAAGTCCCCGCGCATCGTAGCTGCCGCCGCGCGGACCATAAGCTGGGAGCGGCGGCGCTGCGGCAGGCGTGGCCGGGGCCGCCAGCTGGCTTTTCAGCTGCGCATTCTCGGCCGACACTGCATCGATCGCGGCCTGGCCGTTGGTGCGCATGGCCTCGTTCTCGGCCTTGAGCGCTGCCATCTGCTCGTCGATCTCGCCGCGCGGCACGGCGGCGTCCTTGAGCTCCTTCTGCGCGCGCGCCATGGCCTCGAGCCGGTTGCCGAAGACCGCAACGAACTCGCGCTCCGACAGGTCACGATTGACCAGCCCGCCCGTGTCCACGGTGGTCTTGGTCGCACTGGCTTTGTCGCTGCTCTCCGGTCCGAAGAGGAACCACGCCGACCCGGCCAGGAGAACCGCCGCGATTCCGCCAAGCAGCAGATTCTGGCGCCGCTGCGTACGCTGGTTCAGCGTCGCAAGGAGATCGCGGCCGGACTTTTCGCCGTCCTCGGCAGGGCGCGGTGAACGGTGTTGATCGGTCTTGTCGTCAGTCATGGCCATTGTCCCCATTCGGCCCGACGATCCAGGCGGTGGTGGCAGCGCCCGGCGCGAGCACCGGATTGGCGATCGCGATCGCGATGGTGCCAACGGGGGCGAGATCGCGGGTGGCAATCGTGGTCGGGGCCGAGCCCCGGTTGGCAAGGCGCACGACTTTGCCGGCAAGGCTGGCGCCGCGGTACTCGGCGATCAGCTGGACCTCGATGCCGCCTGCGCGGGCGGGCAGGCTGCTGGGCTGCCGCACTGTGAAGCCTGGAACTTGCGCGTTTCCAGCCATGGCCTGGACAAGGCGCACCGCGCTCGTCTCGATCGGCGTGGCCTTCTCCCATTCGCTTGCCGCATCCTTGGCGATGGCAGGGTTGGTCACGAAGACCTGCTGCGCTTCGATGGGGCGGATCGGGCAGGCGAACTTGTAGACGTAGCCCTTCTTCGTGGTCGCAAAGAAGCTGATCCGCGCGGCGGCGTAGACCTCGGGCACCGAGACATAGATGTCGCCGCGCACGGGCTCGTTGGTTACGGCAAAGTCGTTGTAGGGTGTGCCGGTGCCGATCTTGGAGACGCTTGCGAAGGCGTCACCGACCAGCGCAAACCGGGTCAGTTCATGCGCCGAGACCTCGCAGTCGATCGTGCCGCCATCGGCAGTCTGCTTGAACTGGTCGGCGAAAGCGGGGCCGCTGGCGCATAGCGCAGTCAGTGCGGCAAGGACCGGCAGCGATCCTGTCAGTCGGGGGATAGATCCACGCATCAGTTGGACTCCGAGGAAGTGGGAATGGGGACCGTGCCCGCAGGGCGGTCGTCGGAATGGGCGGATGGGACCACCGCAAATCCGGACAGCGCGAGGCGCAGGCCGCGGTAGGTCCAGCTAAAGCGGAAGCGGCGCTCCTCACTTGCGATGACCTGCTCGCCCACAAAGGTCTTGAGCGTGCCGCTGACCTCGGAGGTCAGGGCCCGTGGATCGACCTCGAGCTTGCTGATCACGAAAGCCTGGGTGACCTCGGAGCCGCGCTGTTCCTCGACAATCCGCATGAGTTCGGCCTTGAGCCGGCCGCGCTGCGCCGGATCAGCGAGCGCCAGGATCTGGCCCATCCAATAGTCGAGACCCTCGGGGCTGCGGTTGAGCAAGGTGAGCGCGACATCGCGGGTTACGAACTCGAGGTACTCGGCCGAAACCCCTGCGCTCGAAATGACGAGCGACGTGCGGGTGGTTGGAATGAGCAGAACTTCGCGCTCGCGGGTGGCGATGAGGCTGGCCGAGCCTGCAAAGAGCAAGCCGAGACAAACGCTCGTCATCGCGAAGATATTGCGCTGGCGCAGCAGCGACTGCGTGCGCTCGTGGGCGACATCGGACAGCATGTGACGCGCTCCTCAGCCTGCCAGCACGCGGCAATGGGAGGGCGGCGTTGCCACGAGACCGGTCAATCCCGGCGGCAGATACCAATAGGCGGCATGGCGGACCCAGGAGGCAGAGCGCCCGGCCTTCGCCTTTCGCAGGGCAAACCAGGCCCCGACGGCGAGCCCGATGCCGATCAAGATATGCTGCGCGAGGATACCCCAAGTGAAGGGGACAATCATCCCGGCGAACTCGTCGATGGTCCAGAAGCCGATCAGCTCGGGATCGTCGAGGCGGCGGGGGATCGCATTGCGGTCGGTCATGGTAACGTGCCCTCCCAAGGCGTCACGGATCGGTGATCAGATGACGGCGGTGATCACCGAGGTGACGATCGGAACGCCTGTGCCGACACCCACGCCGACGCCGACCGGCACGGCGATCTGGCCGAGCGTGAAACGGCCCGAGGCAAGGCTAATGAGGCCGGCAGCGAGGCTGAGGACGGTGATGATCTTGCCGCCCGAGCCCTGCAGGAAGCCCGTGAATTTCGTCAGAGCGGTGGTGAAGGTGGCGTCGGTGCCCGCGTATGCCGTGCCAGCGGCGAGCGCGAGCGCGGCGACCGGCAGGATGAGGGCAGCAGACTTGGCGAGGTGGGCCTTGGAGCGGCCAGGCAAGGGGAGGGCAATCAAGGTCATGGAGCGTTCTCCGAGGGGGTGGTCGCAGCGGTCATCGCCGCTGCCCCACCGTCTTGGCCGGAGAAACTGGTCTAGGAAAAGAGAAGGCTGATCGAGGAAGTGTTCTTGGACAAATCTGGACGATCGATGCGGTGGCAGCTCGGCAGATCTGGCCTGGATCGGCCAGATATCTTGCTAAAGACGACGGAAATGTGCGCCAAAGCGAGCCAATTTGCGAGACACTACCCAGAATCGGTTCAATCTAGGATAACCGATATGTTCTAAATATGTTCTTTTTTGTTCCTAGCGAAGCAGACTCGCGCTACATGTCCGAGTCGAACCAAGTGGGGCCGATTTTGGACATGACCTGCAGCGCACAGACCTTAGGGATCAACGCAAGACTGGCGCGGCTCCTGACCGCTGCCGTCGACCGTTCTGGCAAGTCGCGCCGCGAGGTCGCGCGAGCGGCAGGCATGAACAAGGACACCTTCCTACGGATTTTGCGCGGCGAGAAGGCTGTCACGCTCGATGATGCTGAGCGCGTGCTCGATGCGAGCGGGCTTGCGTTCAATGGCGCCCTGCTGCTCGCTATCCTAGGGCACGAGGATCTCGCGGTCGAATGGCTGGGTGAAGATGTGGGCGCATTCCTCGATCAGTTCCTCACCACCCTGCCGGTGACGATGAACGAAACGCTGGGCCCCCGCATTGCCGATCTTCGCCCGCGCTGGGCCATCGGCACCTCGCGCCTCGTGGCGCGGCTGCTAGCCAAACACATCGATGATTTTGCCGAACGCGACATTTCTCTCGTGCTCGGCAGGTGAGGGGATCGGGGGCGGCGTGACCAAACGAGGAGACCATGACCATGTCACGAGTTGCTGCACAGCGTGTTCCTGAGGCTGACGCCGAAACGGCAGAACCTGCAATTGTGTTCACCGCGCCCCCGCGCTTGATCCGCCTGCCCGAGGTTATGGCGCGGGTCGGGCTCAAGCGTTCGTCGATCTACCAGCGTATGGCTGAGGGCCGTTTTCCGAAAGGTCGTTCGCTCGGTCCGAAATCCACGGTTTGGGTTGAATCTGAGATCGATGCTTGGATTGTGGCAGTCGTGCAAGGCTAGCCCGGGTGCGTTTACTAGGAAGTGTCCAGAGAGAGCGCCGAACAAACAGAAGCTCGAGCCATCCCATAGGCGATGGGCTATTCAACCTTAGGTCGCTCGCATTCATCTGAAGGGAGCCAGGCCTCTTGAACAATCTATATGAGCGAGACCCGCATGTCTGTTCCTGAATTGTTCAGTTGCGTAGATGCCATCAGGATCGAAAAATGCGGGTGCTAAAATTGATCTGAAGGCGCGTTCAAGCTGATATTATGTGCAAATTGAACGGAATCAGGAACATACCTTTAAAATTACGGATTTTAATTCGAAATATTCAAAATCCAATTTTTGGTTTTGCTCGATTTTTTGACTATCTGAATGAAATATAATGAGATTTTTTTCCAAATGTTTGGAGATATATAAATGTTTAAAGTGATTTTTCTTCTCGCACAGCGCGTAGATATGAGTCCAGGTGACCTCACGGCGCTCTGGTTAAAATACCCTTGGAAGTCAGTGATCGGGCACGAGATGGTGGTGAAGCACGTTCACAATCGAACTATTCCAGATGTCATGCCTATTGAAAACGCGCCTGCTGGCATGTTTGATGCGATTGATGAGTTCTGGTTCGCCGATGCCGCAACGGCAGTGACCTATTTTGGTTCCCAGCATTTCCGAGATTTCTGGGGTGCAAATTGTGCCAAACTTTTGTCCTGTCCCCCGCTCGTGATTTCCGGAACGCCGCACCTCCTGTGGCAGCGTGCGGCGTCTCAGGCTTCAGTTCAGGTCAAGATCATTACTCTTCCTGCGCGCAAGGATGGGATGAGCCCGGAAGAGTTTGCCCACTACTGGATTCACATTCATTCCGCTCTTGCACTTGATGGCCAAGGTACGAAGGATCGGCTGATCCGCTTGGAACCCTGTCCTTCGGAAAACCGTATCGCGACTGGTTTTCCGGCGGCTCCGTTTGATGGTGCCGGGACGATCGAATTCGCGGACGCGCAGGCCCTCCAGATGGAATTTGCCAGTGACCATTATCATCAGGTGCTGGCTCCGGACGAACCTCGTTTTACTGATCCCGCGCTCTCGCGCGCGGTTATGGTCGAGCCGTTCTTGGTATAGGCAGTTGATGTCGCAAGGTTGATCTCTCCGCGGCCATCGATCTCACCGCACCTCGCCATCATTGGAGATCTATTTGACATCGATACGCATCGTATTGTAAATACCCCTTTGCCCGGAGAAGATCAAAACTTGGCGGGAATGGGAGGGCGATTTGTCCAGAATTGTGATCAGCGGCGCTTCGGGGGATCTTGGACGTCGCGTGACCGAGCGACTGCTCGAAGCGCGCCCCGATGCCGAGCTTACGCTGGTGACGCGCAGTCCTGAGAAGCTAGCTCACCGTATCAGTGGGACGGTTAACGTTTGCCAAGGCGACTATACTGATCCGGCGTCCCTCGACGCTGCCTACCAGGGCGGGGGGACATTGCTGATGATCAGCGGCCTCAATCTTGGCCGACGGGTTGGCGAACATCGCAACGCGATTGCGGCTGCAAAGAAGGCTGGCATCGCTCAAATCGTGTATACGTCGGTTCTCGGCATCAATCCGAACAATCCGGCGCTGTCTGCCAAGGACCACTATCAGACTGAAGGGGACTTGCGCGCGTCTGGCATCCCATCGGTGATCTTACGCGACGCTCTTTATGCTGAAATCATGACGAATTTCGTTATACGCGCGGCCCTGCCGTTCGGGCGCTTCAACATGGCGGCCGGTGACGGACGGCTCTCTCCCGTCTCGAAGCTCGATGTTGTT
Organism: Novosphingobium sp. BL-A-28-Hi1-0D; assembly: GCF_055521755.1. Classification (NCBI taxonomy): domain Bacteria; kingdom Pseudomonadati; phylum Pseudomonadota; class Alphaproteobacteria; order Sphingomonadales; family Sphingomonadaceae; genus Novosphingobium; species Novosphingobium sp. BL-A-28-Hi1-0D. The sequence goes on from NZ_CM145502.1 coordinate 2,784,076, forward strand.
CGCTGCGTTACGGAGTGCGTCCTAAGAGCAGACCACTACTCCGGCTCTGTTTTTGAAATCACCGGTCCCGAAATGCTGAGCTTGGCAGAAATCGCTAGGTTTGCCTCGGAATATCATGGATCGCCGATGGTCTATGATGCGGTGACCCCTGAAGAACGCCTCGCTTTCTTCGATTCTATTGGATACCCGCGCACATACGATCCGGACATGCCAATGAGCGCGGACGGCCATATGTGGGCGAGCGATGAGCTGGTCTCGGCAGACATGGCGATCTCGCAGGGCTACCAAGGCATTCTCACCGACCATGTGAAGCTGCTCACCGGACGCAATCCGGAGCGGCTGAGCGAGGTTTTCGCGCGATGCGGCGACAAGCGCTATGATGAACTCTGAGCCGCGCCATTTGCAAGACCCTGCCAAGTAAGATGCGCGTCGCAAGGTTGGCGATCAATGCTAGTGCCGGTTTCAGCTGAAATGATGAGAGCGGGCTACGGGAGCCTGTTCGGAAGAGAAGGGTTGTTCTCGCCATGGAACGCTACATTCGGACAGAGACAATCTTCAGCGTAGTTGGCTCGACAGTGGTGAATGTCCTGTTCTTCTTGTTAGTGTTCGGAATGAAGGGGCCGATCGAGGTGTGGGGCGTCGGAAAGTACGCTTTCGACTTTGTCCCGCAATCCTTCATGACAGCTTTGATCTGCATCTGGTTGCCAGGCGTTATCACTCGCAAGCGCTTGTCCAGTGGCGCGGTGGTCAAGCTGCTCGGCCCGCGCCCACGTCCTGCCTCGCTGAGATTGCGGGGTCTGCTGTACGGTAGCATTGCACTTGGGCTTGGTGCTGGTGCCGTCTCGGCGGGGCTATTTCTGTCCGGACTGAACGAGGTCAACTGGTTGGGCGGGTTTGTCTTCAAACTTGCCTATGGCGCGATTGTGGCAGCGATTGTGACGCCCGTGGGGCTTCATGCCGTGTTGCGTGAGGCTTCTCCGCGCTAACGTCAAGGCAGGCGCGCTGCGGGTTTGCTGGGTTCCAAGCAGATATGAAGTGAACGCGGACGTTGCACGCCGCGCTCGCTCACTCCAGTGGCCCCAGGCCTCATTTGTTTGGAATGATCTTGGCAACCACGCCCATCAAGGCTTTCGACCCCGTTGCACCCAGCACGAGTTCCTCGATCGGGCGCTGGACGATGCGGTCGAGCGGCGGGAGGCTTGATCTGCGCGATTCACGCCCCATCGCAGGGTTGACGCCGCACCGCACCGGCATTCCGAAGACCATTCGGCGCATGCAGGTGTTGTCTCGAACGCACTTCACGATTGTTTCAGGCCGCCCTTCACAAACCTTGCGCGCGTAGTCCGGATCGGCAAGCGTTGAACGCGCCAACATGACTAGATCGCCATTGCCTTCGGAGATGGCCTTTGCGGCCCGAGCTGGGTCATGAATGCCCTGGATCAGCACCGGCACCGAAAGGGTCTCCTTGAAGACTCTGGCTTCCCCGCTGTCGACGAGCTCACCATCGACCGCCGGAGCGCTTGCCTGCATTCTTTCGTAACAACCGGCTGATAGCGCAACGTAATCCAGCCCAGCTGCTTCGACAAGCTTGGCAATTTCGGCGAACCCATGCACGCCTTGTCCATCTGGCATATAGTCGTTCGCCGGAAGGCGCAGACCCACAACATATTCGGCTGGCACTCTCTTGCGGATTCCGGAAATGATGTTGACGAGCATTCGAGCGCGGTTCTCTGCCGAACCACCGTATTGATCCTTGCGCTTGTTTGTCCGGTCGGAAAGGAACGAAGACATGAAGTAGCTCATGTGGGCTGCTACTTCGACCCCATCAAAACCAGACTTCACGGTTGTAATCGCACATTCGATCATCTCGACTTCGTACGCCCGGATCTGTTCGAGCGTTGCTTCCTTTGCGATAGGAGTTACCTTGTCTGCTGGTACGATGAAGCCCTGCGGGAATTGGTCTTTCGGGATCGTGAGCTGCCGCTCGCTTGCCGAGATATTCGGCCGTTCTACCGTTGGGACGCCCATGACGCCGAAGCCGGGCATGATCTCCGCGATGATCGGGACGCCGTATGCGTGCACCGCATCGGTCATCTTGCGAAAGTCGGGGACAAGCGATTCCAGATCGGGCCTTAGGCAGGCCTTAACCATGGCTTCGGCTGCTCCACGCTCACTTGCCACCATTCCGCCGACGATAATCATCCCGATGCCGCCGCGTGCGCGTGCCTCAAAGAATGCTATCGTTTGTTCGCTTGGGCCACCATCTGGACGGGGCGCATTGGCCGCCATGGGCCCCATGACCATCCGGTTCGCAAGATTGAGTTGACCGATCTTGAACGGCGTACTCAGAATGTTTGCTGCCTGAAGTTCGGTCATTGATGCGCCCTTTCCGAAGCGATCCAAGTTTGTTTTTCCAGCGCTGACCCGTCCTCGGCTTTCGCTTTCAAACCGGGTGCCGACGCTGGTTTTGAGCCACGTTACACGTTGGTCTACCGTAGGTGGCCGAACAGTTTCGATACGTCAAGTGTAAGAAATGTGGCCTTGATGATCTGCGGATAGACCTTCGAGCCTTGCCATATCTTGCTGCCAGCTTGCCCATATGCGATACGGTACGTATGCAATAATTTCAGGCTTTGGACTGGAGAATGCGATCGATGACCTTGCCTTCGCCTGAAGTTATCGCCGCCTCTCGGCGGGCTTCCGCAGAGATGGCGGACGGCACTACGCAGTTCATTCTCGATGAATGGTATGTTGCCGCGTTTTCCGAAGAAGTAGGCCGCTCATTCTTGGCGCGGACCCTACTGGGCAAGAAGGTGCTACTGTTTCGGACCGAAGCGGGCGAGGTGGTGGCTCTTGATGATCGCTGCGCCCATCGATCCTATCCATTGTCGTCAGGAGAACTTGTAGGTGATACCGTCGTGTGCGGCTATCACGGATTCCGCTACAACGTCGCCGGAGACTGCATTGATGTTCCGTCAATGGCCAAATGCCCGCGATCGATCGGCGTGAAAATCTATGCCATTGCGGAATGCGGACCACTGGTTTGGATATGGATGGGAGACGCCGGAAAGGCTGATAGGTCCCTTATCCCCGACACAAGCTATCAATGGAGCCCCGATTGGGTTTGCTCCAAAGGCTATTTCCACCTGCAGGGCAACTATGTGAGTTTGCATGAAAACCTGCTCGATCTCACGCACCTGAGCTATATTCACGCCAAGAGCTTTGGGACCCCGGAATATGCTCGGGCGCCATACCGAACGCAGCTAAGCGACGGCCGCTACCTGGTGCACAGAGAGGTTATCCCGACGCTCTTACCGCCTGTCTGGGCAGATCCTGCCGGCTTGAGCGGCATTTCAACTGCAGCACGGGTTGCGACTTCGGAATTCATGTCGCCCGGTTTTCACCGGGTCACCGTCAGCTTCTACGATTCCGCCTTGCTCGAGCACGAACGACCAGTAAGCACGATAAGGACTTCCCATCTGCCCACGCCCGAAACGCATTCGAGCACACACTACTTCATCGTCCACGGCCGCGATTTCGCGCTGCACGATCCAGAGCAGACAGGCATCATGCACGAGCGCCTGTTTGCAGCCTTCGCTGAAGATGTCGAAGCGATGGATAAGTTGGAGAGGGTGCTGGAAGTAACTGCACCTGAAGACTTCTATGAAATCTCGGTTCCGACCGATGGGCCAGCGGTGGCAATGCGACGCTACCTGTTGAAGCGGGCCTGTTCGTTTGGGTTAACTCGCCGAGAAGGCATCTAGAAGTCTGCTATCTTGGCGGCTTGACCCCAGGGTGGTCAGCCATCACATCGCCGGTAAACGCATGTGTGGCCGACAGGGGATCAAGCGGAAGCATCTGCGCATTCCACGCCTGCCATGCTGTGTGCAGTTCCTTGAAAACCTCCGGGTGGCGATCCTTGATATTGGCGCGTTCGAGGGGATCCTTCACAACATCAAACAGGAACGCGTTGGCGCCGATCTCGAGATATTTCCAGTTTTCACACCGCATGGCTTGCTGGGTTTGGAACTTGTAGCGCCAATACAGGTCGCGCTGCGGCAATGAGCGCCCAGCCAAGGCAGGACGAATATCAATACCGTCGCTAGGATATGCAGGATCAGGCGAAGCACCGGCTGCACCAACAAAGGTTGGTAGCCAGTCCATCGATATGATCGGATCCGAACATTCGCTGCCCGGTCGGGTCTGGCCGGGCCACACTACAATCGCAGGAACACGCAGTCCGCCTTCAAGCAGTTCTCCCTTCTTGCCTGAGAATGGCCAGGTGTCCGAAAAGCGCTCTCCGCCGTTGTCACTTGTGAAAACGATCACGGTGTCGTCGCCAATGCCGAGAGTGCGGACCGCTTTGACGATTCGGCCGACCTGGTAATCCAGCCTCGTGACCAGTGCTGCGTAAGTCTCCAGAGTACCAGAATCCCAGCTCATCATGGCCGCTGGGTTTTTCACGGCGTCTAGCCGTTGGGACTCCTTTTGGTCATTTATGCCTTCCCATGGCCAATGCGGTGCCGTGAAATGGAGGCTCATGAACCACGGTTTTGTTGATTTGGACGCCTGCTTAATCGTAGCGATTGCCTGATCGGCAAGCAGATCGGTCAGATAACCGGCCTTTTCGATCGGCGTGTTCCCGTCCCAGAGATCGCCTTGGTTGGCGAACTTGTGGGTGAAATAATCCACGCCGCCGCCGCGAATGCCCCAGAAGGAGTCGTAGCCGCTTTGCAGAGGGCCATAATCTGGCAACTGACCCATGTGCCATTTGCCGATCAGACTGGTCGAGTAGCCCGCCTGGCGCAAGAGTGACGCGATCGTAGGATGAATGGGCGGCAAACCGACTTTACGGTCAGTGAGTGGCTCTTCCAGCCCGATCGGAAGGCGGTATTGATATCGTCCTGTTGCAAGTCCAACGCGAGTGGCTGTGCATACGGCGCTGTTAGCGTAGGCACTCGTAAATCGCATGCCGCGAGCCGCAAGCGCATCGACGTTGGGGGTCTGATAGTCGCGGCGCCCGTAACAGGAAATATCAGCATAGCCGAGGTCATCCGCAAGGATGAACAGGAAATTTGGCCTCTTCGGTCCGCGCGCCAATGCGGGAGCCGTTGCTCCAAGGCAGGCGGCTGCCATTCCGGAGATTGCTTCTCGCCGATCAACTCTAACGACCATATGCCGCCCTCAAACTTCCGCGCAAACTTATCTTCCCGATTTTGCCTTCGGGTCCGGTTGATGGCTGAGGTAGGCGCCAAGCGAAGCGAGTTGGGAGTCGGTGATCTCGGTCTTGCGGAAGGGAGGCATAATGGAAACACCTTGGCGCACGAACATAGCCACCGCTTCCGGCGTAAGGTCTTCCCGCTTTTCAAGCGCCGCGGGCAAGTCATTGCCATACTTTACGGCCAATGATGCCGTACCAGGATACCTGGGTCCGTCGCCATGACATTCCACGCACCATTTATTGAAAACCTGTTTGCCGGGGTCCCTTGCAATCATTGCGACAGCCTGATCCGAAGGCTTTTGGTTCGGCGTAGAACTCGCACTGACAGCAACCGTCGCAAAGGCTGCAGCAGCCAATCCAATCCGGGCCTTCATCATGCTTTTCCTCTCAAATGACGTGGCCAGATGCCGTACCGGCCTGGGGACAGGATACCCTTTGGATCGACGGCATCCTTTACAACTTCGTGGAAGCGGAGCAGCGCATTGTTGTTGTAGGAGTAGGCCCCCATGACCTGGTCCTGAAAAATGGTCGGTGTTCTGTATTCGCCCCAGCCATGCTCAGCACCAACCCCAATCAATTCACGAAATGCCGCGACCGATACTTCGTTTATCTTTGGGTCATCCATGATCGGAAAGCCAAGGATGAACAGGAAAGTGCGTTCATAAAATGGTGAAGGGAGAGAAAAGGGCCGCAGGTTGAACATCGGCAGATTTTTGAGCAACGGTTTGCTGTTGATGGCTGCTTCAAAGACCCGATTGGCCTCGAAGATGCCTTCCGCACTCTGCGGGATGACCGGCGAGAACCACATGTGTCCGCGCGCCGTTACAGGGTTGCCCCCAGCGCGTGTTCCAAACGCAAAGAATTCGAGGTTGGGAACACCGACATTCTGTGGGTAAATCTGCTGCTTGGCCGCCGCATCGCGCGGGTCGGTCAGGATTTCGCTGGCTTTGAACGTCGCCCCCTTGATCCGCGAAGAGGCGATGTCCTGCACGGCTTCCCACTGCGCTGCGACAACCTTCTTGGGGCCATAGAACGTCAGGTTGAGGGTCCAGTATGGGATCGCGTGATCAAGAGCATATTGCTGAAGCGCCGCCGAGTGACCGAGGGTTGCGCCGGCAATCAGATCAAGGTGCTGCTTGTCGAACTTGGGCGGGCCGTTGAAGAACATATCAACGATAGTCTTCGTGTCTCCGCCAGCGCCCAAGATCGGGCTGCTTAGCTCTGGCGGCCCGGAAGCAATCGCTAGATTCTCTACATATTTGAGCGTTTCGACGAGGTCGTGCAGGTCTTCGTACTTCGGGACTTGGACAATGCCCGTCATAAACGCTTCCGGTTCTGGCATCAGCCAGAAACCCATTTTGGTCACGATGCCGAAATTGGACTGGGAAAACATCCCGTCAATAATCGGACCGAAGCCGTTCTTGTACTGTGCCCAGGTCTTTGAGTTGGGCAGGGCACCCATGCCGGTTCGTACGATTTCGCCGTTTGCGAGAACCACTTCCATCCCGCAGTGGGCGTCGAAGTGATTGCGGAAACGGGATGCCGTGTGGCCTACCCCATGGTCCAGCGCATTGCCGACGAGGCTTCCCCAGCCTGGATCGGGCACATCGAGCCAGACCTTCAGGCCCTTTTCCTGTATGTAATTATAGAGGTCGAAATAGCTGACACCCGGTTCGACAATCGCATAGTGATTGCTGTCACTGACCTCGATGATGCGGTTCATACGCTTCAGGTCGAGCACCACGCTTCCCGAGTAGGACGGCGCGGAGCCACCGTAGCCAAGATTGCGGCCAGTCGAGATCGTGTAGAGCGGAATGCCGCGCTGATTGGCGATCTTGACGACAGCCTGGACTTCTTCGACCGATGATGGTGCGACAGCAGCTGATGCTGTGCGGTCGTCGTCCGTTCCTCGCAGCGGGGAATAAGCATCCCGGTAAAGCTCGAGATCCTCCTCGCTTGAGAAGACCCATTCCTTGCCGACCACGCCGGCAAACTCCTGAAGCGCTGCTGCAAAAATCGAAGGTGAAATGCCTTGTGGAGTTCTCATGATGTCACTCGATTATCCATGATACGAGTTGCTGGCGAACGTCGTCCGCCGGGATCGCGGCACCAAAGTGCTTGGGCTCGCCCAGATTGCCGCCTTCGCGCGAATACCGGGCCAGCATTTGCGCCATCGCTTGTGGCCACTGCGCCGAGCCAGGTGCGAGGCTCGAAGTTGCGATGCTTCCGCAGATCGACGCATTAATCCTGTGCTGACATTGCTCGCTGGTGACGCCGATCTGATGAACCGCGATGATCCGACCCTTGCGGAACTGCCCATAGGCCTGCTGAGACAGGCCGTCCCAGACACTCCGGGTCGTCAAGCCAACCACAGCTCCGCTCTGGAAACTCAGCCAATGAGGATGGAGATGGTCTTGCCAGACAGTTGTCAGACCGGAAGTCACCTCGAGGCGATGAGCGCCTTCACTGCGCAGTGCTGCGGCAAGCGACCGGCTTTCGCTGATCCGGCCATCGACAACTACATATCGAATGCTGCGGCCTGACACTGCAGCCCGAGCAGCGCCGGGCATCCCAGCCAGAGCCGAGGCAATTGCAACTCCACGCAGCAGTGCGCGCCGATCCAGTTCGAGGCCACTTGAGTGCGTCATCGCCGTTTCCTCGTTACCCAGTTGTCGTACATGAAGTTCATTCTCGTTCTGATGCCGCAGCCAGATCTGTCCTAGGCGCTATTCCCAGACGGCCTTTGAATAGGAGGAGAAGCCGGGAACATGGATTGAAACACCGCCATCGGACGTCAGTGTCTGGCCGGTGATGTTTCGAGCCGCGTCGGATGCGAGGAAGGCGACAGGCTCTGCGATGTCTTCAGGAGCGCCAACCGAACCGCGCGGCGTTTCATCTTCGATGTTCTTGCGCCAGTGTGGCGGGAAGTCCTTCGCCGTTGTCGGGGTTAGGATGAGGCCCGGCGCCACGGCATTACAACGAACGCCCTTCGGGCCATAGGTCGTGGCAACGCTCCGGGTCATCTGGATGATCGCAGCCTTTGTCGCGCCATAGGCGGTCTGCCTCACGTGCCCTTGAAGCCCCAGACCCGAAACCGTGTTGATGATCGAACCCTGCGTTTCAATCAGATGGGGCAGGCATTCCCTGGTCATCAACATCGTACCGCGGCAGTTGACGGCAAAGATCTTGTCCCAAACAGCGGTCTGCATGTCGTGCAGGCTGCCGTCCATTGCGACCGTTTCACCAGCGACTGCCGCATTGTTGTGGAGGACATCAATCCTGCCGAAGTGGGCGACGATGGCTGCGACACAGGCCTTGATCGATGGTTCACTGGCAAGATCAAGTTCGACTGCAAAAGCGGCCGAGCCAATTTCCGCAGCAACCCGCTGAGCGCCCGACACGAAGATGTCAGCGATGGCCACCCCGGCGCCGCGCGAGGCCATCAGGCGGGCCGTCACTTCGCCAATTCCGCCTGCGCCGCCGGTGATAATTGCGACCTTGCCTTCGAGGTTCAGTGCTTCGTACAAATCCCGCTCCCAAGGCTAATTTACTTTGCGATACGTATAGTATTGTTAATGGGCGTGCGCAAGGGAATTGAATGCGCATGCACCTCAGGGCGAAGCGCTTGGCCTGTGGTATTAGGAAGCGACCCTGGCGGGCAGGATCGCCGCGCTGCATTGCCCCAGACCGATACGCCTGAGGCCTTCGCGCTCGGCCCATCCAGTCATGATGACTTCGTCACCATCCTCGAGGAATGTCCGCTCTTCACCATTAGGTAGAAGGAATGGAGTTTTGCCGCCTGAAGAAAGCTCCATCATGCTCCCACGTGCAGCGTCGTCTGGCCCCGAAATCGTGCCGCTCCCAAGCAGGTCGCCGGCTCCAATGTTGCACCCGTTGACCGTATGATGCGCTATCATCTGCGCGACGGTCCAATAGAGGTTGGACGCATGGGTGGAGCCAAGCCGCACCGGCGCGTGACCTTCGCGCCGCATCCGCTCCGTGGCGAGCGAAACCTCGATCTGGATATCAAACGCACCACTTGCCTGATCTTCGGCGTTCGAGAGATAGGGAAGGGGGGGGGGGTCACCAGCCGGGCGGGCTGTTTGGGCCAGGCGGAAAGGTTCAAGTGCTTCAGCGGTTACGACCCAGGGTGATACCGTGGTCGCAAAGTTCTTTGCCAGAAATGGACCGAGCGGCTGGTATTCCCAAGCCTGGACATCGCGTGCCGACCAATCATTCAGAAGGCATACCCCGGCGATGTGCTCGCGCGCCTCGCCGATCGGGATCGGCGTGCCAAGTTCATTGCTGCCAGCGATCCAGAAACCGAGTTCCACTTCGTAGTCGAGCCGCCGGCATGGAGCCACAAACGGTTCATCAGATTCCGGAGGGCGGATCTGGCCCTGCGGCCGCACAATCTGAGTACCTGACAGTCGCACGGACGATGAGCGGCCGTGGTAGCCGACCGGAACGTACTTGTAGTTGGGTAACAGCGGATTTTCCGGGCGCAACAGTGCGCCGACGGTTGTTGCATGATGGATACCGGCGTAAAAGTCGGTGAAGTCACGCACCGCGAGAGGGATTTGCAGTTCGCAACTCTCAGCAGCGATCAGATAAGCTGAGGCATATGGTTCAAACTTCCGATTGCTCAACAGCCGGAATATCGCGAGGCGAAGTTCTTTTCGGGCGCCGGCTGGAAGACTGAAGAGGGCATTGAGAGAGGGCAACTGCAACGCAACGCGGATCATGCCTGCCCACTGCGCCGAAAGGTCCAGCAGTTCAGCGGATCCCCTGAGATCGAGGATGAAGTCGCCAATTGCGACCCCGACACGAGGGCTTGAACCACCACTGGAGAATGCGCCGAAAGGCAGATTCTGGATCGGAAAATCGCTGTGCGAATCCGCCCCGGCTACCCAAGATGATGCTAACGGAGAATGCGTCTGATCTGGCAAAGTCATGTCCGTTTAAACCGAGCCTCGATGCCCGCCCAACAATCGTCGTAGTCCGGCTGGAGCGTCGCTGCGACGGCAGGCGCAGCACTCGGTCGGAAAATGGCGTGGGTCTCGAACATGAAAGCCATCGTACCTTCGAGCTTGTGTGGTTTTAGTTCGGCGGTCTCGGCGTTTCGCGTGGTTTCCCCGTCTGGGCCATGTGCGCTCATCCGAGAATGCAACGAGGCCCCGCCCGGAAAGAAGCCTTTTGCTTTGGCATCGTAGACGCCGGTCACCAGTCCCATGAGTTCGCTCATCAGGTTGCGGTGATACCAGGGCGGACGGAAAGTGCCTTCCGCGACCAACCAGCGAGGGGGGAAGATCACGAAGTCGATGTTGGCTTGCCCCCGAATGGCGGATGGTGAGGTGAGAACGGTGTAAATCGATGGATCGGGGTGATCGTAGCTGATCGTCCCGATCGCATTGAAGCGGAACAGGTCATACTTGTAAGGAGCACTGTTCCCATGCCACGCCACCACATCCAGCGGGGAGTGATCGAGGACTGTCTGCCATAGGCTTCCGTTGTATTTGGCAACCAAGACGTGGTCGCCGTCAATGTCCTCAAAAGCTGCCACGGGCGTAAGGAAATCGCGCGGATTGGCCAAGCCGTTCGAGCCGATGGGCCCGAGATCGGGCAGCCGCAGTTCTGCGCCGTGGTTTTCGCAAATGTACCCACGCGTGATGGGGCCTACTGGGGCCAGCCTGAATTTCACGCCGCGGGGAATGACGCAGATCTCTCCGGGCGAGACTTCGAGAATTCCGCATTCGGTGAAGAAACGCGAAGCGCCTTCAAAGGGCACAAAGAGCATCTCACCGTCGGAATTGTAGAAGGTGCGTTCCATGGCGCGGTCGGCACTATAGCGCCACGCCGTTATACCACTCGATGGTACATCAGTTGTTGCCGCCAGTGGCTGCAAGCCGTCGAGAAAATCACTGCCCGGTATTGCTGGCTGGGGATCCCAGCGGAGCCGGTTGGGAGATGGCCGTTCAAAAACCGCATCGAATCCGGGATGAGGAAGGGGCTCGAATGCGCCTTGTGCTGCGGACGGCCGAATGCGGTACAGCCATGTGCGGCGCAGTTCAGCGCGGGGCAAAGTGAAGGCTGTCGTCGAGAGTTGCTCGGCATAGAGGCCTAATGGCGCCCGCTGCGGGGAATTCTGATCTGCTGGGAGGGCGCCCCGGATTGCCTCGGTGGCGAAGTGGTTGCCAAATCCGGTCATGTAGGCGCCAGCTGGCGTGCCAGCGTCATTTCTCTGGATATCGTTCATCGCTCTACCCGCATTTTTGGTTTTGGTCAGCCCGAGTCAGGCACGAGACCGGCGCAATAGAAACTAAACGCAGCGAATTGTAATGTCTACACCGTTCGGATGGCGTGGCGGAAGACTTGAGTGATCAGCTGCACGCAAGTGACGGCAAACCAGCAGTGTTCGGTGCATGAGCTGGGCCGAATCTCTTTGAAGAGAGGCCATCTAGCTTACCGCGGCCTAACCTATAGCGCTTCAAGGAAAGAGTTCTGGCAACCGGCTCGATAAAGGCCCGCTTAGCCTGCGGCGGCGTCGATCGTGCAGCAAAGGCAAATCTGATTTGACAAACGGTGCGTTGCGTTTCATAAATAACTGCAACGCCATATCGGGTGCAAAAAATGCACCAAACGTTCAACTTGGGAGGATATCTGATGAGGAAGGGCTTTGGATTCGCCAGCAGTTTTGCGATTGCTGTTGGCTTGGTCGGCGCGCAGCCGGTTCTGGCGCAAGATGCTGGCGCATCTTCCGAGGCGTCTTCAAAAGATGTCGGTCTGGCCGAGATTGTTGTTACAGCGCAAAAACGCTCGGAAAATCTTCAGCGGGCTGCCATCTCTGTTACGGCTATTTCGACAGAAGACCTGGTTCGCAAGGGTGTCAGCGACGTGACACAGTTGCAGAGCATGGCGCCAGCGCTTCAGGTTGCCAGTTCGTACGGTCCGACCAATCAGTTCACGCTGCGCGGGATCGGTAACGTCGTCCTGAACGTCAACAGCGACTCCGCCGTGACAACCAACATCGATGGCGTGCCAATCGCCCGCCCGACCGGTGTTTCCGGCATGTTTTACGATCTGGAGCGCATTGAGGTCCTGAAGGGGCCGCAGGGAACGCTTTACGGCCGTAACGCCACCGGCGGCGCTATCAACGTGATCACGCAGAAGCCCAAATATGGCGAAACTTCCGGGTACATCAACGCATCCTACGGCAACTATGACGCCTTGAACGTCAACGCTGCCATCAATTTGCCAGTCGGCGAGAAATCAGCCCTCCGCATTGCTGGAACGTTAAGCCAGCGAGATGGGTATTTCTCGGATGGATCGGGCGATGAACGCACCCGTGCCGTTCGCGGAACTTTTCGGTCGCAGTTGTCAGACACGATTACTCTGACTATTGGCGGTGACTACTCGAAGACTGGCGGCGTTGGTCCCGGCGCGACCTTCTTCTCTAACCAACTAGACGAACGTATTGGTGTTCGTGATCCGCGTTCGGCGGCTGTGCTCAGCAGTACCTTGTCCTTCCCGACTTTCTCGTTCCTCTCGCCTTTGACGGCGCCAGATTTCCAGGACAACTGGCAGTGGGGGGTCTACGCGAACCTCGACGTTGATACCTCGGTCGGTACTCTCACAATCGAGCCTTCTTACCGGAAGACGCGTCTGGACTTTCTGTCGTCTGCGGGTGGTTTCTACTCGCGGATTGATGAGAGTGATGTCCAGAAGACGTTGGAAGCTCGCCTTGTTTCGCACAAAGGCAACCCGCTGCAGTACGTGATCGGTGCGTTCTATATGCAGGAAGACAACGCTTCGAACGTCGGCTTCAACCAGCAGTTTTTTGGTGCATACGGGCTCTTTAACCCGTCATCAAAGGCGTATGCTGGCTATGCACGTCTCACTTACAGCCTGACACCAGCTTTTCGAGTGAGCCTCGCTGGCCGTTATACCAGTGACAAGCGGTCGACTGTGCAGGATGTCGTGAATGGTATCGTGGTCTGCCCCGCCGCAAATCCGGCTAATCCTGCGTCTTTCTGTTTCGGGACCCCGTCATTTCCGAACGGGACGACGGCTCCGTCTGCGTGGGCAAACCCAGCCGGTGGTTATTTCCCTGCAGTCCCCTGGGGCACCACGGGCGGCTTAGCGGTCATCACGTATGGGGGCGTATTCAGCAGCCAGCAGACGTTCAACAAATTCACGTGGCGGGCTGGTGCCGAATATGATCTCGGGCCGAATTCCTTGCTGTTTGCCACCTATGAAACCGGCTTCAAGGCTGGCGGCTTTTTCAACGCGCCAGTAGGTTTCAACGCATCATTCGGTCCTGAGACTGTCGGCGCTTTCACGGTTGGCTCGAAGAACCGTTTTCTCGACAACCGGCTCCAGCTCAATCTGGAGGGTTTCTGGTGGACCTATAATGACAAGCAGTTCTCGCTCATCATTCCGGTGCCGGGTGGGACCACCTTCGCTACGCAGAACGTGGGCAAGTCTCGAGTCCGGGGTTTCGAAATTGAAGCTCTGGGCAAGGTTGCTTCGAACACGACTTTGAGCCTCAATATCCAATATCTGGATGCGAAGGAAATTTCGTTCGAATATGAGGCGCTGGCATTGCTTGGTCCGCCGTCAACCGGCTGCTCTTTCCCGGCTACACCAACCGCTGGCAAGTACCAGGTGACTTGCTCTGGCCAACGTTCGGTCAATTCTCCTGAATGGACTATCAATGCCGGTTTCGAGCAGGTATTCCCATTGGGAAGCGGCGCAGAAATCAAGTTCAATGCGCAAACCCGCTATCAAAGCAGCGTCCAGACGTCGTATGACTTCTTCGCTTCTGGCAAGCAGGACGGATACACCACCTCTGACCTGTACTTGACCTACGAAGCGCCGAAGAAGGCATTTTTCATCACCGCATTTGTCAACAATGTTGAGGATACGGCTGCCAAATCCTACACGGCGACGCATCCTCGGGGCAGCCTTCCGCGGCTCGACCGTTTCAGCGTTACGCCGCCCCGGACATATGGCGTGCGGGCCGGAGTGAAGTTCTGATTCCTTACGCATCTTTGTAAGGTAGCGAGTTGGGCAGTTGGTATCGTAGTGGATACGGCTGCCCAATTTGTATCGGGCCGCTCAAAAGCTCGCTTCTGCCTTCTGTTCAGCCAACCATTTTGCCGATAGAATCTGGAGATAAGCGCACATGAAGGCAGCGGCTGAGGTGGTGATCGTCGGCATGGGTCCGGTGGGTGCGGCCCTGGCCTGTCTGCTTGGCCGGGCCGGGATTTCGGTTGCTGTGGTCGATCGCGAGATGGCGATTTTCGACAAGCCGCGGGCCATCGTGCTCGATCATGAGGCGCTGCGCATTCTTCAGTTTTGCGGCATTGAACAGGCATTTCTGGAATCGGTTTCGCCGCATACAGGAACCGACTTTGTCGGGATGGACGGCTCGATCATCAAGCTCTTCGATCCGAAGGCCCCACCGTTCGAGCTCGGCTGGCCGCCAAACGTGATGTTTGTCCAGCCTGAACTGGAGGAGGCACTCGCCCGGGCGATGGCTGCCTGTCCGTCCGTCCGCTGCTACCGAGGGGTAACTGTCGCAGCAATCAGTCAGACCGAACTTGCGGCTATAGTCTCTGGACAGGACTCAGAGGGGAAGCCCGTCGAGTTTACGGCCGATTGGGTGATCGGGGCGGATGGTGCGAACAGCCAAGTGAGGACGTCCGCAGGTCTCGAAATCGAGGATCTCGATTTTTCCGAATGGTGGGCGGTGGTTGACGCATGGCTGATCGGGCGTGCCGACCTTCCCGACAAGACTACGCAATACTGCCATCCCAGTCGCCCAGCGACGTTCGTGGTGGGACCCCGCAATTTGCGACGCTGGGAAATCAAGTTGTTGCCCGGTGAACTGCCCGAAGAATATCGCGACGAGAAGGCAGTGCGAGGCTTGCTCGCCAACTTCGTTGATGTTGATGCCCTCGATATCTGGCGGAGCGCCGTATACAGCTTCCGTGCGGCGGTTGCGCGCCGCTGGCGGAACGGCCGGCTGATCATTGCGGGCGATGCCGCGCACACGATGCCACCCTTCCTCGCGCAGGGCCTGTGTGCAGGGCTACGCGATGCCAGCAACCTGGGCTGGCGGCTCGTTCAGGTTCTGCGCCATGGTGCAGGGCATTCGTTGCTCAACAATTATGAGGATGAACGCAGGCCCCACGTCTCCGAAATCATTCACCACGCCAAGGAATTCGGCCTGATTATCGGCGAGCTTGACCCCGAGCGGGCAAAGGAGCGTGACAGGACCCTGATCCAGCAGTTGCAAACGAAGGCCGTATCAACCGAGAGACAGGCCTTCGTGCCATCGTTGCGCGATGGTCTGATCGATTGTCGGTCGGCAACAGCTGGCTCGCTGTTTGTTCAGGGACGAGTACGCTGCGACGGCGGCGAAGAAGCGCTGATGGACGATATCCTCGGCCCGCAGTTCCTGATTGTGGCATGTGATCGCAGCATGCTGGAACTGGACGGGGGCCTGGCCGAACAATGGTCCGGGATCGGCGGCCTCCGGCTTCTGGTCGGCGCGGAATCTGCCGGGCCTTTTATACACGGATTGATCGATCAGCACGGGTTGTTGCAAGATTGGCTCGAACGAAACGGTGCCGAGGCCGTCATCGTGCGTCCGGATCGCTATGTATACGGTGCTGCAACAGGTCGAAGCAATCTAGAGCGGATGGTTGGCGATATTCTGGCCGCGCACGGCGTGTGTGAGGGCGCATGAATAGTTCTCGTTTGGCTTAGTTTCAGTTTGGGCCGGCGCATCAGAAATCTGGCTGCGCTGGTTTTTGTAGCTTGTTCCCACATTATGGGCCGCATGGTTCTAAAGTGTGCGCGGCCGAGGGCGAGGATCGGTGAATGAATGCTTTTCCAAACGCTGCTTCTGGCCGCCACGCCGAGGGGGCAACAAAGGCCTATCCTTGGTTCGTCGTTGTCGTTCTTCTGATTGTCGGGATTGTATCCTATCTTGATCGCAATATCATTGCCCTGCTTATCGAGCCTATCAAAGAAGACCTGGGTATAACGGACACCGGTGCAAGCCTGTTGCAGGGAACGGCATTCGCCGTCTTTTTCGTGGCGTTCGGCTATCCCAGTGGAATCCTCGTTGATCGCGCCAATCGCCGCAACCTGCTTGTTTTTGGCGTAGCACTGTGGAGCGTGATGACCGCAGCAGGTGGCTTGGCGACCTCCTTCTGGGAATTGTTTGCAGCCCGCGCCGGTGTCGGGATCGGTGAGGCATTTCTGGCTCCCGCTGCGTTCTCGCTGATCGCGGATTATTTTGCGCCAGCTGAGCGGGGGCGGGCGATGAGCACGTACAACATGGCCAATTACCTTGGCGGCGGCGGCTCCATGCTGGTGGGCGGGCTGGTCTTGCGCTCTCTCGGAGGGCTGGGAACTTCCCAATTACCTTTGCTCGGCTCAACGGCGAACTGG
Source organism: Novosphingobium sp. BL-A-28-Hi1-0D (assembly GCF_055521755.1). Classification (NCBI taxonomy): domain Bacteria; kingdom Pseudomonadati; phylum Pseudomonadota; class Alphaproteobacteria; order Sphingomonadales; family Sphingomonadaceae; genus Novosphingobium; species Novosphingobium sp. BL-A-28-Hi1-0D. The sequence goes on from NZ_CM145502.1 coordinate 2,800,760, forward strand.
CAGGCGACACTCATCATCATCGGGCTGCCAGGGATCTTGCTGGCTGGACTGCTGTTCGCTGTTCGCGAGCCCCGTCGGGAGCAGTCTCCCCAAACCTCTGGAAAGCCGGGGCAAGGGTCGCTCCTTGTTCACTTTCGGCAAGCTCCAGGCGTGCATTTTGCGGTTCATCTTGTGTCTGCGCTGACGGTTTTCGCCGGTGTCACTTTGGCATCATGGATACCATCCTACTTTGTCCGCAAGTTTGGCATAAGTCCTGCCGATGCCGGTGTAATGCTGGGACCTGTCAATGCGGTGGGAGGCGTTGTTGGCTGCATTGCCAGCGGCTTTGCGGGCGATCGCTTTGTCAAAAGGGGCGTCAGAGGGGGGCGCTTCCGGGCAGGGCTTTATTGGTTGCCCGTGGCTCTCTTGAGCCTCATCGGCATTGCCTTTGCATCGGCTGCTAGCACGGCACTGGCATGGGACGGCCTGTTCATGGCCGCCAGCGGGTTTGGCCTAGCGAGCGTAGTGCCCACGATTCACGACGTTACGCCCGCCAATCTTCGCGGGCGGGCTGCCTCTGTTCATTTCGTGCTGGCGGGATTGCTGGCGATCGGCACCGGGGCGACGCTGGTTGCCCTTGTGAACGACTATGTGTTCGGCAACGGAAACGCGCTGGGCAGCTCGTTGCTGGTCGTCCTGACACCGGCCATACTTATCGGTCTTGCCACCTGTGCTTTCTTCCAGCGTGGCTACGAGAGCCGCAGGCAACAATTCAATCACGCCGGGCGCCCCTCATATTCGTCAATCGACCCTGCATCAGTGGGGCATTCGACTGCAAAGGCCAGAAGAATGTCGGAAATTCGATCAGCACTGCTCAATCTTTCCACCTGCCATCTCTCTGACGCGCTTGGCGGCAGGGGTGTGCTGGAGCCTGGTCTTGTCCGGCTCAGCGGGACGGGGACGGCAGCGGGCAAGGTCGTTACGGCGGAATGCAGCGAAGGATCGCTGCAGCCGGTGTTTGTCGCGGTCGAAGCGGCGGAGCCCACGGACTTCCTCTGCATTCGCGGGCCAGGCAATACGGCCTACCTTGGTGACTTGCTCGCCACCAATGTGGTGAACCGCGGATTGTCTGGCGTGATTGTGGATGGACTTGCTCGTGATCGCTCCGCGCTCGCGGCGATGTCCGCAACCTTTTGCGCAAGGGGGCTCACGCCAGTCAACCTGCGCCGGCAGGAGCCGGGACGGACCTTGGCGTCCGTTGTGATGTACGGCATCAAGATTGAGCCTGGTGACTGGCTGGTCGTCGATGATGACGGTGCCATCGCGATCAAGCCGTCGCAGGTTGATGAGGCAATCCAGAAGGCCCGCAAGTCGATTGCTGTTGAGGGTCGCATCAAGGAACTCATCCTGCAGCGCATTCCCGTGCAGGAAGCAGTCCGCCGCGCACTCGCCGAAGCAGGAGCTTGAGTGCTGCCAACAACTCGGCCGCCATGCTGTGCTGCCCAGAGTAACGCCAAGCTTTGGATTCTGCACTCATCAGACTCTCGAATATATCGGCATTTGAAAATGGGTGGATGGTAATTTTCGTATCCAGTCAATCAACGGAGTGATTGAGATGGTGGACCTCAATGCGTCAAACACGGCCGAGCGGAATTATCCCTTGAACTGCTGGTGGATCGCGGCATTCGCTGATGAAGTGGTTTCGAGGCCCTTGGGCAGATGGCTGCTGGACACGCCTGTCGTTTTGTTCCGAACGGAAAACGGGCATATGGCAGCTCTTGAGGATCGTTGCCCCCATCGCCAAGCTCCGTTGTCATCCGGCACGGTTTGCGGCAGTGCCATCCAGTGCGGCTATCACGGATTTCAGTTTGCAGCTGATGGGCGCTGCATCAAGGTTCCCTCGATGGCGCGACCGGCTCCGCTGCGGGTGGAAACCTTTCCGGTACGCGAAATAGGTCCTCTAGTTTGGATATACTTGGGGGACAAGGCGCAGATCGATTTGGTGCCGCCTCCGCCAGTGTTCAGCTGGATGACCGACCCGAGCTTTGCGACGCGAAAGGGCGTGATGGAGATTGCGGCGAACTATCTGCTTTTGAAGGAAAATGTCCTCGACCTGACGCATCTACCCTATGTCCATGGCAACAGTTTCCAAATCATGGACTGGGCGGATCCGCCGCAGGTCATTCAGGACGGTGAAACGGTGGGCTATAGACAGGAGTTCATCCGCAGTCCGTTGGCCCCCGGTTATGCGCATTCAATTGGCGTGGCTCCGGGCACCCCTTGGAACCGGGTCGGACAGGGAAAATTCCTCTCGCCGAGCGCTCACGAGAGCTCGACTGAAATGTTTGATCCCGATCATCCGACCGTTTCGAGCGGCAAGACCTTCTTTGCTCACCTGGCCACGCCGGTTGACAGAGGACACATGCTTTACTTCTATGTTGTCGGAAGAAATCATGCCGCTAGTGCAGAAGAAATGGATCAATTTGCAGAAATTCTGCTAAACGGGTTTGATGAGGACAGGGTAATACTTGAACAGGTCCAAGTCATGACAACGCGAACGCCGCGGCGCGGAGGTCAGGGCGAACGCAGCGTGAAGGCAGATGCGGCCGCCGTCGCTGCAAGGCGTATCGTTGAAATCTGGATGAAACGCGAAACGGAGGCGTGAGAATCTTCACTGCTTGCCGACGGGCCTTTGCGGCTGCCGTTCGATTTATGCGCCGGTGCGCAAGCGGGTATTCAGATGACGGATGTTTTGATCCAGCCGGTCGAGCAAGCCAATCAGCACATCCTCATCGATGGATTCGGTAATCTGGTGTCGATAGGGCCCGACGCGGGCCATTACACTGGCATGAAAAGCTTCGCCCTCACGAGTGAGAGAAATGATCAGCTGCCGCGGATCTAGTGCGTGATTTACGCGGTCCACAAGGTTTCGGTTCTCGAGCTGTTTCAGCAGTCGGCTGATCCAGGCTTTGTCTACTTGCAGATCCCGGCTAATCTCGCTCACCGAGACCCTAGGGCATTCTGCCAAATAGGCAATAATTCGAAGCTCGGTCAGTCCAATGAAATGGCTGTCACTCAGAATTAATTTTGCACATTCCTCAACGGCGGCCGCAGCTGAGACAAGGCGTACGGTCAAGGCGGAGTCAAAGGCCGTCCTTTCTTGGCGTCTTCTTGGACTGGCGGCGTGTGGCGATGACAGTTCAAAGGATGGTTCGCGGCTCATGAGACTGGCCTACCAAGGTTTGCGAAAAACTCCAATTCCCGCCTTTTGTTGTGATGACAACGATAGGCCTTAGGTATAGCGATACGCATCGTTACGTTTTTGGGCTCCGACCCATCCAAGCGGGCGGGCAAACAAGGGAGAGGTTATGGTCGATCAAGTCAGTCCGGCAGCTGCAAGCGCGCCGGTTTTCGCAAAGAGCCCAAAGGACTTTGCCAGCAGCGAAGCGATGCACGAAGCCTACCGCGAAATGCGGGGCTGTCCTGTCCACCGTACGGAGGCCCTCGGCGGTTTCTATTGGCTGACCCGCTACGAGGATGTCGCTGCGGCCACTCGCAACGGCAAGGTCTATTCGTCAGCCGCCAAAGGCGTATTGCTCCCCGCTGACGAAGCTGCTCCGCGGCTTTTTGCATTGGAGCAGGAAGCCCCTGACCACATGCGATCGAAGCGGCTTTATATGGAAGCGCTCTCTCCGGCTCGCCTCAAGGTGCTGCAGAATGAGATCGCACGCATTGCGAATGAATTGATCGACAAATTCGCTGACAGCGGCACTTGCGATCTGATGAAGGATTTTGCCCACAGTCTGCCAGTGCTCGTCATGTGTGCGGCGGTCGGTGTGAAGGATGTGTCGGTTGATCGCATCCGCGAGGTCGCCGGCGGGTTCGGCAAGGATCCGGAAACGCGCCGAAAGGTTATCATGGATCTTGGCAACATGGTGCTGGATGAAGTGCTGGATCGCCGAGCCAATCCGGCAGATGACTACCTTTCGCTTGTTGCCCATGCTGAACTTGGTGGTCGCCGGATGGATGAAGGCGAATTGGGGCGATTCATGTCGGGGTTCCTTACCGCTGGCCATGAAACCACGACTTCAACGCTCGGCTCGTTCCTGTTCCACGTCCTGCAGCGGCCGGAGCTGGCTGACCGGATTCTGGTTGACGATGCGCTGCTGGCTGCAGCCGTAGAGGAAACCGTTCGCCTGAACCCGCCGTTCCACGCATTCCAGCGAACCGCGGTTGAAGAAACCGATGTGGACGGCATTGCCATTCCTGCCGGCTCTACCGTCCGCCTGTGTTATGCAGCGGCCAACCGCGACCCTGAAATATTTGACCGGCCCAACGAATTTGACCCTGAACGCCCGGCCAAGCCCCACTTCGGATTTGGCGGTGGCCGGCATGTCTGCGCGGGAGCACCGCTGGCTCGCATGGAGGTTGCCATAGCCTTCCGCACCCTGATGGCGCGCCTGCCGGACATCCGGCTCGCCAGCAACGAGATCGAGTATCTGTATCTCGACGGGACCTTCATCAGGCCCAAATCGGTCGACGCAGTCTTCACTCCGAGCCAGGGCGGGCGGTCCTAAGGCGGGCTGACGCTGCTGGGAGCCCCGCTGAAGCAGCAGCGGCTCCCAGCAGAGGGCGGCCGACGGCCATTGCGAGCAAAGTTTCCGCCACCGTTGGACAGTGGCTTAGCATCACGCGCTGGTCCTGCGCGTGCCCACAGCGACACTCACAGATGAAATTCGGCGTTGATTTGCCCAGCTCCGCTTGAAGCAAAGTAGGGCGAGATGATTTCGGTCCTGCCGGCGTACTGATCCCATCCGAGCAGTCCGAACAGCATATGGGTATCGGCCATCAATGCTTCGCCGTTGCACTTGGTCGAATAGTCGGGAAGCATCCAGCAGAATTCCGCATAGAGCCGCTCCTCCCACATCCCGAGGACACGGATGTCCATCTGGCGGTTGAATTCCGGAGCTGGCGAATCCCACTGGCTGGCGCCAACTTGGCTATTCGCGATGAGCTTGTGGGACAGAGACCCGCTGGCAATCACCGCCACTTTGCGGTCGGACGCCAGTATGGCGCGGCGCGCTGCTTCGCCGATACGCCGGTTTTCCTCCACGGATGCGAACAGCGATGAGGCGACCGAGACGACCTTGCGTCGACCTTCGGCGTTCATGTAGCGCATGGGCACGATCGTTCCGTATTCCAGCGGCAGAGAATCTATCTTGTGGGCGAGAATTTCCACGCTGGCGCTTTCAGATTCAGCCGCGATCATGTCTCCAAGCTCCGGATCCCCAGGGTAGTCATACTCAAGGTCCTGGATCATGTGTGGGGCTTCATGGCTGGTGTAGATGCCTTTGTGACGAGCCTTTGCATTTATGTGGCAGCCAAAATTCGAAAGCCAATGGGTATCGAAAACGAGATAGGTATCGACCCCTCGTTCTTCACACCTCCGGCCAATCTCCCGCAGACCAGCAATGGCTTCGTCCCGGGACCCGAAAATTGGGCCCGGTCGCTCGGAAATCAGCAGCGAAGGGACATGCGTGACTTTGGCCGCCATGATGATCTCGCCCACGGGACCTGCTCCTTTCCTCTAGCGAATTCCACGGCGACGCTTCAGGCGGGCATGCTTTCCCGCAGAAACTCTTCTAGAATGCCAAAGGCACCCTCGGCCTGTTGCTGTGTGTGATCCCGAGTGAAGTTGGTCGGCTGGCTGGCGAGATAGAAGTGCTCGTAGAGATCGACGCGGCCGCCAAGGCCAGACCCGATAAAATCCCATGCCATTCGGAAGATCGTTGCGCGGGCGTGAGGGTCGTCGCCACTGGCGGTTGGCAGATACTTTTCAAGCAGGGGCCGCATGAGCTCGTTTTCAAAAGCGTCGAGGGAAGGTGTCGCAAGCAAATTGTGACCGCCGATCGAACGCATCAATTCGGCCATGCGGGCCATCCAGGTTGGCATGAGATCACGCAGCGCCCGCAGTGGCCGATCATCACAGAAGAATGCGCCCGATGTGCCAAATTCATGCGCATTGGCGCGTCCGGCTGTGTTCGCGGCGCGGGTCATCTGCGAATATGCCCAGATTTCGCCGAGACGCATCGCAAAATCCGCACGCTTGTCGACATTCATGATTTTTGCCATGGCGGTGCAAATGTCATAGGCGAATTCAAGCTTTACGGCTGCCCGCGTTGAGGTCTGCTGGAAAACATTGGCGGCCCAGCCGGATCCACGAACGCTGTTGTACACCTCGAGATCGCAGTCGATGAACAGCCGTTCGTAGGGTACTTCAACATCATCGAAGATGACGTAGCTGTCCTGTTCATCGAACCGCGCAGAAAACGGGTTGTCCTGGACACTGCGATTTGTACCGTAATGATCGCGGCAAACTTGGATCACGCCCTTGGTGTTGACGGGGATCGAGAACATCAGCGCGTGTTCGGGTGCGCTGCCCGGAGCCAGCGGAGCGGAGGGGTAGACGAACATCTCATCCGCGAACGGCCCTAGCGTGGCGAGGACCTTCGCACCGCGCACGATCACGCCATTCTCGTTCCGTCCTACGACTTTCGCAGCGATTTCTGCGTTCACGCCCTGCAATTCGCCGATGCTCTTGTCGATCGCCGGCTGAATGATGGCGTGGGTCATCGAGAGGTCTTTTTCGACGACTTCGCGGTGAAACCCTTCGAGCCTGTTGTAGAAGGATATGTCGCCGGCGGAGAAAATATCTTTTCGGGCGACAAAACCCGCAAGCGTGACGTTGACGTAATCGGGTGTCCGTCCAAGCATGCCCACCGAATAGCGGGAGAACCGCTCGAACGCGCGCTGGCGTTTCTCGAGGTCCTCGGCGCAACGCGGAACTATGAGGCTGGCGTTCATGAGATCACCGGTAACGGTATCGGGCACGAGGCACTCGTCGGCAAATTTGTGCTGCCAGTCGAAATAGCCGGCAATGCCGTGCGCCGAACCGGCCAATGCTGGATGAGCTGCCACATTGGCAACCAGTTCGGCTCCCAACCAGACATTGCGGCCGTCGTTGAGGCCGTCGACGAATTGCTGCGCGTTCCTTGCTGCCATGGCTTCCAACCCCTCTGACTGCGCGAACGATGCGAGGCTCGTTCGCTTAACAGTTACTGGTGTTTGACTGAGCCGACTGCTCGGTCATGCCAATGGCGGCTCCTGTGATTGTGTTGTACTTTCCTAGGAATGGGCTTCGGCCTGTTGCATCTGTCTGCGGTACGAGGTGGGAGTGTTTCCAAGTTTCATTTTGAAAAAGCGGCAGAAGTAAGCTGTGTCTGAGAAGCCTAGATGGGCGGCCACTTCCTTGATGCTGGCGGTTGAAAAAGCGAGCTGCCGCTTCGCTTCCTGCAGCAATCTCTCTCTGAGCAGGGACTTGGGAGTTGTGTTGCCGCACGCTTGGACAAGTTCGAACAGGTGCCATTCTGTCATCCCCATGTGCTGCGCGAAGAAAGATACCGATCGGTGATCACGGTAGTGCTGTTCCACGAGGCCGAGAAAGCGCCGATAAAGCGCCAATTTCTGGCTCGAACTGCTGATCGGGCCGCCGCCATGGCCAGGCTGCATGTCCAAAGTCAGCGCGAGGATTGACTGGACCAACCCTTCACAGATCGCTGTTCCCCAGCGCCGCGATTCGTCCAGTTCGCTGTTCAGCAAGCCATAGAGGGTCGAGAGCGTGGCATGCACCGCAAGGCAATCGGAATTTTTGATCTCGATGCAAAACGGGACCAGTTCCTCTGGCCCGGGCAGTGAGCGGTCCCGCTCCAGGATGCGGCGCACCAAATGCTGGCTCAGGGTCAGTACGTGGCCACCTGCATCGAGGCTGAAGGAAAAGGCATGCGGCACCGCTGCAGGGGTGACAAAGATTGCCGGGCCGTTCGCTTCAGTGCGGCGCGTATCGTTCAAGAGCTCGAACGAGCCCTTCATGATATGATGAATTTGCAGGTAGTTGTCATGCCGGTGCGGGATCGGACTGCGGCCGAGGATTTCCGAAAGCGCAGCTATGGTTCCATACTGGATTTCGTGGTTGCGGAAGCTGCAGACCTGGATCTCTGCCAGGTCGATACTGGGAATAGCGCTTGCTTCCTCCGGGATGGCCTGGGCGGACGGATTGACGTTCAAGGCCACGGCTTATGCACCTAGACTGTGTCCCGCCACCTCATCTCCGCACGGGCGGTTAGCCACCAGCCTTCGCCAGCAGCTGTTGCACGACGAGCCGGAGCGCTTTTTGGTCGTGCTCCGCGACAAGATTTCCGGCGTCATCGAAGGCTTTGAAGGCAGCGGCGACTGCGGCCATGGCAGGTATGACGAACGCTCCGAGCCCAAGGCTCAACTTCTGGCGGAATGCCGTCAGCGCACGGTAACCGCCAACTGGGCTCGGCGAGGCCGCCCCGATGGCAAAAAGCGGTGTCTCGAAAGCCTCTTCCATGCCGCCTTCATAGTGACGAACTCGGGACATCCAATCGAGTGCGTTGAGGATGAGCGGGGAGGGGAACGAGTTGTATTCCGGCGTCGCGATGAAAATTCCGTTTTGCGCGGAAAAAAGTGCGTGAAGGTCAAGGATCGCTTGCGGAATTCCTGCCTCCTCGATTTCGGCATCGTAAATCGGCACCGCGAAATTCGCGAGGGAGCAACGCGTGACGAGCGCCCCGGCATTCTCGGCTTCACGGGCAAAGGCTTCGCATAGCGTGGAGTTAAAGGATCCTGGTCGAAGTGACCCGGACAGGACCATGATTTTCGTCTGCAAAGCTGCACTCCTGAGAGTTCGCCGAGGTCGTCAAGACTCGGTCGGCTGAGTCTAATTCAATACGCTGCGTTACGCAATATCCGCAGGTTGGCTTCGCGGGATCCAGCGATCGCTCTTGTCTTTTCCCGCTAAAAACATGCCCCTTTCTGACCAAAGACGGCTGCGTTGCCGACCGGCGTGAGGCGGGCTTGCAGGACGAAGCAAATCGCTTTTACAATACGGTCCGTTCAATATAAGGCCGTTAGGAGCAATAGGCCCCGCTGTGGCATGAGGCTGCGGCTAGTTTCGATCGCCGTGAACGCAAGCTCTCGAAAAGCCGTTGAGCTGGGATGATCCGCAAGGAGATTGGCATGTACGTCGAAGAAAGAGTTTACACCGTGATGCCGGGTCGGATTGCAGAATATCTGGAGCTTTACGAGACCAAGGGCTTGGTCCCACAACAGCGCTACATCAAGCACATGCTGGGATACTACGCCAGTGAGATCGGCGATCTTAACGAGGTCATTCATATGTGGATTCATGAGAGCCTCGACGCGCGTGATCTGAACCGGGAGGCGATGAAGGCCGATCCTGAGTTTGCGGCCTATTGGCGTCAAGTGCGCGGGATCGTTGTTGCCCAGCGCACCCGCATCATGAAGCCGGCTCCCTTTTTCCGCGACCGCCTAAGCTGTTTGCTAGAAATTTGTCAGCCGCCCCGAGAGGCGCCAGTTCACTGCACGCTGTAGTGCAGGGCGCGTCGCCGCAGCCGTACGCGACTACTTTCCGGACGGTACAGGGCATTGCCCGAAATTTGATGCCGTCACTCTCAGACCAACTGAACCTAAGCCGGAGCTGACCCTGCCATGTACAAATTCGACATTGATCAGTTCAAGCGCGATTTCTTCGTACAACATGATCAGCCCGATCTCCCATTTTCGACCGATCGGAGGCCGGTGTTCAGCTCCGCGGCGCCAGCGATGGACAAGGTCAATGCAAGCCGCGTCTGGCGCAGGTGGGGCGATACGTTCATCGCATGGCAGTATGGCGAATGGCTCCAGGAGGCTTCGGCCCACACCAGCACGGCTTTCATCGGCGACTGGAGCGCCATTTCCAAAGTCGAGATCACCGGCCGGGATGCGACGCGGTTTCTGGAAGCTATCGGGGTTGCCGATCTCTCGAAATTCCAGATCGGGCGTATCCGTCACTATGTCCTGACCGATCACAACGGCAAGGTCACAACAGAGGGCGTTCTCGGAAGAATATCCGAGAACGAGTATTACTATACCGCCGGTGGAGGCGAATGGATTGTCTATCAGGCCGAGCAGTTCTATATGGATGTCGGTGCCAGGCTCGTCACACCGGACCTGTTCATCTTCGAATTGCAAGGCCCGAAATCGATCGACATTCTTGAAGCCGCGGCACGTGACAATCTGCGTCACCTCGCCTTCAATCACTGGTGCCACGCAACCATTGCCGGTGCGCCGGTGCGAATCCTGCGCACTGGAATAAGCGGCGAGCTTGGCTACGAAATACATGGTTCAACCAGTGAAGGTGCCAATGTGTGGGAAGCGATATATCTCGCCGGATTGCCGATCGGCCTGGAGCCGCTCGGGATGCGGTGCCAGGTCCTGTCACACATTGAATCGGGGATCGCCACCGCCGGGTTCGATTACATGCCGGCTTCGATCGGCGGACCGGGCGGATCGAACATTTCCGTTTCCGGAGGCGGTCAGAAAGTGCTCGGCACTTACCACCACAATTCGATCGAGGACATGTTCCGGTCACCCTTCGAGCTTAACTGGTGTTCACGCAAGGTGGTCGAACGAAAGGATTTCATCGGTGCCGAGGCGCTTCGCCGTGAACTCGCCGAAGGGGGGCCACGCCGCCGTTTGCTCGGATTGGTCTGGGACACGCGTGATGTTGTCGATGTGTTTGCCTCGCTGTTCGAGGGTGGTGAGATTGCCCCCCAGATGGACATGCCGCGGCGATACGCTGCCGAGTATTTGTCAGTGACCAAAGCCGGTAAGGAAGTCGGCTGCGCCACTTCGCGGGTTTATAGCCCGAACTTACGGCGCATGATCTCCTTCGTTCACATCGACTGCGATCTTGCCGAGCCGGAGGTCGAGGTTGAAGTGGCCTGGGGCGTCGATCAGTCTAACCAGCGCAGCATTCGCGCGAAGACAATCGTGTTGCCGTTCAAGCCAGACAATCGCCGCGCTGACGTCACCGCGCCGTGATTTCTCGGGCAGACCACCGACCACCGAACCCGCAAAGATCGGAACGAGATCAAACCGGGCGCTGTGACCGACTGTGTGACCGATGATCCAACAGCACTATTTGCTTGCCCAGTGCAGGCATAGCCTTGGGCTGGTCGGAACCACTTGGGGTGAAGGCGGCGTTGCGTCATCTGGACGACGTAGGATGGGAGAAGCTGGACGCGGGGCCGCACGTTAAACGAGCACTTCTACATGGACGTTGGGCGCATGCGCAGAAGTTTAATGTCTTTCATGGAAGCCAACTGTCTGTCGGCGCTGCGCCAACGCTCCTTTACCGTGTGCTGCGATCCGCGTTCAGGCCCTTACATGCCCTTCGCTATCGAACTCGATATCAAGCAACCGAAAAAATTGGCGAGGATATTCCGAAATGAATCTCTCATCGATTGGGCCGTGCCCCCAAAAAAGGCGAAAATACACTGATGAATAGAGCATATCAGTAAGAATTTCCGTATCGACGTTTGGAAATGAAGGGTACTCCCTCTTCAGTCTCTCAACTGCCTCGTAAACCACTGCGCGCCTGCCGTAGTAGAATCGCTCCCGGAATTGTCGTTGGACATCTGCATCGGATTGCCCTTCGGCAAGTATCTGGCCGACGATACGTCCTGCCCAGCCTGCATACTGCCGGGCAAACAACTGCCAATGTTGGAGCAAGGCTTCAGCGGGATGGATGTCATGGCGCATCGGGGTATGCATGATATGATGCTCTATGAAAGCATCAATGACGACAGACGCCTTCGATTGCCACCACCGGTAAATGGTTGCCTTGCTAACCCCTGCTTCGCGGGCGATGGCTTCAATAGTGATCGCTTGGATTGACTGTTCCTGCAGAAGCAAAATTGTTGCCTCAAGGATTGCCTTCTTCGTTGCCTCACTCCGGGGGCGCCCAGCATTCCTTACAGGCTTGCCAATTGTCATCACTTGCTTCGTAGCTTTCGCGGTGGCCATTAAACTCTACCTTGATAACAAAATGCTGTTTACTGGCGAATGGTCGAAAACCTTGCCCCGCCAGGTGCTTGGGCGCCTGACAACCACCCGCTCCGACATGGCGTTCTCCGCTCAAGGCCTTCTCCTACAAAGGCGTCCCTAAGCGTAGCAGACCGCGACCGCGCCATGATCATGCTCATGCCATTCCGACTGTTTCTTGGCCTACGTATCGTTTCTGTATTGGAGAGGCAAGTGAGGACTCAATCGCTGATTGCAGCCCTCTCACAGATGCCGTCCCCCATCCACCTGTATTACGCTGCCGGTCGTAGTCCGCAGATGGGTGATCGCTGCCTGGATGGCCATTGCAACGTCATCAGGTTCACAAACTCGGCACAGCGGGGTGACCGATGCCTGCTTCTCAACACCTTCACGACCACGCCCAGGCACGAAATCGGTTGCGACCGCCGCCGGCGAAACAGTGATGATGCGAATCTCTGGGCCCAGAACTCTGGCAAGCGACTTGCTCATCGTGTCGAGCGCCGCCTTGGATGCGCAATAGGCGATGGAGCTGCCCAACCCGGTCTCGGCTGAAATAGAGGACACGTTCACGATAACCGAGTCCCACCCCTTTTTCAGGATTGGAGCGAAAGCCCGAATGGTTGCGAATGGACCCCGAACGTTCGTGATCAGGATGTGATCGAAACTCTCGTCGTCCAGATCGTCAAGATTGGCGTGCGGAACTGCTTTGGTAATGCCCGCGCTGTTGATGAGGATGTGCGCGCACCCATAGGTTGCTTCAACAAGCGCCGCTGCTGCATTGAGTGCGGCCGTATCGTTCATCGGCATGCGGAGAGCCATGTGACCGGCCTCTCGACCGCCGAGTTCGGCAATGACCTCTTCGGCTCGTTCGGCGCTGCTGTTATAGCCGACAACGACCTGTGCACCGTCTGCAGCCAGCCGTTTTGCCGTCACTGCTCCGATCCCACCCGAACCGCCTGCGACTACTGCTACTCGGCCCTCGAGTGGATAAGGGCCGCCACCGCCCTGACGTAGTTCGGTCACATGTCTTCTCCTCGTGAATGCCGCAAGCCTCGTGAGTGGATATCGCGCTAGCGCCTTGCCCAGTTAATGCCAGAGCGGCGAGCCGGTCGATTTGGCGCCTGTTATCCCGCGGTGCTTACGTTCTGCGTCGAATTTGATTTCGGTCAAAGCTAACACGCGCCACTTTTATTATCCAGTCCGTATCGTATCGATATTCAGCAAAGGGATGCTCCTGTGGCAATCGTCGGCATAGAAACGCTCGTCTACGGCGTCAAAGATTTCGGCGCGTCCATTCGGTTCTTCGAGGACTTCGGCTTGCCATTGGTCACCCGAGATGACGATGCGATGATCGCGACCTTCCGGGTGGAATCCGGTGCGAAAACCTGCATCCGAATGATCGATGATCCGTGGTTCCTGAAATCCGAACAAATCGGACTGGGAGTTCGCGAATGCATTTGGGGTGTGGATTCCCAAGAGAGCCTCGACTGCCTCCTCGCCGACCTTGCGCGCGACCACGACCTTGTCCGGGATGCTGATGGAACGGTGCGAATGGTCACCAGCTTCGGGCAGGCCCTGGGCTTCAAGGTCTGGACACCAAAACAGGTGCACGGTGCCAGCTCACCGATAAACAGCCATGGCAAGGTCAATCGTGTCAACGAAATGCGCAAATGGATCAAGCGCGCGCTGCCAAAGGTGATCAACCATGTCGTCTGGGCATTCCCGGATGTCAATAAGGCTCTCGACTTCTACCGCGGCCGTCTGAATTTTCGACTGACGGAAATCCAGATCGGCTCAGGTGTCTATATCAGGGCTGATGGTGCAGGAAATCATCACCACGTCTTTCTCGCCGATGCTGCGAACAATGCGTTGGGTTTCTCTGGCCGGATCGAGTTTCATCATGCCAACTTCGGCGTCGAGGATATCGACGAGATCATGGTCGGCAAAAACTACATGGAACGCCGTGGCTGGCCGAAGTCCAGTTGGGGGTTGGGGCGGCACCGGCTGAGTTCGGGGGCATTCCTGTACCAGGTCTCGCCTTCAGGGGGCGTTGCGGAATACGGCGCGGATATTGATTTTGTTGACGACCGCTGGGTGCCGCGCGTGTGGAACCAGTTGTTCGGATTCATCAACTATCTCCACGACATGCCAGACTTCATTCGTGAACAGGAGTTGCAATGGGGCGTCGGGTTTTGCGACCCCATGGACTATTATCCTTCAGCCAATACCCCGCAGTCCGCGGCCGCACCGGCTGCGCGATCAGCCGTAGCCAGAAACTAGGAAGGGAAGCTTCGGATGACCAGCAAGGTCTTGATCATTGGTGGTGGCGTCGCAGGTTTCTCAACTGCCATCGCGATGAAGCAGCGCAATATCGATGTGGAAATCGTCGAGATCCACCAGAGGTGGCGTGTCTATCACGTTGGAATCATTGTTCAGAGCAACTTCGTGCGAGCCTTGGCTGAACTAGGCATTGGCAAGGAAGCCGTTGAAGCAGGCTATGCCTACCGTGGGTGGCGCTTTCTCAACAACGAGGACGGCAGTGAGATTGCACGCGATGAAGGTGTGTCGACAGCTGGCGAGGACTTTCCCGCTGATCTCGGTCTGGCGCGTCCTGCGCTTCATGATGTGCTGTACAAGCGCATCACCGAGTTGGGCATTCTGCTGAGGCAGGGCGTTACGTTCCAGACGATCACTGACAATGGCGAGAGTGTTACAGTCGATTTCACTAACGGCAGTTCTGGAACATATGATCTGGTGGTTGGCGCCGACGGTGCCTATTCGAAGGTTCGCGACCTTCTGTTTGGAGCCCAGCACCAGCCCAAGTTCACAGGACAAGGTGTATGGCGCTATAACTTGCCGCGGCCAAAGAATCTGGAATGGGCCGAAGCCTATATTTCCAACCCCGACATGTCGATCGGCACAGTTCCGCTCACCGAAGAAACGATGTACATCTTCATAACTGTTGCAGAGCCGGGCAATCCACACTTTCCGTCTGAGACACTCGACGTCGAAATGCGCAAGCGGCTCATCGGGAAGGGCGCGGTGGTGGAGCAATTCGCTCAGTACATCACTGACCCGAAACTGGTAGTCTATCGTCCGCTTGAAGCCTGCGTGTTACCTGCGCCGTGGTACAAGGGCAGAATTGTTCTGATCGGAGATGCTGCGCACTCGGCGACTCCGCACCTGGGGCAAGGCGCGGCCATGGCGATTGAGGATTCCATTGTCTTGGCACAGGAATATTCCAGCGCTGGCGCGCTTGAAGATCGCCTGACGAAGTTCATGCATCGCCGGTTCGACCGGGCCAAATACGTCGCCGCCAACTCCATCCAGTTGGGGGAGTGGCAGATGAACCCGTCTCCCGACGCCGATCCGGTTGGCCTGTACCACCGTGTCAGGAAGTTTGTCGGCGAGCCGATCTAAAGGACGGCTGTTTGGACTGTCTGGAACGAAAGTGTGTTGGCCGGGCTGCATTTCGGCCACACCGCATTTCTCGTGGCGTCGCTGGGCAGGATATCCCCCCTGGACGTCAGCGAGGCGCAATACATTCCACAACCTGCCGTCCAAGTCCGGTGATTTCTGCTGTCATTATATCGCCTGGCTGAAGATAACGGTCATAGTGAGTGCCGTTCCCAGCCGGAGATCCGGTGCAGATGATGTCACCCGAGAGGAGTTGGGCATAGCGCGACGTATATTCAATTTGCCTTGCAATATCGAAAAGCATGTCGGCAGTGGTTTCGTCCTGCATGACCTTTCCGCTGACGGTTAGCCGCAGGGATAGATCATATGGGTCTGATACGAAGCACGCCGGAACGAATAGCGGCCCGACAGGCAGGAAACCCGGCTGTCCCTTTGCCCTCAACCAGTCGGTGCCCAGCATCTTGTAGTCCGTCCGCGCAATCAGGTCGCGGGCCGAGATGTCATTGACTATAACATAGCCGGCAACGTGATCCATCGCGCCCGCCAGCGGGATGTTGTAGCCGCCTTGGCCGATCACGACGCCCAACTCGATCTCCCAGTCCAGCTTGGTCGTCGTGGCGGGGACGACCAACGGATCGTTGGGGCCGGCGATCGCGGAAACGGGCTTGGTGAACGAATAGGGTTCGCCTTCTTCCGCCCGCTTTTCCATCATTTCGGTGGCCCAAGCGCGCAAACCATCGCTATCGAGACCTTCGGGGCCGACGCCCATGTCGACCGTCAGATCGACCACGTGCTTGCGGTAATTGGCGCCAGTACAGAAGACTTGGCGCGGAAATTCCAGCGGCGATCGCAGATTCAGGCCCGCCATTGCCACGCCGCGAATGCTGCCGCTTCGCGCAATTGCCGCATACCCATGGAGTGTGTCCAGCGAGCGGCTCCAGTCCTCGAGCATATTCATAACCGAGGCGGCGGCAAGGGGCGCGCCGTCAGCACCGGCAGCTTGTGCGAGGTTGGCGATGCTCCAGACTGTGTCATCGATGCACATGCCGACCGTTTTGGAGCCGTTCGGGCCGAGAGAGGTGCACAACGCGAATGTGTCTGCCATGGGGAATCCTCTATCGTGCATTTTACAGGTTAGACCTGATCGACAAGCGACAGGTCGACCAGATCCGAATAGCTGAGATTGCTGCCACCAAGCCCGGCAATGCGGCGATGCTCGATCAGCAGTTCAATGCCTGCCGGATCCGGCCGCCAGCTGGTTGGGGCTGCAGTGACAGCTGCGGCAGCAAAGGCGGGCGGCAGGCCCGCCTCCACCAACCCGGCAATCGCGCTTTGTGGCGAAGCAGCCATCCAGTCGCGCGTTTCGCTCAAGCCCTTGATCCATGCAGCAAGTGCTGGAAACAGCTCGCGATATCTTTTGCGGGAGAGTACTAAGCCCTGGCCTGGGAATTGCGGCCAGGTTTCGTTTACGCTGGCCAGAACAGGGCAACCTGCTGCTACTGCGGCTTGGTTGAACGGCGGTCCCAGTAGCGTGGCATCGCCTTTGCCAGCCAGCAGTGCGTCGAGCCTTTCAGTCACGCCCCCGGCCGGCATGAGATTGCAGTCTGCTCGGTTGATTTCCGCTAGGTCGAGCAGTGCCAGCAAGGCGACGGCAAAGCCATTTGCCGGGGCATCGACGAGCAGGTTGCAGCCACCAAGGGATTCGATATCAGCCAGTCCGCGACGACCGAACAGGGTTAGTTCGGTCGTCTTCTCCATTTGCGCGAAGACCCGAAAATCTGCATCGGGCGCGCGGCGGTTCCATTCCACGACATTGTCGATGGCAGTGACCACGGCATCCACCGAGTGATCGGCAAGTTGCTCGAACTGTTGATCCGATGATTTCGTGCGCAGGTATTCAACATCCAGCCCGGGGTGCGCGCCTCGGGCCTCCGCAAGCAATGCTGCTGGAAGAGGTCCGAACCACAGAATGCGAAGGCGCGGGGAGGGTGACAATACCAAAATTCCTTGCGCGATTTGCCAAGATAGTCAGGCGCAAACCGCTCGGGCGGCCTATTAATGCTCCAGTGCCAGAAGCACGAAAATCATCCGGCAGGGCTTGTCCGAGCGGTTGGACCATGCGTGGTTCGTGGCTCGCTGGATCAAGATATCGCCTGGTCGCATAAGCGTTTCGCCCTCATCCATCATGGCGTAAATCTCGCCTTCGAGGCAGATTGCGTAGTCCAGCGACGCAGTCTTGTGGAACCAAAAGTGACGGGTGTCACCTTCGGCCGCCACCTGATGTTCATCGAGAAACTCCGCCATGGACGCCAGATCGTATTCACTGTCAGGCGGAAAATCGACGATCCGGAGGATAGAGCCGCCCTCTGAGTGAAAGCCGAACGCGTGTCCCTGCGGAGCCGGCTCGTCGCCCTTCGCTGCACCCTCGCCGGTGGCCCACAGGACTTGCACGAACGAAGGAGCGTATTCTGCCTGAAAGTGGTTGGGGGCAGGACCGTCGGACACAAAATAGGAGCGCCCGTCCGCATGCTCTCCTGTCACGATCCGGCGTGACCGCTTAGGTCCGTTCATATCAGCCAAGCTTCGTCTCCCTGAAGTGGATGTGTCTCGAATGGCTCTTTCATAAAGATACGAGCCGTATTGTAAAGTTTCTTTTCGGAGGTCCGGCTTTGGGTTCGAGGCCGACTGGCCTGCCGGAACGCTAGCTGCTGAAACCCTCAGGCTGCCTGTTTCAACCGCTTGTTTCATGCAGAAGGCCCCTGCCGTGGACCGCTGGGTTCGGCGGCTGCAAGTCGAACGCTGGATGCCAAGCTAAGCGTGGTGATACGGCGCGGTCCTCCGTCACAACCTTGACAATGCGATCGGCAAGCCATTACAAAACGCGTCGGATGCTAATATGGGCCAAAACGTGGCGGTTAAGTTTTCGTGCGAACTTTGTCGTCCGAGGCATCAGCTCGTATGGAAGCTGGGGCAGAGAAATCGGTGCACAGGTCAGTGATGAGTTGCATCTGGTCCAGAGTAATTCGCTCGGAAGATATTAGTTTGGGGCCGCATGCGATTGCCGGCCCGCAAGGTGACTCGAATTGGTTGCAAGGGAGGCGATTGCGTCGGAACCCGCAAGCACGAGGCTTGAGCTTTGTATTCCGATTGCGGTCCGAAAAGGGAGAGGAACAGAAATGATCGATGAACACCGCATCAGTCGCGGGGTCTGCGACGGTAGGCTTGGTGGTAAGGTTGCGCTCATCACGGGTGCTGGCGGAGGGCAGGGGCATGTCGTCGCGCTAAAGTTTGCCGAGGCCGGAGCGCATGTGTTCGCCAGTGATATCAATGCTGAGACTCTGGCGATAACTGCGCAAGCCGCTGCCGCGCGTGGTCTGTCCATCACGACGAGCGTCGTGGATGCGTCATCGCCTGAGCAGGCCCAGGCCTGGGTTGATGAGGCAATGGCAGCGCATGGCAGGGTCGATGTGCTCTACAACAACGGCGCCCATGTCCATATGGCTCCGTTCTCCGATATGACAGTCGATCAGTGGCATGAGACCATCCGCCTGGAACTCGACGTGATTTTCATGCCGACCAAGGCAGTTTGGCCGATCATGACGGCCCAGCAAGGCGGCTCAATCATCAATATTGCATCGTGTGCAGGCATGCTCGCCGCAGAAGGGATCGGAGCCACTGCGCACAGCGCAGGCAAGGGCGGAGTGATTGCCGTGACGCGACAATTGGCGTTGGAGGGCGCGCCGCATTGGATCCGTGTGAACTGCATTTCGCCCGGACCGATCATTGGCCCCCACCTTCAGACCCTCTATGATGCAAGCGAAAGCTTTCGTGAACTGTTTGACAGCTCGCCAATGCTCAATCGCCATGGATTTCCGGCCGATATCGCCTTCCTCGGCATTTTTCTGGCCTCGGACGAGTCCCAATTCATCACTGGCGTGAACATCCCGGTCGACGGAGGAGGGGTGAACAAGGTCGGCGCGCTGGCTTCGCGTCTCAGGACAGCGTGATTTTGGCAATGTGCGCGATGGCAAACGGATCACAACTGTTTGACGGTGCTCGTCAAGGCATGTCGCCGCAGTCGACTGCCTCTGCAGACTACACGGTGCTGGAAAATATCTGATAATTGCTGCAGCAGAACCTCACTGCGGGTTCGAGCTGCAGCAATCGCCCATGCGGTCCGCCAGCCAGATTCGTTCGCTCCCGTTATGAATCGACGCGTGGTCTACGGCGGTTCGATTTGAGGCAAAGTCATGCTCTGCAATTCCGGTTCAGTGTAGGCTGACGCCTATATAAAAACGAACCGTATTGCAAATTCCGTATCTTGCGGTCTGCACGCCACAAGCCACTTGGCGTGGCTCAGATTGAGTGGCGCAATGCGATTGGCCCGAGCATCTTATTTGGCTGGATATATAGAAGTTTTCGAGCAAAGTGCTGGGTGAGGAGGCGCATTGGGGTGGCTGCATTGCGGTGTCTTCGAACTCAAGGTGAACCACCCGTTCAATCCTGCAGATCGATCTTCCGGTCGTTTTGAGAAGCCTGTTGCGATCAGTTATACAAAACGCTACGGCTCTTAATGGACTAGGTATTCGGTCGTCGGTTGATTCCGGTCGGCGAGGTACCCGCAGAAACGGGCGTGCTGCGAAAATGGCAGCGGTTCGCTTGATGATTTTTGAAAGGCCTGAGTGTGAAGCAGAATGGATAGTCCTCTCTTCATTTCGAGCGATGTTGCTCGCGAGGTGTTTGATTGGCAAGACGCGGTTGACGCTTTGCAGCATGTCTACGCGAATCCGTTCGGGCCGGGGGCGTGTCCTCCGCGGGTTGTTGCGGCCGAAGGGCCAACTTGGATGCGCGCGTTGCCCTCGAACCCACCCGGTTCCAGATACTTCGGTGCCAAGCTCATGGGCGCATCGATGGCGCCCAGCGGGCGCGTGGTCGATTATGTCATTGTGCTTTTCGACCGGGAATCCGGCCGAATTGCAGGCTTCCTCGATGCGAACCTGATCACCGGCTACAGAACTGCAGCAACGTCTGCGGCAGCGCTGGACAAGCTTGTGGGGCAGGGCCCCTTCCGTCTGGGCGTCATTGGCAGCGGCCTTGAAGCGTCCATGCATATCCGCGCTTTTGCGGCCATTCGCCACTTTGCCGAGATTGCCGTTTACAGCACCAATCCTGCTCGCCGCGAGGCTTTCGCCCAATCGATGAGCGATGAACTTGGCATGTCGGTGGTCGCGGCGGAAACACCGGAAGCAGCTGTCGGTGCGGCGGATATTGTGCTGACCGCCGCCCGCTCGCATGACGAAAAGCCCATTCTCTTCGGGAACTGGCTTCAGGACCATGCGGCCGTCGTATCGATCGGCTCTACCGTCCCGGAGCAGCGCGAGATCGATGTGTCTGTGGTCGAACGCGCGGACCTCATCGTGTGCGACATGATCGAGGAAGTTCTCCACGAGACGGGTGACATGCTTGCTGCCAAGGCCGCCGGCGTGGATCTGGATTCCCGGACCATCTCCCTGAATGATCTTATGAACGGCTCGGCCGCAGCGAAAGTGGCAAGCGCGCGCCGCCCGATGTTCAAATCAGTGGGTGGCGGAATTCAGGATGTCGTCGTCGGCGGCGCAATTCTGGACCGCGCGATCGCTGCCGGCCTGGCCGTTCCCCTGCCAGTCAAATTCGTGGGCAAGGCCATCTAGTTCAGACCAAAAGAGGAAATTCGCAATGGCAAGGTACAAGCGCAGCGAGGCCCGCGAGTGGGGCCGCGAAATGCTCAATGGCGTCGCGAACGTCACGATCCCCACCTTGAAGTCCGATTTCGAGACTTTGAACGAGAAGGCGATCCGCCACGACGTCGAACTCTCGATCGAGCACGGCTTCATCGGATCACTTGCCTGCTCGGAAGTGGCGATCACTCTGGACCAGTACGGGCATTTCCTGTCGGTCATGAATGATCAGGCTGCGGGCCGCAGTATTATCGTTCACCATGCGGTGTTCAACAGCCTTGAGCAGAATCTCAAGGCTTTGAAGTTGGCCGAAGAAGGCGGTGCGGAATTGGTTCTACTGAGCTATCCGCCTTACTTCTATCCGGCTGATTACGAAGAGGTCTATCAGTATACGAAGACCCTGTGCGACGCGACCGATCTGGCCGTCATGCTGTTCCAGTTGCCGGCATGGGGTTTCCAGCGCCTTCATCCTTCGGATATCCCGGTCTCCGTGCTGCGCCGGCTGGTCGATGATTGTCCGAACGTTGCTGGGATCAAGGCGGAGGGTGGAACCCCGCACTTCATGTCGATGATCGAGGTTCATCGGCATTTCCACAAGGAGGTCGTTGTTTCCTGCCCGCTCGACTTCGAGTATGTGCCGCTGGCCCAGGTCATGCCGATCCAGTTCTCGGGCACGAATTATACCTCGCTTTACGGCCCGACCATTCCGCACATCCACAAGCTGCTTGCGGCCGGGGAATACGACGAGGCGACGCGCATCTGGTATCAGATCGAACCTGCGCGTGACGCATTCCTGAAACAGGGTGTGGCCGCACACGGCTTGATCAACCGCATGATGTGGAAATACGAGGGCTGGCTCCAAGGCTACAACGGTGGCCCAATGCCGCATCCGACGATGCGGGTGCATTCCCATAGCATGAAGGCACTGCGCCAGGGCATGATCAAAGCCGGGCTCAATCCCATGGCTGATCCGGACGAGGCGTTCTTCGTCGGGCGCAACCCGGAATAACAGCCTTTAACCGAAAAGGGGCCCCTCGGAAATTTGGGGCTCGCTTTCCAACGTTACTCAAGTTTCGAGGTTACTATGGACAAGGTGGTTGCACTCCCGCTGAGCGATGCGGAGTTGCTTCGGAATGCAATGCTGATCGATGGAAAGTGGGTCCAGGCGGACAGCGGCAAGACCATTGATGTCCGCAATCCGGCTACGGGCGAACTTATTGCGCGCGTGCCGGATGGAGGAGCAGCCGAAACCTCGCGGGCAATTTCCGCTGCCGACAAGGCAATGAAGAGCTGGCGAAAGGCGCTGCCAAAAGACCGGGCGAAAGTGCTGCGGAAGCTGTTTGACCTGATGATCGAGCACATCGATGATCTTGCGACGATCCTCACGTCGGAGCAGGGCAAGCCGCACGCCGAAGCCAAAGGCGAGATCCTGTACGCAGCAGGTTTCATCGAATGGTTTTCGGAAGAAGCCAAGCGTGTTTATGGCGACATAATCCCGCACAACGCGGATGGCCGCCGCATCCTCGTCCAAAAGTCGCCTGTGGGTGTATTCGCCGCTATCACGCCCTGGAATTTCCCCTCGGCGATGATTACGCGGAAAGCCGGTCCCGCTTGGGCTGTCGGTTGTGGTGGTGTGATCAAGCCGGCAAGCCAGACTCCGCTTTCGGCGCTGGCACTTGGCGTGCTTGCAGAACGGGCCGGACTGCCCGCTGGTCTCTGCAACATTGTCACGGGATCGGCACGCGCGATTGGCGGCGAGCTGACGTCCAATTCGTTGGTCCGGAAGCTTTCCTTTACCGGATCGACCGAGGTCGGATCGCTTCTGCTGCAACAGTGTGCACCCACCGTCAAGAAGACCAGTATGGAACTGGGCGGCAATGCTCCGTTTATCGTCTTCGATGATGCGGATCTCGATGCAGCGGTAGCTGGCGTGATGGCGGCAAAGTATCGCAATTGCGGGCAGGCGTGCATCGCGGCCAACCGGGTGCTGGTTCAGTCTGGCATCTACGACGCTTTCGCTGCCCGCTTGGCCGAAGAAAGCCGCAAGCTCAAAGTCGGCAATGGCATGGAGAGCGGCGTCGCCGCTGGTCCGCTCATAGATGCCAACGCCATTGCCAAGGTTGAAGAGCTTATCGCCGATGCAGTCGGACGCGGAGCCAAGGTCGTTGCTGGCGGGCAGCGCCACGCCCTGGGCGGCACCTTCTATGAGCCGACTGTGCTGATCGATGTACCGCGCGAAGCGAGTGCATTCTCCGAGGAAATTTTCGGTCCGGTTGCCCCGCTTTTTCGTTTCGAGACCGAAGAAGAAGCCATCGAGATGGCGAACGATACGCCCTTTGGTCTGGCGTCCTATTTGTACGCACGCGATGTGGGACGCATCTTCCGCGTCGTTGAAGGACTCGAATTCGGGATGGTCGGCGTCAATGAAGGCCTGATTTCCACCGAGGTTGCGCCGTTCGGAGGCGTAAAGACATCTGGCCTTGGTCGAGAGGGCTCGAAGTATGGCATCGAGGATTACCTCGAGATCAAATACGTCGCACTCGGTGGGCTTCTATCCTGAGCGGAGGCACTCCTTGGGTTCAATGGGCACTTGAGTTGAAAAAGACTGTTTACTTGAGTGCCCACAAGATTGGCTTGTTGAAAATCGGCACAAATGAAAGCCATGGATATGGCTGCGGTTGATGTTGCGTCAAACAACACATGTAATTCTGCGGATTTTGCGAGGACCCTTTCGGATCTGCCATCTTTTCATGCGGCAATGAACTATCTGTTGCCAACTGTAGAACGCGCTAACACTGATCTTGTCGATTTTTCAAACACCATAACGCCAACTGAAGAACATGCGATTCGGATATATGATGCGCGGCCAATTGCGCACAAGCTGTCTCTTGAGGTTGAGGGGTTCACGATCCAGCGGCGGAAAAGCCCAAGCCGCGTGGCCTTCAATCCCGAGCTTATGGAAGCGAACCGCTTACGCCAGTTCGACGTGCCCCCCATCAACACCGCGTATTGGGAGGAGCTGCTTCCCATGCTCGTTTCCCTCTCGGGCGCGGACGAGGCTTTGCCTATGCCTGGTGGTCTGACCACCAGGCGCAGCGCCATGTCGCGCTAACCAGGCTGGGATCCGCAAGTCGGGCTGGCGCATGCCGACGTCACGAAGACATCCGCTGAAGCTTTCCTAGCGGAGACGATGAGGGCTTTGGGGCGTCCTGTTCCGGCGTACAGCCGCATGGCCGTGTATCAGACCTGGCAGGTCATTTCTCCTCCGCCACACGACAGCATGCTCGCCTTCGTTGATAGCCGTACGGTTAAAGATGCCGATTTTTGTGTTTAACGACTGCTATTTTGGTACGAGCGGCACGGTTTGGGACAATTTTGAAGCACGTCTCGCGCGTTATAACCCTGATCACCGCTGGTACTATTTTTCGGATATTCAGCTGGCTGAGGTCCTCGTTTTCAAAGGGTATGACTCGGCCAACCCGAATGGTAACAACTATATACATGGCGCAGTCGACAATCCAGCTGACAATGTTCTGCCTCGATCAAGCGTCGAGAGCCGCTACCTTGTACTGTGGAATTGATATTCTGAAACCACGATAATTTTGCGCCAATAATCTGTGTTGGACACAGCCCTTTCTGATAGCGTTCTGAAAATTACATAGATGTTATTATTCGACTGGGGCTGCGTTGGGCGAGGCTGGCTGAGATTTGTCGAATGCTCTTAGCAGCTTGATGCCAAGATCTTTAGAGAATGGTGGAAACGGCATCCCGACGTTTCCACCCCAAACAGCGATTACGCGGCCGCTTCTTCTGCTATCTTCTCGTCGATCAGGCGGCGACCGAGTGTCAGTGCGTTGTCGAGCAGGATGAACGCCATTGTATCATCCTCGCTCTCGTTGACGATCTGCTGTTGCGCTTCAATCATCGCCCTGTCTTCAACGAAGCCGGCCCCCACGCGCTCCGCCAGAGCCTCGGTCAACTGCCTGTCATCGAGCGCGAAATTGTGCCCGTATGTCCAGAAGTAGTGGGTGTTGTGCTCGTCCTCAGGCGTAATCAGCTGATGCGAATGGAAGATCATAGCATCGGGTGCCATGTGTCCTTCCTGCGCTCCAGTACCTGCGGGTGCAGAGCCCGACGCCATCGAGAAGTGGTTGCCGAGCGTCGAAAGGTGATAGATGTTCCAGCGGTCAATGGGACCGCTGAAACGCTCATAGCCGCGCAGGTACGGTGCGAACTCCTGCTCGTTGAGATACCAGCGAACCAGTCGTACGCCAGTAGGCGTTTGTTCGACCTTCGGCCGCGTGTCGGCGATCGTCGCTGATCCGCCAAGAGTCTTTTCGTGAACATAGGATAGGTGCGAGAAGTCGAGAAGGTTGTCCAGCACCAGCTTGTAGTTAGCCTTGAAATGCGCAAGGCGCGGTACGCTTGCCCATTCGGGGCTTGTATGGTGGAAGCAATCCGGGATCAGATCAGGATCTGCTTTTTCTGGGTCTCCCATCCATACCCAAATGAGCCGATGCCGCTCTTCTGCCGGGAAGGTCTGCACATCCGTGTTGGGGCTGACACCTTTGCGGCCGGGTTCCCAGACGCACTTGCCGTCTGCATCAAACACCAAGCCATGATACATGCAGCGGACACAGTCGCCCTCGCGGCGTCCGAGGGACAGAGGCGCGAAGCGATGGCTGCAGCGGTCCCGCAGAACGGTGATCTTGTTGTCGGACGTGCGCAGGAATACCAGACCTTTGCCCAGAATTTTCCTGGCAAGCATGTTATCGCCACTGAGTTCGTGGTCCCAGGCACTAGCGTACCAGGCATTTTGAATGAACATGTTCCGTCTCCCGATTTCGTTCGGGTCTGCATATCAGCGTCGCAGCGGCAATACGATACGTAGCGTTCAAAATAACTGGCCATTTCCTCAAAACTTGATAAATGCTCGGCATGCGCAGCAATGTGACCGTTGGCATTCCGGCCTATGCCCTCTTTGGTCAGACAGCAGGCCTTATTGAGCCTCGTTTTTGCCATGTGGAGCGCATTTCGGACCGCTGGCGTCTGCACGGGGGACGGGTGGAGCGGCATAGCCATCCGCATCTCCACCAGCTCAGTCTTTGGCTCCACGGTACCGGCCAATACTTTGCGAACGATGCGACTTCGCCAATCCGGCCAGGCACACTCTGTTGGATGCCGTCTGGGGTCATTCATGGCTTTAGGGCCGAGGAGGGGGCCGATGCGATCGTACTCTCCATGTCTGACGACTTTGCGCGCGAGCAACTTATGGGCATCTCGTCGCAGAGCCGCTTGCATTTGCTGCATGACCATCGGGTCACGGGGCTTGATGAGACGGGACTGCAGGACGGGTGGGTACGGCAGCTCTTCTCGCGCATGGAGTACGAATACCGCAATCAGCTCACCGGGATGCCCCATGGCATCGGTGCAATAGCGCGTCTGGTTCTTGTTGAAATGCTGCGCATCACCAATTCACCAGCCGAACAGAGCTTAGGCAATGTCGACGCAACATTGCTGATCCGCTTCATGGAGGCCGTCGAAGCAAAGCTCGGGACGCGTCCGCGGATCGAAGCAATTGCGGCTGAACTTGGGTCAACGCCTTATCTGCTGAACCGGGTCTGCCGTGCGGCACTCGGGATGCGCGCATCGCATCTGGTTCGCGCACGTCATGTTCAGGAGGCGAAGCGCCTGTTATTGTTCAGTTCGCTAAGTGTCGCTGAAATCGGCTTGCTCCTTGGCTACGATGACCCTGCGCACTTTGCCCGCAGTTTCCGCCAAGCCACCAGTCAATCACCACGGGACTGGCGGGCGGAGCGGATGCAAAGTCCAGGTCAGCCGCGAAAGCTATTCGCGAATGCCTGACAGAAGGGTGGCTGAACCGCGCGCAAGAAGGCCGATGTCGGTTCCGATCGAAACGAAGGAAAATCCCTCAACAATCCGCTGCTTCGCATCATCGGCGGAAAGCGCAAAGATTCCCGCTGGCTTGCCAGCGCGATCAATCGCAGACTTGGCGCGTGTTATAGCGGATTGTACTTCATCGTGGTGCGGATTGCCCAAGTGTCCGAGCGACGCCGCGAGGTCCGCTGGGCCAATGAACAACGCATCGATACCTTCTGTTGCTGCGATTGCGTCGATATTCTCCAGCGCAGCAGCGCTTTCAATCTGGGCAATGATCATCACCCGCTCGTGCGCTTTGGCGAGATAGTCGGACATTGCACCGAAACCCGATGCCCTGCTGGTAGCACTGGCAACACCGCGAATGCCGCGCGGCGGAAACCGGCTGGCTGCTACGATCGAACATGCTTGCTCGGCGTTGTCGACCATCGGGACCAGCAAGGTCGCGAAGCCAAGGTCGAGATACTGCTTAATGGTGACTGGTTCGCCCGATGGTACGCGGGCGATGGGCGCCACCGGGAACGCAGATACCGCCTGCAATTGCGCCAGCAAGGTTTGCGCCGTGTTCGGCGCATGTTCACCATCGAAGAGCAGCCAGTCGAAGCCCGCACGCGCGCAAATCTCGGCAGTGTAGGGATTGGCAAGAGCCTGCCATAGCCCCAGCAGCGGGCGCCCGGCTGCGAGCATTTCGCGAAAGGCGCTCATGCGAAGCGCACCGAAATGGAACCCATCGCTCCGTAATCCACGTGGAAGCTGTCTCCTGGTTTGGCGAAGACGGGGGCCGTAAAGCTTCCCCCGAGCACGATCTGTCCGGGTTCTAGCCACTCGTCATGGGGGGCAAGCTTGTTGGCAAGCCATGCCGGGCCATTGGCGGGATGGTTGAGGACTGCTGCGGCCACACCGGACTCTTCGATAACGCCGTTGCGATGAAGCAGTGCCGAAACCCAGCGGAGGTCCACGGCGTCTGGCCTGACCGGACGTCCTCCCAGCACTATGCCCGCGTTCGCTGCGTTATCGGATATTGTGTCGAAGACTTTGCGGGTCACGCCGGTCGCCTTGTCAATGCGTTCGATCCGCGCATCTATGATCTCGATGGCAGGCGTGACGTAAGCTGTTGCATTCAACACATCAAAAAGCGTGCAGCCCGGCCCCTTCAGCGGGTCCTTGAGAATGAAGGCCAGCTCAACCTCGACGCGCGGCTCAATGAAGCGCTCGATCGGAATGTCACTTCCGTCAACAAACAGCATGTCGTCGAGCAGGGTGCCGAAATCGGGTTCCGTGACATTCGAGGAACGCTGCATGGCGCGGCTGGTGAGGCCGATCTTGTGGCCGATGACCTTGCGCCCGCCGGCAAGCTTCCGGTTTACCCATGCGCGGCTGACGGCATAGCCATCCTCGAGGTTCATCTCGGGGAACTCGAGGGAGAATTGGCTGATTTGTGTACGGGTCTGCTCTGCTTCATCCAACCGGGCTGCGAGCATTTCGACAGTTTGTGGGGACAGCGACATGCGGTTCAACCTTTCAGCCGGTGATGGATCGAGTTGTGTTTCCAGCCTTCGGCTTCCTCGACATAGAGGGACAGGGCCAGTGGGCGACGATCGAACATGTCGCCAAGAAACGTGCGCACGCGCTCGAACATTGCGCTGAAAAAGGCCTGGCGGAATTCTGCGCTGCGGCCGACGCCCATCTTGATGTCGATGTTGATGAAGGCATCGTCCGGGCAGGTGCCATCGGCGATGATGTAGTCCTCTACGCGAAAGGCACGCACGCGAATCCCGCCGACGGGAAAGGTCCCATCAGAATGAAGGCGCATTTCGTCAGCAACCAGTTGCAGCAGGCCGCGGAGGTCCAGTTCACTTTCGAGATTGCGAGTCCACTCGATTGTTGCATGAGCCATCAGACGATCTCCATGCTGGCTACCGTGCATCCGACGGCGAAAATGGGGATCGGCGCGAA
The DNA here is from genome assembly GCF_055521755.1 of Novosphingobium sp. BL-A-28-Hi1-0D. Taxonomy (NCBI): domain Bacteria; kingdom Pseudomonadati; phylum Pseudomonadota; class Alphaproteobacteria; order Sphingomonadales; family Sphingomonadaceae; genus Novosphingobium; species Novosphingobium sp. BL-A-28-Hi1-0D. Next base: position 2,829,694 of record NZ_CM145502.1, read on the forward strand.
GAACTGTACATTGCCTTTGCCGCCTGCCGCGGCTGCGGCGGCGATAAAGGTACGGATCTCAAATCCGCCTTGTCCAGCGTCGCGATAGGTTTCGATATCGTCGTAGGCGAGGAGCCTGTCGCGATCGTTTGCGGCCCACCGATCCAGAAAATCCCTGTCCCAGGCCTCATTGATCTTGCCGCTGTCCGGTGTCGCCGGCCAGTGCGAGATGCCCCCCGTCGCCACCAGCGCGATCCGCTCCGGAACCTTGTCGGCCGCGCGGCGTATGGCCTCGCCAAATGCCCACGCCCGGTGCAGAGGCGTCAATGGGGGGCCTTGGCAATTGATGTTGACGGGGATGACTTTCATCTCGTTGCCGGGGTCGAGGAAGTGCAGCGGCACGATGATGCCGTGATCAAACTGCCATTCCTCGCAATACGCGACATCAACGGTGTTGAGCATTTCCGCTACCAGGCGCCGACCGAGATCGGGATCCCCTTGCTGCGAACGCAGGGGAATCTTCAACCAGTCCGGATCCTCGATGGGGCCACGGTAGGTTTCTCCCATGCCCACTGCATAAGCGGGCATATTGTTCATGAAGAAATTCGCGAAATGCTCCGCCGCCACAATCATCAAGACGTCCGGCTGAGTATCGAGGATGTCCTGGCGCATCCGCTCCAGCGCCGCATAGAACGCGTCCTTCATGTCCGGGTCAGCCAGCTCGGCACGGGCGGTGATGCCCGGGGCGTGACTGCAGATGCCAGTGTAAACGAGGCTCATATCCCGGCCACCTTTTCGGCAATTTCAGTTGTCATTGCGTACAGTCCGGCACGAACCGGACCATAAGTCTGAACGCCTTCACGCATCAGGCGCAGATAATCGGCCCACGCAATTCCGCAGAGTGCTGCGAAATGCATGAGCAGCTGGCCATTCACCCCCATGACATAAATCAGTCCGATATCATGGGAGAGCACAGCCTCTCGTTCATCAGGGCCGAGTGCGAACTGGCCGACAAACTGATCTGGAGCTGTGCGCCAAAGATGCTTGGCATCGTCGTCGCGGTTGAGCACGTAGATCAACTTGGACAGCTGATAGAGACTCATGACGTCACCAGATGGTTGGTCAGGCGACCAACTCCTTCGATCTCGCACGTCACCGTGTCGCCCGCAGCGCAGAAGTGCACGCCTTGCGGTGTGCCAGTTAGGATCATGTCGCCTGGCATGAGAGTGGTCTGGTGCGAAAGATAGGAAACCAGCTCTGCTACGGACATGATCATGTCAGCCGTACTGCCATCTTGCACCAGCTCGTCGTTGACCCAGGTGCGCAGGGGCAGGGCTTGTGGATCGGCCACATCGACTGCATCGACAATCCAGGGACCAAGCGGCGTTGTGCCATCCCGGTTTTTCACACGGGCGTTGGGCCGGTAGTAGTTCTCGAGGTACTCGCGAATGGCGTAGTCATTGGCGACAGTGTAACCGCCCACACAAGCGAGTGCTTCGTCCGCCGCGAGGCATCGCACCGGCGAACCGATCACAGCCACCAATTCACACTCCGGGTGCATTTGGTTCGCATCGCCCGGTCGCGGCGAATCGCCGTTGTGGCCGACAAAGCAATTGTCCCCCTTCATGAACACCAAGGGCGTTTCCAGCTTCGGCGCGAAGCCCAGTTCCTTGTTGTGATCGGCATAGTTCAGGCCGAGCGCATAGACCGCAGCCCCTCGCTGGATAGGCGGTAGCCAGCACGCCTCGTTTGCATCCAGAAGGGTGCCATCCGGCAGACTGAGCCGGGTATCACCAGCGACAACCTTTGCCCACACGTCTCGTCCGCGGTGGTAGATCCTTGCACGCTTCACGTGCTCTCTCCTTGAACAGTGCGTGCGGTTATCGCGGGCAGAGGGGCGCCGTCGATCCGTAGTTCTGGACCAGCGTGGATCAGCGGGGCGTCGCCGGGAAGTCCGACCATGAGTACGTCTCCAGCCTTGAAACCTAGGTATTGCGACAGGTCTGCAACCAACTGATGGGCGCCGCGCACAAGGCGCGAAAGGTGCCATTCGTGGATTTTCATACTATCGCTACTGATCGTGATCTTCTCAGGCAATTCGGGGTGAACGAAGTCGCCGAGGATCAACCTGCCATCTGCATTTCGGTTGGCGATCGCAGGCCTGTAGTAGCTGGGATTGGGCGTATACAGATCGACAGCCAGCGCACTGGCACCAATACAGGCAGCAACCTCTTCGCGTTTCAGCAAGGCGGCATCCCGCGAGAACAGCAACGCCACCGTCGCTGCCGCTACCAATCCTTCTGGCGGCACTGCAACTGGTCCGCGTGCAATACTCGATAGCGGTTTCTGGTATACGACCGCCGCGGACGGCGGCGCGAGGTACGGCTTTTGCGCGAGGGTGGCCGCTAGCCAGTCCAGTTCATTGCTGTCATTGAGCACTACCCCGTAGATGTTTCCTGCGATCATGCTTCAAAGTGCCTCTGTGAATGGACCGACCTGCCAGTAGACTGACTATAAGTTATCATGTTAAGTTTGTCTTGGGGAGAGGATCGTGCCATGATCCACTCATGACCAAAGGTGCCCCGCTTCCGCCTTATCCTTCTTCGCTGGCCGGTGTGCTTCTGGCCGCTCGTGAAGCTGTGATGGCACCGCTCCGTGAGCATTTGCGCAGTGCAGGACTGACCGACCAGCAATGGCGCATTTTGCGGGTTCTGGCAGACGCGGAATTTCTGGACTCCAAGGGCATTGCTGAGCGTGCGCTTCTGTATCCGCCAAGCGTGACCCGCATCGTCAAGGAACTCACCGAGCGCAATTTGATCACCCGCTCCGCCGACCCGAACGATGGTAGGCGTTCGGTCATCTCCATAACGCACCTTGGCCGCGAATTGGTCGTGAACACCTCGCGGCACACGCGGGTTCTGTTGGATCAATATGCAGCAACATTCGGAGCCGATCGCCTCAAGGCTTTTACAGCCGAGGCGACCGCGCTGATTGCTGCCCTGGAACCCTTTCGTCCGGGGGATTGATCGATCCATGAGGTCCATGGGATCCCGCCTCAGGCTCCGAGGCGCTGGATCTTATGAGTGCCCCTTGCCAGAGCGATATTTTTGGTTTCCATGTAGAAGTCGAAGCTCCAATCGCCGCCATCACGACCGATTCCGCTGGCCTTTGTCCCACCAAACGGTGTGGGCAGGTGCCTGACGTTTTCACTGTTTACCCAGATCATCCCAGCATCGAGGGCATCAGAAACTCTGAGGGCACGGCCCATATCCCGAGTCCAGAGGTATCCTGCGAGGCCGTATTCGACATCATTGGCCTTCGCGATTGCATCGGCTTCATCGTCAAACGGGATAGCGGTCAGCACTGGGCCAAAGATCTCTTCGCGGGCAATCCGCATCGTCTGCTCGGCATTGGCGAACAAAGTTGGCTGGAAGTAGAAGCCAGTTGTGCCTTCTACGGGGGCCCCGCCGGCAGCGATTGTTGCCCCTTCCTCGCGGGCAATCTCCATGAAGCTCTGAACTTTGCCGAAGTGGCGAGGATGTATCAAGGGGCCGACTTCGGTTGCCGGATCAAACGGATCGCCAACTTTAAGGTTCGCAGCGCGCTGCGCGACCTTTTCCACGAAGCTGTCATAGATAGGCCGCTGCACGAGTAGCCGCGACGAAGACGTGCAACGCTGTCCATTCAGCGAATAGATCATGAACACGGCCGCGTCGACCGCCAGGTCGAGGTCGGCATCATCGAAGACGATGACGGGGTTCTTGCCGCCAAGCTCGAAATGCACGCGCTTCAGTGTGTCTGAACCTTGGCGCATGATCGCCGAACCGGTCGACGATTCGCCAACAAAAGCAATGGCCTTGATGTCCGGATGTTCTGTAAGGCGCTTGCCCGTGGTTTCGCCCAAACCATTTACCGAGTTGAACACCCCAGCCGGAAGGCCCGCCTCATGGGCGATTTCGACGAGCAGCCGGGCCGAGTAGGGGGACCACTCCGCAGGCTTGTGTACCACAGTGCAGCCAGCTGCCAGCGCGGGGGCAATCTTCCAGGTCGAAAGCATGAATGGGGTGTTCCAAGGCGTGATGACAGCCACGGGACCAATTGCTTTGCGGGTTGTTACGTTGAGATGATCTGCCGTGGGCAGAGCAATGCCATCGGCCGCCCCAGGCGCGCGATCTGCGAAGAAGCGGAAATTTTCGGCGCCGCGCAGTGCAGCCTTCGACATGAAGCGCCAGCACTGACCTGAGTCGAGGCATTCCACTGCCGCGATTTCATCCGCTCGCGCCACGATGAGGTCGGCGACCTTGTTCAGGATCTTCCGCCGCGTTTCTGGCGCGGTGCTGCTCCACTCGGCAAAGGCATCGCGCGCAGCGGAAACGGCGTCCTCCAGTTCGGCTTGCGTTGCATCTCGGCCCTGCCCGATCGCGTTGCCGGTTGAAGGATCCAGAATTTCGAAAGACTTTCCGAGCCCTTCAACAGGGCGGCCCGCGATGAAATGCCCAAGGTCCTGGTTGGCATGCGATCCAAGCAGCGTGGCAACCGAGTCTATCGCCAATTTCCGCATTTCGCTCATGCTCTGACTCTCCGGGCGTTTGTTCATAGAGGCCGCATCGATGTGATGGGGCAGGGGCATCATCGCTCCGCCGGGCTGATATAGCTTAACATGATAAGTGATTCAAGTTTGTTATGATGATAAATAAAATATTTCAGTCCTGCTTGAGATCGCCTTCTGAGCCGGCGCTTGTGCCATGCCTGCATGGCTACAGTTCAGCACATGATTGGCGTCGGCCATTATGGCCCCACCGTTCTGCAGCTGGGTTTCTGCACCGGGCTGCATGTTGCGTTTGGCGCTATTTACGATACGCTACGTTTCACGTAAGAAGCCGGCTTGAGGCTTTGCCAACACGAACTTGGAGCTATCCGCATGAACATCACCGGACCCGAGGGCCTTCTCATGGGCGTCGATGACCTTGCTGAGTGCAGGCGCTTCCTGACGCTCTATGGCCTGAAGGAATTGGATTTTAACGCGAAGGGAGCTTCTTACGAAGCGCTCGATGGGAGCGGTGTCGAACTGCGCCTGCTGGGTGATCCGTCACTTCCTCCAGCCAATACCAATGCTCCAACCTTGCGCGCTTCCATTTGGGGTGTGCAGGACGAGGCGAGCCTTGACGCGATTGCTGAGGAACTCGGGCGTGATCGCAAGGTTTTGCGTGAAAATGGCTTAGTTCAATCTGCAGACAATGACGGCAACGCCCTGTTGTTCAGGGTCAGTCAGCGCCGCGCATATGAAGCACCGGCGGCCGTGCGAAATGTTGCAGGGCACTCGCAGCCTCGCTTCAACACTCGAGTCAACTTCGATGAGCACGGCCCCGCGCGGCAGATGGGGCACGTAGTTTATTGGACGCGGGATCCCCATGAGGCCATCAAGTTCTACCGCGACCGCCTTGGCTTTCGCATCACGGATTCTTTCCTCAACAATGCAGGCGTCTTTGCGCGGTCGAAGGATCACTTCGACCACCACAGCCTTTTCCTGATGAAGAATGAAGCCCTCGCGCCCGGTTTCCAGCACGCCGAGTTCACATTTGGTGATGCACAAGATGTCATGGCAGGCGGCTATAAGCTGCACAAGGCGGGATACGAGACTGCATTTGGACCAGGTCGATTTGAGCTGGGATCGAATTGGTTCTGGTATTTGAAATCACCGATGGGCGGTGCATTCGAACTCGGCGCCGACATGGACCGGATCGATGACAATTGGGTCGCCGGGGAGTTCGAGCACCCCGGCGTAACGGGCGGTTGGCACTTCAACTTCAGCGATCAGTGGTCACGCCAGCGCTAATGATCGCTGCGTCCAGCCCCGATGCGTCCCGGCACTCGCATCGGGCAAGCGTGCGGCTACATGACGGATAAGAAAGTATATGCCCGGATGCCTTGTGAAGGGGTGGCGGGAAGGCAGGCATATTGCGAGCCTTGCACGATCGATCTGGCTAGGGGGGATAAGTATGCCGACTGCTGGGAGAAGCGAGCTCATTGACGGCTGGCGGATCGTGCTGGGAGCATTCGTCGGCATCGGCAGTGGCTTCGCCTCGCTGTATTTTTACACCGCGGGCGTTTTCATAAAGCCGCTGGCGGCCGAATTTGGATGGACTAGAGGCGAAGCTTCTCTCGGCTCGATGGCCACTCTGGTCGGGGTCATAGCATTCCCGATGGCGGGGCGTCTCATAGACCGCTTCGGAGAGGTGCGAGTTGCCTTCATCTCGGGGATCGCCTTGGCGTTGTCGTTCGCCGTGCTTGGATGGTTCATCCAAGGTCTGATCAGTTATGTGCTGTTGATCGTGCTGCTCACTGTTGCCGCGTCCGGTTCGATTTCCATCGCGTACAACCGAATTATCGTAAGGCATTTCGTCGCCCAACGCGGGACTGCCTTGGGATTGGCACTAACCGGAACGGCGGTCGGATCTGCTATCGTCGGGCCGGCGCTGGCACCTTACATAGCGACTCATGGCTGGCGGCAGGGCTATTTCGCACTCTCCCTGATCAGCTTGACAATGCTTCTGCTCGCCGTCGCTCTGTTGAGGCCATTCTCGGAGCGTGCCGCTGCCAGAGGCGCCGAAGCTTCGTCCGTAACGGGATGGAGAGAGATCAGCCGTCACCCTGCCTTCTTGCCGATCAGCCTGATGATCTTTTTGGCATCTACTGCGGTCCTGGGGTCAACCACGCATATTGTGCCGCTACTGACCGATCAGGGCCTGACGATACCAGAAGCCGCCGGCGTTGCCTCAATGCTAGGCTTTTCGGTGATTTGTGGGCGGCTTCTAACCGGTTTCCTGCTCGATCGCTGCGATGCCGGCATTGTGACCTGCGCTTTGTTCTCGCTAGCCTCGCTTGGCACCTTGGCGCTTTGGACCGGTCACCCTTCGCTGAACGTTGTCGGGGCGATATTGATCGGTTTCGGAGTCGGGACAGAGGGAGACCTGTTGGCCTTCCTTCTTGGGCGCCGCTTTTCGACGCGGGAGTTCGGGCGCGTCTACGGTATGATATTTGGGGTCCATGCGCTCGGTGGCGGGCTTGGTGGCTTGATCGCTGGCGCTAGTTTCGATTGGACGGGTAATTATCGGAGCTGGCTGTTTGGCTCGACCATAGCGCTTCTGGCAGCCGGGCTGATCGCTCTTGTGACCGAGCGCGGCATCAAGTCTTATGATGATGGACTGAACACGGGGCCGCTTGGGGTTTGACCAACCGGGCGGTGCTTATGCTGTTCATTTCTACCTGAAGACTGTGACTGGGAGCCCGTTTGTGGCTCCCGGTTGACGCGATCAGTATGCCTCGGACAGGACTTTGAAAGAATCGAGCATCACCTGCGTTCCTTCAAACGAGCGATCTCTTACCTTCTCCAGTTCGCAGATCCGCAGCGAGTTCCGGAAAACCATGTGTGCCCGCTCCACGCGCCGCGCAGAATAGGCTGACAGTGCCTCTTCGACTGAATTTTTGCGGCCAAGCTCGTCAGCCAGAACGACGGCGTCCTCAATCGCCATGCCCCCACCGGAAGTCAGCTGCGGGGTCAGCGAGTGGGCGACATCACCCAGCATGACCACACGCCCCAAATGCCATGGGCCTGGCATAAACAGAACATCGAATGGCCGAAAGCTGACGTGCCAGCCTGCTTCGAGGCAGTGCAAGACCTCTTGGACCTGCGGCGCGGTGAACGGCGCCAAGCGCTCTGCCAACATTCGAGATGCATCTTCAGGCGGCACTCGCAAGGGCTCGGGGGTAGTCTCGAGGTAGAAATAATACGCAATTTCGTCCGACAGTGGCAGGAAGCCTAGTGATGCTCCATCTTCCGTCCGGAACAGCGAGAATCCATCGAGAGATTTCGGGCGCGGCACAGTAAATCGCCAGACCCCCTGTCCGACATAGGACGGCGTGTGCTCAGGTCCGAAAACCATCGAACGAATTTGCGAGTAAACGCCATCGGCTGCGACCAGAACATCGCGCCGGAGCGTGCGACCATCGGAAAGTTCAACCGTTACGCCATCATCATCCTGGGTCAGCCCGGTCACTTTGGTGCGGTAGGAAACATTCACCCCGGCAGCGATCGCTTCTTCGGCAAGGATTTCTGCAAAGTCGGTGCGCATGATGCCAAGTGCGCCAGGCAATCCGTAGGAATCTGGCCAGGGCATATTGACCTGATTGACGATCTCCCCAGTTTCACCACTGCGATTGCTGATCGAATTCCACGGGAAGCCTACCGCCGCACACTTTTCGAAGAGGCCCACTTCTTGAAGGCCGCGAAGCGCATTGTTCTGAAGATTGATTCCGGTGCCCAGTTGGTCTTCACGGCGGGATATCTCAATCACGTCGACTTCAATCCCGCGTTGCCGCATCGCAATGGCCGTAACCATGCCGCCGATGCCGCCGCCGACTACAACTGCCCGTTGCAAACAAACCATCTCCCGTAGATCCCTCTAATACGTCGCTTACCCGGACAGCGTGATTTCTATCCGGTTGCTTTAGTCAATCCTAACCCAGCCACGAAGTGGCCAGACTGCAATCGTAAGTCAGAGGGCTGGTGACCCCTCAATTTCGGAGCGAGGCCGTAGACGGCACCAGCAATGAAACCAGCTACCGCTTCTCGCTAGAATTTGATACGTATCGTATGGAAAGGGGCCTTGCAAGTGCGCGCCTTCCATGTGCACGATTGTGCAAATTTTTGCCTGCGCACCGTGCACTGCCTCTGCTCTAAATGGATATAAATAAATACGATACGCTTCGAATATAAAATGGGTTCACCCATATCTGCTCTGGTACGGGCATATCAAAATTAGACCAAAGCCATCCCGTACCGGAGTTCGTGAATCATGAAGACCCGCGCCGCTGTTGCGTTTGAAGCCAAGAAGCCGCTCGAAATCGTCGAGCTCGATCTGGAAGGCCCCAAGGCCGGTGAAGTTCTGGTCGAGATCATGGCGACCGGCGTCTGCCACACCGATGCCTACACGCTCGACGGGTTCGACAGCGAAGGCATCTTCCCCTCGGTGCTCGGCCACGAAGGCGCCGGCATCGTGCGCGAAGTGGGAACGGGCGTCACCTCGGTGAAGCCGGGCGATCACGTGATCCCGCTTTACACGCCCGAATGCCGCCAGTGCAAAAGCTGCCTCTCGGGCAAGACCAACCTGTGCACCGCGATCCGCGCCACGCAGGGCAAGGGCCTGATGCCGGACGGCACCAGCCGCTTTTCGTACAAGGGCCAGACCGTGTTCCACTACATGGGCTGCTCCACCTTCTCGAACTTCACCGTGCTCCCCGAAATCGCACTCGCCAAGATCCGTGAAGACGCGCCGTTCCAGTCGAGCTGCTACATCGGCTGCGGCGTGACCACCGGCGTCGGCGCGGTGATCAACACCGCCAAGGTGCAAGTGGGTGACAACGTCGTGGTCTTCGGTCTCGGCGGCATCGGCCTCAACGTGATCCAAGGCGCGCGCCTTGCGGGTGCGAACAAGATCGTCGGCGTGGCCGAAGCGGGCAAGGAAATCGCCACGCGTCCGTTCCAGCTCGTCACGGGCCGCAACTGGCGCGGCACCGCGTTCGGCGGAGCCAAGGGCCGCACCGATGTGCCCAAGATCGTCGACATGTACATGCAGGGCAAGATCGAGATCGATCCGATGATCACCCACGTCATGGGCCTTGAGGAAATCAACACCGCGTTCGATCTGATGCACGCGGGCAAGTCGATCCGTTCGGTCGTCGTGTTCTGACGACAAAACTGAAGGAAATGAAAGGCAGCATCTGCGATAAAAAAGCGCGCAAAAACACGCCAGTTCAGCGCGAACAGAGCATTACTCGCAGGTCTCGTAGCAAATCGAAATTAACAACAGCGGATTTTTGCCTAATGACACCGTAGTTGTGACCATGACCAGGGAGGATTTTTTTGAAAAGCATCTGCGTATTGCTCCCGTAGCACTGTCTTTTGCACTTTTCCCATGCCGTTCTTTGGAAGCTCATCAACAAACACAATGCGTCGTGGCTGCTTGAATCGGGCAAGGCGGCCCTGCAGTTCAGCCTTGATTGCGTCTTCGTCGATATATCCGGCCGCGATGGGGACAACAACGCCGACAACGCCTTCTCCCATATCTGGGTGAGCCACCCCAATCACGGCTGATTCCCGAACTTGGGGAAGTTCGTCGAGCGCAGCCTCGACTTCTGCTGGGTAGATGTTGTAACCGCCCGCAATGATCAGATCCTTCGCTCTTCCAACGATTGCGATGTAGCCATCTTGATCGATGACACCGAGATCTCCGGAAATGAAAAAGCCATTCCGGAATTCGGACGCCGTCTTTTCCGGCATGTTCCAATAGCCCTTGAACACGTTGGGGCCTTGGATCTCGATGACACCCACTTCACCTTCAGACATGGCGCTTCCAGTCTCTGGGTCGGCAATGCGAACTGAAACCCCGGGCAGTGGCAAGCCCACCGTTCCGGGCCGACGTTCCCCCTCGTAAGGATTGGATGTGTTCATGTTCGTTTCGGTCATCCCGTACCGTTCAAGGATTACCTGCCCGGTATGTTCGCGAAAGGCGCGATGAATGTCGGCCGACAGCGGTGCCGATCCGGAGATGAAGAGGCGCATATGAGTCGCAAGTTCACGTGTGAACCGCGGTTCTTTCAAAAGGCGAATGTAAAATGTGGGCACGCCCATCATTACGGTGGCGCGGGGGAGGGCAGCGATCACCTGTTCGGCGTCGAAGCTCTCGAGAAAGATCATCTTCGCACCAGCTGCCAACAGCACATTCGTCGCCACGAACAAGCCATGGGTGTGGAATATGGGCAAGGCATGGAGCAGAGTGTCTTCAGAACTGAACTGCCAGTAGTCCCTAAGCGTAAGGCAGTTCGACGCGAGGTTTCCATGGCTGAGCATGGCACCTTTGGACCGCCCGGTCGTTCCTGACGTGTACAGAATGGCTGCAATATCGTCGTCACTAACTTCGCAAGTCTCAAAGTCAATCGGGAGCGCTGACGCGGAGACAGCGAGCGTACCCTCGCCATTTTTGCCGAGCGTTGCAACGTGGGGAACGTCGGCTTTGCTTGCAAGCAAGCGCAGGTCCGGTTCGTCGGCGGGAGCGCAGACAAACAGCTTCGGCGCTGCGTCCTTCAGGAAATAGTCCAGCTCGCCGGCGGTGTAGGCTGTGTTGAGCGGCAAAAAGACCGCGCCGGCACGGAGGCAGCCGAGATAGAGCATCAGCATGTCGAGGCTTTTCGGCGCCTGGATTGCGACGCGATCACCCGTTTCGACGCCTAACGAAAGAAGAAGGTTAGCATAGCGCGCAGACTGCGCTTGTAGGCCGCCGTAAGTCAGTACGGTCCCGTCGCTCGTCAGGGCAAAGGGTGCGTTTGCATCAGCGGGAAATCCGCTCGCCAGCCGGGTGTAGAGGTTTGCCATTGAATTTATCCTTTTGCGGGAGGGCCCGCAGTCGTGCTCAGAAGGTCCTCGAACGGTTTCCCAGTCGCCACCTTGCCCCGTTCAACGAAGGCTTCGTGGTTCTCCTCGAGGCTCGAAAGGTCGTAGAGGTAGTTGACCATCAGACCGCCGCTTTGGCGTAGGCCGTTGACGGACGTATCCGCCGCCCAGTTAAGGCGCTCAAGCCGCGCGCCGTTGCCCAGATGAAAGCGGGCGACGGGATCACGAGGCCTGCCGGCCTTGTCGCGGACTTGCATGAAATACTCGGCCGCGCGCTTGAGAAGGAAGGATCGGCCTTGCGATTGGTCAGTTGCGCCTAAGCCATCCGGGCTGCTCAGCCGGTCAAGGATCATTCGCTCATCGGCAGAACTCGTAGCTTCGCGCAGCCATGTCATGAGGCTTGGGATCGGGGACAGCGTAACGAAGCAATTCAACCCGGGCAGATCGCGCTTCAAGTCCGCCGCCACTTGCTTGATCAGAAAATGCCCAAATGAGATGCCGCCCAGGCCTGGCTGGCAGTTGTTGATGGAATAAAATACCGCAGTCGTCGCCGCCGAAGCTTCGATTGGCGCTCGATTTTCAGACAATATGTCCTGAATGCTGTCTGGGATCGTGGTTGTCAGTCCAACCTCCACGAATATCAGTGGCTCTGCGGGCATCGCGGGATGAAAGAACCCGAAACAGCGCCGGTCAGGTGGGGCAAGCCGCAGGCGCAATTCCGACCAACTGTTGATGTCGTGAACTGCCTCGTAACGGATCAGGCATTCCAGAAGGCTCGCTGGCGAAGACCAATCGATGGACTGCATCGTGAGGAAGCCGCGGTTAAACCAGGACTGCAGGAGATGCTTCAGATCGGCCTCGACCCGTTCAAGGTCGGGCATTTTTCTCGTCAAAGCCAACAGATCAGCGCGCATCCGCACCAGCGCAGCCGTTCCGCCGGGCGCTTGATTTAAGCGGCGGAACAACTCCTGGCGAGGCGCTTCCACCGCATTAAAGAGTGCTGACAAGGCGGCGGAGCCCTCGCTCATGTAGCGCTCCCATGATGCACGTAGGACATCGTTGTCGGGATTGAACTCGGCGGCCAGCATAACGAAGAACTGGCGTTTGTCGGCGGCGTCAAATCGTTCGTAGAGGTTGAGCAAGTCGGTCGCAATCGCAACCCCTGACGCTTCGCCACGGACCGACAACAGTGCAGTAGCTAGGTCAAGCGCGGTATACTTGCCGACGGCTTCAACTGCGGGATGGTCCCGCTCCAGAAATGGGAGAATTCGATGCAGGAGCTTCCGACCGGAAAGTGAAAAACCGCTTCGCAAGTTCGAAAGTGCGCCGAGCGTCTTGCGGACGCCAGCGTTGTCGGAGCTGAGCTCTGCCTTGCCATCCTGCTGCTGTGCGGCGTTCATGTGCGCTCCTAGCGTTGGATTGAGGCCGGCCCAGTCGCCCTTTGTGCGCGAAGGTGCGAACGGTCGTATGCCCCTCACGACCCTCCCGAGGGCAAGCCAAAAGAACCTTCGACGTCGCAGCGAAGCCGTTGCATTTGGCTGCTGCCGCTAGAGTTTAGGCAGTTGCCAATTCCACTAGCGGCAGAGGGCAACGAGACTATTGCCTGCACCCGAATTTTTCGGCGTCGGAGCGGCCAGTTTAGCGGGTCAAGTCAGTCTTCCACGTGGTAGTGAATCAGCGATGGTGCCACCTGGGCGAAATTGGGGACGTCCGCCGCCACAGCCTGGCCCTCCGGAGATCCCATGCCTGCGCCCAATGCCGCTCCGTCTTCGAATTCTGCCTCGAAGATGCAGGCGTAATGTCCGTCACCGGCAAGCGTATCGATGCTGAAACTGTGGCGCATCGCCTTGAGGCCGGGAATCTTGCGAGCTAGCGGCAGATGGGTGGTGACATAATAAGACTTGAAGGCTTCCATGTCGGGCTGCGGAGGATAGAGAACTACTAGCTTCTGCATAATGGGTATCCGTCTACTTGGGTGTTCAGCCAGTTTGGAATTCAACCGAACGACCGGTTCAAATGTCTCAGTTTGCTGCGTCGAGCAGCATGGACTTGCTTTCAAGGTAGCCTCTCAGCCCCTGTTCCCCGCCTTCACGGCCGATACCAGATTGCTTGAAGCCCCCCATCGGCATGGAAAAGTCACTGCGCAATCCGTTCTGGGCGAAAGTGCCGGCCCGCATCTTGCGTCCGATCCGTGCTGCTTCACCTGCATCGTTCGTCAACACGGAGGCGTTCAGGCCATAGACCGAGTCATTGGCGATCCGGATCGCCTGATCGACATCGTCATAGGGGATCAGGCAGAGCACCGGGCCAAAGATCTCTTCCCTCGCGATGGTCATGTCGTTTGTGACGTCCGTAAACAAGGTCGGCTCAAAGAAGACACCGCGGTTGGGCTGCGAAGGTGCCTTTCCGCCAGTGACTAAGGTTGCGCCTTCTGCGACGCCGATTTCGACATAGCGCTGGACCCGCTCAAGCTGACGGCGGGTCGCCAGCGGCCCCATCTGGGTTGTCGGATCGTCTGAATGCCCAATCTTCACGTTCTTCATGGCCGTGGCGATCGCATCTGCGATCCCATCGTAACGATGCCGCGGAACCAGCGCGCGGCTCAACATGGCGCAGACCTGCCCACTCAAGGTCGTGATCGCGCCCGTCAGGATCTGCGCGGCTTCCGTGTCGCTCATGTCATCGAGGACGATGGCCGCCGACTTGCCGCCAAGTTCGAGGCTGCAGCGCCGCACCTGCTCGGCGCATACTTGGGCAATCTGCTTGCCCACAGCAGTCGATCCCGTAAAGGCCACCTTGTCGATCAGCGGGTTTCGCATCAGGTGATCTGCTGCGTCGCGATCGGCAGGCACGAGGTTGATGACGCCGGCCGGGAGACCAGCCTCTTCAGCGCATTCCGCAATGATGAAGGCCTCAATCGGCGTCTCCGGCGAAGGCTTCATCACAATCGTACATCCCGCCACCAGAGCTGGACCCACCTTGTTGGTCATCAGCATGTAAGGGACGTTCCACGGAGTGATGGCTGCAACAACGCCTACAGCCTCGTGGACAATGCGTGCATCGGGGGCCATCGGACTGGTGACCTGCTGTTCGAATTTGAAGGCCCGGCCGTGCAAGATGGCATCGCGCAGGTTTTGTGTACCAATCCCGGCGAAAATCGGAGCCAGAAACGCTAGCGCACCTACCTGAATCGACCAGGCCTCCGCGATCTCGCTTGCACGCCGATCCAAGGCATCCGCCAGCCGCTCGACAGCCGCGACGCGCTCCTCCGGTGAGGTTTCAGCCCAGGGGCCGTTGTCGAACGCCTCACGTGCAGCGGCAACCGCGCGGTCCATGTCGCGGGGGCCGGCGCCTGCCACCTCGAAGACGGCCTCCTCGGAGTCGGGAGAAACAACGACGATCGACTTGCCATCAATAGGCTCAACCCATGCGCCACCGATGAACAGTTTGTTTGGATGCTTCAAATTGACAGTCATCGGTATACCTCTCTTCGCTCCGTGAAGGTCCGTGGCGCTCACTTCGAATTTTCTGAAAACGCCAGGATCGCATTTGCGACTGCTTCGGGGTTTTCGAGCTGCACGGCGTAAGTTCCCTCGACATCCACTACCCGCGCATCGCGCCAGAAACGGGCAAGGTCTGCCGCATCGTCTGCCGTGAGCTTGCCGGACGCTGCGCGAATAATCAGCACAGGGCATTCGACAGCTGCAGCGTGAGGGCGCATGTTGTCACTAAGATGCATGAGACCCTGCGAAACCCGCACGATATCGTAGCGTGCCGACAGCGAGCCGTCGGGGTAGTGTTCAAAGTTGTGCGCGATCCGGTGTTCCAGAGCGTGCTCCGGATCCGGGCTCCACGGCCACCGCGCGCGCATGTAGGCAAGCGCCTCGTCTTTCGATGCAAATCGTTCCGGATGCTCAAGGTTGCTCGCCGCGGTGATCAATACGGACCGCGCCTCCTCCCTCGTCCCGTAGAAATTGCTGCGGTGTGTTGCAGTCAGCAGCAGTTTCTCGACACGCCTCGGATACAGCCCTGCCAAAGCCTGCCCGACGCGGGAGCCTAGTGAATGTCCGAAAACGACAGCACGGTCGATGCCGAGAGCTTCCATAAAAAGTGCGGCATCGTCTGCGTATTCCTCGGCCGAATAGGAGCCGTCGGGGCGACCAGATTGTCCATGACCGCGTTGATCGGGGGCAAAGATATGGAAATTGTCGCCCAGTGCCTCGGCCAACCATTCCCAAATCCTGCCATAGCCGGTCGTCGGATGCAGAAGGAGCAGCGTCGGCCCTTTTCCCGGCCACTCATAATAATGCGTAACCAGACCGTTCGGAAGCTCGACGATCTTCTCGTGCATTTCCCGCGTCATCAGAACTTCCTCGTCATCCAAATGCCAGTGCCTCAGGGCAGCTGCCAACCAGGCGATCTACGTCATTTTCTAGTCAATGCGTTTCGTATGTCGGCCTATATTTCAGGCGGCAGTCTGTCAATCTGATTCAAACCGGTGGAAGGTGCCGGTTTGGCCCCAAGCGGAAGCGACCAGTTCGTCTTCGATATTGATCCAGGACGATGCATCGACAGCTGCACGGCCTCCGAATCGCGGCGTCATCATAGAACACCGAATAGCCGCCGGCCCTTCCGGATCGCCGCCCGGAAGCAGATCGCTGTGCTTGGATCGCACTCTTGGTCCCTTAAAACGAGCATTCCCCATCGAACTGGGCTTCGTAGAGGTTCTGAAAGTAGCTTCAGGATTGCGATGTTGCGATACGCTACGGATAGGTTTATTGAATCTCGATCCTAAGCGGTCGTCTTGGCCAATGGTCTCTGCAGTCTCTAGCCCAGGTCCGGGCGAAGTGCGGGAAAGGCGGTTCCGCACCGGGGCATTAATTCACGGCGTCGCCCGGGGGGGGGCGGCTGTCCTGTGCCGCCGTTCGGTGTCTGTGTGTTGCCTCGAGATTGAATGCGGGAGAGTATATGACCACTGCCTGTTCCATCGACGTCGGCTTCTACGATGATCTCGTTACCTTCATAAATACGCAGGGCGGCGCCATGCATATCTATGATGGCGACGGCTGGAAGGAGGAGTCGATGGCATGGAAGGACGGTGTTTACGTTGCTTCCAATTTGAGCGGTCCTGCTCAGGTCCGGTACAGTGGTTCCCAAGCACTGGAATTGCTGTCCCGCGTGAGTATCAACAGCGTCAAAAACTGGAAGATCGGTGCGTCAAAACATCTGGTAATGCCTGACGAGAATGGGCTGATTGCGAACCACGGGCTCGCGGTGCGCGATGGCGAAGATACGTTCAGAACCTTTGCCTGCATGCCGTGGCCAGCATTCGTGAACCGCACGCTCGGCCTAGACGTCAAGATCGAAGTGAGCCCCATCTTCATTCTCCAGGTCGCCGGACCTTCTTCACTCGCTGTGCTGGAAAGCCTGCTGGGACAATCTGTGCGCGACCTGCCATTCCTTGGCATTGCCAGCACTGCGATCGCTGGAGTGCCGCACGAAGTCGAAATTGAAGTATCGCGCATCGGCATGGCAGGCACGCTTGCTTACGAACTCCGCGGTCCCTTGGAGTTGGGTCCGGCAGCGTTCGATGCAGTCTACCAAGCTGGCAAACCATTCAATATCAAGCGCTGTGGTTGGCGCACCTATCCGGTGAACCATACTGAAGCTGGCTACCCGCAGATGGCTGTAAACTTTATGCCAACCGGGGCCTCGCTGGTCAATCAGGGCCGCGAGCTCGCCGAAGGTGCACCGCGAGCAAAGCGGCCTGTTTCGGGTAGCGTCGATCCCGCAAATCTTAGGGCCCGATTTCGCACGCCATTCGAAGCAAACTGGGGATGGATGGCGAAGTTTGATCACGATTTCATCGGACGCGCTGCCGTTGAGGCAGAAGCGGCTGCACCCCACCGCAAGACTGTCACGCTGCGATGGCACAAGGACGACATCGCCGCAATTTTCGCGTCGCAGTTTGAGCAGGGCGAAGAGTACAAGTTCATCGAGTTTCCCTGTGTTGTGCAGCCCAAGATGGCAGGCGGGCATGCCGACCTCGTGACCAAGGATGGCGCAGAAGTCGGCGTCGCGTCGGCGGGCGTCTATTCCTACTATTACCGCGAACTGCTCTCGCACTGCGTGATTGACATCTCTCAGGCCGAAGAAGGGAACGAGGTCGTCGTCCACTGGGGAGACTTCGGCGGAAAAATCAAGGAAGTGCGAGCGATTGTAAGTCGGTTCCCCTACCAGGATCTCCCCAGCAACAAAGACATTGATGTGAAGGCTGCGCTAGCTTCACTGCCTAGCTGACCGCTCTATTTTTGCGCCGGCCGCACACAAGGAACCTGTACTTGCCTCCTTCAAGGCCAACATTGCCTTCGAGGGGCAGCTTCATGACCCAACCGGCTCGCCTCGGTCGTTCGACGCCAGACCAGCGCCGTGCAGATATCGTCCGTAAGGCGAGCCATCTTTTTCTCGGAGAAGGCTTTGCGGCCACCTCAATGTCAACGGTCGCGCGTGCCATTGGCGGATCCAAAGCAACTCTCTACAGATACTTCCCGACTAAGGCGGCGCTGTTCGCAGCTGTGCTTGAAGCACGGTCTGCGGCCTTCCTGGGGAAAATACACAGTGCCGCGATTTCGGGCGCCACGCCGCGCGTGTTTCTCAGTTCCGTCGGTCTGCATTTGCTTGAAGGGATTTACCACGCTGATGCCATTTCGCTCAGCCGCGTGGTTGTCGGTGACTGCGGGCGTTCACCAGAGATTGGCCGCGTCTTCTTCGAGTTGGGTCCTGATCGCACCAAGGCGCTTATTGTTGACCGGCTCCTCGAATATGCGCGCGCCGGCCTGCTTCATGTAGGAAGTGCTGAGGAAGCGGCTGAAGACTTTTTCGCACTCCTTCGTGGTGAGGCTCACTTCCGTGTCCTCGCTGGCGCACGCGCCGTCCCTGATGATGACGAGGTTATCTATCATGTCGCCCGCGTTGTCGATATGTTGCTTCGCCTTTGGTCAAATGCTGCAGCAGGAGATTCGTCCAAAGTCTTTCGCGATTGATGGAAGCGCGCTTTTCACCACTGCGATGAACGATGGTTCGATCAGTTAGCCGATAGAAGAGTGCAAAAGCAAGGGTGAGCGCATCCGCCGCCGTATCTACAAAACAAGCAAGTAAGCCCGGAAGGACTTGTTCGAATACGTCGAGATGTTCTACAATACGGTGCGCAAGCAGTTCGGGAACGGGATACGGTCACGCGTAGAGTTCGAACGGCAGCTGCTTGTGAGAGCGGAAGGCGTGCAGAAATCTAGGGGCTACTCTGTTATCAATTTGCACTCAGCCGTTTCGAGCTATGCGTCTGGTAGACGTTTTCGAGTAAGCAAGGAGTGCGCAGGCTTGTTGAGCCGGCTGCGCCGATGCTTCTAGAACTCCGCTCACCTTGCTGAAGGCGCAGGTCACCGCAAAGGCTTCGGTCAATGGGGTACCGCTCGGGGTATCGCGAGCTTGCGTTTGTAGTTATCAATAGAATACAGAACGTTAATCCGGATCAAAAGATCCCTCCTCCGCTACCATTTTCAAAAGCATTGTCAGTGTTTTATGCCTCGCTTCAGGGGCTAAAACCATTCACACGGTTTATCGCACGGTTTTGGGCTGTGCGAGACGGTGTGAACACGGTGACCTGGCGGTGTTTCGCTGGTTGTGGAATGGTTGTGTCACACGACTGTTTGCCGTTGGCTGGAATTTTGGGTTTTGACAGTGGTTGCAGCGTGAGAGTGCTGGGTTGAGCTATGCTTGAAGCTGACCGACGTTCTGGACGCTGTGTGGGCTGGATTTCGGGGTTGCTCGGTTAGGATTGGTCGCCAATGGTCGTGTGGCACGACTGATCGCTGTCAGGTCGGGCAGTGATATGCGTCAGCGACAACGATCACGTTCATTCCGACGGTCAGTGCGGCAGATTTGAGGATCACCGCATTTGCTCCTGCTGCCTGCGCTATCAACATTGCATCCTTGCGGGCTTCAAACGCAGCGTCTTTCGCAACCATCTCTCGTCCGTTGCCAAAGACGGTATCGATGAATTGGCACTGCTTTGCCGCTTCCGCGTCAATCACACGAATTCCAATAGGGATGGGTTTGTCGGCTGCGTAAGCCGACGAGCTGAGCAGCAATGTGGATGCCATGATGGAACTCAGCAATTTCATATGATCCCCCAATATCATTCTGGCATGCCAATTTGATGGCAAGATGACTGCCTGCTTGCAACACCGAACTCATCACCCCTTGATCGGTCTGCCTCGGTTTGATCCGGTTGAGAAATAGTCGCGCGACACGACTGTTTGCCGTTGGGCTCAAGTTTGCGCTGCTGGGCCTGCTACAGCGTCCAAATGCTGTCTTGAGCAGCTCACGAAGCTGAAGAGGGTTCTCGACGCTGTATGGGCTATCTCACCCCCAGAAAGTGCCATAAGCTTAAAAGGTCTCCCTAGTCGCAAGGGTCGATTTTGGCTTGTCAGCAGGCAATGCCATCGCTTGGCTATAAAGCGCCTTAGTCATCTTTGAGTTAAATAGCACGTGGACGCCACCGACAGGCACCCACCCCTGAGACATAGCTTTCGCAACTGGAATACGAAGAACCCATTCATCCATGCCGGTACGTTGAACGACAGTATAATCTTGATATTCTGTGTACGAAGGTTTGGACGGAAGTTTTTTTGCAATCGCGTCGGCTAGGGAATTTGCCAACAATTCACGCTCGGCGGCCTTTTCTTCAGCGATCCGCTTCGCCTCTTTCGCAGCAGAAGCCTCTGCCACTCGACGATCTGCGGCGGCCTTTTCCTCTGCCTGCATTTTCTGGTGGTTCTCTACGATCCGCGCCCGCTCTCTCTCGGCCCGTTCCTCGATATTCGCATTATTCAGTGCGGCTAGTGTCACTAAAGCACTGGCAATGTCTTTACTGCTTAGGATGATATCAGCGAGAAAATAAATTTCATTGTCTGCCGCTTCCATCCCAACGATGTCGATTTCCTCTTTTACGGTAGGCAAGTAGCCATCGCGGTTCTTTTTCAGGATCGGCGCTATGATTTTGACCAAATCCCCAAGCCGGTTGTCGTCCATTATACATTCACCTTTTTACGTCGCTCGTTTACGAGTTTGAGCTGATTGACGAGTTTCTCGGAGGTTTCCGAAACGTAAGCCTCGTCGTCCAACGTAGCCACATTTAGCCGAGCAAATTTCAATACCGAAGCGAGCGCATCAAGCTGCTCTTGCTGGCAAACTGAACTTGGCAGCAACAGGACCCTTCTGGCCAATTCTAGAGCTTCGTCGAAAAACTCGCGCCCCGTCAGGTCACCCCCCGAACCAACAAATTCGGCCGATTGCCGCAATTCAGCCAGCAGTTGCTCCTGTCGGTCCGTCTGACCTTGTGTCCCGAAACCCTTGGGATAGGCGAGAAAGGCTTCGAGGTCAGAAACAGCAGTGTCTACTGCTTTCGTTCTCTTGCCTGAGCCGACCATGCCGAGAAGGGTCGAAACCGCTTCCTCCGCCTTAGCAACGGTGTCCTTGTCTGCTGCATAGCAGAGGCTTGCAGCCCATCTCAGACCATTCTTGAGATCGGATGCATTGACGCTTTGCTTCTGCAAGACCTTATCTAAGGAACGACTTGAAAAGGCTCTCTGGGATTTAATTGAAAGATCGAGATATTTCTCAAAGCGAGCTTTGCCCACTGCCTTCGCTAAGCACCCTGATTCCTCGCGTAATTCTGAAATCGAAAACGCCCTATTTACCACCGGTTTGTCCAGCCACCATGTCTCTGGCGCACCGAACAGGCCTTCCTCAAGAAATGATCCGGCCGGAACGGCTGAAACGTTGATCAAGGATAAATCCGTAGGAAAACGGGGGGGCTTTTTCAAAATTATCGGTGCAATATGAGATTTGAGAATTTTATCCGCAGCCTTATCGCTACATCCATCTACAATTCTATTGTAAATTCCATCCGCAACATCGTCATACAGTTCCCTGTAATCAAATCCAACCTTATCGTAGGAAAATATTGCATGGCTCAATTGATTTTTAGACCTGTTTTTGTCGTTATTGCGCTTAATTGATAAGTACAGATTTTCGAATCTTCCTACATTATCCGAGGCAGATTTTTCGATGGGCGTATTTATAAAATCGACGATTAGTTTCAATAAGGCGTCACCCTTTTTATCGCCCTTGGAATATGATTCCAGCAATCTAAAATTAGATTTACGTATTTCATCAATTTCTGCATAAGATAGTTTTTTGACAGACTCTGAGCTTGCTGTATGCGAGCTTTCAATCGATTTTTTGGCGTCAGTTTTGTTAGGAGCCTTATTCGAACTGCCAGATGAATAAGATACGATACTCTTTATAACCAAAAATGCTATTAATATAGCCCAAACCGGCCAGGGGACCTGAGCTAAAAGCCCTAATATAATCGCAAAGAAAATAACAGTTAGTGTGATTTCAAGACCTCTCATTGCCCCCCCCATTGTGCGCCTTCACCTAGGATAACGCTATGCGGTGAGCTTGCAATGATGCAAGTGGTGATATTGGGAAGTCAGCCATTTCAGTCGTGCTCATTGATCGGCACCTGTGAGCCTGATTTCCGGTCGACAGCCCGCCCGCCTGACAGCAAACAGTCGTGTGAAACGACTGATTTGCGATGGGCGCACGACCAAAAACTAGCACGATCCTCCTACTCGACGGCGACCTCAAGCTCTACAAACGACCGGATACGAGGCGCTGGCAAGCGACCTTCAGGCTGAAATCGCGCTGGGTGCGTGTCAGCACGGGCCATCACGACATGGCCGAGGCAATCATCTCGGCCCGCGACCTGTTCTACAAGTTTCGCTACATGGAGCAGCATGGTCTGCCCACGTTGACCAAGAGCTTCAAGACTGTGGCGCTGTGGGCCATAGATAGGATGCGGGAGGAAACTGAGAACGGCGTCGGCAAGAAGTCGTTTCGGGACTACGAAATCGTCATCAACCGCTACCTGATCCCCTATTTCGAAAACATGCCCATCCAGTCGGTCAGATACGAGGAGCTGCTCAAGTTCGGGGCTTGGCGGCGTGAGAAGATGGGCAGGGAGCCAAAAAGCTCGACGTTGAATACCCACAACAGCGCATTGAACCGGGTGTTTGACGAAGCTGTCGTGCGTGGATTGCTGGCCCGCAAGGACGTGCCCGTGTTGATGAACAAGGGCCGCAACGGGCAGCGCAGGCCCGATTTCACCCAAGCCGAATACCAAACCATGCTCGCCAGATTCCCCGCTTGGATCGAGCAGGGCAGGGTGGGTAAATCGCGGCAGATGCGCGAGCTGCTGTTCGATTATGTCGTCATGCTGGCCAACACCGGAATGCGGCATGGCACGGAGACGCAGAACCTCGCATGGCGGCATGTCACTGTGTTCGAGGAAGCTGGCAGGCAATATGTCGAGCTGTCAGTCTCGGGCAAAACTGGCAGGCGTGATCTAATCTGCCGCGAAGGCACCCTTGATGTCCTACGTCGCATTCAAGCCCGCAGTGACGACATTCGTGGGATGAAATTCGAGGCCTTGCTTGCTGCCAAGCTGGACGTACCCTTATTCCGTTTGGACGATGGCACGGTATCGCTGAACCTGCGGCAGACCTTCAAGGCTTTCCTGAAAGATATCGGATTGCTGGAATGTCCGCGCACTGGCCAGCAGCGCACTTTGTACAGCCTGCGGCACACCTATGCCACGCTGGCTCTGCTGAACGATGGCATGGATGTTCACACGC
Organism: Novosphingobium sp. BL-A-28-Hi1-0D; assembly: GCF_055521755.1. Taxonomy (NCBI): domain Bacteria; kingdom Pseudomonadati; phylum Pseudomonadota; class Alphaproteobacteria; order Sphingomonadales; family Sphingomonadaceae; genus Novosphingobium; species Novosphingobium sp. BL-A-28-Hi1-0D. The sequence continues at coordinate 2,852,881 of NZ_CM145502.1, forward strand.
TGGCTCGGCAGATGGGCACCTCAATTATGATGATCGAGCGCCACTACAGCCACCTCACGCCCCGGCTCAGGAAAGATGTGCTGGCGGGAAAGCGGTAATGGAAATCGCCGGATTTCCGGCTTTGTTGGTAAATATATGCATGAGAGCTTTTGAATTTGTCACAATCAAACCACGCAAGCCGCTGACATTGGCGCAGGCCCGGATCGAAGATGGGAAAAAGCGGATCGATCAGGCTAAAGATGCTTTGAAACGCGAGAGAGACAATCAGCGCATCAAGAAAGACAATGAGCAGAGGCGCAAGGCTTTGAACCGGCGCTGACCATTGCAGCTATGCCTCTCGGCTTGGTGAAGAATGTTGCCGGCATATGCCAGAGCAGGTGGACGATTTGACGCCAAAACCGCCGAATTCAGGTCAAATTTCGGGGCCGCCAATTTGAGTAACTCACGATAATTCAGGCGAGAGACTGATTTTCTGCCATTTCCGGTAGGAATGCCAATTCGGCCGACATTACGCTGCCTTGCATCGACAACGACGATGAAAGACCAAGGCAATGTCAAACCTCGCAAAATTCACGCTCAAGACATTCACCAAGCCCGTCCAAACTGATCCTATCCAGAAGCGCCGCGACAAGATCGTTGCCGCCATCGAACAGCAGAAGCTGGCGCTAGCAGCGACATTGAAGGGCGAGACTTTCACCGTGCCTGCCAAGGTCGAAGGCAAACCGGCCAAGGCGGTGCGTTTGTGGTTCATGGCGCAAGACAACGGCTATTATGTGCAGTGCCGGTACGGCGCTCGCCCGTTGCTACTAGATGCCAAGAGCAATGCCGTGTTCGTCAACAAGCTTGAAGAGGTGGCAGCAGTGCTCGCTGCATTCGCCGCTGCCGCCAAAGCCGGTGAGCTTGATGCTGCCATTGCAGCCGTCAGTGATCGCAAGAAGGGCTGACGGCGATGCGGCAATACCGGCTCTGGGTGCGCATATCGCAGACCCAAACCACGCACACTATGGTCACCGCTGACAACGACATCGCTGCTCGCCAGATTGGTGAGGTCATGTTCGGCAAGGGCAACGTCCTGAACTGGACGAGGGTCGGCTGATGTCCGCGGCAGCCATCGCCCTGCTCAACGACCTCGCCAGAACCACGCTGACCGATTGCCGGTTTGTGATCACGCAGGGCATTGCAGCTTCGGACGATCTGGAGGCCATCATTGGCCGTGTGCAGTCCTACGACGGCTTCACGCCCAGCAATGACCCACACGGCGAGCACGACTTCGGCAGCTTCGAACATGAGGGGCAGACGGTCTTCTGGAAGATCGACTACTACGACCTCGACCTGCTCATGCACTCGCCTGATCCAGCCGACCCGAGCGTCACATGCAGGGTGCTGACCGTGATGCTGGCCGAGGAATATTGAGCCTCTTAGGTTTGCGAATACCGGGTTAGATTAGATCACCATGGCCTCGGCTCTCCGGCCTGCGTGAATTTTGCGCAGCCAGTTTTTTGCCAGCGCATATGTCCTTTCGGTTGCTCGTTAAGGTAATGACCATAATGTGTTAAAGTCGAAATCTGCCTTGGTTTTACCAGACCAGACTGAGCCAAAAATAAGCCGGATTTGAAGGCAAAGGATAAATAGCTGCGAAGGGATGCAGCTATGGACTGGTCAAAAATCACACAGCAAGCATGGGCCGAGGCAATCGCAAACGGCGAATACGACGTTACAGGCACACTCAAGTTTATCAACGGACGCAAAGTCAGCCGGGACAAAGCCGAGCGATTGCTTAAGGCTTTTTGGCATCGTGCCGACAAGCTGTTTTTTGGCAGCCATACAGCTAAGCGCGGCATCGGCGTTGAACGCTTATGCTTTATCGAGTTCGGTGAGTGCGGTGAAAACCTTCACATGCACTTTGTGGCCAAGTCGGCATGCGAGCCCGAGCTATTTTGCTGCATACTGAATGCAATCTGGGCCCAGTTCAACGCTGATACGGCGCCGCTGCATAAAAATTGGATTACGCCCATACAGGACCGACAGCGCACAGCTGGATATGTCACCAAGGACACCCGCCATATGCGATACGACGCGGCGGGCTTGGCCTGTGGACATGTCAATCCTGATGGCTTCGCATACGGCAATCTAGGCAACTCAGGGCAACTTCTCAGAATTCAAAACAGGCTCACCATCAAGGCACTGGAACAGGCACATTTGGCATATCAGCATCAACTGGCACAAACTCAGGCAAGCATAGGAAAAAAGAACAAGCTCTAATCACATAGCCGATGCGTGAGGCGCACGGTGGGGTTGAGATTGGCACCATCATGGACATTGAGGGGCGTAGTTGCGGTCGAGGTCGCAGCTACTCCTCGTTATCATTAAAACATAAACATCACATTGAACTCATATGATCCATAATATACTCACACATTGGCCATATTGAACCATATTGAAACTCACCAAACATCACGCATTATAACGCATCCCCAAGCGTTCCTAGGCTCAGGACCCATTGATTGGCTGAGGGGGATGTGATTCAGGCTCCGCGAGGAGACTGAGCATGAGCGACCTGTACTGGCTGACGGACGAGCAGATGGCTCGCCTTTCGCCGTATTTCCCCAAGAGCCACGGCAAGCCGCGGGTTGACGACCGGCGGGTTCTGAGTGGGATCATCTTCGTCAACCGGAACGGCCTGCGCTGGCGGGATGCGCCAAGGGAGTATGGGCCACACAAGACATTGTATAACCGATGGAAACGGTGGGGCGCGATGGGCGTGTTTGGCCGGATGATGGAAGGCCTGTCCGCCCAGAGGGCCGAACCTCAGACACTCATGATCGACGCGACCTATCTCAAGGCTCACCGCACGGCTTCCAGCCTTGGGGTAAAAAAGGGGATCTTGGGCGCCTGATCGGACGGACCAAGGGTGGCATGAACACCAAGCTTCACGCGATAACCGATGCCAACGGCCGCCCCCTGAGCTTCTTCATCACGGCCGGCCAAATCAGCGATTACACCGGCGCAGCGGCCCTGCTCGACGACCTGCCCAAGGCACAGTGGATGCTTGCCGATCGGGGCTATGATGCCGAGTGGTTCAGGGACGCGCTTGAGCAAAAGGGCATCAAGCCCTGCATTCCGGGCCGGAAATCCCGCTCCATCCCCGTCAAGTACGACAAGCGCCGATACAAGCGGCGCAACCGCATCGAGATCATGTTCGGCCGTCTCAAGGACTGGCGACGCGTGGCAACGCGATACGACCGCTGTCCAACCGTCTTCTTCTCCGCCCTCGCACTCGCCGCAACCGTGCTCTTCTGGCTGTGATCAGTGAGTCCTGAGCCTAAGCGGTCCAGAATTCGGGATGAAGGTTATTGGAGTTCGAACTGCCAGACATGCGCGCTCCATGACCAATGCACGACCGGCAAGGAACGGCGGGTCAGACGATGGGAGCATGAGGCTGTCGTAGAGGCAATGGAGCGTCGCCTCGATCATAGGCCAGAGGCGATGCGAATCCGCCGACAAACGGTCGAGCATCCGTTCGGCACGCTGAAATCCTGGATGGGCTCGACCCACTTCCAAATGAAGACGCTAAAAAATGTCAGAACGGAAGCCAGTCTCCACATGCTGGCCTATAACTTCAAAAGGGTGGTCGCCATCCTCGGTGTCCCGGCGATGATCACCGCAATCCAGACCTGAAGGTGAACGGCAACCTTCCGCGCCAATCCGGAATCAGCGCCGTTAGTCTGCCAACGCGTTTTTACACGGCCTGTACCAAAACAAGTCGGGGTTGGTTCCTCGCCGCCGAAGGGTGGCCGCGTGCTCTGATCTCCGCTTCTCGGTCAAAGCACGAGCATCCACTGTTTCTGAAGGGATCCAATCAGGAAGGGGCGCTGGCTGAGCTGGAGAAGCTCAGTTCATCCGATTGCCGAAACACGCAGTCGCAAAGCCGAAATAGTCGGGGGTATTGGTGGGGGTATTGAAAACTTATCGCCGATAAAAATGCAATAAATCAATATTTTGTAGAGGAATTATAGATCCCTCCTCCGCTACCATTACCCCAACGACCTAGATGTGCTGTCTGGCAGCAGTCGCCGTGCCGATTTGCCGAGGCTTCGGCGTTACGCACGTCTGGTTACCCAAAGCTGCGATGGGCACAAGCACGGCTGCCGAGCGCGGGAAGGTATCCCGCGAGCTTGGCAACGGTAGTTCTGTGCAGGCTGGTTTTGAAGCGGCTTCTCAGGCGCTCAGGCGGTAGCCGAAGCCACGCACGTTCTCAACGACGGGCGGTCCCAGCGCGTGTAGCTTGCGGCGCAGGCGGCTGAGGTACACTTCGACGATATTGGTCAGAGGATCGTCCTCGATGCCCCACACTGTTCGCAGGATTTCACTGCGAGAGATAACCGTGCCCGGCGATTCCATCAGCAGGCGCAACACGCCCATCTCCTTGACGGTCAATTGTACCGGGGCGCCGCCGCGTGTCAGTGTCATCGTGCGTGGATCGAAGTGCAGGTCGCCCACAGTGAGGGACCCGTCGGCCTGTACCGGATTCACCTGCGGCCGGCTCATCCGGCGTTTGACGGCGTCCATCCGTGCGAGCAGTTCTTCGAATGCAAAGGGTTTGGGCAGGTAATCGTCGGCCCCGCCTTTCAGTCCGCGAATGCGGTCCGCGATCTCGTCGCGCGCCGTGACCATGATGACCGGTGTCACCACGCCTGACTCCCGGATTTCGGCGCAGACGTCGAACCCGGACATGTCAGGCAGGGTGACATCGAGCAGGATGAAGTCGAACGCCATGCCCCTGGCAAGCTCAAGCCCCGTCGCACCGTCGGTGGCCAGCGTGACCTTGCAGCCTTCCTGTGTGAGACCGCGATGCAGCGTAGCCGCCAGTTCGACTTCGTCTTCGATGAGCAGTAGTTTCATGAGTGTTATCCGTCAGCCATCGCATTGGCCGGCATGAGGGGGAGTCGGATCGTGACGATTGTCCCGACGTTGAGCTTGCTCTTGAGGCTGATGGTGCCGCCCATGGCCTCGGTGATGGATCGTGCAATGGAAAGTCCCAGGCCCTGACCGCTTCCGGTCTGCCTGCTTCCGCGGCGAAAGCGCTGGAACAGGAAGGGGATGTCTTCGCTTGGAATTCCATCGCCATGATCGGTAATCTTGATCAAGGCATGCCCATCCTCGGCTTCAACCGATACGTCCACCTTCGGGGCCTCGGTAGAATAGCAAACAGCGTTGTCGACAACGATGCGAATGACCTGTTTCAGGCGCATCTCATCGCCTTCGACAATCAGCGAAGGTGGTGCATCGTTCAGCACGATGCTTCCCCCGTCTGCTTCGATCACGCGGTGGAAATCATCGATTGACTGGCGCACCGCGGCAACTGCGTCGACCGGTTCGATACTGGTCTTCAGCATCGGCTCTTCCGCGCGGGCAAGATGGAGCATGTCGTCGATCATTTCGCCCATGAGTTCGGACAGGCGCACGATCCGGTCCAGGCCGGCGCGAAGGTCTTCAGGCTGAGCGTTGCCGTCACGCAGGGTGATCTCAGCCTCGGATCGCATGATCGAAAGTGGCGTACGCAACTCATGGCTTGCATCTGCCAGAAACTGCTGGCGCAAGCGATTGGCGCGTTCCAGCGAGCGGTTGGTCGCCGCGAGCTCTGCCGTCCGGCGCGCGACGGCGCGTTCGAGTTCCTCGTTCGTCTGCCGCAGGCTGTCCGCTGCCTCGGCGACGCGTGCCGCCATGGTGTTGAAGCTTTCGGCGATCGTGCGAAACTCGGTGGTTCCGACTACCGGCACCGGCTGATTGTAGTCCCCCGCTGCCAGGGCCTGCGTACCGCGCCAAAGATTGCCAAGCGGACGGATGATCTGGCGTTGCCCCCAGATTACTGCGAGCACGCCAAAGATCGCTACAACCGACAGGGTCAGGGTCAGGGTATCGATCACGCCTTGAATGGCTTCAACCGAACTGCGCCGGTATTCCTTCGCTTCGCGCTCCTCGACCTTGATCGCCTCGAATACGAGATCTTCCCAGAGGGTTTCGGGCTTGCTTCCGCTGAGCGACCGTTCAAGGCTGGCGCCGATCTTGTGGAGGATCTCACGCTGATGCACTTCCTCTTCGACCGCCGCGGCGCGCTTCTTGCGACGCAGCGGCGTTTCGCTGAGGATCTTGATCTCGGCGTTGATGTAGCGTTCCGCGTTGACGACATGCGATCGCACGCCATCGATGTAGAGCTGGCGATCCTTGGCAAAGCCTTCAGGATTGACGTAGCGTTCCTGCTGCAGAGTGTAGCCTAGCACGGCGAGGCGCTGGAACGAGCTCAGGGACTGGGACGAGGCCTCGGATCGTTCTTGCTCTGCGCGCACGACCTTGACGGCATGATTGGCGATGACTCCCGGCACGGCGATCGCGAAGATCACCATAACCAGTGCAACCCAGAATTTGAGGCGAAGCGCGTTCATTCTCGCTCAGATCCGATCGGAGTAGGCGCAACCGGCTGCAATTGGCAGTTGGCCAGACTGGCTGCAGACGATGGCCCGCCAACTTTCTCCTCACGCATAAAAACGGTGTTCCCCTGCCTGCATCTCTCGCGCCCTTATAGAACGCTCGTACAGGCCCTGTCCTGCGCATTACATTGTCTTGCAAGAGCTGATCGATCAACGAAGCGGGCGATTAAATTTCCATGAATGACAGGACTGCTACAGCACGGCTAATGCCATGGTGTCGACGCTCGATCCATCACCGAAAGGGATGACAAGCCGATTGCACCGTGCCAACGGCATGAAATGCGTACCACACACGACGAGGTGAGCGTCCGGCTCTATCATCTGGCCGATGGTCCTGACGGTGGATCGGCGAACACGCTTTTCTATGGCCCGTTGTACCGGGCCCTGCAGATAGCCGCCGAACAGCCCGAAGCGGTGCAGGATGGCCTGTTCATCGCAACCGACAACGATGTCGTGGCTTACCTTGACCTCATCGATCCGTAACGCCGCAAGTCAAACCGCTTCACCCGCCGCGCGGCCACTCGCCCAGGCCCACTGGAAATTGTAGCCGCCGAGCCATCCGGTGACGTCCACCGCCTCGCCGATGGCGTGGAGGCCGGGGACATTGCTCGCTTCCATCGTCTTCTGGGAGAGGGCCCGTGTGGAAATGCCGCCTGCGGTTACCTCGGCCTTGGCATAGCCCTCGGTGCCGTTCGGGTGGAACGGCCAGCGTGCAAGCTGGTCCTGCGCCTTGCGCAGCGCCGCATCGCGCATTGCGGACAACTCGCCTTCAAGCCCTAAACGTTCGACAAGTGTCTCCGCCAACCGCTCGGGCAAGCGGCGGGCGAGGGCCGTGCGGAAAGCCGACCGCGGGCGCGCTCGCTTCTCTTCGATCAGCCAATCGCTTTCTGCCGTTGGCAGGAAGTCCACTTCGATCGGCGTTCGGTGCTGCCAGTAGGATGAAATCTGCAGCATGGCCGGGCCGGAAAGCCCCTTGTGCGTGAACAGGGCAGCCTCGCGGAAGGCAGTTTTGCCCCAGCGTGCGATCACGTCAGCCGAAACGCCCGAAAGCGACCGGAACAGCGCTTCGTCCTCGCCGAGCGTAAACGGAACGAGGGCAGGGCGGGTCTGCACGATGGGCAGGCCGAACTTGCGCGCAATATCCAGCGCGAAGCCCGTGGCCCCCATCTTGGGAATGGAAAGACCGCCCGTTGCAAGAACGAGTCCGGGGGCGGACTGGTCGCGCCCGTCAATGGTCACGCGGTACTGGCCATCGACATGCTCGACCGCGCTGACCGGCTGGCCAAACGCAAAGCTCACGCCGCCATCCCGGCACTCGGCCATCAACATCTCGACGATCTGGCGCGCGGAGCTATCGCAGAACAGCTGCCCCAGCGTCTTTTCATGCCAGGCGATGCCGTGGCAGTTCACCAGTTCGAGGAAGTCGGCAGGCGTGTATCGCGCCAGCGCAGACCGCGCAAAGTGCGGGTTTTCCGAGATGTAGCGATCGGCTGCGGTGTGAATGTTGGTGAAATTGCAGCGCCCGCCTCCTGAAATCAGGATCTTCTTCCCCGGCTCGTCGGCGTGGTCGACCAGCAGCACCCGACGCCCGCGTTGCCCGGCGGTGAGCGCAGCCATGAGCCCCGCCGCTCCCGCGCCGAGGATGATCGCGTCGTAGGTTGCGCTCACTTGAGCACTGCGGCGGCCAGCGCTTCGGCCACCTTGATGCCGTCAACCGCAGCCGAAAGGATGCCGCCCGCATAACCAGCGCCTTCGCCCGCTGGGTAGAGGCCGCGTGTATTCAGGCTCTGGCAGTCACGCCCACGCGTGATCCGCACCGGCGAGGAGGTGCGGGTTTCAACGCCTGTCATGACCACATCGGGGTGGTCGTATCCCGGCACCATGCGACCAAATACCGGCAGTGCCTCGCGGATGGATTCGATCACGTAGTCCGGCAGGCACGTTTTCAGCTCAGTGAGGTGGACGCCCGGCTTGTAGCTGGGGATCACGTCGCCGAATTCTGTCGAGGGCCGGTCTGCGAGGAAATCGCCAAGCTTCTGCCCTGGCGCCATATAGTTGCGCCCGCCCGCCTCGAAGGCGAGGCTTTCCCAATGACGCTGGAACGCCATGCCCGCCATCGGTCCGCCGGGGAAATCGCGGTTGGGGTCGATATCAACGACGAGGCCGGAGTTGGCGTTGAACTCCGCGCGCGAATACTGGCTCATGCCGTTGGTGACGACGCGGCCTTCCTCGCTCGTCGCGGCAACCACGCGTCCGCCCGGGCACATGCAGAATGAATAGACGGTGCGGCCGTTGCTGCACTTGTGCGAGATCGAATAGGCAGCGGGACCAAGGATCTTGTTGCCAGCGCTTGGGCCAAAGCGGGCAATGTCGATCCAGCTCTGTGGATGCTCAATGCGGACGCCTATGGCAAAGGGCTTGGCTTCGATATGCACGCCCCGGTCGAACAGTACCTGGAAGGTGTCGCGCGCGGAGTGGCCGACCGCCATGATCACGTGGCGTGCTGGCAGGAACGAGCCGTCCGAAAGGTGCAGGCCAGCGATACGGCGCTCGCCATCCACAGCAGTCTCGATCTCGAAGTCCTCGACACGGGTCTGGAAGCGGTACTCACCGCCAAGGCTCTCGATCGTCTCGCGCATGGACATGACCATGGTGACGAGGCGGAACGTGCCGATGTGCGGGTGGGCTTCGGTCAGGATGTCATCAGGCGCGCCCGCTTTCACGAACTCGACGAGCACCTTGCGCCCGAGGTGGCGCGGGTCCTTGATGCGACTGTAGAGCTTGCCGTCGGAGAAGGTACCGGCACCGCCTTCGCCGAACTGCACATTCGATTCCGGCTCCAGCACAGAGCGCCGCCACAGGCCCCAGGTGTCCTTGGTCCGCTCGCGCACCGCCTTGCCGCGTTCGATGATGATCGGCTTGAGGCCCATCTGGGCGAGAATAAGTGCGGCAAGAAGCCCACATGGCCCTGCACCGATCACCACCGGGCGCTCGCCATCCCAGCCTTGCGGTGCCATGACCGGGAACTTGTAGGATGTATCGGGCGTGGGCTTGACGTTCTGATCGTCGGCGAAGCGGGTCAGGACCTCGGCCTCGTTGGCAATGACGCAATCGACCACATAAGTCAGCAGGATTGCGTGCTTCTTGCGGGCATCGTTGCCGCGACGGAAAATCTGGAAACGTTCGAGGTCTGCCGGCGCGATATCCAGACGTGCGCAGATCGCCGCAGGTAGGTCCTCTGCGGCGTGATCGAGTGGCAGTTTCAGTTCATTGATACGAAGCATGGCGCCGCCCTAGCGAAATCGCGCGGGCGGCGCCACTTGTGCGTTATGCCGTGAACGGACCTGCAAACGCGATCTCGCCGACGGGCTTGCGACTGCTGACCACTTCGCGCTCGCGCAGCATGTCCGGCAGCTGCGACTTGTCGCCCTGCTTGCCGATCACGAAGGCCATTTCCACGCGGTAGCCTTCGGGCAGGTTGAGCACTTCAGCAGCCTTGGCGAAGTCAACGCCGGTCATGCCATGAGTGTGGTAACCGAGGTGCAGGGCCTGCAAGGCAGCGTTGGCCCAGGCGGCACCGGTATCGAAGCTGTGACTGTGGTTCGGGTTGTTGCCACGGTCGCTGCGCATGAATTCGTCCGAAACCGCATAGACCAGCACGCCCGCATCCTTGGCCCAGCTCTGGTTGAACTCCACCAGCGCCGAAAGGAACTTGTCGAAGTTGGCATCGCCCTTGTGCGCATAGGCAAAGCGCCACGGCTGGTAGTTGTAGGCGCTGGCAGCAAGGCCTGCTGCTTCGAAGATCACGTCGAGGTCCGACTGCGGCACAGCCGATCCATCGAACGCGCGCGGGCTCCAGCGGTCGACGATGATCGGCAGGACGCGGGGAGAAGCGGTACGGGTCATGGGATGCTCCTTGGAGAGGTATGGGAAAGATAGGGGGGTGGGGCCGGAGCGCAATCGCACGAGGCCAATGCACTCCGGCCCGCGGGGGGTATCAGCGGCGGTCGAAGCCGAAGCGGCCCGAGCCGAAAGCGGCGACCTGCAGCAGGCCACCAGCCAGCGCCACGTTCTTGAAGAAGTGGATGAACTGATTCTGGTCGGCGAGGTTCGCGTGGAAGCCGACGGCAGCGGCAAGGCTGAACAATGCGATGGCCGATGCGACGATCCGGGTGCGGAACCCTGCGATCAGCAGCAGGCCGCCTACGAGCTCGACGATCACCGCGATGGCATAAGCCACGCTCGGGGCGGGCAGTCCTGCGCTGCTGATATAGGCGATGGTGCCGGTGGGATCGGCCAGCTTGGAAACACCGCTCAGCACGAAGATTGCGGCAAGCAGTACCCGGCCGGTCGCTGCCAGCAGGTCTGACGTGGTGGACGATGCGCGGGGCACATCAAGGGCAATGGTGGTCATGGGATCGGTCCTTTGCAGAAGTCTGGATTGGGGAATGTGGGGGAACAGTTCGGTCACGGTCAGGCCGCGTCGACGAGAACCAGCTCGGCGTCCTCAAGTGCGGTAATGACGATTTCGGTGAGGCCGGTGATAGCCACGCCATCGCGGGCATTGGCTTCGACGTCGCCGATGCGGATCTTGCCCTTGGCAGGAACAAGGTAGGCGTGGCGGTCTTCGGTCAACTCGTAGCGAACCGTTTCGCCTGCCTTCACCGTTGCACCAAGGACGCGGGCGTTGGCGTTGATGGTCAGCACGTCGCTGTCACCAGCGATGCCCGAGGCCAGCGCTACGAACCTGCCCTCACGGCTGTCTTTTGGGAAAGGACGCGCGCCCCAGCTCGGTGCGTGGCCACGGCGATCGGGGATGATCCAGATCTGGAACAGGCGGGTTTCCTCGCCTTCGAGATTGAATTCCGAATGCGCGATGCCGGTGCCGGCGGACATTACCTGCACGTCACCCGCTTCAGTGCGGCCTTCGTTGCCAAGGTTGTCGCGATGGGTGATCGCGCCCTGGGTGACATAGGTGATGATCTCCATGTCGCTGTGCGGGTGGGTGGGAAAGCCGCTCTTGGGAGCGATGCGATCGTCGTTCCACACGCGCAATGCACCCCAGTGAACGCGCGCTGGATCATGGTAGCCGCCGAACGAGAAGTGGTGGTGGGCATCGAGCCAACCGTGGTTTGCTGCACCGAGCGAGGCGAAGGGACGCAGTTCGATGTGAGCTTTTGCAAGTGTCTGGGTCATGGCGATTTCTCCAAATGGGCGGTATCTGGTCCGTCCTGTTGGGGCGGAGATAGGCCTTGCGATCCGTTCGGAATATCCCGATAAATTCAATCAGGATATTCGAATTACTTGAAAGGCCCGTCGATGGACGTCGGACAGCCAACACTCGACCAGCTCCGCCTGTTCCTCGCTGTGGTGGACGAAGGCAGCTTCAACGCCGCAGCGCGCAAGTTGGGCCGCGCCATCTCGGTCGTCAGCTATGGCATCGTGACGCTGGAAACGCAGTTAGGGGTGACGCTGTTCGATCGCGAGGGGTCGAAAAAGCCGGTACTTACCCCCGCAGGCAAGGCAATGCTGGCGCAGGCGCGGGCCGTGGCTGACGATATCGACGCGCTGATCGCGGGCGTCCGGAACTTCAATCAGGGTCTCGAAGCGGAACTTGGCCTGGCCATCGATGTGATGTTCCCGACCCACCTTGTGGCTCAAGTCCTGCGCGAATTTCAGCAGATATTCCCGACTGTCCAGTTGCGCCTGAATGTCGAAGCGCTTGGAGCCATTGCCGCGCTCGTGCTCGATGGGTCGGCCGAACTCGGCATATCCGGCCCGGAACTTGTTGCCATTCCGGAACTTGAACGCGAAGTCATTGGCCAGGTGGATCTCATCCCTGTCGCAGCGCCGGACCATGCGCTGGCGCGGATGAGCGTCATTCCACCCGGAGAAGCGCGCAAGCATCGCCAGCTTGTCCTGACAGACCGTTCCCGACTGACCGAAGGACGGGATTTCTCCGTGTTCGCGGCAAGCACGTGGCGGCTGGGCGATCTGGGATCGCGCCATGCCTTGCTAAGGGAAGGGATCGGCTGGGGTAACATGCCCCGACATCTTGTCGAGACGGACCTGGCCTCCGGTCGCCTCGTACAACTGGCTCTGCCCGAGGCTCCGGGAATGCCTTATCGCTTCCACGCGTTATGGCGGCGGGACTGTCCTATCGGACCTGCACGTGCCTGGGTGCTCGATGCGCTACGCTCGCGACTTGCCCAGTGTCCTGATGCGACAGCGCCCCGACAGCGAGGCTGACGGGGCGCGTCACGTTTCAAGCCCAAGACAATCAGGTGCCGGCGCTCTTGCGCTTGAAGGCTGCGTTGCCGTTGGCCTTGATCTTGGCAATCTCGAGTCCTGGGCTGGCCGGAAATCCGTTCTTTGGCCCCTGCGCCGGGCTCGACGCCTTCGACGCTGGAACTGCAGTGGCCGCTCTCGTGCCGGCCATGGCAAAGGCTGGGGAAAGTACACTCGCAGCAGCAAGCGTTGCGGCAAGCCGCTTGATCATCACATTCATTTTTAGCCCCCCGAAGGTTGTCTCATACTACGAGTGCACTGATCCCGCGTGCTCGCTCGTCGTAGCAAGTTTCAGCCCGGCGGGGTTTACCGAAATGCAACATTCGTAATTAAGTTAAATTTAACTATAAGAATTTAGTCCGAAATGACTTTATTTTTCCGCAGAATTCTGCCGTTTTTTGAGCAGCGCAGACCGGAGACAGCGACAAACGACCTCGTTTCGCTGATTGATAAGTTCATGTTTGAAAGTGACAATCCCGGCGTCAGGGCGCGAGCGGCTCTCGCGAATTTCGACCACCTCGGTGCTTGCACGCATCGTGTCGCCGATGAAAACCGGCAAGGGCATGACGAGCTTGTCGTAGCCAAGATTTGCCACCAGCGTGCCCAAAGTCGTGTCTCCGACCGACAATCCGACCATCAGCGCGAAGGTGAATGTGCCGTTCACCAGGATCTGACCGAACTCGCTCGCCCTTGCCGATTCGGCATCGATGTGGAGCGGCTGCGGGTTGTGGGTCATGACCGAGAACAGCAGATTGTCGGTCTCGGTGACCGTGCGGCGGATTTCGTGCTCGATCGTGTCACCCACCTGCCATTCGTCGAAGAACTTGCCCGCCATCAGACTTCTGCCTTCTCGATCTGCGCCAGCACCGCCTCGACCTGAACCTGTGCGCCAGCGACTGCATTCAGTTCAGCCACCATTCCATCGAACGGAGCGGTGAGGGCATGCTCCATCTTCATTGCCTCAAGCACCATGAGCTTCTGTCCCTTGGTGACGGACTGCCCTGCGGAGACGTCGACAGAGATGACCTTGCCGGGCATGGGCGCGAGGATCGCACCATCCAAAGCCGATCCACCCGCACCACCTTCGGCCCGGGCCATCCTGACAAGGAACCGCTCACCGCCCTCGTCGATGCCGGTCACGTCTTCGCCGGGCCAATAGTCGACCGCCTGCTCCTGCGGGAGGTCCACGGCGAAGGTTCGCCCGAACTGGTCCGACAGTCTTATCTCCCGTCGCGCCGGAGCATTCATGCGGAAACCGCTCTGGCTGCTCCAAGGCGTCAGGCCGGGCGTGCCAACAACACGCATCGCCGCTAGCCCCAAAGCCTCGGCTGAAGGCTCGGGCCTCGTTGTAAGGGTCTCCAGATTCCGCTCGATCAGCCCGGTATCCACCACACCCGTTTCGAACGCCGCGTGGCCAAGCAGCCGCCACAGGAACCCGCTGTTGGTAATCAGCGGTCCTACGACGCCTTCCTCGAGCGTCTCGCGCAGGCCAGCGATGGCCTCTGACCGGGTGTCGCGATGGACGATGACCTTGGCGATCATTGGATCGTAGAACGGCGTGATCTCGGCGCCTGCTTCCACGCCGGTATCTATGCGCGCGCGATAGTGCGGAAAGATGAAGTCATCGACGCGACCGATGCTCGGCAGGAAGCCTCGTGTCGCGTCCTCTGCATAGAGCCGCGCTTCCATCGCCCAGCCGTTGATGCTCAGCTCGTCCTGCCGCTTGGGCAACGCTTCGCCCGAAGCCACCCGCAACTGCCACTCCACCAGATCGACCCCGGTGATCTCCTCGGTTACCGGGTGCTCGACCTGCAGGCGCGTGTTCATTTCCATGAACCAGATGCGGTCCGCGCGCAGACCTTCCGACCCGTCGGCGATGAATTCGATGGTGCCCGCGCCTTCGTAATCGACAGCCTTGGCCGCACGCACTGCCGCGCCGCACACCGCCTCGCGCGTAGCCGCGTCCATGCCGGGGGCAGGGGCCTCCTCGATCACCTTCTGGTGGCGCCGTTGCAGCGAGCAATCACGTTCGAACAGGTGGACGACGTTGCCATGGCTGTCGCCGAAGACCTGCACTTCGATGTGCCGGGGCGAGAGAATGTACTTCTCGATCAGCACCCGATCATCGCCAAACGACGATGCAGCCTCGCGACGGCACGAAGCCAGGGCCTCGGCAAAGTCCCCGGCGCGCTCGACCCGCCGCATCCCCTTGCCGCCGCCACCCGCCACGGCCTTGATCAGCACGGGATAGCCAATTGCATCCGCTTCGGCCTGCAATCGCTCAGGGCTTTGGTCCTCGCCCAGATATCCCGGCGTTACCGGTACACCTGCCGCAATCATCCGCGCCTTGGCCGCGTCTTTCAGACCCATGGCGGTGATCGAGGCAGGCTTGGGCCCGACCCAAACAAGTCCCGCATCCAGCACCGCCTGCGCGAACTCGGCGTTTTCCGAAAGAAACCCGTACCCCGGATGGATAGCCTCGGCTCCCGTGGCGAGTGCAGCGGCAATGATCCGCTCGCCCACCAGATAGCTCTCGCGCGCCGCTGCAGGTCCGATGTGTACCGCCTCGTCCGCCGAGCGCACATGCAGCGCGTTGCGGTCAGCGTCGGAGTAAACCGCGACCGTGCGAATGCCCAGGCGCCGCGCAGTGCGAATGACCCGGCAGGCGATCTCGCCGCGATTGGCGATGAGTAGGGATTTGATCATTGCCCCGGACACTCCGTGGTGCGGGTGGAAAAAGTGATGTTCAGAATCTTCCACGCGCCATTCTCGCGGATCAGATCGAAATGATCATATCCGCAACTGACGACCTTGCCGCCGACGGTAGTCGTGAAGGGTGCCCATACCATCGCGACATCGGCATCCTGCTCGATCACCGGGTTGCTGATGCGTTCTATGAAACCCGAACCCAATTTCATCTTTGCGGCATATTCTGCGAAAGTCTGCGTGCGCATGAAAGCCGCTCCGTCGGGCTTTGCTCCCCGGGCGGTTACTCGGCCTTCGGGATAGACCAGCTTCAAGAGCGCCTCGCCATCTCCGCTTTCAAGCGAGGCAAACGTGGCGTCGATCACCTGCAATATCGCTTTGTCGCCAAAGTCCGGTTGCGCGAGCGGGGCCGCCTTCGGCAGCGCGGTGTCAGCTGAAAGTGCGAACGAGAGGATCATGCTGATCATTGCCATCACATCCTGAACACCCCGAAGCGGGGCGCCTCCGCAATCGGTTCCTGCAGGCAAACCTCTAGGGCCAACCCCAGCACATCCCTTGTCTGCACCGGATCGATCACCCCATCGTCCCACAGCCGCGCCGTGGCGTAATAGGGATTGCCTTCGTCTTCGTACTTCTGGCGGATCGGCGCCTTGAAGGCTTCTGCTTCCTCCGGCGACCACTTGTCTGCATCGCGATGCACCGTCGCCAGCACGCTTGCGGCCTGCTCACCGCCCATCACCGAGATGCGAGCATTGGGCCATGTGAACAGGAAGCGCGGCTGATAGGCGCGGCCGCACATGCCGTAGTTGCCTGCGCCGAAGCTCCCGCCGATCAGCACGGTGATCTTCGGGACCTGTGCCGTCGCTACCGCAGTCACCAGCTTGGCGCCGTGCTTGGCGATGCCCTCTGCCTCATATTTGCCGCCAACCATGAAGCCCGAGATGTTCTGCAGGAACAGCAGTGGAATGCGGCGCTGGCAGGCCAGTTCGATGAAGTGCGCACCCTTCTGCGCGCTTTCCGAAAACAGGACGCCGTTGTTGGCGAGGATCGCCACCGGCAGCCCGTGGATATGGGCAAAGCCGCAGACCAACGTGGTGCCGTAGTGCGCCTTGAACTCGTGGAACTCACTGCCATCGACGATCCGCGCGATGACCTCATGCACGTCATAGGGTGCGCGCACGTCCTCGGGAATGATCGAATAGAGCTGTTCGGGATCGTACTTCGGCGGGACAGGCTCCCGCCGTGCAATGCCCGCATCGCCTGCAGAGCCGATGTGCGAAACGATATCGCGCACGATCGTCAGCGCGTGCTCGTCACTATCGGCCAGATGATCGACCACGCCAGACTTGCGCGCATGAAGGTCACCACCGCCAAGCGCTTCTGCGGTGATCTCCTCGCCCGTCGCTGCCTTAACCAGCGGAGGCCCGGCCAGAAAGATCGTGCCCTGTTCGCGCACGATCACCGATTCATCGCTCATCGCCGGAACATAGGCCCCGCCTGCGGTGCACGAGCCCATGACGCTGGCGATCTGCGGGATGCCCAACGCGCTCATGTTGGCCTGGTTGTAGAAGAAGCGGCCGAAGTGATCGCGGTCGGGAAAGACTTCGGCCTGGTTGGGCAGGTTCGCGCCGCCGCTGTCCACCAGATAGACGCAGGGCAGGCGGTTCTCCTGCGCAATCTCCTGCGCCCGCAGGTGCTTCTTCACCGTAATCGGGAAGTAGGTGCCGCCCTTGACCGTCGCGTCATTGGCAAAGACCATGCACTGTCGGCCCGAAACGCGGCCCACGCCCGTGATGATTCCAGCGCCGGGCACCTCGTCGCCATACATGCCGCCCGCCGCGAGCTGCCCGATCTCGAGGAACGGCGAGCCGGGATCGAGGAGCCGTTCAACCCGGTCACGCGGGAGCAGTTTGCCCCGCGAGACGTGGCGTTCCCGGCTGCGCTCGTCACCGCCCAGCGCGGCTTTGGCGACCCGATCCCGCAGTTCGGCAGCCAGCGCACGGTTGTGCGCCGCGCGCGCCTGCGCCTGTTCGGAGTTGAGTTCGATGTTGCTCGAGAGGACCGGAGCGCTCAACGCGTGCTGCCTTTCAGGTGCGGTTTAAGATGGCGGGAGAAAAAGGGCAGCACATGCGTGCGAAACCGCTCCTTCACCCGGTTGCCGTGGTCGCCCACATAGATTTCCCAGTCGTGCGCAATGCCGAACCGGGTCAGCGTGTCATGGATCAGTTCGTCGTCCGCCCTCACGAAATCGCTATCCCCGGTATCGATGGCGATGCCGCTCATCCCTTTCAGCGAGGGCAGGTATTGCGAGGCCATTGCCACCGGCGAATTGGCCGCCCACTTGGCGATGACCAGTTCGTTGACCTTGCCATCGCTCGTACCAAGATCGGCGTAGAACGGGGGCTTGGCGGGGTTGGGCGACCATGCTGCCGCCACGGCAAAGTTGCCCCGGCTCATCCAGTCAGCCGCCAGTGCCTGATCCACTGACCAGCCTTCGTACTTCGGATCGGCCGAAGAGGCGGGGCGCGGGATCTGGCAGCACGGGTTCATCGCATAGAGCGCACCGAACACGTCTGCCCGCTTCATGCCGAGCTTGAGCGTGCCGTAGCCGCCCATCGAATGACCGGCGAGGCCGCGCGCCTCACGCGTCGCAATCGTGCGGAAGTGCTTGTCCGTCCACGCCACCAGATCGACCGCCACGAAATCCTCGAAATTCCCGACGGTGGGCGAGTTCGAATACATCGATCCGCCCCACTTGGTCATGCTGTCGGGCACGACGATGATCGCCTCGACGCCGGATGCCTTCAGCGCCGCATCGAAGTCATTGCGCTCGACATACTGGTCAGCGGTCGAATTGTACCCGTGCAGGAAATAGATCACCGGATAGCGCTTGCCTTTGGCCTTGTCGTAGCTGTCGGGCAGGAACACGTAGACCGTGCGCTCGGCGGAGTTGCCCTCCAGATTGCCTTCGACAGATGCGCTGTGGACCGTAGTCTTCTCCATCCGCGCAAGTGCCGGATGGGAAAGCCCGAGCAGGGCGGCACTGGCAATAAGGTCTTTCAGGCGCATCGATCTCTCCGCAAGGTCATTATCGTTTATCGATCAGCGCGCTCCGATAAGTTCGCGGCCGATCAGCATCCTGCGGATTTCATTGGTTCCGGCACCGATGTCCAGCAACTTGGCATCGCGCAGGTAGCGCTCCACCGGCCAGTCCTTGGTATAGCCCGCGCCGCCCAGAGCCTGCACCGCCTCGCCCGAGACACGGAACGCGTTCTCGCTGGCCAGCAGGATCGCCCCTGCCGCATCAAAGCGCGTGGTTTGCCCGGCATCGCAAGCCTTGGCGACGGCATAGACGTAGGCTCGCGCCGACTGGATCGCGACGTACATGTCGGCCACCTTGGCCTGCATCAGTTGGAACGTGCCGATCGGCTGCCCGAACTGCTTGCGCTCGCGCACATAGGGGATGACCGTGTCGAGGCAGGCCTGCATGATACCGATCTGCATGCCCGCCAGCACCACGCGCTCATAATCCAGCCCGCTCATCAGCACGCCGACGCCGCCGTGGAGCGGCCCCATCACGTTTTCTTCCGGCACAAAGCAATCGTCGAAGACCAGTTCGCAGGTGGGCGACCCGCGCAGGCCCATCTTGTCGATCTTCTGACCGATGGAAAATCCGGCCATGTCCTTCTCGATCAGGAATGCGGTGATGCCCCGGCTGCCTGCATCAGGAGAGGACTTGGCATAGACCACCAGCGTGTCGGCATAAGTGCCGTTGGTGATCCAGAACTTGGTGCCATTAAGGCGGAATCCGCCCGCGACAGGCTCGGCGCGCAGCTTCATCGAAACTACGTCCGATCCAGCGCCGGCCTCAGACATGGCAAGGCTGCCCACGTGCTCGCCCGAGATCAGCTTGGGCAGGTACTTCGCCTTCTGCTCGTCATTGCCCCAGCGGCGGATCTGGTTGACGCAGAGGTTGGAGTGCGCGCCATAGGACAGGCCCACCGAACCCGAGGCGCGGCTGACTTCCTCCACCGCAATGACGTGGTCGAGATAACCGAGGCCCAGACCGCCGAACTCTTCTTCCACCGTGATCCCGTGCAGGCCAAGCGCACCCATCGGCTCCCACAACTCGCGCGGGAAGCGGTCGTTGCGGTCGATCTCGGCAGCGAGAGGAGCAATTTGTTCGTCGGCGAAGCGACCCGCCGCCTCGCGGATCATCAGGGCGCTTTCGGTCAGGCCGAAGTCGAAATCGGGCGTGGCGCGCATCTCGGGCATCCTCAACTGGTTTTCTGGCTTGGATCGTATCATCGCCAAACCATCGCTCAAAATTGATTTGCATCGCAATTTGCGATAGGTTTTTCCTATGATGAAACGCGCTCAGCTCCGGCAGTTCCTGGCCGTGGTCGAAACCGGCAACTTCACGCGCGCGGCCGAGCGGCTGGCAATTTCGCAGCCCACCCTGTCTGCCGCCATCGCCGAACTCGAACGGCTGGCCGGAACGCGGCTGTTCCTGCGCGAGCGGCGGCAGGTGAGGCTGACCGAGGCGGGCACGCGCCTCGTCAACCATGCCCGGGCGATAGAGCGCGAGTTTCGTGCTGCCGAAGCGGCCTTTGCCGACGCGCCTGTACCGCTCAGCCCCTTGCGGCTTGGCGTCCTGCCCTCGATCGCCACACCTGCGCTATCCCGTCTGGCACGCAGCCATGCCGGTCCGCAGCCGCTGACCATGGCCGAAGGCACCGATGCGGAACTGCGCCGCAAACTGGGGGAGGGGCAGGTCGACGCCATTCTGACGCTCATGCGGCCCGAGGACGCGGACAGGCCGTCGCTGCCGCTGCTGGAGGAAGGCTACCGCCTGCTCCTGCCCGAGGGGCATGCTCTTGCCGGAGCAACCTTGCTCGACGCCAGCGACGTCGCCGCCGAGACCATGATCGCCCGCCGCTCCTGCGAGATACTGGGCGAGACCAGTCGCTGGTTCACCCAGCGCGGCGTGCGCCCGCCGTTCTTCCTGCGATCGTCCAACGATGATCGCTGCATCGAGATGGTGAGAGCCGGGATGGGTGTGACAACCGCACCGCAATCGCTGGCGCGGGACGGGGTCGTCGCGGTGCCGCTGGCTGATTACGATTTCAGGCGCACCATCGGGCTGATCGCTGCGCGGGAGCGTCCGGATCTTGTTGTCGATTCAAGTGCGCTGGCTGAAGCCGCGCGTGCCGCTTTTACTTGACCGCGTAGAGCAGGCGGCCCTCACCAAGACGCTCCAGCACGCCGTTGATGTCACTGTTCGAAAAGGCGAAGCAGCCCTGGCTGCGCCCAATCCGCCCCTGTGTCGCCGCCATGTCCTCGCTGACATAGCTTGCCGCGTGGATCACGATGCCGCGTTCGAGCGCGGCGCTGTTGGCATCTTCCAGCCCGATCAGACGACGCGAACGGCCATGCTTGCCGTAGTAGGTCACGCCAGTGAGAAAAGCACCGGGGCTCGATGCGTTCGAGCCGTAGCGGTTCGAAAACCGCTGCACCCAACCGCTGTTGGCCGGGTCAGACCCGCTGCCATGCGAAACGAGGTGCGAGGAGACGACCTTGCCGGCCTCGATGTCGACCAGATGGAACCGCGATTCGCGCGAAGCCTTGCCGAAATCGACCAGTCCGACGAGGTCACGGTGCCGGATATGCGCCCCGTGCGCATCCAGCGCCGCAATCGCGCGCTGCACCAGCAACGGCGGCGTCGGCTGCGCGAAAGGGGAGACTTCCAACTCTTTGGGAGGCGTGACTGCCAGTGCAGGCTGGCCCGATACGGCCATGCTGCCCAGCGTTGCAACCATGGCGCCCAAAAACTGGCGCCGATCAGGAACCATTATGCGAGACCCCGGTTATCATCCATTGGTCCGCAAATTGTATGCACCGCATCACACCTGCAAGTGCTGCAGGGCTCCCTTGCGACGAGCCGTGCATGACCCGCCACCTGCTGAGCCCTGCGCCCCTTCAAGCCCCTTTGACGAGCCTCAGCACTTTCGGGCTGCGGAAGTTCGATGACGAGACCCAGTCCAATGTCTCGTCGACGCGGCTGAACACCGGCACGACCTTCAGCAGTTCCTCAAAGGCAATCTGCGTCGCCAGCCGTCCGATCATCGATCCGAGGCACGCGTGCACGCCCCCGCCAAAGCCCAGATGCCGCTTCGCCTTGCGGGTGATGTCATAGACGTCCGGGTTCTCGAACATCCGCTCGTCACGATTGGCCGAGCCATAGGCGAGGATCACCGCATCGCCCGCCATCATCACCTGCCCGTGCAGTTCCACGTCCCGCGTCAGAGTCCGCTTGAAGCGCTGTGCCGAAGTGTTGAACCGCAGCGATTCCTCGATGGCATCGGGGATCAGCGAAGGATCGGCAACCAGCGCCTGCCGCGCTTGCGGATAGTCGGCAAGGTTCAGTCCGAACATCGCCATAAAGCCCGAAAGGCTCTCGATCCCCGCCATGATCAGCGTGGTCACAGTCAGCTGCACTTCCTTGTCGAGCAGCTTCTCGCCGTCGATCTCGGCGGTAATGAAGTTCGACAGCAAGTCGTCGCCCGGATTGGCCTTGCGCGCCTGCACCAGCTTTTCGGCATATTCCGCCATCCAGTGGAATGCGGCGAGGTGTTCAGGGCTCTTCTGCCGCGTCACCGGATCGGTTTGGACCATCAGCACCGCGTTGTGGCGCACCAGGTCCGCATTCTCTTCCGGCAGAGCAAACAGGTAGAACAGCAGATCGACGGTCAACTTCGAGGTGTAGTCCCCCACCAGATCGAACACCGGCTTGTCCGCAATCTCGGCCAGATGCGCCCGCGCCGCTGCGCGCGCCGGTTCGACGATGTGCTCCAGCGCCCGCTTGGTCACTGCCGACTGGATCAGCGCCCGCAGACGGTCATGCCGCGGCGGATCGCTTGACCCGAGCGTCGATCCCGCACGGCCCGGAAACTCGTCGACCAGATTGCCCTTGGCCGAGGAATAGGTACGCCAGTCCTGCAAGGCACCCAGCACATCGGCATAGCGCGAAAGCACCCACTTCCCGGCCTCCTCGGACCAGAAGCACGGATATTCGTCGCGCAACGTCTTGTAGGCCGGAAACGGATCGGCATCGATGGCCGGGGAATAGGGATCGAACCGGAATGCTGCACGCTCGAGCACGGTTGCCATGGCAAGTCTCCTCTCTTGCCGCTGAGGATGCCCGGAAGAAGCGCAGGAGGCGACGCAGCCTGCGCGCAAATTCTTGCACTTTTCGCGCAACCTGCGACAGTGCGGTCCATGCAGGCGAAAAGCTTCAGTCGCTACACGCTTTACGGAGAACAGGGCATTTCCCTGCCTCCGGAGTTCGTCCACCTTGAACGCATCCGCGATCGCGCCACCCTTCACGAATGGACTATAGAACCGCACGCTCATCCGCAGATGCTCCAGCTCCTTTTGCTCCAATCCGGCGGCGTCACGCTCCACGGCGAGCAGGC
Source organism: Novosphingobium sp. BL-A-28-Hi1-0D (assembly GCF_055521755.1). Taxonomy (NCBI): domain Bacteria; kingdom Pseudomonadati; phylum Pseudomonadota; class Alphaproteobacteria; order Sphingomonadales; family Sphingomonadaceae; genus Novosphingobium; species Novosphingobium sp. BL-A-28-Hi1-0D. The sequence continues at coordinate 2,875,838 of NZ_CM145502.1, forward strand.
CGAGCATTGCCTCGCAGCCCCCGCGCAGGTGATCGTGCCGCCCTCCTGCGTCCACGCCTTCCGCTTCGACGCAGGGGCCGAGGGGTGGGTCCTCTCGCTCGCCGCCGACCTCGCCAACGATCCGCGCCTGGCAGGCCTGCTGGAAGACCTGCAGCAGATCGGCGGTTCGGCATTGGCCGCTTCCCTTGGTGCCCAGCCGCAGACCATCGAACGTCTCGGCTGGCTTCTCGCAGACCTGTCGCATCAGCTCGGGCAGGGCAATGCGGTCGGCCCGGCCCTGCTTGCGCAAGTCGCGCTGATCCTGGCCATCGCGGCGCAGGCGGCGTCGCACGATCACGGCACCCGCAGTGGAAGCGGGCACGAGCCGCTGGTCGCCCGTTTCCGCACGCTGGCCGAACAGCACTATCGTGATCACCTTCCGATCAGCGAATATGCCGCCAGGCTTGGCACCACGGCCTCCACGCTGACCCGCGCCACCCGCCTGCTCACCGGCAAGCCGCCGGCCGAGATCCTGCATGACCGCCTGATCCTCGAAGCCCGCCGCAACCTTGCGTTTTCGGGCGCGAGCATCGCCCAGATCGCCTATGCGCTGGGCTTTTCTGACCCCGCCTACTTCGCCCGCTTCTTCAAGGCTCGCACCGGCCAGACGGCGGGCGCATTCCGCAAGGAGCGGGCATGGGGCATGCCGTCAACGGCTTGACGCAAGCCGCCTGCAATCTGGCGCAGGTCTCTTGTCTATCAAATTAGTTGAGTTATTTCTGACTTGTCGGGACGTAGACCGAGTCGACCGGCTTTCCGCTTCAGGAGACAGCATCATGACTCAACAACGCTCGTTCGCAGCGGGGCAGGACCCGCTGATCCTTACCGTCCCGGGTCTCGGCAACAGCGGCCCCGGTCACTGGCAGACGCAGTGGGAGCAGGACCTGCCCGACTGCCGCCGCGTCGACCTCGGCCTGTGGGACGATCCGCACCGCAACACCTGGGTCAACAAGATCAACCTTGCGGTCCATCGCTCCGAACGGCCCGTCGTCCTCGTCGCGCACAGCCTCGGCTGCCTCGCCGTCGCGTGGTGGGCAGAGTTCGAAAAGCCCGCTGATGGCAAGGTTCTCGGTGCGCTGCTGGTCGCGCCCCCAGACGTAGAAGTGCGCCCGATCGACCGCCGCCTGACCCGTTTCGCGCCGTTCCCGCACGGCGAACTCCCGTTCTCGTCGATCCTCGTCGCCAGCCGCAACGATCCCTACATGGGCATCGGACAGGCCCGCCATCTGGCGCGCGCATGGGGCAGCGGCTTTGCCGATGCGGGCGAGGTCGGCCACATCAATGCTGAATCCGGACTTGGCGAATGGACGTTCGGCCGCCTGCTGCTCAACCAGCTGCTGCCCAAGCCCATCGCGCTCGAAAGCAGCCAGCGCGCTCCGCTAGGCGCCTTCCACCCCGACCGCGCCTTGCGCCGTCTCGGTGCCTGAACTTTCGACCGGACCTGCATGCGGCACGGTCCGGTCGACCCGGAAGCCATAGCCTTCACCTTTCCACGAGAATCCGGGAGTTTCCGGCCACTCCCAGTCGCCGGGATGGATCCCGACTCCGTCCAGCCTGCGCCATGTCCCATTGCCCGGGAAGCTGGCAAACTGCTCGATCCGCGCGCTGCGCCATTCTGAAAGCGCAAAGGCATGGGCCTCAAGCGCTCGGTCGCGCTTTTCCCAGTCGATCCAGGTAATCGCGTTGTTCTGCGCATAGGCGTTGTTGTTACCGCGCTGGCTGCGCCCGAACTCGTCGCCTGCTGTCAGCATGATCGTGCCGGTCGAAACGAACAGTGTCCCCAGCATCGCGCGCGCATAGGCAGTGCGGCGGGCGAGGACTTGCGGATCATCGGTCGGTCCTTCCACGCCGTTGTTCCAGCTGAAGTTCTCGCCATGCCCGTCGCGGTTATCCTCGCCGTTGGCGTGGTTGTGGCGCTGCTCGTAGGCGAGCATGTCCGCCAGCGTGAAGCCGTCATGCGCGGCGAGGAAGTTGACCGAACGACAGGCCTTGCCGAACAGGTCGGCTGAGCCAGCGATCCGCGTCGCCAGCACATTCACGCCAGCCTCGCCCTTCCAGAACCGACGAACGTCATCGCGAAATCTATCGTTCCATTCCAGCCAGTTGGGCGGGAAAGCTCCCAGCTGGTATCCGCCAGGACCGATGTCCCAGGGTTCGGCAATCATGGCCCGGTCGGCCAGCAGGGGATCGCCGGCAATCTCGGCAAAGATCGGCGCATCGGCGGCAAAGCCGGGGCTTCGCGCAAGGATCGGCGCCAGATCGAAGCGGAATCCGTCAACGCCGCAGTGCCTGACGAAGTGGCGCAAGGTATCGAGCGCCAGTTCACGCACCGCAGGATTTCCGAAATCCAGCGTGTTGCCGCAGCCGGTATCATTGATCAGCGACCCGTCCGGTGCCTTGGTATAGGCCGCATCGTCCAGCCCGCGCAGCGATATCACCGGGCCGAGAACGTCGGACTCCCCGCTGTGGTTCAGCACCACGTCGAGAATCACGCCGATGCCATGCGCACGCAGCGCTGCCACCGTATCGCGCAGTTCCGCCACGCCGCCGGGGCACAGGCGCGGATCGAGCGCCATCATGGCAACGGGGTTGTAGCCCCACGCATTCGTCAGGCCGAGCGGGTGCAGGTGCCGCTCGTCGATCCACGCGACGATGGGCATGAGTTCCACCGCCGAGACATGCAGGCGTTTGAGGTGCTTCACCACCGCAGGATGGGCCAGCGCGGCAACTGTGCCCCGCATCGCTTGCGGCACCTCGGGGTGCAGCTTGGTAAAGCCGCGCACGTTGAGTTCGTAGATCAGCCCGCCATGGCGAAAGAGCGGCGCAGCAGGCGCAACGGGCTCAGGCGTGGTGACTATAGCCTTCGGAACAATTGCAGCCGTATCAGCCCCATAGGCCGACAAGCTCACATCGAACACGAAGGGCTGGTCAAGTTCGAGCGCATAGGGATCGACCAGCAACTTTGCGGGATCGAACCACAGACCGTTCGCGGGATTCCACTCACCCTCAGCGCGATAGCCGTAGCGGGCACCGCGCAAGTCTTGCGCAATTTCGATGGTCCAGTTCTCGCCGTCCCGCGCCATCGCCAAGCGCTGCTCGGCGTCGCCATCAAACAGGCAGAGCGTCAGGGCTTGGGCGCGGGGGGAGCGGACGGTGAAGCGGGTTCGACCGTCCCTTATCTCAACCCCCGGCTTCACGTCACCACATCGGGCGCGGTGCGTGCCGTATGGCGGGTGATCCCCGCAATCGCGTCCGCCGCCGCAATTAAGTCTGCCAGCATGTCCGGCGTCTCGCGGTCAAGATCGCCGCCAACGGGCTCATAGCGTTCGAGGTAGACGCGCAAGGTTGCCCCTTCGGTGCCGGTGCCGGACAGGCGGAACACCACGCGCGATCCGCCTACGAACAGCACGCGCACGCCCTGGTTGCTGCTGGTCGAACCGTCGACCGGATCGAGGTAGGAGAAGTTGTCTGCCTCGGCAATTTCCAACGTACCGAACGATTTGCCTGGCAGACTTGCCAGCGAACCCTTGAGTTCGTCCATCAGCGCATCGGCCTTGTTGGTGGGCAAGGCCTCATAGTCATGACGGGCATAGTAGTTGCGCCCGAACTTCGCCCAATGCTCGCGCGCCAGTTGGTCCACGCTGATCTTGCGCACGGCCAGAATGTTGAGCCACAGCAGCACGGCCCACAGCCCATCCTTCTCGCGCACGTGGTCGCTGCCGGTCCCGGCGCTCTCCTCGCCGCAGATCGTGGCCATCCCGGCATCGAGCAGGTTGCCGAAGAACTTCCACCCCGTGGGCGTCTCGAAGCACGGCAGGTCGAGCGCCTCGGCCACGCGGTCGGCGGCGGCGCTGGTTGGCATCGAGCGGGCAATGCCCTTGAGGCCGCTCGCATATCCGGGGGCAAGATGGGCGTTGGCGGCCAGCATGGCGAGGCTGTCGGACGGGGTGACGAAGCGATGCTTGCCCACGATCAGGTTGCGGTCGCCGTCACCATCGGAAGCCGCGCCGAAATCAGGGGCATTCTCGCCAAACATCGTCTCGAACAGTTCGTGCGCGTGGACCATGTTCGGATCGGGGTGATGCCCGCCAAAGTCCTCCAGCGGCACCCCGTTGCGCACGGTGCCCTTCGGGAAGCCGAGGCAGCTTTCGAGGATTTCGGTGGCGTAGGGGCCGGTGACGGCGCTCATCGCATCGAACGCCATTGTAAAACCAGCCTGAACATTGGCCCGAATAGCATTGAAATCGAACAGCGATTCCATGAGATCCGCATAGTCGGCAACGGAATCGATGACTTCGACGGTCAGGTCGCCAACCTTTGTCGCCCCCAGCGTGTCCAGATCGACATCGGGCGCATCGACGGTGAGCCAGCGGTCGATCGTCTGCGTCCGGGCATAGATCGCCTCAGTCACGCCCTCGGGTGCGGGGCCGCCGTTGGCTATGTTGTACTTGATCCCGAAGTCCTCGTCCGGTCCGCCGGGATTGTGGCTTGCCGAGAGAATCAGGCCGCCGGATGCGCCATATTTGCGGATGACATTGGAGGCGGCGGGGGTGGAAAGGATGCCACCCTTGCCGACCAGCACTTTATCGTAGCCATTGGCAGCGGCAATGCGGATGGTCTGCTGGATCACCGTGCGGTTGTGGTAGCGTCCGTCTCCGCCGACGACCAGCGTGCTGCCGGGGCTCCGCTCCACCACGTCAAACACCGCCTGGATGAAGTTTTCCGCGTAGTTAGGCTGCTGGAAAACTTTCACTTTCTTGCGCAGGCCGGAAGTGCCGGGCTTCTGCCCTGCATAAGGTGTCGACGCAACGGTACGGGTCATTGGTCCTCCGCGATCAGGCTGGCATAGAGATCCGCATAGGCCTTGCCCGAGCGGCTCCACGAGAAATCGGTCTTCATCCCGGCGCGCTGTATCGCCCGCCAGACATCCTTTTGCCCATAAAGCGTTACAGTCCGACTGATCGCGTCGGCAAGGCTCGCGTAATTGACGCCATCAAACTGCACGCCAGTCGCCACGCCGCCCATCACCGCCGCCAGATTGGCATCGATCACGGTGTCGGCGAGGCCCCCGGTGCGCGAAACCACCGGAACGCAGCCATAGGCGAGGCCATAGAGTTGGGTGAGGCCGCAAGGCTCAAAGCGCGAAGGCACCAGAATCGCGTCTCCGCCACCCTGCATGCGGTGGGAAAGCCCCTCGTCATAACCGATGCGCACGCCGACTTTGCCGGGGTGGCGCAGGGCGGCGGCGTGGAACGCGTTCTCCATGGCCTTGTCGCCCGAGCCGAGGAGGGCGAGGCGTCCGCCGAGGCCGACGAGGTGATCGATGCACTCCAGCAGGACGTCGATGCCCTTCTGCCAGGTGAGGCGGGTGATGGCGATGAAGAGGGGGCCGTCGCCCTCGTCGAGTCCGAACTCTGCCTCCAGCGCGCGCTTGTTGGTTACCCGTTTGCCCAGGGAGAGTTGCCCGTTTGCCTTCGAGAGTTGCCCGTATGCCTCGGAGAGTTGGAGATCGGTCGCAGGGTTCCACTGGGCGATGTCAATCCCGTTGACGATACCCCGCACGCGGTCTCCGCGACTGACGATAAGTCCCTCAAGTCCCATGCCAAATTCGGGCGTTCTTATCTCGCGGGCATATGTCGGGCTGACCGTGGTGATCATGCTCGCGGCCTCGAGCCCCGCTTTCAGGAAGCCGACGCCGCCATGATACTCCACCCCGTCCATCGCCCAGGCCTGAGGCGGGAGGCCGAGCGCGGGGAACAGATCGGCACCGTAGTGGCCCTGGAACGCCATGTTGTGGATGGTCATGACCGAAGGAATGCGCTTGCCTCCGGTGGGCGGGGCGAAGCGCAGGTAGGCAAGCGCCATCGCGGCTTGCCAGTCATGCGCGTGCACAACGTTGAATCGTTTGCCTTTTACCGCGCCGCCAGCGACATCGGCAGCCGCTCTGGCGAAGGCCGCGAAACGGCGCCAGTTGTCCGCCCAGTCGCGTCCTGAGCTGTCGACATAGGGGCCGCCATCGCGCTGGAAATAGGCGGGAGCGTCAACGACCAGCAAAGGATGCCCGTCGATCTTGCCACCCACCAAGCGTGCCTTCTCGCCCAGCAGGCTGTCCCACGCATGCACGGCGCGGGGGCGGGAAAGTGCTTTCATGACAGCGGGATAGCCGGGGAGGATGGTCGTCATCTCCACCCCGTGCGGGGCCACTGCCGAAGGCAGCGCACCCGCCACGTCGGCCAAGCCGCCGGTCTTGATCAGCGGCACGGCCTCGGAGGCGACGGAGAGGACTTTCACGCTCATGCCAGCTGGTCGATCATCCGCTTGGTAATCAGGCAAACGCCGCTGTCAGTGCGGCGGAAGCGCTTGGCATCGAGGATCGGGTCTTCGCCGACGACGAGGCCTTCGGGGATGCGCACGCCGGAATCGAGGATCACGCGGCTGAGCCGCGCGCCACGGCCGATGTTGCAATAGGGCAGGATGACGGCTTCCTCGCACGAGGAGAACGAGCCCATCTTTACGCCGGTAAACAACAGGCTGCGCTTGGCGACGGCTCCCGAGACGATGCAATCCTGGCTGATCAGCGAGGAGATCGCCATGCCGCGGCGACCATCCTCGTCATGCACGAACTTGGCGGGGGCGGCGATGATCTGGTCGGTCCAGATCGGCCAGTCGCGGTCGTACATGTTGAGCTTGGGCACAACGTCGGTCAGGTCGAGATTGGCTTCGAAGTAGGCATCCAGCGTGCCGACATCGCGCCAGTATTCCTCGATTTCCTCGGCTGCGCGGATGCAGGAATTGGTGAAGCGGTGGGCGACCGCCTTGCCGTTCTTGACGATCTTGGGGATGATGTCGTTGCCGAAATCGCGGCTCGAATTGGGATCGTCGGCATCTTCCTGGAGCATCTGGAACAGGAACTTCGTTTCGAACACGTAGATGCCCATCGAGGCCAGAGCCATCTCCTCGTTGCCGGGGATACCTGGAGGATTGGCAGGCTTTTCAATGAAATCGGTGATTGAATCGGTCTTGTCGACCGCCATGACGCCGAAGCCGGTGGCTTCCATCCGGGGCACGACGAGGCAGCCGATCGTCACGTCTGCGCCGCTTTCCACGTGCTGGCGGAGCATCAATTCGTAGTCCATCTTGTAGATGTGGTCGCCCGCAAGGATGACCATGTACTTGGGCGCGTAGGAGGCGATGATGTCGATGTTCTGGAACACGGCATCGGCGGTGCCTTCGTACCAGTGATCCTCCGAAACGCGCTGTGATGCGGGGAGGATGTCGAAGCTTTCGTTGCGTTCGGGGCGCATGAAGTTCCACGCGCGCTGCATGTGGCGGATCAGCGAGTGCGCCTTGTACTGCGTGGCGACGCCGATGCGGCGAATGCCCGAGTTGATCGCATTGGACAGCGCAAAGTCGATGATGCGCGATTTGCCGCCGAAATAGACCGCAGGCTTCGCGCGGTTATCGGTCAGTTCCTTCAACCGGCTGCCACGGCCACCGGCAAGGACATACGCCATCGCATCGCGCGCCAGCGGCTGAGAGTAAGTTTCGCGCATCCCCTTTTCTCCGTCCTCTTTTCTAACCTTCGAATTCCAGCATGAGCGTGGCCAATGGCGGGAGCACGACGAATGCCGCGCCGCCTTCTGCCGTGACCTGCCCGAGATTGCCGATGCCGCTGCCGCCATAGTCCTGCGCATCGCTGTTGAGCACTTCGCGCCATGCGCCATCGTGGGGCAGGGGCAGGCGGTAGCTGTCGTGGACTTGCGGCGTCATGTTGCAGATCACCGCCACCGGCTTTGCTCCCGGCGCCTTCCGCACCCAGGCGAAGACCGACCCTTGCGCATCGTCGACTACCAGCCACTCGAAGCCTTCGCCCTCGCAATCGCGGGCGTGGAGAGCAGGGCGGGTGGTGTAGATGCGGTTGAGATCGCGCACCCAGCGGCGCACGCCTTCGTGTGCGGGGGCGTTGAGCAGATCCCAGTCGAGCGAGCGGGCTTCGCTCCATTCGCGGCGCTGGGCGAACTCTTGTCCCATGAACAGCAGCTTCTTGCCGGGATAGCCCCACATCATGCCGTAGTAGGCGCGCAGGTTGGCGAACTTCTGCCAGTCATCGCCGCTCATCTTGGCGAGGAGCGAGCCCTTGCCGTGGACCACTTCATCATGGCTCAGCGGCAGGACGAAGTTCTCGCTGAAGGCATAAGTCAGGCCGAAGGTGATTTCGTTGTGGTGGTAACGGCGGTGGATCGGATCACGCGCCATGTACTGGAGCGTGTCGTGCATGAAGCCCATGTTCCACTTGAAGCCGAAGCCCAGATGCTCACGCGGGGCTTCGGCGAAGGCGGGCTTGCTGACGCCGGGCCATGAGGTCGATTCCTCGGCGATGGTCAGGAAGCCGGGATGGCTGGCGTAGACCGCGCGGTTCATCGCCTTCAGAAACTCGACCGCTTCCCAGTTCTCGCGACCGCCTTCCTCGTTGGGGATCCATTCGCCCGCCTTGCGCGAGTAATCGCGGTAGAGCATCGAGGCGACGGCATCCACGCGCAACCCGTCGACGTGGTAGCGTTCGGCCCAGAACAGGGCGTTGTTGACGAGGAAGCTGACGACCTCGCGGCGGCCGAAGTTGTAGATCAGCGTGTTCCAATCGGGGTGGAAGCCGAGGCGCGGATCTTCGTGTTCGTAAAGGGCGGTGCCGTCGAATCGGACAAGGCCGTGTTCGTCGGTCGGGAAGTGTGCGGGCACCCAGTCGATCAGGACCGAGACGCCTGCGCGATGCGCACCATCGACGAAGCGGGCAAAGCCTTCTGGCGGGCCGAAGCGTGCCGACGGGGCATAGAGGCCGGTGGTCTGGTAGCCCCATGACGGGTCGTAAGGGTGTTCGGAGACGGGCAGGAACTCTATATGGGTGAAGCCCATCTCGGTGACATAGGGGATCAGGCGATCGGCCAGTTCGTCCCAGGTGTAGAAGCCCTCGTCGTGCGGCTTCTGCCACGATCCGGGGTGGACCTCGTAGATCGACATGGGCTGACGGCGGGCGTCGATGCTCGCCCAGTGGGCGCGGTGGTCGGCATCGCCCCAGTCCATCTTGACCGGATGGGCGGTGATCGAGGCCGTGCTAGGGCGGAACTCGGCGGCTTGCGCGAAGGGGTCGGCCTTTAGGGGCAGGACGGTGCCGTCCGCGCTGACGACGCGATATTTGTAAGTGCGATGTTCGCCGATGTCCGGGATAAACACTTCCCAGACGCCGATATCGACCCGGCGGCGCATCGGGTGGCGGCGGGCGTCCCAATCGTTGAAATCGCCGACGACGCTGACAAGCTGCGCGTTGGGTGCCCAGACGGCGAAGTGGACGCCGCTTGCGCCTTCATGCTCGATCAGATGGGCGCCCATCTTGTCGAACAGGCGCAGGTGGGTGCCCTCAGCGATCAGGAGATCGTCCAGCGGGCCAAGGACGGGGCCGAACGAGTAAGGGTCTGTCACCAGCCATTCGTGCGCGCCCGCCTTGCAGGCATAGCGAACGGGCTGGCGGGGGCCGGTGACTTTGCCTTCGAACAGCCCGCGCCCATCAACGCGCACCAGTTTGCCCAGCTTCTTGCCCGAGAGCGACCAGGCCACGGCCTCTTGCGCGCCGGGCAGGACGGCACGGGCGAATGCGCCGTCCGGCCCCTCGTGGATGCCGAGAAGCGAGAAAGGATCGGCGTGCGTCCCGTCCAGAAGGGCTTCGATGGCGCTCGCCGGTGGTTTCATTGCGGTCGTCAGACCCCCCAGATATCGCGGGCATATTCGCCGATCGTGCGATCGGACGAGAACCAGCCTACGTTGGCGATGTTACGGATAGCCGAAGCGCGCCATGCCGCCTGCTGTTCCCAGCGGCGATCAATGTTGCGCTGAGCGGCGTGGTAGCTGTCAAAATCGGCGGCGACCATGAACCAGTCGTGGTCGTAGATGCCGCCCATCAGGCCCTTGTAGCGGTCCGGATCGTCAGGCGAGAACACGCCGGTGGCGATGGCGGCAAGGGCCTGCTGCAATTCGCGCGAGCTTTCGATCACTTCGCGGGGATTATAGCCGTTGGCGCGCTTGTCTTCGACTTCATCGGCGGTGAGGCCGAAGATCTCGATATTGGCATCGCCGACATGGTCCTTGATCTCGATATTCGCGCCATCGAGCGTGCCGATGGTGAGTGCGCCGTTGAGGGCGAACTTCATGTTGCCGGTGCCCGAGGCTTCCATGCCTGCCGTGGAGATCTGTTCGGACAGGTCTGCGGCCGGGATGATCTTCTCGGCAAGGCTGACGTTGTAGTTCGGCACGAACACGACCTTGAGCAGTCCGCCGACCGAAGGATCGGAATTGACGCGCCGGGCAATGTCGTTGGCCAGTTTGATGATCAGCTTGGCGTTGTGATAGCTGGACGCGGCCTTGCCGCCGAAGATCTTCACGCGCGGCACCCAATCGCGTTCGGGGTGGCTGCGGATCTGGTCGTAGAGCGCGACGGTTTCGACCAGGTTGAGCAACTGGCGCTTGTATTCGTGGATGCGCTTGATCTGGACGTCGAACAGGGCGTCGGGATCGAGGCGGACGCCCATCAGTTCCTTGATGTGCTTGGCGAGAGCGATCTTGTTGGAGCGCTTGACCTCGGCAATGCGCTCACCCAGCGGCGCGTCATCCGCGAGCGCGTTGAGGTCAGACAGCTTTGCGGCATCGTCGAGGAAGGCGGGGCCGATGGCGTCCTTGAGGACCGAGGTCAGGCCGGGATTGCACTGCTGCAGCCAGCGGCGCGGGGTGACGCCGTTGGTCTTGTTGTTGATGCGGTTGGGGTAAAGCTTGTGCAGGTCAGAGAAGACGGTGGTCTTCATCAGATCGGTGTGGAGCGCTGCCACGCCGTTGACGCTGTGGGCGCCCGAGAACGCAAGATTGGCCATGCGCACGCGGCGTTCGCCACCTTCGTCGATCAGGCTGATTGCGGCGATTGCGGCATCGTCCATCCCGGCTTTGCGCGCCTCGCGCAGGACGCGGCTGTTGATCGCGTAGACGATCTGCATGTGGCGCGGCAGCAGACGCTCGAACAGCGGCAGCGGCCAGGATTCGAGCGCTTCGGGCAGTAGCGTGTGGTTGGTGTAGGCAACGGTGGCCTTGGTGACTTCCCACGCTTCGTTGAATTCGAGGCCGTGGACATCGACCATCAGGCGCATCAGTTCGGCAACGGCAACGGCAGGGTGCGTGTCGTTGAGCTGGATCGCGGCCTTGTCGGGCAGGGTGCGGATGTCGCCATGGAACTGGACGTGGCGGCGAACGATGTCCTGGATCGAGGCAGAGGTGAAGAAGTACTCCTGCCGCAGGCGCAACTCCTGTCCGGCGGGGGTTGAGTCAGCCGGGTAGAGCACGCGGACGAGACTGTCGGCGCGGACCTGCTCGGCCATGGCGCCCATGTGGTCACCGGCGTTGAAGGCATCGAGGCGCAGCGGATCGAAGGCGTGGGCGGTCCACAGGCGCAGCGTGTTGACGCGCTTGCCGCGCCAGCCGACGACAGGCGTGTCGACCGCGCTTGCCTCGACCTTTTCGGCGGGACGCCATTCGACGCCGTCGCCGGTCTCGACCACTTCGCCGCCGAAGCCGATGATGTAGGCGCTTTCGCGGCGGTCGAATTCCCAGGGGTTGCCGTGGGAGAGCCAGGTTTCGGGCAGTTCCACCTGCCAGCCATCATCGATCCGCTGGCGGAACATGCCATTAACGTAGCGGATGCCATAGCCGTAGGCGGGGATGCCGAGGCTGGCGAGGCTTTCCATGAAGCAGGCGGCGAGGCGGCCCAAACCGCCGTTGCCCAGCGCTGCGTCAGGTTCGAGGTTTTCGAGTGCGGCAAGGTCAAACCCGTGCTCGCGCAGGGCCTTTTCCATGTCGCGGGTCAGGCCCATGTTAGAAAGGGCATCGCGCAGCAGGCGACCGATCAGGAACTCGAGGCTGAGGTAATAGACCCGCTTGCCGCCCTTCTCGTAAGTCTCGCGGGTGGATTCCATCCACTGATCGATGATCGCATCGCGCAGGGTGAGAACCGTGGCCGTGTACCAGTCGTGTGGCTTTGCAGCCCGCTCGTCCTTGCCGACGCGATGACGCAGCACGTCGATGATCTTCGCGTCGATCTCGCTGGCTCTGGAATTCGTATCGAGGCTCATGCGCCAAGTTCCACCCTGTTTGGCGCGAGGTTCCGACGAGAATTCATCGCCGCATGCCCGTGCCCGTTGCACCGGCCTTTCCATGCCAAGCGCCGAGTTGTTGCACCGCGCGGCTTGCTACCGGTCGGCTCCAGGCTGCATGACCTTGCATCGAACTCCCGCAGCAATGGGTAGGCCAGCCTGCCCATGATGGGCAAGCGGCGATTGCGTGCGCCAACTCTTGCAGCAGATTTGCCTGATCGCATGCCCCACCGACCATTCTTGTCGAGCGGCTTCTAGGCGGTATGTCGTTCGCTGTCGGCCAGAATACGTCTGCGCATCAGAGCATGCGGCGCAAGACATTGTCCTTGATGATGAAATGGTGATGCAGGGCCGCCGCAATGTGCAGCACAACCAGGCCCGCCATGAGGAAACCGAGCACTTCGTGGCCCTCATGCGCGGCATCGGCGAGGGCAGAGCCCTTGGCGACGGCAAGCTTGGGCCAGTCGAACAGGCCGTAGATCGATAGGGGGTATTTGCCAGCCGACGAAAAGATCCAACCGGTCAGCGGGACGATCAGCATGAGAGAGTAGAGCGCAACGTGCGTGACCCTCGCGATCTTGCGTTGCAGGCTACCCATCTTGCTTGGCCAGTCAGGCATGGTCCAGGTGAAGCGCCAGCCGAGACGACCCAGCGAAAGCAGCAGGATCAGTATGCCGGTTGCCTTGTGCGCGGGGAACGGCTGCCAGATGTCTTCAATCGCATCTCCGGCAATCCCGGTGACGAGGTTGAAGATGACCATCGCGGCGATCACGAGATGAAAGGCGCGGGCTACCGCGTTGTAGCGTACCAATTGATCGTTTGCCGCCAGTGTCGCCATCGTGAATCCCCGGTTCCTGCTTCTGTGAGGACTTTAGGGCTGCGGAATGGATTCGTCACGCGCGCAGAGTGGGGTGCGCTACCAAGCCAACGGTAGCGTTTCAATTTATGACAGGTGTCAAGGAATGCCGTGCGGCATTTGACGTATGTCCTCTCGTGCACTGCAAAAAATATGGTGTCGGCAGAAACCATAGTTCGTGAGGGAACATGACAACGCCGCGTCTCACACAAGTCGAGCCTGCAGTCGTCCACAAGATGGCTTCGATGCTCAAGAGCCAGAAGCCCGAAGTGATCCAGAATCACTTCGGAATCGGCCTCAACACATGGGTCAAGCTGCGCGAGGGGAAGGCGATCCGTCACTCTGTGGCAGAACGGCTGTTGCAGCGCCTGCAGCGCGACCAGCTTATTTGAACGCTCACATACCTGCTGCGCAAACCGAGGGCAGGGCTTGAGTTTGTTTCCGTTGCAGTGCACAAACCGTAAGTGCCCCATACAACAACACGGGCACGCGAGGTCGTTGCAATGGTCACTTTCCGTGAGGGCGGAAACAGACTGATCAAGAAAGCGGGCGCTTTGTTGCGCCTGCGCTCCTCGCAGACCGGTTGCGATGTCGAGGATCTGCGAGCAAGACTTGCTGCGGCCGAGGCCGCCAATAGCGCAAAGAGCCGCTTTCTCGCCAACGTTAGCCACGAAATCCGCTCGCCCCTCAACGCCATTTATGGCTACGCTCAACTGGTGGAGCGAGGGGCGGGCGTCGATCCGCAAGACGCGGCGAGGGTGATCCGCCGGAGCGCAGAGCACCTGACGAACCTTGTCGAAGGACTGCTCGATATCGCATCGGTCGAGCAGGGCGTGGTGCGTATCGACAATGGCGTGATCCGTATCGGCGCGCTGGTGGAGCAGGTGGCCGAGATGTTTGCGCCACTGGCAACGCAGAAGGGGCTGGCGTTCTCATGCGAGTTGCCAGACCGGCTGCCCGAGTTCGTGCGCATGGACGAGCGGCGGGTGCGGCAGGCCTTGATCAATCTGGTCTCCAATGCGGTGAAGTTCACACCGACGGGCGCGATACGGCTTGTGCTCAAGTGGTCTGGCCAGATCGCGACTTTCGAGGTGCACGATACCGGGCCAGGCATTGCACCCGAACGCCAGGAGCGGATATTTGCACCCTATGAGCGGGCCGATGTCGATGGCGAAGCGGAGCGTGCCGGCGCAGGCCTTGGCCTGGCGATCACAAGTGCGGTGGTGCGCATGCTTGGCGGCGAGCTAACGCTTGAAAGCCGGGTAGGCGAGGGTAGCTGCTTCAGCATCCGTCTGATGGCCCCGCAGGTGTCTGGCATGGTCGAGCGCGCCAACGAACGCACGCGACCGGTGGGCTACCATGGCGCACGTCGTTCGATTCTGCTGATTGACGACGATCTCGACCACCTGAGCGTCCTGCGGACGACCTTGACGGAAGTGGGCTTCGAGGTTTCGCAGGCCAGCGACGGGCAGACCGCAATCGCTCTTGCCGAACAAGGGCGGTTCGATGCCGTGATCTGCGACGTGAGCATGCCGGGCATGAGCGGGTGGCAGGTTGCTGCACATCTTCGTGCTCTCCATGGTCGCTCGCTTGCCATACTGATGCTGTCGGCCAATGCGTTCGAGCGGCACGGCCAGTCAGGACGCGAAGCTGACCATGATGCGTTCCTGCTCAAACCGGTTGAACTGGGGGCATTGATCGATTCCCTTGGCCGGCACTTGAGCCTGGAGTGGATCAACGCGGACAGTGGAGATTGCCGGCGGCGCGCCACGCTCTTGCGCAGTGGCGAGGGCATCACCGCAGCAGCGCGCGAGCATGCCGAGCGACTCAAATCGCTTGTGCGCATCGGTCATGTGCGCGCACTTGAAGGCGAGATCAGGAATCTGGAGCAGGCCGATCCTGCAGCGGCCCCCCTGGCTGCCAAACTTTACGAATGCCTCGACCGGTTCGATCTTGCCGCGATGGGGCGCATGCTTGAGGAGTTGCCCGATGAGTGGCGTTAGCGCACGGCGCGATACCGTTCTCGTCGTGGACGACGAGCCGGATTCGCTGCGCTTCCTGACCGATACGTTGGAGGGGGCGGGCATCACCGTGCTCGTGGCGATTTCGGGCACGGCCGCGCTCGACCTGCTTGAACACATCACGCCCGACCTCATCCTGATGGATGCGGTCATGCCTGGGATCGACGGCTTCGAAACAACTGCGCGGATCAAGGCACGGCCGGAACTTGTGCACGTGCCGGTAATGTTCATGACCGGGCTCACCGAGAGCGAGCATGTCATCGAGGGGTTCGAGGTCGGTGGGGTCGATTACCTGCGCAAGCCTGTCAACGTGCACGAACTGCTCGCCCGCGTTCGCGTCCATCTGGGCCATGCGCGAGCGATGCAAGCTGGCGCTGCGGGCCTTGATGCGACGGGACGGTTGATGATGGCGACCGACACGCAGGGCTCGCTGCTGTGGTGCACGCCGCTGGCTGAGCAGGCGATCAGTCGCGTCAGCCCGGGTTGGAACAAGGAGCAGGGGCCTCTGCCCGATATCCTGCGTGGACCGTTGACGCGTCTGATCGGGCGCAATGCCTTGGGGGCGACGGCGCGGATCGAGCAGGAAGAAGGTGCCCTCGAGCTGGTGGTTATTGCCCAGTACCGTGAGACTGAAGTCCTTATCCGCCTCAACGAGCTCAACCCGAGGGCTGACGTGGGCAAGCTGCAGCAGCGCCTTGCGCTGACGGACCGCGAGGCCGAAGTCCTGCTGTGGATCAGCTATGGCAAGTCCAACGGCATGATTTCCGAGGTCCTCGCGATCAGCCCGCGCACAGTGCAAAAGCACCTCGAGCGGATCTACGAAAAGCTCGGCGTTGAAACGCGCGCTGCAGCTGCCGCCGTGGCGATCAAGGTGCTGGGCACCTGATGCGACAACGCCGGCCGGGAGGGGCATGCCTCCACGTCCGGCGCTGGGCGTGCATCCCTTGGATCGTCGCGCGTCCAGGGAACGGCGCGCGCTGATCGGCGGGGCATCAACCTTGGCGCATCAGCGGCGTGCCATGGTTCCGCTACGAGCGGCCTGAGCCAGTTCCTGCACCATCGGTTCGACGCTGGCGATGGCAACACGGCGGCACTGGTAATCAGGCATCGGCGTGGTGATCATGCGGTCCGATGGATCGCAGGCTTCGGCAGCGGCGTCGGCGATGCGATTGCGCAGGCGACGCATGTCGGAAGGCCGGGTCAGGTCGAGGCCGTCGGCCGAAACGGAGATGTTCACGGTCTGGGGAGCGGGAGCGGCGAATGCAATCTGCGGCGCAGACAGCAAGCCGACCGCCGCGGTGGCGGCGAAATGGATCTTCATGGGGTATTCTCCTGCGTACTGTCTTTTTTGGTGAAGGCCGTTTGCTGACCTCCCCTTTTATTTTGGACCGCCGGGTTTGCCCCGCTTGTTCGATCCATGCATAAAATAGACCTCAGTCAGGCTTTGAACAAGCACATTTGGTGCGGAAAGCGTTGGTTTTCAGGGGTTTTGGCTTGTGCCGTGCAGCAATTTGAATGCCATTGAAACCAGCTCTGTTCTGCAATGAAAGAGCCCGTCGCCTGACCGACTTAGGACAGGTGTTCAAATTTATGGCCGATGTCAGCGAGTTGCAGGCGGGCCTGCGACGCTGCTGCCTGACAGACGCTGCTCGGGTACTCCTTGCCGATTGCTCCCGGTGCACTGCAGCATCCTGGACGAACTTTTTTGCAGTGATCGGTCAAGAAGGGGCAGCTTGGTGCGCCAAGCAGAATCGTTCAGTGTCGTTCCGGGAGAATTTGCATGGAAAAGATGCTGGCCCTTCTGGTGCACGAACTCGCCGAAGACCTTCGCGGGATGGGTCTTGTGGAACTGCCGGTTCCGCAAGTTGGTCCGGGAGAAGTCCTCGTCAGGATCGAGGCTGCCGCTCTGGGCTTTCCGGACCTGCTGATGACGCGTGGTGGTTATCAGGCCAAGCCACCACTTCCGTTCGTCCCCGGCATGGAGGCGGCCGGAATTGTAGTCGAGGCGGCAGCGGGAAGTCGGTGGCGAGTGGGAGATCGCGTGATCGCGGGCGGGCTGACTGGCGGCGTCGCGCAATACGGCGTGTTCGCTGACGACGCTTTGATTCAGCTGCCGGAATGCCTGTCGATGGCACAGGGCGCATCGTTGCGGGCGGCGTATCTGACGGCATGGGTCGCCCTTGTTCGTCGTGGGCAGGCCCAGGCGGGTGAATGGTTGCTGGTGCATGGGGCGGCAGGGGGCGTCGGACTCGCCGCTGTGGACCTGGGCAAGGCATTGGGTTTGCGGGTCATCGCGGTCGCGTCGTCCGAGTCGAAGCGTGAGGCGATCGCCCGGCTTTATGGACCCGCGCATGTAATCGACGGGAGCGCAGGCTTTCGCGAACAGGTTCTGGCGCTGACCGACGGCCGCGGCGCAGATCTCATCTTCGATCCTGTCGGCGGGGATGTCTTTGACGAGTCGACCAGATGCATCGCCTTCGACGGGCGTCTTCTGGTAATCGGCTTTGCGGCGGGGCGCATTCCCCAAGTTGGCGCCAACATACCGCTGATAAAGGGATTTTCCGTTGTGGGGGTTCGCGCAGGCGAATATGGCAGGCGCTTCCCGGAGAGAGGCGCCGAGAATCTGGAGAGCATCCGCAAACTGGCGTCGGATGGTGTCATCATGCCGCATGTGCATGCCTGCTTCGCCTTGGCGGACTGGGCAAAGGCCTATCGCGCCATGGAATCACGCAGTGTGATCGGGCGAAGCGTGATTGTTCCCCAAGGCTGATTGCCCGCTATCTTCAGGCGTTCAGAGCAAAAAAATGGGCCGCACCGTTGCCGGGCGGCCCTGAAAAGTTTGGGAGAGGATGCCTGAAAGGCCTGACCGAAATGGGCTCGGGCCGGGTTTTGTGCAAGTGCGAAAGATACGTACGCAGTTGTAATAAATGCAACTAGCTGTTCTGACACTAACCGCTCATGCCCAGGATGGGCAGAGGATATTTGCCAAGAAATTAGGATAATACAGCTTGTTGGGCTTCGTTTCGAGGCAAGCTTTGACGTGCCCTTTCGAATGCATTTCCTGCACAAAAGAACAGGGGGCATCCGCCCTGATTTCGCCAGTTGCGAGGCAAATCTGAAATTGCTATAGATCATAACAGATAGGGAGAGCTGACATGCAATTCGAACGCATCAACCCCATGACCGGTGCTGTCGCTTCAACCGCCGAGGCGATGCAGGCATCTGACATTCCGGCGATTGCGGCCAAGGCTGGCGCTGCCTTTTCGGCCTGGGCCGCAATGGGGCCGAACGCGCGCCGTGCCGTGCTGATGAAGGCCGCAAGTGCGCTCGAGGCGAAGGCCGATGCCTTTGTCGAGGCTATGATGGGCGAGATCGGCGCAACCAAGGGCTGGGCGCTGTTCAATCTTGGCCTCGCAGCATCTATGGTCCGTGAAGCGGCCGCGCTTACCACCCAGATTTCGGGCGAAGTCATTCCCTCCGACAAGCCCGGTTGCTTGGCGATGGCTCTGCGCGAACCGGTTGGCGTGATTCTCGGCATCGCGCCGTGGAATGCGCCAATCATCCTTGGCGTGCGTGCGATCGCCGTACCTCTGGCCTGCGGCAATGCCGTGATCCTCAAGGCATCTGAACAATGCCCGCGCACCCACGCGCTGATCATCGAGGCCTTTGCCGAGGCGGGCTTCCCGGAAGGTGTGGTCAACGTCGTGACCAATGCGCCGAAGGACGCGGCTGATGTCGTCGGCGCGCTGATCGACGCCAAGGACGTGAAGCGGATCAACTTCACCGGCTCGACCGCAGTCGGCCGGATCATCGCCAAGCGCGCTGCCGAGCACCTCAAGCCCTGCCTGCTCGAACTGGGCGGCAAGGCTCCGCTGATCGTGCTGGAAGATGCTGACCTTGATGAGGCCGTGAAGGCCGCCGCGTTTGGTGCCTTCATGAACCAGGGCCAGATCTGCATGTCGACCGAGCGGATCATCGTCGTCGATGCTGTGGCCGATGCCTTTGCCGAGAAGTTCAAGGCCAAGGTTGCCACGCTTGCGGTGGGCGACCCCCGTGAAGGTACGACGCCGCTCGGCGCTGTTGTCGATGCGAAGACCGTGGCGCATTGCCAGAGCCTGATCGACGATGCCGTAGCCAAGGGTGCCAAAGTTCTGACAGGCGGCGAAACTACGCACAACGTGCTGATGCCCGCGCATGTCGTTGATGGCGTGACGCAGGACATGAAGCTGTTCCGCGATGAAAGCTTCGGTCCGGTCGTTGGCGTGATCCGGGCGCGTGACGAGGCGCATGCGGTCGAACTGGCCAACGACACCGAATATGGCCTGTCGGCCGCTGTGTTCACGCGTGACACCGCACGCGGACTTCGCGTTGCCCGCCAGATCAAGTCCGGCATCTGCCACGTGAATGGCCCGACTGTGCACGACGAGGCGCAGATGCCCTTCGGCGGCGTGGGCGCATCCGGTTACGGCCGCTTCGGGGGCAAGGCCGGGATCGACAGCTTCACCGAACTGCGCTGGATCACGATGGAAACCGAGCCCGGACACTTCCCGATCTGACGCCATTTCCCGATCTGAACTGACACGATTACCATAGAGGAACGACCATGACCGAAAAGCAGAAGATCGAGCGCGCGGAAGAAGACACCGTCGCTTTCACCGTCGAAGACGGCATTGCCTGGGTGAAGTTCAACCGCCCAGAGAAGCGCAATTGCATGAGCCCCAAGCTCAATCGCCGGATGAAGGCGGTGCTTGAGGAACTGGAGTTCCGCGAAGACGTGAAGGTGCTAGTGCTGACCGGCGAGGGCGATGCTTGGACCGCCGGCATGGACCTTCAGGAATACTTCCGCGAGAACGAAGCCAAGGGTCTTAGCGCGGTGCGCCAGTCGCAGCGTGAAAGCTATGGTTGGTTCGAGCGCCTGCGCTGGTACGAGAAGCCGACCGTTGCCATGATCAACGGCTGGTGCTTTGGCGGTGGCTACGGCCCGCTGTTCGGTTGCGACATCGCGATCGCTTCGGAAGACGCGCAGTTCGGGCTTTCCGAAATCAACTGGGGCATCCTGCCGGGCGGTGGTGCTTCGAAGGTGGCGCAGGAACTGATGCCTTTCCGCAAGGCCATGTACCACGCCATGATGGGCGAAAACCTCACCGGCAAGCAGGCCGAGGAGCAGGGACTGGTGACGGAAGCCGTCCCGGCGGACCGTCTGAAGGCCCGTGTGCTGGAAATCTGTGAGGCGCTCAAGAAGAAGGACGGCCACGCCCTTCGTGCCACCAAGTGGACTGTCCGCCGCATGGTCGACATGACCTACGACAATGGCCTCGAATACCAGATCCGCGCGCAGGAAGCGCTGCACAGCTTTGGCGGTGCAGCGGCTCGCAAGGAAGCGACGCGCCAGTTCCTCGACGAGAAGAGCTTCAAGCCTGGTCTCGGCACGTTCGATACGAGCAAGGTCAAGGCGTGATCTTTCAAGCCTGATGGTAATCACGGAAGACCCCGGTCGCTGAAGCGTCCGGGGCCTTTGCGTTTTGAAATGTCATGTGAAAGCTGTTGCCAGCGCAGGGTGTTGCGGCCAGCTATGCGACAAAGGAGTCGCACTCATGGCTGTGAAGTTGAGAATTGCCCTCGCTGCATCGGTAGCGCTTTCGATGCCTGCTGTTGCCAAGGAAGCGGCATATCCCAAAGCTGAAACGCAGGTCCTCGATCTGGCGCAGAAGGCCATCGCCATCCGTTCGGTGCGGGGTGAGGGCAACAAGACAATCGATGTGGCGAAGTTGTTCGGCGATGCGCTCGTGGCAGGCGGCTGGAGCGCATCTGACATCGAAATCACGCCGATCGACGACACAGCCTATTTCATTGCAACGTGGAAAGGCACGAACCCGGCGCTCAAGCCTCTGGTCATCTCGGGCCACATGGATGTGGTGGAGGCCAAGCGCGAGGACTGGGAGCGCGATCCCTTCGTACCTGTGGTCGAGAACGGCATCCTCTACGGCCGCGGTGCAAGCGACATGAAGTTCGACGGCGCACTGGCGCTGTCGACCCTGATTGAGCTGCGCCGGCAGGGTTACAAGCCGAAGCGTACGATCGTCATCGAGTTTTCCGGTGACGAAGAAACGACGATGAAGACCAGCGCGATCATCGCCGAGAAGCTCAAGAACGCTGAACTGGTGATCAATGTCGACGGTGGTGGTGGAGCGCTAGACGAGGTAACCGGCAAGCCGCTTTACTGGACCTGGCAGGGTGCCGAAAAGACTTACGCGGATTACCGGCTTGAGGTGACCAACCCGGGCGGCCACAGCTCGGCACCACGGCCGGACAACGCCATCGTCCAGCTCTCGCAGGCCTTGGTGAAGGTCGGGGCGTACAAGTTCAAGGCCGAGCAGAACGAAATTACCAAGGGCTATTTCGAGAAGGCGGCTGCATTTACCGATCGGCCGGAGATCGCTGCGGCCATGCGCGCCTTCGCGGCCAATCCTGCGGATGAAAACGCCTTGGCAACCTTGCGCGCCGACCCTTCGATGGTGGGCAAGGTCGGGACGACGTGCGTGCCGACCATGCTGGGCGGTGGCCATGCCGAGAATGCGCTGCCGCAACGTGCCTTTGCCAATATCAACTGCCGCATCTTCCCCGGCCATTCCAAGGAAGCCATCATGGCGGAACTGGCTGGCGTGATCGGTGATCCTGCAGTCAAGATCACCGACGTGACGGCTGGTTCGGTCGCCACGCCAGCATCGCCGGTGCGGGCCGACGTCGTGGCTGCGGTTTCGAAAGCCATGAGCAAGGCCTATCCCGGCGTGCCGCTCATCCCGTCACAGGCTTCGGGCGCTTCGGACTCGATGTGGTTCCGCGCGCTGGGCGTGCCAAGCTATGGCCTGAGCCCGTCGTTCTCCAAGGACTCGGAAGACTTCTCGCACGGGTTGAACGAGCGGACGCGGCTGTCCAATATCCGCCCCGGCATCACCTATTACCTCAGCCTGATCACCGATCTCACGAAATGATCGTGGCGAGGAAGTCGCGGGCAATGTCTCGCGCTTCCTCGGCCGTGAAGCATCCGGGTGAGAGGCAGAGTTCAAGCCAGAGTCCGTCGACCAAGGCGGTGATGGCGATCGCGTGACGTCGCTGGTTGTGCTGCGGCACGCTGCAATCGTCCAGCAAGGCTTCAAGCCGGGCACGGTAGCCTGCATATTGTTCGTCGTGCTGACGGGCGATGTCCTTGCGTGCGGTGACAAGGCTCCAGAATGCGATCCAGGTGGCGAGGAGCGCAGGGTCCGCGATGGGCGGTGCGAAGGAAGCAGTGACGAAGGCTTCGAGCCGGTCCTTCGGAGCAGGACCGGCAGCGTTCACGGCACCATCAAGCGCCTCGGCAACGCGCCGATCTACATGATCGTAAGTTGCCGCCACCAACGCATCCACACCACCGAAGTAGTGACCGACGAGACCGACGGATGCTCCCGCTTCCTGCGCGATCGCGCGAACGCTGGCCCCGGCGGCTCCACTGTGCGCGAGGACGCGCACGCAGGCCTCTATCAGGCTGAGCCGCCGGGCATCGGGTTCCGTACGGCGAAAGGCGGGGGAGGATTCTGCTTCGCTCATCTCTTGAACATTCTGCCCGTTGTTGTACGATTGTTCAACAAGCAAATCTGGATTCGGGCATATGGGCGATCTCTCCTGGGCATTCCGGCACATCTCATCGGACGAAGTCGATCCGGATGCGGACTGGAGCCTGCCGGGCTGGCTCTATACCGATCCCGAGTATTTCGGCGTGGAGATGGAAAGGGTGATCCGCCCTTCGTGGCAGATCGTCTGCCACGAAAGCGACATCGCCCAGCCGGGTGAATACCGCACGCTGGATTATCTTGGCGAAAGCGTGATTGCGATCCGGGGCGATGATGGCGTGATCCGCGCTTTTGCCAACGTCTGCCGCCACCGCGCCATGCGTCTGGTCGAGGGACCTTCCGGTTGCGCAAAAAAGCTGGTCTGCCCTTATCACGCCTGGACATTCGAGCCGGATGGGCGGCTTTCAGGCGTGCCGATGAAGTCGGACTATCCGGCGCTGAAGCTTGAAGAGAACGGGCTCGTGGCTGTCTCGGTCGAGATCTGGCGCGGCTTCGTCTTCGTCCGGCTGGTCGATGGTGGCTTTCCGAGCGTGGCCGAGATGATGGCTCCGTTCGAAGAGGAAGTGGCCCCCTATCGCTTCGAGGACATGCGCCGGATCGGCGATGTGCGCCTGCGCGAGCGGCAGGTGAACTGGAAGAATGTCGGCGACAACTACTCGGACAATCTGCACATTCCGGTGGCGCATGATGGGCTGACGCGCATCTTCGGCAAGTCCTACGAGATTTCGGACCATGGCTGGGCTGACCGGATGAAGGGCGATCTGGTCGACAAGCCCTCCGCAAACTTCTGGGAGCGGTTCTATCAGGCGCATCTGCCCGAAGTGCCGCACCTCTCGAAGGGGGCGCAGCGCCGCTGGCTCTATTACAAGCTCTGGCCGAACATCGCGTTCGACATATACGCCGACCAGATCGACTTCATGCAGTGGCTGCCGCTGACGCCGACGACAACGCTGCTGCGCGAGATGTGCTTTGCGCTACCGGATGCCTACACTCCTGAAAACAAACGCCGGGAGATGAAGCTGGTCCGCTATGCCAACTGGCGGATCAATCGGGTGGTCAACAAGGAAGACACCTGGCTGATCGAGCGTATCCAGCAGGGCATGGCCTCGCAGACTTATGGCGCTGGGCCAATCGGACGGAGCGAGGTCTGCCTGCGCAGCTTTGCCCGCAAGATCCGTGCAATCACGCCCGAGGCACGCCTACACAGGGCACCTCCGGCCGGTTGGTCGAAGAAGTAATCACGAGAATTTTCGGGGAGTTACCGCATGTCCAACCGTTACGACGCTCTCATCATCGGTGGTGGCCATAATGGCCTTGTCTGCGCCTTCTACCTTGCCAAGGCCGGGATGAAAGTGCGGGTGCTGGAGCGGCGCGACATCGTCGGCGGCGCAGCGGTGACCGAGGAGTTCCATCCTGGCTTCCGCAATTCAACCGCGAGCTACACCGTCAGCCTGCTGCGGCCCAAAGTGATCGCGGACATGAAGCTGCACGATTATGGCTATCGCGTGATCGAGCGGACGATCAGCAACTTCTTCCCGTTCCCTGATACCTACCTCAAGCTTGGCGGCGGTCCCGGGCGAACCGAGGCGGAGTTCGCGCGCTTTTCGAAGAAGGACGCCGAGGCTTATCCCAAGTATGACGCGGCGCTGGAAAAGGTCGCCAACGTGCTGCGCGACATTTCGCTGCAGACGCCACCGAATGTCGGTGGCGGGATGGCTGCGCTGAAGTCTGCCGCGATGCAGGGCTGGCCGATTGCCAAGCTTGATATCGCCACGCAGCGTGATCTGCTCGACATCTTCACCAAGTCCGCCCGCGATTTCCTCGATGGCTGGTTCGAAGATGATCACGTCAAGTCCGCTTTTGCCTTCGACGCGGTGGTCGGCAACTATGCGGGCGTTTCCACGCCGGGCAGCGCCTATGTGCTGCTGCACCATGTGTTCGGCGAAGTGAACGGCAAGCTGGGCGCATGGGGCCACTCGGTTGGCGGCATGGGTGCGATCACCCAGGCGATGGCCAAGGCCTGTGCCGACGTGGGCGTGGAAATCAGCCTTGAGGCGCCGGTCTCCAAGGTGCTGGTGAACAATGGCAAGGCCGCTGGCGTGAAGCTTGAAGGTGGCGAGGAACTCTATGCGCCGATCATCGCTGCGAATGTCGGCCCAGCGCTGCTTTACCGCCAACTGGTCGATTCCTCGGATCTCGACGAGGATTTCAACCGTCGGATGAAGAGCTACAAGACCGGATCAGGCACGTTCCGCATGAACGTGGCGCTATCCGAGCTGCCCGATTTCACCGTGCTGCCGGGCAAGGCGCAGGCCGAGCACCACACCGCCGGGATCATCATCGCGCCGGGCATGGACTACATGGATCAGGCCTTCATCGATGCGCAGCAGCACGGCTGGTCGAAGAAGCCAATCGTCGAGATCAAGATTCCGAGCACAGTGGACGACAGCCTCGCACCTCCGGGACAGCATGTGGCCAGCCTGTTCTGCCAGCAGTTCGATCCGAACGTTGATTGGGACAAGCACCGCGAGAAGGTGGCCGATCTGATCATCGATACAGTCACCGAACATGCGCCAAACTTCAAGGGCAGCATCATCGCGCGGCAGATCCATTCGCCGCTCGATCTTGAGCGCAAGTTCGGACTGATCGGAGGCGACATCTTCCACGGCACGATGGGACTCGACCAACTGTGGGCGGCTCGCCCGGTGCTCGGCCATGGCGACTATCGCTCGCCGATCAAGGGGCTCTACATGTGCGGTTCGGGCACGCATCCCGGTGGCGGTGTGACCGGCGCTCCCGGCCACAATGCAGCTGCCGAGATCATCCGGGATCGGTCAATGCTTTGGAAGCTGCTGCATCGCGCTTGATCAGCAGGTACACCGGCAGGCCGAGAGCAATGAAGCCTGCACCGTAAGTCAAGGCTTCGAGGCCTAGTCCCCACGCCGCCCACCCAATGAACGCCGCCCCGACCAGCGCTGCGCCGACCAGCACGCGCTCGTCGGGGAGGAGGCGCACGGCGGCGAGCATGGCAATGAAGTACGACAGCATGCCCGCAGCAAGGCTGACCGAGGCGATGAAGGCGAATAGATCGCCCATTCCGCGCCCGTAGTTCAGCAGGGTCACCACGCTCAGCAGCACGCTCGACACCACGTGCGAGCGGACAGGCGTGCCGCGTGCGCCTTCGACTGCGAACCAGCTTGGAAACACGCCGCCTCGCGCCATCGCCCATGGAACTTCGCCCTGCAGAAGGATGAAACCGTTGAGCGTGCCGAATGCACTGATTGCGGCGAACACGGCAACGATCTGGCCCATGCCCGATCCGAAGAACTTGGCGAGGAAATCGGCGACAGGCGCTGGGGAGGCGGCGGCTTCGGCCATGGGCATGTAGAGAGCGAAGGCGCCAGAGATACCCATGTACACGAGCCCCGTAAGCGCGACACCGATCAGCGTTGCGCGGGGGACGACCGTACTGGCGTTTTCCACCTTGTCAGCCGGAACAGTGGCGGATTCAAGGCCGAGGAAACCCCAGAAGGTGAGGCCTGCTGCTGTTGCCACCACGCCGCCGGAGAGGGCGACGGCAGGCTGGTCAACTGGAGGCGCGCCACTCGCCAGCAGCCAGACGGCAAGGCCGATGAGGCCCGCGAGGGGCACTAGTTTGAGCGCTGTGGTCACCACCGAAACATCGCCCGCAGCGCGAACGCCGCGGATGTTCACTAGCGTCAGCAGCCAGACGCAGCCCACCGAGAGCAGGGCAGGCACCGCGGGCGTCTTGCCGATCCATGGGAAGAGCAGGCTGAGATTGCTCACCACTGCCACGGCAACGGCACCGTTGCCCGCCCAGAGCATGGTCCAGTAGGACCAGGCCGTCACGAAGCCGAGGATCGGACCGAACGCCGACTGCGCATAAGCATACGGCCCGCCCGCAAGCGGCAGCCGCGCGCCCATCCGGGCGAAGCTGAAAGCGAGACAAAGTGCTCCGCCAAGCGTTACCGCCCAGCCGATCAATTGGTTGTATCCGAGCGGCGCGAGCGTGGCCGGCAGGATGTAAATCCCCGAGCCGATCATGTTGCCGACGACAAGCGCGAGCGTCATCCAGAAACCTAAGCCGCGTTGGTGCGAGGGCATTTGCAGTTCTCCGGAAACGACACATGTGAAGAGTAACGCTTGATCACGAGCCGTCACCATGTTTGTGATGCGCACAATGGCCAACGTCACCACATCCCCCCGCCGCGCTGCCGCACCTGCCTATGATCCGCGTCTGGTTCGTGCGGCCGTCGCGATGAACGAGAACGATCTGCCGACGGCAGAGCCCTTGCTGCGTTCGCTTCTGAAGGACGATCCATTCGATGTTCGCGCGATCCGTCTTTTTGCCGAGTTGGCGGGACGTATCGGGCGTTATGCAGATGCGGAAAACCTTTTGCGGCGCGCCATTGAACTTGCCCCGCAATTCACGCCTGCACGCGCCAATCTCGCGCTGGTTCTCTATCGCACCAATCGCGCGCCCGAAGCGCTGGAGGAACTGGCCAAGGTCACGGCTGACGATCCGGACAACGTCGGCCATGCCAATCTGCAGGCAGCCGCCTATGGCCGTCTCGGCGAGTTCGATGAGGCGTTGGCGCTCTATGAGCAGGTCTTGCAGCAGGCGCCGAACCAGCCGCGCGTGTGGATGAGCTATGGCCACATGCTCAAGACCGTAGGGCGGCAGGCTGATGGTATCGCCGCCTATCGCAAGGCGATCGAGCTGTTGCCGGTGCTCGGCGAGGCCTGGTGGAGCCTTGCCAATCTCAAGACGGTGAAGTTCTCGGATGATGACATCGCCGCGATGCAGGCTGCGCTGCAGCGCGATGACCTGACGCCCGAGGATCGCTGGCATCTCGATTTCTCGCTTGGCAAGGCGTTCGAGGACCGGCGCGAGGCGGAAGCTGCGTTTCGTCACTATGCTGCGGGCAACGAACTGCGACGTCGCAGGATGCCTTACAAGGCTGAGGATACGACCGAAAGCGTCGATGCTGCGATCGCAGCATTCACGCCCGCGTTGCTTACAGGGCTTGCAGGACAAGGCTGCCCCGCGCCTGATCCGATCTTCGTGCTCGGCATGCCTCGCGCCGGATCAACTCTCGTAGAGCAGATCCTTGCCAGCCATTCGCAAGTCGAAGGCACCAGCGAGCTTTCCGACATCGGCTTTCTTGCGCGCAACATTGATGGCTATCCCGCTGCACTGGCCAGTCTGCCGTCGGGTGAGTTGCTAAAGCTGGGTGAAGCCTACCTGTCGCGCACGCGCGTGCAGCGCCACACCTCGCGCCCGTTGTTCATCGACAAGATGCCCAACAACTGGCTGCATGTGCCATTCATCCACCTGATCCTGCCGAATGCGAAGATCGTGGACGCGCGAAGGCACCCTCTCGCCTGCTGCTTTTCGAACTTCAAGCAGCACTTCGCGCGAGGGCAGGGCTTCAGCTATTCGCTCGACGACATGGGGCGCTACTACCGTGATTATGTGCGAGCCATGGCGCATTACGATCGTGTGCTGCCGGGCGTTGTGCATCGCGTGATCTATGAGCGAATGGTGGATGACACGGAAGCGGAAGTGCGTGCATTGCTGCAGCATTGCGGTCTCCCGTTCGAAGAGGCCTGCCTCGCGTTCCATCAGACCGAACGGGCTGTACGTACGGCAAGCTCGGAGCAGGTGCGCCGTCCGATCTTCCGCGAAGGCACAGAGGCGTGGAAGCTGTTCGAACCTTGGCTCGAGCCACTCAAGACTGCGCTGGGCGAAGTGCTTGATTGCTATCCGGAAGCGCATTGTAACTTCTGAACCAACATCGTTGTAAATTGGCCACGCCCCTGACTTAACAATCGTTTCCCGCGCCATGCGGCTTGACGATCCGGCCTGCTGCGGAGCAGCATCGAGTCGCAAAACAGAAACATGAGGGTACATTCTGCCATGCGCCGGAATTCCAAGACCAACCGCAATGGACGATTTGCGCGGCTGCTACTGCTTGCAGGCACTGCGATCAGCATGCCGGCGATGGCGCAGGAAGCGCAGTCGGACGCAGCCGACTCCGATCCCAACGTTATCATCGTGACGGCGCAGAAGCGCAGCGAAAACCTGCAGAACGTGCCGATCTCCATTCAGGCGCTCGGCACGCAGAAGCTCGAGCAACTCGGCGTTGCCAGCTTTACGGACTACGCGCAGCAGCTTCCATCGGTGACGTTCCAGGCCCTAGGCGGCACGCCGGGTACCAACGTCGTCTACATGCGCGGCGTTGCCTCGGGCGGCGATGGCAACCACTCCGGCTCGCTGCCTTCGGTTGGCGTCTATCTTGACGAACAGCCGGTGACCACCATCGGCGGAAACCTCGACGTCCACGTCTACGACATCGCCCGCATTGAAAGCCTCTCCGGGCCGCAGGGCACGCTCTACGGCGCATCGTCCGAAGCCGGCACGATCCGCATCATCACCAACAAGCCCGACACCTCCAGTTTCTACGGCAGCGTTGATGGCGAGGTGAACACCGTCAACAAGGGCGGGCAGGGCTACAAGCTCGAAGGCATGATCAACGCGCCGATCTCGTCGTCGGCGGCGTTCCGCATTGTCGGCTGGTATCAGCGCGACGCCGGTTTCATTGACAACGTTCCGGGTACGCGCACGTTCTGCGGTACGCCCACCCGCGATGCAGATGACAATATCGACGGCTGCATCAAGGATGGCATCAGCGTAAACAATGCGGCCTTCGTAAAGAAGGACTACAACTACACCGATATCTACGGCGGTCGCGCGGCGCTCAAGGTCGATTTGGACGAGAACTGGACGGTCACCCCGCAGTTCATGTACCAGGAAACCAAAAGCCGCGGCTCCTACGGTTTCGATCCCTCGGTCGGTGACCTCCAGGTCCAGCACTTCTTCCCGGAATTCCGCAACGACAAGTTCTGGCAGGCGGCGCTGACCATCGAAGGCAAGTTCGGCAACTGGGACGTGACCTATGCCGGTGCTTACCTCGATCGCAAGACCTTCCAGTCGAGCGACTATACTGATTACTCGGAAGCGTATGACTCGCTGTACCAATCGTACGGAGGCCTCGCCAACTACTTCTATTATCAGGATTCTCTCGGCAACACGATTGATCCGCGACAGAAGGTCATCGGCACGGATCACTTCAAGAAGCTGAGCCAGGAGTTCCGCGTATCCTCGCCGCAGAGCGAGCCGTTCCGGTTCGTCGGTGGTCTGTTCTATCAGTACCAGTCGAACCTGATCCATCAGGATTACCAGATCGCCAACCTTGGACCGCTCCTCTCGGTCAATGGTCAGCCCGGCACATTGTGGCTCACGCAGCAGAAGCGCGTCGATCAGGACTATGCCGCTTTCGGCGAGTTCAGCCTCGATGTTTCGCCCACGGTCACGCTGACCGCCGGCGGCCGCGTGTTCATCTACGACAACACGCTGGTCGGCTTCTTCGGGTTCGGACGTAATCCTGCCTTCATCCAGGGCGCGGACGACAATCCTCCGCCCAACGCTGCGGGCTCTTCGCGCACCGGCGTGGCAGCTTGCTTCACCCAGTCGGGTCTCCGCCTGCGTGATGCCCAGCTTGCCGGGCAGACGGACACGACGCTGCTTCCGGCCGAAGTGGCAGGCGGCCCGTGCACCAACCTTGGCGTGTTCACGACCGACGGCGTCAAGCCGGTCAAGGCATCGGGCACTGGTGGCACCTACCGCTTCAACGCGACGTGGAAGCCGAACAGCGATATCCTTGCTTACGCGACGGTTTCGCGCGGGTTCCGTCCCGGCGGCATCAACCGTCGAGGCGATTTCGGTGCCTATCAGCCCGATTACCTCACCAACTACGAGATCGGCTTCAAGACGACGTTGGCCAATGGCTTGCTTCGCCTGAACGGGGCTATCTACCAGCAGGACTGGAAGAACTTCCAGTTCGCCTACCTTGGCCCCAACAGCTTCACGATCATCACCAACGGACCGAATGCCCGCATTCGTGGCTTTGATATCGATGCGTCGCTGTCGCTGGACAGGTTGAGCCTGAACGTCTCGGGCGCCTATGCCGATGCGAAGATCAGGAACAATCTTTGCGCTGCGGTAGACCCGACCTTTACCTGTTCGGACCCCGACAACAGCATCAGCGCTCCCGCGGGCACGCGCCTGCCGATCACGCCGCAGTGGAAGATGAGCGGTACGGCGCGCTACACCGTTCCGATGGGGGCTGGGAAAGTTTACGGGCAGGTCAACGCCACTTACCAGGGTTCGGCAAGCTCGGACCTTCGTGTCGACTTTGCTGCGGCTCAGGGCAGGCTTCCGGCCTTTGCGCAGGTCAACCTCGCAATCGGCGCGGAATGGTCGACCTACTCCATCGAAGCGTTCGTCCGGAACCTTGCGGATGAGCGTGGGCAGCTTTCGCGCTTCGTACAGTGCGGTGCCTGCACCCAGCGGCCCTACATCGTGCCCAACACGCCACGCACATTCGGCGTGCGTGCCGGTGCGAAGTTCTGATGCGATGAAGATATGTGGTTGAGCCCGGTGCGGATCAGTTCCGCCCGGTCTCGCCCATCCTGACCAGCGCAGCCAAGGTTGAAGTCACCGGTGCCGCGATGCCTCCAGCCTGCGCTGCTTTGACGATTTCACCGTTGATCGCGTCAATCTCGGTCAGTCGGCCTGCCAGACGATCCTGCAGCATCGAGGGCTTGTGCGCCTTGTGATTGGCAAGCGCGAAGTCCGTCTTGGCCAGCAGCCGCGCGCGATCCATGGCAACGCCCTTGGTCGCGGCAACGGCGATGGTTTCGTCGATGACGGCAGTCGCAATGCTGCGGCCCTCCGGTGTATCTAGCCCGCCAACCGGCAGATTCAGGATCGTGGAGAGCGCATTCAGCGCTGCATTGAACGCCGCCTTTTCCCAAATGGCGGCAAGCACTTGCGGATCATGTTGCGCCCCCATGCGTGCAGCATTGAGTAAATCCACGGCAGTGCGGGCTGACGCTTCACCCGCCGGATCAAAGGCTCCAAGCCACACATGACCCGTGCCGTGTGCCGCGACGCCGTTCGGCGGCGCAAAATCGGCAGGCCAATCGGTCACCCCGGCAATCACGTTTGCAGGAGAGAATACTTCTGCGATGGCTTCGGCGTTGCCCAGACCGTTTTGCAGGGTCAGAGCGCAGCATTCGCCATCGGCCAGGTGAGCTACCGACGCGATGGCAGCGCGACTGTGCATCGCCTTGGTGAACAGCAGTACCAGATCTGCGCCGTCGGTGTCCGCTGCCATACAGGCCTTCACCTTGACGACATGCTCGCCTGTCTCGTCGTGCAAATGGATTCCTTGGTCGGCAATGATGCTGAGCCGTTCACGATCAACGTCCACCACCGTCACTTCGCTGCCAGACAGTGCCAGGCGAGCAGCGAAGAGACATCCCATCGCTCCAGCGCCGACGACAACAACTCTCTCCATCGTGGAAATTCCCTCACGCACGTGCATGTGCGCGCGAGTATCCCGACCGTGGAGAAGTCAGGTCAACCCTGTCCATCTCGCAAAAGCGGAAAATGTCGGACAAACTGGGTGGCGGCTTCCGGCAAAATGCCAGAGCGGCGACGGTGCAGGCTGAAGCGGCGGTTCATGGCCAGTTCCGGAATTGCGAGTTTCCGAACGGTGCCATTGGCGATGTGAGGCGAGAGCAGGGGCTCTGGCAACCAACACAGGAGTTCGCTGCGCGAGGCAACCGCGATCATCGCTTCGACCGAACTGCTCTCCGCCACGATCCGCGGAGCAGGCATGCCTGATCGCTCGACAAGTTCTTCAAACAGGGTGCGTGGCGTGAAGGCAGGACCCGGCATAACCCAGCCGCAGGCGAGGGCGTCGCGCAAGCTTGCGGTCGTCGGCAATGGATGGTTTGCGGCACAGAAAACCGCAAAGGAGTCGGTGTAGTCGCATTGTCCAACTGTGCTCACGTCTCGGTGCGATAGCGGTCGGGACGTGATGGCGAGGTCGATTCGCCGGGTGAGCAACGCTTCGAGCAATTCGCCGTCCACCGCCTCAATCATCTCGAATGTGAGCAGCGGTGTCTCGGCGAGTACCCGTCCGACCGTTTCGGCAACCAGCGTGCGCTGCACGGCGGCAACCGCCCCGATGCGTACGGTGCCGCGCCTGAGTCCGCCTAATGCGGCCAATTCGTCGCGCGTGTTCTGCATCTCGCCGATCAGGTGGCGAACGTGAGGAAGCATCAGCCGTCCGGCTTCGGTGAGCGCCATGCCCTTGCCACCGCGCTCGAACAACCGGTGTCCAAGGCGCTGCTCCATCGCCTGGACCTGACGGCTGAGAGAGGGCTGCGTGAGGTTTACAACGCGGGCTGCGCGACCGAGGCTTCCGGTCTCCGCAATGGCGAGAAAGGCGCGAAGTTGGCGTTCGTCAAAATCCATGCGCAAAACGTATGACTTTGCCTAAAGAATGCAATTGTTTCGCAAGGGCTGCAGGTTCACTCTCCGGCACAATCAAAAAGCGGGGAGAGTCATGCCGACAGTGCGCGCCGTAACCATTGACCTCTTGCGAGAGCTCGGGATGACGACGGTGTTCGGCAATCCGGGCTCTACGGAATTGCCCATGTTCCGCGACTTTCCAGCCGACTTCCGTTACGTCATGGGCCTTCAGGAAAGCGTCGTGCTCGGCATGGCCGATGGTTTTGCGCAAGGCACCGGGCGGGCGGCAATCGTCAATCTGCATAGCTCTGCCGGCGTGGGCCATGCTCTGGGCAACCTGTTTACCGCGTTCAAGAACCAGACCCCGCTCGTAGTGACGGCCGGTCAGCAGGCACGCTCGATCCTGCCATACGAGCCGTTCCTGTTTGCCGAGCGAGCCGCGGAGTTTCCACGTCCGTTCGTCAAATGGTCTTGCGAACCCGCGCGGGCCGAGGATGTGCCCGCCGCGATCCATCGCGCATGGCTGGTTGCGATGGAGCCGCCCTGCGGGCCGACGTTCGTCTCGATCCCCATCGATGACTGGGACCGTGAATGCGAGCCGTTTACCCCGCGCAAGGTCTTCGCTGCGCGTCAGGCAGATGGTGCAGCCATAGCGTCCTGCGCCAAGGGTCTGGCAGCCGCGAAACGGCCTGCGATTGTCGTCGGTGCCGGTGTGGCGCGGGACGGCGCGTGGGATGATGTCATTGCACTGGCCGAGCAGCAGAATGCTTCGGTCTGGGTCGCACCGATGTCGGCCCGTTGCAGTTTCCCCGAGGATCACCCACTGTTTGCAGGCTTTCTCACGGCAGGACGTGAGGCGATCGTTGAAGCGCTCTCCCAATACGATTTCGTTCTGGCGCTGGGGGGGCCGATGAGCCTTTACCACGTCGAGGGGCAGGGGCGGCATGTTCCCGAAACGTGCGAAGTCTGGCTGATCGGCGACAACCATGTTCATGCCGCATGGGCACCGGCAGGCACTGCCATCGTCGCAGGATGCAAGGATGCGGTTGCGGCACTGCTGGCGAAAGCCGGAAATCCTGTTCGCCCCGAGCCAGCCCCCCGCAATCCCGCGCCGCTGCTCGACGGCAGGGCGATGACGGACGCTTACGTCCTGCAGCGCCTAGCTGCCCTTCGCACGCCCGAGAGCGTGATCGTCGAAGAGGCGCCATCGAGCCGTGGGCCGATGCACGATTTTCTGCCCATCCTGCGCAAGGACACGTTCTACACTACGGCAAGCGGAGGACTGGGCCACGGTCTTCCCGCTGCGGTAGGCATGGCCATGGCCAGGCCGCATGACAAGGTGATTGCGGTGTTGGGCGACGGGTCTGCAATGTATGCGATCCAGGGCCTCCATGCAGCGGTCCAGCACGGCCTGTCCGTCAGCTTCATCGTGATCAAGAACAACCGTTACGAAGCGCTCCACCACTTCGGTCGCCACTTCGGCATGCAGGAACTTGTCGGCACCAAATTTCCTGAACTCGATTTCTGCAAGCTGGCCGAGGGCCACGGCGTGGCCGCTCGACGAGCAACAGACGCTGCGGCACTGGACGATGCGCTGGCATGGTCGCTCGGTGCCTCGGGTCCAACTCTCGTGGAAGCAGTTGTGCTATGACCTTGTCCCTCGCAGACCTCATTGATGACCGTCCTGACGAGGGCGTGTTCCGCGTCAGTCGCGCAATCTTCACCGACCAGCGCGTGTTCGAGGCCGAGATGCGCCATCTGTTCGAAGGTGGTTGGATATTCCTCGGCCTCGAGAGTCAGGCACCGGAGCCGCACGATTTCTTCACCACCCTTGCCGGGCGCGTACCGGTCATGGTCCAGCGCGATGGCGAGGGTATCCTGCGGGCCTTCGTGAATTCCTGCCCGCACAAGGGCGCTCGACTGGCGCAGTTGCGGCAGGGCAATGCACGCTTGCACGTTTGCCCTTATCACAGCTGGAGCTTCGACAGCGCAGGACGCAACAAGGCGGTGAAGTGGAAGTCGGCTGGCTGCTATTCCGAAGCATTCGATCGCGATGATCACGGCCTCGCAGTGCTTCCGCGCTTCGAGAATTATCGGGGGTTCCTTTTCGGCAGTCTGGTCTCCGACGTTCCAACCCTGACTGACTATCTCGGCGAGGCGGCCAAGCTGCTCGATCTCGTGGCGGATCAGAGCGACGAAGGTATGGAACTGGTTCCAGGGCAGGTGACCTTTAGTTATGAGGCAAACTGGAAGCTTCAGCTCGAGAATTGCTCGGACGCCTATCACTTCACCTCGGCGCATCCCTCGTACATCCGCTTGCTGGAGCGACGGCAGAAGGAACTTAGCGAAGACGTCGTCGCTTCCGTCTGGGAGAACAGCGACTACTGGAAAGAGGACACGCAGGGCGTTGGCGGCGGCAGTTTCAGCTTTGCCAACGGGCATGTGCTGAACTGGGGCGTGTTCGGCGTGACGCCGGCGATCCCGCTCTACGAACGTGCCGCGCAGCTTGCCGAGCGACACGGGGAAGGCAAGCGCGACTGGATGTTCAACATGCGCAACCTCACGATCTTCCCCAACCTTCAGGTTGCAGAGAACGCATCGAGCCAATTGCGGGTGATCCGTCCGTTGGCGCCGGGTCTCACCGAAATGCGAACATGGTGCATTGCCCCCAAGGGCGAGGGCGCCGCCGCTCGCCGCCAGCGCATTCGTCAGTACGAGGACTTCTTCAACCCCACCGGCATGGCCACGCCTGACGACACGGTGTCATACGAGAACTGCCAGATCGGCTTTGCTGCAGCCGTCGAGCCATGGCTTCAAGGATACGCCCGCGGCATGACCGCAAGCGTCGCGGGCGGAAACCGCTTTGCCGACCGCATCGACCTGTTCCCGGAACGCAGCGTGCTTGCGGACTCACAGTTGTGTGATGAGACTCTGTATCACAGCTACTATCGCGCATGGGCACGCCGGATGGCCGGGGAATTCGCAGCATGAGTGGCGCGCTGACCCGCAGCGAAGCCGAGGACCTCCTCTACCGCGAGGCCATGTTGATCGACGCAAGCCGTTTCGCCGAGTGGCTCGAACTGTTCACGGCCGACGCCGAATTCTGGATGCCCGCATGGCGCGATGAGGTGACGCCGACGCAAGACCCCGATCGCGAGCTGTCGCTGATATACTACAAGGGGCGGCGCAATCTCGAGGACCGGGTCATGCGCCTTACCTCGGGCCTGTCGACCGCTTCGGCCCCGCTACCCCGCGTTGTCCATCAGGTGACGAACGTGCGTGTCACGGGGGAGGGGGAAGTGTCGGCGGCGTTCACCTGCCATCGCTTCGATGTGCGGATGAACCGCTCGGACTGCTTCTTCGGCCGCTACGAGTATCGACTGGTTCGACTGGACAACTCGTGGCGGATCGCGCGCAAGAAGATCATTCTTCTCAATGACACAATCCCCACGGTGGTGGACATCAATGCGATCTGATCAGACGATGACGTCTGCGACCGGCACGTAGTCATAGCCCAGTTCGCGGGCGACAGCTTCGTATGTAACCTTGCCTTCGTGGACGTTAAGGCCGGCCGCAAGGTTCGGATCAGCACGCAGAGCAGCCTTCCACCCCTTGTCGGCAATGCGCAAGGCGTGAGGCAGGGTGACGTTGTTCAGCGCGTAAGTGCTGGTCCGGGCGACCGCGCCCGGCATGTTCGCGACGCAATAGTGAACGACGCCATCGACGACATAAGTCGGCTCGGCATGGGTTGTCGCCTTTGAAGTTTCGAAGCAACCGCCCTGGTCGATCGCCACGTCGACGAGCACCGAACCCGGCTTCATCGTTGAAAGCATGTCCCGCGTAACCAGCTTCGGTGCTGCGGCACCGGGGATCAGCACCGCACCGATTACCAGATCCGCTTCGGCCACCAGCGAAGCCAGCGCGGCCTTGCCCGAATAAAGCGTGCGGGCGCGGCCTTCGAAGTGATTGTCAAGCTTTTCAAGCACGTCCGGATCGCGGTCGAGGATGGTCACTTCCGCGCCGAGGCCGACGGCCATCTGCGCAGCGTTGAAACCGACGACACCTCCACCGATCACCACGACCTTGCCAGGCAACACGCCGGGAACGCCACCAAGCAGGACGCCGCGCCCGCCATGCGCCTTCTCGAGCGCAGTGGCTCCGGCCTGAATCGCCATGCGTCCAGCAACCTGGCTCATCGGCTTGAGCAGGGGAAGGGCGTTGCCTGCACCGGTCACGGTTTCATAGGCGATGGCCGTCACGCCGGATTTCACTAGGTCGGCAGTCTGTTCAGGATCGGGTGCGAGGTGCAGGTAGGTGTATAGGATCTGGCCCTTGCGCAGCATCGCGCGTTCGACGGCTTGCGGCTCTTTGACCTTCACGATCATCTCGCAGCCATCAAACACGACCCGCGCATCAGCCTTGATAGCTGCGCCGGCCGCTGCGTAATCGGCGTCGCTCGCACCTATGCCATTGCCCGCGCCCGTTTCGACCCAAACTTCGTGGCCATGTGCGACGAGTTCACGCACGCTTTCCGGTGTCAGACCGACGCGGTATTCGTGGTTCTTGATTTCCTTTACGGTGCCGACGCGCATGGAACGCTCCTGAGGATCGAGTTCTACCAGATGACGCAAGATTATCCCGGCGGTTCCGGCAGTTCTTGCCTATTTTGGCGTTTGCCTGCGGCATGAACGGTGATATTTCCCAGAATATTGCTTGTAATCGGTAAGTTTTTGCATGGACCGTGCTGACATTGCCCTGCTTGAAGCGCTGCAGAGCGACTCGTCGCTGTCAATTTCTGAACTGGCAGAAAAGGTCGCGCTGTCCTCCTCAGCCTGTCATCGCCGGATCAAGGCGCTCGAGCAGTCAGGCGTCATTGCGGGCTATGGTGCCCGGCTTGAGCCACGACTGCTCGGGCTGTCGGTCGAGGTCTTCGTTGAAATCACCCTGACCAGCCAGAGCCGCGAAGCGATGGACAGGTTCGAACGTTCGGTTCTCGACTTTGACGAGATCCTCGAATGCCACCTGATGTCCGGCACAGCGGACTACCTGCTACGGGTGGCTGCGCGCGATCTTGACCAGTACGACTGGGTTCATCGCGAATGCCTCGCCCGATTGCCGGGCGTGTCCTCGATGCGGTCAAGCTTCTCGCTTCGGCGGATCAAGCAGATGCGGGGGTACCCTGTTCGGAGCGTGCGAGCCCCCTGATCTCGTCCTCGGTAATCGTCTTGACCAATGTTACGAACGAGTGCGCGGCGATCCGTTCGATCTGCGGCATGCGCGCTTCGAACGGCTTTTCGTGTCCGGCAAAGATGGTCATGCCTTCCATCGAGCCCGAGATGAACAGGGCCACGATTTCGCGATACTTCTCGTCGAGGTCCGGCCGCATTTCCGCTATGATTTCCACGAGCGGAGCGCGAGCGCGCACATAGAGTTCCTGGATGCGTTCGAGCACGAACGGGTCATGGTTGGACAGCGCCCATAGTTCTGGAAAGAAGTTCGTGGTCTTCTTCGATCGGATGTCGTCGAGGATCAGGTTGCACACGCGGCGCAGGCGTTCTTCGGCGGGAACGCCCGGCATGTGCACGATCTCGACGAACTCGACTTCGTAGCTCCTGATAACCGCTTCCATCAGTTCGCGCACGAGGTCCTCGCGGCTGCGATAGTGATAGGTGAGGTTGCCGAATTTCATGCCACAGGCAGTCGCGACTCGGCGCATCGACATGGCGCGATAGCCTTCCTCGATCAGGATCGAGAGGGCGGTGCGCAGGATCAGTTCGCGCGTTTCCTGCCCTTTCAGATAGCCACCTTCGCGTTCCGGCATGATCATGTCGGTTACGAATTTTGGGGTGTCATCTACCTGATTCATTGAGAAAAGTCCTTGAACTCGCCTGCTTGATACCAAAAATCTGAAAACCTGTCATACGACAAAAATAGGTCACTTGACAGGTTTGTTGCCTATTTGAGACTATGTCGGTGCGGCCGGAGAGGTACTTCGGTTAGCGAGGGGAGTGCTCGCATGAGGTTTTTTGCTTTGGCCCTGGCCCTGTTGGCGACCGGGACATGCCTTGGTGGTGATGCGCTCGCCGCGCCCGCTCCAGCAAAAGCGCCATTCCCAAAGGCGCTGCCTGAAGAACCCATTCCAGCGGTGGCGAAGCTGCCGTCGCAGTGGCCGGCGAGCTGGGTCCTGATCCACGATTTCCATTTCAACGCGATCGTCGACGGGCGTGTCATGCTGGTCGATACGACAGAGGCCGACCGCCCGGTCAAGGGGATGGTGCGCGCAGCGCAGTTTGCAAACATGCTCGTCTCTCCCACGCGAGGCGAGGTGCTCACCTCGGAAACCTTCTATTCACGCCTTACGCGCGGCGAACGCACCGACGCAGTAACGATCTGGGACATGGCTACACTCCAGCCCAAGGGTGAAATTGTGTTGCCGGGCGGAAAACGCCAGCAGTCTGTCACATACCCCCAACTGTTCCAGTTCACCAACGCAGACAAATGGGCACTGGTTGCGAATTTTACGCCTGCACAGTCGGTTAGCGTTCTGGACCTAGATGCACGCAAGGTCATTGCAGAGATCGATCTCCCGGGCTGCGCCCAGATATACCCGACCGGCGACCGTGGCTTCTCAAGCTTTTGCGCCGATGGCTCGCTCTTCAGCGTCAAGCTGGGGCCTGATGGACAGGCCGTGTCTTCGAAGACCGTCGAGAAGGTCCAGGACATCGACAACCAGCCACTCTTCAGCACGCCTGCCTGGGTCGGCAAGACTGCCTGGTTTGTCAGCTATCATGGCCAGATACAGGCGTTCGACTTCTCGGGAGAAGTCGGCAAGGCGCTGCCGGGAACCTTCAACGTGGGTACTGCCGAAGGTGCCACGCCGGAATGGCGTCCTGGCGGCTGGCAAGTCATTGCTGCAGATTCGGCTGGCAAACTTTACGTGCTCATGAGCCCCGCGGGCCGCGAAGGCAGCCACAAGGATGGCGGCACGGAAGTGTGGGTCGTCGATCCCGTCGCCAAGGCGCGCACCGCACGCATTGCGTTGCGCGGAGTAGCCACGGCCATTTCGCTGACCAAGGAGGCGCAGCCCCGCCTGATCGTCGCGCGCGGCGATGGTGAGGTCGACGTGCACGATCCGGTTTCGGGCGCCTTCCTTCGCTCGCTCGGAGCTGCCGGTGGTGCCAACCCGATCCTGATAACGGCGCCTTGATATGGCCCCGGTCGCCCTTTTCCTCGCCCTGCTTCTGGCTGGCTCGGCCGTGCACAAGGCTGTCGCACAGGACCGGCTCGCAAGCGTCGCCAGCCGTTTGACCGGCCTGCGTGCCCAAGGGATCACGATGTTGATTCTGGCAGGCACGCTTGAAGCGGTGGCTGCAGCTTGTCTGGTCTTGCCGGACCTGCGCAATGCCGGATCGCTTCTCGCCGCCGCAGTTTGGTCGGCCTATGCGGTCGCGCTGCTGCGGCACCGTGGCGAAACGCTCGATTGCGGGTGCGACCTCGTATCGCGCGAGAAGCCGGTTGATTGGCCCTTGATCGCACGCCCTGCCGTCCTTGCAGCCATGGCCGCTCTTGTTTCCACCCTGCCGGCGGCGCCGATCGGCATTGATGCGCCCTTCGCCGCTGCCGGACTTTTTGCGCTTTATCTTGCGGCTTCAGAGCTGCTCGCCATTCCCCATCCTCGCTGGAGGAAGTCGTGATGCTGACATCCCAGATCCTGTTGTGGACCGCCGTGATCGTCGAGGGCCTGCTCATCGCAGCGCTCGCCCGGCAGGTCGGCATTCTTCATGAACGCATCGCTCCGGCAGGTGCTCTGACACTGCACCAGAAGGTCGAGGTCGGCGAAGTGGCCAGCCCGATGACCCTGACCACCATTGAGGGAGCACCGGTCGAGATCGGCGGCAAGCGGGACGGACGCAGCCAGCTGCTGTTCTTTGCATCGCCAGACTGCCCGGTCTGCAAGTCGCTGCTGCCCGTGGTGCGTTCCGCTGCAGGGGCCGAAGCCGATTGGCTAGACATCATAGTGGCAGGTGATGGTTCGAAGGCGGAGTATCAGCGCATGCGCGAGCTCCATGCGCTTGAGCGAGTGCCGATGGTCCTTTCGGAAGCTCTTGGCCGCGCGTTCGGCGTGTCCAAACTGCCCTACGCTGTCCTGCTCGACGAGCAGGGGAAGGTCGCATCGCTCGGCCTCGTCAACAGCCGGGAGCATCTTGAAAGCCTGTTCGAAGCCAAGGAGCGGGGCGTCGCTTCGATCCAGGATTTTCTCGCCCGTCGTAAGGGAGCCTGAGCTGTGGCTGGTTTTGACAAATGGACGGAACGTCTGACCCGCGGCATCGCGCGCGGCACCTCACGCCGCAGCACGCTGGCATGGCTCGGTGCGACGATTACCGGTGCGGCAGTGTTTCCGGTTCTCCCGGTGGCTCGCGCTGCCAGCGGAAGTCCGCACGGCGGAGGGGGTGGTCATGCCCCGATCTCCTCGGGCAATCCACAGGACCCCGGCGATCAGGCTGCGTGCGACTACTGGCGCTATTGCGCGATCGACGGCTTCCTGTGCTCGTGCTGCGGCGGTTCGGTCAGCACGTGTCCTCCAGGCACCGAAATGTCGCCGATCACCTGGATCGGCACATGCACCAACCCGGCTGACAACCGCGCCTACGTGATCAGCTACAACGACTGCTGCGGCACCTCCTCGTGCGGCCAGTGCCTGTGCAACCGCAACGAGGGCGACCGTCCGCAAGTCCGCCCGCAATCCAACAACGACTATAACTGGTGCCTCGGCACCGAGAGCAGCATTTACAATTGCTCGACGGCAGTGATTGTCGGCGTTGCGCTGGACGCGCCGAAATGAAGATGCTGCTCGGCCTTGTGCCGGTGATGGCCGTTGCAGCGTCCGCACTGCCTGCCGTTGCCGCTCCCGATGGTGCAGCGGTATTCGCGCGATGCGCAGCATGCCATACCAAGACCGGTGCCGGAGTGCCGGGAGCCTACCCTCCGCTCGGCGCGGATTTCCGCGCTCTTGCAGCCAAGCCCGCTGGGCGGCGCTACATTGCCCTTGCTGTCTTGCGTGGCCTTTCCGGGCCGCTGACCGTCGAAGGCAAGCCCTATCGTGGCGTCATGCCCGGGCAGGTGCTGGACGATGCTTCAACCGCCGCGGTCCTGAACCATGTCGGCACCCAGATCGCCAAGACCGGCCCGGCCTTCAAGCCGTTCACCGACAGGGAAGTCGCCGCGCACCGGGCGTCCGGCGCTGCACTTTCTGCGGCTGACGTGGCCAAGCTCCACGAAGGGGCTGGCGGCAAATGAAGCGGATCGCGCTTGCATCGGTCGTCCTTCTCGCTGCCATTGCAGCGGGCTTCGGCGTCCGCGCGAGCGAACCGGTCATGCGCGGGGTGAGCAACCCGCAGCAGGCTCGCATCGACTACATGCTCAAGTGCCAGGGCTGTCACCGCCCCGATGGAAGTGGCGACGACCGCTCCAACCCACCGATGAAGCACATCGTCGCGCGGTTCCTCAGTGTCCCTGGCGGTCGTGAGTTCCTCGGCCGTGTGCCTGGAGTATCGACCGTGGACCTCGACGACGTACGGCTTGCAAATCTGCTGAACTGGACTCTCTACACTTTCGACCCGGCGCACATGCCGGCCGATTTCCGGCCCTACACGGCCAAGGAAATCGGTCAGCTGCGGCGCCACCCCCTGCGGCTGGAAAGGGCTCCGATGAGGGCGCAACTGGTCGCAGGTTTTGCGCAGGAAAAAACAAGACCGAGCAATCCGTAAAAACATGCCCTGAATGGGAGGCAAGACAATGAGGGAACGTCTTTTTCGCGGGATCGCGCTGGCTGGGGTAGCCGCAACATCCATTTTCGCAGCAATGCCCGCTCTGGCGCAGGATGCGCAGGCCGAGAATGCCGTGCCGGACGGCGAGATTGTCGTTACCGCCACGAAGCGCGCGGAAAGCCTGCAATCCATCCCGATCTCGGTCTCGGCCATCGGTGGCGAAACGCTTTCGAAATCACGCATCGTCAACGTCGACAGCCTCGTCACCAAGGTCGCCAACCTGCAGCTGACCTCGATCGTGGGTGACAATACGCCGATCTTCTCGCTGCGCGGCGTGTCGATGTCGGACTACAGCCTCAATCAGGCGAGCCCCGTCGCGACTTATTATGACGAAGTCTACAAGGGCAACTTCGCCTTCCTTGGCGTGGCGATGTACGACCTTGAGCGCGTCGAAGTGCTGCGCGGGCCGCAGGGCACACTCTA
This sequence comes from Novosphingobium sp. BL-A-28-Hi1-0D, assembly GCF_055521755.1. NCBI lineage: Bacteria > Pseudomonadati > Pseudomonadota > Alphaproteobacteria > Sphingomonadales > Sphingomonadaceae > Novosphingobium > Novosphingobium sp. BL-A-28-Hi1-0D. The sequence goes on from NZ_CM145502.1 coordinate 2,919,204, forward strand.
TGGCAAGAACACCACCGGTGGTGCGGTAAACATCATCGCCAACAGCGCCAAGCTCGGCGAGACCAGCGGCTACTTCAATGCGGGCTATGGCAACTACAATCGCGTCGATCTGAATGGTGCGGTCAACGTGCCTTTGGGCGACAAGGCAGCGCTGCGCGTGGCTGGCACGTATGCCAAGGCCGATGGCTGGTTCAAGAACGTCGTCCCCGGCAAGCCCGACCTTGCCTCGACCGACGAATATGCGATCCGCGCCACGTTGAACGTCGAGGCGAGCGAGACCGTCCGCTTCGTCCTGCGCGCTTCGACAAGCTTCCAGAACCCGCAGAACTACGGCATCTATGCGCAGCCGGAAGCGGCCAATCGCCCCGGCCTTGGCGAGCGCGAGATCGCGTCAAACATTGATACCAAGCGCCGCGCCCGCACATACTCTGTCGCGCTGACCAGCACGTTCGACATTTCCGACGCACTCACCGTCACCAGCATCACCGCCTGGGACAAGGGAAGCCTGTTCTTCTACGAAGATACTGACGGCACCGCGAGCCAGTTGCTCGAAATCCCCTACAACGACCGGGCAACCCAGTTCGCGCAGGACCTGCGCCTGACCAGCGACTTTGGTGGACCGTTCGATTTCATTCTTGGTGGTTTTTTCCATCGCGAGAAGGTGTTCAACGAGACGGCATTCGAAATCGGCAAGGACATCGATTCCGATGGCGTTCCCGGCATCACTGCCAATGACTGCGCCGTCGGCCTGCCCTTCGCCTGCCTGTTTCGCAACCGCTTCGACCAGCTCAAGAAGAGCTACGCGATCTATTCGGACGTGAAGTACGAGCTGTCCGATGCGGTCACGATGCGCGGCGGCTTGCGCTACACCCACGACACCGGCGTACAGAGCGGCTTCCGGTCCGATGCACTGGGCGTGGACAACTCGCTGATCGTCAACCTCATTCCGCCTTCTACCCTGCGCTATTCGCAGGACAACGTCTCGGGCAAGATCGGCTTCGATTACAAACTGGCCGATGGCAACCTGCTCTACGCCAGCGTCAGCCGCGGCTATCGCGCGCCGAGCTTCAATGCCCAGGCCTTCTTCGATCCGTCAGAGCTTTCGATCGCCAAGCCGGAGCAGGTCACGTCCTACGAAGTCGGCGCCAAGACCCAGTTCGCTGACCGCAAGGTCACGCTCAACGTTGCCGGCTTCTATTACGACTACCGCAACCAGCAGTTCATCAACGTCGACCCGTCGTCAGCCGCGCAGACCCTGCTCAACATCCCCAAGTCGCGCATCTATGGCGGTGAAGCGGAACTCACCATCCGCGCTGGTGACCGCCTGACGATCCACAGCGGCATGGGCGTGCTCGCGACCAAGATCCAGCGAGGCAGCGTCAGCGGCGTGAACGTGGCAGGTAACCGGCTCTCGAACGCTCCGACCTTCACCTTCAACGCGACGGTCGATTTGACGGTGTTCGATGGCGACATGGGCAAGCTCTCGCTCCACCCGGACATCGCCTACCAGTCTAGCCAGTTCTTCGAAGTGCTCAACGTGCCCCGCCTGCGCCAGTCGTCCTACGCGCTGGTCGGCGGTCACATCGATTGGGAGAGCGCCGACGGCAAGTTCAACGCATCGATCTGGGGCAAGAACCTCACCGACAAGTTCTACTTCACCTCCCGCGTCGATCTGCTTGCCGGATTCGGCTTCGATTACAACCACATCGGCAACCCGCGCATGTATGGCGTGACGGTTGGCGCGAAGTTCTGAGATAACCTGAACAAGGCTGCGCAACAGCAGCCGGGAGAGGACAATGGCTGACTACAAGCTGCTCATCGGCGGCAACCTCGTCAATGGCGACATGACGATGGATGTGATCAACCCGGCAACCGGGGAGCCGTTCTGCACGGTTCCCCGCGCCTCTGCGGCTCAGGCGGATGCTGCCATCGCTGCGGCAAAGGCTGCAGTGCCGGGGTGGTCCGCCGTTCCCTGGGCCGGGCGGCAGGCAAAGTTGATCAAGCTTGCCGAGGCCATTGCCGCCCGCAAGGACGAACTCGCCCGCGCGCTTACCCTGGAACAGGGCAAGCCTCTCGCAGAAGCCATGGGCGAACTCGGCATGACGGACGCCTATCTTCGTCACTACGCGACGCTCGAATTGCCCGACCGCGTCATTCAGGATGACGATACCGGCTATATCGCCGTCAAGCACCGTCCGCTGGGCGTTGTCGTCGGCATCATCGCATGGAACTTCCCGCTGCTCGTCGCCTGCTGGAAGATCGGCCCGGCCGTGCTCGCCGGAAACGCCATCGTGCTGAAACCTGCGCCGACCACGCCGGTCTGCGCGCTGATCCTCGGCGAAATCTGTCGCGACGTGTTTCCGGCAGGCGTGGTCAACATCATCACGGACGCAAACGACCTCGGCCCGCACCTCACTGCCCATCCCGATGTCGCCAAAGTCGGATTCACCGGTTCCACCGCCACCGGCAAACGCATCGCTGCAAGCGGTGCCGACACGCTCAAGCGCGTCACGCTAGAACTTGGCGGCAACGACCCGGCAATCGTGCTTGAGGACGTTGATGTGCGCGAGACCGCGCAGGCCATCTTCGGCAATGCCTTCTTCAACAACGGTCAGGTCTGCCTCGCGGTGAAGCGCGCCTATGTCCACGCCGACATCTATGACGCGATGTGCGGGGAACTGGCCCGCCTTGCCGAAGCCGCCGTCGTCGATGACGGTCTCCAGCAGGGCACCCAGATCGGCCCGATCCAAAACGCGATGCAGTTCGAGAAGGTGAAAGGCTTCCTTGAAGCCGCGCGTCAGGACGGCACCATCGTGGCAGGCGGCGAAGTGATGGAGCGCGCCGGGTATTTCATCCGTCCGACCATCGTGCGCGACGTGACCGATGGCGACAAGATCGTCGACGAAGAGCAGTTCGGCCCTATCCTGCCGATCATCAAGTTCGATGATGTCGAGGATGTGATCGCGCGCGCCAATGCCAGCGACTACGGTCTTGGCGGTTCGGTCTGGTCGAAGGACGTCGGCCGCGCGGCAGACATTGCCTCGCGCATCGAGAGTGGTCAGGTCTGGGTCAACCAGCATATCGCCATTGGCCCGCACATTCCCATGGCCGGTTTCAAGTCCAGCGGCCTCGGCGTAGAACAGTCGGTCGAAGGCCTTGCCGAATACACCCAGACCCAGGTGGTGAACATCAAGCGATGACGCAGCTTTCCTACGCCAAGGGCGCGACTGACGAGCCGCTTCTGGAAAAGACCATCGGGCAGGCGCTGCGCGACGCCGCCCGGCAATGGGGCGGGGACCTTGCACTGGTCTCCCGCCATCAGGGCATTCGCTGGACTTGGGGTCAGCTTGACGATGAAGTCGATCGCATCGCCACAGGCTTGCTCGATCGCGGTGTGGCCAAGGGTGACCGCGTCGGCATCTGGGCACCCAATTGCGCCGAATGGACCGTGCTGCAGTTTGCGACCGCACGGATCGGCGCGATCCTCGTCACGATCAATCCGGCCTATCGCACCAGCGAGGTCGAGTATGCGCTGAACAAGGTTGGCTGCACCTTTCTTGTCAGCGCAGCCAGTTTCAAGTCCAGCAACTACGTGGCTATGCTGCGTGAACTGGGACCCGTAAAGCTGCCGATGCTGCGTGGCATGGTCGCGCTAGGCTCACAGCAGCATGACGGCTTCGAGCCATGGGAAGCCTTGCGCGCCCAGCAGGACATGGAGCGGCTCGATGCGGTCGCCAGAACGCTTCACCAGAACGATCCGATCAACATCCAGTTCACCAGCGGCACCACCGGTTTCCCCAAGGGCGCGACGCTCACTCACCGCAACATTCTCAACAACGGCCACTTCACGGCCCGCACCATCAAGATCGGCCACAAAGACCGCATCTGCATCCCGGTGCCGCTCTATCACTGCTTTGGCATGGTGCTGGGCAATCTCGCATCGCTGACGAGCGGCGCTGCCATGGTCTATCCGGGCGAGGCCTATGACCCCAAGCTGGCACTCGAAGCGGTGCGGGCAGAAGGCTGCACCGCACTCTATGGCGTGCCGACGATGTTCATCACCATCCTCGCCCAGCCGGACCTTGACGACTACGACGTCACCACCTTGCGCACTGGGATCATGGCCGGCTCGCCATGCCCGGTCACCACGATGCGGCAGGTGATGGACCGCCTGAACATGACGCAGGTCACCATCGGCTACGGCATGACCGAGACAAGTCCGCTGACCACGCAGACCGCGACCGATGATCCCATCGAAGAGCGCGTCGGTACGGTCGGCCGCGTGCATCCCCACGCTGAAGCAAAAATCGTCGGTCCCGATGGCGAGACGCTGCCGATTGGCCAGCAGGGCGAATACTGCTCACGCGGCTACGCGGTCATGCTCGGTTACTGGGACGATCCGGCAAAGACTGGCGAAGCGATCGACGCCGAAGGCTGGATGCACTCGGGCGATCTCGCGACGATGGATGCGAATGGCTATGTCCGTATCACCGGCAGGATCAAGGACATGATCATCCGCGGCGGCGAGAACATCTACCCGCGCGAGATCGAGGAATTCCTCCTCACGCATCCCGCCATCCAGGACGCACAGGTGTTCGGCGTTTCAGACGAGAAGTTCGGCGAGGAAGTCTGCGCCTGGATCATCGCGCGGGCAGGGGAGTCCCTGGGGCCTGACGACGTCCTGAGCCACTGCAAGGGCCGTATCGCCCACTACAAGGTCCCACGCCACATCCGCATCGTCGAAGCGTTTGCCATGACCGTCACCGGCAAGGCGCAGAAGTTCGAGATGCGCAAGATAATGGAAGCGGAGCTGGCAGGATAAGGGTGACTACGCATTTATCTGGTAAGCAGTTGCTTGCTGGAAGTGGTTAACACAGCCTCAATCGAGATTGAGTTGGGGGTTGATCACAATGCGACGTTTTGCAGCTACTTGCGCAGCACTGGCCGCAACGGCCTTGGCTTCGGGCCAGGCCCTGGCCGAAGGTGTCGTTTCCTCCCAGTCGGACTGGCGTCTGGCCGAGGCCGGCAGCACGGCGCTCGTGTCGGCTGGGCGCCCCCAGTCGGGTGCCATGCTCGGCGTGCAATGCGACCCGAACGACTTCCGCGGCCGGCGGCTGATTTTTGGGGCGTACCGCAACGAAGACGTCGGCGGCTTGCTCAAGGCCATCAGCACCAGCCGTCCGCGTCTCATCAAGGTTTCGGTCGAATCCCAGTCCGCCTGGGCCGAGTTCGCCGTCGCGCTCGAGGGCAGGGGGCAACTCGGTCTGACCGGTGTGGCCGACTACGTCGCCGGCTATCTTTCAGCCGAACAGTACGGCCTAATCCGGTCGGCGCGCTCCGTGACGGTAAAGGTCGGCGAAAAGGCATTCTGGTTCACCGGCAATGGTTCATTGACTGCCACGAATGCGCTCGTCTGCGGCAGTACATCGCCAATCCGCGCAAGCCGCATGGCGCTTGAGGATACAGGCCGTCCGCGTCCGCCGGTCAAATCCCGCTGGGTCTTTGCGCCAGGCTTGCTGACGCCCGATCCGGCCCGCGGCACCTATCAGGCATTCTCTTCAGTCTCCGGCTTTCCCGGCAACGAACTGGCGAGCTTCAATTTTGAAGTGACCTGCCGAGCGGGACAGCTCCACGCACTTTTCCGCAACGGCTCGGTCCATTCCAGCGTCAAAGGTGCGGCCGCTCAAAGCACCAGCGCGTTCATGAATGCCGTCAATGGCCCGTCAAACGTTGCCGAGGTATATGGTGGCGGCCGTATGCTGGCACGCTTCCCGGTTGAACCGGGCAAGGACGGTCGCGGCCACCCACTCACGGCAAAGGAATTGCAGGCGCTGATGCAGTTCGATCAGATCGTTGTTGCGGCAGACCGGACGACGATCGAGTTCGGAGGCAGGGACGGTCCCTCCAGCATCCTTGCGCTCGCACAGGCATGCGGCGCTTCGCAGCGCGTCAGGTCGTGACGGACACCTTGGCGTAGCGCGCAAGGTCCTGTGGAGCCAACTGTAGCGTGTGGTTGTTGGGTACCGAAACCGTGAGGTCGTAAAACGCTCGCGCTCTTGCCTCGGTCAGCCCCATGTCGCGGTAGTAGCGTTCATATGCAGCGCGAGCGGGATCGTCACCGCGAGAGCCGGACGCCTGCCTTCCATCGGCGGAAAGCCAGGAATGCACGGCAAAGCGTGCATCCGATGCAGCTTTGCGGGTCGTCCCGGCAAGAAAGATCTCCACCGCGCCCGAGCGCACCGAGGCGCCTGCGGGCGCGATCGTGACAATCCCGTGCTGCCGGATGATGCGGCCGAGCCGCAGGTTGGCGATGTCGTCTCTCGTGCCGGGGCAGTTCACCAGCTCCAGCGCGCGAATGCCCGGATGCGCTTCCATCATGGCTATGAAATCGGACGGCGAATTCCCGTCGGTCACCCCTACCAGCCGCGCCCTATCTGCAGAAACCAGCGCGAACGCACCGAACCGGACAACCTTTGTCTCGTCGTGTCGGGCAACGCCGGATGGCGCCGCCGTGATGCTTCCCGGTATGACAAAGGCCATGCCAGCAAGGACGAGGATTGGTGCTGCTCTGATCGTCATGGCGACATATGATCATCCACCGCTTAGCAGCGATCCAAGAAACGAGGTTAAGTCGGTCATAACACTTAGGGCCGGAGTGCTTTTCTTTCAGGCACGGTGACTTGCTCCTGATAGCGCGAGGGTCGGACGGGGCTCTCGGCTGCAGAACCATCAGCGATTTGGCTCGCATCATTTGGCGGCGCCGGGAACCTCGCTGCTGATGATGCATAGAGGAAGTGAAGCCGGTGCGCCCTTCCGCGCGTGCCAGTCCTTTCGGAAGGAAGCCATTCATGGCCGCCCGTGCATTCTGGCAGGGACAATTGCGCCTCGCCCTCGTCTCGATCCCGGTGGAGGTCTATCCGGCAACGCGCAGCGGCGCGGCGATCAGCTTCCACCAGATCCACGAGCCCAGCGGCAAGCGCATCCGCTACGAAAAGGTCGCCGCTGGCGTTGGTGCGGTGGACCGCGAGGACATCGTCAAAGGCTACGAAGTCTCGCGCGGCAACTACGTCCTGCTCGATGACGAGGAAATCGAATCCGTCCGCATCGAAAGCCGCAAGACGCTCGAACTCGTCCAGTTCGTCGGCGCCGACGAGATCGACGTCCTCTACTATGAGAAACCCTACTTCGTCGTACCGGCGGACGAGCTGGCCGAAGACGCCTACATCATCCTGCGAGAAGCCTTGCGCAAGACGCGCACTGTTGGCCTTGGCCAGTTGTCGGTGCGCGGGCGCGAGCAACTTGTCTCGCTAAAACCCTGCGGGCGCGGCCTGATCATGGAAGTGCTGCGCTATGCCGACGAGGTCCAGCGCGCCCAGAACTGGTTCCGCGACATCCCCGCACGCGACGCCGATCCTGAGCTCCTCGACCTTGCCGCCAGCCTGATCGAGAAGAAGACCGCGAAGTTTGCTCCCGACAAGTTCCATGATCGCTACGTCGACGCGCTCCACGCGCTGATCGACAAGAAGGTCAAGGCCAAGGGCAAGCGGATCATCGAAGATCCCGATGCCGACGAAGTGCCCAAGGGTGGCAATGTCATCGACCTCATGGCCGCGCTCAAGAAGTCATTGGGCAGCGACAAGGACGAAGGTGAAGGCCCGCCGCGAAAGCGTTCGGCTCCCGCGCGCCGGAAGCGGGCCTGACCCATGGCGAGGCGCGATCCCCTCGAGGCCTACAACGCCAAGCGTGACTTCGCCCGCACGGCCGAGCCTTCGGGCAAGCTGCAGTCGAGCAAGAGCGGCAACCTGTTCATCGTCCAGAAGCACGATGCCACCCGGCTCCACTGGGATTTCCGCATCGAAGTCAATGGCGTGATGAAGAGCTGGGCCGTAACCCGAGGCCCCAGCCCGGATCCCGAGGACAAGCGCCTTGCCGTGCAGACGGAAGACCACCCGCTGAGCTATGCCGAGTTCGAAGGAACCATCCCGGAAGGCGAATATGGCGGCGGCACGGTCATGCTCTGGGATCGCGGCACATGGGAGCCGGTCGAGGGCAAGAGCGCCAAGGACCTTGAAAAGGGCCACCTTCATTTCCGCCTGGATGGAGAGCGGATGAAAGGCGAATGGCTGCTCATCCGTCTGAAAAGACGCGGCAACGAAAAGCGCGACAATTGGCTGTTGCGCAAGATCGAGGATACCTTTGCTGCCGAGGGCGACCTGCTGGTGGAGCGTGCGCTTACCAGCGTGCTCACTGGCCGGACAATGGCCGCGATCGCCGCCGACAAGCGTGCCAGCCATTCGCTGAAGGGCAAGAAGGGCAAGGACTTTGCGGCGGAAATGGAGGCCGCGAGCAGCCACAACGCAAAAGTCTCGAAGGCGCCACCCAAGCGCAAGCCGCGCAACGCGCCGCTGCCCGCCTTCCAGCCGGTTCAACTCGCCACGCTGGTCGATGGCGTTCCCGAAGGCAGCCAGTGGCTCCACGAGATCAAATTCGATGGGTACCGCGCTCTTGTTGCCGCCAAGGGCAAGGACGTGCGGGTCTTTACCCGCAGCGGGCTGGACTGGTCCGAGAAGTTCGCGCCTCTGGTCCGGCACCTGGCCGCGCTCGATCTGCCGTCCTGCCTGATCGACGGCGAGATCACGGCCGCAGACGAAGAAGGCAATCCCGACTTTTCGCGCCTCCAGAATGTGCTGAAGCGCGGCCATGGCGAGCAGGGCGAGCGCGACGCGCTCTCGTTCCATGCCTTCGACGTGCTCGAGATCGACGGCGAGGACCTCAAACCGCTCCCGAATATCGAGCGCAAGCAACGTCTCGCGGCGCTGCTCACCGCAGCATCAGCGCCGATTCACATTGCCGATCATATCGTGGGCGGTGGCGAAAAGCTGTTTCAGTCTATGTGCAGCGCCGCGCAGGAAGGCATTATATCCAAGCGCGCCGATGCGCCCTACGTACCCAGGCGCACGCAGAACTGGCTCAAGGTCAAATGCATCCTGCGTCAGGAATTCGTCATCGTCGGCATGACGAAATCGACTGCGCGACGTCGCCCCTTTGCCTCGCTCCTCCTCGCCCAGCGCAAGGGCAATCAACTCGTCTACAAGGGCAAGGTGGGCACCGGTTTCGATGCGGATCTGCTCGATGATCTCGCCACCCGCTTACAGCCGCTCCGTCGCGAGGAGCGCGTGCTCGAGGTGCCGAAAACCGAAGCGCGTGGCGCACTATGGCTGGAGCCCAGACTTGTCGCCGAAGTGGCCTTTGCCGAATTCACCGGCGATGGCAGAGTGCGCCATGCCAGCTTCGTCGCCTTGCGCGAGGACAAGAAGGCTGAGGACGTGATACCCGAACGCGCTGTCCATATCGAACCGCAGATGCAAACCGTTGCGATCAGCAATCGCAGTCGCGTGATCTTCCCTGAAAGCGGGCAGACCAAGGGCGACCTTGCCGATTACTATGCTATGCTGGCGCCCGCGATGCTGCCATTCCTTGCCAATCGCCCGGTAAGTCTCGTCCGTTGTCCGCAAGGGCGGGCCAAGCAGTGCTTCTTCCAGAAGCATGACAGCGGCTCGTTCGGTGAGCATGTCCACCATGTGTCGATCAAGGAAAAGGATGGCAATTCAGAAGACTACCTTTTCGTTGCGGACGCCGCCGGCATTCTCACCTGCGTGCAGATGGGCACGATCGAATTCCATGGCTGGTGCGCAAAGGCCGACGATGTCGAAACGCCCGATCGGATGGTGATCGATCTCGATCCCGACGAAGGACTCGATTTTGCCGACGTGAAGCGCGCGGCAAAAGACATCCGCGACCGTCTCTCGGACCTTGGCCTTGTCAGTTTCGCAATGCTGTCGGGAGGCAAGGGCATCCACGTGGTCCTGCCGCTCCGCTGCGACCACTCTTGGGAAGCGCACGCCAACTTTGCTGAACGCTTCGCCAAAGCACTGGGCATGGCCGACCCCGATCGCTATGTCGCCACGATGAGCAAGGCCAAGCGCAAGGGGCGTATCTTCATCGACTGGCTGCGCAACCAGCGCGGCAGCACGGCTGTCATGCCCTATTCCGCCCGCGCCCGCGCCAATGCCCCCGTCGCCACACCGATCGACTGGGGTGAGCTGGAGGACTTCGAGAGCGCGCATGCCTTTACCATCAGCGATGCAGAAGAACTGCTGAAACGCAGCGAAAGCAAATTGTTGCGTGGTTGGGGCATGGCGGAGCAATCTCTGCCGGATGTTTGAGTCCGCAGTTTCAGACCATATCCCTCGGCCGGATCAGCCGGTCGAACGTTGGCTCGTCCACCAGCCCGAGCGCAAGCGCGGCCTGCCGCAGGCTCAGATCATGCTCATGGGCATGCTTGGCGATCTTCGCCGCGTTGTCGTATCCGATCTCAGGGGCCAGCGCCGTCACTAGCATCAAAGATCGTTCCACCAGTTCGGCAATCCGGCGCCGGTCCGGTTCGATGCCCTCGACGCAGCGCTTGGCAAAGCTTTCCATGCCCACGCTCAACAGGTGCATCGAACGCAGCACGGCCGCGCCGATCATCGGCTTGAACACGTTGAGTTCGAGATGACCCTGCAGTCCGCCGACGGTCACCGCCTGATGATTTCCGATCACTTGCGCGGCGACCATCGTCAGCATTTCCGCCTGCGTCGGGTTGACCTTGCCCGGCATGATCGAGCTGCCCGGCTCGTTGGCCGGAAGCTCCAGCTCGCCAAGACCCGAGCGGGGACCGGAGCCGAGCAGGCGGATGTCGTTGGCTATCTTCGTCAGTGCCACGGCCAGCGTCGAAAGCGTCCCCGAAAGCTGCACCAATGCATCGTTCGATGCCAGCGCCTCGAACTTGTTCGGAGCGGTAGAGAAGGGCCTGCCGGTCAGCTCGGCAATCTGCGCCGCCATATCCTTGGCGAAGCCCTCGGGTGCATTGAGACCGGTGCCGACCGCAGTGCCGCCTTGCGCCAGACGCAGCAGATGCAGCTCCACGTGCCGCAAGTGGTCGTAAACGTTGCGCAATTGCTGTGCGTAGCCTGAGAACTCCTGCCCCAGGGTCAGCGGCGTCGCATCCTGCAGGTGTGTGCGCCCGATCTTGACCACGTCCTTCCACGCAATCGCGCAGCCGGATAATGCGCCTGACAGCTTGTCGAGTGCAGGAATCAGCTCACTGTTCAGCGCTTCGACCGCGGCAACGTGAAGAGCCGTGGGGAAGGTGTCGTTCGAGGATTGCCCCATGTTTACATGGTCATTGGGGTGCACCGGGCTCTTGCCGCCTCGCTTCCCCGTAAGCATCTCGTTGGCGCGGCCGGCGATCACCTCGTTCGCGTTCATGTTCGTCTGCGTGCCGCTTCCCGTCTGCCAGATCACCAGCGGGAACTGATCGTCGAGCTTGCCGCTCGCGACTTCCGCTGCGGCTTGGTCGATCACATCCGAAAGTCCGGTGTCCAGTCCATGCCGACGATTGACCTGGGCGGCGGCCTGCTTGACCACGCCCAGCGCATGGATGATCCCGACCGGCATCCGTTCCATCGCACCGAATGGGAAGTTCTCTATGCTGCGCTGCGTCTGCGCCCCCCAATAGGCTTGCGCGTCCACGCGCACTTCGCCGAGGCTGTCGCTTTCGATCCGCTGCATTTGTGCTCTCCGGTCAGGTTCGGTCGAGCAAGCGCTCCACCGTTTCCCCTGCTGTAGCTTGCTTGTCGCCTGTTGCACCCACTTCGCGTTCGAGCGCGGCGCGCAGGCGGCAGATTTCGTCGTCGGTCAGATGCTCGATCCCGACGAATCCTTCGCGGGCCTTGTCTACCGCGCGGATCAGTTCGTCCAGCTTGGCCTGCATCGCCGCAGCGTCGCGGTTCTGGCTGTTCTGGATCAGGAAGACCATCAGGAAGGTGATTATCGTGGTGCCGGTGTTGACCACCAGTTGCCAGGTATCGCTCCACTGGAACAGAGGTCCGCTCAGCCCCCAGCCGATGATGATGGCGAGCGCGACGATGAACGTTGCGGGTCGGCCGGCGAGCCCGGAGACCTTGTTGGCGATGGTGGTGAAGGTCTGCTCCACCACTCAATCCTTGCGCACGTGTTCGGGCTTGCCCTTGCGCTTTGTTGCGGCAAGATCCTCCAACTCCTTATCGCTCATCGATTTTTCCATGGAGCGCGAGGCGCCTTTGAGATCCTTTTTCGGCGTCTCGCCGCGCTTGGCCGACAGGGCGGCACCTGCGGCTTTCTGTTGGGCAGCGGATTTTGCGGGCATTGCGGTTCTCCCGGAATGGTTCCCCGTCTGAACGTTCGGGCAGGTGCCCCGTTCCGGACCGAGCATCTGCGATTGCGTCAATTTGCGTAGCGCTAGTCGTGCTTCGCGCGGCTAGGCTTGCGTCATGGCGTCCGGCAGCACCCTTCGCGAACTCCTTGCCTCTGGCAGGATGTCCGACGCTCTCGCCGAAGCGGGTAAAGCGCTGGCGCGTGATCCACGAGATGTCGAGGCGGGGTTCGTCGCGGCGGTTGCCTTGGCTGAGAGCGGGCGCGTGGCCGATGCTATGCAAGCCATTGGCGCCGTTGTAAAAGTTGCGCCAAAAAACACCGAGTATCTCGCCCAGCAAGCGCGCATTCTGCTGCTCGCAAGGCGCGAAGCAGAGGCGTTGGAAGCCGCGCGGATGGCGGTTTTGGCGGGTAGTGAGGACCCGTTGGTGCTGGATACGATCGGGTGCGTCTTTGCGCGACTGGGGGCGCATGACGAAGCTTTGCCGTTATTCGAAAGAGCGGTGGCGGGGGCGCCGCAAAGTGTTGAATTCCTGTTCAATCTGGCAAGCACCCTGAGCTTCTTCGGGCGCGTGGACGAGGCGGCTGAGACCTTTGAGGCGATTCTTGCCATCGAACCGGGCCATGGCCGCGCGCACCTCGGCCTGGCGGGACTGCGGCGCAAGCCAACCGGTGGAGAAGTTGAGCGAATTCAAGAGGTTCTGGGCAGTATTGCCGACCCGATTGAAGAGGTCAGGCTGCGATTTGCAATTGTCCAACTCTCCGAGGCAGAGGGGCAACTCTCGGAGGCATTCGGGCAACTCTCGCTCGCCAGCGCGAAACTCAGGGCCAACTTCGGCTACCAGTTCGAGAGTGACGAAGCGGTGTTCGAAGGTATCCGCCGGACCTTCGCCCGCGACCTTCCGCTGGTCGCCGACAGCCAGCTCGAGGACGCCCCGATCTTCGTCGTCGGTCTGCCGCGCACCGGCACGACCCTGGTCGACCGCATCCTCTCGTCCCATGCGCAGATCACATCTGCGGGGGAATTGCAGGCGATGCCGCTGGCGGTCAAGCAGCTTGCCGGAACCTCGTCGCGGCTGGTGCTCGATGTGCCGACGGTCGAAGCACTGGGCGGGATTTCGGCGCAGAAGCTGGGAGAACTTTACCTTGCCCGGGCGCGGCAGAATGCCGGGGCGAGGGAAGGGCGGTTTACCGACAAGTTTCCGCTGAATTTCCTCTACATAGGCTGGATACTTCAGGCCTTCCCGCACGCCAGTGTTGTCTGCCTGCGGCGGGGCGCGATGGACAGCGTGTGGAGCAACTACAAGCACCTCTTTGCCACGGGATCGCCCTACTATCGCTGGTCCTACGACCTGATGGACACGGCGCGTTACGTGCTGTCGTTCCAGCGCTTGATGGCCTTCTGGCGCCAACGGTTTCCCGGGCGAATCCACGAAGTTACCTACGAGTGGCTGGTCGCCGACCAGGAAGTGGAGACGCGGCGCATGCTCGCCAGCTGCGGGCTCGAATGGGACCCAGCGTGCCTTGCGTTCCACGAGAATGCCGCTGCTGTCACGACACCCAGCGCGCAGCAGGTGCGTGTGCCGATCAATGCCCGCTCGGTCGGGCGCTGGAGGCAGTACGAGCAGCACCTTGGCGAAGTCATGGATTTCTTCACCGCCAACGGTATTCCGCTGGACTGATTTTTCCGCCGCTTTCGGGCGGCTCTTCAGGTTCATCATTGCGAGCGGAGCGAAGCAATCCGGGGCGGCTCTGCGAGGGCTATGGATTGCTTCGTCGACTGCGTCTCCTCGCAATGACGAAGGATATGCAAGTAGCGTGGGGTTGATCCGCTAAGGAAAAGAGGGCCGCCGGTCTTGCGATCGGCGGCCCAGTCTTCGCAGGAAGTCGGGTGCCGGTCCGCAAACGCGGACCGGCGAAGTCTCAGAAGTGCAGGAAGTACTCGATGCCGACCTTGCGCGGGGCGATCACCGCGTTGCTGTAGTAGCGCGAAACGATGCCGTCGTTGATGATACGGCGCGAAAGGTCTTCGCCGACCGAGGATACCGCGAACTTGTTGAACAGGTTGTCGGCGTAGATGCGCACTTCGTACTTGTCGCGGCGGTAGCCGATGGAGGCACGAGCCAGGATGTAATCCGGGATCACTTCGCCGCCGGCCCGTGCACCGATGCGCGAGAGCACTTCGCCCTGGTAGGTGGCAGTGAAGTTGGTCGAGACAACCGCATCCGAGCCGACGTTGGCATCGTAGGTCACGCCGAGGCTGCCGGTGTGACGTGCGGTACCGGGGAGGCGATCCCCTGCCAGCACGTTGACGCGGATGTTCTTTGGACGTGCCCGGAGATTCTGGTTGCGGATGGTCAGGAGGCCGATCACGTCCTGCGTCAGCTTCGCGTCATTGTACGAGTAGCTGCCGGTAATGGTCAGGCCGTCGATCGGCTTGGCATTGAACGTCGCTTCGAGGCCCTTGGACACTGCCGAGCCGCCGTTGGCGGTGATGCCGGCGATGCCGTACTGGGTCTGCGAGGCCAGCTGGATGCCCTGCCATTTGATATGATAGCCCGAGATCGTCGTCTGGAGCTTGCCGCCAAACAGGGTGGCGCGGACGCCGATTTCCTTGTTCTGGGTCTTGTCCGGGCCGTAGAACTGTTCGTTGGGCAGGGCGCAGGCATTCTGCACATCGTCAAGATTCTCGGGGCACGGTGGCACGCTGTTCGGGCCGCCGATGCGGTAGCCTTCGCTGTAGGTGCCATAAAGCATAAGATCGGGCGTGATCTTGTAGGAGGTATTGAACTTCCAGACGACGCCATTCTTCCCGGAGTCACCGCCGCCCGTATCAAAGCGCAGCACCGGCACCGGTTCGAGTAGGGGCAAGGTGATGCCTCCGTTGGTCTTGGCGTCGTAGCTGAAATAGCGGCCGCCTGCGGTGACCTGCCACTTCGGCGTGATCTCGAACGTGCCTTCGCCGAAGACCGCCTTTTCGATGACCTTGCTGTCGTTGAAGCTGGCGTACTCGATCGGCTCAGGATAGGCGGGCGAGTAGGTGACCGGGCCGAAGTAGAATTCCGGCAGGCCGGGCGTGACTTCGCGGTAAGTGCCCTTGGTCTTGCGCTCGTTGTAGAAACCGCCCAACACCCAGCTGAACGGGCCGCCGTGCGTGGAAACGAAGCGGACTTCCTGGTTGAATTGCTTGATATCGGTAGCCGAGCGGGTGAAGCCCGAGAACTGCGGGAACAGTTCGTAGCCGTAGTCGAGGTCGAGCAGCAGGTCGGTCACGTCATTCGACGAGCGGATCTTCTGGTGTGACCAGGCCGTAGCCGAAACCATCTGGGCAATGTCACCCAGCTCGATCTGGACTTCGCCGCTGACGAGGTGGACCTGACGCTTGGACGGCTCGAGATAGCGACCGACCGCTTCATACTTGCCGGTGCCGAACACGCCGGCACCATTGACCTGGCGGCCGTTGGTCGAGGTGTTCTGGTAGGCATAGTTTATGTAGACGCCGATCGTCTCGGTCGGGAACAGAGCCAGCGTGTTGCGCGTGGTGAAGGTATGCTCGAAGTTGGCATCCTTGTAGGTGTAGAGGTTAGCCGCGATCTGTTCGGGCGTGCCGAGCGGCGCGGTGCGCGAGGTGGCGGGGCCGCCGGGCTGTGGCAGCGAAACGCCAGGCTCCTTCAGCAGCGCGACATAATCGATGAAGCCCGGATCGTTGTAGTAGCCGACGGTCGAGCGCAGCGCGACCTTGTCGGTCACGATCGGGATGTTGAAGGTGGCATCGACCTGGAAGCCCGGATCGTCGGCGTGGGCGACATCGTAGACGCGACCGTGGAAATCCGCCGTCCAGCGCGTCGGGTCCGGTCGGTTGGGAATGTAGCGGATGGCACCGGCGAGAGTGCCGACGCCGTAAAGCGTGCCCTGCGGCCCGAGCAGGGTTTCGACGCGGGCGATGTCGAGAAGCTTGAAGTCCTGATAGAGCGGCACTTCGCCGAGGTAGATTGCGACGGCACTGTCGGAGTTGGCGCCGGTTACCCCGACGTCCGCCGCCGAGAGACCGCGCATGACAATGGCACCGGTAGAGCGCGGACCTGTGTCCAGAATGGTCAGGCCCGGCGTGAACGCGGCAAGACCGCGTACGTCGTCGATGCGCTTTTCGGTTAGGTCGGAGCCCGAGACCGCAGTGATATTGATGGGAACGTCCTGAAGCGAGACGGCGCGGCGGGTGGCGGTTACGACGATCGTGGAACCGGGATCTTCACCGGCTTCGGCAGCGGTGGCGTCAGCCTGAGGTGCTTCCTGCGCAAACGCGGGAAGGGCGGCGAGACCGGCGAGCGCGCTGGCCGAGAGGAGCGCTGCGCGCTTCAGGGAAAATTGCATGAAACCCTCACTGTGTTGTTCTTGTCTCGTGGCTTCAGTCATCCCCGCCGGTGGCTCTCTTTTTCTGGAGCCTTCTTGACCCGACATGTCTCTGGCCCGGCACTTTCATCCAGAGTGATTACAAGGCTAAACGCTTGCTGAAGGGAGCCTATGGGTCATTTGACGTAGAGTGAGAGCGTTCGCACCAAGGGGCGTACGTAAATCGGCCCATCCTCGGGAGCGTCGCAGACCGGCACTATCAAGGCATGGACACAGTGCCGCCGACGGACATTGATATGCCGACAGAATTCTCGCCCATCGGGGGTTTGAGGCGGCTTGCAACTGTCATCGCGGAGCGGGTCATCAAGTCGGCCGGGGCCACCTGAGGCGGTGCCGCGCGCTGTCACCATCGTTTCCGAGAGGCGATCCTACAACCAGTGGGTCACCGGACAGACGCTTGACGACCATGCCCATCGCCAGACCGCCGTAGTTGCCCGTCACTGGTCGACCGGCGTGGTGTTGCAGACCGCGCTCGGCGCAAGCGCTTCACTGGTTTGCGAAGTCATCGGCGCGACGATCACCTTGTTCTACGGCATGGGGGTCAGCGTCGCGGCGATCCTGGCAGGGTGTCTGCTGATGTTCATCGTCAGCCTGCCCATTGCCGTGCACGCGGCCCGCAAGGGGCTCGACATTGACCTGATCACCCGCGGCGCGGGTTTCGGTTATCTTGGTTCGACGATCACTTCGCTGATCTATGCCTCGTTCACGTTCCTGCTGTTTGCGCTCGAGGCGAGCATCATGGCGGTGGCCTTGCAGGCGCTGACCGGGATCAGGATCGAGCTTGCCTATATCGTCTGTGCGCTCGTGGTGCTTCCCATCGCGCTTCATGGAATGCGGACGATTGCGCGCTTTCAGACATGGACCCAGCCACTGTGGATCGTGCTGCAGCTGATCCCGCTGGCTTATGTGCTGTGGCGCGGTGACGAGGTGATCACGGCCTGGGTGGACTTTACCGGGATCTACGCTCCGAGAACGCAGCTGGTTTCGTTCGGCCTTGCGCTTTCGGTGCTGCTATCGCTCTTGCCCCGCATTGGTGAGCAGGTTGAATATCTGCGTTTCATGCCGCCGCGCGAAGTGATTGGCGCAAGGCGGTGGTGGACAGCGGTGGTGCTGGGCGGACCGGGCTGGTTGCTGATCGGGGGGGGCAAGCTGCTGCTCGGGTCCGTGCTTGCGGCATGGGCGGTGTCTTCGGGCATTGCGCCTGACATCGCCGGTACGCCCGATGCGATGTTCGGGCAGGTGTTCGGCCCGCTGACCGGGTCTGCGCGCGGTGGGCTGGTGATGACCGCAGTGCTGGTGATCGTTTGCCAGCTCAAGGTGAACGTGACCAATGCCCATGCCGGGGCCATTGCCTGGTCGAATGTCTTTTCGCGCCTGACCCATGGCTATGCCGGACGTGCGGTATGGCTGGCGTTCAATGTCGGGCTGGCGACAACCCTGCTGTTCTTCGGCATCTTCCGCTCGATGGAGATCGTGTTGATGCTCTATTCCAGCCTTGCGGCAGGCTGGATCGGTGCCTTGAGCGCGGACCTTCTGGTGTCGGGGCCGTTGGGCTTGAGGCTGCAAGACACGGAGTTCCAGCGCGCCTACCTCTATGACGTGAATCCGGTCGGTATGGGCGCGATGCTGCTGTCGCTGGTCGCTTCAGCCCTGTGCCAGCTCGGGTTTGCCGGAGAAGTGGCACAGGCGTTCGCGCCGGTGATCGGTTTGTTTGTGGCATTTGTAGCAGCGCCGATGCTCGCGATCTTGACCAAGGGGCAGTACTACATTGCCCGCAAGCGTACGCCCTGCGAAGCGGCGATCCAGACTTGCGTGATCTGCGAGAACCGCTTCGAGCGCGGCGATACCGCGCATTGCCCAGTCTATTCGGGGCCGATCTGCTCGATGTGCTGCACGCTCGAGACGCGCTGCCACGACATCTGCAAGGAGGGCAGCCGGGCGACCGAGCAGTTCACCAACCTTGCCGAGCGAATGCTGCCGCAGCGTCTGGCACGATACGTGCACACAACGACCGGGCATTTCGTTGGTGTCGCTGGCGCGTTCACGCTGGCCAACATGCTGGTGCTCGGGTTGATCGGGCGCGAGTATGCGCGGGTCTATCCGGCACTGGCGACGCATGTCTGGTCTATCCTGTTCGCGGTGTTTCTGGTGTTCTTCTTCATGTCGGGCGTGGGGAGCTGGTTCATCGTGCTGGCGCACGAGAGCCGCCGCGCGGCGCAGGACGAGACACGGCGGCACCTTGGCGAGCTGGAGCAGGAAATCGCGGCGCATGAGGCGACCGATGCGGCCTTGCAGAAGGCGCGCGAGGTGGCCGAGGCGGCGAATGCGGCGAAGAGCCGGTATCTCGTATCGGTGAGCCACGAGATCCGCTCGCCGCTCAATTCGATCTACGGCTATGCCCAGTTGCTTGAGCGGGGGAGCGATCTGAAGCCCGAGGATGCGGGGCGGGTGATCTGCCGGTCTAGCGAGCATCTGTCCAATCTGGTCGACGGGTTGCTGGACATCGCGCAGGTGGAAGCGGGCGTGCTTCGCCTGTCGCGCGACACGATCCGCCTGCCGGCCTTCGTCGAGCAGATCGCCAACATGTTTCGCCCGCAGGCCCAGGCCAAGGGGCTGAAGTTCCAGCTGGAAACGCCCAGGCAGTTGCCCGAGTTCGTTCGTGGGGACCAGAAGCGTTTGCGGCAGGTGCTGATCAACCTGATCTCGAACGCGATCAAGTTCACGCCCGCAGGTTCAGTGACGTTCCGGATCGGCTGGCGCGGGGAGATCGCGACGTTCGAGGTGATCGACACCGGCATCGGCATCGCGCCCGAGGACATGGACCGGATCTTCGGCGCGTTCGAGCGGGGCAACAGCAATTCGGTGGCGGGGCAGCCGGGGATCGGGCTGGGGCTGGCAATCACCTCGACGCTGGTTCACGTTATGGGCGGGGACCTGACGGTGGACAGCACGCTGGGTGAAGGGACGCGGTTTGCGCTGCGCCTGATGCTCTCGCGCCCGGTGACGCAGCCGGTGCAGAGCCACCGCGCGGACGTGATCACCGGCTATGAAGGCGAGCGGCGCAGGGTTCTTGTGGTGGACGACGATGCAGCGCAGGCAGCTGTGATCGAGAACCTGCTGCGGCCGCTGGGCTTCACGGTTGTTGGCGCGCGCGATGGCGATACGGCGATTGCGCTGGCGGCGGCGACGCGGCCGGACATCGTGTTCATGGACATCTCGATGCCGGGCAAGACCGGCTGGGAGACGGCAGGGCTGCTACGGGCGGCGCATGGCAGCGGCTTGCGCATCGTCATGGTCTCGGCCGATGCGCACCAGTTCCGGCGCGGTGGGGACGGGCACGATCCGCACGACATGTTCCTGACCAAGCCGATCGAACTCGACAGTTTGCTCGATGCGCTGTCGTGGCAGCTGGACGTGACCTGGACCGTCGAGGACGGCAGCCCGCGCAAGGCGATGCCTGCCACCTCGGCGGTCGAACTGCACCTGCCTGCCGCCGCCTTGCCCTTCGTACCCGAAATCGAAAGCCTCGCCCGGATCGGCAACGTCCGCGCGATCCAGAACCGTCTTTCCGAACTTGAGGATGCCGTTCCCGATGCAGCCCGTTTCGTCGCACACTTGCGTACCAGTCTCGAATGCTTCGATTTCAAGGGCCTGCGCGAGGCCCTCCGACGAGGTGTCGTCCATGTTCAGTGAAGGTCTGAGCGGGGAGGCGGGCCGCGATACGGTGCTTGTCGTCGACGACAACCCGGAATCGCTACACTTCCTGATCGACACGATCGAACGCGCAGGGATGACCGTGCTGATCGCTACCAATGGCAGCAACGCACTGGAACTGCTGGAGCACGTCGCGCCCGACCTGATCCTGATCGATGCGATCATGCCGGGGCTGGACGGGTTCGACACCACGCGGGCGATCAAGAAGCAGCCGCGACTGGCAGACATTCCGGTAATATTCATGACCGGCCTGACCGAGACCGAGCATGCGGTGCGCGCGCTCGATGCGGGCGGGGTCGACTACGTGCGCAAGCCTATCGCCATTGAGGAATTGCTGGCGCGGATGCGGGTGCATCTGGCGGCGGCGCGGGTTTCGCAGGCGGGGCGCTCGGCGCTGGATGCCACGGGGCGGCATCTGTTTGCGGTCGACCGGGCCGGGCAACTGCTCTGGGCCACGCCGCAGGTCGAGCGGCTGATGAGCGGGATGGGCGAAGGGGAAGGGCTGCCGGCGGACTTCGCGGCGCCCGTCGCCCGATTGCTGGCTCAGCGGGACAATCCGGAAGCTTCACTGCGCTTCGATGCGGCCGGGCAGACCATCGAACTGGTCATGGTCGGCCCGATGCGCGGTGATGACGCGGGCGGGCGGGAGTTGCTGATCCGGCTCAACCTGATCCGTGAGGGGGCGGAGGTGGAGCGCTTGCGCGAGCGCTATGGCCTGACCCAGCGCGAGGCCGAAGTGCTGCTGTGGATCAGCTATGGCAAGCCGAACCGCGTGATCAGCGAGATTCTCGGGATCAGCCCGCGCACGGTTAACAAGCATCTGGAGCAGGTGTTCGAGAAGCTGGGCGTGGAAACGCGCGCGGCGGCGGCGGCGTTTGCAGTGCGGACGATTGCATGAACCGGTTTGGCGAAGGGGGCCGCTCTCTCCCTCTTCCTTCGCCAAGCTGCGGGAAAGGCGCTATGATCTTCGGATGAGGATCCAGCCCCTTTCCCGCAGCGCCTTGGCGGCGCTCCTGCTGACCAGCGTGCCTGCATCGGCTGCGGAAGCTCGACGGCATGACGTCAGCATTACCCGCGACGACTGGGGCATTGCCCATGTGCGCGGCAAGACGGATGCGGACGCGGTGTTCGGTGCGATCTATGCCCAAGCCGAGGACGATTTTCCGCGCGTGGAGGCAAACCTGCTGACCGCGCTGGGGCGGCGTGCAGAGGCAGAGGGCGAGGACTTCCTCTGGCAGGACCTGCGCCAGCGATTGTGGATCGATCCGGAAGCGCTCAAGCGCGATTATGCAAGCTCACCCGCGTGGTTGCGCAGGCTGATGGACGCATGGGCGGCGGGGCTCAACCACTACATTGCCACGCATCCGGAAGATCGGCCCAAAGTGCTGACACGGTTCGAGCCGTGGATGGCGCTGTCGTTCACCGAAGGCTCGATCGGTGGCGACATCGAGAAGGCCCCGCTCAAGCCGCTCGCCGCATTCTATGGAGGCGAGGCAAGCCCGCTGGCGCTGGCGATGGAGACCGTGCGCGACAACGAGCCGCGTGGATCGAACGGCATTGCAATCGCGCCGAAGATGTCTGCCAATGAACATGCACTCCTGCTGATAAACCCCCACACCTCCCTGTTTTTCCGCTCGGAGCGGGAGATGCGCAGCGACGAGGGGCTTCATGCCTATGGCGCGTCGACCTGGGGGCAATTCTTCATTTACCAGGGGTTCAACGAGAACCTTGGCTGGATGCATACGACCAGCGGCGCCGACAATGTCGACGAGTTTGTCGAGACGGTATCAAGAAAGTCTGGCAAGTGGTTCTACAGGCGTGGAAATGTCCTGAAGCCATTTGCTGAGAAGCCGGTGACCCTGCGCTACAGGAAACTGGATGGAAGTCTGGGTGAAAAGACCTTCACCACTTTTGCAAGCGTGCATGGGCCGGTCGTGCGAAGTGACAGCAAGGGCAACTGGATCGCCCTGTCACTGATGCACCGGCCGGTGGCAGCGCTCAGCCAGTCATGGCTGCGGACCAAGGCGCGGACGCAAGCGGAGTTTCTGAAGACGGCGGAGCTGAAGGCCAATTCCTCGAACAACACGCTCTTTGCCGATCGGGCGGGCAATATCGCGCTGTTGCTGCCGCAGTTCGCGCCGCGACGGGATGCACGGTTCGACTATCGCGATCCGGTGGACGGCAGCAATCCGGCAGCGGACTGGCGCGGGGTTTATCAGGCAAGTGAACGACCCGATGTGCTCAATCCGGCAGCGGGCTGGCTGTACAATTCCAACGATGCGCCATGGCGTGCCGCTGGCGAAGGGACGGTTGATCCGGCACGTTGGGCGGCGACGTTCGATCAGGTCGGCGCCAATCCGCGCGGGGACCACGCGTTGGAACTTCTGGGCAAGGCCAAGTCGCTCGATCTCGATACGCTGCGCACGCTGGCTTACGATCCGCACATGCCATTGTTCGAGGACCTGATCCCCGGTCTGCCCGAGGTTGTCGCAGGCGATCCGCTGGCAGGGCCGGTGGCGCTGCTAAAAGGGTGGGACCGGCGCTGGTCGATGGATTCGCAGGCCATGAGCCTTGCCAACTATTGGGGCGAGGAGTTGAGCGCGAGCGTTCAGACCGCGTTGCCCCGGCACGGCAACGTGTTCGACGAGATGCGGCGGACGTCACCGGCACAGCGCCGGGATGCACTGGCGCGCGCCGTTGCAAAGCTGACGGCAGATTTCGGCGGGTGGCAGGTGCCCTGGGGCGAGGTCAATCGCTATCAGCGGACGACCTCGGCCATCGTCCGGCAATTCGCGGACGACAAACCGAGCCTTCCTGTGGCCTTCGCCTCGGCGCGCTGGGGCTCGCTCGCCTCGTTCGGGGCCAAGCAGTATCCGGGCACGCGGCGCTGGTATGGCACAAGCGGCAACAGCTTTGTCGCGGTGGTGGAGTTCGGGGCGAAGGTGCGGGCCATGGCAGTGTCGTCCGGCGGAGCGAGCGGGCGAGAGGGATCACTGCACTTCAACGATCAGGCTGGGCTCTATGCCTCGGGCGGGATGCGACCAGTGTACTTCTACCCTGAAGATCTCGCAGGCCATGTGGAGCGCAGTTACCGCCCTTGAAGCATGTCTTCGGCGCGCTGCAGGTCTTCGGGCCTGTCGATATCGAGGGCAAGATCTTCGGCGAGGTCAACGGACGGAACATCGCGGAGGAGCGCGCCTGCGCCGCGATCCCCCTGAAGCGACTGCAACGCCGGGAAGTGGCTTGCGCCGAAGATGGCGGGGACCATTGTCAGCAACCCGACCTGTGTGGCGATGCGGTTGCCATCGAACTCGGCGATAAGGCGGGCGAAGTGACTTGCTGGCACCAGTGGCATATCTGCCAGCGCGAACAGCACAGCTTGTGCATCCCGCACGCTGGCAATTCCGGTAGCGATCGAACGGGATAGCGGTGCGTCGGGTGGGTCGATCAGGACCCTCTCGAACCCCGGCAGGTCGGGCGTCATTGGCGAGCAGACCGCAAGGCGGCGGGCAAAGGGCAGGGCGGAAAGGCTTTCTGCCACGTGATGGGCCAGCGGCCTACCACCGAGCAACGCGGCCAGCTTTGCGCTGCCGAAACGCGATCCGCGCCCGGCTGCGAGCAGGACGAGCGCAATGCCTTCGGCGCTCATGCCTTCACGCTCATTGGGCGGCTTGGGCTTCCAGTGGGGCTCCGGTCCAGTAAGTCCATCTGGCGAGGGCATTGTATTCGGCGACGATCTCGCCAAGGACCGAAAGCGCCAGCGTTGCAGGATCTCGCGTAGCGGGGATCAGGCCGATATGGCCGCGAAGCGTTGCGATCCGTTCCTCGGAGATGCCTGCAGCGCGCATGGCATCAAGGCGCGCGGCATGGGTCCGGCGGCTGCCGATGGCACCGTGATAGAACGCCGGGAAAGCCAGTGTCTGGGGAAGCAGGCCTTCCTCCCAGTCACGCCCGTGGAACAGGAAGACGATGGCAGACCACGGGTCAACATCCGTCAAAGGCATGGTGTTCCGGGTGTGGAGAAGCGTTGCGGCTACGCCTTCGGCCTCAAGGCTCGCGCAAGTTTCGGTTTCGGGAGATAGCGCATGAACTGTGGTGCCGAAAGCCTTGGCCAGACGGCAAAAAGCCGTGAGATCCTCACCTTGGCCGAAGGCATGGACCGTGAGTGGTGGCTGGTAGCAATGCGTGAGTGCAATGCCGTCCCAAGCTGACTGATCGGCGGGATCGGCGAGAATGACCTTGTCGCATTCGATGCGCAAAGCTGCCTGATGGCGCGCTGCGAGCTGCGCAATGGCCTGGCTGATTGCCGCAGGATCGGGGCGCGGGGTGAACAGCAGATCGATCCCGCCGCCACAGGGCAGACGGATGTCGATATAGGGCGAGCCCACACCATAGCGCACGACATGGCCCCAGCCTTCGCGCAAAGCGTCGATGGCTTCGGCGGCGACGGCGTCCTCGACGCATCCGCCCGAAAAGGAGCCGATCCGTCGTCCGTCAGCGGCCACGGCCATCTGTGCGCCGACCGCACGCGAAGAGCCGCCGGTCACGGCAACGAGCGTGACCAGCGTACAATCAATGCCTTCTTCCGCGCGGGCGGCGAGGAAGTTCAGGATGTCCAGCGGAGTCGTGGCGACCATAGATCGCGGGCTATACCATCTCCAGCGGCAGTCGGCGATGCCGCTTGCCGGTGAGCGAATAGACCGCGTTTGCCAGCGCCGGAATGACCGGTGGCAAGGCGGGTTCGCCAAGTCCGGTTGGCGGGAAATCGGTCTTCACGAACTCGACGGCGATGGCGCGCGGAGCGGCATCGATGCGCATGAGCGCGAAATCGCCGAAGTTCTCGGCGGTGATGGCCCCGGCTTCCTGCACGATCTTCTGGCCTATGAGCGCTTGGCTGATCCCGTCGATGACGCAGCCCTGCGCCTGGTTCATCGCGTTGATCGGGTTGATCACGTGCGCACCGATGTCTCCGGCGACCCAGACCTTGTCGATGCTGATAGCACCGTTCTTCATGGAAAGGTCAACGATTTCAGCGAAGTATCCAAGGTGACTGAAGTAGAATCCGAAGCCACGTCCCTTTTCGCGCCCTTTCCAGCTGGCAGACTTGCATACGGCGTCTATCACGCCGCGGGCACGACCGGTGTGGAAGCTGACCCGCTCGCCGGGAATCTCGCGCGGGGGGCCCAGTGTGCGGCGCATGAATTCGGGAAGATCAAGCCCGGCTGCTTCGGCGACCTCGTCCATGAACGACTGCCATACGAAGGACATCGCGTTCGACGTGGGCGCGCGGAGCCAGCCGGTGGCGAGGTTGGTCGCCATGTAGCTGATGCCGAGATCGACATTGGGCACGACCGGTGCGGGAAACTCTGTCGGCGCCATCTGCGCGGCGCGGATCGGCTTGCCGTCCTTGCCGAAAGTGACGAAGTGGTCCTTGAGGGCAACCAGTGCGCCGCTGGCATCGAGGCCTGCGGTAAAGCGGTGCCAGCCAGCGGGGCGGTAGAAGTCGTGGCGGAAGTCGTCGGTGCGGTCATAGAGGACCTTGACCGGCTTGCCGGGGAGGGCCTTTGCCGCCTGTCCCGCGATGACCATGTAATCGTTCATCAGGCGGCGGCCGAAGCCACCACCCATGCGGGTCAGGTGGATGGTAAGGTCATCGGGCGACAGGCCGCAGAGCTTGGCGGTTTCGGCGCGCCCCTGTCCGGGATTCTGGCTGGGCGCCCAGATCTCGAGCTTGCCGTCCTTGAACAGCGCGGTGCAGTTTTGCGGTTCGAGCGGGGCGTGGGCGAGGAAGGGATAGTCGTAGTCCGCCTTGATCACTTTGGCCGCTTTGGCCAGCACGCCATCGGCATCGCCGGTCTTGAGCAGGCTGGCCTGCGGGGCGCTGGTGACCAGCTTGGCAGCGTCGGCTTCGTACTTTGCCGTGGTGAAGCCGGTGACGGCGGCATCGTCCCATTTCACGCCAAGCTTTTCGCGCGCCTTGCTGGCCTTCCACCAGCTGTCGGCGATGATCACGACAGTGTCGGACTTGCCTTCGGGCACGAAGCCGCTGTTGACAGCGGTAACGGCGAGGACGCCGGGGATTGCCTTGACGGCTGCATCATCGATCGAGGCCACGGTGCCGCCGTGGGCGGGGCACTTGACCACGGCGGCGTGGACCATGCCGGGCAGGCGGGTGTCGATCCCGTAAAGGGGCTGACCCTTGACGATCTTGGGCACGTCGACGCCGGGCTTGGACTTGCCGATGATCGTGAAGGTTTTCTCGTCCTTGAGCGGGACCTTGGCGAGATCCGGCGCAGTTTCGGTGGCGGCCAGCTTGGCGAGCGAGGCATAAGTCGCGCTCTTGCCGGAGGCTCCGTGGATCACAGCGCCCTTTGCCGTGGTCAGTGCGGCGGGTTCAACCGACCACTTCTTTGCCGCGGCGGAGACGAGCATGGCACGGGCAGCCGCTCCGACCTGGCGCATCGGCAGCCAGTTGCGCGGAGTGGCGGTGCTGCCACCGGCGACTTGGGGGCCGTAGCGCTTCTCGTCGGCATCGGTCTGCTCGATGCGAACCTGCTCCCAGTCGAGATCCATTTCCTCTGCGATGAGCATCGGCAGCATGACTTTGACGCCCTGGCCGATTTCGGGGTTCTTGGCGCCGATGGTGACGGTGTTGTCGGCGTTGATGCGGACGAAGGCGTTCAGCACGTCGGCAGGAGCCGCGGTTGTTGCTGCGGCGAGGACGACCGAGGCATCGAGCGTCAGAACTGCACCGCCGGCAAGCGAGGTGGCGATGAAGGAGCGGCGCGAAAGCGAAATTGCGTCGCTCATGCCACGGACTCCTCGGTGGGCAGGCCTGCGGCGGTGCGTATCGCGGCGCGGATGCGCATGTAGGTGGCGCAGCGGCAGATGTTGCCGCTCATCCAGCCGTCGATGTCCTCGGGCGTGGGCATGGGGTTCTGCTTGAGCAGGGCGGTAGCGGACATGATCTGGCCGGCCTGACAATAGCCGCACTGCGGCACGTCGAGCGCGATCCACGCTTCCTGCACGCGCTTGCCGAGATCGTTGAGGCCGACGCCTTCGATCGTGGTGACCGACTTGCCTGCGGCATCGGCGATGGGCGTCTGGCAGGAGCGTACGGCGTCATCATCAAGGTGGACGGTGCAAGCACCGCACAGCCCGGCACCGCAGCCGAACTTGGTGCCCGGCATGTCGAGATCCTCACGCAGGACCCAGAGCAGGGGCTTGTCGGCATCGGTTTCAACGATGCGTTTGCGGCCGTTCACGGTGAGGGAAATGCTCATCGTCTCAAATCCTTGGGTCTTCCGAATGCCGGGATCGCGGACGTGGACAGCCATGTCGCGCACGAATGAATCTGGACAGCCATCAAGGGCCGGTCAAGCGCCTTGTTGGGCAATCGAACGCTTTGATCGCCCGGTGATGCGCGTCCTTGGTCTTGGCGACAGGTGGTGTTATGCGCGTCTGACAATGGCTGCCCGACCGGATACTCTCGACACGGACCTTCCGTCCGCCCCGCGTCCGGGCACTTATGCGCGTGGCACGGAAACGGTGGACGCAATCATCAAAGCGGCCTTGCGTGTCCTGATCGATGAAGGGGCAGGTGCCTTCACCATCCGCCGCATCGCCGCCGAGTGCGGGATGAAGGTCGGCAATGTCAGCTATCACTTCCCCAAGAAGGAACTGCTGATCCAGACGCTGCTGGACGATATCATCGGCAATTACGACAAGCTGCTCGAGCGCACGGTGCGCCAGCCGGGCCTCGATGCCGAGGAGCGGCTGCGTCTGATCGTGGTGATGTGCCTTGACGATATCGCGGGCAAGCGAACCACGCGGCTGTTCACCGAGCTGTGGGCGCTGGCCAACCACAACGAGTTTGTCGCCGATCGTGTGCGGCTGTTCTATCAGCGCGTCCACGATTTCATCGCCGAATACACCGCCGAACTGAACCCGGCGCTGAGCGCGCAGGAAGTGCGCGACGTTGCGCTCTACATCAGCGCTTCGATGGAGGGGGCGACTCCGTTCCTTGGCTACGAGAAGCCCTGGGCTTCGCGAATGGGCGCGTTTACCGCGATTGCTACCCATGCGCTTGTTTCGCTTGCCAAGACGGTGACGTCGGCAGAGATTGCTGGTCTGGCCGACCGCAAATAGCCGTTCTCTTCGCAGGCGCAAAAAAGGCGTTGACCGAATCTGGACAGTCGTCAAGTCTCTTGCCGTCGGTTAGGCAAAGGGGGCCGGAATGACGCTTGGACGCAAGTTGGCGCGGGTTCTGATCGGAACGGCGATGGCAGGTTCGCTCGCCACCATGAACGCCGCGGTGGCATCGGCCGAAGCCGTCGTGCCCGAGGCCGAAGAGCCGGGCGTGATGACGATGGAGCCGCCCAAGCCGACATGGTTCTTCGTGCGCGGTGGCTGGGGCTCTGCCGGGACGAGCATCTTCGATGCAGGCACCGGCAAGATGGTCGGCATGATCGCCACCAGCCGGGACTCGGACCTTGGCATCGATCCGGCGGGCAAGTTCTATTACGTGGCCGAAACGATGTGGTCCAAGGTCAACCGGGGCACGCGGCAGGACCTCGTCTCGGTCTATGACAGCAAGACGTTGAAGCTTCTGGGCGAGATCCCGACGCCGGGACGCCTGATCGTTGGCGGGTTCTCCACCAACTTCGTGCTGACCGACGACGGGAAGACTGCCTACGACTACAACTTCGACCCGGCCTCTTCGGTCAACATCATCGATCTGGCGAAGCGCAAATTCGTGCGGGCGATCGAGCTTCCGGGCTGTGCAGGAATGATCCCCAATCCGGGTGTCGGCTTTTCATCGCTCTGTGCCGACGGGACGATTGCCACGGTGGCGATCAAGGGGGCGACGCAGGATATCACCCGCACCGAACCCTTTTTCGATGCAGCGGCGGACCCGATCTGGTCGAACACCGTGTACGACCGCAAGAAGAAGCAGGTCGTGATGCTCAGCTACACCGGCATGGTCCGCACCGCGACGGTCGGGGCCAAGGTGGAAGTGGGGGCGCCGTTTTCCATTCAGGAAGCAGGAGGGATGAGGGCGGCGGATGTGAAGCCGCTGGACATCGCGTGGTATCCCGGCGGTATGCAGCCGATGGCGCTGCACCGGCCCACAGGCGTACTTTGGGTGCTCATGCACAAGGGCGAATACTGGAGCCACAAGGAAGGTGCCGAGGAAATCTGGGGCATTGATCTTGCAGCAAAAAAGGTGGTCAAGCGCTACCCGGTCGAGGATGAGCCCAGCAACATCCAGATCACGCAGGATGATGCGGCGATGATCATGGTCAACGGCGGCGGCAAGGATGCCGTGATCATCGATTCCAAGACCGGCGAGGTGAAGCACAAGATCGAGAATGGCGGAAGCGGCCTGATCACGGTCGTGGAGCCGATGTGATCATCGAGATGGCCCCGACTCTCGGCTTAAATCTCGGCGCAGCGCTGGGGATAGCCGGGTATGCAGCCGCGTTCGGTGTCGGGGCAGTGTTCCTCACGGCCGGAATCGCCAAGCTGCGCAATCGGCGGGTGTTCCCGGGTGTTGTCGCGAACTACCGCCTGCTGCCGCCAGCGCTGGTGGGGACGGTCGCCAGTCTGCTCCCGCCCGCAGAGGTGGCAATCGGACTTTTCCTGATCGCCGGGATCAGCCTCGCGGCAATTCCGGCTGCCGCTTTGTTGCTGCTGTTCGCAGCGGCGATGGCCGTCAATATTCGTCGTGGGCGTTCGCATATAGACTGCGGATGCGGTCGCTCCGAGTTGCGCCAGACATTGAGTGCAACGCTCGTAATCCGCAACTTCGTGCTGGCGGCGCTGTTGTTGCCTGCGTTGGGGCAACTGCCAGCGCCGGGGTCTGCGGGCTGGCTGATCGGACTTGCAAGCGGTGCTGCGCTCTATCTCATGACCCTGCTGGTCAATGCCCTTGCGGCATTGGCGAAGGGCCCGCTTGCCATGGAAAGGAATATGCGATGATGACGGCGCTGATCGTGGCCCAGGTGCTTTCCTGGGTGGTCATTCTCGCACTGGTCGTGACGCTGCTGGCGCTGGCACGCCAGGTTGGTGTGCTGCACATGCGGGTTGCACCGGCAGGCGCGCTGCAGACGAGCGGTGGTCCGGCGGTGGGCGGCAAGGCTCCGGCAGTTCCGGCCCATACGCTTGACGGCAAGGACGTGATTGTGGGCGGTCCTTCCAAGACCGTGCCGCTGCGCTTGCTGATGTTCGTCTCGGCGACGTGTCCGCTGTGCAAGGGCCTGATCCCGGCAGCGCGATCCTTCGCCAAGGATGAGCGCGTGGAACTGACCTTCGTCGGCGACGACGACGTGCAGGTCCAGCGCGGGCTGATCGCGGTGCAGGGGCTGGAAGGCTACCGCTTCATCAATGGGCCGGAAGTGGGGCAGGCGTTCGAAGTGGGCAAGCTGCCTTATGCGGTGCTGCTCGACGCCGAGGGTACCATCCTGTCAAAGGGACTGGTGAACAGCCGCGAGCATCTCGAGAGCCTGGTGGTGGCGCATGAGATGGGGATCGCCACGGTTCAGGACTACATCGGCAAGTTGAAGAAGGTCGAGGCGGCCTGATCGGTCGCGACGGGAAAGCGTTAGAAGGGGGCATTCGATGAAGCGTTTCAATCCCGATGCGATGGGCGAGAAGCTGTTGCGCCGCCTTGCCGGTGGCACCTCGCGCCGCGGCATCCTGTCGCGCCTTGGCCTTGCGCTGGTGGCGGCGCCGGTATTCCCGTTGCTGCCGGTGAGCCGTGCCGAAGCGGCAAAGCCGGATCGCTCGCCCGAGGCCAAGACCGCGTTTGCCCGCACTGCCCAGACCAAGGACGATACCAAGTGCAACTACTGGCGCTATTGCGCCATCGACGGTGCGCTGTGCACCTGCTGCGGCGGCGGCATTCATACCTGCCCGGCAGGGGCTGAGCCTTCGCCGGTCTCCTGGGTGGGATCGTGCATCAATCCCGATGACGGCAAGGCCTACATGATCGCCTATCGCGATTGCTGCGGAAAGCCTGCCTGCGGCCAGTGCGGCTGCGACAATACCGATCGCGAGACGCAGCTCTATTTGCCGCAGCTCAACAACAACGTCATCTGGTGCTTCGGCACGAGCAGCATGGAGTATCATTGCTCGACCGCGATGATGATCGGCGCGGCCTGACGGAGGCGGCGGTGCGCTCGCTGGCTCTGGCAGGACTCGTTACGGCGCTGGCCATTGTGGCGCCTGGGCTTGCGGCCAAGGGCGATCCGCGTGCTGAAACCGTGGCGCATGGGCTGGCCGCTATTGGCGATCAGGAATTGGCGAAGGCAGACTATGTAGAGCACTGTGCCGGTTGCCATGGCGTGCAGGGGCTGTCAGCGCCCGCCAGGTTGCCGGAATTGCGCGGACGGGTGGGCTACATGATGTGCACGCCTGCAACGCGCGCCTATCTGCTGCGCCTGCCCAACATCGCAAAGAGCCGGATATCCGACAATCAGCAGCTGGCCGACATGCTCAACTTCATGGTGTTTGGCCTTGGTGGGGAAAGCGTGTTGCCGGGGACGCAGCCATTCACAGCCAGGGAAGTGGGGTACGAGCGGCAGTTCGCGCTGACGTCGGCCTCGCTGGTGAGCGAGCGCAAGCGCCATGTGGCCACCGCGATTGCAAAGTGCGGCGCGCCGGCTTCGTTCAAGGACTTCTACCGCAATCCCTGATCAGCGTGGGGCGAGGCCCGCTACCAGGAAATCGACGAGCGTCTTCGCGATCTCCCGCGGCGATTGCGGGCCATCCGCCCGATGCCAGCGGGCGGGGCCGTTGAGCGCGCTCGCTAGAGTTAGCGCAGCGAGCTTCGGATCGCACGGCGCGACCGAGCCGTCCGCTATCGCCTGTTCCACGAGTTCGCGCAGAACCCCATCGATGCGGCGCTTGAGCAGCCGGATCGTTTCGCGCGCGTCGGGTGACAGAGCTTCGTTTGCGGTCAGGATGTTGCACCGGCCGAAGTCTTCCATGTTCACTTCGGCATAACCCTGCAGAAAGGCACGGAGGCGATCGATGCCGCGACCGTGGACTTCGCGGGCATCGTCCGATGCGGCAAGCAACTGGTTCATGCCGATGGTCAGGCATTCGACCAGCACCTGCTCCTTGTTGCCAAGGTAATGGTAGATGGTCGGCTTCGAGATTCCGAGGCTGGCGGCCACGTCGTCAAGCGAGGTCTGGTGGTAGCCGCGCGCGTTGAACATCCGCACGGCTGCGCTGAGCACGGCCATGCGCTTGGCCTCGCGTTCCTCGGTGCGTTCGGCGGGGGTCTTGAAGGGCGATCGTTCGGCCAAATGCGGATACCTGCGTGATGTGCCAGTTGGAAAGCCGGACGTGCCGGGTCTTTGATCCGGGCAGGGTAGGGCAATCTTGCGATTGACACCATACCCATTCGGACAATACTTACTCATAAGTAGATATTGTTCTCACTGGTTTCCGAAAGGTGGTTTGCCAGTGACCGGAAGGATGATTTTGTCATGGAAATCAATGGTCTTGCCGCAATCGTTACGGGTGGCGCTTCGGGTCTGGGCGGAGCTACCGCTGCGCGACTCGCCGAGCTTGGCGCCAAGGTCGCCATCTTCGATCTTAACGAGCAGTTGGGGCAGGCCCATGCAGCAGCCATCGGTGGTACGTTGTTCAAGGTCGACGTGACCGACGAGGACGCGGTCGACAACGCCATCCTTGAAGCCGAGGCGATGAACGGCAAGGCGCGCATTCTGGTGAACTGCGCCGGGATCGGCCCGCCGGCCAAGGTCATCGGCCGCGATGGCAAGGCGATCCCGCTCAAGGATTTCAGCAAGATCATCCAGATCAACCTGATCGGCACCTTCAACGTGCTCTCCAAGTTCGCTGCCCGCATTTTCGATGCCGAGCAGGTAGGCGAAGAGCGTGGCGTGATCATCAACACCGCCAGCGTGGCGGCGTTCGAAGGACAGATCGGGCAGGCGGCCTATTCGGCATCCAAGGGCGGGGTCGTCGGCATGGCTCTGCCGATCGCCCGTGAGTTTGCCCGCTACGGGATCCGCGTGAACACCATCGCGCCCGGTCTGTTCCTGACGCCACTGCTGCAGTCGCTGCCGCAGGACGCGCAGGACTCGCTCGGGGCGCAGGTGCCGTTCCCCAGCCGCCTCGGCAAGCCCGAGGAATACGCGCGCATGGTCGAGAGCATTGTCGTCAACCCGATGCTCAATGCCGAAGTGATCCGCCTCGACGGCGCGATCCGCATGGCCCCGCGCTGACACGTTTACCAACCGATCCCGCGATACAGGAGACACATAATGGCAAATGGCATCGGCATGGACGCCGCATTGGAGATCGCGGATCGGGTTGAGCGGTTCGTCCGCGAGGTCGTTGTTCCCTATGAGAGCGACCCGCGCCGCGACGATCACGGCGCGCCGACGGATGAACTGGTGCAGGAACTGCGTGGCCTGGCGCGCGAGGCAGGCGTGCTGACGCCGCATATCCTGTCCGATGGCCGTCATCTCAACCAGCGCGAGACGGCAGTCGTGCTTATCCGCTCGGGGCTTTCGCCGCTGGGGATGCTGGCCTGCAACACGCAGGCGCCGGACGAGGGCAACATGTACCTTCTCGGCAAAGTCGGCAGCCCGGAACTGAAGGAGCGCTTCCTCAAGCAACTCGTCTCAGGGGAATCGCGCTCGGCGTTCTTCATGACCGAGCCGGCGAGCGAAGGCGGCGCGGGCTCCGACCCGTCGATGATGCAGACTACCTGCCGCCGCGATGGCAATCACTGGGTGATCAACGGGCGCAAGGCCTTCATCACCGGGGCCAAGGGCGCGAAGGTCGGCATCATCATGGCCAAGGACGAGGAGGGCGGCGCATGCATGTTCCTAGTCGACCTGCCAGACCCTGCTATCGAGATCGTACGCGTGCCCAATACCATCGATAACTCGATGCCTGGCGGCCACGCGGTGATCGACATCAAGGACTTGCGCGTCTCGGCAGACCAGATGCTTGGCGAGCCGGGCGAGGGCTTCAAGTACGCGCAGGTGCGCCTCAGCCCCGCGCGCTTGTCGCACTGCATGCGCTGGCTGGGTGGCTGCATCCGTGCGCAGGAGATCGCGTCCGACTATGCCAACCGCCGCATGGCGTTCGGCAAGCAGTTGATCGACCATGAAGGCGTGGGCTTCATGCTCGCCGAGAACATGATCGACCTGAAGCAGGCCGAACTGATGATCGACTGGTGCGCGGGCGTCCTCGATACAGGCTCGCTCGGCACCGTTGAAAGCTCGATGGCCAAGGTTGCCGTTTCCGAAGCGCTGATGCGCGTGGCGGACAAGTGCGTGCAGGTCATGGGCGGATCAGGTGTCACCACAGACACCATCGTGGAGCAGATGTTCCGCGAAGTGCGCGCTTTCCGCATCTATGACGGCCCCACCGAGGTCCATAAGTGGAGCCTTGCCAAGAAGATCCGCCGCGACTGGCGTCACGCCCAGGCCGGGAGCGCGCAGTAATGTCGGCCGCGACGCAGGAAGCCAACGCCGGGACGACTCCGGTCCGCGAGGGGTACAGCTTCGACGAAGCTGCGCTCTACCGCTGGATGGAGGCGAACGTCGAGGGTTTTGCAGGTCCGCTGGCGGTAGAGCAGTTCAAGGGCGGGCAATCCAACCCGACCTACAAACTGCTTACCCCCGGGCGGAACTATGTCCTGCGTCGCAAGCCACCCGGGCCGGTGCTGAAAGGTGCCCATGCGGTGGAGCGCGAGGCGAAAGTCCTTTCGGCGCTCGGCTCGGTCGGCTTTCCGGTTGCGCACGTCTATGGGCTGTGCACCGACGAGAGCGTGATCGGCAGCTGGTTCTACGTGATGGAAATGGTCGAGGGTCGCATCTTCTGGGAGGCGACCTTCCCGGATGTGCCTGCTGCAGAACGCCCAGCCTACTTCGACGCAATGAACGCGACGATTGCGCAGTTGCATTCGATCGATCACGAAGCCGTCGGCCTTGGCGACTATGGCAAGCCCGGTAACTATTTCGCGCGTCAGGTCGGGCGCTGGTCGAAGCAGTATCTCGAGGACGAACTGGCCGGGCGCGATCCGAACATGGATGCGCTGGTGGAATGGCTGCCGACGGCGATCCCCGAGGGGGACGAGACCAGCGTGGTCCATGGTGACTTCCGTTGCGACAACATGATCTTTCACCCGACTGAGCCGCGCGTGATCGCCGTGCTTGATTGGGAGCTTTCAACACTCGGCCATCCGCTGGCCGACTTTGCCTATCACGCGATGATGTACCACATGCCGCCGCATATCGTGGCGGGGCTGGTCGGGGCTGATCTGCAGGCGCTGAACATCCCGAGCGAGGCGGAGTATGTTGCCGCCTATTGCCGCCGCACCGGGCGCGAGACGATTCCGTCCTGGGATTTCTACATGGCGTTCAACTTCTTCCGGTTGGCCGCGATCTTTCACGGAATCAAGGGGCGCTATCTGCGCGGGACCGCTGCTTCGGCACACGCGAAGGATCGCGCGGAGGCATTTCCGGTACTGGCGAGGCTGGCGCGCGAAGCGATGGAGCGCTGCATCTGACGATCGCGCGCGAAGGATTGGTTCGATCTGAAGGTTAACACACGTCAATCGGGGCGGTGGTCGGCTTGCTTCTTCCAAGTCTGATTGGGGCAAGTCGCTCACCCGGTCCGGACCCGCGCCGCCTGACGAATCGATTGCCGTATTCGGAGGTCTCGAAGGGTGCTGAAGTGGCGCAGGACCTCGTTTTGCAACCTCTGGCCATTGCGGAGTCAGTTTGTGATACAGATCACATCCCTGCAGGATTTTTGAAACGCTCGAAAGAGCATCTGCTAACGTACAGTTTGGTAAGTAATTATCCGCAGACCCACACAACCTGCCAGGCAGGTTCGTCTGCAGCTTGCTCATAAGCGGTGTAATCTTCCCTTTGAACACGCACTTTCTGCGTTACCTACGCCCACGGATGTCGGAACGGTGCACAACGCCCGCTCCCAGAATAAGGCGTCGCCAAATGCCGGTTGCAGCAAAGCCACTCGCAGAAGTGTTCGAGACCCTTTCCGATGCGCTTGTCGATCTTGACCAGCACGGCGAGGCCATGGCGGCGCTGCATCTGGCGATGGCTGTCGATTGCCTGAAGCAGTGCATTGTCGAGCCGACTTCAGACGAGAGCAAGGACGTAGGCCGCGCCCCGAAACTGCGACTGGTGGTTTCATCTTCCTGATTGGCGACGACCCGTAGCTGGCGTTGCACGACTCGTCGGGAGTTTCGTGCGTTCTGGCGCAGCCGAATTGTCTATCAATTGAATAGACTTTAGGTCGCGATTGTCCGGCGGGCGATGCGTCGTCCGTCCGCGCCTCCCATTTCGAGCCTGATAGGAAAGCTTGGAGGCGGAACAGACGAAGTTTAATGTCTAGTGAATTGGTTGAGTATAGAGAGCGTTCAACGGCGACGCGAATCGCCGGAAATTGCGCAGGGGGCAGTGCGAAAATGGAAGCATCATCGACTGGCTCCCGGCGCGGCAACAGGATCGAACCGGCGATGACCGAACCCACCAATACAGCTGCGAGGACTGGGGCCGGCACCACGGGTGAGGCAGAACGCCTACTCGAGGAAAGCCTGGCCAGCGTGCGAGAAGCCCTCACCGGGCTGCGCTATGGCTCCATCCAACTGACCGTCCATGAAGGACGTGTCGTCCAGATCGACGTGACCGAGAAGCGACGGCTCAAGCCGAACTGATCGATCCACGCACCAGGTTTCAAGAACAGAACAACCGCAACCGCTGACCGGACCACCGGAAGCATCGTTCGGGAACACATGAGGTCCTACGATGAATTTCCGCGTCCTTCTCGCGGGTGGCGTTGCGCCGCTCGCTCTTCTCTCGCATGCCGCCCTGGCGGCCGAGCCTGCTCCGGTTGCCGACGAACAGAACGCGGCCGCCCCTGCTGACGTGACGGCTGTCCCGGCTGAAGCCGAAGGATCGCCCGGCGACATCGTGGTGACAGCGCGTCGCCGTACGGAGAACGTCCAGACTGTTCCGATTGCGGTTTCAGTGGTCGACGCCGGCCGCCTTGAAGCGCAAGGCACGTTCAACATCGCGCGCCTGACCCAGATCCAGCCGACGCTGCAGTTCTATTCGCAGAACCCGCGCAACACCTTCATCAATATTCGCGGCATCGGTGCGCCGTTCGGGCTGACCAACGACGGGTTCGAGCAGGGTGTCGGCATCTATATCGACGACGTCTATTACAACCGCATCGCATCGGCGACGCTAGACTTTGTCGACGTCCAGCAGATCGAAACACTCCGCGGGCCCCAAGGGACGCTCTACGGCAAGAACACGACGGCCGGCGCGATCAATATCACAACCACTCCGCCGAGCTTCGACTTCGGCGGCAAGGCCGAAGTGACGCTGGGCAACCTCAACTTCAAGCAGGGCAAGGCGACCATTACGGGCCCGATCTCGGACACGCTGGCTGCGCGCATCAGCGCTTCGACCACCAGCCGCCGCGGCACGATCTTCAATGTCTCGACCAACACCTACATCCAGTCGATCGACAACATCGGCGTGCGTGGCGCGCTGCTGTGGAAGCCCAGGTCCGATCTTAGCGTGACGCTGTCCGGTGACTGGAATCTGCAGGATCCGATCTGCTGTGCCCTGCCGTACTACAGCTATGGCAAAACCCAGCGTGCCGCCAATCGCCAGCTGCCCGCGTTGCTGACCTATTTCCCCGGTTACCCGCGCGCCGATTACCCGCTGCCGAACGTCGATCCTTTTGATCGTCTGACCGATGTTGATGCGCAGCTGACAGCCCGCAACGAGCACGGCGGCCTTTCGGCCAAGGCTGTGTGGGATATTGATGAAGGCAACACGATCACCTCGATCACGGCGTGGCGTTATTGGGACTGGGGCCCGGCGAACGACCGCGACTATGTCGGCCTGCCCGTCTACACCAAGGTCAACAACCCGACGAAGCAGAACCAGTACACGCAGGAGTTCCGCTGGAACCACAAGGGTTCAGGCTATGACTTCGTGATCGGCCTGTTCGGCTTCCACCAGTCGATCCGCACCAGCGGTATTCAGCAGACAGGGACGGCTGCGAGCAAGTGGCTGCTCAACCCGACCAATGCCCTTTCGAACAACCCCAACGTTGCCAACAACCTCGTTGCGATCAACGATATCAGGCTCGACAACACCAGTCTGGCTCTGTTCGGCAAGTTGAACTGGGATGTGACCGATCAGTTGGTTATCTCGCCTGGTATTCGCGTGAACTACGACAAGAAGAAGGGGCTTTACGATTCGGTCGTGACCGGGAACGCCTCGGACGGCACGCGTCAGGTCGTCTCTCCAGTTCCGGGCTCGCCTTACTACACCGATGCATGGATCGCGCAGCTGCGCGGCATTCAGGCCTCGCAGTTCTTTGAGCCGACGTTCAGCGCCTGGAACCTGTCGTACGACGTGAACGTGCGTTACAAGATCACGCCGGACATCAACGTCTATGCGACTTACGCCCGCTCGTTCAAGACGGGTGGCATCAACCTCAATGGCGTTCCCGCTGATGCGAATGGCGTGCCCATCGCTTCGGCCTTTACGATCAAGCCGGAGAAGGTCGATCACTTCGAAGCGGGCTTCAAGACGCAGTTCTGGGATCGCAAGGCGACTTTCAACGTCACCGGGTTCTGGACCGAGATCAAGGACTTCCAGGCCAGCGTCAGCAACGGCCAGCTGGGCACCGTCCGCGGCTATCTTGCCAATGCCGAAAAGGTCCGCTCGCGCGGCGTCGAGGCTGATCTCTCGCTTCGTCCCAGCGACCGGTTCAGCACTTATGCGAACGTAGCATATACAGACGCCACCTTCGATAAGTTCTGCGACGCGCCGCCGCCGCCTGAGCTTTCCGGTGGTCCCAGCACCGGAATCGTCGTGACCGGCAAGTGCACCTACACCGGCACGATCGGTGCGGCAGGTACTCCGGGTGCGGTGAGCCCGCCCTTCGTCGACATCTCGGGTTCGCCATTGCCGGGCGTATCCAAGTGGGCTGCGGCCTGGGGCGCCGAGTTCAACCTTCCGACGCCGATTTTCGGCGAGGAGGGCCAGGCCTACTTCGGCTATGATGCCAGCTATCGTTCGAGCTGGTCATCCAATCCGTCGCCCTCGATCTACACTAACGTTGCGGGTTATTCGCTGCACAACTTCCGCGCCGGCATCCGTACCGATCGCTTCGACATCTTTGGCTGGGTGCGTAACGCGTTCAACCAGAACTACGTCGAACTTCTGTTGGCTGGCACAGGTGGCAACACCGGCCTGATCGCGGGACAGATCGGCGATCCGCGCACTTTTGGCGGGACGATCAAAGCCACGTTCTGAACGAACTCTCCCACCCCGCAGCGCATGCGGAACTCAAAGGCCGGTGGAGCGATCCACCGGCCTCTTTCTTTGTCAGTTGTTGCCGCCGATGAAATCGCCCAGGCCGCCGAGGATAGAGCC
This sequence comes from Novosphingobium sp. BL-A-28-Hi1-0D, assembly GCF_055521755.1. NCBI lineage: Bacteria > Pseudomonadati > Pseudomonadota > Alphaproteobacteria > Sphingomonadales > Sphingomonadaceae > Novosphingobium > Novosphingobium sp. BL-A-28-Hi1-0D. The sequence continues at coordinate 2,959,037 of NZ_CM145502.1, forward strand.
TTCGCCCCGGTTCTGTCCTCCGCGCGATCCGGCCGCTGCGAGCATCCGGCCGGCAAGGCGCGAGAAGGGCAGGGACTGGATCCATACCTTGCCCGGACCGCGCAGACGGGCAAAGAACAGGCCTTCGCCGCCGAACAGCACCGATTTCACGCCGCCTGCGGTGACGAGATCGAAGTCGATGCCGGGCGTGTATGCGGCAAGGCAGCCGGTATCGACATGGAGTTCCTCGCCGGGGCGCAGTTCCTTTTCGACGAGCGTGCCGCCCATCTGCACGAAGACCCAGCCATCGCCATCGAGCTTCTGCATGATGAAACCTTCGCCGCCGAACAGGCCGGTCATCACCCGGCGCTGGAATGCGATGCCGATGGACACGCCGCGTGCGGCAGCGAGGAAGCTGTCCTTCTGGCAGATCAGGGTGCCGCCGACGTCGGACAGCTTGATCGGCAGGATCGCGCCGGGCGTGGGAGAGGCGAATGCTACGCGCGCCTTGCCCGAGCCATTGTGGGTGAACACCGTGGTGAACAGGCTCTCGCCGGTGACGAGGCGCTTGCCCGCGCCCAGCAACTTGCCCATGAAGCCACCCTGCTGGTCGCCCGAGCCATCGCCGAACACGGTGGTCATGCCGACCGATCCGTCCTTCCAAACGAGGGCACCGGCTTCGGCCACGGCGCTTTCACCGGGGTCCAGTTCGATCTCGAGGAACTGCAGTTCCTGGCCCTTGATCTCGAAATCGATGTCGTCGGCAATGGAAGCGCTTCGGTGATGGGCCCATGGACTATTGGTCATTCAAGTCTCCCGAAAAGAAGCAATAGCGCAGATGTAGCAATCCACCGCGCCGATGCGAGAGGGCATATCATGTCTTCGTCGGCGCTGTTATGACGCTCGTCGGATCGAGGGGAAAACAAGTATGACGACACTGCGTCCGGTACGGTATTCGGGAATTGCCATTGCGCTGCACTGGGCCATTGCCCTGCTGCTGTTGTTCCAGATCGGACTTGGTTGGGCGCTTGAGGACTTGCCAAAGGGCGCGGTGCAGTTCGCGGGCTATCAGTTCCACAAGTCGATCGGCATCACGATCCTGCTGCTGAGTCTCGCGCGACTGGCAGTTCGCCTCGTCCGTCCACGCCCGGCTCCAGTGCAGGACGGCAAGGCGCAGATGCTGCTGGCTTCGGCAGTACATGTGTTGCTTTACGCTGTAATGATCGTCGGTCCCCTGACTGGATGGATCATCGTCTCGACCGCGAAGGTGCGACTGCAGACGATGTTGTTCGGCAAGGTTCCATGGCCTGACCTTCCGGTCGGGCAGGGCTTGCATGAACCTGCGGAGGTTCTGCACGGTGCGCTGGGAACGGTCGGGATCATACTGATCGGGCTGCACGTCGCAGGCGCGCTCTACCATCATTTCAAACGCGAGGACGTGATCGGGCGGATGCTGCCGACAGCCGTGCGTTCGCATGGCTCGATCGGCATTGCTGCTTTCGTGGCGATTGCGCTGGGCACTGGCGCGCTGATCTGCGGCCTTTTCCTTTCCTTCCCGGCAACCAAGGCCACCCCCGCGCCAGTGGAAACCGCTTCGGCAGACGCGATGGAGGCGATGCCATCCGAAGTGGCGTCAGACATCGCGGCGGAACCGTCCGCTTTGGCCTCTGACGCAGCGGCAACTTCGGCAAAGGCGACGCCGTGGAAGCTGGAAAAGGGTAGTCGTCTCGGTTTTACGGCGGAATATAGTGGAGAAACGATCAAGGGGTCATTCTCCCGGTGGGATGCCACCATCCTGTTCGATCCCGAGGATCTGCAAGGCTCGTCGATCCGCGCCTCAATCGATCTTGCCTCGGTGGACAGCGGCGACAGCCAGCGCGATGACATGCTGCGCAGTGAAAGCTTCTTTGGCGTCGGTGCGCATCCCACCGCCCAGTTCGTTTCATCCAGCATCCGCGCTGCGGGTGAGGGGCGCTACGTGGCCAGTGGAACGCTTTCGCTCCATGGACAGCGCAAGCCTGTGGCTCTGCGCTTCAGTCTGAAAATTGACGGCAATCGCGCGACGGCTTCGGGGAACGCAACGCTCCAGCGCCTTTCGTTTGGCGTTGGTGAAGCGGAATGGTCAGCCACCGATCAGCTTAAGGATGCCGTGGGTGTCGATTTCAATCTGAAGGCGGTGAGGAAGGCACCGTGATCGCGCCGCTGTGGCGCAGGCCTGCGAAGAAGAACTCCGAGTAGGCCCGTGCCCAAGTCTCCGTCGCTAGCGGATCGACGGTCTGGGCCGAAGTCTCCAACCGTGCATGGCCGAGCAAGCCTTCAAGCCAGAATCTCGCCGCGAGTTCGGGATCGGCGATCTCGATGTCCTGTGCCTTGGCGGCCTGCCCTAGTTCGTCGGTGATGTTGGTCAGGGCATCGACATACATCGCCTGACGATAATTCATTTCGCCGTTGCCGAATTCCTGGTCGCACCAGTCGACCAGTCTCTCCATCATGCGGCCTTCGGGCGAATGCAGCACATGCATCACGGCGGCCGCGCGAATGCAGAAGGACTCGATCAGGGGCAGGCCTTCACCGAGCTTCATGATCTGAAGCCGGCGTTCGACTGTTTTCTGTGCGAGCAGGGCTTCAAGAAACTCGCGCTTGCCTGCGAAGCGGGTGTAGATGGTGGCCTTGCCGATATGGGCATGGCGGGCGACGCGGTCGAATGTGAAGGCTTCAAAGCCATGTTCGCGCAGTACTTCCCATCCGGCCTCAAGAATGCGGGCTGGAAGGCGTTGCGCTTCTTCTATCGAAGGACGGCCCCTGCGGCCGACACCTTTGCACGTGGACGACTGATCGCTTTTGTCAGCGTCCTTTGAGGGCAGCTCAGTGGACGGTGGGCTGCTCCGCTCCTGCGACGTGTGCTGAACTGTCATGCGGACGATCCCGTTCGCACAGGCGTTCTGCCAGCGCTTCGGCAATCCGGTTGTGAACCGGGCAGGACATCTCCAGTCCTTCGCGATAGGCCTGCCAGAAGCGGAGGCCCGCATCGGTAATCCAGCGCATCTTTCCCACTTTCTCGCCTTTGCGGCGTATCGTGGGAGCAGAGTGCCCTAGCTGTTTGGATAGTCAATATACTATAAATTGGGCGATTTCGTTTCATTTAGCCTGTCCAGACGCACTTTGGTCGGTAGTCCAGCCAAGCCCAAGTGCCTTTTCCACCGAGATAAACTGGGTCGTAAGCTCTGCTCTGGCCGATGCAGAGGCCATGGCGAGTTGAAGCGCCTGGCGTTCGGTATCGAGCTTGTCTGGCCGTCCGATAGTCCCCGCGGCAAGCCTTTGCGTCTGCAAATCGACGTTCTTGTGCGCGCGCGCCTCGGCATCGAGCACCTTCCCCAACGCGATTCGCTGCGCACCAAAGCGTGCCAGTGCACCTTCTGCGTCCTGAAGGGCTGACAGGACCGTGCGGCGGTAGTTGGCCTCATTTTCGGCATATACGCCTTTGGCCGCTTCGACCTGACGTTCGGCACGTCCGCCGTCGAACAGGCTCCACTTTATCTGCGGAAGCGCAATGCCGATGATGTTGCCCGGATCGAACACGTCGCCGATGTTCTGCCCGCCAAGGCCAAGCAGGCCAAGGAACGAGATCTTCGGAAACTTGTCGGCGATGCGTGCCCCGATATCGGCATTTGCTGCGGCCAGTTGGCGCTCGGCCATGCGAACGTCGGGACGGCTGCGCAACAGCAGCGCCGGGTCCCCAACGGCAACCACAGCTGGAGGCAAAGGGACCGCAGCGGGCGTTCCGAGCAGGGCGTCAAGCGCACCCGGCTCCTTGCCGGTCAGCACTGCGATCTGGTCCATGAGCACGGCGATCTCGGCGCGTGACTTCGCGGCGTCGGCTTCGCTGGCGAATGCCTGCGCTTCGGCTGCGTTTACTGGCTGCTGCGGAATGGTGCCAGCAGCGAAACGCTGCTTTGCCAGCGCGACCAGCTCGCGATCAATTTCCACCTGCCTGTCCTGCAGTCCGAGCATGGCCTGTCGCGCCCGCAATCCGACATAGGCGCGGGCGATCTCTGCCGAGAGCGTGACGCGTGCGTCTGCCGCGCCAGCTTTGGCAGCCTCGGCTCGCGCAGTGGCCGCTTCGACCTTGCGCCGGGTGCCGCCGAACAGGTCGATCTCCCACGACGCGTCGAAACCAAGGTTGTAGGCGTTGATCTCGTCACGTCCGCCACCGTTGCCGACCAGATTGCCCGGCACGTTGATGTAGGGCGCGGCGAACGAAGTGCTCACGGTCGGCAGCACGGCTGTGCGGCTGGCAGCGAGCGAGGCGCGCGATTGGGCCACGCGGGCGTTTGCGGCAGCGATGCCGGGAGAGTCCGAAAGCGCTGTCTCGACCAACTGGTTGAGCACTGGATCGCCAAGGCTCTCCCACCAGCGGCCCGTCGGTGCAGTCGCCTGCACCTTGTCGCCGGCACGCACGAATGCGCCGCGTGTTTCCGCCTGTGGGGCGGCCTGCGGCGCACCCTTGTAGTCAGGGCCCACCGTGGCGCAGCCAGCAAGTAGCGCGGCCAGTACCGTGATGCCGGCCATGGGACGGAGTGAAGAGGTGCCAGTCATCAGTGTGCGGCCTTTGCGTGGTAGCCCTTGGGAAGCGGGCGCAAGAGAAAGACAAGCGGAGCCACCAGCAGGATGCCGACAGTCAGCGCCATGAAATCATCGTTGAAGGCCATGACGAGCGCGTCGCGCAGGACCATGCCATCGAGCGAACGCAATGCCGCCGCCATGCCATCGGGGCCGCCGCCATATGTCATGGCTTGTTGGCTCACCCAGTCCTGGATGTTCAGATCATTGGCTTCGAGCGCACTGTGCAGGGACCAGCGGTGGAACTCCCAGCGCTCGTCCTGAAGCGTGGCGAGCATGGCAAGGCCGATGGAGCCGCCGAGATTGCGCCCGGCATTGAACAATCCGGCGGCATCGCCGGCATCATGGACGGGGACCGAACTGATTGCCGCCTGATTCAGGAACAGCATGCAGAATACGGTGCCTAGTCCGCGCAGGAGTTGCGTGACAACGAAGTCGCCCCCGCGCGATTGCGCCGTCAGGTTGACATCGAGATAGCAGGACAGAGCGAGAAGAACGACGCCGGTGCCGACGATCAGGCGTAGGTCGACCCGGGCGACGAGGATCGGAAACATGGGCATCATCAGCATGGCCGGGATGCCTGAAATGAAGACGATCTTGCCCGCCTGCATCGCGTTGTAGTCTGCAATTGCGGCAAGGAATTGCGGGATGACGTATGCGGTGCCGAACATCACCGCGCCCAGCACCAGCGCCAGCGTGAACACGGCGGCAAAGGCCCGGTTGCGCAGAAGGGCAAGCTTGATCACTGGACGCTTTGCCGTGAACTGACCGACGGCGATAAGCACAAAGCCGAGCAGGGTCACGGCCGAGAGCTTCCAGATCAGCGCGGATTCGAACCACTGTTCGCGGTGACCTTCTTCAAGCACCACGGTTATCCCGCCGAGGCCAAGAACCAGTCCGATGACTCCGAGCCAGTCGGCATTCACCAGTTCGCCTAGTTGCATCTTGCTCTTGGGCAGGCCGACGAGCAGCAGCGTGATGAGGATCGCGCTGATCGGCACGTTGACGAAAAAGGCATAGTGCCAGCTGAAATTCTCGGTCAGCCATCCCCCGACGAGCGGGCCCATCACCGGCCCCATGATCACGGTCAAGCCGAACAGGGCAGTGCCGATAGGCTGCTGGTTTGGTGGAAGGCGCGTCGCGATGATGGTCAGCGCAGTCGGGATCATCGCGCCTGCCGTGAACCCTTGGCCGACGCGGCCGAAGATCATCATGGTCAGCGATGTGGACAGTCCGCACATGACCGAAAAGCCCGTGAACAGGATAGCCGCGATCAGCAGGAAACGGCGCAGGCCGAACACGCGTTCGAGCCAACCTGTGAGCGGGATGATGATGATTTCGGCGACGAGATAGGCGGTGGCAATCCACGTGCCCTCGCTCGAGGATGCGCCGATCTCTCCCTGGATCGTGGGCAGCGATGCGTTGACGATCGAGATGTCGAGCGTTGCCATGAGCGAGCCGATCGCGCCCGCTGCAACGCCGAGCCAGGCACCTACATCTGCCTTGTCCGAAGGCCGCGCAGGCGCGCTTGGCAAATCTTCATCCATGGTCGCCACTGTGCTCACTTGGCCTGTGCCCGTTCCTGCTCGTCGCGGATCGCGTCTATTGCGGACTTGGCCGAGCGCGTGTCCACTTCCACCGACAAAGAAAGGCCGGGGACCAGAACCTTGCGCGATTCAGGACCGGCGTTGATGCGGATGCGTACGGGCACGCGCTGCACGATTTTGGTGAAGTTGCCGGTCGCGTTCTGCGGCGGGATCAACGAGAAGTTCGCGCCGGTGCCCGGAGTGATGCTCTCGACCGTGCCATGGAATTCGACATCGGGCAGGGCGTCGACGTGGACGGTAACCGGCTGCCCGGGACGCATCAGGCCGATCTGCGTTTCCTTGAAGTTCGCTTCGACATAGATCGCTTGCGTCGGCACGATCGTCATCAGGCGCTGGCCGGGCTGGACGAATTGACCAAGGCGGACGGTGGAGTTGCCCACCTTGCCGCCGATGGGCGCAATGATACGGGTCGTCGCAAGGTCGGTGCTGGCCGCTTCGCGCTGGGCCTGCGCGGCCTTGATCTGGGCGGTGGACTGTCCTGCTTGTGCGCGAGCACTGGTAACGCGGTCATTGGCAGCGGCCAGCGCGGCCTGCTTGGCGGCCACGTCAGCTGCAGCTTTGTCGCGGTTGGCAACAAGCTGGTCGAAGGCCTGCCGCGGCTCTGCGCCGCTGGCCACCAGCGGTCGCATGCGGGCGACTTCGCCGTTGAGGTAGGCAAGATCGCGCTGCGATGCCTGCAGTGCTGCGCGGGCCTGACCGGTGGCCGACTGCGCTTCCTGAATGGCTGCCAGCGCTGCCGCTTCGGTTGCCCGGGCGACATCGACTTGCGCGGTACTCTGGGCGAGGCGGGTGCTGTAATCGGTCGGGTCGATCTGGACGAGCAGGGTTCCCTGCTCGACTGACTGGTTGTCGGCCACGGAAACGCGCCGCACGTAGCCTCCGAGCTTGGAACTGATCGTGACGCCGTCCGCTTTTACGTATGCGTCTTCAGTCTCCTGCATATAGCGGCCCACCGTCTCGTAATCGTAGAGCGTCCACGCGCCATAAAGAGCGCCAGCGGCCAGTACGCCAACCGCGATCCGGCCAATCGTCTTGCGACGGCCTTCGGTTGCATCTGTCGTCGGAGCGGGCGTGGAGTCGGTCGAGGCAGCCATCTGAGGTCCATTCGGAAGAATTGAACGAAATCGTTCCGTTGCGGATTGCCACTTGGTTTAGAGCGGGGAGAAATTCAAGTGCTGAAATTGCGAGGCATCGTGCAAAATCTGCATGTTGTCGGCGCAACGTGCGGAAAACGGCCATGTTCCGGCAATCGATCATCGCCTGCCCATTAGGTCAGGCCGCCGATTTCCTCTATGAATGGACCATCAATGTCGGGCTATTGATCGAGGCAGTAAATCAAACAGGGCGAATTTGCTCATTGGAAAAAGGGCTGCCCATGCACTACCTCGCCAATCACACCACGGTTCACCCATCCACAACGAGAAGGATTTGAGTCTATGTCGATCGTCGGAACCAAGCTGAAGCCGTTCCAGGCAACCGCTTTCCACCAGGGCAAGTTCGTCGATGTCAGCGACGCCGACGTCGTCGGCAAGTGGGGCGTGTTCTTCTTCTACCCGGCCGACTTCACCTTCGTCTGCCCGACCGAGCTCGAAGACCTCGCCGACATCTATGGCGAGCTGCAGGGCCTCGGCGTCGAAGTGTACTCGGTATCGACCGACACCCACTTCAGCCACAAGGCATGGCACGAAACCTCGCCGGCCGTTGGCAAGATCAACTACTACATGCTGGGCGACCAGAACCACACGATCTCGAACAACTTCGGCATTCTGCGCGAAGGCGTCGGACTTGCTGACCGTGGTACCTTCGTGACCGATCCGGACGGCACCATTCAGCTGGTCGAAATCACCCCCGAGGGCGTGGGTCGCAACGCTGCGGAACTGCTGCGCAAGATCAAGGCTGCCAAGTACTGGCGCGAAAACCCCGGCCAGGTCTGCCCGGCCAAGTGGGAAGAAGGCGCGGCCACGCTGGCTCCGTCGATCGACCTCGTCGGCAAGATCTGATCCAATCCGGCAGGACGTTCACCGCGTGGGGTTGAACGTCCTGCCAAGAACCGCCGGACGGGCCGTGCCGCTTACGGGCGGCCCGCCGGTTCCACGCCCTCGATCATGCAACTGAGATGATCCCCCGTGCGCCGACCTTTCGGTGACGCGCGGGCCCTGTTGTCCAAAGGAAGTGACCATGCCCGTTCTCGACGCCGCCACCACCGCCCAGCTCAAGGCCTACCTCGGCAACCTGCGCCGGCCGATCGAGCTGATTGCAACCCTCGACGACAGCCCCAAGTCTGCAGAGATGCGCAGCCTTGTCGAGGAGGTTGCCGCGCAGTCCGACAAGGTCACCACGCGCTTCGACGGCACCGACGAGCGCGCGCCGAGCTTTGCTATTCGCGCGGACGAGGGAAGGGCGGAGGCGGTCTTCGCAGGGCTTCCGATGGGCCACGAGTTCACCTCGCTGATTCTCGCGCTGCTGCATGTCGGAGGACACCCGCCCAAGGAAGACGCTGAACTGCTTGAGCAGGTGCGCGGTCTCGAAGGCCCGTTGCACTTCGAGACGTTCTTCTCGCTGACCTGCCAGAACTGCCCCGACGTGGTCCAGGCGCTCAACATCATGGCAGCGCTGAACCCGAACGTGACGCACGTCGCCATTGACGGCGCGCTGTTCAAGGATGAGGTGGAGCGGCGCCAGATCATGGCCGTGCCTACCGTGTTCCTCAACGGCCAGCCTTTCGGTTCGGGCCGCATGGACCTCGCGCAGATCGTCGCCAAGCTCGATACCAATGCTTCGGCACGCGCTGCCGAGAAGATTGCTGCGAAGGAGCCGTTCGACGTGCTCGTCGTCGGCGGTGGGCCCGCTGGCGCTGCTGCTGCGATCTATGCGGCGCGCAAGGGCATCCGCACCGGCGTTGTGTCCGAGCGCTTTGGTGGACAGGTGCTCGACACCATGGGCATCGAAAACTTTATCTCGGTCCAGCACACCGAAGGCCCCAAGTTGGCCGCGCAGCTGGAAAACCACGTCAAGGAATACGAAGTCGACGTGATGAACCTGCAGAAGGCGACCACGCTGCTCCCCGGTAGTGACGGCAACCTGCACGAGATCACGCTCGAGAACGGCGCGAGCCTGAAGGCAAAGACGCTGATCCTTTCCACCGGTGCCCGCTGGCGGCAGATGGGTGTGCCCGGCGAGGACGAATATCGCAACAAGGGCGTCGCCTACTGCCCGCACTGCGATGGCCCGCTGTTCAAGGGCAAGCGCACGGCTGTGATTGGCGGCGGCAACTCGGGCGTCGAGGCAGCTATCGACCTTGCCGGGATCGTCGCCCACGTCACGCTGATCGAGTTCGACAATCAGCTTCGTGCCGACGCCGTGCTGCAGACCAAGCTGCGTTCGCTGCCCAACGTTACGATCGTGACGTCGGCGCTCACCACCGAAGTGCTCGGGGATGGCGCGAAGGTTACGGGGCTGGTCTACAAGGATCGCGAAAGCGACGAACTGCACACGGTCGAGCTCGAAGGCATCTTCGTGCAGATCGGCCTTGTCCCGAATACCGAGTGGATCAAGGGTGCCATCGATCTAAGCCCGCTCGGCGAGATCGAGGTCGACGCGCGCGGCGCGACCAGCGTTCCGGGGATCTTTGCGGCGGGCGATGCCACCACGGTGCCCTACAAGCAGATCATCATCGCCATGGGCGAAGGTTCCAAAGCTGCGCTTTCTGCCTTCGACTACCTCATCCGACAGGGATAAGTTTCACAACCAAAACCTTAGGGTTACCCTCATTTTAAGCCCGACGGGTCGCAAAGGCGGCGGCGCAAGACAATTGCGTCGCCGCTCTTGCTTTGAACATTGCGTTCAGTGGGAAGCTCGCTTAGGCATCGCTATGTCTTGCGCTGTCAAAATATGTCGGGAGAGAGAAATGGCGTTTCCAAGGCTCACGCGGAGAATCGCATCCGGTCTGCTGGCAACGGTCGCGGCGCTGGTCGGGCTGAACGGGCCGGCCGTTGCCGATACGCCCCATCGCGATCTGAACCACAATGGTCGGCTCGATCCTTACGAGAACCCGGTGCTCGCCACGTCAAAGAGGGTCGACGACCTTCTCGGGCAGATGACGATCGAGGAAAAGATTGCGCTGATGCTGCACGGCACGCTCGCGGCCGAGAACGGGGCGCGGATCGGTGTGGGCACAGCCTATGACAAGCCTGCCGCTCAGGCGTTGCTGGCCCGCGGTGTCAACAGCTTCATCACCCGCCTGTCGCCTGACCCCAAGGCTTTTGCCGAAGAGAACAACACGATCCAGAAGATGGCTGAGGCCACGCGCCTCGGCATTCCCGCCACGATCAGTACGGACCCGCGCAACCACTTCCAAACCACTGTCGGCGTCAGCTCGGCCAGCGGAGGCTTCTCGCAGTGGCCCGAGACGCTCGGCATGGCGGCAATCGGGGACGAGAAGCTGGTCGAGCGCTTCGGCAGGCTGGTGGCAGCAGAGTATCGCGCGGTCGGCATCCACATAGCACTGAGTCCTCAGGCTGACCTCTACACCGAGCCGCGCTGGCCGCGTGGCGTGGCGACGTTCGGTGCTGATGCCGCAATGGTTTCGCGCCTTGCCGGTGCCTATGTGCGTGGGTTCCAGGGGAGTCCGAGCGGGCTGGTGCGCTCAGGCGTCGCCACCGTCGTCAAGCACTGGGTTGGTTACGGAGCCCAGCCCGAAGGCTTCGACGGGCATAACTACTATGGCCGCATCGCCAAGCTCGATAACGCAAGCTTCGCGCAGCACGTCGCCGCGTTTGACGGGGCGCTGGCTGCCAAGTCGGCTGGTGTCATGCCGACCTATGTCATTGCCGAGGGCGTCACTATCAATGGCAAATCGCTGCCGCAGGTGGGTGCCGGCTTCAGCAAACCGCTGATCGATGGTCTCCTGCGCAAGACCCGCAAGTTCGGCGGAATCGTTATTTCTGACTGGGCGATCACCAATACCTGCCTTGAGCAGTGCATGCGGCCAACCGCCGAAAAGCCGCAAGGCTATAACATCGCGATGCCATGGGGCGTCGAGAACCTTTCGGAAATCGATCGCTATACTCTCGGGGCAAACGCTGGCATCGACCAGTTCGGGGGTGTCGACGATCCCGCCCCGCTGATTGCCGCATACAAGGCCGGGAAGCTGTCGCGCGCCCGCATCGATCAGGCTGCGCGCCGCGTGCTCGCGCTGAAATTTGAGCTTGGCCTGTTCGACAATCCTTATGTCGATGTCGCACGGGCTGCGCAGGTGATCGGCGATCCGGCAACCCAGGACGAGGCTGACAAAGCCCAGCGCGCGGCTCAGGTCCTGCTGGAGAACAAGCACAACCTTCTGCCTCTTTCGCAGGGGCAGAAAGTCTGGCTCTCGGGCGTCTCGGCTGATGTTGCGCGGGCGAGGGGGCTGACGGTGGTCGACAATCTCGATCAGGCAGACGTCGCACTGGTCCGCGTAGCCACGCCGTTCGAGGATCTGCATCCAAACCACTTCTTCGGCTCGCGCCAGCACGAAGGCCGTCTCGACTTCCGCGCGGATGACGAGCGTACGAAGACCGTGGCGATGGCGGCTGCCAAGGTGCCGACCATCGTCGCTGTCGATCTTGATCGTCCGGCGGTGCTTACCCTGCTCAAGGACAAGGCGAGCGCGCTTTACGGTCTCTTCGGTGCCAGCGACGCCGTGCTGGTCGATCTCGTCTCCGGCAAGGCAAAGTCGCGCGGACGCTTGCCGTTCGAACTGCCGTCGTCGGCCAAGGCGGTGGAAGACCAGCACCCCGGTCGACCCGATGATAGCGCCGCGCCGCTCTACAAGCGTGGTGACGGCATCGTTCTGCCCTGAATTCCGATCAAGGCCGGGGAAATCGCTATGCCCCGGCCTTGCCGACTCTCGTGGGCTTCGCCAGAGCCACATGCGTGAGCGCAAATATCGTCATCGGCGCCGACCGGTCCGGCGCCCCCGTCAGGATCGACGTCGAGGAACTGCTTGCCACCCGCCTGCTGGTGCAGGGCAACAGCGGGTCGGGCAAGTCGCACCTGCTGCGCCGGTTGCTGGAGGAAAGCGCCAGCATCGTCCAGCAGGTGGTAATCGATCCCGAAGGCGATTTCGTCACGCTGGCCGATGCATTTGGTCATGTCGTCGTCGATGGTTCGGCATATGACGGCGCGGAAATCGCCAAGCTTGCCGCCCGTATCCGCAAGCATCGCGCCTCGGTGATCCTGACGCTCGATGGGCTGGAACTCGAAGCACAGATGCGCTGCGCCGGCGTGTTCCTCAACACTCTGTTCGATGCCCCGCGCGACGAATGGTATCCCGCGCTGGTGGTGGTCGACGAAGCGCAGATGTTCGCACCCGCTGCAGCCGGCGACGTGTCCGACGAAGTGCGCCGCCTCAGCCTTTCGGCCATGACAAATCTTATGTGTCGTGGCCGAAAGCGCGGACTGGCAGGCGTAATCGCCACGCAGCGCCTTGCAAAATTGGCCAAGAACGTGGCGGCAGAAGCGTCCAACTTCCTGATGGGCCGCACCTTTCTCGACATCGACATGGCACGCGCCGCCGACCTGCTCGGCATGGAGCGGCGGCAGGCCGAGACGATCCGCGATCTCGAACGCGGTCACTTCCTCGGACTTGGTCCGGCCATTGCCCGTCGTCCGGTCGGCGTGCGCATCGCCGATGTCCAGACCCGTGCGCGCAATGTCATCCAGGGCTTGATGCCGCTTCCTAATGCGGGCGGGGCGGAGATGGAATCGATCCTCCTGTCCGAACCTTTGGCTATGGAACCTGTGCCGCGCCCGCCCGAGCCAGAACTGGTCGTGCCTGAGAGCGGCGAACTGCTTGAGCAGATCGAGGGTTTCGTGCCTGCCGCCGAACAGGTCGAGCCTCCGGTTGCACCAAGCCTGTTCGAGGCCGAGGAAACTGCCGCCAGCATTGCCTCGATCCTGACGGAAATGGCCGCCGAGCCGGACTGTACCTTCCAGCCCGCCGCGCAGCTCTATCAGGACTTCACGGTGCGCTGCCGGATGCTGCGGATATTACCGGGCATGGACCTCGGGGCCTTCCGGCGTCGCTTTGCCATGGCCGTGGCTGGCATCGCGGACGACAAGGCTGCTGAATGGCAGGACCTCCTGCGCATCGGCAAGGACGTGCCCGACGACCTGCTCGCTCCGTTCCTCACGCTCGCGCGCGCCGCTGTCGATGGCGCACCGTGCCCCGATGATGAGCGCCTTGCCGAGATCTACGGCACGCGCTCTTCTGGCCGCATCCGCCGACTGCTCGAGCACCTGGAGAAGAGCAACCTGATCGTCGTGCGTACCGATTACGGTGGCAGGCGCTCGGTCGGCATTCCGGCGCTGGGCCTGACCACAGCGCCGGTCGAGGCCTGAAGCCTTACTCCACGCTGTAGAAGTCGATCACGACACTGTCGGGCTTGCGGATGCCGCGGGCAACGAACACTTTGCGCCGAAGCCACTCGTAAGCGCCAGCCTTGACCGAGAATCGTGGCGTCGTGCGGAAATAGTAGGCCGCCGGATCGACGTTCTCGCCCTTGGCCAGCTTCTCGATGACCTCAGGTGTTGCCGTGCGCACACCTGGGTTCGTCACTTCGATGACAGTGCCGTCGGTGGTCTTGAGGAAATAGCGTGCCTCGATGCTGGTCAGGCCGCCGGGCAGAATGACCTGCCAGTCGCCGCCGCCGGGAAGCACTTCGCCGACCAGCTTCGGTCCGCTGACGGTACCTCCGGTAATCGCGATGAAGCGCTTGCGTCCTTGGTCCACTTCACCTTGCTCGATAGCGGGCGCCAGCGTTGCACGCACTGAAAAGGCGTAAGTGAGCGTCGGTGCGGGCGCGTTCGGGCCTTCGTCAGCGTGAAGTGGCGATCCCAGTGTCAGCAGCGCTGTTGCGAAAAACAAGGCATTGAAATTCAATATTTTTCTCCCGTCGCAAACGGCGTTGGCACGTCGATATCGCAGAGTGACAGTCCGCAGATTCACGGCCCACAAGCTTGTCGGATTACAAAAGGCTTTGCACTCTTTGTATGCTTTACTAATGGAAATTCCGTTCGCCGCGCGCTTTCCTCCCGGATTTGAGAATTTTGCCGAAAGCTGCGCGCATTTTGCGTTGGAAGGACCATCCGTGGCCACGGCAGAGATTACCCGTCAGTCCGTCGTCCCCGAGCTTGATCTCGACGACCTCGACTCCGTTCTCGGGCTGCACATCGGCACGGTCAACACGCTGTTCGTGAGCCGGCTTGAAAAGCGGCTCGATCCGCTGAGCGTCACGCCCAAGCAGGTCGCGATCCTCTGGCTGGTCAATGCCAATCCCGGCGTCAAGCAGACAGACCTTTCGCGCTTCTTCCAGATCGAACGACCCACCGTTCACCAGTTCGTGCGCCAACTGATCAAGAACGGCTTTTTGCTCAACGAACCATCCAAGCTCGATCGTCGTGCCGGTGGCCTGTGGCTGACCGATGAAGGGCGCGAGGTTCTCGCCAAATCACGTCAGGCCATTGCCGAACACGAAGAGCAGTTGACCACCGCGTTGACGTCACGTGAAAAGTCCGAACTCTTCCGCATACTGATGAAGCTCTATCTCTCGGCTCCGGCCAAGGATTGACGTTCAGGCTCGGGACATCACATCGTCGCTATCCCGCAGCGATGTTCAAAGGATTCCCTTCGATGAAGCAGTTCTTGCCCGGCGTTGTTGCGGCCGTTGCCCTTGCTGCTGCGGGTGGCGCGATGGCGCAGTCTGCAGGCAGCGCGGCGGGTGATCCTGTGCGGGGCAAGTCGGTCTATGCGCGCTGCGCGGCCTGCCATGATCTCAATACCGGTGCGACGCGATTGGGTCCTTCGCTGAAGGGTGTTGTCGGGCGCACCTCCGGCACGATGCCGAACTTCAATTACTCGCAAGCCTTGAAAGACAAGGCCGTCGTTTGGGACGCTACGTCGCTCGACGCATTTCTCTCAGGTCCTTCGAAGTATGTGCCCGGCAATCGCATGGCCTTTCCGCCGCTTGCCAACCCTCAGGATCGGGCAGATCTGATCGCCTTCCTGCAGCAATCGGCTCGTTGAGTCCCAAGTCCGTTACCAATCACTGCAAGCCCTCGGATCCTTCGGGATACGAGGGCATTTTTGTGCCGGGAGAAATGAAGCAATCATATATGATCATTCTTGATCGTTTATGCGCATGATGCTATCGACACTGCGACGGCGCGAGAGTGCGCCGATTTGTCTGCAGGGATGCCATGAACGCCCACACTCCGATTGCCGCCGCACTGCCTTTTGCCGTTCCGTCCAGCCGGTGGGACGATACCGTTGCGGTTTCGCTATCGCCCGCAGAACTGCTGCTCTACCGCTCGAACCTGCTCGGTTCAGATCTCACGGTCACCAACTTCGGCGGCGGCAACACGTCCGCCAAGCTTGAGGAAATTGACCCGCTGACCGGCGAGAAGGTCGAGGTCCTGTGGGTCAAGGGATCTGGCGGCGACATCGGCTCGATGAAGCTCGATGGCTTTGCCACGCTCTATCAGTCCAAGCTTTTGGGACTCGAAGCGCACTATTCGGGCCCTGACGACGACGACAAGATGGTCGGCTTTCTGTCGCACTGCACGTTCAACCTGAATGGTCGTGCCGCGTCGATCGACACGCCGCTGCATTCGCTCCTGCCGTTCGCGCATGTCGATCACGTCCACCCCGATGCGATCATCGCGCTGGCAGCTTCCTCGGGCGGCGAAGCGGCGACGCACGAAATCTGGGGCGGGAAGATCGGCTGGCTGCCATGGAAGCGTCCCGGTTACACCCTCGGCGTGATGCTGCGCGATTACGTGAAAGCCAATCCGCACGTGGAAGGCGTGATGCTGGCGGGCCACGGGATCATCTGCTGGGCTGATAGCGCCAAGGCCTGCTACGAACACACCGTCCAGCTGATCGCCGATGCCGCGAACTATCTGAATGGCAAGGTGGCAGGCAAGCCTGCCTTCGGAGGTCAGGCTGTTGCGGCCAACCCAGATCGCGCCGTCATCGCTGCCGACCTCATGCCTCGCCTGCGTGGTTTCATGACCGGCGCACGACAGAAGCTGAGCCATTTCTCGGACGATGCAGAAGCACTGGAGTTCGTCGGCAGTGTCGATTTCGAGCGCCTTGCCGCACTCGGAACCTCATGCCCCGATCACTTTCTGCGCACCAAGATCGCCCCGCTGACGCTCGATCCGGCAAGGCTGCAGGATGATGCCTATCTCGAGCAGAAGATCGCGGACTATCGCGAACTCTATGCCGCCTATTACCAGCGCTGCAAGCGGCCCAACTCGCCTGCAATGCGGGATTCCAACCCGGTCGTCGTGTTGGTGCCCGGCGTCGGTCGCATCACTTTCGCCACCGACAAGACCACCGCGCGCCTTGCTGGTGAGTTCTACGGCAACGCCATCAACGTGATGCGCGGGGCTGAAGCCATTGGCGAATACATCGCGCTCGACGAGCAGGAAGCCTTCGATATCGAGTACTGGCTGCTCGAAGAAGCCAAGCTACAGCGCATGCCCGCGCCCAAGCCGCTGGTGGGCAAGATCGCGCTCGTGACTGGCGGGGCAGGGGGCATCGGCGCCGCCTCCGCCGCACGCCTGCTGCGCGATGGAGCCTGCGTCGTTCTGGCTGACCGTGATGCTGCGGCGGTCGAGGACGTACGCGCCGGGTTCGCAGGGCAGTTTGGCAAGGATGTCGTGCGCGCTGCCGTCTGCGATGTGACCGACGAAGCGCAGGTCCAGGCCGCGTTCGATCTCGCCGCGCGCGAGTTCGGCGGCCTCGATATCCTCGTCGCCAATGCCGGAATCGCCAGCTCCGCCGCGCTTGAGGACACCACGCTCGAGCTGTGGAACCGCAACTATGACGTACTGGCGCAGGGCTACTTCCTTACCAGCCGCGCGGCCTGGCCGCTGCTCAAACGGATGAAGGGGCAGGGCGGCGCATCTGTCGTGTTCATCGGCTCGAAGAACGGCGTCGCCGCCGCCACCAATGCCAGCGCCTACGCCTCGGCCAAGGCCGCTGCGAACCATCTTGCGCGTTGCCTCGCCCTTGAAGGTGCGCCCCACGGTATCCGCGTCAACGTCGTCAACCCCGACGCGGTGATCAAGGGCAGCCGCATCTGGGACGGCGACTGGCGCAAGGAACGCGCAGGGGCCCACGGCATCGACAGCGGCAAGGAACTGGAAGAGCACTATCGCCAGCGCTCGATGCTCAAGCGCGATGTGCTGCCCGAGGACATTGCCGAAGCCGTCTATTTCCTCGCTTCGGACATGAGCGCAAAGTCGACCGGCAACATGATCAACGTCGACGCCGGGAATGCGCAGGCTTTCACGCGCTGACGCCTTCGTCAGAGGACAAGGCAATGAAAAAGAAATCGTTTGTGGCAGCATTGGCGCTTGGCATTGCAGTCCCGGGCTTCGCGCAGAATGGCCCGCCACCGTCGGTCCCGGTTGCTGCTCCGGCTGAGCCGGATGCTATTCCGCTTTACGGTGACAAGACTCCCGGCTCGGCGGCCACGGAGCAATGGGTCAAGTTCATGGGCCGCGATCTTGCTGCTCGCAACGTGACGCGGCCTACCATAACGCCGGTTCTGCCGGATCCGGCCAAGGCCACCGGTGCCGCTGTCGTGGTCGCGCCGGGCGGTGCATTCATGATCCTCGCGATGGATCACGAAGGCTGGAACGTCGCCCGGGCGTTGGCGGATCGCGGCATTGCCGCATTTGTGCTGAAGTACCGCCTCAACCCGACCCCGAAGGACGAGGCCGAGGCCGGAAGGTACATGAGCGAGGCGCTGATGAAGGAAGTCGGCCGTCCGATGGCGGGTGACCTTCTCGGCAAGTCGATGGCGCCTGCCGATGGCAAGGCCGCCATTGCCTGGGTGCGCGCCAATGCGGCGAAGTACGGCATTGATCCCGCGCGCGCCGGCATGATGGGTTTTTCAGCCGGCGCGATGGCCACGCGCCGGGTTGGCCTTGATGCCGATACACAATCGAGGCCTGCGTTCCTCGGCTACATCTACGGTCCGCAGGACGCCGAGCCCGTACCCGCCGATGCACCACCGATGTTCGATGCGATCGCGCTCAACGACAGCCTGTTTCCCAGCAAGGGTTTCGCAATCGCGCAGAGCTACCTCGAAGCCAAGCGCCCGGTGGAGATCCATGGCTACCAGACCGGCGACCACGGCTTCGGTCTCGGGGTCCCGGGTACGACCACCACTTTGATGATCGACGAATTTACCGCGTGGCTGCGCATGCAGGGCTTCCTCACGCCAAAGGAAAGCAAATGACCCTTCCTATCTCCGCCGACCTGATTGCCGAGCGCAATGCTGCCCATACCGTGGCCCTGGAAGACGACTACGCCGCGCTCGGACGCAAGCTCTCGCGCTCCGGAATCGACATCGATGCAATCAAGGAGCGCGTGGCGGGCTTTTCAGTTGCGGTACCGTCATGGGGTGCAGGGCGGGGCGGCACGCGCTTTGCCAAGTTCCCGATCCCGGGCGAGCCGACCAACATCCACGAGAAGCTGGAGGACTGTGCCGTCATCCAGCAGCTTGGCCGCGTGACCCCGCGCGTCAGCCCGCACTTCCCGTGGGACAAGGTTAGCGATTACAAGGCATTGCGCGAAGAGGCCGCGAGCCTCGGTCTCGGCTTCGATGCGGTCAATTCCAACACCTTTCAGGACCAGCAGGGCCAGGCTCACACTTACGCCAACGGATCACTCGCCGCGCAGGATTCCGCCACGCGCCAGCAGGCTGTAGATCACAACATCGAGTGCATCGAAATCGGCGTCCAGCTTGGCTCCACCGACCTTACCGTGTGGGTCGGCGATGGGACCAACTTCCCCGGCCAGCAGGATCTAGGCCGCAGCCTCGACCGTTATCTGGAGGCCGCCTCGAAGATCTACGCCGCGCTGCCGGATGACTGGCGCATGTTGCTCGAACACAAGATGTTCGAACCGGCTTTCTATTCGACTGTCATCAGCGACTGGGGCTCTTCCATCCTCACCGCGCAGGAACTCGGCCCCAAGGCCAAGTGCCTGG
The DNA here is from genome assembly GCF_055521755.1 of Novosphingobium sp. BL-A-28-Hi1-0D. Classification (NCBI taxonomy): domain Bacteria; kingdom Pseudomonadati; phylum Pseudomonadota; class Alphaproteobacteria; order Sphingomonadales; family Sphingomonadaceae; genus Novosphingobium; species Novosphingobium sp. BL-A-28-Hi1-0D. The sequence goes on from NZ_CM145502.1 coordinate 2,978,289, forward strand.
TCGACCTTGGCCACCACGCGCCCAACGTGAACATCGAGCAGATCGTGGCGCGCCTCCACCGCTTCGGAAAGCTCGGCGGCTTCCACTTCAACGACAGCAAGTATGGCGACGACGATCTCGACAGCGGCTCGATCAACCCGCACCAGCTGTTCCTCGTATTCAACGAACTGGTTGAGGCGGAACTCAACCCTCGGGATGGCTTCAATCCCAGCTACATGATCGACCAGTCGCACAACGTGACCGACCCGATCGAATCCATGCTGTCGTCGGCGGAAACGATCACTCAGTGCTTCGCAAAAGCGCAACTGGTCGACCGCGAGGCCCTTCATGCAGCGCAGGCATCGAACGACACGATGATGGCCTTCCAGGCCCTGCGCCGCGCCTACAACATCGATGTCGCCCCTATCCTTGCCAAGGCAAGGCTGGAAGCGGGCGGGGCGATCGACGTGCTCGAAGCCTATCGTCTCAGCCAGTACCGCAGCCGCAAGGCGCAGGAGCGCAAAGCGGTCGGCCTCGGTGCCGGCATCGTCTGACGTTTGAAAATCAAAAGAAAATCGGAGAGAGCAGCATGACCATTCGCCGGGGCCTGACGGTCGCCACGATCCTCGCCACGACCACGTTGCTCACTCCGGCAGCATATGCCCAAAGCGCCGCGCCTGCGCAGGCGGCTAGCCCTGCTGACACCCTCGAACAGCAGTTCCAGGATCCGCCGATGGAAGCGCGCCCCCGCGTCTGGTGGCACTGGATGAACGGCAACGTCACCAAGGACGGCATCGCCAAGGACCTCGCGTGGATGAAGCGCGTCGGCATCGGTGGTCTGCAGAACTTCGATGCCGGACTCGATACCCCCCAGGTGGTCGACAAGCGCCTCGTCTACATGACGCCCGAATGGAAGGACGCCTTCCACTTTGCCGCCACCGAAGCCGACCGGCTCGGCCTCGAACTTGCGATTGCCGCCTCGCCGGGTTGGTCGGAAACCGGCGGGCCTTGGGTCAAGGCCGAGGATGGGTTGAAGAAGGTCGTCTGGAGTGAGACGCGGCTAAAGGCGGGGAAGCGCTTCACTGGCAAGCTCGTGCCGCCGCCTACTGCAACCGGCCCGTTTCTCGACATGCCGATCTCCGATCCGCTTGCAGCGCTGACGGGCGAGCATGGCTTCAAGGCACCGGAGCATTACCGCGACATCGCTGTGTTCGCGTTACCAGATATTGGCACCTTCGAAGCGGTGCCGACGTATGCTTCGGCCGGCAAAGCGCTCGATGGCGCGGTCTTGTCCGACAGTTCTCTCCTCAGCGGTGTGACTGTCCCGCGCGGAACGCCAGAAGCGCCGACTACTCTGACCGCGACCTACGCAAAGCCACAAACCATTCACTCTGCAACCATCGCCATTCCCGGTGCCAAGGGCATTTTCTCCGGCCCCACCGTCGCAGCCAGTCTCGAAGCGAGCGATGACGGGCAGACCTGGCGCAAGATTGCGGATTTCCCGATCACCGCCGCGCCTTCGACGGTCGGCTTCGCACCGGTAATCGCGAAAGATTTCCGTCTTGTATTGGCCCCGTTGCCGTTCAGCGGCTCCAACATGGGCGATCCCGCGCCCGGCCTTGCACCCGCCGGTGGCTTTGTCGAGATGATGGCCGCCGCCGCCAGCGCGCCCTTCGACATCCGCCAGTTCCGCCTCTCGTCCGAACCGCAGATCGACCAGTTCGAAAGCAAGGCCGGATTCGCAGTCGTGCAGGACTATGACGCCCTTTCAGTTCCAGAGAGCGGCACGATCGGCATCGATCCAGCCAAGGTCATCGACCTGACGTCGAAGCTCAAGAGCGACGGCTCGCTCGATTGGACGCCGCCCAAGGGCAACTGGCGCATCATCCGCCTCGGCGCGAGCCTGCTAGGGACTACCAACCACCCTGCGCCGCCCGAAGCCACGGGACTCGAAGTCGACAAGTTCGACGGCGCTGCCGTGCGCCGCTATCTTGAACACTACATCGGCATGTATCGCGACGCCGCCGGGCCCGACCTGATCGGCAAGCGCGGGGTGAGGGCGATCCTGACCGATTCAATCGAGGTCGGCGCAGCGAACTGGACGCCGAAGATGGTTGAGCAGTTCAAACGCCTGCGAGGTTACGATCCGACGCCGTACCTTCCGACCCTGGCAGGCGTGCTCATCGGCACTCGCGAACAGTCGGATCGCTTCCTTCGTGATTACCGCCAGACGCTGGCCGATCTTATGGCGTCGGAGCACTACGGCACAGTCGCCAAGGTCGCGCATGAGAACGGGCTGAAGGTCTATGGCGAAGCGCTGGAAGACAACCGCCCCTCGCTTGGGGACGACATCGCGATGCGGTCGCACGCGGACGTGCCTATGGCGGCGCTGTGGACATTCAGCCGCAAGACCGGCCCGAACCCCAGCTATATCGCGGACATGAAGGGCGCGGCCTCGGTCGCGCATATCTACGGCCAGAACCTCGTAGCGGCAGAATCAATGACCTCCGCGCTCGCCCCATGGACTTACGCGCCCAACGAATTGCGGCGGATCATCGACCTCGAATTTGCCAGCGGTATCAACCGGCCTGTCGTCCACACTTCGGTGCACCAACCGGTCGACGACAAGGTGCCGGGCATGTCGCTGATGATCTTTGGCCAGTTCTTCAACCGGCATGAAGCTTGGGCGGAACTGGCCCGGCCATGGGTCGACTACATGGCGCGTTCCTCGCTGCTGCTGCAGGCAGGTCGCAACGTTGCCGATGTTGCCTACTTCTATGGCGAAGAGGGCCCGATAACCGCGCTCTACGGCAAGAAGCCCATCGCAGACGCGCCCAAGGTCCACGCATGGGACTTCATCAACCGCGATGCGCTGTTCGATGCGGTCGAAGTGCAGGGGGGCGAAGTCGTCAGCAAGGGGGGAGCGCGCTACAAGGCGATCCAGCTTGGCGGGTCGTCGCAGAAGATGACCCTGCCCACGCTGCGTCGTCTTGCGGCACTGGTCGAGGCCGGGGCCACGCTTGTCGGCAAGGCACCGGTTGCATCGCCAGCATTGGGCGATGATCCGGCCGAGTTCGCGGCGCTCGTCGGCAAGCTCTGGAGCGGTGCTCCGACGACAAGGGTCGGCACGGGTCAGGTCATAGCATCTTCGTCGATCGATGAGGCACTGGCAGGCGCGGGGGTGGCGCCTGACCTCGTGCTTGCCGGCAAGTCCGATGATGCCGAGATTCTGTTCGTACACCGGGCGGTCAGCGATGGCGAAGTCTGGTTTCTCAACAACCGCAAGGCGGCGGCGGAAACCGTAGAAGCCCGCTTCCGCGTCACAGGCAAGCAGCCCGAGTTGTGGCACGCAGACACCGGCCGCACCGAAGCCGTCTCCTACCGCATCGAGAACGGCCAGACGATCGTGCCGCTTGACCTCGAGCCGGAAGGTTCGGTCTTTGTCGTGTTCCGTAAGCCTGCTGTGGCCGATGCGTTGGCGATCAAGAAGCTCGCTCCCGTAACCTTGTCGACCCTTGGGGGTGCGTGGAAAGTCGCCCTGCAACCCGGTCGCGGCGCGCCCCCGTCGCTTACGCTGCCCAAGCTCGCATCGCTGACGGATCAGGCCGATCCGGGGGTGAAGTACTTCTCCGGCCTTGCCACCTATTCGTCGACATTCACCTTGCCCAAAGGCGCGAAGCCCGGTCAGCCGCTGTGGATCAACCTCGGCGAGGTCGGCGAGATCGCCGAGGTTTCCGTCAACGGTCGCCACGCCGGATATGCCTGGCACAAGCCCTATCGCGTCGATGTCTCGGCCTTCGTGAAGAAGGGGGAAAACGCCATCGAGGTCAAGGTTGCCAACCTCTGGGTCAACCGCCTGATCGGCGATGCGCAAGCTGGCGCGACGAAAGTAACGTGGACCGCGATCCCGACGTACTCCGCTGATGCCCCGCTGCGCCCGTCCGGCTTGATTGGTCCGGTGACGCTCGAAGGGCAGAGGTGAACCGAGGCAGATAGTGCCACGCCCGAAAGGTGGGTGCCCTCACGGTTATTGGCGTAGCCAAAATCGAAGCATACCATGTCGAAGATACATATCGCGCCCACCTGGATTTCATGGGAATGCGTCGGCTCAGCAATTAGAGCCTGACGGGTCGCACACAGGCAATTTCGCCACACGCCCGGTCCTGCTGAGGAGACGGGCGTGTGGCGCCCAATCTGGAAATTCCGGGTTGGCCGGACGCGTCACGTTCGTCGCAGCAATCGTCCACTGACGGCAACTCCTTTAAGCCAGCTTCCCTGTGCCGCATTGCGCCGTGGCAGCGCGTGTCCGTGCATACGGAGGCGCCTGAACAGGTAATTCTACCGCCCACGTTGACATTCGCGCGCGAGTGTTCATGTCTTTCCCATGCTTTCGCAAAAGACGCGATACTCGATCCGGGCTCTGCAACACCTTGCCGACACCTTCGGCCAGGGGCCGGTGCGCCTGGATGCGATTGCCGAAGCACAGAATATTCCGCGCAAATTTCTGACCGTGATCCTTTCGGAAATGGCGCGCGAAGGCATCGTCATTTCGCATCGCGGCAGGGATGGTGGGTACGAACTCGCGCTTCCGCCGGTCGACATTCGCTATGGCGACATTATCCGACTCACTCGCGGGAGCCTCGCGTTGGTCCCTTGCGCCGCACGCAACGCCCATGAGCACTGCACAAATTGCCTGCCCGAGGCCGAGTGCCGCCTGCGCGGTCTCATGCTGCAACTTCGTGACGAAACGGCCGCGATTCTCGACAGGATTACCCTTGCCGATCCGATCGCGGTCGAAGCGCCCTTCGCCGAGGCGTAAATCGCAGTAACTTCACTTGGCGTTCAGGAACCGGCTGGCTATAGGGTCGGCATGAACGTCCTCGACATGCGCCGCTCCATGCGCTTCGCCGTCCTTGCTGCAGCCACCGTCGCCATGGGCGTCACTGCCGGTTGTGCAGGCGGCGGAAACAAGAAGAAGGACGTGGCCTACGTCGCGCGTGACGTTGATACGCTCTACACCGCTGCCAAGGACCGCCTCGATCGCGGCGATGCCAAGCAGGCCGCCGCGCTCTTCGATGAAGTCGAACGCCAGCATCCCTATTCGCCCTGGGCCCGCCGCGCCCAGTTGATGAGCGCGTTCAGCTATTACGCAGCGCGCGACTATTCGAAGTCGGTCCAGTCGGCGCAGCGCTTCCTGTCGATCCACCCCGGCAACAAGGACGCCCCTTACGCCTACTACCTCGTCGCGCTGTGCTATTACGAGCAGATCTCGGACGTTACGCGTGACCAGAAGATCACCCAGCAGGCGCTGACCGCGATGAACGAGCTGGTCCGCCGCTATCCCAACACCGACTATGCCGCCGACGCGCGCCTCAAGATCGACCTGATAAACGATCACCTTGCGGGCAAGGAGATGGAAATCGGGCGCATGTACCAGCGCAGCGGCAAGTGGCTCGCGGGCACCTTGCGCTTCCGCACGGTCGCGGAGAAGTACCAGACCACCAGCCACGCGCCCGAAGCTCTCTATCGTCTGGTGGAAAGCTACCTGACCTTGGGCCTGCCTGAGGAAGCGCAAAAGGCTGCTGCAGTCCTCGGCACCAACTATCCCGGCAGCAAGTGGTACGAGCGCTCCTACGAGCTGATGAACAAGTACGCTCCGGGCACCAAGGCGGTCTGAAGCCGGTCTCTCAGAAGCCGTAAACCAGCGTTAGCCTGCTGGTCGTGTCCGTTCCCAGCCGCCCTAGTTCCGGGGCGGTTTCGTGCTGCACCATGTACGATAGCCGTGCCTTGAGCTTGCCGATCAGACGCGAATCGAGCGCGGCGAGCGTGTAGAACGTGCTGCCCTGCGCATCTACATATGCACTGGCATCCTGGCTGTACTCGAGGCCAGACCCGAGCTTCACCTTGGCTTCCAGCGAGGCAAGACCTGCCACGACCGATTCTCGCTCGCCACCGACAGCATTGGTGACGCGCCATGCCGGCCCTGCCTTGATGCTCAGCTTCGCGCCTTCGTCCTTCAGCACGCTGTAGCCGAGGCCTCCCGAGATGCTGTAGCGCGAAGCAAAGCCCTGAAAGCGGTCCTGCTCATACTGGCCGAGCCCGTAGAGATAGCCGCGGTCATCGAACTTGTAGTTGGGTTCGGCAGAGAAGCGGTACTGCTCGCGCGTCACCACGCTGTCAGTTTCCTGATAGTCGGCCCGTGCCGTCGTGCCGACCCGCCAGTTCGCCCCTTCGACTAGCAACTTGAACCCGCCGACCAGTCCGATCCCCGGTGCGTTGCCGGTGTTGGCAAAGGCCCCGGCCTCGCCTTCGCCGGTCCATTTGACCGCACGTGTCTGCGCGGGCGTCTTTGCGGCGGAATCTGCGGTCTTGAACGGCTCAGATGTGACAAGAGCGGGAGCCGAAACCAATCGCGTCGCCTTCCACGTGGCGACGCGCTGGTCTATCGCTTCTCCCGCCGCGGGGTAGGCGCGGCGTGCAGCGCGCAGCACCGCGTCGACTTCGGCCTGATCGCCCGAAGACAGCGCTGCGTCGATCATTTCGGCTACGCCCGCTGGCAATGCAGCATCACCGGCAACTGGTGTTGCCGCAGCTGCGACGAGGGTTGCCGAAAGTCCTGCAATGCCAATCATGTGTGAGACCGTTCCATCGCGCGCCCTTAACACGCGCGTGCTCGGCCTTTCTACCGCTTTGTCGGCAATGCTCTGTTATCATGAGGTAATCGTGATGATGGTCAGGCGTGTTCCATCTCCTTGACCGGTTCGACGGCTTGGCTCACCGCTGCGAGAAACTGGTCGGTCGCACGGTCCCAATTGTAGCGCGCGCCTTGAACCGCTGCAGCGATCCGGTCGCAGCGCAGCGCTTTGTGGATGGCGAGCGCAAGGTCTTCGTCGACCGCACCGATCTGCATTGGCAGGTCGTCGGCGGGGCCACGCCCCCTGGCACCGACAACATCCAGCGGACCCGGCACGGGATATGCCGCGACGGGCAGGCCGCAAGCCAGGGCCTCGATCATCACCAGACCAAACGTGTCGGTCCTGCTCGGGAAGACGAAGACATCCGCCGAGCAATAGGCACGTGCCAGTTCTTCTCCATGCCGTGCGCCAAGGAACACCGCTTCGGGAAAGCGCGCTTGTAGCCGCGCCAGATCCGGCCCGCTGCCAACGACTACTTTCGTGCCCGGCACGTCGGCCTCGAGAAACGCCACAAGGTTCTTCTCGATCGCCACCCGGCCGACGTTCAGCATGATCGGTCGCGGCAAGTCCGCCAGCTCGGGCAGCGGCTCATGCCCCGGCACGAATAGATCCCGGTCGATGCCGCGAGTCCACAGCCGCGTCTGCGTGATTCCCTGTTGAGCCAGTTCGTCAGCAAGGCTTGGCGTGGAGACCAGCACCGCCCGGCTCGGCCCATGAAATCGGCGCATCAACGGCCAGAAGCGGTTTACGCTCAGGCCTGTGCGCACAGCTGCATATTCCGGGAATCGCGTGTGGAAGGCACTGGTGAACGGCACGCCGTTGGCCTTGCACCAGCTCCGAGCGCTCCAGCCGATCGGGCCTTCGGTGGCGATGTGGACCACCTCGGGCGCGAAGTCTGACAGCGTGCGACGGGTGCCGAAACGCGGCAGCATCGCCAGACGGATCTCGCTGTATCCAGGCAACGGCATCGTGCGAAACTGGCTTGGAGTGACCAGCTCAACCTCGTGACCACGCGCGATGAGCCGGTCGACCGTCGCTGCCAGCGTGCGGACAACACCGTTGATTTGCGGGTGCCAGGCGTCGGTGCAGATGGCGATCCTCATGCGGGTTCCTCCTCAAGTTGCGGGATGGGCTTGAGTACAGCCTTCAGCGCCACGGTCCGGCGCGTTTCCTCGGCCCAGTCGATGATCGACATCGCACCATCGAAATCTTCAGCCAAAGCCGTGCAGCTTTCGACCCAGTCGCCGTCGTTGTAATAGGTGATGTCGCCGATTTGGCGGATCTCGGCGCAGTGGATGTGGCCGCAGACCACCCCGTCAACGCCCATGTCGCGCGCCGCGTGCGCCACGGCTTCCTCGAAGTCGCAGACGAACTGGACCGCGTTCTTTACCTTCTTCTTGAGATAGGCCGAAAGCGACCAGTACGGCATCTTCATCCGGCGGCGCACCGCATTGAACAGCACGTTCGCCCGCAGCAGCAGCGAATAGGCTTTGTCGCCGAGGAAGGCGAGCCAGCGGGCGTAGAGCACCACACCGTCGAAACCGTCGCCATGGGTCACCAGCAGGCGGCGTCCGTCCGCGGTCACGTGGATCGTCTCCAGAGCCAGTTCCACCCCGCCAAAGCTCATGCCGGCATAGGGGCGCAGCATTTCGTCGTGATTGCCGGCGATGAGGATCACCCGAGTGCCGCGATGCGCCATCTTGAGGATTCTGCGGATGACTTCGTTATGCGCGTCGGGCCAGTACCACCCCTTGCTCAGCCGCCATCCGTCGACGATGTCACCGACAAGATACAGCGTCTCGCATTCGATGGCGGTTAGGAAATCCAGCAGCAGCGCGGCGTTACAGCCACGCGTGCCAAGGTGGACGTCGGAAATCCACACCGTGCGGTACTTGCGCTTGGGCCGGAAGCCGCGTGGTTCGGGCAAGTCGAGCCACGCGGGAGCCGAGGAAACCAGATCGGCGGCGGATTTGAACGGCGACTTGCCGTCTAGCTTCGCACGGGATGCCATCAGCGAACCTTTCTCCATGTCGGATAAGGCCCTGCCGGATTCGCGTTGCGCGCGTGTGGCACTGTGTCACTGCAATGAAACAAGTGGTGAACGAAGACGTCAGCCTTGCGTGGACGAGCGCCACACAACCGGCTAGAGAATCGCGCGATGCTCACCAGCCTGTCGATCCGCAACGTCGTACTCATCGAGGCGCTCGATCTCAGCTTTGCCGGCGGGCTGGGCGTGCTGACGGGCGAAACCGGCGCGGGCAAGTCGATCCTGCTCGATGCCCTTGGCCTCGTGCTCGGCGATCGCGCCGACAGCGGCCTGGTCCGTGCGGGCGAGGATCAGGCCAGCGTCACCGCCACTTTCGAATTTGACCGACTCCCGCCCGCGATCCGCTCCGCGCTTGCCGAAGCCGAAGTGGACGTCGAGCCGGGCGAACCCTTGATCGTCAAGCGCCGCGTCCGTGCCGATGGCGGTTCCAAGGCCTTCGTCAACGACCAGCCAGTCGGCGTCGCCCTCCTGCGCGAGCTTGCCCGCAGCCTTGTCGAACTCCACGGCCAGCATGATGATCGCGGCCTTGTGAATGCCCGCGGACACCGTGCTTTGCTTGACCGCTACGCCGGGGCGGATTCGGGCAGCATCGAAGCGGCTTGGATCAAGTGGCGCCGCGCCGAAGACGCTCTCGAAAGCGCTCGCGCTGCAGTTACCCGCGCTGCCGAAGAACAGGATCTGCTTCTCGCTCACCTCGCCGAACTGACGGCGCTTGCGCCGGTGATCGGCGAGGAAGAGGAACTTGCGGGCCAGCGCGCCGACATGCAGAAGGGCGAGCGGCTATCGGGCGATCTCGTCGAGTTGCAGCGGCTATGGGAAGGCTCGGATTCCGCGCTCGCCACCTTGCGCAGCGCTGCGCGGCGCCTCGATCGCATTGCTGCCGAACACCCCTTGCTCACCGACGCGCTCGAAGCGCTTGACCGTGCCGTCATCGAAGCGGGCGAGGCAGAGGACAAGCTTGCCCGCGCGGCAGAGGCCCTTGCGCACGATCCTGCGCTGCTCGACCGTATAGAAACCCGCCTGTTCGACTTGCGCGCTGCCGCCCGCAAGCATGGCTGCACGGTCGACGAACTCCCCCACAAGATGGCCGAGATGCGCACCGCACTCGATGCCATCGAAGGGGGCGAGGCGCAGATCGCCGGGCTGGAACGCTCCGCGCGCGAGGCTGCCCTCGATTATCAGGCCAAGGCTGAAACGCTGTCGGTGCAGCGCGCCGAAGCAGCCCGCCGCCTGGACAAGGCGGTAGCCGCCGAACTCGCGCCCTTGAAGCTCGACGCCGCGAAGTTCCACACCGCAGTCCTGCGTCTGCCCGAAGACCGTTGGGGTGCTGGCGGCATGGATGCGGTGGAGTTTCTCATCTCGACCAACCCCGGCGCGGATTTTGCACCGCTCGGCAAGATCGCCTCAGGCGGCGAACTCTCCCGCTTCATCCTCGCGCTCAAGGTCGCGCTGGCCGAAGAGGGCGGTGCCGCCACGATCATCTTTGACGAGATCGACCGTGGCGTGGGCGGTGCCGTCGCCAGCGCCATTGGCGAGCGTCTCTCGCGCCTTGCCAGCGGTGGTCAACTGCTGGCCGTCACCCACAGCCCGCAAGTCGCCGCGCGCGGAGACCGGCATTACATGATCGCAAAGTCCTCCGAAGGCACCGTCACCCGTACCTCGGTCGGCCTGCTCGATGCCGCCGCCCGCAAGGAGGAAATCGCCCGCATGCTGTCCGGCGCGGAAGTCACCGCTGAAGCGCGCGCGCAGGCGGACCGGCTGCTTGAGCGCGCATGATGCTCGAACGCCGCATGTTTCTCGGCAGTGCCGCTGCGGCATTGCTCCTGCCCACGAAGGTCATGGCCTTGGAAGAGATCGAGACTGAAAGCGTCTATGCCATTATCGGCCAGATGCTTGCCGCTCCGGGCAAGCGCGAAGAGCTGATCGGCTACCTGGCCGAAGGCAGCGCCACCATGCCCGGCAATCTTGCCTACCAGATCTGGCGCGACAAGCGGGACGAGAGCAGCATCTGGATCACCGAGGTGTGGAAGGACGAAGCCTCGCACAAGGCCAGCCTCGCGCTGCCCCAGGTGCAGGAAGCCATCCGCAGGGCCCGCCCGATCATCGCGGGCTTTGGCGCCCGGGCTGAAGTGGAGCCTGCTGGTGGCAAGCACTGACGTCAACGTGATGCAGAGTACCGCCTTCGACGTTCTTGATCGCCCTGTCTGGAACTCGCTGGGAGGCCCGCAGAAGTCTCTCGATGTCGGGCAAGGCGCTGTGCGCCGTCTCGACCCGGCCTACGGCCCTTTTGCTGCTGCCGAACCGGAGTATGAAGCCGAACTTGCCAAGCACCTTGTCGCTGGAGAAATCTGGCTGGTCGAAACAGTAGCGATGCCGGCACCCACGGGCCTGCAAGTGCTGCGCGAAGCGCCGCTTATCCAGATGATCGCTGACGGGCCGATTGTCCCTTTCGACGATCCCGAGATCGTCCCCCTCGGGTCCGATGATGCGGCAGAGATGGCAGAGTTGGCGCTTGCGACCGAGCCAGGCCCTTGGGCGTCAGAAACATGGCGATACGGCCAGTTTTATGGAATTCGCATCGAAGGAAGGCTTGCCGCGATGGCCGGGGAGCGCATGCGCCCTGCTGCCAACCTTGCCGAAGTGAGCGGCGTCTGCACCTGGCCCGAATTCCGGGGCAGGGGCCTCGCCGCCCGCCTGATCCGCAAGGTCATGGCGGGTATGGCTGCACGCGGGGAAGTGCCCTATCTCCACAGCTACGCGACCAATGCGTCGGCCATTCGCCTCTATGAAAGCCTCGGCTTCCGCCCCCGCCGCGAAATGGTCGCTAACCTCCTTGGACCTGTGCAATGACCGATATCTCCGAAGCCGAAGCCGCCAATGAGTTGATGCGGCTCGCGAGGCAGATCGCCAAGCACAACCGGCTCTATCATGCCGAGGACGCGCCGGAGATTTCCGACGCCGAATACGACGCGCTTGTTCGCCGCAATGCCGAGCTTGAGGCCGCATTTCCGCACCTGATCCGGCCCGACAGCCCGAGCGCGCAAGTGGGCCACGAAGTTGCATCCTCTCCGCTCGGCAAGGTGACGCACGAGGTTCGCATGATGAGCCTCGACAACGCCTTTACCGACGAGGAGGTCGAGGACTTCGTCGCCCGCGTTCGCCGCTTCCTGGCGTTGCCGGAAGGTGCCGAAGTGGTGATGACCGCCGAGGACAAGATCGACGGTCTGTCCTGCTCGCTGCGTTACGAGAACGGCAGGCTGGTCCGCGCTGCAACGCGAGGCGACGGGCAGGTTGGCGAGGATGTCACCGCCAACGTCGCACACATTGCCGACATTCCGCAGGAACTGAAGGGGGCAGGGCTGTTCGACATACCCGCCGTCTTCGAGATTCGCGGTGAGGTATACATGGCCAAGGCCGACTTTCTCGCCCTCAACGCGCGTCAGGCCGAGGCGGGCGACAAAGTCTTCGCCAACCCGCGCAACGCTGCAGCCGGATCGCTTCGCCAGAAGGACGCGACCGTCACCGCCGCCCGCCCGTTGCGCTTCCTCGCCCATGGCTGGGGCGCGGCGAGCGAGGTTCCGGCTGTCACCCAGTTCGAGATGATGCGCAAGATCGCGGACTGGGGCGTGCCGGTTTCGCCTCTTCTCGTGCGCTGCTCGTCGGCGGCAGAGATGGTAGCGCACTATCGCTCCATCGGGGAGCAGCGCGCCGATTTGCCCTATGACATCGACGGCGTGGTCTACAAGGTTGACCGGCTCGACTGGCAGGAACGCCTTGGCTTCGTCGCCAAGGCTCCGCGCTGGGGTATCGCCCACAAGTTCCCCGCCGAACAGGCAGAAACCACGCTCGAAGCTATCGACATTCAGGTCGGCCGTACCGGCAAGCTGACGCCTGTTGGTCGACTCAAGCCGGTGCTGGTTGGCGGCGTAACCGTCACCAACGTCACCTTGCACAACCGCGACGAGATCGGCCGCCTCGGTCTTCGCGTCGGCGACCGCATTGTCTTGCAGCGCGCAGGCGACGTGATCCCGCAAGTCGTCGAGAACCTGACGCGCGACACCCTGCGCGAGCCGTACCACTTCCCCGACCATTGCCCCGAATGCCAGTCCGAAGCCGTGGCCGAGGAAGGCGAAGTCGACGTCCGTTGCACCGGCGGCCTGATCTGCCCCGCCCAGCGCGTCGAGCGCCTCAAGCACTTCGTCAGCCGCGCCGCGCTCGACATAGAAGGTCTGGGCGAGAAGACCATCATAGAGTTCTTCCAGTTGGGCTGGCTCGAGAGTCCCGCCGATATCTTCCGCCTGCGCAAACGCCGCAGCGATATCGTCGGGCGCGAGGGTTGGAAGGACAAGTCGGTCGACAATCTGCTCGCCGCCATAGAAGCCAAGCGCGAACCCGACGCTGCGCGCCTCCTGTTCGGACTCGGCATCCGGCACGTCGGCGCGGTCACGGCGCGGGATTTGCTCAAGCGGTTCGTCACGCTGCCTGCTCTGCGCGACGCTGCAGTCGCGGCGCGCGAAGGCGGCGATGCGACTGCGGACTTGCTCTCGATCGAGGGTGTCGGCCCCGTCGTTGTCGAGGCACTAGGCGACTTCTTCCACGAACCCCACAACGTCGCCGTCTGGGAGGATCTGCTCTCGGAAGTCACGCCGCCACCCTACGTGGTCGAGACCAAGGACAGCGCGGTTGCCGGCAAGACGATCGTGTTCACCGGCAAGCTTGAGACAATGAGCCGCGACGAAGCAAAGGCCCAGGCCGAAGCTCTCGGCGCCCGCGCCGCTGGTTCGGTCTCGGCCAAGACCGACCTTGTCGTTGCCGGACCCGGCGCGGGATCGAAGCTCAAGCAAGCGGCAGCACTCGGAATAGATGTGATCGACGAAGCGGCATGGGCCGAGATCGTCAGACAAGCAGGATAACGACATGCTCGAACAACTGGCTGGAATCGGCGCTGAGGCTGGCGCACTGCTCAAGGCGCGCGAGCAGACGATAGCGGTCGTCGACGGTTCGACTGGAGGCCTGATCTCGGCGAGCCTCCTCGCCATGCCGGGTGCATCGGCCTTCTTCCTCGGCGGCTCGGTGATCTACTCGCTGAAAGGCCGCCGCATCGCGTTGGGCCACGAGCCTGGTTCGCTGCGCGGCTTCACCTCGGCGACCGAACCCTATGCGCTCGCGCAGGCCCGCCTGATCCGCGAGCGGCTCGGGGGCGACTGGGGCATTGCCGAAACCGGCGCGTCAGGCGGCAGCGCACATCCGCTCGGTGTAGCCTCGGGGACAAGTGCGATCGGCCTCGTCGGGCCCGGTGGGATCGAGGCTTCGACCGTCGTCGTCAACGAAAGCGACGACCGCCTCGCCAACATGGTGGTCTTCACCCGCGCCGCGCTGATCCTGTTGCGCGATACGCTGGCGGCTCACTCCACCACGTAGTTCGGCCTGCGCTTCTCGAGGAAAGCCTGCATTCCCTCGCGGAAGTTCGGGCTCGCCGAGGCCATCAGCTGGTTGCGGTTCTCGATTGCCATGGCCGCTTCGAGGCTGGGTGCATCGATGGCAAGGTTCAGCCCTTCCTTGGTCATCCGCAGCCCCATTGGCGAGGCCGCCAACAGGTCGTCGACATAAGTCTGCCCCACCGCTTCGAGCTGGTCGTCCGGCACTACCTCAGAGACGAGTCCGGTCGCCAGCGCGCGCGGCGCATGGATGAAGCGCCCGGTCAGCATCAGTTCGCTCGCCACCGAAGTGCCGACAAGGCGCGGCAGGAAATAGCTGCAGCCCATGTCGCAGGCCGAGAGCCCCAGCTTGATGTAGGCCGCATTCATCTTCGCGCTTTCGCCCGCGATGCGGATGTCGGATGCCAGCACGAACGAGAAGCCGCCGCCGCAGGCTGCCCCATGAACCAGGCTCACGATCGGCTGCGGGCATCGGCGCATCCTGATATAGACGTCCGCGAGATAGCCCTGGAAGCTGTACCCGCCCGCAAATGGAATCTGCTCGCGGTTCTCCGCACGCTCCTTGATGTCGAGGCCAGCACAGAACGCTTTGCCAGCCCCGCGCAGGACCACCACGCGGGTCTCGCGATCATGGAACAGCTTGCCGAAATATTCGCTGAGTTCGTGCACCATCTGCAGCGAAATGGCGTTGAGCACTTCGGGCCGGTTGAGCGTCACCCACTCCGCAGCCCCACGCTTTTCGACAGTGAAGGTCTCGTAGCCCATCTCTGATCTCCCGCTTTAACCGAATGCTTAAGCGAGAGCGCGCGATGCACAAGTGCCTTCGCGCCTTACCAGCGCTTCGACCACTCCGGCAGGACACCGACCCGGCTCGAGCGCACGCGCCCACCAGCCCGCCGCCGCAGCCACAGGATCGACCAGTCGCCTCGCACCATCCGCGCCGCAAGCCGCAAGCCTGCCTTGCGATAGGCGGCGCGCACCGTCGCCTCCTGAGTCTCGAGCAGACCGGCCAGCAGCACGCTGCCGCCGGGCACTACTGCACGGGCAAACTCCGGAGCCAGTTCGACCAGCGGCCCGGCAAGGATGTTGGCGATCAGGAGGTCATAAGGCCCTGCCGCCTCCAGCAGCGGATGATCCATCCCTGCCGCGATGACCATGGCCATGCGACCGCTGCCATCGCCGATTGGCACGCCGTTGTTTGCAGCGTTCTCCGCCACCACCGGCCCGCACACCGCATCGATGTCGCTCGCGATGGCGCGGGCGGTGGGCCACAGGTGCAGGCCTGCGAAAGCCAGAAGGCCGGTGCCGGTGCCGATGTCGGCAAGATTGCGCACGGTCACACCCTGCCGCTTCATGTGGGTGAGCATCGCGAGGCACCCGGCGGTCGTCGCATGCTGGCCGGTGCCGAAGGCCTGACTGGCGGGAATCACGAAGTCGCGCACGCCCGGCTGATTCAGCTGAGGATACTCCGGCGTGTGGACATGGAACACGCCCTCGCGGATCGGCTCGACGCCCTGCTGGCTCAGCGTCACCCAGTCGGTCTCGGGCAGCTTTTCGACATGTAGCTTTGGCGGTGTTCCCTCGAACAGGTCGGCGATGGCGTTCTGGTCGGCCTTGGTCGGCTTGCGATCAAGCCAGGCCTCCAGCTGCCAGTCCTCGGGCTTGTCCTCGGCAATCTCGCTGCCGGCAATGACGATGTCGTGGTCCCAGTCCCAAGCGTCTTCATGCGCGATCAGCGCGGCCTGAATGATGTCGCGCGGGGCGAAAACGGTGACTTTCCAGCTCATTTCGCCGCACTCACTTTGCCATGGCCTTTTCGAGACGGTCGCGCGCTCCGGCCACCAGCGTCTTGCAAGCCTTTGGGTCGTCCAGCGGCTGCTTCCCGCTCATTCGCGCGAACATCTCGCTGGCGGAAGGGTGCGGCGTAAGGAGGATGCCACATTCCAGCGCTTCGACTTGCGCAAAGGTGCTGCGGAACATCGCCACGCGCTCGGGATGATCGGCGAAGCGATAAGTGCCCAGTGGCAAAGCGGTCAGGCTGTCCACGTAAGTGATGGTACGGCAGTCCTGCCCCTGGCACGATTTCCAGTGCCAGCTGGTCGATCCTTCGGTGTGGCCGGGTGTTGCGAAGGCAGTGATCTTGAGGGGGCCGACGCTGAACACGTCACCAGTCTTCAGGATGAAGTCGACGCGGGCAGGGCGGCTGCCATGAATCTCCTGCGCCTGCGGATCGGCAGGGCTGACCTTGCCGCTGCGGATGACCTTCGCCGCATCGGACGTCGCGACGAAGCGAGCGCCTGTCGCCTTCTGCAAAGACGCGAGCCCGCCAATGTGGTCGAAGTGTTCGTGGCTTGAAACGATCAGGCCTATATCCTTCGGATTGAAGCCCAGCTTGCGGATGTTGGCGAGGACTTGGGGCACCGAGTCTGCCATGCCGGCATCGACAAGGATGTGCCCCTGCGGTCCGGTGACCAGAAGCACAGTGACGTTGCAGGTGCCGACGTACCAGACGTTTCCGAAGATGCGGGCAGGCGAGGCAGGGTCGGAGAAGCTTTCCTTACCCTCGCACTGGTGGACGATTGCGCGCGCGGCGGCTGGGTCTGCCGGGGTGAGTGCCGCTGCGGTTGCGGCGGCGAGGACGGCAAGGGTGATGCTCATGCAAGTGCGTCTAGGCACCGTCCTGCGCAAGCGCAACCGGCTGTCCTTTTTTACATCCCGCATACGCTTGCGTGGGCGGTCTTTTCGACTAATAGGACTCGGCATTCATCGCAGGGGTACCCTTGCGTTCCTATACCTAGTCGAGGGGGTATGTTCATGGCGCAGGCGCGCAAGGCACGGCCGATTTCTCCGCATCTCCAGATCTGGCGCTGGGGCCCGGCCATGCTGGTTTCGATCCTGCACCGCGTCACCGGCAACGGCCTTGCATTCGCAGGACTCGGGCTGCTGCTGTGGTGGATCGGTGCTCTGGCAAGCGGGGCGGAAGCCTATCAGACCTTCCTGGACTACGTCTGGCTTGGCACAGGCGGTGGCCTTCAGGCCGTGACGTCGATTCTCGGCAAGGTCGTGCTCGTCGGCCTGACCTGGGCCTTCTTCCAGCACGCCGCATCGGGCATCCGTCACCTGATTCTCGACATCGGCGCAGGCTACGAGCTTGAGACGAACGCCCGCTGGTCGAGCCTGACGATCGTCATCTCGATCCTTCTCACCATCGCATTCTGGGCTTTCGTGCTGCTGCGCTGAGCGCCGGCACGATTGCATAGCAAGGAAGGCTAAAACCCATGGGTAACGGCACCTCCATTGGCCGCGTTCGCGGGCTGGGCTCCAGCCATCAGGGAACGCATCACTGGCTCACCGCGCGGCTCACCGCCGTCGGCAACCTCGTCCTGATCTCGTTCCTCCTCGTCAGCCTCGCGCTGCTGCCCGACTATGCCTACGCCACCGTGCGTGGCTGGGTCGCCCGGCCGCTGCCGTCGATCGCGATGATCCTGATCATGATCAACACCTTCACTCATGCCCGTATGGGCGTGCAGGTCATGCTCGAGGATTATGTTCACGAGGAAGGTGGCAAGATCGCAGCCTGGCTGCTGGTCAACATCGTGCCCTTCGCGGCTGCCGCCTTCGGCATTCTTTCGGTTCTGCGCATTGCGCTCGGGGGCGCATAAGACATGACGACTCAGCCTGCCTACAAGATCATCGACCACACCTACGATACTGTCGTCGTCGGTGCCGGCGGTTCGGGCCTGCGCGCCACCATGGGTTCTGCCCAGGCTGGCCTGCGCACTGCCTGCATCACCAAGGTCTTCCCGACGCGTTCGCACACTGTGGCGGCGCAGGGCGGCATCGCCGCTTCGCTCGGCAACAACTCGCCCGATCACTGGACCTGGCACATGTACGACACCGTCAAGGGGTCGGACTGGCTGGGTGACCAGGACGCCATCGAATATATGGTGCGTGAAGCCCCGGCTGCGGTCTATGAACTCGAGCATGCCGGCGTGCCGTTCAGCCGAAACCCCGAAGGCACGATCTACCAGCGCCCGTTCGGCGGCCACATGCAGAACATGGGCGAAGGCCCGCCGGTCCAGCGCACTTGCGCCGCAGCCGACCGTACTGGTCACGCCATGCTCCACGCGCTCTACCAGCAGAGCCTGAAGTACGACGCGGACTTCTTCATCGAATATTTCGCGATCGACCTGATCATGGAAAACGGTGAGTGCCGTGGCGTGATCGCGCTGTGCATGGACGATGGTTCGATCCACCGCTTCCGCAGCCACGCCGTCGTGCTGGCAACCGGCGGTTATGGCCGTTCGTACTTCACTGCGACATCGGCCCACACCTGCACCGGTGACGGCGGCGGCATGGTCCTGCGCGCAGGTCTTCCGCTGCAGGACATGGAGTTCGTCCAGTTCCACCCGACCGGCATCTACGGTGCTGGCGTGCTGATCACCGAAGGCGCGCGCGGCGAGGGCGGTTACCTCACCAACTCCGAGGGTGAGCGCTTCATGGAGCGCTATGCCCCGTCGGCGAAGGACCTCGCCTCGCGTGACGTCGTGTCGCGTTCGATGGCCATGGAAATCCGCGAAGGTCGCGGCGTCGGCCCGCACAAGGACCATATCTACCTGCACCTCGATCACATCGATGCAGGCGTACTGGCCGAGCGTCTTCCGGGCATTACCGAGAGCGGCAAGATCTTCGCTGGCGTCGACCTCACGCGTCAGCCGCTACCGGTGGTTCCGACCGTCCACTACAACATGGGCGGCATCCCCTGTAACTACCATGGCGAAGTCGTCACCATCGGTGCCGACGGCAACCCCGAAACGGTCGTCCCCGGCCTGTTCGCGGTGGGTGAAGCGGCCTGCGTTTCGGTCCATGGCGCCAACCGCCTCGGCTCGAACTCGTTGATCGACCTTGTCGTGTTCGGCCGCGCAACCGGTCTGCGCCTCAAGGAACTGATCAAGCCGGGCACCTCGCACAACTCGCTGCCCAAGGACAGCGCCGATCTCGCGCTGACCCGCCTCGATCACTTCCGCCACGCCAAGGGCGGCTCGCCCACGGCAGAAGTGCGCATCGAAATGCAGCGCACGATGTCGGCCCACGCCGCAGTGTTCCGCACCGATGAGCTGATGGCCGAAGGCAAGGTCAAGCTCGCCAACACCTACAAGCGCATGGAGGACATCCACGTGTCCGACCGTTCGCTGATCTGGAACTCGGACCTGGTCGAGACGCTCGAACTGGACAACCTGATCAGCCAGGCCTCGGTGACGATGCATTCGGCCCACAACCGCAAGGAAAGCCGCGGCGCTCACGCGCACGAGGATTTCCCCGATCGCAACGATGCCGAGTGGATGAAGCACACCGCAGCCTGGTTCAACGGTTGGGGCGGCAAGGGCGGCGAGGTCAAGCTCGACTACCGTCCGGTCCACGAATACACGCTCACCGACGACGTCGAGTACATCAAGCCCAAAAAGCGCGTGTACTGACCTGACGCTGGTCCATCGGGACTGGCGGTTCGTCGATGATGAAATGATGTGATGCCGGGGTGTGATACCTCGGCATCAGTCATTTTGGGCCCTTCGAAATGGGCCGCCTGGGGAGGCAGTTCGATGAAGAACGGTTGGAAGCATTCGAAGGTGGCGCTGATTGCCGGTGCTGCGCTGGTCGTCACGGCGGCCGGAGCCATGGCGCAAGGCATGACGGACATGCCGCCACCGCCGCCAGCACCACCAGCGCCACCCGCTCCTCCGGCACCGCCTGTCCCTCCTGCGCCCCCCGAACCGGGCATGGCGCACCAGATCGTCATCGTCGAAAAGCATGGCGGATCGGATGGTCAGGAATACGTGCGCACCGTCACCCGCGATGGCAAGACCTTCGTGTTCAAGAGCGACAAGGCGATGTCCGATGCCGATGTCGAGGCGAAGATCGCACGCGCCGAGTCCGGTATTCCTCCCGTACCTCCGGTGCCGCCCATGGCGGGTAAGGGTGAGCGCAGGATGCAGCAGCGCGTGATCGTGATCGATGGCGAGAACAACGGCGTCACCGACATCGTCACGGAAACCGGAGATCGCTGCAAGGGCAAGGCCATGCTTTCGGATGTCGATACCTCCGAAGAGCGCGACGGCAAGGTCACCCGCGTGCGCATCCGCACTTGCGGCACGGAAGCCGAGATCGAAAAGCACGCCATGGCCGAAGCCCTCAAGGGGATCCGCGAGGCGCGCGAGGAAATCGCCCGGGACAAGTCGCTCTCCGATTCGATCCGCAAGCAGGTCCTTGAAGAGCTTGATGCCGAGATGGCCAAGCTGAAGGCGAAGGGCTGATCTCAGCCCTTAGGGTGTGCGCTGGACGACCGGCCTGCTTTCGAAGCGGGTCGGCTCGGACTTGCTGTCCTTCTTGCCCTTGCCGTCCTTCTTGTCCTCGTCCTTCTTGTCTTCGCCCTTCTTCGCGGCGTTGCCCTTGCTCTCTGCCGCGTCGCGCGCGGCCCACAGGGCGGAGACGTCCTTCGGCGTGGCCGAGCGGGCGGGGTACTTGCAGCCGCGCTGCTCGCCCACGCCCTTCAGGAAAGCGCGGCGGACGGACCCTGCGTAGATCGCTTCGTTCCATTTGCGCTGCTGGGCATTGGCCCCGCTGATCTCGCGGATCACGCCACCGAAGGGAATAAGAGAGCCAACTAGCGACTTGGCGATATTGCCCATGCTGATCGTCGAATTGCCATCGTCTCGGGCAACGTCGATGTCGTCCCCCAGGACCGCATCGAGCTTCGCGACTTCCGCCGCAATAGCCGGACACTTCTTCAGGCCGGTCAGTGCATAGGGCTTCTGCCGCGCAGCGACGAGGACCTCGGGCACTTCGTCCTTCTTGATGTTGAAGTCCGACAAAGGCTTTGTAACCACATCGCCCGCCGTCACCTTTTCCTCAGACACCGCAGTCTGTGCGGAAAGAGGAAAGGCGACAGCGAGCGTGCAAGGCAGTATCGTTGCGAACCGAAGGGCCTTGGTGAACTTCATATTTCTTCCCCTGTTTAGCGGATGAAGCCACAGGGGACCTTTCGGTTCCGTGAATTATTGTTAACGACTGCGGTCAGAGCGCGGCAAAAGTGTCGCACTGGTCCTCGTCGGCTGTCTCCAGACCCTTGCGCAGCCACTGCATCCGCTGCGCCGCGCTGCCATGCGTGAAGGCATCTTCCACCGGACGGCGGCCCGCAGCCTTCATCAGCGTATCGTCGCCGATCTGGTGCGCGGCGCGCATGCCTTCCTCGATGTCGCCCGCCTCGATGCGGTCACGGTTGCGGCCCGCCCAGACGCCTGCGTAGCAATCCGCCTGCAGTTCCAGCGCAACCGAGTAGCGGTTGGCCTGGCTCGGGCTGCGCTGCTGCAACTGGCGCACCTTGTCTGACGTGCCGAGCAGGTTCTGGATATGGTGGCCGTATTCGTGCGCCATCACATAGACGCGTGCGAAATCACCGCCTGCGCCCATCTGGCGGTCCATTTCGCTGTAGAAGTCGGTGTCGATGTAGATGCCGCCGTCGCTAGGGCAATAGAACGGCCCCATCGCACTCTGCGCCGCGCCGCAGCCGGAATTGCCGTTCTGCGCATAGAACACCAGCTTGGGTGCCTCGAAGGGAATGTTGGCCTGCTTGAACAGCGGCCCCCAGGTCTTGTTGAGCGATGACAGCGCGTTGCAGCTTTCCTTGCTGAATTCGTTGACCGTGCAGCTTTCGGCCACCGACGCGCCTCCCTGCTGTTCGACCGGTGCCGAGACTTGTCCCTGCTGCATCGAGCCGAGCATCTGCATCGGGTCCACCCCGAAGACAACCGCCGCGATCAGCGCGATCACGATCGAGCCGCAGCCGACCTTGCCCCCGCCGCCGAGCGGGAAACCGCCCCCACCGCGCTGGTCTTCGACGTTGATGGAATTGTCGAAATCGTCGAGCCGCATAGCTTCACCCTTTTTGAAATTGCGACTGGACAAGCGGGGCAGCGCCCGCAATGCCAGAGCGAACAATCCATCCAGAAACCCCGGAGTAATCGAATGTTCCTGAAGGGCAAGTGCGCGCTCGTGACCGGCTCCACCTCGGGCATCGGCCTCGCCTATGCACGGGCGCTGGCAGCAGAGGGCGCGAACGTGGTGCTCAACGGCTTCGGCGATGCCGACCAGATCGACGCAATCTGCGCTGAACTGGCTGCAATCAGCGGAGGCCGAGCGATCTTTGCGGCAGGCGACCTGACCAGGCGCGAGGGCACTGAAGCGATGGTGGCAACCGCCCTTGCAGAGTTTGGCGCGGTGGACATCCTGATCAACAATGCCGGGATGCAGCACGTCGCCCCGGTCGAGGACTTCCCGGTCGACAAGTGGGACGCGATCATCGCGCTCAATCTCACCTCTGCATTTGATGCCTGCCGCCTTTGCATTCCGGGGATGAAGGCCAAGGGCTGGGGACGCATCCTGTTCACCGCTTCGGCCCACTCGCTCACTGCCTCGCCATTCAAGGCGGCATACGTGTCGGCCAAGCACGGCATTGCCGGCCTTACCAAGACGCTGGCGCTGGAACTCGCAACCCATGGCGTTACCGCCAACTGCATCAGCCCCGGCTATGTCTGGACGCCGCTGGTCGAGAACCAGATCCCCGACACGATGAAGGCGCGGAACATGACGCGCGAGCAGGTGATCAACGACGTGATGCTGGAGCGCCAGCCGAGCAAGCAGTTCGTTCAGCCTGACGAGCTGGCGGCGCTTGCGGTGTTCCTGTGCCGGGATGCGGCACGCAACATTACCGGCGCGAACTACAACGTCGATGGAGGCTGGGTGGCGCAATAAGGTTGGCCCCCAAGCTGCTGCGTAAACTTCTGTTCATGCGCGCCCGCTCAAATGGGAACTTGCGCTGCGCTCGCGCTTTTGAGAGCAAGGGTCTGCGACGAAGCGTTTGAGGACGGCGATGAAGCGTTTGGGGGGCTTGCGGACTGCGATGACGGGGGCCCTGGTCCTCGGCGCGCTCATGCTCGTCGCCGCCAGGCCTGCTCCTCGCAAGCCCAGTCCGCTGGAACAAACCCTGCGCACCCACGTCGAAACGCTGGCGAGCGACGACTTTGACGGGCGCGAACCCGGCACCGAGGGCGAGACCAAGACGCTGCGCTATCTTGCGCGCCAGTGGTTCGACATCGGCATGGAGGCGGGCACCAACATCCCCGGTAGTGGTTGGTTCGCGCCGGTCGAACTGGTCGAACGCGAGCCGGTTCTTTCGCGTGCGAGCTTCATGCGCGGGCGCAAGCGGGTGAACCTGCCTGCCGATAGCGTGTTTGTGGTAACCTCGGGCTTGCGCAGTCTCGTGCAGGACGCGCCGCTGCTGTTCGTGGGCCACGCGGCGACTCCGGCACTGCCTCGCGCCGAACTGGCCGGGCGCGTTGCCGTCATGCTCGACAGTCTCCCCGTGGGTGCCGACCCTGCCACGGTGGGCGACCGGGCAGGCAAGCTGCTCGACGCAGGCGCACTCGCCGTGCTGACGGTGCTTGATGACCAGCGCGGGCTGGAGGACGTTATCGCCCGCCGCCGCCGCGCTGGCTATGCCGTGTCAGGCGAGACGATCGGCAGCGAGATCGAGGCCTTCGTCTCCCCTGCAACGGCTGACCTGATGCTTGCCGGAACGACCCGCCCCACCGTTGCCCGGTTGCGCGATGATGCCGCAGCGCCCGGCTTTGCCCCCTATCCGCTTGGCCTGACAGGCACGTTCGAGGCGACCAGCCGCGAGACGCGCATCAAGACGCACAACCTCATCGGCAAGCTCGAAGGGCGCAATCCGGCGGCAGGCGCGGTGCTGATGATGGCGCATTGGGACCACTTTGGTGAATGCGGTGCGGCGCCTGCCGAAGATATCATCTGCAACGGCGCGATCGACAATGCCTCGGGCCTTGCCGTGCTGACCGAGACAGCGCGCATCCTCTCGCGCGGGCGGCCGATGGAGCGCGACGTCTATTTCCTCGCCACGACCGGGGAAGAGCTGGGCCTGCTGGGCGCCATGGCCTTTGCCGAAAATCCGCCGATCCCGCTCGACCGTTTCGTTGCCGCCTTCAATGTCGACAGCACCGGACTTGTCGCGCCGGGTGGTCCGATTGGCGTCGTCGGCAAGGGGCTGACTCCGCTCGACCCGCTGATCGCCGATGTTGTGAAACGCATGAAGCGCAAGCTGGCGACGGGGGACGGACCCAACGCCTACATTCGGCGGCAGGACAGCTGGATCCTGATGCAGCACGATGTGCCCACGGTCATGGTCAGCAATTCCTATGGCGACATGGACCGCATCGAGCGTTTCATGGAGGACACCTACCACCGGCCGAGCGACCAGCCGGGAGAGCCGATTGACTATGCCGGTATGGCAGATGACGTGAACCTGCAGGTGGAACTGGTCCGCGCCTTTGCCGATCCGAAACGCTATCCGGGCAGGTCGGGAACCGCGCCACCAAAGCGTCCGAATACCCCCTAGCGCATCCGCACCTTCCTGTTTACATGGGCCGCCACGAATCTACCGGACCTCACAGAAGTGGCGCGCATCATGGACATCCCTCTCGGCCTTACCTTCGATGACGTGCTGCTGCGTCCTGCCGAGTCGGACATCGTGCCTTCGATGGCCGATACGCGCACGCGACTGACCAAGGGCATCGGCCTCAACATCCCGGTCCTGTCCTCGGCGATGGATACCGTGACCGAAGCCGACATGGCCATCGTCATGGCCCAGCTTGGCGGCATTGGCGTCCTTCACCGCAACCTTTCGATCGAAGAGCAGTGCGCCGCGGTCCGCGCGGTCAAGCGCTTCGAAAGCGGCATGGTCGTCAACCCGATCACGATTTCGCCCGATGCGCCGTTGGGTGAGGCGAATGCGCTCATGCGCCAGCACAAGATCAGCGGCATTCCAGTGGTCGAGGCCTCGGGCAAGCTCGTCGGCATCCTCACCAACCGCGACGTGCGCTTCGCCGACAACCCCAAGCAGCCCGTGCGCGAACTGATGACGCACGAGAACCTCGCCACGGTGAAGCTCGGTGCCAGCGGTGACGACGCCCGCCGCCTGCTGCACCAGCGCCGGATCGAGAAACTGCTGGTGGTGGATGATGCGTTCCATTGCATCGGCCTGATCACCGTCAAGGACATCGAGAAGGCGGTGACCTTCCCCGATGCAACCAAGGACGCCGCCGGTCGCCTGCGCGTTGCTGCTGCAACCACCGTTGGCGAAAAGGGACTGCTTCGCACGCAGGCGCTGGTCGAGGCCGAGTGCGACGTGGTCATCATCGACACGGCGCACGGCCATAACCGGGACGTCGCCCGCGCTGTCGAAGCGGCCAAGAAGCTGTCCAACTCGGTGCAGGTGATCGCGGGCAACGTCGCCACTGCCGAGGCCACGCGCTCGCTGATCGACGCAGGTGCCGATGGCGTGAAGGTCGGCATCGGCCCCGGCTCGATCTGCACCACGCGCATTGTCGCAGGCGTTGGCGTGCCACAGTTGACCGCCGTGATGGAATGCGCCGAGGAAGCCGAGAAGTCGGGCGTTCCCGTGATCGCCGATGGCGGCCTGCGCACCTCGGGCGATGCGGCCAAGGCGCTTGCCGCCGGCGCAAGCTCGGTGATGATCGGCTCTATGCTGGCAGGCACCGAAGAGGCTCCGGGCGAAACGTTCCTCTACCAGGGCCGCGCCTACAAGTCCTATCGCGGCATGGGCTCGGTCGGCGCGATGGCGCGCGGCTCGGCCGACCGCTACTTCCAGCAGGACATCAAGGACCAGATGAAGCTGGTGCCCGAAGGCATCGAAGGCCAGGTGCCCTACAAGGGACCGGCCAAGGACGTGGTCCACCAGCTCGTCGGCGGCGTAAAGGCCGCGATGGGCTACACCGGCAGCAAGACCATCGAAGACCTGCGCAAGCGCGCGCAGTTCGTCCGCATCACCAACGCCGGGCTTCGCGAAAGTCACGTCCACGACGTGACGATCACCCGCGAGGCGCCGAACTACAAGGTTGGCTGATTTGCGCATTTCCCCCCTCCCGCAGGCGGGAGGGGTCGGGGGTGGGCTGGACGACGACCGCCGTTTCCGGCCTCTGCCCACCCCAAACCCCTCCCGCCTGCGGGAGGGGCTGAAATGACCCCTTCGGCGCGCGTACAAGCTGCGATCGACCTGCTTGATGCGGTGATTGCGGCGGCGAAGGGGCAGGGGGCTTCGGCGGACCGGATTGCGGCGGACTGGTTCCGGGCGCGGCGCTATGTCGGCTCGAAGGACCGTCGCGCCATTCGCGAACTGGTGTGGTCCGCAATCCGCGCTTGTGGCGAGGTGCCGGTTTCCGGGCGCGCGGCCATGCTCCGCGTGGCGGAGGGCGATGCGGCCCTTTCCGCGCTGTTCGACGGTTCCAGCTATGGACCCGCGCCGATAGAGGCGGGCGAGGCGGTTGCTGCAGAGGGCGTTGCACCGGACTGGCTGGTCGAGCGCCTGACAGCGTCAGGCCTTGATGGTCAGGAACAGGCGGCGCTGCTTGGCCGGGCGCCGCTCGATATCAGGGCCAATACGCTCAAGACCTCGCGCGATGATCTTCGCGCCCGCCTGCCGGTGGAGGCTGAGCTCGCCATCGCCCCGCACTCGTTGCGCCTGCCATCGGGGACGGCAGCGGAAAGCTGGCCGGAGTTTGCCGAAGGGCTGTTCGAGGTTCAGGATGCGGGCAGCCAGATTGCCTGCATGGCCCTTGGCGTGCAGCCGGGCGAGGCGGCGGTTGACCTGTGCGCCGGGGCGGGGGGCAAGACGCTCTCGCTCGGCGCGGCGATGGACAATCGCGGCAAGCTGCTCGCCTGCGACATCGACCGTCCCCGCCTGTCGCGCCTGCCCGAGCGCGCGGCGCGCGCCGGGGTGCTGGTCGAAACGCGCCTGCTCAATCCGGGGCGTGAGATCGAGATGCTCGCCGACTGGCAGGGCAAGGCCGACGCGGTGATGATCGACGCGCCGTGCTCGGGCACCGGCACTTGGCGGCGCAATCCCGAAGCGCGCTGGCGTCTCGATGCCAAGGCCATCGACAAATACTGCGCGATGCAGGCCAATGTGCTGAACATCGGAGCGTCGCTGGTGCGGCCCGGCGGGCGGCTGACTTACGTGGTATGCTCGCTGCTCGATGCCGAAGGGGCGGACCGGGTCGACGCCTTCCTTGCCGCCAACCCGTATTGGCAAGTGCAGATGCCGCCGCTGCCTGCAGGGCGTCCGCGCGGCGAGGGCATCCGTCTTACGCCCTTTGGGGATGGCACGGACGGGTTTTTCTTCGCAACGCTCGTACGCCGTGTTAACTGAAGCGTCATGGACGATGGTTCATTCAGTAATGGTCTGCGCCAAGCCAGACACCCCAAGGAGTTGCTGATGCGTTACGCCCCCTTTGCTCTTGCCTTGTCGCTGGTTGTCGGCGTGACCGGAAGCATGGGCGTGGCGAAGAACCCGGTATCCTCCGATCCGCGCGTCGAAGCCTTGCTCAAGGACGGCCGCGCCGCGCTGGCCAAGGGTGATGTCGCTGCGGCGACAGACAGTTTCGAGGCAGCGCTGGCGATCGATCCGGCCAGCAACGCCACGCTGCTGGCTCTGGCTGACGCGGCCCGCCGCGAGGGCCTGCAGGGCAAGGCGATCCACTATTACCGCGAAGTCCTTTCGCGTGAGCCGAACAACGTCGTCGCCATTTCCGGCGAAGGCGGGGCAATGGTGGAGAAGGGCGCGCTGGAAAAGGCCCGCCGCAACCTCGTCCGGCTCGAAGGCCTGTGCGGCAAGACTTGCGCCGAAACCGCCGAACTCTCCGCCGCCATCGCGCGCGGCCCTGCGCCGAAAGTGGTTTCGGCTCAGGCCGTCATGCCGACCGAAAAGGTCGAGACGAACTGAATCCCCGCGCAGGCGGGGATCTTGGTGTTGTAATGGAACCTCTTTTGAAACCGACTGAGGCCCCCGCCTACGCGGGTGCGCCTCGCTAGTCTTCAAATCAACTCTCGGAATTCCTCGACCACCTGGCGATAGACCCGCTTCTTGAACGGCACGATCAGCTCGGGCAGCAATTCGGGCTCGACCCACTTCCACGCCTCGAACTCGGCATGCTCGTGCGCTTCGAGGTTGATGTCCGTATCCTCGCCGCCAAAGCGCATCAGCAGCCACTTCTGGCGCTGACCCCGGTACTTGCCGCCCCACAGCTTGCCCATCAGGAAATCGGGCAGGTCGTAGAAGTGCTCCTCCCGGCTTTCGGCGATGATCGTCACGAGATCGGGCGAGACGCCGGTTTCCTCGGCCAGCTCGCGCAGGGCGGCGGGGTGGAGCTCTTCCCCGTCGTCGATCCCGCCCTGCGGCATCTGCCAGGCGTCCCCATTCACTTCCTTGTTGTCGATCCGCTTGCCCACGAACACGCGCCCGGCGCTGTTCACAAGCATGACACCGACACAGGGACGGTAGGGAAGCCCAGCAAATTCGTCTGTCATTTCAACCTTTCCAGCAGCAATCTCACGGCCTTGAAGATGGACTGCATGTCTGCCTGCGCGCTCGGGATAGCCTTGCGCACCTGGGTGAAGCCATGGATCGTGCCCTTCATTTCCAGGAACACGACCTCGGCCCCGGCACGGATCAATTCCGCACCATAGACCCGTCCGCTATCGCGAATCGGGTCGAGTCCTGCCGTCACTAGCACCGTTGGCGGCGTGGTCGAGTGCTCGCCGTAGATCGGGTAGGCGCGCTTGTGGCCGGTGACCGCCTGATAGGCATTGCCGAACCACTGCATCGTGTCTGCCGTCAGCAGGTATCCTTCGGCGAAATCGAGGAAGGACTGGTGGTCGGGCTTGTCATCCGAGAGGGGATAGATCGGCACCTGCATGATCACCGGCACGGCGGCGGGTTCCTCGACCAGCGCCTGCGTGACGACGATGGCGAGGTTGCCGCCCGCGCTGTCGCCCATCGGGATCAGGCCGGTGATCTCGCGCCCCAGCGCAGCGGAGTTTGCCGCGACCCAGCGCGAGGCGGCTTCGCAATCGTCGGGCGCGGCGGGGAAGGGGTGCTCAGGGGCGAGGCGGTAGTCCACAGCGATCACCGGCATGTCGAGCTCGGCCGCGATTTCGGTGCAGAGGCTGTGGTGGCTGTCGAGATCGCCGATCACGAATCCGCCCCCGTGATAGAACATGACGGCAGGGCCGGGCTCGCGGGTTTCGCGCAGATCGTAGAGCCGCAGCGGAATGTCACCTGCAGGTCCGGGGCAGGTCAGGTCCCGGATCACGGCCAGTTCGCGGGGATCGGCTTCGGCGAGCTGGCCCATGGCAATGTAGCTGGCGCGCGCGGCTTCAAGCCCGAGCTGGCTCATCGGCGGGGCATCGGTGCCGTTGAGGAACGCCAGGAAGCCCTGGACATCGGGGCGTACGTAATGGGTCTTCTGCTCGGTCATGACTGTTCCTCGCCCTGTTGACAGGATTCGTTATAAACACCGTGGTAAGTTGGCTTTTGCAACTTGACTGGCAAGCGCATCGGGAATCAAGAGCGCAGAAGGATTTTTCCGCTCGCGCAGATTTTCTTCTTTGCGAACGGAACGGGAGGGGCATAGGCGCGTGTCAGCACTGGGTGAGAATCCCTGGCGCAGCAGAGGACGATATGGCTACACTAGTTGATGGACCGGACGCGCTGACGGGCGGCAAGGAAACGCAGGCTCCCGAAGCGGTTGTCGTGCGCTTTGCCGGTGACTCGGGCGACGGTATGCAGCTGACCGGCGGTCAGTTCACGCTTTCGACCGCGCTCGCGGGCAACGATCTTGCCACTTTCCCGGACTTTCCGGCGGAAATCCGCGCGCCGCAAGGCACGCTGTTCGGCGTCTCTGCCTTCCAGATCAACTTCGGCTCGACCGAGATCGACACTGCGGGCGACCAGCCCGACGTGCTCGTGGCGATGAACCCGGCTGCGCTCAAGACCAACGTCGGCGCGCTGAAGGCCGGCGGCCTGATCATTGCCGACACTGGCGAGTTCAACAAGCGCAACCTCGAGAAGGCCAAGTACGAGGTCAATCCGCTTGAGGACGGCAGCCTCGAAAAGTGGCAGCTCCTCGCGTTCGATATCTCGGCGTTGACACTCGAGGCGGTGAAGCCCTTCGGCCTTGGCAACAAGGAAGCGCTGCGCTGCAAGAACATGTGGACGCTGGGCCTTGCCCTGTGGATGTTCGACCGTGACCGGCAGCCGCTGATCGACTGGCTCAACGCCAAGTTCGCCAAGAACCCGGTTCTGGCCGAAGCCAACGTCGCCGCATTGAACGCAGGCCACGCCTACGGCGAAACTGCCGAACTGTCGGGCCCGCTCAAGCAGTACCACATCGCACCGGTGGAGAGCGAAGCAGGGCTTTACCGCACCGTCACCGGCGCCGAAGCGATCAGCCTTGGTCTGGTTGCGGGCGCGCAGCTGGCCGACCTGCACATGTTCTTCGGTGGCTATCCGATCACGCCCGCCTCGGCGATCCTGCACAACCTTGCCCGGCTCAAGGAATACGGCGTCACCACCTTCCAGGCGGAAGACGAGATCGCGGCAATCGCCTCGGCCATCGGCGCAAGCTATGCGGGCCAGCTGGGTGTGACCTCGTCGTCAGGCCCGGGCATTGCGCTCAAGGGCGAGGCGATGGGCCTTGCGATCATGACCGAGCTGCCGCTGGTCATCGTCAACTCGCAGCGCGGCGGCCCCTCGACGGGCCTTCCGACCAAGACCGAGCAGTCGGACCTCTATCAGGCCGTCTATGGCCGCAATGGTGACGCGCCGATGCCGGTGATCGCCTCGCGCAGCCCTTCGGACTGTTTCGAGGTCGCCATCGAGGCCTGCCGCATCGCTGTGGAATACATGACCCCGGTCATGCTCCTGACCGACGGCTACATCGCCAACGCGGCCGAGCCGTGGAAGGTGCCGGACCCTGAAAGCTTCAAGCCGTTCCCGGTCACGTTCCTCGAAGCGAAGAACGGCCCCAACGGCGAACTGCTGCCCTTCGCGCGCGACGAAAAGGGCGCGCGTCCGTGGATCAAGCCCGGCACCCCCGGCCTGATGCACCGCATCGGCGGCATCGAGAAGAACCCCGGCACCGGCAACATTGATTACTCGCCCGCCAGCCACCAGATCATGACCGATGCCCGCAAGGCCAAGGTCGAAGGCGTGGCGAACTCGATCCCGTTGCAGGAAGTCAACCATGGCGAGGCTTCGGGCAAGCTCGTGGTCGTCGGCTGGGGCAGCACTTATGGCCCGATCTATCAGGCCGTCCGCCGCGCCCGCCGCAAGGGCCTCGACGTCAGCCACGTCCACGTCCGCCACATCTGGCCGATGCCGTCGAACCTGGGTGACCTGCTCAAGTCCTACGACAAGGTGCTGGTGCCCGAGATGAACACCGGCCAGTTCAAGACGGTGCTGCGCGACCAGTTCCTGATCGATGCCCAGCCGCTCAACAAGACCAGCGGCCAGCCCTTCACCATCGCGGAAATCGAAGCCGCGATCGAAGCTGCGCTCGCATAAAGGTTACGAACATGAACGAGATGACCAAGATCGCGGTCCAGACCACGCTCAAGGACTGGGAAACCGACCAGGAAGTGCGCTGGTGCCCGGGTTGCGGCGACTACGCGATCCTCAAGGCGGTGCAGCGCACCCTGCCGGAGATCGGCGCCGATCCTTCGAACACCGTGTTTGTATCGGGTATCGGCTGCTCGAGCCGCTTCCCGTACTACGTGGAAAGCTACGGCTTCCACACGATCCACGGCCGCGCGCCTGCCTTTGCCACCGGCATCAAGCTCGCCAATCCCGACCTCGATGTCTGGCTGGTGACGGGCGATGGCGATGGCATGTCGATCGGCGGCAACCACACGATGCACATCCTGCGTCGCAACGTGAACGTGCAGATCCTGCTGTTCAACAACGAGATCTACGGCCTGACCAAGGGCCAGTTCTCGCCGACCAGCCGCGAAGGCACCAACTCGCCGACATCGCCGCTCGGTTCGGTCGACCGTCCCGCCCTCCCTTGCGCCTTTGCGCTGGGTTCGGGCGCGCGCTTCATCGCGCGGGCCTATGACGTGTCGAAGAACCTGCCCGGTGTGCTCAAGGCGGCCCATGCCCACAAGGGCGCGGCCTTCGTCGAAATCTTCCAGAACTGCATCGTCTACAACAAGGACCGCTTCGACGATTTCGTCGCCAAGGGCGTGGCCGACCAGAACCAGCTGTGGCTGACCGATGGCGAGCCGATGCTGTTCGGTTCGGAAAAGTCGGGCGGGGTGAAGGGCATCGCGCTCGATATGGAGACGCTGAGCCTCAAGGTCGTCGACGTGATCGATGGCGACTGGCAGGCGGCGGGCGTGATCGTCCACAACGTCAAGAACCGCGCGCTGGCGCACATGCTGGTGGAAATGCCGTTCGGCCCGTTCCCGATGGCGCTGGGCGTGATCTACGACGACGCGCGTCCTTCCTACGAAGACGTGCTGCTCGGCCAGGATGAACAGGCCCGCAAGGGCAAGGACGCCAACCTCGCCAAGCTCCTCGGCAAGGGCCAGACCTGGACTGTCAGCGGAACGGCTGCCGATCCGGTCTGATTGCCGGGTTTTCCAAAGCCTTCAAAGGCCGCAAGGATGCGACTTGGGTCGTGCCCTTGCGGCCTTTCTGTTTGAGGTCATCGCTTGGACAATCTGACGCATAGCCTTGCCGGGTGGGCGCTGGCGGAGAGCGGGCTGAAGCACAGGACGCGCAAGGGGCTGGCGGCGCTGGTGCTGGCGGCGAATATGCCGGATATCGACGTGTTCTTTGGTTGGGCGCCGTGGGCGCCGCTCGCCATGCATCGCGGGTTTACCCATGGGCTGGTCGGTGGTGTGATGGTGATGCCGCCGCTGCTGGCGGGGTTGCTGTGGCTGCTCGATCGCTGGCAGGCCTCTCGCGGGAAGATCGTGGAGGGTGCACCACCGCTACGCCTGGGCTGGCTGGTGCTGCTGAGTTACCTTGGCGCGATCACGCATCCCCTGCTCGATCTCCAGACCGTCTATGCCGTTCAACTGATGTCGCCATGGAGCGAGCAGTGGTTCCACGCCGATGGCCTGTTCATCGTCTCGCCATGGCTGCTGGCCATACTCGGCGCAGGTATATGGGCGGCGCGGCGCTTTGCCGCCGGGGCAATCGCGATCATTTCGCTGGTGATCAGCGGAGCCTTTATCCTGCTCAATGTCGGCATATCGATGCTGGCGTGGGAGGCACCGCGCGCAGATGCGCCTTATGCCAATCCCGACCGCGTGTTCGCTGCGCCCGAACCACTGCGGTTCTGGCGGCGCGATGTGGTCTGGCGGGAGAGGGGCATGATCGCCTTCGGTCGCTACGATCCGCTTTTGCGACTTGGCGGTCTTGCGGCCTTCGACGATCCGGTGCCTGACAACATGAGCGATCCGCTTGTTCGCAAGGCTGCCGTCGCAACGCCTGAGGCAGTGAAGTTCCTCGCGTGGTCACAGATGCCGATCGCGAAAGTGGAGCATTCCGGTTGCCGGGCCACGGTGACCTTCGCCGACGCGCGCTTTACCGGTCCCGCCATGGCCCGGAATTTCAATACGGTGGTCGATCTCAAGACCTGCTAGGCGCGCGGCGTCAGCGTATCGAGCATGTCGCCTGCCTGTTCGGCCACGGCCTTGGCCGGGCGGTGGAGCAGGGCCGAGGCGAGGAAGGCCCAGCCTGCGCCGCCAAGCCAGCCCGCCGCGACATCGGTGGGGAAATGCACGCCGAGCCAGACCCGGCTGACCGCGATGGCCAGGCTCAGGAAGATGGCCGTCGCCACCAGCGTCCAGCGCACGTCCCGTCTTGGGCTCATCGCGGCAAAGGCGAGTGCGATGGCGATATAGACGACGGCCGAGTTGAAGCTGTGGCCGCTCGGGAAGCTCTGTCCGCCAGCCTCGGTAAGGTGCGGGACGATCAGCGGGCGCGGGCGTCCGACCGCAAACTTCACCAGCGAATTGACCACCCATCCGCCGACGACGGTTGCCGCCAGCAGCACGGCCTCGCGGCGCAGGCGCAGGAACAGCAGGGCGGCGAGCACGCCTGCGAGGATCAGATTGCGCAGGAGTACGCCGCCGAGCGAGGTGAGGTCGCGCACCGCTTCAAGCAGCCATTGTGGGCCTGCGGGCGCAAGTTCCGCTCCGCGTCGCCAGAACATCAGGCCGGCATTGTCCACGCGGCTGCTGCGTCCGCCGAGCACCAGAACGGTCACCACAATGAACCCCAGCCAGCAGATTGCCGCGGCAATCAGGGCGTGCTGCGGCGAAATGCGCCAGCTGCGTGCCCTTTGGGGCAGGTGTCTTTCGGGGGCGGCTTGGATCATCGGTTCCATGGAACGAGGCAAGCGCAATGCTTGTTCCTCATCAATAGTTTATCGCGTCACCGATGTGAAGAAAGGGTATGCGTGTCGCTTGAGAGCGGAGGTGAGCCGTCCATCGTCTGGTTCCGCCGCGACTTGCGTCTGGCCGATCAGGCCGCGCTGCTCGCTGCTGCGGCCGAGGGGCCGGTCATTCCGGTTTACATCCTCGATGACGACACACCGAAGCATCGCCGCATGGGCGCAGCTTCGCGCTGGTGGCTGCACCACAGCCTCGCCAGCCTCGACAGGGACCTGCGCAAGGTCGGATCGAAGCTGATCCTGCGCCGAGGCAAGGTGCACGAGGAACTGGCGGCAATCCGCCGCGAGACCGGCGCGCGCACGGTCCATGCCCTGCACCACTACGAACCGTGGTGGCGCAACGCCGAAAAGGCCGTCGACAAGGCCATGCGGCTAGTCCTGCATGACGGAAACTACCTTGCGCCTGCCGGGGCCGTGAAGACCGGCGGCGGCGCGCCCTACAAGATATTCACGCCGTTCTGGCATGCGCTCAAGGAGCGGATGCCGCCCGCGCATCCGGCTGCGGCGCCGATCACACTGGATGCTCCCGAACATTGGCCGGCGAGCGACAAGCTGGACGACTGGAAGCTCCTGCCCACTGCGCCCGATTGGGCCGGCGGCTTCCGCGAGGAATGGACGCCTGGGGAGCCGGGCGCGCTTGAACGGCTTGATGACTTTGTCGCCCGCGCCGCACGCTACGAGCAGTGTCGCAACCTGCCTTCGATCGAAGGCACTTCGCGTCTCTCGCCGCACCTGCATTTCGGCGAGATTTCGCCGGCCACCATCTGGCACCGCGTCGCCGACGTGGGTGGTTCGGTCGATGTGTTCCTCAGCGAACTTGGCTGGCGCGACTATGCGCAGAACGTGATCGTGCAGTTCCCCGACTACGGCTCGAAGAACGCGCGCGAGGCCTATGACCGGCTGCAATGGCGCGATGATCCGGAAGGGCTTGCGGCTTGGCAGCAGGGCCGCACCGGCTATCCCATCGTCGATGCCGGGATGCGCGAGCTGTGGCACACCGGGTGGATGCACAACCGCGTGCGGATGATCGCGGCGAGCTTCCTCGTGAAGCACCTGCTGATCGACTGGCGCGAAGGCGAGCGCTGGTTCTGGGACACGCTGGTCGATGCCGACTACGGCTCGAACGCGGTGAACTGGCAGTGGACGGCAGGGACGGGCGTCGATTCCAACATGTTCGTGCGGATCATGGCGCCGCTGACGCAATCGCCGAAGTTTGACGCGGCGGCTTATATCCGCAAGTGGGTGCCCGAGCTTCGCCGGCTATCGGACGCCGAGATTCATGATCCCACCTTTCCGCCGCAGGGCTATGTGCGCAAGATCGCGCCCCACGCCGAGGCCCGCGCACGGGCGCTTGCCGCGCATGATGCCATGAAGGCGCAAGCCTGACCTTGCGCGCACCGCTTCTCCACCGCATATCCACGCAATGAACGCGCAGACGCCAACGAGGGGGAGGCATCTGGTCGCCGGGGGCTGGAACATCTCCGCCGCCGGACGCTGGATCGCACGCATTTTTGCCGGTCGGTTCGACGCAGTGGTCGAGCGGATCGACCGTGGACTTGTCCATGGGACGATTCACGCGATCCTGCCCGATGGCAGCCAGCGCACCGTGGGCGGGCGGGGCGAGGGGCCTGTCGCTCGCATCCACCTGCGCAGCTGGAACGCGATCATGCGACTGGCGACGGCGGGTTCGATCGGGTGGTACGAGGCCTGGGCTGCCGGGGAATGGGAAAGTCCCGATCCGGTGCCGATATTCGACCTGTTCATGCGCAATGCGGCGACGCTTGGCGATGTCGGGCGGGCCAAGGGGCCTTGGCGCCTTGCGGGCAAGGCGCTCAATTTCCTGCGCAAGAACTCCAAGGCGCAGGCGCGGCGCAACATCGTCGCGCACTATGACCTCGGCAACGATTTCTACCGCCAGTGGCTCGACGAGACGATGAGTTATTCGAGCGCGCTGTGGGACGGCATCGCGCCAGATGCTCCGTTGGCCGAAGCGCAGGCGAACAAGGTCGACAGGCTGGGTGGACGGCTTGATCTCAAGCCGGGCAGCGAGGTGCTGGAAATCGGCTGTGGCTGGGGTTTCCTGGCCCGCAGACTCGCGCAGAGCTATGGCGCTCGGGTGACCGGGATCAGCCTTTCGGACGAGCAGCTCGAATGGGCGCGGCGAGAGCTGGCGACGTCCGGCCTGTCGGGGATCGAGTACCGCCATCAGGACTACCGCGATGTCGCAGGCCAGTTCGATGCCATCGCCAGCGTCGAAATGGTCGAGGCGGTGGGCCGCGAATACTGGCCGTCCTACTTCGATTGCCTCGCGCGGTGCCTCAAGCCGGGCGGGCGGGCAGCGCTGCAATACATCACGATCCGCGACGACCTGTTCGATGCCTATGCCGCCAGCGCGGACTTCATCCAGGCCTATGTCTTCCCGGGCGGCCTTCTGATCAGCGAGCGCGAGTTTGCAAGGCTGGCGGGCGAGCGTGGGCTGACCTGGCAGGACCGCGAGGACTTCGGCCTCGATTACGCACGTACGCTCAAGCTGTGGCGCGATGCGCTGGACCGGGCGGTGGCGGAAGGGCGTCTGCCCGCAGGCTTCGATCAGCGCTTTGTCGATCTGTGGCGCTACTACCTGATGTATTGCGAGGGCGGGTTCCGGGGCGGCGGGATCAACGTCAGCCAAGTGACGCTGGTGAAGCGTTGAGGCTCATGGCCGCCTGAACACGCCATCGCCGCGATAGCGGGCGAGGATGTTGTCGTGGACGATGGGGCTGAGCAGATTGGCGAAGGCGCAGCCGACGCGGCCTGAGTCCCACCAGACGACTTCGGCTTGCAGCGCTTCCATGCCGGGAAGCGTCAGCCAGCAGCGGTTGCCCGGGTGCAGGCGTTGCAGGGCATTGGCGCAAAAGCCGCCGAGCGAGAGGTCGAGCACCACGGTTTGGAAGCCCTTGCCGCCGGAAGGCCGCAGGGTCGCCGGGATGTTCACGCGCTGGCGCGGTGCGCTGCGATCTTCGAGCGCGGCCTGCCCGTAGATGTTCGTGTTCCAGTCCGTCGTCGTCATGCCGGACACCTCGACCCTCTGCTGCGTGGGGCCCGTCACGAAGCGTGACAAACCATTGCAGAGAATCGCGGTATTTCGTTAATTCAGGCCTATCAGTCCTGGTTAACGCGGATGCGGTGCGGGCTGGTGAACTGTTCACCAAGAAGCGCAACGATCCGGTCGGCAACGACCTCGGGCGGCTTGACGCTCTCGGGGTTTTCACCGGGATAGGCGCGCGCGCGCATCTTGGTGCGGGTGGCTCCGGGATCGACAACGGCGACACGGATAGACGCAGTATTGCGCACTTCCTGCCCGTAGCAATTGAGCAGGTTGTCGAACGCGGCCTTGGAGGCGCCATAGGCGCCCCAATAGGCGCGCGGTGTGGCGCCGACACTGCTGGTCACGCCGATCACACGGGCGTCCTTGCTCTTGCGCAGCATGACATCGAACCCGGCGAGGAGCGCTTGCGTCGCCAGCACGTTGAGCGTGAGGGCCTTGTTGAATTCGCCAGCGTCGATCTGCCAGACTGGAGTCAGCGTGGGCAGGACGGCAGCATTGATCACCAGAACGTCGAGCGCGCTCCAGCGCCCGCCGATGGCCGTGGCAAGGCGGGCGATGCCTTCAGGCTCGCCAAGATCGACCGGGGCAATGGTTGCGCTGCCGCCAGCCTCGAAGATCTCTTCCTCGACCTTTTCAAGGTCCTTGGCGTTGCGGGCGACGAGGATGACGTGCGCGCCCTGTGCGGCCAGTGCCTTGGCTGTGGCCGCGCCGATGCCCCGGCTTGCGCCGGTTACCAGCGCCAGTTGCCCCTGCAGGCTCATGTCAGGCGACCTTGCCGACCGGCAGCGAGAGCTGGTCGGGATTGTCGCGCTCGGCAAGGTCGGTCAGCTTGGTCGGGTATTCGCCCGAGAAGCAGGCGTCGCAGTATTGCGGGCAGGCGTTGTTGCGCTCGGCCTCGCCGACGGCGCGGTAGAGGCCATCGATCGAGACGAAGGCGAGGCTGTCGGCGTGGATGAACTCGGCCATGGCGGCAACGTCCATCCGCGCGGCGAGCAGCTTCGAGCGTTCGGGCGTATCAACGCCATAGAAGCACGAATGCTCGGTCGGCGGGCTGGCGATGCGCATGTGCACTTCGGCCGCGCCCGCATCGCGCATCATCTGCACGATCTTGAGGCTGGTGGTGCCGCGCACGATCGAATCGTCGATCAGCACGATGCGCTTGCCGGCAACGAGCGCGCGGTTGGCGTTGTGCTTGCGCTT
Source organism: Novosphingobium sp. BL-A-28-Hi1-0D (assembly GCF_055521755.1). Classification (NCBI taxonomy): domain Bacteria; kingdom Pseudomonadati; phylum Pseudomonadota; class Alphaproteobacteria; order Sphingomonadales; family Sphingomonadaceae; genus Novosphingobium; species Novosphingobium sp. BL-A-28-Hi1-0D. The sequence continues at coordinate 3,017,126 of NZ_CM145502.1, forward strand.
CACGTCGGCGTTGCGCGCGCCGTCCGAGGGCTGGATGAAGGTACGGCCGACATAGTGCGAGCGGATGATGCCAAGCTCGAACGGAATGCCCGACTGCTGGGCATAGCCGAGCGCGGCAGGAACGCCGCTGTCGGGCACGGGGATGACGAGATCGGCGTCTGCCGGGCTCTCCATCGCCAGCTGCGCTCCGATGGCCTTGCGCACCTGATAGACCGAGCTGCCGCCCATGACCGAGTCCGGGCGGCTGAAATAGACGTGTTCGAAGATGCAGGGGCGTGCGTTGGGCGTGCCGAACGGGCGGTGCGTGCTCAGGTTGCCATCCAGATCGACCTGAATCAGTTCGCCCGGCTCCACCTCGCGAACGAAGTCAGCGCCGACCACGTCGAGCGCAACCGTCTCGCTGGCGAAGACAATGGCGTCGTTCAGCTTGCCCATTACAAGCGGGCGGATGCCGAGCGGATCGCGGCAGGCGATCATGCCTTGCGGCGTCATGCAGATCAGCGAGTAGGCGCCTTCGACAAGGCGCAGCGCATCGACGAAACGGTCGAGCAGGGTGGGGTAGCGGCTCGTCGCGACGAGGTGGATGATCACCTCGGTGTCCGACGTCGACTGAAAGATCGCGCCCTTGCGGACGAGGTCGCGCTTGAGGAAAGTGGCGTTGGAGATGTTGCCGTTGTGGGCGATCGAGAATCCGCCCGAGGCGAGATCGGCAAAGAGCGGCTGCACGTTGCGCAAGCCAGCACCGCCGGTGGTCGAATAGCGGACGTGGCCCGAGGCCATCGTTCCGGGCAGTTCGGCAATAGCCGAGCCGGTGGAGAAGTTCGCCGCGACGTGGCCGATGCCCTTGCGCTGGTAGAACTCCTGCCCGTCGAAGCTGGTGATGCCGACAGCCTCCTGCCCGCGATGCTGCAGGGCGTGGAGGCCGAGCGCGACTGTCGCAGCGGCGTCACGAACGCCGAGTACGCCGAAGATGCCGCACTCCTCGCGCAGCTTGTCGTCATCGGCACCGATATCCCACGGTGCTGCGTCGCGAAATTCTTGATCTGTGGTCATGGGTCCCGTGGACTCGCGTGGGCGCGTGCGCGCCGGCCGATTGCTGGCGCCCAAATGGCGACGTTTGCCGCCAATGGCAAGGGCAAGGTTCGCGAGTCCCGCCGAAGCAGGCAACCGAGGCGTGGAACCGCGACACATCTCGTGCGTAGTTGCAGCCGCGACACGGCATTCCGGTCAGCCGCTCTCCTTGCGGATTATGCCAGCCTAGCAAAGACATGCATCCGACGGACGGGAATTCTTAACTACCATGCGCGATATCCAGGGGCATGCGCCTCGCACAGATCCTGGCAGGACCCGTCAGCACAGCCATCGCCTACGCGGTGCTGGCCTATGGTGCGGTGCATTTCGGGCGCTTCACCGGCGGCGTCGCGATGGTCTGGCTGGCCAGCGCGGTGCTGTCGGCACGATTGGTCCACGAACCGTCGCGCGAGTGGTGGCGATGGCTGGTGCTCTGCGGAATCGCAAGCATGGCAGTCACCGGCTTCTTTGGCCTCGGCTGGGCCTGTGCCTTTCCCTTTGCCCTCATCAACATGGCAGAAGCCGTGCTCGTGGCGCTGCTGTGGCGATCGATCACAAGGGCGTTCTGGCCGCACGACATCCTCGAATGGGTGGGGTCTTTCTATATTGGCATCGGCCTGACCGTGCCCTCGCTGACAGGCGCGGCCGCTTCGCTGGTTGCGTGGCTTGTTCTGGATCAGCCACCGGTCGAGAACTTCACGCGGTGGATCATCGGCCACGCGCTCGGGCTCGTCGCCTGCCTGCCGGTGTTTCATTTCGTCTATCACCGGCTTTCCCGAGGGCGCAGCTTCCTGCCCCCTGCCAGCCAGTGGCCTCTGGCGACTCTGGTGTTCGGTTCATTCATGCTGTTGACCGTGCTCGTCTTCGCGCTGGACATGCGCGCCTTGCTGGTCTTCCCGTTGGTGTTTCTGGTGATCGCCTCTGCCCTTGCGCCCGCAGCGATCACGACGCTGATGCCGCTGCTGCTGATCGTGATCGGGGGCACGATGACCGTCATGGGCCATGGCCCCATTGCCGGAATGGACATCGGGTTCGGCGATCGCATCCAGTTCTTCCAGCTTTACGTCGGCGTGACCGTGCTGGCGGCGTTACCCTTGTCGTGCGAGCGCCATCGCAGGATCGTCGAGAAGCGCGCGATGGAATCGCGCATTGCCGAACTCGAGCGCTCCCTGCCCACGTTTGGCTAGAGCAACGCATCTCAGCGCAAGCATTGCCGTTTGCCCCGCTCCGGCCTACATCGGCCGGGGTTGCGGCGCTTGGCGCTCGATCCATCTCTAGGCCGTCTTCCTGCCAAAGGACCCCTGCTTGATCCTGTCTCCATTCGAATGGACCATCGCCAAGCGCTACATGCTGCCGGGGCGAGGGGAAGCGTTCATCGCCCTTGTTGCGGGCATCAGTCTGGTCGCGGTCATGCTCGGCGTGGCCGCGCTCGTCATCGTGATGAGCGTGATGAACGGTTTTCGCGCCGAACTGCTCGACAAGATCGTCGGGCTCAACGGCCATGCGATCATCCAGGCCTACGGCGGGCGGCTTGATGACTGGCAGGACATCCTCAAGAAGGTCGAGGCGACGCCTGGCGTCACCCATGCCTCTCCGCTTATCGAGCAGCCGCTGCTGGCAAGCTTCAACGGCCGGGTCGAGGCGATCCTCGTGCGGGGCAACACCGCCGACGACATCAAGCGGCTCGACGACAAGCGTGTCGATGGCGTGATCGCCTCGTTGCGACCGGGTTCAGGCAATGTCGCCCTTGGCTCGCGCCTCGCACAGAACCTCGGCGCGCGTGTGGGAGACAGCATCACCATCATCAACCCGCAAGGTCGTGCAACGCCGTTCGGCACTGTCCCGCGCGAGATTGCCTACACCGTCTCGGCCATCTTCGAAGTCGGCATCTACGACTACGACAATGCCTATGTTGTCATGCCCATTGCCGATGCGCAGACACTGCTGCTGACCGGCGACTCCATCGGCATGATCGAAGTGACTACGACCAACGCCGATACCGTCTCGGAGACGCTGGCTCCGATCACGAAGCAGCTAGAAGGCACTGCAGTCGTCACCGACTGGAAGACGATCAACGCCAGCCTGTTTGAGGCGCTGGCGGTGGAGCGCGTGGCGATGTTCATCGTGCTCTCGATCATCGTGCTGGTGGCGGTGTTCAACATCCTGTCGTCGCTGATCATGCTGGTCCGCGCCAAGACCCGCGACATCGCGATCCTGCGCACGATGGGGGCGACGCGGAAGAGCCTGCTCAAGATCTTCGTGACGATCGGCTTCGTGATCGGTGCGCTGGGCACGCTGTCGGGCCTTGCGCTGGGCTTCGTGTTCCTGTTCTTCCGCCAGCCCATCGTCAACGCGATCCAGTGGCTGACGGGGCAGAACCTGTGGGACCCCTCGATCCGCTTCCTTACCGAACTGCCGAGCCGGTCCGACCCTGTGGAGATCACCACGATCAGCCTGATGGCCCTGCTGTTCTCCTTCCTCGCCACGCTCTACCCGGCGCTCAAGGCCGCGAGTACGGACCCGGTTCAGGTGCTGCGTTATGAGTGACAAAGCGTGAGAGTTGAGCAGAAGGTCGGTGCTCGCGGCAGCCTGAAGTGGATTCAGCAAGCTGTGAATCAGCAGTGGTCGTCTCTAGAAGATCCAATTCTCAAGGCTGTTGGCGGGCAAAAGTTGGCATGGCTCTCGCCTTTGGCCGAAGATGATTTCGCCGAGTATCGCGATGCTGCGTTCGTGGAGCGCTTGGGACTGGCACATCTAGCCAGTCCGCTTGCTGAATTCTGGCCGCGTCGCGGCCCACAATGGGATGCACTGGCGAGAGTTGACAACGGCGCGGTCGTCCTGGTCGAGGCCAAAGCTCACGTTCGGGAGTTTTGCACTCCTCCATCAGCCGCAGGTGAAACGTCGCTCGCAGTTATTGAGGCGAGATTGCGCGAGGTGGCCATAGACCTTGGTGTCGTTGGCTCTGTTTCCTGGAGCAAAGTCTTCTACCAACTAGCCAATCGGGTTGCCCACCTGTGGTTTCTGAGAAACGCGGGAGTGGATGCCTATCTGGCCCTAGTAGGCTTTGTCGGTGATGATGACATGTCCGGGCCTGGAACCGCCGAGGTCTGGGAATCTGTTGCTGAAGTGGCCTTCTTTGCGATGGGTCTGCCAAGAAAACACAAACTTGCCCGATACATCATTCACGTTAATCCGGTGATCCCAAATGATTAGTCCCGTCGTCAGATTGCGCGATCTGCGCCGTTCGTTCAGCCAAGGCGGGGTGACAATTGACGTCCTGCGGGGCGTGAATCTCGAGATACGTCCGGGCGAGATCGTTGCGCTGCTGGGGCCTTCCGGCTCGGGCAAGTCGACCATGCTTCAGGCAATCGGCCTGCTCGAAGGCGGCTTTTCCGGGCTGATCGAGATTGCGGGCACCGATGCTTCGAAGCTTTCGGGCGATGATCGCACTGCGCTGCGGCGGGATCACCTCGGGTTCGTGTACCAGTTCCACCATCTGCTGCCCGATTTCAACGCGATGGAGAACGTCGTGCTGCCGCAGTTGGTGGCGGGCAAGAATCGGGCGCAGGCCGAGGGCAGGGCGCGGGAGCTGCTTTCGGCGCTGGGCCTTGCGCAGCGGCTCGACCACCGGCCAAGCCAGCTCTCCGGCGGCGAGCAGCAGCGCGTTGCCGTGGCGCGCGCTCTGGCGAACCGGCCCGAGATGGTGCTGGCCGACGAGCCGACCGGCAACCTCGACGAGGCGACTGCCGACCGCGTGCTGGAGGAGTTCCTCAAGCTGGTGCGCGGCGAAGGCAGTTCGGCGCTGATCGCGACCCACAACGAGCGTCTCGCCTTGCGCATGGACCGCGTGGTTCGGCTGCACGAAGGCGTTTTGCAGTAGGGATACATCGTCTCCTGCACGCGTTTTCACGGGCAGAAGGAGATCGTATCATGAATACAACGATCCGCGCCGAGGCGGCCGATGCTGCATCGTTCTGGAACGACCATGCCGTCGTGCTGCGCCGGGAAGCGGCAGACGGCGTCTTTCACGGCTTCGCCTCGCTCCACGCCGGGACTTTTGCCGACATGGTTCGCATGGTCGCCCGGATGCCTGAAGCCGAACGCGCTACGCTGGTGATCGAGAAGTCGGGCGACCGGCAGTACGGCCCGGCCGAAATCCTTTCGCTGTCGCACCGCATCGACTTTCCTGCCTGATTTGCCCCTGATGATTAGCCGTTGATCCGGTCCCCTTGTCGTGCGAACCATTTGCGCGACAAGGGGAGAATTCATGTCCGGTCTTGATTGGGATGCGCAGGGAACACTGCATGAGCGCGACGATGGCGGCTCGGAACTTCAGTACAATTTCAATGCGCTCAAGAAAGGGACCTTGCGCGAACTTGTCGCCGAGGTTGCTGCGATGGATGCCGCACAGCGTGCGCGTCTGGTCATCGACGTGGCGGGCGGAAAATCGCTCAACGTGGTCGAAATACTCGAACTCGCAGCCAAGGGAGGGATCGCGTGAGCGGACCTGCGACCATTGCCGATTTCAAGGCGAAGAAGCCCAACGGTGAAGTGATCGACCTTGCCGAAAAGAAGGGCAAGGTCCTGCTGGTGGTAAACACCGCTTCCAAGTGCGGCTTCACCCCGCAGTACGACGGGCTCGAGAAGCTGTGGAAGGACTATGGCGACAAGGGTTTCGAGGTGCTGGCCTTCCCCTGCAACCAGTTCGGCGGGCAGGAACCGGGCACGGCGGACGAGATCGAAAGCTTCTGCAAGGTAAACTTCGGCCTCAGCTTCCCGCTCATGGCCAAGATCGAGGTCAACGGCGACAACGCCGACCCGCTCTACGACTGGCTCAAGAAGGAAGCACCGGGGTTGCTCGGCACCAAGGCGATCAAGTGGAACTTCACCAAGTTCCTGATCGGCCGCGACGGCAAGGTGGTGCGCCGCTATGCGCCGACCGACAAGCCGGAGAGCATTGCGAAGGATATTGAAAAGCTGCTCTGAGCACGCTGACGGTTCGGGGGAAAAACAGGCCGCGCCTCTCGCAAGAGCGCGGCCTTTTTCCTACCTTGAAGGGATGCCCCACGCCCCTTTCGTTCCGCTTCGCATCTTCTCGTCCTACACGATGCTCGATGGGGCGATCGATCCAAAGGCTATTGCCAAGACAGCGGCGGAGCGGGGGTTTCCGGCGGCGGCGATTACCGATCGTAACGGGCTCTATGGCAGCGTCGCCTATGCCAAGGCGTGCAAGGACATGGGCGTGCAGCCGGTTATCGGCACGATGCTCGCCGTGGCACGGCCGGATCGCGACGGGGCGGCGACGGGTTTCGGGCCTGCAGCGCCCACCGTGGACTGGCTTGCGCTCTATGCGCAGGATGCGCGGGGCTATGACAACCTGTGCCATCTCGTCAGCCGGGCGCACCTTGATCGGCCGCTGGAGTTCGAGGCGCATGTCGTGCTCGCAGACCTTGTCGGTCATACCGATGGGCTGATCTGCCTGACGGCTGCGGGCGAGGGCGCGCTGGCGCGACTGCTGGGCGGGCAGCAGCAAAGTGCCGCGGAAGCCTATCTCGACCGGTTGCAGGAGCTGTTCCCCGAGCGGCTCTACATCGAGATCGCGCGACGGAAAGAGCCGGTGGAGGAAGCATCGGAAGAGGCGTTGATCGACCTTGCCTATGCCCGCAACCTGCCACTGGTGGCGACCAATCCCGCCTGCTTTGCCGAGCGCGGGTTCTATGATGCGCACGATGCGATGTTGTGCATCGCCAGCTCCACCCATGTCGACAGCACCGACCGCCCGCGTTCCAGCAAGGAATGGTGGATCAAGCCTGCCGAGGTGATGGAGGAGCTGTTCAAGGACTTGCCTGAAGCGCTCGCCAACACGCTCGTCGTGGCGCAGCGCTGCGCGGTGATGCCGCCCAAGCGCAAGCCGATCCTGCCCAGCCTTGCCGGCGATCAGGAAGGCGAGGCGCGGATGTGTGCCGAAGACAGCCGCAAGGGCCTCGTCCTGCGGTTGAAGCCCTATTATCCAGAAGCGGCCCACGCCGAACTGGAGCGCGTGCTGTGCCTCGGCCCCGATGCCGAACCGGACGCCGCCGATTACCCGCAGCTCAATGTCGCGGGCGTGTGGGAGGAAGTGCTCGGCTATCGTGACCGGCTTGAGTTCGAAGTCGGCATCATCAACCGCATGGGTTTTGGCGGCTACTTCCTGATCGTGGCCGACTTTATCAAGTGGGCCAAAGAGCAGGGCATTCCGGTCGGGCCGGGCCGTGGATCGGGTGCAGGTTCGCTGGTGGCCTGGGCGCTGACCATCACCGACCTCGATCCGATCAAGCTGGGCCTGCTGTTCGAACGCTTCCTCAATCCGGAACGCGTTTCGATGCCGGACTTCGATATCGACTTCTGCGAAACCCGGCGTGGCGAGGTTATCCGCTATGTCCAGCGCAAGTACGGGCTGGACCACGTCGCGCAGATCATCACCTTCGGCAAGCTGAAGGCCCGCGCCGTGCTGCGCGATACCGGGCGCATCCTGCAGATGAGCTATGGGCAGACCGACCGCCTGTGCAAGATGGTGCCCAACCATCCGACCGACCCCTGGCCGCTGCCGCGCGCACTGAATGGCGTGCTCGAACTCAAGCGCGAGTATGACCGCGATCCCGAGGTCAAGCGCCTGATCGACCTTGCGATGCAGCTTGAAGGCCTGCCGCGCAACAGTTCCACCCACGCAGCGGGCGTGGTGATCGGCGACCGGCCGCTGGCGCAACTCGTGCCGCTCTACCGCGATCCGCGTTCGGACATGCCGGTCACGCAGTTCGACATGAAGCATGTCGAGGATGCGGGGCTGGTCAAGTTCGACTTCCTCGGCCTGAAGACGCTCTCGGTCCTGCGCAAGGCGGTGGACCTGATGGCCAAGCGCGGGATCGAGATCGATCTGTCCGCGCTCGCCTGGGATGACGAGCAGACCTACAAGCTGCTGCAATCGGGCGACACGGTTGGCGTGTTCCAGCTGGAATCCGAAGGGATGCGGCGCACGCTGGCGGCGGTGAAGCCGACCAACTTCGGCGACATCATCGCGCTCGTCTCGCTCTATCGTCCGGGTCCGATGGACAACATTCCGCTGTTCGGACGGCGCAAGAACGGGCTCGAAAGCATCGAGTACCCGCACGAGAAGCTCGCGGGCATCCTGTCGGAGACGTACGGGATCTTCGTCTATCAGGAACAGGTCATGCAGGCCGCGCAGATCCTCGCGGGTTATTCGCTGGGCGATGCCGACCTTCTGCGCCGCGCGATGGGCAAGAAGGTGCAGGCGGAGATGGACGCGCAGCGCCAGCGCTTCGTCGATGGCTGCAAGACCGTGTCCGACATTCCGGCGGCCAAGGCCAACGAGCTGTTCGACTTGATCGACAAGTTCGCAGGCTACGGCTTCAACAAGAGCCACGCTGCCGCTTATGCGCTTCTGGCCTACCAGACGGCGTGGCTGAAGACGCACTATCCGCACGAGTTCTATGCCGCATCGATGTGCTTCGACATGCACCAGTCGGAAAAGCTCTCGGTCTTCGTCGACGACATGCGGCGCAACGGTGTGGCGCTAGCCGGGCCGGACATCAACCATTCCGAGGCCGAGTTTACCGTCGAACGGACGCAGGACGGCTTTGCCGTGCGCTATGCGCTGGCGGGCCTGCGCAATGTGGGCGAGAAGGCGATGGAGCAGATCGTCGAGGAGCGCGAAGCGAACGGGCCTTTTGCTTCGCTCGACGACCTGTTCAAGCGCATTCCGGCAGGATCGATGAACCGGCGTCAGCTGGAAGCGCTGGCGGCGGGGGGCGCGCTCGATTGCCTTGAGCCTAACCGTGCCAAGGTGATTGCCAATGCCGAACTGCTGATGGCAGTGGCTGACGAGGCGGCGCGTTCGCGCACGTCCGGGCAGGGCGGGTTGTTCGGCGGCGATGATCATGCCGCACCTGCAACGCGTCTTGCCGAGACCAAGCCATGGAGCCGAGCCGACCAGATGGCGGCGGAGCGCGAGAACTTCGGTTTCTACTTCGCTGCGCATCCGGTGGAGGAATATCGCGCGGTCGCGTCAGCAAACGGCGCGCGGTCCTATGGCAGCCTGATGACCGGGACCGGCGAGCCGGGCGGGCGCTCGGGCGCGGTCATGGCGGCGTTGGTGGAGAACGTGCAGAAGCGCAAGACGAAGAAGGGCAAGGACTTTGTCATGGCCGATTTCTCCGACAGTTCGGGCCTGTTTTCGGCTTCGTGCTTCGAGGAGAGCCTGGTCGAGCCGTTCCAGCAGTGGGCGCGCGATGGCACTTGCGTACTGCTCAACGTCGAGCTGGACCGGCCCAATCCCGACGAAGCGCCGCGCGTGACGGTGCGCGGGGCGCGTCCGCTGGCATCGGTGACGAGTGCCTCGCGGATGCAGTTGAAGCTCGACGTCAGCAAGCCTGAGGCGATTTCCGAACTTGCGATGCTGCTGCCGCGCGAACCCGGCGGCAAGGGCGAAGTCCTGGCGCGGCTGCGCACCGGCGGGCCGAAGGAGCCACTCGTCAGGCTCGGCAATGATTTTAAACTGGACAGCGACTTAATCGAACGATTGATTCCCATAGATGGACTTGCCAATGTGGCGCTGACCGCAAGACCGGAAAGGCATCTGCGGCTCGTCGAATAAGAAAACGAACGGAGAGAGCGATGCAGCAACTGGGCGCGATGCAGGACTGGAAGCTGCGGGTCACACATCTGATAGACCACGCCGCGCGCGAGCATTCGGAGCGCGAAATCGTCAGCCGCTGGGCCGATGGCAGCGAGACCCGGACAAACTGGGCGGGCATCCGCCACGACGCGCTGCGGATGACGCAGGCCTTGCGCAAACTGGGCGTGCAGCCGGGCGACCGGATCGCCACGCTGGCGATGAACCATCACCGGCATCTCGTCTCGTGGTACGGCGCAGTAGGCGTCGGCGGTATTCTTCACACTCTCAACCCGCGGCTGTTCGACGATCAGCTCGATTACATCGTCAATCACGCCGAAGATCGGGTGATGCTGTTCGACAAGCAGTGGGCGCCGATCGTGGAGCGGATGAAGCCGCGTTGGCCGACGGTCGAGCATTATATCTGCTTCGACAGCAGCGAGCCTGCGCTGCACTTCGAGGAGTGGATCGGGTCCGAAGACGGGCAGGCCGAATGGCATGACGGGGACGAGCGCGATCCGTGCATGCTCTGCTACACCAGCGGCACCACCGGCAATCCCAAGGGCGTGCTCTACGAGCACCGCTCGACCATGTTGCATGCGCTGAGCGCGATCAGCCCGCCGGTGTTTGGCATGGATTGTCGCTCGGTCATGTTGCCGATCGTGCCGATGTTCCACGCTGCAAGCTGGGGCCTGCCATGGGCGGGCGCGGCGGCGGGGGCGAAGTTCGTCTATTCGGCGGTGAACGATGGCGCGGTGCTGTGCGAGCTGATGAACCGCGAGAAGGTGACCTGCTCGGCCGGCGTGCCGACGGTCTGGCTGGCTTTGCTCCAGCATGTCGACGCGCACAACGGCGGTGAGATTCCGGCGAGCCTGCAGACCATCGTCACCGGCGGCTCTGCCATGCCGCGCGCAATGATCGAGCGTTTCATGCGCGCAGGCTGCCGCGTCGCCCATGCCTGGGGCATGACCGAAACCTCGCCCATCGGCACCACCGGGGCCGAGACGTGGAACTGGGACGAGTTGGACTTCGACGAGCAGGTGACGGTCAAGGCGATGCAGGGGCGTCCGCCGTTCGGGGTGGAGATCCGCTGCGTCGATCTCGATGATCCGGACAAGGTCCTGCCGCGCGATGGCGTGACGGCGGGGGCATTGCAGGTGCGCGGGCCCTGGGTGATCAAGCGCTATTTCAAGGCCGAGGCCGATGCAGTGGTGGCGGGCCAGTGGTTCGATACGGGTGACGTTGGCGTGATCCATGGCGATGGCACCTTGCAACTGACCGACCGGACCAAGGACGTGATCAAGTCGGGCGGGGAATGGATCAGCTCGGTCGAGCTGGAGAACGCGGCGATCGGGCATCCGGCGGTGGCAGAGGCGGCCGCGATCGGCGTGTATCATCCCAAGTGGGACGAGCGGCCCTTGCTGGTCGTGGTAAAGAAACCGGGCGTAGAGGTGTCGCAGGACGATATCCGTGGGTTCCTGGCCAGTCATGTCGCCAAGTGGTGGGTGCCTGACGCGGTCGTGTTCGTGGACCAGATCCCGCACACCGGCACCGGCAAGATCAGCAAGAAGGACCTGCGCGATCAGTTCCGCACTTTCGCATGGGACAAGGTGGCTTGAGCATGTCCGAGGTTTATATCGATCCGAGCCGCGAGAACTTCGATGTGTTCAAGTCGCTGCCACGCGATACGCCGCTGCACATGCTCAACCTGATCAGGTTCCGCGAACTGGCCGAGTACCCCGAAGGTCATCCCAACCATGGCAAGGGCCTGACCGGGCGCGAAGCTTACGCGATCTACAAGGATGCGTTTCAGGCGCTGGTGAAGGATTCCGGCGCGGCGATGGTCTGGCACGCGCCGATGGAATGCGTCGTCACCGGTCCGCAAGGGGAGTGGGACGAGGCGTTTGTCATGGGCTACCCCGATGCAGGAGCGTTCTTCGCGATGGTGAAGGACGAGGCCTATGCGCGCGATGCCCTGCCGCATCGGACGGCGGCGGTGGCGGATAGTCGGTTGATCCGGTTTCGGGGGGCATAGCGTTTCGCGGGGGGTGGCGTCGGATGCCCACCCCGCTGCGACTAACTTCACTGCGTTCGTCAAGTCTCGCGGCCCTCCCGCCTGCGGGAGGGCTGGATGTAAGCGCTGCGTGTCTCGCCCCTCCCGCAAGCGGGAGGGGCTGGGGGTGGGCATCGCGGATACGCGATAAAGCAAAGCATCCGCTGGCGAGTGCGGACGGTAACGCCGGTGGGAAAGCACAGATCGCGCGACCGGTGCGGTGCCGTTGTGGCACGCGCGGGAAGGGCGCGGGACCGGTTGCGAGTGGCCGGGGGGCGGTTCCGGACCCCTTGTCGGCTCAGCCTGAGGGCGGACATATGTGAAAGGACGAAGCTTTGGCAGCGGCTCGCGGGCTGCCTTGGCTTCTTGGCAAGCGGCTGCGTGAAAAGAACCTGTCGTTTGTGCTGACACTGTCGCACAATCATGGCGGGTTCCGCATCCGCAGCGTCGCTCAGGGTTCGGCGCCGTGCTATCAGCCCTGGGTTGTCCTGTCTGTCCTTGGGTAACGACAGGGTTTGCCCGGTGGGTCTGGGCTTAACGCCCCACATTGAACCCGCACGTACCTGCCGCACCGATCGCGCCGGAGGCTTCGGCAACGCCTAACCTCCGAAGGGAGAGGAGCGGGTTGGCCTTTTGCCCTCTCCTGACCTGTGGGTGGGGCGTATAACCTATATGGTTCTTTTTGTCAAGGTATTCTCGCACCACCCTTCATCGTCATCCCGGGCTTGACCCGGGATCCCGCTTCCTTGGTTCACAGGAAGCGCAGAAGCAAAGCCTAGCCCCGGGTCAAGCCCGGGGCGACGACGATGTTTCAAGGTGAGGTTTGACAGGAGGGGAGATCAGAACAGGTCCAACTGTCCGTTCGGGCTGGGCTTGCGAAACTGCGAGCAGTCGAGATCGACGTGGGCCTTGCCGATGGCGTGTTTGCGGCATGCTACGCGGAAGCGGGTGCGGATGAGGTCGGCCCAGATGCCGTTCGGCTTCATGCGGGTGCAGAATTGCGCGTCATTGTCCTTCCCGCCGCGCACTGCCTGGACGATGGCCATGACTTTCGACGCGCGGTCGGGGAAGTGGGTGTCGAGCCATTCGCGGAACAGCGGGGCGACTTCGTGGGGCAGACGCAGCATGATCCAGCTGGCCGAGCGCACGCCGCGTCTGGCCGCTTCTTCGAGGATGCCTTCCATGAATTCGTCGGTGATCGCAGGGATGACCGGGGCAACCGAGACGTGCGTAGGCACGCCTGCCGCGACCAGTTTCTCCAATGCCTCCAGTCGCTTGACAGGTGAGGAAGCGCGCGGTTCGAGCAGGCCGGACAGGCGCGGGTCGAGACTGGTGACCGAGATTCCGACGGCGGTGAGGCGGTGGCGGGCAAGATCTGTCAGAAGATCGAGGTCGTCGAGCACGCGGGCCGATTTGGTGGTGATCGTGACCGGGTGGCGCAGTTCGAGGCAGAGTTCCAGCACCTCTCGCGTGATGCGGTAGCGGCCTTCGATGGGCTGGTAGGGATCTGTGTTGGTGCCCATAGCGATGGGCGCGGGTTTGTATCCGGGCTTGGCGAGGGTTTCGCGCAGGAGCCTCGCCGCATCGGGTTTGGCGAAGAGCTTCGTTTCGAAATCGAGGCCGGGTGACAGGTCGTGGTAAGCGTGGGTGGGGCGGGCGTAGCAATAGACGCAGCCATGCTCGCAGCCGCGATAGGCATTTACCGAACGGTCGAACGGAATGTCGGGCGAGCGGTTGAAGGTCAGGATCGAGCGGGGGTGTTCCTCGGTTACCGTGGTGCGCAGCTTGGGGCCGGGGCCGTCAATCTCCTCGCGCGCGTCGAGCCAGTCGCCGTCAGCCTCGCGCGTGGCGAGGCCGAAGCGGGTGGGGACATGTGCGGATTGCGCGCCTCTGCCATGGACTGCCATGGCGAGTTTGGAACATAAGTGGAACAAAAATGCAAGTAGTGCTTGGGAAAAGCCTACTTTTCCAGCAGCCTCGGCATGAGTTCGACGAAGTTGCAGGGGCGGTTGCGGCTGTCGAGTTGTTCGTCGAGAATTCCGTCCCAGCCGTCCTTCACCGCGCCGTTCGATCCAGGCAGGGCGAAGATGTAGGTGCCGCGCGCGACGACGGCGCAGGCGCGGGACTGGATCGTGCTGGTGCCGATGGTCTTGAAGGAGAGCCAGCGGAACAGTTCGCCGAAGCCGGGAATGTCGCGGGTCTTCACCCGGTCGAGCGCTTCGGGGGTGACGTCGCGCCCCGTCAGACCGGTGCCGCCGGTGATGACCACGGCATCGACCGTGCGGTCATCGATCCAGTTGTTGAGGCGGCTGACGATGCGGTCAGCGTCGTCCTTTTCGATGGCGCGGGCGGCGAGCTTGTGGCCCTTGGCCTTGATGCGTTCGGCGAGGATATCGCCCGAGGTGTCCTCGGCCGGGCCGCGCGTATCGGAAACGGTGAGCAGGGCGATGTTGATCGGCTTGAATTCGCGCGAAGTATCAATTGCCACGCGATGCGATCCTTATGTTTTCCGGCCTTATGTTTTCTGCACCAGTCAGGCCGGGGAACTTCGGCCACATGCCCTGGACGAGACCGAGGCGACTTTCGGACGGGCCACCAGCCTGCTTCTCATACATCCAGTAGTTGCGCATCACGATGGAAACGTAGCCGCGCGTTTCCCAGTAAGGGATGGATTCCATCCACAGCAGCGGGTCGCTGCCGCCGCGGATTTCGGTGTTCCAGCGCGCGATGGGCAGAGGTCCGGCATTGTACGCCGCCATGACCTTGGGCAGGAGGCCCTGCGTCGCATCGGAATCGCGCAATTGCTGAAGGTATTGCTGGCCGAAAGCGAGGTTGACGTCGGGCAGGTCGAGCTGCCGATCGCGCCCTGCCATCAGTGGCTCTACGCGGGCCATGTCCTTGGCAGTGCCGGGTCGGACCTGCATGAGTCCCTTCGCACCTGCCGGGCTGGTCACGGCGGTGCGGAAGTTCGACTCCTGCAGCGAGTGCGCGAAGAGCAGCGCAGGGTCGACCTTCCAGCCGGTGGCCGGGGTCCACTTCGGCGCCGGGAAGCGCGCGGCCTCATCCGGACGGGCGCCCGACGGGGCGTTGTAGGCCATCCACAGTTGGGTGGAGGGCAGGCCGAGATCGCGGGCGAGGCGCGAGAGCGGGGCGTATTGGCCGGGCGCGCCGATGCGGGCCTGATGGCGCAGTACTTCGTCGGCAAGGCCGTCCTCGCCAATCTCGGCAAGCTGCACGGCGGTGCGGATGTTGGGCACGTCGCGCAGCTGCTGCCAGTCAGCCAGCGAGAAATCGGGGGCGACCGGCGGCGCGCTTTCGCGCAGGCCGAGCGCTTCGGAGGCCATCATGCCGTAGAGCGTCTCGCGGAAGCGGGCGGCATTGCGCAGCGACGCGGATACCTTCTCGGGCTTGCGGCAGCGCAGCCACGCGCGGCTTGCCCAGTAATGCGCGGCAGAGGCCAGTTCGTCGTTCTGCGCCAAGCCTGCGGTCTTCTCGAACGCGTCGGCCGCCGCGACGCAATCGCCCAGGCGCCAGCTGGCAAGGCCCGCAGTCCAGTAGGCTTCGGAGACCCAAGGCCCCGTTCCTTCGGCGGCGGTCAGCGCGATGGCGCGTGCGGTGGCGTCGTCGTTCTCGATATAGAAGGCCCAGCCGATCTTCTGGCGCCATTCGGCCCGGGCGTCGGACGAGAGCGTGGCGTCGACGCCATCCAGCAGCACGCGGGCGCCGACGGGATCGTCGAACTTGATGCGGTCCTGAATTGCAGCGGCGACGCTGGCGGGCATCGTGCCGTCATCGATCGAGCGGGGACGGATACGCTTCGAGACGTTGGGCAGAGCCATGAGGCGCTGCGCTTGCGGCAGGCTGGGTAGCTCGGTTGCGCCGCGCTTGAGGGCGAGACGGCCAAGCTGTTCAGCCCATGGCAGGTCTGGCGCCTTGTTCAGGACGTCGGTGATCGGCGCGAGTTCGGCCTTGGGCGAAGTGGCCGCGAGAATGTATTGCGCGCGGGCAACCGTGTGCAGCGGTCCGTCTGTGCGCTGGGCGAAGAGGGCCTGCACTTGCGTCCAGTCCTCACGCTCGATCGCGGAAAACAGGCTCTTGTAGTAGCTCCGGTCATCCTGGCTGAGCAGCGAGGGTACGGCGGTGCGATCGGCGCGGCCGCGAAAATAGTCGACCGCTGCGCTGTTCGCCTGCGCGGGCACAGCCGAGAGCGCTGCAACCGAAGTCGCAAAAGCCAGCAGCGTGTACTTGGTGGCGTGAGCCAGCTTCAAATCGTTTCGGTCCCCGTCCATTCGAGCCAGCGGCTCCACAAACCTGCCTTGAGGGCAGGGCGTTGCAGCATGGCTTCGAGATCCCACGCCGGCAGCGCAGGGAGTGGTGGCCCTTCTTGATTAATTGCCCGTAAACTTTGAGCCAAATTCGGCGGGTCGTGGCCGAGAAGCGCTGAAATGCCGGATCCGCCCAGGATCAGCAGCCGCCTAGGCCGCGCGAGAGCGATGTGATGCAGCAGCACCTCGCCCAGCCCGGCGGCGCGCAGGGTCTCCCAATCGGGCATCGGCAGGTGGGCTGGAAGGGCGGAGGCGAGGTAAGTCTGCGCCCGGTCTATGCCCATCGCGCCGAGCATCGCATCAAGCAACTTGCCTGCGCGTCCCGTCAGCAGAGCATCGCCATCGTCAGCCGAGGGCATCGGTACGAGGATCATCAGCGAAGCATTGGCAGGCCCTGTGGGCACCAGACGCTTGAGGCCTGCAGGCGCGAGGGCGGGTTCGGTGAGCCACCAGTCGGCAAATGCGGCAAGGTCCTGCGGCCATCCGCTGCGATCCGCGACTTTCACGATGACCGGCGAATCGCTGCGTTCTGCGGCGAGTTCGCGCAAGGGTTTCATCGGTGCAGGGGCGGGGGGAGGGGACTCCTGCCGGGCCTGTGCCAGCCAATCCTGCGGATCATCTATGAATGCGTGATCGACGCCGGCATCGCGCCACCACGCCAGCGCTGCCGTAAGGGCAGGGCCCATGTCAGTGCCGAGGCCAGTGTCATGCATGTTGGCGCTATCAGGCAACCTGTGCTTCCTCGCAGTCCGATTTGTGGTCTTGACCTTGCCGGTAGGCTCTTTCAAGGCACAATGCGAATTCAAACGCGCAATTGGCATAAAGTCGGGAGTTATCGGGGCATGAGCGAACGGGAATCGATGCCGTATGACGTCGTTATCGTCGGCGGCGGACCTGCGGGGCTGGCGGCCTCGATCCGGTTGAAGCAGGTCAACCCGGAAATCTCGGTCTGCGTGCTCGAAAAGGGCTCGGAGATCGGCGCGCACATTCTCTCGGGCGCGGTCGTCGATCCCAAGGCGCTGGACGAGCTGCTGCCCGAATGGCGCACGCAGGGCTGCCCGATGGCCGAAGTGCCGGTGACGGACAACTGGCACTGGGTCCTGTCGAAGAAGGGCAAGATGTCCGTCCCGCACTGGCCGATGCCTCCGTTCATGTCGAACGAGGGCAACTACACCGGCAGCCTTGGCAACTTGTGCCGCTGGCTTTCCGAGCAGGCGATGGAACTGGGCGTCGAGATCTTCCCCGGCTTCCCGGCAGCGGAAGTGCTGTTCGATGAGAACGGCGCGGTGATGGGCGTTGCCACCGGCGACATGGGCATTGCCAAGGACGGCTCCAAGAAGCCCGACTACCAGCCCGGCATGGAACTCCACGCCAAGTACACGCTGTTTGCCGAAGGCGCGCGCGGGCACCTGACCAAGCGGCTTAAGGCGCACTTCGATCTCGAGCGCGATTGCCAGCCGCAGGTCTATGGCATCGGCATCAAGGAACTGTGGGACATCGATCCCGAAAAGCACGTTCCGGGCCGCGTGATCCACACGCAAGGCTGGCCGCTTTCGGAATCGAATTCGTGGGGCGGCGGGTTCCTCTACCACCAGGCCAACAACCAGGTGGCACTGGGCTTCGTCACCGCGCTCGATTACGCCAACCCCTATGTCTATCCGTTCGAGGAATTCCAGCGCTGGAAGCAGCATCCGGAAATCCGCGCGATTCTGGAAGGCGGCCGCCGCGTGTCCTACGGCGCGCGTGCGATCAACGAGGGTGGCTGGCAGTCGGTGCCGCGCCTGTCGTTCCCCGGTGGCGCGCTGATCGGCTGCTCGGCGGGCTTCGTCAACGTGCCGCGCATCAAGGGCAGCCACACCGCGATGAAGAGCGGGATGCTGGCGGCGGAGTCGATCGCGGCGGCCATCGCTGCGGGCCGCGAGAAGGACGACATGGTCGAGTATGACACGGCCGTCCGTGAAAGCTGGATCGCCAAGGAGCTCAAGAAGGTCCAGAACGCGCAGCCGCTGGTCGCCAAGTTCGGCGGCGAGCTGGGCACGGTGCTGGCGGGCGCGGACATGTGGCTGCGCACAATCGGCGGCTTCGGCATCTGGAAGCCGATGAAGCACCACAAGGACGCCGAGGCCACGCAGCGCGCCGACCTGTTCAAGCCGATCGCGTACCCCAAGCCCGATGGCGTGATCACCTTCGACCGTCTGACCAGCGTCTCGTTCTCCTACACCAACCACGAGGAAGACCAGCCGAGCCATCTCGTGCTGAAGGACCCGACGGTGCCGACGCGGATCAACCTGCCGCTCTACGCAGGGCCTGAGCAGCGCTATTGCCCGGCGGGGGTCTATGAGTACGTGGGCGTGGAAGAAGGCAACCCGCGCCTCCAGATCAACGCGCAGAACTGTGTCCACTGCAAGACCTGCGATATCAAGGACATGACCCAGAACATCGAATGGGTGACTCCCGAAGGTGGCGGCGGGCCGAACTATCCGAATATGTAACTTGAACGGGCAACGATATCAGGAGGCGCCGGGGCTTGCTCCGGCGCTTCTTCCGTTTCAGGGAAGGGTATGACCTTGCGAGAGACAGCCTACGCCAAGATCAACCTTGCGCTGCATGTGCGGCGGCGACGTGATGACGGGTATCATGAGCTGGAGACGCTGTTTGCCTTCGTGGATGCGGGGGATGAGCTGAGCGTTTCGCCAGCGTCGGCGGACTCGCTGCGCGTTGTCGGCGAGTTCGGTGGGGCGTTGGACGATCCGTTTGGGAACATCGTGGCCAAGGCCTTGCAATCCTTGCCGCATGGGCCGGGCTGGGCGGTGACGCTGGAGAAGAACCTGCCGGTGGCGGCGGGGCTTGGCGGTGGGTCGGCGGATGCCGGGGCGATCTTCCGGATGGTTCGGGACAGCCATGGTTTGCCGGAGGATTGGCATGCACGTGCAGCAGAGCTTGGTGCCGATGTTCCGGCTTGCGTCGAGAGCGTGGCCTGCATCGGGCGGGGGACCGGGACCGAACTTGAGCCGATTGCCAACGATCTGGCGGGAACCCCGGTGCTGCTGGTCAATCCGTGCATTCCACTGGCGACAGGGCCGGTGTTCAAGGCCTGGGACGGGGTCGATCGCGGGCCGATGGAGGGCGCCAACCTCAGGGAAATAGCGCTTTTCGGGCGCAACGACCTTGAAGCTCCGGCGCTGACGCTTGTGTCAGAAATAGGTGAAGTGCTGGAAGCTCTGGCGCAAACGGGTGCTTGGCTGACGCGTATGTCAGGTTCGGGGGCAACCTGTTTTGCCCTCTATGACAGCGTGGAGGAGCGTGATGCAGCGCAGGCGGCCATGCCTGCCGGGTGGTGGACTTTGGCTGGACCGTTGCGGTGAGCGAGGCCTATCGGATCATTGGTGTCCCGCGGTTCGGGGGCATTCTGGTCGTTTCCGATCATGCCTCGAACCTCGTTCCCGATGACATTGATCTGGGCATCGCGCCGAAATTGTTGAGCCAGCACATTGCGGTGGACATTGGCGTGGCTGAAGTGGGCGCGCTGATGGCGCAGCGGCCGGGCATTGCGGCGTTTCAGGGCGGGGTCAGCCGTCTGGTCTGTGACTTCAACCGTGACGAGCATCTGCCGACCGTGGTGCCGATTGCGAGCGACGGGCACGCAATTCCCGGCAATGCGCTCGACCATGCAGGCCATGAGGCGCGACTGGCGCGCTTCTTCCGACCCTATCACGATGCGCTGGCGGAATTGCTGGCGGACGTCCCGCAGTCACTTATCGTTTCATTGCACAGCTTTACGCCGCAATTGGCTTCGAGCGACGAGCCCCGGCCGTGGCACGTGGGCGTGCTGTACAACGAGGATGACCGGGCGGCGCGGATTGCCATTGCGCTGCTTGAGGCAGAGGGCCTGTGCGTAGGGGACCAGTTGCCTTATTCGGGCAGGCTGCTGAATGCGACGATGAACCGCCATGCCGAAGCCGATGGTCGGCCCTACCTCGGCATCGAGGTGCGTCAGGACTTGATCGGGCACCCGGACGGGCAGGCCGAGTGGGCCGAGCGGCTGGCGCGGATCGCCAATCAGGTTGCCGTTGCAATCAGCTAGGTTTTCCGGGCGTTTCGGGCGTCGGGATTACTGGCATAGTTGTAATTAATACTTTCGACAGCGGCCGATTCCGTGGGCTAGGGAACGATCCCAAGTCGCCCACAAAAACTGATTCCCTGACCGGAGTTCACACCATGCCCCCGTATCGTTCACGCACCACCACCCACGGCCGCAACATGGCCGGCGCGCGCGGATTGTGGCGCGCAACGGGGATGAAGGACGAGGATTTCGGCAAGCCGATCATTGCCGTGGTGAACTCGTTCACGCAGTTCGTGCCGGGCCATGTCCACCTCAAGGACCTCGGCCAGATGGTCGCGCGCGAGATCGAGGCGGCAGGCGGGGTTGCCAAGGAATTCAACACCATCGCCGTCGATGACGGCATCGCCATGGGCCACGACGGCATGCTCTATTCGCTGCCGAGCCGCGACCTGATCGCCGACAGCGTCGAGTACATGGTCAACGCGCACTGCGCCGACGCGATGGTCTGCATCTCCAACTGCGACAAGATCACGCCGGGCATGCTGATGGCGGCAATGCGGATCAACATTCCGGTGGTGTTCGTCTCAGGCGGGCCGATGGAAGCCGGCAAGGTGATTCTCAATGGCAAGGAGCACGCGCTCGATCTGGTAGACGCGATGGTTGCCGCTGCGGATGAGAAGTACACCGACGAGGAAGTGACCGCGATCGAGCGTTCGGCCTGTCCGACCTGCGGTTCTTGCTCGGGAATGTTCACCGCAAACTCGATGAACTGCCTGACCGAGGCACTGGGCCTGTCGCTTCCGGGCAATGGCTCGACTCTGGCAACCCATGCCGATCGCAAGCGCCTGTTCCTCGAAGCGGGGCGCCTCGCGGTGGATCTGTGCAAGCGCTATTACGAGGAGGACGATGCCAGCGTCCTGCCGCGCTCGATCGCCAGCTTCGATGCCTTCGAGAACGCGGTGTGCCTCGATATTGCAATGGGCGGGTCGACCAACACCGTGCTGCACCTGCTGGCCGCTGCGCACGAAGCGGGCGTGAACTTCACGATGTCCGACATCGACCGACTGAGCCGCCGCGTGCCGTGCCTGTCCAAGGTCGCTCCGGCTAAGTCGGACGTGCACATGGAAGATGTCCACCGCGCGGGCGGGATCTATGCGATCCTTGGCGAGCTGGATCGTGCAGGTTTGATCCACACGCACCTGCCGACCGTGCACAGCCGCACGCTGGCCGAGGCGCTGGATCGCTGGGACATCAAGCGGACGACTTCGCCAAGCGTGCAGGAATTCTTCAAGGCGGCACCGGGCGGCGTGCCTACGCAGGTCGCGTTCTCGCAGGACCGACGCTGGAAGGAACTGGACCTCGACCGCGAGACCGGCGTGATCCGTTCGGCAGAGCACGCCTTCAGCAAGGACGGCGGGCTTGCCGTGCTTTACGGCAACATCGCGCGCGATGGCTGCATCGTGAAGACGGCAGGCGTGGACGACAAGATCCTCAAGTTCACCGGCCCAGCCAAGGTCTATGAAAGCCAGGATGCGGCGGTGACCGCGATCCTCACCGGGCAGGTCGTAGCCGGTGACGTGGTGGTGATCCGCTATGAAGGGCCCAAGGGCGGTCCGGGCATGCAGGAAATGCTCTATCCAACGAGCTACCTCAAGTCGAAGGGGCTGGGCGCGGCTTGCGCTCTGTTGACGGACGGGCGCTTCTCGGGCGGCACCTCGGGCCTGTCGATTGGCCATGCCTCGCCCGAAGCGGCAGAAGGCGGCGAGATCGGGCTGGTCGAGAACGGCGACGTGATCGAGATCGACATTCCCAATCGCACCATCCACCTCGCGGTGAGCGACGAGGAACTTTCACACCGTCGTGCGGCGCAGGACGCCAAGGGCTGGAAGCCTGCGCAGGAGCGTCCGCGCGTGGTTTCGACCGCGCTCAAGGCATACGCCGCGATGACCACCAGCGCGGCGCGTGGCGCGGTGCGCGATCTCAAGCAGCTTGGCATCGACTGATGCGAGCGGGCCTGCCAGCGTTGCTGTTGTGTGTGGCGCTGGCGGCCTGTTCGAAGGCCGAGGACGCGCCGAAGGGCCGCGTGATCGATTGTGCGGTGGGTGGTTCGGCAAAGTTCCTGCCCGAATGCTTCGTCGAGGACTCGCGCGTGGGCGACAAGCGTTTCCTGACCGTGCGGCACAAGGCCGGGGGCTTCCGCCGGTTCGAGATGGTCGACGACGGGCGCGGCGTGGTATCGGCTGATGGTGCCGATGAGGCGACCGCGCAGTGGTCGTCGCAAGGCGTGCTCGAAGTTTCGGTGGCGGGGGATCGCTATCGCTTTCCGGCAAGGATGAAGGACGATGCCCCGCAGCCGTGACGCCGTGCTTTCGCAAGTCCTTACCGTGGCGCAGATGCGCGAGGCGGAGGAGGCGCTGATTGCGGCGGGCACGAGCGTCGACGCGCTGATGCAGGTGGCAGGGCGCGGCGCTGCCGAGTGGGTGCGGCGGATCGCTGGCGGCGGCTCGGTCACGGTTCTGTGCGGGCCGGGCAACAATGGTGGCGATGGCTGGGTCATCGCCGAATACCTTCGCGAACATGGCAATACGGTGCAGGTGGTCGAGGCGCGGGCGCCTGCGACCGATGCGGCATGCAATGCCAAGGCGTTGTATCGCGGCGCGATTGTCGGGGCGGATGGCGTGCCGTCGGGTGATGTCTTCGTCGATTGTCTGTTCGGCAGCGGGCTGACGCGGGCTCTGCCGGACGATCTGTTCGGCATGCTCTGCGCGTTGGCCGGGCGGCACCGGCATTGCATTGCGATAGACCTGCCGAGCGGCATCGAGAGCGACAGCGGTGCCGCACTCATTGCCGGTCTTCCGGAGTGCACAATGACCGTGGCGCTGGGGGCGTGGAAGTATGCGCACTTTGCCATGCCCGCTTGTGTGTCGATGGGTGCGTTGAGGTTGGTCGATATCGGTGTGGCTGCGGTGCCGGGGGCGGCGTGGGTTTTGGCCAGACCAAGGGTGGCGGCACCTGCGGCCGATGCGCACAAGTATCGGCGGGGGATGCTGGGGATCGTGGCAGGAGAGATGCCCGGTGCGAGCCTGCTGGCGGCGACCGCGGCGTTGAGGGCGGGGGCGGGGTACGTGAAGCTCGTCGCGCCAGAAGCGCCCTCGAACGTTCCGCCGGAGTTGGTGGTGACCGGCGACGTTGCGGCAATGCTCGGCGATCCGCGCGTTGCTGCGCTGCTGGTGGGACCGGGGCTTGGGCGGTCCGATCAGGCGGCTCGGTTGCTGACGAGGGTGCTTCACGCAGGGCTGCCGAGCGTGATCGACGCCGATGCGCTGGTACTGCTGCGCCCGGCAATGCTGGGATCTTCGCCGACCGTTCTGACGCCTCACGAGGGCGAGATGGCGGCGCTGGAGCGGGCCTTCGGGCTTTCTGGCGAAGGATTGCGGTGGGAGCGGGCGTTGGCTCTGGCCCGGGTTTCAGGCGCAGTGGTCGTGCTGAAGGGGCCGGATACGGTGATTGCCGCGCCCGATGGAAGCGCGGTCGTCGCCCCCCGCGCGTCTTCGTGGCTTTCGGTTGCGGGGACCGGGGACGTGCTGGCCGGGACCATTGCCAGTCGGCTTGCCACGCATTGCCAAACCTTGGGCCAAACCTTGGGCCAAACCTTGGGCCAAACCTTGGGCCAAACCTTGGGCCAAGACTTGGGGCAAGCCTTGCGCGCGGCGGAAGAAGGCCTATGGCTCCACGCCGAAGCGGCCCGCCTGTGCGGGGCTGCGTTTACGGCCGGTGAGCTGGCCCATGCCGTGCAAGCGGCGTTGAAGGAATGTCTTGAATGAGTGATGCCGGTCTGATCGTGCGCGTTGCCGCCAAGGGAGAAGGCGCGACCGCCGATGGCAGGTACGCCACGCTGGCCGCTCCGGGCGACATGCTGCAGGCCGATGGCACGCTGGTGCATGGGCCGAACCATGTCGATCCGCCCTGCCGCCACTTCCCGGCCTGCGGCGGGTGCCAGTTGCAGCACCTGTCAGAAAGTGCGCTGACCGATTACGTGTTCGACCGCGTGGTCGGTGCGGCCAAGGGGCAGGACATTGCCGAGGTTCCCGCCAAGCCTGCGCACGTTTCCCCGCCCCATTCGCGGCGCCGCGCCACGCTTCATGCGCAGGCCATCGGCAAGCGGATTGTCATCGGCTTTCGCGAGCAGGGCTCGCACAAGATCGTCGACATGCGCGAGTGTCACGTGCTCGCGCCGCCGCTGTTTGCGCTGGTCCAGCCGCTGCGTCGGCTGCTGGAAGGCTGGGGGGAGCGCAAGCTCAACGTCGACATCGAGATGGCGCTGGCAGATCAGGGCGTTTCGGTGAGCCTGAAGGGCATAGCGGCCGAAGGGCTCGCCAAAACCGAAGCCCTGCTCGATTTTGCTCGCGAAAACGGCCTGGCTCGGCTGACGCTCGATTCAGGCTATGGGCCTGAAGGTTTGTGGGAGCCTGAGCCGGTAACCGTGACGCGCGGGCAGACGCCGGTTTCGTTGCCGCCGGGGGCTTTCCTGCAAGCGACTCTTGATGGTGAGGCTGAACTGGTCGGCGCGTCGCGGGAGTGGCTGGCTGGAGCCGCGACGGTCGCGGACCTGTTTTCGGGCCTTGGCACGTTCGCTTTCGCACTGGCAGGGCCGCAGACCAAGGTACTGGCAGTCGAGGCTGCGCGCGATTCCTTCATGGCTTGTCAGGCTGCGGCGCGGATGAACGGGCGGCCGGTCCATGCGTTGCACCGCGATCTGTTCCGCAATCCGCTGCGAGTGGAGGAACTGGATCGTTTCGCAGGCGTCCTGCTCGATCCTCCGCGCGCCGGGGCACAGGAGCAGGTGGAACAGATCGGGCTGAGCAAGGTTGCGCGCGTGGTTTACATTAGCTGCAACCCGGCGAGCTGGGCTCGCGATGCAGTGAAGCTGATCGCCGGCGGCTACAGGCTGGCCGAGCTGAGGCCGGTCGGGCAGTTTCGCTGGTCGACGCATGTCGAACTGGCGAGCCTGTTTACGCGGGATTGAGTCAGCGTTTGGTAACAACACCGAGGCCCCCGCCTTCGCGGGGGCGCAAGGTGTCTGTATGCAGCGATCAGGCGGCGAAGACCACGCGAGCGGCGTGGTAGATCAGCGCCATAAGCGCGACGCTCGACAGCGAGAACAGGATGAAGCGAACCATGACCTTGTTCACGGTCGCCTGTACCAGCGAGTGGATGACGCGCAGGCCGACATAGGCCCAGGCCACCGTTGCGCTCGTCCCGTTCCCCATGCCCGCGACGGCCAGCACGAGGCAGACCGCGTAGAACAGCGTCGGCGCTTCGTGGAGGTGGTTGTAGTTGTGCGCCTTCCACTGGATGCTCGCCGGCAGGATATCGTCAAGCGTCTTCGACGGATCGCGGGCCAGGCTGTCAGGATCGAGCTTGGCAGCGTTCATCGCCGGGATGCGCGTGGCATACATCCACAGCCACATGACCATGGTCCACGCCATCAGGGCGACGGCGGGTTGCAGGATCTTGGCAATCGTCATGGCATTCTCCCCCTTCTTTTTTGAAACTCAGACCTGGCCGAGCGTGGCTCCCAGTGCCCGTAGCGCCAGCATCGTGAGGCACACTGTCGACAGCAGGAACAACGTGAAGCGCACGGGCACACGGTTCACCGTCGACTGCCAGATCGAATGCACGATGCGCAGGCCGACATAGGACCACGCCAGCGCCACATCGAGACGGCCAGCCCCCATGATCGCAAGGATTGTCACCGTGGCGTAGAACAGCGTCGGCTGCTCCATCAGGTGCGCGTAATTGTGTGCCTTCCAGTTGACTTCGTCAGGCAGGACACCGTCAAGATCCTGTCCGCGCCCGCCAGGCTTGGCCCTGCCAAGTCCGCCGAGTTGCTTGAGTGCCGGCAGCCGCGTTCCTGCCATCCAGAACAGCATGACGATGGACCACAGCACGAGTACGGCTGCGGGCGTCAGGATTTGCGCCATCATTTCAGATCTCCCCCGAGATTTGCGGGAGAGTGAAAGGTGTCTCTTGGATTGTCAATTGCAACTTATCGTCGCAGCGTGATCCGGCGGAAGTAGCCGTAGCGTCCCCGCAAGGTGCGCTGGCCAAGCTGGCGCTCGGCTGCGATCCGTGCCGCGAAGGCGGCAAGATCGGCACGGGGCGTGACATGGAACCGCGCGAGCCAACCGCGCATCAGCTGGCCAAGCGGACGCGGGAGGCCGTCGAAGTCGCCGAAATCCACGATGTGGAGCGAGCCGCCGGGGGCAAGCAGGTTGGCGGCATGATCCAGGGTCTGCTGCCACTGCGGGATCATCGACAGAGCATAGGAAATGACCACGCGATCGAACGTGGCCCTTCCGAACAGGGCCGCGGCATCGAAATCCGTCGCATCGCCGTGCGCAAGGGCGCAGCTGCCTGCGAGCCGCTTATGCGCGACAGTGAGCATCTCATCGGAAATGTCCAGGCCATACAGGTGCGCACCCGGCCATTGGCGGGCAATGCAGGCGAGGTTGCGTCCCGTTCCGCAGCCCACTTCCAGCACAGCCTTGCCCGGGGCCGCGTCCAAGCCTGCAATCAGGCCATCGCGTCCGAACAGGTAATACTTCCGGGTTGCGTCGTAGATGTGCTTCTGGTGGCGATAGACGGCATCCATCAGCGCACCATGTGCAGAGTGTGAGGCGGCAGAAGCCATTTTCAGGCCAGTTCGTAAAGGTGGACGCCGCCGTAGATCGACGAGCGATCCTGCGCAGTGCAATCCGCAGACAGGGCCTCGTCATAACGCCAACGGGAGAGCAGTGCCTCGTTCACGCGACCGGGCAAGAGGCTCGGTTCGGCGGCAGTGCGGAACAGGACGCGTGCGCCGGGACGGGCGGTTCGGGTGATCTGCGTCCACAGCGCATTCAACTGGTCGTCGGTCATCCAGTCCTGTGCATCGAGCAGGACATAACGATCGAGCGAGGCAGCGGGCTGGGCGGTGAGGTGCTCGGTCAGGTTGGCGTGGCGCACGTCAATGCGGTTTGCCCGCTCGCGCACGGTTTGCCAGTTAGCGGCTTGCAGATAGGGCGGCAGCGGGGAGCGGTCGCCTCGGCCATAACCACGTCCGAAGGCCTGCCAGGCAAAGTAGTTGTCCTCTACCGGAAAATCGCAGGCGAGCTTTTCCAGACGGCGGCGCAGGACTTCGGCCATCGGCTCGTTCCCGGCAAGGGCTTCGAACTGGGCAGGCGGGATGCCGAGGCCGAACAGCGAGGCGGGCTGGTCGGTCAGCCAGCGCACGAAGCGCTTGTCGAATACCGGAGCCATTTCGCGCTCGAACACTCGGCGCTGCTCGGCAATGTCGCGCGCGGCGAGGATCGCTGAAAGATCGATCTTGTAGAGGCGGGCGAGGAGGTGTGCGACGCCGATGAAGTTGCCGAGCAGCCCGCGCTTGTAGATGTTGCTGGTGAAGCCACTGATACGACGGCGGCCGGACAGGTCACGACCTTCCCAATAGCGGCGCGTCGTTTCGTCGAGGTGTGGCAGAACGTAGGTGCGATAGGCGGCGATGTTGGCGGCGCTGTCGGCTTCGGCAAAGAAGCGGCGGAAGTGCGCGTGATCGGGCAGGTGCTGTGCCGAGGCGAGCTTGAGCTTGTTGAGCGCTATGTGGGCGGTGTTGAGATCGACCGCCGTGATCGCTTCGGGATTTGCCGTGAGATAGGACAGGACGTTGCAGCCGCCGCTGGCGATGGCGATGATGCGGCTGTCGGGCCGGATCTGCAGCGCCGTCATATCGACGTCGGGGTCTTCCCAAATCTGCGCATAGACAAGACCACGGAACGCGAGCGCAAAGGCATGGTCGAGCACGCGGTTGGCCATGCCGGAGCCCCGGCGGACAACGGAGCGTGTGATCGGATGGGAACGGGCACGTTCCAGCATTGGCAAGATCCCCGAAGAAGACTGTTCGGGAGTGCGGCTAGAACGTGACCATTGCGTCTGTGTGGCAGTTGACCGCGGATTGTCCGCAAGCTGTAAGACGCGCGCTCAACCCTCTGAAATCACCGCAGCAAAGGCTGCAGGATCGACATTGCCGCCCGACAGGATCACTGCAGTGTCGCCGTCAGTGGCAACCTTTCCGGCAAGAATTGCGGCCAGTCCTGCCGCGCCGCCCGGTTCCACTACCAGCCGCAATTTGGCAAAAGCATAGCGTTGCGCAGCACGAACTTCGGCCTCGGAAACGCTGAGGCCCTGCAAACCGCGCGATGCCATGACGGCAAAGTTGATGGGAAAGGTCGCAGGCGTCTGCAGGGCATCGCAGGCAGTCTTGGGCGCATCGGCGGCCACCCGCTGGATTGCGCCCGATGCAAGGCTGCGAGCCACATCGTCCCAGCCTTCGGGTTCTATCGGCACGATCCGCGCGTCGGGCAGCGCCAGTGCGAGGCCCGACGCGAGTCCGCCGCCGCCGCATGGGGTGACGACGCGGGTGGGCGGGCCACCGGCAAGGCATTCCATTTGCGCTGCCAGTTCGATGCCGGTGCTGCCCTGTCCTTCGATCACCCACGGATCGCCATAGGCGTGGACGAGCGTTGCGCCGCTTGCGGACGTCAGGCGAAGAGCCACTTCGTCGCGGTCTTCTCCCCCGGGGCGATCGTAGAGTACCACTTCGGCACCCAGCGCACGGGTCGCGGCAAGCTTCACCGCAGGCGCGTCGTTCGGCATGACGATCTTCGCGGCTATGCCCAGCCTGCGCGCCGCCCAGGCGACTCCTTGCGCATGATTGCCGCTCGATACCGCGACGACGCCTCGGGCCCGCTCGTCTTCGTCTAGCTCGGTCAGGCGGTGCCAAGCGCCGCGAATCTTGAAGGCGCCAACGGGCTGCAGGCTTTCGGCCTTGCACCAGACCATCGCGCCATTGGGCAGTTCCAGCGGGAGAACGGGTGTTTGCGGCAGCAACTGTGCGATCTTGTCTGCCGCGCGCAGCACGCCTTCCCGTGTGGGCAGGCGCTTGGCGACAGAAGGACTTGGGTTTGTCATGCCACTACTCTAAAGGCGCTGCCCATGAATGTCCTGCGCAGCATCGCAGCGGGGCGCAAAAAGACACTTGGAGTTATCATGGCAAAAGTTCTCGTCATCGGCGCAGGCGGCGTCGGCTCGGTCGCAGTCCACAAGATGGCGATGAATTCCGACATCTTCACCGGCATTGCGCTCGCAAGCCGGACCAAGTCCAAGTGCGACGCGATTGCCGCTTCGGTGAAGGAGCGCACCGGCGTAACTATCGACACCTTCCAGATCGACGCCGACGATGTGGCTGCGACCACCGCTCTGATCAATGAGGTCAAGCCGGTCCTCGTGGTCAACCTCGCGCTGCCCTATCAGGACCTCAACATCATGGATGCCTGCCTTGCCGCGGGCGTCAACTACATGGACACTGCGAACTACGAGCCGATCGACGAGGCCAAGTTCGAATATTCGTGGCAGTGGGCCTATCAGGACAAGTTCAAGCAAGCGGGCCTGATGGCACTGCTGGGTTCGGGCTTCGATCCGGGCGTGACCAGCGTTTTCGCCACCTGGCTGCGCAAGCACAAGCTCGACACGATCCGCACGCTCGACATCCTCGATTGCAACGGCGGCGATCATGGGCAGCACTTTGCCACCAACTTCAACCCGGAAATCAACATCCGCGAAGTGACTGCGCCTGCGCGCCATTACCTGAACGGTGAGTGGGTGGAGACGCCCGCGCTGACCATCCGCCAGCAGTTCGACTTCGAGGAAGTCGGCCCGAAGAACATGTACCTGATGTACCACGAGGAACTCGAAAGCCTCGCGCATCACCTGCCCGAGATCGAGCGCATTCGTTTCTGGATGACCTTCGGCGACGCCTATATCACGCACCTCACCGTGCTGCAGAACGTGGGCATGACCCGGATCGACCCGGTGATCTACAACGGACAGGAAATCATCCCCCTGCAGTTCCTGAAAGCCGTGCTGCCGGAACCTGCCTCGCTTGGTCCGACGACCAAGGGCAAGACCAACATCGGCGACATTGCCACCGGCCTGAAGGATGGCGAGGAGAAGACCTTCTACATCTACAACATCTGCGACCACGAGGACGCCTATCGTGAGACCGGCAACCAGGCGGTGAGCTACACCACCGGCGTCCCGGCCATGATCGGCGCTGCCATGATGGTGCAGGGCGTGTGGAGCGGTGAGGGCGTGTTCAACATGGAACAGTTCGATCCCGATCCCTACATGGACATGCTGAACAAGCACGGCCTGCCGTGGCAGGTGAAGGAACTGGCGGGGCCGCTGGCGTTTTGATCTTTCTGTTTCACGCAGAGACGCGGAGAAGAGAATAGAGACGCGGAGGGGGCCGTGCTTTCGATTGACGAGTTGTGCTCGATCGTCCTTGCGGAGGCTATTGCCATTCACAGGGAGCTTGGCCCCGGATTGTATGAAGCCGTCTATGAATCCGTGTTGACGGGGCGGTTGCGGCAGCAGGGGATCAAGGTCGAGCGGCAGGTGCAGGTGAAAGCCATCTTCGATGGAGTTACATACGATCCCGCGTTCAAGATCGACATGCTGATAGACGAAAGATTGGTGCTTGAGATCAAGGCTGTGGAGCAATTGAGCAAGGCTCACGCGAAGCAGTTGCTGACTTATCTGAGATTGCTGAAGCAGCCCGTCGGGCTGCTTCTCAATTTCTCCGAGGCTACCCTGAAGGACGGCATCCGAAGAGTGGTCAACGATTACAAACCTGACTAACTCTCTGCGCCTCTTCTTCTTTCTCCGCGTCTCTGCGTGAACCAAACGAGGTATCAATATGGAAACCAGAGCGGGCGATCCGGGCGCTTTTGCGCAGTTTGATCTTGGGCGGGTGGATAGCCCTGCCTTTGTCGTCGATTCTGCAAAGCTGCGAGCCAATCTGGCGGTGCTGGCCGACGTGCGGGACCGGGCCGGGATCAAGGTGCTGGCGGCCCTCAAGGCGTTTTCGATGTGGAAGGTCGCGCCGATTGTCGGGGAGTATCTCGACGGGGTTTGCACGTCCGGCTTGTGGGAAGCCAAGCTGGCAGCCGGGCACTATTCGGGCGAGATCGCGACCTATTGTGCGGCTTACAAGGCGCAGGATCTGCCTGAAATCCTGCGGCTTTCCGACCATGTGATCTTCAATTCTCCGGGACAGCATTCGCGGTTTGCCGGTGAGATTGCGGCGGCGCGGGCTGCGGGCGAGGCGTTCGACATCGGCCTCCGTATCAATCCGCTCCATGCCGAGGGCGAGGTGCCGCGCTATGACCCTTGCGCGCCGCATTCGCGTCTCGGGTTTCCGGTGGACCAACTTACGGCGGAGCATCTTGAAGGTGTTTCAGGCTTGCACTTCCATACGCTGTGCGAACAGGACTTCGAGCCGCTCCAGCGCACCTGGCAAGCACTCGAAGCCCGCATCGCTCCGTACTTCGGGCAGCTCAAGTGGCTGAATTTCGGCGGCGGACATCACATCACCCGAGCCGATTACCAGCGCGATGATCTGGTGGCGTTCCTGCGCGACGTGAAGGCGCGCACCGGCTGCGAGATCTATCTGGAGCCGGGCGAGGCCGTGGCGCTGGATGCCGGCATTCTTGTGGGCACCGTGCTCGATACGCACTGGAACGGGATGCAACTTGGCATCACCGATATCTCCGCGACATGTCACATGCCCGACGTGATCGAAGCGCCCTATCGCCCGGCCATGCTGGGCGAACAGCCGATTGACGAGTACGAGGATGGCGGGGAGGGCGAGGCTCCGGTCCGTCTGGGCGGGCCTTCGTGCCTGGCAGGGGACGTCATCGGCGATTATCGCAAGCCGGGTCTGGCCGAGCCGGGCACGCGCTTTGCCTTCCTCGATCAGGCGCATTATTCGATGGTCAAGACGACGACCTTCAACGGCGTGCCGCTGCCTTCGATCTGGCTGTGGGATAGCGAGAGCGACCGCCTCGAGAAGGTGAAGGGTTTCACTTACGAGGACTTCCGCGACCGTCTTTCCTGATGCATGCTACCTGCTGACAACGATGTAGGCGGGAGAGTGCAATGGCGGGGGAAGTGCTCGATGGGATGACCAGCGATCCGGTGCGCATGGGCTGGATGGAAGGCAACCCGCCGCCTGCCGACCGCCTGCTGCTCGCCTCGCGCGCGGATCACATGCGTTTTCCGATGATCCGCTGGTCCTACTCCAACATGCGCCAGTTCGTGCCCTCGCGCCGGGTTGCGGCATCGGGGCAGGGCGTGCCGTTCGAGCGGGATCTGCGCGATGATCTTGGGCAGGTTTCGTTCGTGCCGCTGAATGCGGATGCGCCCGTCACGCTCGAGCAATCGCTGACGCAGGCCTTTACCGACGGCATCCTCGTCCTCCATCGCGGCAAGGTGGTGTTCGAGCGCTGGTTCGGCGTGACCCGGCCGGAGACGCGGCACATTGCGTTCTCGGTCACCAAGAGCTTCGTCGGCACGATTGCCGAAATGCTTGTCGAGGAGGGCAGGCTGGACCCGGCTGCGCTGGCGTCGGACTACCTGCCGGAGCTGATCGGCAGCGGCTTTGGCGACGCGACCGTGCGGCAGGTGCTCGACATGACCACGGCGCTCGATTTCTCGGAGGACTATGCCGATCCCAACTCGGGTATCGGTGCTTACAGTGCCGCTCTGGGCCTGACGCCGAGGCCGGATGACTATGCAGGGCCGATCGACTTGTGCTCGTACCTGCCGACCATCGGCAAGGCTGGGAAGCATGGTGTGGGCTTCACCTACCGTACGCCGAACACAGAGGTTCTGGCGTGGATGATCTCGCGGATCGAGGGCAAGCATTTCGCCGATGTGCTGAGCGAACGGCTGTGGCAGCCGCTGGGCATGCTGGGCGATGCCGATCTCATTGTCGATCAGGCAGGCACCGCCTTTGCTGGTGGCGGCCTGAACCTGCGGCTTGAGGACTTGGCGCGCTTTGGCGAGGCGATGCGGCTGGGCGGGCTTGGCGTCATTCCCGAGAGCGTGGCGCAGCGCGCAACCCACGGCGGGGACCCCGCGCATTTCGACCGCAATCGCTATCCGCAACTGCCCGGCTGGAGCTATGGCAGCCAGTGGTGGATCAGCAACAACAACCGCGGTTGCTTCTCCGGCAGGGGCATCCACGGGCAGACCGTTTGGGTCGATCCGGCGGCTGAAATGACCGTTGCACGATTCGCATCGCATCCCACGGCGGCTAACGGCGCAAACGACCCGCTTTCCTTGCCCGCGTGGGCTGCACTTGCCGATGCACTAAAGTGCTGAAATCTTTGAGACCCTTTGGAATTGTTTCATTTTCCTGACAGTTGTTTTGACCGGCGTTATTTTCACTTGAGATTCAGACACAGGGCCTTATTACCCCCCTCTCGCTGCCCCATGGGGACTTCCAAACCGCAAGGCAGCTTCGTTCAACGTTCCGTTTGGGGGTCCCTTGAGTTGCACCATCATCCTGACGCACTGGCTGTAGTTCGCGCCTCCGCGCCTGAACAACCCGCCATTTTGAACCGTCCGCACGCCGCAGCGCGCGCTGCCCGATTCTTCGTCGAGAAGTTTCCGGGCAAGTCGCTCTATGCGGTGAAGGCGAATCCGTCGGCAGACCTGATCCGCATCCTGTGGGATTCGGGCGTTACGCATTACGACGTCGCTTCGATTGCCGAAGTGCGTCTGGTGCGTGAAACGCTGCCTGAGGCGGTGCTGTGCTTCATGCACCCGGTGAAGGCACCGTCAGCGATCCGCGAAGCCTATCACACCTATGGCGTGCGCGTGTTCAGCCTCGATTCGATCGAGGAGCTGGAGAAGATCAAGGCGGCAACAGCCGACGCCGATGGTAACGTGCCCGAAGACCTGACGCTGTGTGTGCGCCTGCGCGTCTCTTCGGAGTATTCGGAGCTGAGCCTCGCGTCGAAGTTCGGATGCGATCTGGCCAATGCGGCAGAACTGCTGCAGGCGACCCGTCAGGTGGCGGACTCGCTTGGCGTATGCTTCCACGTTGGCAGCCAGTCGATGAGCCCGCACGCCTATGTCCAGGCGCTCGAGCGCGTGCGTGCCGCCATCGTCGATGCTTCGGTCCTCGTCGACATCATCGATGTGGGTGGCGGCTTCCCGTCGATTTACCCAGGCATGGAACCGCCGCCGCTCGAAGACTACTTCGGCGTGATCGATCGCACCTATGAATCGCTGCCGGTTTCGTACTCGGCCGAACTGTGGTGCGAGCCGGGCCGTGCCCTGTGCGCCGAATACAACTCGATGATCGTGCGCGTCGAACGCCGCCGCGGCACTGAACTGTACATCAACGACGGTGCCTATGGCGCGCTGTTCGATGCGGCCCACGTCGGCTGGCGCTTCCCGGTGCGCGTGCTGCGCGACGAGGTTGCCAATGACGTCGAGACCGAGATCGAACTGGAGCCGTTCAGCTTCTACGGCCCGACCTGCGATGACATGGACCACATGGAAGGTCCGTTCGAACTGCCGGTGGACGTGAAGGTGGGCGACTACATCGAGATCGGCATGCTCGGCGCCTATGGCGCGGCGATGAAGACCGCTTTCAACGGCTTTGGCGCTACCGAAGTGTTCGAAGTCTCGGACGAGCCGATGGCAAGCCAGTACCGTGGCGACCGCCGCGATCCGCGCGTTTCGGACAACGTGGTTTCGCTGCGCTGATTTTTGCTGCGGCTGACTGAATTGGAGAAGGCCCTGGCGGAAGGTGGGGCCTTTCTCGTAGGGCTTTTAGAATCCCACGAACCGTGCCGCCTCGTTCACACTCTTGCGGGTGCTGATGACGGCGTTGGCGGGGAAGTCCGGGTCGGGCCATCCGAGAGCTACGGCCTTCATGATTACCTGATCGTCAGGGATGCCGGCGTGTTCGCGCACGACCGGAGATTGCATGATTCCTTGCGAGTTGATCACGCAGCCAAGCCCGCGCGACCATGCCGCGTTGACGAGTGCAGTTGTTACGGCGCCGCAGTCGAATGCCGTGTCGTCGCTGCCAGCGAGCTCGCGGTCATAGGTCACGATTACGCAGACCGGGGCGTCGAACTGGCGGAAGCCGCGCAGGACCCAGTCCTGACGGGCAGGCGCGTCGTCGCGGGCGATGCCCATGGCGCCGAACAGCTGCTTGGCGACTTCAACCTGCCGCTCCCGGTGGACCCCGCCAAACGGCTCGCCTCGCCGGAACTCGCGGCTGTCGGGTTCGCCCGCAAGGATGCGCTCGGTGTTACCCTTGCGGATGCGGTCGAGTGGCTCGCCGGTGATGACGTGGAAGTGCCAGGGCTGCGTGTTCATCGATGAAGGAGAACGCATGGCCAGAGCAAGGATGTCCTCGATCAGTGCCTGAGGGACCGGCTTGTCGAGATAGCCACGGATGGAACGGCGGCCAAGGACAACCTCGTCGTAGGACTGCACAGGCATGAACTCTCCCGATTTAACTGTCCGGTTAAGGCTAGCGCTTGTGCAGCGAAAGGCAAGGCCAACGAAAAAGCCCTCCCGGTGAGGGGAGGGCCTATTCGCTGCTGTCAGCGGGATTACGCCGCCTTCTGCAATTCCAGCTCCATGCGCTGCCAGATTTCCACCAGCGCCTCGGTCAACTCGTCCATCATCGGTTGGGTGTGCGAGGGGCCGGGAGTGAAGCGCAGACGCTCTGTGCCGCGCGGGACGGTCGGGAAGTTGATCGGCTGCACATAGACGCCGTATTCGGCGAGCAGGATGTCGGCGATCTTCTTGGCGCGGACCGGGTCGCCGACCATCAGCGGCACGATGTGCGTGGTCGAGGGCATGACTGGCAGCCCTGCGTCGGCAAAGGCCTTCTTGAGGTAGGCGGCCGCCGCCTGCTGGCCCTCACGCTCCTCGCTCGATGCCTTGAGGTGGCGGACCGAGGCAAGAACGCCTGCGACCAGCACCGGCGAGAGCGAGGTGGTGAAGATGAAGCCGGGGGCGTAGGAGCGGATCACGTCGATGATCTTGCGATCTGCCGCGATGTAGCCGCCCATCACGCCGAACGCCTTGCCCAGCGTGCCTTCAATGATGTCGATGCGGTGAGCCGCCTCATCACGATCGGTGATGCCACCGCCGCGCGGGCCGTACATGCCCACTGCGTGAACCTCGTCGATGTAGGTCAGCGCGTTGTACTTCTCGGCGAGGTCGCAGAACGCGTGGATCGGGGCGACGTCGCCGTCCATCGAATAGACGCTTTCGAACGCGATCAGCTTCGGCACGTTCGGATCGGTCTCGGCGAGCAGTTCTTCAAGATGCTCGACGTCGTTGTGGCGGAACACCTTCTTTTCCGCGCCCGAATTGCGGATGCCCGCAATCATCGAGGCGTGGTTCAGCTCGTCCGAAAAGATCACGCAGCCGGGCAGGATCTTGGCGAGCGTGGACAGCGTGGCGTCGTTGGAGACGTAACCGCTGGTGAACAGGAGCGCGCCTTCCTTGCCGTGCAGGTCGGCCAGCTCTTCCTCAAGCTGGATATGGTAGTGCGTGTTGCCGCCGATGTTGCGCGTGCCGCCCGAGCCTGCGCCGACGTTGTGCAGTGCCTCTTCCATGGCGGCGATGACCTTGGGGTGCTGGCCCATCGCAAGGTAATCGTTCGAGCACCACACCGTGATCGGCTTGGGCCCGTTATGCCCTGCAAAACAGCGCGCGTTGGGGTAGGCCCCCTTGTTGCGCAGGATGTCGATGAAAACGCGGTAGCGGCCTTCGGAGTGCAAGCGCTCGATGGCAGAATCGAAAACCTGATCGTAATTCACCCCGCCGCTCCTTCCTGCAACAAGGACGTTTCCGTCCTTGGGAGCCCGATCCCGTTGGGCCCTCCGGCGAATGGGCGGCTTCTACGCCTGTTGTTTTCGCTTTGCCAGCAGGATTTGGGGTAACTGCCCGAAAGTCGGAGCTATTCGGCCTTTCGGGCAGGAATGAGTTCGGGGGCGGGGGTCAGGCCGTTCTTCGGCGCGTTGAAGATGGTCCAGTCGACATCGTGCGATGGCAGGATCACGAGGTTCTTGTGCTGCTCTTTCAAGGCCTTCAGGCCCTTCAGCCAGCCGATCACGGCAGGCCGGTCTTCAGGTGCCATCCAGTCCGCCAGCAGGCGGGAGCGCGGAGTCGGGATCTCGGCATTGGCCGAGAGCGAAGCGGTGTCGCCTGCAAAGATGTACTCGCGGCCCGATGCCAGCCGCACGTAGATCATCTCCGAAGCCGGCGTGTGCCCCGGTGTCTGGATCAGCACGACGCCGGGCGCCACGGCCTCGATCGGCTTGAGCTCGCGCGGTTCGCTGATCAGCCGGGCATTCTCGCGCCAAAGCGAGTTGATATTGCCGAGCATTCCCGGCGTGATCACGGCCTTGTCGACGATCTCCTCGAAACGCGGATGATCGAGGAAAGACCCGACGTGGTCGATGTGGGCGTGTGTCAGCAGGATCAGTTCCGCCTGGTCCATCCAGCGATCGACCAGCTTGCGGGCATTGTCGTCATAGTGCCGGAAGCCCATCGCCAGCGCATCTGTGCGCGACAGGCCCGGATCGATCACGATCCCGCCGCCCGGCGTTGTCAGCTTCCACGCGAAGACCCCGGATGTCACGGTCCGCAAACCGGTCCCCGCCGCAAGCGCCGCACCGGGAACATAGCGCGTGGCGACGGGCGCGAAGGTGATCCCGGTCGGCTTGTCGCCCGGAATCGCTTCCGCTGCCTGCCTCAGCACGGCCAGATCGAACTTTCGCGCCGGAACGTTCGAGGGACCGGCATTCACCAGCAGCCAGTAGTAGGCAAGACCCAGCACCAGCAGCAGGACGATCAAGACCTTGGAAAAGCGACTCACGCGAAGGCCCCCGTTACCATCTCCACCGTTAGCATCTTCATCGTCAGAATACCTCTACCCGGTCCAGCCCGTGCTCGGCCAGTGCCGGTCGCAACTGGTCGATCTCCGCGCCCCCACGGGTGAAAAGTGCAAGGTCGGGCTGCTCGCGCCGCCAGGGCTGGCCTTGCGTGAGGTGGGCGATGCGCCGGGCGATCCCGTCCGACCCGTCGATGAAGGCGACGCCAGGACCAAACGCCTCGGCCAGTTCATCCTGGATCAGCGGAAAGTGGGTGCAGGCAAGGACCACGGTATCGATGCGCTCACCGCCCGGCATGTCGCGCAGGGCCCGTGCCGCGCGGGCATAGACGGCAGGGTCCATCGCTTCACCGCGCAGCTTGGCCTCGGCGGCGGCGACGAGTTCGGGCGCGCCGTGGCGGAGCAGGGTCTTGCCTGAGGCGAACTCGGCCTCGAGCCGGTCGACGTAGCTCTGCCGGATCGTCGCAGCCGTGCCGAGGAGGCCGATCACACCGGTCCTGGTCATTGCAGCGGCAGGCTTGATTGCCGGAACCGTGCCGACGATTGGCACTTCGAGGACTTCGCGCACGGATGCCAGCGCAATGGTCGAGGCGGTGTTGCAGGCGATGCAGACGAGGCGCGGGCGCAGCCGTTCGGTCAGTCGTCCCAGTAGCCCGGAAACACGCGCCGCGATCTGGGCCTCGGTCTTGTCGCCATAGGGAAGCCCGGCATTGTCGGCGACATAGATCACCGGCGCCTGCGGCAGCACTGCGCGCACCTTGCACAGGACCGAAAGTCCGCCCACGCCCGAATCGAACAGCAGAAGCGGGGCGGCAGGATCGGACGGGTGGCTGTCGGTCATTGCCGGTGCTTGTATCGGGAATGGCAGCAAAATGGGAAGTGGCCTCTTTCGCTTTTGTGCCGTGTGAGGATATGAGCGTTCTGTGGAAACGCTATTGCCCCTGCTCGTCGGCTATCTGCTCGGCTCCGTGCCCTTTGGCCTGATCCTAACCCGGTTGACCGGAGGAGGCGATCTGCGTGCGATCGGTTCGGGCAACATCGGCGCAACCAATGTCCTGCGCACCGGCAAGAAGGGCGTCGCTGCGGCCACGCTGCTGTTGGACATGGGCAAGGGAATCGCGGCCGTGCTGATCGCCCGGCACTTCTGGCCCTCGGCTGAGCCGCTTGCTGCGCTCGCCGCGGTGCTCGGCCACTGCTTCCCGGTCTGGCTCAGGTTCAAGGGCGGGAAGGGCGTTGCCACGATGATGGGAATCTCGCTCGGCCTCGCCTGGCCCATCGGCCTTGCCTACGCGGTCGTCTGGCTGGGTGTGCTGTTCGCCAGCCGTATCTCGTCGCTGGGCGGCATGAGTGCCGCCGTCGCGGCTCCGATTGCCGCGCTTCTGCTGGGTTACACCGCCTACGTGCCGGTTCTCGCTCTCCTCGCCCTCTTGGTCGTTTTCCTCCATCGCGAGAACATCGGCCGTCTGCGCGCCGGGACCGAACCCAGGGTCGGCAGCAAGAAGTGAGCGAGGCGGCGCAGGCCACGCTTTCGCGGGGGGAGGCTTTCGCCCGTATCCGGCTGCTGCGCTCGCCCAACATCGGCCCGGTCAGCTACAATCAGTTGCTGCGACGCTTCGGCACGGCGGAGGCAGCGCTCGAAGCACTGCCTGATCTCGCCGCCCGAGGCGGTGCGCCCTATCGCCCTGCGACGGTCGAGCGGATCGAGAGCGAGATTGCCGCAGTCCGCAAGGCTGGCGCGCGCTATCTGTTTCATGACGGACCGGACTATCCGGCGCTCCTTGCCGCGCTGGAAAGCCCGCCGCCGATCCTGACCGTGCGGGGCGACGTCAGCCTGCTGTCGCGGCCTTCGGTAGCGGTGGTGGGTGCCCGCAATGCTTCGGCAGCGGCGGTGAAGCTCTCGCGCGATTTCGCGACGGCGCTGAGCGCCAGGGGCTATGCGGTCATTTCCGGTCTGGCGCGTGGGATCG
This sequence comes from Novosphingobium sp. BL-A-28-Hi1-0D, assembly GCF_055521755.1. Lineage (NCBI taxonomy): Bacteria > Pseudomonadati > Pseudomonadota > Alphaproteobacteria > Sphingomonadales > Sphingomonadaceae > Novosphingobium > Novosphingobium sp. BL-A-28-Hi1-0D. The sequence continues at coordinate 3,057,088 of NZ_CM145502.1, forward strand.
ATGCAGCCGCCCATCGCGGTGCATTGGCGGGCATGGCTGAGGGCGGAGGCACAGTAGGCGTGATCGCCAGCGGCATCGACATCAGCTACCCGCCCGAGAATGCCGAGCTGCAGGAGCAGGTGGCTTGCGAAGGCCTGCTCATCGCCGAAATGCCACCGGGCACAGAACCGCTCGCCCGCCACTTCCCGCATCGCAACCGCATCATTGCAGGTCTGGCGACCGGGACTCTGGTGGTAGAGGCCGCGCCCAAGTCAGGCTCGCTGATCACTGCGCGGCTTGCCGCTGAGGCAGGGCGCGAGGTTATGGCCATTCCCGGCTCCCCGCTCGACAGTCGCTCGCACGGCTGCAACCAGCTGATCCGCGACGGGGCGATCCTCGTGCAGTCGCCTGAGGACGTGATCGAACTGCTGCTCGGCTTCGAAGGCCAGTCCCGGTCCAGCTTCCGCGAGGGCCAGCATTCCTGGGCACCGGAGATCGAGGAAAACCCGGCGGACATTGCCGGATTGCTCACGCTTGCGCCGATCGGCGTCGACGAACTGATCCGGCAAAGCGGTGCGAGCGCGGGTGCGGTGCAGATGGCCTTGCTGGAGATGGAACTTGCAGGGCACTTGCAGCGTCATGCAGGAGGGCGCGTCAGCCTCCAATCCTGAATGACTGCCCACGCTGCCGCTTGACGAACCTGTCCGGTAGTCCCCACCCTCGCGCACACGTACACGTAAGGACTGCTTTTTCAGATCATGCAGCTTGTCATCGTAGAATCTCCGGCCAAGGCCAAGACCATCGAGAAGTATCTTGGCCCCGGCTACAAGGTGCTCGCCTCCTATGGTCACATCCGCGACCTGCCCGTGAAGGACGGCTCTGTCCGCCCGGACGAGGACTTCGCGATGGACTGGGAACTGTACGGCGACAAGCAGTCCCGCGTGAAGGCGATCACCGATGCGGCCAAGGACGCCGATCGTCTGATTCTCGCGACTGACCCTGATCGCGAAGGTGAGGCAATTTCCTGGCATGTCAGGGAGTTGCTCAAGAAACGTAAGGCACTTCCTAAGGAAGTTGAGCGCGTCACCTTCAACGCGATCACCAAGCAGACGGTGACCGACGCGATGAAGCGTCCGCGCGAGCTGGATCAGGACCTGATCGATGCCTATCTCGCCCGCCGCGCGCTCGATTACCTGTTCGGCTTCACCCTCTCGCCGGTCCTCTGGCGCAAGCTTCCGGGAGCCAAGTCGGCAGGGCGCGTGCAGTCGGTCGCGCTGCGCCTGATCGTCGAGCGTGAGCGCGAGATCGAGGCGTTCCGGGCCCAGGAATACTGGTCGGTCATTGCCCGGCTTGAACAGGGCGGCACTGAGTTTGCCGCGCGCCTGGTAAAGTTCGATGGCCAGAAGCTCGACAAGCTGACGCTGGGTGATGAAGGCGCGGCGATGAAGGCCAAGGCCGTGGTCGAAGCGGGCACCTTCCGTGTCGAGGAGGTCGAGACCAAGCCGACCCGCCGCAATCCCTATCCGCCGTTCACCACTTCGACGCTGCAGCAGGAAGCGGCGCGCAAGCTCGGCTTCTCGGCCAGCCATACCATGCGCGTGGCGCAGACGCTCTATGAGGCAGGCGCGATCACCTACATGCGTACCGATGGCGTGCAGATGGATCCGAGCGCCATTTCGGCCGCGCGCAAAGCGATTTCGGACCGCTATGACGGGCACTATCTTCCGGAAAAACCGCGTCATTACGAGACGAAGGCGAAGAATGCTCAGGAAGCGCATGAAGCTATCCGGCCTACGGATTTCAGCAAGGACCGTTATGGTTCGGCGGACGAAGCGCGGCTCTATGACCTGATCTACAAGCGCGCGATGGCAAGCCAGATGGCGTCTGCGAACATCGAGCGCACCAGCGTGACCCTGCGTGATGGCACTGGCAAGCACGAGCTACGCGCCACAGGGCAAGTCGTGAAGTTCCCCGGCTTTCTTGCCGTCTATGAGGAAGGACGTGACCAGAAGGCCGATGGCGACGACGAGGATGCAAGCCTGCTGCCGGACATGAAGACCGGCGATACGCCGGCCAAGCGCGGCGTCGATGCGACGCAGCACTTCACCCAGCCGCCGCCGCGCTATTCGGAAGCGAGCCTGGTCAAGCGGCTTGAGGAACTCGGCATTGGCCGTCCTTCGACGTATGCCTCGACCTTGCAGGTGCTCAAGGATCGGAGTTACGTTCGAACCGAGAAAAACCGTTTCTTTGCAGAAGAATCGGGCCGACTTCTCACATCGTTTCTCGAACGCTTCTTCTCGCGTTACGTCGCCTATCAGTTCACCGCCGGGATGGAGGAGGAGCTCGACGACGTTTCGGGCGGGCGCGCCGAATGGAAGAAGGTGCTCGCCGCGTTCTGGCGCGACTTCAAGCCCAAGTCCGACGAGGTGATGGAGAAGAAGCCAAGCGAAGTCACTGCCGAACTTGACGAGTTCCTCTCCGACTACCTGTTCCCGCCGCGCGAGGATGGCAGCGATCCGCGCCTGTGCCCCAAGTGCGAGGCTGGCCGCCTGTCGCTGCGCGGTGGCCGTTACGGCGCGTTCGTCGCCTGCTCGAACTATCCCGAGTGCAAGTACACCCGCAAGTTCGCCCAGCCCGGTGGGGCAGAGCGCGATGGCGCGGAAGATGGCGTCCTCGGCAAGGACCCGGTGACGGGCCTCGAGGTCGTGCGCAAAGCGGGGCGGTTCGGCCCCTACATCCAGCTGGGCGAAGGCAAGGAAGCCAAGCGCGCCTCGATCCCCAAGGACATTGCCGAACTCGATCTCGAATGGGCGCTCAAACTGCTTTCGCTTCCACGCGAGGTTGGAACGCACCCTGAAAGCGGCAAGCCGATCACCGCCAGCATTGGCCGCTACGGTCCTTACCTTGCCCATGACGGCAAATACGCGCGACTGCGCTCGACTGCGGAAGTGTTCGAAACCGGCATGAACGCCGCCGTCATGCACCTTGCTGCTGCAGCGGCGGGGGCAGGCGCGCGCGGCAGTCGCACCGCAGCAGAACCGCTCAAGGTTTTCGGCGCGCATCCCACATCGGGCGGCGAGATCAAGCTCATGGCTGGCCGTTATGGTCCCTACGTCACCGATGGCACCACCAACGCCACCCTGCCCAAGGACAAGCAGCCCGAGGCGCTGACGCTCGAAGAAGCCATCGTCCTGATCGATGAGCGTGCCGCAAAGGCGCCCGCGAAGGGCAAGAAGAAGGCTCCGGCAAAGAAAGCCGCGCCAAAGAAGGCCGCAGCCAAGAAGCCTGCCGCAAAGAAGGCTCCGGCCAAGAAGGCGACTAAGGCCGAGGATTAAGGAGCGGGGCTCTACCGGTTGCGGGCTTGCGCAGCCGGTAGAGCCAGTATTCCTTGTTGCCGAGCGGGACCGCCGCGTAACGCTCGTAGTCGCGGGCCAGGGCGGCCTTGATCATGCGGCGCGTGTCCATGTTGGGCAGGTAGAGGTTGAACTTCTTGCCCCGCATCACGATCACCGTCGGCCGCGAGGCAAGCACTCGTGCCGTTTCCGCCGTTGCATCCACGCCGATTGCCGGAGCTTCGACATACGTGTTGAGGTGGTTGGGGAAGATGCGCGTCGTCGGCAGGCAACTGTGGGTCGTGCGGTAGAATGCCATCTCGCCTTCGTAGATGAACAGGCAGCCGCCGCGCATTTCCTGCGCGATGGCGGCGTTCATCGCCTCGTACTGGCGCGTCGAACCGTGCTGGTTGTATTGGTAGATCATCACTGCGAGACCGGCGATGGCGCCGAACCCCAGCAAGAGCCTGCCGTACCAGCGCTCGCCATCGCGGACCCGTGCCAGCGCCGGTGCGGCAAGGACTGACAGCGGCACCAGCAGCGGCGAAACGTAGTGGTCGTACCAGGTGCCGAAGATCAGGAAGCCGATGCAGGCGGCAATGGCCCACAGCCGGATCACGCGCAGCGATGCGGGGTGGGTTCCGCCCGAGGTATCGAACTTGCGCGGCGCACGGAAGATCGCCAGCCAGAACGGGATCATCACGGCGACTTCCTTGGTCAGCCGCCAGTACGATTTCCAGCCGTCCGACCCGCGCTCGAACACCGAGACGAAGTTGGCATAGACGAAGGCATCGGCCTGCCCGATCCCCACGTACCAGAGGAGCGCCGCGACCGTCGGCAGGAGGGCCACGCCGATCCACAAGGCTGCGGCCGCACCGAGCTTGCGATAGGTCCAGACGTCGGCAAATCCGCGCGATAGCAGCATCAGGCCAAAGGCAGCGCCCTCGAAGATCACGGTGTACTTGATCTGGATGGCAAGGCCGAGCAGCAGCATGGCCACGCAGCCGCGCCAGACCAGCCCCGGCGCCTCTTGTCGCTTGAACGCTTCGACCACGACCAGCGCCGCCAGCGCGACCGGCAGGTTGTAGAACACCGGAGCCTGTCCCATCCCGGCATTGAAGATCGGCATGAACAGGAGATAGGCCGCGCCCGCCTGCGATGCGGCTGTGGGCGAGGCGATCTCGCGGGCGAGGCGGCTGATCACCAGCGCCGTCAGCGTGGCTGAAAGTGCCGATCCCATCTGGTAGGCGATGACCGGGTCGAAAGGCAGGGCGGCCAGCGCTTCATAGATCAGGAACAGGCCGATCGGCTTGCGATCCCAGATGTCGGCATAGGGCACGGCCCCCTCGCGCATCCTCTCGGCCACGAACAGGTAGAACTGTTCGTCGATGTGGACGACAGGGTTCCCGAACAGGAAGCTGCGGGTGGCGAGGAACAGGAACAGAAAGGCCAGCGCCTCCATCAGCGTCCGGCTAATCGAAGCCGGAACGGGGAGGGGTTGAAATGGCCGGAGAGTCTGGTCGGTGGCCGGGCGCACGGCGCCCACTGTCAACACGCCGCCGCTATCGCTCATTCCCGCGCTCCGTCCATCATGGCACCCGGGATGTTAACGGGCGAACCGCCCGGACCCTTCGCGACCCGACTAGGGGCGCAACTTGAACCTTTGATGTCGGGTTCCGCGCGCGCGCGCGAACTGGGCCGCCCTTGCGACGGAGCGTGGCGCGCAAGCGCCCGTCAGAAGTTTATGTTTCTGAGATTACGATAGATACTTGGCGAGGGCGGTCGCCGCAGCCTCGTGACCTGCCCGATTGGGGTGAACCGGGATGCCGTCGCCCTGCGGCGCTGTCAGGCCATTGCTCCACGGTTCGTCCGAGCATGGAGCGTGGGTCTTCGAAAGTGCGGAGAAGCGGAATACCTCGGCCTTCTCCGTCCGCGCGATCTTGGCAGTCAGTTTTGCCAGCCGCTTTGCCACCCCCCGGCTGTAGGCCATCCGCTCTTCAGAGATCGGAACAGCGGCGCAAGCGCCCTTGAGCGGCAGGACGGTGATGTAATCGACGAACACGATCCGCGCATCGGGTGCGCGCAGGCGAACCTCACGCACGATCTTGCGCATGCGCTCCTCGTCGCCCTTCCATTCAGCCTCGCTGATCTCGCGCCACTTCTGGCAACGCGGGTCGGGCGTCGCCATCTTCTCGCAGGCGGCGGCGAAGATATTGCCGACGAAGTTCACATCGTTCCCGCCGATGGTGATCGTCACCAGCCGCGCGTCTGCAGTCACGCTTTCGATCTGCGGTGGGACCTCGTTCCAAGGGCCTAGCACGTGCTCGGTTGTCGCGCCGCTACAGGTCGCGTCGACCAGCGCAAGCTTGAGCTTTGCCGCGAGCAGGTTCGGATAGTTCAACGTTCCGCGCCCGCAGCGCGGCGGCGTGCCCGGCGTATTCGGACCGACGCCAGGCCCAGCGGCAAAGGAACTGCCGAGCGCCACGTAACGCGCGCCTTCGGGTACGGGCGCAGGCTTGGCCAGTGCAGGCGTGGCCAGCAGTGTGGCCAGAACGAGCAGTGCCGCGCGCAACCTCACTTCACCCATTCCAGCCCGATTTCCTCGTAGATTTCCTTGGCATCGGCCCAGCGCTCGTCCACCTTCACGTGGAGGAACAGGTGCACCTTGGTTTCGAGCAATTGCGCCAGTTCCTTGCGGGCCGCCTCGCCGATAGCCTTGATCCGCGCACCGCCCTTGCCGAGCACGATGGCCCGCTGCGTTTCGCGGGTGATCACGATCTGTTGGTGGATCTCGACCGAGCCGTCCTTGCGCTGGATGTATTTTTCCGGGCGCACCGTGCTGTCATAGGGCAGTTCGTCATGAAGCTGGCGATAGAGCTGTTCGCGGGTGATTTCCGCCGCCATCAGCCGCTCGCTGGCATCGGACACCTGATCCTCGGGATAGTGCCATGCGCTTTCCGGCATGAGAGCGGCAAGGCGCTGCTTGAGTTCGGGCACGCCATCGCCGGTGAGGGCCGAGACGAAGAACACTTCGTCGAATGCGGCCTCCTGCGTCAGGGCCTCAGCCATGACCAGCAGCGGTTCCTTGGGCGTCGAGTCGACCTTGTTGAGCACCAGCAGCTTGCGCTCGGGCCGCTCCTTCAGCGTTTCGAGGATCGGCTCGAGATAGTCGCGCTTCTTCTTGCGGGCATCGACCACCAGCAGGATCGCGTCCGCTTCGTGCGCACCGTCCCAAGCGGCACTGACCATGGCGCGGTCCAGCCGACGCTTGGGCTCGAACAGGCCGGGAGTGTCGGCGAGGATTATCTGCGCCTTGTCCTCGCCCACGTCTTCCAGCGCGATGCCCATCAGGCGCGCACGCGTTGTCTGCGCCTTGGGCGAGACGATTGCCACCTTCTGCCCGACGAGCGCGTTGACGAGGGTCGACTTGCCGGCGTTCGGTGCGCCAAGGACGGCCACGAGGCCACATTTTTCGGTCATTATTCCAATTCTTCTGAAGAGTTGCGGCCAGCTTTAAGCGAAATATGCCCCGGCCGCCAGATTTGCGTCAGCCATAGGCCTGCATGAACGCGCGCGCCGCTGCGGTTTCGGCTTCCTGCTTGCTCGATCCGGTCGCCCTGGCATCGCCCACGCCCTTGACCTCGACCGAGACGGTGAACTTGGCCGCATGGTCGGGACCCTCGCGCGCGACGAGGGTATAGATCGGGGGCTTGCGCCGGTTGCCCGCCGCCCATTCCTGCAGTGCGGCCTTGGGATGCTTGCGCTGGCCGGTGCCCGAAGCCATCGGCCGCTCCCACACCTTGCGCACGAAATCGCGCGCCGCCTCAAAGCCGCGCTCGACGAACAGGGCGCCGATCAGCGCTTCCATCACGTCGCCGAGGATGTTGTCGCTCTGCGCTCCGCCATCGTCACGCGCCTGCTTGCCGAGGCGAATGTGCGCCGGGATGGCGATGGCGCGGGCGACGTCGGCACAGGTCTCGCGACTGACAAGCGCGTTGAGCCGCTGCGAGAGCTTGCCCTCGGCCGCGTCGCTCTTTTCGTGCAGCCAGTCGGCGATGACGAGGCCGAGCACCCGGTCACCCAGAAACTCGAGCCGCTGGTAATCGCGCGATTCGCCCATCGAACCGTGAGTCAGTGCCTCGGCCCAAAGATCGGGCCGTGATGGGGCGCTGCCCGTAATCTGCGTCAGGAACGCGATGGCTTCTGCCGAAAGCGCGCTCAGAACGTGCCCCCGATCCGGTTCCAGCGTGCGGCGGTGAACCAGGTCCACGGCAGGAACCAGTTGGCGCTGCCATCGGTCGACCACATCATGATCGTGGCACGGCCGACGAGGTTGTCCTGGGGCACGAGGCCGATGCCGCCGCCTTCCATCGCCGGGAAGCGGCTGTCCATAGAGTTGTCGCGGTTGTCGCCCATCAGGAAGAGATGGCCTTCGGGCACGATCACCGGCGCGGTATCGTCAACCGCCCGCTGGCCCATATCAAGGACATTGTAGCTTTTGCCCGAGGGCAGCGTTTCGCGGTACTGCGGGTAATGGCAGGTCTGGCTGCCATCGGCCTCGGTCACCGCGAACTCGATCGAAAGGCAATCGGTGTTCGGGCTGACGGGGATGACGAAATCCTCGACCTTAACCTTGGGTACGGCCTTGCCATTCAGGTGGAGCACGCCGCCGATCATCTGCACCGTGTCACCCGGCAGGCCGATCACGCGCTTGATATAGTCGATATCGTTGCCCGGCGGTGCCTTGAAGATCACCACGTCGCCGCGCTCGGGCTGGCTGGCGAAAATGCGCTTTGGCAACAGCGGTGCGCTGAACGGCAGCGAGTAGCTGCTGTAGCCGAACGGCCATTTTGCGGCGAGCAGGTAGTCGCCGTTCTCAAGCCGCGGCAGCATCGATTCCGACGGGATGTTGAACGGCGAGAAGATGAAGCTGCGAAAGATTGCCACGATCAGCACCAGCTTGATCAGGAAGACCGGGAAGCTGTCTTCCTTCTTTTCCTTCCTTGCGGAAGAAGCGGGGGCGGCTTGATCCGCTGGCGTCGGGCTGCTGGCGTCGGGCGTGTCGTTCATCGTCGCGGTCATGTTGCCAGCAGGCCCCTTCGTCAAGTGTGTTGTTTGTCTAATACAGTGGCTGAAATACGTCTGCGCAGCTTGCCGGTCGATGAACAGCGCGCTTGGCGAGACGCGCTCGGGCGGGCATTAGAGCGATTACGCAGTTGCGAAAGGAAGAGGTTGGACATGTCCGCAAGCGAGGCAAAGCAGTATTGGACCGCACTCGAAGGCCTGCCCAAGCCGACCCTGAAAGAGCTGTTCGCCGACAGTTCGCGTCTTTCGCGCTATTCCACCACGCTAGAGTTGCCCGGCGGCCCGGTGATCTTCGACTGGTCCAAGACGCACCTTTCACCTGAAGTCGACGCCTTGCTGGGCGCTGTGGCGGCAGCGATGGACTTGGAAGGGCGCCGTGATGCGCTGATCTCGGGCGAAAAGATCAACAACACCGAAGGCCGCGCGGCCGAGCACACCGCCGAGCGAGGCATTGGCAAGGACACCAGCGTTGAGGAAGCCGAAGCGCTCCACGCCCGCATGCAGATGCTGGTCGAGGCAATCCACGAAGGCGCGCTGGGTGAGGTGAAGAGCCTGATCCACATCGGCATCGGCGGCTCGGCGCTCGGCCCCGCGCTCGCCATCGACGCACTGACCCGCGACGGAGCGAAAGTCGCCGTCCATGTCGTCTCGAACATCGACGGCTGCGCGCTTGAAGCGGCGATGAAAGCCTGCGATCCGAAGACCACGCTGATCGCGCTCGCCTCCAAGACTTTCACTACGACTGAAACCCTGACCAACGCCCATTCCGCACTCGAATGGCTGCGTGAAGGCGGGGTGACCGATCCCTACGGCCAGGTCATCGCGCTCACTGCCGCGCCAGACAAGGCGGTGGAATGGGGCGTCGATGAAACCCGCATTCTGCCGTTTTCGGAAACCGTTGGCGGGCGCTATTCGCTGTGGTCGTCGATCGGCTTTCCCGTCGCCATGGCGCTGGGCTGGCAGGGCTTTGCCGAGTTTCTCGATGGTGCCGCCGCGATCGACCGTCACTTCATCGACGTGGACTTTGCCGAGAACGTCATCGTCCGCGCCGCCTTTGCCGATCTCTATTACACACAAGTGCGCGGTTGCCAGTCGCGCGCGGTCTTCGCCTATGACGAGCGTTTGAAGCTGCTGCCCGACTATCTCCAGCAGCTCGAGATGGAATCCAACGGCAAGCGCGTGCTGGCCGATGGCTCGCCGCTGACCCGTGCCAGCGCTCCGGTGACCTGGGGCGGGGTCGGCACCGATGCCCAGCACGCGGTATTCCAGCTGTTGCACCAGGGCACGCACCTGATCCCGGTCGATTTCCTTGCGGTGAAGACGCAGGGGCACGATCTTGACCCGGCTCATCACGAAATCCTGTTGTCGAACTGCTTTGCGCAAGGGGCAGCGCTGATGGCGGGCAAGGCGTCCGACGATGGCGCGCGGGCCTATCCGGGCGACCGTCCATCGGCGACGATCCTGTGCGAGGATCTGAATCCCGCCACGCTCGGCGCTTTGATCGCCTTTCACGAACACCGCACGTTCGTCTCGGCGGCGATGCTCGGTATCAACCCGTTCGACCAGTTCGGCGTGGAACTCGGCAAGGCCATCGCCAAGCAGATCGAGGCTGGCGGCGGCGAGGGCTTCGACCCTTCGACCGAGGCACTGCTCGCGGCGGCGGGCATCGGTGGCTGAACCTTTCGCGTAACGGACTATTGCAGGGAATGCCTCTGGTCTTGGCGCGGACCAGAGGCCATATGCTCGCCTGAGACAAGGAGCGCATATGGCTGAGCAGGTATCTGGGCAGGTTTCCGGGCAGGACTTCGACTACGATCTCTTCGTGATTGGCGCAGGGTCAGGCGGCGTGCGGGCCAGCCGCATTGCGGCGAGCCATGGGGCGCGGGTAGCCGTGGCCGAGGAGTACCGGGTCGGCGGGACCTGCGTGATCCGGGGCTGCGTTCCCAAGAAGCTGCTGGTCTATGGTTCGCACTTTGCCGAAGAACTGCAGGACGCGGCCAACTATGGCTGGACGGTCGAGAAGATGACCTTCGACTGGCCGACGTTACGTGACGCGGTCCTCAAGGATGTCGACAGGCTCAATAGCGCCTACACGAACACGTTGGAAAACAACAAGGTAGAGCGCTTCCTCGAGCGCGCCACCGTTGCCGGGCCGAACCTTGTACGCCTTGCCTCGGGGCGTGAGATCAGCGCGAAGTATATCCTCATCGCCACTGGCGCCTGGCCGGTCATGCCCGAATTTCCGGGCAGCGAGCATTGCATCACGTCGAACGAGGTGTTCCATCTCGAAAGCCTGCCCAAGCGCGTGGTCATCTCCGGTGCGGGCTATATCGCGATGGAATTTGCAGGGATTTTCAACGCGCTGGGCTGTCACGTAACGGTGGTCAACCGCAGCGAGACGATCCTGCGGGGCTACGATGAATCCCTGCGCGATCGCCTGCTGCAAATCACGATGGCGCGCGGGATCGAATACAAGTTCAACTGCCCGTTCGACCGCGTCGAGAAGCGGGACGATGGTTCGTTGGACGTCTTCCTTGGCAAGCAGCCGGATCCGCTCCATGCCGATGTGGTGCTGGTGGCGACGGGGCGGCGGCCCAAGACGGAAGGCCTGGGGCTTGAAAATGCAGGGATTTCATTAGGTTCTGCGGGCGAGATCCCGGTCGACGATCACGGCAAGACCGCGTGCGACAGCATCTACGCCGTCGGTGACGTAACGAACCGCGTACAACTTACGCCCATCGCCATCCGCGAGGGACAGGCTTTTGCCGACCGCGTTTTCGGCGGCAAGGACACCTCGGTCAGCTACGATTGCATCCCGAGCGCGGTGTTCTCGCAGCCGCCTCTCGCGGGCGTTGGCCTGACGGAAAGCCAAGCGCGTCAGGCATTTGGCAGCAACATCAAGGTCTACTCGTCCGACTTCCGCCCGATGAAGAACATCTTCGGCCACCGGCCCGAGCGCGGGCTTTACAAGATGATCGTCGATGCTTCGACCGAGAAGGTGTTGGGCATCCATATGATCGGCCCTGACAGCCCTGAGATCCTGCAGGCGGCGGCGATTGCGGTGAAGGCGGGGCTGACCAAGGCAGACTTCGATGCGACGGTCGCATTGCACCCGTCGATGGCCGAAGAGCTTGTTCTGATGCGATAATCGGGAAAAATTGCCGGTTTCCAACTCTCCGAGGCAAACCGGCAACTTCCCCCTGACTCCCCCCCAACTCCCGCAGGCAAACGCCCTGCCGGAGCCATACTGACGAAGGCGTTTGGTGCCGCTCGTTACTCACGCTATCCTTCTCCGATAATGAACGGGTGGGAGGCGTGAATAATGGCAGGCAAGGTCCTCGTTACTGGTGGCAGCGGTTACATCGCCGGGTACCTGATCCGGCAGCTTCTGGCTGAGGGCTGGACCGTCCACGCCACCGTCCGCTCGGCTAAGCGCGAAGCCGAACTGCGGCCTCTGCTCGGTGGAACCGCTGAAACCCTGCGCTTTTTCGCCGCCGACCTGACCACCGATGCCGGGTGGGCCGAGGCGATGGCAGGGTGCAGCCATGTCGCTCACGTGGCCTCGCCTTTCACCACGACTGCACCCAAGCATGAGGACGAACTCATTGTTCCGGCACGAGAAGGTGTGCTGCGCGCGTTACGTTACGCTCGCGACGCCGGGGTGACGCGCTTCGTCCAGACTTCCTCGGTCGCCGCGATTGCCTATGGCCATGGTAAGGGGACGTTCGAGTTCACCGAGAAGGACTGGACAAATCTAAACGGATCAGACGTTTACGCTTACGTGAAGTCCAAGACCATTGCCGAACGCGCAGCGCGGGAGTGGGTGGCGGCTGAGGGCGGGGCGATGGAATTCGTCTCGGTCAATCCGGCGGCGGTGCTAGGGCCGGTCTGGTCGAGCGATTTTTCGCCGTCGATTGAAGTGGTTAACCAGCTTCTGTCGGGTGCGTTGCCGGGGTGTCCGGACATTGGCTTTGGGCTGGTTGACGTGCGTGACGTTGCGGACCTTCATTTCCGTGCGCTGACGACACCGGGCCTGGCGGGCGAACGCTTCATTGCGTCGGGGCCGTTCCTCAAGATTATCGATGTGGCGCAAGTGCTTAAGGCAAACATGGGGCTACAGGCTCGCAAGGTGCCGACACGGCGGTTGCCCGACTGGCTGGTCAGAACTGTGGCGCTGTTCAATCCTGTGATCCGGCAGGTGACCGGAGAACTCGGGAATGTGCGCGGGGCCAGTTCCGCCCATGCGCAGGCGCGGCTTGGGTGGACGATGCGTCCGGTGGAGGATTCGATCCTCGATTGCGCGCGGAGCCTGATCGAGCGGGGCGTGGTGAAGGTCTAGATGCCGGCGAACCACTGGTAGCCGGAGTGGTCCTCCCAGTAACCGCCACCGCCGCCGTAGATGCCGGCCAAAGTTTCGACCGCCTCAATCTTCATCACGTACTTGGCCTGCTTGTAGCCGAGTGCGCGTTCGACTCGCAGGCGGATCGGGGCGCCGTGGCCTACGGGCAGGGGCTGGCCATTCATGGTGTGGGCGAGGATCGTTTGCGGGTGGAGAGCATCGATCAGGTCGATGCTTTCGTAATAGGGATTACCTGAGAAGTCGTCTGCACAATGGAAGACAATGTATTGAGCTGATGAGGAAACCTGTGCCTGCCGCAGGAGCAGGGCGAGGGGGACGCCGGTCCATTCACCGATGGCGCTCCACCCTTCGACGCAATCGTGGCGCGTGATCTGCGTGCGCAGCGGGGCAGCCTTGAGTTGCGCGAGGGTGAGGCTGAACGGGCGGGCAACCTTGCCCCCGATCTCGAGCTTCCAGTCGGCGAAGCCATTGGCCATGAGCGCCTGATATTCCGCCGAGGCAGGCATGCGGTTGCCGTTCATGCGGAACTTTGGCGAGATATCTGAGCGGGTGAACTCAGGCGCGAGGGCGTTGCGGTCTGTCACCAGGCGTTGCCCTGAAAGGGTGGCCTTTTCGCCCAGTGTCAGCACCTTGCGTACGGTGGGCGAAGTCGTGATCTTCTCGCAACCGGCCAGCAGCAGGCCGCTTGCCCCGACAAGCGCGGTGCGGCGGGTGATGATGGTCATGCCTGGTCCTTTCGGGCTGCGGGCAGGCGATACCAGCCGGTGATGATCGAGCGTAGTTCGTTGAACGGGCCTGCCAGCAATACCATCAGAAGATGGATGAAGATGAAGGCCAAAAAGCCTGATGCACATAGATAATGTATCGAACGCGCCGATTGCCTGCCGCCGAAAATGTCGAGCAACCACGGGAACGCCGCGTTGAGCGTGGGCGACATCGTCATGCCCGTGAGCACGACCAGCGGGATCAGCAAGAAGATTACGCCGATGTAGGCGATCTTCTGCAAGGGGTTGTAGGCCTTTGCCGCTTCGCCGGTCGGAAAACGCAGGCGGGCGTGCTCCTTGATGTCATGCCACAGATGCGACAGCTGGCGTTCTTCACGTGAAAGCGCAAGATCACGTGTCAAATGTTTGGAAATAATTCCATAAATGACAAAAGCGATGATTGAGAGAACGAGCACCCACGCGAAGAAGAAGTGCCATTGGCGACCTTCGGCCAAGCTGTAATAATTGGGAATCGTGACCAGCGGAGGAAACGCCTTTGTCGAATGCTCGGTCAGGCCGAGGAAGCCGGTGGTGTCGATCTGCAAGCTCCCGAGGCGAAGGAAACCCTGCTGGCCTTGGCGCCCGATTTCGAACCATGGGGTTTCGAAGGTGGCACCGTACTTGCCCCAATAGAGCCGCGGATGGGCGTTGAAGATCGTCGCCCCGCTCATCAGCATGACGAAGATCGTGATGGCGTTGACCCAATGCCAGATGCGCACCGGCAGGCGGGTTCGGTAGACGAGCGGGCTGGTTTCCGGGGGGGCGTCATCCTGTGACGTAACGATAGAGCTTGCAGCTTCCACGGCGGGTTTTGCTCCTGTCCTGGCGCGAGAGTGCCACAGTCAGCGCGGGAAGCAAGGGACCTGCAGAGCGATATGACTTATGCGTTGGAGGGATGACCCGCAGGCTGGCGCGCGGCGAGCGCGATCAGGTCTGCGCGGTTGAAGCGGCGCATGCTCGCCTTGGCTATGCAGGAACGCGGGACCGGGCGCATCGCGGCCCATGCGGCCTTGCTGACGAAGCCGAGTTTGCGGGCGTTACTAACGACGGTGCGGTGGTCCCAGGCGTGCTCGCCAAGGCGGGCGACTTCGCGGGCGATTTCGCCGTAGATGCCAGCGGCAGCGAGGATGGCCCAGCGCTGGCGGCCCTTGAGCCGGGACGCGCCGATGCGGGCGGAGCACTCATGGATCTCGGCGGTTTCGCACATGCGTGCGATCAGGCGAGTGAGCGCGGGGCGGTAGTGCGGTTTCATTTGCTCGCCGGGCGGGATGTCTTCCTCGGAGAGCCAGTCAAGCGGGATGTAGCAACGGTCGGCGGCGTCATCCTCCTCGATATCGCGGGCGATGTTGGCGAGCTGGAAGGCGAGGCCGAGGTCGCAGGCGCGGTCGAGCGTGTCCTCGTCATCGGGCGAGACGCCCATGACCACGGCCATCATCACGCCGACGGCCCCTGCGACGTGCCAGCAGTAGCGCATCAGATCGGCTTCGCTGTGCGGCTGCCATTCGGCGGCGTCGAGGGCGAAGCCGTCAATCACGGCGCGGGCCATGTCGAGCGTAAGGCCGGTTTCGCGGGCGACGAGGCCCAAGGCGTCGAATGCCGGGTCTCCGCTGGCTTTGCCTGCGAAGGCGAGTGCGGTCTTCTCGCGCACCAGAGCAAGCCGTTCGTGTGCTCCAGCCTGATCGCCGAGCGCGCCGCCGTGGTCTTGCGCGTCGACGATGTCGTCACAGCGGCGGCACCAGGCGTAGAGCAGCCAGACGCGTTCGCGCGTTTTGCGGTCGAACAGGTGGCTGGCGAGGGCGAAGCTCTTCGAGCCCTTCAGGATCGATGTGCGGGCGTTACTAACGAGAGCCTTGCGATCGAGCATGCCGTTACAGATCGTCCGCCTTCATCGCGAAGATCGGCTTGTGCGGGACGTGGGCTTCCATCCGGGCCAGCAGCAGATCGAGGTCGGGCTCGGCAATGATGATCCCGGCATGGGCCTCACGGATGAAGCCGACGTCGATCATGTGGCGGTTGAAGGCCAGCAGGTGATCGTAGAAGCCGAAGGCGTTGAGCAGGCCCACCGGCTTGGCGTGATAGCCCAGCTGTGCCCAGCTGACCGCTTCCCACAGCTCGTCCATCGTGCCGACGCCGCCGGGGATGGTGAGGAAGCCGTCGGAGAGGTCGGTGAAGGCCTTCTTGCGTTCGTGCATGCCGGGGACGACGTGGAGTTCGGTGCAGTCCGGGTTGGCGACTTCGCTGTTGACCAGCGCCTCGGGGATTACCCCGATGACTTCGCCACCGGCATCGAGCGCACCATAGGCGACCGCGCCCATGAGGCCGAGCTTGCCGCCGCCATAGACGACGCCGATGCCGCGCCGGGCGAGTTCGGCGCCGATCTCACGGGCGAGGGTTACGTAACGGGTATCGGCAGGCGAGGCGGAGCCGCAATAGACGGCGAGGCGCTTCAACGGGGAGCGGCCGGTCAAGCAAGATCCTCCAGCATCAGCTTCGCGGTGGCCTTGGCCGAACCGACCACGCCGGGCAGGCCAGCGCCGGGATGGGTGCCGGCGCCGACCAGATACATGTTCGAAATCGTATCGTCACGGTTGTGTGCGCGGAACCAAGCGCTCTGCGTGAGCAGCGGTTCGAGGCTGAAGGCGCTGCCGAGGTGGGCCGAGAGATCGGCCTTGAAGTCATCCGGGGCGTAGTGGAACTTCGTTACGATACGCGAATGGATGTCCGGGATCAGGCGACGGCCGACTTCGTCCAGCACCCGCTTTTCGAGGATCGGGCCGATCTCGTCCCAATCGACCGGGAGCTTGCCCATGTTGGCGACGGGGACGAGCGCGTAGAACGTGCTCATGCCTTCAGGCGCCACGGACGGGTCGGTCACGGTCGGGTGGTGGAGATAGATCGAGAAGTCTTCCGGCAGGACGCCGTGCTTGTAGATGTCATCCAGCAGGCCCTTGTAGCGCGGGCCGAACAGGATCATGTGGTGCGGGATGCCGGGCCAGGTGCCCTCCACGCCGAAATGCACGACGAACAGGCCGGGCGAAAATTTCTTTTTAGCAAGAGACTTTGCACGGCGTTGTGCATGTGGATTGTCAGGCATCAGATCGCGGTAGGAATGGATGATGTCACCGTTCGAGGCGACCGCATCGAACTTGGCCGACCAGCCGCTTTTGGTGGTGACGCCGGTTACCCGCGTGCCGAGCGTTTCGATGTGGGTGACCGGATCGCCGATCCGCACTTCACCGCCGAGGCGCTGGAAGTGGGTCAGCATGCCTTCGATCAGCTTGTTGGTGCCGCCCTTGGTCCACCAGACGCCGCCGTCCTTTTCCAGCTTGTGGATCAGGGCGTAGATCGCGCTGGTGTTCATCGGATTGCCGCCGACGAGCAGGGTATGGAAGCTGAACGCCTGGCGCAGGCGCTCGTCCTTCACGTAGCTTGAGACCATCGAATAGACCGAGCGCCATGCCTGATAGCGGGCAAGGGCTGGGGCGGCCTTGATCATGCTGGCGAAATCGAGGAACGGCACCGAGCCGAGCTTGACGTAGCCTTCCTCATAGACGCCGGCGGAATATCGCAGAAACTCGTCATACCCGGCGACGTCGGCCGGATTGAGCTTGGCGATCTCGGCGCGGAGCTGGGCTTCGTCGTTCGAATAGTCGAAGTTGGTGCCGTCGGGCCAGTTGAGGCGGTAGAACGGCGTTACCGGCATGAGTTCGACGTCTTCGGCCATGTGGTGGCCTGAGAGCGCCCAGAGTTCTTCGAAGCAGGCGGGATCGGTGACAACGGTGGGGCCCGCGTCGAAGGTGAAGCCGTCCTTGACCCAGTGATACGCGCGGCCGCCGGGCTTGTCGCGCGCTTCGATCACGGTGGTTTGGATGCCGCCCGATTGGAGGCGGATGGCGAGGGCAAGACCGCCGAAGCCGGAGCCGATTACGCAAGCGCGCTTCATCGTGAGTTTCCTGAATGCGAGAGGGGTTGGGGGCGGGCGCCCAGCCCGGTCAATACGCCCAGCGCGCGGGTAATTGGCAGCGGTGGCTTGCCAGCAAGGATGCGGGCCTTGTCGAAAACAGTGCTCTTGCCGGCGTAGAACCGCTCGATCAGCCCGTGACTGAGGCTGTAGAAGCGTTCGAGCACGCGGTAGCGCTTGTCCGGCTCAGCGCCTGCAAACAGCAGGGCGGAAAGCTGGCGAAGGTAGGCAGAGTGGGCCCAGTGCTTGCGCGACCAGTCTTCGCTGAACCGGGCGAGGGCTTCGCCGGAAAGATCCTGCTGGCGGGCGAGGGCGAGCGCGTACTTCACGGCCTCGGGCAGCGAATAGCTGGTGACGGCCTGGAACAGCCCGGCGCGCACGCCTGCGCGGGCGACAGGGCCGCCGCTGGCGCGCCAGAACGCGGCAAAATCGCCGCCCGCGACGACCGGAAGGACGCCTTGTTCTTCCTCGAGCACTTCGGCGACCAGCCAGCCCTTGGCGGCGACATAGGCATCGATGCGGGCGCGGATAGCGTCGGCATCAAGGGCGGGGCCATCGGAATAGTAGGTGTCCTCGACGAAGATCTCGTCGGCTGCGAAGGGGAGCGAATAGACGAAGCGATAGCCGTCGATCTGCTCGACCGTGGCGTCCTTGACGATGGGGGCGTCGAGACCGTGCGGGGCGGAGAGGCGGAAGCGGCGGCCGACGAACTTCTGCCAGCCGCCGGTGAGGTCCGAGACGCTGCGCAAGCCGCGCGCGTCGATCACCGCGCCAGCCTCGATCCGGGTGCCGTTGGAAAGGGTAACGTTGGTGGAACTGCAGGCGAGCGCGCGTACGCCCGTGAGAATCGCATCATCGCCGAGGCGTTCGCGCACGATCCTGTCGAACCGGGCGGAATTGATCGAGTAGTAGCTGGTCTTCAGCCGACGTTCGAAGCGGGGGAAGTGGACGGTGTATTCCGGCCAGGCGGCGATGACCATGCCGTCGAGCAATTCGCGCCCGGCCTTGCCGACATCGGTGCCGAAGAACGACCAGACATGGTTGCCGCCGATCTCCTCGCCCTGTTCGACCAGCAGCAGCGAGAGTTCGGGATGAGCGCGGCGCAGCGCCAGTGCGACGAGGCCGCCTGCAAGGCCGCCACCAAGGATCGCGATGTCACAGTGCCGCACTTTCATGGGACAAGCGCTTAGGGCCATGCAGTTGCCGGTGCAACCATGGGCTTGTGACTGTCAGGTTCACCCGTCAGAAAGGGCATGGACTTGAGGGGGAGTTTCAGGATGGCGGCTGGGGTCTCACTACGACCGGGCAGGGCAGGCGCGATTGCGGCGCTGGGCGTGGCGCTGGGGATCGTGGTGATCCTGCTGGGGATGCACCGTCCGCCGATCTGCCCGTGCGGGACGATCCGGCTGTGGCAGGGCGTGGTCGAATCGGCCGAGAACAGCCAGCAGATCTCCGACTGGTACAGCTTCAGCCACGTGATCCACGGCTTCCTGTTCTATGGCGCGGCGCATCTGTTGTGGCAGCGGGCGGGGTTCAAGGCGATCTCGCCGACATGGGCGCTGGCGCTGGCGGTGCTGGTCGAAGGATCGTGGGAGATTCTCGAGAACTCGCCAATCATCATCGACCGCTACCGCGCGGTGACGATCTCGTGGGGCTATTCGGGCGACAGCGTGCTGAACTCGTTCTGCGACATGGCCTTCATGGCGCTGGGCTTCGTATTTGCGAGCAGGGCGCCGGCGATGGTGACGGTGGCAGTGGCGATTGCCTTTGAGTTGTTCACGCTGGCGATGATCCGCGACAATCTGGCGCTCAACGTGCTGATGCTGGCATGGCCGCTGGATGCGGTGCGGGAGTGGCAGGCTGGCAGTTGAGCACGCATGCCCCAAGCGTTTCATTTTCTTGACCGAACGCCTCATGAAAGGGCGCACCCGGTTGCAAGTTGATACCGATCAATGTCACTTTCCAGGACGAGCCGAAAACGGCCGCATATGGCGTCAGACCATGGAGAGGCATGATGAGCGAACAGGCAGCATCGGGCGGCGACTTTGACGTTTTGATCGTCGGCGCAGGCATATCCGGGATAGGCTCGGCATGGCACCTGCAGGAGCAGTGTCCGGGCAAGACTTATGCGATCATCGAGGCCAAGGACACCTTTGGCGGCACGTGGGAAACGCACAAGTATCCCGGCGTGCGTTCGGACTCCGACCTCTATACCTTTGGCTATCGCTTCAAGCCCTGGGTCGGCACGCCGATCGCCAGCGGGCAGGCGATCCTCGACTACATGGGCGAGGTGATCGAGGAAGGCGGGATCGACCGGCACATCCGCTATGGCCACACGATCACGAGCGCAAAGTTTGACAGCAGGACGAAACGCTGGACGCTCGAGGCGCGGACGAAGGACGGCGCGACAGTCACCTTCACCGCCGGGTTCCTGTGGATGTGCCAGGGCTACTACGACCATCAGGTGCCCTACATTCCCAAGGAGTGGCAGGGTACGCAGGACTTCAAGGGCCTGTTCGTCCACGCCCAGCTATGGGACCCGGCGACCGACGTTGCGGGCAAGCGCGTTCTGGTGATCGGATCGGGGGCGACGGCGGCGACGGTGGTCCCGGCGCTGTGCGATCAGGGCGCCAAGGTGACGATGCTGCAACGCTCGCCCACATGGTTCTACTGCGCACCCAACGTCAGCGAACTGGCCGAGCGGCTGCGCACGATCGGGATCGACGAGCCCACCATCCACCGGGTGGTTCGGCAGGACTACATCCACAACTTCTACGAAATGGACCGCCGCAGCCGGGAAGAGCCCGAGGCCATGGCCGAGGACCTGCGCGCGCTGATCCGCGGCTATGTTGGCGAGGATTTCCAGTTCGAACCGCACTTCACCCCGCGCTATCGCGTGTGGCAGCAGCGGCTTGCGCAACTGCCGGACGGCGATTTGTTCAAGCATGTCGTGGCGGGGAACGCCTCGGTGGTGACCGACACGATCGACCGGTTCACCGACAAGGGCGTGCTGACGAGTTCGGGCGAACTGATCGAGGCGGACATCATCATGGCCTGCACCGGATTCCGGCTGAAGGTTCTGGGCGACATTCCGTTCGAAGTGGACGGCCAGGCGGTCAACTGGGGCGAGACGGTGACCTATCGCGGCATGATGTTCACCGGCGTTCCCAACATGGCCTGGGTCTTCGGCTACTTCCGGGCAAGCTGGACCCTGCGCGTGGACATGATGGCCGATTTCGTCTGTCACCTGCTCAACCACATGGATGCGCGCGGTGCGAAGAAGGTGGAAGTGGCTTTCCGCGACGAGGACGCCGGCATGGAGGTGCTGCCGTGGATCGAGGAGGACAACTTCAATCCCGGCTACTTGATGCGCGACATGGACAAGCTGCCACGGCGCGGGTCCAACGACGTCTGGCGGCACAACCAGAACTACTGGCTGGAGCGCGAGGCGTTTCCGGCGATCGATCTGGACGGGCAGGAGTTCGTCTATGATGGGGTACGGCGGGATGCGCCGCTGGCGGAGGCGGCGGAGTAGGAGCAACGTACCGCTCTGGCAAAGGCGGCGTTATCGGGGGTAATGTTGGTGAGCCTTTGGTTCATCGGATGTCTCTTGCGCGAGACGGCGTCGTGGCTCCTGACCCTGGACGCGTTTCAGTGCGGCGGCATTGGGGCTGCAGGCGTTTCCTAGAGGATTCCGTGGTCGCGGCAGCGAATGATTCGCTTCGTACCGATGCGGCGGCGTGGGGGATTTCTACTGCCTGTCATTTTTATGACGGAAGCGCTGCGGTGAGCACAAGGGGCGTTCAGGCGCGGGTCACTGCAGAAATCTCCGTATGCTTACGGCACTGAAACTTTCCTTGTAAAAATAACTGCGAACGTCTCGCGGTATTAAGCGATCTGAAAGAAATTTCTCCGCATCCCGCTGTGATCCCAAATATTACTTTATAAGACATATACTTAGAGCAAAAACGATCTATCAAACCGTCAGCAAATCACTGCATTCGCCTTGTGTTTTCAGGGTGTTGCGGGATTGCAATTTGTGTTTGATCGCCTTGTTCATAGTCGTTCACTTCCCACGGTTGACAAGAATTTCAGTCGGAGGTCGTTTCTGACCGGGGTTTCGATGACCGTGATGCTGTCCGCATGTGGCGGCGGCGGTACGAGCGGCAACACTCCGGTCCTGCTGCCTACTCCGACACCGACGCAGCAACCGCAGGCGATTGCAACGCAGTCTGCAGCGAGCATCGACGGGCTCTGGCCTGCACAGGGCTGGACCGGCACTGCCGGATCGGGTTTTGCGTCCGCGCCGACAGATCCGGTACGGCTGACTGCCAAGCCAGCCATGCGCCTGATTGTTCCGCCGAACCAGGCTTATACGGACAGCGTGCTGGTCGGCGTATCCGCATTTGCCAATGATGGCGGCTCGATGCTGGAGAATCTCGGAATCCGGTCGGTCATCGTTCATTATGAAGGCAACAAGGTCGAGATCGGTCAGCCTTCGTACCAAACGTTCGACGATGCGAATGGCCGACCGGTCAAGTATCTGGGGTGGTGGGTACGGTTGAAGCACGATGGCAGGCATGGTGATGCCAATCTGTTCTTCGAGGCCATTCCACGCGACGCGACAATGCAGAACCGGGTCATGGGCCCCTACCTGTTCATGCCATCGCAGAATTTGCATGATCTTGAGGTGACGATTGCTCCGTCGCAACCGGAGATCGCGGGATCGCGGTACAGTTCCATCCGGAACGCGCTTGCTTACGCCGCCAGCAAGGGGGCTCACCGGCCACGCATCCTGCTGGTAGAACAGCGTGACGATTACACGCTGGAGGCCATAGGAACACGCTACACCAGCGCCAGGGGCTATGCGACGATCGAGGCGAGCGTTCCTGTCACGATCAAGGCTACATCGTACGTTCCCGGCGCGCCGCGAACGGGTTACGACGGATTGCACTTCCGCGGACGCAACATCACCATCGACCATCGCGATATGGAGATCATCCACCAGGAGGGCCGGGGTAACCAGCACTGGTTCGATGGCATGACGATCATGGTGAGCGGCGGGTCGGCATACTGCAATCCGGAAACGCTTGGACCCAAGCCTTATGGCGTCGCCCGCAACAATCCCTGGTTTACCGAGTGTGACATCAGCAGTCTGCCGAACATGGCAGTTGGCGCGAGCCTGGCGCGTGGGTGTAGGCTATCCGACGGACTTGGCGATGCCTTCACCGATGCGCGGTGTGTGATCGGCAATCTGGTCGAGAATTTCGATCAATGCGCGGTTTGGGCAAAGGACGTACCTGCTTTCACCGTTTCCTACAGCGGCGAAGCGGCATCCGCGACGATCGAACTTTCCGATTACTCGGATGCGGCCACGCGGACTTTTACGGCCCGCGTCAACGATGCGGTGGTGAGCACGTTTGAGGTCACCAAGGCTGCTGGTCGCATCACACCTTGTTCGGCGGTGGTGGACTGGCTCAACGGGATTCCCGGCTTTGCCGCCTCGCTTCAGAACAACACCCGCAGGGCGACGATGTGTTCGTTGAACGGTATGAAAGGGACCGCATTCGGGCCGACGAACGTGAAAGGCGTCACTCTGCAAGTTGTTACCATGCTCGATCTGCATGCGGACTTCTGGCAGCATCTCTTCGAGGGCATCGAGGAAAATGTCATCGTCACCGACAACGTCGTGCGTGAGTTTGTGGGGCAATGCTTCTTTGTTTCATCACCCGCACAGGCCCGGGATTTCGTGTTCGTCAACAACAGCTTCGCAGCCAAGAAGGTCTTCGGTCAGTATAGTCGCAAGGACTACATCGCGAGCCAGATCGCGCGATCCGGGCGGAAGTCCCATCTCGTATTCGCCCACAACTCGATGACGCAGGCCTGGGCCTTCAGGACAGAAGACGGGATGGAGATCGACGATTACTGCCTGTTTGCCAATAACGTCGCACCAAGTGTGACCTGGAGAGGGGCGCCGAATGAGCACATCAGAATTGCGAACAATCATCTCTTTGCGATGACTTCACCGCCAGCGGGTGCAAGCGGAACCACGATGGGTGGGACGGAAGATGAGATCTGGCCGAGGGAAGCGGCTGGAGACTTCACACCAGCTGGCGCTCTGCTGTCGTCGCTTAGCCGACCTTGCCTCGCGTGGGATGCAAAGGGGCGCAGAAGAGCGGACCTCGATGTGCCAGGTGCGGTTGCGAGGTGATCAGCGTGGCTGGGACCGGGCAGCGCCTGCCTTTGCCCTGGCGCGCTTGGCTCCCTTGGCGAGTTCCTTTGCCAGAGCACGCTTGTAGTGATCGAAATCGAGCTGGATCGTGTGGCTGCGGGCGGCGTAGTATTGGCCGGTATAGTAGGCTTCCTCCTTTGCGATCACGCGGTGCATTTCGGTGGACGGCGATGGAGCATATGTCCCTGCGAGGTAGGCGGCGACGAGCTTGGACTGTTGTTCGGCGAAGTTGACCAACGTCGGCAGCGGTTGGGCGAGGCCGACGTAGAAGAGGTCGGGCACTTCAGGCTTCATGATGCGCTTGAACAGCGGCGGAGGGCGGTTGTCGGCATCAGCGGTGAGCGCGGGATTGTCGAAGAACGGGAAGCGGATGTCGTAGCCGGTTGCCCATTGCCGAATACCGCTCTAAAAGAACGTCATACCCCGGGGAGCCAGTGTGGCTGAGAGGGGCTGGTCACGCAGCCCGACCCGTCGAACCTGAACCCGTTAGCACGGGCGGAGGGAAGGGCAGTGCCGCAGGCCTCGGCTACGGCACACGCGCTCCCGGACCGTCCACCAGAGGAGCGCTTCAATGGCCGACATCAACTCCAAGCTGGAAATCGGCGTTACCACCGGGCCGATCCGTGGCAGCCGCAAGATCCATGTCGAAAGCCTGCGCTTCCCGGACGTGCGCGTGGCGATGCGCGAGATTTCGCTCGAGCCTTCGAGCGGCGAGCCGCCGGTGCGGGTCTATGACACGTCGGGTCCCTACACCGATACGCGCGTGGCAATCGACATTGCCGCGGGTCTGCCCAAGCTGCGCCGTGACTGGATCCTGGCGCGCGGTGACGTGGAGGAATACGACGGGCGCGAAACGAAGCCCGAAGACAATGGCTTGAAGGGTCCGGATCGCTCTGCCGGGGTGCCTGCGTTCCCCAACGTGGTGAAGCGTCCGCTGCGCGCCAAGTCCGGACAGAACGTCAGCCAGATGCATTATGCGCGCAAGGGTATCATCACGCCCGAGATGGAATACGTTGCGATCCGCGAGAACCTTGGTCGCAAGCAGGCCAAGGAAGCGCTGATCCGTGACGGACAGGACTGGGGCGCCTCGATCCCCGATTACGTGACGCCCGAGTTCGTGCGCGACGAAGTGGCGCGCGGCCGCGCGATCATTCCTTCGAACATCAACCACCCCGAGAGCGAGCCGATGGCGATCGGGCGCAATTTCCTGGTGAAGATCAACGCCAATATCGGCAACTCGGCGGTGGCATCGGACGTTGCCAGCGAAGTCGACAAGATGGTCTGGTCGATCCGCTGGGGCGCTGACACCGTGATGGACCTATCGACGGGTCGCAACATCCACGACACGCGCGAATGGATCCTGCGCAACTCGCCGGTGCCGATCGGCACGGTGCCGATCTATCAGGCGCTGGAAAAGGTTGGCGGCGTGGCCGAAGACCTGACCTGGGAAGTGTTCCGCGATACGCTGATCGAACAGGCCGAGCAGGGCGTGGACTACTTCACGATCCATGCGGGCGTGCGGCTGCCCTACATTCCGCTTGCCGCCAAGCGCATGACCGGGATCGTCAGCCGTGGCGGGTCGATCATGGCCAAGTGGTGCCTGGCGCATCACAAGGAATCGTTCCTCTATGAACGGTTCGACGAGATCACCGAGATCATGAAGGCCTATGACGTGGCCTATTCGCTGGGCGATGGCCTGCGTCCCGGCTCGATCTACGACGCCAACGACGAAGCGCAATTCGCCGAACTCTACACGCTGGGCGAGCTGACCAAGCGGGCGTGGGCACAGGACGTCCAGGTGATGATCGAAGGCCCCGGCCACGTGCCGATGCACAAGATCAAGGAGAACATGACCAAGCAGCTCGAGGCCTGCGGCGAAGCACCGTTCTACACGCTCGGGCCGCTCGTGACCGACATCGCGCCGGGCTACGACCACATCACCAGCGGCATCGGTGCGGCGCAGATCGGCTGGTACGGCACGGCGATGCTTTGCTACGTCACGCCCAAGGAGCACCTTGGCTTGCCCGATCGCGATGACGTGAAGGTCGGCGTGGTGACCTACAAGCTGGCGGCCCATGCGGCCGACCTTGCCAAGGGGCACCCGGCAGCGCAGGTGCGCGATGATGCGCTGAGCAAGGCGCGCTTCGAGTTCCGCTGGCGCGATCAGTTCAACCTCTCGCTCGATCCCGATACCGCCGAGCAGTACCACGATCAGACACTTCCGGCCGAAGGCGCCAAGTCCGCGCATTTCTGCTCGATGTGCGGGCCGAAGTTCTGCTCGATGAAGATCAGCCAGGAAGTGCGCGAATTCGCCGCCAAACAGAACCAGCCGATCGAGACGTTCGTTGCTGCCGACGAGGCCGAGGCCGAAGCTGGCATGAAGGCCATGAGCGCGAAGTACGACGAGATGGGCCGCGAGCTCTACATCGGCGCAGGCGGGCGTGAGCACGATTGATTATGCCGGCGCGGTTGTCTGCGCCGGTCATCACCCCCCTGAAGCCGGATCGCCTCGTGCGATCCGGCTTCAGTGCATCTTGGCGTAGAGGATCGCCGCCCACAGCACCAGGTTGAGCACGCCGCCTGCAAGTGTCCAGCGTACGGCGTGATAGAGCAGCCGCGCCTGGGCATCGATCGAACGCACGAAGGTGGCAAAGAGGCGCTGGCGGAGCGCCGTATCTCCTTCCAGCCCATCGGCGTCGAACTCTTCGCCTAGAAGCATCGCGCGCAGGGCCAGCGCGCATGAGATCACGAGCGGCATCAGCGCGGCAAGGTTCGCCAGAACGAAGCCGGGCTGGCTGGGCGCATCAAGCGAGAGGGGTGCGCCAGGGCTGGCCGAAATCGGATGAGTGCCGATGGTGATAAGCAAGGCGTTGAATCCGAGCATCGCACCCAGCCGCACCGAGAGATCAAGATCGCGATTCTCCAGGAATTCGAGATCGGCGATGAAGCCCGGGTCTGGGGGATCGCAGCGCATGGTCTGGAACGCGCGGAGGCGGGTGCGGAAAGACAAGAATGCCATCGGGCGCAATGTTATTGCACACCCTGCGGACGAGCAAGGTCGCTGCGCTCGCAGAGCAGGCGGGAACATCCCCCGCGCGAGACGATTGCCATCATGACATGGCGCGGCTCATCGTGCCTTTCAGCACATGGGAACGCGCAATGAAAAAGGCCCTCATGATTTCGGCTCTGGCAGCGGCGACGCTGACCGGGGCTTGCACGAGCAATGGCTATTATGACCGGCCGGGATATGCCGACGGTTCGGACGAGTGGGGCTATTACGATCGCGGGTATTCCGACCGCTATGGGCGGTACGACTACAACAACCCTGACCCGCGCTATGGCCGGTATGAGGCGGATCGGTACTACCGCGAGAACGGGCGCTATCGCGAGCGCCAGCTTTCCTACGATGACCGGGTCTATCGAGGGCGCGACGGACGGTACTATTGCCGTCGCTCGGACGGTTCGACCGGGTTGATCATCGGCGGTCTGGGTGGCGCGGCCGCTGGTGCGCTCATCGCAGAGGGCGACAGCAAGCCGCTCGGCGCGATCATCGGTGCAATAGGCGGGGCGGCGATCGGTGCTGCCATTGACAGTGGCAATCGCAACAACCGCGACAACCGCAGCAACGTGCGCTGCCGCTGAGTAGAGGGAACGGTGGGCTCCCTATGGAGCCCACCTGTCCGTCAGGTGTTCCTGATGTTGTCGAGGCCTGCGACCACGCCGGGCTTTTGCGACGGGTTGGAGGCGTTGAGTTTCTTGGGCTTTTCGGCCTTGGGTTTGCGAGCCTCGCGGTTCGACTTTTTCTGGCTCTTCGCCATTATCGTTCTCCATTCGGGCGGTAGCCCGGCGTCCGGGCTAGGCGCATTGGAGAGCAATAGCGAACTTTAACGTGCGAGGCGGGCCAGCGCTTCGTCCAGAGCAGAGAGGAAGCGGGAGCGGTCTGTCTTCGAAAAAGGGGCGGGGCCGCCGATGATGTCTCCTCCGGCGCGCAGGTCGGCCATGATCGCCCGGGTTGCAATCTGGCTGCCGATGGAACTGGTGGTGAAGGGCTTGCCTGCAGGAGAAAGGACCGTTGCTCCTGCCTTGAGGCTGCGGTCTGCGAGCAGGATGTCGGCGGTGATGACGACGGTCTTTGGACCGGCTGCCTCGGCAATCCAGTCATCGGCTGCGTCAAACCCGTCGCTGACGACGACGCGGCGGACGAGCGGATGGACGGGGACGCGGAACGGGGAATTGCTGACGACCGTCACCGCAACGTTGCGGCGGTAGGCGACCTTGTAGATTTCTTCCTTCACCGGGCAGGCATCGCCATCAACCAGAATGTGCGGCGTTTCGGGGGGCTCTTCGCTCATGCAGGTGCCATAGCTTCGGGACGCCACGAGGGCCACCATCCGATTACGTTCGCCAAAGCAGGACCGGGGTGCTACAAGAGCACCGCTGACGTCGAATTTTGCGACGGACTTCGGTATTGACTACCACGCTGGCGCTTCGGCCAAGGCGAGGCCTTCGACGACGATTTCCTTTCAATTGACGATTTTGACGCACGGCCCGGCTGCACTTTCGCTGCCGGGCAACAATCGTTCCTGAAAGGACATCCCATGCCAGTAGGCACCGTAAAGTTTTTCAACACCGAAAAGGGCTATGGCTTCATCCAGCCTGACAACGGCGGCGCGGACAGCTTCGTTCACATCTCGGCCGTTCAGGCTGCCGGCATGTCGAGCCTCGATAAGGACCAGCGCCTTAGCTACGAAGTCGAAACCGGCCGCAATGGCAAGGCTTCGGCTGTCAATCTCGCTTCGGCCTGATTGATCGGTACGGATTGCAAGGCTTCAGTCGGCTGAACGGTTTCCAGATCGCATGGCATCTGCCATTGCACTGGAATGACAAAAGTCACTGACGCCGAACTTCAGGTCCGCCTCCGCCGCGCCGCTTTCAACCGCGCGCTGGCAGAGGCGGACCTTCCCGTTATCGGGCAGATCCTCAGCCCCCATGCGGTCCTTGTCACCGGTACGGACAGTGCGGTGATTGCCGGGCGCAAGGCCCAGCTTCAGGCCTGGAAGCGCGAATTTAGCGCTCGGCCACGAACCATCTACACCCGCAGCACCGAAACGGTCGTTGCCTCTCCCGTCGAGCCGATTGCCATGGAGCATGGGCGCTGGCGTGGCATTATCGAGGGAACGGAAACCGAACTTGCGTCCGGAACATTTGCGGCCAAATGGCGGCAGTCGGGTGGGCTGTGGGTGCTGGTGGCGGAGATTTTCGTTACGCTGGCCTGACCTAGGCCCCTCGTTCTTTTGCGTAAGGCGCATTTGACGGGTTACCAACCATGAACGGTCATGGTGGTGGCATGCTCATCCGCCCCGCCACATCGAATACGCTGACGCAATGCTGGTACACGCGCATTCATTTGCCGGTCGCGCAAAGGTCGCGCGAGGAAGATGGTGCCCTGCATTCGATCTGTCGGCATTGCCTGCGTCCGATCCGGTCGCATGGGGGCAAATCGTGGCGGCTTGCCGACGGCGTGGATCTTGACGAGCTGGCTGCCCGCTCGACCATTCGCTACATCTGCGTGACCAGCGTTGCCGATGGCATGGTGATCGCGCGTTACCCTGTGGATGGTAGCGCTGATGATGACGCGATTGCGACCAGACTTGAGGAAGTCATCGCGACGCATGATGCCAAGGCTGTCGGAAGCGGGCTCGATGTGCGCGTCATGGGTGGCCCGCGAGGGTGATCGCCATTTCCACAGGCTCGTCGACCAGTTCAGCGTCTTCATACTGATCGAGGTCGTCCGCAGGCGACAGGTCTGTGTTCGCATCGTCGTCTTCGGCACGAGGGTAAGCTGTTTCAGGCGGGAGCGGTGGCGGTTCGAGCCAGGGCTTCTCCCACGATGCAAGCTGCATGGGCCCGCGGCGGATGATTGGCGCGACCGGGACGGGGATGTTCTCGTACGAGACAGCGGTAATCTCGGGATAGTCGTCGGCCGAGGCCGAAGGATACGATGCAGGAGCCGATACCGCACGGGTTGGCACAAGGTTGGCGCAGGCCAGACCAATCGCGCCGCCTGCGACGAGCAACAGCGCTGCAATCCTGTTCGGCTCCATCGCGTAGTCTCCGACGTTCCCCCGTCATGCAGAGGAAAGCCGGAGCTCGCGGATCAGTTCCCGGTGGCTTTGGCCACTTCGTTTGCGGAGTTGTCCAGGCCGCTGGCGGTAGTTTCCACCGTGCCGCGGACTTTGGCTACCGTCCCGGTGCTGTCGGCCTTTTCGACGTAGTCGGCAGCGCTGTCGACGGCCTTGGCCAGCACAGAGTCCTTCGCCGTGGCGTCAGCTTCGGCCGCCGCAGGGGCAGAACCCCACGGGTCAGTGGGCTTTTTCTCGGGCGTCTGCCCGAATGCAAGAAATCCGATTACCCCGACCACGCAGAGCGCTGGCAACGGGCGGCGCGCAACGGCGCGTGCAATGGCAAACATCCTGTCCTCCCTCAATGTCCGCCAAGGAGTTTAAGTGGAAATCCTTATTGCAGCGTTAGCGACGCGAAAAAGGGCGCCTCCGCGAGGGAAGCGCCCTTTTCGAGACTACCGGTTCAGCGCGAAGCTGGCGCGGTTCACGGGTGAGGCGCTGCTCGCCAACTGGCCCTTACGAGCCAGATTGGTGGGCAGTCCCGTGTTGCGGGGCAGTCAATCGTTGCTGGCAGCGGCCTTGCTCGTGATCTTCTTGACGTCCTTGACGTCGAAGGCGACCGGGCGACCGTTGAAGCGGCCGGTGACCGAGCGCTTGGTGACCTTCAGTTCGAAAGGCACCTTGCCGGCATAGGCAGCACCCTTGAGAACCTTGACGTCGCCCTGCTGTTCGGCGGTGTAGTCGTACTTCACGCCCTGATAGGTGAACGAGCCGGTTTCAGGTTCGGCAGCGAACACGGGGGTGGCGACGAGCACGGCAGCGGCGGCGGCTAGGATAGTCTTGAACATGGCAATGTCTCCTGGAAGATAAGGAAAGATTGCCTTCAGCAGCACCCTTATCTTGTTGCGTTGCAGCATACAAATCGTGTGCAGCGCCGCAATTGTATTTGCCGGAGCCCTGGTTGCATGTTTTGCAATCGTCACTCTTTCGGTTTAGATTCAATATGATGATTTGCTGTGCCGGATTCCGGCCTGCCCAAACATACGTAGTCATGCGCTGATGTTTGAGTCGGATTGGCGTCTGGCAGTGCACAATCGATGTGCGGGAATCAGCGCTTGCGGACAAACTCTGCGCGCAGGACAAGGCCTTTGATGCCGGGGTACTTGCAGTCGATCTCCTGTGGATCGCCGGTCAGGCGGATCGACTTGATAAGCGTGCCCTGCTTGAGCGTCTGGCCAGCGCCCTTGACCTCGAGATCCTTGATCAGCGTCACCTGATCGCCATCGGCGAGGATGTTGCCAACCGCATCGCGGACTTCGACAGTGCTCTCGGCAGTGCGCTTGGCGGCCAGTTCGGATGCGGGCATCCATTCGCCGCTGTCTTCGTCATAGACGTAATCGTCGTCGCTCATGATCATCTCCTTTGCTGATTGCCGTGGCAGGTCGCGCAGGGATTGACCAGTCCTACAGGGAATCGAGGATCAGCTTTCCGCCGAGCAGGACCATGAGCAGATAGATTATCGTGTAGAAACGTTCCGGGCGCAGGACCTTGACCACGCGAACCGAGACCAGCGTGGTGGCGATCGCCAGCGGGACAAGCAGTGCGGCCGTTATCACGACTTCGTGGGTGAATGCACCCAGCAGAATGTAGCTCGGCACCTTGAGACAGTTAATCGCGGCAAAGAGGATCGCGTTGGTTCCGGCATATGTGAGGTGCGGCAGCTTGCGCGGCGTGACCCACATCTGGAACGGAGGGCCACCAGCGTGGGCGACCTGGCTGGTGAATCCCGTCGCCACACCGAAAAGCGCTCCGACCCAACCGGGTGAAGTGGACGCTGCTACGACACGGTTGCCGCGTTCGACCCAGAGGCGGTAGGCGCCGAACAGCAGGGTGATGCCGCCGAGCACGCCCATCAGCGCCTTTTCGTCAATGCTCGCCGCGATGGCCCATCCTGCCGCGACACCAAGGAACGCGCCGGGCAGCATCCAGGCGACGATCCAGCGGTCCCAGGCATGGCGGAACGACCACACGCTGACAACGTCCTGCACGATCAGGATGGGCAGGAGGATTGCTGCGGCTGTCGACGGAGGTAGGACCAGTGCGGCAACCGGCGTGCCGAGCGCGCCGAGGCCCGAGAAGCCGCCTTTGGCCATGCCGACGAGGATGACGGCCGCGACGCAGGCGGCAAGCGTTGCAGGATCGGACAGGAGCATGGGGTCAGCTGGCTCGCTTTTTCCATGGCCAATCGGTGACGCCGCCTGTCCACAATGCCAGCCACACCAGCAGCGGCTGCGCGAACATGCGAGGCACGTGATAGGCAAGACCCGCACCGTGATCGACCTTGGCCATATCGAGCGCGAAATGGTGGATATTTGCGGGGAAGACGCAGACCGCATAGGCGGCGAGCCCGACAGCGGCGGCGCGGCGCAACGGGGCGGAAAAGGGCTGGGCGAGACCGATGGCCCCGAGAAGTTCGGCGATGCCGGTCCACAGCACGGTGGCTTCGGGAGCAGGCACCCACGCGGGCATGATTGTGAGGAAGGGGGCAGGTGCGACGATATGGATTACGCCCGCCGCAAAGTAGAACAGGGCAAGCACCCAGCGCAGGACCGAGCGGGTCATGCGCCAGGCTCCCACCCCGGTGGGGCCAGAACGAAGCCCGAGAAATCAAAGCCGGGGG
Source organism: Novosphingobium sp. BL-A-28-Hi1-0D (assembly GCF_055521755.1). Classification (NCBI taxonomy): domain Bacteria; kingdom Pseudomonadati; phylum Pseudomonadota; class Alphaproteobacteria; order Sphingomonadales; family Sphingomonadaceae; genus Novosphingobium; species Novosphingobium sp. BL-A-28-Hi1-0D. The sequence goes on from NZ_CM145502.1 coordinate 3,089,603, forward strand.
CGACAACGCAGGACACGAGAGCGTAGCCGTGCGGCCCCTCGACAGGGGATGCTGCCTGCCATTGGCCTGTCGGGACGACTGCCTGCAAGCTGTGGCTGCTCTCAGGGCCCAGAATGATGGTCCGGGAAGCTGTGCCGGCGTCTGGCGAGATTTGCAGGGCAACGGGATCTCCGCCTTGCCAGATCCAGATTTCGTCCGCGTCAACCGTATGCCAGTGGGAGCGATCGCCAGTGCCGAGCAGAAAGAGGATGGCCGTGCTGGAAGGGCGTGCACCCGCAGCGGCAGGAGCGCGCCATGTTTCGCGATACCAGCCACCCTCGGGATGGGGCGACAGGTCTAGCTGGGCGATGAGGTCTTGAGCGGCGGACATTGCCGGACGATTGCCGCCGGGCCGGGGCGTGTCAATCACCAGAGCGCAGGATGAAGGGAAAGGGCGGTGGCCGGGACAGAGGTCCAATCTCCCTGGGCGATCACGTCATTGCTTTCCCGCGCGGCACGCCCTTCGGCGAGCGACCAGGTGACGTGCCAGGTTCCGCCGTCCGGGCGCGCAGTCGATCCTGCAATGGCGACAATGAAGGCTTCCACGCCCGATCCATCGTCTGCATGGCCGATGATGAATGCTTCCTCGACAGGCTGCGGAGCTTCCGTGCCGGATACCGACAGGGTGACGTGATCGGCGACGGTACGGGCATAGCGCGGCGGATAGACGGCCAGCAGATCCTCGCGGCATTGGGCATCGAGTTTCCAGCCGACCGTCATATCCATCCACAAGGCTTCAGTGGGCAGACTTCTATTGGGGCGTGGTAAGTGCCCCTGTCACCCAGATCATCGTCAATGCGCCGATCGCCAAGAGCAGGCTGATCAGCAGGACCCAGCGCATCACGTTGAGGCCGGTGCCACCACGAGCTTCCTCGGTGGTGATATGCGTCTCTTCGCCGTGACGTTCCATGGCGTTTCTCCTTCGGTAGAACCGTGCTTGCCGACTCTACGCGCAGGGACGCGCCTCGTTCCGGTCCTGCCCAGATGGACAGGACCGGATCAGATGTTCTCAGGTCTCGATCAGTCGCGCAGCAGTTCGTTGATTCCGGTCTTGCTGCGGGTCTGCGCGTCGACCGTCTTGACGATCACAGCGCAGTAAAGCGAGGGGCCGGGGGTGCCGTCTGGCAGCGGCTTGCCGGGCATCGCACCCGGGACGACTACGGCGTAGGGCGGCACGCGACCGATGTGGACCTCGCCGGTCGCGCGGTCGACGATCTTGGTCGAAGCGCCGAGGTACACGCCCATCGACAGCACTGCGCCTTCGCCGACGATCACGCCCTCGGCCACTTCCGAACGCGCGCCGATGAAAGCGCCGTCCTCAATGATGACCGGGCCTGCCTGCAGCGGTTCGAGCACGCCGCCAATGCCGGCACCGCCCGAGATGTGGACGTTCTTGCCGATTTGGGCGCAGGAGCCGACGGTGGCCCAGGTATCGACCATCGTACCTTCATCGACGAAGGCGCCGATGTTGACGAAGCTCGGCATCAGGACGACGCCCTTGGCGATGTGCGCGCCCTTGCGTGCGACGGCACCGGGGACGACCCGGAAACCTGCATCGCGGAACCGGGCATCGTCCCAGCCGGCGAATTTCGAAGGCACCTTGTCGAAGGCAGGAGCGCCGCCCGAACCGGCCTCGATCACGGCATTGTCGTTCAGACGGAACGAGAGCAGCACGGCCTTCTTGAGCCACTGGTTGACGCGCCATTCTCCGTCCACCTTCTCTGCGGCGCGGGCCTTGCCGCTGTCGAGCAGTTCGAGCGCGGCCTCGACCACCTCGCGCACGACATCGCTGGCCGGGGTGACATTGGCGCGGTCTTCCCAGGCGGCTTCGATGGCAGCCTGCAGCTGTTCAGTCATGGCGTTTCTCCGTGCGGGATCGGTATGGAACAAAATTGCGTGGCGACTAGCCCAGCGATGCCTGATCGGCAAGGCTTGCAATCGTATGATCGAGCCACGCGACCACGTCGTCGGTGACCACGTCAATCGCGGCGTCGTCCTTGGCGCGATCGCCCCAGTCCGTCGCAAGGTCGAGCCAGACCGTCTGCATGCCGAGCGCCTTGGCGGGGGCGAGGTTGCGGGCCATGTCTTCGACGAACACGGAGGCTTCGGGCGTGATGCCGAAGGCTTCGACCATGCTGGTGTAGGCCGAAGGCTCGGGCTTGGGTTTGTAGGCCATTGCATGGATGTCCCACATGCCATCGAAGCTGTCTGAAAGATCCAGCGCGGCCAGCACCTTGGCAGCATAGGCATCGTCGCCGTTGGTGAAGAGTATCTTGCGGCCGGGCAGGGCGGCGAGCCTTTCGGAAAGGCGCGGGGCGGCAGCCAGGGGTGCCATGTCGATATCGTGGACGAAGCCGAGGAACTCGTGCGGGTCGGTCGAGTGGTAGTGCATCAGGCCCGACAGCGTGGTGCCGTGATCGTGGAAGTAGAGCTTCTGGACGCGCCGCGCCTCGATCTCGTCACAGCCGAGCAGTTGCTGGATGAACAGGCCCATGCGCAGGTCGATCTGATCGAACAGGCGGGTGGAGGGCGGGTAAAGCGTGTTGTCGAGATCGAAGATCCAGCAATCGACGATTTGGGGGTCGAAGGGCATTTGCGTATTCCAGTCCGGACTTGTGTCATTCGGCATTTACGATGGCGGGGTTATCAGCAAGACTTGAGCAAAGCTACCGAAGCCAAGGTGCGGTGATGTCGAGAATTCGCTGGGTTGGTCATGCCGCGATAGTGTCGCTTTCCGTTGTGCTGACAGGGTGTGGGGGCGGTGGAGGTGTTTCGAGTACGCCGACACCAGTGCCTGCGCCCACTCCAACTCCAACTCCAACTCCGACCCCCGCACCGGTGCCGACGCCAACGCCCAGTGCGACCAGTTTCGATACGGCCGAGTTCCGGCGGTCAGACGGACCTTCGCTTCACGGAGCGGTAACGGCCTGGCAGGCCGGGGCGAACGGCGCGGGGACGACCATTGCAATCGTCGATTCCGGCATCAATACCGCCAATACCGAGTTCGCCGGGCGCATCTCGTCGGCCTCGCGCGACGTGGCAGGCACGCGGGGGCTGTTTAATGCGGATGACGACCATGGCACGCAGGTTGCCCTGACGGCTGCCGCTGCGCGCAACAATTCGGGGATGATGGGCATCGCGTGGAACGCGACGGTGCAGATGTTGCGGGCCGATACGCCGGGCAGCTGCACCGGGAGCGATGGCTGCACATTCTCGGACGAGAACATCGCTGCAGGCATCGACGCGGCGGTGGGCGCGGGAGCGCGGGTGATCAATCTTTCGCTGGGCGGCGATCCAGGCAACGCGACCTTGCGGGCTGCCGTGGGCAGGGCAGCATCGGCGGGCGTGGTCGTGATCGTTTCGGCAGGGAACGAGGGCAAGAGTACGGACCCGGCGGTCGATCCCAACAATCCCGATCCTTTTGCCGTGTCGGTGCTGCAGGCGGGCAGCAGCAATGTGATCGTGGTTGGCTCGGTTAATTCGAGCGGTCTTGCCTCGGACTTCAGCAACAAGGCGGGCGCGTCTGCGGCATCGGTGCTGATGGCACAGGGCGAGGAAATCTGCTGCGTCTATGAGGGCAGCACGATCAAGACGACGACCAATGCGCAAGGGACGTTCGTGACCGTCGTCAACGGGACGAGCTTTGCCGCGCCGCAGGTTTCGGGCGCGGTGGCTTTGCTGGCTCAGGCCTTTCCGAACCTGACCGGAACGCAGATCGTGGACCTGCTGCTGCGCACCGCGCGCGATGCAGGGCCGGCGGGGACGGATGCGACATATGGGCGCGGCATTCTCGACATTGCGCGGACCTTTTCGCCGCAGGGATCGACAGGGCTTGCGGGCACGCAGGTGGCGGTGTCGCTCGACAGCCTTTCTGGCACGAGCAGCGGGGCGATGGGCGATGCACTGACCGGGGCATCGCTCGGCACGGTGATGCTGGATAGCTACGGCCGGGCCTACAGTCTTGATCTTGCTATGGGCCTTCGGGTTTCACGCCAGCGCCTGCCGCTTTATGAGGCGCTTGCAGGGGAGCAACGTCCAGTCACCATCGGGGCACCGGGAGTGTCGATGGCATTCTCCGTGGACCGTCGTTTCGGTGTGGTGCCATTGCGATTGGCAGCGGTCGAGGGGGAACGCGCGCGGGTTCTGGCGACGTCCGCCGTCGCGCGTCTTGGCCGGTCGCTCGATCTTGCGGTCGGATGGAGGATAGCTGCGGACAATCTGGTTTCGCAGCTGCAAGGGCGCGATAACCTGCCGTTCGTCGTGGCGGGCATGAACGATGGCGTTCTTGCACGTCCCGAGACCGCACTGGCCACGCGGTATCGACTGGATGGCCTGGGCCTTGGCAGTGTGGGTCTGACGATTTCCGGTGAGCGCAGCGTCCTGTTGCGCAACGATCCCTTGCGCGAGCGTCGGACGGACTGGCTGCGCCGGGTCGGTTTGATGATCGACGGTGGAGCGCAGCGCGCCTTTGGCTGGCGCTTCGGCCTCGACCTGATGCGGGAAGACAACACGGTGCTTGGTGCGCGGTTTGCCGATGCGCTGGGAGGAGGCGGTGCAACAACCGCGACAGTGTCAACCGCCATCGATTGGAGACCGGCACGAAACATCACGATCGGAGCGTCGGGCAACCTCGGTCTTTCGCGTCTGGACACCGGGGCCGTGGTGCTTTCGGGGTCAAGACTGGTCTCTTCGTCGTGGTCTTTCGATGTCTCCCACCGCGATGTGTTTCGCGATGGCGACAGGTTGGCGTTCCGGCTCGCCCAGCCGATGCGGATCGAGAGGGGCGGGCTGCAACTGAACCTGCCAGTGGTGTGGGACTATGCCACGCAACGCGCAGAGTTCTCCCGGACGCCCCTGTCGTTGGCGCCAAGAGGCCGCGAGCTTGATGCCGAACTGATGTGGGCGACAGCGTTGTGGGGCGGCGATGCCTCGGCCAGCGTGTTCTTCCGCAAGGAGCCGGGGCATTTTGCCGGTGCGGCAGATGATGGCGGGTTTGCGGTGCGGTGGTCGCGGGGGTTCTAGGACTTCGGCACCACATGCCGCAACTTCGCTCCCTCACCATCCTCCAACACGTACACAGTCCCGTCCGGCGCTTGCTCGATCTCGCGGATGCGGTTGCCGAGGTCTATGCGTTCGAGTTCGGTGGCTTTCTCGCCGTCGATCTTCACGCGGACGATGCCGCCTGCACCTAATGCAGCGATCAGGGCCTGGCCTTGCCACTTGGGGAAGGCCTTGCCGGTGTAGAAGATCATGTCGCCCGGCGCGATGACAGGGTTCCAGCTGATGGCGGGCTGGGCGAGGTCGGGGCGGGTCTTGTTGCGGGGGATCGGCTTGCCGTCGTAGTGATCGCCGTCCGACACCAGCGGCCAGCCGTAGTTCTTGGCCGGTTCGACGTGGTTGATCTCGTCACCGCCAGCAGGACCGTGCTCGATGTCCCACAAACGGCCATCGGGCGAGAAGGTGAGGCCGAGCAGGTTGCGGTGGCCGTAGGACCAGACCTGCGCCGAAACGCCGCCCTTGCTTTCGAACGGGTTGCCGGGGGCAGGGGTGCCGTCAGGCAGCAGGCGGATGACCTTGCCGAGGTTTGCGTTCAGGTCTTGGGCAGGGGTGAATTTCTGCCGCTCGCCCGAGGAGATGAACAGGTATTTGCCGTCGGGCGAGAAAGCGATGCGGTGCGAATAGTGGCCGCGCCCGGTGACCTTGGGAAACTGCCGCCAGATCACGCTTAGGCCTTCGAGGCGGGGGGCATCGCCCATGACCAGTCTGGCCCGTGCAACGACCGCGCCGCGCGTGTCGTTCTGGCCCGCTTCGGCCCAGCTGAGATAGACCATGCCGCTCTGCGCAAAATCGGGCGCGGCGACGACATCGCCGAAGCCACCCTGTCCGCCATAGTCGACCGTGGGTGTGCCCGAGACGTCGATGGTCTTTTCGGTGCCTTCGGTCCAGAGCTTGAGCTTGCCCTTCTTTTCGGTGATCAGCGCCTGATTGGTGCCGGGCAGGAAGGTCATCGCCCAGGGCTCGTCGAAAGTGGCGACGTCGGTCACCGCTAGCCCCGCCTCGTCCGGATCGGCTCCTTGGGCGGAACAGCTTGCGAGGAGCAGGGCGAGAGGCGATAGCGAGCGCAGGATCGGATTCGTCATGCAGCCCACAATGCCTGTGAACGCCAGTTGTGCCACCTCCTTTTCGTCCATGGTCACCATCGGCGTGGACGAGGCGGGGCGCGGGCCTTTGGCCGGGCCGGTGGTGGCGGCGGCGGTGGTGCTGTGCAAGCCGCGACCTTCGGGGCTGGATGACTCCAAGAAACTGAGCGCGGCGCGCCGGGCGGAGCTGGAAGAGAAGATCAAGCGGCGCTGCCGCTGGGCGGTGGGCGTGGTCGAGCCCGAGGAGATCGACCGGCTCAACATCTTCGGCGCGACGATGCTGGCAATGACGCTTGCCGTGCAGGCGCTGTGCGAACAGTTCGCGAAAGACGAGGGTGTGGGCGAGGTGCTGGTGGATGGAAACCTGACACCGCACGGCCGACGACCGGAGTGGTGCTGGCCCGCGCGACCGATCGTTGGAGGGGATGCGCTGGAGCCGTGCATCTCGGCGGCCTCGATCATCGCCAAGGAGCATCGCGACCGGATCATGCGCGAAGCTGCGCTGGCGCATCCGCATTACGGATGGGAGCGCAATGCGGGTTACGGTACGCCCGAGCATCTGGCGGCACTGCGCGAGCATGGGCCGACCCCGCTGCACCGGCGCAGTTTCGCTCCGGTGGCGCAATTGCAGCTGCTTTGACGAAAAAATTTGCCGGTGAGTCCGTACAGGCACACCACTAGATGTTGAGTCCGGGTGGCATCACGAGACTCAACATGTCGAAATAGACTCGTTTCGTTCTCATCCCGAACCCCGCGCGACTCGCCGGAATCTGGCGAGTCGCGGCTTGACGGCGAGTCCGTGATGACTCAAACGGTGCCCTTATCCACAAGGGGTCAGGGACTAGATATGGCAGTTGCAGTCAAGGAACGGGCGAAGGCTCTGCGCGCGGCACCGGCGAAGGTGCTGAAGGCGGATGTTGCGTTGCCGGTGAACCAGATCCTGCGTGGTGACTGCATTTCGGAAATGCGCAAGCTGCCCGATGCCTCGATCGACATGATCTTTGCCGATCCGCCCTACAACCTGCAGCTGGGTGGCGATCTCGCGCGGCCCGATGGCAGCCATGTCGATGCAGTGACCAACGACTGGGACAAGTTCTCCAGCTTCGCCGTCTATGACCAGTTCACCCGCGAGTGGCTGACCGAGGCCCGCCGGTTGCTCAAGCCCGATGGCTCGATCTGGGTGATCGGCAGCTACCACAACATCTTCCGCGTCGGCACGATCCTGCAGGACCTGGGCTTCTGGATCCTCAACGACATCATCTGGCGCAAGGCCAACCCGATGCCCAACTTCAAGGGCACGCGCTTTACCAATGCGCACGAGACGCTGATCTGGGCGTCGAAGAGCGAGAAGTCGAAGTACACCTTCAACTATCGCGCGATGAAGACGCTGAACGACGAGCTGCAGATGCGTTCGGACTGGGTGCTGCCGATCTGCTCCGGCCCCGAACGCCTCCGCCGCAACGGCACCAAGGCGCACCCCACGCAGAAGCCCGAGGCGCTGCTCTATCGCGTGATGCTGGCGACGACGAACAAGGGCGACGTGGTGCTCGATCCATTCTTCGGCACCGGCACGACAGGTGCTGTGGCCAAGCGCCTAGGCCGTGACTGGATCGGCTGCGAGCGCGAGGACGACTACATCGAGGTCGCTCTGGAGCGCATCGAGCTGGCACTGCCGCTGGATGAGTCCTCGCTTGTCACAATGCAGTCTAAGCGCTCCGCGCCCAAGGTTGCGTTCGGCGCGCTGGTGGAAAGTGGCTATCTTACGCCGGGTACGCGCCTGACAGCAAAGAAGGGGCGCTTCACCGCGACCGTCCGCGCCGATGGTTCGCTGCAGGCGGATGCCGAGATTGGCTCGATCCACGGCCTTGGCGCCAAGCTGCAGGGCGCGCCTTCGTGCAACGGCTGGACGTTCTGGCATGTGGAGCATGAAGGCGAGGTCAAGCCCATCGATGCGCTGCGCCAATTGTATCTGCTGGCGGTGGAAGACTGACAGCTTGAATAACCTGCGTGCCCCCGCGTAGGCGGGGGCCTTGGTGTTCTGGCGGAGCCTGTCGTGCAAGACCGCACGAGGTCCCCGCCTTCGCGGGGACGCAGCTATGAAGGTTTACATTCGGCCTATTGCCCTCGCTGACAGTCCGCAGTCGGAGGAGGGTGAGGTGATCCGGCTCGGCGGAGGGCTGGTCTACGCCAGCCGCTTTGCGCTGATCGTGCGCGATGGCGGGAAGGTGGTTTCACGGCGCCGCTTCGGGACGGCTGATGTTCAGACGAGCATTGCAGGTTTGCCCGATGCTCTGTCGACAGAAGCAACAGACCAATGGGAAAACCTGAAGCGCACACATGCGCCCATCGCATGTGGCCAGCGGATGTTGCGGCTCGATCAGCCGCAGATCATGGGCATCCTCAATGTCACGCCCGACAGCTTTTCCGATGGCGGCAAGTTTCTCGACAAGCCCGATGCGGCGCTTGAGCATGCCCATGCCATGCTCTCGGCAGGGGCTGGCCTGATCGACGTCGGCGGGGAATCCACCCGTCCAGGCGCGGCGGCAGTGTGGGAAGGGGACGAGGTCAAGCGCGTCGCCCCGGTGATCGAGCAATTGGCTGCGGCAGGCGCGGCGATTTCGATCGACAGCCGTAGATCGAGCGTGATCGAAGCTGCGCTCGCGGCGGGAGCGCATATCGTCAACGACGTTTCGGCCATGAGGCACGATCCGAGAACGGCGGAGATCGTTGCCCGGTCGGGCGCGCCGGTGGTTCTGATGCATGCGCCGGGCGCCGATGGCGATCTCCATGCGGATGGGGACTATGGCGATGTCGTGCTCGACGTATTCGACGCCCTGCGTGAACGGCGCGATGCGGCGATGGCGGCGGGGATTGCGCGTGACAGGATCCTGCTCGATCCGGGCATCGGCTTTGGCAAGTCGCTGGCCGAGAACCTCGCGCTGATCAATGCGCTGCCGCTGTTCCATGCGCTGGGCCAACCGATCCTGTTCGGGGCTAGCCGCAAGCGGATGATCGGGGCGCTTTCCAACGAAGCGCTCGCACATCAGCGGATGCCGGGATCGGTCATGCTCGCGCTCAAGGCGATGGATGCCGGGTGCCAGATGGTGCGCGTTCACGATGTGGCCGAGACCGTGCAAGCCTTCCATGTCTGGCGTGGCCTACGTGACGCGGCGCTGACCGACTTCAGCCAGTTGGCCTAGAGCGAGACGCCACCGTCGGTTACGAGGCATGTGCCAGTGATCGTGGCGGCAGCGTCGGAAAGGAGAAATCCGATCTGAGCCGCGACCTCATCGGCGCTGGCAAACCGTCCTAGCGGCGTTGCGTCCTTGGCCATGGCCGCGAGTGCTTCGGCGCGACCGCCGTGTTGCTCTACCAGCGGCGCAAACCACTCGGCGCGGTCCCATATTCCCGTGTCGACGCCGCCCGGAGCAATCGCGTTGACGCGTACGCCGTACTTCGCGGCCTCCGCTGCGGCGACCTTGGCAAGCTGGATGGTTGCCGCCTTCGACGCCGAATAGGCTGCCGTACATGCAGCCGCCTTGATGCCTGAGACCGAGGCGGTCATCACGACCGAGCCGCTTGACGCCTTCTTCATGGCTCGCAGGGCCGTGCGCAACGACAGGAACATGCCGTCAAGGTTGACCGCCATGGTCTTGCGCCAGCTGGCGATGTCGAGATCGGTGATGTCGCCGTTAGTGGCGATCCCTGCATTCAGGACGGCATAATCGAGGTGGGTAAGCTCGCGCTCCAGCAGTTTCCACAAAGCGGGGTCCGAGACGTCGCCGCCAAGCGGGCGGATCTTGCAGGACAGGCCAAGCTGGTCGAGCGCCGGACGGTCAAGATCGACCAGCACCAGTTCCTGGATACCGCGCACATCGAGCCAGCGCGCCGTTGCAGCGCCGATGCCCGAGGCAGCGCCGGTGACAAGTGCGGTGCGTCCTGCAAATTCGGAATTGGGTTGCATGGAGCAAGGCTAGCGCCAATCAGGCGGCGTTGTCGATGCCCAGTTCCGAAAGCTTGCGGTAAAGGGTGGAGCGACCGATGCCCAGACGGCGGGCTACTTCTGTCATTCGGCCGCGATAGTGGCCGATGGCGAGGCGGATCACGTCGGCCTCGATATCTTCCAACGGGCGAAGGTTGCCGTCGGGCGCGAAGAGCGTGATGCCTGCGCCGTCCGTCACGGCAGGAGCGCGCCTGCTGCTTTCGCCGATCATGTTCGAAAGGCTGGGGAAGTCCTGTGCGGTCAGGGCCTCGCCATCGCAAAACACCGCTGCGCGGAATAGCGTGGCCTGCAGCTGGCGAACGTTGCCCGGCCAGTCGTAGGCCGAGAGGAGCGCGAGGGCGCCATCCGTGATGCCAAGCGGCCTGAGGCCGGGCTGTTCGCCGATGCGCGTGAGGAAATGGCGGGCCAGCGCCGGTATGTCTGCCGAACGTTCGCGTAGCGACGGGAGCGTAACCTGGGTCTGTGACAGCAGCGTGTGAAGTTCGGCGCGGAAATCTCCAGTCTCCACCAGATCGCGCAGGCCGCTGTTGGCGCAGGCAATTATTCGAACGTCGACACGGAAGGAATGACGCGCGCCGATGGGCTGGACGTCGCTGCGTTCGAGGAAACGGACGAGCCGGTCCTGCACGTTGTCGGGCAGCCGGTCGACCTCGTCGATGACGAGCGTGCCGCCATCGGCGTGCTGCAGAAGGCCGACGTGGCGCTCGAAGGCTCCGGCGAACGCGCCCTTTTCATGGCCGAACAGGGCAGACTCGAGTTGGTTGGCAGGCATGCCGCCGATATTGATCGTGCGCAGCGCCGTACGGCTGCGCGGGCTCGCCGCGTGCATGGCGCGAACGAGCATTTCCTTGCCAGTGCCGCTCTCGCCTTCGATCAGCACGTGCCCATGGGTGCGCGCGGCCTTCGCCGCCACGGCCAGCGCGGCACGGAAGGCGGGCGCGGCGCCGATCATCGAATCGAAGTCGAGCGGAGCGCCGAACTTCTCGGTCAGCGGCTGCAACTCGCTCGCGTCTGTTTCACGCGAGGTGGCGCTGCGCAGGGCCTGCAACAGGCGTTCTGGCGCAACGGGCTTGATCAGATAGTCGGTTGCGCCTGCACGCATGGCTTCAACCGCCAGCAGCGGCGAGGCGCTGGTGGTGAGCATCAGGATCGGAAGCGCAGGGCGGCGGGCCTTGAGTTCGGCGATGAGGGCGCAGGCGTCGTCACCCGGAACCCACTGGTCGAGAATGATCGCGCCGAGTTGCATCCCCTGGCGCGTGCCGAGCGTGGCGATCGCGCTTTCCGAGTCGCGGGCGATGATCGTGCGCCAACCCTCCCGCGATGCCAGGGCCGAAATAAGGCGGCACTGGGCAGGTTCGTCGTCGATCAGCATGAGAAGGCGCTGTTCGGGCTCGTGCATGACCTAGTACTTTGACTCCCCCGCATTTGCGTCAGGAGCAAAGCAGTAGCCCGATTGGGTAAAGAGGCGATTAAGCGCGATGGTACGCTCCGCACTTGAGCAGCGGGCTGCCCATCGCTAGAGCATGCGCGTCGCGCCACCGTGGCGCATGGATTTGGGGAAGAAAATGGCTCCTGCAAATGACATCAAGGCCGCCAAGGCGACCTACAGCGGTTTCGTGAATCTGGTGAAGTGGGCCACGCCTGCAATCTGCGCGCTGGTCTTCGTGATCATCCTGGTGATCCAGTAAAAGCGCCGTGGCGGGGGCAATGAAGATCGCCGTCCTTCGGGAACGGGCGACAGGGGAGACCAGGGTTTCGGCATCGCCGGAGACCGTGAAGAAGTTCATTGCTCTGGGCGCGAAGGTCGCCGTGGAGAGCGGGGCGGGCATTACGGCCTCGATCTCCGACGACGAGTATCGCGCGGCAGGTGCCGAAGTTGCGGACAATGTGGTGCAGGGCGCGGACATCGTGCTCGGCGTGCAGGGGCCGGAACCGGAATTGCTGGCGGGCGCTAACGCTGGTGCGTGGATCGTTGCGGGCCTCGACCCGTTCGGGAAGCGCGCGCGCGTCGATGCCTATGCAGCCGCGGGTTATGAAGCCCTCGCCATGGAATTCATGCCGCGCATCACGCGTGCGCAGTCCATGGATATTCTGTCCTCGCAGTCCAACCTTGCCGGCTACAAGGCTGTGCTGGTGGCCGCGAACCTCTATGGCCGCGCCTTCCCGATGATGATGACGGCGGCAGGCACTGTCTCTGCTGCCAAGGCCTTCGTCATGGGCGTGGGCGTTGCCGGGCTTCAGGCCATCGCCACCGCACGCCGTCTCGGCGCGCAGGTTTCGGCGACCGACGTGCGTTCGGCCACCAAGGAGCAGATCCAGTCGCTCGGCGCCAAGCCGATCTTCGTGGAGAACGTGGCTGGCATCGAAGGTGAAGGCGCCGGTGGCTATGCCACGGAAATGAGCGAGGAATACCAGAAGGCCCAGGCCGAACTGGTCAGCGCGCACATCGCCAAGCAGGACATCGTCATCACCACCGCGCTGATTCCGGGCCGCGCCGCGCCGCGCCTGATCTCCGATGCGCAGATCGCCACTATGAAGCCCGGTTCGGTCATTTTCGACCTTGCCGTGGCGCAGGGCGGCAACGTCGAAGGTTCGGTGCCCGATCAGGTGGTCGAGAAGCACGGCGTCAAGATCGTCGGCTATTCGAACACGCCCGCGCACCTGCCGGCCGATGCCTCGGCCCTGTTCAGCCGCAACCTGTACAATTTCCTCTCGGCCTTCTGGGACAAGGAGCAGGGCAAGCCTGTTCTTGACGAGGAAATCGGCAACGCCATCCGCCTGACGCAGGGCGGCAAGGTGGTCAACGAACGTCTGCTCGGCTGAGGGGGCCTTACATGGACTTCATATCGATCCTGAGCATTTTCGTGCTCGCCTGCTTTGTCGGGTACTACGTCGTCTGGTCGGTCACGCCGGCCCTGCATACGCCGCTTATGGCGGTGACCAATGCGATTTCGTCGGTCATCGTGGTTGGCGCGCTGGTCGCATCGGCTGCTGCGGGTAGCCCGTCTGCCAAGTGGCTGGGGCTGGGCGCGGTGGTGCTGGCTTCGGTCAACATCTTCGGCGGGTTCGCCGTTACCGCGCGCATGCTGGCGATGTACAAGAAGAAGGAGAAGAAGTGATGGAACACGTCGCTGTCTCTCCTTGGGTCGCGCTGGCCTATCTGGTCTCGGGCGTCCTGTTCATCCTCGCGCTGCGCGGGCTTTCCAGCCCCGCGACGAGCCGTGCGGGCAATCGCTATGGCATGATCGGCATGACCATCGCGGTCGCCACCACGCTGCTCACCCACTCGATCGCCAGCCTTCCCGAGATCATCGTGGCGCTGGCCATTGGCGGCGGCATCGGCTTCGTCATCGCGCGCAAGATCGCGATGACCGACATGCCGCAGCTGGTCGCCGCGTTCCACTCGCTGGTCGGCCTTGCCGCAGTGTTGGTGGGCCTTGCGGCCTACCTGAACCCGGACGCCTTCGGGATCATGCTGCCTGATGGTCAGATCAACCCGGTCAGCCGCATCGAGCTTGGCCTCGGCATCGCCATCGGTGCGATCACGTTCTCTGGCTCGGTCATCGCGTTCCTCAAGCTTGCGGGCAAGATGAGCGGATCGCCGATCCTGCTGCCGGGGCGCCATGTTATGAATCTCGGCACGCTGATCGCAATCATCGGGCTGGTGGCATATTTCACGCAGGACCAGTCGGCCTGGGTGATCGCCACGATCACGGTGCTCTCGTTCATCATCGGCTTCCTGCTGATCATTCCGATCGGCGGCGCGGACATGCCGGTGGTCGTCTCGATGCTCAACTCGTATTCGGGCTGGGCCGCGGCGGCGATGGGCTTCACGCTGCACAACACCGCCATGATCGTGACCGGCGCGCTGGTCGGTTCCTCGGGTGCGATCCTCTCGTACATCATGTGCAAGGCGATGAACCGCGGGTTCCTTGCCGTGATCGCGGGCGGCTTCGGTGCAGAAGCCTCTGCCGGTGGCGGTGCTGCCAAGGAACAGCGTCCGTGGAAGCGCGGCTCTGCCGAAGACGCGGCCTACATGATGAAGGAAGCCGAGAACGTCATCATCATCCCGGGCTACGGCATGGCCGTGTCGCAGGCGCAGCACGCGCTGCGCGAGATGGGCGACGTGCTCAAGAAGGCAGGCGTCAACGTCAAGTACGCCATCCATCCGGTCGCAGGCCGCATGCCCGGGCACATGAACGTGCTGCTGGCCGAAGCCAACGTGCCCTATGACGAAGTGTTCGAGCTGGAAGACATCAACAGCGAGTTCGCGCAGGCTGACGTGGCCTTCATCATCGGCGCGAACGACGTGGTAAACCCTGCGGCGAAGACCGATAAATCCTCGCCGATCTACGGCATGCCAGTTTTCGACGTCGACAAGGCCAAGACGATCTTCTTCGTCAAGCGCTCGATGGGCGGCGTGGGCTATGCAGGCGTCGACAACGACGTGTTCTACATGGACCAGACAATGATGCTTCTGGCCGATGCCAAGAAGATGGTCGAGGACATCGTCAAGGCGCTGGCACACTGATGCGCAACGCCATCACCGTCATAGCGATTGCCTTGACGGTGGCGGCCTGCGCACCTTCGAAACTGGCTTATGGAAAGGTCCGCTCGGCTCTGGTCGATGCGGGCCTTTCCGATTCCAACGCTTCGTGCATGGCGGAGCGGATGACCGACCGGTTGAGCATTGGTCAGTTGAGGCGGCTGCAGTCGCTGCAGGGGCCGAAGCGCGGGCTTGCCGACTATGTTGCGACAGTGAAACGTCTCGGTGATGCCGAACTGCTCGGCGTAACAACAAGCGCTGCAGCGCTCTGTGCAAGCGGTCTGGCGCCAGAGAAGAAGCGTTAGCGGTCTGGACCTCCCGCGCGGCCTTTCGTAAGGCCGGTGCAAGCAGGGGCCTGTCATCCAAGCCCGGGGAGTTATCGTTTTGCGCAAGATCGGCCTTATCGGTGGCATGAGCTGGGTTTCGACCCGCACCTACTACGAAGACATCAACCAGCTGGTGCAGGCGCGCACCACCAAGGTGGCAAGCGCGCCGCTGCTGATCGAAAGCCTCGACTTTACCGACCTTATCCGCCTTTCCACGCCCGAGCAGTGGGCCCACGCGGCAGACGTGCTTGCCGACAGTGCCCGCAGGCTCGAGCAGGCGGGGGCCACGGCGCTGCTGATCGGCGCCAATTCGATGCACAAGGTCTATGACAAGGTGGCCGAGGCGGTTTCGGTGCCGGTGATCCACATCGCTGACGCTGTGGGCGCAAAGATGAAGGATGCTGGCGTCACCAACGCCACGCTGCTGGGCACACGCAACGTCGTGATGGAGAGCTTCTATCGCAAGCGCCTGATCGCCCACGGCGTCAGCCTGCTTCCCCCGGTGGTCGAGGAAGTCGAGGCGATGGACGCGATCATCTATGACGAGCTGATGCAAGGCAAGGCATCGCGCGCGGCAGAGCGGACGTTCAAGACGATGCTGACCAACATGGGCCAGCGGGGCGCGCAGGCCGCGGTGCTGGCCTGCACCGAGCTCGACATGGTGATCGACGTGAATGCCAACGTGCTGCCGATCTTCGATGGCACCCGCATCCACGCGCAGGCGGCGGTCGACTGGATCCTCGGTTGAACGCAGCGTGATCGAGGGCCGCGCATCTTACGCCAGCGATCCTGCGCGCACGCGTGGGCGCGAGTTCGGGCTGGACGACAAGGCCTCTCGCGGGCCGCGCAGCGCGTTCCAGCGGGACCGCGACCGCATCATCCACTCGATCGCGTTCCGCCGCCTGCGCCACAAGACGCAGGTGTTCATCGCGCCTGATGGTGACCATTACCGGGTGCGGCTGACGCATAGCCTTGAAGTGGCCCAGATCGGCCGGGTGATCGCCCGCGCGCTGGGGCTGGACGAGGACCTGACCGAGGCGCTGTGCCTTGCGCACGATATCGGTCATCCGCCTTTCGGTCATGCCGGAGAGGATGCTCTGGAAGAGGCGATGGCCGGTGCCGGTGGCTTTGACCACAACGCCAATACCTTGCGCGTGCTGATGCGGCTCGAAAGCCCCTATTGCGGGCACGAGGGCCTGAACCTCTCGTGGGAGACGCTGGAGGGTCTGGCCAAGCACAACGGTCCGATCCTCAAGCCGACCTGGGCGCTCGAAGAGCTGGACGCCGCGTTTCCGCTTGATCTGAAGTCCTTTGCCTCGCTCGAGGCACAGGTTGCGGCGATCTCGGACGATATAGCCTACGACAATCATGATATCGACGATGGGTTGAGGGCTGGGTTTCTCTGCCTCGACCAGTTGCTCGAACTGCCCTCGCTGGCAGAGCAATGGCGCGTGATCGAGCGTCGGTTTCCCGATGCACCGCAGGACCGCCTGTTGCGCGAACTGGTGCGCGGGCAGATCGGGCGCATGGTCAACGATGTGATTGCCACGGCACAGGCCAACATTGCGGAAACGGGCGTCGTAAGTGTCGAGGACGTGCGCGCGGCGGGGCGTCCGCTGGCGACCTTCTCACCTGCGATGAGTGAGGAAGAGCGGGCGCTGAAGCAATTCATGTATGACCGGCTCTACCTGCACGAGGAGCAGTGCCAGACCGCAGATCGCGCGCGCGGGGTGATTGCGGCGCTGTTCAAGGCCTATGCCGAGGACCCCGCACAAATGCCTGACAGCTGGCGGGCTTCGCTGCCTGAAACGGAACCTTCGCGGACGCGGCACATCGCCGATTTCATCTCGGGCATGACCGACCGTTATGCGATCGACAGTTATGCCAGGCTGTTCGGCCAGGCACCGGAGGGATTGCGCAATGTCTGAGCAGACCCGCGTAGTGCTCGTGGGAGCGACGGGATTGATCGGTCGTGCGGTGATGGCCGAGGCTGTCGGGCACTCCGACATCCATCTCGTCGCTGTTGCGCGTCGCGAAGTCCCTTTGCCGCCGGGCGCGCGCATGGAGATGCTGCTGTCCGATACCGACCATTGGCCTGATGCCATAGCCGCCGGACGCCCACATGCCGTGGTCATTGCGCTTGGCACCACGATCAAGGCCGTGGGAGGCGACCGCCAGGCCTTTCGTGCCGTGGACCATGACCTCGTGCTCGAATGCGCGGCGGCGGCCAAGGCGGCAGGCGCACGACAATTGATCGTCGTGTCTTCGATTGGCGCACAGTTCTCGTCGAAGAACTTCTATCTTTCGGTCAAGGGCGAGGTCGAGGACAAGCTGGCCAAGCTGCATTTCGAGCGGCTCGACATCATCCGGCCGGGGCTGCTGCGCGGCAAGCGTGATGGTACGCCAAGACTAGCGGAAAAGATTGGGATGATGCTCAGCCCGCTGATCGATCTTTTGATGCAGGGCGCGTTGCGCAAATATCGCTCCGCCAAGGCCAGTGACGTGGCGAAAGTGATCCTGAAGCTGGCCGGTACGAAGCAGCATGGGCGGTTGGTGTACCAACACGACGAGATGCGGCGCATCCTGCGCCGGGGATAAGCTTGTCTCAGTCCGGTTGACTTCACGCTGCACTGCAGCGATGAGGAAGCGTCGCTGATCGCGCGGGAGAGTTCTCTCGATTCGTTCAGGATCGAGAGACGCCGAAGGAGCAACCGCCCCGGAATCTCTCAGGCAAATGGACCGCGTTGGTCGACAGCGACACTCTGGAAAGAGTCACTTCCCGGAAAGGGAAGGGCCGCCGAAGGGGTAACCCCAACCAAACCCGTCTGGAGAGGCGGGCGGGGGAAAGCTCTCAGGTTTCCGTGACAGAGGGGGCGCCGCATGGCGTCTGAACTGCACGGGAATGATATTTGTGAGCGACACATACAATAACTCAGGCGAAATTCACGGAAGTGAAGAAGCGGACAGCGAACCTGCTGGCCCGCTGACCCTGCCGCTCGACCAGTGGCACCGTGCGCGCGGTGGCCGAATGGTCGATTTCGCGGGTTACTGGATGCCGGTCCAGTTCGAAGGGATCATCGCCGAACACCTCTGGACCCGCGAAAGCGCCGGTTTCTTCGACGTTTCGCACATGGGCCAGCTTTACGTTTCGGGCGATGGCGCCGAGGCGGCGCTTGAAGCCGTGCTGCCTATCGACCTTTCGACCCTGCCCGTGGGCGGCGTGCGCTACTCGCTGCTGCTGAACGCAGAGGGCGGCATACTCGATGACCTGATGGTCACGCGCTGGGGCACAGGCTTCTACCTCGTCGTCAATGGCGCGACCAAGTGGGACGATATCGCCCACTTGCGCGAGCATCTCCCTGACGCCGTAACGCTCAACCACCTTGATGACAGCGCCCTGTTTGCCCTGCAGGGTCCGAAGGCGTTCGAAGCACTTGAGCCGCTGGTGACCGGTGAATATTCGCTTGCGGCACTGACCTTCATGCGCGGCGGTCAATTCAAGTTGGGCGGCGTCGATGCCTGGATCAGCCGCTCGGGCTATACTGGCGAAGATGGCTTCGAGATCGCGGTTCCGGCGGAAAACGCGGCCGAACTGGCCGACTTGATTTGCGGACAGGCGCAAGTGAAGCCCATCGGCCTTGGCGCGCGCGACAGCCTGCGGCTTGAGGCCGGGCTGCCGCTTTACGGTCACGACATGACCGAGACGGTCGATCCGGTCAGCGCCGACCTGCTTTTCGGCATCAACAGGCGGCGCCGCAACGAAGGCGGCTTTATCGGCGCGGACAAGGTCCTGCCGCTGATCGCCAGTGGCGCGCCCACGCGCCGCGTCGGCCTCGCCATCGAAGGCCGCATGGCTGCGCGCGAAGGGGCCAAGGTACTGTCGGGCGATGCCGAAGTCGGCTTCGTCACTTCGGGCGGTTTCTCGCCCAGCCTCGAGCGGCCCATCGCCATGGCCTATGTGCCGGTCGATCTCGCTACTCCCGGAACCCCGCTTTCCATCGACGTTCGCGGACGCAAGCTCGCAGCCAGCGTCGTGCCCATGCCTTTCGTCCCCCATCGCTACCATCGCAAAGGAGCCGCCTGATGACCCGCTATTTCACCAAGGACCACGAATGGATCGCGGTCGAGGGCGATGAGGCGACGGTCGGGATCACCGACTATGCCCAGAGCCAGTTGGGCGACATCACCTTCGTCGAGTTGCCGGGCGAAGGCAGCGAAGTCGGCAAGGGCGACAGCGCCTCGGTGGTCGACAGCGTCAAGGCTGCGTCGGACGTCTATGCGCCGGTTTCGGGCAAAGTCACGGTCGCCAATGGCGCGCTGGAAGATCAGCCGGAGCTGGTGAATTCCGACCCCGAGGGTGAGGGCTGGCTGTGGAAGATGACCCTTTCCGACGCCGCCGAACTCGATGGCCTGATGGATGAGGCCTCGTACCAGGCCTACGTCGCGGAGCTCTGATCCCATGCGCTATCTTCCCCTGACCGACGCTGACCGGAGCGCGATGCTCTCGGTCATCGGCGCAGGCTCGATCGACGAACTGTTCGCCGACGTGCCCGCCGAAGCCCGCCTGTCCGCCCCCATTGCGGGGCTGCCGAACCACGCCAGCGAGATGGCTGTAGAGCGCCACATGGCGCGGCTTTCGGCGAACAACACGACCGCCGGATCGGTGCCGTTCTTCCTCGGCGCGGGCGCATATCGCCATCATGTGCCGGCCACGGTCGATCACATGATCCAGCGCGGCGAGTTCCTGACGGCTTACACGCCCTATCAGCCGGAAATCGCACAAGGCACGCTGCAGGTCCTGTTCGAATTCCAGACGCAGGTCGCCCGCCTGTTCGGCACCGACGTGGCCAACGCCTCGCTCTACGACGGCTCGACCGCGTGCTGGGAAGCCATTGCCATGGCGGGCCGCATCACCAAGCGGGGCAAGGCCGTGCTCTCGGGCGGCGTGCATCCGCACTATGTCGAAACCGCGCGGACGATGGCGAAGTTCACCGGTGATGTGCTCGACACCAGCGCTCCGGTTCTGGAAGCCACGCCAGATGACGATGCGCTGATCACGAAGATCGATGCTGATACGTCGTGCGTCGTCGTGCAGTACCCCGACATCCTCGGACGCATTCCCGATCTGGCGAAGATTGCCGCCGCTGCTCAAGGCGCGGGCGCGCTTCTGATTGCGGTGGTGACCGAGCCGGTCGCGCTCGGCGTGTTGCAAAGCCCCGGCAGCCTTGGCGCTGACATCGTCGTGGGCGAGGGCCAGTCGCTCGGCGTCGGTCTCCAGTTCGGCGGACCCTACCTTGGCCTGTTCGGTTGCCGCGAGAAGTATCTGCGCCAGATCCCCGGCCGTCTGTGCGGCGAAACGGTGGACGCCGATGGCAAGCGCGGCTTCGTGCTGACGCTCTCCACCCGCGAACAGCACATCCGCCGCGAGAAGGCGACGAGCAACATCTGCACCAACTCGGGCCTCTGCGCTCTGGCGTTCTCGATCCATATGACGCTGCTTGGCGGATCGGGACTGTCGGACATGGCAAAGTTCAGCCATCTGGCTGCGCGAAAGGCCTCTGCAGCTCTGGCGCAGGTTCCCGGCGTCGAAGTGGTGAACACCCACTACTTCAACGAGTTCGCGATCACCGTGCCCAAGGACGCGCGGCAGGTCGTGCGCGATCTGGCTGACCGTCAGGTGCTGGGCGGCGTCTCGCTCGGGCGGCTCTATCCGCAGGAAGCGACCCTTGCGAAGGGCATGGTCGTCGCCGCCACCGAATGCACGACGGATGAGGACATCGCAGCGCTGGTCTCGGCGCTCAAGGAGGTGCTGGCATGAACGCGATCAATCCCACTGGATGGCGTCCTTCGATGGGCGAGAATGCTCCTGAAAGCGGCATCCGCACGTTCACCGGCAACCGCGCGCTGCAGCTCGAGGAAGCGCTGCTGTTCGAGCTGGGCGATGCCGATCGTTCGGGCGTCGATTTCCCGGAGACCGACGGCATCGACCTTTCGGCGCTTGGCCCCTTGGCTCGCGCAGAACGGCCGAACCTGCCGGGCCTGTCCGAACCGGAAACGGTGCGCCATTACACCCGCCTTTCACGCCAGAACTACGCGATCGACCTCGGCCTGTTTCCGCTGGGTTCCTGCACGATGAAGCACAACCCGCGGCTCGACGAGAAGGTCGCGCGGATGCCCGGTTTCGCCGATGTCCATCCGCTTCAGCCGGTCCAGACAGTTCAGGGTGCGCTGGGCGTGATCAACGAACTCGCGCACTGGCTGATCGAACTCACCGGCATGCACGGCGTGGCGATGACCCCCAAGGCGGGTGCCCACGGCGAGCTCTGCGGCCTGCTCTGCATTCGCGCTGCGCTGGAAGCCAAGGGTGATCCCCGCAACGTGATCCTTGTCCCCGAAAGCGCCCACGGCACCAATCCGGCTACGGCAGCATTCGCCGGGTTCAAGGTCGAGAACATCCCCGCCACGCCTGAAGGCCGTGTCGATACCGCTGCGTTGATCGCGCGGCTCGGACCCGATGTAGCGGGCGTGATGATCACCAACCCCAACACCTGCGGCCTATTCGAGCGCGACCTGAAGATCATCGCCGATGCAGTCCATGGCGTGGGCGGTTATGTCTATTGCGATGGCGCGAACTTCAACGCGATTGTCGGCCGGGTGCGCCCGGGCGATCTTGGCGTCGATGCGATGCACATCAATCTGCACAAGACCTTCTCGACACCGCACGGCGGTGGTGGTCCGGGTTCGGGGCCGGTGGTGCTGTCCGAAGCGCTTTCGCCGTTCGGCCCGCTGCCTTTCACGGCGCGACAGGCCGATGGTTCGATCAAGCTGATCGAGGAAGAGCAGGCGCACGAAGAGCACCCGCAGGCCTTCGGCCGGATGTGTGCTTTCCACGGCCAGATGGGCATGTACACCCGCGCACTCGCCTATATCCTGAGCCACGGCGCGGATGGCTTGCGCCAGGTTTCGGGCGATGCCGTGCTCAACGCCAACTACATCCTGCGCAGCCTAGACGACGTGCTCGATGCACCGTTCGGGGCTTCGGGGCCCTGCATGCACGAGGCGCTGTTCTCGGATGATGGCTTTGCCGAGGGCTTCTCCACCAATGACCTCGCCAAGGGGCTGATCGACGAGGGCTATCACCCGATGACGGTCTATTTCCCACTGGTTGTCCACGGCGCGATGCTGGTCGAGCCGACCGAGACTGAGAGCAAGGCCGGGATTGACCAGTTCGTCGGCGCGATGCGCTCATTGGCAGAACGGGCAAGGGCAGGGGACGAGATGCTCAAATCCGCCCCGCACCTCGCTCCGCGCCGTCGCCTCGACGAGACGCTGGCCGCGCGCAAGCCAAAGCTGGTCTGGAAGGAAGATTGATGTGAAAAGGGCCGCCCCGGTCTCCCGGAGCGGCCCTTTGAACTTTAACGGCACAAGCGATCAGTTGATCGCTTCTTCCGTGGTGTTCGCTGCCGACTTGAGGTCATCGCCCGCACCGCGCACGGTGTTGCAGGCAGTTGCACCCATCAGAAGGCCACCCATCATGGTGGCGAATACGATCTTGCGAAGCATGGCTTTCACCTTTCGAACTGGCCTTTGACGCGGCCTTGCGCGTCATGGACTGGACGAGAGCTAAACGCCGGTCGCCCGAGGCGGTTCCATCACGCGTTCGTAGGGGCAGGTATTGGCGTGCGTGAGCGGACATGCTCGCGCCAGGCGATCAGCAGACTGGCCCCGATAATGATCGGCGCGCCGAGCCATGTGGAGGTTGGCGGCAGGTGGTTGAATATCAGCCATCCCCAGAACGTGGCCCAGGCCAGCTGGATATAATCGACGACCATCACGCTCGCCACGGAGCCATAGCGCAGAGATGCCGTCATTGCGATTTGCGCGAAAAGGCCGGTCAGGCCGATGCCGGCCAGCATCAGCCATCCTGTCGCATCGTGATCGAAGTCGTTGCCGATCAGGCCAAGGGCGAGAACCGGTGCACTCAGCGCAGAGAAGTAGAAGACCACCGTCAGCGGTTCCTCGGTCCGGCCAAGGTCCCGCACCTGGACCGTCACCAGCGCCACCATCATCGCCGCGCCAATGCCGACCGCGACACCGAACGGCGGGAGGTTCGACGTGTCCGGCCCTGCGATTATCAGCACGCCCAGCAGCCCCATCAGCACCGCGCCCCAGCGCCACGGCCCAACCTTCTCCTTCAACATCAAGGCAGAAAGGATCACCGCGAACATTGGCGTGGTGAACCCGAGCACGGTCGCCTCCGCAAGAGGCAGCAAGCGAACAACGCCAAGTGTCAGGAACATGCCCGTCCCGCCAATGAGCGCACGGCGAGCGTGAACCCAGGGCCTTCTCGTTGCCAGACGATGCAACTGGCCTCGTGAGACGAGCCACCCGAAGATGGCGATGGCCGGCAAGGCCTGCCGCCAGAACAGCGTCTCGGGGAGCGGTATGCCGCGTTCTCCCGTCAGCTTCACCAGTAGCAGCATGACCGAGAACAGGACTGTCGCCAGCAGTCGCAGCGCAAGCGCGAACATCGGGCGATCGCGGGATGGCTGGCGCAGGGCGTTGGGTGACGACATGGCAGGGGCCATAGGCCAAAGGGCCTTGCGATCAACCCCTTCGTTCGCCATCTCGCCCGTGATGGAAGACTGGTTTGATCATATCTGGCAATTTCACGCGAGCGCCGGGGGCATTGCGCTGGCTATTGCGCTCTCGTCCGTCTGGGCAGAGCGTCGCCGGATGAGGCGGATCAATCTGGACGCGGTCGGCTTCATGCCCTGGACGGGGATCTACCTCGTCGCGTTCGTTGCTGCCTGCGTCTTTCTGGGTCTGGCCGCGAGAGAGTGGTTCGCGGCCTGATCCAGCATCAGAGGCAGGCTTCCAGGTAGGCCTGGTCGAAGCCGAACTGGCGCGCTTTTTCGAGCGTATAGGGACGCAGGCCCGAGGGGCGGAACTCGCCGATGATCTTGCCTTCTTCGGTCTCGTCCAGATACTCGAACTTGAACAGTTCCTGTGTCACGATCACGTCGCCTTCCATCCCGATCACCTCGGTGATGTTGGTCGTGCGGCGCGAACCGTCGCGCAGGCGCTTGACCTGCACGATGATGTCGACCGATTCCGCGATCTGGCGGCTGATTGCTTCCTTCGGTATCTTGATGTCGCCCATCAGGATCATGTTTTCCATACGGCCAAGGCATTCACGCGGGCTGTTGGCGTGAAGCGTGCACATCGAGCCGTCGTGGCCGGTGTTCATCGCCGCGAGAAGGTCGAAGCACTCCGCGCCACGAATTTCGCCAAGGATGATGCGGTCAGGACGCATACGCAGAGCGTTCTTCACAAGGTCGCCGATGGTGATCGCACCCTGACCTTCAAGGTTCGGCGGACGCGTTTCCAGCGGCAGCCAGTGCGGCTGTTGCAGGCGAAGTTCGGCAGCGTCTTCGATCGTCAGCACGCGCTCGCCCGGATCGATCATCTTCGACAGGGCGTTTAGCATGGTCGTCTTGCCCGAACCGGTACCGCCCGAGATGACGATGTTCATACGGCAGGCGCCGGCGATCTTGAGCGCGGTGCACATCTTGTCCGACATCGAACCGAAATCGCGCAGCATGTCGAGCGTGATCGGCTTTTCGGAGAACTTACGAATCGAGATCGCGGTGCCGCGCAACGAAAGCGGCGGCACGATCACGTTGACGCGGCTGCCGTCCTTGAGGCGGGCGTCGGCCAGCGGCGTGGTCTGGTCAACACGGCGGCCGACCTGGTTGACGATGCGCTGGGCAATCTGGAACAGGTGGCTTTCGTCGCGGAAGCGGATCGGGGCGAGCTGGAGCTTGCCCTTCTTTTCGATGTAGGTCTGCTCCGGGCCGTTGACCATGATGTCCGACACATCCGGGTCGTTGAGCAACTCTTCCAGCGGCCCGAAGCCGAGCAGTTCGTCGATCAGCACCTTTTCCAGCGCAAACTGCTCGCGCCGGTTCAGCGTGACCTTCAGTTCGGCCAGCACTTCAAGGATGATCGGACGGAATTCTTCCGAAAGCTCGTCCTTGGTCAGCGTTGCCGCTGCCTCGGGATCGACGCGTTCGAGCAGACGCGGCAGCACCTGTTCCTTGATCTTGTGGACCGAAGCTTCGAAGCCCTCTGCCTGATAGTTGCCTTCGTTCACGCCGTTGGCGCGGTCGGCCAGACGGGTGAGGGCGTCAGCCTTCAGGGACGCGGCATTAACCGGAGCATCGACCGGATCGAGCGGCGGAAGCGGCGGGAACTGGTCCCCGCCCATCGGCATCGGCATGGGCACGGCAGCGGGCGCCGTCGGCACGGGCGCGGCCGCCTCGCCGCTGCGCATGGGCCGGGCCACACCGAACGAGGGACGCCCCCCGCCGCTGCTGCCTGCAATACCGTTCTTTCGCCCGAAAGCGCTCATTCGCCGTATCCCGTCAGCTTCCGGATCACGATGCAACCGGTCTGGTCAGCAATCCGTCTTCAGAGATGGTGAATAGCCCTGAAACTTTGAGGATTTCCTAATGCCGAAAGACTTCAGGGCTTTCGGGCAACAATGATGTACCCGTCGCCGAG
Source organism: Novosphingobium sp. BL-A-28-Hi1-0D (assembly GCF_055521755.1). NCBI lineage: Bacteria > Pseudomonadati > Pseudomonadota > Alphaproteobacteria > Sphingomonadales > Sphingomonadaceae > Novosphingobium > Novosphingobium sp. BL-A-28-Hi1-0D. The sequence goes on from NZ_CM145502.1 coordinate 3,115,223, forward strand.
ATCGGTACGCAGAAACAGCTTCTGCACCAGGCATGCCAGCGACATGGCCGCACGGCCAATCAGCGATCGCTGGATCCCGAATAGCCTGACATGTGTCGAGCGGTCTGTTCCGCTTGCCGCAGTCGCCCCGGCGGTGTCATTTGCGCCACCGGCAAAATCCTGCCCTTTCACGCTCAGATTGCCGAGCCAGTGGGTCAGATTGGACAGCGGGAAGCCGTAGCATTCGACCCGTTCGATCCGCAGTCCGGCCTGCTCGACCAGATCGGTGAAATCCTTGCGATCATACCGGCGGAAATGTCCCGCCCAGGCGTCGCGCGGGCTCCACATCTTGCGATGCCCGGGAACCGACAGGATCGCAGCGGCGCCTGGCTTGAGCCAGCTCACCCAATGGGAAAGCGCCGAGGCATCGTCTTCGATGTGTTCGAGCACGTCGAACGACATCAGCAGGTCGAACTGCCTGTCCCAGGTGCTCGCCGCGTTGGCGCGCACGGAAACACTGTCGTTTCCTGCCGTCATTTCGGACGCGATGGCCAGCGCCTGGACGGAAGTTTCAATCCCGGTGCAATCGTGGCCTCGTCGTACCATGTCGCAAAGCAGCGAACCTGCGCCACAGCCGACTTCCACCAGCTTGCCGGGGCGCAGCCGCGCCGCCAGCGCAAGAATGCGGTCGCGTCGCAGGACAAAGCGCGGCGCAGGCACCCAACGCCCCGGCAGGTACGCTCCATATTGCCTGTCGAAGTCTGCCGTGACTGGCGAAGCGGTCAGGGTGGCTTGAACGGTCATAGCGTCTCCGTTGCGCTGATAAGTTGCTGACGGACGAGGGCGACATCGGCAAGCGGCAAGTCTTCAAGTGCCGCAGAAATGCGTCGATGACCATCATCAGAACGCAGGGCTTCGGCCAGCGCTTCTATTCCTTCGGCAAGGTCATCCGCATCGCCGGGACGGACGAGCCGGACGGCGTCGCCCGGTTCCACGATCTCACGGATCGCCGGACTGTCCATGGTGACGAGCGGCCGACCGACCGCGAGGATCTGAAAGACCTTGTTGGGTATGACCCGCGCAGCCTTGCCGCCGCTGGCAAAGACGCCAAGGCAGATGTCTGACGAGGCGATCAGGGCGGGGAGCCTCGCGTAATCGACCCACTGGATGCGTTCGACATTGGCCAGGTTCAGCGCGCTCAGCTTCGCGTCGATGCGAGCCGCCTCCTGCCCCGTCCCTACGATGGTGAAGTGCAGATCACGCGTCTTGCTGGAGCTTTCCAGTTTCGCGATGGCGGCGATGATCGTGTCCAATCCGTGCAGTGGAATGAACTGGCCATAGAACAGGACGTGTACCGGCCCGGCAGTCCGGGGTGGCCCGGCCCTCTGAAACGTTTCGTCTTCCACCCCGACCCAGACGGAGCGGACCTTGTGCCGTGCAAGGCCGAAGATTTCCGCGACATGCCTTGCGTGCTCCGACGTATCGAGCAGGACAAGGTCGGCAGCGCGCGTGGCAAGCCATTCGACCGCATGGATCATTCTGGCGATGGGACCGCGCCGGGACACCATGGCCCGATCCACGACGATCGTGTCATAAGCAGAGATGAACATGTCCCAGCAGATGCGGCTTCCGCGCAGCTTGGCGAAAGGCCAGAGGATCAGGACATCCAGCAGGCCGGGGTAGGGCACCAGCACCACTTCATGCTTGGGCGCACGCAGATAGCTTGCGATCAGGGCCGGATAGGCAACCAGAAGTGTCAGCAGGATCGAGAGCCAGCGCGAAGCTCCGCCAATCTGGCTCTTGTCCTCGATGCCTTCCCACACCTTGCGATGACCGACGGTAAGCCCAGGTTGCAGCTCGGCCAGAACGGCGAGCAGCATGCGCACCCGCGGCTTGCCGGTGTCGAAGGTTCCCCAGACGAGAAAGCGCTCTGTTTGTTCGCTCACGGCCTTGCGCCATGCCTGCCAGAAATTGCCATGTTGGCAAGGGCATAGAGCCCGCTCGAAGCGAGGGCGACGAGCCGGTCAATGCCTACTGCCAGAAATGCGGCCGCTGGTGCCACGGCTACGGTGCTGGCAACGCCTGCAGCCAGCAGCTCGCTGATGCCGAGACCCGCAGGGGCAATCGAAGCAGCCGACCCCGCAACGTTCGCAAGGGCAAAGGGCAGGGCATCGGCCATCGGCAGCGCCTGTCCGAGGACCAGAAACGCAAGATGCAGTCTGGCGCCGACGAAGAACATGCCGGCGACGCGGTGGCCGAGCGTCAGCAGTGCGTTTCTCCATCCGGCGCGGGCAACCAGCCAGCCAGTCGCAAGACCGCTTCCACAAAATCCGATGACCGAAAGCGGAAGGGCGGCCGGATGCCCGTGACCGTACAGCGCAAGCCCGCAGCCCAGGCAGGCGATCGCGATCCACAGGACTGCCGAGAGCACAACGAGGATCGAACTCGTCTTCAGCCCTGCACCCGATGCAACAAGCGCGCCGGTGCGTACGATCGCGCCGCCGGGCAGTGGCAGTGCCTCGGCAAGGTTGGCGTATGTCGACAGGGTCACCGCGCGCGGAAGCGTCATTGCTGTCCCGACCGAACGGGACATCAGGAAGAGACCGACGCCACTGTAGAGGAGCGTGATCGGGCCGGTGGCCATGAGCAACGCCAGTGGGATCAGTCGCAAGTTGTCCGGCGTGACATCGAGTTGCCGGAACGAATACCATCCACCAAACACGAAGAGCAGCGCGGCAGCCACGAGCAACGGGCCGTAGAAGGCACGCATTCCCGCCTGGGCGCGAGCCCGCAGGCGCGTGATGCGGTCAACCGCATTGCCTGATGTGATGGCCGTGTTCATCGGATCAGAATGACGTAAAGTAGGGTTCGGTGGGTGCAGGCTGTGCAGGCTGGTGCAACGCACGGCCCCAGGTCAGCGTTGTCGAGGCAGCGGTTGCATGGACCGTGTGCTTCCCGCGCGCGAGGTCGAGAATCTGTCCGCTGCGGTACTCGGTGCCATCCACCACCACGCTGCCACCGGCGCTTACGGTATAGGGGCCCGGAACCCGAACCGTGATGGTGCCGGGCTGCTCCGACTTCGCGATGTCAAACCCCGCGATCCAGTACGGCCCCCAGAAGTGGCGATAGGTCTGCCGCAGCATCGCAAGATCGGCGGGCAGGAAATCCGCAACCGGGCCGTCAGTTTCGAATGCATCGGCGAACATCTTGTCGTCGTTCACCACCAGCGGCACGACGCGCTCGCGCTGGATCTGTTCGAGGCTTGGCAGTTCGCCACGCAGGTAGCGCTCCGTGCCCCACGGGGTCATGAAGCCGTTCGCCTTGGAGAATTGCCCCAGCATGGCGCAGCTGTCGAAGTAGCTGACGGGCTTGCCGAAGATCTGGTTCGCGGCCGCAACGAGCTGGCGCTGCTTGTCGAGCGTGCCGAATTCTTCGCGAGCCATAGTCATTGCCGCACCTGCAACGAGGCAAATGGCCAGAAACAGTGTGCCGTAGCGACGCGTCACCAGCGGAATGATCGCGCTGGCCGATGCAGCCACAGGGGCAAGCATGAACACGTGATAGTAAGGTGCGGTGTTATGATAAAATCCGAGCGTGGTGAGGGGGAACCAGAGCCCGGCAAGCGCGATCCTTTCAGCTGCTGGACGGTCCCGGCGCAGCAATGCGAAAGGAACGGCCAGCACCAGCAACGTCGTTGCCGGCGCCAGGACCGCGCCCTTGAGATTGTGCCGCCAATAAGGGTGGCTGGTCAGGCTGAACATTTTCTCCGCCGAGGCACCGACTATGTCCTTCGCCCCGCGGCCACTCGCTTCGACAATCCCCTGGGCATGGATCGAATAGGCGATCGCGAAAGTCAGTCCGGCCGCAACGACCATGGCAGCAACCGCCTTGAGGTAGGCACGGTCACGACCGCCTTCGGCCCAGCGCAGCCAGAAAATGCCCGCAAAGGCCGGGGCATAGAGCACGGCCTTGATCGTGATCAGGCCGGCAAATCCCCCCATCACGCCCGCGAGCACGAGCCAGCGCGGGTTCGGCGGAGAACAGGTCAGCACCCAGAGGCTGGCCATCAGCAGTGCCGTCGCCTGAGGATCGAACCGGAACGACGTGCCATGCTGCAGCACGTATCCGGCTGCCAGATAGGTCAGGGCGCAAAGCAGCCCGGTGGTCCGATCACTGAACCGGGTCGCTATGGCGCTGATACACGCCAGCGTCGCCAGTTCGCAGCCGAGCATGAACAGGCGGATCAGGATGACATGGTCGACAGCGTTGCCCGACAGGCCAGGCACCCACATGAAGGCGCGGGTAAAGAATGTCTGCAATGGTTGATCGAGTTGGCCCTGCGCCGCCAGAACGGTCAGGCTGTAGTGCCAGAACTCATCCCAGTTCACCGCGCGGTACAGCACCAGCGGGAACTGCAGGGCCAGGACCACAAGCAAGGCACCAAACGCGATGAGTTGCGAGCGGTCGCCGGGCTGCCGGAATGCCCTGGACTCGACGCCAGTTGAGGCAACGGAGGTCATGCCGCTTCCTTGCTGGAGATGTCCTTTTCGTTCCAGCCGGCGCTCGGTGGGGTGCGGTCCTTGAGCGTGGCTATATCCTGTTCAAGCCTGCGGATATGCCCCAATGCTGCCTCGAGGAGTTTGCGGTTTGCCCCGATGAGTTCGGCCAGCACGCCCAAGAGTCCGGTGAGAGTTCCGAGTACGATCAGTGCGCCGCCGAGGACCAGCGATTGCACGTGTCCGGCCCCGTCACCGATGGCCCAGAGGACCAGAAAGCGCAGCACCGGGAGCATGCCGATCAGAGCTATCCCCCCGCCGATCAACGCAAAAGTGCGCAGCGGGTTGTAGGTCGCATAAGCGCGGCCCATCGTCATGAGCTGACGCGCGATGAACTGCGGGATCGACTTGAACAGGCGTGAAGGGCGCTCGGTCGCGTTGGTGCGGATTGGTACGCTGACGATCTTGAACCGCTTGCGGCCTGCCTGGATCAGCATGTCGGTGGTATAGCTGAACTCGGTGGTGATGGTGATGCGCTGTGCGGCGGACCGGCTTATTGCACGGAATCCGCTGACCGCGTCGGTCACTTCGGTACCGGAAAGGTTGCGCACGACCGCACTGCCAAGCCGCTGCAGCAGGCGCTTGAGTGGGCCGAAATGCTCGTTCCGGCCAACGCCCCGGTCGCCGATGACGAGGTCTGCCTCGTTGGCGACGATAGGCGCGACCAGCTTGGCGATGTCCTCGCCTGCGTATTGCCCGTCGGCATCGGTGTTGACGATGATGTCGGCACCGGCGGCCAGCGCGGCATCAAGGCCGCTCTGGTAGGCTGCGGCAAGGCCACGATTGCGGCGATGGCGCACGACGTGGTGCGCGCCGAAGCGGCGGGCGACGTCTGCGGTGCCATCTGTACTGCCGTCGTCGATGATCAGGATTTCGATCTGGTCGATCCCGGGAATGCGTCGGGGCAAGGCGACAAGAGTATCCGGCAGACTGTCAGCCTCATTGAGGCAGGGAATCTGGATGATCAGCTTGGTCATGTGGCCCCGTTTCCGTCCTTGCGCAAAAGGGCCCCCGGTGCCCCGCAAGTCCGTATTCGTAGGGGCACATGGTTAACTCCCGGTAAAGTGATGCACTTCTGTGTGGAGGGCGGGGCGCTTGACGGCTAGAGCATTGGTGTGCGGCAGGAATCAGTGCCGTCGGGTCCCGGGAAGCAAGCTTTTGCAGAACAGTCAGAGATCTGGGCTGATATATGCCCTCTGCGGATTTGCCCTGCTTTCCGTAGGCGACGTGCTGGTGAAGAGCATGGCGGGCGCGTGGCCGGGAACGGCAATCGGTGCCCTTCGCTATGTGTTCGGAGCCATCGGCCTCGGCATCATTCTGCTCGTTCGCGAAGGGACGGATGGCTTCAAGTTTCCGCGATTGCGCTGGCAGGTCCTTCGCGGTTTCAGCGTCGCAATGTCGGCCATGGCGTTCTTCAGCGCGGTCCACCTGATGCCGATCGGCGAAGCGACCGCGATTTCGTTCACGAGCCCGATGATCACCGCGATCCTGGCAGCGGTCCTCCTGTCAGAGCCGATGCGCCGCGAAACCTGGATTGCGACGATCGTCGCGTTTTCGGGCGTTCTAGTGATCCTTCGTCCCAATCTCGCGTTGCTGGGTCCGGTGGCCATGCTTCCGGTGATCGCGGCGACCGGCATGGCGCTGCTCATGGTGGCTAATCGCAAGGTTGCAGGAACGGGCACGGCACTTTCCATGCAGTTCAACGTGGCCGTGATCGGCGCGGTGTTCCTGTGTCTCGGGACAACCGCCGGTCACTTCAGCGGTGTGCATTTCTTCGAGGTTCCCGCGCTGCCGCTCTCGGTCCTTGGCAAATGCGCGATCATCGCGGTGACCGCCAGCCTTGCACATGCTTTCATCTATATCGCGACAACCAAGGCCGGACCCGCGGCCATCGCGCCGATGACCTATGTTCAGTTGCTGATGGCGGGCAGCTTTGGCTGGCTGCTCTTTGGCGAGCGTCCCGACATCGTCTCGGCGGCGGGGGCCTTGGTGATTGTCGGCGCAGGACTTTACCTCTGGCGCTCCGGCAAGCCGCCGTCAGAGCCTGCCATGACGGACTGATGGAAGAGATCGGACGAGGCTGCTGGCTTTGCGGACGTTCGCTCGGCCGGCGCGTGGAGTTTCACCACCCGGTGCCGAAAAGCCGGGGAGGGCGGGTTACGGAGGCCGTGCATCCGATCTGTCACCGCACGCTGCATGCGGTGTTCAGCAATGCGGAACTGGGCAGGTTCGGCGAAGACATCGCGCAAGTGAAGAGCGCGCCGCAGATCGCCCGTTTCCTGCAATGGATCGCAGACAAGCATCCGGATTTTCACGCGCCCACGGCGCGCAAGCGTCGCTAGGTCATTAGCCTCAAAGCACGTCGAGCAGGGGCTGCAGGTCCTTGAGCAGAACGGACGGGCGATCCTTCTCGGGCAGGTTCGCGTCCTTGCCCATGATGCCGGTGGCAAGCCCTATGGAATGTGCACCAACCGCATTGGCCATGCGCATTTCCAGCGCCGGATCGTCGCCCACGACAACGACGTCCTTTGCTGCCGACTGTGGCAGGCCCATGATCTTCATGGCCGTATTGAAGGCGACCTTCGAAGGCTTTCCAAGAATGCGCGGGCGCTTGCGCGTCATCGCGGTGAGCATCGCATTGATCGGGAAGCTGGCACCGATGGCGCGGCCGTTTTCCGTGGCGAAGAACGGCACATTGCTCGCCGTAACGAGTCGCGCGCCGTTCCACAGCGAGTGGCAGGCGGCTTCCAGCGCGTTGAAATCGAACTCGCGGAACCAGCCGGTGTAGACGGCCTGAACGCCCTCGGCCTCTTCCGACGGGCCGACGACATCGAGCCCGGCATCGATCAGCGGCGCGGCGCAGCCCGGATTGCCCAGCACGCGGACTTTGCCAAGGCCCACCTTGCCCAGCCACACTGCCGCAGAGGACGATGGTGTCAGCATCTGCCCATTCTCGACCGGAAAGCCCGCATTGCGCAACGAATTGGCATAAGCTGCAGGCGGCTTGGCAGTGCCGTTGGTGAAGACCACGAAGGGCTTGCCGCTCGCCTTGAGCGCTTCGAGCACGGCAATCGCATGGGGCAGGGCGCGATGACCGCCGCTCTTTGAATCGCCCAGGGCGATCGTGCCGTCCATGTCGAAGATATAGCCCGCAGCGTCGCGCAGACGGGCTTGAAAATCTGAACTGAAAGTCAAAGCGATGCTCCGGCATGGAGGGCAAGGCGGAAGCCTTCGCGCTCGATCACGATGTCGCGCGCCTTGGGATCGGCGGCGAGCTTGCGCAAAAGCGAAAGGATCGGTGCGGCTTCGGGCGAGTATGTCGCGCGGGAACGGCCTGCCGCGAGCATGGCATCGACCTGCTCGGCGGGCATGACGGCGCGGAGGAGGAACTCCTCGTCGGGCAGGTTGGTACCGAACTGGCGACGCAGATCGCCCAGCGCCGGGAAAGTCGGCTCGTTTTCCAGTTCGCGCGAGCGCGGACGATCCATGATCGTTGCCAGCACATTCGGATCGACCGGCGAGGTGGGCTTGCCGAACTTGCCCATGCAATAGCGGATCACCTGATCGGAGACCTGAGCATAGCGGCGGTCGCCGATCACGTTGAACAGGGCCTGGGTCATGACCATCTGCGGGAATGGCGTGACCATGATCGGATAACCGAGGTCTGCGCGGACCTGCCCGGTTTCCTCGATCACCGCGTCCATCCGGTCCGACAGGCCGAGTTCTTCAAGCTGGCGGGCGATGGTGGTCATCACGCCGCCTGCGATCTGGTGGCGCAGGAAGCTGGCGTCGAAGTTCTGCGGGCGGCCGGGAGGCAAGCCTTCGGCCAGAGCGACACGCTGCCAGTAGGTTGTCAGCCGCTTGAGTGCGGCCTTGTCGATCCCGACATCGAACCCGGCTTCCTCGAGATTGGCGACCATGCGGTTGGCTTCGGGCAGGGATGAGCCATCGCCGCCTGGGCCGACGCCAACGTGGATCGCCGAAATGCCGAGCTTTGCCGCCTCGAGGCTGGCCATCATGCCAAGGCCGACAGTGGTGTGCGCGTGGATTTCCAGCGGCCGATTGCCGATCACCGCCTTTACCGCAGGCACGAGCGTCCGGGCGCGGTCGACCGAGAGCAGGCCGGCCGGGTCCTTGATGTAGAACAGATCGATGTTCGGGCTTTGCCCGACGGCCTTGGCAAAATCGGCGTAGAACTGGTCGGTATGGATTTCCGAAAGCGTGAAGGTGAGCGCGGCCATGACTTCGGCGTTGCCCTCCTCCTTCACCAGCTTTGCAGCCTCGATCACGGCCGGTACTTCGTGCATCGGATCGAGCAGGACGAAGCGGCCAACGCCGTTCACCTGCAAGGCGCGATAGACGAGGCGCATGAACTGGGGATCGGCTTGCTGCCACGCAATGAAACGCAGGCCAGTGGTGATGAACTGCAAGGGCGTCGTCGGCATCGCCGCCGCCATCCGTCGCAGGCGCTCCCACGGGTTGTTCCGGAAATAGCGCACAGCCACCGCCATGTGGCTCGATGAGGTGAAATCTATGGCGCGGAAGCCGCAAGCCTCGGTCAAAGCGGCCGCCTGCAGCATGTGCGCGGTGTTGAGGCCGGTTGCACCCCACAGGCTCTGGTTGCCGTCGCGCATGGTGACGTCGACGAGACGGATCTCGGTCATTGGGCAAGTCCCGTGAGGAAGCCGGTGTCGACGCCACCTGCGATAAAGCGCGGATCGGCAACGATGCGGCGATGGAGTGAGGCCGTGGTCGGCATGCCTTCGATGTGCAGCGCTTGCAGCGCCTTGCCGAGGCGCTCGACAGCCTGCTCGCGCGTGTCACCATGGACGATGAGCTTGCCGATCAGGGAATCGTAGAAGGGTGGCACCTCGCCACCGACGCCGATGTGGGTGTCGATCCGCACGCCGTCGCCTGCTGGCCAGGCAGCACGCGCGGCGCGACCGGGGGAAGGACGGAAATCGGCATCCGGGTCTTCCGCGTTGATGCGCACTTCGATGGCATGGCCGGTTGGACGCACCATGGCTTGCGTCAGGGTAAGCGGCTTGCCCATCGCAACAAGCAGTTGCTGTTCGACCAGATCGACACCGGTGATGGCCTCAGTGACCGGGTGCTCGACCTGAATGCGGGCGTTGAGTTCTAGGAAGTAGAACGAGAAGTCGGTCGCGTCGACGAGGAACTCTGCCGTGCCTGCCCCGCGATAGTTGAGGTGCCGGGCAAGGCGAACCGCAGCTTGTTCAATCGCTTCGCGCGCTTCCAGAGGCATCGCAGGGGCAGGGGCTTCTTCGACAAGTTTCTGGAAGCGGCGCTGAATCGAACAATCTCGCGTGCCGAGATGGATCGCGCTGGTGCCATCACCGAGCAGCTGGACCTCCACGTGACGGCCCATGGCAACGAACCGTTCGACATAGACGGCGGCATTGCCGAATGCGGCCTGTGCTTCGGCCTGTGCCATGTCGAGTGCGGTGTCGAGGTCCTCTTGTCGGTCGACCCGGCGCATACCCTTGCCACCGCCGCCAGCGACGGCCTTGAGGAGGAGTGGATAGCCGGTCTGCGCTGCACGAGCGTGAACGTCTGCCCTTGTTGCCGCTTCACCTCCCGGCAGGACCGGAAGGCCAGCCTCGACCGCGAGAGCGCGCGCAGCAAGCTTGTCACCCATGCCTTCGAGCGTGGCGATCTCGGGCCCCACGAAACGCATTCCTGCTGCGAGTACGGCGCGCGCAAACTCAGCGTTCTCTGAAAGGAAGCCGTATCCCGGATGAACCGCATCGCAACCTGTCCGCGCCGCCGCAGCAACCACACGGTCAATGGCGAGGTAGCCTTGTGAGGAAGGACCGGGGCCGACAATCTCGACATGGTCGGCCAGCTTCGCCGGCAGCGAGGTCGCATCGGCTTCCGAAGCGCCGAGCACGGTCTCGATTCCCATGCTTCGCGCAGTGCGGATCACGCGCAGGGCGATCTCCCCGCGGTTGGCGATGAACAGTTTGCGGATCATGTCAGGTCAGCCGCACCAGCGCTTCGCCCTTGGCGATGAGCGTGCCATCGGGAACCAGCACCACGCCCACGGTTCCGCTGCGACCCGCGTGGACCGGGTTCATCAGCTTCATCGTCTCGACGATACCGATCACGGTCTCCGGCCCCACCTCGTCACCGGGCTGGATGAAGGGAGGCGCACCGGGTTGGGGTGCGTGATAGAACGTGCCGGGCAAGGGGGAGCAGATCGCGTCCGGATCTGCGATGGCCGCTACGGCAGCTGGCGCAACGTCCGCAGCCGTCCCCGACCACTGCCACTCCTGCGTCGTGCCGCCTTGCGCGCCATCACCTTTCGCCACGCGCAATCGGAACCGGCGGGTGGCGAGGTCGAGTTCGCGATAGCCCGAATTCTCGAGGATCGCGGCGATCTCGGCAATGTCTTCGTGGGTGAGGGGAAGATCGTCGGTCATTTGCAGATCAGTTCTTTGCAGCCAGCATCTCACGCGCGGCGGCAATCACCGCGCTCGAAAAGGCCTCGTCGTTGAAGTGGGAATCGATGGCTGTGACCGGCACGTTCTCGGGCATGACCTGTGCGAGATACTCTGCGAAGGGACCGGGAACCGAAAGGTCCTGCAAATGGCCTGCGCTGCTGTCATGGCTGGAGAAACCACCGAGCGGCGTGAACACACGGACCGGGCCCTTGGCTTCGCGCACGTTGGCGGCGAGGTGGTCGGCGAGCTTCTTCAGGTCCTCGACACCGGTGCGCACGGCGGTCAGCTGCGGGTTGTGCTCGTGATAGCGGCGGCCGGGGAACTGCACCTGCGAGATGTCGATCGGGCCGCCGATGATGAAGTCGGCATTGCCCGGGGCGATGATCGTCGGGATGCCCTTGCGAAGCGCTGCCTTTCCACGGTCAGGCCCGGAATCGGCAAGCCCACCGAAGATGTGGTCGAGGATTTCGGTCTGCGAAAGGTCCAGTACGAGGGACACGTCCTTGTCGGTGGCAAGACCGTCCAGGGTGGGACCACCCGCGCCCGAGGAATGGAATACCATGACTTCGCAGCCATCACTTTCCAGTGCCTGACGAATGCGCTTCACGCTCATTTCGGTGGTGCCGAGGGTGGTGATCAGGACCAGCGGCTTGTCAGGACCCTTGTCGCGCTCATAGCCCTTCGCCATTCCGGCTACCGCGTTGGCGGCGTTGCGGAAAACGTCGCGGCTGATGGTGTTGATGCCGGAAATGTCCGTCACCGCGTTCATCATCGCGATGTCCTTGACGCCCATGTACGGCTTGGTGAAGCCAGAAGCCATGGTCGAGACGATCAGTTTGGGCAGGCCATAGGGAAAGCTCTGCATCAGGGCACCGGCCAGCGCCGAGCCCATCGAGCCGCCGACCGCAAGTATGCCTGAAACCGGGTTCTTCGCATCCCATTCGTGCGCGGCGGCGATTGCGCCACGGATCATCGCATCCTGGCACTTGCCTTCGTGACCGAGCGCACGGACCTGCTCGATGGTCATGCCTGCACCTTGTGCGACCATCTCGGGTGAAATCTCGGCGCTGCCAACAGTGCGGCGCACGCTCGGGTCGAGGTGCACCACGTCGACGCCCGCCGCCTCAAGTGCGGCGCGGGTAAACCGGGCTTCCTCTTCCTTCGTGTCCTGAGTGCAGATGAACATGACGCTTGGCTTGGTCATCGTGTGGTTTTCCTCTCCGTCGCCTATTGCTGCGTCAGCGCGGTTGACTTTGCACGGGGGTTTCGTGATTTTGCGTTGCATAAGGTGAAACGTAGAATTTGCCGGAGCAGGATGGATGCTGGAACGCAAGGTGAAGACCGTGCGTGCGTTGGAGCGCGGGCTCGACGTACTGATCGAGGTGCAGACGAGGAAGGCGGCTAGTCTCCATGAGCTGCATCAGGCCACAGGGTTGCCCAAGGCAACCTTGCTGCGCATGCTGGTGACATTGGGGCAGAAAGGCCTGGTCTGGCAGCGCTTGGCGGACGGCGCCTACCTGCCGCACGTCGACCGCATCGAGCGCGCCTCCGTGACCTCGCCAGCGCACATTGCCGAAGTTGCGTCGCCCCATATGAAGGCTCTGTCGACCAAGGTCGCATGGCCATCGGTACTTGCTGCGCCACGACTCGATCACATGGAGATTCTGGAAACGAACAGCCCGCTCTTCCGGCTTGATTCGGCGATCCTCGGGCCGGTGGGCGTCAAGCTGTCCTATATTCATACCGCGACGGGCCGCGCCTATCTGGCCGCGTGCGGCGACGCAGAGCGGGATTCGATCATCGATCGACTGCGGCCCGCCAACCCTCCAGAAGGAAGCGAGGCCGAACTGCGGCTTATGCTGCAGCAAGTCCGGCAGCGGGGGTATGCAACACGTGACCCCCTGCTGCCTTGGCCGGACAGGTCGAAACAGTTGATCCTGCGGGATGGGAGACGCTCCATGGCCGTGCCGATCCTTGTCGGGGGCGCTCCCATCGCGACGATCAACGTGACCTGGCCCGGCCGGCGGGGAGCGGACGAGGCCGTGGTCCAACGCCATCTTGATGCACTCAAGGCCACGGCGCGGGCAATCGGTGGGGCACTTGAAGCGAACCCCAATTAAGTTTCACCAAATGAAATCTGTTTGCCCAACTGATTAATTGTTGACGCTGAATCGGTGATGATCAACCCACAGGGAGAAAATGCCGATGCGCCAGTGGATCATTTCCGCAGGCTCGACCTCGCTCAGTGATCTCAAGCTGGTCGAGACCGAGACGCCACAACCCGGACCGGGCGAAGTGCTCGTACGCGTACGAGCCTGCTCGCTTAACTTCCGCGACCAGATCATTCCGCTCGGGTTTTACATGGGTGGTGTCGTGCAGAACGACACCGTGCCTCTTTCGGACGGCGCAGGTGAAATTGCAGCCGTTGGTACGGGTGTAACCTCGCTTGCCGTTGGCGATTGCGTTGCCGGTATCTTCTTTCAGGACTGGATGGATGGCCCACCCAACCCCGGTATGGGCGTGGCGTTGGGCGCTCCTCCTGCTCCGGGAATGTTGCAGGAATACTTGGTCCTTCCGGCACACGGGGTCGTTCGGCTTGCCGAAACGCTGGATTACGTCGAAGCCGCTTGCCTGCCATGCGCTGGCGTGACCGCATGGAACGCGCTGATGGAAGGTCCCCGCCCGGTCAAGGCTGGGGATACGGTGCTGGTGCTTGGAACGGGCGGCGTCTCGTTGCTCGCCCTGCAGATTGCCAAGGCCGCTGGCGCCACGGTGATCGCCACGTCCTCGTCTGACGAGAAACTTGAGCGCGTCAAGACGATGGGAGCGGATTACGTCATCAACTATCGCACCACGCCGGAGTGGGGTGCAGAAGCTGCACGCCTTGCCGGTGGCGGCGTCGACAAGGTCGTGGAAGTCGGCGGGGCAGGTACGCTCAAGCAATCCATTGCCGCGGTCGGCTTTGCCGGAGAGATCGCGCTGATCGGCGTGCTGACGCGTGAGGGGGATACGAACCCGCACGGGCTGATGTTCAAGGGTGCCTCGATCCGCGGAATCTTCGTGGGCTCGAAGGGCATGGCGCAGCGGCTCAACGCCTTCATAGATGCGCACGGAATAAAGCCTGTCGTCGACCGCGCGTTCGCCATGGAGAACGCGCTGGATGCCTACGCCTATCAGTCCTCGGCAGGATTGTTCGGGAAAGTCGCAATAACGCTTTGAGCCGTCACACGCGCCGCTGCCCGCAAGAGGCGGGGCGCAGGAGAGGAAATCGATGACGCAGTTGCTCGGCTTCGGCCAGCCGTTTGGTGGCGTGATGCAGACGGCCTTCGTGGTCGAGGACATCCGCGCCTCCATCGCGCACTTCCAGCGCGATTGCGGGGCGGGGCCGTTCTTTCTGCTCGATAACTTCCTCAGCTCGGACCAGTTCTACCGGGGCGCGCCATCGACCGCCGACGTCACCATCGCCATGGGCTTTGCCGGGCACATGCAGATTGAACTGATCCAGCCGCTTGACGACAACCCTTCGGTCTACCGCGAGACCGTCGAGCAGCGCGGATACGGCTTCCACCACTTCGGCATCGCTTGTGCCGACGTCGAGGCTGACCTCGTTGCCTACACAGCGCGCGGATACGACCTTGCATTCAAGGCCGCAGTCCCGACCGGAGGAAGCGTGGCCTACCTCGAAGGTGGCGATGCCGCGGCGCCCGGCTTTCTGGAGCTGATTCCGGCAACGCGCGGGATGGATGCACACTTCACGGCAATGTGGCGCGCATCGCAGAATTGGGATGGCGCTGATCCGATCCGGCCTTTCATCTGAAGCCAGGCAAACAGAACAAGAGCGAGGGGACACACGGGATGACTACAGGCACAACCAGAAGCGGCGGATACCAGGTGTGGGTGACGGCGCTGCTGAGCCTGAACTTCGGCATCCTGTTCTTTGACCGCAACGCGCTCAATTTTCTCATGCCGTTCGTCCAGCCTGACCTTCAATTGAGCAACACGCAGGTCGGCATGTTCAGCTCGGCGCTGTCGCTTACCTGGGCGCTGTCCGGGCTGCTCGTCGGGCGCATCTCAGACAAGCTCGGCTCACGCAAGCCGGTCGTCGTGGTCGCAACCATCGCGTTTTGCCTGTGTTCGTTCATTTCGGGTGCGGCATCGTCATTCCTCATGTTGCTGGGCGCACGACTGCTGATGGGCGCTGCCGAGGGTGGCGTGATGCCGGTCAGCCATTCGATGATCGTTTCCGAAGTGGCCCCCGAACGGCGCGGCCTTGCGATGGGTGTCGCACAGAACCTCGGGTCGAACCTTCTTGGGTCCGGTCTGGCGCCGATCCTGCTGGTGCCGGTCGCCGTGGCAGCGGGTTGGCGAACGGGCTTCTATCTGGCGGCCGTGCCCGGCCTCGTCACTGCAGCACTGATCTGGTTCACCCTGCGCGAACCGCCCGTGGAGGCTCATGACGACGCCTCACCCCGCGTGACCCTCCGTAAAGCGTTTGCCCACCGCAATGTGATCCTTTGCGCGCTGATCTCGATCCTCTTGGTCTCCTACCTCGTCGTCTGCTGGGCGTTCATGCCGCTCTATCTGACCAAGGCGCGCGGGTTTACTCCTGAAACGATGGGGTGGCTCATGGCGACTCTCGGCATCTCGGCCGGTCTCGGCAGCTTCGTCGTTCCCGCCATTTCCGACGCCATCGGGCGGCGTCCGGTCATGATCTTCTTCTCGTTCCTCGGCGTGATCCTGCCGCTTGGCGGACTGTACTACGAGGGATCGACTTGGGTTCTGGCCGCGATCTTCTTCTTCGGTTGGGGGCTCAATGGCCTGTTTCCGATGTTCATGGCGACGATCCCTTCGGAATCCGTCGATCCCCGGCTTACCGCAACGCTGACGGGCGTCGTCATGGGAACAGGCGAAGTCCTCGGCGGCGTGCTCTCGCCGTTCATCGCTGGCAGTCTCGCTGACGTTTACGGTCTGGCCGCACCACTTTGGCTGATGTTCGGCTGCACCATTCTGGCCGGGCTGTTAACACTTGGCTTGATCGAATCCGCACCGCGCGTCGTTGCAAGACGCGCGGCTCCGGCAATGGCCTTCGGGGCCTGACGAGGGAGGGAAGCACCATGGGCGAACTTCTCAGGTTTCATACCAGGGACGTGGCACCGCAGGAGCGTGCCCGTTACTGGAACGAGATCGCCGACCG
This sequence comes from Novosphingobium sp. BL-A-28-Hi1-0D, assembly GCF_055521755.1. Taxonomy (NCBI): domain Bacteria; kingdom Pseudomonadati; phylum Pseudomonadota; class Alphaproteobacteria; order Sphingomonadales; family Sphingomonadaceae; genus Novosphingobium; species Novosphingobium sp. BL-A-28-Hi1-0D. The sequence goes on from NZ_CM145502.1 coordinate 3,131,416, forward strand.
GGTCTTCACCGGCACGTTCGTCAATGTGCCCGGCGAGGATTTTGCCGGAAAGATGCTTGCGTGGCGGGTCGGAGAACTTGCGATGATTCGCACCGACTCCACCCATTCGGGCGTCGGCCGCACGCCACTGCCGCAGAACGAAGAGCGCTTGATTTTGCACCTGCAATGCCGGGGCACCAGCCAGCACACGCAAAAGCAGGCTGAATGCGCGTTGGAGCCTGGCGACTTCGTTCTGGCCAGCCCGCATACGCCCTATTCGATCAAGCTGACTGGTCACGAAATGCTCGTGGTCGAGTTTCCCCGCGCTCCTCTGGCGGAGCGCTTTCCCGGGGTGGATGACGCATTGCTGCAGCGCATGTGTGGCGCAACGCCCGGTGGCCGCGTGTTCCACGATTTCCTGCTGTCGCTGTGGCAGCAAGGGGAAAGCGCGGCCGAAGATCCTGAGTGGGAAGTCGGCGTCAATGCGGTGTTCTATGATCTTGCCGCCATGGCCATGCGCGGATCGCAGCGTCCAGCATCAGCGAATGGTGATGCCGAGATGCGCCGCCGTGTCCTTGCTACGGTTGCGGCAAATCTTGGCGATCCGGCACTTCGGACCGCCTCGATTGCGGATGCCTGCAATGTTTCCGTCCGCACGGTGCAGAACGTCTTCGCCGCCATGGGGACAACACCGACAGCCTATATTCTGGAGCAACGCCTCCGCCGGGCTGCCGACCGTCTCGTTGCTCGCCCTGACGCAAGCATAACGGAAGTCGCATTCGAACTGGGCTTCAACGACAGCGCTTACTTCACCCGCTGTTTCCGCCAGCAGTTCGGTGCTGCACCGCGCGACTGGAGGCTCGGGCGGGCCCCATTGCCATGAAATCACTGGCTGGGGCGCACATGAGGTTCTTGCGCAACAGTCCTGATCGCCTTGCGCCACAGTGCAAGCGTGAAATGTCGCCAGCGCGTACCAAGCTGGCGTGATGCCGTACCCGGTCAGCCGGGTGCGGGAATGCCCACACCAACAACAGGGAGAGGAAAACCATGAGAATTGCATCGGTTTCCATAGCAGCAATGGCGACGGTTCTGGCCTCGCCAGCGTTTGCTCAAGATCAGGCCCAGGCTCAGGCCGAGGACACCGGCGGCGGCATTGCCCAGATCGTCGTTACCGCGCAGAAGCGTGCGGAAAACGTTCAGGACGTGCCAATCGCCATTTCCGCGTTCAGTGCAGATGCCCTGCAGGAGCGCGCAGTCGGAAGCGTCGCATCGCTTTCCAACATCTCGCCGAACGTCACGCTTGACGCCGGCACGCCGTTTTCGGGTTCGTCGGCGGTGCTGTCGGCCTACATTCGCGGCATCGGCGCAAACGACTTTGCGTTCAACATCGATCCGGGCGTCGGCGTCTACCTCGACGGCGTCTATCTCGCCCGTTCGGTCGGCGCGAACCAGGACCTTCCGGACGTCGAGCGCATCGAAGTGCTCAAGGGGCCTCAGGGCACGCTGTTCGGTCGTAACACGATCGGTGGCGCGATCTCTATCGTCACGCACGATCCGGGCGACGAGTTCCGCTTCAAGGGCGATGTCACCACCGGCCGCTTCGGCCTAGTCCAGACCCGTGGAACGGTCGATCTGCCGCTGACCGACGGTCTTGCCGCATCGGTCAGCTTTGCGACCAAGAACCGTGACGGTTACGTCAAGCGCGTTGCCTTCCCGGGAGCGAACAACTTCGATTCCACGCCGATCACCAATTACAAGGCGGCTGGCTATCACAACATCGGCTACGGCAGCGAAGGTGGCGACAACAGCTGGAACCTGCGCGGCAAGCTTCGTTACGACAACAAGTCGAACATGCGCATCACCGTTTCGGGTGACTACAGCAACATCGACCAGTCGCAGCTGGCCAACACCCTGATCAGCACGACGCCGGCCGTGTTTGCCGGTACCTACAACTGCGCAATCCAGGGCGTTGTAGTTGGCGATTGCGGCGGTGGTCCGCCTTCGTTTGCCTACCTCGGCGGCATCGGTGGTCTGAACGGCATCTTCGACAACCCGACCGTGTTTGGCGTCAATGCTGACAACAATCCCAACAACAACCGCCTGCCCTACGACAACCGCTTCGTGTCGAACGACATCGACGTGTCCTATGCCAACGGCAACAACTACTCCAAGCTGAAGACCTACGGCGGTTCCGGCACGATCGAGTTCGATCTTTCGGACACGATGATGATCAAGTCGATCACCGCCTATCGCGAACTGCACTGGAATGCGGGTATGGACCTCGATGGTTCGCCGCTCAACTTCCTGCACACCAGCTTCACGATGAACCAGTGGCAGTTCAGCCAAGAACTGCAGCTCAACGGTTCGGCCATGGACAAGAAGCTCAACTACGTGCTGGGCGCATACTTCTTCAAGGAAGCGGGCGACCTTCATGACTATGTGACCTTTGCTGAAGGTCTGCTGCAGGTTGACGGTCCCAACGATCTCTCGACGAAGAACTACGCCTTCTTCGGCCAGATCGACTACCGTCCGACCGAACAGTTCGGCATCACCATCGGTGGCCGTTACACCAAGGAAAACAAGAGCTTCGAAGGCTTCCAGTCGGATGCCAACGGCCTGACCTACAAGATCCTAAACCAGATCGGCGTGCCACCGTGCGCATCGATCAATCCGATCACCGACGCTTGCCGTATCGCTGCCGGTTTCCCCAACCAGGGACAGCCGCTGCGCTATTACGTCGCCGGAACCCAGCGGAAGTCGTTCAACGACTTCTCGCCCAAGATCGGTCTTCAGTATCACCCGACCGAAGACGCCATGCTTTATGCGAGCTGGTCGAAGGGCTACAAGACCGGTGGCTGGACGACGCGGCTGTCCAACCCGCTGCCCACCGCGCCTGACTTCAACGAGGAAAAGGCAACGACCTGGGAAGTGGGCGTGAAGTCGATGTTCCTCGACCGTCGTCTGCAGGTCAACGCAGCCGCGTTCCTGACCGACTACAAGGGCATCCAGCTGAACTTCCAGCAGGGCGTCTCGCCGACCATTCAGAACGCCGGTGATGCGCGCATCAAGGGCTTCGAAGTCGAGGTCGTCGCGGCTCCGACGGACGGCTTCCTGATCAACGCTTCGGTGGGTTACACGGACTCGTACTACACTGCAGTTCTGGCAGGAGCCCAGGTTGCTGCCAATCCGTTCCAGGCTGGCGTGTTCCCGGGTGCCGATCTTCCCAAGACGCCACGGTGGAAGTTCAACATCAGCCCGCGCTACGAACTGTCGATGGGCGGAGACGCAAAGCTGGTCGTCATTGCCGACTGGACCCACACCACGTCGCTTTGGAACGATACCGAACGCGCCTTCCTGCTGCAGCGTGGCCCGACCGACATTGTCAACGGCAACATCACCTACAAGTCGGGCAACCATTGGGACCTGACCGTGGGCATGACCAACATCACCGACGAGCGCTACCTGGTCACCGGCCAGGCCCAGATCGCCGGTGGTCAGTTCTACGGTACCTACAGCCGTCCGCGTGAATGGTTCGCGCGTCTCGGCGTCGAGTTCTGATAAGCTGAAAGATTGCGCGGGCGGGGCCAGAGCCCCTTTGGCTTCGCCCGCGTTTATCATCACGGAGAGTGAAAATGCCTGAAGCGCCGCATGCAGAATTCTGGAAAGGCATCAAGCCTGTCGAGAAGGTCTTCCGGGAAGGAAGCCTGCCTGAAGTCTATCTGCCCAAGATTGCCGAGGGTGACGAGCGCTATTGGGTTCCGATCTCCGAAACCGTCTTTTCCAAGCCTGTCTGGATCAGCCCTTCGAAGAACATGTGGGCCGATGTCCTGATGAGCAAGGCGGCGGGTCTTGTGAACCGCCATTATCACCCGCACCCGATCTGGGCCTACACTATCAGCGGCAAGTGGGCCTATCTCGAGCATGAATGGACCGCAACGGCAGGCGATTTCGTCTATGAAACGCCGGGCGAGAGCCACACGCTCGTCTGCTATGAACACGAGGATCCGATGAAGGTCTTCTTCGTCGTCTCCGGCCCGCTGATGTGGCTCGATGAAGAGGGCAACACCGTCGGCCACTACGACGTGTTCGACTACATCAAGGCCGCGCGTGAGCATTACGATGCTGTCGGCATCGGCGCGGACTACGTCGACACCCTGATCCGCTGAGAGGAACCCGCATATGAGCACCGCCACCGTGATGACGGCGCCGCCCTCCGACAAGGCCGAGATCGTCGACGTTCCCTTCGCGCACAGAGACCTGGTCAAGCGCCTCAGCCCCGGCGGCCGCTACATCGACGCCCAGACCGATGTCGACAGCCCCTGGGTTCCCTTCGGCGACAACGCCGCGATCAAGCATCTGGCTTTCGACGTGCGCCAGAACCTGTTCTCGAACATCCTGTGGGTGAAGGGGCCGGGCGTCATCGGCACCCACTTCCATCGCGGCACGATCACGATGGTCTGTCTCGAAGGCAGCGTGCGCTATCTGGAGTACGATTGGGTTGCCACGCCCGGCGGACTGATCCTCGAAACGCCGGGAGAGAGCCACACGCTCGTCACCGATCATCCCGAGGGTTGCAAGCTGTTCGGGTGGATGCAGGGTCCGATCGAATTCTACGACGAGAACGCGGTGCTGGTGGATACCACCGATGTCTGGTGGTTCATCAACCACTACGAGACCTACTGCCGCGAGAACGGCATCGCCATCAATCCCAAGCTCTATCTCTGAGGCCACCATGGGCACCATGACCGCGCCGCCTTCGGGCGCCTACAAGATCGTCAACGTCCCAGAGCTCTACGGCGACCTGATCCGTGCCAAAGGTGTCGAAGGCACCTATGTCGGATCTTCGGAAGCCGAGAGCCCCTGGGTTCCTTTCGGCGACAACGCCGCAATCCGCCACCTTGCATTCGACGTGCGCGAGAACGTCTATGTCAACGTGCTGTGGATCAAAGGGCCGGGCGTCATCGGCACGCACAAGCATCGCGGCAAGGTCTGGGCCATCGGCCTCGAAGGCTCGTTCCGTTACCTTGAATACGACTGGGTCTGCCGTCCGGGCGATTTCATTACCGAAACCCCCGGCACGGCCCATACCCTCGTCACCGACGATCCCAACGGCATGAAGGCGCTGTTCCACATGCAGGGCGCCAACGAGTTCTTCGACGAGCACGGCAATCATGTCGAAACGCTCGACGTGTGGTGGTTCATGAACCACTACGAGACGTATTGCCGCGAACACGGCATCGCGATCAACCCCGCTCTCTATCTCTGACGGCGCGGACATGAGCGGGGAGAAGGCAGCGGTCCCGAGGCTCCCCGCGGAGCCGGTTGGCAAATACCTGCGCAACGCGTGGTACGTCGCAAGCTGGGCGGACCAGCTCGGCGCAGAGCCGCAGCAACGCACGTTTCTTGAAGAGCCCGTCGCCCTGTTTCGCGATGCAGATGGCGTTGCCAACGCAATAAGCGGCCGCTGTCCGCACCGCTTCGCTCCGCTGGGGCATGGCACGGTAGTGGAGGGGGCCTTGATGTGCCCATACCACGGCCTGCGCTTCGATGGTGGCGGCCGTTGCGTCCACAATCCACATCCCGGCGGCCAGCTTCCCGATGCCCAGTTGAGGGTCTATCCGCTGGTCGAGCGGCATGCCTTGCTGTGGATCTGGATGGGTGATCCGGCACAGGCCGATCCGACCCTGATCCCAGACTTTTCGTGGCTTTCGGACCCGAAATGGGAAGCCGTGCGCGGCAGCACCGTCGCCGAAGGCGATTACGAACTCTACAGCGACAATATCCTCGACCTCAGCCACGCCAACTTCGTCCACCCCGCGCTCGTCGCCGGAGCTTTTACAGAAGGCGACCGCAAGTTCTGGCAGGATGGCGAGAACGTGTTCGCCGAATACGTCCAACTGAACGATTACCTCTCGGTCGGCATCTCTGCGGTCATGGGCACCGAAGGCCGCAAGCAGGATTTCTACGGCCTCGTGCGATGGCACGCGCCTGCAGTACTCTATTTCGATTTCCGCGCGGGCGATCCCGGCACCCCGCGCGAGGCTTGCACGCTGCTGCCCTCGCTACATGCCTTCACACCCGAGACGCCCGACACCACCCACTACTTCTGGGCCACGGCGCGCGACTACAAGCTTGGTGATGCCGAATTCACCGCCGCCATGCGTGGCGCGCTCGAATTCGCGTTCGAGCAGGAAGACATGCCGATCATCCGCGACAGCCACCGCCTGATGCGGGGCGAGGACTTCTGGTCGCTGCGACCGTTGATCCTCGGCGGCGATGGCGGCGGTGTCCGCGCAAGGCGCATGCTGCAGCGCCTGATCGACCGCGAACAACAATCAGAACAAGAGGATACCCATGGCAACGCTCGACAGGTTTGACATCAAGGGACGCAGCGCACTGGTAACCGGAGCCGCTTCAGGCATCGGCCTTGCCTATGCCGAAGCGATGGCAGAGGCAGGAGCTGCGGTCTCGCTCACCGATGTCGACGCTGAAGGTGCCGAACGAGAAGCCTCCCGCCTGCGTGAGATGGGCTATGAAGTACGAGCGGCCCGCCTCGACGTGTCGAACTGGGATGACGTCGCCGCCGCCTTCGATGCCCACGATGCAGCTTATGGCGGCCTCGACATCTGCTTCGCCAATGCCGGGATCGATACCGGCGCAGGATTCTGGAACCCCGCCGGTCACCGCAACCCCGATGGTCAGGTCGATACTTACGATCACAACCGCTGGGACCGCTCGATCCAGGTCAACCTCAACGGCGTGTTCTATACCGTCAGCAATGCTGTCCGCATCATGAAGAAGGATGGTCGCGCCAACGGTCGGACCGGCGGTTCGATCATCACCACCGCCTCAAACGCCGGACTCGTGACCGAGCCGATCGTCGGCCTGCCCTACATGCCTGCCAAGGCAGGCGTCCTGCACATGGTTCGCGCGCTCGGCCTCGAACTGGCCGAGTTCAAGATTCGCATCAACGCCATCGCGCCGGGGCCTTTCGTCACCAACATCGGCGGTGGCTGGCTCAAGAAGGACCCCGTTGCCCGCGCTGCATGGGATGCCATCGTGCCGCTGGGTTCCGTCGCGGAAACCGAGCAGTTGAAGCCGCTCGCCCTCCTGCTCGCTTCCGACGCATCGGACTACATGACCGGCAGCCATGTCGTAATCGATGGTGGCATGATGCTCGGCAAGTACAACTAAGGACGAAATCCATGCGCGCCGCCGTGATGCAGGGCTTGCACAAGCCGCTGGCCGTCGAGACGATCCCCGACCCCACGCCGGGGGAAGGCGACGTCGTCGTCAAGGTCGGTCGCTGCGGTATCTGCGGCTCGGACCTGCACATGACCGAAGACCCGGCTTACGGGCAGGGGGAGGGCTCGATCCTCGGCCACGAGTTTGCGGGTGAAGTCGTGGCGTTGGGCAAGGGCGTGGAAGGGCTGAGGACCGGTGACCTCGTCTCGGTCATCCCCCTCCAGAGCTGCGGCCAGTGCCATGCCTGCCGGATCGGCGAAGTCCAGTGGTGCGAAAGGTTCGGTCTGCAGGGCGGCGGCTATGCGGAATACGCGCTGACCCGTCCGAACCAGTGCGTCCGCTTGCCCTCAAGCGCCAGCCTTGCCGACGGCGCGATCGTCGAGCCTCTGGCCGTCGCTCTCCATGGCGTTGCGCTCAGCCGCATGCGCATCGGCGACAGGGTGCTCGTTCTCGGCGCTGGCCCGATCGGCCTCGCCGTCGCCTTCTGGGCGCGCCGTCTCGGGGCAGGTCGAGTGGTCTTGCAGGACCTCGCCGAATGGCAGCGTGACCGCGCTCTCCAGATGGGTGCCCACGATTTCGTGGTCGAGCCTGCTGATCCCGTTGGTAGCGCAGAACGCGCGCTGGGCGGCAAGGCCGATGTCGTGTTCGAATGCGTCGGCGTGCCTGGTCTCATCGCGCAAGGCGTCGATCAGGTGCGCAATGATGGGACTATCGTCCTGCTCGGTCTGTGTACGCGCCCCGATACCTTCAACAGCTTCGCCATGCTTTCAAAGCAGGTAAAACTTGTCACGTCGGCCTTCTTCACCCGGCAGGAATACGAAGCCGCCCTTGATGCGCTAGACCGCGGCGCGGTCGAGCCTCGCCTGCTCGTAACCGACACGATTTCGCTCGATGCAACGCCGGACGTATTCGAGAGCCTGCGCAGGCGCACCCATCAGTGCAAGGTGCTGATAAATCCGGGCGAGTGAAGGCACCGGTCAGCGGGAGCAGGACCATGGCGATTGATTCCTTCGCAGGGCGCAATGCCTTCGTCACCGGTGGCGCCTCGGGTATCGGTCTCGGCATCGTCAAGGCTCTCGCGCGGCGAGACGCCTTCGTGATCATGGCCGACATGCGCGCCGATCATATCTCCAGCGCGCTCAAGACCATGGCAGACGAGGGGTTTGGCGAAAGCGTGATCGCCATCGAACTGGATGTCACCGATCGAGATGCATATGCCGAAGCCGCACGGCGCATGGACCTTGAACTCGGCGGCGTTGACATTCTTGTCAACAATGCCGGCGTCGGCGTCGAGGGTCCTGTACTTTCTGCAACTTACGCCGATTGGGATTTCGGGCTTGGGGTAAACCTTGGCGGTGTGGTCAACGGCTTGCAGGCGATCTTGCCGCAGATGATCGCCCATGGTCGCGGCGGTCACGTCGTCAATACCGCCTCGCTTGCGGCAACTGTCACGATGCCCGGTCATCTCGCCATATATGCCGCCAGCAAAGCCGCGGTGCTCAATCTGTCCGAGAACATGCGCGCGGATCTTGCAGCGAAAGGCATCGGCAGTAGCGTCCTGTGCCCCGGCTTCGTTCGCTCGAACATCCATGAGGCCGCCCGCAACCGCCCCGCGCATTTGCGGGAAGGTAGCGGTTTCGGCGCATCCGAACAGGCATTGGCACAACGCGTCGTCGGCAATGACTGGATGGACCCAGATGACGTTGGCGAGATGGTTGCGGATGCAATCCTGGCCGACCGCCTCTACATCGTGACCCATGGCCAGTTTTCTGGCCGCATGCGTGAGCGTGCGGAGGCTCTGCTTGCGGCCACGCCAGTCAGCGAGATGCAGTTCTGATCCTTCAGGTCGCTATTCCGATCGTCGTTGTTGCGGTGTAACCTCCCGAGACGGACCCGGTCATCGTTGGCGTCATGACGGCGAGTTGTGCACTCGTTGCATCGCTGAAGATATTGTCCGTCGAGGTTGAGTTGTTGCCATTGTTATAATTGGTCTGGCTCGTGGCGTATGCTGATGTTGCATAGACCGAAGCGCAGACGGCAGCAGGAATGGCAAACTGGGAAATGAGCCGCGCATAGCTGCCGCTGGTCGCCGTCGCGAGGCTAGAGAAAACCTCGAAATGGATATGAGGGTATCGGCCGTTGTAGCAACCCGGCACGATGGTCGTAAACGTGATTTGTCCGTTTGCGTCGGTGACTTGCACACCGCGCAAGTAGCTTTCGTTTGGCAAGTTGTAGAGCGAATAATTGCCGTCCTTGTCGCAGTGCCAGATGTAGATCGCGTAGCCTGAGAGTGGTGCGCAACCATTGTTCACATCGACGACGGTGATCGCGAACGTCATCGTTACGCCTGCCGCCGTCGCCGTGGAAGAACCGACAAAGCTCGAGCGGATGTCGCTACGAACAACGCCGGATGCTGTCAGGGCGTTCGAGGTAAGGCCAGAGGAGGTATTGGTCCCATCTGCGGGATACGGACCGTTAGTCTCGCTTGAGGGTGCTGTGCAGGTTCCGGATGTCGCTGTTGCGGTGGGGGTCGGAGTTGCGGTGGCTGTAGCTGTGGCTGTCGCGGTTGAAGTTGATACTGTGGTGCTCGCTGTTGTTCCGGTTCCATCGCTTCCGCCACAGCCGAACAGCAAGGCGCTGCCGCCAGCTGAACCGAACAGTGCGAGCGCCCTGCGTCGTCCTACCTGCAAGCGCTCGAAACGCCGGAGATCGGAGGCAAGGCCTTCGCCATCGTGATCGAGATCTGCCACGTCTTGGTTTTGCAAATGGTTGTGCATTTCCGAGCGTTCCCTTGTTTCTTGGCGGTTCCTCGCCGCTGATTAAACGGCGAGTTTTTCGCGATCCTTCAGGGCGCAAGCGCAATTTGCGTTCTTCAGGTGCAAGTGCATTGTCATTATTAGGATATTTCTTCAGTGATCGGCGCATCAAGGTTTCATCGGTCGAGTGCCATGCGTCGTCAAAAGCGCTCAGTCCAACTATATGCAATCGATTGTTGTCTTGGGGGTCAACCTATGGCATGAGCGATCAAGGGCTCAATAAGGCCCGGGGGAGAGCCGGACGTGGAAACTGCTAAGAACATGAGGCCGCATCTGCCATTGGCGCGGATACTGGAGATGAACCTCGGCTTCCTCGGTCTTCAGTTCAGCTTCGGTCTGCAGCAGGGGAACATGGGGCCAATCTACAGCTACCTCGGCGCCGACGAATCCCAGCTGCCGATGCTCCAGCTCGCTGGCCCGATCACCGGCCTGCTGGTGCAACCGATCATCGGTGCGATGAGCGATCGCACGAACAGCAAGTGGGGGCGTCGCACGCCCTACTTCCTTATCGGCGCGGTGCTCTGCGCATTCGGCCTGTTCTTCATGCCCCTGTCCAGCTCGATCCTCATGGCGATGTCGCTGCTGTGGATTCTCGATGCTGGCAACAACATCACCATGGAACCATACCGCGCCTACGTCTCTGACCGCTTGAACCCGGATCAGCGGCAAGCGGGCTTCCTGTCGCAGAGCGCATTCACGGGCCTCGCGCAAATGCTGGCATTTCTCACGCCGTCGCTGCTGGTCGGCCTCGGAATGAACCAGGACTGGGTCGATAGTCACGGCATCCCCTATACGGTTCGCATCGTCTTCATGGTCGGAGCGGTTCTCTCGCTCAGCACCATCCTGTGGTCCGTCCTGCGCGTGCCGGAATTGCCGCTCAGCCAAGAGGAACGCGCCCATATCGACGCTCAGCCCAAGGGCGCATGGGCCACGCTGCGCGAGATCGGCGAGGCCATTGCGGACATGCCCGTCGCCATGCGCAAGCTCGGCCTGATGAGCCTGTTCCAGTGGGTCGGCATGTCGGGCTACTGGACCTACGCGGTCTATTCGATCAGCCGCACGGTCTATGCTTCTACAGACGTCCACAGCAGCGCCTTCCATTCCGCTGTACTGACCAACGGCGAAGTTGCTGCTTTCTACAACGCCATCTCATTCGTGACGGCCTTCGCCATGGTCCCGCTGGTCAAGCGTATCGGTCCGGGGCCACTTCACGCCCTGTGTCTGTTCGCAGGCGGCGTTGGCATGTTCATCCTTCCCAATGTCACCGACAAGGCATTGCTGTTCCTGCCGGCCATCGGGATCGGCCTTGCCTGGGGCAGCATAATGGGCAACCCCTACGCGATCCTGACCAACTCGATCCCCCCGCAGCGTACCGGCGTCTACATGGGGATATTCAACATGATGATCGTCATCCCGATGCTGCTCTTCGCCGTGGTCATGAGCAGGCTTGACCTCGGGTTCGTTTCGATCGGCTTCGACGCGTACAAGCTCGCGCTTGGAGGCGATCCGCGCAACATGCTGATGTTCTGCGGTGCCTCGCTCGTGCTCGCCGGGTTTTCCGTACTCTGGGTGCGTGAGGGCAGGGTCAGTGCCATGCCGCAGGCGGCACTGGCGGCGTAATGGGCTCCATGATCGCCTTGAATGCGGGCGCAGGCTCGGTCGTCTGGGAACTGTGTGAAGGTGCCCCGCCGGTTTGGCGGCATTTCGGTACTGCAGTATCCACAGAGGGTCTGCCAGCCCTTGCCGACACGCGCGGCCCTGCATCATATTCGCTTGATCATGACGAGCCGCTTTGCGTAGCGCCGGTCTCGGGTCTGGGATGGTTCGGCCCGGAGGTCTTGCGCCTAAGTCGCAACGGGGCAGCATTGCCCGTCGCCTTCTCTTCGGTGGCTGTCTCGGAAGCCGACGGTAAGCTGACGGTCCGCTCGATCGACGCCAATGCTGGCGTGGAACTCGAGCAGGTCTTCGAAGTCGTCGGCGCAGCATACGTATGCCACAGCACCGTTCGCAACATCGGCGCGGTTCCGTTCGCCGTCGATTGGCTCGCGAGCGCACTCCTGCCGATCTGCGGCTCCGCACGGGAAATCATCTCGTGGCGAGGCCGTCACAACGCCGAACTGGTCGAATGCCGCGAACCTATGCCGCAGCAGGCCTGGGTCCGGGAAGTGCGTCGCGGCATTTCCGGTCATGGTGGACCGGGTGGCCTGTTCATTCTCGACGAAGGCGCAACCTTCCACGCGGGTCAAGTCCGTGCCCTGCAACTCGCATGGACCGGCGACAATCGCATCGCGGTGGAACGCGACGACGAAGGCTTCTGGACGCTTTCTGCGGGCGCGTTGCTGCAGCCGGGAGAGGTGGTGCTGGATCCAGGCGAAGGCTGGACTGCGCCAGACGCGATCGTCGCTGTTTCAAACACCGGTCGCAACGGCGCTGCATCAGCATTCCACAAAGCCGTCCGCGTTCGCTTGCGCTGGCCCGGTGGTGAAATGCGCCCACGTCCGGTGCATCTGAATTCGTGGGAAGCGTGCTACTTCGATCATGACGAGGAACGCATCATAGCGCTTGCCGAGGCCGCAGCATCGGTCGGCGTCGAACGCTTCATCCTCGACGATGGCTGGTTCCGCAACCGCGATGACGACACCGCAGGGCTTGGCGACTGGACGACCGATCCGCGCAAGTATCCGGGGGGCCTCAAGCCTCTGGCTGAACGGGTCAATGCCCTCGGCATGGAATTCGGACTCTGGGTCGAGCCGGAGATGATCAATCCTGACAGCGACCTCTACCGCTCCCATCCCGATTGGGCTCTGTCTTTGCCGGGACAGGACCGCCCGACGGCGCGGAATCAGTTGGTGCTCGACATGCGCCGGGAAGACGTGCGCGACTACCTGTTCGGATGCCTCGATGCGCTCCTGACAGAGCTTCCGATCACCTATCTCAAGTGGGACCACAATCGCGATCTTGCGCCTGCCGGAGGTGCCTCTCAGGTGCGGGGAGTCTACGATCTGCTCGCGAGAGTTCGCCGTTCGCACCCGGGAGTTGAGATAGAGTCCTGTGCCGGTGGCGGCGGGCGAAACGATGCTGGCATGGCCGACTATTGCCACCGCTACTGGACCAGCGACAACATTGATGCCGTAAGCCGCATCGGCGTACAACGCGGATTTCTCTCGTTTTTGCCACCCGAAGTGATGGGCTCGCACATCGCGGCCAGTCCCGCACATGCCACCGGCCGCCGCCATTCGCTCGCGTTCCGCGCGGCCATGGCAATGACCGGTCACCTCGGCGTCGAAATGGACCCGCGCACGCTGGCAGAAACTGAACGGACCGAACTCGCGGACTGGATTGCTTTTCACAAGCAATGGCGCGGACTGCTTCATGAAGGCAGGGTCTGGCTGGGTGAGGGGAGCGACGGGCTGCGCTGGCAGGCGCAGGGGCGCGAGGACGAACTGCTCCTTTTAGTGATCCGAGCAGAGCCGCCGTCCGATCGCCGCCCGCAGCCGCTACCGCTGCCTTTCTGCGCACGTTCAGGTACTTGGGATGTCAGCCTTCTGCGCATTGCAGGCGGCGAGGGCGGCCATGCCGCGCACACCACGCCACTGTTCGAAGCCATGAAGGCAGCGCCTCAACCATTCCCGGCCGATTGGCTCGCCGCCTCAGGGCTGCCGCTTCCACCGGGCAAGGCCGAGACCGTCACCATCTTCCATCTGCGCAAGCGCGCCTGACCACGAATTCCGGAAAGCTCCTGATGTCCGATATTTCTTCGTCGATTCAATCGATTGCTTCATTCGGTGCGAGCCGGTGGGAGCCAAGCGGCTATGGCGATTGTCCGCGTATTCCCCTTATCGGCAAGAATGACGTAATCCGCCTGTTCGACCATCTCGACTTGTGGGACTGCTGGCCTCTCGCGCACGAAGATGGCCGTACTGTCGAGCACCTGGGCCGCAACTGGTGGTTCTTCCTCTCCTCGCCGGTCTTTGCCGATCCGATCGAGCGGCACGGCCATGCTCGCATCCGCTTGATCTCCTTCGGCTCCGATGGATGGCGCGATCATGGCGATGCCTTTCCCGATGGGCTCACGCCCGGCAGCCGCGAATGGGCGGGCTGCGCCGTGCTGATGGACGACGGCTTAACCGTGCAGCATTTCTTCACCGCCGCAGGGCGGAGAGGTGAGGGGACGCAGAGTTTCGAGCAGCGACTTTTCTTGAGCGAAGGTCGCCTCGACAATGAGGGCCCCGGCCAGTGGCAGGCTCCGCGCGAAATCGTGGTGGCTGATGGCGTCCGCTATGTGCTGGACCGACAGAACACCGGTGCGCCGGGCTTGATCAAGGGCTTCCGCGACCCGGCATGGCTGCGCGATCCGGCGACGGGCAGGGCACACCTGCTGTTCACCGGCAGCGCCGCATGGTCGGACGACCCTTTCAACGGCAACATTGGAATTGCAACGTTGCACGAGGGCGAGTGGCAACTGGGCGATCCGCTCATCGAGGCCATTGGGGTCAACAACGAACTGGAACGTCCGCACGTCCTCGTCCGCGACGGTCGCTATTACCTGTTCTGGTCGACGCAGACGCACACCTTTGCTCCCGGCGCCGTTGCAGGACCCAATGGCCTCTACGGCATGGTTGCGGATCGTATCGAAGGGCCGTGGCGTCCGATCAACGGCAGCGGGCTCGTTGCGGCCAATCCGGATTCCGAGCCCAAGCAGTCCTACAGCTGGTGGGTGACGGGCGAGGCCGAAGTGTGGAGCTTTGTTGACTACTGGGGGATGGAAGGTCGGAACACGGCCGATAATCCGGAATTGCTGCGCAGCAACTTCGGGGGAACGCCCGCACCCCGGTTCAAGCTGAACTTCGAGGGCGACAGGGTGACAGTTGCCTGATCGGACGGCAGCGGATCAGGCGCTTTCGCGCTGGATCAGTTCAGGTTGCATGATCGTGGAGGGCGCGTACTCGCCGGCGATGCGACGGCGCAGCGTATCGACCATTGCGCGTGCACCCGCCGAGATGTCCTGACGGACAGTCGTCAACTGCGGCACCATTCGCGTGGCCAGTGGCAAGTCGTCGAACCCGGTTACGGCAACCTGCTCCGGCACGGAAACACCCCGCTCGTGCAGCAGCCGGATCGTGGTCATCGCGATGATGTCCGATGCACAGACGATACCATCGATCCGACCATCCAGTTCGTCGAGATGGCTGGCGATCTGGTTGGCCATCTCGTCGCTGGCGAGATGCGTCGGGAAGGCACGCAAGCTTGCGTCAGGAGCGCTGGACAAGGCCTGCTGCGCTCCCAGCAGCCGCTCTGCGATTTCCGGACCGTTCGTATCGCCGAAAAAGGCGAGCCGCTTTGCTCCGCGTGCCAGCAGCCGACGTGCCGCGAGTGTTCCGCCCGCAGCATTGTCCACCCCGACAGTGCACTGTGCCTGACCTTCGCGATGGCTGCCCCATACCACCAAGGGACGATAATGCTGCGCAACACGTTCGATCACGTCGAACTGGTTGGACTGGCCGATGACCAGAGCGCCATCGAGCATTCCCGAATCGACAATGCGGTCCAGCCACTCGTCGTCGCCGGGAATGACGCGAGAGAGCATAAGGTCGTGCCCGCTCTCGGTCAGTTCGTCTGCCAGGTAGCCGAAAAGCGTCATGAAGAAAGGGTCGGAGATATGCTGGCGGCGTTCGTGGCCGAGTGGAATCACCACTCCGATGACCCCGGTTTGCTGCGTGCGCAACCGGCGTGCCATCTGGTTTGGCCTGAAGCCATGTTCCCGCGCGAGCGCCTGAATGCGTTCGCGGGTTTCCTTGTTGACGAGTGACTTGTCTGCCAGCGCGCGGGAAACTGTCCCGGCTGAAACGCCAGCGATCCTGGCAAGTTCAGCAATATTCTTGATTTTGGCCGGTTTTTTTACGTCGTCCATGGAATCTGGATGTCCTGCGCAAGCGCTCCTGTGCGCGAACATGCGCAACGCCCCTGATGCTTTTGATGCGACGCTACCGACATCACTGTCAATCGTCTAGGTGCGCGTCGACTCTGGTGCGACCGGCTTTGTGTTGCACGAACGACACGATCAAACGAATTGCTGCAATCGATTGCGATTGTCGTTGCAAACGATTGTTACCGTGTTTATCGAGACGATGACTGATTCCTGCAGACGCTGCAGGAGCTTCTTGGTGGGAGGAAATATGAAGTTTACACCCCTTTTTGCGTGCGCATCTGTTGTCGCGCTTTCCAGCGCGATGCTGGCCTCGCCGGCATTTGCGCAGGATGCCGCGCAGGCTGATGCAGCCGAAACCGCTCCGGAAGCGGTTGGCCTTGACGCCATCGTCGTGACCGCCTCGGGCCGCGACAAGACCCAGCTCAACAGCGCTGTCTCGGTCAGCTCGATCTCCTCGGAAACGATTCAGGCGATCCGTCCGACCTCTGAAGCAGAAGTCTTCCGCGCCATCCCGGGTATCCAGGTTGCCGGTACTGCTGGTCCTGGCGGTAACTCCAACATCGCCGTTCGCGGCCTTCCGGTCGCCACCGGTGGCTCGCCGTTCGTGCAGATCCAGGAAGACGGCCTGCCCACCGTCCTGTTCGGCGACATCCAGTTCGGCAACAACGACTACTGGACCCGCTTCGACGGTTCGGTGCAGAACATCGAAGGCGTTCGTGGCGGTTCGGCCGGTACGTTCGCCTCGCAGGCTCCGGGCGCTGTGATCAACTACATCAGCCACACCGGCAAGCAGGAAGGCGGCTTCGTCTCGATCAACCGTGGTCTCGGCTACGACGAGACCCGCGCCGATTTCCGCTATGGCGGCCCGATCAACGACACGATGTACTTCCACGTCGGCGGTTTCGTGAAGACCGGCCGCGGTCCGCTCAAGGCTGACTACACCGTGTCGGAATCCTTCCAGGTCAAGGGCAACCTGACCAAGGAATTCAACGAAGGTCGCGGCTACTTCCGCCTGCTGTTCAAGGTCGCCGACACGCAGGAACCGAACTACACCGGTGCTCCTGCGCTCGCCACCATCACCGGCAAGAAGGTCACGAACATCCGTCCCTATCCGGGCTTCGACGGTCGTGACGCGTCGAACTACTCGATCTACAATCAGGACTTCCTGATCTACAACCGCGAGGGCAACCTCGAGCGCGTGAAGATGGACGGCATCACCACCAAGGCGCAGTCCTTCGGCAGCCAGTTCCACTACGAATTCGATGGTGGCTTCACCGTCGACAACAACATGCGCTACACCAACATGAGCGGCGCGTTCGCCTCGCCGTTCCTGAATACCGCGCTGACTTCGTCGGTGCTCGGCTCGAACGTAAACGGCAGCACGGTTGCTGCGATCCGCTATGCCAGCGGTCCCAAGGCCGGGCAGCTGTTCACCGACCGCTACCTGGACAACAACGTCAACGTCCGCACCAACATCCGTGACATCGGCAGCTTCGCCAATGACCTCACGGTGGCCGGCAAGTTCGATGTCGCATCGGGCAAGCTGACCACGCGCGCCGGTCTGTTCTACATGAACCAGAAGATCGCGATGGACTGGCACGTCAACAAGTCGCTGCGCGAACTCAACGGCGACAACCCTTCGCAGCTCGACCTGTTCGACAGCGCGGGCAACAAGCTGACGCAGGCTGGCACCTCGGGCTACAACAACAACTGGGGCAACTGCTGCGCTCGTGACTACGACTTGTCGTATGCCAACACCGCGCCGTACCTCTCGCTCGATTTCGACCATGACCAGTTCGGTCTGGACGGTTCGGTCCGCTTCGAGCGCATCAAGTCGACCGGCTATGCCATCGGCGGCGGCAGCGAGTTCCCGATCAACAGCGGCGGCGTCACCATCCCGGCGATCACGGCCGATGGGGTCCGCGAGAACCTGAACTACACCCGCAGCTACACCTCCTGGACTGTCGGTGCCCTGTTCAAGGCGACCTCGAACCTGACGATCTTCGCCCGCACGTCGCGTGGTGGCCGCTTCAACAGCGACCGCCAGACCCTCGGTGGCAAGATTCGCAACGACGGTGCCCTGTGCCGCGCCAGCGACATCGGCAGCAACGGTTGTTCGGCCGATGGCGTGACGCCTTCGGTGGACTTCGTCACCCAGCACGAACTCGGCATCAAGAGCCGTGGCGATCTGCTTGGCGGCCAGTTCACCATGGAAATGACGCTGCTCAAGGGCAACTTCAAGCAGTCGACCTACGAACTCTCGGCAACGCGTTGCCCCGGCGGTGCCGGCGGTTGCGTAATCGACGCCAAGTTCAAGTCGACCGGCGCGGAGTTCTTCGCGACCTACCGCAACGGTGGCTTCAGCTTCGTCGGCAACGCCACCTACTCGAAGGCAAAGCGCCAGTCGGCGGGGGCAACCTCCTACTCGCGTTCGCCGAACCTGCCAGACCTGATCTACACCGCTTCGGCCAACTACGACTTCGGCGATCTCGTCACGGTCGGCCTGGCGATGACCGGTCAGACCAGCGCGATCGACGATGGCGGTTTCGAGTACCCGGGCAAGGCGATCTTCAACCCGTCGCTCCGCGTCTATCCGGTGAAGAACCTCGAACTCGGCCTTCAGGTGTACAACGTGTTCGACACCTTCGACCTGCGCGGCAACGGCGGCATCGCCGATGCCTCGGTGAACCCCACCGTGATCGGCGGCGCCCCGGCACTGGGACGCACCGTTTCGGCCTCGGTTCGCTACAACTTCTGATGTTGGCGGGAGGAGGACCAGACGCCTCCTCCCGTCCACTTCGGGTCGCATGAGGGAGGGGCGGGGCGCTTGTGCGTTTCCGCCCTTCCGTTCCAATATCGCCGCGAGAGCGATTGGTGATAAGAGGCGAAGGGACGCCAAGGAGAGGCAAGACCGAATGAGCAACCCAGACCTCATGATCCGCTCCGTCGCCGTGATCGGCGGAGGCACCGCAGGCTGGATGAGCGCCGCCGCGCTGGCACAGGCCTTGCGGCACAACTGCAGCATAACGCTGGTTGAGTCCGACGAGATCGGTACGGTCGGAGTGGGCGAGGCGACAATCCCGCCGATCCGCACCTTCAACGAAACCCTGCAGATCGACGAGCGCGAGTTCGTCCGCAAGACCAAGGGCTCGTTCAAGCTCGGCATCGAATTCGTCGACTGGGGAAGCCTGGGCAACAGCTACTTCCACCCCTTCGGTCCGCATGGCCGCGCCTTCGATATCGTCAACCTGCACCACTACTGGCTGCGCGCGCGCGAAGCAGGCGAGACGGCGCCGCTGGACGAGCATTCGATGGCCTGGGCGCTGGCAAAGGAAAACCGCTTTGCGCCGCCGATGCCGGATCAGCGCAACGTGCTGTCGACCTTCGACTACGCCTATCACTTCGACGCCGGGCTCTACGCACGGTTCCTTCGCGAGTACTCCGAAGCCAAGGGAGTGACACGGATCGAGGGCAAGGTCGCCAGCGTCGAGCAGAACGCCGAGACCGGCTTCGTCACCGGCGTGACGCTTGACGACGGTCGCAAGGTCGAAGGTGAGCTCTTCGTCGATTGCTCGGGCTTTCGCGGCCTTCTCATCGAGGGCGCGCTCAAGGCCGGGTACGAGGACTGGACGCACTGGCTCCCCTGTGACCGCGCCATGGCAGTCCCGTGCGAGAATGCAGGGCCGCTTACGCCCTACACCCGCTCGACCGCGCGCGAGGCGGGCTGGCAGTGGCGCATTCCGCTGCAGCATCGCACCGGCAACGGCTATGTCTTCTGCAGCCAGTTCCTGTCCGAGGACGAAGCCGCCGAGAAGCTGCTCTCGCGCCTCGATGGCAAGGCCTTGGCCGATCCGCGTCCGCTGCGCTTCGTCACGGGGCGGCGCAAGACGTTCTGGGAGAAGAACGTCATTGCCGTCGGGCTTTCCAGCGGGTTCATGGAGCCGCTGGAGTCGACCTCGATCCACCTGATCCAGGCCGGCATCTCCAAACTGCTGGCGCTCTTCCCGGATCGCACTTTCGATCCGCTGGTGATCGAGGAATACAACCGCATCGCGGTGGGCGAGTACGAGCGCATCCGCGACTTCCTCATCCTCCACTACAAGCTGACTGATCGCGACGATTCCGAACTGTGGCGGTACTGTGCGGCCATGGACATTCCTGACACGCTCCACACCAAGATCGAGCATTTCCGGCGATACGGACGACTTGTGCAGCGTGACGCCGACCTGTTCGGCGCGCCTTCGTGGCTCGCCGTGCACATCGGGCAGGGCAACATCCCCGAGCGCACCGATCCGCTGGCGGATTACCGCGGCATCGACGGTCGCGAATGGCTTGGCAAGTTGCGCGCGGCGATGCACCACGCGGCCTTGCAGCAACCGACACACGAGCAGTTCATAGCGGCCAATTGCGCCGCATGAGTGACGCGCAGAGCCTGTTCCAAAGCGCTATTGCCGCGCGAGAGGCGCAGGACATGAGCGGCGCTCTGAACGCGATCCTCATGGCCGCCAAAGCTGCGCCCAATGACCCCAACGTTGCCCTCGGTCTCGCGCAGATATCGTTCGAGGCCGGGCTCGATGCCGCCGATCTCTATGCCCGCGCGGCCCAGCTGCAACCACAGCGGATCGACCTTCAGCGCAGCCGTGCAACCGCGCTTGCGGCTGAAGGCCGACAAGGCGAGGGCGAAGCCCTGCTCGAAGCGGTACTTGCCGCCAATCCGGGTTGGATCGACGGCCATCGCTGCCTGAGCGGAATGCGGGCCACGGCCGGTGATCCCGATTTTGCTCGCAGCCTTCCCGCAGCAATTGCCCGCGATCCCGAAAACTTCGGCCTGCGGATGGCATGGTTCCACGTGCTGTCCACGGCAAAGCTGTGGGACGCGGCGAGGGCAGTGATTGCTGATGCCGAAGAGCGTCTCGGTGAACGACAGGCGTCCTTGCTCGGCAAACTGTTCATCGCCAGCGAAAGCGGTGAGGCAGCGGATGACCCAACACTGTTCGATTCCGTCGAGCATGTCACGGACGTCGGGCTGGATATCGCGAAGGTTCGCCATTTCCTGCGCGGCGGCCAGATTGAGCGCGCGCGCGATGTCTGTCTGAAGCATTTCGGCAAACCAGCGATGCGCGCATTCTGGTCGTATCTCTCGCTCGCCTGGCGGCTGCTGGGAGACAAGCGGGTCGACTGGCTTGATGGCGCAATGCGCGACGTGCGCAGCTTTGACCTCGACTTCACGCCCGCTGAATTGGGCGAACTGGCGGTAACCCTGCGTCGGCTTCACACCATGCAACAGCCATGGCACGAGCAGTCCGTTCGTGGCGGAACGCAGACAGAGCGGCCGCTATTGCTGCGGATCAACCCTGTAATTGCAGCGGCGCGGCTACGCATCGAGAACGCGGTGCAGCGCTACATAGCAGAACTTCCCGCAGCCGATCCCGCGCACCCCCTGCTTGCCGCACCGCGCGGTCGGTTTCTGTTTGCAGGAAGCTGGTCAGTGAAGCTGCGTCCGGGCGGCTTCCACGCGATGCACACCCATCCCATGGGCTGGATCAGTTCTGCACTTTATGTGACGGTCCCCAATGCTGCCGATCTTGGTCCACCACCTTCGGGCCATCTCCAGTTCGGCGCACCTCCTCCGGAATTGAACCTGCCGCTTGATCCCTATGGCGCGATCGAGCCCAGGCCGGGGCGATTGGCGCTGTTCCCGTCAACAATGTGGCACGGCACCGCGCCATTTGCCGACGGCGAGCGCATGACCATCGCCTTCGACGTCATCCCCGCAGCTCCGCGATCCTGATGAAAGCCTGACATGCGCCCCCGCTACCACTATGCCCCTGCCGCCAATTGGCTGAGCGATCCCAATGGCCTCGTCTGGCAGGACGGCGAATGGCACATGTTCTACCAGTACAACCCGTTCGGTGAGGAATGGGGGCATATGTCGTGGGGCCATGCGGTCAGCACAGATCTGGCGAGCTGGCAGGAACTCCCGGTCGCGCTGGCCGAAACCGACCAGACGATGATTTTCTCCGGTTCGGCCGTCATCGATCGCGATGACACGGCGGGTTTCGGCAGGAATGCCATGGTCGCTGTCTATACCGGTGCGCGCACCGACCGCCTGCATCAGTTCCAGTGCCTTGCATCGAGCACTGATCGCGGGCGTACCTTCGATAAGTTCGTCGGCAATCCCGTGCTCGACCG
Source organism: Novosphingobium sp. BL-A-28-Hi1-0D (assembly GCF_055521755.1). Lineage (NCBI taxonomy): Bacteria > Pseudomonadati > Pseudomonadota > Alphaproteobacteria > Sphingomonadales > Sphingomonadaceae > Novosphingobium > Novosphingobium sp. BL-A-28-Hi1-0D. The sequence continues at coordinate 3,153,577 of NZ_CM145502.1, forward strand.
ACAGATGGCCGACTTCCGTGATCCGAGCGTCTTCTGGCACGAAGCGAGCGGTCAATGGATCATGGCCGTGGTCCTCTCGGACGAGAACCGCGCTCTGCTCTACGGCTCACCCGACCTGAAACGCTGGACCGAACTTTCGGAAATCCCGCGCGACGGTGCTCCGGGCCACTTGTGGGAATGCCCGTTCCTCGTCGAGCTGCCGATCGAGGGCAGCAGCGAAACGCGCTGGTTGTTCAAGGTCGACGTGCTCTCAGGCGCACCGGGATCTGGCGCGCTCTATCGCATCGGCAGGTTCGACGGCCAGCGCTTCACGCCGGAAAGCGGATGGCTGGTGGCCGACTACGGCGACGAGTTCTACGCCGCCATCGGGTGGACCGAACCGCGCGATGCCAAGGGGCGTCCGACGTGGATCGGATGGATGGGCAATCACGCGGTGCAGAAGCACCTGCCGTTGCAAGGCTGGCGTGGCGCAATGAGCCTTCCCCGCCGCTTGTCCTTGCGTCAGCAGGAAAGCGGCTTGCGTCTTGTGCAGGAAATCGAGCCTGCCTGCGCAGCGAGGTTCTCCCCGCCCGAGCGCTTTGCAATGGGGGAGGGGTGCCGTCCCGTTCCGGCTGCTTCGCTGCTGGAGCTGCCGGGGGTTGGAAACCTGCAGCTCACCCTGACTGACGACTTTGGTCGGAGCCTCGCAGTCACGCTTGATCATGGCCGCTTGTCCGTCGTCCGCACCGATCCCATGACCTCGCAACTGAACCGCACGAGTGACATGTCTGTCGCCGCAGATGCCCCGATCCGTGTTTGGCTCGACAGCGGCAGTATCGAGGTGCTTGCCTCGAGCGGGGCAGACAGCCTTACCTTGCAACATCGCCTCGCCGGCGAGGCTTGGGCCCTGCGCGGCGAAGGCGTGTTGTCCGTGCGCTACTTCGACGCCAGCGCCTGACGTCCGAGTTCGATGGCGCCGGTGATCCCGGCGTCGTCGCCAAGACCCGGCGTGACGATGTAGCTTTCAAGTCCTGCGTCGAGCCGCGGGTGCTGCACATACCCGTTGAGCTTTGCAGCAGTCGCCCCGCGCACGGCTTCGACCAGACCGGGCGCCTTCATCACGCCGCCACCGAAGATCAGGCGGTCAGGCATGTGCAGCAGGACCAGCGTGCTGGCCAGATGGGCGATGTAGTCCGCCACGATGGTCACCTCGTCAGGCCCGAGCTGGTCAAGGCTGCGCCCCCAGCGACGTTCGATGGCCGGGCCGCAGGCAAGGCCTTCGATGCAGTCGCCGTGATAGGGGCAGATGCCGGGGAAGGGATCGCGCGCAAGATCGCGGGGCGGCACGATGTGGCCACTCTCGAAATGCGAGATACCCATCAACGAGCGCCCTTCACGCACGACGCCCGTGCCAACGCCTGTCCCGATCGTCGTGTAGGCCAGGGTGCGGCAGCCTTGACCAGCGCCTGCCATCCATTCGCCGATTGCGGCGCCGTTCACGTCGGTATCGACCTTGATCGGAGCACCGAAGCCGGAGAGCGCATCGTGGAACCTTGCGCCTGCCCATCCGGCCTTGGGCGTGGTCGTGAATGTGCCATAGGCACCCGACGTGGGATCGATGTCGATCGGACCGAAGCTGGCTACGCCGAAGGCCGCGATCGGGCCGTGCTCTGCGCTCGCCGCTTCGAAGAACGCCCGCATGGCAGGCCAGGTTTCGACCGGCGTGTTTGTCGGCATGCGCGTGCGGGCAAGTATCTCACCCTCTTGCGTGGCGAGTGCCAGCACGAACTTGGTGCCACCTGCCTCTACCGCACCGATCAGACCTGTGTCGCTCATTCGCCCGAAACCCTCGCGTTTTCCTTGACCAGGAACATGGCGGCAGCCGCAGCCGCCATCATCAGACTTGCCACAAGCATCGTCCAGCGAGGCTCGCCGGGGAAGAAGCTGCGCATCACGCCACCCATCAGTGTTGCTACCACCAGTTGCGGAATCACGATGAAGAAATTGAAGATGCCGATATAGATCCCAAACTTTCGCGGCGGCAGCACGCGCGTGAGGATCACATAAGGCATCGACAGGACCGAAGCCCAGGCAATGCCCATGCCGACCATCGGCAGCAGCAGCAGGGCCGGATCTCGGATCAGCAGCAAGCCGACAAAGCCCGCTGCTCCGCACAAGAGTCCGACGGCGTGCGTCGCTGCATTGCCAATGCGTCGCGCCAGCACCGGCAGCAAAAATGCAGCAAGTGCAGCAACCCCGTTGTAGAATGCGAACATGACGCCAACCCAGTCTGCCCCTTCGTTGAAGGCGGCGCTGGCAGTATCGGTCGTCCCGAAGGCTTGAGCGGTAACGACCGGCGTCGTGTATATCCACACGATGAAGAAGCCGATCCAGGTAAAGAACTGCGCGAACGCCAGTTGACGCATCTGGACCGGCATCTGTGCCAGATCGCTAACGATATGCGCCAGCGCGCCCTTGGCCGAAGTCGCCCGCACACCGATCTGCATCAGGCCGAAAGCTGTCAGCCCGGAACCAAGAACGTAAAGCTGCTTGTCGAGTCCCAGCGAGGCCACCAGTGCCAGCAGCACGATGCCCGCGATGACCCACAAGGGGCCACTGCGAGGATAGACCAGCGGCTCATGCTGCGCAGTACCTGCCTCGAAGGTTGCCCCTTCGAACGCCGCCATTTCGTCGGGCGAGTATTCTCGCACGCGCAATACCGTCCAGCCAACGCTCAGCACCATTGCCGCAGCACCGAGATAGAAGCTGTATCGCACCGACGGCGGAATCACCCCTTCAGGCGCGACATTGGCAATGCCGAGCCAATTGAACAGGGCAGGTGCAAGGCTCCCCAGAACCGCGCCTGCACCGATGAAACATGTCTGGAAGGCAAAGGCCTGCGCGCGCTGGTCGTCGGGCGTCATGTCTCCCGCAAAAGCGCGGAACGGCTCCATCGCCACGTTGAGCGATGCGTCGAGCATCCACAGGAACGCGGCGGCCAGTAGCAGCAGTCCGGTATTCGGCAACCCGATCAGTGCGAGTGCGGCCAGCACCGCACCTGCCAGAAAATAGGGACGTCTCCGACCGAGCCATCCCCAGGTGCGGTCGGAATGATACCCGATCAACGGCTGCACGATCAGCCCGGTGACTGGTCCTGCGATCCACAGGAAAGCCAGATCGTCGACGTCGCTGCCCAGTGACTGGAAGATGCGGCTGACGTTGGCGTTCTGCAGGGCGAATGCGATCTGGATGCCGAAGTAGCCGAAGCTCACATTCCACAGACCCCAGAATCCCTGCCGAGGCTTCTGTCTTGCCGCTTGCGCTAGTTGTGCAGTCATCGGCTCTCCGTGATCGCAGTCGAGGCTGCGGGGCAGGGCCGTCTGACGCGGCCTTGGGACTGGTTCAGGTGCGCCGAAGTCGCAGAATACCGGGCTTGCTGCAATCGATGCGCATACGAATACCAAACAAATGCGCGATGAGAATCAGCCGCCGCTGCTGGCCCGGACCACCAGTCTTGCCGGAAGAACACGCGGATTGGGCGGGCGTCCCTCGACCTGCGCGAGTACGCTTTCGACCAAGGCTTCACCGGCCAGGCGGATGTCCTGCATGAGCGTCGTCAGCGGCGGAGACGTGAAGGCCGCCGCTGGAATGTCGTCGAAGCCAACGACCGCAACATCGCCCGGTACGGAAAGTCCGGCTTCGGCCAGGGCACGCATCGCGCCGATCGCGATCAGGTCGCTCGCCGCAAAGATGGCATCGAATGGCGCGCCCTTCGCCAGCAATTCCCGCGCCGCCCGGTAGCCCACTTCCTCCGACGAAACCGCATCAACCACGAGCGAGCGATCCGCTGCGAGACCTGCGGTCGAGATCGCCTTGGCAAGCCCCGCATAGCGCTGCTCGAATTCGGGATAATGCGAATCTGCCTGGCCCAGAAACGCGATCCGCTTGCGCCCGCGCGCCAGAAGGTGCTCACCGGCCAGTCTTCCCGCACCAAAGTTGTCCGATCCGACCGTGGCGCCGATGGTTCCCTGATCGACCGAACCCCAGCGCACGAAATGCGTGCCGGACTTGATCAGCTGCCGCAGGCGCGGCTCGTAGGCGGTGTAGTCGCCGTAACCCAGCAGGATCAGCCCGTCGGCGCGATGGCTGTCCTGATAGCGCTTGTGCCAGTCATCATCGAGCTTCTGGAACGAAATCAGCAGGTCCAGTCCGCGGTTGGCGCAATGGCGGGTGATCGATCCCAGCATGGCCAGGAAGAACGGGTTGATGTTGGATTCGTCGGGCGTCGGGTCCTCGAAGAACAACAGCGCCAGGGTGTTTGACCGCTGCGAGCGGAGCGACGAGGCGTTCTTGTCGACGGTATAGTTGAGTTGCCGCGCAATCGCCTCGATCTTCTGACGGGTTGCCAGACTGACAGACTTGCTTCCGCGCAGCGCACGACTGACCGTCGGCTGCGATACGCCTGCCAGATAAGCAATGTCGAAACTGGTTGGTTTGTTGGATGGCTTTCGCCCCATATCCCCGTCTCTCCCACCGCCCGGTGTGGTCCCGTGGTCGGTCGTCGAGGACTGTATGCGTGAACTGCGGCTCATGCAATGGCACCGGTCCAACGTGCTCCAGAAGTGCGGGAAATGCTGGAAATTCCATGGTTTTGATGGAGCATTGGGTAGTGACGGAAAACCATCATCTGAAACCAATCAACGCATAGTATACGTATGCCATATTCGTCATTCTTCATCACGCCATTAAACCGAAACGGAGCGGAAGGCCGGGATCAGCGGCACCGTCCGATCAGATCAGGTTTCAATCGATCAAGGTTCAGGGCCGGGCAGCCCTATTCTGGGTCCGGCTTGGGGGAGTGAATTTCAACATGGCATTTCGCAATCTAACCGCTGTCGCGGGCGTATCGCTCGCCGCCATCACTGTCGCACTCGCGGCGAACCCGGCGATGGCGCAGGACGCCGCGCAGGATCAGGCCCAGGCCACCGACGCCGCTCCCGAAGGTCAGGAACAGGCCATCGTCGTGACCGGCTTCCGCGCCGCGCTCGCCACTGCGGTCAACGTCAAGAAGACCTCGCCTGTCATCGTGGAATCGGTTTCGGCCGAAGACATCGGCCGCCTGCCGGATGCTTCGATCGGTGAATCAATCGCCCGCCTGCCGGGCCTGACCACCCAGCGCCTGTTCGGTCGCGCCAACTCGATCGCCATTCGCGGTTCGAGCGCAGACCTGTCCTCGACCACCCTCAACGGCCGTCCGCAAACTTCGACGGGCGAGCAGCGCAACGTCGAGTTCGACCAGTTCCCTTCGGAAATCGTCAGCCGGGTGGACGTCTACAAGACGCCGCAGGCCAATCTCGTCCATCAGGGCCTCGTTGGCACTGTCGACATCAAGACGATCCGTCCGCTGGAATTCGGCAAGGGCCTGCTCTCGTTCGGTGGCCGTGGCACCTACGCCGATCTCGGCAAGGTCAACAAGGACAGCAACGAGTTCGGTTACCGCGCCACGGCGACCTACGTCGGCCAGTTCATGGAAGACCGCCTCGGCGTCGCCCTTTCGGCGGCCTACACCGACGAGCCCTACCAGGCACAGGAATTCGAAGCCTGGGGTTATGCCGACGGCCCGAACAGCACCAAGATCATCGGCGGCATGAAGCCGTTCGGCGTTTCGACCCAGCTCAAGCGCCTCGGCGTCCAGGGCACCGTGCAGTTCAAGCCGGTCGACGAACTGACCCTTACGGTCGATGCCTTCTACGGCAACTTCAAGGACAAGCAGATCAAGCGCGGGATCGAATTCCCGCTTGCATGGAGCGGCGCGCAGCTTTCGCCCACAGGCATCGAGACCAACGGCAACCTCATCACCAATGGCACGTTCTCGGGCGTCGAGGCGGTGGTCAACAACCACGGCTACCAGCGTAATTCCGACATCTTCTCGGGTGGCTTCAACGCAGCTTGGGCCGGTGAGGACGGTTGGTCTGCCTCGTTCGACTTCGGCTATTCGAAGACCGACCGCAGCGAGCTGAGCCTTGAAACCAACGCAGGCACTGGCCCGGGCGGTGGTAATGGCGCGACCGACACGCTCACCTTCGTCAGCGGACCGACTGGCACCAGCTTTACCAGCCACACGCTCGATTACGGAAACTACAACACCATCCTGCTGACCGACCCGCTTGGCTGGGGCGGCGGAGCGCCCAAGGGCTCGCAGGAAGGCTACTACAACGACCGTATCATCAACGACGAGATCAAGAGCTTCCAGGTCGAAGTCGGCAAGGAGCTCGAGGACAGCTTCCTGTCGAAGGTCACCGTCGGTACGGCCTACGTCGACCGCACCAAGGGCAAGACACCCGAGGAGTACTTCCTCAACCTTGCAGGCGGCGTGAAGTCGCTGGTCGTTCCCGAGAAGTACCGCACGGGCGCGACGGATCTCAGCTTCATCGGCGCAGGCCCGATCATCGGCTACGATCCGTTCAAGATGCTCGAGGACGGCGTCTACGTTAAGACGCTCAACGCATCGAAGGACGTGCCCGCCAAGGCCTACTCGGTCACCGAGCGCGTGATGTCGATCTACATCAAGGGCGATCTCAAGGCCTCGCTCGGCGACGTCGAGATGGACGGCAACGTGGGTCTGCTTGCGCAGAACACCGAGCAGAAGTCGCGTGGCTTCGTGAACCTTGCCGCTGCCTCGCTGGTACCGACGGTCCGTGGCGCGCGCTACTGGGACTTCCTGCCGAGCCTCAACCTGAACTTCCGCATTCCGGGTGACTGGGTGGTCCGCTTTGCCGCCGCCCGCGAAATCCAGCGTCCACGCTTCGAGGACATGAAGGTCAGCCTCGATTACAGCTACAACATCAACAGCGGCGTGATCACCGGTAACGGCGGCAACCCGCAACTGCGTCCATATCGGGCCTGGGCTGCCGACCTGAACTTCGAGAAGTATTTCGGCCGCAAGGGCTACATCGGCCTGCAGATGTTCTACAAGAAGCTCGACAACTACATCTACAAGGACGTTGTCCCCTACGACTACACCGGCCTGCCGATTGTCGCGCCGGTTCCGATCACCAACTACGTCGGCACCATCAACACCGCAGTCAACGGTACCGGTGGCAAGCTCTATGGCGTCGAACTCGCCGGCACCCTTCCATTCGAGGTCATCACCCCGGCACTCGAAGGCTTTGGCTTTACCGGTGGCGTGGGCTACACCAAGACCTCGATCAAGCCGGGTCCGAATGCAAACGCGATGGATCTGCCGGACTATTCGCGCTGGGTTGCTTCGGGCACGCTGTTCTTCGAGAAGGCAGGCTTCAACGCTCGCGTCTCGGCTCGTCACCGCTCATCGTTCCAGGGCATCTTCGTCGGCTTCGGTGGCGAGCGTGAACTGCGCCGTGCTCTGAAGGAAACCATTGTCGACGCTCAGGTCGGCTATGACTTCAAGGACACGAGCCCGCTGCACGGCTTGTCGCTGTTCGTCCAGGGCCAGAACCTGACCGACGAGCCGTTCGTCTCGGTGGACAACGGGGCTCCGCTCCAGATCCGCAACTACCAGACCTATGGCCGCCGCTTCATGGCCGGGTTCAACTACAAGTTCTGATCCCTCCGGAGGGGGCGGCCTCATCCGCCCCCTCCACCCCTTGTGATCAGAAGCGTTGCAATAACGTGCCCGCAGAAGGCACTCTGGTGAAGAATGGCTGCGGGAGTTTAGGCATGTCGGGACAACAACGGCGCAGGATCGTTATCGCTGGAGGCGGCACTGCCGGCTGGATGACTGCGGCGGCACTTGCCCGGCTTGCCTCACCCCATTGGGACATTACCCTTGTCGAATCCGAAGAGATCGGAACGGTCGGGGTCGGGGAGGCAACCATTCCCATGGTTCGCCTTTTCAATCAGATGCTCGGCTTGGATGAAAGCGAGTTTCTCCGCGAGACACAGGGCACCTGGAAGCTGGGCATAGCCTTTGAAGGCTGGGGCGGCTTTGACGATCGCTATGTCCATGGCTTCGGCCTCACCGGCCGCAGCCTGGGCGTTTTGCCATTCCATCATTACTGGCTGCGCGGTCGGGCCGAAGGGCTTGCTGGCCCCTTGGGCGAATACGTGCTCAACGCCGTTGCAGGTGATGCCAACAAGTTTGCACACATTGATCGGCCACAGGGCAGCGCCATGCCGCCTATGCCCTATGCCTACCACTTCGATGCCTCGCTTTATGCCGCCTTTCTGAGACGTTATGCTGAAGGACATGGTGTCTGCCGGATCGAGGGGCGCATCGTCAGCTTCGATCGCGATGCTGGAAATGGTGATCTTGCGGCCCTCCGGCTCGACCGTGGCGACGTGGTCGAGGGCGATCTCTTCGTCGATTGCTCCGGCTTTCGCAGCCTTCTCCTCGGTCACGAGATGGGCGTTGAATACGTCGATTGGAGCCATTGGCTGAAGTGCGATCGCGCAGTGGCGGTGCCCTGCGCCAGAGCCGAGCCACTTGTCCCCTATACCCGCTCCATCGCGCAGCCGGCAGGCTGGTGCTGGCGCATCCCGCTCCAGCATCGCACCGGAAACGGCCACGTCTTCTGCTCCGACGTAATGAGCGAAGACGAAGCCACGACGCGGCTCATTGGTCGCCTCGATGGCGAGCAACTGGCCGATCCGCGCACGATCCGCTTCAAGGCCGGGCGCCGAGCGAAGTTCTGGGAACGCAATGTGGTGGCGGTTGGCCTCTCTTCAGGGTTCATCGAACCGCTCGAGTCCACCTCGATCCACCTGATCCAGACCGCGATCAGCCGCCTCGTCGATTTCCTGCCGAACGGTCCGGTGCAGGATGCAGATCGCGATGCCTACAATCGTCTGGCGACTTTCGAAATCGAGCGTATCCGCGATTTCGTGATCCTGCACTACGTTGCCAATGGCAGATACGGCGAACCCTTCTGGGACTCTCTGCGGAAGATGGAAGCAGACGGACAACTGCCCGAGGCGTTGGGCGAACGTCTTGCCATGTTCCGCGCGTCGGGACGCATCGTGCGCGAACACGACGAACTCTTCGATGTGCCCGGTTGGGTTCAGGTCATGATCGGGCAGGGTGTGAGCCCCGAGCGCTGGCATCCGCTTGCCGATCAGGTTGCACCCGAAAGCCTGAAAGCCTTCCTCGATACCGTGCGCGGCGCTTACCAAAAGGACGTTGCCCGAATGCCCTCACACGCCGAATACGTGGCCCATGTTTGCGGACAGGTCCCGGCGCATGCGTAAGGTCATCGGTCTTTCCCTGCTTTCGCTGCTCGTGGCTCAGCCCGCGTTGTCGGATACGCCCCTGTCCGAAGTGCGCGCTCGCCCGGCTGCAGGGGAGACTATCTACTTCCTGCTGCCCGACCGGTTCGAGAACGGCGACAAGGCCAACGATCGCGGTGGCCTGAAGGGCGATCGCTACAAGACCGGCTTCGACGCTTCCGCCAAGGGCTTCTACCACGGAGGCGATCTCAAGGGTCTGACCGCGCGGCTCGATTACCTGCAGGGTCTCGGCGCTACCGCGATCTGGGTGGGGCCCGTGTTCAAGAACAAGCCGGTGCAGGGCGGACCGGGGCGCGAGAGCGCCGGATACCATGGCTATTGGGTTACCGACTTCACGCGTGTCGATCCGCATTTCGGGACCAACGCCGAATTCAAGGCGCTGGTCGATGCGGCCCACGCGCGTGGGCTGAAAGTCTACATGGACATCATCGCCAACCACACGGCGGACGTGATCCAGTATAAGGGTGGCCAGTACACCTACCGCGACCGCGCCAACTGGCCGTACTCGCGCAAGGGCGGCCTGAACGGGCAGGCGATCAATCCGGGCTTTGCCGGAGACGAGGATGCGCGCGAAGCGAACTTCGCCAGGCTGACCGATCCCGGCGCCGCCTACGAACCCTTTGTGCCGCCAGCCGAGGCCCACGTGAAGGTGCCCGACTGGCTCAACGATCCGATTTACTACCACAACCGCGGCGACAGCACGTTTCGCGGCGAGAACAGCCGCTTCGGCGATTTTGCCGGGCTTGATGACCTGTTCACCGAGCATCCGCGCGTTCGCGCCGGAATGATCGATATCTACGCTGACTGGATCAGGCAGTTCGGCATCGACGGTTACCGCATCGACACGGCCAAGCATGTCGATCCCGGCTTCTGGCAGGCCTTCATCCCGGCCATGCTCGACACGGCGAAACAGGCTGGCATACCCAACTTCACCATCTTCGGCGAAGTTGCGCACGAAGGACCGGACCCCGGCACCATCGCCCGCTACACCCGCCGCGATGGCTACCCGGCGGTGCTCGACTTCGCATTCCAGGGGGCCGTTCGCGCGGTGCTGGGACAGGGGAAGGGCACCGAGGTACTGGCCGACACCTTTGATGGAGACGTGCTCTATCAGGGTGGCGAGGAAGCGGCGTTGGCCATGCCGACCTTCCTCGGCAATCACGACATGGGGCGGTTCTCCACGCTGATCCGCAAGGACATGCCGGGCATTTCTGACGAGGAACTGTCCAAGCGCGTCGAACTGGCCCACGTCATGCTGCTGACCATGCGCGGATCGCCGGTGATCTACTACGGCGACGAGCAGGGCTTTGTCGGTGACGGCAACGATCAGGACGCCCGCGAGGACATGCTCGCAAGCAAGGTCCCGAGCTACAACGATAACGCGCTGCTTGGATCGAAGTCGACGACTGCGGTCGCCAACTTCGATCCTGCCCATCCGTTCTATCGCCTGATTTCGGCCCTCGCAAAACTTCGCCAGGAACATCCGGCACTTGCCCGCGGACGGCAGGTTACGCGGACGTATTCGGAAGTTCCCGGACTGTTTTCGGTCTCCCGCTTCGATCCCGTTGGCGGTACCGAGTACTTCATTGCCTTCAACACATCGGACAAGCCGATCGTCGCACAAAGCGTGATCGGGGCGTCTGCAACAAGCCTTGAAAGCCTTTACGGCCGCTGCCCCGCGCAGGTTTCTGCACCCGGCAGCGTTACCGTTGAACTTCCCGCATTTGGCAGCATGGTCTGCCGCGTTGCTCCCTCCCCGGAAAACACCGTTCGATGAAGACTTCAGAAGCCGTCCTTGCCAGCCCCAAGCCAGAGGCCGCAGCGCCGTGGTGGCGGGGTGCTGCAATCTACCAGATCTATCCCCGCAGCTTCTGCGATTCCAATGGCGACGGCATCGGCGACCTGCCGGGCATCACAGCGCGCCTTGAACACGTCGCTCGGCTCGGCGTCGATGCGATCTGGGTTTCGCCCTTCTTCAAGTCGCCCATGCGCGACTTCGGCTACGACGTGGCCGACTACTGCGATGTCGACCCGATCTTCGGGACGCTCGCGGATTTCGATGCCATGGTGAAGCGGGCGCATGAACTCGGTCTCAAGGTCACGATCGATCAGGTCTATGCCCACACCTCGGACCTGCATCCGTGGTTCGCGGAGAGCCGGCAGGACCAGCTGAACGACAAGGCCGACTGGTATGTCTGGGCAGACCCCAAGCCCGACGGTTCGCCGCCATCGAACTGGCAGTCGGTGTTCGGTGGCCCGGCGTGGACGTGGGACGCGCGGCGCCGGCAGTATTATCTGCACAACTTCCTCTCCACCCAGCCGCAGGTCAATGCGCACAATCCCGACGTGCAGGAGGCGCTGCTTGGCGTGATGCGCTTCTGGCTGGACCGCGGGGTGGACGGCTTCCGCCTCGATGCACTCAACTTCCTGATGCATGACCCGACTCTGCGCGACAATCCGCCCGCGCCCGATGATGGCCGCCGCAAGACGCGCCCGTTCGATTACCAGCTCAAGATCTACAACCAGTCGCACCCGGATATCCTGAAGTTCATCCAGCGCTCGCGGAAGCTCTGCGACGAATATGGCGCGGTGTTCACCGTCGCCGAAGTCGGCGGCGATCTTGCCGAGACGGAGATGAAGGCCTTCACCGCAGGCGAGGACCACCTCAACAGCGCCTATGGCTTCGACTTCCTCTACGCCGACAAGCTGACGCCCAGGTTCGTCGAACAGGCCGTGGCGAAGTGGCCGGATACGCCGGGCATCGGCTGGCCAAGCTGGGCCTTCGAGAACCATGACGCGCCGCGCGCATTGTCCCGCTGGTGCCAGCCCGACCAGCGCGATGCATTCGCGCGGCTCAAGGCCATGCTCTTCGCCTCGCTACGCGGCAACATCATCGTCTATCAGGGCGAGGAACTGGGCCTGACGCAGGTCGATATTCCGTTCGAGCAGCTGCAGGACCCCGAAGCCATCGCCAACTGGCCGCTGACGCTGTCACGCGACGGCGCACGCACGCCGATGCCGTGGATGGTCCAGTCGGGCGAGGGCGGTTTCACCTCGGGCGCCCCTTGGCTTCCGGTAGGCGAGGAAAACCTTGCGCGCGCGGTCGACCGTCAGGAAGCCGATCCTTCGTCCCTGCTCAACCTGACCACGAAACTGCTGAATTTGCGGCGAGACAACGAAGCCCTGCGGCTCGGCTCGTTCGAAGTGCTCCATGCAGACGAATGCCTACTTGCCATTCGGCGCGTTTCGGGTGAGCAATCGATTGCAGGACTATTCAACCTGTCCTCCGTCCCGGTGGTCTGGCCGCAAGGGCTGGTGCGGGATGGCAAGGAAATCGCGTCGGTAAACGGCGCCAGCGCGGGGCAGCTACCGCCATTCGGCGCGCTGCTGATCGAAGAGAGGATCTGATGCGTAACCTTCTGAACGTTGCAGCGCCGCTGGCGCTGACCCTTTCGTGCGCCCTGGCTTCGCCCGCTCTGGCCGAGACCGTAACCGCATCCTCGCCCGACGGCAGCCTCGTGCTCTCGGTGACCACCGACAACGATGGCCACCCGCTCTATAGCCTGACCCGCAAGGGCAAACTGCTGCTCGGCTCCTCGATGCTCGGCTTCATTACCAGTGATGGCCCGACGATGCAGCGCGGGCAGAAGATCATCGGCAGCGAGACCGGTTCGGGCAAGGAGACATGGGAACAGCCTTGGGGCGAGCGTCGCTATGTCAGTGACAACCACAACGAACTGCTGGTGAAGTTCGAGCAGGTGCCCGACTGGGGCGGCCGCCGCATGAACGTCCGCTTCCGCCTGTTCAACGACGGCTTTGGCTTCCGCTACGAAATCCCTCAGCAGCCCGCGATGAAGGTGATGAAGATCGCCGACGAACTGACCGAGTTCAACGTCGCGCAGAACGGTACGGCCTGGTGGATTCCGGGCGGTGAGTGGAACCGCTACGAGCAGGTCTATCAGAAGACCCCGATCGACGGGGTTTCGACCGCGCATACGCCGATCACCATGAAGCTGGATGATGGAACGCATCTCTCGTTTCATGAAGCCGCGCTGGTCGATTATTCGGCCATGTGGTTCAAGCGTCAGACCGGCACCTCGTTCCGCGCCACGCTCTCGCCTTCACCGAATGGGCCCAAGGTTACGCGGACCCTTCCATTCAACACGCCGTGGCGCACGATGCGCGTTGCCGACAGTGCGAAGGGTATCGTCGAGAACGACCTCGAACTGAACCTCAACGAGCCGAACAAGATCGGCGATGTCTCGTACTTCAAGCCGATGAAGTACATCGGCATCTGGTGGGGCATGATCCGTGGCGACTGGAGCTGGGCCGAGGGTCCCAAGCACGGCGCGACGACGGAGCGGACCAGGCAGTACATCGACTTTGCTGCCAAGCACGGTTTCGGCGGGGTGCTGGTCGAGGGTTGGGACAAGGGCTGGAACGGCACCTGGTTCGGCAACGGCAAGGACTTCAGCTACACGCAGGCAACGCCCGATTTCGATATCGAGGCGGTGACCAAGTACGGCGCGAAGAAGGGCGTCATGCTGATCGGCCATCATGAAACCGGCGGCAACATCGCGAACTACGAAGCACAGCTCGAAGACGCGATGAAGCTCTATGACAAGCTCGGCGTGCGCGCGGTAAAGACTGGGTACGTCGCCGACGCAGGTGGCATTCTTGCGCCGGGTGACACGCCGGACACCTACCGGATGGAATACCATGACGGCCAGCGTCAGGTGCAGCATCACCTCAAGGTCGTCGAAACGGCCGCCAAGTACCACATCGTCGTCAACGCCCACGAACCGGTAAAGGACACCGGCCTGCGCCGTACCTATCCCAACTGGATAGACCGCGAAGGCGCGCGTGGCATGGAATACAATGCCTGGGGCCAGTTCGCCAACGGACCGGATCACGAACCCACGCTCGTCTATACCCGGATGCTCTCCGGCCCCATGGACTACACGCCCGGCATCCTCAGCCTTGAAGGCGCCAACCACGTGCCGCTGGCATCGACGCTGGCCAAGCAACTCGGGCTTTACCTCGCGATCTATTCCCCGATCCAGATGGCGGCGGACTTCGTCGAGAGCCTCGAGGCGCATCCCAAGGAACTGGCCTTCATCAAGCAGGTGCCCGCCGACTGGTCGGAAAGCCACCTGATCGCCGGCGAAGTGGGCGACTACGCGATCTTTGCGCGCAAGGACCGCAATAGCGAGGACTGGTATGTCGGCGGCGTCAATGATGCGACGGCGCGGGACGTTTCACTGACCCTCGATTTCCTCGATCCGGGCAAGACCTACACCGCGACAGTCTGGAAGGACGGCGAGGGTGCGACATACGAGACCGAGGCCCGTCACCGCATTGCCTACGCCACGCTCAAGGTGAAGAAGGGTGACGTCTTCCCGGCATGGCTGGCGCCGGGCGGTGGGCTTGCCGTCCGGCTGCATCCGGGCAAGTGACCTGATGCTGCGCCTGCTGTCCGGAATCGTCGTGCTGCTCTGCGCGGTGCTGGCTATTCCGGCAGCCGCGCAGGAACAGGGGCGTTTTCTGGAGTATCGAGATGTTGCAGCAGCGGGAATTCCGGCGCAGCGACTGACCCTCTGGCTGCCTCCGGGGTACGACAATTCGGACCGGCGCTATCCGGTCCTCTACATGCACGACGGGCACAACCTCTTCGACCTGCGCAATTCGAACTTCGGCAAGATCTGGGCAGCCGACAAGGCGATGCTCGGCCTGATTGGCAAGGGCATCGAGCCACGCATCATCGTAGGAATCTGGGCGCCGGGCACAGACCGGTTTCGGGAATATCTTCCCAGGCCCGCGTATGATGCCGCTCCTCCAGAACTGCGTGCGAAGATGGACCTGATGGCAAGCGGGCCGGTGATCTCGCACGCTTATCTGGCTTGGCTGGCAGACGTTCTAAAGCCCTGGGTGGATCGTTCGTTCCGGACCCGGACCGGGCCCGTTGATACAGCCATCGTCGGCTCCAGCATGGGCGGCTTGATGAGCTGCTACGCCATCTTGGCGCGGCCGGAGACATTCGGTCGGGCGGCTTGCATGAGTTCGCACTGGCCAGCGGCGATACCGGACAAGGTCGCGGGATTCGATCCGCAAGCGGCGAAAGTCTGGCGAGACTGGTATACCGCCATGCTTGGTCCCCCGGCGGGACGCAAGGTTTGGATGGACCACGGCGATGCGACGCTTGACCAGTTCTATGCGCCGTACCAGCGCGACGTTGACGCGGCCTTTGCTGCCTCTGGGTGGGTAGAGGGCACGGATTTCGCAAGCCGGTTTTACCCGGGGGCGCCGCATGATGAGAATGCCTGGGCTCAGCGCCTTCCCGAGGCGCTGGACTGGTTGTTCCGGCCCTGATGGTTGCCCAAGCGGGTGCTGCGGTGCAATGTCAGTGATGAGGTGCCAGCGCATAGCTATCCTGCATACATATGCGTGCTGAACCGGACTGACTAAGGGTCTAGGGCCGTGTGCGAGGCACGGGCCGAACGCCGATTTCGGCGGGCCGCATTGCCAAGGGAGATTAGCGTCGATGATCGAAACCAGTTGCTCGGCCCTGCTGCTGTTTGGCGCGACCGGGGACCTTTCGCGGCGCATGCTGCTGCCTTCGCTCTACGCACTGCATGAGGACGGGCTGATCCGTCCCGACCTGCGGATTGTCGGCACGGCGCGCTCCGAGCATGACGATGCCGAGTTTCGCGAGTTTGCCCGCGCGGCTCTGGCTGAATTCCTGCCGGAGGATCGCCGCGACGAGGAGAAGCTGGCAAGCTTCCTCGATCGGCTCGAATATCAGACGCTCGATGCCTCGAATGTCGATGGGTTCGGGGCACTTGCGGAAAAGCTGGGCGACACTTCGTGTGGGCTGTCGATCTTCCTCTCGACCGCGCCGTTCCTGTTCGAGCCGACTATCGAAGGCCTGAAGCGGGCAGGGCTGGCCCATGCCAACGTGCGCATCGGCCTGGAAAAGCCGCTGGGCAACGATCTCGCCTCATCCACACGGATCAACGATGCGGTGGCAGCGGCTTTCGCCGAGGAACAGATCTTCCGGATCGACCATTACCTCGGCAAGGAAACGGTCCAGAATCTGATGGCGCTGCGCTTTGCCAACATGATGTTCGAACCGTTGTGGAACGCAGGCGGCATCGACCATGTCCAGATCACGGTGAGCGAGACAGTCGGCCTCGAAGGACGCAAGGGCTTCTACGACGATACCGGTGCGCTGCGCGACATGGTGCAGAACCACATGTTGCAGTTGCTGGCGCTGACCGCGATGGAGCCGCCCGCCAATCTCGACGCGACCTCGATCCGCGACGAGAAGGTCAAGGTCCTGCGTGCGCTTCGCCCGGTCAAGGCCGAGGAAATGGTGCGCGGGCAGTATCGCACCGGCGCGGTGAAGGGCACTTCGGTTACCGGCTATCTGGAGGACCTTGGCGAGGCTTCGGACACCGAGACTTTCGTCGCGATCAAGGCCCATGTCGACAACTGGCGCTGGACCGGTGTGCCGTTCTACCTGCGCACCGGCAAGCGCCTGGGCGAGCGTCGCAGCGAGATCGTCGTCGAGTTCAAGCAGGTGCCGCACAATGTCTTCGCCGAGCGTGGTGGACGCCTGCGCGCCAATCGCCTCGTCATCCGCCTTCAGCCAGAGGAATACGTCCGGCTTCAGGTAATGGCCAAGGAGCCGGGGCTGGATCGCGGCGGGATCGTGCTGCGCGAAGTGAATCTCGACCTGTCGCTGACCATGGCCTTTGCCAAGGCTCGCCGCCGCATCGCCTATGAACGCCTGCTCCTCGACCTGATCGAGGGCGAGCAGACGCTGTTCGTGCGCCGTGACGAAGTAGAAGCGCAGTGGAAATGGGTCGACGCTATCCGCAAGGTCTGGGCTGACACCGGCATGGAAGCCAAGCCCTATGCCGCCGGCTCGTGGGGACCGAATGCCGGTATCGCCCTGACCGAACGGGATGGACGCAGCTGGAATGACTGATCTGGTGCCTGCATCTGTGAATTGGGCCGAACCCGGCGACGCTGCGGCCGTTGCCGATCACATCGCGCGCGTGGTTTCGGCTCCGGGGCACAAGCGCATCGCCTTCACCGGCGGCTCCACGCCGATCAAGGTGCTGGCGCTGCTGAAGGACCGCCCGCTCGACTGGTCCAGCGTTACGATTGCCCTTACCGACGACCGCCGCGTGCCCGACGATCATCCCGCCAGCAACTTCGGCAAGATCCACGCAGCGCTCGGCACTTCCGGCGCGCGGTTCGAACGGCTCGAGGAAGGCGCAGCAGTTGCACCGTTCGACCTTGTCTGGCTCGGCATGGGCGAGGATGGCCACGTCGCCTCGCTTTTCCCCGAAATGCAGGCGCATGTGCGGCCTGGCCCCGCCGTGATCGCAACCACGCCGATCCCCTTGCCGCCCGAGGCGCCGTTCGACCGCCTCACGCTGAACGAGAAAGCCTTGAAGGCGACGAAGGAGATTATCCTCGTCGTGACCGGTTCCTCGAAGAAGGCGCTGCTCCAAAGCGCTCTCGCAGGCGATGACCGTTATCCCGTGACACAATTCCTGCGTGGCTTTGGCCCGGCCGTTACCATCTACTGGAGCGAATGATGCCCTTGAACCCTATCGTCGAGCGCGTCACCCAACGCATCATCGAACGCTCGCGCCCGACGCGATCGGCCTATCTCGATCTGATCGAACGCTCGCGCGAGCAGGGCCTCAATCGCCCGCAGCTTTCCTGTGGCAATCTTGCCCACGGCTTTGCCGCCTCGGGTGAGGACAAGCCGCTGATCAAGAGCGGCAAGGCGATGAACATCGGTATCGTCACCGCCTACAACGACATGCTCTCGGCGCATCAGCCCTATGGCCGCTACCCCGAGCAGATCAAGATTTTCGCCCGCGAGGTCGGCGCGACGGCGCAGGTTGCGGGTGGCGTGCCCGCGATGTGCGATGGCGTCACGCAGGGACAGGACTCGATGGAACTGTCGCTGTTCAGCCGCGACAACATTGCCATGGCGGCGGTGGTCGGCCTCAGCCACGCCATGTTCGAAGGCGCGCTGCTGCTCGGCATCTGCGACAAGATCGTGCCGGGCCTGCTGATCGGCTCGCTTCGCTTCGGCCACCTGCCGACGATCCTCGTCCCCGCCGGCCCGATGCCGAGCGGCCTCCCCAACAAGGAAAAGGTCCGCATCCGCCAGCTCTACGCCGAGGGCAAGGTCGGGCGCGACGAACTGCTTGAAAGCGAGAGCGCCAGCTACCATTCACCGGGCACCTGCACGTTCTATGGCACAGCCAACTCCAACCAGATGATGATGGAGATGATGGGCCTTCACATGCCGGGTTCCAGCTTCGTACAGCCCGGCCTCAAGCTTCGCCAGGAACTGACCCGCGCCGCCGTCCATCGCATCACCCAGATCGGCTGGAATGGCGATGACTACCGCCCGCTCGGCCTCTGCGTCGATGAAAAGGCCATCGTCAACGCCATCGCAGGCCTTTTGGCGACGGGTGGTTCCACCAACCACGTCATCCATCTGCCTGCCATCGCCCGCGCTGCCGGCATCCAGATCGACTGGGACGACATGGACGAACTCAGCCGCGCCGTCCCGCTGATCGCCAGCGTCTATCCCAACGGCGCGGGCGACGTGAACGCCTTCGCGGCTGCTGGCGGCATGCCCTATGTCATCCGCGAGCTGATCGGCGCAGGCCTTGCCCATGCCGACATCATGACCGTCTACGGCAAGTCGCTCGAAGAAGGTGCGCAGGAGCCGGTCATGGACGGCGATGCGCTCAAGTGGACCCCGGCGCCGCAAGCTTCGCTTGATGAAAGCCTGCTCAAGCCGGTTTCCGCGCCGTTCCAGCCGGAGGGCGGCTTCCGTCTGCTCAAGGGCAACCTCGGCCGCGGCACGATCAAGGTCAGCGCCGTCGATCCCTCGCGCTGGACGATCGAGGCTCCGTGCCGGGTTTTCAGCGAACAGAATGACGTGCTCGCCGCGTTCAAGGCGGGCGAGCTTGAAAGGGACGTCGTCGTCGTGGTCCGCTTCCAGGGACCGGCCTCCAACGGCATGCCCGAACTCCACAAGCTGACCCCGCCGCTGGGCGTGCTGCAGGATCGCGGCTTCAAGGTCGCGCTGGTCACCGATGGCCGCATGTCCGGCGCGTCGGGCAAGGTCCCCGCCGCAATCCACGTATCGCCCGAGGCCAAGACCGGCGGACCACTGGCCAGGCTGCGCGATGGCGACGTCGTGCGGGTCTGTGCCAATACCGGCGAGCTGACCGCGCTGGTGCCTGCCGAGGAATGGAACGCTCGCGAAGAGGCAGTAGCACCGCCCGCAGGTCTTGGCGTAGGACGGGAACTGTTCGCGCTGATGCGGCTGCATTCGGACGAGGCAGAGCGGGGCGGATCGGCCATGCTTGCAGCGGCCGGACTCTGACAGGCGCGAAGTACGGACCGAGGGGGAAGAGGATGCAGGTAGTTGCCGTCGATATTGGCGGAACCCACGCGCGCTTCGCGATTGCCGAAGTCGCAGGTGGGCGGGTGCTGTCTCTTGGCGAGGCGGTGACGCTGAAGACCGCCGAGCACGGCTCCTTCCAGCTTGCGTGGGAGGACTTCGGGCGTTCGATCGGCACTGCCTTGCCCACGGCTGCAGCCATAGCTGTCGCAGGTCCCGTTGGTGGCGAGATCATCAAGTTCACCAACAACCCGTGGATCATCCGGCCAGCCCTGATTCCCGAAAAGCTGGGGGCTGAACGCTATGTCGTGGTCAATGACTTCGCCGCCGTGGCCCACGCTGTGGCGCAAGCCGATGACAGCCACTTCCTCCATCTGTCAGGTCCGGAAACCGATCTGCCCGAAAGTGGGGTGATCAGTGTCGTCGGGCCGGGCACGGGACTTGGCGTGGCCCAGCTCTGGCGCGATGGTGCAAGCTACCGGGTGCAGCCGACCGAAGGCGGGCATATCGACTTCGCACCACTCGACACGATCGAGGACGCAATCCTTGCGGGCCTGCGCAAGCGGCACCGCCGCGTCTCGGTCGAGCGTGTCGTGGCGGGCCCCGGTATCGTGGACATCTACGAGGCTCTCGCCCTGCTTGAAGGCAGGCCCTACACCCCGCGCACCGATCGCGAGCTGTGGGAACTGGGCACGTCGGGCGCTGACAGCCTCGCCGCCGCCGCCGTCGACCGCTTCTGCCTCTCGCTCGGCAGCGTGGCCGGAGACCTTGCTCTGGCGCATGGCTCGACCGGCGTCGTCATGGCTGGCGGGCTGGGTCTGCGGATCAAGGACACGCTGGTTCGATCGGGCTTTTCCGATCGGTTCCGCGCAAAGGGACGCTTCGAGGCGCTGATGGCTGCCATCCCGGTCAAGCTGATTACCCACCCGCAGCCGGGTCTTTTCGGAGCAGCAGCTGCCTTCGCGCAGGCCTATCCGACCTGATCAATATGCGGATAGGCTGTTGGGCAACCGCAACGTAACTCCCGTGCCTGCTATGCCGGATCCCATGCTTTAACCGGGCAATTAATTTGGTGGATTCGTTCCGCCGAAGCGTTAATGCTCCGGGACAAAGCTGGATTCGCGGATGCCGAAGGAGAAGGTGCCCACATGGATTACGAAACCATTCGCGTCGAACGTATCGGCGATGTCCTCAAGATCGTGCTCAACCGGCCGGAAAGGCTCAACGCCTGTCCCCCGAACATGGCAAACGAGATCGGCGAGGCGTTGAATGATCTCGACGGTGCGCGGGCGGTCCTGATCACCGGCGAAGGCCGTGCCTTCTGCTCGGGCGCCGATCTTGCGACGCGCGGGGAGCGCTCGATCTCGGGCGGACGTGCGGCCTATTCGTCGCTTACGACATCCTACAATCCACTTATGCTGACCTTGTCGCGTCTTTCGGTACCTGTCGTCACGGCGGTGAACGGGCCAGCGGCAGGCATCGGCTGCTCGATCGCGCTGGCAGGTGACTTCGTGATCGCCGGGCGGAGCGCCTATTTCCTTCAGGCCTTCGTCAACATCGGGCTGGTGCCGGACGGTGGTTCTTCGTGGATGCTGACGCGTCTAGTCGGCAAGGCGCGCGCGACCGAAATGATGATGCTGGGCGAGAAGATCGGTGCGGAGAAGGCCGAAAGCTGGGGCATGATTTACAAGGTTGTCGACGATGCGGCACTTCAGGACGAAGCGCTGGCATTGGCAACACGCCTTGCGGCAGGCCCATCAATCTCGCTGGGAACGATGCGCCAGACCATCGCCCGCGCGCTTGAAGTCGATCTCGCAACGGCACTGCAGGTAGAAGCCGAAGGACAGTGGAAGGCTGGCGACAGTGACGATGCGGCCGAGGGCGGGCTTGCCTTCCTCGAAAAGCGCAAGCCGGCGTTCAAGGGCAGGTAACCCCTTGTTATTGCGGGCAGTGGTCCCACCTAGGGTGTGTGATGACTGCCCGCACCATCTGGACCATCGGCTATGAACAGGCGACTGTCGCGTCAGTGATGGATGCCTTGCGTGATGCGGGCGTCGAAGTTCTTGCCGATGTTCGGGCCTTGCCCCTTTCACGCCGTCCGGGCTTCTCGAAAACGTCCCTGGCGACAAATGCACGCGAGGCGGGGATCGAGTATGTGCATTTCAAGGCGCTCGGGACGCCCGCTGAAGGACGCGCGGCCGCCCGGCGCAACGATCACGTCACGCTTGAGCGGATCTATGAAGGCCAGCTTGAATTGCCCGAGGCCATAGTTGCCGGAGCGAAACTGGCGGAACTGGCAGGCGAGAAGCGCGTCGCCCTGCTGTGTTACGAGCGGGAAGCCCACGGTTGCCATCGGACGCTGTTGCGCCAGGCTATGCTTCCGGGCTTTGCCGTGGTCGACCTTGTGCCAGCTTAGCGAGCAAGTTCCTCGTCGAGGAACAGGGCTATGTCATCAAGGTGGACATCCTTGGCCAGAAATGTCTCGCCGATCCCGCGCATCAGCAGGAAGGGCAGGGTGCCTGCGTCCATCTTCTTGTCGTGAAGCATGTGGTCGGCAAGGCGGCGACCGGTGCAGGCGAGTCCGAGGTCTGTCAGCTTTGCAGGCAGGCCAACGGCAGAAAGGTGGGCAACTATGCGTTGCGCATCCTGTCCCGTCATCAACGCTTGCCGCGCCGAGAAGCGCGCTGCCAGAGCCATTCCCAACGCAACGCCTTCGCCATGCAGGAGCCGGTCGGAAAAGCCCGTTTCAGCCTCGAGCGCGTGGCCGAAGGTGTGGCCGAGATTGAGCAGAGCCCTGATGCCAGCGGTCTCCTTTTCGTCAGCAGCGACGATGCGCGCCTTGGCCGCGACACTTCGGGCAATGGCGTATTCACGGGCTTCGCTGTCGCCCCCAAGAAGCTTTGCGCCATTGGCTTCGCACCATTCGAAGAACGGCGCATCGTCGATCAGGCCGTATTTTACGACTTCGGCATAGCCCGCGCGGGTGTCACGCAACGGGAGCGTGTCGAGAGCGAGCGGGTCGGCAAGTACGAGTGAAGGCTGATGGAATGCCCCGACGAGATTCTTGCCTGCCGGTGTGTTGATCGCGGTCTTGCCGCCGACGCTGGAATCGACCTGCGCGAGGAGCGTGGTCGGGATCTGGATGAAGCCGCAACCACGCTTGACCATGGAGGCGGCAAAGCCGGTAAGATCGCCGATGACTCCACCGCCCAGAGCCACGACGTTGTCCTTGCGTTCGATCTCCTGCGCGAGCAGCCAGTCGACCACGCGGGAAAGCTGTTCCCAGCTCTTGGTCGTTTCGCCAGCGGGTAGCACGAGCCATTCGCTGCGCAGGCCGACTTTGTCGAACGATGCGGCTACCGTATCCCGCCAACTGGTTGCCACGTTCTCGTCGGTGACGATGGCGACGCGGTCCTTTCGGATAAGGGGGCGGCAATGCTCTCCTGCGCGGGCGAGAAGGCCGGCTTCGATCCGCACTTCATAAGGGGCGCCAGCGATGGCGACGGGTATCACAGCCATTTGTCAATTGCCTTGAGGATCTTGTCCGCCGTCACATGATGGGGCTGGGCCCCGCTGGTGATGTGGATGGGGGCCTGCGAGTAGAACGGTTCGCGTTCGGATTTCAGGCGGGAGAGGATTTCGCGCGGGTCGCCAGTCTTGAGCAGCGGGCGGTTGTCCTTGCGGCCAACTCGCTCGACCAGGGTGTCGACGTCACTGTCGAGCCAGATGGCGATGCCCTTTTCGAGGATCAGTGCGCGGGTGGCAGGATCGCAGAACGCTCCCCCTCCGGTGGACAGGACCTTGCGATCGGTGTGCTTGCCCGTGCCGATGAGCCGGACGATGACCCTGCGTTCGCCATCGCGGAAATAGGGCTCGCCATAAGTCGAGAAGATTTCCGGAATCGGCATGTGCGCCGCGCGCTCGATCTCTTCGTCGGCATCGAGGAAGGGGAGGTGGAGCATTGCGGCGAGCCTGCGTCCCACCGTCGTCTTGCCAACCCCCATCATGCCGACAAGCACCAGTGGACGCTCTATCCGCCGCGCAATACGGCTGATTTCGGACGAGCTGAGCGGGTGCGCGTCATGTTCCATTGCCGCGCCGCCTATACTTGCGCTAGTGCCCGTTGCAAGTATCGCCTGCATGGTTGCTAACCGGGTGTCTGAATGAAGAAGATCGTCGTGGCTGCGGGAATCGTGGTGGCCGCAGTTCTTGCAGTGGCATGGATCAGGGGTGGAACGCAGCCGATGCAGTGGATCGAACAGCCGGTATCCAGTCCGCAAGGTCCGATCTCGGGCGGAGGTAGCGGGCAGTGAAGGGCACGACGAAGAGTCGAGCGCTGCTGTTTGCCGGCGTTGCCGCGCTCGCTTCGCTGTCGGGTACGCTGCTGGCGCAGGAATCGCTGCTGCCGCCGGGTTTCGATAATCCGCCAGCCCAATCGAGGCCTGCGCAACCCCGCCCGGCAACGCCAGCACCTGCACGCAGTTCGACACCAACGGCAGCGGCTCGTCCCGCGGCATCGCAACCTGCTGCGCCGAGCGCGACAGCATCGCCGGTCGTCCAGCCTTTGCCCGTGGGCGAGGCCGTACCGGTGTCGAGTGGCGGCATCAGCGACCAGGCCCTGCTTGATTCGCTCGATCCGGCACTGCTGGCCAAGCTGATAGATTCCGCGCGGCCCAAGTCGGATATTCCGCCTGCAGGCCGACGCAGCCTCGATGTGGTGGGCGTGATCGACGAGCGCGACGGTGGCTTCCCGGCCGTGTCGACGCACTATCTCAACGGGCAGTTCGTTGAAGGCATCGTCACCAGGATGCGCGGGCGCTTCGTCTCTCGCTGGGGTCACATCCTGGCGCGGCGTGCTCTGGCCAGCCGCCTTGCCACACCGGTTGGCATGAACGGGGCAGACTGGGCAGCAATGCGCGCGCAGTTGCTGCTGCGCATGGGCGAGGCTGATGCGGCGCGTGCAATGGTCCAGTCGGTGGATAGTGGCAACTTCACGCGCAGCCTCGAAGACGCAGCCATGGCGAGCTTCATTGCCACCGCCGATCCGGTTGGTCTTTGCCCGATCACGGCGCTGACCGCGGCCGGACGCGCCGGGTGGGACTGGGACCTTGTCCGTGCGATTTGCTCATCGTTCAGCGATGAAGGATCCACCTCGATGGCCCAGCTCGACAAGGCTTTGCGCCGGGGGAACGGGACGAAGATCGACATCCTGCTCGCGCAGAAGTTCGCGGGGGCGGCAACGAATGCGCGCCGCGCGGTGAAGATCGAATGGGACGAGGTCGATGCGCTGACACCGTGGAGCATCGGCATGTCCTTTGCCACCGGGCTTGAGCCGCCGGAAAGCCTTCGTGCAAAGGCTGGCGCACAGTACGCCTTGCTGGCCTCGCGCGCGCCCATGCTGCCACTGGCTTCGCGCGCCGCATCGGCAGATGTTGCCGGTGCGCGTGGCGTGCTGTCGAGCGAGGCGATGATAGATCTCTACAGTCAGCTTTACGCGCAGCGGGACGTCGACGGCGGGGAGACTGCGGCGGATGATTGGACCCTGCGGGCAGAAAAGCTGCGTACGGCCTATGTTGCCGCTGCAGAGGATGACAGGCTGGACGCAATTCGCGCCTTGTGGGGCGACGGCAGCGACCCCGACAAGGCCTATTCCGGCCTGGTCCTCACCTCGCATGCCGCAGCGCGTATCCTGCCGAACGAGGGGCTATCCGACAGCGCGGCTTCGCTGATTTCATCGATGCTCACGGCAGGGCTCGATCGCAATGCGCTGAAATGGGCACCATACTGTCCCGTCGGCAGCGAGGCCTGGGGCCTGCTGGTGCTGGCCAATCCGGGCCGTGCCACCAGGGTCGGCAACGAAGGCCTGAATGCCTTTGCCGATGATGACGATTCGGATGGGGCAATTCGGTCACGGTTCCTGCTGGCCGGCATGATGGGCCTGGAACGTGTCGATCCCGCTGCGGCCCGCGATTTTGCCGGCAAGCTCGAAGTGGACTTCAACCGGCAGACGCGGTGGACCCGGGCGATCGACGCTGCTGCCGCTTCGAACAATCAGGGCCTTGTCGCTCTGCTCGCCGCTTTTGGCATGCAGGGAAATGGCTGGGACCGGATGACCCCGGTCCACCTCTTCCATATCGTATCTGCTCTGCATCGGGTCGGGCTCGATGCCGAAGCCCGGATGATCGCGGCCGAGGCCGTAGCGCGCGTCTGATGTCGTGAAGGCAAAGGCGGAACCTGCGGTTGAGAGCTTCCTGGCGATGCTCGCAGCGCAAAGGGGTGCTGCTGCCAACACACTTGCCGCCTACCGGCGTGACCTCGCAGGCGCCGCGGAGGCCATCGGGCCTCTGGCCTCAGCCACGCGCGACGATATCGGGCGTCTTGCGACAGCATGGGCCGAACTCGCCCCCTCATCCTTGGCGCGCAAGGCGTCGGCCCTGCGCCAGTTCTACGGCTTTCTCGTCGACGAAGGTGCGCGAAGCGACGACCCTTCGCCGGCCCTGCCAAGACCAAGGGCGCGCCGTCCCTTGCCGCGCCTGCTCGGGCATCAGGAAATCGCCGATCTCTTCGCCATCGCAGAGCAGGACGCCAGCTCGGGCACGCCGGAGGGCCTGCGCATGCTGGCGCTACTGGAACTGCTCTACGGCTCGGGCCTTCGCGCCACCGAACTGGTGTCGCTGCCGCTCAGCGCGGTCCCGCGCGATGCTCCCTTCCTCACCATCACCGGCAAGGGAGGGACACAGCGCATGGTGCCGGTCTCCGCCCGCGCAACGCGCGCTCTTGCCGACTGGCTCGCGGCAAGGGGGAAGGGCGGGCGGTTCGTATTCCCTTCGCCGCGAGGCGGACATCTGTCGCGAGTGAGGCTGTTCCAGCTCTTGCGTGACCTGGCGCTTCGTGCCGGGCTCGATCCGGAAAAGGTCAGTCCCCACGTGCTCAGGCACGCCTTTGCCACGCACCTGCTCGAAGGCGGCGCCGATCTGCGCGTGCTGCAGACTCTGCTGGGTCACGCGGACATTGCCACGACCCAGATCTACACGCACGTCGATGCAGCGCGCCTCGTGACGCTCGTCAACGAGCGTCATCCGCTCGCTCGGAGTTGACCGGAACGGTTCTCGCGCCTAGCGGAAAAGCCATGATCTCCTATCTTGAGTTCGAAAAGCCGGTCGCCGCGCTGGAAGCCCGCATCGCCGAACTGCGCGAGACCGCGCAAGGTGGCGACATCGACATTTCGTCCGAAATCCGTCGGCTGGAAAACAAGTCGGCCGAACTGCTTGCCAGCACCTATCGGGCCCTGACGCCATGGCAGAAGACGCAGGTCGCCCGCCATCCCGCGCGCCCCCACTTCAAGGACTACGTGGAGAAGATCTTCACGGATTTCATGCCTTTGGGGGGCGATCGCCTTTATGGCGAGGATCAGGCCATCGTCGGTGGCTTCGCCAGGCTGAACGGTCGCCGCGTGATGCTGATAGGGCATGAGAAGGGCAACGACACCCAGAGCCGCATCCGCCACAACTTCGGCATGGGCAAGCCTGAAGGGTATCGCAAGGCGATCCGTCTGATGGAGATGGCCAGCCGATTCGGACTTCCGGTCGTGACCCTGGTCGATACCTCGGGCGCGTTTCCCGGCGTCGAAGCCGAGGAGCGCGGGCAGGCCGAGGCAATTGCACGTTCGACAGAGGCCTGTCTTGCACTGGGCGTGCCGATGGTCGCCAGCATCGTCGGTGAAGGTGGTTCGGGTGGCGCAGTGGCGCTTGCAAGTGCCGAACGCGTCCTGATGTTCGAGCATGCCGTCTATTCGGTGATTTCGCCCGAGGGTTGCGCTTCAATCCTTTGGCGCACGGCGGAAAAGGCTGCCGACGCTGCCGAGGCCATGAAGGTCACGGCGCAGGACTTGCTGTCTCTCGGCGTTATCGACCGCATCGTGCGCGAACCGGTAGGCGGTGCCCATCGCGACCCTGCAGCCGCATGCGCAGCGCTGGGCAAGGCAATCGCCGAGGAACTCGACGCCTTGACCGGTAAGCCTGCCGACGAACTGCGAAATCTCCGGGCAGAACGTTTCCTCCGTATCGGTGCCTGAGACCGCGCGCCGTCTGGCGCTCGGGAACCGGATTTGCGACAAGACAGTTTCGCTGGTGGAATATCCCACCAGCCATTCTGGAGCGTGATCGGCAGATCGCGCCAATCATCGCAGTTACCGGGAGACGCAGATGCCTTTTGCCCGTCGTTCACGTGCCACATTCCTGACCGTCTCGGTCCTCGCGCTTTCCGCTCTGCCTGCTTGCGTCAGCCAGACCGGCAGTCCGGCAAATGCGCAAGGTTCGGTGCAGGCGATCAGCGCGGCTGACAAGAAGCAGGGTTCCGAAGCTCATCCGCAACTGCTGCAGGAGTTCGGCGGAGCGCTGACCGGACCGCAGGCGACCTATGTCGAATCGGTCGGCAAGACGATTGCCACGCAATCGGGCCTGAGCAACGCGCGGGGAGACTTCACCGTCACTCTGCTCAATTCGCCTGTGAACAACGCTTTCGCCATTCCCGGAGGATATGTCTACGTCACGCGGCAGCTGGCGGCCCTCATGAACAACGAGGCAGAACTTGCCGGTGTTCTCGGGCATGAAGTGGGCCACGTCGCCGCTCGACACGCAGCCAAGCGCCAGAGTGCCGCCACCCGCAATTCCCTGCTGGGCGCGCTTGGGACCATCCTGTCGGGAGCGCTGCTGGGCAACGGTGCGCTGGGCCAGATTGGTCAGCAGATCTTCTCCACTGGCAGCCAGTTGCTCACTCTCAAGTATTCGCGCGGGCAGGAAACCGAAGCAGACAACCTTGGCATCACCTACCTCCAGAGGGCAGGTTACGATCCAAGAGCAATGTCGACCGTATTGCAGAGTCTGGCGAATCAGAACGCTCTGGATGCCAGCGTGAAAGGAACGTCGAATCAGGTTCCCGAATGGGCCAGCACGCATCCCGATCCCGCGTCACGCGTTCGCGCAGCTCTTGCTCGTGCAGGATCGACGACAGGCAGAACGAATCGTGATGCATTTCTGTCGGGGATCAACGGCCTGACTTATGGCGATGATCCCGCACAGGGCATTGTTGACGGTTCGAAATTCACCCATCCGGTTCTTCGCCTCGCATTTCAGGCACCAAACGGCTTCTATCTCGTCAATGGAACACGGGCGGTTTCCATCTCGGGGCAGAGCGGGAAGGGCGAGTTCGCCAGCGCAAGCTACAGTGGCAATCTGGAAAGCTATGTCCGGTCTGTGTTTGCCGGACTTTCCAGTGAGCAGCAACTCGCTCCCACTATGATCGAGCGTACCACGGTCAACGGGCTTCCTGCCGTTTACGGCACAGCGCGCGCCAACAGCGGAAACGGCCAGGTCGATATCGTGGTGTATGCCTATGAGTTCGGACCGCAACAGGCCTATCACTTCGCAACAATCAGCCAGGCTGGTCTGGCTTCGCAGTTTGATTCGATGTTCAGGTCGATTCGCCGGATCAATTCAACAGAGGCTTCTGCCGTGAAACCGCGCAAGCTGTCGGTCGTCACTGTAAAGTCAGGCGACACTGTGTCGACGCTGTCGCAGCGCATGGCATTCACCGACAAGTCTCTGGAACGCTTCCTGGTTCTCAATGGCCTGTCTTCAACGAGCCGCCTGTCGCCCGGTCAGAAGGTCAAGCTCGTCGTTTACTGATGCCCTGCGCGCCACTGGCGCCCGTGCATCATTGCATCACTGGTGCAGACAGCAAAAAGGCGGGTGCTTTCGCACCCGCCTTCGCGTTCGTTCAGAACTTAGCCTTAGGCGTTGGCCGGGCTGTTCTGCATCTTGCCTGCAACGCCGTTGAAGGTGTTGCCGAGCGAGCCACCGAGCGAGGTCATCGCGCCGATCGCGGCAACGGCGACGAGAGCGGCGATCAGGCCGTATTCGATTGCGGTGGCGCCGTCTTCGTTGGCGAACAGGTCACGGAAAAGCTTCATGGTCGGTCTCCTAGAGTGTTGGTCTTCTTCTTCCCGTCTCACTCCATTTTGTCCCCGGAGCGAGCATTCGTAGTGGTACGCATCAAAACCTAAGAAGCCGTTAATTGCTCTGCACCTTGTCGGAGGTGCTGTTGTCGACGTTGAGGTACATGTTGTACATCGCGTCTCCGAACGACTTCATGCCAAAGGTTGCGGCAAGACCGATCAACGAGATCAGCAAGCCGTATTCAATGGCTGTGGCACCGCGATCGTTGCGGAAGAATTTTCGAAGAAAGGTCTTCATGTTCGTTCCCAAAGACTGCGGCATCTATGGTTTTACGGTGGGTTCCCTAAGAAAGAGTTGATGGTTCGCGCGGACATGGAAAATTCATCGACAGTGCGGATCGTGGTGGCGTTGGCATTGCTGGATTCGTCGGGCAGGGTCCTCATGCAGCAACGCCCCCAAAACAAGGCGCACGGCGGGCTGTGGGAGTTTCCCGGTGGCAAGGTCGAACTTGGCGAGACGTGTGAATCGGCAACTGTAAGGGAAATCGACGAGGAGCTTGGGATCGTCGTTGAACCCGCTGATCTCTTTCCGGTTTCCTTTGCAAGTGAGGCACTTGTGCATGACAAGCGGCCAATTCTCCTGCTGCTTTACGGCACACTGAAATGGTCAGGTGCTGCCCAAGCTCTCGAGGCAGGTTCGGAGATCCGGTGGGTGGGGCGCGACGAACTCCTGCAGCTGCCGATGCCTCCCCTCGACGTGCCTTTGGCGCATGCCATCATTCCTATGCTTGAAGGGCTTGCCAAAGCTGAAACAGCCCCCTAAAGGCGCGTCTCCCAAGCACCCGTAGCTCAGCTGGATAGAGCATCAGACTACGAATCTGAGGGTCGGACGTTCGAATCGTTCCGGGTGCGCCATTCCCTTTCGGGAGTGATTCGGGAAGGAAATGCACCGAGGTGCGTTTCGCACATGATGGTGAGCACCCGTAGCTCAGCTGGATAGAGCATCAGACTACGAATCTGAGGGTCGGACGTTCGAATCGTTCCGGGTGCGCCATCATAAAATGCCGAAAAGGCCCGCCATTGTGCGGGCCTTTTTCGTTGGTGCGCGATGGAACTTGGTTGCGACCGCGAACTGGAAACCAGATTGGTTCGCGCAATTTGCATAGGTATCCGCAAAAGGTTCGTCTTGAGCGAACGGCGTTGCGAACGGAGCGCGGTCAGGTATAGGCTCTCACAGCGTTCCGACCCTACGGAACCCGAGGCTGCCAGAAAAGGAAACCCAGACTTGGCAAAGTCCCCGAGGCCCAGAGCCACAGCATCTGCCGTAAAGCCTGCTGCGAAGCGCGCCGCAAGACCCGCTCCCGCAGCCGAGCCGATCATCGCTTCCGACGTTGCCGAGGAAGCCGCATTCGCATTGCGAAGCCTTCAGCAGGCGCACGCCAACAACAAGCGCTATGACGCGAGCGATGAAGAACTCCTGAAGTTCTACGAGCAGATGGTGCTGATTCGCCGCTTCGAGGAGAAGGCGGGTCAGCTCTACGGCCTCGGTCTGATCGGCGGCTTCTGCCATCTCTACATTGGTCAGGAAGCGGTCGCGGTCGGGTTGCAGTCGGCCCTACAGGAAGGCCACGACAGCGTGATCACCGGCTATCGTGACCACGGCCACATGCTGGCCTATGGCATCGATCCCAAGGTGATCATGGCCGAACTGACCGGGCGCGGTGCGGGCATCAGTCGCGGCAAGGGCGGCTCGATGCACATGTTCAGCACCGAGCACAAGTTTTACGGCGGCCACGGCATCGTTGGCGCGCAGGTACCGTTGGGGGCAGGGCTTGCCTTTGCTCACAAGTACCGGAACGACGGCGGCGTCTGCATGGCCTACTTTGGCGATGGCGCCTCGAACCAGGGCCAGGTCTACGAAACCTTCAACATGGCCGCGCTCTGGAAGCTGCCGATCATCTTCGTGGTCGAGAACAACGGCTATGCCATGGGCACCGCGGTAAAGCGCGGCTCGGCCGAGACGCACTTCTACCGTCGCGGCACGGCGTTCCGCATTCCCGGCATGGACGTCAACGGCATGGACGTGCTCGAAGTCCGTCAGGCTGCCGAAGTTGCGCTCGAATATGTCCGTGCTGGCAACGGCCCGGTGCTGATGGAGCTCAAGACCTATCGCTATCGCGGCCACTCGATGTCCGACCCTGCCAAGTATCGCAGCCGCGAGGAAGTGCAGGAGATGCGCGACAATCACGATCCGATCGAGGGCGCGAAGGCTGAACTGCTCAAGCGCGGCGTGACCGAGGACAAGATCAAGGACATCGACAAGCGCATTCGCCAGGTCGTTGCCGAGGCAGCGGACTTCGCCGAAACTTCGCCCGAGCCCGAGGTGGCCGAACTTTATACCGATGTGCTGGTGGAGACCTATTGAGATGGCCATCGAACTGAAGATGCCCGCGCTCTCCCCGACGATGGAGGAGGGCACGCTCGCCAAGTGGCTGGTCAAGGCCGGCGACGAAGTGAAGTCCGGCGATATCCTCGCCGAAATCGAGACCGATAAGGCAACGATGGAATTCGAAGCCATCGACGAAGGCACCATTGGCGAGATCCTCGTCGCCGAAGGGACCGAAGGCGTGAAGGTCGGCACCGTGATCGCCACGATCAAGGGCGATGACGACGCTGCAACCCCGGCACCCGCACCGGCACCGGCGGCCGCGCCTGTTGCCGAAGCTTCTCCTGCCGGGCTCGACGCCAAGGCCAAGGCCGCTGCGTCGATCGCTCCCAAGTCTGACGCCAAGCCTGCCGCCGATCCGGAACTGCCAGCTGGCACCACCATGGTCCCGACCACGGTTCGCGAAGCGCTGCGCGACGCCATGGCCGAGGAAATGCGTGCCGACGACCGCGTCTTCGTCATGGGCGAGGAAGTTGCCGAGTATCAGGGCGCCTACAAGGTCACGCAAGGCCTGCTCGAAGAGTTCGGCCCGCAGCGCGTGATCGATACGCCGATCACCGAGTATGGCTTTGCCGGCATCGGCGCGGGCGCAGCCATGGGCGGCCTGCGTCCTGTGATCGAGTTCATGACGTTCAACTTCGCCATGCAGGCGATCGACCACATCATCAACTCGGCCGCCAAGACCAACTACATGTCCGGCGGCCAGATGCGCTGCCCCATCGTGTTCCGTGGTCCCAACGGTGCCGCCAGCCGTGTCGGCGCGCAGCACTCGCAGAACTACGGTCCGTGGTATGCCAGCGTGCCCGGCCTCGTCGTCATCGCGCCTTATGACAGCGCCGATGCCAAGGGCCTGCTCCGTGCCGCGATCCGCAGCGAGGACCCGGTCGTGTTCCTCGAGAACGAACTGGTCTACGGCCGCACCTTCGACGTTCCCGCGATTGACGATTTTGTCCTGCCCATCGGCAAGGCGCGCATCGTCCGTCCGGGCAAGGACGTGACCATCGTGTCCTACTCGATCGGCGTCGGCTTCGCGCTCGAAGCGGCAGAACAGCTCGCCGCCGAAGGCATCGACGCCGAAGTGATCGACCTGCGCACGCTGCGGCCGCTCGACAAGGAAACCGTCCTGGCCTCGCTCGCCAAGACCAACCGCCTGGTCGTCGCAGAAGAGGGCTTCCCGGTCTGCTCCATCGCCTCCGAAATCATCGCCATCTGCATGGAAGAAGGCTTCGACCACCTCGACGCGCCTGTACTTCGTGTATGTGACGAGGACGTGCCGCTGCCCTACGCCGCCAACCTTGAGAAGCTGGCGCTGATTGACGCCAGCAAGATCGCCGCGACAATCCGCAAGGTATGCTATCGCTGATCGCGAAGGGTTATCTGGGCAAAGAGGGCGTCGGAGGGATCCGGCGCCCTTTTTTGTCAGGTGGCGTAGCCGGTGAAGACGTTGCAGCTTGCGATGGTATCTGGTGTGGCTGAATTGCGCTGATAGATTTGCGTGAGATCGCGGTCATCACGGACATTGAAGGTCGCAGTCGTGCGGATGACAGCATCGGGAACAAACCGGGCGCTCACCAGGGGCTGGTAGGCGTACTCGATCTCGACGAAGATCACGGCATCTCCAGGAGCTGCGCTGACTTCCTCGCCCGCAGGTCCCATGCCCTCAAGGGAACCATCAAGGCCCGCGCCTTCGCCACCGTATGACGACTGGAAGTTGCGTTTGCCCTTGCAGCGCTGCCAATGGATGTACTGGGTGTCTTCGGTTCCTGGCACGACTTCGAGGCTGCTGATGACCACACGTCCGTGCTCGAACAGGTCAAGTTTGCCGGACTGGATCTTTGCACCAACCAGAAGATCGTTGATGTCACTCTCATAGATCTTGAGATCTTCCAGCATCGAGACGTCGCCGATGCGCGATCCGTTGTCGGCGAGCTGCATCGCAAGCTGGCTTATGCGCATGTGCGTGATGGCCAGATTGCCAAGTTCGGCGCCCCAAAGGCCAAGCGTCAAGACAAGTGGCGCACCCAACGCCATCTCGACGGCTGCTACGCCAGACTGGCTCCGCTTCAGATGCGCGAGCACTTTCCGCCAGGACATCATGCGCAGTTCCCCAGTTTGGCAAGGCTCTTCTGCATGTCGTAGGGCTGGTTCCGCAGCACGGTACTGGCACTGTTCGTCACCGTTTCAGACATGCCGATCAACGATGCCATCGGGAACTTGCGCGTGTACGTCATGGTGACGGTGTAGAGGACGGCATCGCGTGCACCGCCGAGACCGGCAGCCCCTCGGTCGCGGTCCCACGTTCCACTTCCATTTGCGTCTTCGTAAGGCTCCCCGGCATCACAAGCGCCGTTGCCATTGCTGTCCGTGAAGTCTTCGGGAAGGCCCACGTCCGTGAAGTTGGCATAGGCCTTCCGGGAGAACACGAGATTGGCATCGGGAACCACGGGATGGATTTCGGTTGCTACCGCGTTGTCGATGGAAGCAAGCGTCCCTGCAGCACCTTCCACCGTGGAACTGCGCGCGGCGCGCTGGAGCGCGCCTTGCAGCATCGTGTTGGCATAAACCGAGAAACCCATGTCGAAGAGCCCCATGAGGAGCAACACGAGCAGCGGGGAGATGAGCGCAAACTCGACTGCAGTTGCGCCTTTCCGATCAGCCAGCAGGATAGAGATAGCGGTCCTCAAGGTCATATCGCGAGCCTCAGGTCACCGATGGACTTGGCAATCTTGCGAAAGGAGGATTGCAGTTCTGCCGAATTGCTTGCCTTGAAGTAGTGGCCGGCTCCGGCACACTGGGTCATGATCGGATTGAGGTCGGTCCCGAAAGCGACAAACCAGACGGTGACGTTCTTCTTTTTCGCTTCTTCACAGACAAACGAGAAGCGCTTCTCGATCGTTTCTGTCAGTGACAGCGGCGACGAGGGGGACCAGCGCCGCTGCGAAATCGGCTCCACGCCGTAGGAGCTGTAGCTGATATCCAGCGAGGAGGTCTGCCCATCGGTGAGGAAGATCAGGTGTCGGCTGGTCCTTTGTCTGGACGAGACATCGGCATTCTCGCTGGCGAACAGACCGGTCGGCGAAAGCAGGCGGGCGGCCCAGATCATCCCGATATCGTGATAGGTGCTTCCAGCAGCGACCAGGCTGTCGATATAGGCATCATAGTCGGCCTTCGCCCAAACCTGCAGCTTGCGAGCGGCGGCAGGGCAGGCTGCGAAGCCTGCGGGGCCCGGCGAAATGAACTCGCTGTTGGTCGTTACTTCAGCGGTGGTAAAGCTGCCCGTGCCATTCCAGAGTCGCGAACGCTCGTAGATCATGTTGGGGTACATCGGACGCCATTGGGTGTCCGTGTCGCCAAGAGTGGGAACGCGGTCTATGTCGAGGTCCAGTGCGCGGTCGAGGTCGACATTGTCGTAGTCGCCGATCTCGTAGGTAGAACGCTCTTCGATGCAGCCGTTCGATGCCGTGCGCCAATCGCTCGTATCGCGCACGACGTCCTTGTAGAGCCATGAACTCCCGCTCGCGAGTGTCGGCTCGGTGATGTACTTGTACGTGTCAACGTAGTTGGCAAACGTCGTGGTCGAGAGCGTGCAGGTCGTACCCGAACGGCTGACCGAGTACGTGTCGCCATTGCGTGTGCGATTGTAGGTGTACGTCGTCTTGGTTCCATCGGGATTCGTGACTGTCTCGGTGACGGTGGACACAAGCGCCGTCGATGACGTCAATGTGTTGGACGGTCGGCTGCAGGTGTAACCGCCCGTGCCGTCTGGCGTGGCAGCGAAAGTAGATTTGGTAGTGTAGTACGTGCCAGATACCGGGGAAACAGCGCTGTAATACCCGTAGAGTCCGCCGGAAGAGCTGGTGCCGACGAGCGTCCTGGAGGGATAGCTCCACTGGGAAACGACCCATTCGTCCTTGAGCAGGGCACCGACATTGACGTTGGTGGAGTAGGGCACGAAGCCGTAGCGGATACGGCTCTGCGGTTGTCGGGTCGCTTCCATGGTGGCGTAGAAGTCCTTCACGACGGACTTCAGCACTGAAATCTTCGGCGAGGTATCGTCGGGATTGCTCTCCGCCATCGAACCGGTGACGTCGAGCGCCATCATGATGTCGGTGTTGGGAATGCTCAGCTCGGCCCGGCAGTTCACCGAGATATCGATCTGTTCCTTTCCGAAGAACTGCATGATTTCGGTGGGCAGGATCACCGACGCCGTTCCGCCGACGGACTGGTCCTCTTCGAGTGTCATTTCGAAGTTGCGATCGACCGAATTGTAGATGCCATCTGCAAAGTTTGCGTTGAAGAAGCGGTTACCCTTGGTGAGGACAGCCGCTCCGTCGACATCCGGATCGAAGTTGGTGATTGCGCCAAGCTCCTTTCGGGCACCCAGAACGCCTGCGTCGCAGGCCTGCTGGAGGCGTGATTCAACCAGATAGGCCCGGCCCATGTCGATGCTCGAGCCCACAAGGGCCAGCAGTGGCACGATCGAGAAAGCCAGAATCATCAGGGCATTGCCGGACGATTCCCTTGCCAGTGCGCGCAGGCAGGCCGCAACTGCGCGCGCGCGCGACCAACGCGAGTTTCTGGCAGCAGCAAGGCGCAGGTCTGACGACATAGGCCAACCCTTAAGTGAAAACCCCTAAGAATGAGGAAAACACTTATCGTAAAAATGGAGATAAATTCAGTGAGACAGGCACGTTTTGAACGCCAATTATGGTTAATATTCTAACGATCGCCCAAGCAACGTAGATATAGCGGGGCAATATCTATGTCGCTTGGACCAATATCAGCGGCTGTCTGTAAGTGATCGGAAATTCATCTACACCGATGAAGGAAAGCACAGTCGGGACGCTATAGGTCATCGTAACCGACTTCTCGATTGTGCCTGTAATGCGCGGCGTCGCAACGCTCGTCACACTCAGTGCCAGTCTGGAGCTAACGAGGTTGTACGGGTTTTTGATGGCAATCGAGCGCATATGGTAGCGAATCTGATCGTTCGACAGTTCGTTGCCGGTCTGGTAATTCACGACCGCGTAGCGCATCACGTCCGATCCGATTGAACGCATCGCATTATAGTTCTGCATGCCGATACCGATCTGGAAAACGCCGAGCATTAGCGCCATGATCGTAGGTGCGAGCAGTGCAAACTCGGTGATAACCGAGCCTTCTGTCTGGCGCAGGATATGCCGCAGGAAATGGGCAGTTCTGAAGGTCTTCATGCCTTGGTCTTCTGCCCATAGAGGATATAGCGGTTCACCCGCAGCGCGATTGTCGATCCGACGCCGAATTCGGTCCAGATCGGGACATAATCGTCTCTCACCGTCACCTGCACGTAACGCGAGACGTTGTCGCCAGTTGCACAAGTGCTTTCAAGAACGACATATTCCGCCGATGAGTTGCAACGATAGGCTGCAGCCACGGTAATTTGGTCTGCAGTCAGCCCTGTCGTGGTTGCTACGACGTTCTTGAGCGTCGTCAGTTCATCTGTCGTGTCGGGATCGGTCGCAAGCGCGATCGACTCGGCCACGGTCATTGCACTTTGCAGTTCGCTTTGCCGCGCAACCAGGCTGCTGACCTGATAGGCCCCGAGACTCATCAACACCATCAGCGGCGTGATAATGGCGGTTTCGACCGCCATTGCCCCCCGGATATCCGCCAGGATCAAACGCAGAGAGGGCACGAGAAAGCTCATACCACCAGTTTCACCTTGCTCACTTCACGCGCAACGATCGTATCCTCAGACATTCCTGGCGGGCAGAACGAGGTCATGTTCGCGGTGCCGGTAATCGTGATTGTATTTGCAGCGATCATCAGGCACTGGCTTGTAACCTTTGCCGTACCGGTGAAATCAATGCCGCTATTCGGAAGATAGATCGTACCGTTCAGTACCGTTGCGGCATCGCCGTTAATCTTGCTGCGGTCAGTACCTGTAGAAGCGCGATCTTCGAAGACCAGCATGCCCGCCAGCGCGTTGGCCTGATCCGTCGGAACCCCGCGGTTGACCAGATCCGAAGCTTGAATTGCGGTCAGGTTGATATTCGAACCGCCGTTGATCTTGATGTAGGCACCGTTCTTGAGCACGAACATGACGCCACTGCCAACGACCGAATACTGGCCGCTGATTTCGACCCCGCCGCCGTCAATGATGTAGACACCCGGAGCAAACGAGGTCGCGCAGGAAACCTTGATCCCGCCGGTGTAGGTTCCGGGCTGGACCGAAGCGAGGTCGGCGGTCGTCGTCTTGCTAATGTTCGAGTAGGTTGTGGCGACGACTGTCTCCATCTTTTCCCAGACTATGTTGTTACCCGAGCCATTGTTTGTCTGGGTCCACGCAACCGTCGTCTGATAGGTGGTGCCCGCAATCACCGTCTCTTCAACGATGACGTAGCTGTCATTCGACTCCGTGCTGTAGGCCTTTTTGGCGTTCTTGTTATCGTTGACCTGCGTGGTCGCGGTCTGCCATGTGGCGCCTCTCCAGTAGGTATAGGTCACCGAGGTTTTCTTGTTGCGGTCTGCGCGTGTGGTCGTTGTTCCCTTGACGCAGTAATAGGACCTCGCAACCTGGCTTTCCGTGGGATTTGGCGCCGAAACACTGGCAAAGGGATCGAAGAGCCCTTCGAGGTAATCATGAACCTCGTCGTCGGTATGAAGATTGAACCAGTCGTCGATGCCACCGCGCGAAAGTACCCAGCCTGCATCGATGTCGGGGTTGCCGTCGACAAGGACCGAGGAGTCCGACGTGGACAGCGCTGCAATGCCGCACTTGGCCTTCAGTACCGAAGTACCACCGATCGTCACGGCGCCGCTGTCATCTTCGTCAAGTGCGATCAGGCACGAGGTGAACGAACTGCCTGCGGTGTAAGCAGCCTGCGCATAGGCGGTCACAGTCGTGCCCTTGCCGGTCAGGAAACTCGAGAAGGGAAGGGTGTCTCTGACAGATGCGCTAACCGTGACGCTGTTGTTGCTGCCACCAGCGTAGTTCGACAACGTCACCGTGGGCGGGGCGACGGTCAGGTCCTTTGTGATAGAGAGGTTCGCATTGAACTCTTGAAGCGCGCGGGCGCTGTAATTGGGCCGGGTGGCGCTTTGCGTTCTCGCCCAGGCACCTGCAAGGGCTGCCTGGTCCACTGCAAACTGCAATTCACGCTTCCACATATACCATTGCGCGGTATCGACAGCGAGACCGGCACCACCGATGAAAGCCGGCATGCCAATCGCTACAAGCAGCGTTGCATTGCCGCTGGTGTGGCGGGCAAGGCGCTTGAAGAAGTCACGCAACCTGACCAAAGATCGAAATGCTTTAAGCATCCTGCTAGCGTCTTTTCACCTTGCCAGTGGCGTCCGAAGCCTGATCGGCGCGACTCGTTCATTAGTTCGTCGTGGTAAGTTCATCTTGAAGCCATCTGGTTGACGGGCCGTTAAAGATTAGGGGAATGATACAGGTGTCGCGGTAATGCAGGATAAACCATCGGAAGCCCCCGAAATGCTTGATCCGGCACAGCGTCTGGCGCTGGTCTACGCGCCCAGCACTGCGCGGCCAGCGTGGCTGGCACTCTTCCTGTTTGAAAGGCGACTGGCTGAAACCGCGCGACCGGGTCGTGAACCTTTAATGATTCAGCTCAGGCTTTCATGGTGGCGTGATCGGCTTGGCGAGCCCTCTTCCGCCTGGCCGGTCAGTGAGCCGGTTCTGGGTAACCTGAAAGCCTGGAACGAGATGCATCGCGAGCTCGTCTGTCTTGTTGATGGATGGGAAGCGCTTGTGGTTGCGGAGGACGGCGGGACCGAACTCGCGAAGGCCCGCGTGGAGTCGCTTGTCGCGCTCGCACGTCTGCTCGGGGTCGATGATGCTGATTCCGTAAGGGAAGCGGCTCGCCAGTTCGTCGATCCGTCGACTGCATCAGGGTTTTCCTCAGCGCTGCCCCGCGCGATGCGGCCGCTAGCGGTGTTGCGCGCAATGGCTCGCCGTGAAGCGCACGGTGGCACGCCAACGCCGTTGCGCGATCTGGGACGGGTCATGTGGGCCGGGCTCCTCGGTCGCTGACTTCACGCCAAACTGGCACCATCTCAGGCTGCTCACGCTCGAAGGCACGGCTAGACCAAGTGCGCGGAGGCGGTGGCGATGGTGCGTGGTTTGCTTGGCGGTCTGGCGGCGCTGATGCTTGTCGCTGCGGGGATATTCTGGTGGCAGGGAAGGGCACAATCCGTATCGGGCGAGGCGTTGCCTGCGCTTGATATCGAGGACGCTTCAGCTGGCGAACCGGAGGATCTGCCCAGTGCCGATGTCGATGGCCTGATGGGGGCCGAGCCGCCGGCGGCAACGGTGGTTGGCAAGGAAACGCGGCGGTTCAATCTGGTCGACAAGGATCGTGACAACCGGATCAGCCGCACCGAAATGCTGAGCCAGCGCGCGAAGGCCTTTCGCAAGCTCGACAAGGACGGCAACAACCTGCTGACCTTCGAGGAGTGGGCATTCGCCACGGTCGACAAGTTCAAGGCAGCCGATGGCAACAGCGATCTCTTCCTGACGCGTCAGGAGTTTGCGACGACCCGCCCGAAGGACAAGCCCAAGCCGAAGCAGAAGTGCTCGTGCAATTAAGCCGCGTCAGGGCAGGGACGTGATCCAGGCGGCCATGTCTGCCTTTGCTCGCTCGGTATAGGCTTCCTTGCGTGCCTTCTTCTTCACATCGTGCAGTGGCGGGAAAAGGCCGAAGTTCACGTTCATCGGCTGATAGCTCTCAGCTTCGGCATCGCCTGTGATGTGGGCGAGCAATGCGCCGAGGGCAGTGGTGCGCGGCGGGGGCGACCATTGCCGGCCCGCGATCTGTGCTGCGGCCATGAGCCCTGCCAGCATACCCACTGAACCGCTCTCGACATAGCCCTCGCAACCGGTGATCTGCCCGGCGAAGCGGATGTGGGGCGCGGACTTCAGTCGCAGCTGGCGATCGAGCAGCGTTGGCGAATTGAGGAAGGTGTTGCGGTGCAGGCCGCCCAGGCGCGCGAACTCCGCGTTCTCTAGCCCCGGAATCGTCCGGAACACGCGGACCTGCTCGGCATGCTTGAGTTTGGTCTGGAAGCCGACCATGTTCCACAAGGTGCCGAGCTTGTTGTCCTGACGCAGTTGGACGACCGCATAGGGCCAGCGACCGTTGGGATGCTCTGGCGTTGCCCAGTGCGGGTTGTCGAGGCCGACCGGCTTCATCGGTCCGAACCGCAGTGTTTCGACACCCCGTGCGGCCATCACTTCCACGGGCATGCAGCCGTCGAAGTAGGGCGTGTTCGCTTCCCACTCCTTGAACTCTGTCTTGTCGCCCGCCAGCAGTTCCTCGCGAAATGCAAGGTACTGCTCCTTGTTCATGGGGCAGTTGATGTAGTCCCGCCCGTCGCCACCCATGGCCAGCGAGGCTTCCGCCCCCTTGTCCCAGCGCGAGGCCATCCAGGCAACGTCCATGTTGATCGAGTCCCGATAGACGATCGGCGCAATCGCATCGAAGAAGGCGAGACTGTCGGCCCCGGTCGCCGAGCCGATGCTGTTGGCCAACGAGGGCGCGGTCAGCGGTCCGGTGGCGACGATGGTCAGCCCCTCGGTCGGAAGAGCGTCCACGCGCTCCCGCACGATCTCGAGCGTTGGTTGGGCACGCAGGGCTGCTTCGACTTCAGCGGAAAAGACATCCCGATCCACTGCGAGAGCAGATCCGGCGGGGACACGCGCCTTGGCAGCGGCGGCCATCAGCAGGCTGTCGCACTGCCGCATCTCGTAGTGCAGCAGACCGACAGCGTTCTTCTCATCATCGTCCGAGCGGAAAGAATTTGAGCAGACGAGCTCGGCCAGGCCGTCGCTGTTGTGTGCCGGCGTCGTGTCGCCACTGCCGCGCATTTCGGAGAGACGTACTTGAATGCCGCGTCGGGCCAGTTGCCAGGCCGCTTCGCTGCCGGCCATGCCGCCGCCGATGATGTGTACCTGATGGGTCATGTCGCAGCCCTTGGCATTGCCGCGCCGCTGCGGCAAGACCGTCCGCAGTGCAGGAGGGAAGGGGACGCGTGGCAGAACGTGGATTGATAGAAAAGCGCCCATGGCTCTTGGCCAGCCTTGTCGCAGGCACAAGCTACTGGCTCGCATCGAAGAGTCATGTTCCCGGCCTGTGGCTGATCGCGTGGAAGAGCGCTGGCGTGGCTTTGCTCGCCGCCTATGCCTGGGCGCACCACCCTTCTCGCAATGCGCACTTGATCGCGCTGGTCATGGCACTCGGCGCGATTGGCGACGTGGTTCTGGAATTGAATTTTGCTTTGGGAGCCGTGGCGTTCCTGCTCGGTCATTTGGCGGCAATCTCGCTCTACCTCCGCTTCCGTCGGGAGCGCCCAAGTCCAAGCCAGAAGGCCGCGGCGATCGTAACGCTGCTGGCTGTTCCGCTGATATCGTTGCAGCTAACAGGTCAGACCCAAGTTGCGATCTATGCGCTGAGCCTGTCCGGTATGGCGGCAGCAGCATGGTTCAGCAGCTTTCCCCGCTACCGCGTCGGCCTCGGCGCGATGATGTTCGTCGTTTCAGACCTGCTGATCTTTGCACGCATGGGGCCACTGGCAGGTAGCCCGGTTCCGGAACTGCTGATCTGGCCACTGTACTATTTCGGCCAGTTCCTAATCTGCATCGGCGTGATCTCTACTCTCCGTGCGAGAGGTGAGTTCAACTCGCCACAGGCAACCTGATGCGGCCGTTCAGATCCCGTTCAAGCGGACCATAGGCAATGGCGGCGTTCAGCGGCAAGTCTGCGTAAATGTGCGGGAACAGCTGACCGCCTCGCGATGGCTCCCATTTCACCGCATCACCAAGCACGGCGAGATCGACTGCCACGACGTGCAGATCAGTCTGCCCGGCAAAGTGCTTGTCGACAGTCTCGGTCAGTTGCGCTTCGGTCGAAAGGTGAATGTAGCCATCCGCAAGATCGATCGGCGCGCCGCTGAACACGCCATCGGTTTCCAACTGCGCCATCTGCGGCGCCGTCAGCACCTTGTAGGCAATGAACAGAACATCGCTCATTCGCTGACGGTGCCTTCGCCTTCAGCCGTATCGACCGTCTCGTCCTCGGAACCCTCTTCTTCCGCAAGGCGCACGGCGCTGACCACGTGTTCGTCGCCGGAAACGTTGAACAAGCGGACGCCTGCCGAGCCACGACCGATCACGCGCAGTGTCGTCAGCGGCAGACGGATGAGCTTGGCCTGATCGGTCACCAGCATGAGCTGATCTGCCTGCGTTGCCGGGAAGCTCGCTACCACAGGGCCGTTGCGGGCGATGTTGTCGATATTGGTGATGCCCTGACCGCCGCGGCCGGTCCGCCGGTATTCATAGGCAGAGGAGAGCTTGCCATAGCCGTTTGCACAAACCGTGAGGATGAACTGCTCGCGCGAGGCGAGTTCTGCCATCCGCTCGGCAGGAGTCGAAGGCTCGCCTTCCTTTTCGCCCTTCCAAGGCGCGAAGCGCAGGTAATCTTCACGTTCTTCCGGACTCGCTCCAACGCGGTGCAGGATCGAGAGCGAAATCACCTCGTCGTCGCCCTTGAGCGTCATGCCGCGCACACCAGTCGAGGTGCGGCTGGTAAACTCGCGCACTTCGTCGCCTGCGAAGCGGATGGCCTTGCCCGAGCGGGTCGCCAGCAGAACGTCGTCGCTGGCTTCGAGCAGCGCGACGCCGATCAGGCGATCTTCGCTGTCCTCTTCGAACTTCATCGCGAACTTGCCGTTCGACGGGATGTTGGCGAAGGCGTCCATCGAGTTGCGACGGACATTGCCCTTTGCCGTAGCGAATACCACCGAGAGCTTGCCCCACTCTGCTTCGTCCTCGGGCAGCGGCAGTACGGTGGCGATGGTCTCGCCCTGATCGAGCGCCGGCAACAAGTTGATGACCGGCCGGCCGCGCGTGGTCGGTCCACCTTCGGGCAGGCGCCACACCTTCAGACGATAGACCTTGCCCGCCGTCGAGAAGAACAGCACGGGCGTATGAGTGCTGGTGACGAACATTGTCGCCACGGCATCTTCGTCCTTCGTCGCCATGCCCGAGCGGCCCTTGCCACCACGGTTCTGCGCGCGGAATGTGGAGAGCGGGGTACGCTTGATGTAGCCATCGAGGGTAATGGTCACGACCATGTCCTCGCGCTCGATCAGATCCTCGTCCTCGATACCATCGGCGGCTGGCGCAATTTCCGAGAGGCGCGGCGTGGCAAAGGCCTGTCGCACCGCAGCCAGTTCGTCGCGCATCACGCCATAGAGCTTCACGCGGTCGGACAGGATCTCGAGCAGCTCTGCAATCGTGCGAGCCAGGCCTTCGAGTTCCTCGCCAATCTCGTCACGGCCGAGCGCTGTGAGGCGATGCAGGCGCAG
Source organism: Novosphingobium sp. BL-A-28-Hi1-0D (assembly GCF_055521755.1). NCBI lineage: Bacteria > Pseudomonadati > Pseudomonadota > Alphaproteobacteria > Sphingomonadales > Sphingomonadaceae > Novosphingobium > Novosphingobium sp. BL-A-28-Hi1-0D. Next base: position 3,198,034 of record NZ_CM145502.1, read on the forward strand.
GTCGAGGATTGCGCGCACCTGCACTTCGGACAGACGATAGGTTGCGGAGTCGACCGAACCCATGTCCTCAATGGCCTCGACCAGCCTGATGTATGGCGCGATCTCACCCATCGGCCATTCGCGCGAAAGTAACGCTTCGCGGGCAATCGACGGGTTAGAAGAGCCGCGAATGATGCGCACGACTTCGTCGAGGTTGGTGACTGCGATGACAAGGCCGAGCAGGATATGGGCCCGGTCGCGCGCCTTGTTGAGCTCGAACTTGGTGCGGCGGGTGATCACTTCCTCGCGGAAGCGGACGAAGGCCTCGATGATGTCCTTGAGGTTGAGCACTTCCGGCCGACCACCACGGATCGCCAGCATGTTGGCGGGGAAGCTCGATTGCGCAGGCGTATTGCGCCAGATCTGGTTCAATACGACTTCAGGCGTCGCATCGCGCTTGAGATCGATAACGACGCGCACGCCTTCGCGGTTGGACTCATCGCGGATATCCGAGATGCCCTCGATCCGCTTGTCCTTGGCGGCTTCAGCGATCTTTTCCACCAGACCGGACTTGCCGACCTGATAGGGAATGCTGGTCAGCACGATCGAGCGGCGGTCACCGCGCGTTTCCTCGATCTGGTGGCGTGCCCGCATGATGATCGAGCCGCGGCCTTCGTGATAGGCCTTGCGTGCGCCGGAAAGACCCAGGATCAGCGGCGCTGTCGGGAAGTCCGGCCCCGGAATGATCTGGATCAGTTCGTCGATCGTGATCAGCGGGTTTTCGATGTAGGCGAGGCACGCATCGATCACTTCGCCAAGGTTGTGCGGCGGAATGTTCGTGGCCATGCCGACAGCGATGCCGCCCGCACCATTGACCAGCAGGTTGGGGAAACGGGCAGGCAGGACCTGGGGTTCATGCTCCGAACCGTCGTAGTTCGGGATGAAGTCGACCGTGTCCTTCTCGATATCGGCCAGCAGCGAATCCGCGACCTTGGCAAGGCGCGCTTCGGTGTAGCGCATGGACGCCGGCGGATCGGGGTCCATCGATCCGAAGTTGCCCTGACCGTCGATCAGCGGAAGCCGCATCGACCAATCCTGCGTCATTCGCGCCAGTGCGTCGTAGATCGCGCTGTCGCCGTGCGGGTGATACTTGCCCATGCAATCGCCGACGATACGCGCGGACTTGCGATAGGCCTTGGTGGAGACGAACCCGTTCTCGTGGCTGGTCCACAGGATGCGACGATGGACCGGCTTCAAGCCATCGCGCACGTCGGGGAGCGCGCGGCTGACGATCACGCTCATCGCGTAATCGAGATAGCTTGTCTTCATCTCGTCGACGATGTCGATCCGCTGGAACTCACCTTCGGGCGAGGGGGCAGGGGGGTCGATGATCGTGGTGTCGTCGCTCACGGGAACAGCTTTTCGTTATAGAGACAAAGGGTGGAGTCCGGCCCTAGGACAATTGCCGTTCGATAGCCAGCAAGAGGGGGCCAATCGCCCGGAAACCTCTATGGTTTTCCACACCTGCGACCAAGTGCATGAATATTGGGACAAGGTGCCATTCAATCGTGGTTCACCGTGAAAAGGATAGCGCACAAACCGTTGCCAAGGGCCCAATTCCGCGCCACTAGCGGGATCGACCAGAGGTGAGAGGACACCGGGGTGCGAAGGTGTCGGGGCAGGGTCGCTCCCGCGGACGCATCCGGTCGAACAGGAGACGATTTCTATGCGTGCTACTTTCGGACTGATTGGCAAGACGGCGATGGCCCTCGCGCTTTCGGCCGGCGCACTGTCGGTCACGTCGACCGCGGCTTTCGCCAAGGACAAGGAACCCAAGGCTGAGAAGGTCAGCTACTCCAAGGAATTCGTGGCCGCCGCCGGGCCGATGCAGAAGACGATGACGGCGCTGGACGAAGCCAAAAAGAAGGGTGCCGACGCCGCTGCGCAAAAGGCGGTTCTGGCCAATGCCCCGGCTGAGCTTGCAGCGGCGGAAGCTGCCATCAAGACTCCGCTCGACCGCATGGCAGCCGGTGGCTGGGCGGTCAGCGTCGGCGGCGTGCTGAACGATGTTGCGATGCGCCAGCGCGGCATCCAGAACATGCTCGACAGCGGACAGGTTCCGGCCGCCAACGTTACCGAGTACCAGTTCTACCTCGGCAACTTCGCATATTCGAACAAGGACTACGCCACCGCCGTGAAGGCGCTGACGCCGGTCGTTCAGGCGAACTACAAGGATGACACTGCTGCCGAACTGCTGGCCGATTCCTATGCGCAGCAGGGCCAGAACGTTCAGGCACTCGATGCGTTGAAGATGGCTGTAAGCGCGCGCAAGGCTGCTGCGCAGCCGGTGCCTGAAGGCTGGTTCAAGCGCGCGAACTTGATCGCTTACAAGAACAAGCTTGGGCCGCAGGCGATCGAATGGTCGACCCTGATGGTCGAAAACGATCCGACCCCGCTCAACTGGCTCGGTGCCGGACAGCTGGTGCGCGAGTTCAGCCAGTTCACCAACCAGGAATCGCTTGATCTTGGCCGACTGCTGCTGCGTTCGGGCGGGTTCCAGAACGATGCGAAGTATGTCGAACGTGAATACGTCGAATACATCGAAGCGGCTGACCCGCGTCGTCTTCCCGGCGAAGTGCTCAAGGTTGCGAACATGGGCGTTCAGGCTGGAATCCTGAAGGCGAACGATCCGTTCGTGGCTGACGCTACGAGCCAGGCAAAGGGCCGTATCGCGCCCGACAAGGCCTCGCTCCCGGCGCTCGACAAGGAAGCCCGCGCTGCCAAGGACGGCAAGAGCCCGATGGCCATGGCCGACGCCTATCTGTCGTATGACGATGCAGCGAAGGCTGAGGAGTTCTACAAGATGGCGCTCGAGAAGGGCGGCATTGACAAGGATCGTGCGCTGACCCGCCTCGGGATCGCCCAGCTCGACCAGGACAAGTTCGCTGATGCCAAGGCGACTTTCGCGCAGGTCGGCGGGACCCGCGCAGCCCTTGGTCGTCTGTGGCTCGCCTTTGCAAATACGCAGGCCCAGTGATCGCTGACCGTCAACGACCTGAAAAAGAAAAGGGCGGCCCGCGAGGGTCGCCCTTTTCATTTGCCTTCGGGCCTTTGCCGGGTTCAGGCAGCCGGCGAGAACTCTCCGCTTGCTTCGTCTAGCACGTGCAGGATCCCGTCGGAAATTGCGAAGAACGCACCTCTAAGCCGCAGTTCGCCGCTGGCTTCCTTGCGGCGGATGCAGGGGAACGTGCGCAGGTTAGTGAGGCTGGCACGAACGCCCGCCTGCTCCATCGCGCGCTCTGCCTCACGGCCTTCGGTGCCGTGGTTCGCGACGACTTCCTCGCGAACGTCATCCAGAAGCGCGATCCAGTCGGCAACGAATCCACCTTCGCCAGGCTCAGTCCCCTTGAGGCTCTGCGTCAGCGCAGCCTTGCAGCCACCACACATGCCATGGCCCATGACCACGACTTCCTTGACCTCGAGCACCTGCACCGCAAATTCGAGTGCGGCCGAAACGCCATGGTGCCCGGGATTGGTCTCGAACGGAGGCACCATCGCCGCCACGTTGCGGACGACGAAGATCTCGCCCGGATCGACGTCGAATATCTGTGCAGGGTCCACGCGGCTGTCCGAACAGGCAATGATCATCACCTGCGGCTCCTGCCCCTCGCGCAGTTCGCGCCAGCGTTCCAGCTTTGGGGTCCAGCCATGTTCGCGGAAGCGGCGGTAGCCGGCGAGCAGGCGGTCGAGTTCAGGTGAGGGCTGGGTCATGACTGGGGCTAATGGCCGCATAGATTGGGTCTTTCAAGTGCTGGCGTAACGGCTTATCTGGTCGCCATGAACGAGCCGGCCCAGAACCTCCGCCCCGAACGCCAACGCAAGCCTGACTGGATCCGCGTAAAAGCGCCAACCAGCAAGGGCTACGGCGAGACTCGCGCCCTTATGCGCGAGCTTGGCCTCAACACGGTATGCGAAGAAGCTGCCTGTCCCAACATCGGTGAATGCTGGACCAAGAAGCACGCAACGGTGATGATTCTGGGCGACGTCTGCACGCGCGCCTGTGCGTTCTGCAACGTTAAAACCGGCATGCCCCGCATGGTTGACCCGATGGAACCGCTCAACGTGGCTACCGCAGCCGCGAAGATGGGGCTTGAGCACATCGTCATCACATCGGTCGATCGGGACGACCTGCCGGATGGCGGGGCAGGTCATTTCGTAAAGGTGATCAAGGCCCTGCGCGAACTTACGCCCAACACCACCATCGAGATTCTCACGCCGGACTTCCGCAACAAGATGGAAGCTGCGGTCGAGTCGATCGTCGAAGCCGGGCCGGACGTCTATAATCACAACCTGGAGACCGTACCGCGGCTCTATCCGACCATTCGCCCCGGCGCGCGTTACTACGCCTCGCTGCGCCTGCTGGAGCAGGTCAAGCGCCACGATCCGCGCATCTTTACCAAGTCCGGCATCATGCTCGGCCTGGGCGAAGAGCGGCTCGAGGTTCATCAGGTCATGGACGACATGCGCTCGGCGCAGATCGACTTCCTGACCATGGGGCAGTATCTCCAACCTACTCCCAAGCATGCCAAGGTGATCGACTTCGTCACGCCCAAGGCTTTTGAGGCGTATGGCTCCATCGCTCGCGCCAAGGGCTTCCTGCAGGTCGCGGCCAGCCCGCTGACCCGGTCGAGCTATCACGCTGGCGACGATTTCCGGCAGATGCGCGCAGCACGCGATACGCAACTGGCCAAGCTCGCCCAGAAAGCCGAAGTACAGGCCTGAGCTTGCCCCGCATAACCGAAACCCGCACGCTGCAATGGTCGGCCGAACAGATGTTCGACCTCGTTGCTGACGTGCGCCGTTATGGCGAGTTCCTGCCCTGGGTCGTGGCAACGCGTATCAAGTCCGACAGCGAACACGAGATGATCGCTGACATGCTGGTCGGCTTCAGCGCCTTGCGTGAAAAATTCACGTCGCGCGTGCTCAAGGAACGGCCCCGTTCGATCAAGGTCGAGTATATCGAAGGCCCGCTCAAGCGGCTCGAGAACGACTGGACCTTTCGCAGCAATCCGGATGGGGGCTGCACGATAGAGTTCTGTGTCGATTTCACCTTCCGCAGCGCCATCTTCGAGAGGCTTGCAGGCCAGTATCTCGACGCAGCGTTCCGCAGGATGGTCGCCGCGTTCGAGAAGCGTGCGGAACAGCTCTACGGCAGCAACAGCTCCAGCGCGGTCAGCGTCGCCTGAAAGCGCACTTCGGCCCGGGTGCTGGCCGTATCGAACAACTTGAGTTCGGCATTTGTCGCCTCGGGGTCCTCGCCCCGCTTGGCGCAAGCAAACACGACGGTGCCGACGGGCTTCTGCTCTGTTCCGCCATCGGGTCCGGCAACGCCGGTAATGGCCACCGCCACATCGGCGCCGGACTTCTTCAGCGCACCTTGCGCCATAGACCACGCTACCGCGATCGACACGGCACCGAACGTGTCGATAAGGTCTTCCGACACCCCGAGCAGCTGATTCTTTGCCTCGTTCGAATATGTGACGAAGCCGCGATCGAGGACGGCCGAACTGCCCGGCACTTCGGTCAACGCCGCAGCGACAAGGCCGCCGGTACAGCTTTCCGCAACAGCTACCTTGCGGCCGATTGCGGCATTTTCTTCAATGACCCGGCGCGCGAGATCACCGATTTCGGCGGGAAGCAGACTGTCCATGGGCATGATCTCAGGCTGCCGGCTTGCAGATCGGGAAGGACGATGCCTTACCGGGCTTCGGCTTGTCAGCCAGCACGAGAACGAAAGTGACGAGTTCAGCCGTGTTTTCCGGGGGCAGCGGCGAAAGCAGGCGGACGCCACGCTCGATTGCCGTGCACTGATCGGGCTTGATTTCGCCGCTCACCAGTTCGCTGACCATTGCCTCGACGAAAGGCTGCACCGCATTGTCGGGCAGGTTCTTCATCATCTCGGCCATTTTCGGGTCCTTGCTCGAGCCGAGCTTGAGGAACGCCGTCTTGGCCATCGGCCAGTTATCGTTCTTCCGCGCAGCATAGCGGCCCAGGAACTCGCTGCCGCGCGTCGCGAAGTATCCGTTTGAGGACAGATGTGGCTTGCAGCTCTTTATGGTGCCGTCAATTACCGAGGGCAGTGCGTATCCGACGAGGGCCGTCACCTCGCTCTCGCTCAGGCATGGTGCAACGTCCGTCGCTGCATGGGCGACCTGTCCCTGGGCCATGGCCATGAATGCCAGTGCTGCAGCGGCTCTACGATATGACATCATGATTCGTCTGCTCCTGCTGCGTTCAGCGGGCAACGACTGTTGCCACGGCCTGTGCCGCGATACCTTCGCCTCGGCCGGTCAGGCCCAAGCGTTCCGTGGTGGTCGCCTTCACCGAGACGGCGGCCAAGTCAATCCCGAGAATCCGGGCAAGCGCTTCACGCATGGCGGATTTATGCGGTCCGATCTTCGGTGCCTCGCAGATGATCGTCACATCCACATTGGCGATCTCGTAACCTGCTTCGCGCGCAAGATGAGCGGCATGCGCCAGAAAACGGTCAGACGAAGCACCCTTCCACTGAGGATCGGATGGCGGGAAATGATCGCCAATATCGCCCAAAGCGACTGCGCCAAGCAGTGCATCGACCAACGCGTGAATTGCTACGTCGGCGTCTGAATGCCCGGAAAGGCCTTTTGCGTACGGCACTTTAACCCCGCAGAGCCAAAGTTCCTCACCCTCGACAAGCCGGTGAACATCAAAACCCATGCCAGTGCGGGGCGCGCGTATCATGTCCTGCTCCTCGAGATCGGCGGCAAACGTAACCTTGCGCAGGGCTTCATCACCGGGTGCAAGCAGGACTTCGTGCCCAGCTGCGACCGCCACTTGGGCATCATCGCCTGCATCCAACTCGCCTTGCCAGCGGCGGTGAGCATCGAGGATTGCGCTGAAGTTAAAGGCCTGCGGAGTCTGGACGCGATAAAGCTCTTCGCGTTCGACCTTTCCGGACATGGCATCGCCGGCGCCACGGATCATGCTGTCGACGACTGGAAGAACGGGAATGGCGGCAACGCCGCGCAGCAAGGCTTCCATCAGTCCGCCGATCACCGCTTGTGACAGCAAGGGCCGGGCAGCGTCATGGATCAAGACTTGCGCGGGAGCGTCAGCCTCCAGTGCTTCGAGCGCAAGTCGGACCGAAGCCTGCCGGGTCTCGCCACCGAGGACAAAGCGAACACCCGCCAGACCATTCAGTGAATTCGCCGCAATTTCTTCCCAACCTTCGGGAATCGCAACCATGATGGGGCGGACACCTGCTTCCACCAATGCTTCGACAGAGTGGCGCACCAACGGCTTTCCTCGCCATTGAACGAACTGCTTCGGCACCGTTCCGCCTGTTCGCAGACCTTTGCCTGCAGCGACGACAACGGCAGCGGTCGATCTGATGGAAAGAGGGAGGGGTTCGGTCATCCGCCGGGCCTCTACCAGCGACGTGGGGGCAGGAGCAACAGCGCAGACCAAGCGACTTGCCGTTTCACCTTCAATCGACTAAGCGCTGCCTGTTTTTTAGGCAGATTGATCCCGATGTCCGAAGTGCCCGCTCCTCCCGTGCTGAAGCCCATTCACGTCGGCTCCGTCGAGGTCGATTGTCCCGTCGTGCTCGCGCCTATGACGGGCGTATCGGACCTGCCTTTCCGCACGATCGTCCGCCGGTTCGGTTCGGGGCTCAACGTCACCGAGATGATCGCCAGCCCAGCGGCTATTCGCGAAACAAGACAGTCGATCCAGAAGGCTGCGTGGCATCCGATGGAGGAGCCTGTCTCGATGCAGCTCGTCGGCTGCGATCCGGCGCAGATGGCGGAAGCGGCCAAGCTGGTCGAACAGCAAGGCGCCGCGATCATCGACATCAACATGGGCTGTCCGGTGCGCAAGGTGGTGAACGGCGACGCGGGTTCGGCCCTGATGCGTGACATTCCACTGGCGACCCGGCTGATCGAGGCGACGGTCAACGCGGTCAAGGTGCCCGTCACGGTCAAGATGCGCATGGGCTGGTGTCACGACAGTCTCAATGCCCCGGAACTTGCGCGCATCGCCGAAGATATCGGTGCGAAGATGATTACCGTCCACGGCCGAACCCGCAACCAGATGTACAAGGGCAATGCCGACTGGGGCTTCGTGCGCCGGGTCAAGGACGCGGTCACGATCCCGGTGATCGTCAACGGCGACATATGCGGCATCGAGGACGTTGCCACGGCGGTCGAGCAAAGTGGTGCCGACGGGGTGATGATCGGGCGTGGGTCATACGGGCGGCCGTGGCTGCTCGGCCAGATCATGCACTGGCTGGCTACGGGCGAGCGCATGGAAGATCCAACTCTACCCGAACAGTACGCGCTGATCGTGGAACACTACGAGGCAATGCAGGAACACTACGGAACCGTCACGGGGGTCAACATGGCCCGCAAGCACATCGGTTGGTACACCAAGGGTCTCCACGGATCGGCCGACTTCCGCAACAAGGTAAACTTTATCGACGACCCCAAGGTCGTCCTATCCAACCTTGCCGAATTCTACGGCCGGGCCATCGAGCACCAGCTCGCCTCCGGATCGACGGGTCAGCGCGAGGCGGCATGATTGCTCTTCCGGACTGGCGGCGGACGGAGCCCGGGCAGAAGCCCGATCCCAAGCGCGTTGTCGCCAGCCTGCCGCTCGCCTTGTTGCAGCTTGACCCTGATCTCATCGTTGCTTCGGTCAACCCGGCTGCGGAGCAACTCATGGGGCAGAGCTACCGGCGGCTTGTCGGCAAGTCGGTCGCGGAGCTTTTCGAGTTCGAGGAACCGCTGATCTTGGGCCGTCTTGCCGATGGGGAGGCCCACCTGTTTGCACGCGGAGTTGGCGTGCGCATCATGGGGCAACCCTCTCGCCGCTTTGACGTGATGACTAGCCCAGTGACCCACTGTCCGGGCTGGCAATTGCTGATGCTTCACGAGGGTGTCGGGGTCGAGGCGCTTTCGGGCGACGGGCATGGAGCAGGGGGCGGGGAGGGCGTTGCCCTGCGCGCGCCTGAGGTCCTGGCCCATGAAATCAAGAATCCGCTTGCCGGGATCCGCGGTGCTGCCCAGTTGCTCGACCGCAAGCTCAATGAGCACGACCGGGCGATGACCGGCCTGATCACTGCAGAGGTCGACCGCATAGCCAAGCTGATCGACCAGATGCAGTCGCTCTCGCGCCGCAGTGCCGAGCCAGTCCAGCCCTGCAATCTGCATGAAGCCGTCAGGCGGGCACAGGCCGTGCTTGCTGCGGGACATCCGTCCGATGTCGCCATCGAGGAAGAGTTCGATCCCTCGCTCCCGCCGGTCATGGCCAATCCGGATTCGCTCGTGCAGGTTCTGCTGAACCTGCTCAGCAACGCACGCGAGGCGTGCCAGAACCAGCTCAATCCGGGGATCGCGGTACGCACCCGCTTTGCCAGCGGCATCCAGCTTCACGCTGGACCTGGCGGCAAGCCGCTGCGTCTGCCGATCGAACTGCGTGTTTCCGACAACGGTCCCGGCATCGATCCGACCTTGCGCGACCACATCTTCGAGCCGTTCGTGACGGGCAAGAAGAGCGGCCAGGGGCTTGGTCTTGCGCTCGTGCAGAAGCTCGTCCGCGAGATGAATGGCCGCATCACCCATGACCGCGATGAAGCCAAGGGCCTGACCCACTTCCGCATTCATCTCCCCGTTGCCGGGACGGTGCCCAGATGACGAAACGCGTACTGCTTGTCGAGGATGACGCCTCGATCGCCTTGGTGATCACCGCTGCTCTCGAAGCGGAGGGCTTTGCCATCGACCGCTGCGACTCCGTGGCTGGCCGAGACCGTTTCCTTGCGCAGAACGACTATCGCCTGCTGCTGACCGATGTGATGCTGACCGACGGTGACGGGATCGAATCGCTCGGTCCTGTGCGCGATGCCCATCCTTCGATGCCGATCATCATCCTTTCGGCACAAAACACGCTCGACACTGCCGTGCGGGCCAGCGAGACTGGCGCGTTCGAGTACTTCCCCAAGCCGTTCGATCTCGAAGAACTTGTCCGCACGGTGACGCAAGCCATCGGGAAGGCGGAAGCAGCGGAAATCGACGTACCGCAGGACGTGACGCAAGGCCTGCCACTGGTCGGTCGAAGCGCGGCGATGCAGGCGGTCTATCGCATGATCACCCGCGTACTGCGCAATGATCTGACCGTGCTGATCCTCGGCGAATCCGGGACTGGCAAGGAACTCGTTGCCGAAGCGATCCACCAGTTGGGCAATCGCCGCGCTGGCCCCTTCGTCGCAGTCAACACCGCCGCTATTCCCGCCGAGCTTATCGAGAGCGAACTGTTCGGCCACGAGCGTGGCGCGTTTACCGGTGCAGTCGTCCGCTCGATCGGCAAGTTCGAACAGGCGAGCGGCGGCACGCTGTTCCTCGATGAAATCGGCGACATGCCGATGCAGGCGCAGACGCGGCTGCTGCGAGCGTTGCAATCTGGCCGCATCCGCCGCGTCGGCGGGCGCGACGAGATCACGCTCGACTGCCGCATCGTGGCAGCGACGAACCGCGATCTCCTGCCGATGATCGCCAATGGCACCTTCCGTGAAGACCTCTACTATCGCCTCGCGGTGGTCCCGATCGAGCTTCCGCCGTTGCGGGAGCGTGCGGACGATATCGAAGCGCTTTCACGCCACTTCCTCGCCAGCGCCGCTGCCGAGGGCTTACCCCGCAGGCAGTTGACGCAGGCCGGTGCGGACTTGCTTGCGCAGCAGCCCTGGCGTGGCAATGTCCGTGAATTGCGGAACTTCATATATCGTCTGGCGCTGCTCGCGCGCGAAGAAGTTATCGATGCCGCCTCCATCGAACCGCTTCTTGTGCATACGGAAAGTGGCGCGCAATCGCGCCTTGCACCCGAATCCGCGAGCCCTGCAAGCCCGAGCGACATGGCCACCGCCGTCAGCCACTGGCTCTCCACCAACGCACCACCACAAGGCGAGGTCTATGACGCTGCGCTGGCAGCGTTCGAACACCCGCTGTTCGTTTCGGTCCTTGCGCAGACAGGCGGAAACCAGCTGCGTGCAGCGCAAATACTCGGCATCAACCGCAATACCTTGCGCAAGCGGCTTTCCGATCTCGGCATAGCGCCAGAGGAGTACGCCGCCCGCGATTGATGCCTTGCCGCAGGGCTGATGTAGCCCGTCGGTTTCCTCTTGCATTTTTGCAACAGTAGTGTTGTGACCATGCAACGATGCCGCAGGAAGAGAGAGTCACGGTCCGCCGAATGCCGCGCTGGTACAGGCGCGTTCTTGTAAGCCTGCGCCGCGCCAACGTGTTTTTCCTGCTTGAGGTCGCAGCCTCCACCATTCTCGCTCTAATGCTGGCCGTCAGTTGGCTGACGGTGACCGCATCGAGCACCGAAGGACAGATCCTTCCGTCGCGGCTTACGTCCAGCTTGCTGATCGGCACGCTGGTTCCGGCAATGGCACTTCTCGTTCTGGCCGGTCGTCGCCTCGCCATCCGGCGCGCTGCCAAGAGCGTCCTGGGCTCCAGCGGGCGGCTTCACGTACGTCTGGTCTGGCTGTTTTCCCTGATTGCCGCGATCCCGACCCTGCTTGTCGTGGTCTTCGCATCTCTGCTGTTTCAGTCCGGCGTCGAATTCTGGTTCTCGGATAACTCCCGCGGCATGCTGGAAAACGCCAACAAGCTCGCGCGTGGTTATTATGAGGACAAGCTGCGCGACGTCGGAAACGAGACTGTCACCATGGCGGGTGACATCCGCGACTACCTGGATCAGGCCCCGATCACATCCACCGAGTTTGCGGAAGGCTATTCATTCCAGGTCCTGAGCCGACAACTCAACGAATCCGCCATTCTGGAACGCACGCCTGACGGAACTTTGCGCACCGCTGCGATCGTCGATCCGGAAAAGACCGATCGCCAGCAGCGCGTGACGCTCGCCGACCTCAAGCGGCTTGATGCAGGCGAGGCTGTCGTTGTGCGCGCATCGGCTGAACGTATCGAGGCGGTGACCCCCATCGACAAGAACAGGGGAATCTACCTCTTCGCCGCGCGGACATCCAATGCGCTCGCCCTCGAGCAGTGGGAACGCGCGCAAACCGTGCTCAAGGCCTACGACATGCTGACGACCCGGGCGAGGGCGCTACAGTTGCGCTTCAATCTTGCCTTGTTCGGCGTCAGTCTTGCGCTCGTCGGTGTGGCGGTGTGGGCCGCGTTGCGCTTTGCGGACCGGCAGGTTGCGCCGCTGGCCGAACTTGTGTCCGCGGCGCGCACCATCGGCAGTGGCAATTTCGCGATGCGGGTGGCGCAAAGTAGCGGCACCGATGAAGTCGGCCTCCTTGCCCGCGCGTTCAATCGTATGACCCGGCAGCTCGAAGGGCAGACTCAAGCACTCGTCACCGCGAATGCGCAGCTCGAAGTGCGTCGCGCATTCATCGAGGCGGTACTCGAATCGATTACTGCCGGCATCGTCTCCATCGGGCGTGATGGCGCCGTACAACTCATCAACTCCTCGGCCCAGCGTGTGCTGCTCGCCGATGGGCCCTCAAGCCCGATCGGCCGCCCCCTGGGCGAGGTCTCCCCTGTGCTTGCGCAACTCGTTGCATCAGGGCAGCCCACCAATGTCATCCAGTACCCGGTCCGTGGTGACTTGCGGACGCTGGCCGTCCGTGTGGTGCAGGACAGCAACGGCCATGTGATCACGTTCGAGGACATTACCCGCCAATTGCTCGACCAGCGACGCGCGGCCTGGTCGGACGTTGCCCGCCGCATCGCCCACGAGATCAAGAATCCGCTCACCCCGATCCAGCTCGCGACGGAACGACTGCGTCGCCGTTATGGCCGCCAGATCGAGAACGATCCCGAATTGTTCGAGGAACTCACCAGCACGATCATCCGGCAAGTGGGTGATCTGCGAAAGATGGTCGACGAGTTCTCCTCGTTCGCACGCCTGCCCAAGCCCGTGTTTCGTGCAGAGGATGCCAGCGACCTGGTCCGCCAGTCGCTGTTCCTTCAGGAAGTGGCTCATACCTCCATCGATTTCAGCTTCGCGTGCGATGCAACCTCGATGCCGATCCAGTGCGATCGGCACCAGTTCGGCCAGGTCATGACGAACGTTCTCAAGAACGCGGTCGAAGCGATCGAAACCCGTGCCAAGAGCGAGGACGTCGACTATCGCGGCCGGGTGGCGGTCACGCTCGCAGGCGATCACGAGACGGTGACGGTAAGTGTGACCGACAACGGAATCGGCCTGCCGGCCGAGAGAGACCGCATCCTCGAGCCTTACATGACCACGCGCGAGAAGGGCACTGGCCTCGGCCTCGCCATCGTCCACAAGATCGTGGAGGAACACGGCGGCGAAATGGCCTTCACGCCCGAACCGGGCGGCGGCACCCGCGTGACCATGCGCTTCGCCCGCGATCCGCTTTCAACTTCAGACGCTCACGCCGAACAGGACTGACAGGACCCCCGCCATGGCACTCGACATCCTCATCGTAGACGACGAACGCGATATCCGCGAACTGGTCGCAGGCGTGCTCTCCGACGAAGGCTACGGCTGCCGCCTCGCCGCAGACAGCACGTCGGCACTCGCGGCCATCGACGAGCGGCGCCCAAGCCTCGTGCTACTCGACGTGTGGCTACACGGCAGCCCGATGGACGGCCTCGAAGTTCTCGACGAGATCAAGAAGCGCGAGCCGGAACTGCCCGTGATCATCTTCTCCGGTCACGGCAACATCGACACGGCTGTCTCGGCGATCAGCCGTGGCGCAATGGACTTCCTCGAGAAGCCTTTCGAGGCAGAACGCCTGCTGCTGCTGGTCGAGCGGGCAACCGAAACGGAACGGCTGCGCCGCGAGAACGCGCAGTTGCGCCAGGGCTTTGCCATGGCGGAGGAGTTCACCGGCAACAGCTCGGCGATCAACCAGGTCCGCGCCACGCTCAAGCGCGTTGCCAATACCGGCAGTCGTCTGTTGATCACCGGGCCCGCAGGATCAGGCAAGGAAGTCGCGGCGCGCCTGCTCCACTCGTGGAGCCCGCGTGCGCAAAGCCCGTTCATCACGGTCAATTCGGCTCGCATCACGCCAGAGCGTTTCGAACAGGAACTGTTTGGCGAAGAAGTGGACGGCAAGCTCGTGCGTGCGGGCCTTCTCGAGATGGCAGATGGCGGCACGTTGTTCCTGGACGAAGTCTCGGACATGCCCGCATCCAGTCAGGCCCGCATCCTGCGGGTGCTGACCGAGCAATCCTTCGCCCGCGTGGGCGGTCATCGTCAGTTGCGGGTCGATGTACGCGTCGTATCGTCGTCGTCCCGCCCGCTAGAGAAGGAAATCGCCGAGCGCCGCTTCCGTGAAGACCTCTATTATCGGCTCAATGTCGTCCCAGTTGCGATCCCCTCTCTGACCGATCGTCGCGACGACATTCCGGCTCTGGTCGACCACTTCTTCACCCGTTACGCCAACGAACAGGGCGTAGCGCCACCCGCGATTTCGCCAGAAGCCATGGCCGCGCTGCAGAGCTACGACTGGCCGGGCAACGTGCGCCAGCTGCGCAACGTGGTGGAGCGCACGGTGATTCTTGCCCCGCGTGACAGGCTGGCACGGATCGACTCCGACATGCTGCCCTCCGAAATCGTGAGCACACCGATCGGCGGAGAAACGGGTGGGTCAGCGCTGATGGGCGTGCCACTGCGGGAAGCCCGCGAGAACTTCGAGCGCGAGTATCTGAAGGTTCAGATACGGCGCTTTTCGGGCAATATTTCAAAGACGGCCAGCTTCATCGGGATGGAGCGCTCGGCCCTTCATCGCAAGCTCAAGCTCCTCGGAATGGCAGAGCGACGGGATGACGAAGAAGAGGAGTGATGCCGACTTCAGGATTGTGAATACGCATTAAATCGGAACCCTGTGCATTTTCCCATGTTTACGGATGGGGCGCGGGGACATAAACTAGTCAATGAACCCGGCCCGAGTGTTGCTGCACGAAGGCCAGATCGCGAAGACCCGTTACCGGGTCGAGCCAATATAAAACGGAGTCACGTGAAATGACCGGCAAGACGCTTTCCGCCCGCCCTCGGCCCAAGGCCGAACCTGCCCCAGTTGCAGACACTCCGGCGCCGGTATCCGGCCCCACGGGCGGAAAAGGGCAGAATCTCCAGGACCTTTTCCTGAACCACCTGCGCAAGAACAAGATTCCCGTCACGATGTTTCTTGTGAAGGGCGTCAAGCTGCAGGGCATCGTCACGTGGTTCGACAACTTCTCGATCCTGCTGCGCCGCGATGGCCAGTCGCAGCTGGTCTACAAGCACGCGATCTCCACGATCATGCCCGGACAGCAGCTTTCGGTTGCGCACTTCCAGTCGGGTGGTGAAGAAAACGGCAAGAAGGCCCGCCTTCTTCAGGAAGTTTTCCTGTCCAGCGTCCGCGATTCCGGCGTCCAGGTCACGATGTTCCTCGTGAACGGCGTCATGCTTCAGGGCAAGGTCGCGTCCTACGATCTCTTCTGCATGCTGCTCGAGCGCGAAGGCTACGTCCAGCTCGCTTACAAGCATGCCGTTTCTACAATTCAGCCTGCCGGTCACGTTGATCTTACCGGCGACTGGGATGGCGAGGATTCCTGAGCACCTTTGAATTTGGCAACAACACCGGCGAAGTTGCCGGTGAAGTCACCCGTGGCGCGCGCGCCGTAGTCGTCCTCCCCGACATAAAGCAGCGGGGAGGGGGGCTGGGCATCGACGCCGAAGCCCGGCTCGAAGAAGGGCAGGGGCTGGCGCGCGCAATCGGCATCGAAGTGGTCGATGCCTTCATTCTTCCAATCCGTGCGGTCAAGCCTGCGACGCTGTTCGGCGAAGGGCAGGTCGAGCGCATCGGCGTTGCCTGCAACCAATCGGACGCGGAACTGGTCATTGTTGACGGCGCGCTCTCGGCAATCCAGCAACGCAACCTTGAGGACAAGCTCAAGCGCAAGGTCATCGACCGGACCGGGTTGATCCTCGAAATCTTCGGCGAGCGTGCCGCAACGGCTGAAGGCCGCTTGCAGGTAGAACTCGCGCACCTCGATTACCAGGCCGGCCGCCTGGTCCGCTCATGGACACACCTCGAGCGCCAGCGCGGTGGCTTTGGCTTTCTCGGTGGCCCCGGTGAAACCCAGATCGAGGCCGACCGACGCCAGATCCGCGGGCGCATGGCGCGTCTGCGCAAGGAACTCGAACAGGTTCGCCGCACACGAGGCCTTCATCGCGAGCGGCGACAGCGGGCGCCGTGGCCGGTGATTGCGCTGGTCGGATATACCAACGCGGGCAAGTCCACCCTGTTCAATCGCCTGACTGGGGCCGACGTCATGGCCGAAGACTTGCTCTTCGCCACGCTCGACCCGACGATGCGCGCAATCCGTCTTCCGGGCGTCGAAAAGGCCATCCTGTCCGACACGGTCGGGTTCATC
Source organism: Novosphingobium sp. BL-A-28-Hi1-0D (assembly GCF_055521755.1). Lineage (NCBI taxonomy): Bacteria > Pseudomonadati > Pseudomonadota > Alphaproteobacteria > Sphingomonadales > Sphingomonadaceae > Novosphingobium > Novosphingobium sp. BL-A-28-Hi1-0D. The sequence continues at coordinate 3,214,464 of NZ_CM145502.1, forward strand.
TCCGAACTGCCGACCCAACTCGTAGCCGCTTTCCGCGCTACGCTCGAGGAAGTGACGGCCGCCGACGTGATCGTCCACGTTCGCGATGTCGCCAATCCGGCGACGGCTGATCAGAAGGCCGAAGTCGAGCAGATCCTTGCGGACCTCGGTGTGAACGGGGAAGGGGGGCCCCTCATTCCTGTCATCGAGGCCTGGAACAAGTGGGACCTGCTCTCGGACGAAGAGAAGGCCATGCGGCGCGATCTCATCGCGGCCAAGGTATCCGAGGTCCCGGTCGTTCCACTATCTGCGCTTACCGGAACGGGCGTGGATGCGCTGCTGGACAAGCTTGGCGAAATTCTGACGGGCGGCGCTCAGACGCTTGAACTTACAATTCCCCTGTCGGATGGCCAACGCCTCGCATGGCTTCATGCCCATGGCGACATTATTGAGGAAGCGCAGATCAACGCCGATGACACGCCAGCAATGCGCATCAAGGTTCGACTGACCCCGCGAGAGCTTGGGCGGTTTACCTCTCTGACCGCTTGACCGCCTGCCAAAGCGCTTCCTGCTCGTCTAGTGACAGAGCAGCGAAGCGTCCGGCGGCAAGTTTTTCCATGCCACGAAAACGCCGCTCGAATTTGGCGTTGGCATTCCGCAGTGCGTCCTCGGGTGCAACGCCATACTTGCGCACGACGTTCACCGCTGCGAACAACAGATCGCCGGCCTCGTCGATGCGCTCAGCCTCTGATGTAGCAGCTTCAAGTTCACGAATTTCTTCAATGAGCTTCTCGGTCGCGCCTCGCACGTCGGGCCAGTCGAAGCCCTGTCGCACAGCACGCTTCTGGATCTTCTCGGCGCGCATCAAGGCTGGCAGCGCCAGAGCGACACCGTCCATGGTGCTCTGTGCACCCTTGGACGCGCGCTCTGTGGCTTTTGCCGTCTCCCATCGCTCCTCGCGCGATTGGCCTTCGTCCGCTTCATCGCCAAACACGTGGGGGTGGCGCGCTTCCATCTTGTCCGCAATTGCCGCTGCCACATCGTCGAAACTGAAGAGGCCAAGTTCCTCGGCCATGCGCGCGTGGAACACGACTTGGAAGAGCAGATCGCCGAGTTCTTCCTTCAGTGCCGCCATATCGTTGCGTGCGATGGCATCGTCGACCTCGTAGGCTTCCTCGATCGTGTAAGGCGCAATCGTCGCGAACGTCTGTGCGCAATCCCATTCGCAGCCGCGCTCAGGATCGCGCAACCGCGCCATGATGCCGAGCAAGCGAGAGAGATTCGGTGACATTTCGTGTTCCTTCGTCATCTTGTCCATGAGAGCGTGAGGGGGATTTGGTCGATGCTGGAGTCACTGCCCACATAGATTTGATAATAAGTATTATGTAAATTACGTGCTGCGCGCTTGCGGTCCTTCACCATCCAAGCACCGAGAACACGAGCGTCACCGTCAGGATCAAGAAGCCCCACAAGGCTGCCATTCTCAGACCATCAGACAGTCCAATGCGCTGCCCACGCAAGTTGGCCACGACCAGCACGAGCGCCATGGCGATGCCAATAAGCCGGACAACGTCGTCGTTGGTCATGCCGCACTCCTAAAGCACGATTTCCATCCCGTCATAAGCAGGCTCAACGTGATCGGGCGTTTCACCGCAGAGAGTCCGGTAGTCCATCGATTTGTCGAGATGCGTCAGGATGCCGCGCCCCGAACGCGTAGCTTCGATCAGTTCCAGCGCCATTCCCAGGTGCGAGTGCGTCGGATGTGGCTGGCGGCGCAGGCAGTCCACCACCAGGACATCGACCTTGTAGAACAGATCGATCATCTCGGCTGTGATCTCACTGAAGTCCGTCGCATAACCGATTGTTTTTCCGCCTTGATCAAAGCGATATGCTGTCGACTGCGCAGGACCGTGCGGCATCTGGCAATGGGCGATCCCGATGCCGCAGATCATGCGAACGCGGTCCAGATTGTCGAGTTCGCAGATCGTGTGATAACCATGCTGCCCGGCAAAGACATAGCCGAAGCGCTGGCGCAGCCGCCGCACTGTTTCCGAAGCTGCATATCCCGGGATCGGTCCGCCACGACCGTAGCGCAACGGACGCAGGTCATCGATGCCGTGGCAGTGGTCGGCATGGTCATGCGTCCACAGCACACCGTCGACGCGATCGATATTGCACGCAAGAAACTGATGGCGCAGATCCGTCGGCGTATCGACCAGCAGACGGCTGCGGTCTTCGCCTTCGACGACAATCGCCACCCTTGTTCGTCGGTTCTTGGGCTCGCTGGGGTCGCAATCGCCCCAGTCGTTGCCGATGCGCGGGACACCGGTCGACGTGCCGGAGCCGAGAATCGTCAGCTTCACAGGCGCGCCTTGCTGAACAGGCGGAAGAAGTTGGCGCCAGTCGTGTCTGCCAGCGATTCAACGCTCGTACCGCGCAAACCCGCCACGAACGCGCAAGTATCGGCCACATATGCCGGTTCACACGTCTTGCCGCGATGCGGCACCGGCGCAAGGAACGGCGCATCAGTCTCTACCAGCAGGCGATCTTCAGGAAGTTTGGCAGCTATCGCCTGCAAATCCTTGGCATTCTTGAATGTAACAATGCCAGAGAGTGAAATCGAGAGTCCAAGTTCCAACATTCTTGTCGCAAACGGAGCCGAGGCGGTGAAGCAGTGGATCAAGGCGGGGAAGCACCCCTTCCCCATTTCCTCTTCGATTATCCGGATTGTGTCCTCTTCGGCATCGCGGGTGTGGACGATCAGCGGCAGGCCAGTATCGCGCGCCACGCGGATGTGGACGCGGAACAGGTCCTGCTGCACTTGCCGGTCGGAGTGATCGTAATAGTAGTCCAGTCCGGTCTCGCCGATGCCGATCACGCGGGAATGCGCGGCCGCTGCGAGCAGCGCGCTCTCACCCAGATCGGCGTGGGCATCAGCCTCATGCGGATGGATGCCGATGCTCGCCCAGACATCGGTCTCGCGCTCGGCAGTGGCGACAATGTCTGCCCACTCACGCTCTCGGGTCGAGATATTGAGGAAACCGCGAACGCCGCTTTCCCTTGCGCGATCAAGAACCTTCGCCTGATCCTCGACCAGACCCTTGTAATTGAGATGGCAATGGGAATCGATCAGCATCATGCCGAGGCATCCTCCGCAGGCAGTTCAAGCCTGGGGAATGCTGGCACTGGCTGCGTCAGCCGCTCACCGGTTGCCACCCGAGCCAGATACCAGTCGGCATCGGTCAAGGCTGCAAACCCGCGCGCGTCCGCCGGAATGCCGATCTGGTCCAGCACTCGGGCCGCCGAAGACGGCACGACCGGCGCGATCGCGATAGTCAGATCGCGGATGGCCATGAACAGCGTCAGCAGCACTGCCTTCATCCGATCGGGATCGGTCTTCCGAAGCGACCAGGGCGCCTGCTCGTCGACATAGGCATTGCAGGCAAAGACAGCGCGCATCCACGCGTCAATCCCGGCCGAGAAGTTCAACGCACCAAACTCGCGCGGCAATTCCTCACGGCAGGCATCGAACACGGTCGCCAGCAGGGTGTCATCGGCCTCGACAGTCTCGAACTTCTGAAGTTCGCCATCCATGTTCTTGAAAATCATGGAGAGCGTACGTTGGACCAGATTCCCATAGCTGTTCGCCAGTTCGGCATTGCAGCGCGTGACGATGGCTTCGGGCGAATAGGAACCATCCTGCCCGAATGCCACCTCGCGCATCAGGAAGTAGCGCAGTGGATCCACACCGAAGCGTTCGGCCAGATCGAGAGGGTCGGTCACATTGCCAAGCGACTTCGACTCCTTCAGTCCGCGGTTGAGCAGGAAGCCATGGCCGAAAACCTGGCGCGGAAGTTCGATCTTCGCGCTCATCAGGAATGCTGGCCAATACACCGTGTGGAACCGTACGATATCCTTGCCGATCAAGTGGAGGTTCGCAGGCCAATACCTTGCAAAGTCTCCGCTTTCATCGGGAAATCCAAGGCCGGTGATGTAGTTGGTCAGGGCATCGACCCACACGTACATCACGTGCCCGTCGCTGCCCGGCACCTTCACGCCCCAGTCGAAGCTGGTCCGGGAAACCGACAGGTCGCGCAGGCCACCTTCGACAAAGCGCATCACCTCGTTGCGGCGGCTGTCAGGCTGAATGAACTCGGGGTTCTCGTTATAGAGCTTCAGCAGCGGCTCGGCGTACCTGGAAAGGCGGAAGAACCAGCTTTCCTCGACGGTCCATTCAACCGGCGTTCCCTGAGGCGAGAGCTTCTCGCCCCCTTCCCCGACAACCAGTTCGCTCTCGTCGTAGAAGGCCTCATCTCGGATCGAGTACCAGCCTTCGTAGCGATCGAGATAGAGATCACCACTCGCTTCCATCCGCCGCCAAAGCTCCTGTGTCGAAGCGTGATGGCGCTCTTCGGTGGTGCGGATAAACACATCGTACGACACGTTAAGTTCATCGCACATCTTGATGAAATACGATGACATTTCATCCGAAAGCTCGCGCGGCGACACGCCCATCTCGCGCGCCTTCTGCGCCATCTTCAGCCCGTGCTCATCCGTGCCGGTCTGAAACCGCACGTCACGGCCCATCGCCCGCTGAAACCGGGCGATAACGTCGGCGGCAATCGCTTCATAAGCATGGCCGATGTGTGGCTTGCCGTTGGGATAGGAAATGGCGGTGGTAATATAGAAGGGTTCGCCCATCGGGCCGGTCGCTTTCTCGAACTGTCTGGTGTCCTGGGAATCCGGACGCCTATCGCGCCCCTTCCCTAGTCGGCGCAGCCGATGCCAGCAAGGAGCCGATTTCCATCATCAGCATACCAGGATCGAAGTTGTAGATCGGTGCCTCGCCCGCAAGCCTGACCAATCGGGCATGGGCTTCGGCCAGACGCAGCCTGCCAGCATCATCCACTCTCGGCAAAGCCCCGACCACGGTCATCCGCGCTGCCTCGATCGCGGCAGCAAGGCGTTCACGGTCAGGCCGTGCACCGATCGCGCTCGACAGCGCACCGCGCAACGACAGGTCATGGTCGCCATGCTCGATGATACGCGCATAAAGCGCCTGCGCTTTGCCTAGATCCTGCTCGGCAAAGGCCAGCGCGGCCCCGGGCGATCCACCTGCGACTGCCAGCGCCGCCCGACGCGTCTCGCTATCCAACCCCGGTGCTGCCACATCGAGCGCGCGCGCAACATCCGCATCGGCCAATGGATGGAACCGCACGACCGTGCACCGTGATCGAACCGTCGGCAGCAATCGTCCCAAAGCGTGTACGACAAGCAGAAAGAACGTACCGACCGGCGGTTCCTCAAGGCTCTTTAGCAGAGCGTTGACCGCACCTTTCTCAAGCAAGTCAGCTGAATCGATGATCACAGCGCGGCGCCGCCCAAGAGTCGGGCGCGTGGTAAGCCTGCGCTGGATCTCTCGCACCTGATCGACCGAGATGTTGCGCTTGAGAAGATAAGGCTTCCCGTCGTCGCGCTTCTTGGCCTCGTCATCATTGGCGGGCAGCGGTGACAGGGTGAGGATATCGGGATGCGATTCCACCGGTGGCTGCGGCACGCCCGGCTCGGCCACAAGCTCTGCCGCCGCGCTTCGGGCAAAGCCCGCCTTGCCCAAACCCTCGCGTCCGGCAAGAATCCAGCCATGATGCATGCGCGCGCCCGCGATGGCCGAGCGCCAGATGCGCCATGCCGCATCGTGTCCGATCAGATGCGGATCGCTCACAGGAAACGCTCCACCAGAGCTGACATCACGCGCGCATGAACTTCCGAAGGCGAACCTTCGGCATCGATCAGGGCAAAACGATGGGGCTCAGCCTGAGCAAATTCCCTGAACGCAGCCGCCACTCTCGCGTGATAGTCTGCACCGCGCCCGCCGATCCGGTCAGCCTGTCCGCCATCGCGCAGGGCAAGCCGCTCCGCCGAAACTTCCGGACGCACCGCAAGTAGCACCGTGAGATCGGGCAACAGTCCCTCGCTGCCGATCCGATGCAAGTCCATTACATCCGCGTCCGAAAGCCCTCCACCGCCACCTTGATAGGCTCGGCTGCTGTCAACGAACCTGTCACAGACCACCCAGGCACCGCGCGCCACGGAAGGACGGATCAGCTTCTCGACGTGATCTGCTCGCGCCGCTGCAAACAGTAAAACCTCGGCTCGCGCCCCCCAGCCATCGCCTTCGGTGCTGAGCAGCATAGACCGGATCGCCTCGGCGCCTGCTGTTCCGCCAGGTTCGCGCGTGGTCACGACATCGAGTCCGCGAGAGCGAAGTGCTTCGGCCAGAAGCCTGCCTTGCGTCGATTTCCCGACGCCTTCGCCACCCTCCAGCGCGATGAACCGCCCGGTCACAGGCCCACCAGCCCCAGCGCCCCGTCGCGAAGGCGAGAGAAGGCGCCACCGCGTCCGACATCGACGCCAGCCACCAGCGGCAGCACATGCACAGGCTCGCCCGGCACGCGGACCAGCAGGCTCGCCACCGTCTCGCCCTTGGCAATCGGGGCCTTGAGCGGCCCCTTGTAGCGCACGGAAAGCGTGTACTTCGTAGCCGCGCCACGCGGCATGGTCACCGTCAATTCGCGCGGAGCAACCAGCGGCACCGTGCGCTCGTTCCCGCCCTGCACCGCCGCAGTGCCAACGCTCGTTCCTTTCGCGAAAAGTCGCTTGGCGTCCCAGGCCGCGAAGCCCCATTCGATGAAGGCGCGCGACTGGTTGGTCCGGTCTATCGGCCGGTCGTATCCACCGAGCACCATGACCATACGCCGTCCCCTGCGCTCGGCCGAACCGACAAATCCGTATCCGGCCTCGTTGGTGAACCCGGTCTTCACTCCGTCAGCCCCTTCGACGTGACCATAGAGTGGATTGTGGTTGGGCTGGGTGATCCCGCCCCAGGTCATCTGGGAATGGCCATAAAAGCGACGATAGAGATCGGGGAAGCGCGTCATCAACGCCCCGCTCAACGTGGCGAGATCAGCAGCGGTCACATATGTCTGCCCCTCGTCCATCCACCCGTTTGGCGTGTTGAAGTGGCTGTCGCGCATGCCGAGATCCGCAGCCGCTCCATTCATCAGCGCGGTAAACGCCGAGACCGATCCGGTTGCCCCCTCTGCCAGCACCACGCAGGCGTCGTTGGCGGATACGGTGACGATCCCCTCGATCAACTCAGCCACCGTCGGCTGCGCTTCGGCGGGCAGAAACATTGTGCTGCCGACATTGCGCCACTTGCGGAAAGTTTCGCGCCGGATCGGGATGCGCTGGTCGAGCCGCAGCTTGCCCTTGGCGATCAGGTCGAATGCCACATAGCTCGTCATGATCTTGGTGATCGAAGCAGGTACGAAGCGCCGGTGCGGATCGCGTGAGAACAGCACCCGTCCAGAACCGACATCGACCATCAACGCTATCGGCGCATCGATACGAGGCATGCTGGCGAGCGGATCGACCACCCCCGTCTGGTGTGCAGGTGCCTCGGGCGCAGCGGCCTGAACCGGCATTCCCGCCAGCGCCACAACCATTGCAATCGTCACGAACTTCAGGCGCAAGAACAGTCCCCGGACAAATCAGGCCGCCCAGCGCCATCAGGTCAAGGCGCGGTCACGACCCTTGCGTCGGCATAGCCGCCAGCGCGAACCTTCGCCAGCGCCGCATCAGCTTGTCCACGGTCCTTATGGGGGCCAACCCGCACGCGCCACAATTTGCCCGACGCTGTAACCGATCCGCCCACCGCCTTAGCCGACGCCTCTGCGCGGGCACGCGTCGAGTATGCGCCGACCTGAACGTAGAGCGCCTTGCTGGAAGCTGTAGCGGGTGCCTTGACCGGCTCTGCAGGCTTGGGCGGTGCGGCCGGTTTGGCAACAGGTTTGGCTTCATCCTTGGCAAGCGGCTTCGGCTCGACCTTTGCCGGCGCAGGAGTCGCAACTTCCGATACGGCAGGCGGCACCACCGCAATCCCCAGCTTGCGCTTGAGCGCAACCAGCAATCCCGGCGGCGTATCCATCCGCGCCGGAGCCTGGCCGCCACTGCGCAACAGCGTGCGCTCGGCTTCGGGCGGATTGACCCGGCGCACACGCACGGGCACCCGTGCGCCCGGCGTTGCTCCCAGTTGGGCCCAAGCCCCGGTCGAAAGCGACACAAGATCGCTCCCCGTCATCGGCCCACGCTGCGTCAACCGAACGAGGATCGTCCGGCCCGTTTCCAGCGATGTCACTTCGACATAGCTCGGCAAAGGCAAGGTGCGATGCGCGCCACTCACCCCGTCGCCTTCACCAACCTGCGCATAGCCGACCGAATCATAGTTCATCACATCGACAGGAGTGTAGGTCACGCCATCGACCGTGAACGGCGCGCCCAGCACCATCGGGTAATCTCCCGCTGGTCCGCGCGAAGTTGCCTGCGCAGGCGGGGCTTCACGGGCAACCCCCGGGCCTTGAATCGCAAGGAGCAATGTCGCAGCAATCGCGATGCGGCTCACTGATCGACTAACGGCTGATCTCATCTGCAAGAAGTCCTACGGACAGAGCGTAAAAGTTCGAGCAGTTGTAATCGAGGATAACCCTATAATTTCCGGTTAGCAGATAGGCAGTTCGTCCGCGCCCATCGGGCTCGAGCAAACTCGCCATGACATTGTCTGCAAGCCAGGATCCCGATTGCGGCACGATACCCAGTGCGCGCCACTCGGCCATGGTCTTCCATCCGGTATGCCTGTCAAACACGCGTGGACACCGCGGACTTTTCAATGTCGTGCCAAGGCTTGCGCGATCGAGGTCAGCAGGTACGCTCACTGCTACGCCCCACGGTTGCCCCGGTCGCCAGCCCGCATCGCGGAAATAGTTGGCGATAGAGGCCAGCGTGTCGGTCCGGCTTGACCAGATATCGGCAAATCCGTCGCCATCGCCGTCCTGCGCCACGCGGAGGTAGACCGACGGCAGGAACTGCGGATTGCCGAATGCACCCGCCCAGCTGCCAACGAGCTTCGAGCGGGGTACGCCCCGGTCGACCATCTTCATGGCCGCCACGAATTCGTCCGCAAACAGCTCCCGGCGGCGCCCTTCGTAGGCAAGCGTGGCCAGAGCGCGCGGCAGATCGAAACTCCCGGTATATCCGCCGTAGTCGGTCTCGTGCCCCCATATCGCCAGCATGATCGGCCCCGGCACCCCATAGCGCTGCTCGATCGCCCCGATCTGCCCGGCTACGGACGCATAAGTCCGCCGTCCCCGTGCAATCCGCGCCGCATCCACGTGTTGGCGGCGATAAGGCTCGAACGAGGGGATTGTGCCGGATGAAGAACCAGGCTGCGCCCGATCCAGCTGGATCACCCGCTGGTTAAGCGTCAGGCCCTGCGTCATCTGCGCAATGGTCGATTCGCGGACACCCTCGGCCCGCGCCCGCGCCGCCAGCAATTGCAGGTACCCCTGGAATCCGGCCTCCTCGGCATCGACCTGACCCACCGCAGGTCCCGCCACCAGCAAGGCAAAAGCGGCTACGCTCGCAGCCCGAAACCCTCTCATTCGTTCAAGAAATTGCATGGAAACGATGTTGCATGGATGGGCAACGATGGGAATCCCCTTTGCGACCGATGCAGAACTCGCTAACGGCGAGCCGATCACCGCACTCTGGTGATACGCGGACAGGTGGCCGAGTGGTTTAAGGCAGCGGTCTTGAAAACCGCCGTGGGTGCAAGCTCACCGTGGGTTCGAATCCCACCCTGTCCGCCAGCACATCCCTTGGATCACGGCTCCTCGGACTCCGGAATCTCGATGGCCTTGACGCACATCTCGTCTCGATAAATCTGTTTCCTCGGTGACGCTACTTGGCGGTGCCATGCTGCTTGCCACGGGTTCGGATTGAAGGGCTCTTCAATTTCGAATTCCAATGAACCTCTCCTTGCCGACAGAAAGCGCGGGAGGTGGAAGTTGTTCCTTGCTCGACGCAACTTGTCGAATTCTGTGCTTGTTTTTCGACAAGTCGTGTGGAACTCCGTCCGGGGCAACAGGAAGGGAAATTTCAATAATGCTTCGAACTACATTTGTGGTGGCCGCAGTAACTGCGGCCGCACCATCGATCGCATCTGCGCAAGATGCGACTTCCGCACCTGTCGCTACGACAACGGCTGCAGTATCAGCTCCTGTTGCACCGGCAGCACCGGCTATGCGTCAAATCGTCCTGCCCCCGAATTCGGAGGTTGTTGTAACTCCGAACGATACGCTGACGACCAAGGGCAAAAAGCTAAAGGAAGGCTACAAGTTCCGGATCTCCACCGTGTTTGATGTGATGCAGGACGGCTACGTGATGATCCCCAAGGGAACCATGGGCGAAGGTACTGTCACCTGGATGACCAACAAGGGCGCCTTCGGCAAATCGGGCAAGATGGAAGTATCTTTTGATTGGCTTGAGATGGGCGGAAAGCGCGTCTCACTCACCGGCAACCATCGTCAGGAAGGTGAGGGCAATACTGGCGCGACGGTTGGTACAGCGGTTGCCGTCGGCGTATTCTCAGCCTTTGTCACCGGCCGATCTGCAACGATTGTGAACGGTCAGCAATTGCGCGCCCGGACTGCGGAACCGTTGAATTTCATGATTCCTGAATCGGCTGCGCGAGTAATGTCCGGTATGCTGGTATCGACGCCGGTCGCAGCCCCTGCTCAGGCTGGACCGGTAGCCACGCCTGCGGCGAACTGACCGGGCGTTGAACCTTGAATGCAAAAAGGCGCGGGCAGGTTCTCCTGTCCGCGCCTTTCTTTTTGCCTTCAAGCCCGTCGGGAGCCCTCAGATGTGGATCGCCCGCCCGTAAGCCGCAAGCACGCTTTCGTGCATCGATTCGCTGATCGTCGGGTGCGGGAAGACCGTGTGCATGAGTTCGGCCTCGGTCGTCTCGAGCGTCTTGCCCACAACATAGCCCTGGATCATTTCGGTCACTTCCGCGCCGATCATGTGCGCGCCGAGCAGTTCGCCGGTCTTGGCGTCGAACACGGTCTTCACGAAGCCTTCGGGCTCGCCAAGCGCGATGGCCTTGCCGTTGCCGATGAACGGGAAGGTGCCGACCTTCAGTTCATAGCCCGCTTCCTTCGCCTTGGCCTCGGTCAGGCCCACGCTGGCGATCTGCGGATGGCAGTAGGTGCAGCCGGGGATATTGCCACGATCCATCGGGTGCGGGTGGACGTCCTTGTTGCCGAGTTCTGCCGCGATGGCTTCGGCTGCAATCACGCCTTCATGGCTTGCCTTGTGCGCGAGCCAGGGCCCCGGCGTCACGTCGCCGATGGCCCACAGGCCCTTTACGTTGGTGCGGCCATAACCGTCGATCGCGATGATTCCGCGTTCTGCCTTCACACCCAGTGCCTCGATGCCGATGTTCTCGGTGTTCGGCACGATGCCCACGGCCACGATCACATGGCTGTAGTCGGCCTCGACAACCTTGCCATCCTTGCCCTTGATCTTCGCCTTCACCCCAGAGCCAGACACGGCAAGGCTTTCAACGCCTGCGCCGGTCATGATCTTCATGCCCTGCTTGGTCAGCGCCTTCTCGAGGAAGGCCGAAACGTCGGCGTCTTCGACGGGCACCACGCGGTCCATCATTTCAACTACCGTAACTTCGGCGCCCATATCGTTGTAGAAGCTGGCAAATTCGATGCCGATGGCGCCCGATCCGATGACCAGCAGCTTGCTCGGCATTTCCTTGGGCGTCATCGCATGACGATAGGTCCACACCCGCTCGCCATCGGCCTTGGCGAAAGGAAGATCACGTGCGCGGGCGCCCGTGGCGACGATCACGTGCTTGGCGGAAATGACTTCCTTGCCCTTGTCGCCCGCAACCTCGACCGAGGTCGCAGACTTCAGGACACCGTTGCCCATGTGCACGGTGATCTTGTTCTTCTTCATCAGGTGCGTGACGCCCTGATTGAGCTGCTTGGCAACGCCGCGCGAACGCTTGACCACCGCGTCGAGATCAGCGCGGATGTTGTCAGCCGCAAGACCATAGGCCGCTGCGTGCTTCATGTGGTTGAGCACTTCGGCAGAGCGCAGCAGCGCCTTGGTCGGGATGCAGCCCCAGTTGAGGCAGATGCCACCCAGGTTCTCACGCTCGACAATGGCCGTCTTGAGCCCGAGCTGCGCGCAGCGGATCGCCGCGACATAGCCGCCGGGGCCCGATCCGAGGACGATGACGTCATATTGGTCAGCCACGCAAATGCTCCTGTCAGTCTGTCTGCGGCAAAGGCCGCGGTTTGCGATCGTCGTCGATGGCGACGAAGAAAAATCGTGCCTGAGTCACTTTCTGGCGATCCTCGCCAGTCCGTGCCCGCCGCCAGGTTTCCACGTCGATCGTCATCGACGTGCGCCCGGCTTTGCTCAGGTGCGCATAGACGGAAACTTCGTCGCCCACGTGCACCGGGTGATGAAATGTCATGCCTTCGACGGCAATCGTGGCGGCACGGCCCTTGGCCCTGCGCGCCGCAACGATGCCTGCTGCCATGTCCATCTGCGCCATCAGCCACCCGCCAAAGATATCGCCGGCAGGATTGGCATCAGCTGGCATTGCCGTGATGCGGATGGCCGGTTCGCCTGATGGTAGCGGATCGGCCATCTCTTCACCCCTGCAACTAGGATCAGGCCAGCGATATCAGGCCACCAGGCCCAGCGGGTTCTCGATCAGGTTCTTGAACGCTTGCATCAGTTCGGCACCGTCCGCGCCGTCGATGGCGCGATGGTCGAAGCTGCCGGTCGCCGACATCACGGTGGCGATGCCGAGTGCCCCATCAATCACATAGGGACGCTGCTCGCCCGCGCCGACCGCCATGATCATCGCCTGGGGCGGGTTGATCACGGCATCGAAGCTCTTGATCCCGAACATGCCGAGGTTTGAAAGCGAAGCCGTGCCGCCCTGATACTCGTGCGGCTGCAGCTTGCCCTCGCGCGCCTTGTTCGCCAGCGCCTTCATCTCGGTGGCGATGGCCGAGACCGACTTGGCTCCCGCATCGACGATGATCGGCGTGATCAGGCCCGAAGGCGCAGCAACGGCCACCGAAATGTCGGCACGCTTGAAGCTGCGCAACTCATCGCCGGCAAAGCTGACATTGCACTTGGGCACCTGCACCAGCGCCTTGGCCAGCGCCTTGATGATCAGGTCGTTCACCGAAAGCTTCACGCCCTGCGCCTCGAGCGCCTTGTTCAGTTGCCCGCGCAGCTTGAGCAGCGCATCGAGCTGGATGTCGACCGTCAGATAGATGTGCGGGATCGTCTGCTTCGCCTCGGTCAGGCGGCGCGCGATTGTCTTGCGAACATTGTTGAGCTTGGCCGCTTCATAGGGGATGCCGAAGTCTGGAACTGCAGCCGGTGCCGATGCGGCGACTGGCGCAGCGGCAGGTGCGGCTGCAGGGGCAGCAATGGCAGCCGCAGGAGCAGCGCCGGGCTTTGCATCCTCGACGTCGGCCTTGACGATTCGGCCGTTCGGGCCGGAGCCTGCAACGCCCGAAAGGTCGATGCCCTTGTCTGCTGCAATGCGCTTGGCGAGCGGACTGGCGACGATGCGATCACCCTTGGCAGCCGGAGGAGCAGCAACCACCGGCGCAGGGGCGGCTGAAGGCGCAGGTTCTGGTGCGGGAGCCGGAGTTGGCGCGGGTGCCGGGGCCGCCGCCTTCGGGGCAGGCGCGCTCGCATCGTCGTCCTCGCCCGCAATCATCGCGATCACGGTGCCGACCTTCACGCCTTCCGAGCCTTCGGCCACGTCGATCGAAACGATAGTGCCCTCGTCAACCGCCTCGAACTCCATCGTCGCCTTATCGGTCTCGATCTCGGCCATGATGTCGCCGGAGGAAACCTTGTCGCCCACTTTCACCAGCCACTTTGACAGAGTTCCCTCTTCCATCGTGGGCGAGAGTGCGGGCATCTTGATGGCGATGGGCATGGGCGTTTTTCCGTGTCCTGATGGCGCGAAGCAGAGGTGCCGTAGCGGAAACCTCTCCTGCATCTTTTGTCAGGCCCATTTCACCAGCATGGCGCGTCGGGTCAAGTGGCTTGCCGCTTGCACCGCATACGAATTTGCCGATACGAGGGTTTCGAGAGGACAAAGGTCATGTCGCAACGCATCTATCTGGTGATCATGGACGAGACCGACGAGGCCAAGGCAGCCTTGCGCTTCGCCGCGCGCCGTGCCGTCCGCACAGGCGGCGCCGTCCATATCCTCGCGCTCGTGCCGCAACAGGAGTTCGTCGCGTTCGGCGGCGTGCAGGCCACGATCGAGGAAGAAGCGCGCGACCGGGCCGAGGTTCTCGCAATGACAGCCGCCGGGAGTCTCGCCAGCGAATCCGGGCTGACCCCGGTCATCGCCGTCCGCGAGGGCGATGGCCCGAAGGTCGTGCGCGAATACCTCGCCGAACATCCGGAGATCTCGGCACTGGTCCTCGGCGCTTCGGGCGGCAACAACCCCGGCCCGCTGGTCACTCACTTCGCAGGGATTGCAGGCCAGCTCCCCTGCCCGCTGATGATTGTCCCCGGCGCCCTGCCGGACGAGGAAGTCGACCGCTTCAGCTGATCACTTCTTCCTGCGCCCCTGGTGGCGGATGTTGGACGGCCGCCCGCGCTTGCCCGGCACGTAGTTGCCCTGCCGCTTTGGCTTGTGCCCCAGCTTTTCGCCACGCCGCTCGATCCGCTGCACACCTTCGGCCACATCCACCGGCTCGAACTTGAGCGCCCCGGTCAGCGGATTCGCTTCGGCGAGCCGCAGCTTGAGGATCTGCCCCATGGCAAACTCCTCACCGCTCAGCTCCCCGATCAGCCGCTGCGCCTTCTCGTCATAGTTGAACCGCTCGGCCCCCAGCGTCGAGACCGGCACCAACCCGTCCCCGCCCAGCCCGATGATCGTGGCGAACAGGCCGAACTTCTGCACGCCGGTAATGCGCGTATCGAACACCTCGCCCACCTTGCCCGAGAGCCAGGCCGCCACATAACGGTCGATCGTATCGCGCTCGGCCTCCATCGCTCGCCGCTCGGCGTTGCTGATCGCTTCCGACACGCGCGCCAGATCACCGCGATCCCGGTCCGAAAGCCCGGAGGTAGGCGGCAGGTCCGCCTTCGGGCGCGGCTGCTCCAACCCATAGGCATCAACCAGCGCGCGATGCACCAGCAAGTCGGAATAGCGCCGGATCGGCGAGGTGAAATGCGCGTAGGACCCTAGAGCCAACCCGAAGTGCCCCGCATTGCGCGGCCCGTAATAGGCCTGCGTCTGGCTGCGCAGAACCGCCTCCATGATCAGCGCCTTCTCCGCCTCGTCCGAAATGTCCTTGAGCATCCGGTTGAACAGCGATGGCGTAACCACTTGACCCAGCGTGAACTTGCGCTCGAACGTGGCGAGGTAGTCCTTCAACGCTACCAGCTTCTCCCGGCTCGGCGGCTCGTGGATACGATAGACCACCGGGGCAACTTTGGCCTCCAGCGCCTTGGCCGCCGCCACGTTTGCCGCAATCATGAAGTCTTCGACCACGCGGTGCGCATCGAGCCGCTCGCGAATCGCGATCTCGGCAATCTTGCCCTGAGCATCGAGCACCACGCGCCGCTCTGGCAGTTCGAGGTTCAGCGGATCCCGCGCATTGCGCGCCTTCTCCAGCAGTCGCCACGCAGCCCACAAGTTCTGCAGATGCGCCTCGGTCTCGCCGGCATCGATCCGCCGCTGCGCTTCCTCATAGGCAATCACTTCAGCGATCCGCACCACGGCGCGGGTAAACCGCCATTCGCGGATATGACCCGAACTGTCGATCGACAGGTGGCAAGCCATCGCCGCCCGGTCCGCCCCCATCTTCAGCGAGCAGACCTCCGCCGAAAGCACTTCGGGTAGCATCGGCACGACGCGGTCGGGGAAATAGACCGAATTGCCGCGCTTCCTCGCCTCGCGATCCGTCTGCCCGCCCGGCCGCACATAATAGCTGACGTCCGCAATCGCCACGACCGCACGGAAGCCCCCTTCCCCGTCCTGCTCTGCCCAGATCGCATCGTCATGGTCGCGTGCGTCGGCAGGATCGATGGCAACGATCGGCAAATGACGCAGATCCTCGCGCTTCTCCTCGCTGACCGGCAACTTAGCCGCCAGTTCCGCCTCGGCAATCGCGCCTTCAGGGAATACGAAGGGAATGCCATGCTTGTGGATCGCGATCAGGCTGAACGCACGCGGCGCCAGCGGATCGCCCAGCACCGCCACGACACGCATTCCCGAACGCGGTGACCGACCGGCAGGTTCGGCGAGAACCAGTTGCCCTTCTTCGGCCCCACCAAGGTGGGAAATCGGAACGGCATTGCGAACCCGCTTGTCCACCGGAGCGAGCCAGCCCTTGCCGGTGCCGTCAAGTTCGACGACACCCATCATCTGCTCTTCGCCGCCCTGCAGCTTCTTCATCGGATGGGCGATCCAGCCCTTGCCCGCCTCCTCGGTCCGCGCCAGCACGCGATCACCCACGCGCAGCGCAGCATTGCGATCGCGCTGCTTCCCGCGCGGTTCCACCACTCGCAGCCGCGGCGGAGGGCTGGCATCTTCCGGGCTCCAGCTGTCAGGAATGGCCACCGGCTCGCCCTCGTCGATCTCGACGATGCGCAACACGGTCACCTTGGGCACGCCGCCCATCGCGTGGAATGCGCTACGGTTGCCGTCGATCAGGCCTTCCTCGGCCATGTCCTTGAGCAGCGCCTTGAGCGCGATCTTCTCCGCCCCCTTAAGCCCGAAAGCCTTGGAAATCTCGCGCTTGCCCGCAGGCTCGTCGGACTGGGCGATGAAATCGAGCACCTGCTGGCGCGTCGGGAGACCTTGCGGAAACTTGAATTTAGCCATCCCGGGCATGTGGTCGCTAAGCCACGGGATGGCAAGCGCTCATGGCTTGGCCAGCGGACCGAACTGGCCACCTGGAACCGCCGAAGCAACGGGACTCTCGCTTCCGTCCACCGCCACCGCGCTCACCCCGAAGAGCCAGTCATCGGCGCGAACGCCCGGTAGGCTGGCCTTGACCTCTGCCGTCTCGAGCAGCCGCGTTTCCCACATTGGCGCATCCGTCCGCCGCTGCCACAGCACATAGCGAACCGCGCCCGGCACCGCCTGCCATTCCACATCCGTACTCGGCTGCACCGCCCCCTTCACCACCGGCGCTGGCGGCATCGGCGTCCGCGCCAGCTTCGAAAGCGCCTGAACATTCAGGCGGGTCACCTTGGCAAGATAGGGAAAATCCATCTCGTCTACGGTATCACCAAACTTCACCCCGCCTTCGATCCGCAAATCCTGATGCTGGTGTTCATAGTCCTCGACCGCCACGGTAAAGCGCACCGCCGGATAGCCCTTGTCCGAGAATGGCAACTGGTCTCCGCCCCGGCCCAGTCTGTCGGCCCGCCAGATCTGCCGTACCGCCAGCCCCTTGCCATCCTTCTCGGCAAGCTTGGCCACCCAACGCGAGATATTGCGCGAAGGACTGTCGTTTTCCCCACCATACCTGCGCATCTGTGCCCGCAAGGCATCGGTCGCATCGGCGCGCGGCCCTTCGGACAATAAGCGCACGTGCGCATCGTCCTTGTATCCATCCGCCCCGGTTGAACCGCCAACGATATCGTTGTTGAGCACGGCCTTCACCGTCCAGCCCTGCTGCGCGGCGTAGTCGGCCAGCAACTTGCCACCGAACAGGCCTTGCTCCTCGCCTGACAGAGCAGCATAGATGATGGTCGTCGGAAACTTTTCCTTCGACAGTACCCGCGCTGCTTCCAGCACCAACGCCGTACCGGAACCGTCATCGTTCGCGCCGGGTGCATCCTTGACCGCATCGAGAGGGTCCGAAACGCGGCTGTCTATGTGGCCCTGCACAATCACGACTTCATTCGGCCGCTCGCTCCCGCGCTGGATCGCCACCACGTTGACGAGCCGCGTCGGCACCGGCACCCGGTCACCACTCACCACCGTTTCAGGAAGCACGATCTCGAGGCAGCCCCCGCAAGCTGCAGCCGTCTTGCGAAACTCCCCTTCCGCCCACTTGCGCGCAGCGCCGATCCCACGCTTTGGGTCGGTCTGCGAAGACAGCGTATGCCGCGTGCCAAAGCGGACCAGTTTCTCGACATCGGCCCGCAACCGCGCCTCGGAAATCGCTTCCTCGGGTGCCGCGACAGCAGCGGTGGAGACAAGCAGCGGGATCAGGACCAGAGCGTTTCTCATGGACGCAGACCTTACCGGCCCAAAGCACCACGCCAAGCCCACCCGTCAAAAAGGGTGGATCTCCCAAGGTGCTATTCGCGCGGAATACATTGCGCGCGGAGACGCGCGGAGAAAGATGGAGAAACTGAAGACGGCTGCGCCGCAGGCTTCATCGTCTCTCGCTCTTTCTCCCCTTCTCCGCGTCTCCGCGCGAACAATATCTAGAATCAGTAAGACCGTGCGATCAGGATCTTCTCGACCGCAGGCTCACCCGTAAACGGACAGACCCCATCGGGCTTCGCCGCATCGAGCGGCGTGTTGCGGATCGTCAGCTTCAGCGCCTTCAACTGCTCGACAACCTTGTCCAGTGCCTCGCCGGTGGGCTTGCTCCAGCCCATCTCGACCCAGCCCGGATACTTGTTGCCCTCAGCAAAGTAGGCCTTCAGCCCCTCAAGATCGGTCACATCGCGCACGATCTGCGCATCACGGCGCGCACGAGCTTCCTCGTAAAGCGAGGTCTGGATCGCTTCCAGTTCCGCCGACGCCGAAGCGATGAAGTCATCCTTGGCTTGCCCGACAAAGTTGGGCTTCGCATCCTCGCGCCAAAGCTTGTCGCGGCGCAGCGCCGAAACCATGCCGCCCTCTGCATCACGCCCGCCGATTTCAAGGATCAGCGGCACGCCGCGCTTCACCCAGGCCCAGCGCTTCTGCGTGGCCTTGCCGGGGCGCTTGTCGAGCAGCACGCGCACGCGTTCGCCGAACGCAGACTGCTTGGCTAGAGTCTTGCGGATCTCTTCGCAATAGGCGAGCAGCGCCTCGTCGCCATCGTTGTCGCGCAGCATCGGCAGGATAACGATCTGCTGCGGCGCAACCTGCGGCGGCACGCGCAAACCATCGTCATCGCCGTGCGTCATGATCACGCCACCGATCAGACGCGTCGAAACGCCCCACGACGTGGTGTGCGCCAGCGCCTGCTGGCCTTCCTTGTCCTGATAGCGGATGCCGGCTGCCTGCGCGAAGGTGGTTCCGAGGTAGTGCGAGGTACCAGCCTGCAGCGCCTTGCCGTCCTGCATCATCGCCTCGATCGAGAACGTCTCGACCGCGCCGGGGAAACGCTCGTTCTCAGGCTTGGGTCCGGCGATGACTGGCATGGCCAGTGGCCCTTCGGCAAACGCGCGATACATTTCAAGCGCGCGAAGCGTTTCCTTCATCGCGTCCGCCTCATCGGCGTGGGCTGTGTGGCCTTCCTGCCAGAGGAACTCGCTGGTGCGCAGGAACATCCGCGTGCGCATTTCCCAGCGCACGACGTTGGCCCACTGGTTCACCATCAGCGGCAGATCGCGCCAGGACTGGACCCAGCGTGCCATCGCCGCGCCGATCACCGTCTCGGACGTCGGGCGGACGACCAACGGTTCCTCCAGCTTTGCTTCGGGATCCGGCGTCAACCCGCCCTTGCCGTCAGCAATCAGGCGGTGATGCGTGACGACTGCCATTTCCTTGGCGAAGCCTTCAACGTGCTCAGCTTCCTTGGCGAAGTAAGACAGCGGGATGAACAGCGGGAAGTAGCAGTTCTCGACGCCAGCTTCCTTGATCTCGGCATCCATCAGCTTCTGGATGCGTTCCCAGATGCCGTAGCCCCATGGGCGGATCACCATACAGCCGCGCACGCCGGATTCCTCGGCAAGCTCGGCCTCGGCGATCACGGCCTGATACCACTGGGCGAAGTCGTCGGCGCGCTTCACATTGAGCGCGTGCTTTATTGCGGGCTGGTTCATGGGCTTGCGCGTTAAAGCGCAAAACGCCTTCTCGCAATGCCCGGCGCGGCCTTGCGAGAAGGAAAAGGGGGTTACTTGGAAAGCTGGTCGAGCTTCTTCTGCATCTCGGCCATCTGCTTGCGCAGACCATCGAGGTCATCGGCCTCGGCGGCAGGGGCCGCTTCATCCTTTGCCGCAGCACCCGGAACGAAAGCCGCAGCGGCAGCCTTGAACATTTCCATATTGCGCTGGGCAATCTGGGCAAGCGGGTTGGCCCCAATGCTTTCCTCAATCGCCTTGCGCATCTTGGCCTGGTTCTCGCGGAAGTGCTCCATCGATGCTTCGAGGTAGCCCGGCAGGAAAGCCTGCATCGAATTGCCGTACATCGAGATCAGCTGGCGCAGGAAATTGGTCGGCAGCATCTGCTCACCCGCCGACTCTTCTTCCATGATGATCTGCGTCAGGATCGCATGGGTCAGATCCGCGCCGGTCTTGGCGTCAATCACCTGAAAGTCCACGTTATCCTTCACCATCTGGGCAAGATGGTCGAGCGTGATATAGCTGGAAGTGCTGGTATTGTAGAGGCGACGGTTGGCGTATTTCTTGATTATAACCGTGCCGCCATTCTTGGAATCACTGGCCATGGTGGACCCCCCGCTGCGACGTTAAAAAGCTTTTAGCATGTGCAGCATGTGCGGCGCAACAAATCTTGACCAGTCCAATCAATTACCGCTTTGGCGCGAAAAGCGTTTTCCCATCAGCGTGAGCAGTTCGTACTGCGAAAGACCGCTCTGATTGGCAGCAGACGGCAGGTCGTAATCTGCGACCAGCCAGTCACCCTCCTTGCAGTCCGGCATGTCCGAAAGGTCGACGATCGTCAGGTCCATCGACACGCGCCCAAGCACGCGCGCCTTGCGGCCCTGCCAGTGGAAACTCCCGATGCACGACCAGCAGCGCAAGTACCCATCGGCATAACCGATCGCCAATACCCCGACGCGGATCGGCGAACTGGCCGTAAACAACGCGTTATAGCCAACCTTGTCGCCCGGTTGCAGTTCGCGGACCTGAAGCACCGCTGCCTCGGGCCTGACGACCTGAGCGATCTTGCCCGCAAGTTCGGAGCGCGCCACGCCGCCGTACAGAGCAATGCCGGGCCGCGTCAGGTCGGCATGGAAAGACTCGCCCAGCGCAATCCCCGCGCTGTTTGCAAGGCTATAGCGACGCGCGGGAACCTGCGCCCTCACCGCCTCGAACCGCCTGCGTTGGTCTTCGTTCTGGGCAACGTCCTCGTCAGCGCTGGCAAGGTGGCTCATGCAGATGTCTACATCGAGGGAGGCCAGAGCGGGGTCGGACAGGTCAGCGAGTGACAGCCCGAGTCGGTTCATCCCGGTGTCCACCATCAGGTGGCAGGCACCGCCGCCGCTCTCCTGCCAGACGCGAACCTGATGCAGACTGTTGAGCACGGGGCGCACCCCCGTCGCCCGGGCGAAGTCCGCTTCGGCAGCACTGGCCGGGCCATGGAGGACCGCGATCTGTTCAGGAGGAACAAGCTCAAGAATTTCAGGGACTTCGGACCAGTGCGCCACAAAGAAGTCGCGACATCCCGCTGCCGAGAGTACCGGCATGACCCGCGCGGCACCTACGCCATAGGCATCGGCCTTGACCGCAGCCCCCGCTGCAGCCTTGCAGGACAGGTCATCAAGCGTGCGCCAGTTCGCGGCAAGTGCGTCAGCGTCGAAGCCGAGGCGCAGGGAGGCAGGGGGTAGCGGGGTGATGTCAGTCGTCCGTGAAATCGGTCGGAAGCCCCGGCTTCAATCCCCATAGCGAGACGAGAAATGCAACCAGAACAATGACCCAGGTGTACCATAGCCCGGCATAGGGATCGCCGGTCCGCGCCACGATGTAGCTCGAAATCAGCGGCAGGAAACCCCCGAAGTACCCTGTCCCAAGATGATAGGGGATCGACATCGAGCTATAGCGGATACGCGGAGGGAACATTTCCGAAAGGAGCGCCGCCACCGGCCCATACGTCGCGCCCGACATTGCCATCAGGAGGACAAGGGCGACGAGGACCAGGGCGAGGCGTCCGGTCGAAGGCTTCACCTTGGCAAAATCGTAGCCGTAAGTGGAGAGTTCCGCCTGCAGGGCCTTGGCGCGTTCAGCGGCCTTGCCAGTCCATGGATAGCTCTCGAGAGTTAGCGCTCTGCCTCCGACAGTTGCGGTGAAGTTGCCCGTCTGCCTCAGAGAGTAGGAAATTCCCGACGCCGAGAGATCGGCGAGCAGTTTGCCGCATCTGCTGGTCTGTTCGGCAGCGAAGGGACTGTAATCACAGTCAGAACCGGAAACGACCACCGGGTTCCTCTGCGCAGCACCTGCAAGCTCCGGATTCGCCGCCGAGCCCAGCAGCCAGAACGTCGGGAACAGCAGCAGGAGAGTCAGAGCATACCCGATGACAATCGGCTTCTTGCGTCCGATGCGGTCCGAGAGAGCGCCAGCGATCAGATAGAACACCATGCCGATGGCACCACCAATACCGACGATGACCTCAGCCGTCGTATCATCCATCCGCATGGCGGACTTGAGGAATCCGAGGCTGGAGAACATCGCCGTGTACCAGATCACGGTCAGTCCAGCGGCGATTCCGAACAAAGCGATGAATATCCGGCGCTTGTTGCCGGGATAGGTAAAGCTCTCGACAAAGGGATTGCCAGCAAGCTCGCCCTGCTCCTTCATCGCCTTGAAAACAGGGCTTTCCGACAGCTTGAGCCGCATCCACAGCGACACGCCGAGCAGGGCGAGACTGACGAGGAACGGCACGCGCCATCCCCAAGCATTCCACACCGCTTCGCTCATCAACCCCTTGCTTGAAAGCACCACGATCAGGCTGAGGACGAAGCCGCCGACCACGCTCGCCTGGATATAGCTGGTGTAATAGCCGCGCCTGCCGCCGGGGGCATGTTCGGCGACATAGACCGCCGCTCCGCCATACTCACCACCAAGCGCAAGTCCTTGAAGAACGCGCAGAAAGATGACGATGGCGGGGGCCGCCAGGCCGATGCTGTCCGCCGATGGGATCAGGCCGACGCCTGCCGTGGCAATCCCCATGAGGGTGACTGTGACGAGGAAGGTGTACTTGCGGCCCAGTTTGTCACCCAGATAGCCGAACAGGACGGCACCGAGAGGGCGGAAGCCGAAGCCGACTGCGAAGCCGGCCCAGACGAGCAGGAGTTGCAGCGTTGCATTGTCGGACGGGAAGAAGGTTTTGCCGATGATTGCGGCGAGCGTGCCGTATATGAAAAAATCGTACCATTCGAACACGGTACCGGCAGAGCTTGCGGCAATGACGAGGCGGATTTCCGAAGCGCTCGGCTCAGGAAGCTGCCCGTTGGCAATGGTGGACGACACGCAGAATTCCCCCGACACGTATTTGTTGGCTGGTGCTGTAGCGAAGGGGCCGCGCCTGCGGCAAGCCCTGCATTGCTTCAGGCAGACACCTGAGCTGGAAGCGCTTCGAGCGCAGCGTCCCAAGCCAGCAGGATTGCGGCGTGACGGGCGGGATAGCCAAGAGCCGGTGCCAGCAGACCAACTCCCGGCCAGTCAGGCTCGCTCCCCTCACCCGCCAGCCATCGCGCGAGAGAGTCACGGGCTAGTGCGATATCGGCGCGGGTCCGACCTCGAGCGCTCCGGGCGAAGATGTTGGCGGCTGCCTGCCCCACCGCGCAGGCGTGAGGGCGCAAGGCAAGGCGATCGATCGATCCGGCAGCATCAATGGACAACCCTAGCTCGATTGCGCTGCCGCAACTGCGGGATCGCGCTGAACCTCGCAGCGGCAAGGTTTCATCCCACGGAAACTCGGAAAGCCCCATGGCGCCAGCCAGGATTTCGGGCGTGTAGAGCCCGCGCGTGTTCATCTCACTCACCCAGAACTTGCTGGCGAGCCTTGCGCTTGGCCACTTCCTTCGCCTGCTCTGCCGCAGCCTCGCGCCGTTCCGAGATAAGGGTCAGCAATTCCTCGCTGGCGGCGTTCAGGAACGGATAGGTGCGGGATTCCACGATCCAATCGGGCCGCCCATCCTCACCCCAGACCAGATCGTATCCGAAGACCACTATGGAATAGCCCAGCACGACGATGATGAAGCCCTTCACCGCACCGAAGCCGAAGCCGAGCAAGCGGTCTATCGGGCCGATCACGGATTCGCGGCTTGTGCTTCCCATGCGGCGCGCGATCATCCGGGTGCCGAGATAAGGCAAGAGCAGCAGCAGGAAGAACGCAAGAACGCCTGCGCCCGTCTCCGTCGGCAAGTGATCGGCCAGCCACAGCGTGAGCGGTTCGTGAAAGTAGTGAACCGCCAGCAAGGCAAGGCACCACGCGGCCAGCGACAGGACCTCCTCGACGAAGCCGCGCATGAAACCGCCGACGGCACCGATGCCGACGAGGATGAGGACTACATAATCAAGGCCGGTCATATCCCTGAAAACCTATGAGCCGCCCATCACCCGGTCAATCAGATTTGGCAGGAGCTTGAGCGGGGAATAGCGCAAGCCATCCACCTTTTCAGCCCCCGCCTCCGGCCCGCAACCGAGCGTAAAGCCAAGTTTTGCAGCCTCACGCAGGCGCACAGGCGTGTGGGCAACCGGGCGAACTTCACCAGCGAGAGAAACTTCACCGAACCAGATCGATGATTGTGGCAGCGGGCGATCGGACAAGGCCGAGATCAAGGCCGCAGCGACCGCAAGATCGGCCGCCGGATCGGTCAGCCGGTATCCGCCCGCGACATTGAGATAGACTTCAGCAGTCGAGAAACTGAGCCCGCATCGGGCTTCTAGTACGGCAAGAAGCATCGCGAGGCGACCACTGTCCCAACCGACGACCGCACGGCGAGGCGTTGCACCGCTCGCCAGGCGGACAGTGAGGGCCTGGATCTCGACCAGAACGGGACGTGTGCCTTCAAGCGCGGGGAACACTGCGCTGCCCGCTACCTGGTCCTCACGCCCCGAAAGGAACAGCATCGAAGGGTTGCCGACTTCCTCCAGCCCCGCCCCTGCCATGGCGAAGACGCCGATTTCATCCACAGCACCGAAGCGGTTCTTCAAGGCACGCAGGATGCGGTACTGGTGGCTGCGTTCCCCCTCGAAGCTCATCACCACATCAACCATGTGTTCGAGCACACGGGGGCCGGCGATGGAACCGTCCTTTGTAACGTGGCCGACCAGAACCAGAGCGACGCCGTTCTCCTTGGCGTAGCGGATCAGTTCGAACGCGCAGCCACGCACCTGACTGACCGTGCCCGGTGCGCCTTCGATCTGGTCGGAATGCATGGTCTGGATCGAATCGATCACCAGCAGCGACGGCGGGTTCATCGAGCCGAGGGTCGTCAGGATGTCGCGCACCGAAGTAGCAGCCGCGAGCTGGATCGGCGCCTTGCCAAGGCCCAACCGGTCAGCCCGCAGGCGCACCTGATCCGACGCTTCTTCGCCGCTGATGTAGATCGCATCGCCGCCTGCCATCGCGACCTTGGCCGATGCCTGCAGCAGGAGCGTGGACTTGCCGATACCCGGATCGCCACCCATCAGGATCGCGCAGCCCGGCACCAGACCACCGCCCAACGCACGGTCAAATTCGGCGATTCCGGTCGACCGGCGAACCGGCAGGGCGATGGGCGCATCGAGGGGCACGAAGGCAACGCGGCGGCCACCGCTCGACAGATCGTGCTTGGACGAGAAGATCGTTTCGGGCGCTTCTTCGGCGAGCGTGTTCCACTCACTGCAATCGGCGCACTGACCCTGCCAGCGATTGGTGACGCTGCCACAGGCCTGGCAGACGAAGCGACGTTTGGGTTTGGCCATGTCCGCCAACTACCAGAACATAGATGGAACGCAAGCCATGTCCCGCCGAAATGGCAGCGGTTGCCGGTAGCGGTTTGCTAACCATGGTGTCTGGGATCATCCTTAACGGAGGATCAGGTATGTCCCTTATCCATGGCTGCGCCGACCAATCATTTCCTTGGCATAGATCCCAAGATGTACCGCCACTTCGCGGTCGTCACCGTGGCCTTGTCCACGGTCGTGGCCGTGTTTGCCGATGGCGATGCGCAGCAGGCCATGGCAAAGAGCCAGAAAGTTGCCAGACACAACGCAGCCGAGACGCGGGCTGCCAAGGCCAAACTGACTGACAAGAGATCAGACAAGCGCAAATCAGGCGGCGGTGGGGGCTTCAATGGACCTTTCGGCGCACCGATGGATGGCGGCGGTGGCGGTGACAGCAGCTACATTCCGGCCGGAATGATGGTGCAACCAGCGCCAATCATCATCGAAGTTGATCAGAGAGCGCTTGCCCGCATGACGCCCGAGCAGCGCGCCGCCTATCTGCGCAAGCTGGAAGAAGAGCGGCTGAAACGGATGGCGCAAGAGCCGATCCTGCCAACGCAGCAGCAGATCAGCGCACTGGCCGAGCAGTCGGCTGCCCGGTCCGGGTCCGAAAGCATCGACTGAGATCAAAAGAGAATGGTGCCCCTGGCCCGACTCGAACGGGCACGTATTGCTACAAACGATTTTGAGTCGTTCGCGTCTACCATTCCGCCACAGGGGCACTTCAGGGCACCGGCCTTAGCCAGTGCCCTGTCAAAAGGTCAAGCGCCGCGAAGCGCTCCGGCAAGAAGCTTGTGCAGCTTCGAGTGCAGCGCATCGTTACCGGCAAGGATCGTCTCGTCACAGATCGGCTGCGAGCGGCCCTTGTAGTCGGACACGAAGCCGCCCGCCTCACGGACCAGCAGGCAACCGGCAGCCGTATCCCAGGGATAGAGTCCTGATTCCCAGAAGCCATCGAAGCGACCGGCAGCGACCCATGCGAGATCGAGCGAGGCGACACCAAAGCGCCGTATCCCGGCGATACGCGGGCCCAGTTCGGCGTAGATCCTGGCCCACTCGTTGATGTCACCGCGGCCGGCAAACGGAATGCCGGTGGCGATCAGCGCTTCGTCCATGTGGCGACGCGCCGAGACGCGCAGGCGACGGTCCTGCAACCAGGCGCCCTGCGATTTTTCGGCCCAGAAGCTTTCGTCGGTGATCGGCTGATAGACCAGCGCTGCGGTGACTTCACCCCAGCCCTTTCCGTCCAGCGTCGGTTCCTGCACGGCGATCGAGATCGCGAAGTGCGGGATGCCGTGGAGGAAGTTGGTCGTACCGTCGAGCGGGTCGATAATGAAGCGGGGCTTGCCCGGTTCGCCAGCGATCTCGCCGCCTTCTTCCATAAGGAAGCCCCAGCCCGGACGTGCCGCACGCAGTTCGTCCCACAAGGTGCGTTCGGCGTGCTGGTCTGCCTTCGAGACGAAGTCTGCCGGGCCCTTCTTGCTGACCTGAAGATGCTCGATCTCCCCGAAGTCGCGGCGCAGGCGGCCACCCGCCTTGCGCGCCGCACGCTCCATCACGCGCATCAGGCCGGAAATGGCTGCCATCGATCAGCCCACCTTGCCGACGTACGTACGCTCGTAGACGTCGACGATGATGCGGGTGCCGCTGCCGATGTGCGGCGGAACCATCACGCGCACGCCGTTGTCGAGAATGGCGGGCTTGTAGCTGGACGAAGCGGTCTGGCCCTTAACCACGGCGTCGGCCTCGACGATGGTCGCTTCGACCTGGTCGGGCAGCTGCACCGAAATCGGGCGCTCGTCGTACATTTCGAGGAGGACGGTCATGCCATCCTGCAGGAACGCGGCGGCATCGCCGAGAAGATCGGACGGCAGCGTGATCTGGTCGTAGGTTTCGACGTCCATGAACACCAGATCGTCGCCCTCGGCATAGAGGAACTGGAAGTCCTTGGTGTCGAGACGGACGCGCTCGACAGTGTCGGCGCTGCGGAAGCGGACGTTGGTCTTGCGGCCGTCGATGAGGTTCTTCATCTCGACCTGCATGAAGGCGCCGCCCTTGCCGGGCTGGGTATGCTGGGTCTTGGCGACCTTCCAGATGCCCTTTTCGTATTCCAGGATATTGCCCGGACGGATGTCCACGCCGCTGATCTTCATGATGGAAAGAGCCTTACCGTGAGTAGGGAAGCGCGGCCCTTAGCGGTTCGGGCGTGAAGCTTCAAGCATGATTGCCTGATGCGGGCACGGCGTGCTAGCGCGAAGCCCATGAAGCGCGTGATCATTCTTGTCGTCGGAGTACTTGGCTTGGCCAGCGTGGCGCAGGCCGTGCCTGGAGGCAAGCTCATGGTCCTACCCAAGGGTGACTGGACGTGCGAGATTCCGGGGGACGCCACGGTAACTCCAGTCGCCAAGCCTGAACTGGGCTTTGAGACAATTGCCGACTCGTCCTATGTCGCGCCCGATGGTTCGCGGGGGAGCTATCTGCGCCTGGCAGACCGGCTCACGCTGACCAGTGGCGTCTTTTCGGGGCGGCGGTTCGTGATGGATGGCGAGGAGATCCTGCGCGAACTGGGGACCGACGACGCGCCGACGGGGCTGCGCTGCGTCCACGCGGGTCCTCTCTCCCTTACGACCTAGACCGCGGTCACACTGTCTCTCCGCATGCGCCAGTAGGCGTAGGCGATGATCCCGGCAAAGGCGATGACGCCAACCGGGAGCGCGGCAGGGAAGCCGTCGGCAATGGCGAGTGCATCGGGATTGTCCGTCGCGGCGACGATGGCGGCGTAGGCGATATTGAACAGGCTGTCGCCGACGATCAGGCCGGTTGCGGTGAGCACACCCATCCGTTCGGCAAACTCCGGCGCTGACTGGCGCGCGGCCCACTTGTTGTAGAGGTGGCCGAGGACTGCGCCGACAATGACCATCATGGTCACCTGCGTGGGCAGGTACATCCCCATGCCGACAGCCAGCGGCGGAAGAGAGCCGCGGCCTGCGCGCTTGAGCAGTTCGTCGACGAAGACGACGCCTGCGCCGATGGCAGCGCCAAGGCCAACGAGGTTCCAGTCGAGACTGCCGCCAAGCACGCCTTGCGCGATGGCGGATATGAGCGAGGCTTGGGGGGCGGACAGCGCGTTCTCCCCTGCCCCCGGCGCGCCCTGGAAGCCGAAGGTGGAGTTGAGCAGGTCGAGAATTGGCGGAATCACCAGTGCGCCGAACAGCACGCCGAGGATCAGGGCGACCTGCTGTCGCCATGGCGTCGCCCCGACGAGTTGGCCGGTCTTGAGGTCTTGCAGGTTGTCGTTCGAGATCGTCGCCACGCCGAAGACGATGGCCGTGACAAAGAGTGCGAAGGCAACCAGCGCCTTGGTGTCCGCCTCGCTGCCGCCTTGACCGAACAGAGCGAGAAGCAGGAGCGAGATGCCGAGCGCGGCGAGAATGCCGACGCCCGAGATCGGGCTGTTCGATGCGCCGATCAGGCCGGCCATATAGCCGCACACCGAAGCGATGACGATGCCTGCAACCAGCACGTAAATCACCGAGGCCGTGAGGGTCAGGCCTAGCGCTCCAGCGACCGGGCCGCCGACAGCGAAGTCGGCAAGCAGCAGGGCAATCGGGACCATCGCGAGGATGATCGTGCCGCCGACGATGCCGATGGGAATATCGCGCTCGGACAACTCAAGGCCAGACATACCGGCTCCGCTGCGGGCCCGGTTGGCGGCGATGGCAGCGGTGATGCCACGCACGATGGGTCCGATCACACGCAGCAGAGTCCAGATCGCGGCGATGCCGATGGTGCCTGCGCCGATGAAGCGGATCTTCTGGCGGAAAACGGTACCGATGAAGTCGGCGAGTTCGGTCCCAGCTGGAATTCCCCCTGCCGTGAGTTGCGGGAGGAGGACGCCGAAGCTGATGACGATTCCCACGAGCATGGCGATGCCAACGGCAAGACCTACGAGGTGCCCCACGCCGACCAGCGCCAGCGAGAGGCCGCCGAACATCATCGATCCGCCCGAGCCGACCTTGAACGCGCCGCCTACTTCCTCGACTGCGAGCTTCATCTTGGCGAGCAGCGGGTAGAGCGCGGCAAGCAGGCCACCGGCGGTGACAGCGGCAAGCCCCTTGCGGTTCTCTTCGGCTCCACCAACGCCCGCGCCAACCTTGAGCACTTCTGCTGCGGCAACGCCTTCAGGGTATGGCAGGTCCGAGCCCGTCACCAGCGCGCGGCGCAGCGGGACCGAGTACATGACGCCGAGGATGCCGCCGACTGCGATTACCGCGACAGACTCCCAGTAGGGGAAGTCCGCCCACCATCCCACCATGACAAGGCCGGGCAGGACGAAGACGATAGCCGAAAGCGTGCCCGCAGAGCTGGCGATAGTCTGGACGATGTTGTTTTCCTGGATCGTTGTCCCGGAAAAGGCACGCAGCACGGCCATCGATATCACGGCTGCGGGAATGGATGTTGCAAACGTCAGGCCGATACGCAGGCCTAGGTAAACGTTTGCGGCAGTGAACACGACCGTGAGTATCGCGCCCAGCACCACGCCGCGAAGTGTCAGTTCCCTTGGGGCAATCCCGCTCATTCGTGCTCCATGCGCTGCGACCGGTCTTCTGTCTTGCACGGGCAGCCGCGCATGGGAAGCCGCATCAGCTTACAAACGAAACCTTCGTCGAACCTGAGACCATCTGCGCAAGCCGTGCGGCATCCCAGTTCGTCAGGCGCACGCAGCCATGGCTCTCGGCGCGGCCGATGGTCTGCGGCTCGGGCGTGCCGTGGATGCCATAATGCTCCTTGGACAGGTCGATCCATACCACGCCAACCGGACCGTTCGGACCAGGAGGAAGGAGATGCTCGCCCTTGCTGTCGGGAACGTCCCAGAACAGGCTGGCATCGTACGAAAACTCGGGATTGAACGAGGTTCCGTTGATCTTCCAGTCGCCGAGCGGAAGCGGGTCCTTTTCCGAACCGGTCGTAACCGTGAACACAGCAACCAGTTTGTCGGCCTTGTCATAGGCCATGAGCGTGCCATTGGACTTGCTTACAGCGATCCGCGCCGCTTCGGGCTGGGCGTCACTCACCCCGAGCGTGGCTAGCGTCGCAAGCCAGCCCTTGTTGTCAACCTTTGACGGATCGATGCGATCGCCACCGGTATTAGGCACTCGTATCTGTTGACCCGCCGCGAAGGCGCCGTTTGCAATCTGTGGATTGAGCCCGTGCAGAACTTCGGGCGTGGTATGGAAGCGTTCCGCCAGCTTCTCCTCGAGCGAGGTGTAGGCCATTTCGGGAAGCTTGGCCTGTTGCGCAGGATCCTTGGGTAGCGGGACGAATGGACCCTTGGCGAAGTCATCGGGGATGGTGACGATGCGCGTTGCGGTAATGTTCGACCATCGGCCAAGCGCCTGCATCGTCGGCGCATCGAACTTGCCTGAAACAGGCAGATCGCTCGCCTTCTGGAAACCGCTGACGGCGTTGGTAGTAGACAGGCCCGTCTTGCCGTCGATCACACCGGGAGAAAAGCCGAGGCGTTCGAGCACGACCTGCGCTTGCATCACCGGACGGGCGGCGTCTTCAGGCGCAGCAGGTTGCCCCGGTGCCGGATCGGTCGAAGCCATTGGCACGACGAAAGCGGGAGCCGCTGCAACGGTTTCGGTCGGGGCGGGATCGGGCTTCCGGGAATTACAGGCGGTCAGCGCAAGGACGGCAAGCGCGGCAGCGGAAAAACGGGGCATTGGGATTCCATTATGGTTTCCGTGAGAGAACCCCGGCCCCGTCCGCTCGTTCCCTCAATCCTCTACGGTCACTCGGGGATTGGCACGGATTGCATCGAAGAAGGCCGCGACGTTGGCCGCTTCGTCACCATTCCACACGGCATTGCTGACAGCGAGGAAGTCCGCGCCTGCCTGGACCAATGGGCCGCAATTGGCAGGCGTGATGCCGCCGATCGCGACACAGGGCAGTTCGAAGATCGACTGCCACCACTCAAGCAGGTCCAGCCCGGCGACGTGCTTGGTCTCCTTTGTGCTCGATGGAAAGAACGCGCCGAAGGCCACGTAATCGGCACCCGCATCGCCCGCATCCATCGCCATGTGGCGACTGTCGTGGCAGGTAACACCGATCTGGGCATTCCGCCCGAGGCGGTCGCGCGCATCCTTAACGTCGCCATCGTCCTGCCCCAGATGAACCCCGTCAGCTCCGAGGCGCTTGGCCAGACTGGTGGAATCGTTGATGATGAAGGCAACGTCCCGATCAGCACAGATGCGCTGCAGAGGCTCGGCAAGTGTTGCTGCGGCATGCTCGTCGATGCCCTTCACCCGGAACTGGAACGCGGCAACCGGGCCGGCGTCAAGCGCCCGTGCAAGTCTGTCAGGAAAAGTACCGCCCACGTCGAGCGGGGAGATCAGGTAGAGTTCTGAGGATAGCTTGGCCATGGCGCGCGCCTTATCGCTTCACAGGCCAAGCTGCAACGTCGGTTCCGGAACGGTTCATGCGCCAACCGCATTGTCGTCGAATGACCAAAACACTTCTTGCCCTGATCCCCGCTATCTCGCTCGCTTCATGCGCCGTGATCCCAAAGGCCGAACGCACCGACGGCTTCGCCATGATCGGCGAAACGACGCTGGTCGGCAGCGCCAAGGTTCGCCCCGACGCCCTGATCGAGGACAGCCGCTGCCCGATGAACGCTCGCTGCGTCTGGGCCGGACGCGTGATCGTCGAAGCAACGGTCATGCGCGGAGGAACCTTCGAGACCCGCAGGTTCACCTTGGGCGAGCCTTCAGACGGGCTTATGCTCGATTCGGTCGAACCGGGTCGGATGACCGATACGCAGCTGAAGCCTTCGGACTACCGCTTCCACTTCAGCGTGGCCCAATGAAAACGCCCCGCCCCGGCTGTGCCGGTGACGGGGCGGCCTTTCCGTCCTCTCAAACGGTAATGCTTACGCGGCGACGAGGGTCTTCTGCGTCGAGCCGGTGTAAATTTCGTCGATCGCGGCGCCCAGCGCTGCGTCGAATTCCGCGTCGGTCATCTGATGACGCAGGTCTTCGAGCAGGGCGCGGCTGAAGCTGGCGATGATGCCGGTGTTCTTGGCGAGTTCGACGCAAGCCTCGGGGCGCTTGTAACCACCCGAAAGCGCGACCACGCGCAGCACCTTGGGGTGCGCGACCAGCGGATCGAACGTGCAGGGCACGATCGGCAGCGAAAGCTTGAGCATGACCTGCGTGCCTTCAGGGAGCGCATCGAGGTTCTTGAGAATTTCCTCGAGCAGGATCGCGTCACACTCGGCGCGTGTCTCGCTCTTGATGTTCACTTCCGGCTCGATGATCGGCATCATGCCGTGGCTGAGCACTTGGCGGCCGACTTCGAACTGCTGAGCTACCACGGCGGCAATGCCTTCGCGGTTGGCCGAGTTGATCACCGAGCGTTCCTTGGTGCCATAGACGCCCATGGCCTTCGAACGGGTCAGCAGTTCGTCGAGCGTTGGCATCGGCTTCATCAGCTGGACACCGTTGACTTCGTCTTCCAGGCCCTTGTCGATCTTGATGAAGGGTACGACGCCCTTCTCGATCAGTGCCTGCGGAACCGGTTTGCCATCGACGGTACCGTCCATGGTGCGCTCGAACAGGATCGCGCCGATCACCTTGTCGCCATGAAAAACGTCGGAACGGATGATGCGGGCGCGCATCTCGTGGATCAGGCCGAACATTTCCTCTTCGGTGGTCCATGCATCTTCGGTCACGCCATAGCCCGCCAGCGCCTTTGGCGTCGATCCGCCCGACTGGTCGAGAGCGGCAATGAAGCCATTTCCGGAGGCCATCTTGGCGGTCATTTCGGTCGTGTTCATCAGCCCGTCCTGTTCTGGCGGAAAGCCCCGATTTCCGGCTCCGCATACCTATGCGCAAATGCGCCTTAAAAAGACGCTCAGCGTTTGAAGCGAGCGTCGGGACTGGCGCATTCCTATGCGGATACGCGCCATAAAGGAGCGCGTGCCGCAGTGCAACACGCGCTCCTCAATTTTTTACGCTTCGAGTGCGGCCACGCCGGGAAGCACCTTGCCTTCCATCCATTCAAGGAAGGCACCGCCTGCAGTCGAGACGTAGGAGAAATCGGCTGCGACACCTGCGTGGTTGAGCGCAGCTACGGTATCGCCGCCACCAGCCACGGAAACCAGCGAACCTTCCTTGGTCAGCGCAGCTGCGGTCCGAGCCAAAGCGACCGTGGCAGTATCGAACGGCTCGGTCTCGAATGCGCCCATTGGACCATTCCAGACCAGCGTGCGGCAGGTTTTGAGCGCATCGGCCAGTGCTTCGACTGCTGCCGGACCGACGTCGAGGATCATCTCGTCGGCCGCAACTTCGTGCACATTGCAGG
This sequence comes from Novosphingobium sp. BL-A-28-Hi1-0D, assembly GCF_055521755.1. NCBI lineage: Bacteria > Pseudomonadati > Pseudomonadota > Alphaproteobacteria > Sphingomonadales > Sphingomonadaceae > Novosphingobium > Novosphingobium sp. BL-A-28-Hi1-0D. The sequence continues at coordinate 3,248,565 of NZ_CM145502.1, forward strand.
TGCGAAGCGACGGCGGATTGGCGGCAAATTCCTTTGAAACGACGACGTCATACGGCAGGTGGACCGTGCAGCCCGCCTTGTCGGCGTTGTCGAGGATTTCCTCGGCGGTGCCGGTCAGGTCATGCTCGCACAGCGACTTGCCGACGTTCACACCGCGGGCGGCGAGGAAGGTGTTGGCCATACCGCCACCGATGATCAGATGGTCGACCTTGCTGACGAGGTGCTTGAGGACTTCGAGCTTGGTCGAGACCTTTGCTCCGCCGACAACTGCGGCCACCGGACGCTCAGGCTCACCAAGCGCCTTTTGCAGCGCCTTGAGTTCGGCCTCCATTGCGCGACCTGCATAGGCCGGCAGCACGTGGGCAAGTCCTTCTGTCGAGGCGTGGGCACGGTGAGCGGCGGAGAATGCATCATTGACGTAAATGTCACCAAGGCCGGCGAAGCGCTCGATCACCGCCGGATCGTTCTTCTCTTCGCCGCCGAAAAAGCGGGTGTTCTCGAGAACGGCGATTGCGCCGGGTGCAAGAGCCGCAACCGCAGCCTTGTCGCCTTCCCAGTCGATGTAGCTGACCGGACGGCCCAGCACATGCGAGAGCGGAGCAGCGAGCTTCTTCAGAGAGAATTCTTCGGAAGGTTGCCCCTTCGGACGGCCGAAGTGGGCAAGGACGAGGACCTTGGCACCTTTGTCCGAAAGCTCGTTGAGTGTGGCGATCGTGGCGCGCAGGCGGGTGTCGTCAGTGACGACGCCATCGGCCATCGGCACGTTGAGGTCTTCGCGCACCAGCACGGTCTTGCCGGTCAGGTCGCCGATATCGTCAAGCGTCTTGAAGCTCATTCCTCGATCCTCACTTCGTCGCCGATGGCAATCTCGCCATCGCTGATCACACGGCCGAGCACACCGCCACGCCAGTCTGGCATGAGCGCGCGTTTGAGGCCGGGGTGGATTTCATCCATGCGGTGGCATGGGTCGCATTCGCAGGTAGTCTCGATCCGCAGGCTTTTGCCGATGGCGATGACCTTGCCCGGCTCGCGCGGGAGACGGATGCCCTGCACCAGCAGGTTTGCCCGGCGCACGTGCCATGGCAAGTCATGATCCGGTGTGGGCCACAGTTCGGCGATTGCCGCTTCCCAGCTTTCGGCCTCAATCAGCGAGACCTGCCTGCGTCCAGATTTACCGGGACGGATTGCCCCACGCAGATCGCCGCGAACGCCAAGTTCGCGGGTCACCGAAACGTGATCGAGCGTCTCAATGGCCCCGCGCGGCCTATCATGCCGTGCAATGCCACCGAGACGCCCGCTCATGTCAGCTTATCCTTAAAGGAACTTCGCCATCGCGCCCGCAGTGTCGAGCATGCGGTTCGAGAAGCCCCACTCATTGTCGTACCACGAAAGCACGCGGACCAGCTTGCCTTCGAGAACGGCGGTTTCGAGGCTGTCGATGGTCGACGAGTGCGAATCATGGTTGAAGTCGATCGAGACCAGCGGCTCTTCGGTGTAGCCGAGCACGCCCTTGAGCGCGCCTTCGGCAGCAGCCTTGAGGACGCCGTTCACTTCCTCGAGAGTGGTGTCGCGCTTGGGCGTGAAGGTCAGGTCGACGACCGAGACGTTCGGGGTCGGCACGCGGATCGACGAGCCGTCGAGCTTGCCCTTGAGGTCGGGCAGAACTTCACCCACGGCAACGGCCGCGCCGGTGCTTGTCGGGATCATGTTCATCGCAGCGGCGCGGGCACGACGCGGATCGCTGTGGATCTGATCGAGGATCTTCTGGTCGTTGGTGTACGAGTGGATCGTGGTCATCAGGCCACGCTCGATACCGATGGCTTCGTGCAGCACCTTGGCCATCGGCGCGAGGCAGTTGGTGGTGCAAGAGGCGTTCGACACGATCTTGTGATCGGCGGTCAGCTTGTCGTGGTTCACGCCATAGACGACCGTGAGGTCAACGTTCTTGGCAGGAGCCGAGATCAGAACGCGCTTGGCACCTGCGTCGATGTGCTTCTGGCCGCCATCGCGGTTGGTGAAGAAGCCGGTGCATTCCAGCGCGATGTCGATGCCGTTGGCGGCGTGCGGCAGGTTCGCGGGATCGCGCTCGGCCGTTACCTGGATGCGCTGGCCGTTGACGATCAGGTCATTGCCATCGACCGAGACTTCGCCCGAGAACGCACCGTGCACGCTGTCGCGCTTGAACAGCAGGGCGTTCGCCTTGGCATCAGCCAGATCGTTGATCGAAACCAGTTCGAGCCCGCAATCGGGCCGTTCAAGAATGGCGCGGGCCACATTGCGCCCGATGCGTCCGAAACCGTTGATCGCAACCTTGATCGCCATGTCAGCTTTCTCCTGTTGAATTTACGAAACCCGCGCGAGAACCTGCGGGACAATCTTTTCAGCCGTGAGGCCAAAGTGGTCGAACAGCACTTCGGCCGGAGCCGATGCGCCGAAGCTGTCGATGCCGATGGTCAGGCCATCGCCAACGTACTTCTGCCAGCCAAGCGTCACGCCAGCCTCGATCGAGACCTTGAGCGCATCGGCGGGGAGCAGGTCGGCCTTGTAAGCGGCATCCTGCTCGTCGAACAGTTCCCAGCAGGGGAAGGAAACGACGTCGGTGCCGATGCCCTTTTCCTCAAGCGCAGCGGCCGTCTTCATCGCGATCTCGACTTCCGAACCTGAAGCCAACAGCACGACCTTGCGCGCAGCAGTTGAGGAAACGAGGCGATAGGCGCCCTTTGCGCTCTTCATCTCGGCATCGAAGCGGACCGGCGGCAGGTTCTGGCGAGTCAGCGCGAGCACCGAAGGACGGTGCTTGTTCGCCAAGGCCAGCGACCAGGCCTCGGCCGTCTCGATGGCGTCGGCCGGACGGAACACCAGCAGGTTCGGGATCATGCGCAGCGACATGACATGCTCGACCGGTTGGTGGGTCGGACCGTCTTCGCCAAGGCCAATGGAATCGTGGGTGAACACGTAGATCGCCCGGACGTGCTGCAGCGCCGACATGCGCACGGCATTGCGGCAATAGTCCGAGAACACCAGGAACGTGCCGCCGTAGGGAATGATCCCGCCGTGCAGCGCCATACCATTCATCGCAGCGGCCATGCCGAATTCGCGGATGCCGTAATAGACGTAGCGCCCGTCGTAGCTTTCCGGCGTAAACGGCGCGGTCGACTTGGTCTTGGTGTTGTTCGAGCCGGTCAAGTCAGCCGAACCGCCAACCATTTCCGGCACATTCGCGGTGAAGGCTTCGAGCGCCATTTCGCTCGACTTGCGCGTGGCGACTTTGGGCGGATTGGCGATCAGCGACTGTACGTAGGCGTCAAAGCCGGTCTCAGCCGGGAGATCACCCGCCATACGGCGAGCAAGTTCTGCGGCCTGCGGGTTCGCGGCAGCGCGGGCTTCCCACTCAGCGCGAGCGGCCTTGCCCAGTTCAGCCGACGAGCGCCAGTTGGCGAGAATGTCTGCCGGAAGCTCGAACGGAGCCGAGGTCCAGCCAAGGTATTCGCGCGCGGCAGCGATTTCGTCGGCACCCAGCGGCGCGCCGTGGACGTTGTGCCCGCCCTGCTTGTTGGGCGCGCCCTTGCCGATGATCGTGCGGCAGGCGACCAGCGAAGGGCGAGGATCGGCCTGCGCTTCCGACAGTGCGCGCGCGATGTCGGCGAAGTCGTGCCCGTCGCAGGAGGCGACGTGCCAACCCGAGGCTGCGTAGCGACCGAGAATGTCTTCAGTGGTCGAAAGCGAAGTGTCGCCATCGATGGTGATCTTGTTGTCGTCCCACAGCACGTTCAAGCGGCCGAGCTTCAGCGTGCCGGCAAGGCCCACCGCTTCGTGGTTGATGCCTTCCATCAGGCAGCCGTCACCGGCGATTACCCAGGTGTTGTGATCGACCAGTTCGCTGCCGAACTGCGCGTTGAGGTGGCGTTCGGCCATCGCGAAGCCCACGGCCATGGCAAGGCCTTGCCCGAGAGGACCGGTGGTCAGCTCAACGCCGGGGATGAGGAAGTTCTCCGGGTGCCCGGCGCAGACACTGTTCAGCTGACGGAAGTTGCGGATGTCCTCCATCGTCGGGCTTTCGTACCCCGTCAGGTGGAGCAGCGCATAGATCAGCATCGAGCCGTGACCGGCCGAGAGGATGAAGCGGTCACGGTCGGACCAGTTAGGTGCCGCAGGATCGTGCTTCAGGAACTGGGTCCACAGCACGGTCGCCACGTCGGCCATGCCCATGGGCATGCCGGGGTGACCGGAATTGGCTGCCTGAACCGCGTCCATGGCAAGCGCACGGATCGCGTTGGCCATGGAAGCCAGCGCGGTTGAATCGCGTGTCATGCTGAAAAAAGCCCTTCCCTGCGTGCGGCCGAACGGCATTGACCGCATGAATCCGGTGATTCGGAGCGGGGCCTCTTTGGTCACCATAGGGCCAAGGGTCAAGGCTGCGGGGGGCGCTTCTTTGCTGCAGACGCACAAGTCCCGGTTTTGGCCAGCAGTTTCCGCGACCTTTCCTGCCAGACTGTTGCGCACGAGCGGCAATGTGGTAGCGTGCTCGACCATGGCGACGGAAGCACTGGACGCCGCGCTGGACAGGCTTGAGCAGGTGCTCGTGCAAGTCGAGAACGCGGTTGCACAACAGGGAACGCGGGGCGACGCGGGAGGAGAGGAGCTGGCGCTTCTCAAGGTCCGCCATCGCAGACTCAAGGATACTGTAGCGCAGGAATTGCGACAGCTTGATCTTCTGCTGGCAGGCCTGCCCAAATGAGCAATGTCAGCCTTCCGATCGGTGGACGTCTTTTCGGCGTATCATGCGCCGATGGCGAGGAAGAGCACATCGAGATGCTCGGCCGCATGATCGACGAGCGCGCCCGCAAGATTGGCGGCGGACAGAATGAGCCGCGCATGCTGCTTTTTGCCGCGCTGATGCTGGCTGATGAGCTTCACGAGGCGCACAAGCAGGCACCTGCTCCGTCCCCTGCCCCCGCTCCTGCGGCTGCCCCCGTCGAAGTCATCGCAGACCCTGAGACCGAGAGGCGCCTCGTCGATCGCGTGCTCCAACTGGCCGAGCGTATTGAAAAACTTGCCGGTGCCCTTGAGCAAGGGCCTGTGAGCGCTTAACTAGGCAGTGACGGGATCTGCCCGGTACGAGCCGCATGAACATCCCTGAGGCTATAAGCAATCCAAGGGGGCTGCCCCTGCATGGGACCCTGGTCCTGAGTAAGCGGTCCCCACCTGACGTCGAGGCGTCAGAGGATTTTCCGAGCTAACGACCCATGGTGGGCCCGTCACCCCCTCTAATACTGATCCGGAGCACCCCGTGGAAGCCAAGACCGCGCTGCGCGAGCAACTCAGGGCGCAGCGCAATGCCCATGTGGCGTCGCTTGATCCGCGCGTGAAAGCCCTGATGTTTCGCCGGCCGCCCTCGCCTGTGCTGGCAATGGTACCGGCAGGTGCAACAATCGGTCTCTATCTCGCCGGTCCCGCCGAAGCCCCTGCTACTGCCTACGCGCAAGTGCTCCACGAAGCCGGGCACAAGGTTGCATTGCCATGGTTTGCAGATCGTACATCACCGATGATGTTCCGCGAATGGGCCTCGCCGTGGGTTGACGAATTGCTTGAACCCGGTCCGTGGAAAGGGATCGTACAGCCTGCCAGCGACGCTGCCGAAGTCGTCCCCGAGGTGCTGTTCGTGCCACTCGTTGGCTTCAGCGCAGATGGCGGACGGTTGGGCCAAGGCGGCGGGCACTATGATCGCTGGCTTGAAGCGAATCCGGCAACGCTGCCCATTGGGCTCGCATGGGATTGCCAGCGGGTCGACGACCTGCCCCGCGAGCCGCATGACGTTCCGCTCCACGCCGTGGTAACGCCAACACGAATCTACGGCCCATGGGAGCGTGACGCGTGAATCAGGATTACAAGCCGACCTGGCGCAAACCCGTAGGAATCCTCGGCCTCGTCGCCGCGCTCACGATATATGCCCTTGGCGTAGCCGCACTGTCGGACGTGATCGGGACGTGGCACGTGCTGCTGCAGACACTCGCCTACATCGTGCTTGGCACCGTGTGGCTGTTACCGCTGCGGCGGTTTCTTATCTGGATGGAAACCGGACGCTGGGGCTGAAACGGGGGGCTTAAGCCCCGCCGCATTCTAACCGCTACTGCTGTTGGAAATTCCCAAGGTGGCGCGAGTGACGGGACTTGAACCCGCGACCCTCGGCGTGACAGGCCGATACTCTAACCAACTGAGCTACACCCGCGTACCCCTTGGGAGCCGCGCCTCTATGGCAGGTCTGGCGGTGTGTCAACGGGCTTGAAAGCGGGAATTTTTCCACAGCTTGGCACCCGGCAGATAGGCAAAGAAAAAGGCGCCCGAAGGCGCCTTTATCATCTTCCCAATGGCGCGAGTGACGGGACTTGAACCCGCGACCCTCGGCGTGACAGGCCGATACTCTAACCAACTGAGCTACACCCGCTCACCCTTGGGAGCGCCGCCTCTATGGCAGAGTTTGCAGGCTGTCAACGCTCTTTGAACGTCATTTTCTGCCTGCCTGCATTTTCCTTTTGCCGACCAAATGTCGCTCAGCATTTCTGGTACTTCCAGTTGCGGCTCTTGCCCTCGCCGATCCATTCCACCGCCTGCGCAACGCGGTTGCCGCGTGTAACTTCGGTCTTCGCCTCGCCGATCCATTCGATGTACTCGCGGCGCTGGCCGGGTGGCATCGCTGCAAAGCGCTCACCCAAGGCAGCAGCTTCAAGGGCAGCCCGAAACGCGTCCGGCATTTCAGGAACGGGCTTTATCCCCGCCCGAGGCCTGGCAGTCTTTGGCGCGGAAAGACGCGCAACCGCAGCCTTCAGCCTCTCGGCCACGATTCCCTCGTCGGGGAACTCGTCAAGTGACGCGATCTTGCGGAATGGTCCGGTGCCGCCCGGCTGCTCATCGTGATGGAAAAACACCGAAACATGCGCCTTGAACGCAGCCATGCCTGCTAGGTTCTTACCACCAAGCGTAAAGTGCGGCATGCCCCACTTGATTGCTTCGACGCACTCGGGAACCTCCCGGTGCACCAGCGCGCGAAATCGCTCGAGGATCGGCCGCGCAAATGCGCCCGCCTTCGCAATGTGATCATCAATGCGCGGATCAGTTGTCGGCATGGCCACCTCCGATCCGCAGATCTACCACATCAATCGGTCAGCAGCAGCACCGGCGTTTCGATCAACTTCCTGATAGCCTGGACGCAGCTGGCCGCATCGTGCCCATCAACCACCCGGTGGTCGCAGCTCATCGAGATGTTCATCAGCTTGCGCTTCTCGATCCGCTCGCCACCCATGCCGTCCGGCACGAACATCGGGCGCTCGATAATACGGTTGGGGCCGATGATGGCAACTTCGGGGCGATTGATCACCGGCGTCGTCGCCACGCCGCCCAGGGGGCCGAGCGAGGTAATGGTCAGCGTCGAACCAGAAAGCTCTTCCGACTTTGCGCTGCCGCTGCGCGCCGCCTCAGCAAGGCGCACAATTTCGCGCGCAAGTTGCCACAGGTTGAGGCTCTGTGCGTTGCGGATCACCGGAACCATCAGCCCCGCGGGCGTCTGCGCCGCCATGCCAAGATGCACCGCACCATAGCGGGTGACCACGCCCGCCTCGTCATCATAACGCGCGTTGATCATCGGGAATTGCGGCAGTGTGCGGCAGATCGCGGTGATCAGCAGAGGCAACAAGGTAAGCTTCGGCTTGTCCCCCCGATTGGCGTTCAACTGCTCGCGCATGGCTTCGAGCGCCGTCACATCGCATTCCTCGACATAGGAGAAATGCGGAATGTGTCGTTTGGATGCCGCCATGTTCTCGGCAATGCGGCGGCGCATGCCGATGACTTTGATGATTTCGTCGCCCCGCTCTGCGCCTGCCGAGCGGTATCCCCCCATCGCGTTATAGGCGAGGAACTGGTCGAGATCGGCATGGCGCACGCGGCCTTCCTCGGACGGGCGCACTTCGGACAAGTCGATGCCCAGCTCGCGCGCGCGCTGGCGCACTGCTGGGCTGGCAAGGACCTTGGCTCCGGCGTCACGCGTAACTGACTGTGCGACCGGCTTGGCTGGGACTTGCTTGGGCGTCGGCGCGGGTGGAGGCGGCGGAGACGGCGGAGACGGCGGAGACGGCGCTGCAGCCTCTACCCTCTCCACATCTGCCGCGTCGGGCGTTTCTACCTCGATCCGCTCTTCCACGACTTTAGCCGTCGGAGCAGGAGAGGTGGACTGTGAATGCGCAGGCGCCTCTGCCTCCCCTTCCCCGTCCGTCTCAATCACGACAAGTGCCGAGCCGATCGCAACCACGTCGCCGACCTCTCCGGCGATCGAGACGATCCTGCCCGAAACCGGGCTTTCCATCTCGACGGTCGCCTTGTCGGTCATCATGTCGGCAAGGCGGCCGTCTTCCTCGACCATGTCGCCGACAGCCACGTGCCAGGCAACGATTTCGGCCTCGGCAATGCCTTCACCGATATCGGGCAGGCGGAATGTGTAGGTTCCCATGGGACTCAGGCTTTCGTCAGGCGGTCGATGGCCTCGCCGATGCGGACCGGGCCGGGGAAGTATGCCCATTCGAGGCTGTGCGGATAGGGTGTGTCGAACCCGGTCACGCGCTCAATCGGGGCTTCGAGGTGGTAGAAGCAACGCTCCTGCACCAGCGCGGAAAGCTCAGCACCAAAGCCGCAGGTGCGTGTCGCTTCATGGACGATCAGACACTTGCCGGTCTTTTCCACCGAGTTCTCCACAGTCTCGATATCCAGCGGAACGAGCGTGCGCAGGTCGATAATCTCGGCGTCCACGCCCTTCTCGGCACAGACCGCAGCAGCGACGTGAACCATCGTGCCATAGGCCAGCACGGTGAAGGCATTGCCCGGCCGCACGATGCGCGCCTTGCCCAAGGGAATTGAATAGTACCCTTCCGGCACCACGCTGTCGGCATGCTTGGCCCAAGGCTCGACCGGCTTGTCATAATAGCCGTTGAAAGGGCCGTTGTAGATGCGCTTGGGTTCGAAGAAAATGACCGGGTCATTGTCCTCGATGGCTGCGATCAGCAGGCCCTTGGCATCGTGCGGGGTGGACGGGATCACCGTCTTGATGCCCGAGACGTGGGTGAACAGCGCTTCCGGGCTCTGGCTGTGGGTCTGCCCACCAAAAATCCCGCCGCCGAAGGGTGAACGCACCGTCATCGGCGCAGTGAACTCACCTGCAGAACGATAGCGCAGGCGCGCCGCTTCCGAGACCAGTTGATCCAGTCCCGGATAGATATAGTCGGCGAACTGGATTTCAGGGACAGGCCTGAGGCCATAGGCGCCCATGCCCACGGCCACGCCGATGATCCCGCACTCGCTGATCGGCGTGTCGAACACGCGGGTCTTGCCATGCTTCTTTTGCAGGCCAGCAGTGGCACGGAAAACCCCGCCGAAATAGCCGACATCCTCGCCCATGACGACAACATTGGGATCGCGCTCCATCATGATGTCGAGCGCATCGTTGATCGCCTCGATCATGTTGAGGCGGCGGGTCGGAGCCTCGGCGAGACTGACCGGTGATTCTTCGTAGGTCATGCTTCCTTCCACGCTTCCGACCACTCTGGCCATTTCACGCGACGCTCATGGATCGCCTGCTCGCTCTGTTCCTTGAGATGCCAGGGCAGTTCCTCGAACACGTCCTCGAACATGGTGTGGAAGGGGTGGTGCAGACCGTGGCCCAGGATGCCGTTTTTCTCGGCCTCCTTGGTCGCCGCCTTGACCTGCTCCATCAGTTCGCGGTCCATCGCGGCGTGCTGCTCTTCGGACCACTCGCCAAGCACGATCAGATGATGCTTGAGGCGATTGATCGGATCCCCGAGCGGCCATTCCTCACGCTCGTGCGCCGAGCGATATTGGCCGGGATCGTCCGAGGTCGAATGACCCTCGGCGCGATAGGTGAAGTGCTCGATCAGCGTCGGCCCCGCGTTCGAGCGGGCACGGTCAGCCGCCCATTTCGTCGCGGCATAGACCGCGAGCGGATCGTTCCCGTCCACCCGCAGCCCCGCCATGCCATACCCGATAGCTCGCGCGGCAAAGGTCGTGCGCTCGGCCCCCGCGAAACCCGAAAAGCTCGAAATCGCCCACTGGTTGTTGACGACGTTGAAGATGACCGGTGCGTTATAGACGGTCGCAAAGGTCATCGCGGAGTGGAAGTCGCCCTCGGCCGTGGATCCTTCACCAATCCACGTGGCAGCGATCCGGGTGTCCCCCTTGATCGCGCTTGCCATGGCCCAGCCCACGGCTTGCGGATACTGCGTCGCAAGGTTTCCGCTGATCGTGAAGAACGATGCTTCGCGCGCGGAGTACATGATCGGCAACTGGCGGCCCTTCAGCTTGTCCGCGCGGTTCGAATAGATCTGGTTGATCATTTCGACGATCGGATAGCCACGCGAGATCAGGATGCCCTGCTGGCGGTAGCTTGGGAAGACCATATCGTCGTCCGCCAGCGCCATCGCCGGTGCGACCGAAGTGGCTTCCTCACCCGTGCACTTCATATAGAAGCTGGTCTTGCCCTGCCGCTGCCCGCGATACATCCGGTCGTCAAACGCACGGGTCAGCGCCATCGTGCGGAGCATGCGGCGCAGTGTCTCGGCATCCAGCTTCGGATCCCACGGCCCGACCGCACGATGATCCTCACCCAGCACACGCACCAGATCGAAGCACAACGCCTGTGTTTCTGAAGCCGCGCACTGCTCGTCAGGTCGGGGCTGAGCGCCAGCGGGAGGGATGACCAGATGAGAGTAATCCACCTCGTCTCCTGGGCGGAACTTCGGTTCCGGCACGTGGAGCGAGAGCGGCGGCAAGTTGCCGCGCGCACCACCGTTCGTTCCGCCGCTCATCCTGTGAACGCCTGCATTTTCGACTCTCCCGCATCGAATCGCGCTTTGCACTTGCAAAAGCGCGATAGATGCAAAGTTATAGACGTGTGTTATTTTATTTCACACGTCTTTTCGAGTCAATCGCAAGGTCAGACCGCTACAGGGGCAGAAAGATGGCCCTGCGGCGCATATCCGGACACCTCGAAATCCTCGATCCGGTATCCAAAGATCGTATCGGGTCGGCGCACAATGGCAAGGCGTGGATCGCCCTCCGGTTCCCGCGCCAACTGAGCTTCGACGAGCTCTGCATGGTTGAGATAGAGATGTGTATCACCGCCCATCCACACCAGCTCGCCCGGCTCTAGATCGCACTGCTGCGCTAGCAGGCGCAGGAACAGCGCCGCTCCCCACAGGTTGAACGGCAAACCCAATGCCACGTCGCAGCTGCGCTGGTAGAGCAACCCGTTGAGGCGGTTGCTGCTGACATGGAATTGATAGGTCTTGTGACACGGCGGCAAGGCCATCGCGTCAAGCTCGGCCACGTTCCATCCTTCGACGATATGGCGTCGGCTTCCGGGATTGTGGCGGAGCGAATGCACGAGATCGGCAACCTGGTTCACGCCCTGCGGACGCTGCCGGAACAGCCCCTCGCCCGCCGGTTCGTAAACCGGCCAGTCAACCCACTGCTTGCCATAGACCGGCCCAAGGTCGCCCCATTCGCGCGCAAAAGCTGCATCGGCGACGATCCGAGCAGAGAAGTCGGCCCGAGAAATGCTATCACCAGTCGCCTTGCGATAGCGGTCTAGCGGCCAGTCGGTCCAGATCTCTACCCCTTGCGCGCAGAGTTCACGGATGTTGGTATCGCCGGTAAGAAACCACAGAAACTCCCGGGTCGCGGTCTTCCAGTAGACGCGTTTTGTCGTCAGCAATGGCATCCGCCCGTCGGACAGATCGAAGCGCAACTGCGCGCCGAACACCGAGCGCGTGCCGACGCCCGTGCGATCGACGCGCTCGTCTCCGCTCTCCCAGATCTCGCGCATGAGATCGAGGTACTGCCACTCATAGTGACGGGCGGAATCGGCGCGTTTCAACATGGTTCTGCTTCTATCGCCCCGCACTCGCCGGAGCAAAAGCCCACGGCTTAAAAAACTTGTTCCTACCCGCTTGCCAGCCCCGGATGTGCCCCGTATAGGGCGCGCCTGCCTTGCAGCCGGGTAACCGGTTTGCAGATCGGTCGGGGAATAGCTCAGCCTGGTAGAGCACTGTCTTCGGGAGGCAGGGGCCGGAGGTTCGAATCCTCTTTCCCCGACCACTTCATCCTTCAAGATGACTAAAAGGGCGGCCTTCGGGCCGCTCTTTTCGTTTGACCAGCCCTCATCGCCTCGTCGCAGCTACGGCACAAGTCCTTCAATTCGCCCTCATTTCCGCGTCGCAGGATCGCAAAGCGGGTTTCCGATCGGAACAACTGAGCCGAAATTGGCGATGTTATTCCGACAACTGGACAGGAAATCCCTAGTGAGAATCCGCAATATCACCGCAGCCCTTCTCGTCGCATCCATTCCCCTAGCCACTGCCGCAAGCGCACAAGAAGCAGCCGCAGGAACCGAAACGACTGCAACCGCAGAGTCACCCGCAACTGCAGCCACGCCCACTGTCGGCGCTACTGTTTATGACGTGAACGGCGCTGAAGTCGGCAAGATCAAGAGCGTCAATGCACCCAACTTCGTCATCGATACCGGCAAGAACTCGGCCACTCTCGCTCTGACCGCGTTGGGTTCGGGTCCCAAGGGTCCGGTTCTGGGCATGACCAAGGTAGAGCTTGATGCCGCAGCCGAAAAGGCAAAGGCCAACGCCAAGGCTGAGCTTGAAGCCGCAATCGTTGCCGATGCCCCGGTCTATGCATCCGATGGCACGACCCAGCTTGGCAAGGTCACCGAAGTGACTGCCACCGATTTCGTGCTCGATGCCGGCACCATGCGGGTCAAGCTTCCCAAAACCTCGGTCGCCAAGGGCGCTTCGGGGCTGATGATCGGCATGACCGCGCAGGCATTTGCCGATGCCACCAAGAGCGCTGGCAAGAGCGCTGACGCGGCAGCGACCAAGCCTGCAGGCAAGTAACAAAAGTTCAGGGAGCGGGCGGCGCGTTTACCCCTTTTTCGCGTCGCCCAAACCCGTCACGCTATCCCCCTCGCAACAGCTGGACGCCCCAGTCGCGCTCAAACAGATAGAGCAGCACACGCGCCGCTTCCCCGCGAGGCGAAGCCAAACCGCCATCGCGCTCCATAAGCAATCGTGCGTCATCATGCGCCAGGGGCAAAAGCCGCGCGATCTGCTCGAAATCGGCAACCTTGAACGGCGTATCACCCGATTGCCGAGTACCGAGCAGCTCGCCGCCGCCGCGCAGCCGCAAGTCCTCCTCCGCCAGTCTGAAGCCGTCCTGCGTTTCGCGCATCAGCGCCAGACGCTCGCGCCCCGTCTCTGACAGCGCCTCACCGCGCAGCAATAGGCAGGTCGACTGCTGGCTTCCGCGCCCTACGCGTCCGCGCAACTGGTGCAACTGAGCAAGGCCAAAGCGTTCGGCCTGCTCGATCACCATCAACGTGGCGTTCGGCACGTCCACGCCCACTTCGATTACCGTAGTCGCCACCAGCAATTGCGCCTCGCCCCGCGCAAAGCGTTCCATCGCTGCGTCCTTGATCTCGGGACGCAACTGGCCGTGGACCATGACGACTGTATCGCCGAACCTCTCCTTCAGCGCAGCATAGCGCGCTTCGGCAGCCGCAATGTCCTCGGTCTCGAGCTCGCGCACCATCGGGCACACCCAGTATGCCTGCGCGCCCTTGGCGATGTGTCGGGCAACGCCCTCGACCACATCCGCGATCCGCTCGGTCGAAATCACCCGCGTGTCGATGGCCTGCCTGCCCGGCGGCATCTCGTCGAGCCGCGAGACGTCCATCTCGCCATACTGCGCCAAAGTCAGCGTGCGCGGGATCGGCGTTGCAGTCATCGCCAGACAATGCGGCGTGCGCTTGGCTTTCTGGGTCAGCATCAGCCGCTGGCCGACGCCGAAGCGATGCTGCTCGTCGATCACCACCAGCGCCAGATTGCGATAGGCGACGGCATCCTGAAAGATGGCATGGGTGCCGACGCAGATGTCGATGCTGCCATCGAGCAGCCCCATCAGGATCGATTCACGCGCCTTGCCCTTGTCACGCCCGGTCAGCAGCGTGATGTTCACGCCAGTCCCTGCAGCCATTCGAGTAAGCGTCTCGGCATGCTGCCTCGCAAGGATTTCGGTCGGCGCCAACAAGGCAGCCTGTCCGCCCGCTTCGACCGCGATCAGCATGGCGTTCAGCGCCACAGCCGTCTTGCCCGAACCGACATCGCCCTGCAGCAGCCGCAGCATCGGAGCCCCTTGCGCCACGTCGCTTTCGATCTCTGCAATCGAGCGCTTCTGCGCGCCGGTCAGTTCAAACGGCAGCTTGAGCTTGGCGCGCAGGCGCCCGTCACCATGCAGCGGGGTGCCCTTCTTGGCACGGTTGCTTTCGCGCACCAGCATCAGGGCGAGGCTGTTGGCGAGCAGTTCGTCATAGGCGAGGCGATCCTTCGCCGCCTTGTTCTCCACCTTGTGTGCGGCGGGCAGTGCCTCATGCCAGGCCGGCCAATCCATCTTCGCCAGCAGCCCCGGCTCGATCCATTCCGGCAGCATCGGCAGATGCGCCAACGCCTGCCCCACCAGCGCCTGCACCCGACCCTGCGTCAACCCTTCCGAAAGCGGATAGACCGGCTCGTTCAACTGGCCGAGCATGCCGGCGCTGTCTTCGCTGACATGGTCAGGATGAACGATCTGCCAGGTCTGCCCGAACTGGTCGAGACGCCCTGCCACCCATCGCTTCTCACCGAGCGGCAGCTGCTTCTTGGCCGTATATGCGGCGCGCCCGAAGAAGGTCAGCGCCACATAGTTGCCCGCAGCATCCTCGGCCATGACACGAAATGGCCCGCGCCCCGCCGCCTGCCGATAATCGCGCGGTGTCAGTGGCAGCACGATTTGCTCCCCCAGCCCCGCTTCGTCGAGGTTCGCCACTGCCCTTCGCAGAACCCAGCGGTCCGGCAGGTGATAGGCAATATCGCGCACCCGCGTCAGACCCAGCTTGTCCAGCGGCCGCGCAAGACCGGGGCCCACGCCCTTCAGGCTGGAGCTTTCGGCAAACAGGGGATTGAGCAGATCGGGACGCATCGTGGAACGGACATAGGCCGCAACCGTTACATTCGCCAATGCCGCACATGGCGAAATTCACGGGCATTTTTGATCCAACGCATGGTTGTGCGGCCCTTCAGGTGCTTGGGTCATCTGCGACAACAACGAGAACAGGAGCCCAACCGATGCTGATCCCCCACGCAGCCGTGATTGCCATTGTAGATGGCAAGGCATGGGAGCTTTACCGCAATGCCGGAACGGAGGCCGCGCCCGAACTCGTGAGCCTCGAAACGCCCGAACTGGTCGAGCAGAACCACAGCAGCGGCGGAAGCCACGCTTCACCTCACCAACAGAACGAAGCCGCGCACTGCGCCGCCGTGGCCGACTGGCTGAACCGGCAGGTGCAGGGGCACAAGATCGAACATCTCGTGCTGATCGCCCCGCCCCGGGCTTTGGGCGATTTGCGTCACCAGTTTGGCAAGGCGACGCAACACGCCCTGATCAAGGAACTGGCGAAGGACCTGATTGGCCGCCAACCCGACGATATTCTCGCCGCGCTGCGGGGTTGAACTATCCAAAGGGCATCCCGGCGCAGGGGGAAGAACCGCGCCGGGATGCCCTTTGGCCTAGGCCCTACGGCCCTTGTTTCGCTCGCGCGTTCGGCCTAACGGCAAGCCATGACCGAGCCTGCCGCCACGCCGCCCGAAAGCCTTCGCCGCATCCACTTCCGCGCCTGGCACCGTGGTACGCGCGAGGCGGACTACATGATCGGCTGCTATTTCGATCGCTACCACGCCTCGTGGACGCCCGAGCAGGTCGCATGGTTCGAAGATCTGATCGAGGAAGACGACGTCGAGATCATGGCCTGGGCGCTCGGCACCCAGCCCGTGCCCGAGAAGTACGCGGGCCCGATGATGGACGCCATGCGCAAGCTGGACTACGTCGAGATCCCGCGCTGATTTCGCGTCTCGCGCGTTAGACCCGCCATGTCAGACCTCGCCCGGATCCTCTCGGCAAAGACGCCGCTCACGCTTTCGTCCGTTGCGCGCGGCGCGCAGCCGCTCGTGCTGGCTGACCTCGCCCGCGCCGCCAAGGGCCGTGCCGTGTTCATTGCGCCTGATGAAGCAGCGATGCGCGCGATTGCCGATAGCGCCGCGTTCTTCGCGCCGGACCTTGAGGTCATCGACTTCCCCGCGTGGGACTGCCTGCCGTTCGACCGCGCCTCGCCCGCGCTTTCCGTCAGCGCCCGCCGTCTCGCCGCCTTGCAAAAGCTGCAGCACAAGCGATCCGGCCCGCAGCTGCTCGTCACCACTATCAACGCCGCGCTCCAGCGAGTGCTCACCCCGTTCCGCCTCCGCGAATCCACCCGGCTCCTGACGCCCGGCGCCGAGATCGGCCGCGAGAGCCTGATCGGATTGCTCCAGCGGCAGGGCTATTCGCGCACCGATACCGTGGTCGACGCAGGCGAATACGCGGTGCGCGGCTCGGTCTTCGACATCTTCCCGTCTGGCCTTGACCATGGCCTCAGGCTCGATTTCTTCGGCGATGAGCTCGAAACCCTGCGCCTGTTCGATCCGAACACGCAGCGCTCGGTCCAGCCCGTCGAAACGCACCTCCTGCTCCCCGCCAGCGAAGCCCTGCTCGATGAAGACAGCATCAAGCGCTTCCGCAGCCGCTACCGCGAACTGTTTGGCGCCAACGCCACCGGCGACCCGCTCTATCAGGCGATCACCGACGGCCGCCGCCTTGCCGGCATGGAGCACTGGCTCCCGCTGTTCGAAGACCGCCTCGTCACCCTGTTCGACCATCTGGGCGAAGGCGATCTCGTCCTGATTGACACGACCGCGATCAAGGCCGCCGAACAGCGCGTTGCCGACATTTCCGACTACCACCAGTCGCGTCTCGACAGCTCGTCCAAGGCCCCCGGCAGCTATCGCCCCCTGTCAGAAACCGCGCTCTACCTCTCGCGCGACGAACTGGACCGCGCGCTGGCAGGCTGGCCCGTCCACCGCACCACGCTGTTTGCCGAGCCAGAGTCCAGGCAGGTCGTCGATTTCGGCTTCGCCTCCAGCCACGATTTCACGCCCGAACGCGCCGCCGCCACCTCTGGCGGCACCAACATTTACGAAGCGGCCGCCAAGTACATCTCGGCCCTCGGCGTTCGCGGCAAGAAGCCGATCATCGCGGCTTATACCACCGGTTCGCGCTCACGCCTCGCCTCGTTGCTGGCTGAGGCGGGCAAGTTTACCCCACAGATGGCCGAAACCTGGCAGGAAGCGCTAGGCCTCGCCGCCAGCGGTAAGCCCGCCGCCGTGGTCCTGCCGCTCGAACAGGGCTTCGCCAACGACGATCTGGAACTGCTGACCGAGCAGGACATCCTTGGTGACCGCCTCGTCCGCCGCAAGAAGAAGCGCAAGGACGCGGACGCCTTCCTGGCCGAGCTATCCGCCCTCACCCCCGGCGATCTCGTCGTCCACATGGACCACGGCATTGGTCGCTATCTTGGCCTGGAAGCCATAGGTGTCGGCGATTCCCCGCACGATTGCGTCCAGCTTGAATACGCAGGCGGCGACAAGCTCTACATCCCGGTCGAGAACCTAGACGTCCTCTCGCGCTATGGCTCTGACGCCGACGGCGTCGCACTCGACAAGCTTGGTGGCGAGGCGTGGCAGCGCCGCAAGGCGCGGATGCGCGAGCGTATTCTGGAGATGGCCGGCCAACTCATGGCCACCGCCGCCCACCGCGCGCTGCGGCAGGGCGAAATCCTCCCTGTCGATCCCGCCAGCTACGGCCCCTTTGTCGATCGCTTCCCGTGGGAGGAAACCGAGGATCAGGAACGCGCCATCGGCGATGTCCTGTCCGACATGGTCGAAGGCAAGCCGATGGACCGCCTCGTCTGCGGCGATGTCGGCTTCGGCAAGACCGAGGTCGCTCTTCGTGCCGCCTTCGTCGCGGCCATGCAGGGCGTTCAGGTGGCCGTCATCGCGCCGACCACGCTACTCGCGCGCCAGCACTACTCGAATTTCGTCGAGCGCTTCAACGGCTTCCCGCTCCAGATCGGCCGCCTCTCGCGCCTCGTCCCAGCCAAGGAAGCGGCAGAGACCAAGGTCGGCCTTGCCGCTGGCACGATCGACATTGTCGTCGGCACCCACGCGCTGCTCGCCAAGTCGGTAGAATTCAAGCGCCTCGGCCTCGTCATCGTCGATGAGGAACAGCGCTTCGGCGTCACCCACAAGGAGAAGCTGAAGGAACTGAAGGCGGACGTCCACGTCCTCACTCTCACCGCCACGCCCATCCCCCGCACGCTGCAGATGGCCATGTCAGGCCTGCGCGAGCTGTCCACGATCCAAACCCCGCCGGTCGACCGCCTCGCCACCCGCACCTACGTCATGCCGTGGGATGACATGGTCATGCGCGAGGCGCTGCTGCGCGAACACCAGCGCGGCGGGCAGAGCTTCATCGTCGTGCCCCGAATCGCCGACATGCCGGAACTGGAAGAGTGGCTGCGGCTCAACGTCCCCGAAGTCCGCTTCGTCACCGCGCACGGCCAGATGAGTCCGACCGAGGTCGAGGACCGCATGGGTGCGTTCTACGAAAAGAAGTACGAAGTCCTGCTGTCGACCACGATCATCGAAAGCGGCATCGACATTCCCTCGGCCAACACCATCGTCATCCACCGCGCCGACCGCTTCGGCCTTGCCCAGCTCTACCAGCTGCGCGGTCGCGTCGGTCGCGCAAAGATCCGCGCCTACGCATACCTGACCTACCCTGAGACAATGGCCCTGTCCGAAGTCGCCGAAAAGCGCCTCAAGGTGCTCGGCGATCTCGACAGCCTCGGCGCCGGTTTCCAGCTTGCCAGCCACGATCTCGACATTCGTGGGGCTGGCAACCTGCTCGGCGACGAACAGTCGGGCCATATCAAGGAAGTCGGCTTCGAACTCTACCAGTCCATGCTGGAAGACGCGATCCTTGCCGCCAAGGCGGGCGACATCGGCCTTGCGCGTGAACGCGAGGCGCTGAGCCCGCAGATCACGCTCGACGCGCCGATCATGATCCCCGAGGACTACGTACCCGATCTCGCCGTGCGCATGGCGCTATACCGCCGCATGAACGATGCCGAAGGTCCGGACGCGGTCGAGGCTCTGGCCGCCGAAATGATCGACCGGTTCGGTCCGCTCCCCGGCCCGACCCAGAACCTGCTGCGCCTGATCGAGGTCAAGCGGCAGGCCATAGCCGCCAACATCGCCAAGATCGACGTCGGCCCCAAGGGCGCGCTGGTGAGCTTCCACAAGGACACGTTCCCCGATCCCATGGGCCTGATCGGCTACGTCGAGCGCCTCAACGGCGTCGCCAAGCTGCGTCCCGACAACAAGCTGGTCATCACCCGCGCGTGGGGCACGGCAGAAGGTCGCCTCAACGGTCTGGTCCAGCTGACCAAGGGTCTTTCGGCAATCGCGAGGCGGGCGAAGAAGGTGGCTTAGGCCGTCTGCTCAGTCGGATCAGATCAGCGCAGTGATCTCGTCCGCGCCAACCGGCCCGGATCGCAGAAACCCCTGAAAGGTATCGCACCCTTCCTCGACGAGCACCGCAAGCTGGCTCTCGCGTTCTACACCCTCGCACACCAGCTTGAGCCCGAGCGCACGCGCCATGGCGACAATGGCGGTAAAGATCGCCCGGTCCCGCGCATCGCTGTCCACATCACGCACCAGCGAGGCATCGAGCTTGATCGTATCGAGCGGCAAGGCCTTCAGCGTGCGGAAGTTCGCATATCCCGTACCGAAATCATCGAGTGCTATTCTCACGCCAAGACTGGCAAGTTCAGCCAAAGCCTCGGACGAGCGCGCGAAATCGGCCACGAGTGCGTGCTCGGTCACCTCAAGCGTCAAGCGCGCAGGCGCGAAACCGATCGACCTAAGCAGTTCCGAGAAGTCTGCAGAGAAACTGTCATCGGCCAGATCTTCCGCGGTAACATTCAGCGAAACGGCAAGCCCTTCCGGCCAAGCCGCCGCAATGGCCAGCGCCTTTCTGGCAATATGGCGCGATAACTGCGCGACGTGATCGCCACGCTCGGCTATTGCGAACAGCGTCTCCGCGCCCATCCGGCCCAGCTGGGGATGATCCCACCGCGCCAGGGCCTCAACGCCTGCAAGCGATCCATCTGCGACGGCATATTGCGGTTGAAACACCAGACCGATCTCATCCCGCGCCATCGCTCCGATCAAGTCCGCCTCAAGCCGCGCAGCACTGCGCCCCCGAGCACGGTGCGATCCGTCCGCCCAAAGGAGACGCCGCCCGGCCTGCTGCTGCAGCGAGCCCAGCGCCTGATCCAAACGATCGATCAACGCCGCCCCGCCCTCACCAGGAAGCCCGCGCAGCAACGCCGTGCGCGGTACCAGACGCAGCACATCGCCGCTCATCGGCAGGCTGCGCGATATCCGGCGGGTCAGCGCTTCAGCCAGCCACTGCCAACGATCGCGGCTGATCGTCCCACTGCTGGCCACAAGGAATTCGCCCCCGCCGACCCGTGCGACCAGCGCATTGGCTTCCAGTTCCTCGGCAGCAAAGTCGGCAATGCGGCGAGCGATTTCCGCTAACACGCTGTCGCCACCTGAATGACCATAGGCAAGGTTCACAGTGCGGAACCGGTGCAAGCCGAGCAGCATGGCGTGGACATAGCCGCGCTGATGCCCCTCGAACCACGATGCCGCTCCCGCGATGCCGGGAAGCCCGGTAAGGCTGTCGCGCACATCGTCGGCGCTGGAAAGTCGCGTGGGCCTTGGCATCGTCGCATCTTTAGCGGGCTATCCTTGCCAAAGCGTTCCGCCTGTGCGCCGCGCTGCGTTTGCCATGCTTTTGTGCATTGCGCCAATCCGGTCCGCCCCATATCTCCCCGTCAGGACTTTTTCTGCTGCGTTCGACGGGGGCTTGAAGACAAATGCCGGATTTCGCCCGCCTCGCCCTGCTGGCCTCTCCCAGCGAGCGCGCTCAGGACGCGTACGAGACGCTGCTGAAGAGTCGCGACTGGGTGCCGCTCGAAGAGGCAGACGCGGCCGTGGTGATCGGCGGTGACGGCTTCATGCTGCAGACGCTGCATACCATGCTCGATATCGACCATGTCGTTCCCGCCTTCGGCCTCAATCTCGGTACAGTCGGCTTCCTGATGAACAAGTACAGGTCGAGCCGCAGTATCGAGGAGCGCCTTGCCAAGGCCACGCGAATCTCGGTCTCGCCCCTGCGGATGACCGCGATCACCAACACCGGCGAGGAACACTCGGTCTGCGCGATCAACGAAGTGTCGATCCTTCGCGAAACCCGCCAGACCGCCAAGCTTGAGGTCAGCGTCAATGGCAAGGTGCGCATGCCCGAACTCGCCTGTGACGGCGTGCTCGTGGCTACGCCTGCTGGTTCCACCGCCTACAACCTCTCTGCCAACGGCCCGATCCTGCCGCTGTCCTCCAACATGCTGGCGCTCACCCCGATCAGTCCTTTCCGCCCTCGTCGCTGGCGCGGCGCGATTCTGCCCGACACTTACGAGATCGTGTTCAAGGCACTCGAATCGGTGAAGCGGCCGGTCCTCGTCGTGGCCGATCAGAAGGAGGTGCGCGACGTGCGCGAGGTGCGCGTCAAAGCCTGGCCCGAGCATCGCCTGACCCTGATGTTCGACCGTGGGCAGAGCCTCGAGGACCGCATCTTCGCCGAACAGTTCATGGTCTGAGAGAAAATTGAAAACAGGTGCTTGCCAAACCGGAATCGCCTGTTATTAGCGCGGTCCTGCCCCGGGAGACCGAGGCTGCTCCCTGATAGCTCAGCGGTAGAGTAGGTGACTGTTAATCACTTGGTCGTAGGTTCGAATCCTACTCAGGGAGCCATTTCTTTCCATTAGAACAGCGCATTGCGCTTCACTTCGCCCCATCGTCCGGTGGGGCGTTTCCGCGTATGGCGCCGTCGCCTCTTGGCTTGCCTCTCCAACTCACTTCACGCACTGCATTATCCGCGATCAGGCAATAGGCATCGAGCGTGGTGTTGCCGAGATCGCCGCGGATCACGATATTCTGTCGGGTCAGGGAATTGAACGCTATCACCACGTGACTCTGCGGGTTGGTCAACTGGCTGGCGATGTGGGCGTGATTGTCGGTTGGCCCGCTACGGTTCTTGTTCACGAAGACGTTATTGACCGCAAAGAAATCCGAACAGCCTCCGCTGCCCGTGAAGAACAGGTCCTGGGCCACGATTTGCGTGGCGACGTTGTCCATGATCACCACGTTTTCCTTGACCACTCCGGTGGCGTTCTTCTGGTAGAAGTCGGCATGCAAGTCGAAGTAGCTGAAGAGCTTCAGCGATTTGCCTCCGACCGGCAACGGGCCCCAAGGTCCGATGGTGCCCAAAGCTTGGTTGGACGCGGCAAGATGAGTGTTGTCGACAACTCGAGCCGACCAGTCGGGCAGACTGTTGAGCCATCGAGCCACGCCGGCGAAATCGTAATTCGTCCCTGCAAAGTGAACTGCATCGCCATTACCGGTGGCGAAAGTCCCCACCGTCACGCCATCGACCATCGCGGTGAACACCCGTGATGCTGCAAGGTTGGTGCCGGAACAAGCAAGCGTCGCAGCGCCCTGGCCTGCGTAGGTGATTTCGAGCGCGGGGCGATAGACGGTCCAGTCCTCGGTCGTGTCCCATTCGCTGACACGGTTGCCATAGACACACAGACTTTCGGTGAACATGTCAAAAGCGCCGCGCTGAAGCGTGCAATTGCGCGCGAGCGAGCACTGGACCATTGCGTTGTGGAGGTTCGTCGCCGTCACGTCGGTAAACCAGGGCCAATCACGCACCACCTGAGCAATAGGTCGCGACCCCTTGCGCCACAGCGCCGCACGCCCGGCCGGATCGCTGTTGGTCATTGTGCAGCCATCCAGCCAGTGCTGCCGGTTGGTCGGCCTCTCGTGATAGAGTTGAAAGACGTTGCGGAAATCGAGCGTCAGGTTTGCACCGCGAAAGCAGATCGGCTCCAGTCGAGGGCGCATCGTGTTGACTGCGTCGTAGTTTCTCACTCCAGTCTTCGGCTGAGCCTTGCCAATCACGACCGGGACCGTCGCGTCGACGACCGTATAACCCCAGGTATGGTAACCTGCAGCCAGTCCATCCCATTCGTGTAGCCCACGCTCGACGATAGTGATGCGTGCAAAGTTGGCGCCGCGCTGACGGATGTGCTCCGCCGCCGCCTGCAGGGTCGGAAACCGTCTCCCCGCAATTGCCGGACGCGATGGTGCCACGATCAGTTCGAGATCATGCATCTTCGCCCGGGGGTGGAACCGGTAGGGCCCAATGACACGGACCTGCATCGTCGGATCGCGCGGGATGGCCCTGAACCAGACTTCCGCGCCACCGTCGGCGCTCTCGACAATGTGGCGCCCATCATGAACGAGTTCAGCCCACCAACCGAAGGCCGAACGTATCACGCCCCCAGCATCACGATAGTGCCACATGGTCGGACGCTCGATACGCGCCATGCGGCCCTCGAAAAACACTTCCACGCCCGCAAGGCCTAGATTGGTGAGGCAGTCGCCGCGATCGTTCGCCCCGGCGGCAACGCCAACGACCATACGATCCACATAGACTTGCCCTGGCGGCACCAGCAGTCGCATGGCTGGCTTCGCCGTGGTGCGCGCTGGGTCCTGTGGCACTTGCGCAAAGCCTGAACCGGCGAGGCCGTTCCAGCTATCGCCGGGCGTTAAGGAAACCGTCGCCCCGCGTGCCTCCAGGGTCGCCAGTCGCTCCATTTCTGCAAAGGCGCTGGCAGGCCCGCCACCTCCCTTGCCGCCGGGACCCGCCATCAGCGGCGTTCCGGGAAAGACAACCCCAGCGAGCAGGGCACCAATCATCTGACGGCGATCGAGGCTGAATCCGCGTTTAACGCTGAATGAGTCGGTAGTATCCCGCTGGCTCATGGTCTGCACCTCGTTGCGCCGACCATGCTAGCGATACCTGCTGCGGCTTGCATCAAGCCAATGGCAGACGCCCGCTCACGGTCGTGTCCTTGTCAGCCAGATCAAGTTGCCGGTCGCTGAACAGACGCAAGCCTTCCAACAAGGGTGCGCCTTCAGTGCCAGGTCCGCAGGCGACCACCCAGCAATGCATCAAGAACGGCCGGATGCAGGGGCTCTGCCAGTCGCAGTGTCACACGGAACCCACCACTTTCCTCGACAATCGCAGCGCGTGATTCGAGGCCCGGAAAGGTGAGCCATACCATCGTTCCGAGACGCGGATTCTCCATGCAGTCGACCTGCGCGGTGTCGCATGAAATCGAGCGGACATTAACCTTGGCCCGAAACACGCCCCGCCGGTAACTTGCCTGCAGGAGCGCGGGCTCTAGCCCGCCGGAGTGCAGAACCGTCTCAGTCTGAATGTTCCGATCAAGCCACATCGCCGCTCTCCAGTCGCGCTGCGTTAACGCAAATGGAGAACGGTAACCTGACCGGATTTTTCAGCCCCCTACCGCCTTGCAGCCACAGCTGAAGCAGGAGGCACCTCGACCGACGTCATCGGTGCCTTCCCGCTGACCAGCGGCTTCGCGCCATCGCCCACGATGATGAACGCCGCCCAGTAGAACGGATGCGAAGTGTTCGGGTCATCCATCAGCTTTTCCTGCGCGCTCTCCAGCGCGTTGGCGAGTTCCTGACCCGGCATGGAATCGATCACGCCGCCGATCAGGCGCTTGGTCGCATCGAAGTCGTCCGGCACGGGCCAGTGACTGGCGATGACCGTGCGAGCCCCCGCGCCAACAAAGGCTCGGACCAACCCGTCGAGCGCATAGTTGCCACCTGTCGTCACGCCAGCCTCGCGGCTTGCAGCGACCGTTGCCATGCCCGCCGTGTCGCAGGCCGAAAGGATCACGAGATCAGCATTGAGCTTGAGGTCGAAGATCTCGCGGAAGGTCAGCAACCCGTCGGAGCCCATGTCACCGAAGCTGGTCACCAACGCGGGTCGCGCTGGACAATCGGCACGCGGTGCAGTCACCAGACCATGCGTGGCAAAGTGCAGCACACGGTATTGGTCGAGATCGGCTTCGGAAAGCAGCGCGCTGTCGCTGAAGGCCGCATCGGTCTTCACGGCGCTGCCCCCGAGGCTCAGCTTCTTTTGCGCAAATAGCAGTTCGTCAGCCGAGATCGGGTTCTGCCATGTCGCCAGCGGCCAGTCGCATTCATCGGCCACCGCAGTGACCGGGCGTGCGGCTGGCTTGGCGTTGTGTCCCAGACCCAGATAGTTCCGAGGTGCACCGGACGCAGCAAGCTTGCGGATGTCCAGGAACCCGCGCGGGCTCACCGCGATCGTTACCTCGCGCCCTCGGCCGAGCCATTCCACGCCGGTAAAGTCGAACGGATCGCCGTCGGGGCTCTCCATCCGCTTCTTGTATTCGGCGACGCCTTTATCGCCGGTCACCAGCACCGTCGGCGGCAGTTGCAGCATTGCGCCATCGGGCTCGAAGATCAGGTGCCGCGTGGTGGGAAGCATGTCTTCCACCTGTCCGAACAGCGTCTTGTAGAGCGCGCGCGACTTATCGAGATCGAACGGATAGTTGACCTGCTGACCATTCTCGACCTTGACGATGGTATCGCGGATCTCCTTGACCTGCTTTGCCATGTCGGCAGGCGAAAGGCTAAGGTCCACCACGCGCGCAGCACCCTTGGTGACAAACAGACCATAGACCCGCTCGCCCACGACCATCAGCTTGTAATAGGACTCCCCACCCTTCAGGGCCGATTGCAGCTCGACCAATTCCACGCTGCGCGGCGCCAGCACGTTGTAGCGCGGGAAGGCTGCCAACTTGCTCACCAGCGCGGTCTGATCGCGGCGCAGCGACGCTAGGTTATCCTGCGCCGATTGCAGTGCTGCGGCCTGCTGGGCGTCGGGAGTTGCAACGGTCGAGAGCTGCTCGACGAGCGCCTCGGTGCGGGCAATATCGCGTGTGCGGGCAAGCGAGAGGCGGAACAGGGCCGCTGCCTCGTCATTGCCTTCAGACATCTGACGGGCCAGCACCGCCTGCGTCTGCGCGACGCCGGGTCGCTGCAGCACCTGCGATGCGGCAAAGGTCGCCTTCGCGCTTTCGACCCCACCGCTCTTCGCAAGCAGTCCGAAGTACGGCCCCAGCAGATCACGCAGCGTCGTACCCGCATCGGGCACTACCAGACTGTCCTCAACGACCTTGCCATAGAGCGCTAGCGCTCCGGCCTCGTCTCCGGAACGACCGAGCCATGCGGCCTTGCGCGCCTGCGCTGCCAGAAGCGCAGGCGATTGCGGGAAGGAGGCCCCGATCAGCGCAATGGCACGGTCAAATGCCGCGCCACTGTCTGCCTTGCGACCCTGTGCTTCGGCAAGAAGCGCCAGCTCGATCTGGATCTCCGAACGCAGCCACCCCGCAGAAGCAACGCGGCCACCACGAACGGCCTCAAGCCGCCGTCCGGCGCCTTCGAAGCCCTTGATCGCTTCGTCGTAACGCCCCTGCAGGCGCGTCGCTGTAGCCTTGAGCGCATCGGCCTGCGCATCGAGTATCTCGGCCCGCTCTGTATCACTCAGCCCCGGGTCGACCGCGCCAAGCCGCTTGAGCGCCGAACTTTCGCGGTTGATCTGTTCGGCCAGTGGCATGTTGATCAAACCGGCTTCGAGGCTGCCTCGGTCAAAGACATCGCCGATGGCATTGACCGGCGTCGAGAGCTCCTTGAGCGCTGCCGCAGGCTTGCGCTGGTTCAGGCGGTTGATCGCCCGGTAGTTGCGGATCAACCGCTGGGTAACCCCGTCACCACGCGCCATGGCAGATCCGGCTTGCGCGAGCAGCCGGTCTGCCGTGGTGAAGTTGCCAAGGTTCGATTGCTGAAGAGCCTGGTTTGCCAGCGCTTCTGCCAAACCCGCAGAACCCGAGTTGCGATCGCGGTTGGCAAGCGCCTCGAAGAACTCGGACGATTCGGCAAAGCGCCCGCCATTGTTGCGCAAATAGCCTTCGTCCCGCGCGCCGAGCCGGTCGAGCTGGCCCGCCTGGACACGGGCAAAAGCTGCCGGATCGCTGACTTCGGTCGTAGCCACGCGGATCTCGCCCGCAACCGGAGCATCGGCAATGACGCTGGCAAGCGCCAGACGAAGCGCGGGATCGTATCCGGCCAGCCCTTCTACGAAGTAGGTCGTTCCACCCCGCTTTACCGCGTAGCGCTTGTAGTCGACGTTGGCTGCCTGATCGCGGCAATTGACCGCCACAACCCGGCCCAGAGCCTCGATCATCACTGCGCCGTCGCCACCACAGGCTAGGGTAACCCCCGGCAAGCCAGTCGGCTCGCTTCCCATCGCGACATCGCGACGTACCGCAATCAGCGTGCCCACTGCGCCCGAGGCATCGCGGCAGCTCAGCCGGTAACTCCGGTCGAATATGCCGCCGAGCCGCTTGTCGAGCGGCGCGTTCTGGGCGGTACAGGTCACACCCGAACTGCCGACACGGAAGGAATTGCGAATGGACAGGGGTTGCTGCCCTTCGGCAGCGAATGTGGGTATGGCCGTGGCGATCATGCCCGCCAGAAGCGAGACACGGCCAAGCAGGAGTCCACGCCGCAGCGTGTTCATCGATCCGTTGTTCCGCGCGTTCACTGGTCGTCTCCTTCCGCGCTGTTCTCGTTGACCACCGAGCCGATCAGAGCGGGGTTGCCGCTGCCTGCCACGGGTTGCTCGACCTGCGTCTGCGGTTCGAGCGGTCTGCTGTCGATAAGCTGTGGTGGTGGCGCGATCGGACTGGACGCTGCCTGTTCACCCTCGCTTGCCTCTTCCTGCTGAGGCGGTGGAGCCTCATCGTCACTGCCCTCTTCGCTGGCAGGAGCCGCCGGTTCCTCGACAAAGGTCGGCGTAGAGCCGAGCGTCTGGTTCGAGATGATCTCGATCTGACCCGAAATCTGGCCGATCGTGTCCGGCCCTTCCGGCATGACCGAACAGACTGTCGCGCTGAGCAGACATCCGTTGATCTGGCTATCGGCCGTGTAGGGTGCGAAGTTCGCGTCCGGATCGTTGACCACCAGATCGTGTGCGGCAAAGCCGGAGACGATGCCTGTCGGCGTCTGGAAGGCTCCGTTGACCACGATCGAGATCGTGCCGGGGGTCGCGTTGGTCGGGGCCGTCACGTCGACCAGATCGAAGTTCGCCAGGAAACCTGCCGGATTGAGCGCCGTCCCGGTATTCTGGATGTATAGGGTCCCTGTAGGCAATAGATCCAGCCCGAGCGCGCGCAACACACCTTCGGGGCGTTGCACGGCAGCGGGGGCATTCAGTTCCTCGATCCGCCCTGCATAGAGAGGATCGGCCGACAGCTTTTCGAGGATGCTCCCTGCTGCGACATGGATATTCGCCGCGTTGATCTCGATCACGCCGCCGAGCGGCGCACCGGTCGTCTGCTGGCTGGCCGAAGTGAGGTTGATCGCCCCTGTCGCCGCATCGAGTTCGAACCTGCCGGTCGTGAATTCGAGGATGTTGGATTGCGCAAATCCTGTCCCGTTGACCGTCCCCACAACACGGATCGCGCCACCCGGCGTCTGGGTCTGCAGATTGCCCGATGCGAAGATGATCTTGCCTGCAGTGCCGGCAGCAATGGTCGATCCGATCGTCCCGCCCGCTGTCAGCGAGACGTTGCCGATCAGCATGTCCGTGGCGTTGGCTGACTGGTCCACGGCAGCGATTGTCAGTTCGCCCGTCGAGATCAGACCGATTTCGGAATTGCTCAGCGAATAACCGCTCCCCGTCAGCCCGTCACCGATCAGCGCGGTGCTGCTCGAGTTTGAGATCAGGTCCACAAAACCGGTCTCCGTGGTGCGGATGCCGGACAAGATTTGCGGGCCGGTCGGTCCGGTCGGTCCGGTTGTATTGGGTCCATTGTCGATGATGGCGATGTCTGCCGAGACAATAGTAACCTGCGGCCCACCCCAGCGCTGGCTTACGGTAACAAGGCCGCCGGATTCGACCTCGATTCCGCTGAAACCTGCCATGCCGCCGCCGGTAAAGTTGCCCGCCGTCGCAGCAGAGATGCGCCCAGCCACCGCTGCTTGCGAGATTGTTGCAGTGCCGCCCGTGCGAACCGGCGTTGCTGCGAAAAGCGCATTGTAGTTGATCGATCCGGGCAGGGCCGAAGTTACCGGCAGCATTGAGGAATTGGCGATCAGCAGGCGTCCGGTCGCATTGGTGATCTGGTTTGTCGTGGCGTTGGTCACGATTCCGGCAAGCGCAAGCTGGACCGAAACATTGCCGTTCGACAGCAACGCAAGGTCCCGCCCACGCACCTGCGCGAGCGAAAGCCCTGCAGCGCCGCTGGCGAGGACATCCGATTGGGAAAACAGGTTGTTGGCCGTGATCGAACCGCTGCGCGAAATCAGCTCAAGCCGGTTGCTCTGCGCCTGCACATTGCCGAAGTTCATGTTGCCGGTGCTGGTCACGCCAATGCTGCCACCAGCGAACAGATTGCCTGCAGTAACCGTGGTCCCCGCCGCAATCCGCAAGGTGCCGAACGTCGACTGATTGGCAATCGCTACGGCCCCGGCTGTTGCGACAGGTACGGCCGCAAAGACCAGCTCCTTATCGAACCCGGCGGGCGTCTGGCCGAGAACTGCCATCGAACTGTTGGCGATCAGCGTCCGGTTCACAATCGAAAGGCTATCGACGCTGACGCTGCCTTCAGCCAGCAGAAGGTTATCGAAGGCCCTGACGAAGCCCGTAGTCAAATTGCCCGCAGCAGCAATGCCGAGGTCGGAAGCGGCGAAGACAGCGCCGGTCACAACATTTCCGCCAGAGCGAATGCCGATGGAGTAGAGGTCGCCGTTGGCTCCCGATGGCGTACCCGATCCGGCGGCGAGATTGCCTGTCGTCACATTGCTTGCCGACGTCACGGAAATGGACGTTGCTGCGGTCAGGTTGCCGGTCGCGGCAACGGCCTGCGACGTCAGGTCGATCGAGTCGCCCGAGTTCACATCACCAAGTGTCAGCGAATTGCCAGCGGTGACGTCGATCGCGCCCAGCGCGAACAGGGCACCAAAATCGATCCGACCGCCCGCCAGCAGCGTGAGCGATCCTTGCGTGCTGAGGTTCGCGTAGCCAACCAGATCCTGGCCCGACGAAAGGCTGAGCGAGGACGCTCCGCTCAGTGTGCCCACCGTTGCGGGTGCACTTGCGGCGAACACCCAGTTACCCGCGCTGATCGACACGTGGTCGGCGTTCAGTGCAGACTGGTCGAGGGTGAGCGAGAACGCGCCAGGTGTCGTGAACAACAAGCCGCCGGTCAGGTTGGCCGAAGAGCCGGTCATCGCAATGAACTCAGCGAGCGAGCCTGGCGTAACGGCGTCAGCCGTCGCCTGAAGCGACAGGTTCGTGCCGGTGAAGTCGCCGTTGATCAATTGGACGTCGACCGCATCGCCGATCATCGTCGAGGTACCGGCCACTGACCCGGTGCCGCCCGTGGCAGTCGCGCTGAAGCTCAGATCCCCCGCCGTGAGTGAACCACGCTGTGTCGGCTGCTGGAAGCGGCTCGTGATGACAAGCGCCGCACCTGCCAGTTGATCGACGCTGGTAACGTTGCCGACCGAGGCATTGCCGCCTGCGCCGAGCGTGGCCCCCGCCCCGCCATTGCCACCCACTGCGTGCGCGGCAAAACTACCGGTACCAGTGATCGTCGTCTGGCTTCCCCGGACGAGCAGCGTGGTGCCTCCGGCCAAAGCGTTGCCGCCTGCGCCGCCTGTTCCGGTAGAGGCGTCTCCGCTGCCGCCATCACCACCAATGCCTGCCGCAAAGGCAAGGACATTTGCGTAAGTGCCGGAACCGGTGTTCAAGGAGCCGGTATCGAGCCCGCTGACCGTACCAATCTGCACGGCACCTCCAGTGCCATTGCCTCCGGCACCGCCGATCCCACCCAGTCCGCCACCACCACCTGTCCCATTCGCGAGCGCATTCACGCTGCCAACTTGCATCCGGCCACTCCCGGCCGAGCCGGCCACGATCACCGAGCCGCCCTCGGCCGCACCGCCGACGCCGCCGGTCCCGCCCGGGACACCTGCATTACCTCCGAATCCGCCAGAGGCTGACGCATCGGCGGTCAGACTGGTGATGGTAACCTGGCTAGCGCCTTCCAGAGCATTGTTGGCAAATACCTCCAGCGTGCCACCGGTCGCCGAGCCGCCGCTTCCACCCAGCAGACCATATCCGCCGAAACCGTCACCAGTCGCGAAAACGGTATCGAGCGTGAGCGTGCCCTGACGCGCCGAGATACCTACGAAGCCGCCAGTACCAATGCCACCCTGCCAGCCATCGCCCCCGGTGCCTTCGGAGGTAACAAACGTGAACCCACCGACATTGATGTTGCCATTGTTGCCAAGCGCCGTGGGCGTTCCCACCGTGAGCAGCGCCGTGCCACCCGTACCAGCACCCCCGCTCCCGCTGGTGCTGTCGAAGCTCCCGGCCCCGCCAAAACCGCTGGCCTCGATAGCTGTGCCGCCAGTGACGGTGATTGCCCCGCCCCCGCTGTAGAGCCTGCTGGTGCCGCCGGTGCCCTCGCCGCCGCTCGCACCGATGTCACGTCCGCTACCTCCGTTACCGTCGCTGTAGATGTTGATCGTGCCGGAAACGGTTGCCGTGCTGGTGCCCGAGGCAATGAACGATGCGGAACCGCCCTGGGCACTGCCCCCGGTCTGGTTGGTGAACTCGTCGCCGCCCCTTGCGCTGGCGTAGAGCTCGACCTGGCTCGCGCTGAAGCTCATGCCGGAATCGAGCCGCACGAGAACGGTTCCGCCAGTCGCGGAACCGCCCGTCACGCCATAGGAGCCGCCACCAAAGCCCAGCGCGCTCATGGTGAGCGTGCCGCCAATGGTTATGTCGCGTCCGGTAGAACCGAGGCCGGTCCCAAGATTGAGCGCCCCGCCTTGCGCATTCCCACCCGCAGCGGTGCAGGTTATGCCGCACGTCCCGCCATTGCCGCCATTGGCATCGGCCAGGAAGTTGACGTCGCCGGTGGCGGAGAAGGTGCTGCCCGCCAGGTCGAGGAACACTGTCGCGGAACCGCCGGTGGCCGCACCGCCGCTGCCGCCAGCACCTTGGGTAGGACCTGAACCGCCATTACCGCCATTGCCGCCCTGCGCGAGTACGCTCATGGAAGCGAAATCGAACTGGTAGCCTCCTGCCCCAGTTCCGCCTGCCGGAGTAGCCGAACCTATATTGATCCGCCCCCCCGTCGCTGTCCCGCCGACACCACCCTGCCCGCCGGTCGGCGTGCCAGAAATGCCATCGGCCCCGCTACCGGCGACAGCAGCAGCAGACGCCAGCAACTGTCCGGAAGAAAAAACTCCGCCATCCGGGGCCGACAAGAGCGTGATGTGACCACCTTGGGCATTGCCGCCGCTGCCGCTGACTTGACCAAGCGTCAACGCAATTGCGCCGTCTCCGCCACGTCCCGTTGCGCTTATCTGCAGCGTCGGCGCCGAAATCTGCGTGACGGCTGAAACCGCCGATCCTGCAAGCAGCGAAACGTCGCCGCCTACACCGTCTCCGCCATTGCCGCCGGCGATGCCGAGGCTGCCCACGCCTTCTGCAAACAGGTTCAGACTGTTGAAAGCATCGACAGTCGAGCTGTTCGCTGAAAACTGGATGCCACCACCGGTGCCACTGGCCGGGGTCTCGCCCGAACCGGCAAATCCGGTCACTTCGAAGGTTGCATCGCCCGTCTGGCTGAGGTGAACCGTGCTGCGGTTCGAAGTAAACAGGATTGACCCACCCGTTGCGCTACCGGCGCTACTGCCCGGCGTGAAACTGGTCTGATCCCCGCCCGATCCAATCGCTCCGATGTAGGCAATGCCATTGCTCGTGAACGCGGCATCCGAGATTGCGATATTGACACTGCCACCCTGCCCGGATCCTGCAACGGTGCCATTGCCGCCATAGCCTTCGGCCACCAATGAGAGTGCCGCGTTGCCTGAAAGCTGGCCACCGGTCATCGTGATGCGAGCGATGCCACCGTTGCCATTGCCGGCCGCACCGGACCCATCAGTTCCATCACCGCCCCGCCCGGTTGCGGCGACATCGATATCCCCGCTTGCAAGGAGTTGCCCGCCAGCGGACACACGCACATGCGCCAGACCACCGTTCCCGGCTCCTGAAGCTGCCGAACCGAATTGAGCACCCCCGCTGCCGTTGGCGGTCATGAACAGACCTGCCGTCTGCACCGTGCCGCCGTTGGCGAAGATATCGACAGTGCCCCCGGTCGCCGCGCCGGCAGCCGTAGTCCCGCCCGCGGGCGTGCCGTTTGCATTTGCTGTAAGCGAGATGCCTGTCGTGGCCGAGAGAGTTGCGCCGTTGCGGGCTTCAGCAGTGACAAAACCGCCCGTGACCGCCAAGGTCGATCCGGCGCCCGTTGCCCCGAATGCCCCTGCCGATACATCCAGACTTCCGGTAATGCTGATGTCGGTCGTATTGGCAAAAATGTTGACCGAACCGCCATTGGCGCTGCCAGATGCGCCACTCGCACCAATGCCGTTGCTGGCAAATGCCAAGGCATCGAACCGAGCTTGTCCGTTGATGGTGATACCCGTCCCAGACGTGGCGTTGGTCGACAGGGATACGTTGCCGCCGAGTGCCGAGCCGCCCGCTGTCGCGCCATCACCGCCAACGGCATTGGCGGAACCGGTGGTGGAATGCAGCGAGAGTGACGAGGTACCAAGCGTGAAGATGCTGACCTGACCACCCGCAGCGTTGCCACCGGCCCCGGTTGCGGAGCTTCCTGCCAGAGCGCTAGCGGTCAGTTGGGCTGCTGCACCGATGCTGATCGTTGAATCGCCGTTCGCCCGGATTGCCGTAAGGCCGCCCTGAGCGCTGCCTCCATCAAGTGTACAGGTAACGCAGCCAAGGCCGTTGGCCCCCGTCGCCGCTGCAGAAAGATCGACGGTACCGGCGATCTGGACGCTTGAGCCTCCGGTGCCCGTGCTCAGCACCCAAGCAGTGCCAGCAGTGGCACCTCCACCACCTGCGCCAGTCGTCTGCGCCTGTCCGCCAAGCGCATTGGCCTGAAGCGTGGCGTTACCTGAGATCGTGATCTGTCCGCCGTTGTTGGACTGGATCTTGGCAAACGATCCGGTTGCCTGCCCGCCCGTTGCGCCGGGCGCAACGGCCGCGCCACCAAAGGCGTTTGCGGTGATCAGCACGTTCCCGCCGATGGTGATTGCACCGCCATCGGTGGCATAGATTTCCGCACTGCGCGCCGTGACATCCGGTGAGGTAATAGCGCCGAAAGCGTCCCCGGAGATGCTCAGGTCACCGGCGACGTTAACGCTGCCGCCAGTGTTCGAGAATATCGAGTTGTTGCCACCAGTTCCTTCGATCGAAACGTTCGATGCAAAATCAAGACCCGCACTCGACGTCGACCCGAAGACCACTCCGCCGGTTGCGCTGGCGACGAAGTTGGAGGTGATGTCTGCATCGCCTCCAGTGATCGAGACGAGGCCCGTCCCCCCGCCTGCAGACGGAGCAAAGGCAGGATTGCCACCATTGACGTTGTGTCCGGCCGAGAGAATGATCGTATTGCCGCTGACATCCGCCGCCCCGGCGATATCGAAGCCCAGCGTGCTGCCAGCATTGATCGCCATGGTGATCGCATCGTTCTTGGGAACGGCGACCATGTAGATGCGATGCAGGAAAGTGCCGCCCGAGGCTGCTGGCCCCGTGATTGTACCATTGTTTGCCGCGACCGTTCCCGTAGCGCTGGTGCCGGAATCGACCTGGATGTCGAACAGCCCGCTGGGTGAGAAGGTGATCGTGGCCGCATCGGCCGCTACCAGCGCGGCAGAGCCATTGACGGTTATCGTGCCGTTGTTCGTCACCGAAGGCGCGACCATTGCGATGTACGAGCCATCCACCGTCGCGCCAAGCTGGGCACCGGCATTCACAATGATCTGCGAGCCTGCGACCGTTGCCGGCTGGAACACATAAGAGCCGCTGCTGTCGAAATTGCCGGCGCTGTCGAAGTTCAGGTCCGACGTGGTCAGGACAAGGTTGCCCACGTCGAATACCGACGATGCGCCGATCAGGATGCCGCCAGGGCTGTAGAAGAACACCGTCCCGCCCGGGACCTGACCGCCCGCAGCCGTCTGCAAGCGAGACACAACGGTACCGTCGAACTGGATCGGTCGGGTCGAGCCCGAAGGAATGATACGGTTGAGAACCGCAAAATCGGAGTTTGCGGCCGGGTTGTTCGTGAATGTCGCCGTTGTGCCGGATGTCTGGAAGATGATCGGCCCGCCGGTCGCTGTGGTGTCGGTCGGAGTCCAGTTGATCACAGCGCTCGGACTGGAGACCGTGATCGCTGTCGTCGTCGGCGTCGTGTTGATGGTGACCGAACCGAACGTGGATGTCGGCGTTGCCTGGAACGACTGGGCGCGCAGTGCAGGCGCTGACGCCACCAGAGCGGTCGCCAGCGCGAGTCCGGATGCCGAAAGCAACTTCTGGCGGGTGACGGGAAGCATGGCGCGCATCAGAAGCTCCTCCACGGCAGGAGCCGTGTGGTCAGGGTCACGAGAAAACGGGGATCGGAACGCTTGGCCTGCAGGCCGACCTTCTCGAGCGGTACGGCCAGTGTGGCCTCAAGACGGAAACGCGAGCCGATATCGGAGCGGATGCCGCCACCGGCCGACGTGAGCCGTTCGGAACCTGGCACACCCTTGTTCCAGACCCATGCTGCATCGGCAAAGACGAAGGGCTGGATGCGGATGCTGCGGCTGCTGCCGAAGGGCAAACGCGGCCCGCGAAGCTCGGCGGTAGCGCCGACGGCATTGTCGCCGATCAGTTCGCCCGGATCAAAGCCACGCCCGACGGTAAAATTGCCCGCCGAGAATTCCTCGAAGCTGTAGAGCGGTTTGAACGCATACTGCGCGCGGGGAGCCAACAGGAACGAGATGCGGCCCACAGCCCGCTCGTATTCGCTCTGCCAGCGCACGACGGTTGCACTCGGCGCCCCATCGGCCCGGCTCGCCGGGGTTTGCGTGGCGCAACCGGGCCCGGTGCATGGCTTGGTTGCGTCAAGGATCGACAGGCCCTGTCGCAGCTCGAGCGAAGACGAGACGCGCCATTTCGGCACGGCGTGATTGGTATCGACCGCATCGAGATCGAGCCTGCTCCACGCAACGCGAATCTTGTCCCGCGTCAGTGGGCCGATCAGGTCGACGTCCTGATTGACCAGGTCGAAACCACCACTCAGCCAGATGTTGCGCGAAAGCGAGCGCTGCAGCGGATAGCGCGCATAAAGGCTGGCATAGAGCGTGCGTGCGTCGAGCGAGACATTGGCCGGCAGGCCTGCAACATCCGGCTTGGTCCACGCGTAAGTGAGCTGGCCACCGACGATCAGGCCCTTAGAACCCGGGCGGAATTCGTGCGAGCCCTGCAGGATGTGCTGCTCGCTGAAATCGGACGTGGCGTAATAGGAAAGCGTGGTCGCATCGCCCATGCCGGTGAGGCCGAAGAACTGGGCACGGATCTGGCCGCCGAACCGGCCGGTGGCTTCGGAGGAGAGGTTCTGCAAGGTGAGGTCGACCGCATAAGGCTCACGCAGCACGCTGACTTCCGCCACCAGATCACCCGCGCCCGTACCGGCAGGCTTGAGCGTGAGCTGTACGTTGTACCCCGGCAAATCGCGGGCGAGCAGCAGATAGCGTTCGGCGCGGCGCTGGTTGAACACCTCGTCGCCAGTGAGAGCCGAAAGATACTGCTCGAGCTTGCGCTCGGCCCCGCGCGTTTCGCCGCGGGCGCGGACAGCAGCGATCCGCGCATAGATCACCTCCATGCGGATCTGGCCATTCTCGATCTTCTGGGTCGGCACCTGAACCGCAGCAAGATAGCCCTTGTTGCGCAGCATCGTGCCTGCTGCATCGCGTATCTCGCACAGCACCGAAATCGGTTGAGCCGAGCCGACCAGGGGCTTCCACGTCTCGCCCAGTTCTTCGGGCGCGACTTCCTTCAGGTTGTTGAAGGTCACCTCGCTGATGGTAACCTTGATGTCCGCATATTGCGGATCGTCGAGCGGACAGGGCGAACGTTCGATGCCGCCCTTGATCGACAATTGTGAGGGAGCCGCAGGCGCCTGCCCGGTAATGCCGCGAAGCTCATCGCGCGATGGCGGGCCAGCCACTTGCGCCAAGGCCACCTGCGGAAACGGTGCAAATGCAAGCGTCGCCAGACCCGCTGCCCCCGACAGCAAGCCACGCTTCCGCGAATTCATGAACCTCATTTGCAAGTGCCCCCGTCGGAAAATCAACGACGCGGCCCGAAGACTTTTCTGTTTATGTTGCGTTCATGTTAGCAGCAAATGTTTCTGCTGCAAACTCGATCAACCACATTTTGCACAAGGTGCAAACACGCAAATGCTTGGTTTTGGATAAAAAATGGCGACCCCGAAGGATCGCCATTTCGTTTACAGCGGCCGAAAGCGTTAAGCAGCAATGCCATGGCAGTGCTTGTACTTCTGGCCTGAGCCACAAGGGCATGGCGCATTCCGGCTGATTCCCTGACCTGCAAAGGGATCGGTTCCGGCAGCCGCTGCGGTAAGCGTTCCGCCCGCCTGCGGGGGCAGCGCGCCGAACATCGCAGGGGCCGGAGCCATTGGCAGCGCGTCATTCTCGCCCGTAAACGGATCAATGTGGCTGGTGAGGAAGTCGGGAAGTTCCGGAAGCTGGAAATCCTCTGCAGGACGCAAACGGATTTCGCTGGTCATCAGGATGCGCGTGACATCCTCGCGGATCGCATCGAGCATCTTCTCGAACAGGCCGAAGGCTTCCTGCTTGTATTCGTTGATCGGCGTCTTTTGCGCATAGGCGCGCAGGAACACGACCTGGCGCAACGCGTCGAGCGTGGCGAGGTGCTCCTTCCAGTGGTGGTCGAGCCGTTCAAGCAGGATCGACTTCTCGAGGCTGCGCCATGCCATGGCGTCCACCTCGGTGACCTTGCGGTCCATGTGCTCGTCGGCAAGCGTCTGCACCCGCTCCTCGATCGTGTCAGGCTCGATCGCCTCTTCCTGCATCCACGCTTCGAGTGGAATCTCGATGCCCAGAACGTCGCGTACGCGTGCTGAAAGTGCCTCCACATCCCACTGTTCGGGGTAGGAACCCGGAGGGCAGGCATCGCCGACGATCGCGTTCACGGTGTCATGGCGCATGTCGGTCACCACGTCGCCCACCGCCTCGGCATCCATGATGTCGGCCCGCTGCTCGTAGATGACCTTGCGCTGGTCGTTCATCACGTCGTCGTATTCGACGACCTGCTTGCGGATATCGTAGTTGCGCGCCTCGACCTTCTTCTGCGCGGTCTCGATCGCCTTCGACAGCCACTTCGAACCGATCGCCTCGCCGTCGGCCAGGTTGTTGTTCATCATCTTGGCAAACAGCGTGTCCGGGCCGAAGATGCGCAACAGGTCGTCCTCGAGGCAGAGGTAGAACTTGCTCATGCCCGGGTCGCCCTGACGGCCAGAGCGGCCGCGCAGCTGGTTGTCGATGCGGCGGCTTTCGTGACGCTCGGTGCCGATCACGCAAAGGCCACCGGCGGCAAGAACCTTGGCCTTTTCCTCGGCGACTTCGGCGCGGATGCGGGCAATGCCTGCGTCGCGCTCCGGCCCCTCGGGGAGATCGCGCAGTTCGTCCTCGATGCGGAATTCTACGTTGCCGCCCAACTGGATGTCGGTGCCGCGCCCTGCCATGTTGGTTGCGATCGTCACCGCGCCAAGCCGCCCGGCCTGCGCCACGATGTGCGCTTCCATCTCGTGGAAGCGGGCATTGAGGACGTTGTGCTTCACGCCTTCCTTGGTCAGGAACTCGGAGAGCAGTTCCGACTTCTCGATAGAGACCGTGCCGACCAGCACCGGCTGCCCGTTCTCGTACTTCTCGCGGATCAGCTTGGCGATGGCGCCGAACTTGTCCATCGTGTTCTTGTAGAACTCGTCTTCCTCGTCACGCCGCAGCACCGGCACGTTGGTCGGGATGGTGACGACGTTCATCTTGTAGATGTCGAAGAATTCCGGAGCCTCGGTTGCAGCAGTACCCGTCATGCCCGAGATCTTCGGGTACATTCGGAAGTAGTTCTGGAAGGTGATCGAGGCCATCGTCTGGTTCTCGGGCTCGATCCGCACGCCTTCCTTGGCTTCCACTGCCTGATGCAGACCGTTCGACCAGCGACGCCCGTCCATCATGCGGCCGGTGAACTCGTCGATGATGACGATCTTGTCGTCCTTAACGATGTAGTCGATGTCACGCTTGAACATGACATTAGCCTTGAGTGCCTGGTCGAGGTGGTGGACGACCATCGTGTTCTCGACGTCGTAGAGGTTCGACCCTTCGAGCAGCCCTGCCGTCTCCAGCGCGCGCTCGACCCATTCAACGCCTTCTTCGGTCAGCGTGATGTTCTTGGTCTTCTCGTCGGCCTCGTATAGCGAGGGATCGATGGTCTTCACCACCGCGTCCACCGAGAGATAGAGATCGCTCTTGTCGTCAGTCGGCCCGGAAATGATCAGCGGCGTGCGCGCCTCGTCGATCAGGATCGAGTCCACTTCGTCGACGATCGCGAAATTGAACGGACGGTGGACCATCTGATCGCGCGTATGCTTCATGTTGTCGCGCAGGTAGTCGAAGCCAAGCTCGTTGTTGGTCGCGTAGGTAATGTCCGAATTGTACGCCTCGCGCCGCTGCTCCTCGTTGAGGTTCGGCACGATCACGCCCACGGTCAGCCCGAGGAACTTGTAGAGCACGCCCATCGTCTCGGCGTCGCGGCGGGCGAGGTAGTCGTTGACGGTGACGACATGGACGCCCTTGCCCTCAAGCGCATTCAGATAGACCGCGAGCGTCGCCACCAGCGTCTTGCCTTCACCGGTGCGCATTTCGGCAATCTCGCCGCGATGGAGCACGATGCCACCGATCATCTGCACATCAAAGTGGCGCAGGCCCAGCGTACGGACGGATGCCTCGCGCACGGTGGCAAAGGCTTCGGGCAGGATATCGTCGAGCGTCTTGCCCTCGTCCAGCATCTGCCGGAACTTGGGCGTCTGCGCCGCCAGTTCATCGTCTGACAGGCCCTGAAGGTGCGGCTCGAACGCCGCGATCTGGCGGACGATCTTGTCGAGCGACTTGACGTAACGGTCGTTGGACGAGCCGAAGAGTGCCTTGGCGATTGAGCCGAACATGCGGAATTTCCTGTCGAAACTGTAGTGTAGGGGTTCGGGCGCATGCGGGATGCGCCTCTGCAGGCAACGGACTTGCCGGAAAGGATATACCGACGCGTCGCGCTATTCGCGCGCGCGGTCGGTCAATTCAATGCCGCAGGGCCGAATAAGTGCCGGGGCGGGAAGCCACACCGTCTTGCGGCGGGCATTTGTGCGCTTCTGCGGGACAGCGCCACCACGGCCGACACAGCGCTGCTGGCGCTGTTCGACCGCCGTGGCAGAACCTGCCGACATGCCTGCTTCGGCAACTTCCGTGCGCGAGACGGCAAGCGCCACCTCAGGCAGGGAAAGGCCCGTGATCAGGGCAAGAAGAGCAAGCAACATGCGCATTGCCGCAACAGATAGGCATTCCGTCGCGGTTCGTCCATCTTGAAAACGAACCCTTTTGCTTCGAACTGCCCCGACCGACCAACACGGTGTTGAACCGCAGGCACCCGCGCGCTAGGCGCTCATGCCATGTCAGACGCCATTTCCCCGCTCGCCACGCCCTTCCCCGCCCTTCCCGCCATCGCGGGCGTAACGCCGCGCGTGGCGCGTGCCGGGTACAAGGACTGGGGCCGCTGCGACCTTACTTACGTCGAAATGGACGAGGGCACTGCAATCGCAGGCGTGTTCACGCGCAATGTCTGCTGCTCGTCGGAGGTCGAACTCGGACGGCAGAACATCGCCCAAGGCAGCGCCCGCGCGCTCGTGGTCAATGCCGGCAATTCCAACGCCT
The DNA here is from genome assembly GCF_055521755.1 of Novosphingobium sp. BL-A-28-Hi1-0D. NCBI lineage: Bacteria > Pseudomonadati > Pseudomonadota > Alphaproteobacteria > Sphingomonadales > Sphingomonadaceae > Novosphingobium > Novosphingobium sp. BL-A-28-Hi1-0D. Next base: position 3,289,571 of record NZ_CM145502.1, read on the forward strand.
TCACCGGCTATCGCGGGCGCGAGGCGGTGGAGCAGATCATGGCGCAAGTGGCCGGTCACCTCGGCTGCGCGCGGGAGGAAGTGTTCGTCTCCTCTACCGGCGTGATCGGCGTGCCGCTGCCAAAGGACAAGGCGCGCGCGGGGATCGAAGCCGCAATGCAGGCGGAAGTCTGCACCTGGGAAGCTGCCGCCCGCACCATCGGCACGACCGACACTTTCGCCAAGGGCGCGACCGCCTCGGCAATGATCGGCGACGTGCGCGTGACCTTCAGCGCGATCATCAAGGGCAGCGGCATGATCGCGCCCGACATGGCGACGATGCTTGGCTACGTCTTCACCGATGCAGCCGTCAGCCCCGCGTTCCTGCAGGAATGCCTCTCGGCCGCAAACCGCCGGACGTTCTCCTGCATCACCGTCGACAGCGATACCTCGACCAGCGACACCGTCCTCGCCTTCGCCACCGGCAAGGCCGGAAATGCCGAGTTGACCGGCTTCGACAGCCCCGGCGCCGATGCATTCGCTGCGGCTCTGGAAGACATCTGCCGCCAGCTCTCGCACCTCGTCGTCAAGGATGGCGAAGGTGCGCAGAAGTTCATCGCCGTCAGCGTTACCGGTGCCGTCTCGGACGAAAGCGCGCGCAAGGTCGGCCTAGCCATCGCCAACTCGCCACTGGTCAAGACCGCCATCGCAGGCGAGGACGCCAATTGGGGCCGCGTCGTCATGGCCGTTGGAAAGGCAGGCGAACCGGCTGACCGTGATCGGCTCTCCATCGGCTTTGGCGGCACCTGGGCAGCGCGCGACGGGCAGCCGCTCGCCGACTACGACGAAGCCCCGGTCGCTGCGCACCTCAAGGGCCGCGAGATTTCCATCGAGGTCGATCTGGGCCTGGGTGATGGCGCGGCCACGGTCTGGACCTGCGACCTGACCCACGGATACATCTCGATCAACGCGGACTATCGGTCTTGAGCCGCGCTCTTGACGAGGCCGTTGCCGCGCTGATGCGCGATACGGCGGAGAAGACGCTGCTCAAGCATTATCAACGGCTCGGCACCGAGGAAGTCTCGAACAAGGCCGCGGACGATGTCGTTACCATCGCCGATACCGAAAGCGAGGTCATGCTGGCCGAAGGATTGGCCAAGATCCTGCCCGAAGCGGCCATCGTCGGCGAAGAGGCAGCACACGCTGATCCGGCGATTTTCGAGCGGCTTTCCGACAAGCTGTGCTGGATCATCGATCCGCTCGACGGGACCAACAACTATGCCGTCGGCAAGCCGCCCTTCGGCATCCTGCTTGCACTTGCCCAAGGCGGCGAGACGGTGGCGGGCTGGATCTATGATCCTCTGTCAGGCCGCCTGTGCACCGCGCATCGCGGACAGGGCGCTTGGGTCAATGGTGAGCGGCTGACCGCGCAAGGCAGTGGTGAGGACAGGCCGATTGCCGCGATCTCGCTGGTCTTCGTCGACAAGTCCAAGCGAGCAGCGCTGCTGGAACACATCGCCCCGCACTACACGCTTGTCGATATCCCGCGCTGCGCGGCCGAGCAGTACCCGCGCATCGGCCTTGGCCAGAACGATGTGTCGCTGTTCGAAAAGACGCTGGCGTGGGACCACGCCGCAGGCGTGCTGTTCCTCAACGAAGCGGGCGGCAAGGCGGCGCGGCCCGATGGCTCAGCCTATCGCGTTGACCGGCATCTCGAGCCGGGATTGATCGGCGCGGCAAGCCCAAAGCTGTTCGAAGAGATGGCCCAGCGTCTGGCGAGAATGCCCGCCTGAGCCCCAAAAAACTGCGCCCCCGCGAAGGCGGGGGCCTCAGTCGCTTTAAATTGACCTTCCGTGACATAACCGAGGTCCCCGCTTTCGCGGGGACGCAAGGAGTGATGGTCAGCGCGAAGCGATCAGAGAACGCTTTCCAGCCAGCCCTTGAGCTGGCTCTTCGGCGCAGCACCCAGCTTCTGGGCGACCGGCTTGCCGTCCTTGAACAGGATCAGCAGCGGGATCGACTGCACGCCGAACTGGCTGGCGGTGTCGGTGTTTTCCATGATGTCGACCTTGGCGATCTCGACCTTGTCGGCCAGCTCTTCCGAGATTTCCTCGAGCGCAGGGGCGATCATCTTGCACGGGCCGCACCAGTCCGCCCAGAAATCGACAAGCACGGGCTTGGAGCTGCCCAGCACTTCGGTGGCAAAAGTGGCGTCGGAAACGGCCTTGGTCGACATGACAATGAACTCCTGTTGATTGAAGGCAATCTAGGCACTGCAAGCCGCAGCGCAACAGATCAGCCGGAAAAGGATTCCTGAACCCCGCCAAGGCGCAGCTTTTGCGCCTCGACCAGATCGGCGGGCAGCACGAACAGTTCGGGGGTGTGGGTGTAGAGCAAAGCCGCCTCTACCGGCAGCCCGGGATGGATCGCCTCCAGCGCGGCAACGTAAGCCGCCATCTGCCGGATATAGGCGCCGGGAATCTCGGCCAGCGAGCCGGGAGGACGACGGGCCGTTTTGAAATCGACAATGCGGATGCGCGCCTCGCCGATCACCAGCCTGTCGACTGTCCCGCTCACTACACGCCCGCCGACAACCGCCGCCAGTGGCACCTCGGCCAGCGAATCCGGCCCGAACACCTCGGCCCAATCGGGATGCGAGAGCACCGTCAATGCCGAACGCACCATCGCTCGACGCTCGTCCTCATCGAAGTCAGGCGCAGTGCGCGCAAGCCAGGCCAGCCCCGCCGCCTCGCGGTGGTCGACCGGCAGCTCGGGCAGGCGCTCGATCAACCGGTGCAGCAGCGTGCCGCGCCGCGCCGCAAGGATCGCGTGCGGTCCAGCAGGCGCAGGCGGATCGGGCGCATCGTTTTCGCCCAATGACGAAGGAGCCAGCGGACGCGGCGGGCGCGGCTCGGGGCCGACCGGGGTCAACAGCAACTCGGGCAGCGCCACCCGCTGCGTCACCGGTTGCACCGCCGCCACGTCCTTCAGCGCCGGCGGCCCGCCAATCTGCTTGATCCCGCCCCACAGCGCATCCTCGCGCCAGTCGTCGCCAAACAGCGGCTCAAGCTGCGCATACCAGCTGTCTTCGGGCAGTTCGCCCGGCGTCTTCTTGCGCTTCTTGCCCTTGGCCCCGGCGATGAACAGGGCTTCCTCGGCGCGGGTCATGGCGACATAGAGCAGCCGCCAATGCTCCTCGCGCTCCGCCCGCTTGGCCTCTGCTTCGGCCTCCAGCACGGCCGGAGCCTTCTCTTCCTTGCGCAGCGATGGCAGCGGCACCTTGCGCACCGCGCCCAGCACGTCCTCCAGCAGCTCCAGCCCACGCGGCGGCGAAAGGTCCGGATCATCGGCAGAGTCAGCAAGGATCACTATGGGTGCCTGCAAACCCTTCGAGCCATGCACGGTCATAACCCGTACGAGCCCTTCGGCCTTGCCAGCCTCGCGCTTCAACTCACCCTCGCCCGCATCGAACCACTGCAGGAAAGCAATCAGGCTCGGTACGTTGGCGCTGGAAAAGGCCAATGCGGCGTTGAGCAGTTCGTCGATCGGATCGTTCGCCTCGCGCCCCAATCGCGCCACCAGCCTGCGCCGCCCGTCCCACGGCCCGACCAGCAGCCAGTGCAGCAGGACTTGCGGCGGATCGTAATCGGCGCGGGCAAGCAGGCTGCGCAGCCGCTCCATCGTGGCGAACGTGGCAGGTCCCTCGGTCTGCCGCAGCCAGTCCCACAGTCGCACGCCCTGCTTGCGATAGCCGTGTTCGAGCAACTCTTCCTGCGACCATCCGATCAGCGGCGAGACCAGCAGTGACGCCAGGTTCAGATCATCCAGCGGTTGCGCGGCAAAACGCAGTGCGGCGACGAGATCCTTCACCGCCAGCGGCGCGCCGAGCCGCAGCCGGTCCACACCCGCCACCGGCACGCCCCGCGCATGAAGGCGCGCCACGATCAGACCCGCCAGTTCCTTGCGCTTGCGCACGAGGATCATCACGTCGCCCGCATCGGCATTTCGCGGCTTGCCCTTGCCGAGCGGGAAACCGCTGTCGAGCCAGCCCTTCACCTGCAACGCAATCTGGTCGGCCAGCTTGCGGTCGGGCCGCGAGAGCCAACCCTCGCTGCCTTCGTCGCCCTCGCCTTCATCGCCCTCTTCGGGCGCATCGTCACCGACGACCTTCCACAGGCCCACCGTGCCGGGAATATCGAGCCCGACATGGCGTTCTGGCTTGCGATCAAGGCCGAGCCGGTCCCACCCGATGCGGTCAATCGCGGCATCGACGAAATCGAGGACGGGCCGTGCGGTGCGGAACGATTGGCCCAGACCCAGCTCAAGCAACTTGCGATCCGGATCACCCAGAACCTCGGCCACTTGCGCCAGCTGGCCCTTCACCCGAAGGCTCGCCTGCGCGAAGTTTTCGGGGCTCGTGCCCTGAAAGCCGAAGATCGCCTGCTTGTAGTCGCCCACCACAAACAGCGTGCGCACCGCAGGACCGCGCTGCCCTTCGCCGGTGAAAAAGTCCGATACCAACCCTTCGAGCACGATCTCCCATTGCGAGGCGTTGGTATCCTGCGCCTCGTCGACAAGGATATGGTCGAACCTGCGGTCGAGCTTGAAGCGGATCCATTCGGCGCTGGTGCGCTTGGTCAGAAGTTCAGCGGCGGTGCGGATCTGGTCGTCGAAATCAATGAACCCTTCGCGCGCCTTGGCCTCGTCCCATGCCAGCGCAAAGCGGCGGCCGACGGTGAGCGCGGTGTCGAGCAGTTCGGCCAGATCGAGCTGCGCCTTGCGTGCGCGGACTGCCTCGATGCAGACAATGACGCGCGCCGCCGCCTCACCATAGGAACCATCGACTTTGAGCAGGTTCTTGAGCCACTTCGGCTCACCCTCGGCATTGAGCAATGCCTTGGCGAGCGTCTCGATTTCGCGCGAACGAACGTCAGCCGCAGCGGCCAGCCACTCGGCCACAGGACCCGCCATCTTCGCACCATTGGCGGTGTTCCAGTCTAGCTGGACTTCAAGACACGACCGCAGTGCCCGATGGTCGAACACCTCATCCGCACACATCGCGGCGAGGCTCTCCGGCCCCTCGTCCTCGCCCAACCCGATCACGCGATTGATGCGCGGGCGCAAGGGCGGCTGCCAAGCGCCCGGTCCCTGCCACAACTCCAGCGCGCCGGCACAGCGCAGCAGGAAGCTCTGCACCTGATCCTCGCTCATCCGCCGTGAGAGCGTGGCGAGGTTATCGATAAGCGCCTCGTCGCCGCACTCTTGCGCCTCGACCAGCATGTCGGCGAGCACCTGTCGCACCAGCAGCGCACGGTCGCGGTCTTCCATCGCACGCGTGCCGGGACGCAGCCCCGCCTCGACCGGGAACGAGGCCAGCAGCCACTGGCAGAACGCATGGATCGTCTCGATCCTCAGGCCACCGCCGGGGCAATCGAGCACGGCAGCAAAGCGGCTGCGGGCGCGGGCCACGGTTTGAGGGCCAAACGGCGCGCCGATGGCCTTCAATTGCGCGGCCAGTTCGATCTCGGGCAGGCGCACCCATCCCGCGAGCACTTCGTTGACGCGCGTCGCCATTTCCGCCGCGCCCGCCTTGGTGAAGGTCAGGCACAGGATCTGCTCCGGCTCCACGCCGTCCTGCAATAGCAACCGCAGCACGCGCGCGGAAAGCACCTGCGTCTTGCCCGTCCCCGCCGAGGCCGAGAGCCATACCGTGCGCTGCGGGTGGACGGCGTGAGCCTGATTGTCCTTGAGCGGATAGACCTTGCTCATCCGTCCGCCTCCCCTTCGCGGCCCTGCCACTCGTCGAGGCGCATCAGCTGGTCGTAGTCGGTGTAGCCCGGCAGATCGGGATTGAGACGCGCAGTGAATGGTTCGCTGCCCAACAGCCAGCGCGCAATCGCATCGCGCAGGTAACGCTCGGTTTCGGGCAGGAAGTCATCAAGCGGGATGCCCGCCTTCTTGCGACCTTCAAGCACGGGCGAATCGATGAAACCGAACGTGCGCTGCTTGTTGCGCCCGAGCGACCAGTATTCGAAGCGCGAAGGTTCGCCGGAAACGCCCGGAATACCCCCTTCCCGCGCGATCATGCCGATCAGGCCCAGCTGCAGCGCATAGCCTTCCTGCACCATCCGTCCCGATGGCGGGATACCGGTCTTGTAATCGACGATACCAAGCGTGCCGTCGGCCAGCCTGTCGATCCTGTCGGCACGACCATGGATTTTGATGCCATCGACCTCGATCTCGCCCTTTTCCTCGAACACCAGAACAGTCCGGCCTTCGCCCGCCAGACGGTCGGTTTCCTCCTCGATCCAGTGCAGGGCGTCGATCAGGCGCGGCTTCCACATCGCGCGCATGAACGGATGGGCGCTCATTTCATCGAACATGCGTTCAGCCAGCGGCACGAGTTCGCCGGGCTGACCGCTGGCCAGGTGCCACGCCTTGAGCACATCATGCACCGCCGTGCCCTTCCACGCGGGCGTCGGATCGGCATCGACCGGATCAAGGCTGCGCAGGTTGAGGATGGCCGAGGCGTAGAACTGGTAGGGGTCGCCGCGCAGCCGGTCGAGCGCGGTGACCGCGATTGGCACCCGGCGCTGCGCGGCGCTCGGCATCGGATGGGGGCGCGGATGCGGTGGAGCCGGTTCGGCATTGGCCAGCGCACGCGCCAGTTCAACCGCGCGTGTCTCGTGCCGCAACTGGTCGCCCAGCATCGCGTGGATGCGCAGCAGGAAGCGCGAAGGGATGGCAGGTCCGGTCGCATCGCGCTGCGCATGGCTGAGGACCACTTCGGGCGCGCCCAAGGCGGCGGCAAGATCGTGCGCGGACAGGCCGATGCGGAAGTCCGCTCCCGGAACACCCAGCGCGCGCAGGATTGGCGGGGCCAGCAGCGGATCGGGCGCGGGATTGCCCGGCCACGTCCCCTCGGTCAGCCCGCCACAGATCACCAGATCCGCCCGGCTCATCCGCGCTTCGAGCAGGCCGTAGATGGCAAGTCGCGGATGACCGCCATAGGGCGGACGCACCGAGACTTCCTCCATCGCGTCGCGCAGCAATGCGGGCAGTTCGTCGCAGGCGACCAGCGCGGGGGCATCGGTCGCCGCCTCGCGCCAACGCTCGACGAATTGCGACAGGCAGCGCCCGTCCGCCTGCGCCCACAAACCTTGTCCGCACAGTGCCTCGCCCGCTTCGGCCAGCGCCAGCAGCGCGGCATCGAGCGGCACCTTGCCTTCGAGCGCGATCAGCGGAAACAGCAGATCCTCGACGCCAGACCACCACTCGGCAAGGCCGGGATGGCGCCTGTCGAACTCCTCCGCCTTGCCGCGAACCGCTGCCAGACCGGGGCCGGGGCGCGGCCCTCGCAGCGCAAGGTCGAGCTGACGCACCCGCTCCAGCCAAGCCGCGCGCCCCTCGCCCGCCCGCACCAGCGGATGGCCAAGCAGCGCCAGCAGCGGCACCGGAGCCATGCGCTCGGCCACAACTTCGGCCATCTGCAACAGCACGCGCCCCGCCGCCGTCTGTGGCAGCGGCCGACCCGCAGTATCGTCGGCCACGATGTTCCACCGCCCGAGATGCGCAACCACGCGGGCGGCAAGGCTGCGGTCGGGCGTGATCACCGCAACGCGGCGTTCGGGTTCGGCCAGCGCCTCGCGCACCAGCACGGCAATCGCCTGCGCTTCCTCCTCGGGATTGGCGCTCTCCATCACGCGCACGCCGGACAGACGCCGGTCCTTGGCTTCGAGCGAAACCCACGCCGCGCTTGCCTCGGGCGGGAGGAACAGATTGGAAATCGCGCGGCTGCGCTCGGGCGGCGCGGGCGAAAGGCCGGAGCGGTGCCACGGTTCCACCTCGCCGCGCGCTACGCCCATCCGATTGAGCAGGAGCTTCAGATGATACTGCGGATGCGTCACCACATCGCCACGCTCGAACACAGCCCCATCAGGCCCGCCCGCACCGCCAAGCGCGTCCCACACGTCCTGGCTCAGCGCGAGGTCTAGGTCGGGCAGGATCACCCCGCCATCGGGCATGTCCGCCACCACCCGGAGCAGCTTTACTACGGCGGGAGACGCCGAGGTCACGCCAGCGGCAATCACCGGATGCGCAGGCGGACGCTCGCGCCAGCTTTGCGCCGCATGGGCGAGCAGGCGATTGCGGCGCTCCGGCGCGTCAAGTTTGCCTATGTCGGCGAGATGATCCTTCCACTTGAAGAACGCTGTGGCAAACAGCGCGGTGCTCTCACGCCAGTGTTCCGACAGCTCGCTCGACATGCCGAGTATGGCGTCGGCTAGCATGTTCTCAGGCTGCACACCTTCAACCAGAAGCCGGTCGATCCCTTGCGCAATCCCCCGTGCCTGCCTCAGCAACGCAGCTTCGCCAAGGCTTTCGTCAGGAAGCGCTTCACGCAGCAGCGCGCCAAGCTTTAGCAGCCGATAGATCGGATCGACCGCCTCCGGAATATCCACCCCCGCCCCGATCGGGTCGAGCAATGGCCCCAGCGTCTCGTCCAGATCGAGATCGCCGACCACCGCCATGCGCGGCAGCAGCAGGCCCTGCCCGCTTGCCCGCACGAAAGCCTCGGTCACGGTGCGTATCGCGCGCTGACTCGGCAGCAGCAGCGTCAGCCGCGCAAGGCCGAAGCGTTCCTCGCGGTAACGCGGGATAAGCCCTGCAACCAGCGCATCGGCAAACCCCCGGTGCGCCGCGATCGACCATACGCGCGGGCGTGAGGAGCTGTCTGCCATGTCAATCGCGCTTGAGCGCGGCCTCGGTCGGGGCAATCATCTGCGGCTCGCCCACTTCGTACCACAGGCCATGATGCGAAAGGCCATAGAGCCGCCCCTCATCCATCGCGCGCTGCCACAGCGTCATCGTGCCGAACGGCCCTTCGGGTGCATCGCGAAGCAGACGGTGCGAGACGATCTGGATGCCGCTGTAGATGAACGGCGCCACGCGCCCGGTGCGGCGGCGCGAGATGCGGCCCATCGCGTCCATGTGGAAATCGCCCTTGCCGCGATAGTTGAACGCGCGCGCGTGCGGCACCAGCAACAGCAGCGCGTCCATCTTCTCGGCATCCCAGTGGTCCGAAAGATGCGCAAAGACGTTGCGCGGGCCATCGAGCCAAATGTTGTCGGAGTTCAGACAGAAGAACGGATCGGTGCCGAGCAAGGGCAAGGCCTTGACCATGCCGCCACCGGTTTCCAGCAGCACATCCCGCTCATCAGAAATGCTGATTTCGGGCGAGCTACGCCGCGCAAGGTAGGCCTCCATCGCATCGGCGAGATAGTGGACGTTGACCACCGCCCTTGCGACGCCTGCCTCTTCAAGCTTGTCGAGCGCGTGATCGATCAGCGGTTTTCCGGCCACGTGCACCAGCGGCTTCGGGCGCGAGGCCGTCAGCGGGCGCATCCGCTTGCCCAGCCCTGCCGAGAGCACCATGGCGACATCGCTTGCAAGGGGCTTGCTCATGCCTCGAACGTGCCTCCGCCAGCGGCGCGAAGCTCTGCCGGGATATTCGCATCGAACCATTCGGCTACCGGAGCCAGCGCCGGATGGGCCAGATCGCGCTCGAGCAGCGCCCAGACGCGGGGAATGTAATCGAGGTAGCGCGGCTTGCCGTCACGTTTCCACAGGCGCACGAAAATGCCGACGATCTTGGCGTTGCGCTGCGCACCGAGGCGGGCGTAATCGGCAAGAAACTCCTCACCCTCGCCCGATTGCTGCAGGTAGTATTCCAGCATCCGCGCCTCGAGTTCGGGCGAAACGTCGCGCCGCGCGTCCTGCAGCAGCGAGACGAGATCGTACGCCGGATGGCCCGCGAGCGCATCCTGGAAGTCAAGCAAACCCTGCTTGTCGAGGCCGCCCAGCAGCATCACGTTCTCGGCGTGATAATCGCGCAGCACCGTCACGCCCGGACGCTGGCGCGGCAGGAGCTGGGTCATCACCTGCTCCCAAGCAGAGCTCCAGCTCCGCCCGTCGACATAGAGCGAGCGGCTTGGCACGTACCAGTCGATGAACAGCTTGGCCTCGCGCTGGTACTCGGCCAGCGTATAACCGGTGAACGGCCCCGGCGGGAGCTTGCGCAGCTGCAGCAGGGCATCGATGGCATATCGATAGACCTCTTCCTCGTCCTGCGGCCAGGCGTCGAGGTATTCGCGCATGCGCACTTCGCCGAAGTCTTCAAGCAGGACGAACCCCTGCGCGGCATCCTCGGCATAGATGTGCGGCGCGCGCATGCCATTGGCGTCAAGCCACTTGGCCGTGCGCAGGAACGGCTCCGGGTCCTCGGTCGGCGGCGGGGCATGCATCAGCATGGCGTTCCCGCTCGAACGGCGGATGCGGAAATAGCGGCGGAACGATGCGTCCCCCGGCAAGGGCTCGATCGTCGCGCCAACCCAGCCTGCTGTGTTCAGGAATGCGTCGACGCCCGGAGGAATGGTCAGGTCCATGCCCCCCGCTCTAGCCAATCGCGACCGGGCGTTACAATGGCCCGCCTGCCATTTTCCGTGGATTCCAGCTGGATCGACAGACAACCCGGCTCATGCGCGAAGCCACCTGCGTGTTCCGGCCATTCCGCGAGCAGCGCCGCACCTTCGCGGTAATCATCGAGACCGATCTCGTCCGCCTCTGAAGGGTCCTCGAGCCGATAGAAATCCGCATGGACCAGTGGCAGGCGAACGGCAGGCGGATCGTAAACCTCGATGATCGCAAAGCTGGGACTTGGCACTTCGCCCTCATGCCCCAATGCCGCGATGATGCCGCGCGCCAGCGTCGTCTTGCCTGCGCCCAAGCCGCCAGACAGCGCCACCACGTCGCCTGCGCGCAAGTCCGCCGCGATGCGCCGGGCCAGCGCTTGCGACGCTGCGAAGTCTGGCAGATCGACGATCATGGCAGCATCACGATGGCGCTGGTGCCAAGCCCCGGCTCGGACATCAGTTCCAGCGTCCCGCCATGCGCCTCGACCAGCTGGCGCACCAGCGGAAGACCCAAGCCCTGCCGCCGCTCCACGGCCTTCCCATCGGCTCCGACCCTCAGGCCTTCAAGCGCCCGCGCGAGAACCGCAGGTTCCATCCCGCGCCCGTTGTCGGAGACGACGACCTGCAGCACGCCACCCTTCTTGCGCGAAGCCTCCACGAGAATGCGACCACCTTCGGGCGTGGCGGCAATGGCATTGTCGATCAACTGTCCGAAAGCCCGCCGCAGCCGCCGCGCATCGCCGGTCACAACGCCCGCCGAACGATCCCCGCGCAGATCAAGCGTCAATCCGGCCGCCGCAATCTTTTCGCCGCGCTCCCTGACCACTTCGGTCAGCAGCGGGAACATCTCGACCGTTTCGTGCGCTAGCGGCAAAGTCCCCGCCTCGCTCTGTGACAGGTCGAGCACGTTCTCGATCTGCTGGCCAAGCCGCTCCACCGACGAAAGGATCGCCGCGACATACTCGTCCTGCTGCTCGGTCAGTTCGCCCGCAATGCCGCTCTGCAGCAGTTCGGCAAAACCGCCGATCGAGGTCAGCGGCGTGCGGAATTCGTAGCTCATATTGGCGATGAAGCGGGTCTTGACCGCGTCTGCCTCGACCAGCGCGGCATTGCGTTCGCGCAGCGCGGCCTCGGCCTTCTGGCTGTCGGTGATATCGAGCACGGTCAGCATGCCGTTGCCGTCCGGCAGCGGCACCCCGGCAAGCGCCAGGTGCCGTCCATCGGCCAGCGCCAGCCTGCCACTGCGCTGCTTGCGCTCAAGCGTGGCGGCCTGAATTACCTGAGCGATTGTGCCCACTTGCGCAGGCCGCTTGAGCTGCGCCGCAACCTTGTTGAGCAGGACATCGACGCGCGGGTGCGTGGTCAGGAACGCCTCGTCCAGCCCCCAGTCCGCCGCGAACCGGCGGTTCCACAGCTGCAGCTTGCCATCGGGCGCGAAGACGGCGAGCGATTCGAACAGGTTGTCGAAGGTCGCTGTGCGGGTGCGCAGCAGCGTATCGCGCGTGGCAGAAAGCTGGAGCTGTTCAGTGCGATCCTCGAAGATCATCAGCAGCCCACCATCGGGCATCGGCTGGCCGACCACGCGCAGATGCGTGCCGCCCGAAAGGTGCCACGATTCCTCGATTGGTTCGCGGGCCAGGAACCATGCCTGCCGCTCGCGCCGCCATTCCGGAAAGTCGCGCACTTCGGGCAGCCGCCCTGCATCGCGCATCCGGTCAAGCACGCGGTCGAACGGCGGCGTGTCGACGACCCACGCCTTGGGCACGCCGAAGATGCGCAGGAAAGGCTGGTTCGCGAAGACGAGGTTCCGCTTGTCGTCGAACTGCGCGATGCCGGCCGAGAGCGTATCAAGCATCTCGCGCTGGGCTTCGCGGAAGCGACGGAACTGGCGGATCAGCTCCTCCATTTCCTCTATATCGACCGCGTATCCGGCAATGCCGTCCTCGCCCAGCGGGAGATCGGTCACCCGCACCGCGCGGCGTTGCCCGCGGATCGTGGCAAGCAGAGAGCGCTCCACCGGCACCCGCCGCGACTGCGCCTGCCGCGCAACCTGCGCCGCGCTCAAGCCATCAACCGGTTCGATCAGTTCAATGCCCTGCGCAATCACCGCTTCGGCACTGGCGGCGCCCACGGCCTTGACATAGGCGCTGTTGACGAGCCGCAGGCGCAAGTCCGGCCCGCGGAACCACATCGGCAGCGGCGCGGCCTCTATCAGACCCGAAAGGCCTGCGAAATCCGCCTGCGCCTCAGCGGTATCGGCACGCAGCCGAACCAGTTCTTCCTGACTTTCCGAGAAATCGAAGAACCACACCAATGCCGCGCCACCGGGAGAAACCTGCGGATCGGCCAAGTGACCGTGCGCGGCAAGGCTGCGCTGCCCACCCTTTGGCGTCAATGCCATGCGGAACGAGGCGCCGGTCTTCTGCGCGCGCCGGACCGCATCGCTCAACTGCGAAAGCTGGATCTCGTCGAGCCCGCACCCGTCGCCATCGAGTTCTGAAAGATACCCCGGCATCGCATCGAAACCGAACCAGCCCGCCAGCCTGACCGGCCCTTCGATCTTGCCGTCCGCCCTCACCAGCAGAGGCAGCGCGGGAGATTCGTCGACCATCCGCGCCAGCCTGCGCGCCTGACGCTGCACCGCCTCGCCCTTGCGCGCGCGTCGGCGCGCATCGAGCACGAACCAGCCCGCCCCCGCCGTCCACGTGGCGAGCAGCAGTCCGATCAGCACCAGCACTGTCTGATTGAGCAGCGGCATCCTGCTTTCGCTACGGCGTGGTCCGCTGAATTACAATGCGGGGATTTGCTTTGCCCGCTGATCATCAAAGAGAAAGGGCGGCGTGGTTTCCCGCGCCGCCCCGTAATCTCTACGCTTTGAGCAACATGCTCAGTAGCGGTAGTGATCCGGCTTGAACGGACCCACTTCCGGCACGCCAATATAGTCGGCCTGCTTCTTGCTCAGCTTGGTCAGCTGCACGCCGAGCTTTTCGAGGTGGAGCGCAGCGACCTTCTCGTCGAGGTGCTTGGGCAGCACATAGACGTCGTTCTTGTAGTTCTCGGCCTTGGTGAACAGTTCGATCTGGGCGAGCGTCTGGTTGGTGAAGCTGGCGCTCATCACGAAGCTGGGGTGGCCGGTGGCGCAGCCGAGGTTCACCAAGCGGCCCTTGGCGAGGATGATGATCTGCTTGCCATCGGGGAACTCGACGAGGTCGGTGCCCGGCTTCACTTCGGTCCACTTGTAGTTGTCGAGAGCGGCGATCTGGATTTCGCTGTCGAAGTGGCCGATGTTGCAGACGATGCTCATCGGCTTCATCGCCTTCATGTGCTCGGCGGTGATCACGTCTTCGTTGCCGGTGGCCGTCACGAAGATGTCGCAGCGCTTGACCGCTTCTTCCATGGTGACGACTTCATAGCCTTCCATCGCCGCCTGCAGCGCGCAGATCGGATCGACTTCGGTGACCATGACGCGGGCGCCGCCCTGGCGCAGCGAAGCAGCCGAACCCTTGCCGACGTCGCCGAAGCCGGCAACGCAGGCAACCTTGCCGGCGAGCATGACGTCGGTGGCGCGACGGATCGCATCGACCAGCGATTCCTTGCAGCCATAGAGGTTGTCGAACTTCGACTTGGTGACCGAATCGTTCACGTTGATCGCCGGGAAAGGCAGCTTGCCGTCCTTGGCGATTTGGTAGAGGCGGTGCACGCCGGTGGTGGTCTCTTCCGAAACGCCCTTGATGTTCTTGACCGACTGCGTGAGGTAGCCCGGCTTCTTCTTGAGGAAGGCGGTGAGCGCGCGGACGAATTCGATTTCTTCGGCGTTCGAAGGCTCGAACAGCTTCTCGCCCGCTTCGACGCGAGCGCCCCACAGCGCGAACATCGTGGCGTCGCCACCGTCGTCGAGGATCATGTTGGCGGTGATGTCATCACCCCAGTCGAAGATCGAACCGACGTAGTCCCAGTATTCGGCCAGCGTCTCGCCCTTGATCGCGAAGACCGGGATACCGGCAGCGGCGATGGCAGCGGCAGCGTGGTCCTGCGTCGAGAAGATGTTGCAGGTGGCCCAGCGCACTTCAGCGCCGAGAGCAACGAGCGTCTCGATCAGCACGGCGGTCTGGATCGTCATGTGGAGCGAGCCGGTGATGCGCGCACCCTTGAGCGGCTGCGAAGCGCCGAATTCCTCGCGCAGCGCCATGAGGCCGGGCATTTCGGTCTCGGCGATCTTGATCTCGGCGCGGCCAAAGTCGGCAAGGCCGATATCGGCGATCACGTAATCGTTCTTGGCGTCAAGCACGCTGGCCACGAAGCAGTCTCCTGAAAAATCACACGCAGGACGACCCCATGGCCGCCAGCGCCTCTGCCACGCCCATAGCGTGCTGCGCCGCAACCTGCAAACTTAATATAAAGACTTCTTTATATCGCTAATCGGAGGTGCATCGCGTTCCCCCGGTTGCAGAGCGCAAAGCGCCCCTTATATCCGGAGCGCCATACTCGTCCGGGCTCCCTCGCCCGGCGCAACGAAAGGAAGATGGGGATGACAATCGCTGTTGGTGACAAGCTGCCTGACGTCAAGATCGTCAAGGCGACCGCCGAAGGTCCCGAAGCCGTGCAGTCGTCGGAATACTTCAAGGGCAAGCGCGTCGCGCTGTTCTCCGTCCCCGGTGCCTTCACGCCCACCTGCTCGGCCAAGCACCTGCCGGGCTACGTCGAAAAGGCCGCCGATCTCAAGGCCAAGGGCATCGACGAAATCGCCTGCACCGCCGTCAACGATCCCTTCGTGATGAAGGCATGGGGCGCAGCTTCGGGCTCGCCTGACGTGACCATGCTGGCTGACGGCAACGGCGACCTCGCCGAAGCGCTCGGCCTGACCATGGACGGTTCGGGCTTCGGACTTGGCAAGCGCGGCCAGCGTTTCTCGATGGTCGTCAACGATGGCGTCGTCGAGCAACTGTTCGTCGAAGCTCCCGGTGACTTCAAGGTCAGCTCGGCCGAACACATGATCGAGAACATCTGATCTACCAAAAGGCCCCCGGAAACGGGGGCCTTTTTCCTTGTACGCATCAGAACGACAGTCGCACCCTGCCCAGCACCCGGTCACCGGCATGCTTGAGGTCGGCATAGGGCGATACCGTGATCCCAGTCGTATCGATGTCAGTCCCGGCGTAGTCCAGACCGACCGTGAACGGGAACTGGTTGTACTCCACCCCCAGCCTCCAGTCGGCATAGTCTCCCGCCGGGCGCAAACGGGCCGAACGCGAGTCACGCGTGTCGCCGGTAGTATAGCCGAGCGAGGCCGACACGCTGATCGGAATCCCCGGAATTCCGGCATTGGCCGAACCGCGCAGGTAGAGGTTGTCGCCGCCGATGGAATCCTGCTTGGGCGCATAGAAGGCATCGGCGCGGACCTGCAGCGGGCCAATCGAATAGCGCGCGCCCACGCCCAGCTCGCCGTAGTTCATGCCCTGATCCGCCCCGCCGAAGACGTGGCCGATGGCCTCGGTCCGCAAAGTAATCGCTCCGGCGCTCCAGTCCTTGCCGATGGCGAGGTCGGCAACCACGTCGGCGTTGGCGTGGCGATCGGACTTGCGCAGGGCGGCCATCCGCACCGAGGCATCCAGCCCGGCAAAGCCGACGCTGGCGTCTGCCGAAGCGGAGATTTCCCCATCGCTCCAGCTCAGCCCGCGCCGGACTTCGTCCGTCGTCGCCTCTACCCCCGCATCCACCGATTGAGCATTGGCCAATGGCGCCTGCACCGTTGCGATGGCACCGAGTGCTGCCAGCCAGAGGGACGAATGGATGCGGGTCATGTAATCATTTCTCCTCAGCCCTCGCGCTGACTGGCGTGGGCTCCTTCTGCTTCAACGAGGATCACTGCGCGATCCTGCGCGACCATGGCCATCATTGCACTGCGCAGGTCTTCGCGCCGTGCCTCGATCACCCGGTCGATGCCATTGCCCCGTTCGGAGCACCAACCCGGCGACGACCCAGTGATCACGTCATTGCGCAGCATCGAGCGCTTTGCTTGCAGGTTTGCGCCCACCTGTGCCTGTCGTTCGACCGAAAGCGAAACGGACCACTGGCAGCGCAGGGACGATGCGCGCCCTGCCCCGGCGACGGTTCCGATCTGCTTCATCTCGACCCGCGTTGCTCCGGCGTAATCGGCGGTGATCGGGCCGGCCGGATGCTCGATGACGGTGGTATGCTCCATGGCCACGGCTGGCGCGCTGAAGGCCAGCGCGGCCGCGAACCCCGCAAAAGCGAGCGTCTTCATGTTCCTGTCTCCTGCGAACGTCCCGGCTTTTCTCCGGTGACTCCTACAAGATAAGGTCGCAATTGTGTGCGACCAACCGGCTGACTTGTAATGTTTCTTTGCTGAAGCGGGCGATCAGTAGCCCATCAGGCTGAGCACTTCCTTGCGGCTGCGGTTGTCCTCGAGGAACGTGCCCATCAGACGGCTCGTCACCATCCCGACGCCCGGCGTGCGCACGCCGCGTGCGGTCATGCAGGCGTGGCTCGCCTCGATCACTACCGCCACTCCGTGCGGCTTCAGATTGTCCCAGATGCACTGCGCGACTTCAGCGGTTAGCCGCTCCTGGATCTGAAGGCGGCGGGCGTAGGCGTGGAGCACGCGCGCAAGCTTCGAAATGCCGACGACCTTGTGACGCGGCAGGTAGGCGATCGCGGCCTTGCCGATGATCGGCGCCATATGGTGCTCGCAGTGGCTCTGGAACGGAATATCCTTCAGCAGCACGATCTCGTCGTATCCGCCCACTTCCTCGAACTGGCGCGCCAGATGGCTCGCCGGGTCCTCGCCATAGCCGAGGCAGTATTCCTTCCACGCCCGCGCGACGCGCTTTGGCGTATCGAGCAGCCCTTCGCGCGACGGATCGTCACCTGACCAGCGGATCAGCGTGCGGATGGCTTCCTGCACGTCATCCGGCACCGGCAGCTTGCCGCGGGCCAGATCATCGTCCTCATCAGGCCCAACCACACTGCTCATTACGTCATCCTCGTCATCTAGCAGGTCGCCGCAGGAAGCGGCTCCTGAACAGACCCCGGCGGTAGAAGGACAGCATTTCCTCCGGCCGTTCGGGATCCAGTACCTCGTTGTCCGCCAGCGCCTTCTCCGCATCGCTGAGTTCGCGCGGCACGAACCGCCCGAGCCTCTTGCCGCCCTGCGGAGCCGCAGCGATGGCCCCGGCCATCGAACCGTGCCGGTCGAGCAGTTCCGCTACCCTCTCGGGCGCAATACCGCAATGCTCTGCCAGCAAGGAAACACGCAGGCGATTGATCACCTCTCCACAATGTCCGTTGGCCGGACGCGCGCAATCGATGAACACATCGCACTCGCTGTCGAGCCCCATCGAGCGATTGTTGAGATTGGCCGAGCCGATGCGCAGGATCTCGTCGTCGACGATGGTCAGCTTCGAGTGGACATAGATCGGCGTGCCGCCTGCCGTGTAAGGATGCCACACTGAGAAACGGCCCGCATGGTCGACTTCCTCGATGGCCCGCACCAGCCTGACCCGCGCGCCGTCCATCGCCGTCTGCTCTAGCCAGCCATCCGAGCTTTCGGGATTGATCAGCACGATCTCGGGAGGATCGGGCTCTTCCATCCGCCTGACGATGGCCTCGGCAATGCTGCGCGAGGCGAAGTACTGGTTCTCGAAATAAATGAAACGCTTTGCCCGCTCGATGTGCTCGATGAACAGCGCCTCGACTTCGCGAACCTCGCGCGCCTCGGCGTAGTGCGACCGGGTGCGTGAAATGCCGATCTCGACGTCGCGGAACTCGGCTTCGATCGAGGTCGGCCAGGGCGAAGACCTCTGCGCCTTGCAAGCGGCAAAGGGCTTGCCGCCGGCCTGCTCCCAGCGCTTGCGACCAAACGCCCCGAGCACGGCCGCTGCATCGCCTTCCATCAGCATCGTGCAGTCGTGCCAGGGACCGTAGGCCTTGCCCCCTGGCCCTTTGCGCCGGGGATCGTCGTCAAGATGCTCGCGCGTATCCCAGCGGTCGCCCGCCATGTCGATGCCGCCGCAGACCGCGAAACGGTCATCGATTACGGCGATCTTCTGGTGATGGCTGCAACCCAGCGGGTGCGCGCTGTCGAGCTTGAACACGATGCGCGGGTGACGCCACCAGCGCAGCAGGTCGAGCATCATCGAGCCTCGGAAAAAGGCCTTTAGCGCACCGAAGTTCCACTTGAGCACGCGAACGTCGAGCCGCTTGCGCCGATTGGACAGCCACACCACGAAAGCGCCGAGTCTTGCTGGCGATATGCGCTTGCGCGGCAGGTTCCACCAGCGTCGGCCACCTCCGATGATGATGCGCGTGTCGAAGTCCCAACCGATCAGCAGGATGCGTTGCCGGGCGCGCATCATCGCCTCGCGCATGAGTGCAAAGTAGTCTGCCGCATCAATCACGGCGTGAGCCCGGGTGGCCATCGCGTAGCGCCAGACGGAGTTGGACTCGGCTTCGGCAGAGTCCGGCGTGACCGGATTCGCCTCGACTGATTCGCAAATGTCCTCTTCGGTCACGGCGCCCCGCGTCTTGTGATCATGGCTTTGAGACAAGAAAACTGACTTCGCACATAGCCCATTTCCAACCAAAGTTCTGAACCGGTCGCTCGATAGATTGCTATTTGATTACCGGCAGTTACATCCACCCCATTTTGGCTTTACCACGTGTTTCCCGGCATTACTCAGCGGGGAGATGGCACGCAGCTTAGCCTTGATGTCTTCCCTACGCACCGGTCTTCTTGCGGTTCCGCCGGTGCGCTTGGCATTGTCGCGAATGCGTGAACTCGCTGACCCAAACCGTCGCGCCATTGCCCGGATGAAGCGGACCCACGCGCAGGCCGTGCTGCAACCCTGGCCGACGACGTTCGAAGATCGCTATCCGGAGATTTTTACCGCACTCGACGCGCATCTGTGGACGATCGCCAATCCCCGCATCCTCTCGTTCGGCTGCTCGGACGGGAGCGAGGTGCGCAGTCTGCGGCGCTGGTTCCCGAACGCCCGCATCGTCGGCCTTGATCCGAACCCCGCGATGATCCGCACCGCGCGCGCGCATCTTGCGCTCCATCCAGATCCCGGCATCTCCTATGTCGAGGCCGCTGGCGTGGCAGACCTGGGCGACATGAAGTTCGACGCGATCCTGGCCATGGCCGTGTTCCGCCACGGCGAGCTGGAAGCCACAGAGCCTGACAGTTGCGCGGACATCCTGCCGTTCAGCCGCTTTGCCAACACCATTGCCGAACTCGACCGACGGCTAAATCCCGGCGGCTGGCTGACGATCTGGAACGCACACTTCCGCTTCTGCGATACACCGACGGCATCGGACTATGAGGCACGTTCGCTACACTTCACCCGCGCCGAACCGATGGTCCTGACCTATGGACCGGACAATCGCCGCATCGAAGGGGAGTATTGCGAAGCGATGTTTCGCAAGCGCCCCTGAGAAGGCGCGCGGGCGAAGCCATCAATTCTTGAGCTGGATTACCACATCATCGGGATGGGTGACGTTGAGATTGCTGTGCAGCAATTCACCGACCAGGTCCGGATCGGCATGACGCGGATCGAGCAGGTCCACCCGGTTCTTCATCCGGTCCCGATCTGCAGTCAGCGCAGCGATTTCCTTCTGTCGCTGCTCAAGCACCCGCGCATTCTCGCCCCATGCCAGCAACCCGCTGGGCCCTGCAATGCCGATGGTCCCGAGCACCAGCAGCGCAACCAGCGCGAGCGCCTGGGTGAGGCTGTCCTTGGGTAGAAGAGGGCGGCGCGATTGCATAAAGCGACTGAATCATAAATCCTGAGCGAGTTCAAGCCGCAAAGGCAAAGATGTGTCATCTCGGGGACATCTTACGGCGGTGTGGGTGTCGCGCAGGAGTGACCAGCCCGCTTGTTTCTCGCAGAGACGCAGAGCGAGTAGAGGGCGATCGGTTTCGCGCGGAGACGCGAACAAATTTCTTTCCTGCTCCCCCGCGCAGGCGGGAGCCTCGGGCGGTTTGCTGTGAGGGTCTGTAACATCACCGAGGTCCCCGCCTTCGCGGGGACGCACCAGTTATGATGCGGTTTTGTGGCGCGTGAGTTCATCCGCTGGCGAGTGCGGACGGTAACGCCGGGGGAAGGCACAGATCGCGCGACCGGTGCGGTGCCGTCGTGGCACGCGCGGGAAGGGCGCGGGACCGGTTGCGAGTGGCCGGGGGCGGTTCCGGACCCCTTGTCGGCTCAGCCTGAGGGCGGACATATGTGAAAGGACGAAGCTTTGGCAGCGGCTCGCGGGCTGCCTTGGCTTCTTGGCAAGCGGCTGCGTGAAAAGAACCTGTCGTTTGTGCTGACACTGTCGCACAATCATGGCGGGTTCCGCATCCGCAGCGTCGCTCAGGGTTCGGCGCCGTGCTATCAGCCCTGGGTTGTCCTGTCTGTCCTTGGGTAACGACAGGGTTTTGCCCGGTGGGTCTGGGCTTAACGCCCCGCATTGAACCCACGCGCACCTGCCGCACCGATCGCGCCGGAGGCTTCGGCAAAAGCCTGACCTCCGAAGGGAGAGGAGCGGGATGGCCTTTTGCCCTCTCCTGACCTGTGGGCGGGGCGTATAACCTATATGGTTCGTTTTGTCAAGGTGGTACGCAACACACGTTGTCGCCCCCCCCCTCTCTCGTCATTCCCGCGAAGGCGGGAATCCAGATGGCGCGAGGAATGTCGTCGCGATGCGACGGGGTTGTTTGCTGCTGAATTCCCGCCTGCGCGGGAATGACGAAGGGGTGGGGAAGGAAAAATGGTGCGCCCGACGGGATTCGAACCCATGGCCCCCAGATTAGGAATCTGGTGCTCTATCCTGCTGAGCTACGGGCGCCCGCGTTTCCTTTAGGCAGGGGCGCGCGGGCTGGCAACGCCGATTCAGCGGGGTAGATTCAGTTGGCTTCTTCGGGCGGCACCACGGGGACGAGCAAAGGGGCGACCGGGATACCTTCCTCCATCAGTTCGCGCGCTTCGTCGAGCGTCGCGCGGCCATGGATCGCGGCCGGGTCCTTTTCGCCGTAGTGCATGGCGCGGGCATCGTCGGCGAACTTCTCGCCCACCCAGGTGGAAGACTTGATCGCCTCGGCCTGCATCGCGGCGACGGCCTTGAGCATGGCGATCGCCTCTGGCGGAAGCGGTGCGTTGGCCATGGGCTGTGCTGCGGGCACCGGCTCGCTGGTCGTCCGCGTCGGGACTGACAACTGGTTGCCCTTGCGGCCGACATTGGGGGCCATCACGGCTTTGACCACCTCGGGCGAACCGCAGGTCGGGCACGAGACCAGGCCACGCGCCTGCTGACTCTCATAGTCCTGCGAGGAGCCGAACCAGCCCTCGAAACGGTGCCCGTTCGGCCCGCACTGCAGATCAAAGACAATCATGCCGCCGATCTAGGGATTTCGCGCTTGTTGGCAAGGGATGGCAGCTGCGCGCGCACCTCGCCCGTTCGGGCAGGGTCGATGGTTGCGAAACCAAGCGAGCCCCCTTCCCCGCCGTCGTAAGCCACTTCGCCCCACGGATCGACGACCAGCGAATGGCCGTAAGTCTCGCGGCCATCTTCATGACGCCCACCCTGCGCGGCAGAGATGACCCAAGCGCTGGCCTCGACCGCGCGGGCCCGCTGCATCAGGTGCCAGTGGGCCTTGCCGGTGGGTACAGTAAAGGCGGCGGGGATGCGGATCGCGTCGCAGCGCTGGCGGCCGAGTTCCTCGAACAGCGCGGGGAAGCGCACGTCGTAGCAGATCGCAAGGCCGAGGCGACCGACCGGCGTCTCGACCGTCACGACTTGCTCTCCCGGTGTGTAGGCCGCCGATTCCCGCCAGGTCTCGCCCGTGGCAAGGTCGACGTCGAACATGTGTATCTTGTCGTAGCGGGCAGCGATAGCGCCATCGGCGTCGATCACGAAGCCGCGGTTGGCCCACTTGCCGTCCTCACGCAGTATGGCGAGCGAGCCGAGATCGATCCACAGGCCAAGCTCGCGCGCGGCCTTGCCCGCAGCGGCGAGCACGGGGTTGTCCTGTTCGGGGACGATGTTGGGCGTTGCCCTCGCCCGGTCACGGTCGAGCAGCCCGCACATCTCGGGCGTGAACAGCATGGCTGCGCCTTGGAAGGCGGCTGCCTTGGCTGCCTCGACAATCGCGTCTGCGTTGGCCTGCGGGTCGGTCCCGCTGGTCATCTGGAACAACGCGACCTTTACGGGCCTGCTCTCCGTGGCGCTCACTTGCCGAGCATCATGTCCAGCTTGCCCTGCGCATTGAGCGCGGCAAGATCATCCGAACCGCCGACGTGGATACCGTCGATGAAGATCGAGGGAACAGTGGTGTGGCCCGGCGCGCGCTCGAGCATTTCGGCCTTCTTCGGACCGCCCATGGTCACGTCGAACTCCTCGTAGGCGACCCCCTTGCCATCGAGCAGTTGCTTGGCACGCGAGCAGTAGGGGCAGCCCCACTTGGTGTAGACTTCGACCTTGGGGGTGTTCGACATGAGGTTCCTCGATGAGGGTCTTGAAAAGCGGTTTTCGCTAACACACATGGGTTTTCGTGTCATGCGCCGCAAGTCGGGCATGGCTCAAAAACCGCCGATGCGGGCGCCGGGTTCCGGGCTTCGCAGAAGGCAAGTGCAGATTGCTCAGAACGAGGATATTGCCATGAACCGTTTCGACTTTACCCCTTATCGCCGCACCACCGTGGGCTTTGACCGCCTGTTCGACCTGCTCGAACGCCAGGCCCGCGCCAATGCCGGTGACAACTATCCCCCCTTCAACATCGAGCGCAGCGGCGAGGATGCCTATCGCATCACGCTGGCGGTTGCCGGGTTCAAGGCCGAGGATATCGATATTACCGCCCAGCAGAACCTGCTGGTCGTGAAGGGCCAGCGCCCGGAACCGCAGGAGCGCGAATACCTCCACGTCGGCATCGCAAACCGCGGCTTCGAGCGTCGCTTCGAGCTGGCCGATTTCGTCCGCGTCGAAGCTGCCGACCTTGCCGATGGCCTGCTGACCATCGATCTCGTTCGTGAAGTGCCCGAGGCGATGAAGCCCAAGAAGGTACTGATCGGCGCGCAGAACCAGCTCAAGGTCATCGAAGGCGACAACACCGCCGCTGCCTGATCGGGCTTCTCAAATCGGAAGGGCGGGTCGCAAGGCCCGCCCTTTCTGCATCACCATGCCTCGGCCACATCGACCAGGGCTTCGCGGTCGAGAATCGTTACGCGCCCGCCCTTGAGCGCAACGATGCCGTTATCGACCCAGGCCGAGAGCTGGCGGTTGATCTGTTCGCGTGACATGCCGGCGAAGTTGCCAAGTTCGCCCTGGCTCAGCGCAATCTTGAGCTGGTTGCCCTTGTCCGAATTGTCACCCATCATCAGGCGCAGCAAGAAACGCGCGAGCCTCGGGCCGGAGGTATAGGCGCGGTCGGCCTCGATCACGGCGTTGTTCTGGCGGAGCCGTCGTGCCATCGCCTTGAGCAGGCGTAGCGAGAGGCCCTTGTGCTTGTCGATGATCTCGGCAAACGCGCCGCGCGACAGCACCAGCGCTTCGACTGGATCGATTGCCTCGACCGTGGCGGTACGATCGCCGCCGTCGAGAAAGGCGATCTCGCCTAGCACGTGGCCGGGCTCTGCATAATCAAGGATGATCTCGCGGCCATTGGCGGCAACCATGCTGACCCGGGCAAGGCCCTTGAGCACGATGAACAGCGTCTTGCCTTCCTCGCCCTGGCTCATCAGCACCTGGCCGGACTTCCACGAGCGGACCTGCCCGCGCGCGATGATATCCGAAAGCTCGGCCTCCTCGCAATCGGCAAACAGGCTCTGCGCCGTCAGTGCTTCAGCCAGCTTGGCCGCGTCCATCGGAACTCCCCTCGATACCTGACGCGCAAGTAATCAGGGAAACCCCTACGTGACCAGCCCCTTTTAGGCGATTTAAACCAGACGCGCCTGCTTGACTGCTGCGGCGATGAAGCCGGCGAACAGGGGGTGGGGTTCGAACGGGCGGCTCTTGAGCTCGGGGTGGAACTGCACACCGATGAACCACGGGTGGTCCGGACGCTCGACGATTTCGGGCAGGAGGCCATCGGGCGACATGCCAGAGAACACCAGTCCGCCCTTCTCGAGGCGCTCCTTGTAGGCAACGTTTACTTCGTAGCGATGGCGGTGGCGTTCGCTGATCTCGGTTGCGCCGTAGATGTTGGCGACGTGGCTGTTGCCGGCAAGCTTGGCCTCATAGGCGCCAAGCCGCATGGTCCCGCCCAGATCGCCGCCTTCGGAGCGCTTCTCGAGGCCCTCGGCGGTCATCCATTCGGTGATGATGCCGACGACGGGCTCATCGGTCGGACCGAATTCGGTCGACGAGGCATCGGCAATTCCGGCCGTGTTGCGCGCGCCTTCGATACAGGCCATCTGCATGCCGAGGCAAATGCCGAAGAACGGTACCTTGCGTTCGCGGGCAAAGCGGACCGAGGCGATCTTGCCTTCGGTGCCGCGCTCGCCAAAGCCGCCCGGCACGAGAATGCCGTGCATCGGTTCGAGGTGGGCGGCGATTTCGGCGTCGTCCTTCTCGAACAGTTCTGCGTCGAGCCACTTGATGCGCACCTTGACGCGGTTGGCCATGCCACCGTGTACCAGCGCTTCATTGAGTGACTTGTAGGCATCCTGCAGGCCGACGTACTTGCCGACGACACCGATGGTCACTTCGCCTTCGGGGTTCTGGTGGCGGTCGACAATGTCGTCCCAGCGGGCGAGGTCCGGCTCGGGCGCAGTCAGGCCGAAGTGCCGCAGGACTTCGTTGTCGAGCCCTTCGGCATGGTACTGCAGCGGCACAGCATAGATGCTGGAGGCATCGAGCGCCGGGATGACGGCAGACTTCCGCACGTTGCAGAATTGCGCGATCTTGGCGCGCTCGCCTTCGGGCAGCGGCTTTTCGCAGCGGCACAGCAGGATGTCGGGCTGGATGCCAAGGCCGGTGAGTTCGCGCACCGAGTGCTGTGTGGGCTTGGTCTTCAGCTCGCCCGCAGCGGCGATGTAGGGAACCAGCGTGACGTGGACGAAGCAGGTCTGCTCGCGGTCCAGTTCGTTGTGCATCTGGCGCAGGGCTTCGATGAACGGCAGACCTTCGATATCGCCGACGGTGCCACCGATCTCGCAGAGCACGAAATCGAGGTCTTCGGTCTCGGCCTGGGCGAAGTCCTTGATCGCATCGGTCACGTGCGGAATCACCTGGACAGTAGCGCCGAGGTAATCGCCGCGGCGCTCCTTGGCGATGATGTCGCGATAGATGCGGCCCGAGGTGATGTTGTCAGCCTGGCGCGCCGAAACGCCGGTGAAGCGCTCGTAGTGGCCAAGGTCGAGGTCGGTCTCCGCGCCGTCGTCGGTCACGTAGACTTCGCCGTGCTGATAGGGGCTCATCGTGCCCGGATCGACGTTCAGATAAGGGTCGAACTTGCGGATTCGCACGCGAAATCCACGAGCCTGCAGGAGAGCCGCGAGGCTCGCCGCCATGAGTCCTTTGCCGAGCGAGGAGACCACGCCGCCGGTGATGAAAATGTACCGCGCCATGGGAGTCGGGCCTTAGCGTCAGAAGTTGCAAGGTGGCAAGCGGTTGCGGCTGTAATCTTTGCCGCAATCCACAGCCATGGGTCAAACGCAACACGAAGACCGCCCCGCGACCTCAAGGAAGCGAGTCGGCCGATCGCATTGCGATAAAAGCTTTACTGCCCGGCGGCACCCTTGAGCGGGTCGGTTGCCGGAGCAGGAGCCTGCTGCCCGGCGGGAGCAGCTGCGGGCGCTTGAGCAGGCTGGCCGCCCTGCGCCGGAGCAAGCGGATCAGTTGCAGGGACGTTCTGCACGGGAGCCGTCCGCTCGAGCGAAGTGTCGATCTCACGGCTCGATGTCGTGCCCACGGCGAGAGCCGCGAGAGCGATGCTCAGCACCACGAATGCCGTTGCCAGCACCGTCGTAAGCCGGGTCATGAAGTCTGCCGCGCCGCGCGCCGACATGAAGCCGGCCGGGCTGCCGCCGACGCCGAGGCCGCCGCCTTCGGACTTCTGGATAAGGATCACCACGACAAGAAGGGCCGCGACGATCGCCTGGACCACGGTGAGGAAAATGAACAGCGACATGAATCTCTACCTTCAGCGCGAAGCCGCGCAGGAACTCCGGCCATGTAGGCGCGCATGCGCCGTGGCGCAACCCGCAGGATCGGTGTGGTGGCCTGACGCGGTCAGGCTTCGCCCGAACCAGCTGCTGCGATGATCGGCAGGAACGCATCGGCGGTAAGGCTCGCGCCCCCGACGAGCGCCCCGCTGACGCCTTCGGCAGCGAGCAGCTCAGCAGCGTTTCCGGCATTGACCGAACCGCCATAGAGAATGCGCACCTTCTCTCCCGCCTCGCCATAAAGCGCCAGCAGACGGGCGCGAATGGCTGCGTGCATCGCGATGACATCGGGTACTTCTGCCACGCGGCCCGTGCCGATTGCCCAGACCGGCTCATAGGCCACGGCGACCTTGCCTGCCGCAATCGCATCGTTCGCCGCATCGCCTTCGGGCATCGAGCCATCGACCTGCCCCGAAACGACTACCTCGGCCTTGCCGGCGTCCCGCTCGTCCAGAGTCTCGCCGACGCAGACGATGATGCCGAGGCCCGCGGCCAGCGCCGCTTCGGCCTTGGCCTTGACCACCGCATCGCTCTCGCCATGGTCCTTGCGGCGTTCGCTGTGGCCGACGATCACGAAGTCCGCGCCGGTATCGACCAGCATCGGGGCCGAGACGTCACCGGTGTGGGCGCCCTTGGCAGCGACATGGCAATCCTGCCCGCCAACGCCCATCGCGCTCACGGCTTCACGCAGCGCACCGATCAGAGTGAACGGCGGCGCGAGCGCGACCTGCACGTCGGGATAGCGTCCGGCCGCGCGGTCGATCGCGCGAGCCTCGGCCAGCATGGCGCGGCTCCCGTTCATCTTCCAGTTGCCCACGATGTAAGGACGATGCGGCATGTTCGGCCAGTTCCCCTGAGTATTTCCTGATGCAATCGATATTTGCGACATGACCCGTCAGTCTTGCCACGCTTGAGTCGAGCGGCCGCTATCAAACCCGGGCCGATTCTGCAAAACACCTGATCGCATAACCCGGGAAAGGCAGAGGTGCGTTCGCACACATTATGTCGGCGCCCAGATAACCTGCCAGGTAACACGAACACAGGGCTAAGCGACCATTGCGGGAAACGCATTTGGCTCCTAAGGCACAGCAAAATCGACCCAGCGGGCGCATTTGCGCCCAGACAAGAGACGAACACCCGCAAATGCTCGGATTCTTCCGCTCGTTCCTCAAATCGCGCATCGGTGTTGCCCTTGCGCTCGTGTTCCTCGGCCTGATCGCACTGGCTTTCGCCAGCGCCGATGTGACCGGCAATGGCTTCGGCGGCATCGCCGGGGGTGATCGTGCTGCCAAGGTCGGCTCGGCCCGCGTCGGCACTGCCGAACTGGGCAAGGCGCTGACCAACGCTTTCGAGCAGGAACGGCAGAAGCAGCCCGGCATGACGATGAAGGACTTTCTTGCTGCTGGCGGCATGGATACTGTGCTTACCGGCATGACTGACCGCCTTGCCATGGCGGAATGGGCGCGCAAGCATGGCATCGTCGCGGGTGACCGACTGATCGACAGCGAAATCATCAAGATTCCTGCGTTCCAGGGTCCCGATGGCAAGTTCAGCCAGTCCGCCTATGAACAGCTGCTTGCGCAGCGGGGCCTTACCGACAAGCAGGTCCGCCAAGACATCGGCCAGGGCCTTGTCGCCCGCCAGTTGCTGCTTCCTGCCGCTTTCGGCGCGCAGATGGCGGACGAGGCCGTGCAGCGCTACGCCGCATTGCTGACCGAAAAGCGCATCGGCACCATCGTCTCGGTACCTTCGCTGGCCTTCGCGCCTGCCTCGCCGCCGGACGCCGGAACGCTTGCATCGTTCTACAAGGCAAACGAGGGCCGATACCTGCAGCCTGAAAACCGCAAGATCCGGTATGCCATTGTCGACCAAGCCAGCCTGAAGTCCGTCCCTGCCCCTGCCGAGGCGGAGATTGCGGCCCGCTACAAGCTCAACACGGCGGTGTATGCCCCGTCCGAACAGCGCTCTGTCACGCAGGTCATCGTCCCGACGGAAGCTGCCGCAAAGGCACTTGCCGCAGAAGTCGGGCAGTCTGGCTCGCTCGACAGCGCTGCCCGCACCAAGGGCCTCGTGGCGAGCAAGCTTGCCGACCTTTCCCGCGACGCTCTCGCCAACCAGACGTCGCGCGCCGTTGCCGATGCAGCCTTCGCGGCCGCTTCGGGCACCCTTGCCGCTCCGGCAAAGTCGGGCCTTGGCTGGCATGTCGTCAAGGTTGACGCGATCAAGCGCAACGCGGGCAAGACGCTCGAGCAGGCGCGCTCTGAAATCGTTACCGCCCTTACGCTTGAGAAGCGCCGTGCCGCACTTTCCGACATGGCCGCGCAAGTCGAGCAGGAAATCGACAACGGGACGGGTCTTGTCGACATCGCCAACAGGCTCGGCCTGACAATGGTGACGACGGAGTCGCTCACCGCCGATGGCGGCATTTTCGGGAAGGCTGGTCAGAAGGTCGCTCCCGAGATCGCTCCGCTGGTCCAGGCGGCGTTCGCGATGGAGCGCGAGGGCGAAGCGCAGCTTGCCGAAATCGAGCCGGGCGAAAAGTTCGCGATCTATGACGTCGGCATGATCACCCCCGCCAAGCCCGCTCCGCTCGACCAGATCCGCGGCATTGTCGCGCGTGACTGGGCTGTGCAGCAAGGCTCTGCCAAGGCCAAGGCAGCTACCGACAAGATCCTCGCCGCATTAAAGAAGGGCACACCGGTTGCCGAAGCGATGAAGCTTGCCGGGGTCTCTCTGCCACCGGCGCAGCCCGTCGACCTGCCTCGCCAGGCTCTGACCCAGATGCAGGGCAAGGTGCCCGAACCGCTTGCCCTGATGTTCGCCATGGCCAAGGGCAGCCACAAGCGTCTGCAGGTTCAAAACAATGCAGGTTGGTACGTGGTTTCGCTGAGCGATATCGTGCTTGGACAGGTCAAGCGTGGCGATCCGATCTTCCAGCAGGCAGCCCGCTCGTTCGCGCAGGACGCAGGTAGCGAATTTGCCGACCAACTGCGCATTGCCATCCGCAATGATGTGGGTGTCGAGCGCAATGAAGCCGGCATCCGCGCGGTCCGCAACCAGTTGACCGGCGCGAACGCCCAGTAAGCCGATGACGACCTTGGCCGTACCCGCTACCGCCCTGCCCGAGAACCATCAGGCCGCGCTTGCCCAGCTCTCCGCCGGGCGGCCGGCGCTGATCTGGCGCAAGCTGATCGTCGATACCGAAACCCCGGTCGGCGCGGCGCTCAAGCTGATGGAGAGCGGGCGCGGCGATTTCCTGCTCGAATCCGTGCAGGGCGGCGAAGTGCGCGGGCGCTACAGCCTGCTCGGCCTCGATCCCGATCTCGTGTTCCGCGCGACCGGTGACAAGGCCGAGATCAACCGCATCTGGCGGCATGATGCCGCAGCTTTCGCCCCGCTTCCGGGCAATGCCCTGACGGAACTGCGTGCGCTTGTCAGCGCTTGCCGGATCGAGGTGCCTGCTGAGCTGCCCTCCGCACTCGCCTGCCTGGTCGGCTACTTCGGGTACGAGACCATCGGCCTTGTCGAAAAGCTGCCGCGCGCACCGCAGAGCGATCTCGTCCTGCCCGACATGCTGTTCACCCGGCCAACCGTGGTGCTGGTGTTTGACCGCCTGTCCGACGAACTGTTCGCCATCGCCCCGGTCTGGGCCGAGGGTGGCGAGCCTGCGCGCCTGATCGAGGTTGCCGCCGAACGCATCGACAGCGCCTTGCGCAAACTGGCCGACCCGGTGCCTGCCGACGAGCGTCTTGCCGAATCTGTCGACGTGACGCCGCAGCCGGTCATGCCCGCCGCCAACTATGCGCGGATGGTGACGCGGGCGAAGGACTACATCGAAGCAGGCGACATCTTCCAGGTCGTGCTGGCCCAGCGCTTCACCGCGCCCTTCCCGCTGCCGCCGATCGCGCTCTACCGCGCTCTGCGCCGCATCAACCCCTCGCCGTTCCTCTATTTCCTCGACATGCCGGGCTTCGCGCTGACCGGATCGAGCCCGGAAATCCTCGTCCGCATCCGCGATGGCGAAGTGACGATCCGCCCCATCGCCGGAACCCGCCCACGCGGCAAGACTCCGGAAGAAGACCGTGCCAACGAACTCAGCCTGCTCGACGATCCCAAGGAACGCGCCGAGCACCTGATGCTGCTAGATCTCGGCCGCAACGACGTGGGCCGCGTGGCCAAGGCGGGTACGGTCAAGGTCACCGAAAGCTACACGGTCGAGCGCTACAGCCACGTGATGCACATCGTCTCGAACGTGGTCGGCCAACTCGACACCTCGCGGGCTGACAGCGTAGACGCGCTTTTCGCAGGCTTCCCCGCAGGCACCGTCAGCGGCGCTCCCAAAGTCCGCGCCTGCGAGATCATCGCCGAACTCGAACCCGAAACCCGCGGTGCCTACGCAGGCGGCGTAGGCTACTTCGCGCCCGACGGCTCGGTCGACAGCTGCATCGTCCTGCGCACAGGCGTGGTCAAGGACGGCGTCCTCCACGCGCAGGCAGGCGCGGGGATCGTCGCCGACAGCAACCCCGAATACGAACAGCGCGAGTGCGAACTGAAGTCAGGCGCACTGTTTGCGGCTGCGCGCGAGGCGGTGCGGGTGGCAAGTGAAGCGAAGTTTGGGCAATAGCGAGCTATGTCGGTTGCAGGAAAAAAATTTGAGCTACAGGCTGATTGTCCACGTTGTGGCACTCAGAGAATAACGTTTGATGTTCTGCAAGACAGTTTTGTTCCAGGTGACGATTGGAGCAGCATACTTTTCTGTCGTTGCCGATCTTGCTTTTCGTCGGTAAATTTCGAGGTAAATTACAACCGCAAAGACACTCTATCTGCCTTGCAAGGAAGCGGATTTTTTTTAAACGCTTTATTCAACAGCGTTGTTATCCAGAAACCTACATTTGCAAATACATGTCGCTGCCCGGAATACACACCTGACCATATTGAACGAGCATTTAACGAAGCAACTTTATGCTTGTCCGTAGGTGCCTGGAATGGTTCAGGGGCTTTGTTCCGAAAGACTGTAGACCTGACAACACGAACACTCGTGCCACAGGATGATGAACATCGTATCGGAGAAAATGGCTATATTTCGTGGAAGACATTTAAGGATCTGCGGCTACGAATCGATTGGCTTCTAGACAAGTCCATGCTGGATCGTCGTCTTGCTCCTTTGATTGATTGCATCCGCGAGGACGGCAATGACGCTGCTCACGCGTCTGAAAATTTGGATCGAGACGCTTGTTTGGACCTACAAGACTTTACAGTAGCAGTTTTGGAATCGGTATTTACTGAGCCTGGCCGAATTGCTGAAAGCGTTCGCCGCCGCATAGAGAGGCGCGGAAACTAGAATGATCCTCGTCATCGACAACTACGACAGCTTCACCTGGAACCTCGTTCATTACCTGATGGAGATGGGCGCGGAGGTTGAAGTGGTGCGCAATGATGCGCTCACTGCCGATCAGGCCATCAAGACCGGCGCGCAGGGGTTCCTGCTTTCGCCCGGCCCCTGTACGCCGAACGAGGCGGGGGTTAGCCTCGATCTCGTCGGTGCGGCGGCGGATGCGAACTTGCCTTTGCTGGGCGTGTGCCTTGGCCACCAGTCGATCGGGCAGTATTTCGGCGGGAAGGTCGTGCGCGGCGGGTTGATGCATGGGAAGACCTCGCCGGTCACGCATGATGGCACCGGCGTGTTCGAGGGCCTGCCCTCGCCCTTCATCGCCACGCGCTATCACTCGCTGATCGTGACCGACATTCCCGATTGCCTCGCGGTCAACGCGCAGTCGGATGACACGCACATCATGGGCTTCCGCCACACCTCGCTGCCGATCCACGGCGTGCAGTTCCACCCGGAAAGCATTGCCACGGAACACGGCCACGCCATGGTCGCGAACTTCCTCAAGATCTGCGGCATGAAGACCAACCCGGTCCCGGCATGAACCTGCCTGACGTCACCCATCCGCTGGAGGAAGCCGAAGCAGAAGCTGCGTTCGCGGCGATCCTCGATGGCACCGTGACCGACGAAGGCATCGCGCAATTCCTCGTCGCCCTGTCGGACCGGGGTGAGACAGCGAGCGAAATCGCGGGCGCGGCGCGGGCGATGCGGGCACGGATGATCCCGGTCAGCGCGCCTGCCAATGCAATCGACGTCTGCGGGACCGGCGGCGACGGGCACCACACGCTCAATGTCTCGACGGCGGTCAGCCTCGTCGTCGCAGCCTGCGGTGTGCCGGTGGCCAAGCATGGCAACCGCGCGGCAAGTTCAAAGGCAGGAGCGGCCGATACGCTGGAGGCGCTCGGGCTGAACCTCGACCGCGCGGGCGAGACAGCTGAGGCGACACTGGCCGACCTTGGCATCTGCTTCCTCTTTGCCGCGCGTCATCACCCGTCGATGGGTCGGATCATGCCGATCCGCAAGGCACTGGGCCGCCGCACCATCTTCAACCTGATGGGGCCGCTGGCCAATCCGGCAGGCGTGCGCCGGCAATTGGTCGGTATCGCGCGGCCCGCTTACGTGCCGATCTATGCCGAAGCGATCCGCCGCCTCGGCACAGATCACAGCATGGTCATCTCGGGCGATGAGGGGCTTGACGAGCTGAGCCTTGCGGGCGGCAACGAACTGGCCGAAGTGCGCGGCGGGGAAGTCCTGATGCGCCGTGTCTCGCCTGCCGATGTCGGTCTGCCGCAAGCTCCGGTCGACGCCATTCGCGGCGGCGATGCGACCTATAACGCCGCCGCCCTGCGCGCCCTGCTGCAGGGTGAGGAAGGGCCATACCGCGATGCCGTGCTGTTCAATGCCGCCGCCGCGCTGATCGTCGCAGGCGAGGCGAGCGACTGGTACGAGGGCATCGAAGAAGCCGCCGAAGCGCTCGACAAGGGCCTCGCCAATGCGCTGCTCAATTGCTGGATCGCCGCGCTGAGGTAGCGCTCTTGCCCACCCCCGCCCCCTCCCGCCTGCGGGAGGGGAGAACAAGCGTTGCGTCTAGCCCTCCCGCAATCGGGAGGGCCGCGAGACTTACTGAACGTGTTGAACGGGGTGGGCTGCGACGGTGCGTCTTTTGACAGGCTCACGATTGAAGGCCCGAAGGACACACTTGCCCCAACGCGCCCAACCTCGCTAAGGCACGCCCGCCATGACCGACAAGCTCACCGAAATCTGCGACACCAAGCGCATTGAAGTCGCTGCCCGCAAGGCCGCTGTCACCACCAGCGAGCTTGCCGCGCACGCTGCGGAGCAGAGCGCGCCGCGCGGGTTCGAAGCGGCGCTGCGGGCCAGGGCGCAGACCGGCTATGCCCTGATTGCCGAGATCAAGAAGGCCAGCCCCTCCAAGGGCCTGATCCGCGCCGATTTCGCGCCTGCTGACCATGCTCGCGCCTATCAGGCCGGGGGCGCTGCCTGCCTCTCGGTCCTCACCGACGCGCCCTATTTCCAAGGGCATGAGGACTATCTGGTCGAAGCCCGCGCCGCCTGCACCCTGCCGGTGATCCGCAAGGATTTCATGGTCGATCCGTGGCAGTGCCTTGAGGCGCGCGCCATCGGGGCCGATGCGATCCTGATCATCGCCGCCTGCCTTTCGGACAGCCAGATGGCCGAGATCGAAGCCGCCGCGCGCGAACAGGGCATGGACGCGCTGGTCGAAGTGCACAACGAAGAGGAAATGGAGCGCGCAAGCCGCCTGAAGTCGCGCCTGATCGGGGTGAACAACCGCGACCTGAAGCGCTTCGTCACCGACCTTTCCACCACCGAACGCCTCGCCCCGCTCGCCCCGGAAGGCACGCTGCTGGTCGCCGAAAGCGGCATCAACACCCACGCCGACCTGCTGCGACTGGAACAGTGCGGCGCGCGCACCTTCCTCGTGGGGGAAGCGCTGATGCGGCAGATGGACGTGGAAGCTGCGACACGAGCGTTGCTCGTCGGCTGATTGCCATCCCCTGAGAGGGATTTGCGGTTTTCGCGCGGGACGGTGTAGACCTCGCCCAGGTGCAAAGACTGCCGAGGACCTTGATGAACGACCTGACGCATATCGATTCGGCCGGAACTGCACGGATGGTCGACGTTGGCGGCAAGGCTGAAACGCATCGCGTCGCAATCGCCCGCGGCTTCATTCGGATGTCCGATGCCACGCTCGAAGCGATCCGGACGGGCAATGCTCCGAAGGGAGACGTGCTCGGCCCCGCCCGCATCGCCGGAATCTTGGCAGCCAAGAGGACTGGCGATCTCATTCCGCTGTGCCATCCGCTGGCGCTCGATGCGGTGAACGTGGACTTCGCGCTGGTCGACGGCGGCATCGAATGCACGGCCACTGCCTCGCTCACAGGGCGCACCGGGGTGGAGATGGAGGCTCTGACGGCCGTCAGCCTTGCCCTGTTGACGATCTACGACATGGCCAAGGCTCTGGACAAGGGCATGGTCATCGAAACGGTGCGGTTGATCGAGAAGCGCGGCGGCAAATCCGGCACCTGGCGCGCAGGTGAATGAGCACCGGCGCATGAGAACACCGCCCCTCCCCCTCGCCGAGGCGCAAGCGCGCCTGCTGGCGCTGGCGCCGTCGCTGGGGGTGGAGCACCGGGCGGTCACCGAGTGCCTTGGCCACTATCTTGCGGCAGACCTTCACGCCCGACGCACCCAACCTGCCGCGCCAGTCTCGGCGATGGATGGCTATGCCTTGCGCAGCGCCGAACTTCCGGGACCGTGGCGCGTTATCGGGGAGAGCGCGGCGGGGCATCCGTTTGGCGGCGTGGTGGGCACAGGCGAAGCCGTGCGGATCAGCACTGGCGCTGTCGTGCCCTATGGCGCGGATATGGTGCTGTTGCAGGAAGATGCTGCGCGCGATGGCGATTTCCTGAGACTCACCGGCGAGCCACCGGTTCCGCCCATCCGCCACGTTCGCCCGGCCGGCATGGACTTCGCTGAAGACGCCGTACTGATCGAGGCGGGCCTGCGCATTGGCCCCGCTCAGATCGCGCTCGCCATCGCGGGAGGCCACGCGCACCTGCCGGTCCGCCGCAGACTGCGCCTCACGGTGATCGACAGCGGTGACGAGCTCGTCGCGCCGGGGCATCTGCCCGCACTGCACCAATTGCCCGCCAGCAACGGCCCGATGCTCTGCGCAATGGTCGGCGGGCTTCCGGTCGACGTCCGCCATCGCGGCCCGGTCGCCGATGATCTCAATGCCTTGGCCCGCGCTTTCGATGCCGAGCGGGAGGCCGACGTGATCGTTACCAGCGGCGGGGCATCGGTCGGCGATCATGATCTGGTCCGTCCGGCGCTGGAGTCGGTGGGCGCGTCGATCGATTTCTGGCGCGTGGGTATCAAGCCGGGCAAGCCCCTGCTGGTGGCGACGCGGGGATCCCAGATCATACTCGGCCTGCCCGGAAATCCCGCTTCAGCCTTTGTCACCGCGTTCCTGTTCATGTTGCCGCTGCTGCGTGCAGGGTTGGGCGCGCGCGATGCGCTGCCGCGCGCGATCCCCTCGCGCCTCGCGACGCCGATGGCAGCGGGCGGAAGCCGGATGGAGTTCCTGCGCGCGCGGTGGGACGGCGCAAGCGTGAGCCTCGATTCGCTGCAGGATTCAGGCGCTCTCTCGCCGCTGTCGCGCGCCAACGCGCTGGTCATGCGCGAAGCAGGAGCGGCGGCGAAAGCCGCAGGAACGGATGTTCCGGTTTACCTGCTCGAGAATGGTGGAATTGCTTGACGAGTCGTAATTGGTTGCTTATCCGTTCCGCATTCGTTCACCTGCGGAGAACCGCCAATGTTGACGCGCAAGCAGCATGAACTGCTCTCTTTCATTCAGGTCCGTTTGGAGGAATCCGGCATTTCCCCCTCGTTCGAGGAAATGAAGGAGGCGCTCGATCTCAAGTCAAAGTCCGGCGTCCACCGCCTGATCTCGGCGCTTGAGGAACGCGGCTTCATCCGCCGTCTGCCCAATCGCGCCCGCGCGCTCGAAGTGCTGCGCCAGCCTGACAGTGCGGTGAGCAAGCCTGCTCTGGCGCGCGAACCTGTTGCAGCCAGCGCTGTCGTGACACCGCTGCGCCCGGCGGCAAAGGTTGCACCTGCTCCGGCGAACGACGTGATCGAACTGCCGCTCCACGGCAAGATCGCGGCAGGTGTGCCGATCGAGGCCTTGGAAACCACCGCCACTCTCCCCGTTCCCGCTGCACTGCTCGGTGCAGGTGAGCATTACGCACTCGAGGTTTCAGGGGACTCGATGGTCGAGGCGGGGATTTTCGACGGCGACTATGCGCTTGTCCGCAAGACCGACATCGCGCGCGACGGCGAAATCGTCGTGGCGCTGGTGCGGGGCGAGGAAGCGACGCTGAAGTATCTGCATCGCGAGAAGGGCATGATCCGGCTCGATCCGGCCAACTCGGCCTATGATCCGCAGTTCTACCGGCCGGACGAAGTGGCCGTGCAGGGCAAGCTGGCCGGGTTGCTGCGGCGGTATCACTGACGACGCAGTCCGCCGCCGGTTCGCGGCGATCGAGCGTTCTCGAAATGAAAAGGGCCGTTCGCGGGGTAACTCGCGAGCGGCTTTTCTTACTCTGCCAATCCGCTATGCCTAATATCAATCAATTTGGTTGAGATTTTTCTGGCACGCACGGCTTCGCAGGTGTAGTTTCCGTTGTTACCGAATGCCCCGCACGGGGCGCCCCTTCCGGGACGGCCTGCCATCAGATGGGGCGTCGGCAACGGAAGAGGTGTTGCCAATGGCTTATGCAGTTGAAAATACGAGACGCCGGCAGACGCAGACCTTCATCGCGGTGGGCCTGCTCCACGGGGTAGCGATCTGGGCCATCGCTTCGGGCTTCGCGAGCGGCATGGTTCATATCATCAAGGACCGGCTGGTCGCGCAGCAGTGGAAGGACGACGAGGTAACGGTGACACCGATCGCGCCGCCACCTGACATCAAGCCAGCGATCAAGCCGGAGACCCGCCCGCTGGTCGCGCCCAAGCCGGATATCTCGCTAGGCCCGGTCGATCCCGGCATCGGCATCCGTCCGGTGGACATTACCCCGATCGCACCTGTCGACATCGGACCTCTTACGCCGCCTGACGTAAAGCCCTCGCCCTCGGCAAGCTTTGCGTTGCGTTCAGCGGCCCCGAAGGGCTCGCCCGGATCGTGGGTTTCGGATCGCGACTATCCCAGCGCCGCAATTCGCGAGGAGCGCGAGGGGCTCACGCGGTTCCGCCTGACCATCGGAGCCGATGGCAAGGTGACGGGTTGCGAGATCACCGGATCGAGCGGTTCGGCGGATCTCGATGCGGCAACTTGCGCCAAGGTAAGCGCTCGCGCCCGTTTCGTCCCGGCACTCGGTGGCGATGGCATGCCGACGAGCGGGAGCTACAGCGGCTCGGTGCGCTGGGTCCTGCCGTGACCTGATGAGCCGGGGCCTGTTGACTTCTCCACGACAGGCCCCGGTCCCTTACCTCGGTCAGGGCGGGGTTCGGGCCAACGGTACCAGCCTTGCAGGCCTTGCGTCTCAGCCACAGTGCGGATGTGGCCGCTGGACAGGTTGATCGACAGGCCGCCGGTCGTGGCGAGGTAGGTCCGGTCGGCCTTAAGCATCCTTGGTCGGCAGGAGAACGGCAGGCGGCGGTCGGCGACAACGATGTCGGCGCGCTCGCATGCAGCGGCGAGTGCAAGATCGTCGATATAGTTGCGGCTGCGTGTAATCAGGAGAGTGAAGCGCCTCCCGCCGCGCAGCAATCGGGCGACGCAAAAGTCGTCGTTGCAT
Organism: Novosphingobium sp. BL-A-28-Hi1-0D; assembly: GCF_055521755.1. Taxonomy (NCBI): domain Bacteria; kingdom Pseudomonadati; phylum Pseudomonadota; class Alphaproteobacteria; order Sphingomonadales; family Sphingomonadaceae; genus Novosphingobium; species Novosphingobium sp. BL-A-28-Hi1-0D. The sequence goes on from NZ_CM145502.1 coordinate 3,327,908, forward strand.
CTAGCCTCGCGCCACGCGTCCAGCGGGCGCAACTCGCCTTCCATTCCTGCCAGTTCGAGCAGGTTGTCGCGCATGTATTCGCCGCGCCCCATGCGCAGTACGATCAGGTCGTTCCCCGCACCGGTGATCCCGACGTGGTGACCATCGCCGGTGACAAGAATGTCGGGCGTCGGCGTGAGGGCCATGGCAACGAGCGCAAGGCCTGTTGGAGCGAGGCCCCACAGCCGGACCCGCCCAGTCCAAAGTGCCAGCCAGAGCATCCCGGACAGGAAGAGGATGAAGGTCCAAGGTGCAACTGGCGGCAGCATCGTGACGGCGCCGGGCTGTCCCGCGACAAAGTGCGCCAGCGCCAGCAGCAGGTCGAGCGACTTGCCGACAAGCCACCAGACCGGGGCGCCCGCATCCCCAAGATCCAGCATCAGGGCGGTACCGATCAGCGGCATGGTGACAAAGGTGGTCAGCGGGATGGCGATGACGTTGGCCAGCGAACCGTAGACACCTGCGCGGTGGAAGTGGAACAGGCCGATCGGCATCAGGGCGAGTTCGATGACCAAACCGGTGACCAGCAGGAGAATCAGGCTGCGCGCCATGCGCACGAGCGGGCCGTGGTGTTCGCCGGTCAGGAAGGCCTTCACGGGCGCGCTTGAGTGGAAGGCGATGATCGCGATCACCGCGGCAAAGCTCATCTGGAAACTGGGGCCGAGCACGGCTTCGGGCCAGAACAGCATCACGACAAGTCCACCAACCGCGACCATGCGCAGAGAAAGGGGGTCACGTCCGAGCGCCAGTGCAGCGAGGACCAGCAGCGCCCCGATGCAGGAGCGGATCGTCGGAACTTCGGCTCCCGTGAGCAAGGTGTAGGCGAGGCCCGCAAGCGCCCCGGCCAAGGCGGCTGCTAGCGGCACGCGGATGCGCAGGGCTATCCATGGTACGAGCGCGAGCAGGCGCGCGACGATCCAGTAGACCGCGCCGACCAGCGCGCTGACGTGAAGGCCGCTGATAGACAGCAGGTGCGTCAGGCCTGCGTCGCGCATGGCGTCCTCGTCACTCTCGGCGATGGCGCCGCGATCGCCGCTGGCGAAGGCGGCGGCAATGGTCCCGGCCGATCCGCCAAGGCGGGACCGTACATGGTCGGCAAGACTCTTCTGCAGGCCACGCAGCGTGGCGCCACGGTGCGAGGGGGCAAGGACGCGAACCTCGCCGATCACGCTGCCCGTGGCCGCCAATCCATCGAACCAGGCGGCGCGGGCGAAATCGTAGGCTCCAGGCAGCATCGGCGCGGCAGGGGGCATAAGGCGTGCCCGCACCCGCGCCTGCGCGCCCTCGACAAGACCTTGTGCGTCCTTGTCATAAGGCAGATTGACGCGGACCCGGACGGGGCCGGGAAAATCCGCCAGTCGTGTCTTGAGGACGAGGCGCGCCCGGGCCTTGGCGGGTTCTTCGCGACGCTCGACCACTTCGCCCTGAAGCGTCACAACGCGCGGGGCTGCGATCCCCGGCTGTCCGACCAGTGCAGAGCGCGTCCAGATCGTCGCCACCCCGGCGGCAACCATGATCGCGACCCCGATGACTGCAAGGCGCAGGTGGGGATGGCGGACTTCGTCGATGGCGAGGAATGCGAGGATACCGAGCGCGGCGCAGGCCAGCAAGGCCGCGATCCATTGCTCAGGCACGGGCAGATTGACCCACAGGACAATGCCTGCGGCGAAGGCAACGACCAGCCAGAGCCCGCGTTCGAACGGACGGGCATCGAGGAATGCATCGGCCCCGTCAGCCCCCCTCTCAAGCATGCTGGACAATCGCGCGCGGATGTCCCAATGCCGCGCGCGTCGGCCCGGTACATCGACCGGATCGGCGGCGGGATCGTTCGCCGCTGGCCCAAGTGTCGCCGGAGACGCCATGGATTTCAAAGGAAGGATAGCGCGGCCAATGGCAAGCGCCACTGACACCGTTTCTGCAGGATCGACCACCGCCAAGGGCGTCGTCACCCGCTTTGCCCCCTCGCCCACCGGCTTCCTGCACATCGGCGGCGCGCGCACCGCGCTGTTCAACTGGCTCTATGCTCGCCACAACGGCGGCAAGTACCTGCTGCGCATCGAGGATACCGACCGAGCGCGGTCAACCGACGCAGCGATCGAAGCGATCTTCGACGGGCTCAACTGGCTGGGCCTGGGGGGGGACGAGGAACCGGTGTTCCAGTTCGCCCGGTCCGAACGCCATGCCGAAGTTGCACACAGGCTGCTCGATTCCGGCCATGCCTATCGCTGCTACCTGACGCAGGAAGAGCTGGCAGCGCGGCGCGAGAAGGCACAGGCCGAGCGTCGGCCGTTCCGCATCGACAGCGAATGGCGCGATGCGACGCCCGACCAGTGGCCTGCGGACCAGTCCTATGTCGTGCGGATGAAGTCTCCCCGCGAAGGCGAGACGACGATTCCGGATCGCGTGCAGGGTTCGATTACCGTCCAGAACAGCGAGCTCGACGATTTCATCGTCCTGCGCTCTGACGGCACGCCGACCTACATGCTGGCCGTGGTGGTCGACGATCACGACATGGGCGTGACCCATGTCATCCGTGGCGATGACCACATCAACAACGCCTTCCGCCAGCTCGTCATCGTGCGGGCCATGGATGCCATCGAGGGCGGTTGGCCCGACCCGGTCTATGCCCATATCCCGCTGATCCACGGCGCTGACGGGGCGAAGCTTTCGAAGCGTCACGGGGCGCTGGGTGTGGATGCCTATCGCGACGAGATGGGCCTGCTGCCGGAAGCAGTGTTCAACTACCTCCTGCGGCTCGGCTGGGGCCATGGCGACGAGGAAATCATCAGCCGCGAACAGGCGGTCGAGTGGTTCGACATCGGCGATGTCAACAAGGGCGCCTCGCGCTTCGACATCAAGAAGCTGCTGAACCTCAACGGGCACTATATCCGCGAAGCTGACGATGCGCGGCTTGCGGGGCTTGTCGCGCCCAAGCTGACTGGGCTGGAGCCCGGATTCTCAGGCAATGCGGGTCTTGACCTGCTGACGCGCGCCATGCCGGTGCTGAAGGTGCGCGCCGCCGACTTGAACGAGCTGGCGGCCGGCGCGGTGTTCCTGTTTGCGCAGCGACCTCTGCCGATGGCCGAGAAAGCCGCCGCGCTTCTGACCGACGATGCACGGGCAATCCTGACCCGCGTGGCGAGCCTGCTTGAGGCTGAAAACGGCTGGACAACCGAGAATCTGGAGGCCACGGTGAAACAAATGGCCGAGGAGCTTGGGATAGGCTTGGGCAAAATTGCCCAACCGTTGCGCGCAAGCCTGACGGGACAGACTACCTCGCCGGGAATTTTCGACGTATTGGCACTGCTCGGCAAGGACGAGTCGCTGGCGCGCATCCGCGACCAGGCGGCCTGATCCGGGGCAGGCATCTGTAAACAGACAAGAACAGGAGGGCTTAGGCGTGAGCGAAAACCAGGCTTCTTTGACCGCAGGCGGCAACAGCGTGGACATGCCGATCAAGAGCGGCACCATTGGTCCGGACGTCATCGACATCCGCAAGCTCTATGGCCAGACGGGCATGTTTACCTATGACCCGGGCTTCACCTCGACGGCGAGCTGCGACAGCGCGATCACCTACATCGATGGTGACGAAGGCGTGCTGCTGCACCGCGGTTATCCGATCGGTCAGCTTGCCGAACACTCCTCGTTCATGGAAGTGAGCTACCTGCTGCTCAACGGCGAACTGCCGAGCAGCCAGGAACTGGCCGACTTCAGCCGCACGATCACCCGCCACACCATGCTGCACGAGCAGCTCGCCACGTTCTATCGCGGCTTCCGTCGCGATGCGCACCCGATGGCGATCATGTGCGGCGTCGTCGGCGCGCTTTCGGCATTCTACCATGACAGCACCGACATTGCCGACCCGACGCACCGCAAGATCAGCTCGCACCGCCTGATCGCCAAGATGCCGACGATCGCTGCGATGGCCTACAAGTATTCGGTCGGCCAGCCCTTCGTCTATCCTGACAACAAGCTGTCCTACACCGGCAACTTCCTGAAGATGACCTTCGGCGTGCCGGCTGAGGAATACGAAGTGATCCCCGCCGTCGAAAAGGCGATGGACCGCATCTTCATCCTCCATGCCGACCACGAGCAGAACGCCTCGACCTCGACCGTCCGTCTGGCAGGGTCCTCGGGCGCCAACCCGTTTGCCTGCATCGCGGCCGGTATCGCCTGTCTGTGGGGCCCCGCGCATGGCGGCGCGAACGAAGCCGCGCTCAACATGCTCAAGGAAATCGGCACGCCCGATCGCATCCAGCACTACATCGACCGCGCGAAGGACAAGAACGATCCGTTCCGCCTGATGGGCTTCGGTCACCGCGTCTACAAGAACTACGATCCGCGCGCGACGGTGATGCAGTCGACCGTGCGCGAAGTGTTCGCCGCGCTCAACGTACAGGACCCGCTGTTCGAAACTGCGCTTCGCCTTGAAGAGATCGCCCTGAGCGATCCCTACTTCGCGGAAAAGAAGCTGTTCCCGAACGTCGACTTCTACTCGGGCATCATCCTCTCCGCGATCGGCTTCCCGACCACGATGTTCACCGTTCTCTTCGCGCTTGCCCGCACCGTGGGCTGGGTTGCGCAGTGGAACGAAATGATCAGCGATCCAGGCCAGAAGATCGGGCGTCCGCGCCAGCTCTACACTGGCCCGACGCAGCGCGACTACGTGCCGCTGAGCGACCGCTGATAGGTCGGAAGGCGCGGCCGCTTTGCTTTGTGCCGGTTTCTCAAGAGAAACCGCATGGCCGCGCCAGATCTACACCGGCCCGACGCAGCGCGACTACGTGCCGCTGAGCGACCGCTGATCGAACCGCAGGTACTGGACGGGCGGCGATGACGACAATTCTCAGGATTTTCGGCATCACCGCCCTTCTCATTGGCGGACTGTGGGTCGGCCAGGGGCTCGGGCTGATCATGTGGCCGTCCTCGAGCTTCATGCTCGCGCAGAAGCAGTGGGCCTATATCGGCGCAGGGTTGACGCTGATCGGCGTTGTGGCGCTGTGGCGCGCCGGAAAGCGCGGGCGCTAACCCGTAGCGCTCGCCTGCGTGGCAAGATCGGCAGGCAATGACAGCACGAAGCGGGCACCGCCTGCTAGTCCGTTGCCGACGACAAGTTCGCCACCCATTGCCCTCGCCAGCCTGCGCGAAATGTAGAGGCCGAGGCCGCTTCCGCCATCGCCGCTGCGGCCAAGGCGTTCGAACTTCTCGAACACTTTTTCCGACTGCTCGGGCGCAATCCCCTCGCCTTCGTCGCTCACCGAAACCCAGGCCAGCGCGCCATCGATGCCGCAGTCGATGCTGACCGTCGTATCGCTGCGGGTATAGCGGACCGCATTGCCGATCAGGTTTAGCAGAACCTGCAACACACGGCGGAACTCGCCAATGGCAGGCACGTGCTCCTCGGCCAAGGGCAATGCCAGCGTGATTCCACGCTCGCGCGCTCGCACGCCGAGGATGCCGGCCGCGCGCCTCGCGCAATCGGCAAGGTCGATATGGTCGGGTTCGGGGGAGAAGCCATCAGCCTCGACCGTCTCGAGATCGGCGAGGTCTTCCACCAGCGAGGCAAGATGGCGTCCGGCTTCGGCGATGTCGCCGGCATAGGCGACGTATTGTTCCGAAAGCGGCCCCGCGAGCCGGGTTCGGATCGTCTCGGCATTGGCGATGATCCGGTTGATCGGCTGGCGTAGCGCCGGAGCCAGCTTGCGACCAAGCAGCCCCTTCCAGTCAGGTACTGCGTCATCGGCAACAGCAGCCGTGTCGGTTTGCGCGGTCACAGAGGACGGAAGAACGGTCTCGGCGACGAGCAGCAGCTCGAAACCTCCGCTGCGCAGCGGCAGGACGCAGGCCTTCCAGTCCCGCACCGAACCCTGCACCCGGAGCCGTGCCCCATCGAGAAGGCGCCAGTGCAGCGGCTGGCGATGGGCACTGCCTTCGATCTCGACAAGATCGGTCCAGTAGCAACCGAAGCCTTGGCGCAATGCGCTGGCAAACTCGCCGAGATCCGCACCCTCGACCATGCCGGACACAACTCGCTGTTCGGCATCAAGCACGACGTGGGCCTCGGCCAGCTGGCGCAGCAGCGCCTGATCGGTGCCTGCGCCATCCTGCCCGGCCCAGGCGTCGGCGGACAGGCGCCAGTCGGTGATCTCGATCCGCGTGCCTTCATCATCGGGCGTCGCACAGGCACGGAAGGACAGGGGCTGTTCGGTGTCGGCAACCGTCAGCTGGCGTGAAAGCGGCAAACGGGCAGTGCGCGACCGACGCACAAGTGCCAACAGGCCGGGGATCGCCAAGGCGCCCGGAAAGGCACCGCCAAGCCGAACCTGCAGCGCGGCAAGCGTTTCGTCCGCCTCGACAAGGCGGTCCGAGCCATCGCAGCGAGCAAGGATCGGCCCGGCAGCCGTCATCTCAGTGTTCCTGCCCCGCCAACGAACGCGCGAGAAGCGCAGCGGCGCGATCGGGCTCAAGGCGCTCGATCCCGTCGGGCAGGGCGACTTCGGGGTGGAGCGCAACGAAAGCGGCAACGATGGCGTCGCGACCGGCACCCGATGCCGCGAGCGCCAGCGCGAGCCGCGCAAGCTGGCTCTCGGTCGTGCACATGATCGCCGTCTCGCGCGACAGGCCCGCGCCGAAGCTCAGGGCCGAAAGGAACAGGGCAACGCCAGCATTCTCGATCTGCAGAACACGGGGAAGATCAGCCGACAGCAGGGCGGTCAGGTGTTCGAGCAGTTCAAGCCGTGACACCGACTGTGAACGAGCCTTGCGCAAGGCCACCTCGGCTGTGCCCGCCGCCGACATCCCTGAAGGATCCTCCGCAATGTAGGCCTGCATGGTCATCAGCGAGAGATGGTGCAGATCGCCCGGGAGTTCTGCCAGCGGAATCTGCATCCGCCGCAAGGACTGGCCAAAGCGGGCCTGTGCCGCAAGGAGGTTCATCCCGCGCGCGGCCACGTCAGGATCGGGCGAGGCGATGAGGTCCTGCACCAGTGGCGTCAGCACGGGATCGAGCCCGAGCCTGCCCTGCAGCTTCTCGGACAACTGCCATTCGACCGCCAGCATGTGCAGGTGGTTGAGCAGGGCCTGATTGCCCGAGAGCATCGCAGCAAGGCCCGGCCCTGCTTCGCGTGCCCAGCTTGCGGCGTCATCGTGCCCGGCAGCCTCGCCCAGCGCCTGCACCAGTTGGCGGGCGATGTCCGCAAGCATGCCGCGTACGCGCGCGATCACTTCGTCGCTGAAGATCGAACTGTCGTCGTTCTGGAGCAGATGCCTGAGGATCGGGCCCATGTGAACGAGCGCCTGATCCGCGTGGGTCAGATCGTCGCGAAGGAGTGCCTCGATCTCAGCGGGATCGTTGCCGATGGATGCGGTCAATTCCATGCGACGCTCTTAAGGCCGACTGGTTAACTGCGGGTTAGGTGAACCGGCCGGACGAACGTCTGCGGCAAATTGCAAGGCCAGCAGGCACGAGCCGAGAAGCGCCAGAACCGACAGGCCGATCGCAACGTCGAACGGCAGGAAGGCGCTGTACAGGGCAAGCAGGAAACCGAGCACGAGGCGGTCGGAAAGCCAGCCTTTTGCACTTCTGGCAGGCAGCGCCAGCCTGACAAGCCGCGCGCCGCCGACAAGCAGCAACGGCGCGAAGAAATTGAGTCCGAAGGGCACGGCGACAGAAGCTGGCAATTCGCTGCGCCAGCCCGCCAGCGTCACCAGTCCCAGATCGATCAGCAGGTGAAAGATGCCCACGCTGCGCCGGGCAAGGCCCGAAGCCAGCAGCGAATCACGCTCGACCTGCCCAAGCAGGCTGGCGACACGCTCGATCAGCCAGGCAAGGCCAAGAAGCACGAAGCCGATGGCAAAGTTTCCAAGCCAGCCAAGGCCTCCACCAAGCAGGCCGACGATGCCCGCGGCAAGGCCCACCAGAGCCGGACGGGTGCCCGCGTGCAGCAGAGCCGGTCCGAAACGCCGCACCACGGCCATGGCGAGCAGTTCACCCGGCGAGCCTGCGCCTGCGCCATCCGCAGAAAGACTCGTGTGGAGCCGCAGCCATTGCCGCTCGGCAACGTGGGCTTCCTCTTCGGAGCGCACGATGTTCCAGCGACCATCGTCAAGCAGGGCCGAGGGTATGCCGCGTTGGGCCACACGCCCCTGCACTGCCAGACGCAGCAGGGCGGACTGGGCGTTCCACTCGGGCGGGAGATCGGCAAGGCCCGCAGCAATCCGGCCCGGGAAGCGCATCGCAGCGGCAAAGGCGCTGTTGATGTCGATCCGCTCGAACCCCAGCGGCAGGCCGGTTTCGACCGGGAGTGTCAGAACGACAGGACCTGCCTCGATCAGTTCACGCAAGGCCTCGGGCATCGCCAGCAGGCCGTCGCCGAGCACGATCACATCGTCCTCCGGCGGCAGAAGCGGAACCAGCGCCCGTGCCGTGGCCACGACATGGAACTGCGCGCCGCCCGCTTCAGCGACGTGCTGGAGCGCGACGAGTTCACCGCTGATGCCTTCGGCCATGACCACGATGCGCCTGGCGCCGAGCGAAAGGGCAAGGCCGATCTGGTGGCGCAGCAGTGAGCGTCCGCCGATCGGCAGATATCCGCGCAAACCTCCCGGTTCGGCACCGGCGGCTTCAATCAACGATAGAACTGCGACCCGCAAGAATTGGCCTCCTAACGCGCCATGGTAGGGATTGGAGGCCGCGCTGCCAAGGCGGGCAAGCGACTTGTCAGGCGTTAACCGAATCTGACTGCGATCAGGGTTCGACGGCGAGGTCGTCCAGCATCTGACGAAGGCGGCGCAGGACGGCAGGATCACCGGGAACGGTATCGAGCGCTTCCTCGGCAAGACCGAGCAGTCCATCGGCATGGAAGCTTGCGGCGAGGCCCTTCAGCCGCATCGCCGCCACGTGCCAGTTGCCATCGCAGCGCGAACGGCCCAGCAGATCGACCTGCCGCTCGGCACTTTCGATGAATGCGGCCCGCAATTCGCGCACCAGATCGGGATCGTGCCCGGCGGCAGCGGCGAGGTTTGCGTCGAGGGAGGCACCTTCGTAGGCCATGCGACCGGGCTACGGGTCAAATCGTTAAGGCGGGGTTTATGCCTCTGCGCAAATCGTGGTATGTGCCAGAGTATGAACGGGGGAAGACGGATCATTCCGATCGACGGTGCCGAACAGGACACCACTGAGACCACCATGGCGCATGCGCCCCACGATCCCGAGTCCTTGGCTCCGCGAACTCTTGCCGCCCATGACATGCTTGATGTTGATGACGTTGCGCAGGCCGCGCCAGACCGTAGCTGGATCGGTGCATCGGCCTCACTTGTCGCCATCGCCAGCTGGACGGGTTTCTTCGTCTGGGCGGTGATCCTGAGGCAGACGCAACCGATCGCCCCCGATCAGTGGGCCTGGTGGGTGACGCAGTGGTCGGTGCCTGTGCTGCTGGTGCTGGTCCTCTGGCTTCTGACGATGCGCACGAGCCGCCGGGAAGCGGGTCGCTTCACCGATGTCTCCCGCGTTCTGGGGCAGGAATCCGCGTTGCTGGAACAGCGCCTCGTCTCGATGAACACCGAACTCGCCCTGGCGCGCGATTTCATTGCCGCCCAGAGCCGCGATCTCGAAGCACTCGGCCGGATGGCGGTGGAACGGCTTTCCGGCAGCGCATCGCAACTCGATTCGCTTGTCGGCACGAATGGCGCGCAGATCGACCGGATTGCCGAAGTCTCGTCCGCCGCGCTCGACAACATGGACAAGCTGCGCGGGCAGTTGCCGGTAATCGCCAACGCTGCCAAGGACGTGACCAACAACATCGGCAATGCGGGGCGGACTGCACACCTACAGCTTGAGGAACTGGTTTCAGGCTTCCAGCGGCTCAACGAATTCGGCCTCGCCAGCGAACGGCAGGTCACCTCGTTCCGCGAACGGGTCGATGCCGCATTGGCGGGCTTCGCCAAGGCGTCCGATGACCTGGCCGGTCTCGCTGAAAGCCGTTTCGACGCTCTTGCCGCGCGTACGGCTGACCAGTCCGCTGCTACGGCACAAGCTGAGGAAGCCGCCCTTGCCGCCTGGCACGATCGCAGCGAGGCACAGGCCGAAGCCTTGCGCGCAACGCTTTTCCAACTCGGCGAGGCACACGAGGGACTCCTGGCAGACTCTGCGGGACGTCTGGCACGTTTCGAGGAGGCAGCGCGCTCCCTCACCGCGATGCTCGAGGCACAGGCACGAGATCTCGACGAGCAACTCGCCCGCCGCCGCGCCTCCGCTGAAGCCAGTGCATCCGAACAGCGGTCCGCGCTCGAACAGCGTCTCGCCGAAATCGACGAGGCCGTGGGCGAACGTCGCGCGGCGATGGAGCGGGCGGCAGCCTCGGCGGCGGAAACGCTTGCCAGCAAGCTTGCCGATCTGGATCAGGCGATCGAGGCCCAGCGCAGGATGCAGGCTGCGGAGGCTGAGAAGCTCGCTGCCCGATTTGAGGAAATCGGCAATAAGGTCAGTGCCTTTTCCGAGGTTCTTCGCAACTCAGGCGAACAGGGTGCGCAGACCGCCGCGCAAGTCGACAAGGCGATGGGCGATCTCACCGGCCGCCTTGCCGAGATGCGTCACGCGCTAGCCGGGACCGACCTGCAGATCGGGGAATTGACCGATTCCGCCGTGCGCCTGCTCGAACTGATCCAGGCCGGCGGCGATCACACCCGCACCCAGATCCCCGAAGCCCTGCGCAGCACCGAAGCGGGGCTCAAAGGCCTCGAGGACCGAGTGTTCACCTTGCGTGACACCTTGCGCGAGGCGGGCGACGGTGGTCGTGCGTTGTCGGAGACGGTTGGCACAGCGCGGGGCGAAGTTTCATCTACGATCAAGGACTTGCAGAAGGCCCAGAAGACGCTGCTTGAGCAGGCGGCGGAGCGCGAGAAGCAGCTTGTCGCCCTGCGCGAGGTCCTGGCCGGGGTGCGCGCGCAAAGCGAGGCGCTGTCGCAAGACATCGAAACGCGACTTTCGGGCGCGGTCGAACGTCTGACGCAGGCTGCCGGCAAGGCGGGCGAAGACTTGCGCGCCAGTACTGCGGGCGAAATCGAAGCGCTTTCCGAGCAGCTTGGCGAACAGAGCAGCGCGGCGATTGCCCGCGTCCTGCAGGGCCGCGCTGCCGAACTCGTCGGTCGGCTTGAGGAAGCGATCGATGCCGCCGCTGCCGCAAGCCGCGACACAGCGATCCAGATGCGCGACCAGTTGACCAAGGTCGATGAACTGGCCGGCAATCTTGAGGCCCGCGTCAACCGGGTGCGCGAGAAGGCCGAGGAGCAGGTCGACAACGATTTTGCCCGTCGCGCCGCGCTGATCACCGAATCGCTGAACTCCTCGGCCATCGACATTGCCAAGGCACTGTCGACCGATGTCTCGGAAACCGCCTGGGCCTCGTACCTGCGCGGGGATCGCGGCATCTTCACGCGCCGTGCCGTGTCGCTGCTGGAAAGCGCCGAGGCCAAGGCGGTGCAGGCTCATTACGAGGCGGAGAGCGAGTTCCGCGAGCACGTGAACCGCTACATCCACGACTTCGAATCGATGCTGCGCCAGCTGCTTTCGACACGTGACGGTAACGCCCTGGGCGTTACGTTACTGTCGTCGGACATGGGCAAGCTCTACGTCGCGCTGGCGCAGGGGATCGAACGGCTCCGGAGCTAATGAAAATCGCGTGACTTGGGGATGATCCGCACGTCACGCGGGTGGGTGCGGGCACCCGGCCCTGCACGCTCAGGAATGGGCCGATTGCATTCGTCAGCCCGCGCGATGGGCGGGTTCAGACGGTCCGCATCAGACAGAGCATCGAGGCTCGCGCTGGCATCTGTCAGGTGTGTGGCGATGACGTGGATGACCTCGTCGTCGTACTCCACCCGCCCGCGCACTTCCATCAGCCGCGACCCCATGATGACCTTGCGCTGCTTCTCCATCAGATCGGGCCAGATCACCAGATTGACCACGCCGGTCTCGTCCTCGAGCGTGATGAAGCACACACCCTTGGCGCTGCCCGGGCGCTGACGCACCAGCACCACGCCCGCCACCTGCACCGTGGCACGATACTTGTGGTTCCTGAGGTCCACTGCCCGCACGAAGCCGCGCTCGCCCAGAAGGGGCCGCAGGAACGCCAGCGGGTGGGCTTTCAACGAGAGGCGGTGCGTCTGGTAATCGGCGACGACTTCCTCGGACAGCGGCATCATGGGCAGAACGGCACGATTGCGCTCCTCTCCTTCGGAGCGTGACGTCATGGCGGCAAAGAGCGGCAGTTCCTTCGGCGCAACAAGGCTGCGCGCATCCCACAGCGCCTGCCTGCGCGTAAGGCCGAGCGAGCCGAGCGCATCGGCTGCGGCAAGCCGCTCGACCAGCGAAGGTGACAGCCCTGCCCGCTCCTTGAGGCTGGCGGCATCGGTGAAGCCCCCGCTCTGCTCCCGCGCCGCGACGAGCATGGCGGCGGCGTGTTCGGGGAAGCCGTCAATCTGCCTGAGGCCGAGGCGGAGCGCGCGTCCCTCCTGCTCCAGCGTGCAGTCCCACTCGGAATGGTTCACATCCACCGGAAGCACGACCACGCCATGACGCGCCGCATCGCCGACGATCTGCGCTGGAGCATAGAAGCCCATCGGTTGCGAATTGAGCAGGGCGCAGGCGAAGGCCGCCGGGTAATGGCACTTGAGCCATGAAGAGACATAGACGAGGTGCGCGAAGCTGGCGGCGTGACTTTCGGGAAAGCCGTATTCGCCGAAACCCTTGATCTGGTTGAAGCAGCGCGCGGCGAAATCGGGATCGTAGCCGCGCTGGACCATGCGGCCGACCATCATGTCCTCAAGCTCGTGAACCATCCCGCGCGAACGGAACGTGGCCATGGCCTTGCGCAGGCGATTGGCTTCGAGGCTGCTGAACTTTGCCGCATCGAGCGCGATCTTCATCGCCTGCTCCTGAAAGATCGGCACGCCCAATGTGCGAGCAAGGATCGAGGATAGCTCGTCCGGCGGCCCGTGTTCCGGGCCGGGCGCGGGGATCTCCACCTTCTCCTCGCCTCGCCGTCGCTTGAGGTAGGGGTGGACCATGTCGCCCTGGATCGGACCTGGGCGGACGATGGCGACTTCGATGACGAGATCGTAGAAGCAGCGCGGCCTCAGGCGCGGCAGCATGTTCATCTGCGCGCGGCTTTCCACCTGAAACACGCCGAGGGAATCGCCCTTGCACAGCATGTCGTAGACCGCCGGATCCTCGCGCGGGACTGTGGCCAGCGTCAGGTCGCGACCATGGTGGGCACCCAGCAGGTCGAGGCACTTGCGGATGCAGGTGAGCATGCCGAGCGCCAGCACATCGACCTTGAGGATGCCCAGCGCGTCGATGTCGTCCTTGTCCCATTCGATGAAACTGCGATCGGCCATGGCGCCGTTGCCGATCGGCACGGTTTCGGTGAGTGGGCCCTGAGTGAGGATGAAACCACCGACATGCTGGGAAAGATGGCGTGGCATACCAATCATTTGTTGGGCAATGCTGATCACACGCCTGAGGTAAGGATCGGTGCCGTCAAGGTCGCTTTCGTTGACGTTTCTCTCGCCCACTTCGGTGCCCCAGCTGCCCCAGACGGTGCGGGCGAGCGCGCCGGTCACGTCCTCGGACAGGCCCATCGCCTTGCCCACCTCGCGGATCGCCATGCGCGGGCGATAGTGGATCACCGTGGCGCAGAGACCCGCCCTCGCCCGGCCATAGCGGCGGTAGATGTACTGGATGACCTCCTCGCGCCGCTCGTGCTCGAAATCGACGTCGATGTCGGGCGGCTCCTTGCGCTCTTCGGAAATGAAGCGGTCGAACAGCAGGGCGTGCCTGGCGGGATCGACGGCGGTTATGCCAAGGCAGAAGCAGACCGCCGAATTGGCCGCCGATCCGCGCCCCTGACACAGGATAGGCGGATCGCAATTACGTGCAAAATCAATGATATCCTTGATAGTCAGGAAGTAGGTTGCGAGGTTCAGCTTGCCTATGAGGTCAAGTTCCCGGCGTAGCGTGTCGGCCACGCTGTCGGGCACGCCCTCGGGATAGCGTCCTTGCGCGCCCTGCCAGGTCTGCACTTCGAGCCATGACTGCGGATCGTGGCCTTCGGGGCAGATTTCCTCCGGGTATTCGTAGCTTAGCTCCTTGAGACTGAACCGACAGGCATCGGCAACTTCGCGCGATGCGGCAATGGCATGGGGCCAGCGTCGGAACAGGCGGACCATTTCCTCGGGCGATTTCAGGTGCCGTTCGGCATTGGGTTCTAGCAGGTGTCCGGCGGCCGCCACCGTGGTCCTGTGGCGGATTGCCGTCATCACGTCCTGCAGCGGGCGTCGCTCGGGCGTGGCATAGAGAACCTCGTTGGTGGCGAGCAGGCCAAGGCCATTGCTGCGCGCCATAGCGTCGAGGCCCTCGATCCGGGCAATGTCGTCCCCTGCATAGAGGTAGCTGGCAGCCAGATGCCGCATGGTCGGCAGCCTGTGGACAAGGTGGGGGAGAAGTTCGGGAAAAGGCAGGGACTGGTTGTGGACAGCGGGTGGAGAAGCCGGGGACTCTCCTGCCGGAAAAGTGTAGACATTACTTTCAGTTTGAACGGTAAATACCTGATCCAGAACGGGTGGCGGAACGAGGATCAGGTGCACTCCCTCGGCATGAGCCACCAACAACGCCAGATCGATGTCGCACACGCCCTTGGCCTGCCATTCGCCATCAAGGGTGGACATCCGCCCCGCCGAAATCAGGCGACACAACCGGCCATAGGCCGCGCGATCCTGCGGGTAGGCAAGGAAGGCCAGGCCCTCGACCGTCTCGATGCGGCAACCGATCACCGGGCGCAGCGATGCCGCTTCGGCCTCGGTATGAAGCCGGACCACGCCCGCCATGGTGTTGGCATCGGCAATGCCCAGCGCGTCATAGCCCAGCACCCGTGCCGTCTCGACCAGTGCAGAAGCTTCGGACGCGCCGCGCAGGAAGGAGAAGCAGGTCGCAAGGCCCAGTTCCACGAAAGGCGCAGGCGGCGGCGGACCGCCTTCTGTCGGGGTGACGTGGCGCCGTGGCGGCGTCAGCGCGGGTTCGGGCATCAGCCTTTACCGGAAAGTTCCGAAAGACGCGCAGCGACTTTGCACAAGTCATTGGCGAATTTGGCTTCTTCTTCGGTTCGGCCATTGTCATCCAGACGTAGAAGATAGCTCGGATGGGTGGTGATCCACAGTTCGCTGCCGTCATCCAAGACGTGCGCCTCCCCGCGCACCTTCTGCACGCTGACCGTCTTGCCCAGCAGACTGCGCGCCGCACTTGCTCCCAGCGCCAGAACGAGCCGGGGCCGGACCAGCGCCCGCTCGCCATCGAGCCACCAGCGACAGACATCGATTTCCTTGGCCGTCGGGTTCTGGTGCAGGCGACGCTTGCCGGTGGGGGTAAACTTGAAGTGCTTGACCGCGTTGGTCACGTAAGTGCGCTCGTCCGGGATGCCCGCTTCCTCAAGATGTGAACGCAGCAGGCGGCCTGCAGGGCCAACGAAGGGGCGGCTCTGCTCTTCCTCGGTATCGCCCGGTTGCTCGCCCACGATCATCAGCGGAGCGGTGGACGGCCCCTCGCCCATGACGGCGCGCGTGCCGTTGCAACCGATCTCGCAGCGGCGGCAGGCAAGGATCGCCTCGCCGATCGCCTCAAGGCTCTGCGGCCGCTCGCCGAAGTCCTGTTCGCCCGCCTTCACCATCCGTGCCTCGCGCGCCTGCGCCCCTGCGATCAGCTCGGGAATGAGCGCGGCTTCGGGCATGTTTTTCCAGTACTTGCGGGGCATTTCCTTGAGCATGGCCCCGATCTTCAAACGCGCAGGGTTGAAGATCGACGCATAATAACCGCGCCACAGCGCCTCGACCGGATCGCCAGAGGGCGCATCGGCGCGGGTGGCGGGCGGGCCTTCCTGCAGGGTCTCGCCATCCCAGTGCAGGCACCCGCGCGGAGTGAGGATCGACCAGCGCATGGTGGTGAAGCGGCGCACGAAGAACCCGGCATTGGCGCGCAAGATGTGGTGCTCGGGCTCGAACCAGGCGACGTAGTGCTCAAGATCCTCATTCTCGACGAGGCGGAAGCGGACGAAGGCGCGCATTTTGTGAATGTCGCGCCGCACCTGCCGGGCAAGGTCCTCCATCTGGCGAACATCGGCATCGGTTTTGTCTTCCATCAGACGCGGACGCAACTGGAGCCGCCAGAGCATGCGGTAAAGGAGAGAAAATCGTCTACTATCAGAATGAAGGATCACGCTCTGCGCAAGTTGCAGGAAGTCCCGTGAAGCGCGGGGCTGCGGTGCATCGGCAGGGGACGAAGGCAGGCGACGGTCGCCTTGCGCGAAGAGGTCGGCGCTCTGGTCGGCAGGGGACTCCCAGGTGATCCGGTCCGGCGGCACATCAGCGCGGATCATCCGGCGTGCGGCATCGCGCCAGCCTTCGAAATCGTCCGGCGCGGCAAGCTGAATACGGAACGCCTCGGCCAGGCGCATGTCGCGGAACGGCTTCATGCGAAGAGTTCCATCTGGGTAGGCTTGACACTTGGCACCAACAGGCTCTGCAGGTCGGCACGGTCGGTCAGCAGCAACGGGCGCCAGTCCTCCGTGACGATGAACGGGCGCACCTTGGCGATGGAAACGGTGAGCTTGCCGACGTCTGCCAGACGCAAGCAGCGCTGACGGCGCGCGGCGATCAAGGCATTCACCGCCTTCACCCCCAGCCCCGGCACCCGCAGCAGCTTTTCGCGCGGGGCGCGGTTGACGTCGACCGGGAAGTCCCCGCGAAAACGCAGCGCCCAGGCGAGTTTGGGGTCGATATCAAGCGGAAGCATGCCGTCAGTCCCCGCTACCTGCTGCACCTCGTGCGGGGCATAACCGTAGAAGCGCATCAGCCAGTCGGACTGGTAGAGGCGGTGTTCGCGCATCAAGGGCGGGCGCTTGAGCGGCAGGACCGCGCTGGCATCGGGGATCGGGCTGAAGGCGGAGTAATAGACGCGGCGCAGGCGGAAGCGGTCATAGAGCGTGCTGGCACGACCGACGATATCGGCATCGGTCGCGGCATCCGCGCCAACGATCATCTGGGTGGACTGGCCCGCCGGCGCGAACTTCGGCGCGTGGCGGAAGCGCTTGCGGGCGTCCTTTGCCTCGACGATAGCCTGCTTCAGCGATCCCATCGCCCCTTCGATCTGCGGCGCGGACTTGTCTGGCGCGAGGCGGGTGAGGCCCGCAACGGTCGGCAGTTCGACGTTGATCGAGACGCGATCGGCATAGAGCCCCGCCTGCGCGACCAGTTCGGGATCGGCCTCGGGGATGGTCTTGAGATGGATGTAGCCACGAAAATCGTGCTCTTCCCGCAGGATACGGGCAACTTCTATCAACTGCTCCATGGTGTGGCTGGAGCTTTTTACGATGCCCGACGAAAGGAACAGGCCCTCGATATAGTTGCGGCGGTAGAACGACAGCGTCAGGTCCACCACCTCCTGCGGGGTAAAACGCGCGCGGCGGGTGTTCGAGCTCTTGCGGTTCACGCAGTAGTGGCAATCGAACACGCAGTGATTGGTCAGCAGGATCTTCAAGAGCGAGATGCAGCGGCCATCGGGCGCATAGGCGTGGCAGATACCCATGCCCTCGGTCGATCCGATGCCTTTTCCGCCCTTGCTGTTGCGCTTGGTGGTGCCGGACGAGGCGCAGGAGGCATCGTACTTGGCGGCATCGGCAAGGATTTCGAGACGTTCGAGAACAGATAGCTGCGACATTTGTTCTTTATATGTTCTTTTCGGCAATATGCCAGCCCGAACCTGTGGACAGGTCTGTCATGCAAAGAGCCCCTGAATGAACCATTCGGGGGCTCCGCCGCGGCCATCGCCGATCACGCCGTGGCGGTAGATCCAGTAGCGGCGGCCGGTCTCGTCCTCGATCCTGTAATAATCGCGCAAGCGCACGGTCGAGCGTTCGCGCCACCATTCGGGAGCAATGCGCTCGGGCCCTTCGGCGCGGGCGACCTTGTGCAACTGGCCGCGCCATTGAAACTGCCGGGGAAGACCGTCAGGCGTTTCGTAGATGACCGAAACGGGCTCGGGTTTATCAAGCAGTTTCAGAGGCCTGTGATGGAAACGCAATTCTTCCTGTGAAGAAGGAAGATCGGCCAGCGGTGGCTGCCAGCGCTGGGCGCGTTCGGGCAGGTGGCTGGCGTGAGCAACCGGGCGGCGCACGGCATCAGGCCCCAGGCGTACGGTCAGGCGGTCCATGCAGGCGGCAAGGCTGGTGCCGTGGCGTTCGGCAGCGGCATCGAGATCGGCTTGCGCCAGCAGCAGCGGCTCGGTCCACGATGCGCGCAGGCGGACGAGTTCGATTCCGAAGCCCGCATCGAGATCGTCAAGCCGCGCGGCAAAGAGGCGGCAGACATGCGCCGGATCGCGTGATGCGGCCGCCATCTCAAGGCGGCGGACCAGCACTTCGCCATCGACCTTCCACATCCCGAGTTCGAGGCGGCGCGCGCCCTGCCCCACCCCTTCGAGCAGGCGCGCCATGTCTGAGGCGAGATCGGCCACGACCTGATCTAGCAGGGTGCGGTGGCGGATCGGCTCCATCAGGCGTCTTTGGACGAGCGGCGCGGGCACGCCGACGACCGGCAGCAGCGGTTCGGGGCGCAGGCCGAAGAGCTGGTCGAGGCGGAGCAGCGGATTGGCGGCAGCGGAGCGGGTATTGCGGAAGCGGCGGGCAAGGTTCTCGCGCGTCAGGCCCTGAATCTGGCCCAGCCGCTTGAGGCCGAGGCGGCGCAGCAGCAAGACCACATCGGCATCGAGACGCAGCGCAGCAATCGGAAGATCGGCGAGATGCGTGCGGGGATCGGCCTCTGGCGGGAGGATCGCGGCTTGCGCGCCGAAATGGGCCAGCGCCCACGCCGCGCCTGCAGTGGGCGCGAGCGCGGCGCGGGCGGCAAGGCCGCGCCTTTCCAGCAGGTGCAGCGCATCGCCGACCAGTGCAGCTTCGCCGCCGAACAGATGGGTAACGCCAGTCACGTCGACGAGCAGGCCGTCGGGCGGATCGAGCGCGCTCCATGGCCCCCAGCGCTGCGCCCACAGGGCCAGGCTTTCGAGAAAGGCAAGATCGCCCGCCGCATCAGCCGGGCGCACGGCAAGCGCAGGGCAGAGCGTGCGCGCATCGGCAAGGCGCATAGACGGCGCAGCCCCTGCGACACGCGCGGCAGCGTTCACGGCTGCGATGCGCGGGCCGTGCGCGGTATCTTCGATCAGGGCAAGCGGTGCAGCGTCAGCCCCCTCCCCGCACGCCAGCCCTTCAGCCAGCCGCCAGCGATCGATCGCCAGTTCCGTGCACCAGATCGCCATGATCCGGCGCTGAGGAACTTTGGGAGGCAGCAGGTTCGGCGACGAGGAGAGCATCGTCATCGCGCAGAGTCCATTGTCCGGGGTGGAAGGTATGGGCGCGGAACAGGTCGGCGCGCCAGGTGGCTTGGCCCGGAGCGTGCGCGTTCCAGCGCGGACGGGGCGAAGGCGCTGCGCCCACCTCCCAGCGCATCCGCGCCGCGCCGAGATCGCGCCGGGCATCGAGCCGCACCAGCCACAGCGGCACACCGTGCCTCTCCGCTGCAAGGCTGAGGCGGCGCGAGGCGGTGAAATCGAGCGCGCGCGGGTTGCCGCCAAGTTCGCCGATCACGAAGGCAAGGTCGCGGCAGCGCAGGCCTTCTTCCAGCGCGAACAGGGCATCCTCGGGCGTGGTGGCGGCAACGTGGATCAGGCGGTGGCGCAGGTCTGCAGGCAGGCCCGGCAGATAGGGCCTGCCTGAAAGACGCAGCGCCGCCTTGTCCTGCACCCACAGGAACGGGCGACGGTCAGGCTCCTGCGCAGGCTTGCGTAGCCCAAGCGCATCACGTGCCAGCGCAAGCGCCATGCCTGCTCCCGAGGCATCGCGCGCCGGGGCGAACAGTTCGGCATGGAGGCAGTCGAGCGCCATGTCGGGTTGCCAGCGCGGAGTGCGGGCCGTGGCGCCGATGCCTCTGACCAGACCTGGTGTGAGCGCGACGGGATCGCGGATGGAGGCGTTTTCGATCATGCGATTCGTTCCTTTGTTCTTATTATGTTCTATTTTGCGGAACGCGCAATCCGTGCTGCATTTCCCCTTTGTGCACAGCCTTGGGGAAAAGCCTGGGGGGAACCTCCGATGCTCCTTCCCGTTCATCAGGCAACCCCAGACCGGAAAAGGAAAATCCCCCATGAAGTATGATCAGGGCAATCCCGAAGAGCTGCGTGAAAAATTCTGGAAGGCGATGTCCTCGTCGCCCTACGTGATGCTCCAGTTGGACGACGATCCGGATTCGGCAGCACCGATGACCGCGCAGCTCGATAAAGACGCCAACGGCGCGATCTGGTTCTTCACCAGCCGCGACAACCGCTTTGCCAGGATGGGCGGCGCGACCGCCACGTTCTCGTCCAAGGGGCACGATGTCTTCGCCCGCTTCCATGGCGTGCTGGTCGAGGAAACCGACCGGGCTGTGCTGGAAGAGCACTGGAACAACTTCGTCGAGGCATGGTTTCCCGGCGGGCCGGATTCGCCGAACCTTCTGTTCCTGCGCATGGACCTTGGCGATGCCTCGATCTGGGCAGGTGACCTGGGTGTCATCGGCACCGCCAAGATGGCGCTCGGCATGGACGTGACCAACGATGTGAAGGGTGGATTTACCGAAACCAAGCTCTGATGCTGGAGAGGTAACATACCCTCCCCCAACCCCTCCCGCCTGCGGGAGAGGGCCACAGAAAAGGGCCGCCCCGGAAGAGCGGCCCTTGTTCTCTTGCGGAGGTGCGCGATCAGTTGATCGGCGGCACCGGCTGCGGCGGTGCATCGGCGTCGGCCTCGTGCACTTCAACCGAACCACGGCCCACATGGCTGCGGCTGCGACTGTAGGCATAATAGACCACCAGACCGACAGCAGCCCACGCCACGAACAGCATCTGGCTCTTCACGTCGAGCTTGTAGAACAGGTAGAGGCAGCCCGCGAAAGCCAGCGGCGAGGTCAGGTAGATCGCCGGAGTGCGGAACGGGCGATGACGGCCCGGTTCGCGGCGGCGGATCACCAGCACCGCGATCGACACGGCAGCAAAGGCGAACAGCGTGCCCGAGTTGGAGATGTTGGCCAGCAGCCCGACCGGGAAGAACGCCGCGAACAGCGCCACGAAAATCCCGGTGAGGATCGTGATCACGTGGGGCGTGTTGTAGCGCGGGTGGATCTTCGAGAACGAAGCCGGCAGCAGGCCGTCACGGCTCATCACGAAGAAGATGCGGGTCTGGCCGAACATCATCATCAGGATGACCGATGGCAAGGCAAGACCGGCGGCAAGGCCGATCAGGTTGCCGATCTTGGGCCAGCCGATTTCACGCAGCGTCCACGCCAGCGCTTCCTTCGAGCAGACGACTGCCTGATCGCCCATGGCAAGGCACTGTGCGGCCAGTTCACGGCTGCCTGGCTCCATGCCAAGACCCTTGGCATCGAGCACAGGCTGCGCGCCGACTGAACCGATCACGCCCGCTGCAACGAGAAGATAGAACACGGTGCAGATCGCGAGGCTGCCGATCAAGCCGATCGGCATGTTTCGTTGCGGATTCTTCGTCTCCTCTGCCGCGGTGGAGACAGCGTCGAACCCGACATAGGCAAAGAAGATCGAAGCAGCAGCCGCACCGATTCCGCCGAAGCCGAGCGGTGCAAAGGGCTCGAAGTTCTCCATCTTCATCACCGGCACGGCGAGAATGATGAACAGGGTAAGCGCCGAAACCTTGATCGCCACCAGCACCGCGTTGACCGAGGCGCTTTCCTTGGTGCCGATCACCAGCAGCCAGGTGACGAGCCCTGCGATCAGCATCGCCGGCAGGTTCACCACGCCACCATCATAGGGCCCACGGACCAGAAGGTCGGGTATGTCTATGTGGAAGGCGTTCTCGATCAGGCCGACGACATAGCCCGACCAGCCGACGCTGACCGCCCCTGCCGCCACGGCATATTCGAGAATGAGCGCCCAGCCGACCATCCACGCGATCAGTTCGCCCATCACGGCATAGCTGTAGGTATAGGCAGAGCCCGAAACCGGCACCATCGATGCCATTTCGGCGTAACACAGCGCCGCTACGGCGCAGACGAAGCCTGCGATGATGAAGCTGATCATCATGCCGGGACCAGCCTTCTGCGCGGCTTCCGCCGTCAGCACGAAGATCCCGGTGCCGATGACGGCACCAACGCCAAGCATGGTAAGCTGGAAGGCGCCCAGCGAGCGATGCAGTGATTTCTTTTCTGCAGTAGCAAGAATGGCGTCGAGCGGTTTGACGCGACCGAACATGAATTTCTCCCGCCTTGGACCGGCATCTGAAACCGAAACGGTTGCGCCGGAAACCAGGTAATGGCGGCGAAGCTAGCGGGAACAGTCTTGCGCGCAAGCCATTTTTCCCCAGACTTGCATCAAAGATGCGCCAAATATCTGGCCACCTTGCGGGTTTCCGACAAGCGACTAGAAGCGACTGCCCGCCTCAAAGGATGCGCAACGATGTCAACGACCTTCCAGCTCGACACCGCAACCAGCCGCGCCAACCCCACGCCCGCACCGATGAAGCGACTGACGATCCCTGCGATCCGCCAGCGCAAGAAGGACGGCGTGACGAAGGAGCCGGTGGTGATGCTCACCGCCTATACCGCGCGGCAGGCGCAGTTGCTCGATGCCCATTGCGATCTGCTGCTGGTCGGGGATTCGCTGGGACAGGTGATCTATGGCCTGCCTTCATCGGTGCCGGTCACGCTCGACATGATGGCAGCGCATGGCGCGGCGGTGGTGCGCGGGTCCTATCACGCCGCCGTCGTGGTCGACATGCCGTTCGGCTCCTACGAAGCCTCGCCCCAAGCCGCCTTCGAAAGTGCATCGCGACTGCTCAAGGAAACCGGCTGTGCGGCGGTGAAGCTGGAAGGCGGCGAAGCCATGGCCGAGACCGTTGCGTTCCTGACGGCGCGCGGCATTCCGGTGATGGGCCATGTCGGCCTGACACCGCAGGCGGTCAATGTGCTCGGCGGCTATAACGCCCGTGGGCGCAGCGAGGCGGAAGCGGCCAAGATCGTCGGCGATGCCAAGGCTCTGGCCGATGCCGGGGCCTTTGCCATCGTGATCGAAGGCGTGGTCGAACCCATCGCCATTGCCATCACGCAGGCCGTGCCCTGCCCGACCATTGGCATCGGTGCGTCCGCCCAGTGCGACGGGCAGGTGCTGGTCACCGAAGACATGCTCGGCATGTTCGAACGCGTGCCGCGCTTCGTGAAGATCTACGAGAACATCGCCGAGACCATTTCCGGTGCTGCCGCACGCTATGCCGACGAAGTGCGCTCTCGTGCGTTCCCCGGTATTGAACAGACCTATCAGCCCAAGTAACGGGCCAGATCGCACAACAGGGGAATTCCGTTTGCTCCGCTTCTACAAGGGTTCGATCCTTTTCACGCTGGCCTGCCTGGCCATGGCTGTCGCCTATGGTTGGATGCAGACCGGCACGGCCAGCGGCACGATGTCGCTGGTGTGGATCGTATTCGTGCTCTCGATCCTCGAAGTTTCGCTCTCCTTCGACAACGCGGTGGTCAACGCCGCCGTGCTCGAGGACATGGATGAGGTTTGGCAAAAGCGCTTTCTGACCTGGGGCATGGTCATCGCCGTGTTCGGCATGCGCATCGTGTTTCCGCTGGCCATTGTCGCGATTGCGGCGGGTCTTGGACCGGTGGAGGCGTTGCAACTCTCATTGAACGATCCGAAGCGCTATGAGGAAATCGTCAGCAGCGCGCACGTGGGTATTGCCGGGTTCGGCGGCGCGTTCCTTGCCATGGTCGGCCTGTCGTTCTTCTTTGACGGCGAAAAGGAGGTCCACTGGATCAAGTGGATCGAGGAGAAGCTTGCCGTCGTCTCCAACATCAAGGCCGCCGAAATCGCACTGCTGCTGCTGGCGCTCTACGGCATGACCTACCTGCTACCCGAGGATGAAGGTATGACCTTCCTCGTCGCAGGCGTGCTCGGCCTTGTCACGTTCATCGGCGTCGAAGCACTGGGCACGATCCTCGAGATGCGGGACGAGGCACAGAAGGCTGCGGGACTAGTGGTGCGCTCAGGCCTCGGCGGGTTCCTCTACCTCAACGTGCTCGACGCATCGTTCAGCTTTGACGGCGTGATCGGGGCCTTTGCGCTGTCGAACAACATGGTAATCATCGCACTCGGCCTGTCGATCGGTGCGATGTTCGTGCGTTCGATGACGATCATGCTGGTGCAGAAGGGTACGCTGTCGGAATACCGCTACCTTGAGCATGGCGCGTTCTGGGCGATCATTGCTCTTGCCGCGATCATGCTGCTCTCGGCAAAGTTCCACATTCCCGAAACCGTCACCGGCCTGATCGGCGCTGTCCTCATCGGCTTGTCGCTGTGGTGGTCGATCCGCCACAAGCGCAAGTATCCTGATGCAGAGCTGGACGCCGCTGTTCGCGCCGACTGATCCGCAATACCCACTCCCGCTCGCGCTGAGCCACCGCCCTTCGACAGGCTCAGGGCGAGCGGGCGGGGAGTGCTTTCAGCCCTTCCCGGCCAATGACGGCTTCGGCGCAGGCGTGCCGAGGAAGCGCGGTGCAGGTGCGGGCATGACCATGCCGTCGTCCTCGACGAATGTGCCACGCTCCACGTTATGCGGATGCTTCGGTGCCTCGCGCAGACTGAGCACAGGCGCGAAGCAGATGTCAGTGCCGTCCATGATTGCGCACCATTCGTCGCGGGTCTTGGTCAGGAACAGCGCGGTCAGGCGCTCCTTGAGCTGCGGCCAGACGCGCGGGTCCATCTGAGGGGCAAACGCGGGATCGTCCTTGAGACCGATCTTTTCCAGCAGCAGCGCATAGAACTGCGGTTCGATAGAGCCGATCGAAACATACTTGCCGTCGCTGGTCTCGTAAGTGTCATAGAAGTGCGCCCCTCCGTCGAGCAGGTTGACGCCGCGCTCGTCCTTCCAGCGGCCGTTGCCGAGGAACGTGTAGGTCATCGCCGACAGGATCGCCGCGCCATCGACCATCGCGCAATCGACGACCTGGCCCTTGCCGGTGCGCTGTGCGGAGAACACAGCCGCCATCACGCCGAACGCCATGAGCATCCCGCCACCGCCGAAATCGCCGACGAGATTGACCGGGAACTGCGGCTTGCCACCGGCCTGCCCGAAGCTGTGCAGCGCACCCGCCAAGGCAATGTAGTTGATGTCATGGCCTGCGAGTGGCGCCATTGGCCCCTCCTGTCCCCATCCCGTCATGCGTCCGAACACGAGCCGGGGGTTGTCCCTGAGCAGCACGTCCGGCCCGAGGCCGAGGCGCTCCATCACGCCGGGGCGATAGCCTTCGACGATGGCATCGGCGTCCTTAACCATTTCGCGAATCTTCGCGATGGCGCCTGAGTCCTTGAGATCGAGTTCGATGCGTTCGCGATTGCGGTTGAGGATGTCGCGGTTGCCGCTGTCGCCAACGCGGTCGCCCTTCACCGGACGGTCGATACGGATCACGCGCGCGCCATGATCGGCCAGCATCATGCACGCGAACGGTCCAGGGCCGATCCCGGCAAATTCGAGTACGGTCAACCCTTCGAGCGCACCTGCCATCACATCCTCCGCAGTTTAATCGTTCGGTTGAAACCCGATTAAGCGGCGCGGAGCGATGTGTCGAGGGACGAGTTCATGTCGGATTGCGAAGGGCGCGTGCCGCCAGAACCGCTTCAATGCGGCGTGCACCTTCAATGTCGCCCGACGACGCTCGCCCGGAAGCCAGCAGCTTCAATCCCTGAGGGTTGCCGGGATTCTGGCGCAGGTACCGTGCGACAACGGAGTTCGCTTCGGCGCTTTTCCCGACGAGCCGCAGGACGTTGTCGATTCGCTGCAGCGTCGGCAGGTTGAAGCGGATCAGCGCGGCGCGACCATATTGATCCAGCGCACCAAGCCGGTCGCCCGCCATCAGCCTTGTATCACCCGCCAGCAACCAAGCCTCGGCAGCACCGGGATTGGCCAGCCGCAACCGGTCAGCGACGGCTACGGCTTGGCCAGTTTGCCCCGCCGCGATCAGTCCGCGAATGTACGGCACGGCATTGGCGGCAAAGTTCGGCGCATCGCCATAGGCCAGCGCAAGCACCGCGAGCGGCTGGCCCGGTGCGACGGGCACGGCATTGCGCATCCCGACAATCCGGGCGCGCTGGCGATAAGCCGTGGCTTCTGTCTTCTGCTTCAGGCCTGCGTGGGCATCCCCCGCAAGCGAAAGCAGGTACGGCGGCGCAAAGGCCTGCCTTGCCCAGGCATCGGCCATGTCTGCCGCCTGCGCATGCAGCGCCTGCCGTTCAAGCGCGCGGACCATCAGCATGCGCGCCTGAAGGTTGTCGGGCTGAATGCGCAGCAACCGGTCGAAGTGCCCAACGGCGAGGTTCGCATTGCCCGCGCGATATTCGAGAATACCGTTGAGCAATATCGCAGCGGGCATATCCCGCAGTGCTGTTCCCGTCTGGAGCAGTATCTTGCGGGCAATGTTGGTCTGCCCCGCCCGCGCCGCCAGCACGGCCTGGAGGTAGAGCGCCCGCACATTGCCGGGATCGACCTTGGCCAGCTTGCGGCACACCACCAGCATCGCCCGGTAATGGCCCATGTCGCCCAGCGTGGCGGCATATTCACCAAGCAGGCCGACGTCATCAGGCGCGACGCGCAAGCCTGCCTCGAACCATGGCAGCGCGGCCTGAAGACCGAACTGCTCGCGCACCAGAAGTCCACGCAGTTCAAGCGCGCGCGGGTCCTTGGGGTTCAGCTTCACCGCGCGCTCGGCCGCCTCGATGGCCTGCGCCTGCTCGCCACCGCTGAAGCGCAAGCGAGCGATGTCGACCCAGAGCGAGGCGTTGTCAGGCGAAAGGCGGAAGGACTGGTCGAATGCCTGCCCCGCCGCTGCCAGTTGTCCCTCGATCAGTTCGATCCGTCCGCGCAACTGCCATCCGTGTGCTGCGCTGTCCGGACGGAAATCGCCACCGTAGAGCACCTCGCGCGCTTCGCGCCGGTCCCCTTGCAGCAACAGCGCCTCACCCAGTTCCGCGCGCACGTCGTCTGCCGAAGCGCCTTGCCGCATAGCTGCGCGCAAGGGGGCCTCGGCGGCGATCCCGTCGCGCTTGGACAACGCGGTCCGCGCCTTGGCCAGCAAATCACGCGGCACGTCTCCGCGCACCGGACCTGCAAGCGCCAGCGCGGCCAGCGCCGCAGCAAGGAGCCTAGTTATGGAGATCGTACTGCTTGAGCAGGTCATAGAGCGTAGGCCTGCTGATGCCGAGCAGGCGGGCGGTGCTTGAGATATTGCCCTCGCTGCGGGCCAGCGCATGGCGGATCACCTTGCGGTCGGTAACTTCGCGCGCGGTCTTGAGGTTGAGCGGCGAGCTTTCCTCGCCACTGCTGGTCGGCAAGTCGAGGTCGGCCGCACTGACCAGCTTGCCATCAGCCATGATCACCGCGCGCTTCACCCGGTTCTCCAGTTCGCGTACGTTGCCCGGCCAGTTCCACCCGTCGATGGCCGCCAGCGCATCGGGAGCGAAGCCCTTGACCGAGGGGTTCATCTCTTTGGCAAAGCGCATCAGAAACGTCTTGGCGAGCAGCGTGGCGTCGCCGGGACGCTCGGCCAGCCCGGGGATCTTCACGACGATTTCGGCAAGGCGATAGTAGAGGTCCTCGCGGAACCGTCCGTCGGTGATCATCGCCTCAAGGTTCTGGTGCGTGGCACATACGATGCGCGTGTCGACCTCGATGGAGCGGCGCCCGCCGATGCGCTCGATCGTGCGCTCCTGCAGGAAGCGCAGCAGCTTGACCTGCAATTGCAGCGGAATGTCGCCCACTTCGTCCAGGAACAGCGTGCCGCCGCTGGCCAGTTCGATCTTGCCCTCGGTCGTCTTGACCGCGCCGGTAAACGCGCCCTTCTCGTGCCCGAACAGCTCGCTTTCGAGGAGATTCTCGGGGATAGCGGCGCAGTTGATCGCCACGAACGAGCCGCATGCACGGCTGGAGCAATCGTGGAGGCCGCGCGCCAGCAGTTCCTTGCCGGTGCCACTCGCGCCGAGCAGCATGACCGAGACGTTGGTGTTGGCCACGCGCTCGATGGTGCGGGCGACCTTGATCATCTCGGGCGCGGCGGTGACCATCCGGCCGAGCACCTTGTTGTCCGACGAAGCGCGCGTGGCGAGCGAGCGGTTCTCCGCCTCGATCTGAGACAGATGCAGCGCGCGCCGTACGATCAGGCCCAGCGCATCGATGTCGACGGGCTTCTGGTAGAAGTCGTAAGCGCCCTTCTCGATCGCCTTTAGCGCGGATTCGCGCGCGCCGTGACCGCTCGCGACGATCACCTTCGTCTGCGGCCGCAGCGCCATGATTTCATCGAGCACGGCAAATCCCTCGGTCGTGCCATCGGGATCAGGCGGCAGTCCGAGGTCGAGCGTCACCACCGCCGGCTCTTCGGAGCGCAGCAGCGTCAGCGCGCTCGCGCGGTCTCCGGCGATCACGACCTCGAAGTCCTCGTAGGCCCACTTGAGCTGCGCCTGCAGGCCGGGATCGTCCTCGACGATCAACAGCACGGGCCGCTGGCCGGATTTCAACTCGCTCATCATGCCACCTTCTTGCCCAGGGAGTTGCTGTCTCCCTGCATGGATTCGATCAGGCCCTGCGCCGCTGCCAGCGGCAGGCGCACGGTGAACCGGCTGCCCAACCCTTCACGGCTCTCGACTTCAAGCTTCCCTCGCATCGAGCGGACCATCTCGCGCGCTTCGAACGCACCGATGCCGAAGCCGCCGGGCTTGGTCGATACGAACGGCTTGAACAGGCGGTTGCGGATGAACTCCGCGCTCATCCCGCAGCCGGTATCGATCACCTCGATCGCGCCGTATAGCCCGTCGACATTGGCCTGGAGGAACACCGCCATGCCTTCGGGGCTGGCATCAATCGCGTTCTGCACCAGATGAAGCACGACCTGTTCAAGCAGCTCGCGGCTCGCCAACACATGGCACGGCGCATCATGGGTCACGTGGACCTGCGTCAGTCCCGGCGCATTGTACCGCGCGGCAACCGTGCGGATCACTTCGCTTGCATCGATGTCCTCGACGCGCTCTCCACCCGATCCGCCATAGCGCGAGAGGCGTGCGAGCAATGCGTTCAGCTTGTCGGCAGAGTTGCGCAGCGTGATCAACATGTCGGCCCGGAACGCCGGGTTCTCCGCATGCTTCTCGGCATTGCGCGAGAGCAGGCTCAGCTGGCTGGCGAGGTTCTTGATGTCATGCATGACAAAGGCCATGCGGCGGTTGAACTCGTCGAACCGGCTCGCCTCGAGCAGCGCGCTTTGCCCGGCATGCTCGGCAAGGTAACTCGCCAGTTGCATGCCGACCACGCGCAGCAGATCGAAGTCCTCCCAGTCCAGCTTGCGCGCGACGGGCGGGCGTCCCAGCACGACAAGCCCGACCAGCCGGTCATAATGCAGCAGAGGCACGAGCGCCCATGCCGAATGCTCGTCGATGAGCCAGTCCGGCACAGCCTTGCGCTCGCCTTGATGATCGACGCCGGAGCGCAGCTCGTCGAGATCGACGATGAAGCCGCGCTTCTCGAAGAACGCGACGTTCTCAGGCGACAGTGCCTCGGCCGGAACGTCGGCAGTGGGCCATTGCCAGCGCGCAGCGAGCACCATCTCGCCCCCTTCGGCCTGCGTCAGCAGCAGGCCCGCCGCGCTGTCGGTGATGTCGGCAACGGCCTGCACCACGCGTTCATGGAGCGAAGGTGCGTTGGTGCTGGCTCGACCTATGGTGCGGGTGAAGCGCAGCCATTCGGCACGATAGTCATAGCGGTGCTGGAAGAAATGCTTGGCCAGCATGACCTTGAGCCAGCCGCGCACACGTCCCGAAGGCAGGATGGCGACGACCAGTACCGTGGTCACGAAGACGAAGCCCAGTTGCGCCAGCTGACTCGCGTTGCCGCCAAGCCAGGCCAGCGACTGCGCCGCGCCGACCATCAGGATCATGTAGGCCCCGATCACCAGCAGCGACAGCGACTGGAACGCCACCGCGCGCGAAGGCGAGAAGCGCAGCGCAGAGCGTCCGCGCACCGCACCGATGGTCAGGAGGCAGGCCACACCGATCTGCGCGACCCCGCGCAGGGCTTCCAGCTCGACCGGCAGGCTGTGGGAAAGATAGGCGATGGTGTAGAGATTGAGGTCATAGCCCCAGACCGTCGCCAGCGCGATGCAGGTCCAGCGCAGGGCAATGCGCTGCTGCGCCATGGCGCCAGCATAGAGGTTGTGCACCAGCACCAGCGCGCCCGTTGCCACCAGCAGGCGGAACAGCACCGAAATCTGGAAGATCATCCCCTGCGCGACCGCGTTGCCATCGTAACGCAGGTTCATGATCAGCAGCAGAAACTGCAGCATCTCCACGAAGACCAGCGCCGCAAGGACCGGACGGATCGGCGCAACGCTGGTATGCCGCCCATCGCGCGAGAACAGGACGAAAGCGACGCTCAGCCAGGCGAGGCTGCGCAGGGTCTCGAACAATTGGCCGACCAGCGTTTCATGCCCGGTCCCGGCGATGATCAGCGCCCATGCGGCGGTCAACGTGAATGCCGCGATTTCGGCGCGGGCCGAACCGTTGCGGTCGCTCCGCCGCCGTTCCCAGCGCCAGCCGGTCAGCAGCAGAAAAGCGAAGGCGGCGGCCAGAAAGGCCCACTGCCCGAAGCCTGGCCACGTAAGGGGACTTGGCATCGCGACGCCCTCCTTACCGCGCGCCTTCGTGCCACAGCACGACGCGCAGGGTCTGGAGGAGGATCAGCAGATCGAGGAAGGGCGTGTAGTTCTTGGCGTAATAGAGATCGTATTCAAGCTTGTGCCGCGAATCCGCCAGCGAGGCACCATAGGGGTAATTGATCTGCGCCCAGCCGGTGATACCCGGCTTCACCATGTGGCGCTCGGCGTAGTAAGGCAGCTGCTCTTCCAGTTCCGCCACGAACTCTGGACGTTCAGGGCGAGGGCCGACGAAGCTCATCTCGCCCTTGAGCACGCTCCAGGTCTGGGGCAGTTCGTCGATCCGCACCTTGCGGATGAAGCGGCCGATGCGCGTCACGCGCGGATCGTTTTCCTGCGCGAACTGCGCGCCGTTCACCTCGGCATCGGTGCGCATAGAGCGCAGCTTGATCACATTGAACGGCTGGCCATAGAGGCCGACGCGGGTCTGGCGGAAGAACGCAGGGCCTTTGCTGTCGAGCTTCACCAGCAATGCGAACAGCACGATCACCGGCAGTGTCAGGCTGAGCAGGAGCAGGCTGGCGGCGATGTCGAAGATGCGCTTCGCCGCACTCGACAATGCACGGCCGGAGGAGAATCCGTCCGAAAAGATCAGCCAGCTGGGGTTGACCGTGTCGAGATCGACCCGCCCCGTCTCACGCTCCATGAAGGTCGAGAAGTCGTTGACGTGGACGCCGGTGGTCTTGATCCGCAGCAGGTCCTTGAGCGGCAGGGCATTGCGCCGTTCCTCCAGCGCCAACACCACTTCGCTCACGCCAAGGTTCTCGACGTAGCGGGTAAGGTTGTTGATCGCATCGCGGTGGATTGCTTCGACGACGACGGGCGCGGCGCTGCTCATGCCGATATAGCCGACAATGGCAAAGCCCGCTTCGGGCCTGTCGCCCAATTGCCGCAAACGCTCTGCCCGCGCCCCTGCGCCCAGCACCAGCACACGGCGGCGGAATGCCGAAGTTCCCAGCAGCCCGCCCAGCAGCAGCCGGATCGCCACGAGAAACGCCATCGCGAGGAACATCGCGTAGAACAGGTTGGAGCGCCACAGCGTCCGGCCGGGCAGCATGAAATAGACCACCGAAAGCGCGATGATGCCCAGGCTCACCGCCACCAGCAGCCGCGCGGTAGCATAGCGCATCGAGCGCAGCGCATCAGAGCCATAGACCCCGACCGCGATCATTGCCATCTGCACCAGCACCGCAAACAGCAACAGCGGCGTTGCGCGCATCGGCACCACGCCCGGATCTATGCCGATCTGATGCGCGCGAAATTGCCAGCCGATCTCGCCAGCCCCGATCAGCAGGGCGAAATCCAGCAGGCCCAACAACAGGACCGAATGCGGGATATAGTGTTTGAACAGGCGGATCATCGGTCCGGCGCAAGTACCTATCGGAGCACGGAATTGGCTCCTTCGCGCCTTTCTTACATCGCAAAGGGTAAAGCGTCGGTTACCCTGACACCCGCCCATCGGCGAGCCCGGCCAATAAAATCATTATTTTTCAGATACCTGACAAAAAATGCGATGAAACGATGTCGGCATGTTTTACATCGCGTCCTGTCGTGTGCCTTTATTTCCCGTCGCCGTCAGCAACGTCCTTGGCGGCATCACCGACGGTCTTGGCCGCCTGTCCGACGTCGTCCGCAGCCTCGGCAATCGCATTGTCGCGTGCGGAACGGCTGCCTTGTGCCTGCAACAGGAAGTAGCCGCCCACCAGCAGGCCCACGATCAGCACGAGCGCAATCAGCCAGCCGCTTCCACCACCGCTGCTACGCACCACGGGGCTGTCGTGCACCGTCGTGCGGGTTTCCACGCTGCCATCGGGCTGGCGTACTTCGACACGTTCCTCGACCATCTGAATTCTCCGGTTATCACCTTGCTGTCTGACACAAACCCCGGATGACGGTAGCGTTCCTGCGCAGGGAATTATCCAACTGGCGAGCGACCCGCTTCGGTGCCATTGTGCAACCATGCGGCAGAAAGAACTGCGACTTGCCCTTGTCTGCTATGGCGGCATCAGCCTTGCCGTCTACATGCACGGCGTAACCAAGGAACTGTGGCGGGCAACGCGCGCCAGCCGTGCGTTCCATTGCCCTGATGGTCCGGTCTCCGAAGGTGTGGAGGCCGTCTATCTCCGCCTGTTCGAGGAAATTGCCCTCACCCGCGACCTGCGCTTGCGCCTTCTGCCGGACATCATCTCCGGTGCCAGCGCCGGGGGCATCAACGGGGTGTTTCTCTCGCAGGCGATCGCCACCGGACAAAGCCTTGAGCCGCTAACAGCGATGTGGCTGGAACGGGCTGACATCGACGTCCTGCTCGATCCCGATGCCAAGCCGTGGAGCCGCTTTGCCAAGTTCTGGGCGCAGCCGCTGGTTTGGTTCGTGCTCAAGCGCCCCGGCAACGTGGTGAGCAGCACAGTCGCGCCGGAAACCCGATCGGAAGTGCGCCGCAAGGTCTCGCGCCTGATCCGCGCGCGCTGGTTCGCACCGCCCTTCAGCGGCATCGGTTTCTCTCGCATGATCGCCGATGCGCTGGATGCCATGGCCAGCACGCCAATGGGCGATCCGCTCCTGCCCGAAGGCCACCCCATCGACCTGCTGGTCACCGCAACCGACTTCAACGGCCACCTTGAGGAACTGCGGCTGAACAGTCCCGAGACTGTGGTGGAGAGCGAACACCGCCTGTCCATCGGCTTTCGCCGTGCCACCAGCCGCAATGGCGACCGCAGTCTTGCCCCCTGCCCCGAACTGGTCCTCGCTGCCCGGTCGACCGCCAGCTTCCCCGGCGCATTCCCCCCGCTGCTGATCGACGAGATCGACAGTCTCGTGGCGGAGCGCGGCCAGAAATGGCCCGGTCGCGCACAGTTCCTCCAGCGCATCATGCCAAGCCACTGGAAGCGGGGCGATGTCGATTCCGTGGCGCTGGTTGACGGCGCGGTGCTGGTGAACCGCCCCTTCGCGCAGGCGATCAGCGTGCTGCGCGACCGGCCCGCCCGACGCGAAGTGGATCGCCGCTTCGTCTATGTCGATCCAAGCCCTGATCACATGCGCATTGCGCCCAAGGGCGGGCGCACCATCGGCTTCTTCTCCGCGATCTTCGGCTCGCTATCGTCGATCCCGCGCGAGCAGCCGATCCGCGACAATCTGGAATCGCTGGAACGCCAATCGCGCCAGCGTCAGCGCCTGCGCACCATCGTCGAAGCGCTGCGGCCCGAGATAGAGCATACCGTCGAGGCCCTGTTTGGCCACACCCTGTTCTTCGACCGCCCCAACCAACGCCGCCTGACCGCGTGGCGCAACAAGGCGCAACAGGCGGCGGCTGAACGCGCTGGCTTCGCATTTCATGGCTATGCCCAGACCAAGCTCGCCGGGATCGTCGCCGATCTAGCCGCCCTGATCCACGAGGCCGCGCCAGAAGCCGCGACGGCAGCCAAGGTCGAAGCCTCGCTGTGGGAGCACCTGACCGCCGTGGGCCTCGACCGTCTGTCGGCCCTGCGCGGCGGCGGGGCAACCGACGCTGCCATCATCTTCTTCCGCACCCACGATCTGGCCTTCCGCATCCGCCGCCTCAAGCTTCTCGCCCGTCGCCTGACCCACGATTGGGAAGCGGGCGAAAGCGTCAGCATTGCCGACCGTGAAGCCGCGCGCGATGCGGTCTATCGCGCGCAGGCACTCTATCAGGGTCGCGAAACCGTCGAAGGTCTTGGCCCCGGTTTTGCCGAGACAGCCGCCCTTGCCACCATCGATCCCGCCGCCGTGCTCAGCGCCATTTCCACGCGGCGCGATCTGGTAGGGCTCGACCTGCAGGTCGATTCCATGCTCGTCGCCGCGCTCGAGAGCATGGACAAGCCGCTGCGCCGCCGCTTCCTCCACGCCTATCTCGGCTTCCCGTTCTACGACATCGCCACTCTGCCACTGCTGCAGGGCGAAGGCATGGGCGAGTTCGATCCGGTGAAGGTCGATCGCATCTCGCCCGACGATGCCACCTCGATCCGCAAGGGCGGCACATTCGCCTGCCTTCGCGGGGTTGAGTTCTTCAACTTCGGCGCCTTCTTCAGCCGCGCCTACCGCGAGAACGACTACCTCTGGGGCCGCCTCCACGGCGCCGAGCGCATGATCGACCTGATCTGTTCGACGGTCGAGGAGCCGCTCTCGCCAAACGTCATCGCAGCGTTCAAGCGCGATGCATTTCTGGCCATACTGGAGGAGGAACAAGGGCGGCTGGTTGCCGAGCCGGGCCTGGTCGACCGTGTGCGCGCGGAGGTTGTGGCGGCGTTCGAATAACACAGCATGCGCCCCCGCGCAGGCGGGGGCCCCGGTGTTGTTACAGAACGTCAGCTTAAACCGCCCGAGGCCCCCGCCTTCGCGGGGACTCAGCAATCAGATCCCCGTCCACGCATCCTTGATGCGCTCGAAGAAGCCCTTCGACTGCGGGCATTCCTCACCCGTCTCGGTCGCCTGAAACTCGCGCAGGATTTCCTTCTGGCGCGCAGAGAGCTTGGTCGGTGTCTCGACGTGGATTTCCACCACCAGATCGCCAATCCCGCGCCCCTGCAGCACTGGCATACCCGCGCCGCGCTTGCGCAACTGCTTGCCAGACTGGATGCCAGCCGGAATCTCGATGGCGTGAACCTTGCCGTCCAGCCCCGGAATTTCGATTTCGCCGCCCAGCGCTGCCGTCGTAAAGCTGATCGGGCAGCGCGTCAGCAGCGTGGTGCCTTCGCGCTCGAACACCTTGTGGCGCTGGATGTGCAGGAACAGGTAAAGGTCGCCCGGAGGCGCACCGAATGGCCCAGCCTCGCCCTTGCCCGCAAGCCTGATCCGGGTGCCGGTATCGACACCTGCCGGAATGTTGACCTGCAGCCGCTGCTCGGCATCGACGCGGCCTTCGCCACGGCAGGCCTTGCAGGGGCTTTCGATCACTTCGCCCCGGCCATGGCAGTTGGGGCAGGCTCGCTCAACCATGAAGAAGCCCTGCTGCGCCCGCACCTTGCCGTGCCCGCCACACAGGTTGCAGCGCCGCGCCGAAGTCCCCGGCGTCGCGCCCGATCCGCTGCAAGGCTCGCACTTCTGCGAAACCTCAACCGCGATCTCGGTTTCCTTGCCGTGGAACGCGTCCTCGAGGCTGATTTCCAGATCATAGCGCAAATCCGCGCCACGCCGCGCCTGTTGACGCCCGCCGCCGCCGAACGCACCGCCGAAGATCGTCTCGAAGATATCGCCGATATCGCCGAAATCCCCGCCGCCAAAGCCGCCGCCGGGATTGCCGCCGCCGCCCTGCTGGAACGCGGCGTGGCCATAACGGTCATAGGCCGCCCGCTTCTGCGGGTCGGAGAGGCAGGCATAGGCCTCGTTGATCTGCTTGAACTTGGCCTCGCTCTCGGCACAGCCCGGATTCTTGTCCGGATGGAACTTCATGGCGAGTTTGCGGTATGCAGACTTGAGGACCTTCTCGTCCGCAGTCCGCTCCACTTCGAGCAGTTCGTAGAAATCGATTTCCGCCGACATTGCGCTTCCCTAACGCGAAGACCCGCCGCCAGCGCAGGGACGCGAGCGGCGGGCCGGTTTCATCGCAATATCACTTGTTGTCGTCGACTTCCGAGAACTCGGCGTCGACCACATCGTCATCGGCCTTCGGGGCTTCGGCACCCGGAGAAGCCGCAGCAGCCTGCTCCTTCTCGTAGATCGCCTGCCCCATCTTCATGGCCTTTTCGGTCAGCGCCTGGGTCTTGGCGGTCATGTCATCAGCGTTGCCGCTTTCGACAGCCGTCTTGGCTTCGGCGATGGCGGCTTCGATCTCGGCCTTCAGTGAAGCGTCGATCTTGTCGCCGTTCTCTTCAAGCTGGCGCTCGGTCGCGTGGATGAGGCTATCGGCGTTGTTCTTGGCTTCCGCCTCGGCACGACGCTTCTTGTCCTCTTCGGCGAACTTCTCGGCATCGCGGACCATCTGGTCGATGTCCGCATCCGACAGACCACCAGACGCCTGGATGCGGATCTGCTGCTCCTTGCCGGTGCCCTTGTCCTTCGCGCTCACGTTCACGATGCCGTTGGCGTCGATGTCGAACGTCACCTCGATCTGCGGCACGCCGCGCCGTGCGGGCGGAATGCCGACGAGGTCGAACTGGCCGAGGAGCTTGTTGTCCTGCGCCATCTCGCGCTCGCCCTGGAAGACCCGGATCGTCACCGCCTGCTGGTTGTCCTCGGCAGTCGAATAGACCTGGCTCTTCTTGGTCGGGATCGTGGTGTTGCGGTCGATCATCTTGGTCATGATGCCGCCCAGCGTCTCGATGCCCAGCGAAAGCGGGGTCACGTCGAGCAGCAGCACGTCCTTGACGTCGCCCTGCAGCACGCCTGCCTGAATCGCCGCGCCCATCGCCACGACTTCGTCCGGGTTCACGCCGGTATGCGGGTCCTTGCCGAAGAAGTCCTTCACCACTTCGCGGACCTTGGGCATGCGGGTCATGCCACCGACGAGGACGACCTCGTCGATGTCCTTGGCCGTCACGCCAGCGTCAGCCAGCGCCTTCTTGCAAGGATCGAGCGTGCGCTGGATGAGGCCTGCGACCAGCTTTTCCAGATCGGCGCGGGTGATCGTCTCCACCAGATGGAGCGGGGTGGTCGAGCCACCTTCCATGCGGGCGGTGATGAACGGCAGGTTGATCTCGGTCGTCTGGGCAGACGACAGCTCGATCTTGGCCTTTTCCGCGGCTTCCTTCAGGCGCTGCAGGGCAAGCTTGTCGCCACGCAGGTCCATGTTTTCCTTGGCCTTGAACTTGTCGGCCAGGTACTCGACCACGACCGTGTCGAAGTCTTCACCACCGAGGAACGTGTCGCCGTTGGTCGATTTCACCTCGAACACGCCGTCGCCGATTTCCAGCACCGAGATGTCGAACGTGCCGCCGCCAAGGTCATAGACCGCGATCGTCTTGCCGTCCTGCTTGTCGAGGCCATAGGCCAGCGCCGCAGCCGTCGGCTCGTTGATGATGCGCAGCACTTCGAGACCCGCGATCTGCCCGGCGTCCTTGGTTGCCTGGCGCTGCGCGTCGTTGAAGTAGGCCGGCACGGTGATCACAGCCTGCGTGACGGTCTCGCCAAGATAGGCCTCGGCGGTTTCCTTCATCTTCTGAAGCGTGAACGCCGAGATCTGCGACGGGCTGTAGTCCTGGCCACCGGCCTTGACCCAGGCATCGCCATTCTTGCCCTTGGTGATGGTGTAGGGGACGAGTTCCGTGTCCTTCTGGGTCAGCGGATCGTCAAAGCGGCGGCCGATGAGGCGCTTCACCGCGAAAATCGTGTTGTCCGGGTTGGTGACAGCCTGGCGCTTGGCCGGCTGGCCGATCAGGCGCTCACCATCCTTGGTGAAAGCGACGATCGACGGCGTGGTGCGCGCACCTTCCGAGTTTTCAATGACCTTGGGCGTACCCCCGTCCATCACTGCAACGCAGCTGTTGGTCGTGCCAAGGTCGATACCGATAACTTTAGCCATGAGTTCCCCAGTTCCTTCCATTCAAGACACCGCGAGGATTGATGGTCCCCCTGCCGGGCAGACCGCCATGTGCGGCTCGATTGAGGGCGATATAGGTAGGGTTCTTCTTGGCACAAGGCCTGCGCGCGCTTACCTCGGGCGACATAACGGCATCTGGAGTCGCCACCCATGCGCAAGCTTGCAATCATTGGACTTTCCGCCATCGCCCTCTCGCTCGCCGCATGCGGGCAAAAGTCCGAAGATCCCGGCGCAGCGGCCAGCCAGAGCGCACAGGCTGGCCCCGAGAACGCCCCCGGCGTGGTGGTGACCGATGCCATGGTGCGCCTGCCCGCCGTTCCCGGAACCCCGGGCGCTGCCTATTTCACCGTCTTGCAAGGCAGCGGCGCACCGCGCAAGATCGCCTCGGTCTATGTCGAAGGCGCCGAACGCGCCGAGATGCACGAGACGACGACCGCCAACGGCATCTCGAAGATGCAGCAGGTCAAGGACGTGCCGATCGAATCCGGCAAGAGCGTCCGGTTCAAGCCCGGCGGCCTCCATGTCATGCTGTTCGATGTGGGTGACACGCTCAAGGCTGGCAGCACCACCGAACTGACCATCACGCTCGACAATGGTGACAAGGTCAGCGTTCCCGCCCGGATCGAAACCATTGGCGGCGCAAGCGGCGGTGATGCCATGGAAGACATGGACCATTCCGGCCACGACATGTCGGGCCACGACATGAGCAAGATGTGAGATCAACCGGCGCTCCCTGCCCGCCCGGCGGGGAGCGCGCTCTGACGCGCGGCGAATGTGCGCTCGTCGCCGAAGTTTTCGGCCAAGCCGTCAACCCCGCGCCCGTCCGCATCCGCCGTCGTCGCTGGTTTCCGTTTCAGCCGACCGGAACGGTAATGGCCCCCATGGGCCACATCCACTTCGCCCCTGCCAGCCCGCACTATTGCGATGATTTCGCGCACGCATCGCTGCCCGCGCAGGGCCTTTTCATTCACGAGATGGTCCACGTCTGGCAAACCCAGACGCGCGGCAAATGGTGGCTCCCCCTGATGCGCCATCCGTTCTGCCGATATAGCTACACCTACGATCCAGGCCGCCCGTTCGAACAATACGGCATCGAACAACAGGCAGAACTCGTCCGCCACATGTTCATGGCCAGACGGGGCGCACCGTCCCCGGCTGCCCCGTCCTTGCAAGCGCTCGAAGCGCTGGTGCCGTTTACTACTGCCTGATCAGCAGCGCACTTCATACTCCCGACCGTAACGGTCCACCTGGTAGCATCGGTTATCGCGCTTCCTGATCTGTGAACCACCGGCTGCACCGACAGCCCCGCCGATGGCAGCACCCGTGGCAATATCGCCGCCCGTTGCCGCGCCGATGCCCGCGCCAACCGCGGCACCAACCGCCGCACCCTCGCCCGCGTAGTTGCGGGCGCAGCCGCCCAGCGTGACGGCAGAGCCCATGATAAGCGATGCAATGATGATCTTGCGCATAGTCTGTCTCCATTTCCCGGAGACGACGAGCAGGCCGCCCTCCTGTTCCGGCCCATGCGACGAACCGAGGCTGCCGAGGGTTTCTCCTGCCGAAACCACGACATCTGGCCCGGGACAGATGCGCTGCTTCAAGGCAAGGTCCTGTCCTTGCCGACAGGACCCAGCCAATGCCCCACGCCGTCGATCACCACGCCATCCTCGCCCGCTTCGCCGCCTCACGCGGCGGTGATGGCAATATCTTCCGCGACATCGACCCAAGGCGGCTCGCCCATATCGTCGTCGACATGCAGAACGGCTTCATGGAGGAAGGCGCACCGGTCGAAGTGCCCATGGCGCGCAGCATCGTCGACAACATCAACCGGATCAGCGCCGCAATCCGCGACAGCGGCGGGCACAACGTGTTCCTGCGCTACACCACTCCGCCCGAAGGCGGCCCGAGCTGGTCAAACTTCATGGTGCGCATGGGCGGCACCGCGCAAGACCACCGAAACGCCTTCACCCCCGGCCACCACCTCTGGCAACTATGGCCGACGCTGGACGTTCAGGACGCCGACACCGTGATCGACAAGCACCGCTTCAGCGGCTTCACCCCCGGCACCTGCTCGCTGCACGAAGCCTTGAAAGCGCGCAACATAGACACGGTGCTGATCACCGGCACCCTGACCAACTGCTGCTGCGAAAGCACCGCCCGCGACGCGATGCAGCACAACTACCGCGTACTGATGGTGAACGACGCCAACGCCGCGCTATCGGACGAAGAGCACGCGGCAACGCTGCACAACATGGCATTCGTCTTTGCCGATCTCTATTCAACGGATGAGATTGTGGGGTTGCTGAGGCGGTAGGATCGCAGCGCTGGCGAATGGGCCCCGGCCTACGCCGGGGCGACCAAATTTATTGGCAACTCTAATCCCGATCTATTGGCAACTCTAATCCCGTCACCCCGGCGATGGCCGGGGCCCATAACCTCTCGAACACAAACCTGCACCCCCGCGCAGGCGAGGGCCTCGGTGCAGTTACGGAATGGCAGCGTAAACCGACTGAGGTCCCCGTCTGCACGGGGACACACCATGGCTCTACGTCAGATCAATCCGGCTTCTTGGCCACCGCTACCATGGCAGGCCGCAGCAGGCGATCCTTGATCATGTAGCCTGCCTGCAGTTCCGAAATCACCGTGCCCGGCTCGGCATCGGCCGAGGGCATCTCGATCATCGCCTGGTGCTGGTGCGGGTCGAGCGGCAGGCCCATGGCGGCGATGCGGGTGATGCCGTGGCTGCCGAAGACCTTCTCGATCTCGCGGCCAGTCGCTTCCAGCCCGGCAACGAGGTTCTTGAACTTGTCGTCCTCGCGCAGATCGGCGGGGATTGTTTCGAGCGCGCGGGCAAGGTTGTCGGCCACCGAGAGGATGTCGCGGGCAAAGCCGGTCGCGGCATAGGCGCGGGCGTCGGCAATGTCCTTCTCCATGCGGCGGCGCACGTTCTGCGTCTCGGCCTTGGCGTAGAGCACGTCCTGCTTGGCCGTCTCCAGTTCCTCGCGCAGCTTGTTCAATTCATCGTCTCCTGCCGAATTCTGGGGCGAAGACTGGTCGATCATGTCCTCGGGCACGCCCTTCAGTTCCGCCTCAACTTCTGAATCCCTGGGGCGCGTGTCGTTATCGCTCATTTTCTCGAAAACCCGTCTTGTCCGATGAATCTGCCCAGCGTCTGGGCGGTGAAATCAACCATGGGGACGACGCGCGCATAATTCAACCGCGTCGGGCCGATCACGCCGACCACGCCGACCACCCGCCCCTCGCTGTCGCGCCATGGCGAAGCGATCACCGAGGAGCCGGAAAGCGAGAAAAGGCGGTTCTCGCTGCCGATGAAAATCCGCGTCGCCTGCGCCTCGCGCGCGGCATCAAGAACGCGGGCAATCGCCTCGGCGCTCTCCAGTTCTTCCAGCAATTGCCGCACGCGCTCGATGTCGCTCAGCGCCGCTTCGTCGAGCAGATTGGCCTGCCCGCGCACCACCATCACCGGCCGCGCCGCAGCATCCTGCGTCCACACCACCAGCCCGCGTTGGACCAGATCGGTGCTGGCAGCATCGAGCGCCGAGCGCCCGCCCGCGATTTCCGCCCGCACCACGCCGGATGCCTCGCCCAGAGTGCGCCCCTGCAACCGGCTCGTCAGGTAATTTCCCGCCTGCTCGAGCACGTTGGGGCCGACGGGTTCGGGCAGATCGATCACCCGGTTCTCGATCCCGCCATCCTCGCTGACCAGCACGGCCAGAGCGCGGACGGGAGAAAGCGGCACGAACGAAATCTGCACCAGTCGCGGCTCGCGCTTTGGCACCATGACCACCGCCGCGCCCGCCGAAAGCTCCGACAGTGCCGAACTCGCCGCCGCCAGCGCATTCTCGATGGTCCCGCCATGCGCCAGCCCCCGCTCGATCTGCGCGCGTTCGGCTACGGTGGGCTCGGCCACCTGCATGATCCCGTCAACAAAGAGCCTGAGGCCCACCTCGGTCGGCATCCGCCCCGCGCTGGTATGCGGTGCCGCCAGTAGGCCTGCATCCTGCAGTTCCTGCAACACCGAGCGGATCGACGCAGGCGAAAGGTTCACGCCCCCCGATCCGGCAAGCGCCTTCGACCCCATCGGCTGCCCGCTGGCGATGTAACCCTCCACCACAAGACGAAAAATCTCGCGAGCGCGGTCGGTCAGATCGGTAAGCGTGGGTCCTGTCATCATCACCATTCTATTTACTGCTCTTGCAGGCTCAAGACCAATGCGCCAGAGGCCATGCAAACTTGCGAGGGAAATTCCATGAGACCTTCCGGCCGTGCGCCCGATGAAATGCGCCCAATCGTCATCGAAACCGCCTTTACCAAGCATGCCGAAGGTTCGGTCCTGATCTGCTTTGGCGATACCAAGGTACTCGTCACCGCCTCGGTGGAAGAGCGCGTGCCTCCGTTCCTGCGCGGCAAGGGCGAAGGCTGGGTCACGGCGGAATACTCGATGCTCCCCCGCGCCACCCACACGCGCGGCAGCCGCGAGGCGGCCAAGGGCAAGCAGTCGGGCCGCACCCAGGAAATCCAGCGCCTGATCGGCCGCTCCCTGCGCGCCGTTACCGATCTCAAGAAGCTGGGCGAGCGCCAGATCACCTTGGACTGCGACGTGATCCAGGCCGACGGCGGCACCCGCACTGCCTCGATCTCGGGCGCATGGGTCGCTCTGCGCCTCGCCGTGCAGAAGCTGCTCGATAGCGGCGCGATCAAGGAAGACCCGCTGACCGAGAAGGTCGCCGCGATTTCCTGCGGCATCGTCAATGGTCAACCGGTGCTCGACCTTGATTACATTGAAGATTCCTCGGCCGATGCCGACGCGAACTTCGTCCTGATCGAAGGCGGCAAGATCGCCGAAGCCCAGGCCACCGCCGAAGGCGCGACCTACGACGAGGAAGGCCTCCTGCGCCTCCTCCGCCTCGCCCGCATCGGCTGCAACGAGATCTTCGCGGCGCAGGAAAAGGCGGTTCGCGGTTAAGTTCAGGCGGGACCTATCATGGCGTCACCCAGGCGAAGGTCGGGGTCCACTACCCCTCGGAGCATCCGGGCGACGAAATGGATCCCGGCCTTCGCCGGGATGACGACAATCAGGACGATGCTTTTTCGCAAGGATGTACACATGCCCCGTCTCGGCACCGGCAAGCTGGTCATCGCCACGCACAACGCCGGAAAGCTCAAGGAAATTCAGGCTCTTCTCGCCCCCTATGGGATCGAGTGCCTGTCCGCCGGCGCGCTCGGCCTGCCGGAGCCTGCCGAGACGGGGACGACCTTCATCGAGAACGCGCTGATCAAGGCGCGGGCGGCAGCGGAAGCTTCACAGATTCCGGCGCTGGCCGACGATTCGGGCCTGTGCGTCGATGCCCTCGGCGGCGCGCCGGGGGTCTATACGGCGGACTGGGCCGAAGCGGACGTGTTCGAGGGCGGCCCCGGTCGCGACTGGTACATGGCGATGGGCAAGGTTGAGGGAAAGCTCGCCGGAGTTGCCGCAGAGTTCGCGAGAGTTGCGGTAGAGTCCGGGGAGAGTTGCCAAGAGTTGGAAAGAGGCTGCCACTTCGCCTGCGTGCTCGCCATCGCCTGGCCAGACGGCTCCCACGCGGTCTACGAAGGCCGCGCCCACGGCACTTTGACGTGGCCCCCGCGCGGAACAATGGGCTTCGGCTATGACCCGGTGTTCGTGCCAGTGGGCGACACGCGCACTTTCGCCGAACTCGACCCGGTCGAAAAGCACGCCATCAGCCACCGCGCCGATGCCTTCGCCAAGCTGGTAGCGGACCAGTTTTCCGCCTAAGGCTGGCGCATGGCGCTAGCCCTCTACATCCACTGGCCATTCTGCCTCGCAAAGTGCCCCTATTGCGACTTCAACAGCCATGTGCGCGAACGGACTGACGTGGCTGCGTGGGAAGCCGCGCTGCTGGCAGACATGCGCCATGAAGCGCGGTTGACGTCCGGCAGGCCGCTGTCCTCGATCTTCTTTGGTGGTGGCACCCCCTCGCTAATGCCGCCTGCGCTGGTCGAAAGACTGTTGCGCGAGGCCGAGGCGCTGTGGGGCTTTGCGCCGGGGATCGAGATCACGCTTGAGGCGAACCCGAGCTCGGTCGAGGCCGCAAATTTCGCAGCGCTCGCCAGTTCCGGGATCAACCGCGTCTCGCTCGGCCTGCAGGCGCTCGACGACAAGACATTGAAATTTCTTGGCCGACTGCATGACGTCAACGAAAGCCTTGCAGCGCTGGAGCTTGCACAGGCACATTTCGGCAGGATCAGCTTCGACCTGATCTATGCCCGCCCCGATCAGTCACCCGAACAGTGGGAAGCCGAACTCAAGCGCGCTTTAGGTTTCGGAA
This sequence comes from Novosphingobium sp. BL-A-28-Hi1-0D, assembly GCF_055521755.1. Lineage (NCBI taxonomy): Bacteria > Pseudomonadati > Pseudomonadota > Alphaproteobacteria > Sphingomonadales > Sphingomonadaceae > Novosphingobium > Novosphingobium sp. BL-A-28-Hi1-0D. The sequence continues at coordinate 3,372,638 of NZ_CM145502.1, forward strand.
CCGGACATCTGTCGCTCTACCAACTGACCATCGAGCCAGGCACTCGCTTCGCCACGCTGGTCCGCGAAGGCAAATTGACGCCGCTTGACGACGACCAGTCGGCCGATCTGTTCAGCCTGACCCGGGAACTGACCGCCGCTGCTGGCCTGCCCGCCTACGAAACAAGCAACCACGCCCGCCCCGGCGAGGAAAGCCGCCATAACCTGACGTATTGGCGCTACCACGATTACGTCGGCATCGGTCCCGGTGCGCATGGGCGGAGGCTGGGTGCGGCGACGGTTCGGCACAAGAAGCCCGAGAATTTCCTGCGCGCGGTGGATGAACAGCACCACGGCATCGCCGAGGAACGCGCGCTCGTCCACGCAGATCAGGCGATGGAAGCCGTGCTGATGGGCCTGCGCCTGACCGAAGGCATCGAGCCAGCCAAGCTCGCCGCACGCTTCGGCTTCGCAGCAGACGATCTGATCGATCCGGCAAAGCGCGACTTATACCTGCGCCTGGGCCATCTCGTGCAAGAGGGCGCCCGTCTGCGCGTGACCGAGGAGGGCGCGCCGCTGCTTGAGGCGCTGCTCGCCGAATTGGTGCCCGACGCATTGGTCAGCGCGTGACGACGGCGGATATCCTGGAGGCGTGGAACAGCCATCTCGCCCTTGGACGCCGCCGTTCACCACACACCGTCCGCGCCTATGCCGCAACGGTAGCGCGCCTGCTGCACGCCCTGCCGGAGGAGCAAAACTGGTCCTCGTTGGCCCGGATCGATGCGGCAACCCTGCGCACCCATCTGGCCGAACGCCGCGCCGATGGGCTGGGCAATGTCTCGGCAGCGCGCGAACTCTCGGCGCTCAAGACGTTCATCGCCTTCGCCCGCGAGCAGGCTGGCGAGGCTGACACCAGCCGCCCCCGTCTGCGCGGGCCCCGCGTCAAGAAAGGCCTGCCGCGCCCGGTAACGCCGGACGAAGCGGTCAATCTCGCCGAGATGGTGGCCGACGACGCCAGCGTGCCATGGATCGCCGCGCGCGACCGGGCGGTGCTGCTGCTGCTCTACGGTGCCGGGATGCGCATTGCCGAGGCGCTGGCGCTACCTGCCTCGGCCCTGCCGCTGGGCGAAAGCGTCGTCATCACCGGCAAGGGCGGACGCCAGCGCGTGGTTCCGCTGCTGCCGATCGTGCGCGAGGGCGTCGCCGAGTATGCCCGGCTTTGCCCTTGGCCGCTTGCCCGGAACGAGCCGCTGTTTCGCGGGGCGAAGGGTGGCCCCCTGGCCCAAGGCATGGTCCAGCGCGCCGTAGCCCGCGCGCGCGTCGCGCTGGGCCTGCCCGCCACGGCAACACCCCATGCGCTGCGGCATTCCTTCGCCACGCACCTGCTGAGCGCGGGCGCGGACTTGCGTTCCTTGCAGGAACTGCTCGGCCACGCGAGCCTGTCCTCAACGCAGATCTACACCCGCGTGGACGCGGCGACGTTGCTGGATGTCTATCGCAATGCGCATCCGAGGGCGTGATCGGGGCAAGGGTTGGTGGCGACAGTAAGGTTATGGGCCCCGGCCTTCGCCGGGGTGACGGAAGAAGAAGTGTGTAGGACGGTTACCCCAAACCCGTCATCCCGGTGAAAGCCGGGATCCATAACCTCGCCACACCAAGCTCGGCTGGCCGATCAAGCCGGCCCTACTTTCGCACCGCCTTGTCGTCCTTGAGCTTCTTCTCGGTCCATTCGATGAAGTCCTTGGCGAAGGCATCACGCAGTTCGGCCTTGGCCGGTTCGACCATGTCCGGGGTCTTTGGCGGGAAGACTTCCAGCGGGTTCTTGACCGCACCGATGGAAATGATCGGTTTGCCGCCCTTGCTGAAATCGCGGAACTGCGTGCCGACGAGCAGGTTGCTGCCGTACATCATTGCCTTGAAGTAAAACACGCTGACGAGAAGGAACTCGGCGTAGCAGGGGTTGGTCGATGAGGTGATGCGCTTGCCTGCCTTCAAATCGGCGTTGAGTGCCTTGATCTTGGCCTTGAGCACTGGGTCGGCCTTGACCGCCTCGTTCGAAGGCGTCGGCGGCTCGATGATGACCTTCCAGTCCGGCACGCCAAGACGCGTGCGGTAGTTGATCTTTTCAAGCTCGGCCAACTGGACTTCAGGGCCGAGGTAGTCCTTCATCAGGTCCTTGACCGTGGCGACCCTGCCCTTGTGCGCTTCCTGATCGGCAACGGCGCCAACAATGCCGAACCCTGAAAGCAGCCCGCTGTTGAAGCCGATGTAGTTTTCGGTCGGAAAGACGTGCAATTCGCAATTCGATTCCGCCGTGGCCGCAGGTGCCAGAGGCGGCGCGGCCTGCTCCTGCGCCATCGCCTGCCCCGTCTGACCGAGGCACAGTGCCGCGAACCCGATAACCAATCCTGCCTTCATACGTCCCCACCCATGTTGGCAGCCACGCTTGCAACGTGGCCATCTGTTCCCGCGTCTGGATCGGAGATTCCAGAACCATTGGCAAGGCCGATGCTGGAATATGGTTACTTGGCGGTCACGGACCGCGGCAGGCGCAGGACTGACAGCAGGCCGCCGAGGTCCTCGCTTTCCTTCAACTCCACATTGCCGCCATAGATTTCAGCGACATCACGGACGATGGCGAGACCGAGGCCGGTGCCGGGCTTGCCGGTATCGAGCCGCGCCCCGCGATCGAAAATGCGGGTGCGGGCTTCTTCTGGAATGCCCATGCCGTCATCCTCGACCCAGATCTCGCAGAACTTCGGGTCGGCTGGCACCGCATCGATGGTGATGAACACCGAGCCGCCGCCATATTTCGCCGCGTTCTCGATCAGGTTGCCGAGGATTTCATCGAGGTCCTGCCGCTCGATCGACACTTCAGCAGTGCGATTGCCGTCCATGTCGAAGCGGACTTGCGGGTAGAGCCGGACCACTGCGCGCTCCACTGCTTCGGCGCTTTCCCAGACCTGCGCGCGCGACATGCCGACGGCGCGGCGGCCGACGGCGCGGGCGCGGGCCAAGTGGTGGTCGACCTGTCGGCGCATCACTGCAGCTTCGCGGATCACCGTATCGGCAAGGTCGTCGGCTTTGGCGGTTGCGGCGTTCATCACCACGGTCAGCGGGGTCTTGAGCGCATGGGCAAGGTTGCCGGCATGGGTGCGCGCTTCTTCGGCCTGCCGCTCGGAATGTTCGAGCAGGGCATTGAGTTCGACAACCAGCGGCTGCACTTCCAGCGGCAGCGGATCGGTCACTCGGCTCGCCCCACCTTCCCGCATGCGCGCAATGGCAAGCCGCACGCGGCGCAAGGGCCCGAGGCCGTAGTATGTCTGCAGGCCCGCCATGGTGAACAACCCGAGCCCGAGCGCGAGGAACGACCACAACAGGATCGAGCGGATACGGCGAATCTGCGCGTCGATCTCGCCACGGCTGGCGGCGACCTGGAATTCCCACAGCGTATTGCTGCCGGGCAGGATGACCGAGCGCTTGATGATGCGCAGGCGCTCGCCATCGAACTGGTCGCTGTCGTCGATCTTGGGATCGACGTAGTTGTTGTCGAGGCTGGTGCGCAGAGAGCGGTCCCACAGCGAGCGCGAGGGGAAGTCCTCGTGGCCCTGCCCCGAAATCTGCCAATAAAGCCCGCTGTTGGGTTCGAGGAAGCGCTGGTCGCCCAAGGGGCGGTTGAAAAACACCTCGCCGTCAGGTCCGATCTCGGCCGAGGCGACCATCGCGGTCAGCATGTAGCCGAGCTGTTCGTCGAAATTGCGAGTGACCAGCCCGGTCAGCGTCTGGTCGAGTGCGAGGCCCCCGCCGAGCAGCAATACGGTAATCCAACCAGCAGCGATGAGCAGCATGCGCCGCGCCAGCGAGCCGGTGTGCGGCGCTGGCTGCGGCGGCTGTGCTGGTTCGGGCCGTTGGGTGGCCACGCTTTACCCGCGACCGGGGCCGGCCGGATCGTCGAGACTGTAGCCAAGGCCGCGAATCGTGGTAATCACGTCCGGCCCAAGCTTTTTGCGGATGCGCGTGACGAAAACTTCGATCGTGTTCGAATCGCGGTCGAAATCCTGATCGTAGATATGCTCGATAAGTTCGGTGCGGCTGACGACCTTGCCCTTGTGGTGGAGCAGGTAGGACAGGAGCTTGTATTCCTGTGCGGTCAGCTTGACCGGCTCGCCATTGAGCGTGACACGACCCGAACGCGTATCGAGGCGAACGTCGCCTGCGGTCAGTTCAGACGAGGAATTGCCCGAAGCACGGCGGATCAGCGCGCGCAGGCGGGCGATCAGTTCCTCGGTCTGGAAAGGCTTGGCGAGGTAATCATCGGCACCGGCATCGAGGCCTGCGACCTTGTCGGACCAGCTGTCACGCGCGGTGAGGACCAGCACGGGGAACTTGCGGCCTTCCTTGCGCCACATGCCGAGCACGGTGAGGCCGTCGATCTCTGGCAGGCCGAGGTCGAGAATGACCGCGTCATATTCCTCGGTCGAGCCCATGAAGTGCCCGTCCTCGCCATCAACCGAAAGATCGACGGCGTAACCGTTCTGTTCGAGCGTGTTCTTGAGCTGCTTGCCGAGCGTGGGTTCGTCCTCGACGATCAGAATGCGCATCACTTGCCCCTTGCTGCGCGCGTTGGCGCCATAACCTGAACGGCTAGATGGGGCGCGAAACCTGAACGGTCAAGGAATTGGCCAGAAAGCCTGTGTTCACCGATTTTCCGGTTAGCGGCTCTCGCCCAGAACCTGCCCGGTGCGCGCATCCACATCGACGAACGATACGCGGCCGTCGCGGATGAACTTGAGCCGATAGACCATGGCCGAGGGATCGTACTCCGGGCCGAGGTACTGCATTCCCGGCTTCGTCGGCAGGACGCGGCGTTCGATATCGCGGAGCGAGCGCACATTGCCGGCGCGCAGATCACGGCGAGCCTCGTTCTGCTCGTCCGGGCGCTGTTGCGCGTGGGACGAGACAGGCAGGACAGCCAGCGAAGCGGCGAGGAGGGCAATTGCACGGTTCATGATGTCCGCATGCATAAGACCCGCGCATTGAACAAGCCGTGAATGCGAAGCGACGTTATCGTTCAGTGTCCGGCGTTGCACGCGGGCAACGGTGCGGCTAAGCGGCTCGGCATGGCGGCACCGATACTCAGCTGGGAAGGCCTTGGCCTGATCCAGGGCAATGGCTGGCTCTTTCAGGACCTCGACATCCACATCCAGCAGCGCGACCGGCTCGCGCTGATCGGGCGCAATGGCGCTGGAAAGACGACGTTGCTCAAGCTGCTGGGTGGGCAAGTCGATGCGGACAAGGGCACGCGCTCGATCCAGCCCGGCACCAAGATCGTGACGCTGGAGCAGGACCCGTTCTTCACCGGCTACGATACGCTGATGGACTTCGCGCTTTCGGGCAAGGACGCCCCGCCCCGGCACGAGGTCGAAGCCATCGCCGGACAGCTCGGCATCGATCTTTCGCGCAAGGCCGACAGCGCCAGCGGAGGCGAGCGTCGCCGCGCCGCGCTGGCGCGTGCGCTGGCGAGCGAACCCGATCTGCTGCTGCTCGACGAGCCGACCAACCACCTCGACCTTGCAGCGATCGACTGGCTGGAAGACTGGCTGCAGCGCTATCGTGGCGCGTTCGTGGTGATCAGCCATGACCGTACATTCCTTGAGCGCCTGACCAGGGCGACGCTGTGGCTCGACCGGGGCAGCCTGCGCCGCAAGGACATCGGATTTGGCGGGTACGAGGCGTGGATGGAGCAGGTCTATGCCGAGGAAGCGCGCGCGGCGGACAAGCTCGACGCAAAACTGAAGATCGAGGCGCACTGGCTGGAGCGCGGCGTTACCGCAAGGCGCAAGCGCAACCAGGGGCGGCTTGAGAAGCTGTGGGAAATGCGGGCGCAGCGCGCGGCCATGCTCAGCCCGCAGGGGACGGCCAAGCTCGCCATCGCCAGCGACGATGCCAAGAGCAAGGCGGTGATCGTTGCCGACCACGTCAACAAGTCGTTCGGTGAACGGCCGATCGTCAAGGACTTCACCCTGCGCATCACGCGCAAGGATCGCATCGGCGTGGTGGGATCGAACGGCGCGGGCAAGACCACGCTGCTCAAGCTGCTGACGGGCGAACTGGAGCCGGACAGCGGGACGATCACACTGGCCAAGACGCTGCAGGGGGTGATGATCGACCAGCAGCGCAGCCTGATGGCGCCGGACAAGCGGGTGCGCGACGTGCTGGCCGATGGCAGCGACTGGATCGACGTGCGTGGCGTGCGCAAGCACATCCAGGGCTATCTCAAGGACTTCCTGTTTGATCCGGGCCTGGTCGAGGCGCGCGTCGGCACGCTTTCGGGCGGTGAGCGTTCGCGCCTGCTACTGGCGCGCGAGTTCGCGCGGTTTTCCAACCTGCTGGTGCTCGACGAGCCGACCAACGACCTTGATCTGGAAACGCTCGACCTGCTGCAGGAAGTGATCTCGGACTACGACGGCACCGTGCTGATCGTCAGCCACGACCGCGACTTCCTCGATCGCACCGTCACGATCACGCTGGGCATGGACGGGTCTGGCCGGGTCGATATCGTCGCGGGTGGCTATGCCGACTGGGAAAAGATGCGCAAAGCCCGCCTTGCGGGCAAGCCGGTGGCAAAGGGGGGCGAAAAGGGCGAAGCCCCGGCGCCTCCGCCGCCGCCACTCCCGGCGAAGAAGGGCAAGCTCTCCTACAAGGACCAGCGCGACTACGAGATTCTGCCCAAGCGGATCGAGGAACTCGACGCCGCCATCGCGCGCGGTGAGGCACAGCTGGCCGATCCGGACCTCTACGCCAAGGACCCGAAGAAATTCGATTCGCTGATGGCCGCCCTCGAAAAGGTCCGTGCGGAAAAGGACGCGGCAGAGGAGCGCTGGCTGGAACTGGCGGAGATGGTTGAAGGATAGCCTTTGCGGCCACGTAAAGCCCTTGCCACGGCGCGAACTTTGCAGGTAAGCAAAAATCACCGTTGCGGTTAAGCACGGAGCTTGCTCAGGTCGCATCATGATCAACCGAATTCGCGATATCCGCCGCCAGAAGGGCATGACGCTCGCCGACGTTGCCGCGCGTTGCGAGCCACCGACCACGGCGCAGACCATCGGCCGCCTCGAAACCGGTACGCGTAGCCTGTCGCTGACGTGGATGAACCGCATCGGCGCAGCGCTCGGGGTCGAGCCGCAATTGCTGGTCAAGGCCGATGAAGAGAGCCCTGCCCGCCTCGTTGCGCGACTTGGGGCGCAAGGGGCGGAGGCACTGGCCAAGCCAATGGATGCGATCCTGCCCGTGGCGCTCGATGGGTCCGCGCGGCTTATGGCCATGGCGGTCGATGCCAGTGCGGGCGAATACCGGGCGGGCGATCAGGTCTGGCTCCGTCAGATCGACCCGGACGATTTTGCCCGCGCCTTCAACCGCGACGTTCTCTCGCCCCGCCCCGGTGGCCGCTTTACCTTCGGTCGGCTGATCGACCAGCGCGACGGCCGCGTCGCCCTGCTCCCGCCCGGCCCCGGTCAGCGACAGGTGGTGATCGACCGGCCGGCGTGGCTCGGGCTTGCCGAGATGCTCGTGCGCAAGCTTTGACGTGAGGCGGCTGCTCTCGATCTCGACACTCTATCCTGCCACAGGCCGTCCCGGTTTCGGCCGTTTCGTCGGTAGACAGATGCAGGCGCTTGCGGCGCGAGGTGACTGGGAGGTTACCGTGGTCAACCCCGTCGGCCTGCCGCCCGTCCCGATGAGGCGCTACGCTGCACTCAGGGCAATTCCCGAAGTCGAGCAGCAGGGCGGTGTCACGGTGCACCATCCCCGCTTCCTGCTGGTGCCGGGGCTTTCGGGGCCGATCAACCCAATGCTGATCGCCCACGGCATCCTCCCTCTGGCAAAGCGGCTCCATGCCGAACGACCGTTCGACATGGTCGATGCGCAGTTCTTCTATCCTGACGGGCCTGCCGCGGCAAAAGTGGCGCGCGCCCTCAATCTGCCGCTGGCGATCAAGGGCCGGGGGTCGGATATTCATCTCTGGGGCATGCGCGCCCTGCCCCGGCGGCAGATGCTGGAGGCGGCGCGGCAATCGTCGGTACTCCTCTCGGTTTCCTGTGCCCTGGCGCGCGACATGGTCGATCTCGGCATGCCCGAGGACCGCATCCGGGTGCACTACACCGGGCTCGATCGCGCGCGTTTCCATCCGATGGCGCGGGCGGAGGCTCGACAGAGGGTCTCCGGACAGCACGCGCTGGGTCTCTGGCCAGATGGGCGGCTGCTGCTCTGCGTGGGCGCACTTTTGCCGATCAAGGGACAAGCGCTCGCGATCCGGGCTCTCCTGCTGCTTCCGGAAGACGTGAGGCTGGCCATTGTCGGGACCGGAGAGCACGAGCCTGTCCTGCGAGCGCTGGTCACGGAACTCGATCTGGATTCCCGAGTGCTGTTCCTCGGTGCGGTGGAGCATGACGTTCTGCCTGACCTGCTCTCAGCCGCCGATGCAATGGTCCTGCCTTCGGAGCGCGAAGGCCTTGCCAATGCGTGGATCGAAGCGCTCGCCTGCGGGACGCCAGTGGTCATCCCGGACGTAGGCGGTGCGCGCGAAGTGGTGCTCGACGACAGCGCCGGTCGCATCGTCGACCGCACACCCGAGGCGATTGCGCAAGGCGTTGCCGAAGTGCTCGCCAACCCGCCGAGCCAGGCTGCAGTCGCCGCCAATGCCGAGCGCTTCAGCTGGGACGCCAATGCCGCGTCGCTTGCGGCCTTCTACGACGAAGCGGCGGCAGAGCGCTGAGCTCCACCGCCGCTCCGGGTATTTCAGGTTTGCGAACGATCAGGCGCCGTCGCGCGCAAGCCGCTCCTGCTTTTCGAGCGCCGTTTCGGTCGGCACGAAGCTGTTCGGATTGACCTTCAGCCAGATCAGGATCGGCGCGGCCATGTAGATCGAGCTGTAGGTGCCGACGAAAATGCCGAGCGTGATCGCGGCAGTGAAGCCGAAAATCACATCAGGGCCGAGCAGCAGCAGCGCGACCAGCGTGATCAGCATCGAGAGCGAGGTCACGATGGTACGCGCCAGCGTCTCGTTCACCGAAAGGTCGAGCAATTCGGGCATCGGCATCTTGCGGAACTTCTTCATGTTCTCGCGGATGCGGTCATAGACGACGATGGTATCGTTCAAGGAATAGCCGATCAGCGTCAGCAGCGCGGCGACGATGTTGAGATCGAACTCCATCCCCGTCAGCGCGAACAGCCCGAGCGTCAGCGTCACGTCGTGGACCAGCGCGAAGAGCGCGCCTACTCCGAACTGCCATTCGAAGCGTAGCCAGATGTAGGCCGCCACCGCCAGCGAGGCGAGGCCGAGCGCCTTGAACGCGTCCCAGCCCAGCTCCTTCGACACCTTGCCCGAGACCGAATCGACGCCGTCGATGCGCGCGTCGGCGTGGTTCTTCTTGATGTCGGCCGTGATCGTGCGCGCCATCTTGTCGGCCAGCGCGGCTTCATGGTCTGCGCCTTCGGGCAGCTTCATGCGGATCGAGATTTCGTTCGGCTTGCCGTAGCGCTGAATGATCGGCTCGCCATAGCCCAGCTTGCCGACTTCCTCGCGCAGCGTGGAGACAGGCGCTTCGGCGCTGCGTTCGAACGTCACGCGGATCATCTGGCCGCCGATGAAATCGACGCCGAGGTTGAGGCCCTTGGTCAGCACCAGACCCCAAGATGCCGCCATCAGCACAAGGCTGATGATGTAGAACGGCAAGCGCCACTTGAGGAAGTGGATGTTGGTGTGATCGGGGACGAGCTTGAGGAGTTTCATGTGTTCTTCCTCCTCTTACAGGGCGATTTCGGTGGGACGTGCACGGCGCAGCCACTGGACCACCCACATGCGGGTGAGCGTCACGGCGGTGAACACCGAGGTGGCGATGCCGATCATCAGAACGACGGCAAAGCCCTTTACCGGACCCGAGCCGAACGCGAACATCAGCACGGCGGCGATGACGTTGGTGATGTTGGCATCGAAGATCGCGCGGCTGGCTTCCTTGTAGCCGAGTTCGACCGCCTGTGTGACCTTGCGGCCGCGATGGCGTTCCTCGCGGATGCGTTCGTTGATCAGCACGTTGGCGTCGACCGCCGCGCCGATGGTCAGCACGAAGCCGGCGATGCCCGGCAGGGTCAGCGTGGTGCCAATGATGCCCATGATGCCAAGGATCATCAGCACGTTGATGATCACGGCGAGGTTCGCATAGACGCCGAAGCGACCATAGGTGACGAGGATGAAGATCGCGAGAGCGAAAGTGCCCACGCCCATCGCGATCATGCCCTTGCGGATCGAGTCCGCGCCAAGGTCAGGCCCGACGGTCCGCTCTTCCACGACCTTGAGGTCTACCGGCAGAGCGCCCGAACGCAGCGAGATAGCCAGCGCGTTGGCGCTTTCGGTGGTGAAGCGGCCCGATATGATTGCGCTGCCCCCCATGATCGGTTCATTGATGGTCGGCGCAGACAGCACCTTGCCATCAAGGATGATCGCGAACTGCTTGCCCACGTTCTGCGTGGTCAGCTTGGCGAACTTGGCGCCACCTTCGGTATTGAAGGTGATGTTGACGACCGGCTCGTTGGTCTGCTGGTTGTTGGTCTGCTGAGCGTTGGTCAGCTGATCGCCGCGAATGCCGCCGAGACGCTTGACCGCAATCGATGGCACGCCGCCACCTTCGGCAGGGCTTATGAACGGCACGATCTCGCTGCCCGGAGGCGCGATGCCGCGCGCCACGTCAGATGGTAGCGCCGAGGTATCGACCAGCTTGAATTCGAGCTTCGCGGTCTGGCCCAGCAGATTCTTCAGCGCCTGCGGATCTTGCAGGCCCGGCACCTGAACGACGATACGCGTCGGTCCGGAACGGATGATGGTCGGCTCCTTGGTGCCAAGCGCGTCGATGCGCTTGCGCACCACTTCAACCGCAGTGTCCATCGCCTGGGTGACGGCCTGATTGACCCCGGCCTCGGTCGGCGCGAGGACGAAACGGTTGCCGTCGACGACGTTGATGTCCCAATCCCGCTGGCCGGTAAGCCCTGCCCCGTTGGTCAACGGCAGCACGGCCTCGCGCACCGCATCGACCTGCGAGGGATCGGCGACCACGAATGTCAGCGCGCCATCGCGGTTCGAGATGTCGCTGATGCGGATGTCCTTGCCATCCTGCTTCAGCTTGTTGCGGACCGATTCCTCCATCCCCTCGATGCGCTGCTGGCGCACTTGCGCAGGGTCTGCCTCAAGCAGGATGTGGCTCCCACCGGCAAGGTCAAGCCCGAGGTTCACCTTGGGTTCGGGCAGTGCGGTCGGCCACGAAAGGCCCATGGTGGAGGTGAGCGAGGGAGTGGCGGCGGCCACGCAGATCAGCGTGATGAGCCAGAGCCAGATCACCTTCCAGCGCGGAAAATCGAGCATGGGCGGTCAGCTTTCAGGAAAAGAGAATTCAGTCGTTGGCCATCAGTCGTTTGCAGGCGCGGAACCTGCAGGTGGCACGATGTCGCCGATGGTCGCGCGCACGGCCTTCACCCGGACATTCGGCCCGAGTTCCAGTTCCGCATAATGATCGTCGAGCTTGATGACCTTGCCGATCAGGCCACCGGCCGTCACGACCATATCGCCCTTCTTCATCGCGGCGATCTTGGCCTTGTGCTCCTTCTGCTGGCGCATCTGCGGGCGCAGGATCAGGAACCAGAAGATGAAGCCCATCGCCACCAGCGGCAGGAAGCTCATCCAGGCAGGCGGTTGTCCGGCATTCGCGGCGGCGGCGGAAAGAGTGCTCAGCATCATGGGTCCGTTTCTGGGATCGCGACTATGGTTTTGCAACCGCACCGCCTGCAGACATCCTGCAAAACGCGGCCTCGGCTGCTGCAAGCGGCGCGGTTAGCAGTTTGCAATAGCCTAGGCAATCTGACGCGGCGTTACGCCACGCCTCGCATGCGGAACCTTTCGCCAATCAGACGCTTGCCATCGCAGAAAGTGCTGCCTATAGGCGCGCTTCCGGTCGGGACGTAGCGCAGCCTGGTAGCGCATCACACTGGGGGTGTGGGGGTCGGAGGTTCGAATCCTCTCGTCCCGACCAATTTTCCAAAAGGCCCGACGCTCCGTGCGTTTCGGGCCTTTTTGCTGAAAACCGTTTTCCTACATCAGCCGACATGGTTACCTCATCGCGCGTCCAACTTCTCGAAAGGGCGACGCAATGGGTATTCTCGAAGCACTGATCTCCCCTGTTTCCGGCATCATCGACAAGGTGATCCCCGACAAGGACGCCCGCGACCGGGCAAAGCTCGAACTGCTCAAACTCGAAGGCACGCAGGAGCTCAAGCAGTTGCAGGCGTGCATTTCGGCAATCCTCGCCGAGGCCGGATCGGCCGACCGCTGGACCAGTCGCGCCCGGCCCGGCTTTCTCTATGTGATGTACGCGATGATCCTCTGGGCCCTGCCGATTGGCCTGATCGCGGCGTTCCGCCCGCAGGCTGCGCAAGACATCGCCGCCGGCATGAACGCCTATCTGGGCGGCTTGCCCGAGCCGCTCTACGCACTCTTCGGCACCGGCTACCTTGGCTACACTGCCGCTCGCCAGTGGGGCAAGGTTCGCGGCAGCGACCGGTGATTGCCGGTCTTCTTGGTTAGTTTCTGGTAACTTCCGCCTGCTATTGAGACGGCCATGACAACAAGGTCGGCCCAATCCTCGCAGACACTGCCGCTCGCTGGCAGGCGGACTCTTCGTGCGGCCGTTCCCGCGCTCGTGGCGCTGGCGGCCCTGCTCGGCGGCTGCGGCAAAGCGGCCGACGAAAAGCTCGAGGCGCGCCTCGCCGCGCTCGAGGCAAAGGCCGAGGCCGCAGACAAGCGCTCACGCGAGGCGCTGAGCATGGCGGCGACCGGCAATCCGGCTCCTGCGCCAGACGCTGGCGGCGAGCCGATCTACGGCGAAGCTGCCGACAACGGTGGCGTCACCGACGATTCCCCGGACAGCGCGATCTACGACAACACCATCGAATCCCCGCCCGGCCCGGCCATCGCTCCGGGCGGCTGACACGCCCTCCTCCCTTGCACGTTTGCCTGTAACGTCTATCACGACAGGCAAATCGCGATCGGGGGATCACATGACGCAATCATTCGGGCAAGGCACGACGGTCTACGTGCTCAATGGCCCCAACCTCAACCTGCTTGGCCTGCGTGAGCCCGATATCTACGGGTCGCACACGCTGGATGACATTGCAGGGATGCTTGAAGATCGCGGCCGCGAACTGGGGCTTGAGATCGACATGCGCCAGTCCAACCATGAAGGCCATCTGGTCGACTGGCTGCATGAAGCCCAGGCCGAAGGCGTCAAGGCCGTCCTGCTCAACGCCGGGGCTTACACTCACACTTCGGTCGCGATCCACGATGCAATCAAGTCGATCAAGGTTCCGGTGATCGAGGTCCACCTGTCCAATCCGCACAAGCGCGAGGACTTCCGCCACAAGTCCTATGTCGGCATGGCGGCGCTCGGCACGGTATGCGGATTTGGCGCGAACAGCTATCTCGTCGCGCTGGACGCCGTTTCGCGGCTTTAGGACGCGCGTTTTTCCACCTTCAAGGGCCTGCGCCCCTTGCCAGCCGGACATCTTGGGGGCATGGCGCGCGGTCTGAATTCATACCCCGCGAGGAAATTCCAATGGGTCACGAACGCGGCGACAAGGCCGACAACATGGCAATTGACAGCAAGCTGGTGCGCGAACTGGCAGAGCTTCTTGCCGAAACCGGGCTTTCCGAAATCGAAGTCGAGGATGGCGAGCGCAAGATCCGCGTCGCCCGCCAGATCACCGCAGCGCCCGTGGCGCAAGTCTCGGTCCCGGCACCTGCCGCCGCTGCTCCCGCTCCGGTTGCTGCTCCAGCTGCAGCCCCGGCTGCCGCACCTGCAGACGACAACGCCAACGCGCTCAAGTCGCCGATGGTCGGCACCTGCTATCTCGCCGCCGAGCCGGGCGCCGCGAACTTCGTCACCGTCGGCCAGACGGTCAAGGCGGGCGATACCGTCCTGATCATCGAGGCGATGAAGGTGATGAACCCGATAACCGCGCCTGCCGCAGGTGTCGTGAAGGCCATCCTCGTCGAGAACGCGCAGCCGGTCGAATTCGACCAGCCGCTGGTCGTGATCGCGTAAGGACCGCACATGGCCATCAAGCGCCTGCTGATCGCCAACCGCGGCGAAATCGCGCTGCGCATCCACCGCGCCGCACATGAAATGGGCATCGAGACGGTCGCGGTGCACTCCACCGCTGATGCCGACGCGATGCACGTGCGCCTTGCCGACCATGCGGTCTGCATCGGCCCGCCTGCTGCGCGTGACAGCTACCTGAACGTCGCGGCAATCATCTCGGCTGCCGAGATCACCCATGCCGACGCGATCCACCCCGGCTACGGCTTCCTCTCGGAGAACGCCAAGTTCGCCGAGATCGTTGAAGCGCACGACATCACGTGGATCGGCCCCAAGCCCGAACACATCCGCACGATGGGCGACAAGATCGAGGCGAAGCGCACCGCAGGCGCGCTGGGGCTGCCGCTCGTGCCCGGATCGGACGGCGCGGTTTCCGACATCGCCGAAGCCAAGGCGATTGCCGAGAAGGCGGGCTATCCGGTCATCATCAAGGCCGCATCGGGTGGCGGCGGTCGCGGCATGAAGGTATGCAACGGCCCCGAAGAGCTCGAAACGCTGATCCAGCAGGCCGGGAGCGAGGCCAAGGCCGCGTTCGGAGATGCCACGGTCTATATCGAGAAGTACCTCGGCAACCCGCGCCACATCGAATTCCAGATCTTCGGTGACGGCAACGGCAATGCGATCCATCTGGGCGAACGCGACTGTTCGCTCCAGCGCCGCCACCAGAAGGTGCTCGAAGAAGCGCCCTCGCCCGTCATCTCGACCGAAGAACGCAATCGCATGGGCGGCATCGTCGCCAAGGCGATGGCCGACATGGGCTATCGCGGGGCGGGCACGATCGAGTTCCTGTGGGAAAACGGCGAGTTCTACTTCATCGAGATGAACACCCGCCTGCAGGTGGAACATCCCGTCACCGAAGCGATCACCGGCGTCGATCTCGTGCGCGAACAGATCCGCATTGCCGATGGCAAGCCGCTCTCGGTCAAGCAAGACGAGATCGAGTTCAAGGGCCACGCGATCGAATGCCGCATCAACGCGGAAGACCCGTTCACGTTTGCTCCCTCACCGGGGCTGGTGAAAAGCTATCACGCAGCGGGCGGCATGCACGTGCGCGTCGATTCCGGGCTCTATGCCGGGTACAAGATCCCGCCCTACTATGACTCGATGATCGCCAAGCTGATCGTCTATGGCCGCACCCGCGAAGGCTGCATCATGCGCCTCAAGCGCGCGCTCGAGGAAATGGTGATCGAAGGTCCCAAAACCTCGATCCCGCTCCACCAGCGCCTGCTGAACGAGCCTGATTTTCTCTCGGGCGACTACACGATCAAGTGGCTGGAAGAGTGGCTGGCGAAAGACGCCTGACTTCCACCACATCAAACGGAAAAGCCCCCGCAGTGCGGGGGCTTTTTTGTGGGCGGATCAGTTGTCACCGTCGTCCAAAGGCAACCTTGCCCGGATCGCCCGCCATGCCGGTTCCGGCCGGTCGTTCTTCACGAGAATCGCCTCGACCTCGTCGAACTCTTCCAGTTCCAGCGCCTCACTCACGCTAAGCGGAAAATAGACGTTCTCGTCATTGTCCATGCGCACGGCATAGGCGCCGCGACCTTCTTCGCTTCTGGTAATGATGCACATCGCTTTGACAGCCATGGTAGAACCTTGATTTGATAGTTTGATACAAATGCCCGCAGGGGGCTCCTTCATGCAGCGCCTCGGCGTCTTGCTGTCAAGAGCGCGGTTTCCAAACAATCACGCGCCAGACATAGGCCACCAGCACGATCACCAGCGTGCCTGTTGCCACCGGCCCCGTGTACTTCTCCAGATCGCTGAAATTTCGGCCCAGATAGTAGCCTGCCCCTGCAAGAATGGCGTTCCAGATCGCAGCACCGGCAAAGGTGAACAGCAGGAACCGGACATGCCCCATCCGCGTCAGCCCCGCCGGAAGCGAGATCATCGTGCGCATGAACGGGGCAAAGCGCACAGCAAAGACGACCCACTGGCCGTGACGACGGAAGAACGCGACGATGCGCTCGATGTCCTCCCACTCCACGGTCAGCCAGCGACCGAAGCGGTTCACGAAAGGCTGCAAGCGTTCATATCCCAGTGAGCGCCCAAGCAGGTACCAGCAGTAGTTGCCCAGCGTCGACCCCACGGTCCCTGCCAGCATCAGCGGCCAGAACTCCATCCGTCCGCGCGCCACGGCAATGCCGCCAAGCCCCATGATCACTTCCGAAGGGATCGGCGGAAACACGTTCTCGATGACCATCAGGAAGGCAATGCCCCAATAGCCGCCCCCTTCGATGAGGTGGATGATCCAGTCGTTCATGGAAAGGGTAACGCTTCCAAGCAGCCAAAAGCTCCTGCCCCCCCACCTGCGCGGGGGCGCAGCATCTCATGTGACCTAGAGCCGCCCTTCGATCGCGTCCCAGATCATCCCCGGCGTATCCGTGCCATTGAACTTGTCGATGGCAACAATCCCGGTCGGCGACGTCACGTTGATCTCTGTCAGGTACTTGCCCCCGATCACATCGATCCCGACGAAGATCAGCCCCAGCCGCTTCAGCTCTGGCCCCAGCGCGGCGCAGATTTCCTGCTCCTCAGGCGTCAGTTCGGTCTTCTCGGCATAGCCACCGACTGCAAGGTTCGAGCGGAACTCGCCCTCGCCGGGCTTGCGGTTGATCGCACCGGCGATGTCGCCATCGACCAGCACGATGCGCTTGTCGCCCTTGGCCACTTCCGGAAGGAAGGCCTGCACCATGTGCGGCTCGGGCCAGGTCTGGTTGAACACCTCGAACAGCGCGCCGAGGTTCTCGCCCTCCTCGCTCACCCGGAAGATCGCCTTGCCGCCGTTACCATGGATCGGCTTGATCACGATGGCGCCGTGCTTCTTCTGGAACAGGCGCACTTCATCGACCGAACGGGTCACGATCGTCGGCGGCATGAAGCGACGGTAATCGAGCACCATGACCTTTTCGGGCGCGTTGCGGACGCTGCGCGGGTTGTTCACCACAAGCGTCTCGCTTTCGATCCGCTCGAGCAGATGCGTTGCGGTGATGTAGCCCATGTCAAACGGCGGGTCCTGCCGCATCAGCACCACATCAATGTCGCGCCCAAGGTCCAGCCTGCACTTCTCGCCCGCCTTGTAATGATCGCCCACCACACGCTGCACCGTCACCGGCGAGCCATGCGCGATCAGCCGGTCGTCCTCGTCCAGCGTCAGCGAGCCGACATCGTAGTGATAGACCTCGTGCCCCCGCTCCTGCGCTGACAGCATGAGCGCAAAGCTCGAATCACCATTGATATTGATCGAATGGAGCGGGTCCATCTGGACCGCGACGCGAAGAGTCATGCTTGCACTGATCCTCAGGGGTTTCTCTCACCCGTGCCTTAAAGCGACTTTATCGGCAGCGCGACCATTTTCGCCTCGCGCCACGATGGCGCCACCCCCCTTCAAGGAGCCATTGATGCGCAAGCTGTTCACTTTTGCCGCCGCCGGTATCGCCGTTCTCGGCTGGTCTGCCCAGGGCATTGCCAACCCCGACCCGCACCCGACGTCCGCCCCGCACGACGACCACAAGGGTGACAAGAAGGACGAGCATCACGACGAGCACAAGGATGGTGAGCACAAGGACGGCGAGCACAAGCCTGCTCACTGATCCAAAGACTCAAGCGCCGGGTTGCCACGCATTGGCAATCCGGCCCTAAATTGCCTTGAGATCAAGCGCCGGGTTGCCAGGCATTGGCAATCCGGCGCGGCCACGTACGCGGGGCGACAAGGATCACGTCGATCCGCACATCATCTCCCGCCTTGGCATAGCGCGGCGCCAGCATCTCCGCCGCCCTCGCTACACGCCTCAGCCGGTGCGCGTCGACAGCCTCGCCCAGCAAGGCAGCATCGCGCCGCCACTTCACCTCGATGAACGCCACGGTCCGACCCTTGCGCGCGATCAGGTCCACCTCGCCGACCTTGACCTTCACCCGCTGTGCCAGAATGCGCCACCCACCCAACCGCAACCACCACGCCGCCAGCGTCTCGCCCCGCCGCCCGCGCTGTTCTGCCTCGGCCCTGCTCAAGCTTTGAGTTCCCCGGCCTTCAGTTCCCCGGCCTTAAGCTCCATTGCCCGCGCGTAGAGCGTTTTGCGGTCCAGACCATGCGCCTTGGCGACCTTGCCCGCTGCTTGCGACGTCGACATTTCCACCAGTGCCGCTCGAAGTTCGGCGTCGATCACGTCCTCGTCAGGTGCCTCGGCCTCGCCCGGCGGCCCGATCAGCAGCACGATCTCGCCCTTCGCCGGATGCGTGGTGTAGTGCCCTGCAAGCTCCGCCGCAGTCCCGCTGCGGCATTCCTCATGCAGCTTGGTCAGTTCTCGCGCCACGACCACGTCGCGCCCCGGCAAGCGCTCGGCAATGGCCTCGAGCGAAGCAACCAGCCTTGGCCCGGTTTCATAAAACGCGAGCGTTGCCGGAACTGCAGCCAGTTCCGCCAGCACGTCGCCCCGCGCCTTCTCCTTGTTCGGGAGAAACCCTGCAAACAGGAAGCGATCCGTCGGCAGGCCCGCCATCGAAAGCGCGGTGATGACCGCACTCGCGCCGGGCAGCGAAGTCACCGCAATACCCCTCCCCTTGGCCTCGCGTACCAGACGATAGCCGGGGTCCGAGATCAGCGGCGTCCCAGCATCAGAGACGAGCGCCACGGCCTTCGTCGCCATCTCGCCCAGCAGTGCGTCGCGCATGCCTTCGCTGGCGTGATCGTCATAGCGCCGCATGGGCTTGTGCAGACCAAGCAGATTCAGCAACTTGCCGGTGACCCGCGTATCCTCGCACGCCACCAGATCACAGCGACCAAGCGTTTCGATCGCGCGACGGGTCATGTCACCAAGATTGCCAATGGGGGTGGCTACAATATAGAGACCGGGTTCAAGTGGTGGTGACGTTTCCATGCGCATTGCAATGGACCGGGCAGAGCAGAGCGACAAGAGGGTGTGCGGGGAATGAACATGGGACAATCTGGCGAAAGCCGCATCTCGGGCCTTCGCCAGTCGCGCAGGTGGCTGGTGACCGGCACGCTCGCGCTGCTCGCAGGCTGTACCGTTATCCCAAAGGGCACGGCCCCGATTGCCGAGCCGACCGAGAAGGCGCCTGACGCCAACACCCTGCCGACTGACGCTGGTCGTCACCGCGTCGCGCTGCTCGTGCCGATGACCGGTGTCAACGCTGCCGTCGGCCAGTCCATCGCCAATGCGACGACGATGGCCGTGCTCGATACCAATGCCGCCAACCTGCGCATCACCACCTATGACACCGCAACCGGTGCAGGCACTGCCGCTGCCCGCGCCATTGCCGATGGCAACAAGCTGATCCTTGGCCCGCTGTTGTCTGACGACGTCGTACTCGTCTCGAATGTGGCGCGGCCCGCCAAGGTGCCGATGATCACCTATTCGAACGATAGTGCCGTCGCCTCGCGCGATGTCTTCGTCATGGGGCAGGCGCCCGGCCAGTCCATCGCCCGTGTCCTCGGCTTTGCCAAGGCGAAGGGCGTGAAGACTGTCGCTGCGATCATCCCGACCGGCGATTACGGACAGCGCGCCACTGCAGGCCTTACCGAAGCCGCGCGTGCCAGTGGCGTGACCGTCACCGCCATCGAAACCTACGATCGCGGCAATACCTCGGTCGCAAGCGCAGTGCGCCGGGCCAAGGACAAGTCGAAGTTCGATGCGCTGCTCATCGCCGATGGCAGCCGCATCGCGCTGCAGGCAGGCCCGCTCGCCGGCAAGGGCGTCAAGCTGCTCGGCACCGAACTGTGGAGCGGGGAAGGCGCCATCGCCAAATCGCCCGCGATGCGCGGCGCATGGTTCGCCGCCGTCTCGGATGGACGCTTCGGCCAGTTCGAAAAGAGCTACACCACGCGCTTCGGCGCAACGCCCTCGCGCCTCGCCACGCTCGGATACGACAGCGTGCTGCTGACGCTCAACGTCGCGCGCACGTGGAAGCCCGGCACCACCTTCCCCACCGCCAAGCTCTATGATCCGCAAGGCTTCATCGGCCTCGACGGCGTCTTCCGCTTCACCGCTTCGGGCATGGCCGAACGCGCGATGGAAGTGCGCGAAGTGGCGGCAGGCACGTTCACAACCGTATCACCGGCTCCGGCCAAGTTCTGAACGCCCGATAACGGGGGATTTCGCCGGATAAGCCGGCATCCCCGCTTGCGTGCGGAATCGCGGGCGTTCTATACCCGTTCGCATGTCCGATGACCTTTTCGACAAGCTCCCCGCCACCAGCGCCACCGAAAGCTATGACGGTTCCGCGATCGAGGTTCTCGAAGGCCTCGAACCGGTGCGCCGCCGCCCCGGCATGTACATCGGCGGCACCGACGAGCGCGCGCTGCACCACCTCGCCGCCGAAGTGCTCGACAATGCGATGGACGAGGCGGTCGCGGGCCATGCCAACCGCATCGAAGTGGTGCTCGAAGAGGGCAACCGGCTGACCATCTCAGACAACGGTCGCGGCATTCCGGTTGACGAGCATCCCAAGTACCCCGGCAAGTCGGCGCTTGAAGTCATCCTCACCACGCTGCACTCGGGCGGCAAGTTCTCGGGCAAGGCCTACGCCACCAGCGGCGGCCTCCACGGCGTCGGCGTCTCGGTGGTCAACGCGCTTTCATCGCTCACCCGGATCGAAGTTGCGCGCAACAAGGAGCTTTACGCGCAGGAATTCTCGCGCGGAAACCCCACGACCAAGCTGCTAAAGGTCGGCAACGCCCCCAACCGGCGCGGCACACAGGTCACTTTCGTCCCCGACACCGAGATTTTCGGCGAAGACGCCAAGTTCAAACCCGCCCGCCTGTTCCGTCTGGTCCGCTCAAAGGCCTACCTCTTCGCTGGTGTAGAGATCCGTTGGCGCTGCGTGCCCTCGCTCGCCAGCGAGGAAGTGCCCGCCGAAGCCGTTTTCCAGTTCCCCGGCGGCCTTGCCGATCACCTGGCCGAGCAGGTTTCGGGCCGTGAATGTGTCACCTCGGTGCCGTTCGCGGGCCGTCAGGACTTCCCGCTCGGCCCCAACGGCGAAGAGAATGGCCGTGTCGAATGGGCCATCGCCTGGCCGCTGTGGTCCGATGGCTCGTACAGCTGGTACTGCAACACCATCCCCACCCCGGATGGCGGCACCCACGAGCAGGGCCTTCGCGCTGCGCTGACCAAGGGCATCCGCGCCTTCGCCGATCTGATCGGCCAGAAGAAGGCCAAGGACATCGCGCCTGAAGACATGATCACCGGCAGCGAAATCATGCTCTCGGTCTTCATCCGCGACCCCCAGTTCCAGAGCCAGACCAAGGACCGCCTCACCTCGCCCGAGGCCGCGCGTATGGTCGAAGCCGCCGTGCGCGATCACTTCGACCACTTCCTCACAGACAATATGGAGCGCGGCAAGGCCCTGCTCGGCGCGGTGATGGAGCGCATGGACGAACGCCTGCGCCGCAAGGCGGAGCGTGAAGTCAAGCGCAAGACCGCGACCAATTCGCGCAAGCTGCGCCTGCCCGGCAAGCTCACCGACTGTTCGGGTGAAGGCAGCGGCGAGACCGAACTGTTCATCGTCGAAGGCGATAGCGCAGGCGGCAGCGCCAAGCAGGCGCGTGATCGCAAGACGCAGGCGATCCTGCCCATCCGGGGCAAGATCCTCAACGTCGCCAGTGCCACGCCCGACAAGATCCGCGCCAACCAGGAAATCGCGGACCTCGCGCTCGCGCTCGGCTGCGGGATGCGCAAGGACTGTAACCCCGATGCGCTGCGCTATGACCGCGTGATCATCATGACCGACGCCGACGTTGACGGCGCGCATATCGCCACGCTGCTGATGACATTCTTCTTCCAGGAAATGCCCGAACTCGTCCGGCGCGGCCACCTCTACCTCGCCCAGCCCCCGCTCTACCGCCTGACCAGCGGCAGCACGTCTGCCTACGCCAAGGACGACGCCCACCGCGCCGAACTCGAAGCCACGAAGTTCAAAGGCAAGAAAGTCGAAGTCGGCCGCTTCAAGGGCCTCGGCGAAATGAACCCGCAACAGCTGCGCGAAACCACCATGGCGCCTGCCACCCGCAGCCTCATCCGCATCACCCTGCCGCCGGAATACGAAGGCCGCGCGGCGGTAAAAGACCTTGTGGACCGGCTGATGGGCCGCGACCCCGCGCAGCGCTTCATGTTCATCCAGAACCGCGCGAGCGAGATCGATCCGGAGTTGATTGATGCGTGATTTCTGAAGGTTGGTCAGAATAAGAACGGCGTCATGTCAGAGTTTCGCTATGAACCACGCCAAAATGGTTGAAACATCGGGATTGTATATTCTACTTAAATGATAGACATATTCCCGTTCAGTGTTTCGGGAGGGTGTCGGCATGAACCAAGCAGCAAAATGGAATCGTGTTTCGCCAAAGTTCGCGCTTCTGGCATCTACCCTCATGCTGCTCTCATCCTGTTCGGAAAAGCCTGCGGAAGAAGCGGCAATGGACGCAAAAGAGGCTTCATACGCCGGACCACAGATTTCAGCCTCAGCTGCCCCGAACGTAGCCTTTGTCTATGACTACGCCTTCTCCCTGCCGAATTCCGCAGTCGCTGTTCTGCAGGAGCAGAATGCCGCCGCCTGCGAAAGGCTTGGACCAACCAAGTGCCAGATAACCGGAATGCGATACGATCTGGTCAGGGGCGGAAACGTCACGGGCTCGCTCAATGTCAGCTTGGACCGCAACATTGCCCGCTCATTCGGAAAAGACGGCGTTGCCGCCGCTGATAAACTGGGCGGAAAACTGACCTCTGCGAGCATCGAAGGCCAGGATCTCGGTGGCCAGATCGCGGCGGCAAGGCGCGAAGGCGCTTCGAGCGCTCTTCAGATCGCCGATCTCGAAAAACAGCTCGCCAAGCCAAGCCTTGGCGACAGGGAACGGGCCGAACTCCGCAACCAGTTGGAGTCGCTGCGATTGGCTCGCGAAGAAAGCCGCAATTCCCAGGCTGCAGCCGAAGCGGATATCGCCCTTACGCCAATGACTTTGCGCTACTATGGCTCAGGTGAATTGGCGCTCAGCGACAATCCAATCACATCTGCCGGTGGTGCATTCCTGTCCAGCGCCACAAGCATACTTACCATTTCGCTGTTTGGCCTGGCTTATGGTCTGCCATGGATCGCATTCGCGTTCATTCTCATTGCGCTCTGGCGCACGACGCCGGCAAGAAAGCTGCGCGCCTTCGTGTTGCCCACCAAGCTCGAGAGTTAACCCTCACCCTTCTTCGCCCTGAAATCGAACCGTATCCGCACCCACTCGCCAATTTGCGGCTTCCCGTTCACGCGCGGTGGCCGCACAAGAAACTGCCAACTCGCCTGCCGTATCGCCCGGGCGAGGCCTGATCCCGGCGGACTTTCGCCGAGTTCCTGACAGTCTTCGACGTGGTACTTCTCGATCGTCTTGCAGGCGATCATGGCCCAGTCGCCCTGCATCCGGCGCTGTGGCAGGTAGGGACCGATCTCGGCATCGGTCGGTTCGCGGTACCATTGCGCGGCGTAGAGCCTGACGCCGCCCGGTCCTTGTCCGACGCTTGCGGAATCGCCCGGACTGCCCGCGTTCGCCTGTTGCGCCCCGCCGGACTCCGCGCGCTTCATCTTCGAGATATCGGTCGCACGATAATCGTTGCGCGAAAGTTCGATGAATCCTTCCGGCCATTCGACCTTGCCGGGAACGGGAACTGGCGGCGGCGCCTTCATGGGCTGGGCCGAAGCCGCCTCGGCCGACTTCGCCTGTTTGCGCTCCTGCTTCTGCTGCTTTTTCTCGGCCTTCTTCTCATCCTGCCCGTCGGCCGAAAGGTCGATTGCGGTCAGATGCGAACCCTTGCCGTCGCCGAACCCGGCGACCGCACCCATCCGCCACATGATCAGGAATACGAGAAGGGTCGTGACAGCCGCAAACGCCATCGCTCCGGCCCGCTCGCGTGGCGATGCCTGATAGCCTTGCTTCGCCATGACATTGCGGGGTGCGACCATTGCCGCCTCGCTACACGCCACCGCGCACGGCTTCAATCGGCAAGAGACATCGCGGCCTTGCGGCGACAATTTGATACGCTACGAAGCTGACGCAGCCGTCATAAACGAACCTCAAAACTGACGCCAGTGTCAACAAATCGCCATCTGGATGACACGCACGTCAGGAAGCCATACCCCTTGCGCAGTTCCTCGCCCCGCCTTATCGCTTAACCAAACGATTAACACAGGAACCGCCGATGCGCTTCGAAGGCACCAGCAATTACGTCGCTACCGATGATCTCAAGGTTGCGGTCAACGCCGCCGTCCTGCTCCGCCGCCCGCTGCTGGTCAAGGGCGAACCGGGCACCGGCAAGACCGTGCTGGCACACGAAATCGCCAAGGCCGTCGGCGCCCCGCTGATCGAGTGGAACGTCAAGTCCACCACCAAGGCGCAACAGGGCCTCTACGAATACGACGCCGTCGCCCGCCTGCGCGATGGCCAGCTGGGCGACGAGCGTGTTCACGACATCAGCAACTACATCAAGAAGGGCAAGCTCTGGGAAGCCTTCACCGCCCCCAAGCTGCCCGTCCTGCTGATCGACGAAATCGACAAGGCCGACATCGAGTTCCCGAACGACCTTCTGCAGGAACTCGATCGCATGAGCTTCGATGTCTACGAGACGCAGGAGCGCATCGAGGCGAAGGAACGCCCGATCGTCGTCATCACCTCGAACAACGAGAAGGAACTGCCCGACGCTTTCCTGCGCCGCTGCTTTTTCCACTACATCAAGTTCCCTGATCGCGAGACGATGCAGGCGATCATCGACGTCCACTTCCCCGGCATCCAGAAGACGCTCGTCTCCAAGGCGATGGAAGTGTTCTACGAGATCCGCGAAGTGCCCGGCCTCAAGAAGAAGCCCAGCACCTCCGAACTGCTCGACTGGCTCAAGCTTCTGCTGAACGAGGATATGCCATTGGACGTCCTCCAGAACCGCGACCCGACCAAGGCCATCCCCCCGCTCCACGGCGCACTGCTGAAGAACGAGCAGGACATCATGCTGTTCGAACGCCTCGCCTTCATGTCGCGGCGCCCGGGCAACTGACGCCGTGCAGAGGCGGCGGTTCGCGCACAGGCTCTCGACCGTGGTTGGTGCAGCGACGGTTCTCGCACTGCCATTTCGCGCGACCGCCGAATGGAAGCCCGGTCCCATAGTCGCGGACACCCACGCGCCATGGCGCCATGCAGAAGCCCAGATTGATTTTCCCGCTGCCATCGGAGAATTCTCCCGCCGGGGAATCTCCGAAAATGCACAGGATCATCGTGACGTCAGTCTCGCGTTCCAGACACCCAACGGCGAAAGCACGCTTTCGATCTTCGTGTTCAAGCCGGCTCACCCACAGGCGCCGATCTGGATCGATCGCACCCAGGCGGTGATCCGTGTCGGGCTTGCTGCTGGAAGACTTGGTGGCGGAAAGCTCTCCGAGAGGCCGCTTGCTGTTGATTTCATTCCGCCCGGGCACACCGTCCGTTCCGGTCTGCGCCTGACTTACGCAATTGAAGGCGGCAGAGCAAAGGCGACGGGCGTGGCAATAGTCCCGTCGAACGCATGGCTCGTTTCCATGCGCCTGACATCGACCACGCTGGATCAGGCGGAAGTTGACAACACATTGGCACGGGCTGCCGAAGCGCTTGGATTTGCCAAGGAAAGGGGCGCGCAGGCACCAGCGCAACTGCTTGCCGATTGCCCGACGATGCTCACACAGAAGCCGGCAAAGCGCGCGAAGGCCGACATGACAGGAGCACTGATGGCAGGGCTCATGGGTATCGACCTGCCTGAAAAGGACGAAGACCACCCATCCGAGCTCTCGGCCACCAAGGCCAGACCCGACGAGGAAGACAGCGCACCCGAGATATTCTGCCGAGACGCCGCGAGTACGGATTCGTTCGGAGTCTATCAACCGGTGGGGGGATTGGGTGGGTACACCGTGGTTTTCGGTGATGCAGGCCCCGTCATAGATGTGCGCCCGAGCCTTGCGGCGGCCTTGCTTGGCGGCGGCAAGAAAGTGGACGTCACGCTGCGACTTCCAGACAGAACGTTGATTTACGCACCGTTCAAGTCCTCGCCGACGATCGAACAGGTCCTTGCCGTCGTAAACGGCGAGGCCCCTGTTTCGATGGTCGACAGCAAGGGCAATGTCACGATTTCATCGGGCCTGAAGTAAGCGAGCCGGGCGACGCTTGGTCGTCACCCGGCAGCATGCACCAGCGCCCTCACTCCCGCGGCCCCAGCTTCTCCAGCTCAACCTGCGCGAACATAGCCTTCACCGCCGGGCGCTCGTTGATCTGCTCGATCCAGCGCACGAGATGCGGGGTGTCATCCTTGTTCACAAGTTCCTTGAAGCCGAACGGCATGCCGTTGGCGATGGCGAAGTTGCAGATGTCGGCCAGCGTGTACTGCCCAGGCACCAGCCATTCGTGATCGGCCAGATGGTCGTCGAGCTTGCGCACTGAGTATGCGATCTTGCGCATTTCCTCGTCGAGCAGATCCTGCGGGAAGCCTTCGCGAGCCCGGCGCCACTTCACCTGCTGCTCGACCACGGGGATCGCCTTCACCTTCTCCTCGAACTCGGCGTCGCTCAGCCCCTTGACCATGTTGCCGACATAGCGGTGCCAGCCGATGGTCGAGACGCACCAGCAGAAGTATTCGTCGACCCACTTCGTCCAGATCCGCATCTGCGCACGACCAAAGCTGTCGGCCGGGCGGAGCGAAACCTCGGTCGGATATTCGTCCTCGAGGTACTCACAGATCACCGTCGACTCAGTCACAACCTTATCGCCATCCACCAACGCCGGAACCTGCCCGCGCGGATTGATCGCCTTGAACCAGTCGGTATGGTGTTCGAACTTTGCGGGATCGAGCCGGCGCTTTTCGATATCGAGGCCCTTTTCGAACACCGTCAGCAGCGGTTTCATCGAGTTGGCGGCGGGTCCAAAACTGTAGAGCTTGAGCATATTGGTGTTATCCTCTCCGAATGGACTCACCATAAACAATTGTATGTAACACTAACAATACCCAATCGCCTGCGGGCAGAAGGAAGGTTCGGAGATGCCCTACACCGGCCAATGTGCCTGCGGGACCATAAGCCTTGAAATCTCTGGCGAACCGGTCGCCACGCGCCAGTGCTGGTGCCGCCAGTGCCAACAGATCGCCGCAGGGGGACCGACCAACAATGCCATCTTCAAGGCAGAGGACGTCCAGATCGACGGCGCTGTCGCCCGGAATGCGTGGACGGCTGCCAGCGGCAACACCCTGACGTTTCACTTCTGCCCTTCGTGCGGCACGCAGATCTACGCCCAGAGCTCGGCCCGTCCGCACCTGAAGACCGTCCGCTTCGGCGCGCTCGATGCCGGACATGGCCTGCGCCCCGAAGCGATCATCTGGACGGACGACGCGCCGCAGTGGGCGCAGATCGATCCCTCGCTCGAAAGCTGGCCGCAACAGCCACCGGCCCCGCCGCCAGCCACCTGAGGCATGCACTCACCGTTTCACCAGCCCGGGACTGCGAAAACTGCCCACACGCGGTTCGCCGCGGTGCGAGCGCGGCTCGAGGCATTTGCCCCAGCCCCGGGTCCTCCGGCCTGGGCCTACGAATTCCTGCTGTTCGGCTTCAAGCAAGGCTGGGCCTGCCTTTTCGGCGGCCTCATGCTGGCCATGCTCCTCGGCACACACCTCCTCTGGCCTGCCGATGCTCCCCTCGCCCGCTACGATGCGCTGACGATCGGCGCCCTGCTGATACAGATCGCCATGCTTCTGCTTCGGCTGGAAACCCTGTCCGAAGCCAAGGTCATTCTGGCATTCCATGTCGTCGGTACGGTCATGGAACTGTTCAAGACAGCTTACGGATCGTGGACCTATCCCGAAGCCAGCGTGCTTCGCATCAGCGGTGTGCCGCTGTTCTCCGGCTTCGTGTACGCCTGCGTCGGCAGCTACATTGCCCGCGTCTGGCGTATCTTCGACTTCCGCTTTGCGGACTACCCGCCGACGGCGTGGACATATGCGCTGGCAATCGGCGTCTACGTGAACTTCTTTGCGCACCACTGGCTGCCAGACGTCCGGATCGTTCTCTTTGCCGCGATGGCAGTGCTGTTCTGGCGGACGCAGGTCGTCTTCCGTGTCTGGCGCGAGGATCGCCGGATGCCGCTGTTGCTGGGATGGTTTCTCGTCGCCATGTTCATATGGTTTGCCGAGAACATCGCCACCTTTTCACGCGCGTGGATCTGCCCGGACCAGCGCGACGGCTGGACGCTCGTATCCCCCGCCAAGCTGGGAGCATGGTATCTGCTGATGTACATCTCGTTCGTGCTGGTCGCTGCCGTCCACCGCGTCAGATCACGTTGAAGCAATACGTCCCTGATCGCTTGAGCGACGAGCAGACCGCATATGCTCCCGGGGCGCTGGCTCGCAAGCGCCAGTACTTGCGCGAGCCGACCATTGCCGGAACCACCACCTTGCGGAAGCCTGACAACTCAGGATGGCGCGACACCGCATCGAGCCAGTGAGTCTCGGCTTCAGCAGGGCTCAGCGCGGCGGCCAGCTGGATCGTCTGCGTCGGTGCATCCGCAGCCAGTGCCACAGCGGCGCCTGGCGGTGGCGCGCCTGGTGGCAAAGGACCTGACAAATTCAGCGCCAGCGTGATCGCCCCCTCCTCAGAGCGCAGCGGCGCGTTGGTGACGACCACCGTGGTCCTGCTCGCCTGCGTCAGGCCGAACAGGGCCTTGGCAAAGCTTCGGGGCAGGCGGATGCAACCGTGCGAGGCAGGATAGCCCGGCAGATAGCCCGCGTAAATCGCAATCCCGCGCCAGGTCAGCCGCTGCATGAAGGGCATCGGCGCGTTGCTGTAGATGTTTGAGCGGTGGTAAACCTTCTTCTGCAGGATCGGGAACACGCCAGCAGGCGTCGAATGCCCCTTGCGTCCTGTCGACACCGGCGACGATCCCCAATGTGCGCCGTCCTTGAACACGTGCATCCGCTGCGATGCCTTGCTGACGACGATCAGCACGCCCGATTGCAGCACGTCCTGCACCGGCGGCGGCAATTGCGGACGGCTTGCGGGTGGCAGGGGCTGCGGCGCGGCGACCGGGAAAGCGGCATCTTGCGCATCTGCCCGTGCGGGCCGAACCGACACCAGAAGTCCGGACCCGGCAAGACCAAGCAGCAGCACGACAATTCCAAGAAATCCCGCGGCGCGACTCATGGTTAACGCCCCTTAACTATGCTTATCCATGAATTAACCAATTGCCGGGAGTGCTCAACCGTCTATCGCGCAATCCTTCACGCGATTGGTCGCGCAACGCCCTTGCCGATCGCCCGCGCAGCCCTTAATCATCCGGTTAAGTCAAAGGAGCGGCCACCGGTGTTTTTCAACTTCGTCGACGAATTGCGCGCCGCTGGCATTCCGGCCAGCTTCAAGGAGCACCTCGTGCTGCTCGAAGCGCTGGAAAAGGACGTGATCGAGCAGACGCCCGAAGCGTTCTACTACCTCTCGCGCGCCACCTTCGTGAAGGACGAGGGCCTGCTCGACCGGTTCGACCAGGTGTTCAACAAGGTCTTCAAAGGCCTGCTGACCGACTATGGCCAGCGCCCGGTCGATATTCCGGAGGACTGGCTGAAAGCCATTGCCGAAAAGTTCCTTTCCGAAGAGGAGATGGAGAAGATCAAATCCCTCGGATCGTGGGAAGAGATCATGGAGACGCTCAAGAAGCGTCTGGAAGAGCAGGAAAAACGCCATCAGGGCGGAAACAAGTGGATCGGCACCGGCGGCACCAGCCCGTTCGGCAATTCCGGCTACAACCCCGAAGGCGTCCGCATCGGTGGCGAAAGCAAGCACAAGCGCGCGGTGAAGGTCTGGGAAAAGCGCGAATTTGCCAATCTCGACAACACCAAGGAACTGGGCACCCGCAACATCAAGATCGCCCTGCGCCGCCTCCGCCGCTTCGCCCGCGAGGGTGCGGCGGATGAGCTGGACCTTGAGGGCACGATCGAGGGCACCGCGCGCCAGGGCTGGCTCGACATCAAGATGCGTCCGGAAAAGCGCAATGCGGTCAAGCTCTTGCTGTTCCTTGATGTCGGTGGATCGATGGATCCGTTCATCAAGCTGGTCGAGGAACTGTTCAGCGCCGCCACGGCGGAATTCAAGAACATGGAGTTCTTCTACTTCCACAACTGCCTCTACGAAGGCGTTTGGAAGGACAACAAGCGCCGCTGGTCGGACCGCACGAAAACGTGGGACATCCTCCACAAGTTCGGCCACGATTACAAAGTGGTGTTCGTCGGCGATGCGGCGATGAGCCCCTACGAGATCAGCCACCCCGGCGGCAGCGTCGAGCATTTCAACGAAGAGGCGGGCGCGGTGTGGATGCACCGCGTGGCGCAGACTTATCCGGCCACCGTCTGGCTCAATCCCGTGCCGGAGAAGCAGTGGACCTATTCGCAGTCCACCAAGATGATCAAGGACCTGATCGGCGGCAGCATGTACCCGCTAACTCTTGAGGGACTCGACGGGGCCATGCGGGAACTCACCCGCAAGAAACACTGAACTCCCGGAGGCAGAGCATGGGCAAATCGATCCTTGTGACACGGACGGCGCAAGGGCGTCATGACCTCGTGCTCAACCGCCCCGACAAGTTCAACGCCCTGTCCGAGTCCCTGCTTGGCGAGCTGAAGTCGGAACTTGCCGACATCGCCGCAGACCCTGCCGCCCGCGTCGTGGTCATCTCCGGCGCGGGCAAGGCGTTCTGTGCAGGCCATGACCTTGCCGAGATGCAGGCGGACCGCAGCCTCGATACCTATCGCCGTCTCTTCGCCACCTGCACCGAGGTCATGGAGGCGATCGCCGCCCTGCCCGTGCCAGTCATCGCGCGCGTCCATGGCGTTGCCACCGCAGCAGGGTGCCAGCTCGTTGGCGCCTGCGATCTGGCAATAGCTTCCGAGACCGCCCGCTTTGCTGTCTCGGGCATCAACGTCGGCCTGTTCTGCTCGACTCCAGCCGTCGCGCTCAGCCGCAACGTGCCCACCAAGCGCGCCTTCGAAATGCTCGTCACCGGCAAGTTCATCGACGCCCGCACCGCGTCCGACTGGGGCCTGATCAACACCGTGGCCGCTCCAGAAGCCCTCGATACTGCCGTGGACGACTTCGCCAACACGATCATCGCCAAGAGCCCCGACGCGATCCGCCGCGGCAAGGCCCTGTTCCAGGCCCAGCGCGAACGCCCGCGCGCCGAAGCCTATGCGCTCGCCTGCGAAGTCATGGCGCGCAACATGATGGACGAGAACACCGACGAGGGCATCACTGCCTTTCTGGAGAAGCGTGCGCCCGTGTGGCGGTGAGAGGCAAGGGCAAACGACGTATTGCCGCGTCCTGTAGCCCCGCCCTAGCTCCGTCCCCTGACAACGTCAGGGAGATGCCCGAATGAACCGAAGACAAGCTTGTACAGGCCTGGTCCTGACCATTGCGACCCTTGCGGCACGCCCTGTCATGGCCGCTGAGGGCAAGCCTCCGCTGGTCCCTGCCGGCTTTGCGGTCCCGACGCTTGTCGAAGCCAGTGGTTTCAAGCTCGTCCCCCTCGGCCCTTCGCTCGTGAAGATCGACTTTGACGCCTACATGTCGTCGATCGAGCATCTGCAGAAGACCTTCACCCGCAACACCGCATGGCCGCATCCCGGCATCACCGATGCCGAGGCCATGGTCGACATGGAGACCGAGCAGGCCCGCTTCGCCCAGCGTAAATCCTTTGCCTACGCGGTCCTGACGCCAGATGGCACGCGCGAGCGCGGCTGCGTCTATGTCCAGCCGAGCCCTGTTGCAGGCTACGATGCCGTTGTCCGGATGTGGGTGACCAAGGCCGAGTACGATGCAGGCTTTGAAGCCGAGCTTTACGCGTGGGTCGTCAAGTGGCTGGAAAGAGATTGGCCCTTCGCAAAGGTAGCCTATCCCGGCCACGCCATTGGCTGGGAAGAATGGGACAAGCTGGCAGGCAAGGGGTAGGAAGCGAACGCGCGGCCAGTTGCAGTCTGTTTGGCATCAGTACAGCAGGAAGCGCCGCCGCTCTTCGATCCAGGCGGCCTCGTCGCGCCCCGCTAGCACATCCAGATCCCCAGCCACGCTGCCTGCATCGTCCACCCATTCGCGCAGTGCAGGCCCGCCGTTGATCACATCGATCGCCAGTTTGTCGAACACGTACTCGTAAGGAAAATCGCGCCAGATCGGGTAATCGGGATATAGCCTGCGGATCGCCTTGAATGCGAGCGCCTGCAACCGCCACGGACGGAATGCGTGGTGATCGTAGAACGCCCCCTCGGCATGGATCATCAGCGCGCTGCACAACATCTTGGCGTGCTTGTGGAAGGTCGGTTCGAACCAGCATTCGCGGATCGCGCAGCCTTCCAGCCACTGCGGCGCAAAATTGCGCATCTCTGCCAGCACCGCCTTGGCATCCACGTCCGGCGCGCCAAACAGCACCTCAAGCGGACGCGTGGTGCCACGCCCTTCGGACAACGTCGCTCCTTCTATCATCACCGTGCCAGCGTAAGCGCGAGCCATGTTCAGGCTGGCGGCGTTGGGTGACGGGTTGATCCAGATCCGGCTCTCCGGCCAGCCGAACCCCGGCCCCTGCTCCGGCGTCCAGCCTTCCATGGTGATAACACGGTAGTCCACATCGAGCTTGAAGTGCTCCACGAACCACGCGCCCATCTCGCCCAGAGTCATGCCATGCCGCATCGGCATTGGCCCGGCGCCAACGAAGCTTTCCCACCCCGGCAGCAACGTGGTGCCTTCGACCGGACGGCCTGCCGGATTGGGCCTGTCGAGCACCCAGACCGACTTGCCCGTGCCGCTTGCTGCCTCGAGCAGGTAAAGCAGCGTGGTCACGAAAGTGTAGATGCGGCAGCCAAGGTCCTGCAGGTCGAACAGGAACACATCGGCACTGTCCATCATCCGCGCCGTCGGGCGGCGGACTTCGCCGTAGAGGCTGAACACCGGGATGCCATAGATCGGATCGAGCTCGTCCGCCGTCTCGACCATGTTGTCCTGCTTGTCGCCCTTCAGCCCGTGCTGCGGGCCGAAAGCCGATGTCACGTTCAAGCCTGCGGCGATCAGCGCATCGAGCGAATGGACCAACCCTGCCGTCACCGAAGCGGGATGCGCAACCAGCGCCACACGCTTTCCTTCGAGCGGCTTCCTAAGGGCGGGGTCGGCGATGAGCCGGTCGATACCGAATTTCATGGGGCGCTCGGTGCCTCAAGCCGCCCTGCGAAGCAAGACGCGTGGTGGAAATCGGGCCGGTCCTCGCGGTGGGCAATGGCCCAGTACGACTTGCGCCCGCCGTCTTCCTCGATCACCGCCGTCAGTCCAATCGCAGCGGGGAGCGAGGGCAGCGCGGCGGAAGGCAATGACACGTCAAAGATCAGCACCGACTGCCCACTGCGCGGCGTGCAGACAGGATCGCGGGGCATCGGCCGCTCCGCCATGCCCTCACGGTAAGCTCTGAAATCATAGGCGGCCCAGCGTTGCGAAGGCGAGAAGTTGAATTCGGCATAGGCTTCACCATCATCGGGCTTCACGAACAGCTCGAAACACGTCGCCTGCCACAATCCGTCTGCCCGCCCCTTGCCTGCAAACGGTGGAACAACAAGCCGCTGCGCTCCCTCGACCCGCCAGCGCAGGGTCATCCATCGGGCGTCATGCGAGAGAACGCGCGATTCCACGGAGCTGACTTCCAGAGGCGGGTGCAAGGGATGGCTGGACAGGATCGGCATGGTCTGGAACTAACCGCTGGCGGGAGAGGAAAGCAATGATCGGAATGCGAACAATCATATCGCTGGCAGCAGCGGCCGCAGCCATGCTCGCCAGCGAGGCTTCGGCCAAGGAGTTCGGCATCGGCGGCGGCATAACGGTGACGCTTGGCAGTGACTGGACCGGCACCTCGATGCAGAACCTGGCGATGCGTATGCCGGGCATGAAGGACATGCTGGAGGAAGCCACCGAAAGCCGCCTGCGCGGCCCCGGCTCGGGCGTTCTCGTCTCCTACATGAAGTTCAAGACCGACAAGGCCACCAGCGACATCAAGATCGACGATGCTGCGAATGTCGCGAAGGCAGCACAGGCAACCTATGCGGCGCAGGCGACTGAGACCGAATTGCAACCGGTGGTGCGCATCAGTGGGGACACCGTCCGGGCGTACCTCACGCTTCATGCAAAACCCGGCACCCAGTTAAACGTCGCTGGCGGTTATCCGGGCGGATGCGTCACGACCGGCACGATCCGCCTTGGCGCAGCAATCCACAACGTTTCCATCGCATCCGAAAGTTGTGAAAGCGCAAGCCACAAGGAAGCTTTGGCCGCGATTTTCGAGGTCGGCGCCTAGCAGGCTAGCGAACTCGCCAAAGGCGGGGCCTTTGTTTGCCCACGCCATCGTGCTAGGCGCGCGCGATCATGACGCAGTACAGCTCCACACTCCTTCGCCTGCTCGACGAGCGCGGTTACATCCACCAGCTGACCGATGCCGAAGGGCTCGACAAGCTGGCGAGCGAGAGCGTTGTGCCGGGCTACATCGGCTTCGACGCCACGGCGCCATCGCTCCACGTCGGCAGCCTCGTGCAGATCATGATGCTGCGCCGCCTGCAGCAGGCCGGACACAAGCCGGTGGTCCTCATGGGCGGCGGGACGACGCGGATCGGCGATCCCACGGGCCGTGACGAAAGCCGCAAGATGCTGTCGGACCAGACGATCGAAGACAACATCGCCTCGATCTTCACGGTTTTCTCCAAGCTGCTTAAATTCGGCGACGGCCCGACCGACGCGGTCATGGTCAACAACCACGATTGGCTGGGCAAGCTCGGCTACATCGAGCTGCTGCAGGAAGTCGGCACGCACTTCACCGTCAACCGCATGCTCACCTTCGATTCGGTCAAGCTGCGGCTCGAGCGTGAGCAGCCGATGACCTTCCTCGAATTCAACTACATGATCCTGCAAGGGTACGACTTCCGTCACCTCAACAAGAACATGGGCGTGCGCCTGCAGATGGGCGGCTCCGACCAGTGGGGCAACATCGTCAACGGCATCGAACTGACCCGCCGCAAGGACGGCAAGGAAGTGTTCGGCCTGACGACGCCGCTGCTCACCACCGCCGACGGCAAGAAGATGGGCAAGACCGCAGCGGGCGCGGTGTGGCTCAACGAGGACGCCCTGCCGGCGTGGGACTTCTGGCAGTACTGGCGCAATGCCGACGACCGCGATGTCGGCAAGTTCCTGCGCCTATTCACCGACCTGCCGCTCGATGAGATCGCAAGGCTCGAATCGCTCGAAGGCAGCGAGATCAATGCGGCCAAGGTCGTGCTGGCCAACGAAGTCACGCGCCTGGTGCGGGGCGAGGAAGCGGCTAGGGCCGCCGAAGCGACCGCAGCGGCGACTTTTGCCGGCGGGGGACTCGGGCAGGACCTCCCCGTTCTGGAGATAACCGAAGATAGCATCGCCATCATCGACGTGCTCGTCGGTCTCGGCTTCGCTGCCAGCAGGGGCGAGGCCAAGCGCCTGGTCGCCGGAGGTGGCGCGCGGGTCGACGGGGTATCCGTAACCGACGAAAGCCATCGTATTTCATTGTCTTCACAGGAAATTCGCATTTCCTCGGGCAAGAAGAAGCACGGTATCCTGCGCCGCAGCTGACGAGAGAAGAACCTGCCGGTTTAGCGATTCCTAACGGAAAAAGCTGCCGGTTCCGGCAAGCCTTTGCCGGGGCTTTACCAATTGTTCGCCAATTCGGAGCTATATCCTTCGGCACAGTCACTCATGCGCCAGGAGGAACGATGCGCGGCGGAGCCCAGCTTTCAGTCACCGATCTGCGTCGATCCACCCGTCACCCGGTCAACCTCCCGGTGATCGGCGAGCATCGCGCGCGCGGCGACATCCTGCTGCAATTCGCCAATATCTCGACCACCGGCTTCATGGCCCATGGCGTGGGCGATCTCGGGCGCGGCGAGCGGGTGACGGTGCGCCTGCCGGTAGTCGGGCGAATCGAGGCATTCCTCGTGTGGAGCGATGGCGATCGCGCCGGTTTCCAGTTCGAACGCATCGTCCGTCTCGATGATTTCAACAAGATGATCCGTTCGCTGCAGCCCGGCCCGCGCTCGCGCAGTCAGGGCTGACCGGCGCTCGGGCGAGGTCTTCGCTGGGCGGACCACAATTATTGCTTTCTTGGCAAGGTGGCGATCGGCTGGCATTGCACGCCGCGTGACTGCTTCATCATCCGACACCGACACGGCCCCCGCGCCCACCTCGCCTCTCGCCATCCCCGACTACCGGCGCTTCTGGATCGCCCGGTTCTTCTCGGTCGTCGCGACCTCGGGAATGGTCGTCATCCTCGGCTATCAGCTCTACGACGTGGCACGCGGGCAGTACGGCATGTCGATTGCCGAAGCGGCGTTCCAGCTCGGATTGCTCGGCCTTGCCCAGTTCCTGCCGTTGTTCCTGCTGACCCCGGTGGCCGGCGTCGTTGCAGACCGGTTCGATCGGCGCAACGTCGCGGGCATTTCGATCTGCCTCGACATGGTTGTTGCTCTGACGCTGGCGATCTGCACGGCCAGGGGGATCACCTCGCTGCCACTGCTGTTCGGCCTCGCCGCCCTGCATGGCACCGCTCGCGTGTTCATCGGCCCTGCGCTCGCCTCCGTGGCGCCGAACATCGTTCCTGCAGAACTGATGCCCAAGGCCGTCGCGATCAACTCCATGGCATGGCAGACCGGCTCGGTCGGCGGTCCTGCAATCGCAGGCCTGCTCTTCTCCGGGCACCCCACCCTGCCCTACTGGACCTCGACTGCCCTTCTCGCGCTGTCAGCCTTCTGCGTCTTCGGCATTCGCCGATTGCCACCGCCTGCGGGCAACCGCAATGCCCATCCCGTGCGCCAGATTCTCGAAGGCCTGAAGTTCGTATGGAACGACCGCTTCCTGCTCGGTTGCGTCACT
Organism: Novosphingobium sp. BL-A-28-Hi1-0D; assembly: GCF_055521755.1. Classification (NCBI taxonomy): domain Bacteria; kingdom Pseudomonadati; phylum Pseudomonadota; class Alphaproteobacteria; order Sphingomonadales; family Sphingomonadaceae; genus Novosphingobium; species Novosphingobium sp. BL-A-28-Hi1-0D. The sequence goes on from NZ_CM145502.1 coordinate 3,409,764, forward strand.
CTCGATCTCTTCGCAGTGCTGCTTGGCGGGGCCACGGCGCTGCTGCCGGTGTTCGCGCGCGACATCCTGTTCATTGATGGCAAGCCGGTAGGCGCTGACGGTCTCGGCCTGATGCGCGCGATGCCGGGGCTAGGCGCAGCCCTCGTGGCCTTCGTGCTGGCACGGCGGCCGATTACGCAGAACGTCGGCAACAAGATGCTGCTTGGCGTCGCGGTCTATGGCCTGTTCACCATCGGTTTCGGGCTATCGACCAACTACCACCTCTCGCTGCTGATGCTGATGGGAATCGGCGCGGGCGACATGGTCTCGGTGTTCATCCGCAACACGCTGGTCCAGTTGCACACGCCCGATGACGTGCGCGGGCGTGTCTCTTCCATTTCGGGCCTTGCCATCTCCGCCTCCAACGAACTCGGCGAGATGCAGTCCGGCGTAGCTGCGGCACTGATCGGCGCGGTTGGCGCAGTGCTGTTCGGCGGCATCTCGGCTATAGTCATTACGGGCGCATGGTTCTTCCTATTCCCTGAATTGAAGAACGCACGAACCTTTGCAGCGCGATACAGATCGTCCTAGACAAGGTCCCAGACTCCAACCCTCCCTTCACTTCAAGGAGCAAGCGACATGAGAGCGGATTCCATCCTCGCCACTATCGGCAACACCCCGCATGTTCGCCTGTCCCGCCTGTTTCCCGACCACGAGGTATGGGTGAAGAACGAGCGCGCCAATCCGGGCGGCTCGATCAAGGACAGGATCGGCCTCGCCATGATCGAGGCTGCAGAGGCTGACGGCAGCCTCAAGCCAGGCGGCACGATCATCGAGCCGACCTCCGGCAACACCGGTATCGGCCTCGCCATGGCGGCTGCGGTCAAGGGCTACAAGCTCGTCCTCGTCATGCCCGAATCGATGTCGCTCGAACGGCGCCGCCTGATGCTGGCCTATGGCGCGACGTTTGACCTCACCCCGCGCGAAAAGGGCATGAAGGGCGCGATCGAGCGGGCCAAGGAACTGGTCGAGACCACCGAAGGCGCATGGATGCCCCAGCAGTTCGACAATCCGGCAAACGTCGCGGTCCACGTCCGCACCACCGCGCAGGAAATCCTCAAGGACTTCGCTAGCGAGCCGATCGACGTGCTCATCACCGGCGTCGGCACCGGCGGCCACCTGACGGGCTGTGCCGAGGAACTCAAGAAGCATTGGCCCTCGCTGAAAGCCTATGCGGTTGAACCCACGCTTTCGCCGGTGATCTCGGGCGGACAGCCTGCCCCGCACCCGATCCAGGGCATCGGCGCAGGCTTCATCCCCGGCAACCTGCACACCAAGTCCATTGATGGCGCGATCACCGTCGATCCGGCGGACGCCAAGGAATTTGCGCGGCAGTGCGCGGCCAAGGAAGGCATTCTCGTCGGCATTTCTTCGGGCGCGACGCTGGCGGCCATTGCCCAGAAACTGCAGAGCCTGCCAACGGGCAGCCGCGTCCTCGGATTCAACTACGACACCGGCGAACGCTATCTCTCCGTGCCGGACTTCCTGCCGGAGTAAGGTCGATGGCGGTCGAGCAGGTCGATTACGCCGACGGCGACGTGGCCCTCACCGGCTTCCTGGTGAAGCCCGAGGGCCCGCCCCGCGCCGTCGTGCTCATCCTGCCGACCATCGCCAATTGCAACACGCCGATTATCCGCCGCGCCCATATGCTGGCGCAGGCGGGTTGTCTGGCGATGGTTGCTGACTTCTACGGCGTGCAAGTCCGCGATTTCGACCACGCGCGCGAACTCGCAGGTCCATTGCGGGAAAGCGCGGAAGGCTACCGCCAGCGCCTGCGCGCGGGGCTTGCCGCGCTTACGGGGTTGCTGGAGGCGCAAGGCCTGCCGGTCGCCGCCATCGGGTATTGCATGGGCGGACAAGCCGCACTCGAACTGGCGCGCGATGGCGCTGACCTCGCGCTTGCAGCCAGCTTCCATGGCCTGCTCGACACGCAGGCTCCTGCTGCTCCCGGAGCGATCAAGGCCCGCATCCTCGTCTGCCACGGTGACGCAGACCCGATGGTCCCCCGCTCGCAAGTCATGGCCTTCTGGGAAGAAATGGACGCTGCAGGCGCCAACTGGCACTTCCACAGCTACAGCGGCGTCCGCCACGGCTTCACCGACCCCGGCAGCGACGCGCGCGGCATGGCTGCCATAGGCTACGATGCCAGCGCAGACCGCCAGAGTTGGGCCGCGCTCATGGAAATGCTCGACGAAGTGCTCGCTGCTTGAGCTTTATCATCCTCATCGCAATTTCGAGCGTGCAGGGTCTGGTCGTCTTTGGGTCTGCCTACGCCATGTGGCGTTGGCGAAACTTCAGCAACGGATTGATCAAGGCACCGTTGATGCTCGTGTCATGGCTGGCTTGGAGCATCCTGACAATCGCAGGCTACGCAGCCCTTGGCGGTGATGGTGGGCTTATGGACGGCTTCGGGCTCATCCTCATCCTCTGCATCACCGCCTTGCTTGGAAGTCTGCTTTTCCTTCTCGGCTGGCTGCTGGCCTGAAAGATCAGGCGATGGCCAGCTGTTCCGGCGTCAGCGCCATGATCGTTTCGCAGCCCGCCTCGACCTGTCGACGCAGGGCGCCTGCTTCGGTGGTGTAGCGGGTGGCCCAGTGGCGGGCGCAGGCGAGCTTGGCTTCGTAGAATGCCTTGTCGTCAGCACCGTCCGCAATCGCAGCCGCCGCAACCTTGGCCATGCGCAGCCACATCAGGCCGAGCGAGACGATCCCGGTCAACGTCATGTAGGCATAGGCGCCGGCACCGAGATTGTTGGGATTGGCCATGGCGTTCTGCATGAACCACATCGTCGCGGCCTTCATTTCTCCAGCCGTCTTGCCAAGGCGCTCCGCCACAAGCTTGACGGTATCGTCAGCCGCCGCTTCGGCGCATTCGGCGTCAATCAGCGCAAACAGCGCCTGCACAGCGCGCCCACCATTCAGGGCAAGCTTGCGCCCGGCGAGGTCCATTGCCTGCACGCCGTTGGTGCCTTCATAGATCATCGCGATGCGGGCATCGCGGACGAACTGCTCCATGCCGTTCTCGGCAATGTAGCCGTGGCCGCCCCAGATCTGCTGCATGTCGGTGGCAACCTTGTAGCCCATGTCGGTGCCGTAGCCCTTGATCACGGGCGTCAGCAGGCTGATCAGGTCGTCCGCCATTTCGCGCTCTTCCGCGGTTGCCGCCTTGTGCGAAAGATCGACCTGCAGCGCACCCCATAGACACAGCGCGCGCATGCCTTCGATAAAGGTCTTGGCGTCCATCAGCATCCGGCGCACGTCGGGGTGGACGATGATCGGGTCAGCCTTTGCCTGCGGATCGGCAGGCCCGGTCAGCGCGCGGCCCTGACGGCGGTCGAGCGCATAGGCAAGGCCGTTCTGATAGGCAACTTCGGCCTGGGCGAGGCCCTGCATGCCCACGCCAAGGCGTGCCGCGTTCATCATGATGAACATCGCGGCAAGGCCCTTGTTCTCCTCGCCGACAAGCCAGCCCTTCGCGCCATCGTAGTTCATCACGCAGGTGGCGTTGCCGTGGATGCCCATCTTCTCCTCGATGGAGCCGACGCTGACGCCGTTCTTCTCGCCCAGCGAACCATCGGCATTGACGATGAACTTGGGCACGATGAACAGCGAGATGCCCTTGCTCGATTCCGGCGCGCCCGGCGTCTTGGCGAGGACGAGATGGATGATGTTCTCCGTCAGGTCATGGTCACCCGCCGAAATGAAGATCTTGGTTCCGGTGATCGCATAGGAACCATCGGCCTGCGGCTCGGCCCGCGTGCGGATCATGCCGAGGTCGGTGCCGCAGTGCGGCTCGGTCAGGTTCATCGTGCCGAGCCATTCGCCGCTGACCATCTTGGGCAGGTACTTCGCCTGCTGCTCGGGCGAGCCCTTGGCACGGATTGCCGAGATCGCGCCGTTGGCAAGGCCCGGATACATCGCGAATGCCTGGTTGGCCGTGGCGAGGTACTTCTCCATGATGAAGCCCATCACGTGCGGCAGGCCCTGCCCGCCGAACTCTTCCGGCGCCGATAGCGTGCCCCAGCCACCTTCGACATACTGACGGTAGGCGTCCTTGAAGCCGGTGGGCGTGGTCACGCTGCCATCGGGATGGCGCGTGCAGCCTTCCTTGTCGCCCGACAGGTTCAGCGGAGCGATCACTTCGGAGACGAAGCGTCCGGCTTCCTCGATGATTGCGTCGGTCATGTCGGGCGTGGCGCTCTCGAAGCCTGGCAGATTGCCATAGCTCTCAAGGCGGATCAGTTCGTTCACGACGAAACGGGTATCGCGGGTGGGCGCGTTGTAGATCGGCATTTTATCCTGTCCCTTTCAGGCGTCCGGCGTTCAGACGCTTGGATTGCGGCCTTCGGACCGCTCCTTGGCGATGACGAGATCGACGAAACTGGTCAGTTCCTCGATGGTCGCAGCAATGTCTGCCTGCTGGCGGCGCAGGTTCTCGATCCGCTCACGACACTTGGCGATCGTGACGCGGCGCTGTTCCGCGCGGCCGTCGCCCATGTCGTAAAGGTCGATCATGTCGCGGATTTCGGCGAGGCTGAAGCCCACGTTCTTGGCGCGCATGATCCAGGCCAGACGCGCACGGTCGCGCTTGGAATAGATCCGCGAAAGCCCGACACGTTCTGGCGCGATCAGGCCTTCATCCTCGTAGAAGCGCAGGGCACGGGCAGTCACCCCGAACTCGTTCGAGAGATCGGAGATAGTGAACTGGTCCCGCTTCAGCGCGTCAGGCTGATCGAGGTGACCGGTGTGGTCGATCGGAGCGTGAGTCGCTGCGGCAGCTTGCTGTGACATGCCGCTTTGCTAACTAACCTTTACGTAAGCGTCAATCAGCGATGCGTTCCAGCGTTCCATCTGGGGTAACGCGACGATAGAAGCACGAAGGCGCCATCGTGTGGCATGCAGGACCTGCCGCCTCGACCCGCAGTTCAAGCGCATCCTGGTCGCAATCCACGCGAATCTCGATCACGCGGAGCACGTGGCCGGAGGTCTCGCCCTTCATCCACTGCGCCTTGCGCGAGCGGGAGTAGAAGTGGGCGAATCCGGTCTCCAGCGTCTTGTCGAGAGCCTCGCGATTGACGTGCGCGAGCATCAGGAGCGCGCCTGATACGTGATCGACCGCGACGGCGGTGAGCAAGCCGTTGGAGTCGAATTTCGGCATGAATTCAGCACCCTGCTCACGCAAGGCAGTATCGTCAGAGCTGGACAAGATGGTTTGCGCCTTTCCACTCCGCCCGATCGTGGCGGATTTGTTGCAGGATAACCACACAAGGTCTCAAAATCCACCCGCGCAGCACAATCTGCTTCCGTCCCCGGCATGAATGGGTGATGAAGCGTCAGCGGCTTGAGGGAGCCGCGAACTGAACGGCCAGCTTCCAAGAAGCGGCAGTGCATGACGCGCCAATGTTCAGGGACACACGATGAGGGGCCGGTCGGCTGCCTCGCTGCAGGCCCAAAGGGGCCGCGCGAAGCGCCTTCCGGAAGGTGAGGGAAAAGGCGGGACGGTCAGGGGGCCGTCACTATCGCGAAACACGCGAACGCCCGCAGAAATTCGTCACGATGGCGCCCGGGACCTTGCGGTTCCGGGCGTTTCGTTTGTGGTCTTGCCACGCAATTCAGTCCTGCAATTCGACTCGTTCCCGCAAGGCATCCAGCGCTTCATCCAGAACCCGGGCGAAACACGCGATGCGCACCTGCGCCACGCCTGCCTTGCGCAGAGCGATGATGCACGCGTCGGTCGTGGCGCCGCTGGTCATGACGTCATCGACCAGCAGAACATTGCAGCCCTTCAGCAAAGCGCTCCGCCCCGGATGCGGCGCAATCGCGCCCCGCAGGACCCTGGCGCGGGCGGAGCGATTCAGGCCTCCGAGCGAAGGCGTCGGTCGGGTGCGGACGAGGCCATCGACGACGAGACGCTGGCCGGTGAGGCGCGCCACTTCGCGGGCGAGCAAGGCCGACTGGTTGAAGCCGCGGCGCATCAGCCGCCAGCGATGCAGCGGCACGGGAACTATCAGCCAGTTTCCCTTGAGCGTCGGCAAGCGCTGCGCAATCATCCGCGCCATCATCGGGACAAGACCGATGCGCCGGCCATGCTTGAGCGCAAGGACGAGCGCGCGGGACGGGTCGTTGTAGAGCGTGGCGGCGGCGATTCCGGCATGGCGGGGCGGCTCGGCCATGCAGGGCGCGCAGACCAGCTCGGCCTCGTGGCCGTGATCTTCCCCCAACGGCCGCTGGCACAGCGAGCAGCAAGTGCCCGACGGCACCGCAAGGCCATGCCAGCACGTATGGCACAGGCCACCATGCGATGCGACGGGTCCGCCGCAGAGCGGGCAGCGCGGTGGAAAGACGAAGTCCACGACGGGCGTCAGGGCGGCAGAAATCCTCACGCGACGATCCTCGCACGATTGCCCCCCTTGGCAAGACGCCCGGACATGGGCAGTGCCCGGAAATGGCCAGCACTCCCCCCGTTATTTTCGCTCCGGAACGGCGCAATGCTCTGCGTCGCCGGATGGCACGGCTCCAGAGCCAGCCAGACGCACCCCGATACTTGATCGAGGACATGGCCGACGATGTGCTCGACCGGCTTTCCTTTCTCCGTCACGAACCGAGTCGCGCTCTGGTCGTGGGCGACTGGACCGGAACCGTTGCGCAGAGCCTGAGAGGCAGTGGCGCGTCAGTCGATGAACGCGATCCGGCGCTTGGGGCGGCTCCGCTGAACGAGGAAGCGCCCTATTCCGAGGGCGGCTTCGACTTCATCGCGACCCTCGGCACGCTGGACACTGTCAACGACCTGCCCGGCGCGCTGGTGCATCTGCGGCGTGCGCTGGCCGATGGCGGGCTGATGATCGCCAGCTTCATTGGCGCAGGATCGCTCCCAGCATTGCGGGCGATCATGCTGGAAGCCGATGGCGAGCGCCCTTCCCCGCGCGTGCATCCGATGGTCGACGTGCGCGCCGGCGGACAATTGCTCCAGCGCGCCGGCTTTGCCGATCCGGTGATCGACAGCCATCACATCGATGTGCGCTTCCGCTCGCTCGACGGAATGATCGCGGACTTGCGCGCTCAAGGACTGGGCAACTGCCTTGCCCGGCCGGGTACGCCGCTAGGCAAGACCGCCCTCGCCCGCGCCAAGGCAGCCTTCACCGCGCGGACGGAAGCCGATGGCAAGGTGACCGAGCGGTTCGAGATCCTGACGCTCAGCGGATGGGCAAAGGCGCTTCGCCCGCCCAAGTTCTGATCTGGCCGGACAGGCCATGTTGGAGTGTTTCCCCGGGGAAACACTCCAAATAGGTTATCAGGCCAACGCCGCCTGTGCCGCTGCCAGCCTTGCGATCGGCACGCGGTAGGGGCTGGCGGAGACGTAATCGAGGCCGGTCTTCTCGCAGAAAGCGATCGAGGCCGGGTCACCGCCATGCTCGCCGCAGATGCCGAGCTTGAGGTCGGGCCGGGTCTTGCGGCCACGCTCTGCCGCCAGTTCGACCAGCTGGCCGACGCCCTCGATATCGAGGCTGACGAACGGATCGCGCGGGTAGATGCCCTGATCGACGTAAGGGTTGAGGAAGCGCGCAGCGTCGTCGCGGCTCACGCCGAGCGTCGTCTGGGTCAAGTCATTGGTACCAAACGAGAAAAACTTCGCTTCCTCGGCAATCTCACCCGCCATCAGCGCAGCGCGCGGCAGTTCGATCATGGTGCCGACCATGTATTCGAGCGTCCGCCCCTTCTCGGCGAAGACTTCAAGCGCCACGCGGTCGACCAGCGCGCGCAGGATCTCAAGTTCCTTTCGCGTGGCGACGAGCGGGATCATCACTTCGGGAATCGGCGCATCGCCGCTCTTGTCGGCAACGTCGCAGGCCGCTTCGAAGATGGCGCGGGCCTGCATCTCGTAGATTTCAGGGAAGGTGATGCCGAGGCGGCAGCCGCGGTGGCCAAGCATCGGGTTGAATTCGTGGAGTTCCCCGGCGCGGCGCTTGAGGTGCTCGACGCCAAGCCCGGTGGCTTCGGCAAGTTCGGCGAACTCGGCATCGGCGTGGGGCAGGAATTCGTGCAGCGGCGGATCGAGCAGGCGGATCGTAACGGGCAGGCCCGCCATGACCTCGAAGATCGACTGGAAGTCGCTGCGCTGTTCGGGGAGCAGCTTGGCAAGGGCAGCGCGGCGGCCCTTCTCGTCTTCGGCGAGGATCATCTGGCGCACCGCGCTGATGCGGCCCGCTTCGAAGAACATGTGCTCGGTGCGGCACAGGCCGATGCCTTCGGCGCCGAACTGGCGGGCGACCTGGCAATCGAGCGGGGTTTCGGCGTTGGTGCGCACCTTCATGCGGCGGTGCTTGTCCGCCCAGACCATGAGCGTGCCGAAATCACCGACGAGTTCAGGCTCCACGGTGGGGACGAGACCCGCCATGACATCGCCATTCGAGCCATCGAGGGTGATGACATCGCCCTCCTTGATCTCGCGATTGCCGATCTTTGCAGTGCGGCTGGCCATGTCGATCGAGACACCCGAAGCGCCCGAGACGCAAGGGCGGCCCATGCCGCGTGCGACCACGGCGGCGTGGCTGGTCATGCCGCCACGTGCGGTCAGGATGCCCTTGGCGGCGTGCATGCCGTGGATGTCCTCTGGCGAGGTTTCCACGCGGACGAGGATTACCGCGTCGCCACGCTCGGCGCGCGCCTGCGCGGTATCGGCATCGAACACCACCGCGCCCGAAGCCGCGCCGGGCGATGCCGGAAGACCCTTGGTCAGCACATCACGCACCGCCTTGGGATCGAGCGTGGGGTGGAGCAACTGGTCCAACGCCATCGGATCGATGCGCTTGATTGCGGTGGCCTCGTCGATCAGGCCTTCGCCGACCATGTCGACCGCCATCTTGAGCGCGGCCTTGGCGGTGCGCTTGCCCGAGCGGGTCTGCAGCATCCACAGCTTGCCCTGCTCGACGGTGAACTCGATGTCTTGCATGTCCTTATAGTGCTTTTCGAGCAGCTCGAACACGGCGGCGAGTTCGGCGTATGCATCAGGCATCGCCTCTTCCATCGACAGCGGCTTGGCCCCTGCCCGCTCGCGCGCGGCGAGCGTCAGGTACTGCGGGGTGCGAATGCCGGCAACGACGTCTTCGCCCTGGGCATTGACCAGCCATTCGCCGTAGTACGCCTTCTCGCCGGTGGCCGGATCGCGGGTGAAGGCGACGCCGGTGGCCGAGGTTTCGCCCATGTTGCCGAAGACCATGGCCTGCACGTTGACGGCGGTGCCCCAGTCATGCGGAATGTCGTTGAGCTTGCGATAGACCTTGGCGCGGTCGCTCTCCCAAGAGTCGAACACGGCGCCGATCGCGCCCCAGAGCTGTTCGTGAACGTCCTGCGGGAACGGACGGCCGAGCTGGTCTGCGACGATGGCCTTGTATTCGCCGACGAGCGCCTGCCAGTGCTCGGCACCCAATTCGACATCGTTGAAGAAGCCGTTGTCTTCCTTGACGATTTCCAGTGCGTCCTCGAACCGGTGATGGTCGAGCCCAAGCACCACGTCGGAATACATCTGGATGAAGCGGCGGTAGCTGTCCCAGGCGAAGCGCGGGTCGCCCGAGCCTGCGGCAAGGCCCTCGACCGTCTCATCATTCAGGCCGAGGTTGAGCACGGTGTCCATCATGCCCGGCATCGAGACGCGCGCGCCCGAGCGGACCGAGACGAGCAGCGGGTTGGCGGCATCGCCGAAGGTGCGGCCGGTGGCCTTCTCGATATGCGCAACGCCATTGGCGACGCCTGCGCGCAGGGCATCGTCAAAGGTCTTGCCGCTGGCGTTGTAGGCGGTGCAGACTTCGGTGCTGATGGTGAAGCCCGGAGGCACCGGCAGGCCGATCCCGGCCATCTCGGCAAGGTTCGCACCCTTGCCGCCGACGATGGTCTTGTCCTTGGCGCGCGCGTCCGAAGACACTGCACCGCCGCCGAAATGGAATACGTATGCGCTCATTTCGCCACCGAGGCTCCCTGCGTCAGTCTGTTCTTGCCGGATAGGGCCGGATTCGGCCCGCTCCTTACCCTTCTATGCGCGAAAAGTCCGCAACTTTGTGCACTGCAGCACGGAAACGGTCAAGCAAGGCGAGACGACTTGAACGTTTGTTAGCGTCCGCGTCATTGACGGTCACGTGTTCGAAGAAGGCATCGATGGGGCCGCGCAAGCTGGCGAGTGCGGCCATGGCGGCGGTGAAGTCTTCCGCAGCAATGGCGCTGTCGGCCTGCGGCTCGGCAGCGTTCAGCGCATCGACCAGCGCCTGTTCGGCGAGCTCGCGGGCGTATTCCGCATCGGCGGCTTCGTACACTTCCTTCTTGAGGATATTGGCGGCGCGCTTGTAGCCTGCGAGCAGGTTCACGCCGTCCTCGGTGCCGACGAAGGCCTGCAGCGCGTGGACGCGGGCGAGCAGGCGGACGAGATCGTCCTCGCCGCCAAGGGCGAAGACGGCGTCGATCAGGTCGTGGCGAACGCCTGCTTCGCGTTGCTGGACTTTGAGGCGGTCGACTAAGAAGGCGAATACTTGCGGATACTGGACTTCATAATCCAGCAGCGCAAGCGAAGCGTCGCGTTCTGCCTCGTCGAAAAGCTGAAGCTCATTCATGTGCGATTGCCAGATCTGTTCGCGGCGCGACACCTGCTCCATGGAAGCCAACTTGTTGTCCAAAGCACCGAGATCAGCCAACTCTGCCTGATGACGCGCAAGCAGAGTCTCCCGCCGCGCGTTGGATTTGATCGATGCTTCGTTGATGAGCTGTCTTCCTGCACCAATTACTGCCTGACTGACCGACGGCAGGTTGTTCGCAATCAGTAAAGCATTAACCCCGATCGCGGCTCGGCGGAGAGCGAACGGATCTTTCGAACCCGTTGGCCTTTCGTCGATTGCGAAGAAGCCTAGGAGCGTATCCAGCTTATCCGCGAGCGCTACCGCAACCGTAACTGGAGCCGTGGGCACCTTGCCCCACTGACCGACCGGCTCATAGTGATCGCGAATGGCGTCGGCCACGGCGTCAGGCAGGCCTTCGGCGCGGGCGTAGTAGCCGCCCATCAGGCCCTGGAGTTCGGGGAATTCGCCGACCATCTCGGTGACGAGATCAGCCTTGCACAGGCGGGCGGCGAGTTCGGCTTGGTCTGCCAGTTCCTCTTTCGTCACCCTCGCGGAGGCGGGGGTCCACTCTGGCGCGGCGCCTGCCGCTGGATTCCCGCCTCCGCGGGAATGACGAAGGTTTTGGTTGGCGAGTTCAGGCGTTACTATGCCTTCTTCCACCAGCCAGCGGGCCAGCTTGGCGACGCGTTCGACCTTGTCGGCCACGGTGCCGAGCTTTTCGTGGAAGGTGATGCGCGAGAGCTTCTGCGCCTGTTCGGCCAGCGGCTTCTTCTTGTCCTGCTCCCCGAAGAAGCGGGCATCGGAGAGGCGCGCAGCGAGGACCTTGCGGTTGCCGTCGACGATGGCGGCGCCGCCGTCCTTCGCCTCGATATTCGCGGTGCAGACGAAGGCGTTGGCGAGCTTTCCGGCGCTGTCGCGGCAGATGAAGTACTTCTGGTTGACGCGGGCGGTGAGCTGGATGACTTCGGGGGGCACGTCGAGGAAAGCCTCGTCGAAGCGTCCCAACAAGGGCACCGGCCATTCGGTGAGGCCGGCGTTCTCGATCACCAGACCTTCGTCCTCGACCAGCACCAGACCAGCGGCTTGCGCCACAGCCTTGGCCTTCTCGCGCACCATCGCCTCGCGTTCGACATGGTCGACGATGACGTGGCAGGCGCGCAGCTTTTCGGCGTAGTCGTTCGCACTGCCGATGGTGATTTCACCCGGGCAGTGGAAGCGGTGGCCGCGTGTGGCGTAGCCGGACTTCACAGCCCCGATCTCGCATTCCACCAGATCCTCGCCAAGGATGGCGACGATGCCGGAGAGCGGGCGCACCCAGCGCAGTGATTCGGTAGAGAGCGAGGCGGCGCCCCAGCGCTGGCTCTTGGGCCAGGGGAAGGCGCGGATGATCGCGGGGATGGCTTCGGCGAGCACGTCCCTGGTGGCGCGGCCGGGCTTTTCGGTGACGGCGAACCAGACGCCATCGCGCTCGGTCAGCTGATCCTTGGTCAGGCGGGTCTTGCGCAGGAAGCCTTCGAGAGCCTGTTCAGGCGCGGTGGTCTTCGGGCCCTTGGTTTCCTCGGATACGGCCTCAGTCGCCAGCGGCAGGTCGCGGGCGATCAGCGCGAGACGGCGCGGGGTGGACCAGACGGTGATCTCGCCCGCCTTGAGGCCAGCGGCGTCAAGCTGCTTGCGGAACAGCTTTTCCAGATCGGTGCGGGCACCGGCCTGCATGCGGGCCGGGATTTCCTCGCTGCGCAGTTCGAGAAGGAAATCGGTCACTTGCTCCACTCCGGGTACTTGGCCGCCCACTGATCGGCGTTCTTTTCCATGTAGGCCTCGCACGAGCCGCGGGCGAGATCGCGCACGCGGCCCATGTAGCTGGCGCGTTCCTGCACCGAGATCACGCCGCGTGCCTGCAACAGGTTGAACAGGTGGCTGGCCTCGATCGCCTGCTCATAAGCGGCGATGGGCACGCCTGCTTCAAGGCTGCGGACGCATTCGGCTTCGGCGCGGCGGAAGCCTTCGAACAGGCTGTCGGTATCGGCGACTTCGAAGTTCCACTTCGACATCTGCTTCTCGTTCTCGAGAAACACCTCGCCGTAGGTGACGCCGTGATTGTTGAAGGCGAGGTCATAGACGTTGTCGACGCCCTGGATGTACATGGCGAGGCGTTCGAGGCCGTAGGTCAGCTCGCCAGCGACGGGCTTGCAATCGAAGCCGCCCATCTGCTGGAAGTAGGTGAACTGGGTGACTTCCATGCCATCGCACCACACTTCCCAGCCGAGGCCCCATGCACCGAGCGTGGGGGATTCCCAGTCGTCTTCCACGAAGCGGATATCGTGGACCAGCGGGTCGATGCCGATCTCGACCAGCGACTGCAGGTAGAGCTCCTGCAGGTTCTCAGGGCTTGGCTTCAGGATGACTTGATACTGGTAGTAGTGCTGCAGGCGATTGGGGTTTTCACCATAGCGGCCGTCGGTGGGGCGGCGGCAGGGCTGCACGAAGGCGGCGTTCCATGGCTCTGGCCCCAAGGCGCGCAGGGTGGTGGCGGTGTGGAAGGTCCCTGCCCCCATGCGCATGTCATAGGGCTGGAGGATCAGGCAGCCCTGTTCGCTCCAAAAGCTGTGGAGGCGCAGGATCATGTCCTGTAGGCTGAGGGGCTTGAGTTTGGTGTCGGCCATGGTCGCGCGGCTTTGGCCGATGAGGGCCGCCAAATCAACCGGGAAGCGGCGCTTTTGCATTCATGTCAGGTTATCTTGACATAGTCAACGAATCGCGACATATTGTCAGCATAACCTGACATATGGACAGGTCAGCATGACATGAACAACCGATTGAGAGTTTTGCGCGCGGAGCGGCAGTGGAGCCAGGCCGACCTTGCCCTCAAGCTCGACGTGTCCCGCCAGGCGGTGAACGCGATCGAGACGGGCAAGCACGACCCTTCGCTCCCCCTCGCCTTCCGCATCGCGCGCCTGTTCCAGCTTCGTATCGAGGAGATCTTCGATGATGGTTTCCAACATGACTGACGATCAGATTGACCCACCGGCCATGAGCTTCGGCAAGCTCGCCCTGCGCATGTTCGGCGCGACTGTCGGCGCAGTGTTCTTTTCCGGAGCGACGGCGGGCCTGATCGATGCGTTTGGCAAGGAAGCGCAGGTCAAGCCGATTGGCTGGGTCATAATGGCCGTTTTCGCCAGCCTCACGCTTGCCGCATTCTGGTTCGCATGGGTCAGCGTGCGGCGCTATTACCGGGAGAACGGCCCGCTCTCGCCGCGCGCGCGACGCGCCACGATCAGCGCAGCCCTCGCCTGCGGCATTGGTCTGGTCACAGGCGCGTGGATGAGCTTTGCGGGCGATGCGCCGGATCAGCCCTTCGACATTGCCAAGGGCCCTCTACCTGCAGGCGTGGCCGCAGCGTTGATCGCGGTGATCGTTCTCGTCATCGCGCCGGTGACTTGGTTCTGGCACCGCAACATCGACGAGCATGAGGAACAGTCCTATCGCAGCGGAGCCCTGATCGGCCTCTATTTCTACAGCGCTGCCGCACCGATCTGGTGGCTGGGCCATCGCGGGGGTTTCCTGCCCGAGGCGGACGGCGTGACGATCTACCTCGCCACGATGGCGGTGTGGGGCGTGGTCTGGTTCCGCCAGCGCCATCTCTGACGCCTTTTCGAATCCCTTCATTCCCCTGCAACCTGTTTCCGGGCAAAAGGAGCAACCCATGAAACGCGCCTATCGCACCTTCACCGCCGCCATTGCGCTGGCCGCCTTTGCCTTTACCGGCTCGGTTCATGCCGAAGCTCCTGCAGCAAAGCCTGCAGCTGCGGCACCTGCGCCGAAGCAATTGAAGCCTGCGCTGTGGAAAGTCGCCGATGCTGACACCACGATCTACCTGTTCGGCACGATCCATGCGCTGCCCAAGGGCTTGGTCTGGCTCGATGGGCCGGTGGGCAAGGCGCTCGACAGTTCGGGCGAGTTGATCACCGAGATTCCGGAGGTTCCCGCGGCCGAGCAGCAGAAGACGGTCCTGGCGCTGGGCCTGCTGAAGGGCGAAACGCTGCGTTCGATGATGCCGGATGCTGACCGGGTGGCCTATGAAGCGCTGCTGACGAAGCTGAAGATTCCGGCAGAGGCGTTTGATCCGATGGAGCCGTGGCTTGCAGGGATTACGCTGGGCGTGATGCCTTATGCGATGGCGGGGTATGGCGCGGACGATGGCGTAGAAGCCGTGCTGCGCAAGGCGGCGGTGGCCAAAGGCAAGAAGCTGGGTGCACTCGAGACGGTCGATTACCAGCTTGGCCTGTTCGACCAGTTGCCGCGCGAGGCGCAACTCAAGTTCCTTGGGGAAGCGGTGCGCGATTTCGACAAGAGCTTTGGCATCATCGGCACGATGACCGACGAGTGGGGCTCGGGCGATCCGGAGGGGCTCGGCAAGCTGATGAACGAGCAGATGGACGATCCCGAGCTTGCCGATACGCTGCTTTATCAGCGCAACCGGAACTGGGCTTCTTGGATCGCAAAGCGGCTCGACCAGCCCGGCACGGTGTTCATCGCGGTGGGCGCTGGCCACCTGGCCGGGACGCAGAGCGTGCAGGACCTGCTGAAGGCGCAAGGCTTCGCCTCAACCCGCGTGCAATGACTAACTTCACCCGCTTCCTTCCCCGCCTGTTGTGGGCCATCGTTCCGGCGCTACTGCTGGGCATGGTCATGGCGTGGATGGAGCGCGGGAAGACTGCGCCCGAGCCGGACACGCGGGTCGCGCTCTGGCAGATCGAGGACAAGACCGGGGCGGTGCGCGGCTATCTGTTCGGCACCGTCCATGCCTTGCCACCACAAGTGAAGTGGCTGCGGCCTGCAGTGGGCGAGGCGCTGGCGCGGTCGGACCGGCTGGTGCTAGAGATTGCCGAGCCGCTGGACCAGAAGACGGCGGGGGATGCGCTGGCGGATCTTGCCGGGACCGAAGGCCTGCCTCCGCCTTCGCAACGCCTTGCGCCTGCGTATCGGGCGAAACTGGCCGAGGTCTATCGCAAGCTTGGCCTTTCCGATGCGGACTTTGCCGATACTGAAAGCTGGGCGGTAGCGCTGCAGCTTGCCGCCATTGCGGGGCAGAAGGCCGGGGCCGACCCTGACAGTGGCGCAGAGCCTGCCTTGCGCAAGCTGGCGGCGGGCAAACCGGTCGCAGGGTTCGAGACGATCCACAGCCAGTTCGGCGTGTTCGACGCCCTCCCCCCGCGCCAGCAGCAGGTGCTGCTGCAGGAAGTGACGGTGGAAGCGGCGAGCAACAAGGACGAGGAGGCCGACATGGTCGCGCTATGGCTGCGCGGCGATGATCTGGGGATCGCGCGGGAGGCGAACGAGGGGTTCCTTGCCGACGCAGGTTTGCATCAGGCGCTGCTGACCGACCGCAACCGCAATTGGGCGGACCAGTTGGATGCGATGCTCAAGGCGGGCGCAAAGCCTTTCGTGGCCGTGGGCGCGGCGCATCTGGCAGGCACGGACAGTCTGCAACGCCTGATGATGGCGCGTGGGTGGACAATCAGGCGGGTGCCTTGAGGGAAACCGAACTCAGTGAGAGTAGCCTTCGGATGACAAATATTCTTTTTGATGACGAAATGTCTGGTCATGACTCCCGGTTTGATAAGTTAGAAATTGATCCCGTAACCCAAACCGTTACCGTGATTTTTCATAGCTATAGTACATTCCAGTCGCGCGATCGGATCCCCGTAAAAGTGATTTTTTCAGAGGTAACTTCCGTCAATACGATTCTCGACTTCAAAGAAATTGCCAGCCACCGAGCCCCTGGAAATGTAAATCATTGGCACATTTCCGAAGGGCCGGGAGTTTCATACATCTACTTGTGTGGTGGGTGCATCGCCATCACCTCTTCCGCACCACCGCAGTTGGTGGATTGAGAAAGTCCGAACATCCTCAAAACCTCCAACCCTTGCATTTCCCGGCAAACCCGGTAAGGGCCGCCGCTTCCCTGTCATGGTCATCCCTGGAGGCGTGGCGGAGGAAGTGTGTTTAAATATAGCTGAAGGTACTGACACATGAGCGAAACGCTTAACCTGTCGGCCGAGACGCGCGATCGGGCTGGCAAGGGAGCCTCCCGTGCACTGCGTCGCGAAGGCCGCACCCCCGCCGTGATCTATGGCGGCAACGAAGAACCCATCGCGATCCATCTTGAAGAAAAGGCGCTCAACAAGGCGCTGGGCACCGGCCACTTCTTCAACTCGGTCGTCGAGCTCGCGGTCGGTGGCAAGACCATCCGTACCCTGCCCAAGGACGTCGCCTTCCACCCGGTGACCGACCGTCCGCAGCACGCAGACTTTCTGCGCGTTTCGAAGGACTCGGTCGTGCACGTGGACGTGCCGGTGGCCTTCATCAACGAGGAGAAGTCGCCCGGCCTCAAGAAGGGCGGCATTCTCAACGTCGTCCGCCACGAGCTGGAAATGATCTGCTCGCCTGACGCGATCCCCGACGACATCATCGTCGACGTTTCGGGCTACGAAGTTGGCGATTCGATCCACATCAGCGCCGTCACCCTGCCCGCAGGCGTGAAGCCCGCGATCACCGACCGCGATTTCACCATCGCGACGATCGTGGCTCCCTCCTCGCTGAAGAGCGAAGAAGGCGACACCACCAAGGACGCCTGATCGGCATCCTTGCCGCCTGCCTTGGCAGGCGCGTGAAAAAGAAGCCCCTTCCGTTTCGTGCGGGAGGGGTTCTTTTTTTCAGCTTCCCGTGCGGGATGCTTCGACAAGCTCAGCATGAGCGGGGTTGTGGGATGATAGCTTCCGTCCCCACCCCGCTCGTCCTGAGCTTGTCGAAGGACGTCGACCAAGCGCGGGATGCTTCGACAGGCTCAGCATGAGCGGGTGAATCTCGCTTTCTGACCAACGCCGCTCATCCTGAGCCTGTCGAAGGATATTGGCACAGGCGCCCCATCCGCTATCAGGCCCTGCAAACGCCTGTCAAAGGAACCGCAAAGACATGCAACTCTGGGTCGGCCTCGGTAATCCCGGACCGCAGTATGCGCTGCACCGTCACAACGTTGGCTTCATGGCGCTCGACACGATCGCTGAGGTGCACGGCTTCGGGCCGGTGCAGAAGAAGTTTCAGGGCTGGCTGCAGGAAGGCAGGATCGGCAACCAGAAGGTCCTGCTGCTCAAGCCCGCCACGTTCATGAACGAGAGCGGCCGTTCGGTGGGCGAGGCGATGCGGTTCTACAAGCTCGGGATCGACGCGCTGACCGTGTTCCACGACGAGCTCGACCTTGCCCCGTTCAAGGTGAAGGTGAAGCAGGGCGGCGGCACCGCGGGCCACAACGGGCTGCGTTCGATCGACCAGCACCTCGGCGCCGATTTCCGCCGCGTGCGCCTAGGTATCGGGCATCCGGGGCACAAGGACCGTGTCACCGGCTACGTGCTCGGACCGTTCGCCAAGGCGGAACAGGACGATCTGGTCGACATGCTGGGAGCCGTAGCCTCCGAAGCAAGCTGGCTGGCCACGAAAGATGACATTCGTTTCATGAACGACGTGGCGCTGCGCCAGCAGAATTGAGCGCGGGGAAACAATCGGGAAACGCAATTCGTCGCTCCGCCTTACAGAGCTGCAAATCTACTCTTTCATTAACGATCTAACCCCCTGATATTTATAATTTGGCATCACTTTTGCAGAGCATTGAGCAGACCGTGATTAACCAACGGGGGTTTAGATGAACATTCGCTCAATCGTTATCGCTGCAACAGCCTTGGCAGGACTTTCTGCAGCAACGCCGGCCAACGCGCTCTGGTTGTTCAAGCACAAGCACTACTGCAACTGCGGACACAGCGGCGGGTCCAGCCTGTGCGGCGGTACAACGACCTCGGGTGGCAGCACGACCTCGGGTGGCACCACGACCTCGGGTGGCACCACGACCTCGGGCGGTACGACAACGACTTCGGGTGGCACCACGACAACGTCGGGTGGCACCACGACAACTTCGGGTGGTACTACAACCACTTCGGGAGGCACGACGACGACGAGCGGCGGGACCACCACCAGTTCCGGCGGAACGACGACCTCTTCGGGCGGCACTCCCATTCCGGAACCGGGAATGCTTGGCATGATGGCTCTTGGCCTGATTGGCGTCGGCTATGCCCGTTCGCGCAGGATCAAGCCGCGCGCCTGATCGGAGACGACCGGTATCAGGTCCCTTCGCGCACCTGATACCGCGCAAGCGCGCGCCGGAACACGACATTGTCCGGCGCAGCTTCGCTCGCCTGCCGAAGCAGGGCCACGGCTGTTGCGCCATCGCGCCCTGCTCTCGCCCGGACGAGTCCGGCCATATAGGCCGTATCGGGATCTTCGGGCGTCAGGGCGCGCGCCCTGTCCGCCGCCCGGATCGCATCGTCAGCCTTGCCGGAATGACTCAGGGCCAGAGCAAGGCGCTTCATCACCTCGGCGTCCTCGCCCATCTGGGCCAACTGGCCATAGGCCTCGGCGGCCGCACCCCAGTCTTCCCGGGCCAGCGCTGCCTGCCCCTGCTCGGACAACTTCCGGGAAAGCCCCTGCTGCGCCGCCGCAATCCTCGCACGGATTACTCCTGCTTCAGGAAGTCCTGCCGCCTTGGCCGCCTTGGCCGCTAGGTCGAGTTCGCGTGGCCCGGCCATCGTGCTCCTTGCCAGCGGCCAGACCGTGGCAAAGGCCGAACGGGCATCACCCGTCGCCAGTTGGGCTTCGGCCAGCATCATTCTTGAAAAGGGGTTGTTGGGCGATCGTGTCAGCGCGCGCTGGAACATCGCGCGTGCCTGTTCAGGATGCCCGGTGCGCAGCATGGCCTCGGCATAGCTGAGGCCGTTGGCCGAAAGCGGATCGAGATTGCGCTCGTCTCTGGCCAACAGGTCCCGCACTTTCTCCCATTCGCCTTTCATCGCCGCAAACTGCACCTTGAGATCGCGCACCCGAACGTCATCGGGCGCAACGGAGGCCGCGCGCAGCGTCATCGCGATTGCGTCGTCCAGCTTGCCTTCAAGATCGAATAGCGTTGCCCGGGCAATCAAGGGATCGGGCACGCGCGGATATCGTGAGGCGGCCTTTTCCAGATAGCTGTGCGCCTCTGCATAACGCCCGCGGCGCGAGGCAATGTCGGCCCCCAGCATAAGAGCGTCGAAGCCGTCCGGCTGCAGGCGCGAGAGCGCCGCCACCTGCTGCGCCGCACCGTCCAGATCCTGTGAATCAATCAGAAACCGAGCATAGTCGCGCAGGAGCAGTGCATTCGCGCCAGCATCGGCTCCTCTGCGTAGCGCCGCAAGCGCGCCGACTGCGTCCTGCTTCTGAATAAGAGCAGCGGCACGGACGCGCTCGGCATCCGGCGTCCGGTCAGCACCGAGCAAGGCCAGCGCCTCTTCGGCATTGCCGCGCAGCAGACTGGCCTCCGCCCTGATCCGCGAAAGCTCGGGTCCAGTAACCCCTGCCTGCTCGAGCCGCGATGCAGTGGCCGCCGCGCCATCGCCATCACCGAGTTGCAGCTGCACCTGGGCCAGCAGGCGGAGCACCGCGGGATCATCGCCTTTTTCGGCCAGCGCTGCAGCAAGATCGACCCGCGCTGCGGCGAGTTCCATTCCGGCAA
Source organism: Novosphingobium sp. BL-A-28-Hi1-0D (assembly GCF_055521755.1). Lineage (NCBI taxonomy): Bacteria > Pseudomonadati > Pseudomonadota > Alphaproteobacteria > Sphingomonadales > Sphingomonadaceae > Novosphingobium > Novosphingobium sp. BL-A-28-Hi1-0D. The sequence continues at coordinate 3,429,998 of NZ_CM145502.1, forward strand.
TTTCGCGCCGGGCACGGTCCAGCCGATCACCGGCGTCTTCACCGCATGCCGAAAGCGCAAGGAGCAAGGCAAGAGCATGATGCGATCTCATGCCGGTGCTTTTGCCAGCGAGCACTGAATCTTTGGTGAAAGGGCCTTGGGAAAAAGCAGCGTGGCTGTCGGAAAAGCTTACGCTCGCAATATCGTTAATCATTACAAATGGCTGAAATCCGCAATTGGCACAGGCATTGCTTTCGTAACGATTAACCGAATTTCGGTTCATGGGAGCAGAATCGATGACCCTCAGGAAAGTTCTTGCCGGCCTTGCTGCCAGCGCGGCCATGGCGGTCGCATCACCCGCTTTTGCAGATTCCGTGACGCTCGGCTCGGGCGACATCGGCACAAGCTTCTCGCTCAACTACAACGGTTTCTCGAATGGCACGACCATCGACGGCCTCACCGGTTCGACCACGTTCAAGCTGACCGGCGTTTCGGGCAACGACTACACGTTCGATTACAGCGTGGCGAACACCAGTTCGTCGCCGGTAACCGACTCGCGCATCTCGAGCTTCGCGTTCAACACCGATCCGAACATCTCGTCAGCCAGCAGCACCGGTGCATTCTCCTACACCACGCTGTCGTCGAACTATCCCAACGGCATCGGCACGGTCGACGTCTGCTTCAAGGACGCACAGACGGGCAGCTGCGCAGGCGGCGGCAGCGGTGGCCTGACGCTCGGCCAGAGCGGCACGGGTTCATTCACGCTGAGCTTCTCGCAGCCGGTCAGCTCGCTGACGCTGAGCGACTTCTATGTGCGCTACCAGTCGATCACCGGCGTTCCCGGCATCAGCTCGGCCAGCGGTTCGGGCACGCTTAGCAGCACGGGCGGCTCCACCGGTGGTTCCACGGGCGGCACGCCGGTTCCCGAGCCGGGCATGCTTGGCCTGCTCGGTGCTGGCCTGGTCGGCCTGGCACTGGCCCGTCGCCGCCAGACGGCACCGCGTCGAATCGCGCTCGCGGCCTGATAGCGAAACGAGGGTTATGGAAGGGGAGCTTGCGCAAGCAGGCTCCCTTTTCGTTTGCGCTCAGCCCTTTTCGGCGCTGCGCAGATGCCCTGCGATGGTTGCGTTGTCCGGAGCCTTGGCCACCGCATCACGCAACAGGGACAGTCCCCGCGAACGGTCCTTGCCGGTCTCGACCAGCAGCCATCCAAGCGTGTCCATAACCGAGGCACTCGTGGGCGCGGCCTTGTAGGCCCGCTCGGCGAACTCCAGCGCCTTGGTCTTGTTGCCTACCATCCCTTGCGCATAGGCCATGTTGTTGAGGACAAGCGGGTTCTTGCCGTCAGTGACGGCGAGCAAGCGCTCGTAGGCGGCAATCGCATTGCCCCAGTTGGACGCTTTCATCGCCGTATCGGCCTGTGCCAGCGTTGCGGCCATGGCCTGCGCAGAGGGGAACTTTGCCTTCTCGGCGAGCTTTGCCGCATCCGGGTCTCCCGAGGCTTCCGCTGCCTTGGCAAGAAGGCGCAAGTCCTCGGCATCAGCGGTCTGTACCTCGGCAAATGGCCGCATCGTCTCGACAGCGCCGCGTGGATCGCCTGCGGCAAGCTGCGCCTTGGCGAGTTCGCGGCGGAGGGTTGCGCTGCCGGGGTTGCGCGTCAGCAGAGGCTGCAGCTTGGCGCGGGCCTGTTCGGGCTGCTTGAGCTGCACAAGGGCCTGCGCGTAGAGCACGGTTGCTTCATCCTTGCCCACGAGCGAGGCTTCGTTGGCCTGAAGCACACTACGTACGGTCTGCCAGTCGCTGCGCGCCGCGGCTGCGCGGGCCTGCAGATAGGCGACCTGCCCACCCCCCTTGACCTCGGCCAGAGCCTTGAGGACGGCGTCCATGTCCTTTGTACGGCCAAGATCGCCCAACACCGCCGCCTTGCCTGCAAGCGCTGCGAGATTGCCGGGGTAGGCATCGACAGCGGCCTCATAGCCTGCGAGCGCCTGCGCCAGACGACCTTCTGCCGTGGCAACTTCGGCATCGGCCAGCAGCGCATCGATTATGCCGGGATCTGCCGCCTTGGCGCGGTCCGCCAGTGCGCGGGCCTGCTTCACATCGCCGCCCATCAGCATGAACCGCGCATAGTCTGACAGCAGCCGCGCATCGGGCTTGCCCGCAGCGCCAGCGGTAAAGGCCTTGGCTGCTCCTTCGCGGTCTTCCTTGGCCATCAGCGCCAGCGCCCGCAGACGCTGCGCAGCAGGTGAAGATTCGCTGCCTAGTGCCGTTAGTGCATCGTCTGGAAGCCCGCGCAGAAGATCGGCCTCGCCCATCAGCAGGGCGAAGTCGGCGGGGCGCTTGCCCTCCGGCAGCTTGGCCAGCGAGGCTTCCGCCGCGATGCCATCACCCATGGCCAGCGCATTGCGCGCGTGGAGTTCGAGCAGCGCAGGGTCTTGCGGACTGGCTTCGAGCGCGGCCGCGAGATCGACTTGCGCCGCGCGATAATCATGCGCCTCGAAGGATCTGTGCGCTCGCTCGGCGCGCTCCTGCGGGCTGTCGGTGCAAGCCGCCAGCAGCAGCGGCAGTGTTAGGAACGCCAGCTTTTTCATCGCAAATCTCTCCACGCGTGAAGCGCTTAGTGCGCCCAATCCCTGAAATTTCCGTGAAGGTTTCCAAATCCACTGCGGCCCGCTAAAGGCGCGGCCAGCCAAGGAGTTTGAAAATGGGTTTTCGTTGCGGGATCGTCGGCCTTCCCAATGTCGGCAAGTCGACGCTGTTCAACGCGCTGACCGAGACGCAGGCCGCGCAGGCCGCGAACTATCCGTTCTGCACGATCGAACCCAACGTCGGAAACGTCGGCGTGCCCGATCCCCGGCTCGACAAGCTGGCGCAGATCGCAGGCAGCCAGAAGATCATCCCGACCCAGCTGGGCTTCGTCGACATCGCAGGGCTCGTACGCGGGGCTTCGAAGGGCGAAGGCCTGGGTAACCAGTTCCTTGGCAACATTCGCGAAGTGGACGCCATCGTCCACGTGCTGCGCTGCTTCGAGAATGATGACATCCAGCACGTCGACAACAAGGTCGATCCGATCTCGGACGCCGAGACGGTCGAGACCGAGCTGATGCTGTCGGACCTCGAAAGCCTCGAAAAGCGCGTTCCTGCGGCCGAGAAGAAGGCCAAGGCAGGCGACAAGGAATCGAAGATCATCGCGTCCGTGCTCGGACAGGCGCTTGAACTGCTGCGCGAAGGCAAGCCCGCACGCCTGACCCAGCCCAAGGACGATGAAGAACTACGGGTGTTCAAGCAGGCGCAGTTGCTGACGGCAAAGCCCGTGCTCTACGTCTGCAATGTCGAGGAAGAGAGCGCAGCGAACGGCAACGCCTTCTCCGCCCGCGTGTTCGAGAAGGCCAAGGCGGAAGGTGCCAATGCCGTGATCGTCTCGGCTGCCATCGAGTCCGAACTGGTGGGCATGGACGCCGAGGAGCGGACCGTGTTCCTCGAGGAGATGGGCCTGCATGAGACCGGCCTCGCCCGCGTCATCCGCTCAGGCTACGATCTGCTGCACCTGATTACGTTCTTCACCGTCGGCCCCAAGGAAGCGCGGGCATGGACCGTGCATCAGGGCGCAAAGGCACCCGAGGCTGCGGGTGAGATCCACTCCGACATGCAGCGCGGCTTCATCCGCGCCGAAACCATCGCCTATGACGATTTCGTCAGCCTCGGCGGTGAAATCGCAGCGCGCGATGCAGGCAAGCTGCGCCAGGAAGGCAAGGAATACGTGGTGAAGGACGGCGACGTCCTCCACTTCAAGTTCAACGTCTGACGGTCAACTCTCGAACGCGGCGATGATCGGGCAAGGCCCCGCATCGCCCATGGCGCATTCGCGGGCGAGCTTGCGCAGTGACTGACGCGCGGTTTCGAGGCGGGCGATTTCCTGATCGATGGCTTCGAGCCGCGTGCGTGCCATCTCGCGGGCGCGGGGCCGGTCGTGCCCGGCATCGAGCGCCAGAAGCTCGGCGATTTCCGAAAGGGTGAAGCCAGCCGCTTGCGCGCTGCGGACAAAGCGCAGGCGGCGCAGGTCTTCGGCGCCGTAGTGCTTCTGCCCCTCCCTCCCAGTGCGGCTGGGTCTGGGATCATCGAGCAGGCCCTTGCGTTGATAGAAGCGCACCGTTTCGACGCCGACGCCTGCGCCCTTGGCGAGTTGCGAGATCGTCATTGCCATACCGCTTGACTCCGTACCATGGTACGCAAGGTATAGGTCTTCGCATGACAAACGAACAGACCCCGAATCGAACCGCCGTGCTGCATCGCATGGTAATGCCCAATCACATCTGCCCCTATGGCGTGAAGGTGAAGCACCTGCTGGAAAGCAAGGGCTACCGCGTGGAGGACCACTGGCTACGCACACGCGAGGAAACCGACGCGTTCAGGGCAGAGCATGGCGTGAAAACGACGCCGCAGGTGTTCATCGATGGCAAGCGCATCGGCGGGCACGACGATACGCGCAGGTTTCTTGGCCTCAAGGTCGCCGATCCCGATGCCGTTAGCTACGTGCCGGTCCTGGCCGTGTTCGCAATTGCCGGAGCGCTGGCGATGGCTGTCAGCTTCGCCGTCTTCTCTACACCATTTACCGGTCGGGCCATCGAGTGGTTTGTCGCCTTCGCCATGGCTCTGCTTGCCATGCTCAAGCTGCAGGACGTCGACCGCTTCGCCACGATGTTCCTCGGCTATGACCTGCTGGCGCGGCGCTGGGTTCCCTACGCCTATCTCTATCCCTTCGGAGAGGCATTGGCCGGCGTGCTGATGGCAGCGCGTGCCTTGCCCTGGCTTTCGATCCCGATTGCCGTGTTCATCGGGACGATCGGGGGCCTGTCAGTGTTCTACGCCGTCTATATCCAGAAGCGTGAACTGAAGTGCGCCTGCGTGGGCGGGTCAGGGCGGGTGCCGCTGGGCTTCGTTTCACTGACAGAGAACGTGGTCATGGTTGCCATGGCACTGTGGATGCTCGCCATGCCCTCGATGGCCTGAGGCCAGACTGCGGCACCGTATCAGCCCTCGCGCGTTCCTCCCCCGTAACGGGAGAGAGGAGCGCGCGTGGTCGACAAGTCCGAGAAGGTGGTGTGGCTGGCGAGGCTAGGCTTTGCCGCGCGCGGGCTGGTCTATGTGTTGCTTGGTTATCTCGCGCTGACCGCACGCAAATCGGATGTCGATGACGGCGCGGGCGATATCTTCCGGGTTCTGCATGCGATACCGGGAGGCTCGTTTGTTCTGGGCGCGGCTGCAGCCGGGCTGGTGGGCTATGCGGTCTATCGCCTGTCGGCGGCGGTGTTCGACATCGAGCGCAAGGGTTCATCTGCCAAAGGCGTCATGCTCCGCATCGGCTATTTCGCCAGCGCGCTGGTGCACTGCGCGATGGCATGGACCGCCGCAAAGATCGCGAGTGGCGCGCGCGATGCGGGCGAGGACCAATCGGCGGAAATGGCGGCAAGCGTCCTCGACGTGCCATTCGGCGAGGCGCTGCTCGGCATTGTCGGTGCGGGACTGGCTGTGGCAGCCGTGTTTCAGGCAAAGACCGCGATCACCGCGCACTTCATGCGCAACGTCTCGTCACGCGCGCCTGCTCCCACGTGCTGGATCGGACGCGCGGGACACGCTGCGCGCGCGGTGGTCATGGCCCTGATCGGTTGGTCCTTGCTGCGGACGGCATGGTTCGGTCGGAGTAGCGAGGTGGTCTCGCTCGGCGGAGCGATCAACGATCTCAGAGAAATGGAAACGGCCTTCCTGCTGATTGCCGCCGGGTTGCTGCTGTTCGGCGTGTTCAGCCTGATCACGGCACGGTACCGGATCATCCCGGACCCTGTACCGGCAACGCGGCGATTGGGCCGCTTCACGCTTTAACCGATCGATTGACATTGCCCGGTGCAACGGCAACGATGGCCTGATGATGTACTTCGAAGATATCGAACCCGGCGCGATCCAGCGCTTCGGAAGCTATGCTGTATCGCGAGAGGAGGTGATCGACTTCGCGTCGAAGTACGATCCGCAGCCGTTCCACCTGAGTGACGAGGCGGCAGCGCAGACACATTTCGGGCGCCTCTCCGCCAGTGGCTGGCACACGTGTGCAATGACCATGGCGATGCTTGTCGAGAACCTCAAGGAGCGCAAGCAGGCCGGGCTTGGCTCGCCGGGACTGGACGAGATACGATGGCTCAAGCCGGTTTACCCCGGCGACACGCTCAGCGTCGAAACCGAGATCGTCGACAAGAAGCGCAGTGCGTCGCGTCCGGAAATGGGCAGCTTCCGCTCGAACGTGCGGGTCTACAATCAGGACGGCGTGGTCGTGATGACGATGAAGTCCATCGGTCTGATCCGCGTGCGGGAGGCCGAAGCGGCGGCCTGACCGTTCAGATCGCCTTGCACTGGACGTCGCCGGTCGCCTCATAGATGGGACGCTCGAAAGCGTCGGTTACCACCATCTTGCCCTTGAACTGCTCTGTCGTCCCCACAGGCGTGACAGGACCAACGGTGGTGAGCGTGACCGCGTTCTCCTTGCCGGTGTAGCGCGAGAAGCTGCCCTTGGGCATCTTGGCCGAACCGGCGTCTGGCGCGAGGACCTGAACGCGATCGCCATACTTGATCACCCCGCGCTTGTCCTGCGCGAGGAACACGGCCCCCAGCCCGCCACCATCGGCGACGAATGCGCAACCGGTGCCGTGCAGCTTGTTCTGCGTGATATCGGGATAGAGGATCGGCTGCAGGTCGAGCGGCTTGATCGGGGGCTTGCCATCCTGCGCAGCGTTGACGGCGGCAATGGCCTCGGCATCGGAAGGCTCTTTTTCGGAGCATGCGGACGCGGCCAGGATTGCCAATGACATCAGGGCGATACGCGAAGATCCGTGCAGCATCACTTTCTCCCGAACAGCTTTTCTATGTCCCCGTGCGCCAGCTTGACCCACGTGGGGCGGCCGTGGTTGCACTGGCCCGAGCGTGGGGTGACTTCCATTTCGCGCAGGAGGGCGTTCATCTCGGTCACCGAAAGCTCACGCCCTGCCCTGACCGAGCCGTGGCAGGCCATGGTGGCGAGGACGAGATCAAGCTTCTCGCCGAGCAGCAAAGCATCGCCGTGGTGCGCCAGATCATCCGCCACATCGGCGACGAGCTTTGCAGGATCGCCCTTGGCCAGCGCTGCGGGGACCGAGCGTACGAGCATGGCGTTGGGGCCGAAGCGTTCGAGGGCGAGGCCGAATTCGGCGAGCTTGGGCGAGGCTTCCTCGAGCCGGTCGCAGGCGACCTCTTCCAGTTCCACCACTTCCGGGATCAGCAGCGCTTGTGCGGGCGCATTGCCCTGCCCTGCTCCGGCAGCGCGCAGACGTTCAAGCACCAGACGCTCGTGCGCGGCGTGCTGGTCTACGATGACAAGGCCATCCTCGGCTTCGGCCACGATATAAGTGTTGGAAATCTGCCCACGAGCGACGCCCAGCGGATGCGTTGCGGCTGCCACGACAGGTTCTGCCGCGACTTCCGCCCGCGCTTGCAGCGGAGCCATGACAGACTGCTCATAGCCACGCCATGCTTGCCCCGCCTCGCTGACGCGAGGTTCGGGACGCCATTGCTGGCCGAACATGCTGCCTTGTGAGGAAGGCGGCGGCGGCGCGATGGGTTCGGCCTGCCAGGCGGCCATGGCGCTCGCCGAGGGGGCCTGAGCGCTGCGCTGATCACCGGTCGACAGCGCGTGGCGGAGGCCGGAGACGATCATGCCGCGCACCAGTGCCGGATCGCGGAAGCGGACTTCGGATTTGGCGGGGTGAACGTTGACGTCAACCTCGCTGGCCGGGACCTGCAGGAACAACGCTAGCACCGCGTGGCGATCGCGCGCCAGCATGTCGGCATAGGCACCACGCACCGCACCGATCAGCAGCCGGTCCTTCACTGGGCGGCCATTGACGAAGAGGTACTGATGATCTGCCACGCCGCGATTGTAGGTGGGCAGGCCCGCTATGCCGGTGAGGTGATAGTCGCCCCGGAACAGGTCGACCTCGACCGAATTGCCGGCCAGTTCGCGGGCAACGAGCTGGGCCACGCGTGCCTCCAGCGTTTCCCCCGCCTGCACGTGGAGCGCGCGGCGGCCATCGTGCTCCAGCGTAAAGCCAAGGTCCGGTCTCGCCATGGCGAGACGGCGGACGACATCAGAAGCAGCCGCCCATTCGGAGCGCGGGCTGCGCAGGAATTTGCGACGGGCCGGGATCTTCTCGAACAGCTGTTCCACCCGCACCCGGGTTCCGGGCGGCAATGCGGCAGGTCCTTCCGCGATCATCGTCCCATTGTCGACCACGCGCTTCCAGCCATCGGCGCTGCCTAGCGGGCGGGATTCGATGGTGACGCGGGCAACCGAGGCTATCGACGGCAGGGCTTCTCCTCGGAATCCGAGCGTTTCGACCATCTCGATGGCCTCGTCGGGAAGCTTGGACGTGGCGTGGCGTTCGAGCGCGAGTTCGATCTCTTCAGGCCGCATGCCACAGCCGTCATCCGAGACTTCGATCATCGCCAGGCCACCCTCGGACAGGCGCACATGGACGTGGCCTGCACCGGCATCAATGGCGTTTTCGACCAGTTCCTTGAGCGCGCTTGCAGGCCGTTCGACCACCTCTCCGGCGGCGATGCGGTTGATCAAAGTTTCAGGAAGGCGGCGGATGACTCGCATGGGTTGAGTGACCCTAGCGCCGAAGCCGATTTATTTCGAGACAAGCGGTGAAGTTATCCGTCCAAAGCCGCACAAACCCATGGGCTTTGCCCGGTTCGCCTGCTAATGAGCCGCCTTCCCGGGCGCACTTTCTGGAGGGGTCTGGCGCGTGCCCGTGCGTCAAACCGCAGATTATCACGGATTTCTAGATGGCTTCGATCTTTTCCCGATTCTTCAAATTTGGCTCGCAGAACATCGCGATCGACCTCGGAACGGCCAATACGCTGGTCTATGTCCAGGATCGCGGGATCGTACTGAACGAACCTTCCGTCGTCGCCATCGAGACGATCAACGGCATCAAGCGCGTCAAGGCCGTGGGCGATGACGCCAAGATGATGATGGGCAAGACCCCGGACAACATCGAGGCGATCCGCCCGCTGCGCGATGGCGTGATCGCCGACATCGAAGTGGCCGAGGAAATGATCAAGCACTTCATCCGCAAGGTGCACGGATCGAAGAGCCTGCTGCGCTACCCCGAAATCGTGATCTGCGTGCCCTCTGGCTCCACCAGCGTCGAGCGCCGTGCAATCCGTGACGCGGCCAGCAATGCCGGTGCCAGCCAAGTCTATCTGATCCTCGAACCGATGGCTGCGGCGATCGGCGCCGACATGCCGGTGACCGAACCGGTCGGCTCGATGGTTGTCGACATCGGCGGCGGCACGACCGAGGTCGCCGTGCTTTCGCTGCGCGGCCTTGCCTACACCACTTCGGTGCGCGTGGGCGGTGACAAGATGGACGAAGCCATCGTGTCCTACGTGCGCCGCCATCACAACCTGCTGATCGGGGAAGCCACGGCCGAGCGCATCAAGAAGGACTACGGCATCGCCACAGCTCCGGCTGACGGCATCGGCGAAACGATCCACATCAAGGGTCGCGACCTTGTGAACGGCGTGCCCAAGGAAATCACGATCACGCAGGCCAACATCGCCGAAGCGCTGTCCGAACCGATCGGCGCAATCGTCGAAGGTGTGCGCATCGCTCTGGAGAACACCGCGCCGGAACTCGCGGCCGACATCGTCGACCAGGGCATCGTGCTGACCGGTGGCGGCGCGTTGATCCGCGGCCTGGACGAGCATCTGCGCGAAGAGACCGGCCTGCCTGTGAGCGTTGCCGAAGACCCACTTTCGTGCGTGGCGCTCGGCACCGGGCGTGCGATGGAAGATCCGATCTATCGCGGCGTGCTGATGACGGCGTGAAGCTGGACGGTTACGGGTTGCATCGCAGCGCCGAAAAGCGCTGCGGCTTGAAGGGGTGAACGGATGGCGCGGTCGCAGGACCGGCGCCCGGGCTATTCGCGCAGGGCGCAGTACGGGATTTTCACCGGCTACGTGATCGCCATTCTTGGCGTCGTGGCGGGAATTGCCGTGCTCGTGACATCGCTGATCAATCCGGATGCATTCTCCTTTGCCCGCAGTGCTGCTGCAGAGGCAGCGCGCCCGCTCGGACGGGCAAGCGCGGAAAGCCGGTCTACCGGTCAAGGCGTGTTTGCCGCGGTCGGTGCCTATTTCAATGCAGGCCGGCAGAATGCCGAACTACGCCGCGAGGTTGAGGCCGCCCGAGCGAACGCGGTATCGATGCAGTCATTGCAGGACGAGAACCGGCGGCTCAAGGCACTGCTCGGCATTGTCGATCCTGCCCGCAAGCCTGTCGCCACCGCCCATCTGATAGGATCGACTGCGGCAAGCACGCGCCGCTTTGCCATCATCGATGCGGGATCCGCGCGCGGCGTGCAGCCGGGACAGCCGGTCCGCGCGGCCTCTGGCCTGATCGGGCGGGTGATCGAGGCTGGCCCCGGCACCGCGCGCGTACTTCTGGTGACCGATCCCGACAACGTGGTGCCGGTCAAGCGCGCAAAGGACGGGCTGACGGCCTTCGTTCAGGGTGCATCGAACGGGCGCATCGACATCCGCCTGATCAACCAGGGCGTGAACCCGATCCGCAAGGGCGATGTGTTCGTCACGTCCGGCTCCGGCGGACTATATCCCCCGGGCATCCCTGTTGCCGTTGCCACCGATCCGCACCGTGATGGAGCGACCGGTCATCTTGCGGCCGATCCGGCCGACAACGAGTTTGTGGTCGTGGAGACCGCCTACAGCGGCGAAGCGCACACGCAGATCGAGCAGATCGAGAAGGACGGCGCGACGAACGCCGCACCGGAGCAGTGAACCTGCGTCATCTGGACGAGACCGGGGAGGTCTTGGCCCGCAAGCGGATCAATCGCGCGCCCCTGCCCCTGCTCGCCGTCGGACTGCCCTGGGCGACGATTATGCTGGCCTCTATGGCGAGTTTCTCGCCAATAATCTCATCGGCCCCGGTGATGCCCCCGCTTGCCTACATGATGATGCTGGCATGGCGGATGATGCGGCCCGGCATGCTGCCATTGTGGGCAGGCCTGCCGCTCGGGCTTTTCGACGATCTCTATTCCGGGATGCCGTTCGGTTCGGGGGTCGTGCTTTGGTCGGGCACCATGCTGGCCATGGAACTGATCGACGAAAAATTCCTGTGGCGCGGGTTTGCTCAGGACTGGCTCGCGGCATGCGCTCTTATCGCAGCCTATCTGTTCCTCGGCTCCGTGCTGGCGGGCATCGCGACCGGCTACCCCTTGCCGTTCGTGATCCTGCCGCAAACGCTCGTCTCGCTTGCGCTCTATCCGGTCGTCACACGCCTTGTTGCGCTGTTGGACCGGGTGCGGCTGTTGCCACTCAAAAGGCTCTGAGAATGGCAGCGAACGGCGGTGGAAGGAACTTCGCGGGCAAATCGAGCCTGCCGGTAACGTCCGCTATCCTCACCAACCGCTTCGAGCGCCGCACTTTCGTGCTGGGGACCCTTCAAGCAGGGGTTGGCGTACTGCTGGCGACGCGTCTTGGATATCTCGCCGTCGCCCAAAACGAGAAGTATCAGGCGGCGTCCGAAAGCAACCGCGTCAACCTCACGCTGATTCCGCCGCGCCGTGGCTGGGTGCTCGACCGGTTTGGCAAGGCGCTCGCCGCGAACCGCGCCGACTTCCGCGTCGACCTCATCCCCGACCGCGTGGACGATCCCGACAAGACGATGGCAACGCTGGCAGGCCTGCTCTCGCTCTCGCCCGACAAGGTCCGCGATATCCGCGACAAGCTCGACAAGGCGCGCGGGTTCCAGCCGGTCGAAGTCGCTTCCAGCCTCGACTGGGACAAGTTCGCCGCGGTCTCGGTGCGCCTGCCCGAACTGCCGGGCGTGATCCCGCAGCGTGGCTACTCGCGCTACTATCCGGCGGGCGCTTCGGTGGGGCACTTGGTCGGCTATGTCGGCGCCGCCTCGGCCGAAGACTACGAAAAGGAGCGCAATCCGCTTCTGATCACGCCGGGTTTCAAGATCGGCAAGGACGGCCTCGAAAAGCACTTCGAGACGCGGCTGCGCGGCGTTCCCGGTGCGCGGCGCGTGGAAGCGACGGCCTCGGGCCGCATCGTGCGCGATCTCGGCACCCGCGAGGACGTGCCGGGCAAGCCGATTGCGCTGACCATCAACGCCGGGCTGCAGGACTATGCGGCAAGGCGCATCGGGCTCGAGTCCGGCTCGGTCGTGGTGATGGATTGCGAGACGGGCGATATCCTTGCGATGGCCTCGATGCCCAGCTTCGATCCCAACAGCTTTTCCGATGGCATCGGCCGCGTCGAATGGAAGATGCTGTCCGAGGACGACCATGTGCCCTTGCGCAACAAGGTGTTGCGCGGGCTCTATCCGCCAGGGTCAACCGTCAAGCCCATGGTCGCGCTGTCGTTCCTCGAGGCCGGGCTTGATCCCAATGCCACGGTCAACTGCAGTGGCGGCCTGCGTGTCGGCAACCGCGTGTTTCACTGCTGGGAGCGCCGCGGGCACGGCACAGTGGACATGGCCAAGGGTATCTACCAGTCATGCGATGTGTACTTCTACCACTTCGCGCAGAAGATCGGGATGGACAAGATCGCGGCCATGGCGCGCAGGCTGGGTCTCGGGCAGGAATTTCCGATGCCCTATCCCGGCCAGTCTTATGGCACTGTGCCGGACCCCGCCTGGAAGATGCGCAAGTACAAGAAGGAGTGGGCGCTCTACGACACTGTGAACGCAACGATCGGCCAAGGGTACATGCTGGTCAATCCGCTGCAGCAGGCAGTCATGGCATCGCGCATCGCCTCTGGCCGTGAAGTGATGCCCCGGCTCCTGCTTGACCGCAATGCGCCGCCGGTGAAGTCGATGGGCTTCAGCCAGGCGCATCTCGATTACATCCATGCGGCGATGAGCGAAGTGGTCAACGGGCGCGGCACAGCGGGTCGGGCGCGGCTGCCGGTCGACAACGTGCTGCTGGCGGGCAAGACCGGCACGGCGCAGGTCGTCGGGCTCAATATGGGCAATGGCAAGGGCGGGATCTGGAAGTACCGCGACCACGGGCACTTCATCTGCTTCGCACCGTTCGACAAGCCCAAGTATGCCTGCGCGGTGGTGATCGAGCATGGCGGCGGATCGAGCGCTGCCTACCCGATCGCACGTGACGTGATGACCTACATCTTCGCACCCGACAAGGCGATGGCCGTGCTCGAGGAATTCGAGAAGCAGTGGGGTGGCAACGTCCAGCAGCGCATGGCCACGCGCTACAATGCCTTTGCGGCGAAGTACGGCGGCTCTGCGCCAAAGCCGGTGCCGGACGACGAGGACCTCACCGAGCAGGTCGAGGTCGGCAATCGCGCGGCACCAGAGCCTGCCACGGCGCAGACCGATGCAGCCACGCCGGCACCGGAGCCTGAACAGCCCAGGTCGGCACCAGCCGTCGCTCCGGCAGACGCTTCGCCCGCAATGTCACCGCCCGTCGCAGGAGGGCAATGATGCCTCAGGCTTACGTCCCGGCCGCGATTGCGCGCCAACCCTGGGGCGTCTTGCTGCCCCTCATGGCGTTGGTGAGCTTCGGAGCAGCGGTGCTGGATTCAGCTGCGGGCGGACGGTTCGAGACATGGTCGATGTCGCATCTGCTGCGCTTCGTGGTCTTCCTTATGATGGCCATGGTCATCGCGCGGCTGCCCCAAGACCTGTTCCGCAGGATGGCCTTGCCGGTCTACGGGGTGCTCTGCTTCCTGCTCATACTTGTCGAACTGATCGGCGGGATCGGCGGCGGGAGCCAGCGCTGGCTCAATCTGGGCTTCATGACGTTGCAGCCTTCGGAACTGATGAAGCCGGGGATTGTGCTCGTGCTCGCCTGGTTCTATTCCGTGCTGCCCATCGGCGAGACGCAAGGCTGGCGCGCGCTCATTCCGGCAGGCTTGCTGCTCGGCCTGCCTGCAGGCCTCGTCATGCTGCAGCCTGACCTTGGCACCGGCCTTGCCATAACCTTCGGCGCTGTGGTCGTGATGTTTCTTGCAGGGCTCCCGTTGCGCTGGTTCCTAGGTGCAGGAGCGGCAGGGTTGGTTGCCGCACCACTGGCGTTCTTCTTCCTGCTGCATGACTATCAGCGCAACCGAGTCCTCGTGTTCCTCGATCCGGAAAGCGATCCGCTAGGCACCGGATATCACATTACCCAATCCAAGATTGCCATCGGATCGGGCGGAATCATCGGCAAGGGCTTCGGCAACGGATCGCAGAGCCATCTCAATTACCTGCCGGAAGCGCACACCGACTTCGTGTTCGCCACAATGGCCGAGGAATGGGGCATGCTTGGCGGATTGTTCGTCCTGATCGTATTCGGGCTGATTTTCCGTTGGGGCCTGAAAGTCGCCACAAACGCGCCCGACCGGTTCTCGCGACTGCTCGCGGCGGGCATGACGATGACCATCTTTTTCTACATGTGCATCAACCTGATGATGGTCATGGGGCTGGCTCCCGTTGTGGGCATTCCGCTGCCATGGATGAGCCACGGCGGATCCTCGATGATGACGAACATGATCTGTGTCGGCACGATCATGGCGGTGGAACGCTGGAGCCGGAACGCTCCACGCAGCCTGTCCTGAAAAACGCAAATTTTGGGCTTGGCAGCCGTCAGAAAATCGCTATTGGGGCGGCTCCCGAACGGGAATGCCTGATGGCATGGACGCATAGCTCAGTTGGTAGAGCAGCTGACTCTTAATCAGCGGGTCCTAGGTTCGAGCCCTAGTGCGTCCACCACCATCGCCTTCCCCTCACCGCCACCAAGCGGTTCCTTGCCGGGTACGGACGCATAGCTCAGTTGGTAGAGCAGCTGACTCTTAATCAGCGGGTCCTAGGTTCGAGCCCTAGTGCGTCCACCACTCCACATTTTCCGCTCTGGTTCCAACCTCGCGTGCAGCGGTCGGTTCGACTGTCGCACTGCTGGCATCATGAATTGCCCGGCTTAAGGAAGGCGACAAGACGATCCCGCCAGACCCGGTAGCCATCCCGGCTTGGATGCAGAGCGTCGTTGAACAGATCGCGGCGCTGGGTGCCCGTAGCGTCGACAAAGCCGCTATAAAGATCAAGATAGGACATGCCGTTTGCGGCAGCATAGGCGCGCAGCATGTCATTGACGGGCATGACCAGATCGCGGTTCTTCGTGGCAGAGTCCGTCGGAAGCAGCGACTGTATGACGATCCTCGCATCGGGCTTGCGCTCGCGGATACGCGCCACGACAGCGAGCACGCCATTGTAGATGCTTGTGGTCGCGGGACTTTCGGAATCGAACGAGTTGTTGATGCCCAACATCACGAAAATCGTGGCGGGCTTCAGATCTGGTCGGTCAAGCCACCCCTGCCCACCTTGCGCGACTGGAAGAAGGCGATGGAGCACATGCTCGATGCGATCGCCCGACACGCCAAGATTGATCGCGTTTAGTTCGGGCGATGTCCCTGCGAAGGTTTCATCCCAGATTGCGCGACCGCAATAGAGACCGGGAAACCAGGGATTGGCATCGAGGTGCCAGAAGTCGGTGATAGAGTCTCCGACAAAGGCGATGCGGACGGGCTCGAGGCTCTTCTCGCTGGCCAGTTGCAGATCGATCTCCGTTGCGCGCTTCTGCCAGTAGTCGACTCTGGCGACCGGTCGCTCTGACGTGAACCGGGTGGCGGTCTGCGAAGGAGATGTTTCGGCGAAAGCAGCCACCGGAGCAATCTGGGAGACCGCCATCGAGAGGCCTGCAAGCCATAGCCCGCTTTTCGTCATCACCTTGATCCCCCGTACTATGTTTTCGGATGACGAGGCTAACAGCCACCGTCCCGACGGCAAGCTGGCGACATACGTATACAGCCGGCGTGAGGCCTGTGCGCCACTCTACGGCTATCCGGGGATGTGACGGCACAGGAGCTCGAAATTCTGATTTCACCGGTCCACCTGATGGAAACGCCAATTCCGGGGTGATCATTGTCCACCTAGACCATGGCCAACGCGAACAGGGAGAACAGGCATGGAGCGGGTGACACTTTGGGGCTGGATCGACTTCGAAGGGAAGGACGCGGCGGACATCGTCCGCGGAGGCGCGCAGTTCATCCTGCCGACCTACGAAGAGCGCGGCTGCATCCACTATGTGTGGAATGCCGATCCGCTGAAGCCTCACCGGATCTGGGTGTTCGAGGAATGGGACAGCGTCGATGCGCTGGCCGAGCATCTGGAAGGACCGCTCTACCGCGCCATGGCCGGATACCTTGCCGAAGCAGGAATGACGGGGGCCGAAGTGGACAAGTATCGCGTAACGCAGAAGCAGCCCGTCTATGACGGAAGCGGCGTTCCACGCGCCCAATTCGACTGATCAAGAAAAAGCGCCGGAACCCCAAGGGTCCCGGCGCAAGGTTTTCGCGTCTGGTTCGACGTCGAAGCTTAGAACTTGAAGCCGGCGGCCACACCATAGCGGCGCGGCTCCAGCGTGAAGATGTTGGTGAACAGACCCGACGACTGGTCGGTGACGTAGAGACCGGTCGTCGCGTTGTTGTTGCCGATGTTCTGGATGTAGCCGCGCACGTACCAGCGGTCATCCTTCCCGTTCAGCTGGATCTGGGCGTTCATCACGTCGTAGCCCTTGATCCGGTTGATGTTGCCGTTGAAGATCGTGCCGTAGCTTTCACCGGTGTAGTTGATGTCGAAGCGCGGCACGATCGTCATGTCGCCCATCTCGATCGTGTACTGGACGCCTGCCGACCACTTGAACTCAGGTGCCTGCGGGAGCTGATTGCCCTTCACGTTCTTCTCGATGCCCGAGCTGACACGGATGCCACCGAAGGCTGTGCCAACCGGACCGGCTGCCTGGGCTGCGAGAGCCCCGCAGATCGAGAAGGCACCGGTCGTGTTGGTGCCTGGGATCGGCGTAGTGCCGCGAAGGCCGACGCCGCCATTGATCGCGTTCACGAAGGCATTGGCTGCAGCTGCGCTGGCACCGGTGACGGCGCAGTTCGAACCGAGCGTGATGTCCTTGATGATAACTGTATCGGAACGACCAGCCGAAACGTCGCGGGTATCGACGAAGAACTGGTCGCCGACGACCTTGGTCTTGAGGTAGCTGGCCGACATGTTGACCAGCAAGTGGCGGGTCGGTGCCATGATTGCTTCAGCTTCGAGGCCATAAATGTTGGCATCGATGTTGTCGTTGACCGAGGTGCGCGCCGTGATGCGGCTGAGCTGCAGGTCCTTGTAGCGGTAGTAGAACGCCGAAAGGTTGAGCTGCAGTGCGCCGAACCGGTTCTTCGAACCGAGTTCGAACGCGTCGACAGATTCCGGCTTGAACGAGTCATTCACGGAACCGACCGAAAGCGGCGGGTTGATGCCGCCCGACTTGTAGCCGCGCGAGTAAGACAGATACACCAGGTTGTCCGGAGTGATCTGGTAATCGAGCACGGCACGGCCGGTGAAGCGACCGAAGCTGACCGAGCGTTCCTGGAAGGCTTGAACGCCAGCAACACCCTTGTCGAAATCCGCTCCTGCGAAGTTCAGCGCCTTTTCAAGCGATTCTGCCCCGACGAGAGCATAGATCGCCTGACCGCCGGCAAACTCGCTAGACCGACCGTCGCTGAGCAGGGTCGTGCGGGCGCGAGTGAACTTCTTGTCGTGGTTGTAGCGAAGACCGAGGGTCAGCTTAACCTTGTCGCTGAACTTGAAGTAGCTCTCACCGAAGATGCCGTAGCTGTCGAGCGTACCGCGATCGGTGTTGCTGCGGAAGAACGGCGACGGACGGAACACCGCGTTCGGGCCGAAGGCTCCGGTGGTAGCGGCTGCGGCGCCAAGCAGGCCGGCTGCGTAATCGAGGCCGAACGAGTTGACGTAGTAGCTGTTGTTCGTCGTGACGCCACGCAGGTAGTTGGCACCGATCAGGAAGTTGAACATGCCATCAAAGTCGGAGTCGATGTGCGCTTCAGCCGCGTACTGCTTGTAGGTCTGGCTCGATTCGTCGAAGTCGAGCGAGGTGTTGGCGCAGATTGCCTTGTTGCCGGCGCCGTAGACACCGACATTGTTCGGATCGATGTCCGACTGGCAGATCTTGCCCGTCGGACCGTTCGGGATCAGACGTGCAGCGATCGGGGCGAAAGCGAAGCCCAGTGCAGGGCTCTGCGCAAAGGCGGCCAGCGCATATAGCCCCGGATTGCCGACAAGGCTGCGCTCTGTTGCAAGATTGTAGTCCGTCCGGCTGCGAACTTCGTTCTTCGAGTAGCCGGCAGTCACATTCAGCGTGAGGCTATCGCCCAGTGCCTGCTGGAGCTTGCCCTGGTAGACTTCTTCCTGCGCAAAGTAGGTCGGCAGGTAGTCGATGTTGACGGTGCGGACATCTGCCGGGTTCGTAGCACCGGAGAAGTTGTCGCCATCATCGGCATAGATGCTGCCCAATCCAAGCGGCGCAAATGCAGGCGAGACCGCGATACCAAAGAATTCGCGCGAGCTGAGCAGTGCGGCGAGCGTAGAGTCCGCATTGGTCGTCTCGTTGGCGAGCTTGTCGGGCAAGCAGCCAAGGACGCCGGTCGGGTCACGATGGCAGAGCTGCTTCTGGACGCGGCTGCGGCTGTCGTTCTCGCGGAAATAGTATGCCGACAGATCGATCGTGGTGTCGGGGCTCGGCTCCCAGCGCAGCGAACCGCGGAACGCATACATGTCGCGACCGTCGATCCGGCTGTTCGTGCCGATGTTGTAAGTGTAACCGTCGCGACGGTTGTACATGCCGGCAAGACGGACACCGAGCGTCTCGCCCAGCGGCACGTTGACCATGCCCTTCAGGCGGACCGAGTTGTAGCGACCGTAGTCTGCTTCGCCCGCTGCACCAAAGCCGGACAGGTCGGGCTTTGCGGTGATGACGTTGACCACGCCCGAGGTTGCGTTGCGACCGAACAGGGTTCCCTGCGGACCGCGCAGCACTTCGATGCGTTCCAGATCAAAGAATTCGGTTTCGAACAGACGGCTCGACACCATCGGCATATCATTGAGGTGGATGCCGGTTGCGGCATCGCACGAAACGCCGACGCAAAGGTCACCAATGCCACGGATGGTGAAGCTCGACGAGGTGAAGTTCGTCTTGGTGAACGTGACGTTCGGCAGCGAGAGCTGCAGGTCGGAGGAGTTCTGGATCTGCTGCTTGGTCAGGTTTTCGGCAGAGAATGCCGAAACGGCGATCGGCACGTCCTGCAGCGACTGGGCCTGGCGCTGCGCGGTAACGATGATTTCTTCAAGACCAACATTTTCGCTAGCCGATTGCGGCGCACTCTGGGCGAAAACCGGTGTAGCGACGGCTGCGGCGCACACGCCCGCAAGCAGGGAAAGCTTGCCCCTCATAGTCAGACCTCTCTCTCCAGCGGCACCCGTCATTGACCGCGGGTTGCCTGAAGGACAGGACATAACTTCGACGATTCTTTGTCAACCGGATAATTAAAAATGCGGGTTTCCGTAAGGGAAGGTCGTTGCAGACGTGACCATTTTGGCAACGATTGCATAAAAATGTATGACATCATGATGACATTCCCAGCTTGATGGCAACATCATAATGTGACAAATGACGAATCATGTCACTGATGCGTCATTTAGTTGTCCGAATCATTTCCAGCCACGAGACCGGTGCGCGAACGTTACACTGCGCATCGGCGTAGCAATTGACTGGACACGTCTGTAAGGCTCCGCCTGCGCGAACTGCGCCCCCCACAGTTTTTCCCGAGGACCGTTTTGCATGGCCAAGTTCCTGATCGTCGAAGCCCGCTTCTATGACCACCTCAACGACATGCTGGTGGCAGGCGCAAAGGCGGCGCTGAAGGCAGCCGGACACAAGGTCGAGGTCATCACCGTCCCCGGCGCTCTCGAGATCCCCGGCGCGATCGCCATGGCCGACCAGTCGGAAGACTATGACGGCTTCGTCGCCATCGGCGTGGTGATCCGCGGCGAAACCTACCACTTCGAGATCGTCGCAGGCGAGAGCGCGCGCGGCATCATGGCGCTGACGATGGACGGCCTCGCCATCGGCAACGGCATTCTCACGGTCGAGAACGAAGCTCAGGCTCTGGTCCGCGCGGACCCTGCGCAGAAGGACAAGGGCGGCGAAGCGGCCAAGGCGGCGATGGCCCTCCTCGCCCTGCGCGAACGCTGGGGCTGATCGCCTAGCCGAGAGGCGCGCAGGTATCCAACCGGCGCGCCTTGTCTGCCACTTCGAACGCAGCCTGCGTTGGCGCCAGCCTGCGGTCGAGGATGATGCCACGGGTCGTCGGTGTGGTGATCACAGGCTCTTGGCCGGGATGCACCAGCTTATGTTCCTTCTGAAGAACGAAGCGTATCCCCTTGGGGCTCCGGATGGAATCCATCACGGCGACATTGTCGGTGTTCCCGGCAAAGACCGACACCGAGACATAGCCACCGCCGGGCGTCGCGGGAACGTCAACCAGTATCGGCCCGTTCGATAGATCATAGACGCAGCTGGCATAGGCCAGGTCCGGCGAAGGCCGCACCACCCAGCGCGAAGCCGAGGTCGTGCGATCCGAAAAGCGGAATGCGTTGATCAGCTTCCCGTCTTCGGAAAGTTTTGTCATCGCCAGATGCATGATCGCGTTGGGGGCGAGGAAGATCGTGCCCAAATGCCCGATCCCGGCCGCCGCGACTAAGGCGAGCAGATAACGCAACGCGGGCTTCATTGTGGATCTCCGCAAGAGACGCGCTCCACCTTGGGGAACGGTATGGTGCCGAAATCCTGCTGCGCCTGGGGTGTGGGATTGTAGATGCGCAAGGTCAGGTCGAACTTTCCAGCCTTGCGGGTGGAAAGCCATGGCATCGCCGGATTACGGCTTGGTCCCGCCTCTGCCTGCCATGCTCCGTTCGCATCCGGCCGGACTTCCGACGCATCGACCGAAAGGGCATCGTCGTTGTTCTCCGGCAGGTAATCGTCCGCCGCATAAGCGGTTATCGACCACCAGCGCCCCGGTAGCGGCCCGCCCGAGAGCCGATAGTGACACCCCTCGCGCAAGGGCTCACCCAGATCATCGACCTTGCGCGTGAAGTAGATCGCCTGGCTGCGATTGAGCGCCAGCAACCCGGTCAATGCCACGCGTGCGCGCAACATGGGGCCAGCCTCGCTGGACCCAGTCACCCGGCTTCCCGACCAGCCCATGTGCTCTTCGCTGCCCATGCCGAAATGCTTCATCGACACGAACGCAGACGCCGCTCCCGCAAACAGGCCCAGCGTGATGACGCCCGCCAGTTTGAGCGCGGAATACCTGCTGCTAGCCGGCATCGAAGTACTCCTTCAGTCCCCACGGCTCGTAGGGGCCGATCACCAGTTGCTCGAACCCGCCGATCCCGACCTCCCCATCGCTGGTTGTGACGCGCGAGATCATCTGCACGTGCAGGTTCTCGAGGCTTGGAACCATCGGATCAAGCGTGGCGAGCAGGAAGTCCTCGCGTTCAACGGCAAGCGCTCCATGGTACAGCCCGTGACCCCACTTGGGACTGGTGTACCCCAGCCCGCGCATCTGGAAGCGCAGCACAGGCTCGAAAGTCAGTTCGAGCGGCCCCTCCGGCCGCTGCACCGTGAGCGTGCCGCTGGCGGGCCAGCGTGTGCCCGGCTGCATCGGGGATGTCATCCCGCATGAGGGTGTCTCGTAGAAGCCGTCATGCCCTGCCCCGTCCGGCGCGATGACGGCCCGCGTGTTCCACGGCGCGCCACGACGGTCGGCATTGACGTGGAAGAACAGGCTGCGGGTGGGCAGATTGACCGGGGTCCACTGCCAGAAGAAGCTGCTGACCACGCCGTGTCCGTGCGGTTGCGCGTCGGACGTTCCGACCGGACGCACGCCCCAGCTGCGGTCCCGCGTGCCGCAGGTGCCGGGCGCAAGATCGGTGCGCTTGCCGTCGATCTCGATCCAGCCGGTGTAGTGTCCGTTCTGGGTCAGACGCGTGTAGTCCATGAACGTGCGCGGACCGATCCGGTAAGTGAAGCGCGGCTCCTCGATCGGGAACGCACGACCGGTGAAGGTCAGTTCGGCACTCAGCCCTTCCCCGGAGACTCTTACCAGCAAGACCTTCAACGGCTCGATCACCTCGATGCTGATCGGCCCCACGGTCAGGTCGAAGCGCTCCATGTTGAGTTCGCGCGAAGCATGAAGATTGTGCTGTACCCCATCGCGAATGCACGAGAAATGCGCATCGGCAACATTGAGATGCGGATAGATTCCGAAGGCGACCGCAAAGAAGCCAGAGCCATCAGGCGCATAGCCATTGAAGAAGTACCGATCGTAGAAGTTCCGGTCGGTCCCTGAATAGGCCACCGGCTCGGGCGTCTGGTGCAGCGGAAAATCGTCACCCTTGGTCAACATCAGGCGTGCTCCATCCGGCGCTTCAAGGCACCAAGGCTGTCATGTTCGAGCGCAAGTTCGCAGGCGCCCCGCGCCATCGACAGGAAGTTCGCATCGCCCCGTTCGGTGCGCACCACGAAGGCGGCACTGAATACGGCGGTCGACACCCCATGCAGCGCGCCGATGCGGTAATCGTCCCAAATGCCCTCGCGCGTCAGCGGGACCCCCAGCCTGGTCATCTCGGCGCAATACAGGTCCAGAAGCGCCGCTTCGTTCGGACGCCGCAAGGCAGACCCCGTGCCACAACCGAGGAAGTAGCCGATGTCGGTCAGCCCGCAGCCGACCGCAGAAGTCTGCCAGTCGACCAGCGCGATCGGCTCTGCGCCGCCCCTGATCCCGAACAGCATGTTGTCGAGCCGGAAGTCGCCATGCAGGAAGCTGCGGCTCGAATGCTTGCGGTCGAACCAGAGGTCGAGGTTGTCGTTCAGCGTCTCGCAAATGGCCATGAGTTCGGGCTCAAGCAGATCGGCGTAGCGCTCGTGAAAGATCGCCTGGGCTTGGGGATAGAGCGCGCGCAGTGAAGCGCTGGCCTGCGGATCGAGCTGCAGCCATTCCGCGTCAAGCACCGGATGATCGCGAGTCGGCGCATGAAGGGCAGCGGCCTGAAGCATGGCCTGCTCGGCCTCCGCCAAAGTGCAGCCAACCAGCTGATTCCCAGCCGCGCATGGTCCGAGGTCTTCAAACAGCAGCACGAAATCGCACCCGTTCGCGTCAAGTTCGGCCGCGTGGACCTTCGGAACCCGCATGGCCGAAAGCGAAGCGACCTCGCGGTAGAACATCACCTCGCGCGAATAGAGCGAGAAGGCCGCTGCAGTCTGGCGGCTAGTGGGATCGCTCGACGGGAACTTGGCCGCGACCGACGTCGGTGCCCCGTTCGTCTCGCCATCGTATGACAGCGTGAAGCGGGCGGTATCGCCGACCTGCCCTGTCCCGATCGAGACCCACGCGATGCTTCTGATCCGGGCATCACCGAGCAGCCCGCCCCGCGCGAATTGCGCCTCCAGCCAAGCCGCATCGACCTCATCCGGCCGCGTCGGAAAATCAGCCATCTCTTGTCTCCCATGGTCAGGCTGACAGAGACTGCAGGCCTTTGGAAGAGGCATTCAAATGACCGATTAACTCAGGTCACTCCGGAACGCCCGACAACGCCACCGGTTCGGTCTGCATAAGTTCAGCGAGCAGGAGCGTGAGAATGGATGGCCCAATCGAATGGATCGCAGCAATCGGCACGATCATCGCTGCCGCGCTCGTCGCGGCAGACATCGGCCGTCGGTGGACCGGATGGGGCTTCGTTTTGTTCATGGCCGTTTCGATCACCTGGATCATTTCCGGCGCTTTGAATTCGGCCATATCACTGGTGATCCAGAATATTGCCCTGCTGGGAATCAATGGTTGGGGGGTCTGGCGCTACCTGTTGAATCCGGATCGGAGCCAACTCCCAGCCAAAGGCAGCAAAATTGGTCCGTAACGGCGGTATAGTCTTCCGAGATAGATCGAGAAACTTCGCCAATACTCTGCTTTGGCTGGAAATTTACGCAAGAAGTATCCTGATTAAGCGAGATCGCTAAGGGCAATCACGGATGGTTCTAGCCCTCAGGTTAGCCAATGTCGTGTCTGCCATGACCGTTGGGCGAACGGTCGCGGCAGCGCAATAGGGGTTGCGCCACAGGGGTGCGGAGATGGGCAAGGAACAACTGAGATCGAAGGCACGGCGGCTCATCGCAACCGCCAATGAATTGCTGGCCATCGCACACGAACTGGAATTGAGCGAAGGCGACGGCCGCACCGAGGAGGTGGCCAGCGCGCACAGCGTCAAGGACAGCCCGGTCTGGGCAGAGGTTGCGCGCACGGCCTATCGCGACAGACGACGGCGAGCGAACATCTTCCGCGATGCGACCCTGTTTGGAGAACCTGCCTGGGACATCCTGCTCGACCTGTTCATTGCGGCCAAGGAACGTAAACGCCTCCCCGTAACCAGCGCCTGCATCGGAGCAGCGGTCCCCGCCACGACGGCGCTTCGCTGGCTGACCGTGCTCGAGGACAAGGGGCTCATCCTGCGCGAGAACGACATGAGCGACGCGCGACGCGTTTTCGTGCGCCTTTCAGCCGATGGTTACGAGAAGATGGTGGCCTATTTCTCTGAGGTCGCAGGCGACATGCGCAGCGAAGAGAACGTGGAACCACCTTCCCTGAGGGTCGCCCACTAGGGCAGACGCAAAAAAGGCGGCCTCCGGAAGGAAGCCGCCCCTTTGATACGTCAATCGAACGATCAGGCGCCGAGACGACCGAACGCTGCCTTGCCCGCGTAACGCGCCGAAACGCCCAGTTCTTCCTCGATGCGGATGAGCTGGTTGTACTTGGCGAGACGGTCCGAACGGGCGAGTGAGCCGGTCTTGATCTGGCCGCAGTTGGTCGCAACCGCGAGATCAGCGATGGTCGCATCCTCAGTCTCGCCCGAACGGTGCGACATCACTGCGGTGTAGCCGTTGCGCTGCGCGATCGAGACGGCCTCGAGCGTTTCGGTCAGCGAGCCGATCTGGTTGACCTTGACGAGGAGCGAGTTCGCCAGCCCCTTGCCGATGCCCATTTCAAGGCGCTTCGGATTGGTCACGAACAGGTCGTCACCCACCAGCTGCACGCGCTTGCCAACCTTCGCGGTGAGCGCGGCCCAGCCTTCGAAGTCGTCCTCGCTCATGCCATCTTCGATCGAGATGATCGGATAAGCGTCGCACAGTGCGGCGAGGTAATCGGCCATGGCGTCGGGCGAGAGCGAGAGGCCTTCGCCGCTGATCTCGTACTTGCCGTTCTTGAAGAACTCGGTCGCGGCGCAGTCGAGCGCGAGCATCATGTCCACGCCCGGCTTGAACCCGGCCTTTTCGATCGAGGCCATCACGAAATCGAGCGCATCGCGGGTGCTGGCAAGGTTCGGGGCAAAGCCGCCTTCGTCACCCACTGCGGTTGCAAGGCCCTTCTCGTGCAGGCCCTTCTTGAGGGTGTGGAAGACTTCGGCGCCCCAGCGCACCGCCTCGGCAAGCGAAGGTGCGCCGACAGGCATGATCATGAATTCCTGGAAGTCGATCGGATTGTCGGCATGTTCGCCGCCATTGATGATGTTCATCATCGGCACCGGGAGAACATGGGCCGCAACGCCGCCGACATAGCTGTAGAGCGGCAGGCCACGCGCATCGGCCGCAGCCTTTGCCACGGCAAGGCTGGTGCCGAGGATAGCGTTCGCGCCAAGACGGCCCTTGTTCTCGGTGCCATCGAGTTCGATCATCGCAAGATCGACGTCGCGCTGGTCTTCGGCGTCCATGCCGAGGATGCATTCGGAGATGTCCGAATTCACCGCGGTCACGGCCTTGGTCACGCCTTTG
Organism: Novosphingobium sp. BL-A-28-Hi1-0D; assembly: GCF_055521755.1. Lineage (NCBI taxonomy): Bacteria > Pseudomonadati > Pseudomonadota > Alphaproteobacteria > Sphingomonadales > Sphingomonadaceae > Novosphingobium > Novosphingobium sp. BL-A-28-Hi1-0D. The sequence continues at coordinate 3,455,824 of NZ_CM145502.1, forward strand.
CCGAGGTAGCGCGACTTGTCGCCGTCACGCAGTTCGACCGCTTCGTGGGCGCCGGTCGACGCGCCCGATGGCACAGCGGCGCGGCCAAAGCTGCCGTCTTCCAGCAAAACGTCGACTTCGACCGTGGGATTGCCACGGCTGTCGAGAATTTCACGCGCATGGATGTCGATGATCGCAGTCATGGTCTGCTCCCTGCTGGCTGGCGATAAATAGACGCCAAGGTTTGGCGCGGCTCCTATCGGCTGGAACCGTGGCAGGCAAGCCGCGTTTGCAGTGCAGCATACCTATCCGGGGCGGTCATTGAGAGCTAGGCTCTTGCAATGAGCGCCAAGGGTCTAGCAAGATGGCGAAGACCGCCCATATCGAGGGTTCACAACCCGCGCGAACAGCCGAAGGGATACAAGACATGGCCGAGACCACGATGACCCCCGCAGACGCTCCCAAGAAGCGCAGCACCAAGAAGAAGATCGATGACGCGGTGATGGCGGCAACGGCCTCAGCCGAAACGGTGGCGGAATCGGCCAGGGGTCGTTTCAGCAAGGCGATCGAGGAAGCCAAGGCCGGTGCCGAAGCACTGAAGGGCGAAGCTCTCGAAAAGGGCGCGGCTTACAAGGCGAAGGTCAGCGGCACGACCTCTGACTGGGTCGACGAAGCCAAGGTCTATGCAGGCCAGGCCAAGGAAAAGGGTGCCGCCCTCGCCGTCGAAGGCAAGGCCCGCGCCAGCGATGCCTTGGGGACGCTCGGCAAGACCATTTCGGACACTGCGGCCACCATCGATGAAAAGCTCGGCGTCCAGTACGGCGACTATGCGCGCAGCGCCGCACGCTCGATCCAGGAAACCGCAGCCAAGCTCGAAGCCAAGGACCTGGGTGAGCTGGGCGAGGACGTGAAGGAATTCGTGCGCAAAAGCCCGGGCGTCGCCATCGGCGTTGCCGCGATCGCAGGCTTCGCCATCGCGCGCCTGCTCTCGGGCGGATCGGACGACTGACGGCGTTGGCCCGGAAGGCCCGCGTCCGATGAGCGAGACGGAAACCATCGAAGCTACCCCCGAGACCGCCGCCGATGAAGGCATCGGCGGCGCGATCAGGGCGCTGATCGAAGACGGGCAGACGCTCGTCGAGGCGGAGATTGCCTATCGCAAGGCGCAGGCTAGCTACGGCTTGGGCGAGGCCAAGGCGATAGTCGTGTTGCTTCTACTCGGACTTGCCTTTGCCTTTTTCACACTGCTCGCGCTGGTCGTTGGCCTGCTCCTGGCCCTCGCGAGTTACGTGGGAGTCTGGGCTTCGCTCGCGATAGTTGGGGGAGTGTTGGGAATTCTGGCGGCTATCTGCCTCGCGCGGGCGGTCAAGCGAATGAGCCATGCGAAACAAGCACTTGGCGGAGTTTCGCAGCCATGAGCGACCCGGCAACGCTCAAAGCGGCCCGCGCCCTGCGCGACGACGCGCTCGCCGTGTTCAAGGGCGATCTCGACATAGCCAAACTGGAGGCTTCGCCCAAGCGCGTGAAAGAGCGCGCGCTCGACGAAGCATTCGAAATGATCGACACTGCCCGCGAAATTGCGGGCGAGAACAAGGCCGTAATCGGCGCGACGCTGGCAGCATTGCTCGCATGGTTCCTGCGTGAACCTTTGCAGCAACTGATCAAACGCGGCGCCGATATGGTCCGACCTGGAGATTGACATGCAAGACGACCTGACCCCGCCCGAAGCCGAAACCCTGCGCGACAAGGTCGACGCGGCCAAGGCACGGCTTGCCGCTCGTACGGAAAGTTCCAAGTCGATACAGGCAGTTAAGGGTCTGATCGAAGAGCATCCGGTCGCCTCGGTTGCCGCAGGCATCCTGCTCGGTGCACTCGTCGCACGCGCCCTCCCCCGCCTTGGTGGCAAGAGCGATGCGGCCAAGGATGCGGCCGGGGGCTTGCGCAAGAGCGCGGCGGGCCTGGCATCCGTCGCTGGAAAGCTTGCCATCGACTACGCCACCCGCGCCCGCGATGCCGGTCGCGACGGGTTGCACAAGGTTGAGGAAGTATCGGAAACTGTTGGCGAAAAGATTGCCGGCAGCACGGAAGATGCCCGTCGCAGGGCCATCGACCTTTCCGAAATCGTCCGTTCCGCCGCGGTGGAGGCGAGCGAAGCTGCTCTGCGCAAGGTCAACGAACTGACCTCGCGCATGAAGCATTGACGCAAAAGCCGCCGAATACGACTATCGCTCACTTGCGCGGACCCGTGCTTTTTGTCAGTGGCGCTGACGAATCCTCCCCAAAGGAATAGTCGCCAATGCAAAAGCTGCACCTCGTTATGGGCGGGCGGGTCAAGGACCCGCAGGGCCTCGAATTCGTCGACCTCAAGGCTATCGATGTCGTGGGCGTTTTTCCCGACTATGCCAGCGCCGAAGAAGCATGGCGCGGCGCGGCGCAGCGCACGGTCGATGACGCCGAGATGCGTTACGTGATCGTGCACCTGCACCGCCTGCTCGAACCGGAACTCCCCAAGGCCTGAGCGCGCACCAAAACAAAAAGGCCCCGGATCGCTCCGGGGCCTTTTTTGTTGGGCTCATCATGCTTCGACAAGCTCAGCATGAGCGGGGCTTTTCGGCCTCAAGTCACCCCGAACCGCTCATCCTGAGCCTGTCGAAGGATGGACCCACGAACGTCAGATAAATTCGATCTTCTGGACCAGATAGAACTTGTCGCCTGAGGGAACCGTAACTTCGATTTCCTCGTCGACCTTGCGACCGATCAGCGCCTTGCCGAGCGGCGAGTTGTAGCTGATCATGCCGTTCTTAGCGTCCGCCTCATAGGGGCCGACGATCTGGTACTTGACCGGCTTGTCGTCCTCGTCGAGCAGCGTCACGGTTGCGCCGAAGATGATCTTGTCGCCGGAAAGAGTCGACGGGTCGATGATCTGGGCGCGGCTCATCCGATCTTCGAGATCGGCAATCGTCGCCTCGACCTGGCCCTGACGCTCCTTGGCGGCGTGGTATTCGGCGTTTTCCGAAAGATCCCCATGCGCGCGCGCTTCCTCGATCGCGTCAACGATCAGGGGGCGCTCCTCGCGCAGCGCCTTCAGCTCCGCGACAAGCCTTTCGTAGCCTCCCGCAAGCATCGGCAGCTTTTCGACACTCGCCATCCGTTAAGCCTCTTTCCTGTCACGCGCCCGGGTTGCCGCTACGGCATCCACGGGAAAACCTGTCCCCACCGGTCCTGTACCGAATGCACAGGGCCGGACCACCAAACTCACGAAGCCGGGGGACTACCTAGGTTCAACCATAATAGTCCTGCAACGAACGCACTTCAAGTTCGGCCGAACGCAGCGCTTCGATAGCCTCCACGGCTGCTACCGAAGCGGCGGCGGTCGTGAAGTACGGAACGCGCGAGTTGAGCGCCGAGGCGCGGATCGATTGCGAGTCCTTGTGGCTCTGCCAGCCCTCGGTCGTGTTGAAAATCAACGCCATATCGCCATCGATGATCCGGTCGACGATGTGCGGACGGCCCTCGGCCACCTTGTTCACGCGCTCGACCATCACGCCCGCATCCGAGAGATATCGCGCCGTGCCACCCGTGGCGACGATCTTGAAACCAAGCGCGATCAGCTTGCGCACGGCAGGCAGGATCACCGGCTTGTCCGAATCCTTGACCGATACGAACACCGTTCCGGCCTGCGGAAGTTTCGTGCCCGCACCGAGCTGTGACTTGGCGAATGCGACGGCAAAGGTACTGTCGATGCCCATGACTTCGCCGGTCGACTTCATTTCCGGCGAAAGCACCGGGTCGATGCCGGGGAAGCGCGCGAACGGGAACACCGCTTCCTTGACCGCCATGTAGTCAATCTCGCGCTTGATCGGCGGAAGATCGGCCAGCTTTTCGCCCGCCATGACGCGCGCGGCGAACTTGGCGATGGGCGTGCCCACGGCCTTGGCGACGAAGGGCACGGTGCGGCTGGCGCGGGGGTTGACCTCGATGAGGTAAACCTCGCCGTCCTTGATCGCGAACTGGATGTTCATCAGGCCACGCACGTCGAGGCCGCGCGCGAGCAGAACCGCCTGCCGCTCCATTTCGGCGATGATCTCGGCCGAGAGGCTGTAGGGCGGGATCGTGCAGGCGCTGTCGCCCGAGTGGATGCCCGCCTCTTCGATGTGCTGCATCACGCCCGCGACGGTCACGTCGGTGCCGTCAGCCAGCGCATCGACGTCGCATTCGATGGCATCGCGCAGGTACTGGTCGATCAGCACCGGGCTATCGCCCGAGACCTGCACGGCGGTAGCAATGTAGTCGTCAAGCTGCGCCTGACTGTCGACGATTTCCATGGCGCGGCCGCCGAGAACGTAGCTCGGACGGATCAGCACCGGATAGCCGATGCGGCTGGCGACAGCGACGGCTTCGTCACGGCTGCGGGCGATGCCGTTCATCGGCTGCTTGAGGCCAAGCTTGGCGACCAGCGCGGCAAAACGCTCACGATCTTCGGCAAGGTCGATCGAGTCCGGCGAGGTGCCGAGGATCGGAATGCCTGCATCCTGCAGTGCCTGCGCCAGCTTCAACGGGGTCTGTCCGCCGAACTGCACGATCACGCCGACGAGTTCGCCCTTGGACTGTTCGACCGCGAGGATTTCCAGCACGTCTTCGGCGGTAAGCGGCTCGAAGTAGAGGCGGTCCGAGGTGTCGTAGTCGGTCGAGACGGTTTCCGGGTTGCAGTTGACCATGATGGTCTCGAACCCGGCATCGCCCAGCGCGTAGCAGGCGTGGCAGCAGCAGTAGTCGAACTCGATGCCCTGCCCGATGCGGTTCGGGCCGCCGCCGAGGATGACGATTTTCTTGCGGTCAGTCGGGGCGGATTCGTTTTCCGGTTCGCCGAACAGCGCGCCTTCGTACGTGGAGTACATGTAGGGCGTGACGGCCTCGAACTCGGCGGCGCAGCTGTCGATGCGCTTGAACACCGGGCGCACGCCGAGCTTGTGGCGCAGGGCGCGAACCTCGGCTTCGCTGGTGGCACCAGCCATCGCGCGAAGGGCATCGTGGAGCAGTCCCGAGCGCTTGGCCTGGGTCTCGCCCATGCCGCCGGCAACGCCGATGCCGCGCACGGCAAGCGTGGCGAGGCGCTTGTCCGAGAAGCCCATCGCCTTGAGGCGGCGCAGCCCGGCAGCATCGTTGGGCAGGCCGTCCTGCTGGATCTTCTGCTCTTCGGCGACGATCTCGGCGATGTGGCGCAGGAACCAGGGTTCGTACTTGGTGACGGCGTGGACTTCGTCGACCGAGAGCCCTTCGCGCAGCGCCTGAGCGATCACCAGCAGGCGATCAGGCGTGGCGCGGGCAAGCGCGGCCGTGATCTCGTCGCGGCTGGCGCCTTCGAGACCGACGACGCGGTTGAAGCCATCGAGGCCGGTTTCCAGCCCGCGCAGGGCCTTCTGCATCGATTCCTTGATGTTACGGCCAATCGCCATGACTTCGCCGACCGACTTCATCGCGGTGCCGAGCAGCGGCTCTGCGCCCTTGAACTTTTCGAAGGCGAAGCGCGGGATCTTGGTGACGACGTAGTCGATGGTGGGTTCAAACGCCGCCGGGGTGGCCCCGGTGATGTCGTTCATGATCTCATCGAGCGTGTAGCCGACAGCGAGCTTCGCCGCCACCTTGGCGATCGGGAAGCCGGTGGCCTTCGATGCCAGTGCCGAGGAACGCGACACGCGCGGGTTCATCTCGATCACGATCAGGCGGCCATCGGCGGGGTTCACCGCGAACTGGACGTTGGAGCCACCGGTCTCGACGCCAATCTCGCGCAGCACCGCGATGCTCGCGTTGCGCATGATCTGGTATTCCTTGTCGGTCAGCGTGAGCGCTGGCGCGACAGTGATGGAATCGCCGGTGTGGACGCCCATCGGATCGACGTTCTCGATCGAACAGATGATGATGCAGTTGTCCTTTTTATCGCGGACAACCTCCATCTCGTATTCCTTCCAGCCGAGGAGCGATTCCTCGATCAGGACTTCGGTGGTGGGCGAAGCTTCAAGACCGCCCTTCACGATCTTGACGAACTCGTCCTTGTTGTAGGCAATGCCGCCACCGGTGCCGCCCATGGTGAAGCTGGGGCGGATGATCGAAGGCAGGCCGGTGCGTTCGAGGATCGCGAGCGCTTCATCGATGGTGTGGGCAACGCCCGAGCGCGCGGATTCGAGGCCGATCTTGTCCATCGCCTCGCGGAAGCGCTGGCGGTCTTCGGCCTTGTCGATCGCATCGGCATTGGCGCCGATCATCTGGACGCCGTACTTCTCCAGCGTACCATCGTTGAACAGCGCCAGCGCGGTGTTGAGCGCGGTCTGCCCGCCCATCGTCGGGAGCAGCGCATCGGGGCGCTCCTTCTCGATGATCTTGGCGACGACTTCGGGCGTGATCGGCTCGACATAGGTCGCGTGCGCCATGTCCGGATCGGTCATGATCGTCGCGGGGTTCGAGTTGACCAGGATGATGCGATAGCCCTCTTCCTTGAGCGCCTTCACCGCCTGCGTGCCCGAATAATCGAACTCGCAAGCCTGGCCGATGATGATCGGCCCGGCGCCGATGATCAGGATCGAGGAGATGTCAGTGCGTTTGGGCATTACTTTACCGCCGATTTCAGGAGCGAGGATGCTTTCGAGCTCGAATTTCCCAAGCTTTCCGTCAGAGACTTTCTGTCGGACTAGCTCAGCGGAAATCGGCCCAACACCCTCAGTAAAAAGGATCAAAAGTTCAGTTCGCCCATCCGAAGTCTTCGGTCGAGCTGTCTTCACCCCGACAGAGGCAAGTGGAGCGAGATCTTTTTCGAGGGCTGCAACGTCATCAGCATCGCCAAAGACGGCATATCCTAAGAGGCGCGATGCCTCGCCAGCAGCCGAGCGAACCGGAACGCCCGGCTTCGCAACTCCCACAGTCGGGACAGTTGCCGCAAGTACCAGTGCTCCAAGGATGAAACGGACCTTCACCCCAACATCCCCACGAACTTCTCGAACAGGTAGAAGCTGTCCTGTGGTCCCGGCGATGCTTCAGGGTGATACTGCACGCCGAACGCGCGCTTGCCCTTCACCGCGATGCCGCAGTTCGAGCCGTCGAACAGCGAGACGTGCGTTTCGATCACGTTGTCGCCCAGCGCGCCCGGTGCGTTGTCGACCGCAAAGCCGTGGTTCATCGAGGTGATCTCGACCACGCCGTCTTCCATGCGCTTGACCGGGTGGTTCGCGCCGCGGTGGCCCTGGTGCATCTTGGTGGTGCGGGCGCCGGCGGCCAGCGCCAGCATCTGGTGGCCGAGGCAGATGCCGAAGACCGGCATGTCCATTTCGAGCAGCTTCTGGATTACCGGCACGGCATAAGCGCCCGTCGCCGCAGGATCGCCCGGGCCGTTCGACAGGAACACGCCATCGGGCTTGAGGGCGAGGATCGTCTCCAGCGAGGTCTCGGCCGGAACCACCGTCACGGCCGCGCCTGCTGCCACGAGGTTGCGGAAGATATTGTCCTTCGCGCCGAAGTCCATGGCGACGACGTGGGGGCGCTTGTCATGCGGTGAGCGGCCATAGCCCTTGCCGAGATGCCAGATCGAGCCTTCCCAGGTCTCCTGACCGTCACGCGTGACGACGCGGGCAAGGTCCATGCCTTCGAGGCCGGGCCAGTTGCGCGCGCGCTCGACCAGCGCGGGGATATCGAATTCGCCCTTGGGATCGTGCGCGATCACCGCATTGGGTGCGCCGCTCATCCGGATGCGGCGGGTCAGCGCGCGGGTGTCGAGCCCCGAGATGCCGATCTTGCCCTGCTTTTCCATCCACTGCTGGAAATTCGCCACGGCGCGGAAGTTGGCAGGCGCAGTCACATCCTCGCGCACCACGCAGCCGACGGCGCCGGGCGTGTCATGGCTTTCCATGTCTTCCGGGTTGGTGCCGACGTTGCCGATGTGCGGGAAGGTGAAGGTCACGATCTGCGCCGCGTAGGACGGATCGGTCATCACTTCCTGATAGCCGGTCATCGCGGTGTTGAAGCAGACTTCGCCCACCGAAAGCCCGGTGGCACCGAAACCGCGTCCCCAGGCAACAGACCCATCGGCGAGAACGAGGACTCCCGTAGCGCCATCCGGTTGAGGCGCGTGCGAAAGTGCGGGGTCGGCCATGATATGGGGCGCTCCGTTGGCAGGGGTTCTGGCGATGTTGCTAAGGGGCGGCGGTTAGACCTGCATTGCCGCAGCGTCAACCTAGCGAAGTCTGAAAGTTTGGCCTACATTGGCGGCCTTCCGCTTTTTCCCGCGGACAACCTCACAGGAAATACGATTACATGATCCGCGACACCATCAAGGCCGCGCAGATTTCTGCCATGAAGGCGGGCGACAAGCCCCGCCTCGCCGCCGTCCGCCTCATCCTTGCCAAGCTGAAGGACAAGGATATCGAACTGCGCACTGCCTCGGCCGTGCCCGAGGACGACGTGCTCGTCACCGACGTGCTGCAGAAGATGGCCAAGCAGCGCCGCGAATCGATCACGCTCTACGAGCAGGGCGGCAGACAGGAGCTTGCCGATGTCGAGAAGGCCGAGCTGGCGGTGATCGAGGAATTTCTGCCGCAACAGATGGGCGAAGACGACGTAAAGGCCGCCATCGCCGCGCTGATCGCCGAAACGGGCGCTGCGGGGATGAAGGACATGGGCCGCGTCGTGGCCGCGCTGAAGGCCAGGCACGGCACGCAGCTTGATATGAGCAAGGCCAGCGGCCTGGTGAAGGCGGCGCTTTCGGCCTGATCGGACGATGACCCTCACCCCGCAATGGCTGGACGAGCTCCGCACCCGCATCTCGCTTTCGGGCGTAATCGGGCGGTCTGTTCGCGTGACCAAGGCGGGGCGGGAGTTCAAGGCGTGTTGCCCGTTCCACAACGAGAAGACGCCCAGCTTCACCATCAACGACGAAAAAGGCTTCTACCACTGCTTCGGCTGCGGCGCGCATGGCGACGTCATCCGCTGGATGACCGACCATCAGGGCCTGCCGTTCATGGATGCGGTGAAGGAACTGGCGCTGCAGGCGGGGATGGAAGTCCCTGCCCCCGATCCGCGCGCGGCCAAGAAGGCCGAGCAGCAGAAGTCGCTGCACGACGTGATGCAGGCCGCGCAGGACTTCTTCGTGCGTTGCCTTGGCGAGGAGCGCGGGAGCGAGGCGCGTCGATATCTCGCCTCGCGCGGGTTTCCGGCCCAGATCGTCCGCGAATTCGGCTTCGGCTTCGCGCCGGACAGCCGGACCGCCCTGAAGGAGGCGCTTTCCGGCTTTCCCGACGAGATGCTGATCGAGGCGGGCCTCAGGATCGTGATCGAGGGGAAAGAACCCTATGACCGATTCCGCGGTCGCCTTATGCTGCCGATTCTCGATCCGCGCGGGCGGGTGATCGCTTTCGGCGGACGCATCCTCAGCGCCGAGAAGACTGACGCGCCCAAGTACCTGAACTCGCCGGACACGCCACTCTTCGACAAAGGTCGCACCGTCTATAACCTCCACCGCGCAGGGCCTGCCTCGCGCCAGAACGGCCGCGTGGTCGTGGTTGAAGGCTACATGGACGTGGTGGCGCTAGCAGCAGCAGGCATTGGCGAGGCCGTCGCCCCGCTCGGCACCGCGCTGACCGAACATCAGATCGAACGGCTCTGGCGCCTGGTGGAAACGCCGACGCTCTGTTTCGATGGCGACGCTGCGGGCCAGCGCGCGGCGATGCGTGCCATAACACGCGCCCTGCCCCTGCTCCGCCCCGGCCACTCCTTGCGCATCACCACCCTGCCCGCGGGGATGGACCCGGATGACGTCGTCAAGAAGCAGGGGGCGGCGGCGATGGAAAGCCTGCTGCAAGGCGCGCGCAGCCTTGTGGACGTGTTGTGGGAAGCCGAACGCGATGCCGCCCCGCTTGCCACACCAGAGGACAAGGCCGGGCTCAAGGCTCGGCTGCTTGCGCACTGCGAGACGATCCAGCACCCCGACATCAAATCGCTCTATCGCCGCGAGCTGACCGAGCGGTTTGGCGAACTCGCCTTCGCTCGCAAGGAGCGCGCGCCATTCCAGCCCCGGCAGGGCAGTGGCGGGCAGCGCGGCAAGGGCCAGCCGTGGAAGCCCGCCCCCGCTCCACTGGCTGAACAAGACCGCGCGAAAATGCTGCGGAACGGCAACGGTCCCAGCACGAGCCTGCTGGCCGCCGTGCTCACCGGGCTTGTCCGCCATCCGCAGCATATCGGCCGCCATGCCGATTCGCTGGCGCGGCTTCAGCCGGACGATCCCGATGCATCGGCGCTGATCGATGCGCTGTTGATGGTCGCGGATACCGGGCAACCGCTTGAAAGCGAGGGTCTTGCCACCATATTGCTAGAACGAGGGCTTCGGCTCCCGTCGGCGCAGGATTACGCCGGAATGCGATTCGGCTTTCTTGCCAGCGGTGGTGATTCGGCGGGTGACGAGCTTGCCGAAGCAGTAGCTCTGCTGGTCGAGCTTCCGGCCGTGGAAGAGGCGCTTGGTGAGGCCACCAGACGCCACGAAACGGAGTTTTCCGACGAAAGCTTCGCCGAACAACAGAGATTGTTGCAGCGAAGGCTGGCATTGCTTGCCCGTTTGGGGCAAATGGGCCGTGCTCGTGCTGCGTTATAATTATAGCAATAGGCGCACCCGGGTCTGCCAAGGCCCGGCTCTCAGATGGTGGTACCTGGGTTAAATGGCTTCGAACGACAAGACCGACAATGGCGACGCTCCGCTTATTGATCTCAATGATGCTTCAATCCGGAAGCTGATTGCCCGCGCCAAGCGCAGGGGAATCATCACCGTTGACGAACTCAACGAAGCGCTGCCCCAGGACCAGATGTCTGCCGACCAGATCGAGGACATCATGGCCGCGATCTCGGAAATGGGCGTCAATATCGTCGAGAGCGACGAAGACGCGGTCGACCCTGAGGAAAAGGCGCAGGACGACGAACTCGACGAGGCGGAGACCACCGAGGACCGCCCCGACATCATCAAGCGCAAGGAAACGGTCGAGCGGACCGACGATCCCGTGCGCATGTACTTGCGCGAGATGGGCGCGGTCGAACTGCTCAGCCGCGAAGGCGAAATCGCCATTGCCAAGCGCATCGAGGCCGGTCGCGACACGATGATCATGGGGCTGTGTGAAAGCCCGATCACCTTCCACGCCATCATCCAGTGGTCCGACGCGCTCAACGCCGGCGAAATGCAGCTGCGCGAAATCCTCGATCTCGACGCGATGCTGTCCAAGGAACCGCAGCCCGAGAACCTCTCGGAAGACGGCGAGGAAACCGGCGAGCCGGAAATCAGCGAAGCCACGGCCGGTCCGACCTTCAAGGAAGAAGAGGACGTCGAGGAAGAAGTCGCTTCCGATGACGAGGACGACGAACTGCGTGAGCGCCGCGCGCGTCCCGCTGAGGAAGAGGAAGAGGACAACACCCTCAGCCTTGCCCAGATGGAAGCACAGCTGAAGCCTGCCGCGCTTGAACGGTTCGCCGAGATCACCTCGCTGTTCCGCCAGTTCGAGAAGATCCAGGCCGAACGTCTGGACGCTCTTGGCATGGGCAACGATTTCCCGCCTGCCAAGGAAGCGCAGTACCAGAAGCTGCGCGAGGACCTGACGGCGCAGGTGGAATCGGTGCAGTTCCACGCCTCGAAGATCGAATACCTCGTCGACAACCTCTATGCCTTCAACCGCCGTCTGACGACGCTTGGCGGCCAGATGCTGCGTCTGGCAGAGCGCCACAAGGTGCCGCGCAAGGACTTCCTCGACATGTACGTCGGGCACGAGCTTGACGATGGCTGGCTTCAGGCGCTCGCCACCCGTGACAAGAAGTGGGCTGCTTTCGCAGCCAACGAATCCGTGCCGGTCGAGCGCATCCGCGCCGAGATTTCCGACATTGCTTCGGCCACTGGCATGTCGCTGGGCGAATTCCGCCGCATCGTGAACATGGTCCAGAAGGGCGAGCGTGAAGCGCGTATCGCCAAGAAGGAAATGGTCGAGGCGAACCTTCGCCTCGTGATCTCGATCGCCAAGAAGTACACGAACCGCGGCCTGCAGTTCCTCGACCTCATTCAGGAAGGCAACATCGGCCTGATGAAGGCGGTCGACAAGTTCGAGTACCGCCGCGGCTACAAGTTCTCGACTTACGCTACCTGGTGGATCAGGCAGGCGATCACCCGCTCGATCGCGGATCAGGCGCGCACGATTCGTATCCCGGTCCACATGATCGAGACGATCAACAAACTGGTCCGCACCAGCCGCCAGTTCCTGCACGAGCAGGGCCGCGAACCGACGCCGGAAGAAATGGCCGAGCGTCTTTCGATGCCGCTCGAAAAGGTTCGCAAGGTGATGAAGATTGCCAAGGAGCCGATCAGCCTCGAAACGCCGATCGGCGACGAGGAAGATTCGCATCTGGGTGATTTCATCGAGGACAAGAACGCGATCATCCCGGTCGACGCGGCGATCCAGGCAAACCTCAAGGAAACGGTCACCCGCGTCCTTGCCAGCCTCACTCCGCGCGAAGAACGTGTTCTGCGCATGCGCTTCGGCATCGGCATGAACACCGATCACACGCTGGAAGAAGTCGGCCAGCAGTTCTCGGTGACGCGCGAACGTATCCGCCAGATCGAAGCAAAGGCTCTGCGGAAGCTCAAGCATCCGAGCCGCAGCCGCAAGATGCGTTCGTTCCTCGATCAGTAAGCACGCAGCGGGCATGGACGGTGAATCCTCAGGACCGGAACTGGACTGGGGTTACCGTCCTGAACCCTGGCCGCTGAGGGAACTTCGTCGCCAGTTCCGGGATCTGCAGACGCATTTTCCCGGTACCCGTGCCGCGAAGTTCGCAGCCTTCAATCTCGTCACCCGCCGTTTTGGCCTGTTTGCCGATCCGGAATTCCGGCTTCTGCGCAAGCTTGATCCACTTGGCCTTGCGCTCGATATCGGCGGCAACTGGGGGCAAAGTGTGGTGGCGCTGCAGCGCTATGCCCGGCCGGACCGGATCATCACACTCGAGCCGAATCCTGTTCTGGCGCAGCATCTGCGCATGCAGTTTGCAGACACTGGCAATGTGGACGTCATCGAGATGGGTCTGGGACTGACGGCCGGCCACCATCAGATGCATGTGCCGCGCTATCGCAACTACATTTATGACGGCATTGCATCGCTCGATCGCGACGCAGCCGTCGAGTGGCTCAATTCACGAAGAATCGCTCGCTTTTCAAGCAAGCATCTGTCGGTCGACAGTTTCACGGTCCAAGTCGAGCGTCTCGACGCCCTCAAGCTTGCCCCCGACCTGATCAAGATCGACGTTCAGGGCTTCGAGACGCAAGTGATCGGTGGCGGTCTTCAGACAATTGCCGATCACAAGCCCATCATGATCATCGAACGCCCCGACGAACAGGCAGTTGTCATTCTGGGCAAGCTTGGACTGTCACCATACGGCTGGAACGGTACGAGGCTGGTCGAAGGCGACCTTACCCGCAAGAACGCGATTTTTCTTTCAGACAAGCATCACGCCCTGGTCGCGTGACGGCCGGGGCTTGCCCGGTTTATCAGTCGACCCTGTATACCGCCAGCCGCACCGTGTTTCCGACTTTGCCTCCCTGCGCAAGGAACAAGGAGCGATTGACCCAGCTGTAAGCGGCGCTCCCGCTCTCCAGCCGGATCGCCGAGCGCATGTAGTATTCGCGAGGATCGACCTGCTCGCCATTGGCAATGCGAGCGTGAACCTCGGGCGAGGCATGGCGGATGCCCTGGCTGATGACCTCGACCACCGCGCCATCGGCAGTCTCTATCGCGTAGCGGGCATCGAGATCGGCTATTCCGCCAGCCAGCACCGTCTGCCAGTCAGCCCCGATCGGCAATATCCGCCCGGACAGCAGCGGGCCGCTCGCAGTGCCGCCGATGATCGGAATGATGCGCCGAGTTCCCGCAGGGCAAGCGCCCATTTCGTGCGGGCGCGCAAGCTCGACAACCAGATCGGTCGCGTGAGTAAGTGCAATGGTCATGCGGGCACCTGACCCACACGCGCGCCTTCGGCAATCATGCGGGGGGCAGCGTTCAGCTTGTCCTTCGCAAAGCCTGCCGCCTGCTGGTAGGCGAGCATGAAGGCGCTGCGCTCCTGCGCCGGGATGATATCGTCGATGTTGTCGAACTGCCCCCCGCAGCGTTCGTCCACCATGTTGAGCAGGCCGAACGGCCCCGCACCGCGGTTGCGCATGGCGACCTGACCTATCGGACCGCAGAACTCGGCGTCGAAGCGGGCAAGCGCCTCGGCCGTGACACCGCGTTCCAGCATGATCCGCCCGATCTGGCGGGCATCGACAATGGCCTGAGATGCGCCGTTCGAGCCTGTCGGATACATCGGATGCGCTGCATCGCCGATCAGGGCGACCGGCCCATCGACCCACGTCGGCAGCGGATCGCGGTCGATCATCGGGTTCTCGTAGGCGATGTCGGACTTGGCCAGAAGTTCCGGCAGGTTCAGCCAGTCATAGACGAAACCGTCGAACTCGCGCGCGAACTCCGAGAGTTCGACAGGGCGGAACCAGCCCGACTTGGTCCAGTCATGGTCTGTGTCATAGGTCTGCTCAGCAATCCAGTTGATGTCCGACAGGCCTTCGGCGTCCGGATGCGAAATCGGGTAGATCACGACGCGATGGCGGCTCGTGCCAAGACCCACAAACGAAGAGCCTGAACGGATCGGCACGCCCTTGGCCGTCCCCCGCCACATGATCGTGCCACCCCAGTGGATCGGTGGCTGATCGGGATGCATCTGCGCGCGAACCGACGAATGAATGCCGTCCGCACCGAACAGGAGCGTTCCGGCCACTTCCTCGACCACACCTGCGCGGTCCTCGACCAGAGCCGTCACGGTGCCATCGGCTTCCTTGCGATAGCCGGTGACCTTGCTGCCCAAACGTACCGCCTGTGGCCCCAGGCGTTCGATCACCTTGCGATAGAGAAGCATGTGGAATTCGCCGCGATGGACCGCGTACTGGTGCCATTTGTAGCCCGCGAGCTTGCCGCGCGGCTCGGCATAGATCTCGCGACCGTTCAGCCCGACCAGCGCCCATTCGCGCGCCGGGATGCCGACAGCATCCATCTCGTCCTCGCCGATGCCGAGGTCTTCCAACTCGCGTACGGCATTGGGCTGAAGGTTGATGCCGACGCCCAAGGGCTTCAATTCACGCACGGATTCGAACACCGTGCAGGAAACGCCGATCTGGTGGAGCGTCAGCGCGAGTACCAACCCGCCAATGCCGCCACCGGCAATGAGCACGTGTTCCTGCGGCATCCCCAATCCATCCCGTCCTGCATCAAACGCCGCGCCTCTACGCGCGTGAGGCCGGTGCCGCAACCGCATAGACAATCACACCTGTTAGGATGAGCCCCATCGGGCAGATTTCGCAGGTCGATTTGCGGTGGCTTGTTGCGCTGCAAGAGCTTATGGGCGCGCCAACGAATCCCGTAAAACCGCTGTCGAGACACGATCCCCCATGCGTATCGCCATCGCTTCCGACCATGCCGCCGTCGACCTGAAGGCCGAATTGCGCGAGTATCTGATCGGCCTCGGCCATGAAGTAGCCGACCTCGGACCCGAAACCGCTGATCGCGTCGATTACCCGGACTATGGCTACAAGCTGGCCGGTGTCGTCGCCGAAGGCATCGTCGATTATGGTGTGGCCCTGTGCGGTTCGGGCATCGGCATTTCCATTGCCGTCAATCGCAATGCAGCCTGCCGCTGCGCGCTGGTCTCCGAGCCTCTGTCCGCCGCCCTTGCCCGTGAGCACAACGATGCCAACGTGATCGCGATGGGCGCGCGCCTCACCGGTATCGACATGGCCAAGGCCTGCCTTGACGCATTCCTCTCCACCGAATTCGGCGGTGGCCGCCATGCCGGCCGCGTCGAAAAGCTTTCCAACCCAACCGTTTGAAGGAGCCCCCAGAGATGACCACCGCCACAGCAGCGCCGGAAATCCGCAAAGCCGGCTTCTTCACCGAGCATCTGGAAACGGCAGACGCTGAAGTCTTCGCCGCCATCAAGGGTGAACTGCACCGCCAGCAGACCAAGATCGAGCTGATCGCGTCCGAAAACATCACCAGCCGCGCCGTGCTCGAAGCCACCGGCTCGGTCTTCACCAACAAGTACGCCGAAGGCTATCCGGGCAAGCGCTACTACGGCGGCTGCGAATACGCCGACATCGTCGAGAACCTCGCGATCGAGCGCGCCAAGAAGCTGTTCGGCTGCAACTTCGCCAACGTCCAGCCCAACTCGGGCAGCCAGATGAACCAGGCCGTCTTCCTCGCGCTGCTTCAGCCGGGCGACAGCTTCATGGGGCTTGACCTCAACTCGGGCGGCCACCTCACTCACGGCTCGCCGGTCAACATGAGCGGCAAGTGGTTCAACGTGATCCCTTATGGCGTGCGCCCGGACGATCACCTGATCGACATGGACGAAGTTGCCCGCCTCGCTCGCGAGCACAAGCCCAAGCTGATCATCGCTGGCGGCACCGCCTATTCGCGCACTTGGGACTGGGCCGCCTTCCGCGCCATCGCCGACGAGATAGGCGCGTGGCTGCTGGTCGACATGTCGCACATCTCGGGCCTGGTCGCAGGCGGGGCGCACCCCTCACCCTTCCCGCATGCCCACGTCGTCACCACCACCACGCACAAGTCGCTGCGTGGCCCGCGCTCCGGCGTAATCCTTACCAACGACGAGGATCTGGCCAAGAAGTTCAACACCGCCGTGTTCCCCGGCATGCAGGGTGGACCGCTGGTCCATGTCATCGCGGGCAAGGCGGTTGCCTTCGGCGA
This sequence comes from Novosphingobium sp. BL-A-28-Hi1-0D, assembly GCF_055521755.1. Classification (NCBI taxonomy): domain Bacteria; kingdom Pseudomonadati; phylum Pseudomonadota; class Alphaproteobacteria; order Sphingomonadales; family Sphingomonadaceae; genus Novosphingobium; species Novosphingobium sp. BL-A-28-Hi1-0D. Next base: position 3,472,620 of record NZ_CM145502.1, read on the forward strand.
AGCCCTGCGCCCTGAATTCAAGGCCTATGCCCACCAGATCGTCAGCAATGCGAAGGCACTGGCCGAAAGCATCAAGGATGCAGGCCTCGGCATCGTCTCGGGCGGCACCGACAACCACCTCATGCTGGTTGACCTCACGCCCAAGGACGTGACCGGCAAGGCCGCCGAAAAGGGCCTCGATCGGGCCTGGCTCACCTGCAACAAGAACGGCGTTCCGTTCGACAAGCGCTCGCCCTTCGTCACCTCGGGCATCCGCCTTGGCACGCCTGCGGGCACGACCCGCGGTTTCCGCGAGGAAGAGTTCCGCACCATCGGCAAGCTGATCGTCGAAGTGGTCGACGGCCTTGCGCGCAATGGCGAAGAGGGCGATGGTCAGGTCGAACAGCGCGTGCGCGACCGTGTCGCCGAACTTTGCGCGCAGTTCCCGATCTATCCGGAGCTGTAAGACCATGAACAACCAGGACGATATCGCCGCCCGCGCCAAGGAAGAGATCTCGGGCATGGCAAAGCAGGGCCTCGCCCACCCGTCGACCAAGCCGGTGCTGACCGGCGCGGCGATCGGTGCGGTGGCAGGCGTACTCCTCCCGGTTGTTTCTCTGCCGCTCGGACTTGCCGTCGGCGCAGGCTTCGCCTTCTGGCAGCGGATCAAGCGCTGACAGCATGAGATGCCCGTTCTGCGCCCACGACAATAGCCAGGTAAAGGACAGCCGGCCGAGCGAGGACAACACCTCGATCCGTCGGCGCCGTCAGTGCGAAGGCTGTGGCGCGCGGTTCACCACGTTCGAGCGTGTCCAGTTGCGCGAAGTCGTCGTGGTCAAGAGCGGTGAGCGCCGCGAACCGTTCGACCGCTCCAAGATCGAGCAGTCGGTCGCCCTGGCGTGCCGCAAACGCCCAGTCTCTCAGGAACGGCTTGATCAGCTTGTGTCCGGCATCCAGCGCCAGATCGAGACCATGGGCGATGCCGAAGTGCCGTCCAAGATGATCGGTGAAATGGTCATGGAGGGCCTGCGCCAGCTCGACAGCGTCGCCTACATCCGCTTCGCCAGTGTCTACCGCGATTTCACCGAAGCGCGTGACTTCGAGGAGTTTGCCTCCAGCGTCCAGGAAATGAGCGGTCTGACGTGAGCGAAGCCGACAATGCCCAGCGCCAGCCGGTAATCGTGCTGGTACGCCCGCAACTGGGCGAAAACATCGGCAAGGCAGCGCGCGCCATGCTCAACTTCGGGCTTACCGAGATGCGACTGGTCTCGCCACGTGATGGCTGGCCCAATCCGTCGGCAGGACCTGCCGCAGCCGGGGCCGACATCGTCCTCGAAAAGGCGCAGGTCTTCGATACCCTTGCCGAGGCTGTCGGCGACTGCAGCCATGTCTATGCCACCACCGTGCGCAAGCGCGGCGTGACCAAGCCCGTGCTGACGCCTGAACAGGCCGCCAAGGACATCATCGTCGCACCCGGCCGCAGAGCGATCATCTTCGGCCCTGAACGGTCGGGCCTCGAGACCGATGACGTAGCCCTGGCGCGCGCGATCATCACCGTTCCGATCAATCCGGAATTCGGCTCGCTGAACCTTGCTCAGGCGGTGATCCTGTGCGCCTATGAATGGTCGAAGCATGTCGACCTCGTGCAGCCCACGGTCGAGGATCTCCTGCCGCCCGCGCCGCAGGAAGAGTTCGAAGGCATGTTCGAACAGCTCTGCACCATGCTCGAGCCGCGCGGTTACTTTGAACCCGAAGCTCGCGCCGCAGCCACCCGCCGCACCTTGCGCACCATGCTGACCAAGCCGGGCTGGAACCATCTGGAAGTGCGCACGATGCGTGGCGTGTTGAGCGCGCTGCGCCGCAAGCCGGGATCGAAGCCCGGCGACGAACCGCGCAACTGATCTGCTATTCGTTGATCGCGCGATTGCCGCGCTGGGCCTGCATCGCTTCAGATGCATCGAGCAGCCGGTCCCAGAAGTCGGTCACCAGCCCGACGGGGATGCCGAGTTCGAACGCCCTGCGGCGAATCACCGAAAGCTGCGCCTTGCGGTCTTCCTCGTCCCCGAGGCCACTCCCATCAACCGCATCGCGCGACATGCCAAACCGTTGGGAAAGCAGGGCAAGTATCTGCAGGTCGATCGCCTCCACGCCGCTGGAAAGGCTTTCCAGCGGCTCGCATTGCTCAGGACGAGGCGGCCTCTCGTGCATCATTGGCGATAGCACTCCAGTTTCGTCCGCCTGTCTATGGCCGGTGCCCTTGACAAAGCCCTAATTGTCTGTTCTTGGCCGCGCTTCGCAATTGGCCTCGCACTCCCGGTGAAGCGGTGGCCGCATTCTGCAATTGGCAGAGTGGTGCGGGTCCGGGACTTGAAGCATCGGTGAGTTGCCGGTGCAATGCAGATTGAAAGGCAGCGCATGTCCAAGCGCAAGGCATCAAAGTACAAAATTGACCGTCGTCTCGGCGAGAACATCTGGGGCCGTCCCAAGTCGTCGGTGAACCGCCGCTCGTATGGCCCCGGCCAGCACGGCCAGCGCCGCAAGAGCAAGGTCTCGGACTTCGGCATTCAGCTCCGCGCCAAGCAGAAGCTCAAGGGCTACTATGGCGACGTGACCGAAAAGCAGTTCAAGCGCACCTATCAGGAAGCGGCGAAGATGAAGGGCGATACCGGTCAGAACCTGATCGGCCTGCTCGAGCAGCGCCTCGACATGGTCGTGTACCGCGCCAAGTTCGCACCGACCATCTTCTCGGCCCGTCAGGTCGTTTCGCACGGTCACATTTACGTCAACGGCGTGAAGTGCAACATCGCCTCGCGTCGCGTTCGCCCCGGCGACGTGATCAGCCTCGGCAAGAAGGCCAAGGAAATGGCCTTGATCGCCGAAGCACAGACCCTGCCCGAGCGTGAAGTTCCTGACTACGTTGCCGCCGACGGCGACAAGGTCACCTTCACCCGCGTGCCGACGCTCGACGAAGTGCCCTATCCGGTGAAGATGGAGCCGAACCTGGTCGTCGAATTCTATTCGCGCTGATCGGTTTCCGACCACTGCAGATCAAGGAAGAGGCGGGGCGCAAGCCCCGCCTTTTTCGCATTCGCAAACAAGGCGTTACGTTTCGTTCTCGCGCCAAAATCTCGACCTTGTCAGGGAACCGACACACGACATGGCCATTGGAAGGGCATGTCCCTCTATCGCTTCGTCACCCCGCACCGCACCGGCAAATGGTATCCCGATCTCCTCACCGCGCAGCGGCAGGCCTTCGCCATCGGCGCAGGCTTTTTTGATGAGCGGACCGGCATGTTCTATGCCTACAAGGACACGCGACTGGAAACGCAGGAGCCAGTCATGCCCTCAGGTGCCGAGGGTCTGGCAGCCTAGCGCGCGAAGTAATCCCGTCGGAAATCGGCTGCGAACGCGGCGAACCGGCCTTCGCTGATAGCCGCGCGCATTCCTGCCATCAGTTGCTGGTAGAACCACAGGTTGTGCTCGGTCAGCAGCATCGCGCCGAGCATCTCACCCGACTTGTGCAGGTGGTGCAGATAGGCGCGGCTGTACTTCGTGCAGGTCGGACACGGGCACCGTTCGTCCATCGGCCCGGTATCCTCTGCGTGGCGGGCATTGCGCATGTTGAGCGGCCCGTTCCAGGTGAAGGCTTGCCCATTGCGCCCCGAACGCGTCGGCAGCACGCAATCGAACATGTCGACCCCGCGCTCCACTGCCCCCACAAGATCATCCGGCTTGCCCACACCCATCAGATAGCGCGGACGGTCCGCAGGCAACTGCTGTGGCGCAAAGTCGAGCGTGGCGAACATCGCCTCCTGCCCTTCCCCCACGGCAAGGCCGCCAATGGCATAACCATCGAAGCCGATCTCGGTCAGGGCGTCAGCGCTATACCTGCGCAGGCCCTCATCCAGAGCGCCCTGCTGGATACCGAACAGCGCCGAGCGTTCGGCATGTTCACCGCCAGCATCGAAAGCGTCGCGGCTGCGCCTTGCCCAGCGCATCGACATTTCCATCGACTTGGCAATCACGTCACGCGGCTGGTCCGCACGGGGGCATTCGTCGAAGCACATGACGATGTCCGACCCGAGCAGGCGCTGGATTTCCATCGAACGTTCGGGGCTGAGCAGGTGGCGCGACCCGTCAAGGTGGCTGGCGAAGGTCACGCCTTCCTCGGTGATCTTCCGAAGGTCGGACAGGCTCATCACCTGATAGCCGCCACTGTCCGTCAGGATCGGTCGGTCCCACCCGCCGAACTTGTGAAGGCCCCCCAGACGCGCCACGCGCTCTGCACCGGGGCGCAGCATCAGGTGGTAGGTGTTGCCAAGAATGATGTCGGCACCGCTTGCGCGGACGTCCTCCATCTTCATCGCCTTGACCGTCGCCGCCGTGCCCACCGGCATGAAGGCAGGCGTGCGTATGTCCCCGCGCATCATGCGGATCGTGCCGGTGCGCGCCTTTCCGTCGGTGGCATGGATGTCGAAGGCGAAACGGGTCATTGTGCGGCAATCTCGGCAAAAAGAGTGTTGCGGCCCTTAGGCGCAATCGCCAAAGCGCGCAAATGCCAGACCTGCTGATGATTGACCCCGTAAACCTCGATCTGTGGTTCTATCCGGCGCTGACCTGCGTCGCGGTCCTTTCGGGCTTCATCGATGCGGTGGCAGGCGGCGGCGGACTGGTGATGATGCCGGTCCTGCTTTCCACCCCCCTGCCCCCGCACGTGGTTCTGGGCACCAACAAGATCCAGTCGATGTGCGGCACCTCGATGGCCACTTGGCGCTATCACAAGGCCGGGCTGTTCAGCTTCCGCAAGAGCGCGCCGACGGCTGCCGTGGTCTTCGTCGGCGCGCTCAGCGGATCACTGGCGATTCAGCACCTTAGTGCCGACGTGCTGAAGCTGGTCGTCCCCGTGCTGCTGATCGCAGTTGCGCTCTACACAGTGCTTTCGCCGGGCATGACCGACGAGGACCGCCATGGCCACCTGTCCGAGCGCGGCTACATGCCGGTCGGCGCAGGCGTGGCATTCTACGACGGCTTCTTCGGCCCCGGCGCCGGTCAGTTCTTTGCGACCACGCTCGTCGGCCTGCGCGGCATGGGGCTGACACGGGCCACGGGCCTGACCAAATACCTCAACGTTACGAGCAACATAGCCAGCGTCATCGTCTTCACCATCGGCGGGCAGGCGATGTGGATTCTAGGGCTATGCATGGGCGCAGGCGCGATGACCGGCGCGTGGATCGGCTCGCACTACGCCACCAAGTTCGGCGCCAAGGTCATCCGCCCGCTGCTCGTGGTGGTGAGCATCGGACTGACAGTGCGGTTGGTCTGGGGCTGGTTTTCCTAGGGATTCCACACCAGTGGCAGCGCGGTGCAGGCGCCGACGTTGCCGCCCTTCATCGTCACGGGCTTGTCAGGATCGAGCCTGACTTCCGGCATCCCTGACAGCCATTCCTCGAGGAACACGATCACTTCCATGCGGGCGAGGCCTGCGCCGACGCAGCGATGTGCGCCTACGCCCATGGTGGTGTGGCGGATGGGGGTCAGTCCGCGATCGAAGCGGACCTCTTCGGGAGCAGAAAAGCATTTTGGATCAAGGTTGTGCAAAACACTGGGGAGGTAGACGAGGTCGCCAGTGCGGATGGTGACGCCATCGATCTGGATATCTCCAACTGCATTGCGACTCACGGCAACTGTCGGGTATCTCCGCATCAACTCATCGGCAACTCCGGGCAACTCTCGGGGGTTATCGCGCATCCATTTCTGGTCGTCGGGATGCCTCGCCAGATGCAGCGCGACCATCCCGATCATCGCCGCAACCGTATCGAGTCCCCCGAACAGAAGATTGCGGCACATCCTGCGCGCCTCGTCCTCGGTCCATGGCCGACCGTCGACTGGCTCTGAAAGAATGCGGCTGAACAGGTCGTCGCCCGGCTGGGCCATGCGTTTCTGGATGAAGGGCCAGAGGTAGTCGTCTGCCGCCTGCTTGAGTTGCTCCACCGTCATCGAGCCGTCCGGACGCGTGAGTTGAACGCCCAGCTGTCGGAGGCGTGGGCGGTCTTCGAGGGGGACGTCGATCAGGGTGAGGAAGATGTTGAGGGGCAGGATTTCCGCGAAGTCGCTAACGAAATCGCATTTTCCTAGCGGGCGCAGGCCCTGGATCAGTTCGCGCGCGACTTCGCGGACCTTCGGTTCGAGCGCGACGACGAAGCGCGAGGCGAGGCCTTTCATTACCGGGGTGCGGAAAGCCTTGTGCTCTGCGCCGTCCTGCTGGAGCGGGATGAACTGCATGACTTCGCCGAGGCCGGGGGTGACGGCAAGGCATTGATTGGAAAGCCGTTCGGCATCGCCCCACAGTTCGCGCACCACATCACCGCGCGCAGCGATCCAGTGCCCGCCGTTGGCGGTCGTCCAGACCAGCCCCGGCCCATCGAGCAGGGTCTTCCACGCCGCGAAGTAGTCGCTCTCGACGCCCGGCGGATTGAAGATGTCGAAGTCGACCACGCGGTCGGCCGGAACGTGTGCCGGTATCATGCCCTGCTCCCAGATCTGTTTGGGGGAAGCTACCCGGCGCAGGCCAGACCGAAACTGCGCTTTATGGCAGGAGCAGGCTTGAATCGCCGTAGGAGTAGAAGCGGTAGCCTTGTGCGATGGCGTGGGCGTAGGCCGCCTGCATGCGATCAAGGCCCATCAGTGCCGAGACCAGCATGAACAGAGTCGACTTGGGCAGGTGGAAGTTGGTCATCAACCCGTCGATGGCGCGGAAGGTGTAACCCGGGGTGATGAAGATCGCAGTGTCGCCTTCGAAGGGGCGAATCACCCAATTTCCATCAGCGTCGTCGCCTGCTGCGCTTTCCAGGAGACGCAGCGAGGTGGTTCCGACCGCGATAACGCGATTGCCGGCGGCACGTGCGGCGTTGAGACGGTCTGCTGTCGCAGCGTCGATCGTGCCCCATTCGGCGTGCATCTGGTGGTCCTGGGTGTCCTCGGCCTTGACCGGCAGGAACGTACCCGCGCCAACATGCAAGGTGAGCGTCTCGGTCCGGATGCCACGCGCGGCGATGGCTTCCATCAGGCGCGGGGTGAAGTGCAGCGCGGCCGTGGGCGCCGCGACTGCGCCATCCTTGGCCGCGAACATGGTCTGGTAGTCTTCGCGGTCCTGCTCGTCGGTCGGCCGCTTGCCCGCTATATAGGGCGGCAGCGGCATCTGTCCGGCACGCTCCAGCAGGACCTCGACGGGTTCCTCGCCCGGAAAGAACAGTGTCCAGCTGCCATCGGCAAGACGACCCTCGGCATGGGCGGTGACGCCCGCGCCGAAGCGGATCTCGTCGCCTTCACGCAGGCGCTTGCCGTTTCGAACGAAGGCCTGCCAGCGGCGCAAGTCGATGCGCTTGTGCAGCGTCGCGCCGATGCGCGCCTCGCCGCGTTGGCCTTCAAGTTGGGCCGGAATGACACGGGTGTCGTTGAACACCAGAACGTCGCCCGGATTGAGCAACGAAGGAAGATCAAGCACCGTGAGATCACGGAACGGCCCATTGCTTCCCACGCCAAGCAGCCGCGCCGAATCACGCGGCCTTGCTGGACGCAGGGCGATGTTTTCCTGGGGCAGTTCGAAATCGAAGAGGTCTACGCGCATGACTGCGCCCTAGCCGCAAAAGCGGCGAGGTTCGACCCCTTCAGTTTGACGAAGAGTTGCTGAGCATGTCTGCGGTGATGGCCTTGGCAGCGGCAGGCGCTTCCATGGCCGGCACCGGCTTGTTGTCTGCCGCGATCGAGGCCTGCACGATCTTGGTCGGGTTTGCTGGCGGCTCACCCCGCACGACCGCATCGACATAGTCCATGCCCGCGATCACGCGGCCGAAGTTCGTGTACTTGTGATCGAGCGCAAAGCGTGGATAGAACACGATGAAGAATTGGCTGTTCGCGGTGTTGGGCTCGTTGGTGCGGGCCATCGAAACCGATCCGCGCACATGCGGCACGGCGTTGAACTCCGCCGTCAGGTCAGGAAGCGGCGAACCGCCCTGCCCCGTACCCGTCGGGTCTCCGGTCTGCGCCATGAAGCCATCGATCACGCGGTGAAAAATGACGCCGTTGTAAAAGCCCTGGCGTGCCAGCGTCTTAATCCGCTCGACATGCGCGGGCGCCCAATCCGGCACGAGCCGGATCGCCACGCGACCACCGTTCGAGAGGTCGAGGTAAAGGATGTTCTCGCGATCGACCGACTGATCGGCGTTCACGGCGTAGTTCAGCACCTTGGGAGCGGGGGCCGCAGCCTCGTCCTTCTTGTCCTTCGCCACGGCGGGCGACACGATCAGGGCAGCGCCGAGCGCAAAGGCGGTTAGAAAGCGCGAAACCATGGACTTTAAGAACTCCGGATAATCTTGATCGCCGATAGGCGTCTCGCGCTGTCGCTGCAATGAACGATTGCCGCAGTGTGTCAGCAAGGTGCGCTCAGTAGTCGCCCATTCGACCGATCTTCTCAACCCGGGCAACCACTTCGTCGCGAATGGCAGGAGTAACGAAACCGGCAATCTCCCCGCCGAACAGGGCAATTTCCTTGACGAGTTTCGAGGCGATGGGCTGGAGGCTGACGTCGGCCATGAGGAACACGGTCTCGATCTCGGAGTCGAGCTGCTGGTTCATGCCCGCCATCTGGTACTCGTATTCAAAGTCCGCCACGGCACGCAGGCCACGCACGATGACGTTTGCCCCCTGAGCGCGGGCGAACTTCATCAGCAACGCATTGAAGCCGACGACCTCGACATTGTCGATCCCCTGTTCGGCCACTTCGCGCACGACCATGGCCATGCGTTCCTCCGGCGTGAACATCGGGTTCTTCGACGGATTGGTGGTGACGCCGATGATCAGCTTGTCGACCAGCTTGGCACCGCGCCGGATGATGTCGAGATGGCCAAGCGTGATCGGATCGAACGTGCCCGGATAGACGCCGATGCGCTGTGCCATCAGTGATTCCTTCTCGACAATGAAGCGCGCCAGTTCGCGCAGCAGTTCAGCCTCGGGGCCGTAGCTGGAAAGAAGTTCGATGGCCTGATCGATCAGCATTCTGGCCTGTTCGCGCGCGCGCTCCGGGCCCAGCAGAGACAGGAAGGTCTCCTTGCCCTGAGCCTCGTCCTTGCGCAGCGCCTTGCCTGCAGCAGCCTCATCCCCCTCGGCGTCGAGCAGGTCGTCGGCAATCTGGAAGGCAAGGCCGATATCGCGTGCATATCCGCGCAGATGCGTGCGGCCTTCGGGCGGCACCTTGCCAAGGATCGCGCCCATCTCGACCGAAGCGGAGAGCAAGGCCCCGGTCTTCAACTGCTGGAGACGGGTCACGGTCGGCAGGTCGAAGCTCGAAGTTTCGGCGACGATATCCATCATCTGCCCGCCGCACATGCCGTTCATGCCGCTGGCCGTAGCGAGCGTGCGGATCAGTTCGATGCGGGTGAACGGATCACCACTGGTGGCCGGATCGGACAGGATCTCGAACGCGAAATCGTGCAGCGCGTCGCCTGCGAGCACTGCCGCGGCATCGTCGAAGGCAAGATGAACCGTCGGCTTGCCATGGCGCAGCGCATCATTGTCCATGCAAGGCAGATCATCGTGGATCAGCGAATAGACGTGGATCGCCTCTATCGCAGTGCCGACTCGCACCGCAGCTTCACGCGAGACGCCGAACAGACTGGCCGTGGCGCAGACCAACAGCGGGCGCACCCGCTTGCCGCCACCGATCGTGGCATAGCGCATCGCTTCCACCAGCCGGTCACGCGGATCGCCGGGAAGCGGGAGCAGCAGGTCGAAGCTCTTGTCGATGTCCTCGGCAATCGCCGTGAGCGCGGGCTTCAACAGACCGGTATCAGCCGCCATGATCGCCTCGCTCAACCCTGGGCTTCGTCAAAGGCGCGCAAGGCCTGTGGCTTGCCGTCACGATCGGCCACGATCGCCTCGATTCGCGCTTGAGCCGCATCGAGCCGTGCCTGGCAGTGCGCCCTGAGAGCGTCGCCACGGGCATAAAGATCGATTGATTCATCCAGCGGCGCGTCCCCGCTTTCAAGCCGCCTGACGACGGTCTCGAGTTCCTTCAGCGCCTCTTCAAAGCTCAGGCTCGCGATTTCAGGTCCGGTTCCCATAGAGGCAGCATTGACGGCGCGCGGGGGTGTGGTCAAGCTTCGATGAACAGCAATCCGGGAGACCAAGCGCCATGCAGTACGTGATCGCCTATGTAGCGGCCGCCGTCGTGTTCGGTGCGCTCGATGCGCTCTGGCTCGGTTGGGCAGGATCGAAGCTCTACCGGCCTGCCCTGGGCGATCTGCTTGCTCCGCAGTTCCGCGCGACTCCGGCACTGGTGTTCTACGTGCTCTATCTGGCCGGAATGCTCTGGTTTGCGGTGCGTCCGGGCATGTCGCAGGGACTGGGCGCAGCCGCGCTGAACGGCGCGATCCTCGGCGCGATGTGTTACATGACCTATGACCTGACCAGCCAGGCCGTGCTCGCCCGCTGGCCTGTTCACGTTACCGTGATCGACGTGATCTGGGGCACGTTTGCCACCACTGTCGCTGCCACCGCCGCCACATGGGTGGCGCTCAAGTTCGCCTGACAGGACTAGCCTAAGGCGCGCCACATCGCTAAGGCGCGCGCCATGTCCGAAATCACGCCAGATGTCGTCGCCGCCCATGGGCTGTCCGAGGAAGAGTATCAGCGCGTTCTGAACGCTCTGGGGCGCGAGCCGAACCTTGTCGAGCTCGGCATCTTCTCGGTCATGTGGTCGGAGCACTGCTCGTACAAGTCGAGCCGCATCCACCTCAAGAAGCTGCCGACATCGGCGCCCTGGGTGATCTGCGGCCCGGGCGAAAACGCAGGCGTGATCGACATCGGTGATGGGCAGGCCGCCATCTTCAAGATGGAAAGCCACAACCACCCTTCGTACATCGAACCCTATCAGGGCGCCGCGACGGGCGTTGGCGGCATCCTGCGCGACGTGTTCACGATGGGCGCGCGTCCGGTGGCGAACATGAACGCGCTGCGCTTCGGCCGCCCGGATCATCCCAAGATGAAGCACCTCGTGCAGGGCGTCGTCGCGGGCATTGGCGGCTATGGCAACTGCGTCGGCGTGCCGACGGTGGGTGGCGAGACCAACTTCCACAAGGCCTATGACGGCAACATCCTCGTCAACGCGATGACCGTGGGCGTGGCCGATACCGACAAGATCTTCTATTCGGCGGCTACAGGCCTCGGCAATCCGATCGTCTATGTCGGCTCCAAGACCGGGCGCGATGGCATCCACGGCGCGACCATGGCCTCGGCCGACTTCGATGAGAAATCCGACGAGAAGCGCCCGACCGTGCAGGTTGGCGATCCCTTCACCGAAAAGCTGCTGATCGAGGCCTGCCTCGAACTGATGGCAACCGATGCGATCGTGGCGATCCAGGACATGGGCGCGGCGGGCCTGACCTCCTCGTCAGTCGAAATGGCGACCAACGGCAAGGCCGGCATCATCCTCGACATGGACAAGGTGCCGTGCCGCGAAGAGGGCATGACGCCTTACGAGATGATGCTTTCGGAAAGCCAGGAGCGCATGCTCATGGTGCTCAAGCCCGGCAAGGAAGCCATGGCCGAAGCCATCTTCCGCAAGTGGGAGCTGGACTTTGCCGTGATCGGCGAAGTGACCGACACCGGCCACATGGTGCTGAAGTTCAAGGGCGAGACGGTCTGCGATATTCCGCTCGGGCCTCTCGCCGAAGACGCACCGCTCTATGACCGCCCTGCCCTGTCGCTTGCCGACTACAAGGCCTGGGCGAATGTTGCGCCGCTGGGTTCGGTGCCGGAAAGCGCAGACATTGGCGCGGACCTCGTCAAGTTGATCGGCTGCCCGGACCTCGCCAATCGTCGCTGGATCTTCGAGCAGTACGATTCGCAGGTTGGTGCGGACACGCTGCAGAAGTCGGGCGGCGATGCTGCCGTGGTGCGCATCCATGGGTCGAAGAAGGCGCTGGCGATCAGCACCGACTGCACCCCGCGCTATTGCTATGCCGATCCTTACGAAGGCGGCAAGCAGGCCGTGGCCGAAACCTGGCGCAACATTTGCGCCGTGGGCGCGCGGCCGCTGGCAATCACCAATTGCCTCAACTTCGCCAACCCGCAGCGCCCCGAAATCATGGCTCAGATCGTCCAGGCCCTGAACGGCATGGGCGATGCCTGCCGCGCGCTGGATTACCCGATCGTTTCGGGCAACGTCTCGCTCTACAACGAATCGAAGGCGACGGGTGGCGGCTCGGCGATCCTGCCGACGCCTGCGATCGGCGGCGTCGGGCTGATGCTCGATCACGAAGTGATGACCAAGGTTGCGTTCAAGAACGAAGGCGACGTGATCTGGCTGGTGGGCGGAGAAGGTTCGCACCTTGGCCAGTCGCTCTACCTGCGCGAAATCCACGGACGCGAAGATGGCGATGCGCCGTCGGTCGATCTGGCGGTTGAGCGCAGGAATGGTGAGCAGGTCCGCGAATGGATCGCGGCGGGCAAGCTGACCGCAGTTCACGACGTTTCGGATGGTGGCCTGCTCGTGGCGCTGACCGAGATGGCACTGGCCGGCAGCAAGGGCTGCGCGCTTGATGTTGCGCTGACCACGGCCTCGGCATTCGGCGAGGACCAGTCACGCTATGTCGTGACGACCAAGGCGGGTGAAGTGCTTGAGGGTGCGATGCGTCTCGGCACGGTTGGCGGCTCGCAGGTTGCAGGCGTCGAGCTTGCAGCCCTGCGCGAGGCCAACGAGGCGTTCTTCCGCGACTGGATGGAAGGCTGAGTCTGCCCGGCTGACCTTTGCGCCCCCGCGAAGGCGGGGGCGCGAGGTTTATGACGTCAGGCCGCGAGCTTGGCCGCGTTCTTTCCGAGCAGATCATAGGGATCGATGCCCATGCCCTGCCAGATCGCGTGCGCTTCCTTGTAGCGCACCGCGGGCGTGATGTTCAGGCGCGCGCGGACCTCGTCGATCGGCAGCGGCAGCAGTTCGGTGATCGCCTGTTCGCACAGGCGCGGGCAAGCCTTGCCGAGGCGCTGGCCTTCACGAACCGCACGTAGCACCGGGGCGCTGCGCCTGGTCTGCTTGTTGATGTTCATGCCGGCGAGGTAGCCGATGAACAGATGCGCCGGGGATGGCTGCTGGCTGTAGGTAAAGGCGAGAACGCAAGCCTCGCCCAGCGCATCGCGGCCATAGCCAGTCAGCACGTGCAACATGTCGTGCACGTCGCGCATGCGGTTGAGGTACCAGAGGAACTGGTCTTCAAAACGTTCGCGCTTTGCGGCGAAGCGATCGAACTCGTCGACCAGCCCTTGCGCGGTCAGGCCCTCGCGTTCCATGAAATCGCAGTAGGCGTTGGCGAGCGAGCCCGTTGGCGTGCGGCGCAGGGCTTCGTGATCGTCGAGAATCGCCGGGAGGTAGGGCTCGGTTGCCCGCAAGGCCTGCCCACGCTCGCTTCGCAGGAAAGCCTCGGCCCGGCCACGCAGGTTGCGCCATGGAAGAGCCTCGAAGATGTAGAACACCTCCTCGGTATTTTCCTTGTCCTTCAGGAGGTTCTGGAAATGATGCCACGCCTTGAGCGGCTGCATCCGCATTTCGGGACGCCGCTCGTCATAGATGGGCAGGTCAGCACTCAACGCGCCGGTCATGGCATTCACGGCGTTTCTCCCGGTTGTCTTGTTCGCGGAATACTAACAGCACTGTAAATAGATCGTCAATTGCCCGCTGCGGGGTGGTGCTTGCCAGCAACGATCGGCGAAGGCAAACTTACCCAACATCCTTGGGGGAGGACGGGACCATGGCACGCAAATGGCCGATCGCATTCGGACTGATGCTCTCGCTGCTTGCGCTTGGCGCGGGTCTGGCGGTCGGAGAGACGCCACATGAAAGCTGGCACCTGGCGGCCCGCTGGACGGCGCGCGTCGGCTTTCCCGTCTTTCTCCTGACCTACCTCGCATCATCGCTGATCAGGCTGTCCCCTGCGCCGTGGAGCCGGGCGCTGGCGCGCGACCGCCGCTCGTGGGGACTGGGATTTGCAGCAAGCCACACGATCCATCTCGTGGCGCTCTTCGCCGCGATCCGCCTCGATCCGGAGCGGCGAACCCTGGCGTCCCTCATCCCGGGCGGAACGGCCTATGTCTTCATACTCGCGATGGCGCTGACCTCAAGCAACACCGCAATGCGCGCGCTGGGCCGCAACTGGAAGCGGCTGCACTCGGCGGGCATTCACGTGATCTGGCTGATCTTCACCCTCGCCTATGCCAAGCGCATTCCAGTGCCTGAAACGCGCGCGATTGGCGTAACTATGACGACGTTGGCGCTGGCTGCCCTGCTTCTCAGGATACTGGCGCGCAGACGGTATCGAGCGCCAGCATTGGCCTGATCAGTCGAATACCCACTGGTCGCGCGGCACGCCCAGGAGAGAAAGGATCGATGTCAGATCGCCCCGGTCGATCCAGCCATCTGCAGCGGCGCGCGCCTTTGGCTTGGCACGGTAGGCGATGCCGTAGCTGGCAGCCTCAATCATCGGGATGTCGTTGGCGCCATCACCGGTTGCAAGGCTGAATACTTCCCCGTCAAGGCGCTCGGTCTCTTCGAGCAGGACCTGCTTCTTGACCGAACTGTCGACGATGCCACCGACCAGCCCGCCGGTCAGGACGCCCTCATGCAGGCCGAGCCGGTTGCCGACCACGCGGTCGAAGCCGAGCAGTTCGGCCACCGGATCGGCGAAGGAATGGAAGCCGCCGGTCACAAGCACGGTGTGACAGCCGCGCGCCTTGAGCGTGGAGACAAGCGTGCGCGCACCATCCATCGGGCGGATGCGTTCATCAAGGCACTGCTTGATCGCCGCTTCGGGCAGGTCCTTGAGCAGGCCAACGCGCTCACGCAGCGCGGATTCGAAATCGAGTTCGCCCTGCATCGCGCGTTCGGTGATCGCGGCGATGCGGTCCTTGAGCCCGGCGAAATCAGCCAGTTCGTCGATGCATTCCTGCCCGATCATCGTCGAATCCATGTCCGACACGAACAGGTTGGGCACTTCGATCAGCCCTTCGGCAAGGAGAAGATCGCTCTCGGGGAAGCACTGGTCGAGAATCTGGCGGATACCGACCGGATTGCCTTCGACCACCTCGAGTTCGAGCACATCGTCGCAAGTGTCGAGCATTCCTGCCCCGGCCACTTCCCAGTCACGCGCCTCGATCATCTCCATCGCGAGCGATAGATTGTCACCAAGCGTCTCCGGGTCTGCTATCAGCCGCGCGATGATCAACGGGGAATCCTTTTCGAAAGATACGGGCGGAGGCCCGCGCGTCGCGCTAATCGCAGGGCCGACGGCCAGCGGCAAGAGCGATCTCGCGGTAAAACTCGCCCTGCGCATCAAAGCGCAAGGCGGCGAGGCTGTGGTGATCAATGCCGACAGCGCGCAGGTCTATGCCGACCTGCGGGTTCTCAGCGCTCGTCCGTCCGAGGAAGAAATGCAGGGCGTGCCGCACGTCCTGTTCGGCGCGTGGGACGGGGCCGACCCTTGCTCGGCCGCGGACTGGGCCTCAGCCGCACGCACAGAGATCGATGCCGCCCATGCTCGCGGCGCTCTGCCGATCCTTGTCGGCGGGACCGGGATGTACATCAACACCCTGCTCCATGGCATTGCCCCCGTACCCGCAATCGACCCTCAGATACGCGAGGCGGTGCGAGCGATGCCGGTTGAGCAGGCCTATGCGGCGCTTTGCAAGGAAGACTCCGAGCGGGCGGCGCTGCTCGGCCCCGCCGACGTGCAGCGCGTTACCCGCGCACTCGAAGTCGTGCGCTCTACCGGTCGTCCCCTCGCCCACTGGCAGCAACAGCGCGTTGGCGGCATTGGTGATGCCATCGATCTTGCCCCGCTCATCCTGCTGCCCGAGCGCCAGTGGCTCTACCGGCGCTGCGACCTGCGCTTCGAACTGATGTGGGAGGGCGGCGCAATTGCCGAGGTTGAGGCACTTCTCGCGCGAGACCTGTCCGAATCGATACCTGTGATGCGCGCCATCGGCGTGCCCGAGATTGCCGCCTACTTGCGTCACCAAATTACCCGCGAAGAGGCCATTGCCGCAGGCCAGCAGGCCACACGAAATTATGCCAAGCGGCAGTACACTTGGCTGAAGAACCAGAATCCGGGCAATTGGCCGCGCATCGCGTACGAAAATTCCATTGACATCGATCATGCAGCAAGTTTATTGCGCATTTAGCCGCTTGACACCACCTTTTATGTCAAGTAGCAGGCCGTCAATTGCCTGATCCATCTTGCATGTCGATCAAGCACCCGAAAGGGAGAGACGGCCCGGCGCGGCGAAAGCTGCAGCCGGGCCGAAATTTTTGTTTTTCCTGCGTGTCAGGAGGTCTAACGGCCTCGCACGCGAAGAAGGATGAAGTAACGTGACAAGCGAGCGCAGCGGCGCCGAGATCCTGGTCGAAAGCCTCGTCGCCAAGGGCGTCGAGTTCGTGTTCGGCTATCCGGGTGGCGCAGTCCTGCCGATCTACGATGCGCTGTTCGGCGACGAACGCATCCGCCACATCCTCGTCCGTCATGAAGCCGGCGCGGCCCACGCTGCCGAAGGCTATGCGCGCGCAACCGGCAAGCCCGGCGTCGTGCTCGTCACGTCCGGTCCCGGCGCGACCAATGCGGTCACCGGCATTGCCGATGCCTTCATGGATTCAATCCCGCTCGTCGTGCTGACCGGGCAGGTTCCGACCGCGCTGATCGGCTCTGACGCGTTTCAGGAGTGCGACACGGTCGGCATCACCCGCCACTGTACCAAGCACAACTATCTGGTGAAGGACCCTTCGGAGCTTGCCGCGACGATCGACGAGGCATTCCGCATCGCCACCGAAGGTCGCCCCGGCCCGGTCGTGATCGACATCCCCAAGGATGTCCAGATCGCGCTGGCAACATGGTCGGGTGCTGCCCCGCAGCGGCGCAACCGCTATACCCCGCAGACCGAAGGCGGCGCAGCCGAAATCGCCGAAGCCATCGAAATGATCGCGAAGGCCAAGGCTCCGGTGTTCTACACCGGCGGGGGCGTGATCAATTCGGGCCCCGAAGCGACGGGTCTGCTGCGCGAACTGCAGGCGCTGACCGGCGCGCCCGTCACCTCGACGCTGATGGGCCTCGGCGCATTCCCGGCGGATCATCCGGCTTGGCTGGGCATGCTTGGCATGCACGGCACCTATGAAGCCAACCTGACGATGAATCAGGCCGACCTGATCGTCTGCGTCGGCGCCCGCTTTGACGACCGCGTGACCGGCCGCCTCGACGCCTTCGCGCCGAACTCAAAGAAGATCCACATCGACATCGACCGCGCCTCGATCAACAAGACCGTGCGCGTCGACCTGCCGGTGATCGGTGATTGCGGCAAGGTTCTGGCGCAGCTGATCGAGGCATGGCTCGAGCGTGGCTACAAGGCGCAGGACCTCACCGCCTGGCATGCCCGGATCGATGGCTGGCGTAGCAGGAAGAGCCTTGCTTATCCACGCAAGTCCAAGGCGATCATGCCGCAGTACGCGGTCGAGCGGCTTTACGAGCTGACCAAGGCGCACGATCCGATCATCAGCACCGAAGTCGGTCAGCACCAGATGTGGGCTGCGCAGTACTTCCACTTCATGAAGCCCAACAAGTGGCTGACCTCGGGCGGCCTCGGCACGATGGGCTATGGCCTTCCTGCCGCCATCGGCGCGCAGGCAGGCTTCCCCGATGCGCTCGTGATCGACATCGCGGGCGATGCCTCGATCCAGATGAACATCCAGGAGATGGGCACGGCCACGCAGTACCGCCTGCCGGTCAAGGTCTTCGTGCTCAACAACGAATGGATGGGCATGGTCCGCCAGTGGCAGGAGCTGACCTACGAAAGCCGCTATTCGAACTCCTATTCCGACAGCCTGCCCGATTTCGTGCGTCTGGCCGAAGCCTACGGCTGGAAGGGCATCCGCATCACCGATGAAAGCGAGCTGGATGCCGGTATCCAGGCGATGATCGACCATGATGGCCCGGTCTTCGTTGACTGCCTCGTTGCCAAGGAAGCCAACTGCTTCCCGATGATCCCTTCGGGCGCGGCGCATACCGACATGATCCTTTACGGCGACGAAGTGGCCGGGACCATGGATGACGAAGCCAAGGCGCTGGTTTGAGGACCCCGGACATGATGCACATCCCTCAGGAGGCGCAGGAGCGCCACGTCCTCACCATCACCGTCGACAACGAGGCGGGCATCCTTGCCAAGATCGCAGGGCTGTTCACCGCGCGTGGTTACAACATCGACAGCCTGACCGTGGCCGACATTACAGATGGCCACGACGTCAGCCGGATCACTATCGTCACCCATGGCCCGCCGCCGGTGATCGACCAGATCCGTGCGCAGCTCGAGCGCCTCGTGCCCGTGCACAAGGTCACTGACCTTACCGAAGTCGGCCCGTTCGTGGAACGCGAACTGGCGCTCATCAAGGTCTCGGGCAAGGGTGAGAACCGTGTCGAGGCGCTGCGCCTTGCCGACGTGTTCCGCGCCAAGGTCGTCGACACCACCACTTCCAGCTTCATCTTCGAACTGACCGGCGCGCCCGACAAGATCGACAGCTTCGTCTCGCTGATGAAGGAGCTCGGCCTCGTCGAAGTCGGCCGCACCGGCATCGTCGGCATGATCCGCGGCGCGACCGCCGCCTGAACCAACTGAACCCCATCCATTCACGAATTCATCAAAGATTGGGAACGACATGAAGGTCTATTACGACGCAGACTGCGATCTGAACCTCATCACGGACAAGAAGATCGCCATTCTCGGCTACGGTTCGCAGGGCCACGCCCATGCGCAGAACCTGCGCGATTCGGGCGTCAAGGACGTGGCCATCGCGCTTCGTCCCGGTTCGGCCAGCGCCAAGAAGGCCGAAGCTGCCGGCTTCAAGGTCCTGCCGAACGCCGAAGCGGCTGCTTGGGCCGACGTGCTCATGATCCTCGCACCCGACGAGCATCAGGCCGCGATCTACGCCGATGACCTCCACGCCAACATGAAGCCGGGCGCTGCGCTCGCCTTCGCCCATGGCCTGAACATCCACT
This sequence comes from Novosphingobium sp. BL-A-28-Hi1-0D, assembly GCF_055521755.1. NCBI lineage: Bacteria > Pseudomonadati > Pseudomonadota > Alphaproteobacteria > Sphingomonadales > Sphingomonadaceae > Novosphingobium > Novosphingobium sp. BL-A-28-Hi1-0D. The sequence goes on from NZ_CM145502.1 coordinate 3,491,678, forward strand.
TCGGCCTGATCGAAGCGCGCGCCGACATCGACGTGATCATGATCGCGCCCAAGGGCCCGGGCCACACCGTCCGCAGCGAATACCAGCGTGGCGGCGGCGTGCCCTGCCTGATCGCCGTCCACCAGAACGTTACCGGCAACGCACATGACGTCGCGCTGGCCTACGCCTCGGGCGTTGGCGGTGGCCGCTCGGGCATCATCGAGACCAACTTCCGCGAGGAATGCGAAACCGACCTGTTCGGCGAGCAGGCCGTGCTTTGCGGCGGCACCACCGCCCTCATCCAGGCCGGTTTCGAAACGCTGGTCGAAGCCGGTTATGCGCCGGAAATGGCCTACTTCGAATGCCTCCACGAACTGAAGCTGATCGTCGACCTGCTCTATGAAGGCGGCATCGCCAACATGCGCTACTCGATCTCGAACACTGCCGAGTACGGCGACATCAAGACCGGTCCGCGCATCATCACCGAAGAGACCAAGAAGGAAATGAAGCGCGTTCTCGCTGACATCCAGTCTGGCCGCTTCGTCAAGGACTTCGTGCTCGACAACCGCGCCGGCCAGCCCGAACTCAAGGCTGCCCGCGGCCTCGCCCAGCGTCACCCGATCGAAGAGACCGGTGCCAAGCTGCGTGCGATGATGCCGTGGATCGGCGCGAACAAGCTGGTCGACCAGTCGAAGAACTGATCGCTCCGCATCAGCGCAGATATCGGGAGAGGGCGGTTTCGGCCGCCCTTTCTTTTGTCCGGCCTCAGGCTCGGTCGGCTGGCTTTTCCATTAACATCCCCCCTGCATCGACGAATGCAGTGGACGCCAGAATTGTGATCTATATCACTCCGAACTGGAGATTTTGATCACACGAGGCTGTCCCTTGCCAAGGTTGCCCATCTGCATGGCCGCGCTGAGCCTGCTTGCCGGGCAGGCAAATGCCGCCGGGGACGAAATGTCTCGCAGGCCAGCCGCGCAAAGTCCGCGTGCTGCCGGAACCACTGCAGATCAGGCCGCGCCAGACACGTGTGGACAGCGCGCCGCCCTTCGCCTTGTCGGAACGCTTTTCACCCCCCAGGCGCGCACCATGCTCGCACGCACAGTGGGTCACGACAGGATGCGGGTCATACGTCCGGGTGCCGTAATCACGCAGGACCTGCGCGGCGACCGTCTCAACCTCATCGTGGATGACAAAGGCAAGCTGCTGACCGCTCGCTGCGGCTGAGCCATTGCGGCCAATTCCGTTGGAAGCACTACTCCGACGGGAGTTTCGCCTTGTGTGGCTGACAGCACTTTGGCATCCAGTGCGCTCCTTACCTCCCCAAGGAGATATCCATGCCGAAGTTTTCCCGCGTGCCCCGCGCGCTGATGCTTGCCCTGCCGCTTGCCCTCGCCGCCGCCGCTGCACCGATGGTGGCCCAGATGCCCGAAGCCCCGGGCAAGGCCGACAAGACCCGCGTTGTTGCAGGATCCTACACGGCCGATGCCAGCCACTCGCTGGTTGGCTGGCGCGTCAACCACTTCGGCTTCAACGATTACTTCGGCCTGTTCGGCGATGTTTCTGGCACGCTCGAGATCGACCCGGCCAATCCTGCCGCGGCAAAGGTTTCGATCAAGATTCCGGTCAGCAAGGTCATCACGGCGAATGCTGGCCTCACCGCGCACCTGCTCAAGCCCGGCGCTGACGGCAAGCCCGCCGACTTCTTCGGTGCCACGCCCGCCGACGCCACGTTCGTATCGACCAGCGTTGCCCCCGGCGCAGACGGCGTTAGCGCCAAGATCACTGGTGACCTGACGCTCAACGGCGTGACCAAGCCGGTCACGCTCGACGCGACCTTTGCCGGTGCCGGCACCAACCCCTTCACCAAGGCGGCAACGCTCGGCTTCCACGGCAAGGCTACGATCAAGCGCTCGGACTTCAACGTGACGTACGGCATTCCCTTCGTCTCGGACGAAGTGAAGCTCGACATCACCGCGGCCTTCGAAAAGAAGTAAGCCTCTAGCGCATCAGGGAAAACGCGGCCCGGAGTTCCTTCACGAAGGCTTCGGGCTGCTCCCACGCGGCAAAGTGGCCGCCCTTGCCCAGTTCCCCCCAGTAAACCAGTTGCGAGCAAGTCCGCTCGAACCACTTGCGCGGGGCAGGTATGATTTCCTTCGGGAAGGCGCTCGCTGCTACCGGGATATCGATCTGCACCCCGCCTATGGCACCAAAGCTCTCCCAGTAGAGCCGTGCCGAAGACGCGCCTGCTGCGGTCAACCAATAGAGCATGATGTTGTCGAGCATGTCGTCCCGGCTTAGTGCATCTTCCGGTGCACCGCCGTTGTCAGTCCAGGCCCACATCTTTTCATAGATCCATCCCGCGAGCCCCACGGGCGAATCGACCAGACCGTAACCAACGGTCTGCGGCCGTGTGGATTGCTCCTTCGAGTATCCCGAATCCCAGTCCTGATAATGCTTCAACGCCGCCATGGCCTTGAGATCGGCAGGTTCGGGCGCGGCCATATCCTCGGGCGAAGGAGCGGCCATCGGCATGTTGAGATGAATGCCCTTGCAGCCCGGCACCTTCATCGCGCCGATCATCGTCGTCACGATCGACCCCCAGTCACCGCCCTGCGCCAACCATTGATCGTAGTCCAGCCGCGCCATCAGTTCGCCCCAGGCCTGCGCAATCTTCTGCACGCCCCAGCCCTTGACCTTCGGCTTGCCCGAGAATCCGTAGCCCGGAAGGCATGGGATCACGAGATGGAAGGCGTCGGCCGCGTTTCCGCCATGTTCCTCAGGCCGCGTCAGCGGCGCAATGCAATGGCGGAACTCGAGGATCGAGCCGGGCCAGCCATGTGTCATCAGCAAAGGCCGCGCGTCTTCATGGGGCGATCGGACATGGAGGAACCGGATCATCACCCCGTCGATCTCGGTTTCGAACATCCCCCAATCGTTGAGCATCGTCTGGCAGGGGTACCAGTCATAGCCATTGCGCCAATGTGCCACGAAGCTCTGGAGCGCTGCGAGCGGTGCGCCTTGCGACCAGTCGTCGACCGTTTCCTTCTCGGGCCAGCGGGTCATGTCGATGCGCCGATGCAGGTCTGCGATCTCGCTGCGCGGTATGTCGACGATGAAAGGCGCAACATTCATGCCCGATCTCTCCCATTCTATTCGCATTCATTCTGGACAAGCGCGACGCGATTCACCATAGGCTTGTCGCATGACCACTCGACTGGACCTTACCCTGCGACTTATCCGCCCTTGGGCGTGAGCTGACGCGTCGGTCCATCCCGGCGCGCACGGCGCCCAGGGGATGAAAAGCAAAACCGGCAAAATCCAGACAATTCGAGTGCACTCCGATGACTATGCTCAAGAATCCTTCGGCCAAGTACCGTCCTTTCCCGCAGATCGACCTGCCTGATCGCCAGTGGCCCAGTCGCACGATCACCAAGGCCCCGCGCTGGCTCTCCACCGACATGCGCGATGGCAACCAGTCGCTGATCGATCCGATGGATGCGGAGAAAAAGAGCCGCTTCTTCGACCTGCTGCTCAAGGTGGGCCTCAAGGAAATCGAGGTCGGCTTCCCGTCCGCCGGTGCTACCGAATATGATTTCATCCGCGGCCTCGTCGATGCCGGTCGCATTCCCGACGACGTGTTCGTGCAGGTTCTCACCCAGTCGCGCGAAGATCTGATCAAGACCAGCTTCGAAAGCCTCGCTGGCGCCAAGCAGGCCATCGTTCACGTCTACAACGCGGTTTCGCCGCTGTGGCGTCAGGTCGTGTTCGGCATGGACAAGGCCGACGTGCGCAAGATCGCACAGGACGGGGCGAAGTTCCTGCGCGATCAGGCCGCCCGCTTCCCGCAGACCGACTGGCACTTCGAATACAGCCCGGAGACTTTCTCCACTGCCGAAGTCGATTTCAGCATCGAATGCTGTGAGGCGGTGATGGAGATTCTCCAGCCGACGGTCGAAAAGCCGATCATCCTCAACCTGCCGGCAACGGTAGAGGCGGCGACGCCCAACATCTACGCCGACCAGATCGAGTATTTCTGCCGCAACCTGCCGAACCGCGATCGCGCGGTCATCTCGCTGCATACCCACAACGATCGCGGCACTGGTGTTGCTGCGGCGGAACTGGGCCTGATGGCAGGTGCAGACCGTGTCGAAGGCTGCCTGTTCGGTAATGGCGAGCGTACCGGCAACTGCTGCCTCGTGACCGTGGGCCTCAACCTGTACACGCAGGGTGTCGATCCTGAGCTGGACTTCTCCGACATCGACGAAGTCATCCAGACCGTCGAGTACTGCAACCAGCTGCCGGTCCACCCGCGTCATCCTTATGGCGGCGAGCTGGTCTTCACTGCGTTTTCAGGCAGCCATCAGGACGCAATCAAGAAGGGCTTCGCAGCGCAGGAAACGCGCAACGACGAGCTCTGGGCGATCCCCTACCTGCCGATCGACCCGGCAGACCTCGGCCGCAGCTACGAAGCGGTGATCCGGGTCAACTCGCAGTCCGGCAAGGGCGGCTTTGCCTGGGTGCTCGAGCAGGATCAGGGCCTCAAGCTGCCCAAGAAGATGCAGGCGCACTTCTCGCGCCACGTGCAGGAACTGGCTGACGAACTCGGCCGCGAACTGCAGGCAGCCGACATCTGGGGCGTGTTCCGCAAGGCCTATCGCCTCGATGCGCCGCAGCACTTCCAGCTTGTCGACTACGAGGAAGCGCGCGGACCTGATGGAACGCGTATCTTCGCAGGCAAGATCGAGGTCGACGGCAAGGTTCAGTCGGTGTCCGGCCGCGGCAACGGCCTGATCTCGTCGGTCGTCGCCACCCTCAAGGACGGTTTCGGCGTCGAGATCGACATCACCGACTATTCGGAGCACGCGATGGGTGCCGGCAGCAATGCCCGCGCCGCAGCCTACGTCGAATGCAAGACTGCCGATGGCCGCACCATCTGGGGCGTCGGCATCGACGAAGACGTCGCCACGGCAAGCGTGCGCGCGGTTCTCAGCGCTGCGAACGCCGTCGGTTGATTGCCATGCAGGTGGCTCTTCGGAGCCACCTGTTCAATCGGCCAGTTAAATCCACTTGTCGCGCTCCGGCGATCCGCCATAGTCCACCCGATGCCCGCCAGAGGCACGCAACGGGACAGGACTTATGGCGCAAGAAGCGATTCTCGAACCTGATCTGCCGATCATCGATCCGCACCACCACCTTTGGGACTTGCGCCCGCTGATCGCGGCCTTCCCGCAGCCGCGCCATCCTTTCATCGAGACGCTGTCCCACTCGGCCTATTACACGTTCGACCAGTTGCTGGCAGACGCGCGAGGCGGACACAACGTAGTTGCCACTGTCTACATGGAGTGCGGTGCCTTCTATCGTGCAGGGGCAGACACGGCGATGAAGCCGATTGGCGAAGTCGAGTTCGTCAACGGGGTGGCAGCGCAGGGTGCCAGCGGCCTTTACGGCGATTTCCGCCCTTGCGCCGCAATCATCGGCCACGCCGACCTGACCCTTGGCGACGGAGCGCGCCCGGTGCTGGAAGCGCTTGCACAGGCGGGCAACGGGCGCTTCCGGGGCGTCCGCCATCAAGGTGCGTGGGACGCAAATCCCGACGTGCTCGGCCCTCCGTTCCATGCCCCGCCGGAACTCTACTGCTCAGACGCATTCCGGCAGGGGTTCAGGCACCTTGGCGAAATGGGTCTGACCTTCGACGCATGGCTGCTGGAGCCACAACTGTCCGACGCGCTTGACCTTGCTCGCGCCTTTCCGGACCAGCCAATCTGCCTCGACCACTGCGGTACGCCGCTTGGGACCGCCAGCTATCACGGCAAGCTTCACGAACGCTTTGATGTGTGGCGGGAGAGCATTCACGCCCTCGCTCAATGCCCCAACGTCACGATCAAGCTGGGTGGCCTTGCCATGTCGTTCTGCGGATTGCCCGAGCAGGGACCGATGGCAGGCCTTTCCTCGGAAACGCTTGCCGCGATGTGGCGGCCCTACATTGAAACCTGCATCGAGGCCTTCGGGCCTGAGCGCGCGATGTTCGAAAGCAACTACCCGGTCGACAAGTGGGGCGCGAGCTACAACGTCTTGTGGAACACGTTCAAGCGCCTCGCCCACGGCGCATCCAAGGCGGAGAAGCGCGCGCTCTTCGCAGGCACCGCTGCGCGCTTCTACGGCATCGAGGACATGCTGGCCTGATCCCCTTTGACAAGCGCGCCGGCTTGGCATAGCGCGCATTTAACTGCCCGATTAACCGCCGTTCGAGAAGGATCGGAACCGGATGCCACTTCCCGCCCTGTTCGCCAACCTGCGCCTGCCCGTGATCGCCTCACCACTGTTCATCATCTCCTGCCCTGAACTGGTCATCGCGCAGTGCAAGGCGGGGATCGTGGGCTCGTTCCCCTCGCTCAATGCGCGTCCGATCAGCCAGCTCGACGAATGGCTTCACCAGATCACCGAGGAACTGGCGGCTTACAACCGGGCCAACCCGGACCGTCCAGCTGCCCCCTTCGCGGTCAACCAGATCGTCCACAAGACCAACAACCGCCTCGATGAAGACATGGCGATGTGCGCCAAGTGGCAAGTGCCGATGCTGATCACCTCACTCGGCGCGCGCGAAGACGTCTATAACGCGGCGCATAGCTGGGGCGGCATCGTGCTGCACGACGTGATCGACGACCGTTTCGCTCGCAAGGCCATCGAGAAGGGCGCCGACGGCCTCATTCCGGTCGCAGCAGGAGCCGGTGGCCACGCAGGCGCGCAGTCGCCTTTCGCGCTGATGCAGGAAATCCGCGAATGGTTCGATGGCCTCGTTGCACTGTCGGGCGCAATCGCTCACGGCCGTTCGATCCTTGCCGCGCAAGCTCTGGGTGCAGACTTCGCCTATATCGGATCAGCCTGGATCGCGACTGAGGAAGCCCGGGCCGAGCAGGCCTACAAGCAAGCCATCGTAGATAGCCGGGCAGGCGACATCGTCTATTCCAACTTGTTCACTGGCGTCCACGGCAACTACCTGCGCTCCTCGATCGTCAATTCCGGCCTCGATCCCGACAATTTGCCAGAAAGCGATCCGAGCAAGATGAACTTCGGCTCGGGCGGAAACACCGAAGTCAAGGCGTGGAAAGATATCTGGGGCTCGGGCCAGGGCATTGGCGCGGTCAAGGCCGTCGAACCCGTCGCGGCGCGTGTTGACCGTCTTGAAGCGCAGTACCGTGAAGCCGCTTCGGCGCTTTCGGCCAATTCTACGCCGTTTCTCACCTAGCGTGTACTACGAGGCCGACAGAGGCCGTATCCGACCAGAACAGGTCTACCATCTCGTCGAGATGACCGAAATCAAGAGCAGGGTCGCGAGCGTTCAAGGGCGTTCGCGACCAGTTCCTCGGGTCGAGCAGCCTTCGCCTCAGCGCACGCTGCAGCAGATCGAAGCGCATTAGCGCGACATAGTCTGCACCACGGCCCTTGTCGCGATCACGGGACCAGTCGGCCTCGATCTGCCCGATCCGCTCTATGACCATCTCGTTATAGGCCCGGTGCGGCCCGCGGTGGAGCGGGAGACCTGCGCGCAAGGCCGCTCGTTCAGATGCCGGGAGCAACTGGCCGTTACGGCGAAAGTCGTGAATGCCGAGGCGGTCCGCTCCCAATGAACTGATCATTCGTTGAAGTGGCGCGAAATTCAGAACCTGCCTTGGTATCAGGTGGTGGCGCTGCTGATCTGGCAGATAGCCCGAATGCCCGGGAATGTTGACGCTGCCGAATGGCAGGCACCCCCTATCAGATCGGAAATGGCTCAGTTTCAGTCGCACCGGGCAAGGATACGTTCGCCTCCTTCAGCCTCAAGCGAGACTGCCCCCGTTCCGGCAAGAACTGCCTTTGCCGATTCGATCACTGGCCCGTTAGCGACCAGCCAGTCGACGAGGCGTAGTGCGACAAACGGAAGTTGACGCACATCGCCAGATTCGCCCGGGCCGAGAAGAAATTCCTGCCCTATCAGGAAATTGAGTCCCTCGGTCCGCAGCGAGCCATCGGCACCGCGATGCATTGCGACAAAGGCTGGCGCGGGGAACGCGCCGCCTTCGAGCCAAGGACGCACAGCGCGCTCGAACAAGTCCGATTTAATGACCAAACGGGCGGGAAACCAGGCGACTCCCCTTGCCGGACCGACCTTCGCGAGCTCCATCAGCAGCATGGAGACGACGCGAATCACCGGAAGCAGGCGCTCCGCTCCGGCAAGATGGGGTCCTGGAGCAACGGTAAGCCAACTGGATTCAGCGGGAACCGGCAGTGGCAGGCCGAGGGCACTTGCAATGTCCGGCGCTGGCTGGGCCGGACCATCGCGCAGGCCGCGAAGGTCGAACGTCAGCCCGTTGCTGAGCACTTCTGCCCAGCCTTCGCTGGCTTCGGGGGCGTGGGAAACGAAATAGCGCAAACCCCGCTCAGGGCCCGACAGAAGATCGGAAAGAGCAGGCAAGCTTTCAGCACCATGCAGCAACGCGGCGACAGGCGCACAATCTGCAGACCGGTCACTAGCGTCCACTCGCCCACCTTTCAGCAATGACTCAGCGTTGCACAGCGTTCGGGAAGCGTCGAGTCACCACCGCGCCACGATTGTCCCGTTCCGGACTATAGTCGGTGTTTGCTTAGAAAACCCCTATCGCGAGGCCTGTTACAATTGCTTGTCCCAGATTGTGACAATTCTGCAGCGTGTCTGCTGATAGCTGCTTTGGCGCAAGTATCGCATCGGGCGTCTGCGCATGTGTGCAGGCAATCATCGGCTCGGCGACACGGCGCAGCCGCCATCCCGTCACGATGCGGTCAATCTGCCGTTCCGCTCCGGTGCCGTCCGAGCCCGCTGCGATCATCGTTGCATAGGGCCGACCTTCAATCTGCCCGAGAACGGGATAGTAGGTCCGGTCAAAGAATGCCTTCATTTCCCCGGTCATGCTGCCGAGGTTTTCGGGGCAACAGAACAGATATCCCGCTGCCCCGAGAAGGTCCTGCACGGACGCTTGCTCCGCACAGATCAGCTTGCAGGCTTCCGGACCACACTCCGCTCTCGCCCCGTCGGCCGCGGCCGAAGCCATCGCTTCAGCCGCCCCGGTACGGCTGTGCCAGACGATCAGAAGCCCGTTCGCCATGCGCTCAGCAGCCGTCCCCGCCGCCGCCCGGAAGACCCAGCGCGCCGCCGACGGCTCCGCCCAGCAGACCGCCCAGCCCCTTCTTCTTGGGCTTGCACTGCGGCTTGGGCGCCTGGGGCTCCGCGCTCGCCGCCCCGCCGAAGCCTTCGATACCGACAAGGAATCCGGTCGTGGAGCGATGGCGAATACGCGCAGTCCATTCGGGCACCCATTTCACCTTGGGATCGGCAGGGCGTGGCGGATAGGCGAACGACTCTTCCGGGCCATAGGCGTGGAGCGTGCCGAACATGTAGTCGGGCGCTGCCGCCTTGACCTCTGCCGGAATGGTGCATGTCGTCGTCTGCGGGGACATCACGGTCTTGTCAGTGACAAGCTTCGCCACGGTCGCCGGTGCAAGCCAGTCCGAGAGTCCGCCGCCGAACTGGCGCGACGCACTGGACGACCACCAGACGATGTCCATCATGTCCTGCCCCTTGGGCGCCTGCTTTCCGCCAATGATCATCGCGTAATAGCCGGTCGCATCGGGCACCGCCCCCCAGCGCAGAAGCGTGGCGCCGCTGGGTTGCGAACTGTTCGAGGCATTCAGGGGTCCCATGAAGTCTTTTGCCAGACTTAAGGAAATATCCGGGGAGTAATTGGCCACCACACGGTGGGCACCGACAAGCGACGAATCGGGCTTGGCCGACTTGCCGTCGTCGCTCGGCCAGGTCCCGTAGGTGCGGCTCGACGATGGAGAAACCCAACGATCCACCGGCACCGCGGTGGTGAAAAGTCCGGGCGGGACCTGCCCAGCTGCCAGCTTGCTGAAGTCGATCACCACCGGCTGCCCCTTCGGCGCATGTTCGCCGCAGCCCCAGAAGATCAGCATCCGCCCCTTGGGCCGCTGGAAATCCGTCGTGCCAGGTTCCACAGGCGTCTTCACGGGTGTTTTCAGCAGCACGGACTTTCCGAGCTTGGCTCCTGCCGGCATGAAATGTTCCGCCTTGGGCTTCCCGTCAGCGGCTGCGCGCGATGTGCCAAGATCGAGCCAGAGCATGTGCTGCGCCTTGGACGTGCCCCCCATCGCCATCGCCATGGCAGCGCCCATGCCACCCTGACCACCCGCACCAAACCCCGACATCGTCTCGGCTCGCATCTCATATCGAGCGATTGGCGCGCTGGTCTGCTGGGCGAGACCACCCGCGCCCGCCCCGGCAATGACCAGACCACCGATGAGGTAATGTCCCATGTTCGCGCGCATTTCAGCATCCTCCTCAAGGATTACAGAACCGATGCGACCCTATGCGCGGGGGACAATTCTAGCGCGGTGAGCAAGAGCACACCCGCCTGCCCTTTCCGCAGCCTGCGCCATGGTATAGCGCAAAGCGATGATTCCGGTCACGGCTATTACGCAATCCCTTTCAGGACAGGCCTGGCGCTGGCGCGGCGGGAACATGGACCTTGGCCTTTCAGGCTCAGGCCAGGGTGGCAACGAAGTGGATGATGCGATCGTCACCCAGCTCCTGCTCTCGCGCGGGGTCGGCCCGGACGATATCGAACGCCACCGTCGTCCGACCTTGCGCGATTTTCTTCCCGATCCTTCGCTTTTCCGCGACATGGACACAGCCGCCCGTCGCCTGGCCGACGCCGTGCTCTCGGGCGAACGAATCACGATCTACGGCGACTATGACGTCGACGGCGCAACCAGCGCGGCACTGCTGATCCTGCTGCTGCGCGATCTTGGCGTGAGCGCGGGCCATTACATCCCCGACCGCCTGCTCGAAGGCTATGGCCCCTCGGGCGAGGCGCTGGTCAAGCTGGCGCAGGAAGGGTCAAACCTGATCGTCACGGTCGACTGCGGCGCGATGGCGCACGAGGCGCTGGCGGCGGCAGCCGAAGTCGGGGTCGATGTGATCGTGGTCGATCACCACAAGTGCTCGCCCGAGCTTCCCCGCGCCGCTGCGCTGGTCAACCCGAACCGCCTCGACGAATGCGACGAAGCGGCCGCCCATGGACATCTGGCCGCAGTCGGCGTTGCCTTTCTGCTGGCCGTGGCGACGGTTCGTGACTTGCGCGGGCGTGGTTACTTCGAGACACGCAAGGCACCAGATCTGATGCGCCTGCTCGATCTGGTCGCGCTGGGAACGGTGGCCGACGTGGCGCAATTGAAGGGCTTGAACCGGGCGCTGGTTGCGCAAGGCCTGAAGATCATGGCGCGGCGCGAGAACATCGGTCTCTCTGCCCTCATTGATGCCAGCCGCCTCAGCCGTGCGCCGACATGTAGCGATCTCGGCTTTGCGCTCGGGCCCCGGATCAACGCGGGCGGCCGCGTCGGCGAAGCGACACTCGGCGTGCGCCTGCTGACCACGCAGGACCCGGACGAGGCCCGCGATATCTCCGCACAGCTCTCCCGCCTCAACGAAGAGCGCCGCGCCATCGAGCAGGTGGTACAGGAAGAAGCCGAAGCGCAGATTGCCGCGCAGCACAACCGGGCAGTGATGGTGCTGGCAGGGCACGGCTGGCATCCAGGCGTAATCGGCATCGTGGCGGGTCGCATCAAGGAAAAGACCGGCAAGCCATCGCTGGTCATTGCGCTTGGTGCCGACGAGGCGGGTCAAGGCAAGGGGTCCGGTCGCTCCATCGCCGGGGTCGATCTGGGCGCAGCAATAATCGCCGCGCGCGAGGCAGGCTTGCTGATTGCAGGCGGCGGCCACGCCATGGCCTGCGGGCTGACGATCGATCCAGCGAACCTCAATCGCCTTGCTGACTGGCTGGACGAACGCCTCGCTCGCGAGGTCGTGGGCGCCCGCTCCTCGCAATCGCTGTTGCTCGATCTCTCGCTGGCACCCGGCGGTCTGACGCCTACGCTGGTCGAAACGCTGGAATCGGCAGGCCCCTTCGGCATCGGCTGGCCAGGACCTCGCGTTGCGGTCGGCCCCGTGCGCCTGGTAAAGTGTGACCTGGTCGGTACCGATCACGTGCGGATGATCGCAGCTGGCTCCGATGGCCGCTCGTTCAAGGCCATTGCCTTCCGGGCGGCGCAGACCGAGATGGGGCAGGTCCTGCTCCACGGCGCACGCGGACGGCAGTTCTGGCTCGCAGGGCGTGCCAAGATCGACGACTGGGGCAGCCGCCCCGCCGCCGAACTCCACGTCGAGGACGCCGCTTTCGCCGACTGAGAAATTTCTGCAAATCGCCGCTTGACGCCCCGCGATCATCCCCTTAGAGGCGCGGACCTGCCCAGCGGCGCAAGCCCAGTGGCCCCTTCGTCTAGCGGTTAGGACGCGGCCCTTTCACGGCTGAAACACGGGTTCGATTCCCGTAGGGGTCACCACTTGCTTCTTCCCGAACCGGATGAAGCCGGCAGTGCACAGCTTGGCCCTTCACGCAGATTGGCCCCTTCGTCTAGCGGTCAGGACGCGGCCCTCTCACGGCTGAAACACGGGTTCGATTCCCGTAGGGGTCACCATGCTGTCCGCGCATCTGCCTGAGGCTTTTCAGCGACATATCGGAAGCCGAATGTGACAACGCTTCAGCCTTGCTTGCGTCACCTGCCTGCTCTCGCCTATCCGCGGTGCAACGAAGCCGACACACCGTTCGGCGATTCGCAGGCACGAGCAATCCACACGGCGTGATTCGATGAAGGGTTTGTCGCTGCCACTTCCCAGCATCATCGTTGCCGCATGCGCAGCGATCGTGATGTATCTCGGAGGCTCCGGCTTCTGGATGGCGCTGGCCATCCTGCTTGTCTGGCTTGCCACCTTATGGCTGGCGCGCCCCGAGCCGGTCGTGGAAACGATCAGCCGCGACGACGGCAGCGTATCCCGTCAGGCCATGATCGAACTGGTAGAACCCTTCGGTCTTCCCGTGCTCATGCTCGACGGCCAGCGCATTGCCGCTGCCAATGCTGCCGCGCGCGAGGAACTGGGCACCCATATCATCGGGCAGGATGCCCGCGTCGCGCTGCGCCATCCCGAAGCGATCCGCCTGCTGCAAAAGCCCGAAGGCCGCGCTTTGGTCCGCGGCCTGACCGGCGCCCGCTCGATCTGGCAGGTCAGCCGCGTCCCCATCGACGAACGCTTCTCGCTGATCGAGATGGTCAATCGCACCGCCGAGGCCGACATCAGCCGCGCACATACCGATTTCGTCGCCAACGCCAGCCATGAGCTGCGCACGCCGCTCGCCTCGATCATCGGCTACATCGAGACGCTGGCCGATCCGGACGCGAAAGTGGACGAAGCCACGGCCGCGAAGTTCCACGCCACAGTCCTGCGCGAGTCCCGCCGCCTGCAAAGCCTCGTCGAGGACCTCATGTCGCTTTCGCGCATCGAGGCCGAGAAGCACGAACTGCCGCGCGATCGGATCGACCTTGGGCAGATGGTCGGCAGCATCGCCAGCGAGACGGCGATGACGGCGGGCGAAGGCCGACTGGAAGCGGATGCCACAGAAGCCATCGTCCTGGGCGACCGCCAGCAGCTCGACCAACTGGTGCGCAACCTTATCGACAATGCCTTCAAATATGGCGACCCCACGCAGCCGGTCCGCGTCGGGCTCACCGCGCGCAACGGCGAGGCCGAACTGGTGGTGACCGACAAGGGCGAAGGCATCCACCCCGATCACCTCCCCTACCTCACCCGCCGGTTCTATCGCACCGATCCGGGCCGCAGCCGCGCCGCGGGCGGCACCGGCCTAGGCCTTGCGATCGTCAAGCACATCGTCGAACGGCACCGTGGCAAGCTGGATATTGCCAGCACGCTCGGCGTCGGAACCACGGTCACCGTGCGCATTCCGCTCGCTCCGCAGACAAATGTTGCTGAAGACTGACACAAACGGCAGATCGTTGTCATAAACCTGTCACGTAATCGTCGCATTGGCGTCCCTGCCAACGGGATGAAGGCTAGAACCCATGTCGATGATTCGTACGATTTCGCTCTCCGCCGCCGCACTCGGCGCTCTCGCTCTTGCCGGTTGCGGCAGCCAGGAAGCGGGCACCCGCGACCAGGTTCGTGCGGTGGGTTCGTCCACCGTCTATCCGTTTGCCAAGGCGGTCGCGGAATCGCTGGCCAAGGCTGATCCTTCGCTCAAGTCGCCGATCATCGAATCGACCGGCACGGGCGCGGGCATGAAGCTGTTCTGCGCCGGCGTCGGCGCACAGTTCCCCGATATCGAAAACGCATCGCGCCGGATGAAGAAGTCCGAGTTCGAGGATTGCGCCAAGAACGGCGTGAAGGACATCGTCGAGATCCAGGTCGGTCTCGATGGCGTTGCCTTCGCCGAGGCGCAGAGCGGCCCCGGCATCGCGCTGACCCCGGAAGACGTCTACAAGGCGCTTGCCAAGAACCCCTATGGCAAGCCCAACACCGCCAAGACCTGGAAGGACGTCAACCCGTCGCTCCCGGCCGAACCGATCCTCGTCTACGGTCCGCCGTCGACTTCGGGCACGCGCGACGCGCTCAAGGAACTGATCCTGACCAAGGGCTGCGACGAGAACGCCGAGATGAAGGCTCTCAAGGACAGCGACAAGGACAAGCATGACAAGATCTGCGGCGAAGTTCGCGATGATGGCGCCTATGTCGATGCCGGTGAAAACGACAACCTGATCGTCCAGAAGATCGAGGCGAACCCGAAGGCCATCGGCATCTTCGGCTATTCCTACCTCGAAGAGAACAAGGGCCGCATCAAGGGCCTGACGATGAAGGGCGTCGAGCCGACTTACGCCACCATCTCGGACTTCACCTATCCCGGAGCCCGCCCGCTCTACATCTATGTGAAGAAGGCGCACCTCAAGGCTATTCCGGGTCTCCAGGCATTTGTCACTGAATGGTCAAAGCTTTGGGGCAAGGATGGCGCGCTTGCCAAGCTCGGCATGGTGGTCGCACCTGACGATGTGCTTGCAGGCAGCGCGAAGGCTGTTAACGACCTCCCGGTCCTTGACGGTTCGCAGCTGAAGTAAAACTGGGGGTAATACCGGAGTCATGTCGCCAGCCATCCTGCTTCTGCTCGCCTTCGGGCTGAGCCTGTTCGGTTGGCTGGCGGCACGCTCCCGTGCCTGGGCCTTTCGCAAGGCTGCGCCGGGCACCCGGCTGCACTCGCTGCCCAATTTCCACGGCTGGTACGTCGCGCTGTGGATCGGCGTCCCTGCCCTGCTCTTTGCGGTGCTTTGGAATGCCATCAGCCCGACACTGATCACTTCCCACGTCCTTGCCGATCCCGCCGCCTCACTGCTGCCCGGTTTCGGGTTCGAGCGTGAGACAATGCTCGCAGAAGCCCGTGCCGTCGCCGAAGGCAAGGCATTCGGCGTGTTCAACGAGGAAGCGCAAGGGCTGATCGCGCCCTATCGCGCAGCAATCACGCTCTATGATTCCATCGGGCTTATCGTAACGATTCTGGTCGGCTTTGCCGGGGGCGCTTTCGCGTTCCTGCGCCTGAAGCCTGACTTTACTGCCCGCACCCGCGTCGAACGTGCGGTGATGGCGCTGCTTCTGATCGCATCGCTGGTCGCGATCCTCACCACCATCGGCATCATCGCCAGCCTGGTGTTCGAGACAGTGCGCTTCTTCGGCATGGTCTCGCCGATCGATTTCCTGTTCGGCACCCACTGGTCGCCCGACCCGATGAGTTCGGGCCTGCCCACCGGAACCGATTACGGCGCGATTCCGCTGTTCTGGGGCACGATCTACATCGGCGCGATCATCGCCATGATCGTTGCCATTCCGCTTGGACTGATGAGCGCGATCTTCCTCACCCAATACGCCAGCAGCGGCGTGCGCAAGGTGATGAAGCCGCTGCTCGAGATCCTCGCGGGCGTACCCACCGTGGTCTACGGCTATTTCGCCGCGCTGACCGTCGCCCCGATGGTGCGCGATGCGGCTCAGGCCATCGGCATCTCCAGCGCGTCGACCGAGAGCGCCGTGGCGGCCGGGCTCGTCATGGGCATCATGATCATCCCGTTCGTCTCCTCGATGGCCGACGACTCGATTGCCGCCGTGCCGCAGGCCATGCGTGACGGCAGCCTCGCCATGGGCGCGACCACGGCCGAGACGATCACCAAGGTCCTCGTCCCCGCCGCCCTGCCTGGCATCGTCGCGGGCGTGATGCTCGCCATCAGCCGCGCCATCGGCGAGACGATGATCGTCGTCATGGCTGCCGGTGCCTCGGCCAACCTTACCGCCAATCCGTTCGAGAGCATGACCACGGTCACTTTCCAGATCGTCGCCATGCTGACCGGCGAAGGCAGCTTCGACCATCCCGCCACGCTTTCCGCGTTCGCGCTGGGCATGGTCCTGTTCCTTGTCACCCTGACGCTGAACTTCATCGCCCTGCGCGTGGTGAAGCGTTACCGCGAAGCCTACGAGTGAGCCCTGTGATGACCGAGACGGTTTCCACCACGCAGCTTACCGAATTGCAGGCGCAGCGTCGCGCGCGCATGGCAGGCGGTCTTGCCCGCCGCCGCGCCGCCGACCGCCGCTTCCGCTGGCTCGGCTTTATCGCCGTGGCGTTCTCCGCGCTGATGCTTGCCTTCCTGCTGGTCAACATGAGTTCGGCCGGTGTCGCCGGGTTCCAGCGCAGCGAAGTACGCTTCGACATCCCGCTGGCCGGGTCGATGCAGATCGATTCCCGTCGCCTGACTCAGGCCGATCCGATGGGCGGGCTGGAACT
Organism: Novosphingobium sp. BL-A-28-Hi1-0D; assembly: GCF_055521755.1. Lineage (NCBI taxonomy): Bacteria > Pseudomonadati > Pseudomonadota > Alphaproteobacteria > Sphingomonadales > Sphingomonadaceae > Novosphingobium > Novosphingobium sp. BL-A-28-Hi1-0D. Next base: position 3,508,417 of record NZ_CM145502.1, read on the forward strand.
GGCAGGGCTGGAAAAAGTCGTCGAGGGCGCCGCAAAGAACGCACTTGGTCCGGACGCCGACGATCTCGTCGCCCAAGGCGCCTGGCGCGAAGTGGCGACTGCCCTGATCGAAGACCCTTCGCTGCTCAATGGCACCTACCACGCCTCGCTGCCCGCCAGCGACGACCTTGCAAGCGCCCAGCGCGGCGAAGGCGATGCCGCCATGCAGCAAGTGGCAAAAAAGCTGGTCAGCGAGGGCAAGCTGGTCCGCACCTTCGACAAGGGCTTCCTCAGCCGATCGGACGCGACCAGCCCGCAGTCTGTCGGCATCTGGGGCGCGCTCAAGGGCTCGATGCTGACGATGTTCATCACGCTGGTCCTGGCTTTCCCGGTCGGCGTGCTCTCGGCTCTCTACCTTGAGGAATACGCTCCCAAGAACCGCTGGACCGAGTGGATCGAAATCTCGATCAACAATCTGGCGGCAGTGCCCTCGATCATCTTCGGCCTGCTCGGCCTCGCGGTCTTCCTCGGCCTCTTTCCGAACTACCGCTCGGCCCCGCTGATCGGCGGCATGACCCTGGCGCTTATGACGATGCCGGTCATCGTGATTTCGGGCCGCAATGCAATCAAGGCAGTGCCGCCATCCATCCGTGACGCTGCACTGGCGATCGGCGCCAGCAAGGTGCAGGTGGTGTTCAACCACGTGCTGCCGCTGGCGCTGCCCGGCATCCTCACCGGTACGATCATCGGCATGGCCCGCGCGCTGGGCGAGACGGCTCCGCTGCTGATGATCGGCATGCGCGCCTTCGTCGCCAGTCCGCCTTCCGGCTTCACCGCCCCGTCGAGCGTGCTGCCGGTGCAGATCTTCCTGTGGTCCGACGAGATCGACCGCGGCTTCGTCGAGCGCACCAGCGCCGCCATCGTGGTCCTGCTCGTCTTCCTTCTCCTGATGAACGGCCTTGCGATCTACCTGCGCAACCGCTTCGAAAAACGGTGGTAAAATGAACGCTGAAGCGATCAAGACTGAAGTGAAGGCTGACGACAGGCCCTACTTCGACGCGCCTTCGAAGATGAGCGCGAAGAACGTCTCGGTGTTCTATGGCGACAAGCGCGCGATCGACGATGTCTCCATCGAAATTCCGCAGCGCTATGTCACCGCGTTCATCGGCCCCTCGGGCTGCGGCAAGTCAACGTTCCTGCGCTCGCTCAACCGCATGAACGACACCATCGCCAATGCCCGCGTCGAAGGCGAAATCCTGCTCGACGGCGAGGACATCTACAAGTCGGGCATGGACGTGGTGCAGTTGCGCGCCCGCGTCGGCATGGTGTTCCAGAAGCCGAACCCCTTCCCCAAGTCGATCTACGACAACATCGCCTATGGTCCCAAGATCCACGGCCTCACCGGCAGCAAGGCCGAGCTTGACGAGATCGTCGAGCAATCGCTGCGCCGCGCAGGCCTCTGGGACGAAGTGAAGGACCGCCTTGCCGACAGCGGAACCGCGCTTTCCGGCGGCCAGCAGCAGCGCCTTTGCATCGCCCGCGCCATTGCGGTCGACCCTGAAGTGATCCTGATGGACGAGCCGTGCTCCGCGCTTGACCCTATCGCCACGGCACGTATCGAGGAACTGATCGACGAGTTGCGCGGACGCTTTGCCATCGTCATCGTCACGCACTCGATGCAGCAGGCTGCACGCGTTTCTCAGCGTACGGCGTTCTTCCACCTTGGCAAGATCGTCGAATACGGCAAGACTTCCGATATCTTCACCAATCCGCGTGAAGAACGGACCAAGGATTATATCACCGGCCGCTACGGCTGAGCCACGGCAACGCGACGAGAAGGACGAACTGGTGGCCGAACATACCGTCAAGGCTTTCGACGACGACATAACCCGGCTGCGCGGCCTGGTCGCGGAGATGGGCGGACTTGCCGAGCTTTCCGTTTCGGAAGCGATGGACGCGCTGCTGCGCGGTGACCATGACCTTGCCGCAGGTGTCATCGCGCGCGACAAGCGCATCGACCAGCTCGAGGCCGAAGTCGACAAGCTTGCGATCCGCGTGCTCGCCCTGCGCGCACCGATGGCGGACGACCTTCGCGAAGTCATCGCCGCGCTCAAGATCGCCGGCGTGATCGAGCGCATCGGTGACTACGCCAAGAACATCGCAAAGCGCGTCGGCATCATCGAGGGCCGCAAGCGGTTCGAACCGCTGACGCTGATCCCGGCGATGAACGACCTTGCCGCCGAAATGGTTCACGACGTGTTGACCGCCTTTGCCGCGCGCGACCCCGTGGCCGCCGCCGAGATTGTCCAGCGTGATGCCAAGGTCGATGCCTTCTACGATTCGATCTTCCGCAACCTAGTCTCGTTCATGGTCGAGAACCCGGCCACGATCAGCAGCGCCGCCCAGCTCCTGTTCGTTGCACGCAACATCGAGCGTATCGGCGATCATGCAACGAACATCGCGGAAATGGTGTACTACGCATCCACCGGTGCCAATCTGCCCGAGCGCGAAGAGGTCCTGCCACCTGCCTGACAGGCCTTTTCGCGTCATCGTCATACGGTGGTAACATAAGACGTGCTTTGGCAAGCTCACCGTCAAGGAGGTTTGCGTGCCTGCTCCCAAGTTGCTGCTGGTTGAAGACGACACTGCCCTTGCCGAACTGGTCGAGTACCGGTTCCGCGGCGAAGGCTACGATGTCCGCACCACTGATGATGGCGACGAAGCGTTGCTGCTGGCCGCAGAGGACGCGCCCGATCTCGTCCTTCTGGACTGGATGATCGGCGGAACCAGCGGCATTGAGGTGTGTCGCCGCCTGCGCCGGAACAAGGAAACCGCACACGTTCCGATCATCATGCTCACTGCCCGCTCGGACGAGGACGACCGCATTCGCGGCCTCGAGATCGGCGCTGACGACTATGTGACCAAGCCGTTCTCGCCCCGCGAACTCATCGCCCGCGTCGGCGCGGTGCTCCGCCGGGTCCGTCCTGCACTTGCTGGCGAGACCATCGTGGTGGGTGACCTCTCCCTCGATCCCACCGCACACCGCGTCACCCGTCGCGGTACGCCGATGAAGGTCGGGCCCACCGAGTTCCGCCTGCTCAAGCACTTCATGGAGCATCCCGGCCGCGTGTTCTCGCGCGGGCAGCTCCTCGACGCGGTATGGGGCAGCGGCAGCGACATCGAACTGCGCACGGTCGACGTGCACATCCGACGCCTGCGCCAGGCTGTCGCCATCCCCGGCGCAGCCGATCCGGTGCGAACCGTCCGCTCGGCCGGATACGCGCTCGAAGGCGTCTGATTGGTTACTTGTCCATCCGGACAAGCGCCTCATTGTAATCGAGCTTTCCGGCCTTCTCCGTGCAGGGCCCTTGCCGCGCCATTACGCAATACTGCTGCTCGAACAGCGGTTGCGTGGGCGACATGCAACCGACGAAGCGATAGGCCGACGGCAGTTCGCCCATGTGCTCGACCGGTGCCACGGCAACATTGTAGCGCGCCTGCACCTTGGCGGCGACTTCCTGCGCCGCCGGGCCATCGATGAACAGGACCTGCGCCTTCGTATTCAGCACAGCGCGCGACACGAAAGGGATATCGCGAATGCGGTATGTCGCAAGGCCGCAAAAATTGGGTTGAGCACGGATCGTGCGCATAGCTTTGAGCGGCAGTTTGCCCACGCCCCAGTTGATCACGAACGGCTCGGTCGCGGCAACCTGCACCGATCCCAGCAACCACAGGGTTGCAAGCGCGGCAAGTCCCCGCCGTCCGAACGCCATGCCTCGCCAAGCGGCAATCCGTTCGGCCAGATCGACCGACCCGATCGCCGCCAGCAGCACCAGCAGCAACACGCCAAGCAGGATGAAGCGGTATTCCTTGTGTCCGATCGCCGAGTGGATGGCGATCACCGCAAGCGCGGTTGCCGCCAGCACCGGATAACGCCGCGCACCCAGCCACATGGCAGGCAGCAGCGCGATGGCGATGTACTGCCACTCCCACGCCAGCACGCGCAGATACCAGTCCGCCGTTTCCACGCCATAGGCATGGCTGCGATTGGCCACGACGTTGGCGAGCACGTTGTTGTAGATCCACAGCAGGGGCGGCTGCCCCATCACCACGTTCGCCAGAACATCGCACAACACACCTCCGGCAGCGCCAGCAAGGAGCGGCACCCACGCCTTGCGGACATCCAGTCGCCCCGCCCAGAGGAACGGTATCGCCAGCGCAGGCCCCAGCGGAAAGCGGGTGATGAAACCCAGCCCCAGCAGAAACCCGCCCGCCAGCGCCGTGCTCCAGCGCCCGCTGTCGCGAAACCGCACCAGCAGCGCGAGGCCCGGCAGGATCGCCAGCACTGAGAAAGTATCGCTCGACGTACGCGGGGCAAAATAAGCGAAGTCGATCCATGTCGCGACAACGAAAGCCGCCACAATGGCGTGGCTCCTGCTGATCCGCGCCCCCAGCGACCAGCCAGCCCAGACGGTGCCGAGCGATCCCAGTGCCATCATCATGCGCGGCAGCACCAAGTGCAGCTCGCCTGCAGGATCGAGCGCATGGCCCAGCCACACCGGCCCCACCATGACCAGCGGGATCAGCCAGCTTCGGATACCGAGCCGGATGTCCCAGGTGCGTATCCAGTCGCCCGTGATCAGCCCATAGGCAGGCTCGATGTACTGCCAGACTTCGTCAGCATGGTGATAGACCGTGAACAGCGAGATCGGGATGCGGAGGGCCAGCGCCAGCACAAGCAGCCAACCCAGCGCAGGATCGATCCCGCGCCTTGCCCCGATGCCGCCCGCCCCCTCGCCCACGGTCAGTGCGCGAAGTAGGTGGTCAGGTCCAGATCGGCGACGGTGATCCAGCCATTGATGTAGTTGGCATAGTAGAAGCCGAACATCAGAGCCGAGAGGATCGTGGCGCGGAACGCTGTCCGGCGCGGATTGAAGTTGCCGGGCGCGCTGTCAGCCTGCCCCAGGATCTTCGACTGCCCCAGTTCGTCATGCGTGCGCACGCCGAACGGCAAGACGATGAACGCCGCCATGACCCAGAACAGCCCGTAGATGGCAATGATCGAGGTAATCTTCATCGGCTTCAGCTTTCCCGCAGCAAGACCTGGACGACCGGCTTCTTGCCTGACCAGCGCTGGCCTGCCCGCCTGACCGCAAGTCGCACGGCTTCAGCCACGGCAACGCGGTCGCGCTTGCGATCACCCTTGAGCTTGCGCACGGCGTCCGCCGCTTCCACCTTGGCCTCGGCCACAAAGGCTTCCATGTCCTCGTCGAGCGGAATGCCGATTGCGCCGATGTCGATGTCCGACAGCAGCTGGCCATCATGCCGCACGGCGAGCGCGACACTGATCAACCCGTTCTGCGAAAGCTTGCGCCTTGCGACCACGCCTTCGCCATCGGCGGGCGCAATGATGTCACCGTCGAGCACAAGGCGCCCAGCGCGCTCTTCGGAAATCTTCTTCGGCCCATCAGGCGCAAGCCGGATCAGGTCACCGTTCTTCTGCAGGATCGCCTTGGGTATGCCCTCGTCGAGCCCCAACTGTGCCTGCTCGGCCATGTGGCGGATTTCGCCGTGCACCGGCACAAGGATTTCAGGCCTGATCCAATCGTACAGCGCCACCAGTTCCGGGCGACCGGGGTGACCCGAGACGTGGATCATCGACTGCTTGTCGGTCACGATCCGCACGCCCTTTTCCACCAGCGCGTTCTGGATGCGGCCTATGGCGAGTTCGTTGCCGGGAATCTGGCGGCTGGAGAACAGGACTACATCGCCCTTCTCGAGCCGCACCGGATGCTGGTCGCCCGCGATGCGCGCCAGTGCCGCGCGCGGCTCGCCCTGCCCGCCCGTGGCGAGCACGAGCAGTTCGCCGCGCGGCACGTCCATCGCGTCGTCCATATGGACCAGGTCGGGGAAGTTCTTCAGGTAACCGCAGGATTTCGCCACGCGGATGATCCGGTCGAGCGAACGCCCGGCTACGCACAGCTTGCGCCCGGTTGCCTCGGCCACTTCGCCCAGCGTCTGCAGCCGCGCCACGTTTGAGGCAAACGTCGTCACCACGACGCGCCGCCCTTTCTGCGCCCCAACAGCTTCTAACAGCCCGGCGCGCACTTCGCCTTCCGAGCCGGAAGGCTTGGGATTGAACACATTGGTTGAATCGCAAACCAGCGCGAGAATGCCCTCGTCACCAATCGCGGTGAGTTCTTCCTCGGTCGCTGGCGTGCCGATGCGCGGCTCGTCGTCCAGTTTCCAGTCGCCGGTATGGAATATCTTCCCGTGCGGCGTGTCGATCAGCAGCGCGTTGCCCTCGGCGATCGAGTGCGCGAGCGGAACGTAGCGGATGCCGAACGGCCCGAGTTCAAACCGGTCGAGATGATCGATCACGTTGAGCTCGACCTCGTCCTCGATCCCCGCCTCGACCAGCTTTTCGTGCACCAGCTTGGCAGTGAAGGGCGTGGCATAGAGCGGCACGCCAAGGTCCTGCGCAAAATAGGGCACCGCACCGATGTGGTCTTCGTGCGCATGGGTCAGCACGATGCCGACCAGATCGTCGAGCCGCTGCTCGATGAAGTCGAGATCGGCGAAAACGAGGTCGATGCCGGGATAATAGGGATCGGCAAATGTCATACCGAGATCGACCATCAGCCACTTGCCGTCACAGCAATAGAGGTTGACGTTCATCCCGATCTCGCCCGACCCACCAAGGGCGAGGAACAGCAGTTCTTTAGGTGACTTCACTGATTTGCTGCCCGCTCTGCCAGAATCGCCAGCCCGTCGAGCGTGAGATCTGTGTCCACATGATCGAAAATGTCGGTGTGATCGCCGAACAGAACGGCAAGGCCGCCGGTCGCGACCACCTTGGCCGGACGCCCGATTTCAGACCGCATCCGCGCAATCAGGCCTTCCATCATCGCCACATAGCCCCAGAACACGCCGATGTGCATCTGGTCTTCAGTATTACGCCCGATCACGCTCTTGGTCCGCGTCGGCGCTTCAATGGCAATGCGTGGCAACTTGGCCGCGGCATTGACCAGCGCATCGAGCGAGAGGTTGATCCCCGGCGCGATGATCCCGCCCTTGTAGGCCCCGTTGAAGTCGATCACGTCGAACGTCGTCGCCGTGCCGAAGTCGACCACGATCAGGTCGCCGGGATACTTGGCATGCGCGGCGATGGCATTGACCGCACGGTCTGCCCCAAGCGAACGCGGCTCATCGACGTCGGCCTCGAAGCCCCATTCAACCGGCGGTTGGCCCGCGATCAGCGGCTCAAGCTTGAAGTACTTCTGCGACAGTACCGTGAGGTTGTGCAGTGCGCGCGGCACAACGGTCGAGATCAGGATCTGCCTGACCGCCTTGGGATCGAAGCCCTGAATCTGCATGAGTTGCAGCAGCCACACCGCGTATTCGTCCGCCGTCCGGCGCGGATCGGTCGCCACGCGCCAGCGCGACTTGATCTCGCGGCCATCGAACAGCGCGAAGACGATGTTGGTATTGCCGACGTCAACCGCCAGAAGCATGGGAACCCACCATTTCTATGTCGCCCGCGTGGATGGCACGGACTGCGCCATCCGCCAAGCGCAGAAGGGCCACACCGTTCTCGTCGATCCCGGCAAACGCACCCACAATAACGCCGTGCTCGCTATCCTTGACCGATACAAGCGTCCCAGTGGGCAAGGCCCGCGCGATCCATTGCTGGCGCAGCAGTGGCCATTCGCCAAAGTGCCAGCGATCCACCGCATCGCGGAACCGCGCGGAAAGGTCAGCGGCGAAGGCGTCCCGGGTAATGGCACAGCCCAGCATCAAAAGCGATGCCGTAGCCCGATCCGGGACCACGGGCGCCTGCGCCAGATTGACGCCGATGCCGACGACGACCGCATCGCCATGCCGCTCAAGCAGAATACCCGCCAGCTTGGCTTCACCAACCAGTACATCGTTTGGCCACTTCAGCCGCAGATCAGCCAGCCCCGGCGCAATTGCGCTGACCGTCTCATGGACGGCAAGACCGGCGACGAGCGCCAGCGTCTGCGGGAGCGGATCGGAGCCGCGCAACAGCACGACGGTCGATCCCATGAAATTGCCGTAGCCGTCAGACCACACCCGCCCGGCCCGTCCGCGCCCGGCGCTCTGCCGGTCGGCTACCAGCCAGTCACCCTCGCGCAAGGCCTCTCCCCCGCCAAGGCGCGCAAGTAGCGCGCCATTGGTCGAGGGGATTTCGGCAACCGTTTCGATCAAGTGCTCAGCCGACCGGGAACAGCGCGGCAGTGGCGTAATCGGCCAGCGTGCCAAGGCACTTGGTGCCAAGGTAACCGAGCGGCGAGATCGCCAGCGTCGACAGGACAAGCAGCACCGTGTGGGATGTTTCGCCCACGCCCCTTACCTTGTCCACTGCCTCGTCGAAGTACATGACCTTGACGACCTTGAGGTAGTAGAACGCGCCGATCACCGAAGCGGCGATACCGATGGCGGCAAGCACGATCATGTCGGCCTGCACTGCGGCCTGGAACACCACGAACTTGCCCCAGAAGCCGAACAGCGGTGGAATGCCAGCAAGGCTGAACATCACCGATGCCATGGCCAGCGCGATCCACGGACGCGTCTTCGAAAGACCGGCAAGGTCCGAGATCGCCTCGACCTGCTCGCCATTCTCGTCGCGCAGCAGCAACACGGCGACGAAGCCCGCGACCGACATCGCAACATAGATCGCAAGGTAAACCAGCATCGCCGAAGCGCCTGCACGGGTCGCCGTGGCAAGCCCGATCAGGATGAAGCCGACGTTGTTGATCGAGGAATAGGCCATCAGGCGTTTGATGTTGTTCTGGCCGATCGCGCCCAGCGCACCGATCACGATCGAGAGCAGCGATGCAAAGATCACCACCTGCTGCCACGCGTGCGGCTGGCTGCCGAAAGCTTCGAAGCTGACTCGCATCAGCAGGCCGAGCGCGGAAACCTTCGAAGCCGTGGCAAAGAACGTCGTTACCGGCGTCGGCGCACCTTCATACACGTCCGGCGTCCACATGTGGAACGGCGCGGCGCTGATCTTGAAGGCAAGGCCCGCAAGCATGAAGATCACGCCGAAAGTAGCACCGGTCGAGAGCCCGCCTGCCAGCGCGGCGTTGATCCCGGCATAGCTGGTCGTACCGGTGAAGCCGTAGGTCAGGCTCATGCCAAACAGCAGGATACCCGACGCGAGCGAACCCAGCACGAAGTACTTGAGGCCCGATTCCGCCGAACGCTCGTCCGTGCGCAGCATCGATGCCATCACGTAGGAGGCAAGGCTGCTCATCTCGAGGCCGACATAAAGCGCCAGCAGGTCTCCGGCCGAGACCATCATGCCCATCCCGAGCGAAGCGAACAGCACCAGCAGCGGAAACTCCGCGCGCATCGCCCGCACCTTGTCGAAGAACGACTGCGAAACGATCAGCGTGACACCGGCCGAAGCATAGATCAGCAGCTTGGCAAAGGCGGCAAAGGCATCGGCGCGATGCTGACCACCGAAGGCCGAGACATCAGCGCCCATGAGTTGCCCCCACAGCGTGGGCGCTGTGAGGAAAGCGCAAGCGGTCAGCACGCCAACCGAGGCTATCGAGATCAGGCGCGAAGCCTTGTCGCCACCCCAGGCGGCAACGAGCAACAGGACCAGGCCCGAGATCGAGATCAGGATTTCAGGCGCGGTAAGCGCCAGCGAACGGGCGAAGTCCATCAGTGTGCCTCCCCGTGCGCGGCAGAGTGTTCAGTGTGGGCAGCAGCCATCGGCTTTCCAGCAGTAGGTTGGGCATCGCCCTTGGGCTTGGCCTGCGCCAGGCGCGCATCGAGCGCGGCAATGTCCTTGCGCATCGGCGCAATGAAGCTCTCGGGGTACACGCCCATCCACAGCACCACAGCTGCCAGCGGCACCATCATCGCCCACTCGCGCTTGTCGAGATCGAGCATCGCGGCGGCATCGGCATTCTTCTGCTCGCCATAGGCAATGCGGCGGTAGAGGTAGAGCATGTAGGCCGCACCAAGGATAATCCCCGTCGTGCAGATCAGCGCCACCCAGCTCGAGATCTGGTACACGCCGATCAGCGAGAGAAACTCGCCGACGAACCCGCTCGTCCCCGGAAGGCCGATCGAGGCCATCGTGAACAGCAGCAGGAACAGCGCGTAGTACGGCATGTTGATCGACAGCCCGCCGTAGCGCGCGATCTCACGCGTGTGCAGGCGGTCGTAGATCACGCCGACGCTGAGGAACAACGCGCCCGCAACCAGACCATGGCTGAGCATGATCAGCATCGAGCCTTCAAGGCCCTGACGGTTGAACGCGAACAGGCCGATCGTCACGATCGCCATGTGCGCGACCGACGAATAGGCGATCAGCTTCTTCATGTCGTGCTGCACCAGCGCGATCAGCGAAGTGATCACCACCGCCGCCATCGACATGCCGAAGATCAACGGTGCAAACTGAGCGGAAGCTTCGGGGAACATCGGCAGCGAGAAGCGGATGAAGCCATAGCCGCCCATCTTCAGCAGCACGCCTGCAAGGATCACCGAGCCGCCAGTGGGCGCCTGAACGTGCGCGTCGGGCAGCCAGGTGTGGACCGGCCACATCGGCATCTTCACCGCAAAGCTCGCGAAGAAGGCCAGCCACAGCCAGGTCTGCGCCTGCGCCGGGAAGTTGTAGGCCATCAGCGTCGGGATGTCGGTCGTGCCGGCCTCGTTCACCATCCAGAACATCGCGATCAGCATCAGCACCGAGCCGAGCAGCGTGTAGAGGAAGAACTTGTAGCTGGCGTAGATACGCTCAGCCCCGCCCCACACGCCGATGATCAGGTACATCGGGATCAGGCCTGCCTCGAACATGATGTAGAACAGGAACAGGTCCTGCGCCGCGAACACGCCGATCATCAGCGTTTCCATCAGCAGGAACGCTGCGTAGTATTCGCCTTGGCGCTTGTCGATCGAGGTCCAGCTGGCGCCGATGCAGATCGGCATCAGGAACACCGTCAGCGCGATCAGCAGCAGCGCGATGCCATCGATGCCGAGCTTCCACGAGAAGCCTGCGAACAGCGCCGCACTTTCAGTGAACTGCCACTGCGCACCGCCGATGTCGTAGTTCGCCCAGAGGATCACACCGAGCACGAAATCGATCAGCGTGGCGACGAGCGCGACGGAGCGCGCCTGTTCGCGCGGCACGACGAGGCAGGCCACGGCCGCTACCAGCGGCACCAGCAGCATCAGCGAGAGGATCGGAAAACCGGTCATTGTGCGATCACCCAGCTGATCGCGCCGACAAGGCCGACGAGCATGACCAGCGCATAGCTATAGAGATACCCCGACTGGAGCTTGGCGGCGGCGCGGCTGCCTTGGGCCACGACCCATGCGGCACCGTTCGGGCCGAAACGGTCGATCACGCCCTGGTCGACAACCTTCCAAAACACCCGGCCCAGCCACATCGCGGGAACCACGAAAATGGCGTGGTAGAGTTCGTCGAAGTACCACTTGTTGAGCAGGAACTTGTAGAGGAACCCGAACTGGTCGACGAAGGCCGCAGGGAACTTCGTGTTCTTGATATAGGCATACCAGGCGATGAACAGGCCGGTGGCCATCACCGCAAACGGCGCCCACTTCACCCACGTCGGCACGCCGTGCATCGCATGGAGCGTGTGTTCGGCGAACACCAGCGAACCCTTCCAGAACTCGCCCGTGCCTTCGCTGATGAACGCGTGATGGAACACGAAGCCCGCAAACACCGCGCCGAGCGAGAGCACACCGAGCGGAACCAGCATGTTCAGCGGGCTCTCGTGCGGGTGGTAGCCCGCCGTACCGTCGCTGTGCTCGTCATGGTGATGGGCATGCGCGTGGTCATCGTGGCCATGCGCATGATCGTCATGGTGATGGGCATGCGCGTGGTCATCGTGGCCATGCGCATGATCGTCATGCCCATGTGCATCGTGAACCGCGTGCTGGATATGCTCCGACTGCTCCCAGCGTGGCTTGCCGAAGAACGTCAGGAACACCAGACGCCACGAATAGAAGCTGGTCAGCAGCGCTGCGAAGATGCCGATGAAGAAGGCAAAGTGCCCCAGCTCGGTACCCTTGGCATAGGCCGCCTCGAGGATCGCGTCCTTCGAGTAGAAGCCCGCAAAGCCGAACACATCGACGATGCCGACGCCGGTAATCGCCAGCGTGCCCATCATCATCGCCCAGTAGGTCAACGGGATCTGCTTCCGCAGGCCGCCGTAGTACCGCATGTCCTGCTCATGGTGCATCGCGTGGATCACCGAGCCTGCACCGAGGAACAGCAGCGCCTTGAAGAAGGCGTGCGTGAACAGGTGGAACATCGCCGCGCCATAGGCCGAGACGCCCGCTGCGAAGAACATGTAGCCCAACTGCGAACAGGTCGAATAGGCGATCACGCGCTTGATGTCGGTCTGCGTCGTGCCAACCGTTGCCGCAAAGATGCAGGTCATCGCGCCGATGAAGGTCACGAACGACAGCGCCGTAGGGCTGACTTCGAACATCGGCGAAAGACGGCAGACCATGAACACGCCCGCGGTCACCATCGTTGCCGCGTGGATCAGCGCCGACACCGGCGTCGGGCCTTCCATCGCGTCAGGCAACCAGGTGTGCAGGCCGAGCTGCGCGGACTTGCCCATCGCGCCGATGAACAGCAGCAGGCACAGCACAGTCATCGTGTCGAAGCGAGCCCCAAGGAACCCGATGGTCGATCCAGCCATGCCGGGCGCGGCTTCGAGGATCGCCGGGATCGACACGGTGCCGAACACCAGGAACGTCCCGAAGATGCCCATCATGAAGCCAAGGTCGCCCACGCGGTTGACCACAAAGGCCTTCATCGCGGCAGCATTGGCCGAGGGCTTGCGGAACCAGAAGCCGATCAGCAGGTACGAGGCAAGGCCAACGCCTTCCCAGCCGAAGAACATCTGCACGAGGTTGTCCGCCGTCACCAGCATGAGCATGGCGAAGGTGAACAGCGAGAGGTACGCGAAGAAGCGCGGCTGATCCGGCTCCTCGCTCATGTACCCCCATGAGTACAGGTGGACGAGCGCCGAGACGCTGGTGATGACCACCAGCATGACCGCGGTCAGCGTGTCGACCCGCAGCGCCCACGAGAAGTCGAGGTCACCCGACGATACCCAGTGCAGCACCGGCGTCACGCTCGCCTCGGCAGTCCCGCCAAGGAACGAGAGGAAGATCGGCCATGACAGCGCGCACGAGATGAACAGCGCGCCGGTGGTCACGACCTTGGCCGGAACCGCGCCCAGCTTCTTGTTGCCGAGGCCCGCGATGATCGCTGCCAGAAGCGGCAGGAATACGATGATCAGGATGGAAGACATGCGCTTAGCCCTTCATCCGGTTGACATCGTCAACGGCAATCGTGCCGCGGCCACGGAAGTAGATAACGAGAATGGCAAGCCCGATCGCGGCTTCGCCCGCAGCCACCGTCAGCACGAACATCGCGAAGACCTGGCCGACGAGGTCGTGCAGGAATGCGCTGAACGCGACGAGGTTGAGGTTCACCGAAAGCAGGATCAGTTCGATCGCCATCAGGATGATGATCACGTTCTTCCGGTTGAGGAAGATGCCGAGCACGCCGAGCACGAACAGGATCGAGCTGACGACGAGATAGTGTTCGATGCCGATCATCAGATCTGGACCCCCTTGCCGATCTCAGGCTGGAGATTGATCGTCGCCTCTTCCGGACGACGCGCGTTCTGCTTCGAGACGTTCTGGCCGCGTGTCCCGCTGCGCTCACGGTGCGTCAACACAATCGCGCCGATCATGGCCACCAGCAGGACAAGGCCCGCTGCTTCGAACAGGAACAGGTAACGGGTGTAGAGCAGCGCGCCGATGGCCTGAATGTTCGACATGTCAGCGGCTTGCGCAGCCGACCCGTCAGCCTTGCCCAATGCCACGGAACCAGCACCGCGCACGATCAGGCCGACGAACAGTTCGACGAACAGCACGACCGCCAGCGCCAGCCCGAGCGGGAAGTTCTTCACGAACCCTGCGCGCAGTTCGGCAAAGTCGATGTCGAGCATCATGACCACGAACAGAAACAGCACCGCGACCGCGCCGACATAGACGATGACCAGCAGCATCGCGATGAACTCCGCGCCCACCAGCACCATCAGGCCGGCAGCGTTGAAGAACGCGAGGATCAGCCAGAGCACCGAATGCACCGGATTGCGCGCAAGGATCGTCACCGCACCGCTGAAGATGCAGAGCGTGGCGAAGAGATAGAAGGCGAATACCTGAATCATTGGCGCGGCCCCCTAGCGATACGGCGCATCGGCTTCAAGGTTCGCGGCAATCGCCCGCTCCCACTTGTCCCCGTTCGCGAGCAGCTTGGCCTTGTCGTAAAGCAGCTCCTCGCGCGTTTCGGTCGCGTATTCGAAGTTCGGCCCCTCGACGATGGCATCGACCGGGCAGGCTTCCTGGCAAAAGCCGCAGAAGATGCACTTGGTCATGTCGATATCGTAGCGCGTGGTGCGGCGGCTGCCGTCCTCACGCGGTTCGGCCTCGATCGTGATTGCCTGCGCCGGACACACCGCTTCGCACAGCTTGCACGCGATGCAGCGCTCTTCGCCGCTGGGATAACGGCGCAGCGCATGTTCACCACGGAAGCGCGGCGAAAGCGGGTTCTTCTCGAACGGGTAGTTGATGGTCGCCTTGGGCTTGAAGAGATACTTCAAGGTCAGCCAGTGCGCCTTCACGAACTCCCAAAGGGTGAAGCTCTTGATGAGCTGTCCGACGGTCATGCGAAGTGTCCGGTAGCCATGAGGTAGCCGCTGACGAGGAACACGAACAGCAGCGATACGGGCAGGAAGATCTTCCAGCCCAGGCGCATCAGCTGGTCATAGCGATAGCGCGGGACGGTCGCCTTTACCCAGCTGAAGATGAAGAAGAAGAACAGGATCTTGAGCAGCAGCCACACGAAGCCCGGCACAAGGTAGAGCACCGGAATGTCGAGCGGCGGCAGGTATCCGCCCCAGAACAGCACCGCGTTCAGCGCGCACATCAGCAGCACGTTGGCATATTCGCCGAGCCAGTAAAGCGCGAAGGCCATCGACGAGTATTCGGTCTGATAGCCCGCAACCAGCTCCGATTCCGCCTCGGTCAGGTCGAACGGTGCGCGTGCGGTTTCGGCCATGCCCGAGATCAGGAACATCACCCACATCGGGAACAGCAGCGGGTTCGCGACGAAGCCGTTGATGATCCAGACGTGGCTCTGCTGCGCCTTGACGATGTCGTTCAGGTTGAACGTCCCCGCCCACAGCACCACGCAGATCAGGATGAAGCCGATCGAGACTTCATAGGAGATCATCTGCGCCGAAGCGCGCATCGCCGAGAAGAACGGGTACTTCGAGTTGGACGACCAGCCCGCAATCACCACGCCGTAAACGCCGAGCGACGAGATCGCGAGCACGTAGAGCAGGCCGACGTTGATGTTGGCCAGCACCGCACCCGAATTGAACGGGATCACCGCCCAGGCCATCAGCGCGACGGTGAAGGTGATGATCGGCGCGATCAGGAACAGGCCCTTGTTCGCAGCCGAAGGGATGATGGTTTCCTGCAGGAACACCTTCAGACCGTCGGCGAACGACTGCAGCAGGCCAAGCGGCCCAACCACGTTCGGCCCCTTGCGCAGCGCCATCGCCGCCCAGATCTTGCGGTCGGCATAGATGATCATGGCAACGCCAAGCATCAGCGGAAATGCGATCAGCAGGATCCCGCATACGGTGGCAATGCCCCAGGCCCACTCGTACGAGAGGCCAAGGTTCTGGAAGAATTCGGTCATGCCCCCTGACCTCCAGTTTCGTCATGCTGAACTTGTTTCAGCATCCATCCCTCAACCTGCACGGATTGTGCGGTGGGGCACCATGGACCCTGAAACAAGTTCAGGGTGACGTGGCTTGTTTGGATAGCGGCGCGCACTCTCATTCGGCGGCCTCCGCAAATGTCTCACCATGCAGCAGTTCCGCCGAGCAGCGCTGCAGCGTCGGGCTGGAACGGGCGATGGCGTTGGTCAGGTAGCGGTCCTTGATCGGATAGCCCGCGATCACGCCCTCAGCCTTCGCGCCCGAAGGGGCCGAGGGCAGCGCGCCGTAATCGGCCAGACCTTCCACGCCCAGCGCCGGAACTTCAGCCACCATCGCCGCGCGAAGCTGTTCGAAGCTGTCGAAGCCGACCGAAACGCCGAGCGCATCGGCCATCGCACGCAGGATCGTCCAGTCCTCGCGGGCATCGCCCGGCGCGAACACGGCCTTCTCGGCATACTGCACGCGGCCTTCGGTGTTGACGTAAGTGCCGTCCTTCTCGCTGAACGCGGCGGCGGGCAGGATCACGTCGGCAGCATGCGCCGCCTTGTCACCATGGTGGCCGATGTGGACGATCATGGAGCCTGCAAACCTGGTGAAATCCACCTCGTCTGCGCCCAGCGAGATCACCATCTTGGGCTTGGCCGCAACCAGATCAGCAATGCCGCCAGCCTGCGCATAGCCCAGCATCAGCCCGCCCATGCGGCTCGCCGCCATGTGAAGGGCATTGAAGCCGTTCCAGCCCTCACGCACCAGATTGAACTGCTCGGCAAAGGCCAGACCAGCACCGAGCGCGCCCTTGCCGAGAGCCGCACCGCCCAGAATGATCGCAGGCTTCTGCGCCGCACCGAACACATCGCTGACTTCGGCAGGCAGGTTGCCCAGCACCGCCAGATCGTCGCCGAGGAACGTCGCCGGATAGGTCGGGTCCCACTGCGGGCCGACCACGAACACTTTCGCGCCCTTCTTCACCGCCTTGCGCAGGCGGGTGTTGAGCAGCGGCGCTTCGTCGCGGATCATCGAACCCACGATCAGCACCGCGTCCGCATCCTCGATGCCAGCCAGGCCCGAGTTGAAGTTCACCGCCGCAAGGTTCGACGTGTCATAGGCCAGACCCGTCTGACGGCCCTCGAGCAGCGTCGACCCCAGAGCCCCTGCCAGCTTCTTGGCCGCAAACATCGTCTCGCAATCGACCAGATCGCCCGCGATCACCGCCACCGACGAGCCTGGATTGATCTTCGCGACAGCCTCGAACGCCTCGGCCCAGGTCGCGGCAACCAGCTTGCCGTCACGGCGCAGCCACGGCTTGTCGAGGCGGCGGCGGGTCAGCCCGTCAACCATGTAGCGGCCACGGTCGGACAGCCATTCCTCGTTCACGTCGTCGTTCACGCGCGGCAGGATGCGCAGCACTTCGCGGCCACGGCTGTCGAGCCGGATGTTCGAACCCAGCGCGTCCGAAACGTCGATCGACAGCGTCTTCTTCAGCTCCCACGGACGCGCTTCGAACGCATAGGGGCGGCTGGTCAGCGCGCCGACCGGGCACAGGTCGATCACGTTGGCCGAAAGCTCGTGCGCCGCAGCCTTTTCCAGATAGGTGGAAATCTGCATCGTCTCGCCGCGATAGAGCGCGCCGATCTCGTCCACGCCCGCCACTTCCTCGCTGAAGCGCACGCAGCGGGTGCAATGGATGCAGCGCGTCATCGTCGTCTTGATGAGCGGGCCCATGTACTTCTCGGTCACCGCGCGCTTGTTCTCGTGATAGCGCGAAGCGCCGCGGCCATAGGCGACGGACTGGTCCTGCAGGTCGCACTCGCCGCCCTGATCGCAGATCGGGCAATCGAGCGGGTGGTTGATGAGGAGAAACTCCATCACCCCTTCCCGCGCCTTCTTGACCATCTCGCTGTCGGTGCGGATTTCCTGGCCCTCGGTAGCGGGCAGCGCGCACGAAGCCTGCGGCTTGGGCGGCCCCGGCTTCACTTCGACCAGACACATGCGGCAATTGCCCGCAATGCTCAGCCGCTCATGATAGCAGAAGCGCGGGATTTCCTTGCCGGCCAACTCGCACGCCTGCAGGACAGTAGCGCCTGCGGGGACTTCGAGCTCTACGCCGTCGACTTTGACTTTAGGCATTATTCTGCTGCCTCTGACAGTGCTGGCCGAGCGTTCTCGGCAATCCGGCGCTCGATCTCAGGGCGGAAGTGCTTGATCAGGCCCTGGATCGGCCAGGCGGCCGCATCACCCAGAGCGCAGATGGTGTGGCCTTCGACCTGCTTGGTCACGTTGAACAGCATGTCGATTTCCTCGACCTCTGCATCGCCGGTGCGCAGGCGTTCCATCACGCGCCACATCCAGCCAGTACCTTCGCGGCACGGCGTGCACTGGCCGCAGCTTTCATGCTTGTAGAAGTACGAAAGGCGGCTGATCGCGCGGACGATGTCGGTGGACTTGTCCATGACAATGACCGCTGCGGTGCCAAGGCCCGAGCCCAGCGCGCGAAGACCATCGAAGTCCATCGGCGCGTCCCAGATCTCGGCCGCCGGAACCAGCGGAACCGACGAGCCGCCGGGGATCACGGCGAGCAGGTTGTCCTTGCCGCCACGGATGCCACCGCAGTGCTTCTCGATCAGCTCGCTGAACGGGATGCTCATCTCTTCCTCGACCACGCAGGGCCGGTTCACGTGGCCGCTGATCTGGAAGAGCTTGGTGCCCTTGTTGTTCTCGCGACCGAACGAGGAGAACCACGAAGCGCCGCGACGCAGGATCGTCGGCGCAACCGCGATCGATTCCACGTTGTTGACCGTGGTCGGGCAGCCATAGAGGCCCGCGCCTGCCGGGAACGGCGGCTTGAGACGGGGCTGGCCCTTCTTGCCTTCGAGGCTTTCGATCATCGCGGTCTCTTCACCGCAGATATAGGCGCCCGCGCCGCGATGCACGAAGACGTCGAAATCGTAGCCCGAGCCGGAAGCGTTCTTGCCGATCAGGCCGGCGTCATAGGCCTCCTGCACGGCGGCGAACAGCGTCTCGGCCTCGCGGATGTATTCGCCGCGAATGTAGATGTAGGCAGCGCGCGCGCGCATCGCATAGCCTGCGATCAGCGCGCCTTCGATCAGCTTGTGCGGGTCGTGGCGGATGATCTCGCGGTCCTTGCACGAACCGGGTTCGGATTCGTCGGCGTTGATCACCAGGAAGCTCGGACGGCCATCCTTCGATTCCTTGGGCATGAACGACCACTTCATGCCGGTGGGGAAGCCCGCACCGCCACGGCCGCGCAGGCCCGAGGCCTTGATTTCCTCGATGATCGCGTCCTGCCCGCGCTCCATCAGGGCCTTGGTGTTGTCCCAGTCCCCGCGCGCCCTCGCGGCAGCAAGGTTCCACGGCTGGAAGCCGTAGACGTTGGTGAAGATGCGATCCTTGTCCTGAAGGGCCATCTTACCACTCCCCTCGGTAATCGTGGTTGGCGTCAACCATCGCCGTCAGGTTGCTGAGCGCCCCCGCCGGCTCCACCGTGTGGCGCCCCGGCAGCTGCGTGCCGGTCTTCGGCTGCTTGCCCGCGGCCAGCTCGTCAAGGATGCGCTCCATGTCGGCGGCGGTGAGGTCTTCGTAATTGTCGTCGTTGATCTGGACCATCGGGGCCGAGGCGCAGTTGCCCATGCACTCGACTTCGGTCAGCGTGAACATGCCGTCCGCCGTGGTGTGGCCCTTCTTCAGGCCCTTGCCCTTGCAGGCGGCCATGATGTCGTCCGACCCGCGCAGCATGCACGGCGTGGTGCCGCAGACCTGCACGTGGAAGCGGCCGATCGGGGCGATGTTGTACATCGTATAGAACGTCGCCACCTCGACCACGCGGATCACCGGCATGTCGAGGTACTTGGCCACGTATTCCATCACCGGGATCGGCAGCCAGCCCTGCGTGTTAAGCTCAGCCCCCACCTGACGCTGCGCCAGATCGAGCAGCGGCATCACTGCCGAGCGCTGACGCCCCGCCGGATAGCGCGCGACGATGACCTTGGCCTGCTCGGCATTCTCGGGCGTCCACGCAAAGCCGCCCCAGCGGGCGCGCAGTTCGGGGCTGTCCGGTTCGATAAAGCGATCAGCCATTGCTCCGCCCCCGCTTGATCAGGATGTCCTGCGCATAGTGGAACAGCTCGAACCCACCGATGGCGGCGATCAGCATCGGCAGCGTCTCGGTCGCCTTCGCGCCAAGATACAGTTCGCCAAAGTACCATGCGGCGAGCGCGAGGCCCGTCAGCATGGCCCACAGGCGCATGAGGTCAAACGTGGACTTCACCGGATAAACTCCACCCGAGAGCACTTGTCGCCCTCGAAAGAATAGACTGCGATCACGTCGAAAGGCTCGACCAGTGCCGAACCATCGGTGGCGGGGCCGCGCGTCACATGCTCGCGCATCAGCACGTAGTTGCCGATGGCCTGAGCCTCGACGATCTCGGCATGGTTCTGCGGCCAACGCGCAAACGCGGCGGCAAGGCCCGAACGCGTGCCCTCCTTGCCCTCACGCACCACATCCCCGCGATAGTTCGCCTCGCAGGCATCGTCGGTCATGTACGAGACGTAGGTATCCACGTCCTGCGCGTTGTAGGCGGCAATCATGGCCTTGGCGGTTTCGAGGTTGCTCACCGGTCGCACTCCCCGAACACCACGTCGATCGCGCCGATGATCGCGGTCACGTCGGGCAGCATGTGGCCGACGCTCATGAAGTCCATCGCCTGAAGGTGGCTGAACGCAGTCGGGCGGATCTTGCAGCGGTACGGCTTGTTGCTTCCGTCCGAGATCAGATAGACGCCGAACTCGCCCTTGGGGCTCTCGGTCGCGACATAGACTTCACCCGCCGGAACGTGGAAGCCTTCGGTGTAGAGCTTGAAGTGATGGATCAGCGCTTCCATCGACTGCTTCATCTCGGCGCGCTTGGGCGGGACAACCTTGCGGTCGGTGCTGGCAACGGGGCCTTCGGGCATTTCAGCAATGCACTGGCGCATGATGCGGGCCGACTGGCGCACTTCTTCCACGCGGACCATGAAGCGATCATAGCAATCGCCATTTGTGCCCACGGGCACGGCAAAGTCCATGCGGTCGTATACGTCGTAGGGCTGGCTCTTGCGCAGGTCCCACGGAATGCCCGAGCCACGGATCATCGGGCCGGAGAAGCCCCAGCGCAGCGCGTCTTCCTTGGAGACGATAGCGATGTCGACATTGCGCTGCTTGAAGATGCGGTTGTCGACAACGAGGCTCATTGCGTCCTCGAACAGCGGGAACAGACGCTCGTCGATCCAGTCCGCCATGTCGGTCAGCAGCTTGAGTGGTACGTCCTGGTGCACGCCGCCGGGGCGGAACCAAGCCGAGTGCATGCGCGCGCCCGATGCGCGCTCGAAGAAGTTGAGGCAGTCCTCGCGGATTTCGAACAGCCACAGGTTCGGCGTCATCGCGCCGACGTCCATGACGTGCGAACCGAGGTTGAGCATGTGGTTGCAGATGCGGGTCAGCTCGGCAAACAACACGCGCAGGTACTGCGCCCGCAGCGGAACCTCGATGTTCAGCAGCTTTTCGACCGCCAGCACATAGGAGTGCTCCATGCCGAGCGGCGAACAGTAGTCGAGCCGATCAAAGTACGGCAGCGCCTGCAGGTAGGTCTTGTGCTCGATCAGCTTCTCGGTGCCGCGATGCAGCAGGCCGACGTGCGGATCGATGCGCTCGATGATCTCGCCGTCAAGCTCCATCACCATGCGCAGCACGCCGTGCGCTGCCGGGTGCTGAGGCCCGAAGTTGATCGTGTAGTTGGTGATGACCTCGTCGCCGGTGGTCGGCGACTGTTCGAGGCTCAGGCTCATGCGCCTTCTCCATCGGTCTTCTTCGCGCGCGTCCGCTTGGGCTTGTCGGCCGGTTCGGTCGCGCCTTCGGTGTCGGCCACCTTCTTCGCGCGCGGCTTCTTCGCCGGGCGATCTTCGGTCGGCTCGGGCGCAGCAGGCTCGTCGGTCTTGCTCACGGCAGGCGCCGCCGCTTCGGCAACCGGCTTCGCGGCAGCGTCGTTGGCCTTATCGCCAGCGCCGGTGTCGGCCTTGCTCTCGGTCGTCTTCGGCACGTCGGCCTTAGGATCGCCCTTGGTGTCCGGCTTGGTCGCCACCGGTGCAGGTGCGGGCGGCGGCGTTGCAGCCTTCTCGTCACCCGGCAGCACGTAGTCGGCACCTTCCCACGGGCTCATGAAGTCAAACTGGCGAAGGTCCTGCGCCAGTTGCACCGGCTCATAGACCACGCGCTTGTCTTCTTCCGAATAGCGCAGCTCGACATAGCCGGTCAGCGGGAAGTCCTTACGGAACGGGTGACCCTGGAAGCCGTAGTCGGTCAGGATGCGGCGCAGGTCCGGATTGCCCGCGAACAGCACGCCGAACATGTCGTAGACTTCCCGCTCATACCAGCCGGCGTTCGGCCAGAGCGTCGTCACGGTCGGCACCGGCGTCGTCTCGTCGGTCGAAACCTTCACGATCACGCGGTGGTTTTTCGTCACCGAAAGCAGGCAATAGCAGACGTCGAAGCGCTCGGCGCGCTGCGGATAGTCGACGCCCGCGATGTCCATCAGCTGCTGGTATTCGTGCTGGTCGCGCAGCAGGCGCAGGGCACCCTCGACGCTGTCACGCGCGACGGTCAACAGGATTTCGCCATGCTCTTCGTCAGCCGAAACCAGCATCGCGCCGAGCGCAGCCGCCAGCGCATCCTTCACGCCCTCGTTCGAGGACCAGCGCGGCGCGGAGTGGAGAACGGTCATTGTTCCTTGCTCCTCAGCGCTCGATCGTGCCGGCGCGGCGGATCTTCCGCTGCAGCTGCATCACGCCATAGAGCAGCGCTTCGGCGGTCGGCGGGCAGCCGGGGACATAGATGTCCACCGGCACGATGCGATCGCAGCCGCGCACCACCGAATAGCTGTAGTGGTAATAGCCGCCGCCGTTGGCGCACGAACCCATCGAGATCACATACTTGGGGTCCGACATCTGGTCGTAGACCTTGCGCAGCGCCGGGGCCATCTTGTTGCACAGCGTGCCGGCCACGATCATCACGTCCGACTGGCGCGGAGAGGCGCGCGGGGCAACGCCGAAGCGCTCCATGTCGTAGCGGGGCATGTTGACGTGGATCATCTCGACCGCGCAGCAGGCGAGCCCGAAGGTCATCCACCACAGCGAGCCGGTGCGGGCCCACTGGAACAGTTCCTCGGTGCTGGTGACGAGGAAGCCCTTGTCGTTGACCTCGGCATTGAGGCTGTCGAAAAACGCCTGATCGGGCGCGGCAACCGCACCCTGATTTGCGGTGATGAGGGGAGACGTGGCCATGTTGCTCATTCCCAGTCCAGCGCGCCCTTCTTCCAGGCATAGATGAAGCCGATCACCAGTTCGCCGAGGAAGACCATCATGGTCGTCCACCCGGCCCAACCGGTTTCCTTCAGGCTTACCGCCCAGGGAAACAGGAACGCGGCTTCGAGATCGAAGATGATGAACAGGATCGCGACGAGATAGAACCGCACGTCAAACTGGCTGCGCGGATCTTCGAACGCGGGAAAGCCGCATTCATACTCGCTCAGCTTCTCGGCATTCGGATTGTGAGCCCCCGTCAGGCGCGAAACGCCCATGGGAAGGAACACGAACGCCGATGAAAGTGCCAGGGCGATCCCGAGAAAGATCAGGATCGGCAGGTATTGAGACAGATCGACCAAAGGGCTGACTCGCGAAGCTGCAGGTTCGGGTGCGCCCTAGTCCCGACAGCGCGCCTGCGCAAGTGGTGTGCAATGCGGTAAGGGCGGATTTGCCCTTCCTTTTCGCCCAGACCTGATCGACCCGGCACCGGGTTGCAGCCGAGCGAATTCGTATGTGTCGCTTACTTCAGCTGCATCTTGAGCGTCCGCGCCGTCGCAGCGCCGTAAGGTGGCTTGAGTCCTGCGATCTTGGCCAGATCGATCTTCGGCTGGCTGTAGACTGCGCGCGCATGGCTAAACGAGCGGAAGCCCTCGACGCCATGGTAGCTCCCCATCCCCGAAGGCCCCACCCCGCCGAACGGCAGATCGTCGGCCGAGACATGAAAAATAACATCGTTGACGGTCACCCCGCCCGAGATCGTCCGCGTCAGCACCGTCTCGCGCTCACCTGAATCCTCGCCGAAGTAATAGAGCCCCAGCGGCCGGTCATGCGCGTTGATATAGTCGATGGCCTGATCGATCGAGCGATAGGTTTTCACCGGAAGCACCGGCCCGAAAATCTCGTCCTGCATGACCTTCATGTCGTCGGTCACGTTCCTGAGGATCGTCAGCGGCAGCTTGTTGCCATTCGATCCCTCGAAGTTCTCGTTCCCCGGATTGACCACGATGGCCTCGGCTCCCTTGGCCACGGCATCATCCACCAGCCCGACCAGCCGGTCACGGTGCCGCCGGTTGATCACCGAGGTATAGTCGTCATTCGCCAGCAGCGTCGGATACATCTGCGTCACGCTCGCCTGCACTGCGCCGATGGCCTTGTGCTCCAGTTCTTCGGGAACGAGCATGTAGTCCGGCGCAAGGCAGATCTGGCCTGCGTTCATCATCTTGCCCAGCGCGATCCGCTCCGCCGCCTTCGCAACGTCTGCGCTGCGCCCAAGGATCGTCGGCGATTTGCCGCCCAGTTCCAGCGTCACCGGCACCAGATTGTCCGCCGCCGCATGGAGCACGTGCTTGCCGATCGAGGTCGCCCCGGTGAACAGCAGGTGATCGAAGGGCAGCGAGCAGAAGTCTTGGCCCGTCTGCGGCCCTCCGAGAATCACGGCCACCTCATCCTCGCCAAAGAACTTCGGGAACAGCTCGGCCATCAGCTCCGAAGTGCGCTCGGTAAACTCGCTGGGCTTGAGCATCGCACGGTTCCCCGCTGCAAAGGCCTGCGCCAGCGGCCCCATCGTCAGCCCGACCGGAAAGTTCCACGGAGCGACGATCCCGATCACGCCCTTGGGCTCGTAACGGACCTCGGCCCGCGCCCCCAGAAGGTTCAGCGGGAAGTTCACATGCCGCTTCTCCGGCTTGCTCCACCCCTTCATCCGCTTCTGCGAATAGCGGATCAGGCTCATCGAGGGCATCACGTCGGTCAGCATCGACTGCTCGTGGCTGCGATGGCCGAAATCGGCGCTCATCGCCCGCGCGAAGTCCTCGCCATGCTCCAGCATCATCCGCGCGCAGCGTTCAAGCCGGTCGTGCCGGGTAGAGAGCGGTTCCGGCCGCGCCGCCGTGAAGGCCTCGCGCTGCTTGCCCAGCGCCGCCATCATCTCGTCGCGCGCAGTTTCCTTGAGCATTCCTGACTCCCCCCGAATCGCCTCATCCCAGCCCCTGCAGCAGGAACAGCGGCCATGCCGTAGCGGCAAGGCAGGTCCCCAGCGGCAGTGCCGTTTCGGCATCGATCTTACGCTTGCTTACAAGCATGACAATAGCCGCCGCGATCCCCAGAATGCTCGCTCCAAGCATCGTCTCGACCACGCCCAGAGGTCCCAGCCACAGCCCGATTGCACCCAGTAGTGGCGGATCGCCCGACCCCATGCCCTCACGCCCCCTTGCCTTCAGATAGAATCGCGCGATC
Organism: Novosphingobium sp. BL-A-28-Hi1-0D; assembly: GCF_055521755.1. NCBI lineage: Bacteria > Pseudomonadati > Pseudomonadota > Alphaproteobacteria > Sphingomonadales > Sphingomonadaceae > Novosphingobium > Novosphingobium sp. BL-A-28-Hi1-0D. The sequence continues at coordinate 3,533,801 of NZ_CM145502.1, forward strand.
AGCCACAGCATCAGGAACCCGAGCGCACCTCCCCCCGCAGCAATCTGCACGGGCCCCACATCCTGCGCGAACCACGCCCGCGCCAGCACGACCAGCGCACCACTCCCCGCCAGCACAGCAACAAGCGCGCGCGGCAGCCACAGATGGCGCAGATCGAGCAATGCCAGCAGCAGCAGTTGCCAGCCCAGCAACATGGCCGCGAGCACCAGCCCCTCACGCGCCACCAGCACCGCGCCCATGCCCACCGCCGCACCGCCAAGCTCGCAGGCCAGTTGCCATCCGCCGATCCGCGCCCCGCAGGCCCTGCACTTGCCCCGCTGCGCCAGCCACGAGAGGACCGGCACCAATTCCACCACCGTCAAAGCCTTGCCGCACCCGTCGCAGGCCGAGCGCCCCGTCACCACCGAGCGCCCTTCCGGCAAGCGCACCAGCGCCGCGCCAAGGAAGCTGCCGACAATCGCTCCCAGAACGGATGCACCTATCAGCGCAATTCCGGGCAACGGCGGCGAAAATGCGGCTCCAAGCATCCGTTCTACCAATGCCCCATTTGCGTTCGCTGCACTGCAGCACTATGTAGCGGCGGAAAGTCGGGCGCTTGCAAGCCCGCCCATCAGCGCCCGGACACAAGGGCCAAACGCAAAGGACAGTCAAGCCATGGCACAGTTCTCGTCCGCCGATCCCGTTGTCATCCTGTCCTACGCCCGCACCCCGATGGGCGCGATGCAGGGCTCGCTCGCCGATGTCGCCGCCACCGATCTCGGCGCCACCGCCGTCAAGGCCGCTGTCGAGCGCGCGGGCGTCGCACCCGAAAGCATCGAGCGCATCTACATGGGCTGCGTCCTGCCCGCAGGCCTCGGCCAGGCCCCTGCCCGTCAGGCCGCGATCAAGGCTGGCCTGCCCAAGTCGGTGCAGGCGACCACGGTGAACAAGGTCTGCGGCTCGGGCATGCAGACGATCATCATGGGTGCCGAAGCCCTCGCCTCGGGCAGCGTCGACGTCGTCGTCGCCGGTGGCATGGAATCGATGACCAACGCCCCCTACCTGCTCAAGAAGCACCGCTCGGGCGCCCGCATCGGCCATGACACCGCCTACGACCACATGTTCCTCGATGGCCTCGAAGACGCCTACGAAGCCGGTCGCGCCATGGGCACCTTCGCGCAGGACACCGCAAACGCCTACCAGCTGACCCGCGAACAGCAGGACACCTACACCGTCGAATCGCTGCGCCGCGCTCAGACGGCCGTTGCCGATGGCACTTTCAAGGACGAGATCGCGCCGGTCACCGTGAAGACCCGCGCGGGCGAAGTCACCGTCGATACCGACGAAGCCCCCGGCAAGGGCCGCCCTGACAAGATCCCGTCGCTCAAGCCCGCCTTCGCCAAGGACGGCACGATCACCGCCGCCACCTCGTCGTCGATCTCCGACGGTGCTGCTGCTGTCGTCCTCGCCCGTGAAAGCGTCGCCAAGGCTGCAGGCCTGACGCCCGTCGCCAAGGTCATTGCCCTTGCCGCCCACGCGCAGGAGCCCAAGGACTTCACTGTCGCCCCGGTCGGTGCGATCAAGAAGGTTCTCGACAAGGCGGGCTGGTCCATTGCCGATGTTGACCTGTTCGAAGTCAACGAAGCCTTCGCCTGCGTCGCCATGTTCGCGATGCACGATCTCGGCATCCCGCACGAGAAGATCAACGTTCACGGCGGCGCCACCGCTCTGGGCCACCCGATCGGAGCTTCGGGCACCCGCATCGTCACCACCCTGATCGCCGCGCTCAAGAAGCACGGCCTCAAGAAGGGCGTCGCCAGCCTCTGCATCGGCGGCGGCGAAGCAACCGCATTGGCTGTCGAACTCGTCTGACGGCAAGCGCATCGCACAAAAAACGAAAACCCCGGTCGCAAGGCCGGGGTTTTTCGTTTCAAGCCATGTCGCTCGATCGTCAGGGCTGCCCTGCACCCCAAACCGCACCGGCGCGGATAAAGCCTTTGCGTCCGTCGACATCGAACGCACACCATCCGGCCTTGCAATCGCCGATCCTGCCCATGACGCCGGGCGCCACGCGCCACAGTAGCCGCCCCGTGCCGTCCTTGTTCTCGCGCAGCGCAGTAATGCTGCCCTTCACGATACCCGTGCGTTCGCGGCTTAGGAACTGCTGCAGCACCCAGCCGCGCGCGCCATCCGGGTCTTCTACCAGTCGCCAGCCGCCCATCACGCGCAGCACCTTCATCGGCACGCCCTTGCGCGTGTAGGTCCAGTTGATGCGGTATTCGCGCCCCGGTCCGACGCGCATGTTGGCCGTGTCCTTGCGGGTGGAGACCCAGTACGGCACGCCATCGTCATCCTCCTGCGCATGGAGCGTGCCGGCAGGGCCGATTGCCATGGAAACGAGGATTGCACTAACGACGGCAAGAAACCGGGCGTAACTCTTGGTCATAAGCCAGCCGTCGCAAAAATGTAGCCGAAGAGCAACACCGCATAGCCTCCTGTCCACTATCGCCTGTCCACTATCGACCGTCCATCATGACCCCTGATTGCGTCCGGACCCTGGCACCGCTTGACCGGTGGCGGTCCGCAGGCCTAGCTTCTCCCCCATGCCCAGTTCCGCCGACTATCGCCCGACCCGCCGCGTCGAAGGCATTCCCCGCGTCGTCGTCACCCGCCGTCTCCTGCCCGAGACGGAAGCACGCATGAGCGAATTGTTCGACGTCACGCTCAGCGCAGACGACCGCGCCATGAGTCGCGAGCAGCTTGTCGCGGCCATGCAGACGGCACACGTTCTCGTTCCCACGGTGACCGACCGGATTGACGCCGCGATGATCGCTGAAGCCGGCCCGCAACTCGGCCTGATTGCAAACTTCGGGGCCGGGACCGAACACATCGACCTTTCCGCCGCCCGCGCCCGCAAGATCATCGTGACCAACACCCCAGGCGTGTTCACCGACGATACCGCCGACATGACCATCGCGCTGATCATCTCCGTCGCACGCCGCCTCAACTATGGCGGACGGACGTTGCGCGCGGGCAAATGGGAAGGCTGGGCCCCCTCGACCATGCTCGGGCACCGCATCGCCGGCAAGACTCTGGCCATCGTCGGCATGGGCCGCATCGGACAGGCCGTGGCCCACCGCGCCCGCGCCTTCGGCCTCAACGTCGTCTATCACAGCCGCCACCGCTTGCCCGAAGCGCTCGAAACCATGTTCGGTGCCCGCTTTGAGCCCGACCTCGACACCCTTGTCGCCGAAGCCGACATCCTCACCCTGCACTGCCCCGCCACGCCTGAAACGCACCACATGATCGACGCGCGGCGCATCGCGCTGATGAAGCCCGAGGCCTATCTGGTGAACACCGCGCGCGGCACGCTGGTCGAGGAAGAGGCACTGATCCAGGCGCTCGTCGAAGGACGCATCGGTGGCGCAGGCCTCGATGTTTTCGAACACGAACCACAGGTCGATGCCCGCCTGCTCGCGCACCACAACGTTGCGATCCTGCCGCACATGGGCAGTGCCACATTCGAAGGTCGGCAGGCTTCGGGCGACAAGGTCATCGCAAATATCCGCTTCTGGGCGGACGGCCACCGCCCGCCCGATCAGGTGCTTGAGGGTCTCGTCTGAAGCCTTGCGGCGGTCAGATTCCAAACCCGTTCGTCGCATTTCGCACAACAAACGTTTGCGCCCATGCTTGTGCGCTGCCGCATTGTTGCTTTAAGGCCGCTCCCGGAGAGTATCTGGCACGGGTTGCCCCGTGCGAGGGGGAGAGCTGTACATGCGAAAGATTGTGGCGACTGCGCTCGCCGCCGGGGCAATGTTGCTGCCGGCATTGGCCCATGCCCAAAGTGCGGTCAGCGTCGAGGACGCGGCCAATTCAGGCGACACGGCCTGGATTCTGGTATCTTCCGCCTTCGTGCTGATGATGGCCATGCCGGGGTTGACCCTGTTCTACGGTGGCCTTGTGCGCGCCAAGGGCTTTCTTGCTGTGCTGGTGCAGGTCGGCGCGATTGCCGCTGTTGCTTCGGTTTTGTGGGTTGCGGTCGGCTATACGCTCGCTTTCGGCGACGTGTCTGGCGGCTGGCTCGGCAGTGGCAACGCTTGGATGCTGCTCAATCTCGGCAACGTTCGCGCCAACACCGCCATCCCCGAAAGCGCATTTGCGCTGTTCCAGATGTGCTTTGCCCTGATCACGCCTGCGCTCATGGTCGGCGCGTGGATCGATCGCGCGCGCTTCGGCTGGGTTGTCGCCTTCTCGGCGCTGTGGGGCCTGCTGGTCTATGCACCGGTCGCGCACTGGATCTGGGGCGGCGGCTGGCTGGCCACCCGTTTCGGCACGCTCGACTTTGCTGGCGGCATCGTCGTCCACACAACGGCCGGCATCTCGGCGCTGGTCGTTGCCATGCTGCTTGGCAAGCGCTCAGGCTTTCCCAAGACGCTCATGCTGCCGCACAGCCCCGCGCTGACCATGGCCGGTGCCGCGCTGCTCTGGGTGGGCTGGTTCGGCTTCAATGGCGGCTCCGCACTTGCGGCCAACGATGATGCCGCCTCGGCGATCATCAACACCCATATCGCTGCTTGCGTTGCTGCGTTGGTCTGGCTCGGCATCGAAAAGATGAGCGTCGGCAAGCCCACTTCGGTCGGCTTTGCCACCGGCGCAGTCGCTGGCCTCGCCACCGTCACCCCGGCTGCAGGCTTCATCGCGCCTGGATCGGCCATGGTGTTCGGCGCTCTCGCGGCGGTCGTGTGCTATCCGATGATCCAGCTGGTCAAGCAGCGCCTCGAGATCGACGATTCGCTCGACGTCTTCGCCGTCCACGGCGTCGGCGGCATGCTCGGCTCGGTCCTGCTTGCCATCTTCATCGCGCCTTCCTTCGGCGGCACCGGCTTTGCCGACGGCATGAACCTGGCTCGCCAGATCGTCGCGCAAGTCGCGGGCGTCGGCATCGTTGCACTGTGGAGCGCCTTTGCCACTGTCGTCTGTGCGTTGATGGTATCGATGGTCATCCCGATGCGCGTGACCGAGGACGAAGAACGCGAAGGCCTCGACATCACCAGTCACGGCGAACGCGCCTGGGAATTCGACTGAACCGTACGCCGCCAAGGTGCGCCCGCCAGAGGGCGCACCTTGCGCTGCAGCATGTTGGTCCATAAGCTCCAGCCATGACCAGCATGGCCGAAGCCGATCCTCCCCTGCTCGAGCAGGACCTGTGCACCGGCTGTGCCGCCTGCTGTGACGGCACAATGTTCTCGTTTGTCGAGATCACCAAGGACGAAGAAGCACGGCTTGGCGATCTCTTCACGCTGGAATCGCGCACGGACGACGCGATCTTCTACCAGCCCTGCCCGCACTCGATCGAACAGCGCTGCCAGGTCTACGAGCGGCGTCCCGGCACGTGCCGCACCTTCCGCTGCAAGACGCTCAAGGCCCTGCGCAAGGGCGAAGTCGAAAGCACCGAAGCCTTCCGACGCGTATCCGAGATGCTTCGAGCGCGTGAGCAGATCAAACCGTACCTGCTCGACGGCGAGACGCTCAACCAGGCACGCGAGCGTCGCCAGAAGATTGCCGCCGACCCTGCCCTCGCTGCAGCGCACACGGCATTCCTTCTGCGATTGACCGCTTTCGATCTCCTGCTCGATCGCTACTTTCGCAGTCCCGGCAAAGCCATGTTTTCCCGCAGCAGCGCGAAAGCAAGCGCAAGCCCATAGGATTGCCAAGCTATTTGCTAACTAAAGTGCGATTAACTGCTAACGTAATTTTGCCATGGCATTAACTTCCGACCGATAGATTGCTGCACTGCCGTACTGTAATTTTGGATCATGGCAGCCGGTACAGAACCTCTTTCCCTCGCGAGCAAGCTCTGCCTCGCCTGCGGGCTTTGTTGCGACAGCACGGTCTATCCCCACGCCGTCGCCCGCGAGGATGAGCTCGCGCAGGCAATGGCGCTCGGTTTCACCACCATCCGCACCGAAAACGGCTACTCTGCATTCGAGCTCCCGTGTCATTACCTCGAAGGCCGGGCCTGCACACGCTACCGAGATTGGCGGCCTTCGGTTTGCGGCGATTACTTCTGCCGCGTCCAGGCGCGCGCGGGTTCAGGAGAAATCACCGAGGACGAAGCACTCGCACTGATCGCCAAAGCGCAGGATTTGCGCGATGCGATGTCGGCTCAACTGCCAAATGACATTCCTCGTTCACACGCCCGCCAATACCTGGAAACCATTTCTGCCAAGCGTGGCCAACTCGACCCTGCGGAAGCCACCTTCGCCGTGCGGCTATTTGTCCTTGAGCGCTTTCTGGACGCCGAATTTCGGCTCGGCGATCGCGACCGCCTGATGGCGCGTCGTAGCATGGACCGCTGATACCTTCAGAGCTTTCGCATCTGCGAACAATAGTTGGTCAGTACGTATTAGCGATTTGAAAGGCACTGAGTTAACGTTCAACATATAGCCCGCTCGGGTTCATTTTTCTATCCTGCGCCAATGGCAACGGCGGACAGCACTATCTCACTTGCAAGCAGGTTGTGCCTTTCCTGCGGCATGTGTTGCAACGGTACAGTTTACGACGATGCTCAACTCGATACCAACGAGGTCACCGCAGCGGCAAGTGCCGGTTTTACCACGTGCAGCCCAGCCACTGGCGGCGAAGGTTTCGCGCTCCCCTGTCATTATCTCGATGGCAAAGCCTGCACGATCTACGACAAATGGCGTCCCAAAGTCTGCTCAAGTTACTTCTGCCGACTTCAGGATCGTGCAGCTGCAGGCGAATGCACAGAGGCCGAAGCGCTCGAGCTGATTTCGGCAACCCTTGCTCTACGCCAGCGTGTGGAGAGTGTTATGCATCCGGGCGAGACCTTCCGGCAGGCCCGCGCCCGGTTTGATGCGCTTGCGAGAGCTGGCAATGCATTGTCTGCAGACGATGCCGCGCTGGCCGTGCGCATGTTCGTTCTGGAGCGCATGCTGGACCAGCACTTCCGCAAGCCCGGCGAGGAGCGCGTCCGCGCCCCCGCCGAAGTTTCCGAGCCTGTCGCAGCCGTCAGTCGCCCGTAAGGATACGGTCGACCAGCTGCTTCACCGTCGGCGTGAAGTTGTTGGAATAGAACGGGTCCTGCTTGAAGCGGTACGCCGCGTGGCCTGCAAACATCAGGTTCTTGTCGATGTCCCCGCCATGCGCGATGTCCTGCAGCGTCTTCTGAATGCAGAAGCTGCGCGGATCGGCGAGGCGCCCCGTGGTGTAGTCGTCATGGTCCTTCCATGACGAGAACCCGCAGTGCGACAGGCAGCCCATGCAGTCCTTCTGGTCCTGCTGGATCTCCTCGCGCTCCTGCGGCGTCACGAACACCATCGTGTCATCGGGCGTGCGCAGCGCATGAACAAACCCGGCACCATACCATTCGCGGGCACGCGCCAGATCGTTTGGCGTAACCCAGAAGTTCTTGCCGCGCACGCCGACATCGAGTTGCGCGGTATGCTCGCCCGCCGCCACGCGCGAATACGGAATCTGCCGCTCCGAACGCGCCTCGAGCGCGCGCAGGAACGGATTGCGCACTGCCGAGGAATAGAACCCCGTCGGCGAAAACCGGTGCAGCAGCACGTCACCCGGCTCGAGGGTACGCAGGTGGTCCTTCCACCCCTGCGGGATCGGGCTTTCCTCGGTCAGCAGCGGCCGCGTTCCGAACTGGAAGGCGATTGCGCCCAGCTCGGGATTGTCGATCCAGTCGTTCCACTCGCGCAGGAACCACACGCCGCCCGCCATCACGATCGGCACGTCATCCGAAACGCCCTCGGCGCGCATCACGTCGCGCAGCGCCTTGACGCGGGGATAGGGATCTTCCGGCTTCTTGGGATCTTCCGCGTTCGACAAGCCATTGTGCCCGCCCGCCAGCCACGGGTCTTCATAGACCACTGCTGCCAGCAGGTGCGAAACCTTGTGATAGGCGCGCTTCCAAAGCGCCCGGAAGGCGCGGCCTGAAGAAACGATAGGCAGGTAGTTCACGTTGAACCGCGCCGCGATCTCGGAAAGCTTGTACGGCATCCCCGCGCCGCAGGTCACGCCCGTCACCAGTCCGCGCGTCTTTTCCAGCACGCCTTCGAGCACGGCTTGCGCCCCGCCCATTTCCCACAGCACGTTGATGTTGATCGCGCCCTTGCCGCCCGAGATGTCGTAGGCGCGCTTCACCTGTTCGACAGCGCCATCGATGGCGTACTGGATCAGTTGCTCGTGCCGCTCCTTGCGGGTCAGCGCATCATAAATCTGTGGAATGATCTTGCCTTCGGCGTCGTAGCTGTCGGCATTGACCGCGCTGACCGTCCCGATACCGCCGGCTGCGGCCCAGGCACCCGAACTCATGTGGTTCGTTGCCGCCACACCCTTGCCGCCCTCGACCAGTGGCCAAACTTCACGGCCACCATAGAGAATCGGCTTCAACCCCTTGAACGCAGACATCAATTTCCTTTCAACGCGCTTGTCGCGCTCGCACCCTTGGCCGCTTTGAGGCGGCATGGCCTGATACTGCCCGGCTCGGGCCGCGTCTCTGCGGCCGTAAACTGGGCGTAATATCCGGCAATTTCCGGTTTACGGTGAAATTCATCCAAGCGAAAGCCCACCGCCTCCAGTTCGCAGATCAGCAGCGCCGGAGGAATGCCATGCTTGTCGGTCCAGCGGTCGACGTCGACCACCACTACCCGACCTCCAGGCTTGAGCGCCGGCCACACCCGCCACAGAAAGGCATATGGCTCGGTCACCTCGTGATACATATGGACCATGAAGATGCGGTCAAAGCTGCGCTCGGGCAGCCTCGGGTCGTCCTCCGCCCCCGGCTTGATCGAGACGTTGTCCAGCCGATCCTTCTCGACGCGAGAGCCCAACCTCCGAAGCGCATCGCCATCGATATCCTGCGCCAGGACGCGCCCGCCTGGCCCCACCCGCTCGGCAAGGCGCACCGTGTAGTAGCCCTCGCCCGCGCCGATGTCGGCCACGCTCATGCCCGGCTTCACCCCGGCAAGGTCCATCACCATGTTCGCCTCGCCCTGCCGGTCGCGGTCGGCCTCGGTCGAGAACTGGCTGCTGACGACTTTGGAAACAGGGCGATCGGCGAGCGGAAACGCGCGCGCGGTTTCGGCGCGCTTGTCTTCAACCTTTGGCTGGCAAGCAGCAACGCCGAAAAGGGCCAGAACGGCCACGGCAACCTTGGCATGGGCCGAAGCCCGGCCCATCAGTCGTCGTCCTCCACCGCAACCTTCTCGCCCGTCACCTTCTGCGACAGCGCCGCTGCCATGAACGGATCGAGCGCCCCGTCGAGCACTTCGGTGGGATTGGTCGAGACCACGCCGGTGCGCAGATCCTTCACCTGCTGGTAGGGCTGCAGCACGTAGGAGCGGATCTGGTGGCCCCAGCCGATCTCGGTCTTGGCCTGATACTCGCCGCTCGCGGCAGCTTCGCGCTTGGCCAGTTCCGCCTCGTAGATGCGCGCCTTCAACATGCCCATCGCGGTTGCGCGGTTCTTGTGCTGGCTGCGGTCGTTCTGGCTCGCCACGATGATCCCGGTGGGCACGTGGGTGATGCGCACCGCCGAATCGGTGGTGTTGACGTGCTGGCCGCCAGCACCCGAAGCACGATAGGTATCGATCTTCAGGTCGGCCGGATTGATCTCGACCTCGATGTTGTCATCAATCTCGGGATAGACCCAGACCGAGCTGAACGAGGTGTGCCGCCGCGCCGAGCTGTCGTAGGGGCTAATGCGGACGAGGCGATGCACGCCGCTCTCGGTCTTGGCATAGCCATAGGCGTTCTCGCCCTTGATCAGCAGCGTCGCGCTCTTGATCCCGGCAGCTTCGCCCGCGTGATAGTCGACCAGATCGACCTTGTAGCCATGGCGTTCGGCCCAGCGTGTGTACATGCGCTGGAGCATTTCCGCCCAGTCCTGGCTTTCGGTGCCCCCGGCGCCCGCGTGAACTTCAAGGAAGCAGTTGTTGGCATCGGCTTCACCGGCCAGCAGCGCCTGCACCTTGTCGTTGTCGGCACGGTCCGCCAGCGCGGCAAGCGTGGCCAGGCCCTCGTTCACCGTGGCCTCGTCGTCTTCCATTTCGCCAAGCTCGATGAACTCGATCGCATCGGCCATTTCCTGACCGATCTCGTTCACCGTCCCGATCGAGGCTTCAAGGCGACGGCGCTCGCGCATCACCTCTTCGGCCTTCTTGGGATCATCCCACAGCTTGGGGTCCTCGACGCGCGCGTTCAGCTCGTCCAGACGGCGCACGGCGCGGTCCCAGTCGAGGAACTTTCGCACCAGTGCCAGCGCGGCATTGATGCGGTCGATATGGGCCTGCCCCTCGGCACGCATGGAAACAACTCCGGTCAAACGCAAAACGAACTGCGCCGCTTAGCGAAGCGGGCAGGCATGTAAAGCCCAAGCGTGTCTTGCTTCTGCGTTCAGCGCGCTCCGGCGAGCTTGCGCACGGCGGCCAGCGTCAGCTTCACATGGTCGCGATAGTCCATTTCGGAGTGGACCATGACGATCTTGCCATCGCGCGCGATGACATAGCTGGTGCGCTTGGTCAGCCCGGTCGGAATACCCACGGCCTTGAGCGCGACGTCATAGGACTTGATCACCTGCGGCGTCGCGGCGGCCACGGCAAACTTGTCACGGCAGGCTTCGGTCGAGAACTTCTGCAGCGTCTCGATCTTGTCGTTCGACATGCCGATCACCGTCGCGCCAGCCGCCTTGAAGTCGTCGCTGGCCTCGGCAAAGGCGTGGGCTTCCAGCGTGCAGCCTTGCGTGAAGGCCTTGGGATAGAAGTACAGGACCACCGGCCCCTTCTTCAGCGCCTCCTTCAGGCTGAACGAGAACGGCTTGCCAGCCAGCGCACCCTTGGCGGCAAAGTCGGGCGCGCGCGCACCGGCCGTGAGTTCGGCAGATGCCGGAGCGGAGGCGACAAAGGCGAAGGCTGCTGCGGCAGCGGCAAGGTTGCGGAGCTTCATGCGCGGTACGCTACCAGACGAAAGGACATCCCGCCAATGCCTTTGAGGGCAGGCCGGAATAGGCAGGATCAATAGATCCCGCCCTGCTCCTCCAGAAAGTCCTGCTCGACCGGCGCATCCTCTTCGCCGCCTGCAGGAATGCCGCGCGCCGCGCGCGCCCTGCGCAGTGCGTCAACGACCGCCTGCTTGGCGCTCACCTCGCCCTCGCGCGCCGTGCGCCGCGGCTCGGTGTCGGGCTTGAACGCTTCCCAGATGACCGATGCCTTGGCCACGTCGTCCTCTGGCGTTCCGCCGAACACGCGCTTGCCCGAAACACGGTCGATCTTGACCATGCGCACGCCTTCTGGCGCGGCAAAGGGAATGTCCTTCCAGCGCGAGCGCGTTTCCTGCACCAGTTGCTTGAACACCGGCGCGGCGATCCGTCCGCCCTGTGCATAGCCGCCAAGGCTGCGCGGCTGGTCATACCCGATATAGACCCCCGCGATGATATCGGGCGATCCGCCGACGAACCACACATTGGTCGGCCCGGAGGTCGTGCCCGTCTTGCCGAACAGCGGCAGGTTCAGGTCGCGCAGCGTCACCGCCGTGCCCCGCACCACCACGCCTTCGAGCATATGCACCACCTGATAGGCCGTGCGCGCGTCCATAACCTGCTTGCCCGTTGCCTTCAGGCGCGGCATCGGCTTGCCGTCCCACTGCGGCATCGAGCAGCCATCGCAGCGCCGGTTGTCCGAGCGCCAGATCACCTTGCCGTTGCGGTCCTGCACGTAGTCGATCAGGCTCGGACTGTGCTGGCGGCCCTGATTGGCCAGTGCCGCATAGGCGTTGACCATCTTCATCACGGTCGTATCGCCTGCGCCCAGCGCCATCGACAGGTACGGCTCGTATTCGCCGATGCCCACCGCCTTGATCGTGCGCACCACCCGGTCCATGCCGGTATCGTTGGCGATCCGCACGGTCATCAGGTTGCGCGATTGCTCAAGGCCCCAACGCATCGTGTGGCTGCCGGCGCCGCCTTCGTTGTTGAAGTTGCGGAAGCACTTCTCGCCCAGCGCCGCGCCCTGATACACGCAGAACGGCCCGTCGACGACCATCGAGGCCGGGGTCATCCCGTTGTCGAGGCCCGTCGCATAGACGAAGGGCTTGATCGTCGAACCCGGCTGGCGGTTGGCCTGCGTCGCGCGATTGAACGACCCAAGCCGCGCATCGAACCCGCCCTGCATCGCCAGCACGCGTCCGTTCTGCGGGTCTTCCACCACCATGCCGCCCGAAACCTCGGGCACCGTGCGCACCGCGTAGGTAGATCCGTTGACCGGCGCCACTGCCGTCACGTCTCCCGGACGGATCTTGTCCGGCAAACCGATCAGGCTCGCGGTCTTGCCATCGGCAAAGCCCACCTGTCCGCTCGACCCGCTGCGCGAAAGCAGCACGCCGATGCGCCAGTTCTGGTAATTGATCGATATGTTGCTGGTGATCAGCTCGGTCTGCCACCGGTCGCCATCCACATCGACCCGCGCGATTGGCCCGTGCCAAGCGCGTCCGCCCGAATAGCGCAAAAGCGCCGCCCGCAGCGCGTTCTGCGAAGCCGTCTGCAACTGCGTGTCGAGCGAGGTGCGCACCCACAGCCCGCCTGCATACACGCTGTGCGGTCCGTCCTCGGCCTTCTCGCCAAACTTCTCGATCAGCTGGCGGCGCACTTCCTCGAGGAAATACCCCGCATCCGCCGTGTAGTTCTCCGCCCGGCGCGGCTTGAGACCCAGCGGCATCGCCTTTGCGGCAGCGGCGGCCTGCGGCGTTGCCCAGCCGTTCTTGACCATCTGGTCGAGCACCCAGTTGCGCCGGGCAATCGCCATGCCCTCGTACTTGGCGCGGCCATAGCGTTCGGGCGCCTTGGGCAGGATCGCGAGGAACGCTGCCTCATGCAGCTGCAGATCGCCCACGTCCTTGTCGAAATAGGCACGCGATGCCGCCTGCACGCCAAAGCTCTGCCGTCCCAGCGGAATTTCGTTGAGGTACAGCTCAAGGATCTGCTGCTTGTCCAGCACGCCCTCGATCCTGCGCGCCAGCACCATTTCCTTGAGCTTGCGCGTGATCGAATACTCGTCACCCAGCAGGATATTCTTCGCCACCTGCTGCGTGATGGTCGAACCACCCTTGGCCCGCTCGTCCGAGCCAGCCTTCCTCGCATAATCGACCACGGCCCCCGCAAAACCGAGATAATCGATCCCGCCATGCGTCCAGAACGTCTTGTCTTCGGCCGAAAGAAACGCGTTGATCAGCGGTTCGGGAAAATCGACGAAGCGCAACTGCACGCGGCGCTCGCGGGCATAGCTCGATACGATCTCGCCATCGTTGCCGCGCACCATCGTCGGCAGAGGCGGCTGATAGGTCAGCAGCATGTCCGCCGAAGGCATCGTGCGGATAACGGTTACCCACAGCACGAACCAGCCGACGAGCAACGCCCCGACCAGATAGTTCAGCACCCGGAACCGGCGGCTGGCGCCCCACTTCGCGCGATACCATGAGGACGCGGTCCGCCACCGAGCACGACCTTCGTCGCGGATGAGCTTGAACCGGGATTGCTGGGACGTCTCTTCAGCCATGTTGCAGCGCCTCTAGCACGCCCGCGCCGTGGCAAGCCAGAGCGAACCTTCTCCACTCACCGAAGCGCCGCATTCTCCGCCGCCGCAGGGACCTGTGCCTCGGCCAGGAATATCTCGATCGCCCGCGCCACAGACGCTGCAAACACCCGCCGCCACGCCGGATCACGCATAGCCCGCGCATCCTCGGCATTGCTGATATAGCCCGCCTCGATCAGTGCCGAAGGCAGGTCGAGCGATTTGAGCACCACGAACGCCGCCTCCCTGCGCGGTGTCTCGTGAAAACGCAGCGCCTGTTGGCCCTCGCGCACCACCAGTTCGCCGAACCGCACCGACCGCTCGCGCATCTCGCGCCGCGCCAGATCGACCAGGATCGATGAAACCGCTGCCCCCTGCCCGTCGAGCTTCACTCCGTTGACGGTATCCGCCTTGTTCTCCCGCGCCGCCAGCGCGCCTGCCACCGCGTCCGACGCCTTGTCCGACAGTGTATAAACCGTAGCCCCTTGTGCCGTCTCGCTCTGCGCCGCATCGGCATGAACGGAAACGAACAGGTCCGCGCCCAGCCGGTGCGCGATATCAGCGCGTTCTTCCAGCACCAGGAACCGGTCCGTATCGCGCGTCATCGCCACGCGAACCCGCCCCTCGGCCAGCAAGGCATCGCGCAAACTCTGCGCCAGCAGGAGCGTCAGGTCCTTCTCCCGCTCCCCCGCGGCGCCGCTTGCCCCGGGATCGTGCCCGCCATGCCCCGCATCGATCACCACCAGCGGACGCCCCGCATCGGGCGGCCCTTCGACCTTGGGCAAGCCGATGCGCCCGCCACTCTCGGGCATCGTCAGCCGGATCACATAGCGTGGTTCGATCGAGGCGACGCCAGTCGAGAACGCCGCCCACATCGCCGCAGCAGCCAGCACTGGCGCTGCAAACACCGCTATGATTACGCCCCGGCTCTCCATCTGCCACGACCTATGCCCCGCCCCACCCCCGGCGGTCCAGACCGAAAACGCAGGTATGGTTAACGCGCCTTTCCCGACATTGTTTTAATTGCCGCTTTGCAATTGCAGTGCTAGCAACCATCTACCGGGGCGAGCCAGCACCGGCACATCCACGTCGAAACCGCCGGAAAGCGCACATTTGCGCCGCGGTGGGCGAGGGACAGGCCGCTGGCGAAGATCCCGCCTACGTGGAGAGAAACAGGCTCGAACGCCCCCTCTCCATGCCACAAGGTTGATGCCGTGATGATGAGCCGCGTTTCGTTCCTGCCTGTCTGCCCCACCGGGGCGGTCGCGGCTTGGACGGTTGGCGGCACGCGCATTTCGCCGCGAGTTGTCCTCACAGCAGACGCAAACCAACCGCCGCCGGGCGGCGAGCGACAGGGCAAGGCAGCCGATATGCTGCGCGCCGCAACGCTCCGATCCGGCAAACCCGCATTCGCGAATGGCCACCGCAACGGAGCAATCCGTGCGCAGGGCCTTCGTGCATCCCAAACGATCCGCGCCAGAAACGCATGGTTGACCCAAGTGGAAACCCAGCGGCGGCGCGGCTGGAGAATTTGTAATGACCACGCGCATGCTAATCGATGCGCGCCACCAGGAAGAAACCCGGGTGGCGGTGCTGAAGGGCAATCGGATTGAAGAGTTCGACTTTGAATCTGCCGATCATAAGCAGATCAAGGGCAATATCTACCTCGCCAAGGTAACACGTGTAGAACCCTCGCTTCAGGCGGCGTTCGTCGATTTCGGCGGCAACCGTCACGGGTTCCTCGCCTTCAGCGAAATCCATCCCGATTACTACCAGATCCCCAAGGAGGACCGCGAGGCCCTGCTGGCGGAAGAAGCCGCTCACGCCGAGGAAGAGGCCGCTCTGCGCGCCGCCGAGGATGGTGACGACGAAGACTACGGCGATAACGAAGGCTACGACTCCGATGAGGGCGTGACCGAAGTCGACACGTCCGAAAAGGATCAGGTCGCCACCATCGAAGGCGGCGTCGTCGAAAACGGCTTCGATCACGAAGGCGAAGAAGGCGACGAGTCCACCGAAACCTCGGAAGAGGAAGGCGAAGAGGGCGACAACAACCGCCGTCGCGGCCGCAATCAGGGCCGTCGCCGTCAGGGTGGCCGTTCGCAGGGCAAGGAAGCCGACGAACTGCGCGCCAAGCGCATGGCGCTGCGCCGCCGCTACAAGATCCAGGACGTGATCCAGCGCCGCCAGGTGCTGCTCGTCCAGGTCGTCAAGGAAGAGCGTGGCAACAAGGGCGCTGCCCTCACCACCTACCTCAGCCTCGCAGGCCGCTACTGCGTGCTCATGCCGAACAGCAGCCATGGCGGCGGCATCAGCCGCAAGATCAGCTCCTCGGCTGACCGCAAGCGGTTGAAGACGATCATCACCGAGATGGAACTGCCGCGCTCGATGTCCTGCATCGTCCGCACCGCAGGCCTCCAGCGCACCAAGCCCGAGATCAAGCGCGACTTCGATTACCTCGCCCGCCTGTGGGACGAGATTCGCGAACGCACGATGAAGTCGGTCGCGCCCGCGCTGATCCACTCGGACTCCGACCTGATCAAGCGCGCGATCCGCGACATCTACAACCGCGAGATCGAGGAAGTCGTCGTCGAGGGCGAGCATGGCTACCGTGCGGCCAAGGACTTCATGAAGCTCCTGATGCCCAGCCACGCCAAGCGCGTGAAGGCCTATGTCGATCCGGTGCCGCTATTCCAGCGCTATGGCGCCGAAGACCAGCTCACCGCGATGTACGATCCGGTCGTCCAGCTGAAGAGCGGTGGCTACCTCGTCATCAACCCGACCGAGGCGCTCGTCTCGATCGACATCAACTCGGGCCGTTCCACCAAGGAACACGGCATCGAGCAGACTGCGGTCGCCACCAACCTCGAAGCCGCCCGCGAAATCGCCCGCCAGCTCCGGCTGCGCGACATGGCGGGCCTCGTGGTCATCGACTTCATCGACATGGAATACGGATCGAACGTCCGTAAGGTCGAAAAGGCGATGAAGGACGCGCTCAAAAACGACCGCGCCCGCATCCAGGTCGGTCGCATCTCGGGCTTCGGCCTGATGGAAATGAGCCGCCAGCGTCTGCGCACCGGCGTGCTCGAAGCGACCACGCGCGGCTGCCCGCACTGCGATGGCACCGGCCTCGTCCGCACCGCCTCGTCGGCTGGCCTGTCCGCGCTGCGCCTGATCGAAGACGAAGCTGCCAAGGGCAAGGGCAACGTCGTCACGCTCTATGCGTCGCAGGAAGCCGCGATCTACGTCCTGAACGCCAAGCGCAGCGATCTGGCCGAGATCGAGGAGCGCTACGGCGTCACTGTCGAAGTGATCCCCGAAGGCGAGAACGAAGGCGCGAAGATGCGCGTCGCCTCGCGCGGGCCCAAGCCTGAATTCGTCCCCCGCTTCGAACCGATCATCGAGCCTGAAGAGGACGATATCGTCGAGGAGGACTTCGACGAAGAAGAAGAAGTCGAGGAACAGCCCCGTCGCGGCCGCAATCGCGATGCCGATGAAGGTGGCGAACGTTCCGGCCAGCGTGAATCCGAAGAGCGCGGCAGCGATGGCCGTCGCAAGCGCCGCAAGCGCCGCCGGGGCCGCAACCGCGATCGCAACGAGGACGGCAGCGAGATCAGCGAAGGCGAAGGCAATGAAGCCGAAGCCGCCGATGGTGAAGCTGACGGCGAAGGCAACGAGGCTGAAGGCAACGAAGCTGCCCGCACCGACGAGAACGACGACGGTACGGACCGTGGTCCCCGCAAGCGTCGCCGTCGTGGTCGTCGTAGGCGCGGTGGCCGTGAGAACGGCGAAGCGGGTTCGGATCAGGCCGAAGGCGGCGTCGAGGACAGCGATGGCGATGATGCTCCGGCTGAACCCGTGGCCGCCGAAGCGCCCGCTCTGGTGGAAGCCGAAGCCGCACCCGCGCCTGAGGAAGCTCCGGTCACAGAAAAGCCCAAGCGCACCCGTCGCAAGAAGGCCGCTCCTGCCGCCGAAGCACCGGTTGCCGAGGAAGCCGCTCCCGCCGCAGAAGCTCCCGCTGTCGAAGCAGTAGCCGAGGAGGCCCCTGCCCCGGTCGGGGAAAAGCCCAAGCGCACGCGCAAGAAGAAGGTCGAGGCCGCTCCGGAAGCAGAAGCAGAGGCAGAGGCGCCTGCTGCCGAGGCACCTGCTCCTGAAGCAGAAGCGGCAGCTGAAGCCCCGGCCGAAAAGCCCAAGCGCACCCGCCGCAAAAAGGCCGACGCCGTCGCCTCCGACGCAGCTCCTGCCGAAGCGGTCACCGCCGAAGCACCGGTCGCCGACGAAGCTTCCGCAAGTGCCGAGGAAGGCGAAGCATCCTCGCCACGCCGCGGCTGGTGGCAGCGCACCTTCGGCGCCTGAGGCACCGCAAGTCTGGAAACAGAAAGGCCCCGCCAGCAATGGCGGGGCCTTTTCCGTTTCCCGGAACATGATCCTCCCCATTTTTTGCAAAGCGCAAATGGGCCAGATTTCGTGCGATCCTCCCCATTTTTGCAAAGCGCAAATGGGCCAGATTTCGTGCGATCCTCCCCATTTTTGCAAAGCACAAATGGGGAGGTGGCATTCGCTTCAGCGAATGACGGAGGGGAAAATCTACTCCCCCGTCCGGTTCCAGACCAGCTTGCCCCCCACAAACGTCATATCCACTTTCGTCGTCAGCAATTGCTCCGCCGGCACGCTCAAAGGATCACTGTCCAGCACGATCATGTCGGCAAACTTGCCCGGCTCGATGCTGCCCTTCTTGCCCTCATCCCATGCCAGCGCCGCCGCCTTGGCGGTGTAGAGCCGGATCGCCTCCTCGCGCGTGATCGCTTCCTGCAAAGCGAACTGGTGCCCGGTCAGCCCCTTGCGCGTCACGGCAGCATAGAGCCCCACCATCGGCCCGATCGGCAGGTTGTCGCTGCTCATCACAACGTTCACGCCATAGGAGATCGGCGTTGCCACCGGATTGATCCGGTCCAGCCGCTCCCCGTCGAGCACCTGCAGGTAGCGGCCTTCGAGATTGTAGGTGAAGTTCGGCTGCGCCGTCGTCCACACGCCGTCCGCCGCCATCGTCTTCATCGTCTGCTCGGTCGGCAGCATGGTAAAGTGCGAGAGGAACCAGCGATGATCGCTCTTCGGCCGCGTCGCCAGCACGTCGTGATAGGCCAAGGCGACGGTGTTGATCGCCTCGTCCCCGATGGCATGGATGCCCAGCTGCCAGCCGAGCGAGGCCGACGTCGCCACCATCTCGTGCAGCGCACTTTCGCTCATGAACGTCGTGCCGCGAAAACCCGGCTGGCCCTTGTAATCCTTTGACGTGCGCGCCGTCGGCCCGGTAAAGCCTCCATCATAGGCGCTTTCCCCGATGGGGCCGAGCTTCAGCCGGTCGTCACCATACCCCGTGTGATAAGGAAACTTCTTCAGCCGCTCGGCACCGGGATACATGATGTAGAGCGTCGCGCGCGGCAGGCTTTCGCCCTCCTCGGCATAGATCGCCCGCAACTGCTTGAAGGTATGCGCCCGCACGCCATTGCCACCGCCACCGGGCACGCCACCCTGCTCGACCGGCTCGTCGTCGATGGTCGTCCACGCCTCCATGAAGCTGGTGATACCCAGCGCCAACAGGTCTTTCAGCGACTTCACATAGCTCGGCCGCATCTGCGCAGGCGTGCTCGGCGGAACCAGCTTGAGGATCAGGTCCGTGCGCTCGCGCACGATGCCATTGGGCTCGCCATCCGGGCCATGTTCGATCAACCCTCCGTCAGGGTCAGGCGTATTCCGGTCGATCCCTGCAAGCTTGAGCGCCAGCGAATTGGCAACCGCACTGTGCGCGCCCGCGCGGACAAGCACCACCGGATTGTCGGGCGCCATGGCATCAAGATCGGCCCGCGTGGGATTGCGCTTCTCGGCCAGCAGCGCCTCGTCCCAGCCCGATCCGATAACCCACTCGCCAGCCCCCAGCGCCTTGGCCTTGGCCGAAACCATCGCGCCGATCTCGACAATCGAGCGCGCCTTGGCAGGCTCCACCGAACGCGGCGACACGCTGATAAGGTGAAGGTGCGCATCGATGAACCCCGGCATCAGCGTGCGCCCCTTCAGGTCCACCGTGCGCGCAGCCTTCCACGCCTTTGCCACTTCCGGCCCGCCCACCGCCGCGATCTTCCCGTCCTTCACCGCCACTGTCGAGCGGACCGAGAAGTCCTTGTCGACCGTCAGCACCTTGCCGTTCACCAACAGCAGGTCGGCCTGCTCGGCAAAGGCAGGAAGCGGCAGAGCGGCAAGAGCGAGGGCGAGCAGGCGGGCGGTTTTCATCGGCGGTCAGGTCCTTTGTCGGCGGAAGAGAAACCATGCGGCAGCGGCAATCCCCACCGTCACCGCGCTGGCGAGAAACTGCGGGCGCAACTCGGGCACCAGCGCCATCGCCACCAGCACCACCCCGATCGCGCCAATCGTCGCGTAGGACAGCCACGGGAAAAGCCACATCCTCAGGTGCAGAGTCTCGGGCGCCGTCGCCTCGGTAATCTTGCGCATCCGCACCTGCGCGAGGCAGACCATCAGGTAGATCACCAGCATCAGCGCGCCCGAAGCGCTCACCAGAAAGCTGAACACCCCCTCGGGCGAAAGCACCGAAGCCGCCATCGCGCCATAGCCGAACAGACTGGCAATGATCGTCGCCCGCGCCGGCACCTTGCGCTTGTTCAACCGGATCAGCGCCTGCGGAGCATCGCCATGCCGCGCAAGGCCAAACAGCGCGCGCGAGGTCACGTATAGCCCCGAATTGAGGCACGACAGCACCGCCACCAGCACCACCGCGTTCATGATCGTCGCAGCCCCGGGAATGCCCATCAGCGCCAGCGAGCTCGCAAACGGGCTCTGCCCCGGCACCACCGTGTTCCACGGCTGCACCGCCACGATCAGGATCAGCGAGAGCACGTAGAACAGCAGGATGCGCAGCGCGACCGAGCCGGTCATCCGCGCGATCACCTTGGCCGGTGCATGCGATTCCGCCGCTGCCACCGTCGCGATCTCCGCTCCGCACAGCGCGAAGATCACGCTGGTCACCCCACCGATCACCGCGCCCCAGCCCTTTGGCGCAAAGCCGCCGTGCGCGGTCAGGTTGGCAAAAGTATTGCCCGCAGGCGAGGTCACGCCAAACGCCCAAAGTCCCGCAATCACGATGAACCCAAGGATCGCCGCCACTTTCGCGGTCGAAAGCCAGAACTCGAACTCGCCATAAGACCGCGCCGAAAACAGGTTCACCACCGTCATAAGCGCCAGCAGCACGCAGCCAATCTGCCACACCTCGAAAGGCAGCCACAGCGCCAGGATCACCGCTCCGGCAATGGCTTCAATGGCAACCACGATCACCCAGAAGTACCAGTAGAGCCACCCCGCGACGAACCCCGCCAGCGGCCCCAGTCCGATCCGCACATGCTCGGTGAACGATCCTGCCCCCGGATGGAGCATCGCCATCTCGCTCAGCATCCGCATGATCATGAGGATGACAAGTCCCGCGAGCCCGTAGCTCACCACCACTGCCGGTCCGATCTGCGCGATCGAGGTCGACGAGCCGACGAACAGCCCCGCCCCGATGATCCCGCCAATCGCGATCATCGCCACGTGCCGCGCGTGCAGCGCCGCCTCGAGCCTGTTCTCCCCTGCTTCCACTTGTCCCCCGGCCATCAGTCATCCTTCGTGAACTTTCACAAGCGCGGGACAATACGTCATTCGCGCGAGCGTGCCAGCGCAGGCGATTGACCATCGCTGTCAGCCTCGCCAAGGTAGCGCAAACACGAAGAATGGAGCGCGGGATGGGAAAGAGAATCATGATGACGGCTGCAGCCGCGCTGGCACTTTGGAGCGGCGGCGCTCAGGCCGCTGGCGTGATGGATTGCCCGCTCGGCCGCCAGACCCTCTCGACCCAGTCCCCGCTGGCCGACGTGCTCGTCGTTCCCGCCGCCCGCGCCGTCGTCGAAGCCGCTTCTCCCGGTCTTGCGGACAAGATGATGAAGCCCTTTGGCGGCAATGCCCTGCCCCCCGGTTTTGACCGCATCGTCACCCCGCGCTCGGTCATGACCATGCTCGGCAAGGGCGATCCGGCATTCGTGGCAAAGCTCGACAAAGGTCTCGCCAAGGTCAGGCTCAAGCCTGCCGACGTCGCCGCCCGCTGCCGCATTTACGACAACGACCGCCCCGCCCTCCCCGCCAATCTGCCGCGCGAATCCGTCCTCGTCTTCGGCAAGATCACCGGCTTCCGCGACAGCCCCTCGGTCAACGCCGCCGAAACCGCCCTGCGCCAGATCGCCGCGCGCCACGGCTGGGGCATCGTCTTCACCGACAAGGGCGGCGTGTTCAACGCAGCCGACCTCGCGCGCTTCAAGGCCGTCGTCTGGAACAACGTCAGCGGCGATGCCCTGACCATTCCGCAGCGCGCCGCCTTCCGCACATGGATCGAGCGCGGCGGGGGCTTTGCCGGCATCCATGGGTCTGGCGGCGATCCGCAGTTTTTCTGGGACTGGTACGCCGATAGCCTGATCGGCGCCCGCTTCATCGGCCACCCGATGACCCCGCAATTCCAGGAAGCCCGCGTCGTCGTCGAGGACAAGGCCCACCCCGCCGCGCAGGGCCTCCCGGCAGACTGGCGCATGACCGAAGAATGGTACTCCTTCGACCGCAGCCCACGCGGCCCCGGCGTCCGCGTGCTCGCAACGCTGGATGAAAGCACCTACAAGCCCGGCGAAGGCTTCGGTCGCAAGCTTGCCATGGGCGACCATCCCATCGCCTGGACCCGCTGCCTCGCAAAGGGCCGCAGCTTCTACACCGCCATCGGCCACCGGCCCGAGAACTACAGCCAGCCCGAAAGCGTGAAACTGCTCGATCAGGGCATCCTCTGGGCCATGGGCCTCGCCCGGGAAGGCTGCCCCGCACGCAAGTGAAACGGCCCCTCACAACGATTGCATCGCCTTACTGAAATCGGCAATCTTCGTTCAGAAAATGGGGGAAGACGATGGGACTGAAGGCGGTATGGGACGCGCATGTAGTGCCGCGCGTGATAAAGTGCGCTTGCGGATCGCCGGGGATCATGGAACTGCGCGCCGGTGTCGTGCCCCGCGCGCAGGGCCGCGTGTTCGAGATCGGCTGCGGCGGCGGCCTCAACCAACAGTTCTACGATAGCGCCCGCGTCACCGGGTTTGCCGGGATCGACCCTTCAGGCAAATTGCTCGATTACGCCCGCGAGGCCGCTGCAAAAAAGGGCTGGCAGGCCGACATCCGCGAAGGCGTGGGCGAAGACATCCCGTTCGAGGACGAGAGCTTCGACACCGCCGTCTGCACTTACACGCTCTGTTCCGTCGACGATCCGCAACAGGTCCTTTCCGAACTGCGCCGCATCCTCAAGCCCGGCGGCACGCTCCTCTTCCTTGAGCATGGCCTCAGCCCTGACGCGAATGTCGCAAAGTGCCAGCGGCGGATAGAGCCGGTCTGGAAACCCCTGATGGGCGGCTGCCACCTTTCACGCACCGTAACCGCACCCGTCCTGCAAGCCGGATTCCAACTGGAACATCCCGGTCACCAATACATGGACGGCATGCCAAAATGGGCGGCCTGGATGGAATGGGGCGCTGCGGTAAAAACCCGCTGACGCCCCTCCGTCAATCGCTGACGCGATTGCCACCTCCCCATTTGTGCTCCGCAAAAACAGGGAGGATCAAGCAGAACAGCCACGAAAACGGCACAACACAGTCCCCTGCCCCGTGCTCCTCCCCATTTTCACGCAGTGCAAATGGGGAGGTGGCAGCGCGAAGCGCTGACGGAGGGGCCATTTTCAAGAACAACGACAAAGCCGCAAAACCGCCTCGGCAATCCCGTCAACATCCTGCAGCACCTCGGCCGCCGGAACCCGCACCACCCGCACGCCCTGCCCCGCCAGCCAGGCATCCCGCTCCAGATCACGCAACGGCCGCGTGCCCATGTCATGCGAGATTCCGTCAACCTCAATGCACAAGCGGGCAGAAGCACAATAGAGGTCGAGCACATAACACCCAAGCGGATGCTGCCGACGAAACTTCGCCTCATCAGACTGACGCAGCCTCTGCCACAGCATCACTTCCGGCAGAGACATGCCCGAGCGCAACTTGCGCGCCAGAGCAACATTCCGCTCCTGCTTCTGCCTAGGCAAGGAGCCCTCCGTCAATCGCTGGCGCGATTGCCACCTCCCCGTTTGTGCTCCGCAAAAACAGGGAGGATCAAGCAGAGCAGCCACGAAAACGGCACAACATACGCCTCCCATTTTCACAAAGTGCAAATGGGGAGGTGGCAGCGCGAAGCGCTGACGGAGGGGCCATTCAATCCACCGGATTGTGCTTGGCCAGAAACGCCTCGATGGCCGACAGCAGCGCCAGCCGGTCCGGCTCGCGGGTGAAGTAGTGATCCGCCTTGGGCAGCGATACGAACTCGACGTTCTTGCCCGCCGCCTTCATCTTGTTGAACATGCTCTGCGATTGCGCGTGATCCACGGTCAGGTCCTTCTTGCCGTGGATCAACAGCATCGGCACCTTGATCGCATCGATATGGTTCATCGGTGATACGGCCGGGAAATCCGGGGTCATCTTCTCCCATTGTTCGCGGTAACGCTTGCCGAAGAGCAGGTCTCCGAAGTCGTTCACTTCACGGCGCAAGTTTGCAACGCCTGCGATCGAGATCGAACACCTCCACATGTCCGGATCGCGTGCCGCGCCCCACATCGCCACGTAGCCGCCATAGCTCGCCCCTACCACGCAGGCGCGGCTTGCATCGGCGAGCCCCTGCTTCGCGGCCCAGGCCAGCGCGTCATTCACGTCGTCCTGCATGGCAAGGCCAAGCTGACCCTCGCCCTTCTTGAGGAACGCTTCGCCATAGCCGGTCGACCCACGGAAATTTGGCTGGATCACCAGATATCCGCGGCTGGCGATGAACTGGGCCCAGTAGTCCCAGTCCATGGTGTCATGTGCCCAGGGTCCGCCATGCGGCAGGATCACCACGGGCAGGTTCTTCGCCTCGCGTCCGGGGGGAGTGGTCATGATCGCTTCGATCTCAAGCCCGTCACGCGCCTTGTAGCGGACTTTTTCCATCTTGCCCGCGCGGGTGCCATTCGTCGCGCTGTTGAGATTGGCAAAAAGGTGAAGATTCCCGTCCGCGGTATCGAAGTAATAGAGCCGCCCCGCCTCGTCGGGCTTGTCCACGCGCACCAGCATGCGCTGACGATTGGCAGAAAGGGACACGATCCGAGCGCGCCTACCCTTCAGGCTTTTTTCGAAAGCTTTCTGCAACTCGTCGAGCGCAGGGTCGAGCCAGTGAAGCGGTTCTGGCGCATTGCCGCCGAGATAGACTCCCAGAACCTCGTTGCCCGAATCGTCGTAGCGCACGCCCTCGATGTCCACGCCCGGCTCGGCCTGGTAGAGCGTCTGCAGGACTGCGCCGCTGTCGCCGTCGATCTCGACGAGCGCGTCACGGCCATCCGTGCCCGGGCGCAGGACAAGCATCTTGTTCTCATTGGCACGGATCAGCACCGGCACTTCGAGATCGTCAAATGCGCGGCGATCCCTGCGATCGAACGCGGTTCCCTTTTTCCCGCGATAAAGCAGGGTCCGCGTGCCCTTTGCCCGGTCATTGGAAATGGCGGCGCGCACGACGCCTGACGTATCGGCGATCCAGTCCAGCACTTCGGCCCGCGGGCTCGCTTCGGTCGTGTGGCGGCCGTTGGTAACATCGACCGAATAGACCGCCGGCCAGAAGTCATCGCCCATGTAGATCGAGTTCTGCCCGCCCAACAGTATCCTGGTCGAACCGTCGGTGGGCACCCACAGGACGTCCGAGGCATTCTGCCCACCGAGTTCCCACATCAGCTTTGTGTACTTGTCGGTCTGGCGGTTGAGCGAGACGACGCGTGAGATATATGCCCTGTCCCCGCCATCGAATGGCCGGATCGCCCGGATCCGGATCAGCAGGTTGTCGTTGCCGACCCACTGCATCGAACTGACCTCGACATCGTCGGGCAGTCCGGCCTGATTGAGAGAACTGGAATCGAACGGCGAAATCACCACGATCCGCTGGCTGCCGTTCACGGCAAACTGCCCCGCAATCCATAGTCCGTCGGGCGAAAGGCGTGCACCCTCGACAAACGGCAATTGCGCATAGGCCGATGCCGGCAGAGGTGCTTGAACGGTGACGGCAGCAGGTGTGGACGCCCCGGTCTTCCCGTCTGCCTGACTGGATGGGACAGATTGCGCGCTCAGATTTCCGGCAGACAGGAGCAGCACTGCCATCGCCGTCGAAAGTATTCGCACAAGTCCCCCACGAATTGCGTCGCTTCAGGCTAGAGAGATTGCCGACGGGATCAAGTGCACGAACCACCTTATTCGTCGCTGTCCTACACGAAGGTAAAATGGCATGGTGCGGCCATGCTGATGCAAGCCAACCACCACAACGCCATATCCTCCCTGTTTTCGCAAAGCGCAGACGGGGTGGTGGCAGCCGCAAAGAGGCTGACGGAGGGGCGCTCACTTTTCTCATATGTGAACAAAACAGGTACAAAATCCCGAATTCCGCCCCCAAAAAGTCCCGCCAGGGTTTCTCTGGACTGTGTAAACCCCGTAAACCCCTTTCACATACGCGAACGGCTGACAAAGAGGCGCACCTCAACCTTTGGGCAGGAACCACCCTCTTGCCCCCGGCGCTGCAATCGCTAAGGACGACTCATCAAGCCGCAAAGCACGTGCGAAGGACAGGACAGAACGATGGCGACCTTCTCGCTCCCGAAGAACTCCAAGATCACCGGCAAGGCCCGCCACCACGCGGCAGCCACCAACGGCAAGGTCCGCAAGTTCAAGGTCTATCGTTACGATCCGGATTCGGGTGAAAACCCGCGCTACGACACGTTCGACATCGACCTCGAACAGTGCGGCCCGATGGTGCTCGATGCGCTGATCAAGATGAAGGGTGAGCAGGACCCCACCCTCACCTTCCGCCGCTCCTGCCGCGAAGGCATCTGCGGTTCGTGCGCGATGAACATGAACGGCCGCAATGGCCTGGCCTGCACCACCGCGATCGAGGATCTCGACGGCGAAATCCGCATCACGCCGCTCCCGCACATGGAAGTGATCAAGGACCTTGTCCCCGATTTCACCCACTTCTACGCGCAGTACGCCTCGATCCGTCCCTGGCTGCAAACCGTCAGCCCCACGCCGTCGGGCAAGGAGCGCCTGCAGAGCCCTGAACAGCGCGAAAAGCTCGACGGTCTGTACGAGTGCATCCTGTGCGCCTGCTGCAGCACCTCGTGCCCGAGCTACTGGTGGAACTCCGACAAGTTCCTTGGCCCGGCCATCCTGCTCCAGGCCTACCGCTGGCTGGCCGACAGCCGCGACGAGATGACCGGCGAACGGCTTGACGAGCTGGAAGATCCCTTCCGCCTCTATCGCTGCCACACCATCATGAACTGCGCGAACGTCTGCCCCAAGGGTCTCTCGCCCGCCCGCGCCATCGCCGAAATCAAGAAGATGCAGGCCGAGCGCCTCGTCTAAGCCGGTGAGTGCGCAAGCTTTCCGTTACGAACCGGCCGAGGATCACCCCGGCTGGTTCACCTGGAACCTGACCGACGAGACCCGGTTCAACGCCCAGACGATGGGACGGATGCTCACCCGGATCGAGGAGCGCGCCGATGGCGTGCGCGTATCCCGGCTGCGCATGTTCCCCGAACGCCGCCACTCGAACTTGCTCGAAGCGGTCCACGGCGGCGTCACGCTGGCCCTGATCGACATCGCCCTGTTCGCCGGGATGCGCACCCTGCTCCAGGGTGACGCGGCAGGCTCGGTCACGCTCGACCTGTCCACCCAGTTCATCGGCGCGGGCCGCGTGGGCGAACCGCTCGACGCCGTGGTCGAAGTGCTGCGCGAAACCGGCCGCCTCGTCTTCCTGCGCGGTCTCGTCGAACAGGGCAGCGACACCATCGCCGCATTCAACGGCACGATCCGCAAGCCCACCCTGAAGAATTTGTCGGGGCGATGACCTCGGTCCTCCAGCGCTACCACGAGCTTGTTTCAGCAGGCGAGTTGCTGCCCGATCCCGAACAGGCCGCCGCGGCTGCCCGGCTCGATGCGCTGCAGCAGGAACTGGAAACCCCGCCACCTGCGCCGGGTCTGTTCGGCAAGCTGTTCGGCGCCAAGCCCCCTGCCCCCCCGCGCGGCGTCTACATGTGGGGCGGCGTCGGGCGCGGCAAATCAATGCTGATGGACCTGTTCCACGACAACCTGTTCGTCCCGGCCAAACGCCGCGCGCACTTCCACGAATTCATGCTCGACGTTCACGCCCGCCTGCGGGAGGAGCGGAAGAAGGAAAGCGGCGACCCGATCCCGCCTGTCGCCGCCGCCATCGCCGCCGAGACGCGGGTGTTGTGCTTCGACGAGATGGTCGTCAACAACAGCGCCGACGCGATGATCATGAGCCGCCTGTTCACCGCCCTGATGGTCGATGGCGGCGTCACCGTGGTCACAACATCAAACCGAGCGCCGCAAGACCTCTACAAGAACGGCCTCAACCGCGAACACTTCCTGCCGTTCATTGCCCTGATCGAAGGGCGGCTCGACGTCCTCACACTCAACGGCCCGACCGACTACCGGCTGGAGCGCATGAAGGGCGTGGGCACCTGGCACGTGCCAGTGGGGCCCGAATCGACCGCGAAGGTCCGCGAGGCCTTCTTCCGTCTCACCGACTATCCGCCCGAAGACAGCGAGCACGTGCCTGCCTGCGAGCTCGACGTCGGCGGCGGGCGCCTGCTCCACGTGCCCAAGAGCCTCAAGGGCGTGGGCGTGTTCAGCTTCAAGCGCCTATGCAGCGAAGCACGCGGCGCGGCGGATTACCTTGCGATCGCGCGCCATTACCACACCGTGATCATCGTCGCGATCCCGCGCCTCGGCGCAGACCTGCGCAACGAGACCGCGCGGTTCATCACGTTGATCGACGCGCTCTACGAGCACAAGGTCAAGCTCATCGCCACCGCCGACGCGGAGCCTGCCGAGCTTTATGACTGGAGCGGTAAGGGTGATGAGGAAGGGCGGTTCATGTTTGACCGCACCGTCAGCCGCTTAATGGAAATGCAGAGCCAGGACTATCTGGCATTGGGCCACGGCGAAGACTGAATCGTGCAAACTGGAGCCAAAAGCTCCACATGACAGCGCTCAGTCTGTTAACCACGAATCACTTGGGGCCTTATTGACCGAGGCAAAGGTTTTACGCTGCCGCATTCGAAGCGGCAGCGCAGTAACCTTGCAAAACACTGAATTTTCAAAGAAAACTCAGAAAGTTGCCCTTACTGGAAGATCCAGCGCAGGATTTCGATGATTGCGTTCAAAGCCGACATGTGAGCCTCCATCCACATTAGGAAGCTCATGGTTAACAGCATCGGATATGGTTAACAACTTCTAAACGACTCCGATCTGGCGACGTCCCGTTTTGAGAAGGCTCTGATTAAACTCGGCAAAGCTCTGTGGGCGACCTAGAAAATACCCCTGCCCAACGTCGCAACCCATTCTGGCAAGTGCACGATAGGTCGCTTCGTCTTCGATTCCTTCGGCCACCACGGTCTGCCCGAGAGCGTGCGCCAATTCGATCGTCGAACGTATGATGTGGCTTTCACGCTCGTGAGTCAGCAGGCGCGAAACGAAGCGACGATCCAGCTTCAATTCGTCGCTCGGCAAGTCGGCGAGATAGGCAAGGCTCGCCTCGCCTGTGCCGAAGTCATCGATCGAAAGCCTGAAGCCCATCGCGCGCAGTTGCGAGAGGTTTTGCACCGCTGCCGGCCGGTTGCGCACGCTAGATGTTTCGGTAACTTCGACCGTCAGCAAGCGTGGATCGATGTTTCGGCGCCGCACGATTTCGACAAGCGTGGAGACCAGCGAAGGCTTGTCGACCATTTGTGCCGAGAGATTGACGCTCATCTGGAAGCGCCGCAGCGGCCCATTCAGCGCGAGCGCAGCGGTTATCGCTTCCTCGAACACCCAATACGTCAGCGCATCAATGCGCCCTGCACGCTCGGCCTGCAGGATGAAGGCGTCAGGCGCAATCGGGCCGCGGGTGGGGTGATTCCAGCGAATGAGCGCCTCTGCACCGCATGGCACGCCTTCGCGCATGTCCCACTGGCTCTGGTATGCGAGCCAGATTTCTCCGTTGCGAAGACCTTCGTCGATTCGCGCATGGAGAGAGAGTTCCCATGAAGCTTCGGCAAGCCGCTCCGCTTCGAAAAGCTCGACAGAACGCCCGCTGTTCATTGCATCGTTCGCGCTGGCAACAGCGGAATTGACGCGGGTCTGGGCATCGAGACCTTCGTTGCGATCCAGCCCGAAGTGGATGTTCGTATCGAAAGTGTAGGTGCCGATCTGCAATGGTGCAGAAAACAGGGCCCGCAAACCTTCGAGGTGGTTCAGCTGCATCTCCAGCGGACGCGCCTCTTCCGTCCAGGCGAAGTGGCCGCCCTCACCGTTGTAGATCGTCTCGATGCCCGATCCGACGGAGAGACGCCGCGCGATCTGACGGGCGCATTCCCCGTGAAGATCCTTGGGCAAGGTCGCCAGAATTTCCTCGTATCTCGCAATGACGGCGACGATCACGTCCCGGCCGACCTCAAAGGGCTTCTCGCTGAGCGCCAGAAGGTTTGGCAGGCCAGAGGCACTGGTGTGCTGAACTCGCCGAACGCGCAGTTGCCAGATGCGCCCACCGCCATAGACGCAGATCGCTGCGAGAGCTGCGCCAACGTCGAGCTTGATACCGACGATCTGGAGCAGCGTCGGAACAAGAATTGCCGACAGAATGGCGCTGCCGTGAAGGAAAAGCTTTTTCCGCTTCATCGCATTGCGCGAACCGGCGCGCATGAGCAGCCACACAAGAATCAGAAGCGGGAGTTGGCCAAACCAGAACGACATGGGCTTGGCCAGGCCCGAAGCGCCCGCGATATCAACCGCCAGCGGATGGACCCGCCCGCTGCCAAAGTAACCAATGGGCGGAGCGTTGTCGGCCTGCGTGACAATTACGGTTCGCCCCGTCAGAAGTCCGGGCACATAGTTGCCGCTGGCCAGCGACGCTTCGCGCACTCGGGGAACCGAATCAGGTGCAACCAGAAAATCGGGTTGGAACGTGTCCTGGATGCCAGAGCCGACACCGGCAAGCGAAGCGGCAAAAGTTGGGTACCGTTTGCCTTTTACCTCGACCACGTATGGCGAGAATACGGCGTAATCGAGAAAGTTCGCATTCCACGCCGATACGACGACCGGTGCTTCGACTGCCAGCGCCGGTGGGGGAAGCTTGAGATCCTTGAACGAATCACCGCGCTCCAGGCTGCCGACGTTCGTGCTGCGCACCACGAGAGACACGCCTGTGCCGAATGCCCGAACCGCGTCGACAAGTTTCCGGTCGCCTGCCGCATCGGCGCCGTACTTCACCGGCGCATCGACGTACACGCGATAGGGCATCTGCCGCCGGACACGTTCGAGCACGCTGGCCAGACGCGAGGCGGAGACAGTCGGATCATCAGAGTGTTCGGTGTTGCCGTCGAGTTCGATGACGACGATGGAACTGTCAGCTGGATGCTGGTTCAGCTTGTACCGAACGTTCCAGTAACCGTGATCGATCGGCGTCAGAAAATCGGTAAGCGCCAGCAACGCCGGGATAAGCAGCGCGAGATACAGCGGTGAGCGCAGTTTCTTCAGCATGGTTCCAGCGGCATTGTTTCAACGCTGGATTAGTCCGGATTGGTGAAGATCATCTTACCGAGCGGACAAACTTAATCCCGTATCAACCAAGCCGATCCAAGGATTTCCGCAACATCAGCAGTTGCCAGATCAGACGACTATGGTCTGCGCGACCGGAAATGTGGGCCTCGGCCAACATGTCGATCCGCGCGCTGTCGAACCAGCCGGTGCGGGCGAGCGCGCCACTTGCTGCAAGGCCGCGCGCTTCTTCGGCAAGTGGCCCGCGCAACCACTGCGCGATGGGCGTCACAAAGCCCATCTTGGGGCGGAACAGCACGTCTGCGGGCAGGTAGCGGCGCATGGTTTCCTTGACCAGCCACTTGCCCGTAGATCCCTTGACCCGCAGCCCCTCGGGCAGGCGCGCGCCGAATTCGACGAGGCGGTGATCGAGCAGCGGTTCGCGCGCTTCTAGGCTCACGGCCATGCTGGTGCGGTCCACCTTGGTCAGGATGTCACCGGGCATGTAGAACTTGAGATCGGCATACTGGGCGCGATCGAGGCCTGAGCGCGCGGGCGCCTTGCGCATAAGATCGACCAGTGGCTGTTCGGCGCGATAACCGCCGCGCAAACGCTTGAAATCGGGGCTGTAGAGCGTGTCGCGCAAATCGGCCGAGGTGACGGCGAGGGCGCGAGCATAGCCTTCTTCGCCATTGCCGGCGAGGCTGAGCAGCGTGGTCTTGGCGCGCAAGGGGCGTGGTGCCCAGTCCGCCTTGGGCCAGAGCTGGCCAAGCGCGCCGAACAGCGGCTTGCGCAGAGCAGAAGGCAGAAGTGCGCGGGCATGTTCCTCGCGGTGCTGGAAAGTCTGGCGGCGGTAACCGGCAAAAGCCTCGTCCGCGCCATCACCGGACAGCGCCACGGTCACATGCTCGCGCGCCAGTTCGCAGACGCGGAAGGTGGGAAGCGCGGAAGCGTCGGCAAAAGGTTCGTCGAACATTCCCGCCAGCCTGTCGACCAGCGAGAAGTCCTCGGGCGAGACCGTGCGTTTCCAGTGCTGGGTATGGAACTGCGCGGCGATGCGGTCGGCGTAAGCTGTTTCGTCGAGCGCGGCGACATCGAAGCCGATCGAGCAGGTCTTGACCGGGGTCGTGCTTGCTTCGGCCATGAGCGCGACGACGCTGGAGCTGTCGACTCCGCCCGACAGGAATGCGCCCAAAGGGACGTCGGCGAGCATGCGCGAGGTGACGGCTTCGCGCATGTGGTGGAGAAGGTGTGCGCCGAGGTCGTCCGCCTTGCCCTTCTCGCGGTCGGCAAAGGAAATGTCCCACCACTGTACCGGCGCGGGTGGCGGGGCATCGGGGCGCAGGAGCTGATAGTGTCCGGCGGGCAGCTTCTCTACGCCCTTGAGGATCGAGCGGTGATCGGGGACGTATCCCCAGGCGAGGTAGTCCTCCACCGCCAGCGGATCGATCTCGCGCCTGAGCGACGGATGCGCCAGCAGCGCCTTGAGTTCCGAGCCGAAGATCACCGCACCATCGGCAAGGCGCGCGGTGAACAGCGGCTTCACGCCGAAGCGGTCGCGGACCAGCAGGGTGGTGCGCTGGCGCAAGTCGTGGAGCGCGAAGGCGAACATGCCGTGGAGGCGGGGCAGGCAATCGAGGCCCCAGTGCCGCCACGCCTGCAGGATCACCTCGGTATCGCCATCGGTGCGGAAGGTGGCGCCCAGCGCCTGAAGTTCCTCGCGCAAGTCCCTGAAATTGTAGATTTCGCCGTTGAACACGATCACCGCGTCGCCTTCTGCCGCGATCATCGGCTGGGGCGATCCGGCAAGGTCGATGATCGACAGGCGGCGGTGGCCGAGGCCCACGCCGGGTGCGGTCCACACGCCCTCCCCGTCCGGCCCGCGATGCGCAATGGCATCGCACATGCGGCGGACCCGGTCAGGGTCGACCGGCTTCAGGCCTTCGGTATGGATGATTCCGGCGATTCCGCACATGCGAAGGAAGCCTAGCGGCCTGTGGCGGCGCGGTCCATCCACGCCTCCACGGGTCCGGTTGCCTTGAGGAAGGCGCGCAGGGAGGCTTCTGCCGGAGGCTGGCCGGGAATGGCATCTTCGGCAGAGAGGATCAGCGTGGCGGTGGTGCGCTCGCGCAGCAGCAGGCGGTCGAGGATGTTCTCGAGCTTGAGGCGGGTGTTGCTGCCGGTGAACAGCGGGCCGGAGCGGTAGAAGGTCTCGGCCAAGCGGTGGACGGGGCCTACGGTCTGGATGCGGTCGGCGTGGCCTTGCGCCAGCGGGGCGGGCGAGCTTTCCCATGCCCAGCCGCTGCCGAGCGGGATTGCACCCTGGCCGAAGCCGCCAGCCTCGCGGCCATCATCCTGCGTGGCGTAGAGCGCGTAGGAGACGTCGACGATGTGTCCCGCATCATCGCGGAAGCGGCCGAGCAGGACATGGGCGGCGCCGGTGTGGAGCGGTTTCCATGCGGCTTGCGGGGTGTAATCGACCTGGGTCCAGCCGGGAACGGTGGGGAACGCTATTCGTGCGGGCACGGGGGCTTCAAGGCGGCCTGCCCATGCGCTCCAGCCGGTGAAGACGAGAGCGAGGGCTGTGAGCGCGGCCAAAGCCCTGCCCTGCCCCATGGAAAACGCTGAGAGCCTCGCCAGCAAGGCGTTGCGGTTCAGGGCTTCGGCATCGATCATGCGGTCATCGATCGCGCGGTCGAAGAAGCGCCAGGCCAGCCCCATGACGAGTGCCATGACCAGCGCGAAGAATATCCAGCCGTAGAAGATGTGGTCGAACCCGGCGGCGAATTCGATGCCGCGATGCTCGGCAATGAAGATCGTGCCCCATGCGCGCACGCCATTGGCAAGGATCGGCATGGCGATGCTTAGCGCCATGAAGGCGGCGCGGCGGCTCCATGAGGCGAAGCAGACGTTGGCGACGAGCGCTCCGTAGGCGATCATCGCGATCAGGAACTTCACGCCGGAGCACGCCTCGGCCACCTCGAAATAGCCGCCGGGGGTGGTGATGAACACGCCTTCGATGTGCGCGGGCACGTTGCTCAGGTCGAGCATGGCCATCGAGATCTTCGCGGTGATGGTCTGGAGCGCGGGGATCAGCTCGTCGCCTGCGGGGACGAGGAACAGCATGTAGGCGATGGGGAAAAGCAGAGCGGCGCAGGCGCGGGGGCCGAGCAGGACCAGCACGCTCGCCTGCGCCATCAGCACAACGCCGAGCTGGGTCGCGAGCGAGAGTCCGGCGAAAGTGCCGAGCAGCCAGAGAAACGCGGCTCCAGCAAAGGGGATCAGGCCGGGCCACCACGCCTGCGGTTCGATCCGCACGACTTCGCGCCAGCGCAGCGAGATCAGCCAGCCGAGGATGAAAGGGATGAGCAGGACGTGGTTGTAGGTCGAGCTGTCCCACCACTGCAGGAACATCGCCTGCCAGTCGGAGGCGAAGAGCACGACGTTGCCGGTCCACGCCAGCGCCAGCAGAGCAAGCGCACGACGCCATGACGCGGGCAGCGCGGCAAAGGCGCGGCCGAGCGGGGCCTTGAGCGCGAAGTCAGGCGGCGACACGGGGGGACTCTGGGCCGGTCAGACCGAGCAGGTCAGCAAGGGGGGCGAGAACTCCGGCCCAGCCACACTTTTCGAGCACGAAGGCGCGGGCCGATTGGCCGATGGTGGCGGCGCGGACCTTGTCGTGGAGCAGGCTGAGCGCCGTTCTGGCGAGAGCATCAGCTCCGCTGGCGACGACCAGCTCCTGGCCCTCACGCGCGGGGATGCCTGTGGCGGCCTCGGGTGTGGCGAGGACCGGGCGGGCCATGGCCATGGCCTCGAGCACCTTGTTCTGCACGCCGCGCGCGATGGTCAGTGGCGCGACGACGAGGTCGGCTCCGGCCAGCCATGGACGCACGTCGATCACTGCGCCGGTGACGCGCGTGCCATGCATGCCTTCGAGCGTGCGGACGGCGAGCGTGGGGGCGCGGCCGACGACGTTGAAGCGGGCCTGCGGAAAGGTGGCGCGGATCTGCGGCATGACTTCGCGGGCGAACATTTCCACGGCAGCCACGTTGGGCGGGTAATCCATCTGGCCGGTGAAGGTCAGCTGCGGCCCCTCGCTTGCCATTTCCGGCGCGGGCGGCATCCCTTCGGGATCGAAGAAATCGGTGTCGATGCCGTTGCCGACCGCGAGCACGCGCGGCTCTGCACCGGGGGTCAGGCGCTGGCGGAAGAGTGCGGCTTCCTCGGGCGTGACGAGTAGGCTCGCATGGGCGCGGCGGGCAATGTCACTTTCAAAGCGCGAGAGCAGGCGTGCTTCGCGGGCGTAAAGGCGGCTGACGGGGAAGCGCGCGGCGGCGGCGTAGGCTTCGAACTTGGCCGAATCGACGTCGACGAAGTCCATCACCACGCGCCCCGGAAAGTCCGCGGGGATGTATTGCGCCATCTGGCCGGAGAACACGTAGATCGCGCTTACTGGGCGCTCAGCCAGAACTTGCGCGACGTAGGCGGCGATGCGCTTGTCGGCAAAGGCGGTGAGGCTGACGGGTTTGGCACTGGCAAGAGCCTCGACGCCTGCCAGCTTGAGCGAGCGGGTGCGGGGTACGAGGCAATGGCTGGCGGCAACGGCAGCAAGGTCCGGCTCATGGCCCATGTCGCCTTCGTCATCGGCAAAGCAGGCGACGTGGACCGTGGCCAGCTTCGCGATGTGGCGCAGGACGTGGCACGAGCGGATCTTGTCGCCGCGATCGGGCGGGAACGGGATGCGGTGGGCGAGGAACAGGACTTCGCTCATGCAAGGCCGTTGGCGATGAACGGGCCGATGCGGTTGGCGAGGCCGAGCGGCAGTTTCTGCCACAGCGCGATCTTGGCCTTGTAGCGCGGGCTCAGCGGGTTGACGTCGCGCGGGGCCTGCCCGTCTGCGGTCCATGTCGCATAGGCAAGCGGTTCGGGCGTGAAGCCCCAGTTGCGCTTGAATTGGTAGGCGCCGGTATCGACCTTCGAACGGCCGAAGTCGAAGCGATCACACCCGCGCCCGCGCGCATGGTTCATCAGCGCGTAGTACATCACATCGTTTGCGCGCATGGTCCGCGCGGCATGGGTGCCGCCGCCCCAGTAAGGCATGACTGCGCCGCGATGGTAGAGGCTCAGCACCGAGGCGAGCGGCTCACCTTCGTGGAGCACGGTCAGGATGTCGGTATCCTCTCCGAACGCATCCATCACTGCATCGAACAGGCGTTGCGGGAATACCGGGGTGCCAAGATTGCGGACGGATTCGGCATAGACGGCATAGTGCATCGCGCGGTCTTGGGCGCTGCGCCCGGTCCGCACTTCCATGCCATGGCCCAAACCACGCCGCACTTCGGCGCGCTGCTTGCGGGGGATGGCGAGCAGTTGCGCTTCGTCATCGGCTGCGAGAGCGATGACGAAGCCTGCGTGGCTATCGGTCTTCACATGCCAGCCCTCGCCTTGCGGCAAGGGCCCGCCGCGCAGTTCGAGCGTCGGGCAGTTGAGACGCACGGCCAGTTCCTGCGCGGCTGAAAACAGCACAGCATCGCCCTCACCCACCACGCCGCCGCCCACGCCGAAACCGGTGGAGACAAGCGCGCGGCCGAACAGCGGGGAATGAACCTCATTCAGCGGCAGGACACCACGGATGGCACCGTCCTGCTCTGACAGGAGAACGTGGGTGCGGTGCCCGGTCGAGCGTTCGACGGCATCGAGCCATTCGCTGCGATGGAAGGCGGTGGTATCGGGATGGTCAGCCAGAAAGCGCGCTATCGCCGTCCGGTCCCCCGGATCGGCCACGCGTGCGACGGCGCTGGACGGGAAGAACGGAGCGTTCATGCAGCCTTGCGCAAGGGCGTGCGCGCCGCTTCGATGACGGCAACCTCGTCCATGCGGCCCCAGCGGAATTCGCGCACCAGACGCGCCAGTTTGGCGGCCATGACATCGAGGTTGGTATAGTGCCGCAGCCGTGACTTGAGCGGGGCGACCGGTGGGCGCGGCTGGTCGGGATCGATTTCCCACGGGTGGAAGTAGAACACCGCCGGACGACAATCGCGCTCGTTCACCTGCCGGATCGCCCAGCGCGAGATGGCATAGGGCAGCAGCCGGAAGAAACCGCCCCCGCCCGCCGCCATGCGCCGGCCCGCAACTTCGGCGGTGGTCACCGGGATCTCGATCAGGTCTGCACCCGAAACCGGGCGAAAGGCAAAGCGCGGCGCTTCGCGCCAGCCGTAATGATCGTGGACGATTGGGGCGACCGATGAGGAATAGACATAGCCCTGCTCTGCCAGCACTTCGTGCGCCCAAGGAGTGCGGGCATCAATGGAGAAGCTCGGCGCGCGGTAGCCGTTGACGCGCTGGCCGGTCACGTCTTCCAGCACCTTGCGCGCACGTTCGATGTCCGCGGCAAAAGCCTCGCGCCCCAGCGCGAACACGCGGGCGTGATCCCAGCCATGGCTGGCGATTTCGTGGCCTGCAGCGGCAATCCGGCGCATCATCGCGGGGTAACGTTCGGCAATCCAGCCCAGCGTAAAGAACGTGCCCTTGACGCCCGCCTCGTCGAACAGGGCAAGGATCTGCTGGCAGTTGCGCTCGACGCGACAGGTCAGCCCGTCCCAGTCTCCCCGGTCGATCACG
This sequence comes from Novosphingobium sp. BL-A-28-Hi1-0D, assembly GCF_055521755.1. Lineage (NCBI taxonomy): Bacteria > Pseudomonadati > Pseudomonadota > Alphaproteobacteria > Sphingomonadales > Sphingomonadaceae > Novosphingobium > Novosphingobium sp. BL-A-28-Hi1-0D. Next base: position 3,571,704 of record NZ_CM145502.1, read on the forward strand.
GTTTCGAACGCGCCGACCTGGAACCAGTCTTCCACGTCAACCGACAATCCGTTCAGCACACGGCCGTTCAGCACCCCGGACGACATTGCACTATCCCCTGATGCGTCGCTCAAGCAGCAGCGCGATGGAAGTCTTCGGCCTCAATCCACTCGATCAGCATGGTCAGCGTGTGGCGGATCGCCTGCTCCTGCTCGCTGGTGCGCGATTCGAGCGCGGCGACGCGGCGCTGCGCCTCGGCCAGCGCTTCGAGCACGGCTTCGTCACCCGGACGCTGTTCCAGCGCGGCAATGCGGCGGTTCGCTTCCTCGAGCTGGGCGGCCAGATCGAAATCGGGCACGGGGGCGACGGGCGCGGCGCGCATGTCGGCCAGTTCGATGATCGCCTGCTGCAATTCGGCAATCTGCTCGTCACGCTCGGCCAGAGCAACGCGCCATGCGCTGTCGTCAATTGCGGGAGCGGCAGGCGCGGCCACGGGAGCCGGGGCCACCGGAAGCTCGATTTTCGGCACGTCTGCGGCGGGAGCGGGCGTTACGGCAACTTGCGGCTTGCCGAAAGCGCCATCGCCGGCAAGGTCAGTCAGCACGGCTTGCAGCATTGCCGCATCGATATGATCGCGCTGTTCGACCGCGCCCATCAGCATCAGGCGGTTGACGATCTGGTTGATCCGGCGCGGCACACCTCCGCTGGCCTTGGCGAGATCGGCATAGACCCGCGCATCGAACTGCGGGCGTCCCTGCCAGCCAACCAGCGCCAACCTGTGTTCGACATAGGCACCGACTTCGGCGGGCTCCATCGCATCGAGATGATGCGAGGCGATGACGCGCTGGCGCAGCTGCTCCAGTTCAGGCGAGGTCTGGATCAGTGTGCGGAATTCGGGCTGGCCGAGCAGCAGGATCTGCAGGAGCGGATGCGCGCCCAACTGGAAGTTGGAGAGCATGCGCAGCTCTTCCAATGCTTCGACCGAGAGGTTCTGCGATTCGTCCACCACCAGCAGGCAGCGACGACCTTCGCGCGCTTCATGGTGCAGGAAGGCCTCGATCTGAGCGAGTGCGGTGGCCTTGTCGTGGCCTGCGACTTCCAGCCCGAAAGCGCGCGCCGCAACGTGGATCAGTTCCTCGCCATCGAGAGCGGAAGTAACGATCTGCGCGGCAGTGAGTCGCTGGCGGTCAACCGTGGCCATGAGGTGCGCGGCGAGTGTGGACTTGCCGGCGCCGACCTCGCCGGTGATGACGATGAAGCCCTCCCCCTGTGCAAGGCCATAACCCAGATAAGACAAGGCCTTGCGGTGCGTTCCGCTCTCGAAATAGAAGCGCGGATCGGGCGTCAGCTGGAACGGGCGACCCGAAAGACCATAGAATTCATCGTACATCGAAGCCGTCTCCGGGCGTCAGAAGGAATAGCGCAGGCCGACAAGGCCCGAGGCTACTACCTGGTCTTCAATCACTTTACGGTTAACACTGTCCAAACCGACCGCTGCGGTCGCCACGAGGCGGTCGGTCAGGTTGCGGAAGTAGGCGGCGTTGGCGCCGACCGTGGTCACATCGCCAAGGCTGGACGCGCCCGACTGGAACCAGGCGGCATAAGCCGAGACGGCAAAGCTCGAACGGCGATCGATCGGGCCGTTGAGGCCTGCGTCGACATAGAAGCTCTCGTCCACCACGCCGTTCGCCGCGCCGAGCACCGAATCCTCGCGGGCAATGAACTTGCGGCGGATGTAGCCTGCTCCGATGCCGGCCTGCATCCGGCCGATGCGGTGAGCGTATGTGGCGTTCACGCCGCGGGCGCGGAACACCGAACTGGCGACCGAGGACAGCGCATTGTTGACGCATCCGCCTGATTCGGACCCGATCGCGCAACCGCTGATCTGGCCGTTGAACGGATCGCGGTTGACCTGAAAGTCGGTCGGCAGATCGCGCAGTGCGCGGTTCACCTGTCCGCCGAAGCCCGAGACGTTGTCATAGACCGATACCGTGAGCGAACTGCGCACGTTGGGGTTGTAGGAGAAGCTGCCGTAGTAGGTCGTGCTGTCATAGCGACGGCCGACGAAGGCCGAGAGCGCGGTGCGACGGCTGGGCCGCCACATCACGCCTGCGTCCCAGGTGAAGCCTTCGGTATCGTAGGCCAATTCGCGCGGGCGCGACTTGTCGGTGACGTATCGGCCATTGCTGCCGAGGACCGGGACGCCGTTGTCATCGCGTACGGCATCGCGCGAGGACACCTGGACGTTCTCGTAGCCCACTGCCCCGACGAGCGCGAGTTCCATGGTCACCGGGTACGTCAACTGCACCCCTGCGCGCATGTCACGCACGCGCTGGTCGAGGTTGGTCACGTCTTCCTGAAAGTAGGAGCCGCTGGCGGTTATGCCGACCGGAAGCACCGTGCCGGGCGCTATGCCCGCCGAGACTTGTGCCGATTGCGAGACCGAATCGTCGAAGATGTCGGTCAGCGGCTGGCCGGGGGTAAGCTGGACCGCGTCCTTCTGCTGCACCTTGGTGTAGCCGAGCATGTAGGACCCGGCGAGCGCGACGTCGCCGACGTGGGTCGAGACGGCAGGGCCTGCGTAGATCGAATAGACCTGGCTGACCGCGTCGTTGGCGGCGAGCGGGTTGAGCGTCGATGCGCCACTGCCCTCCACGCGGGTGCGGGCGGCAAGCGCGCCTGCTTCCACTGAAAGCGTACGCGGGATCAGGTCGTGCTTGACGCGGGCGAGACCGGACAGCGTATCGCCATCGGGCACGCGGTTGGATTGCGAGATGCGACGCTCGTAACGCACCGAGACCGCGCCCTGCGTGCGGCGGCCATCGAGGTTCATGTCCACGCCTGCGGCAATCGTGCTGTAGGTCAGCACTTCATCGCCGGGGGAAAGCTCCCACAGCACGTTCTGCGTTGCCTCGATATAGGGGCGGATGGTGGTGCGCGGCCCGCCGCCTGCGCCGCGCGAGGTCACGCCACGGCCCTTGCTCTTGCCCGGCCCATCGGCCTTGTCCGACGGCGTATCGCCATCGACACTCTCGTATTCGAGCGATTGCGCATGCAGCGGCCCGGCCAGGAGCATAGCTCCGACCAGAGCGGTGATGCGCAGAGGAAGCCGTGTCCGGATCATTCCTTGTATCCGTAATAAGTGCCGAAACGACGGCCGGTGGTCGAGAACCGGGTGCTGTTGAGCAGGAGCTTGATGTCTTCACACGCGCCGAGCAGGCTGACCGCATCGCGCAGCGCAGCCTCGCCGGTAAGATCGGCGCGCACGACCACGACCGTCTGCCCGACATGGTGGGCGAGCACGCTGGCGGGCGATGCGGCGAGCACCGGGGGCGAATCGAAGATGACGATGCGGTTGGGCGAATGACGCGTCAGCCGCTCGAGCACCACCTCGGTGCGGGCAGACGCGAGGTATTCGGTGTCAGACCCGGTGGCGTTGCCAGCGGGCAGGACATAGAGCCCGGCAATGTCGGTGCCGAGCACACAATCCTCAACCGCGATGTCGGGATCGGCCAGCGCGTCCATCAGGCCGGGGCCGCCGGGCAGGCCGAGCGTCGAGAGCACCGAAGGCTTGGCGAAATCGGCGTCCACCAGCAGGACTTCGGTGTCCTTCTCCGCCGCCATGGACAGCGCGAGGTTGACCGCGCAGAAGGTCTTGCCCTCGCCGGGATGAGCCGAGGCGACGAGGATGCGCTCGCCATGCAGGTCCCCGCGCGATTCGGCGGCGGTGCGAAGCAGCTGGCGCTTCACGATGCGGAACTCCTCGAGCAGGCCGGTGACGCTGCTTTCGGGTTCGATCAGGCACTGTTCGCGCAAGTGCGCCCGGTCGATCGCATGGCGCGGGCCTGTGAACTGGCGTACCTCGGGCTCGGGTTCAGGCTCGGGCAAGGCTACCGGAGCGACGAACGGCTTGGGTGCTGGCGCGGCGACCACTTTGGGCGTGGGCGCGGGCGGCAAGTCAGGGACGACCGGCCGCGTCAGGGTGCGGAAGTCAAAGGCACCCGAAGCGCGCTCGATCAGCGAGGGGCCGGAGGCGGGCAGAGGGATCTTGCTCTGGTCGGTCATCGCATCTCTCCTCAGGCCACCATGCCGCGCTTGAGCATCTCGACCCCTAAGAGGACGAAGAGCATCACGAACAGACCGGCAACGCCGCCTGCGAACCACTTGAGGCGTCGCGCACGCTCCGCCCGTGCGGTGCGGGTGATCGCCTCGGAAATGCCGCCGAGCACCGGAAGGCCGGTCGCGCGTTCGAGCTGGCCTGTGGTCGAATAGGCCGAACGGAGCTGGCCGATGGCGAAGGCGCCGCCACAGCCTGCACCGATGCCCACGATCAGCACGAGGAACAGCAGCAGCGGACGGTCCGGCGCAGCGGGGCCACGCGGCATCGTCGGCGGGTCGATCACTTCGAACTTCACCGCGTCGCGCTCGGTCTCGACCTGGCCGCGCAGGCGGAGCTGCTCGCGGTCGCGCAGCAGCTTGTCGTACTGCTCCTTGAGCACGTCGTAATCGCGGTTGATGCGTGCAGCCTCGGCGGCCACTGTGGGCTCGCTGTACTGCTGCGCGGTGAGCTGCGAGATTTCGGCCTGGAGCGAGGCGCGGCGCGACTGCAGCGAGACGAGGCTCGCCTCGCGGTCGGCCTTGATCGAGACGAGCGAGCTGTAGGCCGGGTTCGGCGCACCGCCGCCACTGCCCTCGCCCGCCGCTGCCTTCTGCAGGTTGGCGATCTGGGCCTTGGCGGAGATCACGTCCGGATGGCTGTCGGTCAGCCCGCGCGCGCGCATGGCGCCAAGATCGGACATGGCCTGGGCAAGCGCGCCCTTGGCCCCGCCTGAAACGCCCGGAATTGCAATCGTCTGCGGCGTGCCAGAAAGCTGGCCGTTGATCGAGGCGAGCGCGCTCTGTGCCGCCAGCAGGTTCGATTCGACATCGCGCATCTGGTTGCGCGCGGCTTCGAGCCGGGTGGTGAGCGAGCCTGCGCCGGGGATGAACCCTGCGTTCTTCGATTCAAACTCGGTGCGCTTCAGTTCCGCCGCTTCCAGCGCCTTTTTCCGGTCAGCCAGCTGCTGGTCCATGAAGGCCAGCGTATCGGTCATCTCGCCGCGACCGCCGGCAAGGTTCTCCTCGCGGAAGATGTCGATCATCTTCTGGACGACGTCCTGCGCCAGCTTGGCGTTCTCGCCATCGTTGCGCCCGCCGCCGCCTGCCGTGCCGGTGATCTCGAACAGGTTGTCCTGCTGGCTGACGACCGTCACCTGCTTGCCGAGGCTTTCGACTGCGGCCTGCATCTGCTTGTCGGAGGTCACCTTGTCGCCCAGACGGGTGGCGCGGACGACCTTCTCGAGATTGACCGCGCTGGTCAGCGTCTGACGGACGCGCTCGATGTCGCGCTTGCGGTCGCCGCCGATGCCGATCTGGTCGGCCAGCACGTCGTCGATCTGGACGAAGATGCGCGCCTTGGATTCATAGCTGTTGGGCACCATCGCCACGATCAGCCAGCCCAGCGCACAGACCGCCCAGGTAATGCCGAGCGCGATCCAGCGGCGGTGCCAGATGCCATGGAGCGCGATGCGCACTTCTTCGTAGATGCTGGTCATCGGCGGCTCAGAACGTGCTCTCGGGGATGATGATCACGTCACCGGGCATGAGCAGGACGTTGGCCTTGGTATCGCCCTTGCGCAGCAGATCGCCGATGCGCACGGCATATTCCTTCTGGTTGCCGGACTGCTTGTCGAACCGCACCAGCCGCGCCTTGTTGCCCGCCGCATATTCCGACAGCCCGCCAACCGCGATCATCGCGTCGAGCAGGGTCATGTTGGCGCGGAACGGGATCGAGGCCGGCTTCTCGGTCGCGCCGACGATGCGCACCTGCTGGCTGAAGGTCCCGGCAAACTTGTTGACGATGACCGAAACGATCGGCTCCTGGATATACTGCGAGAGCTGGAGCTTGATGTCTTCGGCCAGCATCGAAGGCGTCTTGCCCACAGCCGGCATGTCGGTGATCAGCGGCGTGGTGATGCGTCCGTCGGGACGGACCTGCACGCTCGCGCCGAGTTCCGGATTGCGCCAGACGAAGATCGTCAGCTCGTCGAGCGGGCCGATCACGTACTCCTCGCCCGGCCCTTCCTGCAGCGCCACGAACGAAGCAGGCGGCAACTGCGGCCCGCTGCCGACGCCGCCGCAACCCGACAAGGCAAGGCTCAGCATGGCCGTGCCGGCAAGCATACGGGTAAGACGCGAATTGAACGGCATGGACTGTCCTTCTTGCTGCGGTGGTTCCCGGCTTGCCCTGTCCGCAGACAGCGCGCGCAGAGCCGCAATTCACCGCTGGCTATCGCCAAAAAGGGTGAAGATTGCGTTAGCCTTGATTGCTTGAAGGCGTGACGCCAAGCGGCCATTCGGTCGCGTCCCGTAACGGGACTGGCCTCAGGTCAGGGGTTAACGGCGGGAACCTATGCGATTGTCAGACAAGCATTTCCGCCGCCGGACCCTGGCCGAGGAACATCGCCGGGCTGGCACTGGCACCATAGGCCCCGGCACAGAAAATGGCGACGATATCGCCGACGTCAGCCCGCGGAAAACCGCCCTTGTCGGCCAGCCGGTCAAGCGGCGTGCACAGGCAGCCGACGATGCTTGCCTCTTCCTCCACGGCCACGCCAAACCGCGTGGCAATGGCGCTGGGATAGTTGCGGCGGACGACCGTGCCGAAGTTGCCGGACGCGGCCAGCTGGTGGTGAAGCCCGCCATCGGTGACGAGATAGGTCTCGCCATGGCTCTCCTTCCGGTCGACCACAGTGGCGAGATAAACGCCTGCCTCGCCAACGAGATAGCGGCCGAGTTCAATGCAGAATGCGGTGTCTTGCAGCACCTCGGGCAGTTCGGCGAACCGCTCCGCCAGCGCAGCACCGACGGCGGCAATATCTACCGGCTCGTCGCCCGGGAAGTAGGGAATGCCAAAGCCCCCGCCCAGATTGCACTTGGGCAGCGCCGAGCCCGATTCTTGGGCCAGACGCGCCGCAAGCGCCAATGTCTGGCCTTGCGTTTCGATGATGGCGTCAGCCGAGAGCGCCTGGCTGCCCGCGAAGATATGGAAGCCGCGCCAGTCCGCACCTGCCGCGATCAGCTTGCGCGCCAGGGCAGGCACACGCTCGGCATCGATGCCGAAAGGCTTGGCCCCGCCGCCCATCTTCATCCCCGATCCCTTGAGATCGAAATCGGGATTCACCCGGATGGCAAGACGCGGCGCGATGCCGAGGCGCTCTGCAATCGCCAGCGCGCGGCTCGCTTCGCCCTCGGATTCGAGGTTCAGCGTCGCCCCGACAGCAATCGCCGCTTCAAGTTCCGCATCGCGCTTGCCCGGCCCGGCAAAGCTGACCCGCGCCGGATCGATACCCGCCGTGCGCACAATCTCCAGTTCTCCGCCCGATGCGATGTCGAACCCATCGACCAAGCCCAGCATATGCTTGAGCAATGGCTGATAAGGATTTGCTTTGACGGCATAATGGATCGCCAACCGCTCCGGCATTGCCGCACGCAGGGCAGCTACGCGGGCGCTGAGCAGATCGCACGAATAGACGAAAATAGGGGTACGGCCAGCCTCAGCCACCAGATCGGTCACCTTGCGGCCGGCAATAGCCAGCACGCCATCGAGGGCTTCGTAGCCTGCGGGAATGGGGCCGAGCGGTTTCATGGCGTCATGTCCTTGGCCAGTTCCGCTGCGAGTGCAACCCGGTCCAACTTCCCATTGGGGCTGACCGGCATGACTTCGCGCCAGTGAACGTGACGCGGCACCATGAAATTGGGCAGGGCGCGGGTCAGCGCGGAGATCAGGTCTGCCTGCTCGGCACCAGGAACGCCGCGCGCCACAAGATGGATCGCCTGCCCAAGTTGCGCATCGGGCAGACCCAGCGCCACGGCCTCGGCCACAAGCCCCGTCGCCACGGCGGCCTCTTCCACTTCCTGCGGGCTGACGCGGTTGCCGCTGGTCTTGATCATCGCATCGCGCCGCCCGACGAAGTGCAATAGCCCTTGCGGGTCGCGCTTCACCCGGTCGCCCGACCACACCGCCATGCCGCCAAGCTTCGAAAACGCAGGCGCAGGCTTGAACCGCTCCGCCGTCCGCTCGGCATCCTGCCAGTACCCTTGCGCGACCAGCGGCCCGGTATGGACCAGCTCCCCCTCCTCTTCTGCCTGAGCTTCTCCGCCCAAATCATTGACAACAAGGATTTCTGCAAAGGGAATGGCCTTGCCGATTGACGTCGGATGCGCGTCAACCAGCGCTGGATCAAGATAAGTGGAACGGAACGCTTCGGTCAGGCCATACATCGGGTACAGATCGGCCGCAGGGAACGTGGTGCGCAGCGCCCGGACAAGCGATAGCGTCAATGCACCCCCGCTGTTGGTCAGCCGCCGCAGCGACGAAGCGGCCTCTTCCGGCCAATCCAGCTCCGCCAGTTGCAACCAAAGCGGCGGCACGGCGGCGATGGTGGTGACGCCATGCTTTGCTACCGCCTTCACCACATCACGCGGCGTGAGGTAATCCAGCGGGACCACGCTTCCGCCTGCGTACCAGGTCGACAGCAGCTGATTCTGGCCGTAGTCGAAAGCCAGCGGCAGCACCGCCAGCACTCGATCCTGCGGCGCAATCTTCAGGTAATGCGCCACGCTCACCGCGCCCAGCCAGAGATTGGCCTGGCTGAGCATCACCCCCTTGGGCCGCCCAGTGGAACCACTGGTGTAGAGGATCGCGGCAAGGCTGTCGGGCGCAGCGTCGGACGGCGGCAGTTCGCCTCCTTCGGCTTCCACTTGTACCCAGACGGCGGCCTCTTCGATCACGGGACAGGCAGCGTCTCCTGCCTCAAGCGTATCGAGCCGCCCCTTGTTGGCAATCAGCAAAGCCGCACCGCTATCGCCAAGGATATGCGCCACTTGCGCACGCTTGAGCAGCGGGTTGACCGGCACATGGACCAGCCCCGCCCGCACCGCCGCCAGCGGCATCAGGCAGGCGAGTTCGGTCTTGGGCAGCCATGTCGCCACACGCGCGCCCGCATCACCGACACGCGATTTCAACCACTTCGCAAGGCTTCCTACACGCGCATTTAACGCTTCGTGGCTTAGCGTGCGATCCTTGAGCACCAGCGCAGGAGCATTCCGCTCGCCGCGAAGGGCAAGGTGATCAAGCGGATACACGGTGGGATCGGGCGTTTCGGGCACTCGGGTCTCTATGGGGAATGGCAAGAGCGTTGGACGTCTATCACGCCAGTCTTAAGGAAGCGCAAGCCGACCCGCGCGTGATCGCGGTGCAAGGCCCCTCGCCGTTCGAGCGGCTGGACTGGCTCGCCCTGCTGGCCGAGCACTGCCTTGATGCCGATAAGGCGTGGATCGGGGTGGCCAGCGACGGGGCCATGACTACTGCTCTGCCATGGCTGGATGTTGGTAGCCATGTGGGTCCTCTCGCAAACTGGTACAATTTTTTCGTTTCTCCACTTGGAGATGTGACTGGTCTGTCAGACCTTGTACAAAGCCTTCCCCATGGCCGCGCCATGTTCGCTCCGATGCCTGAAGGCGAAGCCCAAGCCTTGGCCAGCGCCTTTCGCAAGGCCGGATGGATCACGATCACCGAACCGTGCGACGCGAACCATATCCTGCCCGTCAACGGCCGCAGCTTTGCCGAATACTGGGCCGAGCGCCCTGGCGCCTTGCGCGAAACGGTGCGCCGCAGAGGCCGCAAGGGCGAAGTGCATCTGCGCCTTGTCACCGGATTTTCCCAAGCAGATTGGGATGCTTACGAGGCAATCTACACATTGAGCTGGAAGCCCGGCGAAGGCTCGCCCGCATTCGTGCGCGCATGGGCGCAAATGGAGGGCGAGGCAGGTCGCCTGCGCCTCGGTCTTGCCGAGATCGACGGGCAGCCGGTTGCCGCGCAGTTCTGGACGGTCGAGGGCGGGACGGCGTTCATCCACAAGCTCGCGCATGACGAACGCTTCCGCAAGCAATCGCCCGGCACCCTGCTCAGCGCCGCGATGTTCGAGCATGTCATCGACCGCGATCACGTTTCGCTGATCGACTTCGGCACCGGCGACGATCCCTACAAGCGCGACTGGATGGAAGAGGTCCGTACCCGCTGGCGCGTGCGGGCTTGGCGCAAAACTTCTGTCCGGCACTGGCCCTCGTTGCTGCGCGCTCTGCTGCGTCGCAAGCTGCAACCCCTTGTTTCCCCGAACCACGATGGTTAAGGGCGCGATGAACTACACAATGGCAGCCGGAACACTGATGAGCGACACCGACAGCACACTGCGCGCGATCCTTCAGGACGTACTCGGCCTTTCAGCCGACCGCGTGGCGGGGTTCGATGCCTCCACCGGCCTGTTCGGCGAGTTGCCCGAGCTCGATTCGATGGCTGTCGCGGGCCTGCTGACCGAGATCGAGGACCGGCTCGACATCGTGATCGAGGACGACGAGGTCGATGGTGAACTGCTCGAGAGCTACGGCAACCTGCTGTCGTTCCTGGAAGCCAAAGTAGCGGCGTGATCGCAATCTGGCCTTGCCCCGGCCCGCATGGCCAGAGCGAGGAATACGCGCTTGCCCTTGATCGCGACCGCGCCCGGCGACTGCTGATCGTCCCTGCCCTGTTTGACGAAGCCAACCGCATGCGGCGGATGCTGGTCGATACGATGCGACTGCTCGATCATGCCGGGATCGACACCTTCCTGCCAGACCTGCCCGGCTGCAACGAAAGCCTGCAGGACTTCACCGCGCAAAGCCTCCATGGCTGGCGCAGCGCGATGGTGCTGGCCGCGCGCCACTTCGGTGCGAGCGAAGTGCTTTCGGTGCGCGGCGGAGCGCTGGTGTTTCCGAATGCCTTGCCCGGATGGGTGCTGGAACCGGCCAAGGGCGCATCGATCCTGCGCCAAATGCTCCGCGCAAGGGTCATCGCTGCGCGTGAGGCAGGCAGGCATGAGGAGAGCGCGGACTTGCTCGAACGCGGGCGCACCGAGGGGCTTGAATTGGCAGGCTGGCGCTGCGGGGCCTCGCTGATTGCGGGTCTCGAGCATGCCTTACCCGAGATCGAAGGCCAGCGTCTGATCGCGCAGTCGGAACTCGGCGGTGGTGGCCTCTGGCTGCGGGCCGAGCCTGCCGCAGCCCCTGCGCAGTCGGCGGCGCTGGCACGGTTTATCGCCTGATGACCCGGCACCACCTGACCTTCTCCTGCGAGGGCGCAACGCTGGTCGGCACGCTCGACCGCGAAACGGCAAGCCATTCTGCGGGCCTGCTGATCGTCTCGGGCGGCAACGAGTTGCGCTCAGGCGCGTGGAGCGGACAGGCGCAACTTGCGGCAAGCCTTGCGGGCGAAGGCTTTCCGGTGTTCCGCTACGACCGGCGCGGGGTGGGTGACAGCGAAGGCGAGAACCTTACCTTCCGCCACTCCGGGCCTGACATAGCCGCCGCCCTTGCCGCCTTCCGCGCGGCGATGCCGCACCTCTCGCGCGTGGTGGCGTTCGGCAATTGCGATGCGGCGGCGGCACTGATGCTCAATGCGCCGGCGCTGGACTTGGACGCCTTGGTACTCGCCAATCCGTGGACCATCGATGGCGAGGAAGCGCCCGAGGCCATACCTGCCTCGGCCATCCGAAGCCGCTATCTCGCCAAGCTTGCCAATCCGCGCGAAATCTGGCGCCTGCTGACTGGCAGGGTCAATCTTGCCAAGCTCGCCAAGGGCCTGCGCAGTGCCGCCGCGCCATCCGCCGCGCCACACGGACTGGTCGAGGAAATGAAGGCAAGGCTGGCCGCCTTCGCCGGAGAGACCACAATCCTTCTAGCCAGCCGTGATCGCACTGCGCAGATGTTCAGCGAGGTCTGGGACAGAACCGACCCGCGCATCCAGCGCATCGATAGCGCCTCGCACAGCTTCTCCGACCTAGCCGCGCGCGAATGGCTCCGCGCGCGGCTGATCGAGGTGCTTAGGCGGTAACCGCCTGCGCGGCCTTGAAGTCCAGTTCGGCAAGGAAGCGTTCGGAATCGAGCGCGGCCATGCAACCGGTGCCTGCCGCCGTGACGGCCTGACGATAGGTGTGGTCCATCACGTCACCGCAGGCGAAAACGCCGGGGATCGCAGTCTTGGGGGTGCCGGGCTCGACAACGATGTAGCCGCTCTCGTCGAGTTCGAGCTTGCCCTTGAACAGTTCGGTCGCGGGCGCATGGCCGATGGCGACGAATGCGCCGTCGGTCTCGACCACGGACTCAGCGCCGGTCACCGTGTCGACCACCTTCACGCCGGTCAGCCCCTTGCCCGCCTCGCCCACGAAGCTGTCAACCTTGGCGTTCCACAGCACCTTGACGTTGGGATGCGCGAAGAGACGGTCCTGCAGGATCTTCTCGGCGCGCAAGCTGTCGCGACGATGGATCAGCGTGACGTCGGGCGAATGGTTGGTGAGGTAAAGCGCTTCTTCGACCGCGGTGTTGCCACCGCCGATCACCACGACCTTCTTGCCGCGATAGAAGAACCCGTCGCACGTGGCACAGGCCGAGACGCCCTTGCCCGAAAACTCCTGCTCGCCCGGGACGCCCAGCCACTTGGCCTGTGCGCCCGTGGCGATGACCAGCACGTCGCCTTCGTAGATGTCGCCGCTGTCGCCCACGGCGCGGAATGGACTGCCATCGAGGCTGACGTCGAGGATCGTGTCCCACATCATCCGCGTGCCGACATGCTCTGCTTGGGCCTGCATTTCCTGCATCAGCCACGGGCCCTGGATCACATCGCGAAAGCCGGGATAGTTCTCGACGTCGGTCGTGATGGTCAGCTGGCCGCCGGGCTGCAAGCCCTGCACCACGATCGGCTGCATGCCTGCGCGCGCGCCATAGATCGCGGCGGAAAGCCCGGCCGGGCCGGAACCGATGATGAGCATGCGGGTCTTGTGCGTGGTCGCCATGGAAAACTCCTCCAGTCGGTTGGCGAGATAAGCAGCGCGCGGGGCAAAAGCGAGTCCGCCAAAGGGGCTTTATCCGCAGGTATCGGACAGATTTTCTTCGCGGGACCCTGCGCGAATTTTGCCAACGCGGCGTTGCGCAAAAGGATTTTGACTTGAGCCTCCGCCCCGCCCGACAAGTGCCACGGGACACAACAGGGGCACGACCGATGCATCGCAGGGATTTCGTGAAGGGTTTTGCAGCGCTTGGCGGCGGGCTCATGCTGGGCCGACACGCGAGTGCAGTCGCCCCCGTTACCGATCCGGCGCTGGCAAAGTTCATCCACGGCCTGCCCAAAAGCGAATATCACGTCCACCTCGAAGGTACGCTGGAGGCCGAAATGAAGTTCGCTCTGGCAAGGCGCAACGGCATGAACCTGCCCTTCGCCGACGTTGCCGCGATGAAGGCGAGCTACCGGTACCACGACCTGCCGAGCTTCCTGGCCATCTACTATGACGGCATGAAGGTTCTGCAAAAGGAGCCGGATTTCTACGACCTCGCCTATGCGTACCTGTCAAAAGCGGTATCGCAGAAGGTGATCTATGCCGAGATGTTCTTCGATCCGCAGGAGCACCTCAAGCGCGGCGTGCCCATGGCAGACGTGATCGGCGGCATCACCCGTGCGCGGCGCGATGCGCAAGAAAAACTCGGCATCCGTTCGCAACTGATCCTGTGCTTCGTCCGCGATCTCTCCGCCGAAAGTGCGATGGCCGCGCTCGATGCCGCGCTGCCGTTCAAGGCCGATCTGGTAGGCGTCGGGCTCGACAGCGACGAGGCCGGCAACCCGCCCGAGAAGTTCCGCGAACACTTCGCCAAGGCCCGCGCCAACGGGCTGAAGGTCACCGCGCATTGTGACGTCGACCAGACCGATACGCTAAAGAACATCCGCACCGTGCTAACCGACCTCAAGGTCGATCGCATCGACCATGGCGGAAACATTGTCCAATCGCCTGAACTCGTCGCAATCGCAAAGGAACGCGGCATCTACTTCACCGTCTGCCCCACCTTCTCAGGAACGCTGCGCCGCACCGAGAAGGTGCCCGTGGACGTCGTCCGGGCGATGCTCGACGCTGGGCTGAAAGTCACGATCTCGTCCGATGACCCGGCCTACATGGGCAGCGAATACATCGACGACGTGCTGATCCGCGCGGTCGACCGCAGCCGCCTTACACGCGAGGAGCTGGTCAGGATGACCCGCTACGGTTTCGAAGCGGCTTGGCTACCTGAGGCAGAAAAGGCCGGGATGATCGCTCGGCTCGACGCCTACGTGAAAACCGCCTAAGCGCTCAGGCCTCGACCAGATTGCGCTCGATCGCTGCCAGCATCTCAGGCGTCACGCCCAGCACATCGCGCGCGTAGGCTTCGACACTGCCATGCCGATCGGCAATCGTGGCAAGGGAGCGGTCGAGGAACTGCGCGTCGACGCCCATCAGCACGCGCACGGCCGCATCGTCCATCGACAGACCGAAGCCTTCACGCACATGCCGCGCGCCTGCCTCGATACGGGCTTCGGCATTGCCGGCCGTGTTGGTCAGCAGATAATCGGCGACCATGTCATCGTGGTGCACGCCAAGCAGGTTGTGAACCAGCGCGGCGGCCAGCCCGGTGCGGTCCTTGCCCGCAAGGCAATGCAGCAGGCTCGGGCTCTCCCGCTCGGCCAGAGCCTTCATGTAGAGCCGGTAGGTACCGACCAGCACAGGTCGGAACGGCAGCGTTTCGTAAAGGCGAAGCATGGCATTGCGCGCGTCTTCGGCGGTGCGGACTTGCGCTGCCATTTCCTCATGGACCGCGCGGCCTTCGGCACTTGCCGTTTCGCCAGGATGGAACAGCACGTGGCCGGACCATTCCTCATGGCGCAGACAGGGATTGCCCCGCCGCTCGCTGTCGCCGCGCAGGTCGATCACCGTGGCAATGCCGAGGCCATGGACGACGCCGAGATCTTCGGGCGTCGCCTCGCTGTGCTGGCCGGACCGCCAGAGCACGCCGCGGCGCAACTGCCCTGCTCGCGCGCCGTAGCCGCCGTAATCGCGAAAGTTGTGTATGCCGGCCAGCGTGATCACGCGGGCATCGGTGGAGGTATCCATGGAATCGTCCTTGCCGCCCGCCCCGCCATGCTCGGTAGTCGGATCAGGCGCAAGTCCTCACGGGTGACGCGCAGCCAGCGGTTCAAGCGCACGGGCGACCACGACCGAGGCCGGAGTCGGCTTGGGCACCAGTGTGCCGCCAAGGCTGCGCACAGCCTCGTCCATGCGGTCCAGATCGCCGGTATGGAGCACATAAGGCACGCCCATGTCGGCCAAAGCCCGGGCCACCTGCTCGCAGGTCTGGCCCTGCCCCAGTGACACATCGAGGATAGCTGCAGAAATGGCGTGGTTTCGCACAATGGAAAGCGCTTCGACCAGATCGAGCGCGGTAAGCGGCTTGCACCCTGCGTCCTCCACCGCAAACTCGAGATCGAGCAGGATCAGCGGTTCGTCGTCGAGTACCAGCACGCGGCACGGTTCGCCCGATGAAGGAAGCATGCCGCTCATTCAGCGGACTCCCGCAGCGGAATGTTGAGTTTCGCGCGGAGCCCTTCGCTGTGCCATTCTCTGACGATCCCTCCCCTTGCCATGTCAAGCATCCGATCCACGATTCCATCAGCACCGCTGAAAGCACTGTCATTGTCAGGGACGCCTGAACCGCGACCGTGTTCCACCCAATCGATGCGAATTGCCGGACCATCGGCTGAACCGTTCTTGCGCCATGCCACGGTGACCCAGCCCTTGTCGGTGCTGAGCGCTCCGTGGCGGATCGCATTGACGGCCAGTTCATGCAGCGAAAGCCCCAGGACAGAGACAGACGCGAAGTCCGAACGCAGCCCATTGCCTTCAAAGCGAATGCGCGTGCCATCAGGGTCGTAGGGTGCCAGCACCGCGCGGATCGCCTGACCCACTTCGACAGTGCCGCGCCGTGAATCGTCAAGCGTCGTCTCGTAAGCCCGCCCGAGTGCCTGGATGCGGTCGTTGATCTCGCGCGCCTCGGTTTCGATCCCGCGCACGCGGCCGGTGAAATTGACGATGCTGCCGATTACCGCGAACATGTTCTTCATGCGGTGCGAAAGCTCGCGCGCGAGTTCGCGGGCATGTAGCTCGTCGGCTCGCGCGGCGCGCACGTCCGAAACGTCCCACTGGCTGCCGAAGAAATAGACCAGCCGGCCTTCTGCATCATAGACCGGCCCAAGATGCAGCGCGTTCCAGAAGGCCGTGCCATCCTTGCGATAGTTCAGCAGTTCGACGACGGTGACGTCCTCGCGCGCAATGGCGTTGCGGATGCGGGCCAGCGACGAGCGATCGCTGTGCGGCCCTTGCAGGAAACGGCAATTGCGCCCGACAATCTCGTGCTCTTCGTATCCGGTCAGATGGCGGAAGGCGCGGTTGGCAAAGACGATCGGCATGTCGGCCTTGTGCGGATCGCACAGGCAGATCGCCATGCGCGTCTGCGCCATGGCCTGTTCGAACAGCACGCCGGACGCTCCGGCAAAAGTATCTTCCGGGTGTTGCGCGCGGAAGCGGGCTACCGAGGCGTCAAACGCGGTGTGGGCCTGATCCGTCCGTCCAGGCATGGGGGTATCGTCAAAACTGTTGTGGGTCATATCAGTGGCACCTGCCACCGAAATGCAAACGCTACCGCTTGGTTCCCCTAAAAGGCATTAAAAACAACAGCGTCACTTCCGTTCCAGCGGAATCACAGCCAGCGTCAGCCGGGAAATGCAGACCAGCTTGTCCGCTTCGTCGACAATGCGGATGGACCAGACGTGTGTGCTGCGCCCCAGCGCTTCAGGCCGAGCCGTTGCGTAGACCCACCCATCGCGCACCGGCCGCAAGTGGTTGGCGTTGATCTCCATGCCGACGCAGGCCAACCCTTCCGGATCGATCACCATCGAGCCGGCCATCGAACCGATCGTCTCTGCCAGCGCCACCGAAGCGCCGCCGTGCAGCCGTCCGAAAGGTTGGTGGGTGCGATGATCCACCGGCATCCGCGCGCTGATCCAGTCCTCTCCGCAATCGACGAACTCGATCCCGAGATGCGCGGGCATCGAGGAACTCCCGAGACGCGTCAGCCGCTCGAGCGAAGGCATTTCCCCATTCCACCAGATCACGCAGCAAAACCTTCGCGCAGGAATTTCTCGGCGCAGCCTGCCAGCACGGCGGTGCCCAGCGGCAGGACGCTTTCATCGACCATCATCCGCGTCGAATGGATCGAGCAGCACGAGCGCCAGTCCACGCCCTCGTGAGCCACGCCAAGGAAGAACATCGCACCGGGCACTTTCTCCAGCACATAGGAGAAATCTTCGGCCCCCATGATCGGATTTTCGAGGCGGTGGAAGCCGTGATCGCCGGTCAGTTCGCGAACCACCTGTTCGCCAAGGTCCACCGCGCGCCCGTCGCATACCGTCACCGGGAAGCCCGGCGTGATCGTGACGTCGGCAGTCATGCCGTGGGCCGCTGCGATATGCTGTGCCGCGTGCTCCAGCACTTCGCGCAGGCGAGCGCGGTTCGTGGGCGAAAGCGTGCGCAGGGTGCCGCGCATCGCCACGCGATCTGCGATCACGTTGTGGGCGGTGCCGGCCTCGATCTTGGCGACAGTCGCCACCACCGGATCGCTCACCGGAAACTTGCGCGTTACCAGCGACTGCAACGCGGTGACGATCTCGCAGGCCACCGGCACCGGATCGAGCGCGTCGTGAGGCATCGAGGCGTGGCCGCCGCGTCCCTGCACGACAATGTCGAACTGGTCGGCCGAAGCAAGCAAGGCACCTGTGCGCCCGGCCACGAGCCCGTGCGGGCTGTTGGGCATCACGTGCAGGGCAAAGGCGGCATCGGGCAACGGATCGATCAGCCCATCATCCAGCATGAACCGCGCGCCGTGGAAGCCTTCCTCGCCCGGCTGGAACATGAACTGCACTTCGCCCGCCAACCGGTCGGCCCGTGCGCAAAGCAGTTCTGCCGCGCCAGCCAGCATTGCGGTGTGGGTATCGTGCCCGCAGGCGTGCATCGCGCCGGGAATGGTCGAGGCGAAATCGAGCCCAGTCTCCTCGTTCATCGGCAGCGCGTCCATGTCACCGCGCAGCAATACCCGGCGACCGGGCCCCGCCTTGCCTTTCAGCGTTGCAACAAGACCCGTCGTCGACGGCCCTTCGCGCCATTCGAGCGGCAGATGGGCAAGCGCCGCCCGCACCTTGTCGCGCGTCTTCGGGGTCTGCAGGCCAAGCTCGGGCTCGGCGTGGATCGCGCGGCGCAGGGCGACAATGGCATCGGAAAACCCGCGTGCCTGTTCGAGCAGTTCGTGATGAAGCATGAAGGCCTCTCGTGAAGGGATAGTGCCAAGGCTGGCACGTTGCGGGGCCGCTGTCGAGCCTTCGGGATAGGGCTTGCACGAGTGGGCAAGACAAGTTAATCGTTCGGTTAAATAATTCCAGACGGAGAGAGTCCCGATGCCCGAAGCCTATATCATCGACGCCGTCCGCACCCCGCGCGGGGTTGGCAAGCCCGGCAAGGGCGCGCTTTCGCACCTGCACCCGCAGCACCTTGCCGCCACCGTACTCAAGGCGTTGAAAGACCGCAACAATCTCGACACTTCGACGGTCGATGACATCATCTGGTCGACCTCCTCGCAGGTAGGCAAGCAGGGTGGCGACCTTGGCCGCATGGCCGCTCTGGCGGCGGGCTATGACATCTCGGCCTCGGGCACCACGCTCGACCGCTTCTGCGGCGGCGGCATCACCTCGGTGAACCTCGCCTGCGCATCGGTCATGTCCGGCATGGAAGACTGCGTGATCGCTGGCGGCACCGAGATGATGAGCTTCACTGCTGCCCATGGCGCAGAACAGGCCAACGCGGGCATCCGGCCGCTCGGCATGGGTTCGGGCAACATGGAACTCGATGCGATCCATCCGCAATCGCATCAGGGCGTGTGCGGCGATGCGATTGCCGCGCGCGAAGGGATCGACCGTCAGGCGCTCGACGCCCTCGCCCTCGTCAGCCAGGAGCGCGCCGACCGCGCGATCCGCGAAGGTCGCTTCAACAAGTCAGTGGTCACCGTCTACAACCCGGACGGTACCGTGGCGCTCGATCACGAGGAATTCCCGCGTCCCGAAACCACGATGGAAGGGCTGTCCTCGCTCAAGGCCAGTTTTGACGGCATCGCCGACTTCGACCTTGGCGGCACGACGTTCCGCAAGCAGATCCAGCGCCGCTATCCCGAACTGGAATGGAAGGGCGTGCACCACGCCGGCAACTCCTCGGGCGTTGTCGACGGTGCGGCCGCGCTGCTGATCGTCTCGCCCGCCTACGCCGAACAGCACGGACTCAAGCCGCGTGCGCGCATCGTTGCCTACGCCAACCAGGGCGATGATCCCACGCTTATGCTCAACGCCCCGGTCCCGGCCGCGAAGAAGGTGCTGGCCAAGGCAGGCCTGAGCAAGGAAGACATCGACGTCTGGGAAATCAACGAAGCCTTTGCCGTCGTTGCCGAAAAGTTCATCCGCGACCTCGAACTCGACCGCGACAAGGTCAACATCAACGGCGGCGCCATGGCTCTCGGCCACCCGATCGGTGCGACCGGATCGATCCTCATCGGCACCGCGCTGGACGAGCTCGAGCGCTCGGGCGGACGCTACGGCCTCGTCACGATGTGCGCCGCCGGCGGCATGGCCCCGGCAATCATCATCGAGCGCATCTGATCGACTAAAGTAAGTTGCTGAAAGCATTAAGGGGTCGGCATCGAGGATGTCGGCCCCTTCTTTTCATCCAGTTGCAATTGTTACGTTGCAAAGCGCTGCGGCCAATGGCAGTCGTCAGCGCAAGATGACAAGTTTTCCGCGCACTCTTATCCGGCCGCTCAGCGGAAGACTGTCGGGTTATGCTTTTTCGATTGCACTCGTAGCACTTGCAACCCTGATACGGCATGCGTCCGAGCATATTCTCCCGCCCGGCTTTCCGTTCCTCACCTTTTTCCCGGCGGTCATCGTCACCACCTTCGTCGCGGGACGCGGACCGGGTGCGCTGTGCGGGTTGCTGAGCCTGCTGTCCTCCTGGTACTTCTTTATCCCCCCTGCGAATTCCTTCGCCCTGTCATGGCCAGTCGCCACTGCCCTTCTGTTCTTTGCAGCAGTCGTAGTGGTCGACATCCTTTTGATCGACGGGCTCCAGCAGCGGCAGGAACGCCTGCTCGAAAGCCAGCGTCAGCTTGCTGCCATGGCTGACCAGCAAACTCTGCTTTTCAAGGAGTTGCAGCACCGCGTTGCCAACAACCTCGCCTCGGTCTCATCGATGCTCCGCCTGCAGCGCCGCCAGATCGAGCGTGCG
Organism: Novosphingobium sp. BL-A-28-Hi1-0D; assembly: GCF_055521755.1. Classification (NCBI taxonomy): domain Bacteria; kingdom Pseudomonadati; phylum Pseudomonadota; class Alphaproteobacteria; order Sphingomonadales; family Sphingomonadaceae; genus Novosphingobium; species Novosphingobium sp. BL-A-28-Hi1-0D. The sequence continues at coordinate 3,591,995 of NZ_CM145502.1, forward strand.
CCAGAGACCGCGCTCGCCGTGCTGGAAAGCGCCGACCAGCGGATCGAACTGATGGGCCGCGTCCACCGCCAGCTCTACGATCCCGCCGCCAGCGGCCTCCCCCTGCCCGAACAGATCGAGAGCGTGGTTGCCCAAGCCAAGGACGTGGCCGAAGCCGCGCATGTCTCGGTTCCGGTGAATGCAGTCGACGCCCGGCTGGCCATTGACCGGATGATGACGCTGATGTTGCTGATCACCGAAGTGCTCAACAACAGCATCAAGCATGCCTTTGCCGATGGCCAATCCGGCGAAGTCCGGCTGCAACTGGAGCGGGTCGCGGAAGGGCAGCTGCGCCTGACCATTGCCGACAACGGACGCGGACTTTCAGCCGATCCTGACGCGCAGGTTCCACGCCATCGCGGGCTCGGAACCACGATTATCCGGGGCTTTGCCGCACAGCTCGGCGGCACGGTGACCATCGACGGGACAAGTGGCGTGACCACCGTCGTCGAGTTTCCCGAAGACGCGCGGTAACTTTCCAACTCTCCGAGGCCAACGGGCAACTCCCCCCCAACTCCTCGAGGCAAAGCCCCAACTCGGGCCCGCCATTGCACAGCCGTCAGGGGGCAGATGCGATCGGCCCCGCCTCGTTCGCAACGATCTTCAGAACCTCGGTCCAGGCCACGACATTTTGCGCCAGATCGGAAGGATCGACCTTGTCGAGGGTATCGTCCGGGGTGTGGTGCAGGTCGAAGTAGTAGGTGCCGTCCTGGTTGAGATCGACCACGCTGAGCTTCTGCTTTTCGATCACCGGCTCGACGTCCGTCCCGCCATCCGCCTTGCCACTCCCGCGCACGACTCCCATGGGCGAAAGCGCGGCGGCGATGCGGTCGGTCAGGGCCTTGTCGCCCATGTTGAACTGCACGCGCCAGACCTTGCCCGCCCCGAAATCGCTTTCCATGGCAAGGGCATGAGGCTCGGCGTGACGTTCGGCATAGGCCTTGCCTCCAAACCCGCCGATCTCTTCAGACCCGGCCCAGAGCACGCGAATGGTGCGCAAGGGCGTGCCGCCTTCCTGCGCTTTCAGTGCGGCGGCGGTGATGATTGCGCAGCCAGCCGCATCGTCGATCGCGCCGGTGCCGAGATCCCAGCTGTCGAGATGGCAGCCAAGCAGGATCGGCGGGAGCGAGGGATCGCGGCCGGGGAGATCACCGATCACGTTGCCCGACGTCATGCCCTCGGTGGTCTTGCCGGTGAGCGTCAGGTTGAGGCGGATGGGTTTGCCGCTGCGGGCGATGCGGGCGATCAGGTCGGCGTCGGGGTTGGAGACGGCACCCGCCGGTATCGGCTTGATTCCATCAGGAAAATTGGTGCCGCCGGTGTGCGGGTTGCGATGGCTGTCGGTACCGATGGAGCGGATCAATACACCCAGAGCGCCCTTCGCCGACGCGATCCCCGGCCCGGCGCGGCGGACCTGACCGTAGGGGCCGTAGCCACTGCCGTCCTGGCTGCGTTTCATGGCATGATCGATGAAGGCGATCTTGCCGGTGAGCGAGCCTGCGGGCGCGGCCTTGAGCGCATCAAGTGTCGGGAAATAGACGACTTCGCCTTCGATTCCCTTGTCCGGCGTGGTGCCGCTGTAACCAAGGGCAGTGACGGCCAGCCTGAACGGGATCGGGGCGATGAGGCTCGCCTCGTCCTTTCCGCGCACGTAGCCGCGGATCGGGAAGGGTTCGACCGAGACCTTGCTGAAGCCGAGCGCCTTCAACCTTGCTTCAGCCCAGACCCGCGCACGGGCTTCGCCCTCGCTGCCGGCAAGGCGCGGTCCGACTTCGCTGGTGAGGCCTGCGAGCAGATCCCACGCTACGTCGCCCTTGGCATCCTGCGCGTAAGCGGTTGAAGAACAAAGGGCGGCGGTGAGCGCAAGGGCGCGGAGGTTGTTTCGCATGGCTCTTGCTATCGCTCGGGCCACGGCCTGCCAAGCCCCGTCCCGCGCCCTTGTCAGACATGCCGCGCTTGCCCCACCCCCCGCGCTCGGATAGAGGGCGCGCAACAGTTTTTGCCTTCTACCCAAGGACCCGAGATGGCTGCCCAATACGCCTACGTCATGAAGGACATGACGAAGACCTTCCCCGGCGCGCAGAAGCCGGTGCTGAGCAATATCAACCTGCAGTTCTACCAAGGTGCCAAGATCGGCATCGTCGGCCCGAACGGTGCTGGTAAATCGACCCTGATCAAGATCATGGCCGGCATCGACAAGGACTTCACCGGCGAAGCCTGGCCGGGCGAGAACATCACCGTCGGCTACCTTGAACAGGAACCGCAGCTCGACGAGAGCAAGACCGTGCTCGAGAACGTCAAGGACGGCGCGCGCGAGATTGCCGACATGGTCGAGCGTTTCAATGCGATCGGCATGGAAATGGCCGAAGAAGACGCCGACTTCGACGCGTTGGGCGCAGAGATGGCCGAGTTGCAGGACAAGATCGACGCGGTCGATGGCTGGACGCTCGACAACCAGCTTGAGATTGCCATGGAAGCGCTGCGCTGCCCGCCGGGCGACTGGTCGGTGGCAAGCCTTTCGGGCGGTGAGAAGCGCCGTATCGCGCTGACCCGCCTTCTCATCCAGAAGCCCTCGATCCTGCTGCTCGACGAACCGACCAACCACCTTGACGCAGAATCCGTCGAATGGCTGGAAAACCATCTGAAGGACTATGCCGGTGCGGTGCTGATGATCACCCACGACCGCTACTTCCTTGACAACGTTGTGGGCTGGATCCTCGAACTCGACCGCGGAAAGTACTTCCCCTACGAGGGCAACTACTCGACCTACCTCGAGACCAAGGCCAAGCGCATGGCCCAGGAAGAGCGCGAGGAAAGCGGCAAGCAGAAGGCGCTGCAGCGCGAACTCGAGTGGATTCGCCAGACCCCGGCGGCGCGCCAGACCAAGTCCAAGGCGCGTATCCGCAAGTTCGAGGAACTGCAGAACGCCCAGGACAACCGCCCGATCGGCAAGGCCCAGATCGTCATCCAGGTGCCCGAGCGCCTTGGCGGCAAGGTGATCGAGGTCAAGAACATCTCGAAGGCCTATGGCGACAAGCTGCTGTTCGAAGACCTTTCGTTCATGCTGCCGCCCGGTGGCATCGTTGGCGTGATCGGGCCGAACGGCGCGGGCAAGTCGACGCTGTTCAAGATCCTCACCGGCAAGGAACAGCCCGACAGCGGCACCGTCGAAATCGGTTCGACCGTCCACCTCGGCTATGTCGACCAGAGCCGCGACGACCTGAACCCCGCCAACAACGTGTGGCAGGAAATCTCCGACGGCCTCGATTACATGAAGGTCAACGGGCAGGACATGAGCACGCGTGCCTATGTCGGCGCGTTCAACTTCAAGGGGCCGGACCAGCAGAAGAACGTCGGCAAGCTTTCGGGTGGTGAACGCAACCGCGTGCACATGGCCAAGATGCTGAAGGCAGGCGGCAACGTGCTGCTGCTCGACGAACCGACCAACGACCTCGACGTCGAAACGCTGGCGGCGCTGGAAGACGCGATCGAGAACTTCGCCGGTTGCGCCGTGGTCATCTCGCACGACCGCTTCTTCCTTGACCGTCTGGCCACGCATATCCTCGCGTTCGAAGGCAACAGCCACGTCGAATGGTTCGAAGGCAACTTCGCGGCCTATGAAGAAGACAAGCGCCGCCGTCTGGGCGATGCTGCGGATCGTCCGACCGCGCTGGCGTACAAGAAGCTGACGCGCTGATCTTACGCGGTTTGTGATTGGAGCGCCCCGTCGGTCTTTGTGGCTGGCGGGGCGTTTTTTGTTTCTCGCAGAGACGCAGAGAAGAAAAGGGAGACGCAGAGGGGAAGTAAGTGCGGCGTAGCCGCTTTGTTGATCAGAGGTCGAATACAGCGAAAACTACAGAGTTTTAGAGCGGCTGCGCCGCGCGCGCTACATCTTCGCGTCTCCCCTTTCTTCTCTGCGTCTCTGCGAGAGACCTCCTGCCTTCCATCCCGAAGCAACCGTCACGGCGCCAGCCATTCCCCACGCCATGGCGCGCTTGCATCAGGCCGGGTGAAGCGGGCGCGGATCCCGCCTTCGTGGGTGAGGTGGAGCCAGTCAAGCGAGCGGACTTCGACGAGCAGGACGCAGAAGTTCTCGCGCGCGGGGAGCGTTTCGTCGAGCGTCGGTGCGCGGTGGAGCAGATGGTCCGGCAGCGCTGAACCGGGGGCGGCAAGGACGCCCGAGGGACCTGTTCCGGCGAGGTAGCAGCGGCGACTGGAGGCGGTGGCGCGCTCCCACGCGGCGTCGGCTGTTGGGCCGCAATGTTCGATCCGCCCTTCCCCGCGCATGCGCAACTGGACGCGATCGGCGGGGTCATAGGCGAGCACGCCGACAGGTGCGCCCGCGCCGATCCTGTCCGCCTTGGGGCTGCGCAAATCGGTATGGAAGCGCAAGGTGGCAAGGCCCTCGCTGGCCTCGCGCAGGACCATGACGCGCATGTCCGCTTCAGGCGTTGCAACGACCGGGGTGTGCATCGCGTGGTGGCGATCGCGTGCCGCCGTCTGGAGCCTTGAAACTGCATCGGCAAGGACGCTGTCGAGCGTCAAATCCATTCATCTTTCTCCAACCGAACATGAACGAGAAGCTATCACACCGGTTCAGACTTGGGACAGCGCGAATCATCTAACAAGACGACATCACGGATCGCGGAACGATTTGCGATCTGGTTATCGGGAAAGGTCGGCGACCATGTTGCCCAAGTCAATCTTCAGAAGCAGCGCGCTCGCGGCGCTGGCCGTGGCGATGACCGCGACGGCAATTCCTTCGGCGGCATTCGCGCAGTCCGAGCAGCGCGAAGAGCGCGGGCGCGGCTGGCAGCGTGGTGGCGGCGACTTTCGCAACCAGCAGGCAGGTCAGGGCCAGCGCCCGGAATGGCGCCGTGAACCACAGGGCGAAGCGCGTCCTCAACGCCAGCCGCAGCCGCAACCTCAGTTCCGGCCGCAATTGCCGCCACAGGCACGGGCACAGCCTCAGCGTTCGCCATGGGGCGGTTCCAACCCGCAGGCACAGCAGCGCCCTGACAGGCCTGCGCAGCCGGCATGGCAGGGCCGTGCCGAGGGTTCGCAGCGCGACTGGGGTCGTTCACAGGGCCGTGACTGGCAGTCGGGCACGGTGAACCGTCCTGCTCCGGACCGTGCAGGGACACCTGCGGTGCCGCAGCGCGGTTGGGACGGGACACGGTGGAACGGGACCAACCCCGATGCCGGCCGCAACTGGAATCGCGATGGCCGTGACCGCGATGGCCGCGACTGGAACCGGGATGGCCGCGACCGCAACGGTCGTGACCTGAACCGTGACGGGCGCGAATGGAACCGTGATGGACGGGAGTGGAACCGTGACCGTAACGGCACATACAGCGACCGCAACCGCAACCGCGATTACCGGGGCAACGACAGCTGGCGCAACGACAACTGGCGGCGCGACAACTGGCGCAACCATGGTGCCGGGGACTATCGCCGCTGGAGCAACGACTGGCGCCGTGACAACCGCTACAACTGGAGCCACTATCGCTCTGTCAATCGCGGCATCTACCGCCTGCCCCGTTACTACGCACCCTATCGCGGGTACAACTACAACCGCCTGTCGATCGGGATATTCCTGAACTCGGGCTTCTATGGCCAGAACTACTGGATCAACGATCCATGGTCCTATCGCCTGCCACCGGCCTATGGCGGCTATCGCTGGGTGCGGTACTGGGACGACGTGCTGCTGGTCGACACATACTCGGGCGAAGTGGTGGACGTGATCTACGACTTCTTCTGGTAAGTCCGGCGTAACCTGAAAGGCCCCTGCACCGATCGGTGCGGGGGCCTTTTGCTAATGTGAATGAGAGCAAAGGTTAAAGGCCAGTGGCCGAAAGTGCTTTCAGCACGCTGCGCATCAGATTTCGACCTTCGTCCGTCAGGCGGACGTAGCGGCGACGCGCATCATTCGTATCCGCTTCGCGATAGACGAGGTTGTCCTCTTCCAGCCGAGCGATCCAGCGCAGGATCGTGGTTGAAGGAACGCCCGCATCAAGGCACACGCTCGAAACCTGGATCTCGGTGCGACGACGATCGGCAATGTACAGATCAAGAAGGATATCCCACCCAGGTTCGCCGAACAGGCTCTTTCGTCCTGAAATGGCATCGCGCTTCCGGCGCAGGGCGTAAAGCGCTACGGCCAGACGCAGGCTTTCGGGATCGTGATCGGAAATGGCGTCCAAGCAATGCTCCCGGGCGGGCGACAACTGACCTTGGCATCGGGGCAAAACCCTTGCGCTGAAGGGCGGCAGACGGCACCTTTAACGCGCATGTCCGACCGACGTTCGTGATCAATTGGCGACCGCTTACAAGTTCGACTACGCCCGTGGTTAACGCAATCAGTTGCAGAATGCTTTATGAAATTCGTATCATGCGTCCAATTCGGACCAATTGATCTGGTGAGACAGAACATCAGTGCTAGAATATGAGACGCCCGAGTATGGCCTTGTTTGCAAAGAAGTCCCAATCAACTGCCGAGACGAGCGCACTTCGCAAGGTTGGCGAAACTGTTCGGAAACGTCTTCAGCAGGACGCCGGCGTTTACCGGATTCCACGCGACGAGCTTGAAATATTTGGCGTTGCCGACTTTTTCTCGAAGGCCGAATGTGATCGCCTGATTGCCATCGTTGATGCCGTGGCGCGGCCCTCGCCCACATACAAGGGTAGCGACGCGACGGGGCGAACGAGCTACACCGGTGACGTCGATCCATTCGATCCGTTCGTGCTGATGTTGCAGCGGCGGATCGACGATCTGATGGGCATCGATCCCGCGCTGGGCGAGACGATCCAGGGGCAACGCTATGAACCGGGACAGGAGTTTCGCGGACACTATGACCATTTCCTGCCCTCGCAGCCGTTCTGGGACGCGGAACAGAAGCGCGGGGGACAGCGTAGTTGGACGGCAATGGCCTATCTCAACGCCGTGGAGGAAGGCGGGACGACTGACTTTCCCCGCGTCGACCTTTCGATACCGCCCCAGCCGGGCGCCCTGCTGATCTGGAACAACATGAAGCCTGATGGCACGCCCAACCCCAACGCGATGCACGCCGGCATGCCGGTGGTGAAAGGCGTGAAGTACGTCCTGACCAAATGGTACCGGGCGCGCCCGTGGCAGTAGGCCTGCGCGCGACACTGACCGGGCTTGCACTGGCGCTCGCTCTGGCTGCGCCCGGGGGCGCGGCGTTTGGCCATGCGCTGGCTGACGAACGCGCTGTCGCCCGGATCGACGCAGAGCCCGCGCCTGCAGCGCAGCTCTCGCAGAATGCCGTGCTCGACCGGCTGCTTGCCGATGAGATGCGGCGCGGCTTCGCGCTCGATCCGCTGGGCGCGCTGCAGCAGGGGCAGAAGGTTTCGGCAGACGAGTTGCTGATGCTGTTCACGCCGCAGCTGGCGGCCGAGCGGCGAGAGGCCAATGCCGAGGTGCTGGCGCGGCTGGCGCAGATCGATCCGGCGCGGCTGGACGAGGGGCACCGCATCTCGCGCGCGGTCATGGAGGACGCCAAGCGGACCGAGCAGGCGCTGCTGGCTCCGGAAACGCAGACCTTGCTGGAGTTGCGGCCGTTCAATCACTTCGGCGGCTTCCATGTCGCCTACCCCGAGCTGTCATCGCCCGGCAGCGGCGTGGCGCTCGACACGACGGGCGATTATGAGCTGCTGATCGCGCGCCACCGGGTGCTGGGTCGCGTGTTCGACAACGCCATCGCCCGCTTCCGCGAGGGGATGGCCACTGGCGTGACCGAGCCGCGGCTCACCGTGGACAACATGGTCGCGCAGATCGATGCGCTGCTCGCCCAGCCGATGGAGCGCTCGCCGTTCATGTCACCGGCGCGCAGCTTCCCGCAGGACGTGCCGGTGAGCGAGCGCGTCCGGTTGCGGCGGGAACTGGGCAACGCGGTGCGACATGATGTCTATCCCGCCTACCGGACGCTGCGCCGGTTTCTTGCCAATGAGTATCGTCCGGTCGCGCGCGAACAGGTGGGGCTTTCGGCCCTGCCCGGCGGGGCAGAACTCTATCGCGAGCTGGTGCGGGCGAATACGACGCTCGATCTCGATCCCGCAGCGGTCCATGACCTGGGCCTTCGCGAGGTGGCGCGCATCCAGCGCGAGATGGAGATGGTAAAGAACGAGCTGGGCTTTGCGGGGCCCTTGCGCGCCTTCTTCGACGATCTGCGCGCCAATCCACGCTATCATCCCAGGACCGAGGCGGATCTGGCCGAGGGCTTCCGGCTGGCGGCGCGCAGGGTCGATGCGCTGGCGCCGCGCTACTTCCTGCACCTGCCGCGCACCCAGCTGCAGATCCAGCCCTACCCGGCCTATCGCGCGAAGTTCGAGGCGGGCGGAAGCTATGCGCAAGGATCGCCCGACGGATCGATACCGGGGACGTTCTTCTTCAATACCTATGACCTCAAGAGCCGGTTCCTGACCGGGATGACAACGCTTTACATGCACGAGGGTGCGCCGGGGCATCACTTCCAGATCAGTCTGGCGCAGGAGAATTCGAGCCTGCCCGACTTCCAGCGGTTTGGCGGAAACACGGCCTATATCGAAGGCTGGGCGCTCTATGCCGAAACGCTAGGCTACGAGATGGGATTCTACAAGGACCCGATGCAGCACTGGGGCACGCTCGACGACGAGATGCTGCGGGCGATGCGGCTGGTCGTCGATACCGGGCTGCACACCAAGGGCTGGAGCCGTGAGCAGGCGGTGGACTACATGCTCGCGAACTCAGGCATGGGGCGCAGCGACGCAGAAGCGGAAGTGGACCGCTATGTCGCGGTGCCGGGTCAGGCGCTTTCGTACAAGATCGGCGCGCTGACGATCCAGCGGCTGCGCAAGGAGGCCGAAGGCGCGCTGGGGCGCAAGTTCGACATCCGGCAGTTCCACGATCAGGTTCTGGGCAGCGGGGCTTTGCCGATGGCGGTGCTTGAGGGCAAGGTGCGCGGGTGGATTGCGCGGACGCGGGCGGCGCGGTGACACCCTTCGACAGGCTCAGGGTGATGCTTCGACAAGCTCAGCATGAGCGGAGTTTGGCGATAGCGCCTTCTGTGTTAGCAGCTGTTGCTGGCCCACCCCCAACCCCTCCCGCCTGCGGGAGGGGAGAAAGTAGTTACCTCACCCCCGCTCGTCCTGAGCCTGTCGAAGGACGTTGGCTCAGAACGAACGGGTGAGACCTGTCAGTCGCCCAGCGCTTCGGCGATCAGTTTGCGGGTGTTGGTGACGCCATAGAGCGCGATGAAGCTGCCCATGCGAGGGCCGGCGCTGGAGCCGAGCAGGGTTTCGTACAGCGCCTTGAACCAGTCGCGCAAGGTTTCGAAGCCGTAGTGCGGGTCCTTGCCGATCTCGTAGACGATGTTCTGGAGTTCTTCGGCGGTGGCGTCGTCCGAGGTTCCAGCGAGTTCCTCATCGAGCGCGGCAAGGGCCTTCGCCTCGTTCTCCTCCGGCTTGCGGCGCTGTAGCGTGGGAGCGATGAAATCGCGGTTGTAGGCGAGCGCGCGGGTGACAAGACCGTCGAGCGCGGGGTGCGCGGCGGGATCGGCGTTCTCGACATAGTTGCCGAGATAGGACCAGACCTGATCGCGCGTGGCCTGCGCGCCGAGCACGCCGACGAGATTGAGCAGGAGGCCGTAGGTGACCGGCAGGCTCTCCCCCTCGCCGCCATGGTAGCCGTTTGTGCGCAGCAAGTGCCACACAGGGTTGCCGAGCTGCTGCTCGACCGGCTGGCCGGGGATCTTTTCACGGAACTGCCAGTATTCGTCGACCGCGCGGGGGATGATTCCGACGTGGAGCGACTTGGCGCTCTTGGGTTCGCGGAACAGGAAGAAGCCGAGCGATTCCTCGCTGCCGTATTCAAGCCACTGCTCGATCGTCAGGCCGTTGCCCTTGGACTTGGAGATCTTCTCGCCCTTCTCATCGAGGAAGAGTTCGTAGATCAGGCCTTCGGGGCGCTGGCCTCCGAGCACGCGAGCGATCTTGCCGGACTGGGTGACGCTGTCGGTAAGATCCTTGCCGCACATTTCGTAATCGACGCCAAGCGCGACCCAGCGCATCGCCCAGTCAACCTTCCACTGCAGCTTGGACCAGCCGCCGAGGATCGTGTGTTCGATGGTTTTGCCGTTGCTGTCGGTGAAGCGGACGATCCCGGCTTCGGCGTCAACCACTTCGACCGGGACCTGCAGGACCTCGCCGGTGGTGGGCGAGACCGGCAGGACCGGCGAGTAGGTCTTGCGGCGTTCTTCGCGCAAGGTTGGGAGCATGATGTCCATGATTGCCTGCCAGTTGCGCAGGACGTTCTTCAGCGCGTCATCGAATTCGCCCGAATTGTAACGATCGGAGGCCGAGACGAATTCGTAGTCGAAACCGAAGCGATCGAGAAAATCGCGCAGCATCGCGTTGTTGTGGTGCGCGAAGCTTTCGAACTTCTCGAACGGATCGGGAATGCGGCTGAGCGGATGGCCGAGGTGGGCATCGAGCAGCGCCTTGTTGGGCACGTTGTCGGGCACCTTGCGCAGGCCGTCCATGTCATCGGAAAAGGCGACTAGGCGCGTGGGGTGGCCGCCAGTGAGCACTTCATAGGCGCGACGCACGAAGGTAGTGCGCAGGACTTCCTGGAAGGTGCCGATATGAGGGAGGCCCGAGGGGCCGTAACCGGTCTCGAACAGTACCGGGACCAGTGCGCCAGACGCATCGCGTTTGCCGCCGGGATACCGCTTGATAATCTTGCGGGCTTCCTCGAAGGGCCAAGCCTTGGAGGTCTGTGCGGCGGTGTGGATTGCATCGGTCATAGTGCCCGCCCTTTTGCGCGTGGGGGCGGTTGGTGCAAGTGAAAAGGGGGTAATCAAGCGAACGCCGAAAGGGCGGAACCGCGCGCACGCGATCCCGCCCTTCCGTGGAGGCTTCTGAGGGAGGCTTATTTCAGAAGCGAGAGGACGTTCTGCTGGGCCTGGTTGGCCTGAGCAATCATTGCGGTCGAGGCCTGCGAAAGGATCTGGGCCTTGGCCATGGCGGTGGTTTCCGCCGAATAGTCGGTATCCATGATCCGCGAGCGGGCATCGGACAGGTTGGTGACGTTGTCGTTCAGGTTGTTGATCACCGATTCCAGCCGGTTCTGGGCGGCACCGAACGAAGCGCGGGCGGCGCTGACTTCGGCGAGCGAGGTATCGACATCGTCCATCGTGGTGCTGGCATTGCCAACGCTAGTCACGTCAAACGCGACATTGGCGATGCCCTTGCTGGTGATGGTGACAACATCGGTGGTCTCTGCGCCAACCTGAATGTCAAACGTGGTGTCGGCCGTGCCGAAGACGTTGTTGCCGTTGAACTTCACGTTGTTCAGCACGTCGTTGATCTGGGTGTTCAGTTCCTGGACTTCGGCGTCCATATATTCGCGGTCGGTGTCCTGATAGGTCGCCGACTTGGACTGCACGGCCAATTCGCGGACCCGCTGCAGCATGGCGGTGACTTCGTTCAGCGCGCCGTCGGCGGTCTGGGCAAAAGAGATGCCGTCATTGGCGTTGCGGATGCCCTGGCCCATGCCCTTGATCTGCGAGGTCATCGTGGTGCTGATCGCGAGGCCTGCGGCATCGTCCTTGGCGCCGTTGATGCGCTTGCCGGTTGAGAGGCGCTCCATCGCGCTGCCGAGCATCTTGTTGGCCGAGTTCGAAGCATTGGTCGCGCGGATGGCGCTGATGTTGGTGTTGATGACTGCCATGTCCCATTCTCCACTATGGGCCGGAGCGTGACTGCGAAATGCTCCGGTTTCTGTAACTGTGGAGAAGGACGGCGGCCCGCAGCGGGTTTTAAGGGCAGTGGTGAATCGCGGTGAAAGGTCTGCTTTTTCATCTGCGGCGGGGTTGCCCGATGTTCCATTCCTGTTCTAACGCTGGGGCGTGACGGAGCGCCCTGCCCTTTCGCTGCCAGCGATTCATGCAAGCCATGGCGGGTGCTGGCTGCGCGATGGCTTTGCCACGCGCGGGGTTGGCAAGGGCGATGCGATCGTGGCGGCGGCCGATACGCCGCTGCTCATGCTCAATGCGCCACTGGTGGCGAGCAGGCTTGGCTATCCCGATCTTTCAGGGCTCGATCTGCTGGAGCTGTTCGCGTTCGTGCACCCCGCGCGATTCATGGTGCCGACGCCCAAGGGGCTGGCCCATGCCCTGGGACTGGACGAACCTTCAGGCGACGACAAGGTGCCGCAGCTGCTGCAGGAAGCGGCGGAGGCTCTGCTGGCCACGTGCGAAAGCGCGGACTGGGCGGAGCGTGAGGGGGCCTGGACGGCGCTGCAATCGCTTGTGCGGATGAGGTGGCCTTGGGCGACATTGCTTGGCCCCCGGATAAAGAAACCGGAGCGGGCGGAGCGCTGGCTCTTCGCCAAGTTGCCGGAGTGGGAGGAGACGGCGGAGTGGCCGCAGCCTGCGCAAGTCGTGTTGGGCGGCGATGCGGTGGTGGCGCGGCTGGCGGAACTGACCGGCGCCGGGGCAGAAGCCCGACCGACGCAGCAGGACTATGCGCGCGAGGCGGCGCGGATGTTCGCGCCGCGGCAGGGACAGGGCCAGCCGCACGTGGTGCTGGCGCAGGCGGGCACGGGCACGGGCAAGACCTTTGGCTATCTCGCGCCGTCGTCGCTGTGGGCCGAGCAATCGGGCGGCACGGTCTGGGTTTCGACCTACACCAAGGCGCTGCAGCGGCAATTGCGGCGCGAGAGCAGGCGCGCGTTCCCGGCCTCGCGCAATGGCAAGCCGCCGGTGGTGGTGCGCAAAGGGCGCGAGAACTACCTGTGCCTGCTGAACCTTGAGGACGCGCTGCAGGGCGGGTTTGCCGGGAGGGCGGCGATTCTGGCGCAACTGGTGGCGCGCTGGGCGGCGTATTCGCAGGATGGCGACATGATCGGCGGGGACCTGCCGGGCTGGCTCGGCACGCTGTTCCGCAAGCGCGGGATTGCGGCGCTGACCGACCAGCGCGGCGAATGCGTCTATGCCGGGTGTCCGCATTACCGGAAATGCTTCATCGAACGCGCCGCGCGGGCCTCTGCCGATGCGGAATTGGTGATTGCCAACCATGCGCTGGTGATGGTCAACGCGGCGCGCGGGCGTGATGCGGCGCAGCGGCCTACGCGGATCGTGTTCGACGAAGGCCACCATGTGTTCGAGGCGGCGGATTCGACGTTCTCGGCGGCACTGACTGGGGCCGAGACGATCGAGCTACGGCGCTGGGTGATCGGGCCGGAGGGCAAGTCTCGCGGACGGCGGCGCGGGCTTTCGGCGCGACTGGCCGATGTTGCCAGCTATGACGAGGAAGGCGAACGCGCGATTGCGCAGGCGCGTGACGCGGCAGAGGCCCTGCCCTCGGAAGGCTGGCTGGCACGGGTGGTTGAGGGCACACCTTCTGGGCCGATTGAAGACCTGCTCAGCGCGGCGCGGGCGCTGGCCTATGCGCGCGACGAGAGCGGCGGGCAGGAAGCGGGCTATGGGCTCGAGACCGAGATTGCGCAGCTGGACGGCGGGTTCATCGAGGTTGCCGGGCGGGCGCAAGAGGCGCTGGAGGCGTTGCGCAAGCCGCTGGTGCGGCTGGGGTTGCGGCTTGAGGCGATTGTCGAGGATGGGCCGGACTGGCTCGATGGACCAGCGCGGGCGCGGATCGAAGGGGCGCGCAGTGCTATCGGTTGGCGCAGCGATCTGATTGCGGGGTGGATTGCGCTACTGGCGCGGCTGGGTGGTCCGGGCGATCCCGATTTTGTCGACTGGATCGCGGTCGAGCGGTCGGACGGGCGCGAATGGGATGTGGGGCTGCATCGGCATTACCTCGATCCGATGAAGCCCTTTGCCAATGCGGTGCTGGCGCCCTCGCACGGGGTTATGATGACCTCGGCAACGCTGCGCGATGGCGATGATTGGTCCAGCGCGGTGGAGCGCAGCGGCGCGCCGCATCTGGACATCGCCCCGCGCCTGTTCACGGCTGACAGTCCGTTCGACTACGCGTCCCAGGCCGAAGTGCTGATCGTGACCGACGTGCCCAAGGGCGACATTCCGGCGCTGGCGGCGGCCTATGGGCGGCTGATCGAGGCTTCTGGCGGCGGCGCGCTGGGGCTGTTTACGGCGATCCGGCGGTTGCGCGCGGTCTATGGCCGGATTGCCGACCGGCTGGCGCGCGGTGGCTTGCCGCTGTTCGCGCAGCATGTCGATCCGATAGACACGGGCACGCTGGTCGACATCTTCCGCGACGATCCGCGTGCCTCGTTGCTCGGCACCGATGCCCTGCGTGACGGGGTGGACGTGCCGGGGGATTCGCTGCGGCTGGTGGTGATGGAGCAAGTGCCGTGGCCCAAGCCTTCGATCCTGCACCGCGCGCGGCGGATGGCAGGCGGCGGGTCGGCCTATGACGACAGGATCATCCGGGCGCGGCTGGCGCAGGCGTTCGGGCGGCTGATCCGCTCTGCCGGGGACAAGGGACACTTCGTGGTGCTGTCCTCGGCCTTCCCCTCGCGGCTGCTCTCGGCCTTTCCGGCGGGCACGCCGATCCGCCGGGTAACGCTCGATGTGGCTTTACAAAGCGTGAGCGCCAGTGTTTCTGGACGGGAGAGAGCAGAGCCGCCGCGTGAGGGGATTTCGTGAAGACACTCGCCCTTTTCCGCCATGCCAAATCCGACTGGAGCGACGCGCGCGCGCGGGACTTCGACCGCCCGCTGAACGAGCGCGGCAAGCGCGGCGCGCGGGCGATGGGCGAATATATCCGCGATACCGGCCGCACGTTTGACCGCATGATCGCCAGCCCCGCCGTCCGCGCGGCCGAGACGGTCGAGGAAAGCAGCAAGGCGTGGAAGTGCACGTTCAAGATCGAATGGGACCGGCGCATCTACCTTGCTAGTTCGGCCACGCTGATCGACCTGCTCAAGGAACTGTCTGGCGATCCCAAGAGCGTGCTGATGATCGGGCACAATCCGGGGCTGGAGGACCTGATCTTCGACCTCGTGCCGGATGACGGCTCCTCGCCTTTGCGCGAAGTGGTGGAGGAGAAGTTCCCGACCGCGACGTTTGCGGTGATGGAGCTTGATGTGGATGACTGGGCTGACGTGGTGGAAGGCTGCGCTCGGTTGGTGGAGATCAAGCGTCCGCGGGATCTGGATCCGACGTTGGGGCCGGTGTTGGTGGATTGAGGAACAGCGAGTCTGACATGTTTCTTGGGTTAAGCCATTGATCCACGTAACCTTCAGTTCGTCAGGTGCCGGTAGTCTTCGCCAAGCGCTCAATTTACGCGATCAGCGCAAGAGAGTGGTAGACATTACCGACGATCTCTCTTGGGGACCGATCACCACCGAAGATTTTGGCGAACGCCAAACTTGGCTGAATCAAAATTTGCCGTTTCATGCCAGCCCGACCTCCGTTGACGAAAGCTGGGATTGGATCGCCAGCGGAGCTAAAGAGTTTCTGACTAAGCTTGAGCAAAGTGACGAACATCTGGTTTGGGTCGCACCACAGAATACCGAGGAGCTTTGTGGTCTTCATTGGTACCTTCACCATTTTGGCGTCGAGCGGGCATCGTTCATTATGGTGGAACATTGCTTTCCAGGAACTTGGCAGGGGCAAGCACCGAGAGGTATTGGTGAACTTGGTGTCGAACAGTATCAATACTTGCTGAAAAATGCAAATTCAGGGTCACTAGATACGAAGCGATTTGCAAGAAGTCGCTGGGTCGAACTTTGCAATGATAGAACCAACTTGCGACTATTGGAGAACGGTACACTCTTTAGTGCGCAGGATGATTTTTTCGACGAGATCATCCTTGAAAAATGCTCCACTCAATGGCGCAAAGCTCATCGAGTTTCAGCAGATGCAACGATTGCTCTATGGAATGCGGGACATTTTATAGCCGACAGCTTCACAACATGGCGCTTGCGCGAATTAGCACTGGCCGAAAAAATCACTTGCACCGGTCCAATTGCATTCTGTCCCAATCTTGATGAGCCGGTGTTGGTTCGACTTGCCTAGCGGCCCATGTCCCTCGTGCAGGCATGCTAAAGCGCGCATTCTCGCGAGGGACATAGCCCGTTCTGCGCGGAGGAAACGACGGATTGTTGGTCGATAGCTCGCGCCGCCTATTCCTCCAACGCCGCAGCCAGCCGGTCGCGGATGGATTGGAGGTAGTTCACGAGTGGGGCGGCGGATTGTTCATCCGGGGCCATGGGCGCAGCCTCCGGCGACGGGAGCACAGCCACAGCCACCCCCTTCTTCCCGCGCAGCGCTTGCCTTGCGCCCTTGATCGTGAAGCCTTCCTTGTGGAGGAGGCGGTGGATTTCGGTGATGAGGGCGACGTCTTCGGGGCGGTAGTAGCGGCGGCCGCCCGCTCGGGTGAGCGGGCGGAGCATGGGAAATTGCTCTTCCCAATAGCGCAGGACGTGCTGGCGGATGCCGAGCGTCTTGGCCACTTCGCCAATCGTGCGGAATGCGCCCGGTTCCTTGCCGTCTTCCGGATCAGGTCCGGCACCGGGAAGTTCGGGCGCGTTCATCCGCTGGCGATCAGCCCTGGCCGATGCGGTCCTTCAGCATCTGGCTGGCGCGGAAGCTGAGGACGCGGCGCGGAAGCTGAGGACGCGGCGCGGCGTGATCGGCACTTCGATGCCGGTCTTGGGATTGCGGCCGATCCGCTCCGCCTTGTCGCGCAGCAGGAAAGTGCCGAAGCCCGAAATCTTCACGTTTTCACCCTCAGCCAGTGCATCGCACATATGCTGCAGGATGGATTCAACCATTTCGAGCGAATCCGCACGCGACAGCCCAACACGTCGGTTGATGCTCTCGGCCAGATCAGCCCGGGTCAGTGTACCTACAGAACGCATCCTTAATTCCCCCCAGAAGTCAGAAGACGCCAAGGCGATGGACAATAACGCTGATTCTGCGGAACGCAATGCAATGCGTTGCAGGGGAAGGATAAGACTGGGCCGGTGTGGGACGGTTGGTTGAGGATTGCCCTGCATCTCCGTCATTGCGAGCGCAGCGAAGCAATCCAGGGCGGTCTTGCGCTGACTATGGATTGCTTCGTCGCTACGCCCCTCGCAACGACGAAGTGCGTGGGACTTCAGATGCGCGCGAGGCTGGCGCCCCAGGTGAAGCCGCCACCCATCGCCTCGAACATCACGAGGTCACCCTTTTTGATCCGGCCATCGCGGACGGCAGTATCGAAGGCGAGCGGCACCGATGCTGCGCTGGTGTTGGCGTGGCGATCAACCGTAACGACGACCTTTTCCGCAGGCAGATCGAGCTTGCGCGCGGTGGCGTCGAGAATGCGGAAGTTGGCCTGATGCGGCACGACCCAGTCGATCTCGGTTGCATCATGCCCTGAAGTTTCAAGCACTTCCCGCAGGACGTTGGCCAGATTGGTGACGGCGTGGCGGAACACCTCGCGGCCCTTCATGCGGACCTTGCCGACCGTGCCGGTGGTGGACGGACCACCATCGACATAGAGCAGTTCGTTGTGCGCGCCATCGGCGTGGAGGCGCGTGGCAATCACGCCGGGGGCGGCAGGATCGTTTTCGTCAACGTCCTGCGCTTCTAGCACGACCGCGCCTGCACCATCGCCGAATAGAACGCAGGTTGTGCGGTCTTCCCAGTCAAGAATCTTGCTGAAGGTCTCAGCGCCGATCACCAGTGCGCACTTGGCCATGCCGGTGCGGATCATCGAATCCGCAGTGGCGAGCGCGTAGAGGAAACCCGAGCAGACCGCCGCTACATCGAAGGCGATGCCGCCGTTGCAGCCGAGGTTATGCTGCACGATCGTGGCAGTGGCCGGAAACGTCTGGTCGGGCGTTGCCGTGGCGAGAACGATCAGATCGACCTTTGCAGCATCGATTCCAGCCGCTTCGAGAGCCTTGCGGGCCGCTTCGGTGGCGAGCGTGGACGTCGTTTCGCCTTCGCTCGCGAGGTAGCGCTGGCGGATACCGGTGCGCTCGACGATCCATTCGTCGGTAGTGTCGACCATCTGCGCCATTTCAGCGTTGGTCACACAGCGCTGCGGCAGGGCGGAGCCGCTGCCTCGGATGACCGCGCGCAGGCTCATGCCGCGTCCTCGCTGCTGACGGGAGCTGACTTGCCGCGACCGCCGGTGCGAATGGCTTCCGCGCCGAGGCGCGCAAGGTCGGCTTCGATGCGCTCGGTCAGGTTTTCCTCCAGCAGTCGGGCTGTTACCGCAACGGCATTGGCCACGCCGAGCGCCGAAGCGCTGCCATGGCTCTTCACCACGACGCCATTGAGGCCGAGGAACACGGCCCCGTTGTGGTTGTTGGGATCAAGGTGATGCTTGAGCAGCTCGGTCGCCGGGCGCGAGATCAGGAAGCCGAACTTCGAGCGCAGCGACGAGGAGAAGCTGCGGCGCAGCAGGTCCGCCACGAAACGGGCAGCGCCCTCCATCGACTTCAATGCGATATTGCCGGAGAAGCCATCGGTAACGACGACGTCGCAATCGCCGCGCGAAAGCTTGTCGGCTTCGGTGAAGCCGTCGAATGTCATCGCCAGGTCCCCCGCCAGTTCCTTGAGCTGGTTGGCGGCATCGCGCAGGGAATCGGTACCCTTGGTCTCTTCCGTGCCGATGTTGAGCAGGCGGACGCGGGGCGATTCGAGGCCATTGACGATGCGGGCATAGGCCGCACCCATGATCGCAAACTGCACCAGGTTGCGGGCATCGCAATCGGTGTTGGCGCCAAGATCGAGCATGATGAGGTCATGTTCGCCGAGCGTTGGCAGAAGTGCAGAAAGGGCCGGCCGGTCAATCCCCGGCATGGTGCGCAGCGCGAGCTTGGCCATGGCCATGAGCGCACCGGTATTGCCAGCGCTGACCGCAGCCCCGGCATGACCCTGCTTCACCGCATTGATCGCCAGCCCCATCGAGGTGGTCTTGGCACGGCGAAGGGCCTGCGTCGGCTTCTCATCCCCCGACACCACATCGGGTGCATGGAGTATTTCAGAAGCTTCACGCAGGTTTGGATGGTTTTCGAGGGCCTGCTTGATGCGGGCCTCATCACCGACGAGGAGGAACTTGAAGCGGTCATGACGACGACGGGCAAGCGCCGCGCCTTCGACCATCACGCGCACGCCCTCATCGCCGCCCATCGCATCAACGGCGATACGCGGCAGGCTCATGTCCTCAGTCCCCCCCGTTTGAAGGCTTAGAGCCCGACGGCGATGACTTCGCGACCGTTGTAGTGACCGCAAGCGTTGCACAGGTTGTGCGGACGCTTGAGTTCACCGCAGTTCGAGCATTCGTGGAACGCTTCGACGCTCAGTGCGTCATGGCTGCGGCGCATGCCCCGGCGTGAGGGCGAAGTCTTTCTTTTGGGGACGGCCATCTCGGCACCTGTTCTTAGAATTGCATAGTTTTGTTGCGGGCGCGATAGGGAAAACCGGACCTTCGCACAAGCCCTGTTTGGCACAGGACCCGCACGCGGCGAAGGACGCCACAAGTCACGGGATTCGCCGATCGCTGGGCGAAGGCGCGCCTATACGGATTTTCTGATGCTTTGCAAGCTGGGGCGCGCTAGCTTTGGCGACGGACCCTCACATGGGGGCCATCTGAGAGGGGATAACCTGAGGAATGACAATCCTGCCAATCACGCTGTGCGCGGCTGCTGCGGCCGCTGCCATCAACATCTGGCTTTCCATCCGCATCGGCATGGTTCGCACCGCCAAGAAGATCAGCATCGGCGACGGCGGCGACATGGAACTGATCGCCCGCATGCGCGCGCAGGCGAACTTCATCGAGAACACACCGATCGTGCTGGTGCTTATCGCGGCGGTCGAGCTTGCCCGTACCGGCAATCCTTACCTGATGGGCGTTGCAGCCCTCTACATGCTTGGCCGTGTCGGCCACGGCGTGGGCATGGACGGCGGTCCGCTCGGCTTCCTGCGCGGCGTGGGGACGCTTACGACCATGCTTTCGCAGCTCGGCCTTGGCGTTTGGGCGGTATCGATCGCTCTGGATATGTGAATGTTTCGGGGGTGGCGTAGCATCCTGCCCACCCCTACCCCCTCCCGCCTGCGGGAGGGGAATATCTTGAGCGCGTCTGCTCAGCTCAGCGCATAGTCGCTGACGTAGACGTTGGTCTGGCGTTCGCGGCCGAAGGTGCTGTTGGGGCCGTGGCCGGGCACGAAAGTCACGTCGTTGCCGAGTGGCCAGAGCTTCTGCGTGATCGAATCGATAAGATCCTGATGGTTGCCCATCGGGAAATCGGTGCGCCCGATCGAGCCCTGGAACAGCACATCCCCGACAATGGCGACCTGTGACGGTGCGTGATGGAAGATCACGTGGCCAGGCGTGTGGCCGGGGCAGTGGATCACGTCGAGTTCGACTTCTCCGACGGTGACCTTGTCGCCATCATGGAGCCAGCGATTGGGCTCGAACACCTCGGCAGGGATGCCCCAGCGCTGCGAATCCTCATCGAGCTGCGCGATCCAGAAGCGGTCAGCCTCATGCGGCCCTTCGATCGGCACCCCAAGTTCGCGCGCGAAAATGCCAACGCTGCCGCAGTGATCGAGGTGGCCGTGGGTCACGAGCAGCTTCTCGATCGTCACCCCGGTGACTTCGATCGCCTTGCGCAGCTTTTCGAGATCACCGCCTGCATCGATGAAGGCGCCCTTCATGGTCTTCGTGCACCAGACCAGCGTGCAATTCTGCTGGAGCGGGGTCACGGGGATGATCGCGACCTTGAAGGCGGGTTCGGCTGTGGGCTGGGTCATGTTGGGGATTTGGAACGCGGGAGCGACAATTGCAATGGTCAGGTCGTCGACATAACGTGCCGCGATGCACAAGCTACGCCGATCACGCCCTGAAGATGGCTCCCGCGCGCTGGCGATCTGGGCCGCCGCTGTCGATGCAACGCATGACTTTCTTCTGCTTGGCGATCGTCTTGCAATCGGCGTGGAGGTAGCTGGATTTCTGCCACAGGCGCCCCTCGTGCTCGCGGTCGATTTTTCGGACCAGGCGACGGGGTTCCTGCTCGCCGCAAGCGGCGTGATCGAGGCACTGTTCGTCGATCCGGCGTGCCATGGCCAAGGAATTGGCCATGCGCTGGTGCGGCACGCGGTAGAGGTGTTGGGTGCGACGAAGCTCGAGGTGAACGAGCAGAACATGGGCGCACGCGCCTTCTATGCTCGTATGGGATTTGCTGAAACGGGGCGCTCGGCGCTCGACGGGCAAGGACGGCCGTACCCGCTGATCCAGATGGAGTTCCGGGCCTAAAGCCGCCCGCCCTTCCAGACGACACGACCGACAATCTCCACTTCACTGGCGGCACGTTCGAGGCGGGGATAGGCGGCATTGTCGGATATGACGCGCAAGGTGCCGCCGGGGCCGGGTTCGAGGCGCTTGACCAACAGCACATCGTCGAGGCGGATGACGTGGATCCCGGCGCGCAAGGGGCGCGGGGTGCGGTCGACAAGGATCTCGTCACCGTCACGCAAGGTCGGCTCCATCGAGTCGCCCTCGACTTCGATCACGGTGAGCATGGCGGGTTCGAGGCCTTGCCCCTTGAGCCAGCGGTGATTGAAGCGCAGGCGGCCGGAGGGGATTTCCTCTGCAGGCAGGGTGCCGGGGCCAGCTGATGCGCCAAGCGGCAGGCGGGGAATGTCAGCCCATTCGGGAGTAATGGCGCGTACGGGAGGCGCAGTGGTCACACTCCCCTGCCCCACGGCAAGAACACCGCCTCGCTGCTGTGCGCCAAGGTCGCTCTCGGGCACGCCGAAGAATTCCGCCAGCGTGCGACGGTCGTTCTCCTCGAGCTTGCGGGGGCTGCCCTTGCGCACGAACTGCTGGAGATAAGTGGTGTTGCGGCCGATCAGCGCAGAGAGCGCGGAGAGGCTGACGCCACGCTGCGCCGCGAGTGCAACGAGACGGGACCGGGCACCATCATCCGATTCGCCATCCTGCAGGGCCATTTCAACCTTCCTCCGATATCGAAGGACTTTTCCTAGCATTGTAGGATTTGGAGATCAACATAGGAAAAATCCTATTTCGAGTCGTCTCCGAGACGCCAGCATCAGGAGGGTGAGAGAACATGCTGCTCCGCAAGGTCGAGAGTTTCCTGCGCCAGACGGGGATGCCCGTCACCAAATTCGGCCGCCTTGCCGCACATGACCCCCGCTTCGTGGGCGACTTGCGCAATGGCCGCGAGCCCCGTTCCGCGCTGATATCACGCGTGGAACATTTCATGAACAATTATGGAGTGAATGTCCATGCTGCTTGATCCGAGCGCCTTCGAGACGAAGTCCGTCGCGCAAACTCCTGCACCGCCGCGTGCCCTGACGACGACGGCCGACCGGCTGTTACGTGCGATACGCGAAATCGCCGGACCGCTGGCGGAAATCATCAGCCATGGCGAAACGCCCTGGGCGAGCATCACCTTTTCAGGGGCACGCCACCGCTTGGTGCTGCGTTTCGCCGGAAGCGATGCGGTGAGCGATGGCGAGGCCTTCGTGGCGGCGTTGCCAGAGCACGAGTTCAAGCTGCGGCGCGAGCTGGTGGCCGATGCTGCGGTAACACGGGTTGACCACGAACTACTGCCGTCATCGCTGCTGGAAGTGGAGTGCGCGATCCTGCTGCTCGACGCGGACTGAGAGATCGGCGGGTGCCCCGTGAGGCACCCGCTCTCCTCTCCAACAGTGAAACTCTATTTGTCGATCTTCGCCAGCATCGGGGCGGGCTTTGCGCCGACCCACAGGCTCATGTCCACGGCATTCGAGACGCGGAACACGTCGCCCTTGCTGTTGAGGAACAGCTCTTCCATCTCCGGCCGCGTGAAAGGACGCGAACCGAGGCGACCGAAGACCGCCATCTGGCCGCCGGTTTCATCCACTCCGCGATCGCGGTCGAGCCCCTTGGACAGCGCGAGAGCTGGCGTGGGCGTGCGGGCCCAGGCGATCAGTTCCGGCTTGGGCTCGGGCGAGAAGCCATAAAAGTTCGGCTGGCTGGCAGGCGACGTCAGCTGCAGCACCTTCATCCCGTTCCGGCCATCGGCGACGTAGGCAAAGAGCGAGGCATTGGTGGACGCAACAATCACGTCCTCGGCATCGTTGAGTTGCCCGTCAGCGGTGTAGCTGGTGTAGATCGACGGGCGCGTCGGTGCGGTGATGTCGACGATCACCAACCCTTGCGACTTGGCCGCGACATAGGCGTAAGTACGGGCAAGATAGACGCGGCGGGCATCGGCCAGCGGCACCGTGGCGGAGGGCACCGCCTTGGGTTGGGCCAGATTGGTGATGTCCATCAGCTCAAGCCCGTTGGCCGTCGTCACCCAGAGGTAGCGGAACTGGACCGCCGTGGCGCGCGGATCGCGCAAGGGCACAACCGAGGTGATGCGCGGATCAAGGCAGGTCTCTCCGCCTTTCTTTTCACTCACCTCGCAGGGCTTCTGCGGGGACCACGGCTTGGGCAGGTGGACGGTGACCAGCGCCTTGTCAGTCACGATGTAGGCGTAATCGCCCGCCAGCGTGATGTGCCTTGCGCCGGTGAGCACGCCGTCCGGATTGAAGGTCAGCGCGCGGTCGAAGAAGTTGTTGCGGAACTCGCCATCGGCCAGCGTATCGACGTTGACCGCGATCAGGCCTTCAACCGCGTCAGTGACAAAGGCATAGCTGTAGATCGGCGAGAACGGCTGCTCCTGATTGAGGCCGCGCAGCTCAGGCGTGTTGCGCGTGGGCGCGATCGACTGGTTGGTTGGCAAGGCCATGCAGGTCGCGTTGGTGGTGGCGACATGGGTATCGTGGCCGAGCGGTGAGAACGGGGCCTTCACGATGCGCTCGGAGAAGCCCTTGTTGCCGACAGCCGCGATGTCATAGGCGCGGAAGCCGCCCTTACCTTCGGCGACGAACATGTATTCGCCACGCATCTGCAAGCAGCGGACCGCGTCCCTGGTGCCTTCGACCACATTGGTGAATTGCTCGTGCCCGGTGGTTTCGCCCGAGAGCTTGCCATCGAACGATTTGCCGCGGGTCCAGTTCTTCAGTTCGCGACCGTTGTCTTCCACGTGCTGCTTCCAGAAGTCCGGATAGGCGTAGCGGTGGAGATAGGAGCCGATCACGGCCTGCGGCTCGTCCCATTCGGTCACGCGGACCGCTTCGAAACCGCCGTCGAGGCCGAACCAGGCGTTCATGCCGACGAAGTTCACGTAGTTGGTGCCGAGCAGGAGCAACTGCGCCATCGTGGCGTTGTTGTCCTCGTCCTGACTGACATGGCAGTCGGTGCACTGCTTCGTCTCGTTCTTGCGGACGGTGTGCGGGAAGTGCGGCGCGAAGGCCTGGCTGGAGTAACCGATCGAGGAGATAGGCGGCTGCTGCACGTAGATGCGTTCGCGGTTGATGTTGGTCGAGGACAGGATCAGCGCCGAGGTCGAGCGGATGGGCGCGGTAATCGCCTTACCGCTGACGGGGTTGCCTGCCGCATCGAACTGCACCGGATCGGAGCCCGACGACTTGTTGCGCTGGTGCTTGCCGAGTTGGAACATGTCATCACGCGCGATCTGCGGGTTATAGGTCGCGTAGTTGCGGGTGTAGTCTTCCTCGTACTTGTGGGTGGCCGACTTCCAGTTCGCCTCGATCGGCAGGTGGCAGCCTGCGCACGAGGTGGTCCACGAAAGGTGGCAGGTGAAGCAGGCCATGTCGTCGTCACGGTGGGCGCGCTGCTCCTTGGGCACGCCGGTGCCGAACTTGTAGACGCCGTCATCAGATGCGGACTTGGCCATCAGCTTGGCGCGCGCGGCCTTGGGATTGAAGATCGGCTTGCCGGTCGAGTCCATCTTGCCGGCATAGCGTGCGTCGACCGAATCCTTCACCAGGCTGACGCGCCAGGACAGGTTCGGATCGATGATCGAGCGCTGCACCAGCACGCGGCGGCCGTCAGCCTCGTTGTACCATTCAAAGCGGCGCTGGCCATCGGCGTTGCGCAGCAGGGCAAGGTTGTTGCCCTTTTCCGGCGCAGCCATGTTCGAGGTCAGCAGCGTCGGGTAGCTGTCAGGCGTGCCGTGGCAATCCTTGCACCCGATCTCGACCGCATTGGCGACTTCGCCGTAGATCATGCCATTGCCGTGGCTGTCCTGCGAGAAATGGCAATCGGCGCACTGCATGCCTAGCTGGGCGTGGATGTCCATCATGTGGACCGCCTTGCCGGGA
Organism: Novosphingobium sp. BL-A-28-Hi1-0D; assembly: GCF_055521755.1. Taxonomy (NCBI): domain Bacteria; kingdom Pseudomonadati; phylum Pseudomonadota; class Alphaproteobacteria; order Sphingomonadales; family Sphingomonadaceae; genus Novosphingobium; species Novosphingobium sp. BL-A-28-Hi1-0D. The sequence goes on from NZ_CM145502.1 coordinate 3,617,194, forward strand.
TTGCTCTCGCCTGGTTCGACGAACTTGCCCTCGCCCGCCTTGCGGAACTTTTCCGGGTCATCGGGCGAGATGATGTGCGCCTTGTCGGTGCCGTAGGACGACATATCGCCCTCGTCATCGAGCAGGTTGCCGCGACGGTCACGCTTGAGGATAGCGCGGAAGTTCCAGCCGTGGCCGTGGTAATCGGCGAACTGGGTGCGTTCGAGCTTGTCGTTCAGGTCATAGACGTTGCGCAGGAATTCGACATCGCGCCACAGACCTCGCGTGGACGCACCTTCCGGATTGCGGTCGAGCACTTCGCGCTGCTCGTCGATGTTGGGATAGAACTGCTTCTTGAACGTCTTGGCGTAGTCCTCGTCAGACATGCCCGCAGGCTTGGGCGCGCGGTTCTCGGGCCCGGGCCACATGCTGGGCGCATCGGATTCGTAGTCCCACATCGTGTAGCCGAGGTAGGAGTTCAGGAAGATGTTCGGCTGGTGCATGTGGCAGTTCATGCACTGCGCGGTCGGGATGGCGCGGGTGAAGGCGTGGACCAGCGGGTGGCCGCGTTCGCGATCCTGCATGGCGACCGGGCCATCGGAGTCGTGCGAGTCCTCGCCATGGTCGCCCTTCTTGGGATGGCCCTTGGCATCAAGCCCCGCCATGGCATGGGCCGAGGCCTGATCCATCTTGTCATGGTCCATCGTACCATGCGGGGCGACGCCCTTGGCCGGGGCATAGACAAGCTGTTCGGCGGAAGAGATCGCGCGGGCGCAATCACCTTCCATGTCCTTTGCCTGCTCGGGATCGGTCTTGTCGCCACCGAGGTAGCTGCCCTTGCCGCCAAGTACGGTGCCACGAACCTTGTCGTGGTGTTCCTCCTTTGCGGCATCATAGGAGCCATAGGCCCCCTTGCGGTGCTGGCCTTCGCGCAGGGCATTGATCGTGGGGTCAGCGGTGATCGTCTGCCCGTCACGCCCGCACTTGCCGTAGTTCAGCGAGTGGCGCGGTTCGCGATCGTTCGCGTAAATCACGTGGCACGCGGCGCAGCCCGAGGAACGATAGTCGCCCGGCTGGTCGTTGGTGCCCATCTGGAACAGAAACGGGTCGTTCAGGCGCGTCTTGTGGATGTTGAGCACCGGAATCGCGACGCGCAGGCCTGTAGCGGGGCCACGGTTGGACTGCTTGAGGTCAGGACGGCCCGGCTCTTCAAGACGCTGGATCAGACCGGTCGAGTTGGGCAGACCGATTTCGGGGAACTGCGGGTTGATCGTGCGGCCGCCGTCCTCGAACACGCGGAACACGTCGCCCGGCGGGATCGTATGCCAGCGCGGCAGCGGATACATGATCGGCAGCGCGCCGCGCGCCTTCTCCTTGGGTGTGACAGTGCCCCACATCGGCTTGCCATCGGGGCCGATTTCCTTCGACGCCGACTTGAGCAGCGCAGGCTCACCATTGCGGGTAAAGCTTTCACCGAAGAGGTAATTCTTGAAGGGCACGATGCCGTTGTTATAGGCCGCGCCGCCCCACAGCATTGCGCCGGTCGACATCAGCGAGCGCTCTGACGCCTCGATGATCGACATGTGGCAGGCCCCGCAGGAATCACGCGCGACGCGATAGTCCGAGGGGTTGATGAAGCGGATGAATTCCGGGCTTTCCTTGGCCAGCAGCGCATAGGAACGCTTGGGGTTTGCCGAGGACGGCCAGCCCCAGGCCACGGGATACTTCGGCAGGACGTGAGCGTCCTTCATTGCCGCGACGTAATCGATGGAATTGCGGTTCCACGAACGGTCAGCCACGACCTTGGTGTTGCCGCCATGGCAATCCGCGCACGACAGCACCACGGCGGGGCTGGCGTGCATCGTTCGGTGATCGCTCTTGGTGTGGCAGCTGACGCAGCCGGCGTTCTGCTTGTCGACGTAGGCCCACTGCTCTTCCGCAGTGTCGCCCGGCTGGCCGCGCGGAGCGGCAGGTGCGCGGGTGTGCGTGACCTTCTGCGGCGTCTCCTCGCCCGAAGCGTAGAGCGCGCTCGGCACCAGCAGCGCGGCGAGCGCTGCCACCAGCCATGCCAGCGGAAGTTTGCGGAAGCTGCGCGTGTTGGTCATGTGCTGGGTCATCAGAAGGCCAGGGTCGCGTTGGCGAGGACGGAATAGAAGCGGCTTGCCTTGCCCTGCTGGGCGAACAGGTCATCAAACCCCGCCCCCGGATCAAGCACTGCGCCCGAAAGGCGGAAAACAAGATTCTGCGAGGCGTTGGGACGCCAGATCGCCGAGACCGACGCGTCCCAGCCGATGTCCTTGGGGATCGACCCTTCGTTGCGCAGGACCTGCAGCACTTTGGTGTTCTCGAACCACAAGTGGTTGACGTTGGTCGAGACGCGCAAGGTGGGCGTCAGGTCGAAATCGGTGCCAAGGCCGACCAGCATCGTGCCGGGGTTTGTAAAGTTCGACTGGCCTTGCTCTTTCGAGGAGCGCAGCGAGTTGAGGATGCCGTTGCGGCCATTGACCGAGATGTTGCGGCCACCGCCCGCGAACGGGATGGTCTGGCGGATCCAATAGCTCGTATCGGCGCCTGCAAACTGAGGGTTCTCGAAGATCGCGTCGAAGCCGCCTTCGGTCTTGTCGTAGGGGTCGCTGTCACCGCTCGCCCACAGCCCCGAGAGCCGGATGCGTGACCAGTCGATGTCGTAGCTGAGTTCGGCAGCGGCCATGAACGCCTTGATCTCGGCCGGACGGCTGGTGAGGAAGTTGTTCCGGTCCTCGCCCAGTGCAGCATAGGCCTGAGCGGTTAGGTTCAGGCGACCGATATGACCGTCAGCCGCGTATCCCAGATAGACCACGTCATATTCACGCCCGCGCAGATCGCCGATCAGCGCCGGGCGGACTGGGAAACCGTTGGTGTCGACATGAACCTGATTGCGTTCGCGGTTCATGTTGTAAGTAACCGAGATCTGGCTGGTTACGCCGACGGCGGGAAAATCCTGGCGATAGAGGTTGGCCATGAACACCCAGTCGCGTCGAGGCGTCTGGCTGATGTCGTTGAGGCCTGAATTGGTTTCCTTCTCGAGCCGCCAAAACGCGGCGAGATTGAACTGGACGCGGTTGTTGTCGCGGTTGCCGAACAGGCGGATGCCGAGCTGGTTGTCGTTGAACAGAAAGCCGCGGAAATCCGACTGCATCGGCTGGATACCGGTGCGCAAGGAGATGAAATCGAAGCGCTTCGAATCGAACCGACCGATGTGATAATCGATGAAGGCTTCCTGCAGGCCGATGAAGCCATCGGTGCGCTTGGTACCCTTTGAAGGCTCGACAAACAGCACGCGACGTTCAGGCACTTCGACGTGATTGAGGTTGCCCGCAATCGCGATGCGGTATTCGACCACCGGCGGCTTGAACGCGGTCATGCCCTTGAGCAGCGAGACGCTGGCGATGAAAGTCTGCGACAGCACGAGGCTGTGGCTGCGGCCGAAGGTATCGATCTCGTTGGGGTTGGTCGTGGTCTGGTTGCCGACGGGAATCGGGAAGCTGCGCGGCTCAACCACAGTATCAGACACGGCGCCTGCGATCAGGTACCAGTCATCGTCTTTGAGGAAGCCGGGGCGCTTGCCCTTGGCCAGCGGACGGTCACCCTTGAGCAGGTTGTGATGGAACGGATCGAGCTGCGAGTGGCAGGCATATTCGAGCTTGGGGAACAGGGTGTAGAGCGCGCGGTCCTTCTTGCCGGTCGCCGGGTCCTTCTTCGGGCAGAGCGAGGCCATGATGCGCCAGCGATCGGGCAGGCTGACATCAAGGCCGAGATCGCCGACCGGGCCTTCACCATCGTACTTGTCATAGAAGGCTTCGGGAGGCGGGGCGTTGACTGCGCCGGGATTGTCCTGCTCGACCTTTTCGGGGAGCTGCTTGTTGAAACCGGGGCGGCGGCGTCCGTCAATTAGTGCGCCCTCGGCGTCCGTTTCGCCACCCGGGAGCGCAGCCTTGCTGTCAGCCGTTGGTGCCTGCTGCGGTTCGGCAGCACCCGGTGCCATCCCCGATGCGTCCTGCATGTAGAAGGTTAGCGGTGCAGGCTGGCTATGCGGCTGTGCGATACCAAGCACCGGGGCGAGAAGGATAGCCACCTGCTGCATCACTTGCCCTCGCAGGCGTTCTGTTCGCTCGTATCGAGGAACGGGGCGAAGGGACAGTTCACGTAGCGCAGGCGCACGCCCTGCCCCACGGGCACGACGATGGTATCGGCGCGGATTTCCTTGGGCGCATTGCCGATCCCGCCGACTTTTGCGCCGCCATTATGCGCGCCCAGGAAAGCGATCATGTCGTCCTGATCGATACCGTCGCCCGAAATGCCGATGGCACCGACCAACTTGCCGCCGCGATAGATTGGCACCGAGCCGGGGAAAATCTGGATGCCGTTGGCCAGACGCTTCTTGCCGGTTGGCGTATCGGGAACCGCAGTACAGGTCTGCACCACATCGCGCGCATTTAGCGAGCCTTGGACGAACACCGCGTGCTGGAGAAGGTTGGCCTTGACCAGGGCTATCTGGAGGCCAGTAGCGAGCGGGCTGAAATCCGTGATCGGACGCGAGAAAGGCCCATGGGGACGACCGACTTCGCCATCCGGGAAGAATGGCCGCGAGAGGTTGCCGCCAGAACGGTCGGCAAAGGCGATCTTGCCGGTCAGCGCGGTCTGATCACCGAGGAAATCGCGGGCTCGTTGAACGAATGCGGGGATTTCCGCGTCAGTGTTGGCATTGAGCTGATCGGCGGCCACCGGATTTGAGAAGAACGCCGCCGTGCGCGCCTTCTGCAGCGATACGTCAATGCCGAAGATTGGCGCATCAGGCCCACGAACGAGACCGAGCACTTCGCCATAAGTATCGACCACCGAGATCGAGACTTGCGCGCGACTGTCAAGCGGGCGGCGGATCTGCGCGCGGGCGCGAGTCATGATCGTGAAGGCTTCTTCAAGCACGGCGCGGACTTCGGCAGCGGTCAGGGGCGTGCCCACAGCGGCGGCGTCGGTACCAGACTTGACGGGATAGCGGTTCGTGCCCGCACCGTTGCTCAAGACATAGGCATCGGCGAGCGAAAACTCGGCCGACGTCGCGCGGCGGATACCGCTGGCTTCGGTGCCATAGGGCGTGCCGGCAAGCACGGAAGTACCGTCGTAATAGCCACGCACCGGGATCAGCGCGCCAGCCACGTTGTTGATCGCCGAGAAACTGGTCTGCAGCGCATGCAGGCCTTCCACGCGGGCATCGGAGAAGCGCAAGGTGGAACCGTCGACCGTGATCCGATCCGCGCGGATGTCGGCCGCCGGGGCAAAGCCCTGAATACCGGCGAGCGCCATGAACTCTTCCGGATCGCCATCGACGTCGGTCACGTCGGGATCGTAGGCGTAGTCACCATCGGCCATGATGCCGATGCCGCCGACGACAACGCCGTTCTTGTAGAGTGGCAAGCCACCCGGGTCGGCCGCGAGGCCGAGCGGCGCACGCTTGGGGCCGATGAACGCGCCCGATCCGGCATTGCCCGCCGTGAAGCGGGCAGCGAGGTCGGAACAAGGCAGCTGGCTGAACTGCACGCCAAACAATGGACCGGATTCGAGTCCGGGCGTGTTCGGCGCTGGCGGGAAATGCTCCTGAACGATCATGCTCGCCGTACGGGTCGAGAAAGCGTTGCCGCTCGATGATAGATAGGCAGCAGTGACGGCCTTGGAGATTGCGCCCATGGTCGCCTCGACCTCGAGGCCCTGCGCGTCGACCTTGCGCGTCGATATCTCGCCAGTCGCGGTGCGCGGGCTGATGATCATCTTCGTCGCCGCGCCGTTCATGCGGAACACCGCGAGCACGTTTCCGACGCGGTCGACCACGGCGATGATCGCGGGGTAATTGAGCGCCTTCGCCTCGCCCACGGCCTGGGCGATGATCTGCTGAACCTCAGCTGCGGTCAGCGCTTCCTGAGCGGGATCTGCGAAAAACCGCGATGCCGATGTGGATGTAGGAGTCGGTGTAAACGTACCGCCCGAACCAGAGTCACCGCCGCCGCACCCTGACAGTGTGAGAGAGAGCGCAAGTGCGACGGCGGTGGTCTGCCGGAAAGCCAACGGCATGCGCATCAGCGAAGGCTCCGGATCGAACGTACCGCGCTGCCCAGAGCGCGGCGGAATGCGAGAGGCTGGAAACCGTTCGGATCGCGAACGGCGGCATATGCCTGATTGATCTGAACGCGCAGGCCATTGGCCGAAGCCGTTGACACCATGCCCTGGTTGACCATGCCGCCGAGCAGCGTGTCGACCGCCATGACCGACTGCACGGCACCTTCATAGTCCGTGTAGCGCTCACCAATGGCGTCACTGGCGATCGACTCCATGATCGCGAAAGTCTGATCGCGCGTGAAGCTGGCCGAAGCAAAGCGCGACGACAGCGCATCGGCCGACTGGCGCAGCGCCTGCGCAGCAGCGACGGTTTCGGCTCGGTTGGCAAGCATCGCCTTGTGGAAGGCCTTCGCTCGTGCATCGAAGGTGGCAGCTGCGTCCGGCGCGACGACGCGGGCAGCGGCGAGAAGCATGATCATGTTCTCGTCATTGTAGGGCGGTGTTCCGAGATCGATCGGACGACCCGGATTGCGCACTGCAGTCACATTGCCTTCTTCACCATCATAGATGCGGCGGTGGCATGAGTGGCAATCGTAGAAGGTGAATTCGGGGAACACCCCGTCCATCGCCCGGGCCGGCTGGCTGTAGAGTTCAAGGCTGCGCTTGACTGCCTCGGCCTGACCAACAGCCCACATGCGCATCGAGTTGGTTTTGCTGCCCTTGCGCTGGACATAATCGGCGTCTTCATCGTGGTGCTGCTGGAGCGTGGTGAACAGGTCCAGCTCAAACGAGATGCGCGGGTGGCCTGCCGCCATGATGCGGTGGGCGATGAACTGGCCCTTCGCGTCGCCCGAGAAGTGGCAATCAAGGCAGACTTGCGCCTTGACCTGCGGACGGGTCAGATCGGTCATGCCTTGCGCGACATTGCGGGCGTGGCTGGCACCAACCGTGTAGTGGGTGGAGAGCCAGCCGCCGGACGCGCCATGGCAAGCTTCGCAATCGACGCCATCGGCGGGGCGAGCCGAACCGGGAGACGCGTGGCACCCTGCGCACTCGCGCTGTACGCCTGCGGCATCGAGACCCATGCGGCGGACGATGGCCTGTCCGCGCGGTTCCTGGATCACGCGCCAGGCGCGGCTGTGTGCGCCGGAGGGCGAGGATTCTTCCTGCCAGCGCATGAGTTCGTCCTGCCGGACGACAGCACCATCTGCAACGCTGCGGCCGTGGCAGGTGGAGCCAGCGCACGAGGCGACTCCGACGTGACCACGCAACACGGCTGGCGCGGTACCTTGAGCCTGCACTGCAGCGGGCGAGACGAGCGAGGAAGCGCCGAGAGCGGCCCCGGCCATGGCGAGACACGCTACAAAGGCCATGGCGCCAGAACGCGGAATCGCACGGCACAGTGCCGCCAGCCGCCCGATTCCCAAGATGATACCCTGCATTGCCCCTCGTCCCCACCGGCTCTGCTTGCCGCGCGGCTTTATGCCTTGTGCGGAAGCCCTGGCCGGAAGTGCTGCAATGCGACCCCGTTTGATCGGAGACTAGGACACTCTGCCCCATGGGTTCAAGTGGCTAATCCGATTTCATGGAAACATATCAGAAAGACAGACGCCAAACCTCACTCAATGTCACTGCCGCCGGATGACCATGTTCCTGATTTCGGACATGTCCTCCATGGCAAAGCGTACGCCCTCGCGACCGAGCCCCGAATCCTTGACCCCGCCGTAGGGCATGTTGTCGACGCGGTAGGACGAAACGTCGTTGACGACGATGCCGCCGACATCGAGCCGGTCCCACGCGTCCATGACCTTGTGCAAGTCGGAGGTGAACAGGCCTGCCTGAAGACCGAACTTGCTGTCGTTCACTTCATCGAGCGCGGCGTCCCATTCGGTGAACTTCGAGAGGATGACGACGGGACCGAAGGCTTCCTCGGTATAGACGTCCATTTCGCGGCTGCATCCTTCGAGCAGGGTGGCCTCGAGCATGTTGCCCTGACATCCACCGCCCGCGAGCAGGGTTGCTCCTCCGGCTACTGCCGAGTCGATCCACGATTTGAGCCGCTGCGCTTCCTTGGCCGAGATCATCGGGCCGATGAAGGTATCGCGATTCTTGGGATCGCCGGACTTCAGTTCCTTCACCTTGGCGGCGAGCATGTCGCGGAAGCGGTCGTAGATGTCGGCATGGATGATCACGCGCTGGACGTGGATGCAGGACTGGCCGGACTGGTAGTATCCGCCGAAGATGATCCGGGCGAGCGCGTGGTCGAGATCGGCGTCCTTGTCGACGACCACGGCTGCGTTGCCGCCGAGTTCGAGCACGACCTTCTTCTTGCCGGCCTTGGCCTTGAGGTTCCAGCCGACCCCCGGGGAGCCGGTGAAGGACAGGAGCTTCAAGCGCTCGTCGGTCGTGAACAGGTCAGCCCCGTCACGGCTGGCGGGCAGGATCGAGAATGCGCCTTCGGGCAGGACGTCGCACTCTGCCAGCACTTCACCCATGATGATCGCACCCAAGGGCGTGAGGCTGGCGGGCTTCATCACGAAGGGGCAGCCCATGGCGATGGCGGGCGCGATCTTGTGGGCGGCGAGGTTCAGCGGGAAGTTGAAGGGAGAAATGAAGCTGCACGGCCCGATCGGCACACGCTTCCACATGCCCATGTAGCCCTTGGCGCGCGGGGAGATGTCGAGCGGCTGGACTTCGCCGTAATTGCGTGTGGCTTCTTCGGCGGCGATGCGGAAGGTGTCGATCAATCGGCCGACTTCGCCTTCCGAATCGGCGATGGGCTTGCCGGCTTCGACGCACAAGGCATAGGCCAATTCGTCCTTGCGCTCGGCAAAGCGCTTGACGCAGTGGTCGAGCACGTCGCGCTTTTCGTAGCTGGCAAGCTTTGCCATCGGCTCGGCCGCACGGACGGCACCGGCGATGGCCTCGTCGATAACGTCGGGTGTGGCAAGCGCGGTGCGGAAGGCAACTTCCCCGGTGAACTTGTCGGTCACCGCAAGGTCGGTGTTGGGCTGTACTGCCTTGTTGTTGAGGTAGAGCGGATAGACGTCTTTCAACTTGGTCACTGCTTCAAACTCCACGCCATCCCGGACCCGATCCGGGATCCCGCTGCTTTTTGCACCGCCGCAGGGAGAAAGCGGGGCCCCGGATCAGGTCCGGGGCGACGACTTCATGGTCGCCTGAACCCTAGAGCGCCTTGGACAGTTCCTTGATGTCCTTGTTCAGAATCTGGTCGTTCTCCGAATAGTCGACCGGGCAATCGATCAGATGGACGCCGGGCGTGGAGTTGCAGTGCGCGAGCAATTCCTTGAGGTGCGCGGCGCTTTCGACGCGGTAGCCATTGGCGCCATAACTCTCGGCGTACTTGACGAAATCGGGGTTGCCGTACGTCAGGCCGAAATCCTCGAAACCCATGTTGGCCTGCTTCCAGCGAATCATGCCGTAGGAGCTGTCGTTGAGGATCAGCACCGTAAGGTTGAGGCCGAGGCGGACGGCGGTTTCCATCTCTTGGCTGTTCATCATGAAGCCGCCATCACCGCAGATCGCCATGACCTTGCGATCGGGGTAAAGCATCGCGCTCATCATCGCGGAGGGGAGACCCGCCCCCATCGTGGCGAGCGCGTTGTCGAGCAGCACCGTGTTGGGCTGGTAGGCCGTGTAGCCGCGCGCGAACCAGATCTTGTAGACGCCGTTGTCGAGACAGATGATCCCGTCTTCGGGCATGGCGTCGCGGATCTGCTGGACCAGATGCGGCGGGAAGATCGGGAAGCGGGTATCGGCAGCGAGCGGCGCGGTATGGGCGACCTCGGCGGCGCGATAGGCCAGCATGTGGTCGAAGTTCCACGCAGGGTTCGGCGTGATCGCTTCCTTGATCTGCCAGATGGCGTTGGCGATATCGCCGATCACCTCGATCGAGGGGAAATAGACCGGATCGACCTCGGCGGTCTTGGTCGAGACGTGAATGACCGGCGTTCCGCCTTCGCGCATGAAGAACGGCGGCTTTTCGATCACGTCATGGCCGACGTTGACGATCAGGTCCGCGTCCTCGACCGCACGGTGAACGAAGTCCCCGGCAGAGAGCGCGGCGCAGCCGAGGAATTTCGGATGGCGTTCGTCGATCACGCCCTTGCCAAGCTGGGTGGTAAGGAACGGAATGCCGGTCTTCTCTACCAGTTCGGCAAGCATCTTGCCGGTCATCTTGCGGTTAGCGCCCGCGCCGATCACAAGTACCGGGGCTTTCGCGTTCTGCAGCGCATGAACCGCCTGCGCGACCGACTTGGCGTCAGCGTTCGGGCGACGGACAAGGCTGCGCTTCAAGGGCCGTGAATCGGTGTGCTCGTCGGCAATGTCCTCGGGCAGTTCGATATGCGTCGCGCCGGGCTTTTCTTCTTCGGCCAGACGATAGGCCTCGCGCACGCGGCTGGGGATGTTGTCCGAAGACGCCATCTGATGCGTAAACTTGGTGATTGGCCCCATCATCGAGACGACATCAAGGATCTGGAAGCGGCCCTGCTTGGACTTCTTGATCGGCTTCTGGCCGGTGATCATCAGCATCGGCATGCCGCCGAGCGTGGCATAGGCTGCCGCGGTGACGAAGTTGGTGGCGCCCGGCCCGAGCGTTGCGATACAGACGCCTGTCTTGCCGGTGTGGCGACCATAGGTGGCCGCCATGAAGCCCGCGCCCTGTTCGTGGCGGGTGAGGATCAGCTTGATCTTGCTGGAGCGGGATAGCGAATCGAGGAGATCGAGGTTCTCTTCGCCCGGGACGCCGAAGATGTATTCGCAGCCTTCTTCTTCAAGGCACTCGATGAACAGGTCTGACGCCTTCTTGCCTTCGGCCATTTTTGGTCGCTCCATCAATGGGAACACGCGGCCAAAGCTGCGTTCCCCTCCCCAACTCGGATGCGACCTCGAGGGACGTGATACCGGTGCGTGTCGTTATGGCCCCCGCACCTGCCCCTTGGGTGCATGGCTATCAAAGCCGCGCGCCGGAGTCACGCCCTTCACGCTCAGTAGCCGAGCGAAAGATCGACCTGGGGTTGGAGGGGCTCGCCCTTACGGAAACGGGCGAGGTTTTCGAGGAAGCGGGTGACCGAGCGTTCGAACATCTTCGTCTGTGCGCGGCCGGACAGATGGCTGGTGACATGCGCGTTGGGTACGTCCCACAAAGGATGGTCGGCGGGGAGCGGTTCTGGTGTGACCACGTCAAGGAAGGCGTGTCCGGGCCGCCCCGCCTTGAGGCCTTCGATCAGCGCGTCCTGATCGACGACAGTGCCTCGCGCGACGTTCACCAGTGTGGAGCCCGGCTTCATCGCTGCGATCTCCGCCTTGCCGATCATGCCCTCGGTTTCAGGGGTGGCAGGAACGGCGAGGATGACCCAGTCGAACGTGCCGAGCTGGCCGCGCCATTCGTCTGGTCCAAGCGCGCCCTCGCCTGCGGAGCGACGGACTTTGACCACGTCGACATCGAATCCCTGCAGCATCCGCTCGACCTTCCGACCGATGGCACCATAGCCAAGGATCAGGGCGCGGCTGCCTGCCAGTTCCATCTTGCCGGGGCTGTCGAGCAGCCATTCATGGCGGTCCTGCGAGCGGACGACTTCGCGATAGCCTTTGGCTACGGTGAGCATGCCCATGACCACGTATTCGGCGATGGTGATGGCATTGATGCCGGTGCCGTTGGTGAGAATGACGCCCCGTTCACGCAGGACATCGAGGGGAAAGAAATCGACGCCGGCATAAACAGAGTTCAGCCATTTCAGCTTCGTCGCCAGCCGGATCGCCTTGTCCATGCCGCTCGGCTGGTAAAGGTCGAACCAGCCGATGTCAGCCGATGGTGCAAGCTCGAACAGTTCTTCAGCGCTGCGGAAGAAGCGCGGTTCGACCCATTCGGGCAGATGCGGCTCGATCAGCGGAGCGGCCATGGCATTCATCACGAGGACGGTCATTGACAGGGCTCTCCCTCACTGTTTGGTTTCGCATTGACCTAGCGGAGAGGGTTCCAGCGATGAAACGGATTTTCTTGGCGATTTGTCTCGGTAGCGTGACTTGCCCGACGGCCGCCATGGCGCAGGACGATGGCATGTCCGAGGTCATCGTAACGGCAATGCGCCGCGAGTCCGACACGTTCGACGAACGCGTGCCCGCAGTAGGGCTCAAGCGGGTGGCCGATTTCGCGGTTCAGGAAGTTTCGATAACCGGCGACACGCGCGACGCTGGCAAGCGTATTGCCGAGGTCTACCAGATGATCGAGAACGCGATCCGGCTGGCCCCGAAGCATGGCGTCCAGCTGGCCTACGGGCAGCGCACGGTCGAGCCGCTCACCTTGCAGAACTACCGGTCTCTTGCTCTCAACGGGGCCGGACGGCCGGACACTTCGCGCGCGGTCTTCCTGATCAAGGTGCCGCTGAGCGGACCGACATCAGGCGTGGTCGCGGAGAAGAAGATTGCCGACTTCATCAAGGCTGTGGATCCGGTAGGGCGCGCAGAGTTCGGCGAGACCGATGATCTGACGCTGTCGGTGGTGGCTCCGGATCAGTATCGCGGCGCCGTGGCCGATGCCATTGCCGCAGACGCACGATCCATGGCGGCCAAGCTTGGCCCCGATTACGGCGTGGAGATCGAAGGGCTGAACCGCCCGGTCGAATGGAGCAGGGCGAGCCTTTCGGAAGTCCTGCTGTATATTCCCTACAAACTGGTCGTGGTGCCCAAGCGCTAGCCCAGCTTCCACTCCCAGCCCAGCGGGTCACCGTCCATCACCTCGACGCCCTTGGTCGCCAGTTCGTCGCGCAGGGCGTCGGAGCGAGCGAAGTCCTTTTCGGCGCGGGCTGCCTTGCGGGCTTCCAGGGTAGCCTCGATTTCGGCCTCCTCTATCGCGACGCCGCTGGGCTTGAGGCGCAGGGCCTGGCGGTCGAGTTCGAGCAAATTGAGGCCAAGGACGGCGTCCATCGACGCAAGCGCAGCGAGTTTTTCCGCCGGATCGACCTTTTTCAGCGTGAGCACTTCCTCGAATACGGTCAGGGCGACCGGCGTGTTGAGATCATCCGAGACGGCGGCATCGAAGCGTTCGAGGAATGGCGTGAAGCGCGGGCCGGGTTGGGCCTCACCTTCGCCAGCCCGCTCCTTGAACTGACCTACGGCAATCAAGATGCGCTTCAGGCGGGTCAGCGCTGCGGCGAGCCCTTCCCACGAGAATTCCAGCTCGCTGCGGTAATGCGCCTGCAGGCACATCATGCGGTAGGCGAGCGGGTGGTAACCTTTGTCGATCAGAAGCTGCAGCCGCAGGAACTCTCCGCTCGACTTGCTCATCTTGCCCGAGCGCTCGACCAGAAAGTTGTTGTGCATCCACACCCGCGCGCCGGAGTTGGCGGGCAGGTCCAGACCGTTTGTGCAGCAGAACGCCTGGTTCTGCGCGATCTCGTTGGGGTGGTGGATCTCGCGGTGGTCGATCCCACCGGTGTGAATGTCGAAGGGGAAGCCGAGCACTTCACCCGACATCACCGAGCATTCGAGATGCCAGCCCGGAGCGCCCTTCCCCCACGGCGAATCCCACTCCATCTGCCGCTTCTCGCCGGGCGGTGTCTTGCGCCAGATCGCGAAGTCGGCCGCGTTGCGCTTGCCTTCCACTGCCTCGATGCGCCCCTCGCCATCCTCGGTCTGGGCGCGCGCCAAACGCCCGTAGTCCGCCACCGTCGAGACGTCGAAGTAGAGACCGCTGTCGAGTTCGTAGCAGTGCTTGTCGGCGATCTTCTGCGCAAAAGCGATCATCTGGGGCACGTATTCGGTGGCGATCGTCCAGCGCGCGGGCTGGCGGATGTTGAGTGCCTTCACGTCCTCCCAATAAGCCTGGGTATAGTGCTGCGCGATGTCCCAGATGGACTGGGCCTGAGTCCGCGCCATCTTCTCCATCTTGTCTTCGCCATCATCGGCATCGTCGGTCAGGTGGCCGACGTCGGTGATGTTGATGACGTGGGTAAGTTTCAGCCCCTTGAATGACAGTGTACGCCCCAGAATGTCAGCAAAGACATAGGCGCGCATGTTGCCGATGTGGGGATAGTTGTAGACAGTCGGACCGCAGGAATAGACGCGCGCCTCGCCTGCGTGGACGGGCTGGAACACTTCCAATTGGCGCGTCAGACTGTTGAACAGCTTGAGCGGTGCGGAAGGCACGAACGGGGCGGGACCATGGGCTGACATGGATCAGCCCTTGCCCCGCCCGCGCCCATCAGGTCAAGTCACTCGCCCTCCGGCTTACCTTCACCGAGCAGATCGTCGTTGCCGGTGCCGGTTACCGGCTCGTCGATCAGTGGCTCGAACCCGGCTGGCGCGATCTGGTTGAGCTGGATCAGCGTGGTCTTGGTGAAGCTGTCTGTCACCTGCAGCGCACTGTCGGCAGGATCGTTCTTCAGCACTTCCTCGATGAAATCACGCAGTTCGATGATCTCGAATGGCAACTTGTTGCAGGTATTCGCGTTCAGGATCACGCAGCCGTTGACCGAGGACAGATCGGTGAAGGCTTCTTCGAAGGTGATCTGTTCGATGGCGTCGACGCCGGTCTGACCATTGACGATGCCGTTGATCACGATGTCGAGCACACCGCCCTCACGCGAACCGATCTTGAGGTTGTTGGCCACCAATCCGCGCCGGTCATCAAGCCGCGTGCCGAGCGAGGTGTTCTGGATATAGACCTGTTCATCCGACCGCAGGGTGATCGCATCTGCTTCCACCAGAGTCCGACCATCGGTGACACCATCGTTCAAACCGAGACGATCGGTGATGTGTGCGGTGTCGGTCAGTTGCGCAATGTCCTCAAGGGCCATGCGGGTGACCATCGCAATCCCGCTGCCCGAAAGGAGCAGCGAACCGCCTCGTGTTTCACCTTCGAGCAGCCGGATCGAGCCAGTCTGCGCATCAAGGAATATCCCGTCGGCACTGCTGATGACTGACAGCGTGTTGCCTGCGGCATTGCTCATCGAGAGCGCACCGAGGAACGAGATCAACCCGGTGGACCGCAGCGACAGGGTTCCGGTCTCGCCGATCTGCCCCTGCACCGTCCCGGCCTGTGCAACGACGGCGAGGTCGCCAACCAGCATGGGCCTCGTTCCACGGATCGTGAGGTCACCACGCGAGCGGATGCGGTCGAACTCGGCCTGCGAGATCGCATAACCGCTTGCCGTCGAGGGGATGTTGTCACCCAGTCGCGTGACCCCCTGCCCGGTATTGCGCAGGGTAATGGCCGAAGTGTGAGCGGTCTCTCCAAGGCGGCCGCTAGCCCCGATGGCGAGGTCTGCCGAGGACAGGTCCATCTGCGCCCCTGTCGCAAGGCCGTTGAGGCGAATGGTATCGCCCGCCGTCATCGTGAACAGCTTTGCGGCATCGGCAACGTCGTTGATCACGATGTTGTCGCTCGCCACGATGTCGATGTTGCCCTGTCCGACGGCACCGGAGACCTGACCCTGCGGTCTGACCGTATCGCTGAACACGTCCGAATAGCCAGCGGAAAGGTGGCTGATCGTTACATCGCCATCCCGCGCAAGAAGGTCTATGTCGCCCAGAGCAAAGATCGTATCTGCATCGATCGAGCCTCCAGCGGTGACATCGACGTTGCCCTTGTCGGCAAAGATCCGGCGGATTGCGAGATTGCCGGTGGCATCCAGGCCCACTGCATCTGCGCTGACGCTGATGGGCCCAGAAAGCTCGATGCCGGTGATGTTGACCACACCGTTCGAACGAACCACGGCAACGCCCCCCGAGAGACCCGCGAGCGAGACATCGCCCTGGCTGGAGATCGAGATGTCCTGCCCAGCGCTGATCGACGTGCCGGTCATGGTGCCGTTGGTCGTGCCAAAACTGCCGCCAGCGTTGATTGTGGTGAAGGTTAGCGTTCCAGCATCGATGCCGACGTTTCCGGCAGCCGTGAAGGCCCCTACTGCAGCACTTCGGGCGACCGCGATATTCACGGCGCCCGTCCGCGCCTGAAGTGCGCCGCCGACGACCGACCCACCGACGATGGCAATGTCTCCACCATCGAGCGTGCCGTAGGTGAAATTGCCATTGCCAGAATTGATGCGCATCTGTCCGCTGGCAACAAGATCGCTGCCGGTTATGTCGCCAGAAGCAGCAATGTTGAGCGAATTGCCCGATGTCATTCGGTTGAAGGTCAGCGTCTGGCTGGTCACGCTCAGCGCGGCTCCGGCGCTTGCCGTTCCCACTTCCACTGTCCCCGTGCCATTGACGCTGAAGTTGCCCGCGGCACTGATGCTCGGGCTTGCGAACGAGCGCACCTCTGCGCTGATGTCGCCATCAGACCGGGCGCTCGCCAGCGTAGTATCGCGGGCAGACAGGGCTATCGATCCGCGCGCATCGAGTGCGCCCGTCCTGAGATCGCCAGAAGTGGTTAGCACCAGACTCCCGGTACGGGCCGTGATTGCGCCGCCGCTTGCGGATGCAGCGTTGACGGCGACGGAACCGCCATCAAGCTTTCCATAGGACACAGAGTCACCAGCCGCGAGGTCGATCGTTCCGGTCGCCGTGGCATTGCCCAGCGTGATCGCCCCGTCTTCATCGATCGTGATGCTGGCACCGGACATGATATCTCCGCCGCGCGTACCGGTGAGCGAGCGGATATCCACGGCGCTGCCAGCGTCGATCAGTGTGAAGTCGAGCGCACCGACTTCTGCCGAGAACGATCCGCCTGCGGTTGCATTGAAGAACGCGCTTGTGCCGGTGCTGGCAAGCGTGATGTCGGTTCCGGCCTTGAGCGTCCCCGCATCGATCGTGTTGCCCGTCAACGACATCGCGGTTCCGGCGTCGGCACTGTCGAGCTTGAGAGCGCCTGCGGCATCGAGCGTGATGGCGCTGCTGGCCGTGGCCGAGCCGACCGTCAGATTGCCGCCGGTCGTAACGCTGACGTTCGCTGGATTCGATACGCCACTGCCACCGCTGCCAGTGCCGAATGTGAAAGCAATGCTCCCGGAGTTGTCCCCCGCGTTCGAGTCCCAATAGCCCACCGACAGCGTTCCGGTCGCCGGGGCCGTCACTGTCCCGTTCGCGCCAAGCAGCACGGTCTCATTGCCGATCTGCCCGACCAGTGCTCCGAACGGCGCGCTGAAATTGCCGATTGTCAGGTTGCCGAAGGCCGCGCCGATCTGCGTGCCGGGCTGGAACCCGGAATCGTCCTGCGCCGTGGCGAGGCGGAAGACGACAAGACCGTCGCCGTCCGAGACCCTGGGCAGTGCACCGGCGCTCCACAAGTCGTTGGTAGAGGACGAAAGCGATATGGTTTGCCCTTGCACCACGTCGAACACGGGCACCATAGTGCCGCCGGTGTAGGAATTCGCGAGCGCCTGGACCACAACCTGGACGAGGTTCTGGCCTGTGCTGGCAAGGCCCGCTGCCACACTGCCAATCGTGGCATTGCCGGTGAGCGAGAAGGTGCTGTCGAGGCCCGAGCTGCTGGAACCAAGGTTGAGCGAAGCGCCGGAAAGATCAAACGATCCCAGGACCTTCACGGTATCGAGGTCAATCGCATTGGTCACGACGAGCGACAGTCCCGCATCGCCGGTGATGGTCAAAGCATTGAGGTTTGCGGCCCCGATCGTGATTGCACCGCCAGCCTTGGCATCGTCGAACTTTGCGTTGCCGCGTGCAGAGATCTTGAGCGTCGTGCCGGCGTCGATGCTTCCACCTGTAGCATTGCCGGAGGTGAGGATCTCGACGCTCTCGCCTGCAGCAAGCTTGTCGAAGGTGAAATCGCGCGCATCGACGAAAGCAGTGGTTCCGGCCGTCGTCTCGCCAACGTTGATGGACCTGCCGTCATAATCGGTGAACGTCCCGGCAGTCACCTTGGCCACGGTCAGGTCCAGTCCGTTCATCGTAGCGCTCGATCCGGCGGTCACGGTACCGACGTTCGCGACAGCGGAGGCGCTTATACGGGTGGACGTGCCTGAGGTTACGGTTGTCCCCGCAATGTCCGCACCGCCCAGGCGGACCGCCCCGAGCGCACTTGCCGAGGCGAAGCGGAGCGTTCCTGCGTTGACGGTAAGGTCGCCGCCAGTCGCTGCGATGTTGGTCAGATCCGCCCGACCGCTGATCGATAGCGTGACGTTACCGCTGTTGGACTGGAGAAGCGGAGTCGAGAACCGGGCAGCGGTGATCGATACATTCCCGCCGGAATTGATCGCGTTGGCGATGCTGACAAGGTCCTGCGCGGAGATGGAAGTGCCCGCGCCGGAACGCAGTGAGCCTGCCTGGACGTTGGCCCCGATCAGCGAGATCGTGGTTCCGGCATCGGCGGTGTCAAGTGTCAGATTGCCAGTCGCGTTGACATCGATGCTTGTGCCCGCGTCAAGCGTACCGCCGGTGATCGTGCCTCCCGAAAGGTTTATGGCACCGGCCGAAGTGATCGCATCGAATGTCAAAAGGGCGGGATCGATCGTGACCGAGCCCCCGGTCGAGGTCACTGTGCCAAGCTTGGCGACATCGGTGATGGCAAGCCGCACATTGCGTCCAGCCTGCAATGACGGAAGATCGAGCGCATTCGCCGAGATCTCGACGTCAAAGCCCGCGTCGACTGCGGTCAGCACAACGTTGCCGGTTGCAGAGACACCGACAGAGCCCGCCGTATCTATCCGACCGCCATTTACCGATGTTCCGGTTATGCCAACTGCGGCATCGCTGCTGATCGTAGAGAAGGTGATCTTCGCCCCGTTCACGGATGCGCCGAACGCACCGTAGAGCGCTCCGACCGTAACGTCACCGGTCGCCTTGACGGCGAGGCTGTCATCACTCGACAGGCTGTCGGCAGTCACGCTTGCGCCGTTCACGCTGAGCGGCCCGAAAGCCCGGGACGTGGATATCGCGATGGCTCCGTCGGAGGTCATCGATAGGCCGAACCGGCTGAAGACCGAACCACCGGTGATGCTGCCCGCAGAGATAGTGGTGGGTCCGCCGGCATTGATCGAAGCGAATTCGAGCGATGCGGCCCCGATGCTGGTAAGTCCGGAAGCGTCGACCGTGCCGAGCTTTGCCGCTCCACCTACGCCGAGTGCAAGATCGCCCGAAACTAGCTCCGGCAAGTCGAGGCTGCCGACGTAGAATTCCGCAGTGCTTCCCGCCTGTGCCCGGTCGAGCCTGACTGCTCCGTCTGCCTGCACCAGCAGCGTGGAACGCGCATTGATCGTACCACCCGTGATCGCCCGCCCGGCAAGCTCCACGGTCTGACCGGTGAGCGACAGGAACGAGAGGTCGAACCCCTGAGCGTAGAGGCTGCCACCGGCTTGCGTGGTGCCGAGGTCGAGATTGCCGGTCGCAGTCAGGCGCGCATCTCCAGCTGCCACGAGCGAGGTCGCCGCAAGGCTTGCGGCGTCGATGGACAACCCAGCGCCGGATGTGGCGCTGCCCAGCGTGACGGCACCCGTGACGCCGATGTCGATCCCGCCGGAACCGGTCAGGATGCTGCCAGAGACGGTCCCGCCCACAATTGCGGCAAGGCCGGTGCTGGCAAGGCTGTCGAACTGGACCGAGGTAGCATTGAGCGACGCGTCTGCGCCCGCCGTGGCTGCACCAAGCGCAATCGAAGTGTCGGCAAAGAGCGAAAGGTCGGTCCCGGCGGTCAGGGTATCGGCCGAGATCGAAACTGCGCCGATCCCGAGAGTCGTCCCGCTTCTGGCTGTGCCGAGCGTGGCGCTGCCTGCCAGCGATGCCGAAATGGCCCCCTTGGCATCGACCAGCGCCCCGTTGATGGAACCGCCGCCGAAGATCGCAGCAGCCCCGGCATTAATGGTCGTGAAGTCGAGCGAACCGGACGTGCTCGAGAAGTCACCGCCCGCAGTGGCAACATCGTTCAGCGCAGCGCTGTTGGCGATGTTCAGGGTGATGTTGCCAGTGGCATCGAGCGCGCCGGACTGGAGACTGTCCGCACCGAGCGTCAGGTTGGTGCCCGCCTTTGCAGACGCGAGGGTCAGAGTGCCGCTTGCCGTGACGCCGATTGCAGCGCCTGCATCAAGCGTTCCGCCCGTGATCGTGCCGCCATTGAGCGTGATGTCGCCTGCGGCTGCAATCGCGTCGAACGTAAGCAGCGCCGGATCGATGCTCACGGCGCCGCTCCTCGACGTCACGGCACCCAGGGACGCTGTATCGACGATGGTCAGCGCTACATTGCCCCCCATGTCGATGACGCTGCTGCTGGCACCCTGCGCCCCCAACGTCAGATCGCCGCTGCCAGCGATCGAACCGACGGCATAGTTGCCGGTCAATGCAATGTTCGCCCCGCCGCCGGTAACGATGCTGGTCCCGGCAAGATCGGTTCCGGCAAGATCCAGCAGCCCACCGGAATCTAGCAGATTGAAGCCGAGCGTTGCGAACTTCGCGCGGATCGCGCCACCCGCTCGCGCCGCATCGAGCGTTACGGAACTTCCTGCATCGATGTTGAGCGTCGTCCCCGCATCGATGGAGCCGCCGACAAGGCTGACGGATGTGCGGATGCCGACACTGTCAGTCGCCGCGAGAGTGTCGAAAGCGAAGTTTCGCGCAACGACGAGGGCCGTCGTTCCAGCGTCCGTGGTCCCGACACGAACGTCACGACCGGCGTAATCGGCAAAGGTGCCCGCATTCACGGCGTTTACATTGATGTCGCCACCATTCAGATCAACGCTGGTTCCGGCAGTCACTGTGGCAAGAGCCAGAGAATTCGTCGCGCTTACCACGGCTGACGTCCCGGCATTAACGATACCGCCGTCAATCACGACGCCGCCGAGCTGCACCTGGCCAGAGGCAATGGCGGACCCGAAGTTCAGACGGCCCGCCGTTGCAGCCACGTCTCCGGCAAGAGCAGATACGTCTCCGAGGTTGGCAACACCGGTGATCGAAAGGCTGACGTTGCCACCACGTGATTGAATGGTCGACGCGGCGAGGCCGCGCGAAGTGATGGCAAGCGAGCCGCCAGCCAAAGCAAGACCGAGATCGACCAGCCCCGTCGAGGTTACATTCAGAGAGTTTACGGCGCTCAACCCGCCGCGTCCGCCAATCGAACCTGCATCAATCTGAATATCTGCGCCCGACAGGCTGTTGAGCAACAGTGCACCCGCCGTGACGTTCAGAAGTTGTCCGGCAACCGCGAACTCGACCGCCGCGTCGTTGACCACGTTCAGGTCGATTGAACCGTCAGCGGCAAGGGAGAAGACGTCGAGATCGGCAGATGCAATGGAGATATTGCCGCCTGCATTGGTATCACCAGCAATGCTGGTTGCCCCGGTCGTGATCAGCGAAATGTCTCCGCCAGCACGAAGCGTCCGGGCATCAAGCGAACCTGCAGATAGCGCGAAGTTGAAGCCAGCATCGCCGCTGTTCAACGTTGCAGCGCCCGCGATGCGCGCATCGACATTTCGGCCGCTCAGCGACAGCGCGGAAAGTTCGTCTGCCTCCAGAGAAAGAGTGCCACCGGCAAAGTATGCTGATAGCGACGACAACCCAACCACGGTCACATCCGCATCGCCGATCACGTCGATCGCAGCGCCACTGACGGTTTTCGCACCCAGCAGGAGGTTGCCGTTGACGGACAGTCCGGTAACGGCAAAGCGGCCGGTCAGAGCGATATTGGCATCCCCGCCCACCGAGATGATCGTGCCGCCAAGGTTGGTTCCGACCAGATCTGTCCCGGCAAGATCGAGCAAGCCACCGGCATTGAGTCCGATGAGATCTAAGGTCGAGAAGGTCGCACGAACCGCACCGCCAGCGTTGGCGATGTCGGTAAGACTTAGGCTTCCCACCGTCGCAAGCGTAAGGTCTGTGCCCGCATCGAGGCCGCCAGCTTGCAGGCTGTCCGCGGTGAGCGAAAGCGTAGTCCCGGACCGGGCGGATGTGAGAGTCAGTGCGCCTGTCGCAGTGACGCCCAGGCTTGCGCCAGCATCAAGCGTACCGCCCGTAATCGTGCCACCGCTCAGCGTGACATCGCCGGAAGCCGTCACTGCATCGAAAGTCAGCGTTGCCGGATCGATGGTGACCGAGCCGCCGGTCGACGTCACCGTGCCGAGCACTGCCGAGTTGGTAACCGCGAGCGCAACGTTGCCGTTGGCAGCAAGCGTCACGGCATCAAGGTCCGTCGCCGTTATCGACAGCAGGGTGCCAGCGTTGATCGCGTTGCCCGAAACCGTGCCGCCGATGATCGATGCGGCACCCGTTGTGTCGATGGTCCCGAAGCTGGCCGACGCCGCGCGGTAATCGAGGCTGCCGACGTCTGCCGTATCGATATTCGCGGTCGTATCTGCGCGAAGCGAGGCGATGCCGCTGGTCAGGAGATTGCCGAGTTGCAGATCACCCACAGCAAGATCGAGCGAGCCTGCGGTAACGTCCACAAGATTGACGGAACCGGTTGAGCGGACCGTCAGCACGGTTCCCGCACCTACGATATTCCCGATGATCGAACCGGCGGTAAGGCTGGTGGTCGTCAGCGACTGGATGGTGTCGAACGACAACGCGCCCGCTGCAATCGCAACAGTTCCAGTCGAAGCGTTGATGCTGCCAAGCGTTGCGTCGCCGATAACGTCAATCGTCACGTCCTTGGCATCGACCAGATCGATCCCGAGATTTCCGGCAGTGATCCCGGCCAGCGAGGCAGTGGCACCACCAATCGTGGCTGTGCCGCTCGTGTTGACGGTAATGTTGCGCACCGCATCAAGCGTGGTCGCATCAAGTGTGGCGGACGAGATTCGCAGATCGTTTCCGCTCGAAACCGACCCGACCGTGATCCCGCCGGTTGCCGTCAGGGCCACGTCGAAGCCGGGACCGCTTGTCAGGCCCTGAATGGAATTGGCAAGGATGCTGCCCGCCTTCAGGTCGAAGTGATTGCCGACAACACTGCCGAGAGTGAGCGCGCCAGTGATGTCGACCGACAGCGTGTCTCCGGAGAAATCGCCGCCGGTAACCGTTCCACCGGTCAGGATGGCGCTGCCACCGTCAATCAGCTTGAAGGTAATGTCGGGAGCTGCAAGCGTGACTGTCCCGGGCGCGCTGGCACTTGTGCCGATGTTGATGCTGTTGCTTGCCGTCAGCGTAAGATCGGTTCCGGCATCGAGGAGCCCGGCGTTTACATCCGCGCCGCTGAGGGCAAGTGTCGTGCCCGAAATGGCCGCTGTCAGCGTCAGCGTACCAGTCGCGGTCGCATCAATGGCAGCGCCTGCATCGAGCGTGCCGCCCGTGATTGTCCCACCGCTCAGGGTGATGTCGCCAGAAGAGGTGACCGCGGTGAACGTCAGCAACGCCGGATCGATGAGCACCGAACCGCCTGTCGAGGAAACCGTGCCAAGCGCGGCCGTGTTGGTCACCGTCAGAGTCAGGTCACCCGCCGATTGCAGCGTGTTTGCGCTCAGCCCTGCTGCGGTGATGCCGAGCGTGCCGCCCGCCTCCGCCCGATCCAGCGTGACATTACCCGTGGCAGATATGCCAAGATCGCTGTCCGCAAGGATCGTGCCTGCGCCGATGGTCGTGCCCGAGAGCGAGACCACGCCCGCAGCGCCGAGGCTGTCGATCTGAAGGTTGCCAGCCGACAGGGTCACCTTGCCCGAGCCCAGGACCGAACCGAGCAGTGCATCTCCCGAGATCGTAACGCCCAGATCGCCGGAGTCGACGAGGTCCAGCGAAAGCGAGGCACCGGTGATGTCCACCGTCCCCGCCGTCGGGCCTATCAGCGCAAGTGTGATGTCGCCTGTGGCGTTGATCGACAGGGCATCGGTTAGGGCAATGCTGTTGCCCAGCACATTGGCCGCAGTAACGCCAACCGTCTTGCCCGAAAGGCTGGTGAACGAAACGTCCGCGCCCGCTAGGGTCAGGGCTCCTCCGGCCGATGCATCGACGAGGGCGGCGTTGCCGGTCGTGGTGATGCCAAGGTCGCCCGTGGCGGTGAACGAGCCACCGACCAGGCTCGCCGCACTGACCGACGCATCGGTGCCGGCCTTTGCCGTGCCGGTGATCGTCGCGGTGGCCGCAGCGGTCAGGCCAAGCACCGTTCCTGCATCGAGCGTGTCTGCGTTCAAGGTTCCCGCGTCGAAGGTCAGAGTCGTGCCCGCAGTGGTCGCGCCGACGGTCGCGGTCCCGCTCACGCCGAGATCGGCAGACCCACCGGCCGTGATCGAACTCGAAAGCAGCGATCCGGCGCTCAGCGTCAGGTCACCCAGCGCTGCAACATCGCCGAAATCGGCAAGGCCGGTCACCGTCGCATCGAGATTTGCACCGGCCGACAGAGTGCCCCCAGTGGCGGTTGCGGACTGTAGCGCGAGGCTAGTCCCGCTCTGCGCGTCGGTAACCGCATAGTCGCCCGCCAGCAGTGCCGTCAGACTGGTACCCGCGGTAATCGTGCTGCCCGTAAGGTCTGTGCCCTCGAGACTGACCAGTCCCGTGGCGCCCAGGGTCGTGAAATCAAGTGTTCCAAAGCTTGCGTAAAGATCGCCACCGGCGGTGGCCGCTCCCGTCAGCGTCGCTCCATTGCCAACGGTCAGCGACAGGGTGCCGACGGCGTCCAGCGCGCCGGATTGGAGGCTGTCCGCACCGAGCGACAGTGTCGTACCCGCACTGGCCGATGCAAGCGTCAGCGCGCCGGTCGCGATGACGTCGATGCTTGTGCCTGCATCGAGCGTGCCGCCCGTGATCGTGCCACCGCCCAGACTGATCCCGCCTGCAGAAGTGATCGCGTTGAACGTCAGCAACGCCGGATCGATGAAGACCGAGCCTCCGGTCGAATTGACCGTGCCGAGTGCAGCCGTGTTGGCCACCGTCAGCGTCAGGTCGCCCGCCGATTGCAGCAGGTCTGCCGTAAGATCGTCGCTGGTGATCGAAAGGGTGCCACCAGCTTGCGCGCCCGTGCCGGATACGGACGGGCCGGAGATGACGAGGTTGCCGTCCACTGCAAGCGAGGTGAAGCCAACGCTGGTCCCAGCAGTAAGCGACAAGTCCTTCACAGTCGTGGTCGAACCGAGATCGAGCAGGGTGCCGGCGTTGAGCGTCCCGTTGAGACCCCCGAGCTTCAGTGCACCGATCTCGAGACTCTTGCCCGTGGTTATGTTCGCGTTTGCGCCTAGGGTCAGTGAGCCGACGCGCAGTGATCCGGTGGTGGAAAACGCGCCTTCGGCTGCGCCGCCAGCGGCAAGATCCGTCGTCAGTTCGCGCGCCGCAGTGAGCGAGGCTGCATCGATATCGCCACCAGCGAACAGGCCGATGTCATCGACCTTGGCCGTGACATTGCCGGTGCCCGAAATGTTGGTGCCCGCAGCAAGACGAACCGTTCCGCCCTCGACCGTCGCACCGCCAAGGAGCGCAATCTCGCTCAGGACAGAGCGGATCGACAGGTTGCCGGTGGAGACGATCTGTGAGACGCGCCCCTCGCCTTGAAGCGTCACGGCGCCGGTAGCGAGAAGCCGGATGTCCGATCCCGCGATCCGGCCGACAGCGCGGATGTCCAGAGGAACCGTATCTGTGTTGCCGATGCGAACCGCGCCCGTGACATCGACATTACCGATGCAGATCGCGCCCTCGAGGCAATCGGGATCGAGGCGCCCGCCATCATTGCGGCGGGATGAAGCCAGACCGAGCGATTGCAATACGTCCGCCCGGAAGCTCGCACCAGTGAAGCTCGCCAGCCGCGCATCGATCGCCGCGCCGGAAAGTGCGATCGCACCGGTCCCAGATGCCACGGTGGTACCTTGGCCGAACGAAAGGGTCGCGATGTCTTCGGCAGCCAGCGTGTACTGCAGCGTAAGTCCGCCGGCCGCGAACGTGACCGGAAGCCCGGGAACCGCAGCCGACGTGTTCGCCACGAAATCATTGTTCTGGCCGACCACGATGTCGTTGCCCGAGCGCACGTCGATGCCCGTGCCAGCGCTGAAGCTGTTGCCATCCGTAACGGCAATTCCGCCGCCGCTGGCAAACACGATGTTGCCTGTCGCGTCGAACACGCCGCCACCGCTCGCCTCGCCGAGCGTCAGGAGGCCATCGTAATAGAGCGTGGTCCCGTCCGGAATTGCGCCTGCTTCGAGATCCAGACTGGCACCGGTTGCATTGCGGATCGTTGCATCCTGTCCCGCCCGCACCCGAAGGCTGCCCCCCGAAAAGTATCCGCTGGCCGCATCGCCGGTCACATTTCCGAAAGCATAGACGTCAAGCGATCCCAAGCCAGCCACGATGGCAGGCCCGGATATGGTGAAGTCGCCCGATGCGTCGGCCACCAGGCTGGTAGTGGCTTCAATGGGACGGCAGGTTGCCGTTGCGCAGCCGTTTACGGCGATGCCAATGCTGCCGCGAGATTCCAGCAGGATCGCGTTTCCAGAGAATTGCCCGTTTCCAGCGGCCGCGATGTCGATTGCCGTATCGCTTACGAAACGCGCATTGCCGCCCGCAACGATCGTCAGTCCATCGGCTACCGACAGCGAGATCGAACCGGCAGCAAAGAGCGTCAGGTCGGTATCGAATGCAATGGGCCCCGAAAGGGCAGTCAGCGAGATCGCGGGGTCGGAAAATCCAGCGAAGGAACCCGAGGCATCGCCGCTGAAGCTTTCGAACCGCATGGCATCGGCAACTGCCGTGCTCGACGAAGTGAGCGAGATGGTCCCGCCGAGTTCGTTGATGAACGCCCCCGACGAGGCCGGGAACGTCCGCCGGGAGGTGACATCGACACTGGTCGCGCCCGCGACGAGCGAGCCGGGGCTGGCGGAGCTGCCATTGGCAGAAGTGAATGATACTTGTCCGCCCGAGGGCGTGACGAAGGCCGAACTGCCCGGAAGCCCGAGCCCACGGGTTCCGCTGCCGCCAGCCCCGGCAAAGGGACGGTCGAAGGTCTCGCCAGTGGCGTTCGCCAGCAGCGTTCCGAAGGTTGCAGAGCCTCCGGTTGCCCCAACCGTGACCGTTCCGCCGCTGCCGGCATTGGCGAGGCCATTGTTCCCCCCGCTGCCACCGAGCGTGACAGGCGCCGTCGAGCTTGCACCATCGCCGCCAAGACCTGCAAGGCCGCCCGTTCCGTTGGCCGAGAGCGTGACGGTGCCTAGCAGGCCGAGCGACGCATTGCCGGTGTCGATCGCTGCAATCGTAATCACGCCGCCAGTGCCGGAGCCGCTGTCGCCGCCGTTACCGCCGTTGCCACCGATCCCTGTGGCAGCCGTTATCGCTGTGAAAGCCCGCCCGCCATTGCCGCCCATGCCATTGGCGGAAAGCGTAACATTGCCATCTGCCGTGGCGAGCGCGATTGCGCCACCTGCATCGGCGAGGATAGAAATGTTTCCACCGGTAGCGCTGCCCCCAGCGCTGCCATCGGCGGAACTGCCGTCCGCCGCATAGCCAAAGCCGTTGACGCCCGCGCCGCCACGGCCATTGGCATTTGCAACGAGGCTCGGCGCTTCAAGGCGTGAATCCAGCCCGACAGCCTGGAGACTTACCGAGCCACCGAAGCCCGCGCCGCCAACGCCGCCGACCGACTGCTCGAATGGTCCACTGACATCGAGACTGGCGAAAGCTCCACCTGCACCGCCCTGTCCGTTTGTATTGAGCGTAAGATCATCGAACGTGACCACGCCGCCGCCCTGCGCGAGAGCATCGAATGCACCGCCGCGGCCGATGCCACCGTCGCCTCCGTCACCCAAAGTGCGCCAGCCATTGAATGCGGAGTTGCCGCCCAGGCCACCTGCACCACCAATGCCATTGGCAGCGAACGATGAGCCCGAAGTCCCCGTAACGACCAGCTGTCCGAGATCTGATGCGGTCAGATTGATCGCGCCGCCGGTCCCTGCCCCGCCCGCGCCGCCATCACCTGCTTCGTCGACAGAATCGGAACCCAATCCGCCGCGTCCGCCCGTGCCCCCCAGCCCGGACACGCGCAAAGATGCATTGCCGATTCCGAGCTTCGTCCCGTCGCCGGTCACTGCGATCAGGGTCTGTCCACCTGTGCCGCTTGCGCCTGCCCCGCCAACATGGCCGTCGGTCGAGTTTCCACCGGCCCCGCCACGCCCTTCCGCCGAAAGAACCGGAGCCGCAAGCGAGGAGTTACCATCGCTTGCAAGAATACGCGCCGTTCCGCCGAGGCCACTGCCGCCCTCTCCACCGATCAGGCAGCTTTCGCCCGACTGCCCGATGCCGTCAGCACGCACGTCCAAACTGCGCGTGTTTCCTGCAAGGGTTGCCGAGCTAAGGTCGCCGAGGATTTCCAGCGTGGAAGTGCCCCCAGCTCCATCGCCACCATTGCCGGCGTTCAGGGCGAATTCGCCCGTGGTGTTCGCATCGTTGCCGGCGAGGCCACCGAGGCCTGTTGCATCGATCCCGACCGTCTGTGCATCGAACGTGCCGGACAGGAAACGTATGCCGGCTGTGCCGCCTTGACCATTGCCACCGGCCCCCGAGCGATTACCCGCGCCCGAGCTTCCGAAGGTGTATCCGCCCGCGCCGCCCTCGCCGATGGCATTCACCGTGACCGTCACTGGAAAGCCCGCAGATGAGAAGGCTATCTCGCCCAAGGTGCCGCCATCAATGGTCAGCAGCGCGTTTCCGCCCGTCCCGAGACCGCCATCGCCAGCCGCCCCAGTGGAGAGGAAATCGTACCCGCCGTTGCCGAAGTAGCTGATGGCAGATCCGTCCAGCTGCGACTTGTTGCCATTGGCCTCGATCGTGAGGCCCTGTGTGCGCAGCGTGCCCCCAGTGAGGTTCACTGTCGCGCTTCCGCCATTGCCCGCACCACCGATGCCACCGACTATGCCAAGCGTATCGGAGGATTGTGCCCCGTCCCCGCCGAAGCCTGATGCGGTCACGTCGACAGTCGACACCGTCAGCAGACCTCCGGTGACCGAAAGCGTCGCCGTACCGCCCGTGCCGCTTCCGCCAGTACCGGGCGCAAAGCCGGCCACGTTCTCGGCGTTTCCGCCCTCGCCATTGGCGCCGACGGTCAGAGAAGATGCCGAGAACGTACCTTCGGCCACGCTGAACGAGACATCACCTCCAACGCCCGCCGCTCCGTCACCTGCTTGGGCAACGAGGCCCGTGCGCGCGACTATGCTTGGCCTGCCGCCCTGTCCGAGGCTGGAAAGCGTTACCGTGTTCGCTGATAGACTGGCCGGTTTGCCAGTCTGGCTGAAAGTGACAGTGCCGCCGAGCCCCGTGCCCGAACGTCCCGCAGCATCGTTCCTCCGCCCTGCGACGCCGTTGGACAAAAGGTCGAGACTGCCGGAGAATGAGGAATCCGCGAGGTTGAACGAGACATCGCCACCTGTGCCGTAGCCACCGTCCGCCCCATTGCCGCCGCTCCCGTTCGATACCAGCACAGCTGTCTCGATGAGCATGATATCTGCGCTATTGCGCACGATTGCACTGACATTGCCACCAACCGCATCAACGCCGCTGTTGTTGGCGATGGCTTGCGACGTCATGTCCAGCCGCGATGCGATCAGCGTGCTGGCATCGCCCACAAATGCAACATTGCCGGCAAGTTGCGTTCCCGTAGCATCTCGCCCTTCGGCAAAAAGGCTCACCGCAGACTCGTTGGTATCGAGGCGTGTGTTACCCGAGAGGCTCAACGATACGGTGTTGGGCGCAGCAAGATTACCAAAGGCGTAGGACTGCAGGTCAATGCGACCGACCGACACCGAGGTAAAGCTTTGCACGTTGTCGTACGCCAGACTGACGTCACCGAGAGTCACCACGCCACCGTCGCTCGCGGAGGCATAATTGCCTGCGTCGATCCCGCCGGTTGAGAATATCCCATTCCCATTCGCGAAGCTGATCGAGACCGCGCCCGCGGTCGCATCGAGCGGGCGCGCCTCGGTCCCGGCATAAGTTACTGCGTCCGAACCCAGCGAAATACCGCTAGAATCAAAGGTGCCGCCATTTACCGCAAGCGTCGCTGCGCCCGAGGTTGCATTGCCTCCGGCGATGGGGGCCTGCAGACTGAATGAGCCGTTGACCGCGTTGGTGTAGAGCGCGACGCTGCCCAGAGACCCGCCAAACGTCGAAGCGGCGCCATCGGTTTGCGCGATGTCGATCGAGACGGAACCAGACGTTGCGCTGCCCGCGGAAAGCTCGCCGACGCCCGAAGTTGCAATGCTCGACAGGGTAGCACCGCCAAGATTGAAGTTACCGTCCGTAACGGTAAGCTCGACATCACCGGAGACCGCATCCTCGCCGACGCTTCCCGCCAAAAGCGCATCGCCATTCAGGGGATCGGTTTGAACCGCACCAGTCGCGATCGAGTAAAGGTCCAGCGTCCCGCCGACATTCAATGAGCCGCCTGCAACGGCCACGGACACGTTACCCGCCTTGGCGCCATTCATCGAGCCAAGCGACAGCCCGCTGTCAACGACGATGGAACTGTCGTTTCCGATGGTCGCCAAAACATTGCGCCGCGCCTGAAGATTGACCGTGCCCCGCACCGAGGTGGACGTCGTGCTCGCGTCGATTGTCACATCGCGTGTGGCAAAGCCTGTCAGATCGGATGTCGCGCCCTTCTGACCAACCGTTAGTCCGCTGATCGCAAGCGAAGCATTTCCACCAACCGCATTGGCGGTGGACACACTACCGCCTGCGACGTTGTATCCTGCGGAAAGCACGATGGAGCCATCGACTACGCTTGCCGCCGTTGCGCCTTTATAGCCCATCGCCCCGGACACAACCGCCGTCATCGCCTGGTTCTTCGGCACGGCGACAAGATAGATGCGGTGATTGGCGTCGGTGGAACTGGCGTTCGCCGGCCACTGCGTCGTACCGGTGTGGACGACGCCTTCGGTGTCATCGCTTCCGCTGTCGACGATAATGTCGAACAGCCCGCTGTTGATGGTCATCGTCGCAGCTTCTGCAGCGACATAGGCGGCCGAACCGTTGACCGAAACCGTGCCCGCCTGCTCCACGCGCGGCGCGACCACGGCCACGTAGCTGCTATTGGCTAGACTCGCATTGATCTGCGCGCCCGACTGGATCGCCACCGACGATTTCGGGTCCAGCGCGGTGCCGAAGCGGATCTCGTTCTTGTCGCCATAGAGGCGGGAAACGGTATCGGATGCGGGATCGATCGTAATCGGCAGAGACGTAAGAACAAGG
Source organism: Novosphingobium sp. BL-A-28-Hi1-0D (assembly GCF_055521755.1). Lineage (NCBI taxonomy): Bacteria > Pseudomonadati > Pseudomonadota > Alphaproteobacteria > Sphingomonadales > Sphingomonadaceae > Novosphingobium > Novosphingobium sp. BL-A-28-Hi1-0D. The sequence continues at coordinate 3,648,319 of NZ_CM145502.1, forward strand.
CTGCCGACGTTGAAAACGCCTGTCGGTCCAACAACCCAGCCACCCGCGTTGTAGAACCAGATCTTGCCGAGACTGCTCGATTCAACCGTCCCGGCTATCGACAGCGGACCGCCTACAGCCGTGTCCGTCACCCGATTGAGCACGGTATAGGGTGAACTGCCGTCGTAGATGAAGCGCAGGGTGTTGCCTTCGGGCAGGAAAACGCCGCCGCTGTCGCTCGCCGTCCAGTCCAGCAGGGCCTCGTTGCTTGTCACGAAGACCGCATCCAGACCCGGTGTCGAGCGCGACACGCCACTAATGCCGAACTGGGGCGTCGGCGTCCCGTTCACCGCCTGCGCAAAAGCCGGCGCGGGCATGGATGCCAGCGCCAGCGATGCTGCCCCGCCCGAGATGCCTGCCAGCAGGCGTGCGATTGAAGGCTTGCGGCGAAGCGACATGGCGGAAGCGTTACGGGCCATCACAGCCTCCACGGCAGGAGCTGGAAGGAGAGATTGAGCATGAACCGGGCCTTGCCCTTGACGTTCAGGCCCAGCGGATCGTGCAAGGGCACGGCAACACCGGCATCGAGCCGTATGGCATCATGGATCGCAGCCCGAAGACCGCCGCCGACCGAGACCACCTTTTGAGGATCGAGCCCGTCGAACGTGCTGTCGTGGTTCCATACCCATGCCGCGTCAACGAAGGCGTAGGGCTGGAAGGCATTGCCACCTGCTACCTTCGGAATCAGCGATCCGACACGCACTTCACCGCGCACGCCAACGCCGCTGTCACCGATAACTGCGCCCGGATCGTAACCGCGCCCGATAGTGTAGTTGCCGCCCGAAAACTCCTCGTACGACAGGAGCTTGTCCGGCGAATACTGGGCGCGAGGTTGCAGGCTGAAGGTCAGTTTGCGGATCGGGCGATAGTCGAAAACGCCCGAGGAGCGCAGCACGAAACCCTTGGCCGTGCCCTCGATCCGGCTCGGCGTGACTTTCCCCGCTCCCCGGCAGGTCGGAGCGAATGCCCCGCGACATCCCTTCGTCGCACCGAAGACATCGACGCCCTGACGTGCTTCGAGCGACAGTCCCCATGACCAGTGCGGTTCGAACGGCGTGAATCCGTCGCGACCAGTCAGGCTGCGTCGGCTGACGCCATTGGTGTCAGCCCGTGCATAGAGCACCCGCAGACGATCCCTGTCGAGCGGAATGCTGCCGAAATCGAGATCCTGATCGGCGATCTGGCCGCCGAGCGCCAACGCTAAGTTGTAGGCCTGTGAGCGTACGACGGGATAACTTCCTTCAAGCGAAGCAGAGAGCGTGCGCGAATGGAAATCGGCTCGGGAATCGATGACCGTCGGATTGGTCCAGCCGTAAGTGAAGTCGCCCCGCAAGCTGAAGCCTTCGCCGCCCAGCCGCATTTCGTGACCGAGTTGCAGCACCTTCTGCTCGTGCAGGTCAGTCGTGGCGAAGAAGCTGGCTGTCGTCGAATCGCCAAGCCCGGTCAGCCCGTTGAGCTGAACGCGCGCAAGACCGCTGTACCGGCCAACCGCGCGTGATCCATAGTTCTGCACGCCGATCTCGGCATAGACTGGGATGCGGCGAACCGAGACTTCACCGACCACTTCGCCCGGAGAACCTTCCAGCGGACGCAAGGCAAGCCGCACGTCGAGGCCGGGCACATCCTTTGCCAGCAGGAGGTAGCGCTCGGCCTTGTGCGTATTGAAAACAAGCTCTTGCGTCAGTTTGTTCAAGTAACGCAGCAAGGCCTTTTCCGACCGCCCGGGATCGCCCTTGACCTGCACCCGCTTGAGATGAGCCAGCAGCACGTCGAGTCGCACCGCTCCGCCGTCGATCTTCTGCGGCGGAACCTGCACAGCAGCAAGATAGCCCGCTTGGCGCAGGGCCGTGGCCGCGCGGTCGCGGATTTCGCAGATGACCGAGACAGGCTGCTCCGTGCCGAGAAACTCGGCGTAGCTCTGCGTCAGATCGAATCCGGGCAGATCCTGCATGCCCGAAAAGGTGACCGAGGACAGCTTCAGCCGGATTCCGGCGAAGTCGGGCGCTGCGAGGGGACATGGTGCTCGCTCGACTTCGGATGCATCGACGTCTACCGGGCCACCGCGGTTCAATGTACCTTCGGCAACGCCACGCTGAATCTCCTCGCGCGTTGGCGGCTGGATCGAAGGGGGTGGAACAGTCTGCGCGGAAGCGATGGAACTGAACAGGCCTAGAGCAAGCGCCGACGCCAATGCCGCAGCCCGCAGGGCCGTGCCGCGTGCAAGCGAACGTCGCGCGATAAGCGGATTGTCCCGCAGTGAAACAGGTAATGCCGCCCCGGCGCGGGGCATGGCGGCAACATTATCGGCCATCGCAGTCGAATCTCCACAGGTGCGACCCGTGGCGGCTAACTTTAGTGGCCTACCAAGACCTTGTTATGGTTACGGATTTACCTGACAGATCAAACCCAGTCTAGGTACTTCCCCTAGGGATGTTGCTCCAGTATTTCCGGTTCTGCAAGGGTTGCCGCGAGCCAATCGAACTGCGCCTTGCACCCATTGTCGAGCAGCATGGTACCCAGCGATGCGGCGTCCGCCGGAACGGCCTCCGGCTCGAGCATCACGATACGGAATTCCGCCGCCTTGTCGGGCGCGGTCTCGTCGTAAATGCGGTAAGTCCGGCCCTCTTGCGGCGCCAGCATGGTCTTCGGCCAGGCAATGCCGACAGTCCTCGGCGGCCACTGCATGCGAACCATCTCGCCACCGGCGCTCTCCGTCAGCCAGGTGAAGCTGCGCGCCTTGCCGTCTGCCCGCCACAAATAGAGATCGCTGCCACGCGGTACGCAGACATTTCCGCCTTCGGTCGTATCGGCAAGCCAGATGCTGACCGGCAGGACATGCTCGCCCGAGGTGTCGCCCGCACCGCGCACTGCCCCTGCCCGCACCGATGCCGGATTGCTGAGCGAACGGGCTAGCAACGCCGCCGCGCTGCGATCCCGGTTAACCGCGTTATCGAGCGTGAACGATCCCGCGCCTTTCAGCACTCGCGTCCCCGCCTTGTCGAGCACGGTCACAACGTCCCCGTCCTTGAGCACGACCGAGGCATTGGCGGGGAGTCGCTTGCCCTTCGGGTAGGCCACAGCCGAAGGCCCGGTCGATCGCACGACCACAGCCTGCGCGGCCGCTTCCACAGACATTCCGAGCGTGGCGACCGCACCCAGAATTCCGATGACACCCAATCCCTTGCGACGCATTGTTCAGCCTCCGGCTTGGGTTGTCTGAGCAAGGTTCGCGAGCATATCGAGTTGGGCCGTGCAGCCCTTGTCCGCCATCGCACCCGCCACTTCCAGTTCATCGGATGGCACGCTGGACATGACCATCGTGCGGATCTTGACGGGCATGGCGACAGCATTGCTGAAGGTGTAAGTCTGACCATCCACGACCGGAACGCTGGCTGCTGGCCACACCTTCAGCGCAGAACCGGCGCGCCAGGTCACCTCCGCCATGCTGCCATCCTGCGAAAGCAGTTTGCCGGTGCCCTCCTCGGTCTTTTCCGGCCGCCACAGTACCACCGTTGCGGGATCGGCAATGCAGTAGGTTCCGCCCTTGCTTACGTCGATGTACCAGACGTTTTCCGGCCCGCTCGGCGCTGCGGCGACTGGTCCTGCCGGAGCGCCGCGCACGGCCCCGGTGCGGGTTCGCGATGCACCTCCACGCGCCATCATCGCTGCCAGCGCCGTCCCGCCTGTGGGCGCATCGCGATTCACAGAACCGTTGAGCGCAAAAGTGCCCGGGCCATTCAGCACCCGCGTGCCCGCCTTGTCGAGCACGGTAACGTGATCGCCAGCCTTGAGCACCACCGACGCATCGGCCGGCAGCTTCTTGCCCTGCGGATAGGTTGCCGACGACGGCCCGGTCGACCGGACCACCACCGATTGCGCCATGGCTTCGCTCGCCAGCGCGAGCCCGGCAATGGCTGCCACGCCCGCCGCAAGAGCGCGCAATTGCTTGCCATCAACCAAGAACATAACTCTCTCCCTTGTGCGTCTGTCGCAATCTCTGGATCAGGTTGATCATCGCATCGTCGTCATGCGCCGATTCGAGGATTGTGTCTGTGAGAGCTTTCACACGATCCATGTCACCCAGCGCATGTGCCTTCACGGCCTCTACCGCAAGAGCCCGTTCAGCGATGCCAAGATCGGGGACTGGTTCGAACACCTCGACCGGCGTCTTGCGTCCCCGCAGGGTGACCGAGCCCATCGGCCGGAACCAGTCAAGCCCCGACCGCTCCGCGGCCTCGCGGCTCACCAGCACGCGCGTGTCGAGTGGCTTGTTTGCCCCTTCCAGCCGCGCTGCCGTGTTCATCGCATCGCCCAGCGCGGTATACTGGATCCGCCCCTCGCCACCGAAATTGCCGACCACAGCCTCACCATAGTGTACGCCGACGCGGGTCCGGCCGATTTTAGGCACGCCTGCGGGCACTGACTTGCGGAATTCCTCGCCCGCCAGATACATGGCCCATGCGGCCTTAACCGCGCGCTCACCGTCATCGGGGTAGGCAATTGGCGCGCCCCAGAAGGCCACCACGGCATCGCCAACGAACTTGTCGAGCGTGCCGCCATACTGAAGCACCACGGCGCTCAGCCGGTCGAGATAATCGTTGAGCAGCCGCGCGATTATTTCAGGCTCAACAGCGTGAGTGAGCTTGGTGAACCCTTCGAGATCGCTGAACAGGCAGAATATCTCGCGCTTCTCGCCATGCAGGGACAATCGCTCGGGGTTGCGCATGATCTCGGCCGCGACCGAACGCGGCAGATACTTGCCCAACGCTCCTTGCGCGAACTCGCGTTGCGCGGCGTTGATCGCTCGCAGCCCGGAACTGATGGCGGTGAAGGCGATGAGCCAGCCGATCAGCCAGCCCGTGGCAGGCATATCGAGCGTATCGTACCCCGCCCGCTCGACCACGAAAGGCACCGCCAGAAACAGCGCGAACTGCGCTACCACGCATAGAACCAGCACCCAGGTCCGCACTTGTGCGAGCGCCGTTGCCGCCCCAAGCCCCACGGCCAGCACTGCCGCGATTACCTTGAGCGAGACTGCAGGCCGTTCCTTCCAGGCCTTGTCGAGCAACTGCGCCAGCATCGAGGCGTGCACCTCGACACCGATCATCCGCGTTTCTCCGGTGACCGGATTACCGGTGCGGGTGAACGGCGTGTCGAACTGGTCAAAGTCCGAAAAGTCGCCACCGATCAGCACGTAACGCCCCTTGATCGCATCGGCGACCAGCGGCGCGGTTTCGGGATCGGCGACAAGGTCAATCGGTATCTTGTCGAACACCGGACGGTCGCTCGCGGACGGCACACGATAGCGGATCGGGCCGGTGTAGCTGGCAAACCGTGAATCGGCGTCACTGCTGCCGCTGGTCAGCGCGACCGAGAGCAGCGGTGGCAATCCCGCATATTGCCGCGGCCAGCGACGCGCCACGCCATCCGCATCAGTCTCGAGCAGGATCGAAGCAGGCTTGACCTTGTCGGTGCCCGCACTCTTCAGAAATGCTCTGAGGTCCTGCTCCTGTTCATATGTAATCGCTTCGGGATTCGTCCGATTGTCGGCAAAGGCGAGGAACACCGGCGTGCGCATGGCCTTGAGCGAGGCGCGCAGCAGATCGTCATCGTCCTGCGGGCTGTCGAACAGCACGTCGATGCCGATGCCCTTGGCGCCAAGCTGGTCGATCTGGGTCAGCGCCTTGGCCAGAATCGTTCGGTCGACCGGCGAAATCTGGCCGGTCGCACGGTTGGTATCGGCAGTATAGACCACCAGCGTCACGCGCTTGTCGGTATCGGTTGGCGGCGCGAAGTTGGCGGCGCGCAGGTCATAGAGCCCGGCTTCGGCATCGCGCAGAAGCGGCAAGTGCCAGCTGTTGAAGGCTATGAACAGTGCGAAAGCCAAAAGCGCCAGTGCTACGACCGACCGCTGCCAGCCCAGTTGCGAAAGACTGCGTCTTGCCGTGCGCCCGATATCGCGCGGCCCCTCTTCGCCTGCGCGGTCTTCACGTGCCATTCGTCAGTTTCCCCCCGGAACCATCTTCATGGCCGCCGGTGCTATCCCCTGCACCGCGGCCATGCGCGCACCTTGCGCAACAAGCGGCCGCGCAGCGTCACCGATAATTGCAAAGCCGGCCCAGTAATAGGGGTGAGACGTATCCACATCGGTCATAAGCGCATCCTGCGCCTTGAGCAGCGCTTCGCCTGTCGCCGTACCAGGTGCCGCCGCAAAGAGACCGTTGATCAGGCGCGCCGTCGCATCGAAATCATCGGGAGCGGGCCAATGGCTGGCGAGCACGGAACGGCTGCCCGCGCCGATGAACGCGCGAACAAGGCCCTCGAGCGCTGAGCCGCCCCCGGTCACGATACCTGCGTCGCGCGTTGCCGCCACGTCAGCCTGCCCAGCCGTATCGCAAGCAGAGAGGATGACCATATCCGCATCAAGCCGCAGGTCGAATATCTCGGAAAAGCTCAGCAACCCGTCCGACCCTTGCGGCCCGAACGAGGTAACCAGCGCAGGGCGCGCCGGGCACGATGGCTGGGGCGGCGTGACCAGACCATGCGTGGCGAAATGCAGGATCCGGAAATTGTTCAAATCCCCCCGTGATTTGATCGCGGTATCCGAGAAAGCAGGTCCGACCATGAGGTCTGTCCCCTGCCCGGACAGCAGCATGCGTGCCTTGAGCAACTCGGCTTCGGAAATGGGTCGGTTCCAGGTGGCTAGAGGCCAACTGCAATCCGCCATCACTTCGCCATCCGCACCGCGCACACGCGCGGCCGCCAGCGCCGACGTGGCCGAGACGGCAGCGTTTCGCCCCAATCCCAGATAGGCCTCATGCGCCTTTGAACCGGGTTGCTTGCGGGCGTCCATGAAGGAGCGCGCCGAAACGGCAGTCGAGACAATCTTGTCTTTCGCCAGCCACTTCACCCCGCGCAGATCGAACGGATCGCCGGCGGGACTTTCCGCCTGCGCGAGGTAGGCTTTGGCAGAAGCTTCGTCCGCGATCAGCACGTTGACCGGCAGCTTCAGCATCGCGCCGTCCGGCTCGAAAATCAGATGATGCGCTGCGCCAAGCTCCGCCGAAACCGGTCCGAACAGCGCCCTGTAGAGCCCCGCTGCCTCGTTCGCGGCAAATGTTCCCGTCACATACTGCTTGCCATCAAACCGAGAGATCGAATCCCGCACGGCCTGCACGGACTTTTCCAGTTCGCCCGAGGTGATCGGCGCGCGGTATCCAATCGCCTTGTCCTTGCTCGCGAAGAACACGAACACATCGGGACCGAGGACCGCCATCTTGGCATAGACCTCGTCTGCGCCGAGCCCCTGCTGAAGCTCCTTCTGGCCAATTACGCGCTGAGTGACAACGCGATAGCGGGCATAGTTGGCAAGGTCGATAACGGTCGCCTGCTCCTGCGCCTCCAGATCGGCAACGCGCTTTGCAGCTTCGGCTATCTCGTCCGTACGTGCGGCGGCATCGTCAAGCCTCTGCAGTGCCGCATACGTCATGCGCGCCCGCTCGACAGCACGCGTCAGGCTGTTCGACTGACGGAAAAGCCTTGCTGCCTCGTCACTTCCACCCGAAAGTTCGCGCGACAATACAGCCTGCGTTTCCGCCACGCCCGGCCTTACCAGAACTTGCGATGCCTGAAAGAAGGCATCGCTCGTCGCCGAATCAGCACCCATGCGCGAGGCGAGAAGGTCGAAGTAGGGCGCCATCTGACGGGACAGACCGGAAAGCCCGTTTTCCCGCTCGACCGAGCGCGAAACCACTTCGCGATAGAGCGGCTCGGCTTCGGCCGGTCGGCCACGACGGACGAGATAGGCGGCAAGACGCGCTTGCGCTGCCGCCATGCTTCGGGTTTCGGGATACTGAACGCCAACGATATCGACGGCAGAGCGCAACAATGCCTCCGCGTCGCTCAATCGACCCTCTTCCTCAGCCAGCGTCGCCAGTTCAGTTAGCAATTGCGCGCGCATCCGCACGATCGACACGACGCGACCGTTTCGGACGGCCAGCGCGCGGGCCTGTGCCTGCTCGAGCGCTGACCGGGCTTCCGCCCTCTGGCCGAGCAGACGCAACGCCGTCCCGCGCAATTGCAGGCTCTGGGCGTCGAGGATGGTGGCCCGCTCGTCGTCGGTCAGCCGTAGATCATCGACCAGCCCCATCGCATTGGCGGTAAGGTCAGATGCATTGATCCGGCGCGAGACAGACGGCGTAAGTTCCATCGTCGCGCGCAGACTGTCTGCGCCCATCGCACTGGTCTGGCGCAACGGCGTGCCCAGACGCTCAAGTGCATTGTCGTAGCGCTCCTGGTTCAGCAGGTGGATCGCCTCGTAGTTGCGCCGCAACCGCTCCACCACGCCGCTTCCTGCGGGCATGGCATCAGCCTCGGTAAACAGGCGGTCCGCTTCGGAAAACTGGCCGAGGTTGGACCGCTGAAGCCCCGCGTTGACGAGGAATTCAACGCGGTCGATCGGCACATCGCCCGTCGACGCCTGCCGCTGATCCAGCGTCTCGAAATAGGCGGCAGCTTCGGCATAGTCGCCCGAGTTGTTGCGCCGGTATCCCTCTGCGAGCGCGGTTGCCGGATCGAGCGTCAGCGCCTGGATGCGAGCATAGGCTTCGGTATCGTTCACCGATGTCGTCGCCACCTCGATCGGCTCATCGAGCAGGCGGTCGGCATAGATCGAGCGCAGCGCGAGATCGAGCGCACCATGGTAGGCGGAAAAGCCTTCGACCACAAAAGTCGTGCTGCCACGCGCTACGCTGACGACTTCATACGCAAGATCCGGGTCCTTCCAGCGACAGTCCTGCCGCATCCGCCCACCAACCGAAGCCGTGGTCTTTGCATTGCACGAAACCTTGTCGCGCCGCCGCTGCGCGAGCCGCGCCAGTTCATCGTCGAGCCCATGACGCAGCGCGAAAACATAGCCAACAGGCAGAGCCGAATCGCGGCAGACGATGGCCCAGGTACGATCCATCGGGCTGCGGTTGGCGGGATCGGTCGTGCGGGACTGGACCTGGCACAACGCCTTGCTTCCGCCCGAGCCCAGCGGAAAACTGTCGCGGAGCAGGAGCGATTCCTCGCGGGCCGAGACCGAGCCGCAACCAGTTCCCAGCATGACGGCCAATGCCGCAGCACCTGCTCCCAGCCTCGCCCAATGTCCTGCCCGACGGTCACGCATCACATGCTCTCCCGGCCTGACCCCGCCGGACGAAACGTCCGCTTCGGAGCCATGGCCAATTGCAGCCAATATCTTGCGTTACCCGAGGACTCTTGTGCCGTTTGGCACAGCATAGGCGCGTTGCTGCGCAGATGCCAAGCGATACACCCGTCGCTGCCAAGCGAATTGTATCAATCCGACGTCAGAAACCTTCGAAGGATACCACGTCCTCGAGCGATGCCCGTGGCACATCGAACTGATTCACAGGTGCTGCCGGATCGCGCCAGCCGATGGCGAGGCCGCAGAAAAACACGTGGTCTTCCGGCAGGCTGACACATTCACGGACCTGCTTCTGGTAGACCGCCCACGCCTCCTGCGCGCAGGAATCGAGACCTTCCTCACGCAGCAGCAACATCACGGTCTGCAGCCACATGCCGATGTCCGACCACTGCGGCGGCCCCATGTATCGGGGAGTATGCACCAGCATCAGGGCCGGGGCATCGAAGGCGCGGAAGTTGCTCATGAACTGCGCCAGTCGCCCGCGATTGTCCTCCCGCCCGATGCCGAGCGCCGCGTACATCGCCTCGCCCACACCAAAGCGCCGCGCTTCATAGGCGCCGTCAAGCTCAGGCGGATAGACCGCATACTCCGGTGAATGTGCGACCCGGCCTTGGGGGATGACCTCGGCAACGGCTGCGACCAGCCTCGCCAACGGTTTTCCCGCTAGCACCTTGGCGTTCCAGGGCTGCACATTGCCGCCCGATGGCGCACGCTGCGCCTTGTGCAACACGCGCTCCAGCACCTCGCGCGGGACTGGATCAGGCAGGAAACGGCGAACCGACCGCCGCGACAGAACCGCTTCGGTCACGTCCATTGCCAAGACTTTCAGAAACCGAGGAAACGGACGTTGCCGTCGATGTCCACCCGCTCGCGCGGGAACTGGTTCACCGCAGTGTCCTCAACGCGGTAGCCGATGGCGATGCCGCAGAAGAAGATGTGCGTTTCATCCGAAACGCCGATGAACTCCTTGATCAGCTTCGCATACATCGAGAGAAACTCCTGCGGGCAGGAATCGAGCCCCTCCTCACGCAGCAGCAGCATGATCGTTTGCAGCCACATGCCGACGTCCGACCACTGCGGCGGCCCCATGCGCCGGTCGAAATAGCACAGCAGCACGGCAGGTGCGCCAAACGAGGTCACGTTGTTGCGAACGAAGTCGGCCCTAGCATCGCCGTCGCTTCGGCCGACGCCCATCGCAGTGTACATCGCCGCGCCGACCTGCTGCAGCCGCGCCTTGCATTCGGGGATGACCTCGGGATCGGACCATGAATATTCCGCCGGATCCTGCATCGGCGAGGCCAGCATCTTGGCCTGCAATTCGGCCAGCGGTTCACCGGTCACGATGGTTGCTTCCCAAGGCTGGAAATTGCACCCCGAAGGCGCCCACCGCGCCTTGTCCATGACCCGCCGCAGAACCTCGAGCGGCACAGGATCGGGCTTGAACACCCGGATCGAACGGCGGGAAAGGACGGCTTCGCTGACAGTCATGGTGCTCATGCCGGATTAACTGCCCGGTTAAAGTTTGGCAGTCAACCCGGCATTACCGAACCGATCAGCTAGTTGGAGCCGAAGTCGCAGGCGCTGCTGTTGCTTCGGCAGGCGTAGCCGGCGCTGCAGGTGCTGCCGAAGCGGCAAGTGCAGCAGCAAGCTGGTCAGGCCGCAGTGCCCCTTCGCCCGGGCCCATGTCATCAGCATCGACAAGCTTCAACTTGTTGTTCTTGCGGAAGTCTCCCTCGGTCGAGGGTGCAAGGTCAGGACGGCCGACCATGATGCCCATCTTGATGCGGCAGGTCGCGTACTGCGTTTCGTCGGCTTCCACCTCGAGAGCCAGCACATCCTTTGCTTCGCTCTTTACCGTGAATTCATGGCGGCCCGGCTCGGTGACCATCACGAAGTAACGGCCTGCGCCCAACGAACTGACCTTCTGGCCCTTTTCATTCACCGAGCAACCGACCGCAAAGCCCATGCCGCCAGGGCGGAAAAACACGATCTGACCCTTGCCCGCCGGTGGAGCGGGAATGGCGATCGGCGCTGCCGGAGCATCGGCCTTGTCGGCTGCAAGAGCCGGAATCGCTACCATTGATGTGGCCAGAGCCAAGGAAACTGCAAACTTACGGAACATCAGGCACCCCTTCTTTCGTCGTGATCTTTTTTGCCTCAGCGGCACTTTCAGCACTGCTTGCAGGAGCAGTTGCGCTGTCAATCCAGAATGCCTCGGCAGTCTTGACGTCCGCGAAGGCACCAGCTGGGACGTCAATGTGCTTACCGCGTACGAAGAGTGCCGGAAAGCCGACTGCCACCCCTACCGCAAAGGCAAGACCTTGCTGATCGCGGCCTGTGCCGTTGAGATGCATGCTTCTCAAACGCAACCGCCGATCGCCAACCTGCAGATAGCGAGCCGCAAGGACCAGTTCACCGCCCACGCCGACGCCAGTCTTCTTGGCATGGACGACTTCTCCTTGCCCTTTCGTCCCGGCGGCGATCATTTCGACGCCACCGACGCTGATCGGCGCAACGAGTGAAAACGCGAACGCTTGTCCGGTGATGCTGGTTCGACTGCTGAGCGGTTCGGAAAGTTCGACCTGAACCGGTGTCAGCGCTGGAATGCAGTTTCCCTGGCGCTTTTCGGCCAGAGCGGATGCGCAAGCGTCCAGTGGAACTTGCTGGGCAGGCGGTGATGCGGCAGCTGGAGCGGATGGAGTTTGCGCTGATGAGGCCGCTGCAGCGTCCTGCGCATGTGATTCTTGCCAAGCCAAACTTGGCACAGCCGCAGCCAAAGCCGCCGCCAACGTCGATCCCTGCCCCCAATTCATCAGCCGACGTTAAACGTTGTCAGGAAGATGACAAGGCCAATTGCGCAAGGAAATAAAGCCTAAGCTTCATCCTCGAACAAATCCGCCAACTGTTCGATGATCGTGCCGCCCAGTTGCTCCGCATCCATGATCGTGACGGCCCGGCGATAGTATCGCGTGACGTCGTGCCCGATGCCGATCGCCACCAACTGCACCGGCGATTGCTTTTCGATCCAGTCGATCACCTTGCGCAGGTGCTGTTCGAGATAGCCTGCATTGTTGACGGACAAAGTCGAATCGTCGACCGGCGCGCCATCGGAAATGACCATAAGGATGCGGCGGTCTTCGGGGCGTGCCAACAGGCGGGTGTGGGCCCAGAGCAGTGCTTCGCCGTCGATGTTTTCCTTGAGCAGACCCTCGCGCATCATCAGGCCGAGGTTCTTGCGGGCGCGGCGCCAAGGCTCATCAGCCTTCTTGTAGACGATATGGCGCAAGTCATTGAGGCGGCCCGGCTGCGAAGGCTTGCCGCCCGCCAGCCACGCCTCGCGGCTCTGCCCGCCCTTCCATGCGCGCGTGGTAAAGCCGAGGATCTCGGTCTTGACCCCGCAGCGCTCCAGCGTACGCGCAAGGATATCGGCACTGATCGCCGCGATCGAGATCGGCCGTCCGCGCATCGAACCCGAATTGTCGATCAGCAGCGTGACGATCGTATCCTTGAACTCGACGTCGCGTTCGATCTTGTAGGACAGCGAATGGCCGGGCGAGATCACCACACGGGCAAGGCGCGCGGCATCGAGCAGGCCTTCCTCCTGATCGAAGTCCCACGAACGGTTCTGCTGGGCCATCAGGCGGCGCTGCAAGCGGTTGGCCAGACGCGTGACCACCCCCTGCAAGCCCTTGAGCTGCATGTCGAGATAGGCGCGCAGCCGCGTCAGCTCTTCCTCGTCGCACAGATCGCTGGCCGAGATGATCTCGTCGAACTGGGTGGTGAAGCTCTTATAGTCGAAGTTTTCCGGAAGGTCGGTCCAGGGCCGGTTCGGGCGCGTGGGCAGCATGCCCTCCTCGCCATCGTCGGCCATGTCGGAATCGGCGGCATCGTCGTCCTGTTCGACTTCCTGCTCGGACTCCGAATCCTCGTCGCCCTCGCTGGTGTCGCCCGCGACTTCGGAGGGCTGCTGCTCCTGATCGTCGGAGCTGCTGGGCTCTTCCTCGCCCTCGTCTTCCTGTTCCTCGCCCTCGTCGTCCTGCGTGTCCTCCTCCTGATCGGAAGCGGACTGCGTGAGGTCGAGATGCTGGAGCATGTCGAGCGCGATCTGCTGAAAAGCGCGCTGGTCATCAAGCGAGAGCGCAAGACCCTCGACATCGCCACCGACCTTGCTCTCGATCCAGCTGCGCACCATCGCCATGCCGGTGTCGGTCGAAGCGGGAGACGTCTCCCCGGTCAGCTTCTCACGCAAGAGGAGCGCCAGCGCCGTCGGCAGCGGCACGTCCTCGGGCTTTGCCGCGCGCGCAATCGGATCGGACGCCATGCGCATCGCCAGCGCCGCGCCAAGGTTTCCGCGCATGCCCGCATAGGCATTAGCGCCCAGCGCCTCATACCGAACCTGCTCGACGGCATCGTAGCAGGCCCGCGCCAGCGCTTCCGAAGGTGCGTTGCGGCCATGCAGCGCGGCGTTGTGGTGCCGCAGCCGCAGAGCCATCGAATCGGCATGGCCCCGCGCCTCTGCCACCTGCTCTGCGGGGAGCGAACGCCCCGGCATCGGCACGCGCATCGACTGGCCGGACTGGACCGGCGCATCGGCCGTCCACGCCACTTCGACCTCCGGATCGAGCGAGATCGCCCGCGCGGTGCCGGTCAGCACCGAACGGAAACGGTCGAGGGGAGTTTCGTCAGCCAATGCGCAAGTGCCTGTGATTCAGAAGGTTCAGACGATCTTCTGGCCGGTCTTCGCCCAGTCGGCAAGGAAGCCTTCGATACCCTTGTCCGTAAGGACATGTTTGAACAGGCCCTTGATCACGGCGGGTGGCGCGGTGATCACGTCGGCACCGATGCGCGCGCTTTCCAGCACGTGCACGCCGTGGCGGATCGAGGCGACGAGGATCTGGGTCTCGAACGCGTAGTTGTCATAGATCAGGCGGATGTCGCGGATCAGATCCATGCCATCGAAGCCGTTGTCGTCATGGCGGCCGACGAAGGGCGAGATGAAGGTCGCGCCAGCCTTGGCCGCGAGCAGCGCCTGGTTCGCCGAGAAGCACAGCGTGACGTTGACCTTGGTGCCGTCGCCGGTGAGCGCCTTGCAGGTCTTTAGGCCGTCGATGGTCAGTGGCACCTTGATGCAGACGTTGTCGGCGATCTTGCGCAGTACTTCAGCCTCACGCATCATCGTTTCGTGATCGAGAGCAACGACTTCGGCAGAGACCGGACCGTCGACCAGTCCGCAGATCTCACGGGTTACTTCGATGAAGTCCTTGCCCGCCTTCGCGATCAGCGTGGGATTGGTGGTCACGCCATCGAGCAGGCCAGTGGCAGCAAGGTCCGCAATCTCGGCGGTGTCGGCAGTGTCGACGAAGAACTTCATGGGGCAGCCTTCCAAGCGGGGAGCGATTGATTCCCCTCCGCCTATAGGCAAGCCGCGCGCCGATGTCAGTCCGTCACTTTATGCCAAACGCTGCCAACAGCAGCGGATCGTTGGTTGAGCGCGGATCAGCACGAATCGCTGCCTCCTCGCGCCCGATGGCGCGGAAAATGGCGTTGTCCGCCTCATAGGCCAGCGAGTTGGCAATGCCGCCCACGTCCACACCGGTCAGCGCCGCAAGCACCTGCCCAACCAAAGGCTCACGACTCACCCTGATTGCATCGCCGAATTCGGGCACCATGATCTCGACGAGACTCGTTCCCATTTCCTGATGCAGAAACGCCGTGGCCCCCATCGGATCGCTGCCGCGCAGAAGGGCCAACGCGTTACGGATGCCGATCGTGCGAACAGCATCGGTGACAGCAGGCGCGGCGCGCTCGGCCGCGTCATAGGCCATGTCGTTGAACGCCCGCTGCAGCCGGTCCTTGACGATAGGTCCGGTCAGTATCCGTGCCAGAACGCCACCGCGATTGCCGATCGCCTCGGGCAAGGCAAGGCGTGTCACCTGATCGTCCCAGAAACCGCCGGGAGCCAGCAATCGCGCAAAGGCCCGGTCCGTGGAAAGGAACAGCAGACGCCTGACGGCCTCTTCGAGCGAGAAGGCAGGATAGCTCGCACAACCCGCGACGGACAGAACTGCAAGTGACGTCATGCCGCCAAGCATGGTGCGGCGCGCGACAAGCATGGAACCTTGCGACATCTGTAGTTCTCCTCAATTCTGGCCCACGCGGGCTTTGCCCGCAGCGCTTCGCCCCCATATAGACCGGCGAACATGAACCGCGTCCGATGCCTTGTCTTCAATTCAGCGCTCGGTCCGCTCGATTACCGCGTGCCCGCCGAAATGACGGTGGAACCAGGCAGTGTCGTCCTTGCGCCACTGGGACCTCGGCAGATCATCGGCGTTGTCTGGGAAGCGGAACGGCTTCCGGGAACCGAAGTTCCGGACGCGAAGCTGCGCCCGCTGCTGCAGGTCCTGCCGGTCCCTCCGCTCCCTGCCCCCTTGCGCCGCCTGATCGAGTGGACGGCGGACTACTACGTCGCCCCCCTCGCCGCCGTGGCGCGCATGGCGCTGTCGAGCAATGCTGCGCTACAGGGCGGCAGCACGGTCACCGAATACCGGCTGACCGGCAAGGAAACCGCCCGCCTCACCCCGCAGCGGCTGATCGCGCTCGATCTGCTGCACGACCAGCAAGCCACCATCCGCGAACTCTCAGAGATTGCGGGGGTATCCGATGCGGTCCTGCGTGGCATGGTCAATGCCGGGCTCCTCGAACCGGTGATTGTCGATTCAGACCACCCCTATCCCCCCGCAGACCCCGCCTTTGCGGCACCCGATCTTTCGGACCAGCAGGCGGATGTCGCGGCAAAGTTCGTTTCGGCGGTAAGGGCGCACGCCTTTCGGCCCTTCCTGCTCGATGGCGTGACCGGATCGGGCAAGACTGAAACCTATTTCGAGGCCATCGCCGCCGCGCTGGAAATGGGAGGGCAAGTGCTCGTCCTGCTCCCTGAAATCGCGCTCACTGAAACCTTTCTGAAGCGCTTCGAAGCGCGGTTCGGCGTCAGTCCGGTCACCTGGCATTCCTCGCTCAAATCCTCCGAACGCCGCCGCGCCTGGCGGGCCGTCGCTGCAGGAACCGCGCAAGTCGTCGTCGGCGCACGCAGCGCCCTGTTCCTGCCCTTCGCCAAGCTCGGGTTGATCGTCGTCGACGAAGCCCACGAGATCTCGTTCAAGCAGGACGACGGCGTGCGCTACAACGCCCGCGACGTTGCCGTGATGCGCGCGCATTTCGAGAAAGTGCCGGTGATCCTCGCCAGCGCCACCCCCGCGCTCGAAAGCCTGCAGATGGCCGAGGCCGGTCGCTATGAACGGGTCATCCTCCCCGCCCGCTTCGGTGGCGCGACCATGCCTGACATCCAGATCGTCGACCTCCGTACCGAGCAGCCCGAACGCAACCACTGGATTGCCCCGCCGCTGGTCAAGGCTCTGAAGGACCGGCTTGAGAAGGGCGAACAGTCGCTGCTGTTCCTCAACCGGCGCGGCTACGCACCGCTGACCCTGTGTCGCACCTGCGGCTACCGCTTCCAGTGCCCCAACTGCTCAGCCTGGCTGGTCGAGCACCGCCTCTCGCGCCGCCTTGCCTGCCATCACTGCGGCCATGAGGTGCCAACGCCCGATGCCTGCCCCGAATGCAGCGAGCCCGATTGCCTCGTCGCCTGCGGCCCCGGCGTGGAGCGTATCGCCGATGAAGTCGCCGCAATCCTGCCCGAGGCCCGCGTCGCACTCGTCACCTCCGACACGCTGACAAGTCCCGCCAAGGCCGCAGAATTCGTCGAGATGGCCAGCAACAAGGCCATCGACGTGATTGTCGGCACCCAGCTTGTCACCAAGGGCTACCACTTCCCCGAACTGACCCTCGTTGGCGTGATCGATGCCGACATGGGCCTTGAAGGCGGAGACTTGCGCGCGGCCGAACGGACCTATCAGCAAGTCGCACAGGTCGCAGGCCGTGCCGGACGTGGCGAGAAGCCCGGCGAAGTCCTGATCCAGACCCGCCATCCCGAAGCCCCGGTGATCGAAGCCCTCGCCAGCGGCGACCGTGACGCCTTCTACGCTGCCGAAGCCGAAGCCCGCCGCGATGCCGGTGCACCGCCCTTCGGTCGGTGGGCCGCAATCATCGTATCGAGCGAGGACGAGGCCGAAGCCCGCGATGCGGCACGCGGCATCGGCGGCTCGGCTCCGCGCCTCGATGACGTGCTGATCCTCGGCCCCGCGCCTGCCCCGCTCTCTCTCCTGCGCGGGCGCTATCGCTACCGCCTGCTGATCAACGCCCGCCGCTCCACCGAACTGCAACGCGTGATCCGCGAGTGGCTTGATCCACTGCGCTTCCCGCCGGGCGTGCGCGTGGCTGTGGACATAGACCCCTACAGCTTCGTCTGACCCTAACGGGCAGGTTGAACCAATCCGCCGCTCGGCCATTCCCACCGGATGAACGGCCCAGTCCTTGTCCCCATTCTCGGCGATCAGCTTTCGCCCCAGATCTCCAGCCTTGCCGACCGCAAGCCCGAAGACACCATCGTCCTGATGATGGAAGTGGCCGACGAGACGACTTACGTCCGCCACCACAAGGCCAAGATCGCCCTGATCCTCTCGGCCATGCGCCACGTCGCCGAAGAACTGCGCGAAGCCGGGTGGACGGTCGACTACATCCGCCTCGACGATCCAAAAAACACTGGTAGCTTTACCGGCGAAGTCCTGCGCGCCATCGAGCGACATGCCCCGCGCGGCGTGCAGGTGACCGAACCCGGCGAATGGCGCGTGCGCCAAGCGATGGAGCAATGGCGCACCGATCTCCCCGTTCGCCTGCGCATCCTGCCCGACACGCGCTTCGTCTGCCCCCTGCCCGATTTCTACGAGTGGGCCGCAGGCCGCAAGGAATTGCGCATGGAGTGGTTCTACCGCGAGATGCGCCGCAAGACCGGGCTGCTGATGGACGGCGACAAGCCCGTCGGCGGCCGCTGGAACTTCGATGCCGAAAACCGCGGCGGCCCCGAAGCCGGGCTCAAACCGCCCGCGCTGCCACCCTTCTCGCACGATAAGACGACCCGCGAAGTCCTCGACCTCGTCTCAAACCGGTTTGGCAACCATTTCGGATCGCTGAAGAACTTCAACTGGCCCGTCACCCGCGCCGATGCCGAAGTGGCCCGCGACGCCTTCCTGCGCGACCGTCTGCCCCTCTTCGGCAAATATCAGGACGCAATGGTTGCAGGCGAGGACTTCCTGTTCCACGCCGCCGTCTCGCCCGCGCTCAACATCGGCCTGCTCGATCCGCTCGACCTGTGCCGCTGCGCCGAAGCCGAATGGCGGGAAGGCCGTGCGCCGATCGAGGCGGTCGAAGGCTTCATCCGCCAGATCATCGGTTGGCGCGAGTATATCCGCGGCATGTACTGGCTCGAAATGCCCGGCTTGGCCGAGGCAAACGGTCTTGATGCACACCGCCCGCTGCCAGACTTCTACTGGACCGGCGAAACGAAGATGCGCTGCCTCGCCGATTGCGTCCGCACCACCCGCGACAACGCCTACGCCCACCACATCCAGCGCCTGATGGTACTCGGCAACTTCGCGCTGCTCGCCGGGATCAGGCCGCAGGACGTCGCTGACTGGTACCTCGCAGTCTATGCCGACGCCTTCGAATGGGTCGAACTGCCCAACGTCGCCGGTATGGTCCTCCACGCCGACAAGGGCCGCCTCGCCTCGAAGCCCTACGCCGCCAGCGGTGCCTACATCGACCGCATGAGCGACTACTGCGGCTCATGCACTTACAAGGTGAAGCAGAAGACCGGCCCCGACGCCTGCCCCTTCAACGCGCTCTACTGGCACTTCCTCGCCCGCAACGAAAAGAAGCTGTCAGGCTACCACCGCCTCGCCCAGCCTTACGCCACATGGCGGCGGATGAGCGACGACAAGCGCGCCGAATACATCGACAGCGCAGACGCGTTCCTGAAGACCCTCGAACCGGCCAAGCCAGGCTGGGCGCGTTAGCGCTTCACCCACATCGGCGGCCTGATCCCGCCCTGCCGCACCACGCGCACCAGCAGGACCAGCCCTGCCCCGGTCGCCACCAGCATCGCGATCACGCTGGCTTCAAGCCCGAACGCGCCGCCAGTCAGCCAATCCGGTCCGTTGCGCGTGGTCACCAGCAGCCCCTCAGGCACCTTGCCGCCCGAAACCGGAACGCCGAACACCCACCCTTGCGTGAAGTTCCAAGCCGCATGGATGCCGATCGGTATCCACAACCGGCGTTTCCAAAGGTACGCCGCACCCAGCAGGATGCCCGCCTCCATCGCAATGGCAAAGGCAGCGAACAGGCTTGCCCCTGGGTTGGCAAGATGTGCCGCGCCAAACAGCGCCGAGGTGATCGCCAGCGCAGCCCACGTCCCCAGCATCGCTTCGATATGGCGCAGCAAGATGCCCCGGAACAGGATCTCCTCGATCGTCCCCGAAGTCACCGCCATCGCCAGCATCGCCCAGAGCGCCCCCATGCCATTCACTCGCTCGACCGCAAGCCCGCCCATCAACGCGACGATCCCGGTCATGAGCGTGAAAAGCCCTGCACCGATCAGCAATCCCTGCGGAATCTCGCGCCCGAGCAGCGCCAGCGGCAGCTCGTCGTTGGCCCGCCGCTCGATCCAGCGCCGCGCGCCGAGATAGATAAGGATGGCGAGCACAGCCACGGTCAACCCGCCGAGAAAATAACCCGGCGTCCCCTGCGTCACGACTTTGTGCAGGGCGAACGATGCCGCCGAGGCCGCAATGCCGACCCCGAAGAACTCGACGATCATCAGCGTCAGCGGAAAGGCAATGATCCGCCGCAATAGCCCCGGCCTTCGCGCCTGATCGGCCGTCTGAAGATCGTCCATGCCTCACCCCCGGTTGGTCTGGCGCTCCTTGTCCAGCAATCGCTGCTTGATCTCAAGCCCATAGGCATAGCCTCCGAGCGATCCGTCAGTGCGGATCACGCGATGGCAGGGGATAAGTACCGCCACGTTGTTCGCGCCATTGGCCGAACCTGCCGCCCGCACCGCGCCGGGCTTGCCCACGTCCGCGGCAATCTGCGCGTACGTGCGCGTCTCGCCCGACGGAATGCGCCGCAGCGCCTGCCACACCGCCTCCTGGAAAGCCGTCCCCTTCACGTCGAGCGGAATGTGCGAATGGTCCCCCGGCGCTTCCACTACGGCCACGACCTCGGCCAGCAGCGCTGCAAAGCTCTCGCCGCCCTCCTCGAGCACAGCTTGGGGAAAGCGCGCGCGCAAGGCGCTCTCGTCCTCGTTGAACGACAGCCGGCAGACCCCTTTATCCGTCGCCGCGACCAGCATCGCCCCCATCGAAGTATCGACCACGGCCCAGCGGATCGTAACGCCGCGCCCTCCGTTCACCCATGCCGACGGTGTCATGCCAAGACGTTCCTCTGCTGCCGAATAGAACCGCGACGGTCCTGAAAAGCCTGCATCATAGATCGCATCCGTAACCCGCTCCGCAGCTGACAGCGCTTGCGTCATGCGCTCCTTCTGCAAAGCGCGCGCATAGGCGGCGGGCGAAAGTCCGGTTGCGCGCGCAAAGACCCGCTGGAAATGCGTCGGGGAATAGCCGCACCGCGCCGCAAGATCGGCCAGCCCCAGCGTCTGCCCCCCCGCCTTGATCGCCTCGATCGCCATGAGCACCGCCCGCTCGTCACGCGACACTTCATCGGGCGAGCAGCGCAGGCACGGCCGCAACCCCGCCGCCCGCGCTGCGACGCCATCGTCAAAGAAGCGCACGTTCTCGCGCCGTGGATGGCGCGCAGAGCACGATGGCCGGCAGTAGATGCCCGTGCTCAGCACGCCAGTGACGAAGCGCCCGTCGAACGCCCGGTCGCGGGCAAGCACGGCCGTCCATGCCTCGTCCTCGCCGATCCCTTCGCCCGTTGTCACCCTGCATCTCCGCTGTCGTGCCGTTCGATCCGCGCCACGAAACAGCCATGCGCGGCATTGTGGGCATGGATAGTGGCAATGCGCGGATCGGCAAGCAGGTCACGAATGCGCGCGTCCGCCTCCCCCGGCATTGCGAGCCTTGCGTCCTTCAACATCCCGTCAGCACCGAAGCCGCGCAGTCCCAGCGGCCGTCCGGCAAAGACAGGCGGTTCCTCGTCAACGTAAGCTGCCGGAACCTGTGCATCGCGCTTCACATAGATCGCATAAGCGCTGCGATAGGGCGTGGCGACATCGTGACTGACATGGTTGAGCAGCAGCAGTTCGTCACCGGCGCGCGCATCACCGAGCGAAACGCGGCAGGGATATCCCCGATCGCTTGTCGCAAACACGCGGCGAATCTTTCGGCTCTCCAACTCGGCATCGCTCAGGTCGAACAGGTCCGCGAAAGGTTCGTAAGCCAATCCTGTGATTCGATATGTCATCAAGTCATCTCCTTGCTGTGGAGACCTGATGCCCAAGCAGGTGCGACAGCGCGTCCCGCACCTTGCGGTCAAAGCAAAAGGGCGCAAGAAGCGCAGGCATGCGTGTCGCCAAACAGATAACTGCCTTCCTCGCCCTGCTGCTTGCCGCCTTTCTGGCTCCGGCAACGCTGGCGGACCCGGCGGACATCTCCGCCGCCAGCCGCTCGGTCGTCCGCGTCGTCATCATCGAGAGCGACGGTGATCGCGCCAACCTGATCACCCACGGCACCGGCTTTGCTGTCACTCCCAACCTGATCGTGACGAACGCTCACGTTGTCGAGGAACTGCGCCGCGACGACAGCCTGATCGCGGGCGTCGTCCCGGCAGAGGGCCGCAACGGCTACCCGGCCAAGCTCGTCGCCTATTCGCCGGGCAACGATCTTGCCCTGCTGCGCATCGAAGGCGGCGGCACCCTCACCCCGATCACCCTGTTTCCCGGCGTCCCCGGCGATGGCTCGGAAGTCTATGCCGTCGGCTACCCCGGCAACGTCGATCTGGCGCAGGGCCTGTCGATGGCCGATCTGGTCACGCCGCAGGAGGCCGTCAAGACGCGTGGCTACCTCTCTGGCGGCCGCTCCTCGCGCTCGTTCGACACCTTGCTCCACACCGCACCGCTCGGCTCAGGCAACTCGGGCGGACCACTGCTCGATTCCTGCGGCCGGGTAATCGGCGTCAACTCGTTCGGCACGGTCAGCGACAACAGCACCGATTCGTCCTTCTATTTCGCCATCTCGATGCGCGAGCTGTCCGCCTTCCTGCTGCGCGCCAAGGTCGACGTGCATACCAGCGGACTGCCCTGCCGCTCCATCGCCGACCTTGACCGCGCCGAGGCCGAGCGGGCTGCGGGCGAGAAGGCCCGCCTCTCTGCGGAAAACGAAGCCCGGACCCAGCAGCAGCAGCGGGCCATGGACAAGGCGCGCCGCGATGCCGAGATCGCCGTCCTCTCAGCGCGCGACAATGGCATGGCCTTGGCCGCGCTGCTCCTTGTCGGTGCCCTTGGCGTTGGTGGCTGGGGCATGGTCAAGGCCTCCAGACGTCGCGGCAAGTTTGAGCGCAAGTACATCTTCGGAGCCAGCGCTCTGCTCGTATCGGCCGTGGCAGTGTGGTTCCTGCGTCCCTCGCTCGCCTCGATCGACAACCGCGCCCGCGAATTGCTCGAAGAGCCGCAACCATCCGCGAGCGGATCGGCAATTGCTCTCGATTCTCCCGGCTCAGGCCGCATGATCTGCGTGCTCGATCCCGAACGCAGCCGCGTAACCGTCTCGGATATCACTGACGTACCGGTCGACTGGCGGGACGATGGCTGCATGAACGGCAAGAGCCAATACGGCCTGGCGCAGGACGGATGGTCGCGAATTCTCGTCCCCAACGGCGAGGAGACAATCTCGGTAAATTCGTATGACCCGGATTCGAAGACCTACACGGTCGAGCGCTTCCTCGTCGGTCTCGATGCGATGACGAGGGCGCGAGCTGAGCGCGCCAAGCTCAATGCACCGGCCTGTGGCGCAGGCGAGGATGCCGCGCGGCAATTCGGCCAGAACCAGCAGGCGATCAAGGCACTGCTGCCGCCAGAGCCCAACGAACGCATGCGTTACAACTGCCAGCCTGCGCCCTGATCGCCCCGGATAAACGACGCATCCGCGCAATCACCTTCATACCTATGCACAAGAAGCCAAGACGCATCTTGTCATATGGGCCTGACGTTGCTAGGCGCGCCCCGTCTGCAGGCCACCCGGTGTTCATCTCCGGGCAATGGTCTGCCTCGGCTTATCCTTGGATGAAGGAACCTCGGCGCGTGGAGATTTCCGGCGGCATTACGGCCAGCTTGTCAGGGCGTTACGCTTCGGCGTTGTTCGATCTGGCCAATGAACAGGGCTTTGTTGCCGCTGTGGAAGGCGATCTCGAGAAGCTCGATGCTGCACTGCGCGAATCGGCTGATCTGACAAGCCTCATTCACAACCCCAAGCTCGGCCGTGATGAAGCTGGCCGCGCCATCGATGCCGTCGCATCGCTGCTGGGCCTGAGCAACCTTACGAAGAATTTCATCGGCGTTCTCGCCGCCAACCGCCGTCTCTCGGCCCTGCCTGACGTGATCCGCGCCTTCGCGCAGATCGCCGCCGCCCATCGCGGCGAAGTCAGCGCCGAAGTGACCAGCGCCCATCCGCTCGACGATGCCCAGATCGCTGCCCTCACTGAAAAGCTGCAGGGCCGCACCGGCAAGTCGATCAAGCTCAAGACCAACGTGGATGCTGACATCCTCGGCGGTCTTGTCGTGAAGATCGGCAGCCAGATGATCGACAGCTCGATCCGTACCCGTCTCAATTCCCTCGCCCAGGCGATGAAGGCTTGAAGCCTCAAGGCTCTACGAAAGGCTGAAAATGGAAATCCGCGCCGCTGAAATCTCGAAGGTCATCAAGGACCAGATCGCCAGCTTCGGCACCGAAGCCCAGGTCTCGGAAGTCGGTTCCGTGCTCTCGGTGGGTGACGGTATCGCCCGCATCCACGGCCTCGACAATGTCCAGGCAGGTGAAATGGTCGAGTTCTCGAACGGCGTGAAGGGCATGGCCCTGAACCTCGAAGCCGACAACGTCGGCGTCGTGATCTTCGGCTCGGACTCCGAGATCAAGGAAGGTGACGTCGTCAAGCGCACCGGCACCATCGTCGACGTTCCCGTCGGCAAGGGCCTGCTTGGCCGCGTGGTCGATGCTCTCGGCAACCCGATCGACGGCAAGGGCCCGATCGTTGACGCCACCCGCCAGCGCGTCGAAGTCAAGGCTCCGGGCATCATCCCGCGCAAGTCGGTGCACGAACCCGTGCAGACCGGCCTCAAGGCGATCGACGCTCTCGTCCCCGTCGGCCGTGGCCAGCGCGAGCTGATCATCGGTGACCGTCAGACCGGCAAGACCGCTGTCGCGATCGACACCTTCATCAACCAGAAGGCTGCCAACGCCGGGACCGACGAAGGCAAGAAGCTCTACTGCATCTACGTCGCCGTCGGCCAGAAGCGCTCGACCGTGGCGCAGATCGTCCGCCAGCTCGAAGAGAACGGCGCGATGGAATACTCCATCGTCATCGCCGCCACCGCTTCGGAACCGGCTCCGCTCCAGTACCTCGCTCCCTACACCGGCGCGACCATGGGCGAGTTCTTCCGCGACAACGGCATGCACGCCGTGATCGTCTATGACGACCTTTCCAAGCAGGCCGTGGCCTATCGCCAGATGTCGCTGCTGCTGCGTCGTCCTCCGGGCCGCGAAGCCTACCCCGGTGACGTGTTCTATCTCCACAGCCGCCTGCTTGAGCGCGCAGCGAAGATGAACGATGAGAACGGCGCTGGCTCGCTTACCGCTCTTCCGATCATCGAAACCCAGGCGGGCGACGTGTCAGCCTACATCCCGACCAACGTGATCTCGATCACCGACGGCCAGATCTTCCTTGAAACCGGCCTGTTCTATCAGGGCATCCGTCCGGCCATCAACGTCGGTCTGTCGGTGTCGCGCGTCGGCTCCTCGGCCCAGACCAAGGCGATGAAGAAGGTGGCCGGCTCGATCAAGCTCGAGCTCGCCCAGTACCGCGAAATGGCTGCCTTCGCGCAGTTCGGTTCGGACCTCGACGCTTCGACCCAGAAGCTCCTCAACCGCGGTGCGCGCCTGACCGAACTGCTCAAGCAGCCCCAGTTCTCGCCGCTCGGCTTCGAAGAGCAGACCTGCGTGATCTTCGCAGGGACCCAGGGCTACCTCGACAGCGTTCCGGTGACCCGCGTCACCGAATACGAAGCCGAACTGCTCAGCTTCCTGCGCACGCAACATGCTGACCTGCTCGGCCTGATCCGCGACACCAAGGACCTTGGCGACGAAGCCAAGGGCAAGCTGGTCGCGGCGCTCGACGCTTTCGCAAAGCAGTTCGCCTAAGTCTTTGAAGTCAACGCCACCCCGTCCAGCGCGGCGGGGTGACGGATCAAGGGAGCCGTCATGGCCTCGCTGAAGGAACTCAAGGGCCGGATCAACTCGGTCAAGTCGACCCAGAAGATCACCAAGGCCAAGCAGATGGTCGCAGCGGCCAAGCTGCGCAAGGCGCAGGCGGCTGCCGAAGCCGCACGCCCCTATGCCAGCCGCCTCGCGGAAGTCATGGGCAGCCTTGCCGCCAAGGTCGCAGGCCAGGACAATGGCCCGCTGCTGATGCGCGGCACCGGCTCTGACCAGCGCCACCTCCTTGTCGTGGTCAACACCGACAAGGGCCTATGCGGCGGTCTGAACTCGAACCTCGTCAAGGAAGCCAAGCTGCAGGCGCGCGCGCTTGAAGCCGCTGGCAAGACTGTGACCTTCTACCTTGTGGGCAAGAAGGGCCGTGCCCCGATCCGCCGTGACTATCCGAACGGCATCGCCGCCGGATACGACACCAGCAACGTGCGCACCCCGGGCTTCGACGAAGCCGCCGCCATCGCACGCGAACTGATCGCTATGTTCGAAGCCGGCAAGTTCGATGTCGCGCATCTCGTCGCACCGGTATTCAAGAACGCGCTGACGCAGCTTCCGGTTACCGCGCAGCTGATCCCCGTGCCCGCCCCCACCAACTCCGTCGCTGTCGACTCGGTGGTGGAATACGAGCCGGGCGAGGAGGAAATCCTCGAGGAACTGCTGCCGCGCTACGTCACCACGCAGCTCTTCGGCGCCCTGCTCGAGCGTGAAGCCTCGGAACAGGGCGCGTCGATGACCGCGATGGACAACGCGACGCGCAACGCGGGCGAGCTGATCAACAAGCTCACCATCCAGTACAACCGCAGCCGCCAGGCCGCGATCACCACCGAACTCATCGAAATCATCGCGGGCGCTGAAGCGCTCTGACGACGACAAAGAAGGCAAGGAAACGAAAATGGCCACCGCAGCAGCTACCGGCAAGATCAGCCAGGTCATCGGCGCCGTCGTCGACGTCGCGTTCGAGGGCGAACTCCCCGCGATCCTCTCGGCGCTCGAAACCGACAACAACGGCAACCGCCTCGTTCTCGAAGTTGCGCAGCACCTCGGCGAAAACACCGTCCGCACCATCGCAATGGACTCGACCGACGGTCTGACCCGCGGCCAGCCCGTGCGTGACACTGGCGCGCAGATCTCGGTGCCGGTTGGCCCGAAGACCCTCGGCCGCATCATGAACGTCATCGGTGAGCCGATCGACGAGCGTGGCCCGGTTGGCGCAGAGCAGACCGCTCCGATCCACGCCAAGGCTCCCGAATTCATCGAGCAGTCGACCGAAGCCGCGATCCTCGTGACCGGCATCAAGGTCATCGACCTTCTCGCTCCCTACGCACGCGGCGGCAAGATCGGCCTGTTCGGCGGCGCCGGCGTGGGCAAGACGGTTCTCATTCAGGAACTGATCAACAACATTGCCAAGGGCCACGGCGGCGTGTCGGTCTTCGCAGGCGTCGGTGAACGCACCCGCGAAGGTAACGACCTCTACCACGAATTCCTCGACGCTGGCGTTATCGCCAAGGACGCCGACGGCAACCCGACCCCCGATGGTTCGAAGGTTGCTCTCGTGTTCGGCCAGATGAACGAACCCCCGGGCGCCCGCGCTCGCGTCGCGCTCTCGGGTCTGACCATGGCAGAATACTTCCGCGACCAGGAAGGTCAGGACGTTCTGTTCTTCGTCGACAACATCTTCCGCTTCACGCAGGCAGGTTCGGAAGTGTCGGCTCTGCTCGGCCGTATTCCTTCGGCCGTGGGCTACCAGCCGACGCTCGCCACCGACATGGGCCAGCTGCAGGAGCGCATCACCTCCACCACCAAGGGTTCGATCACCTCGGTGCAGGCGATCTACGTTCCCGCGGACGACCTTACCGACCCTGCGCCAGCCGCCTCGTTCGCCCACCTCGACGCAACGACCACGCTGAACCGCGCGATTTCGGAACTCGGCATCTACCCGGCGGTTGACCCGCTCGACTCGACCTCGCGCGTGCTGACGCCCGCCGTCGTTGGTGAAGAGCACTACCAGACCGCCCGCCGCGTTCAGGAAACGCTGCAGAAGTACAAGTCGCTGCAGGACATCATCGCGATCCTGGGCATGGACGAGCTTTCGGAAGAAGATAAGCTCACCGTCGCCCGCGCCCGCAAGATCCAGCGCTTCCTGTCGCAGCCGTTCCACGTCGCCGAAGTGTTCACGGGCATCTCGGGCAAGTTCGTCCAGGTCGAAGACACCGTGCGTTCGTTCAAGGCAGTCGTCGACGGTGAGTACGACCACCTTCCCGAAGCCGCGTTCTACATGGTCGGCGGCATCGACGAAGCAGTCGAAAAGGCCAAGAAGCTGGCTGCTGAGGCCTGATCTGCCTGAAGCCCCTCCCGTGAACGGGAGGGGTTTGGGGTGGGCCTGTTCACACACAGCGCTTGCCCCCGCCCACCCCCGACCCCTCCTGTCTGCGGGAGGGGGGAGAAGATAGAGATGTCCCTTCACTTCGAACTCGTCACCCCGGCCCGCCTCGTCCGTTCGGAAGAGGTCCACATGGTCGTCGTTCCCGGAACCGACGGTGAATTCGGCGTACTGGAAGGCCACGCGCCGTTTATGTCGACGGTGAAGGACGGCTCGATCAAGATCTACAAGACGGCGGGCGCTGCACCCGAAGAGATCAAGGTCCAGGGCGGCTTTGCCGAAGTCGGCGCCAATGGCCTGACGGTTCTGGCCGAACACGTCGAAGGCTGATCGACCTCACCACGCATTCCGAAAGGGCCGGTCCGCAAGGATCGGCCCTTTTCGTTTGTGCCGTCCAAGCGCGAGCGGCCTTCGACAAGCTCAGGCTGAGCAGAATACGGGGAGTGGCATACCCCAAAGCCCGCTCATCCTGAGCCTGTCGAAGGATGGTCCCTCACTACATCCGTATGCAACACTTACAATTTTTCACCGATTTCATCATTCCGAACTTTTCAAGCACACGAAAATAGGGCATGGCAAATCCATATCCGCGAAATTGCATCGGGAGAGCCAAGAAACCATGTCCCAGACCCTCGAACAGGTCATCCAGAACGCCGGTGACCTCGTAAACTTCGTCCGCAACCAGCAGGTCGGCCCTAACGTCTATCCGGGCGTTCCGGCGGAATACTCGAACTGGCGCAACGAACAGTGGGCGTGGGCGCACTCGGCGGTGCTCTACAACCAGTCGTACCACATGGTCGATCTGGCGGTTAAGGGGCCTGACGCCTTCAAGATGCTCGAGCACCTCGGCATCAACTCGTTCAAGAACTTCCAGCCCGACCGCGCCAAGCAGTTCGTGCCCGTCACGCCCGATGGTTACGTGATCGGCGACGTGATCCTGTTCTACCTCGACGAAAACCACTTCAACCTCGTCGGCCGCGCGCCGACGATCGAGTGGGTCGAATACCATGCCGCCAGCGGCAACTGGAACGTCACCGTCGAACGCGACGAGCGCTGGGCGATGCGCACCGATGGCAAGCGCAACTCCTACCGCTTCCAGATCCAGGGCCCGAACGCGATGAAGATCATCGAGAAGGCCACCGGCAAGACCGCTCCGGATCTCAAGTTCTTCCACATGACCCGCATGACCATCGGCGGCAAGGAAGTCCGCGCCCTGCGTCACGGCATGGCGGGCCAGCCGGGCTTCGAACTGATGGGCCCTTGGGAAGACTATGGCGCCGTCCACGCGGCGCTGGTTGAGGCCGGCAAGGATTTCCAGATGGCCCTAGTCGGCGGCCGCGCCTATTCGTCGAATACGCTGGAATCGGGCTGGATCCCCTCGCCCTTCCCCGCGATCTACACCGGCGAAGCGCTGCGCCCCTATCGCGAATGGCTTTCGGCCAATTCCTACGAAGCCAAGTGCTCGGTCGGCGGCAGCTATGTGCCAGAGACCATCGAGGGCTACTACACCACGCCGTGGGATCTGGGTTACGGTCCCTTCGTCAAGTTCGACCATGACTTCATCGGTCGCGCCGCACTCGAAAAGATGGCTGCCGCAGGTAACCACCGCACCAAGGTCACCCTCGCACTCGACAACGAAGACGTGATGCGCGTCCAGTCCTCGGCGCTGAGCAAGGGCGATCGCGCCAAGTTTATGGAATATCCGAGCGCAGTCTACTCGATGCACCCGTTCGATCAGGTTCTTGCCGATGGCAGACAAGTCGGCCTCTCGACCTGGATCGGCTACACCGCCAACGAAGGCAAGTTCCTCACCCTCGCAATGATGGAACCGGGCTTCGTCGAGCCGGGCACCGAAGTCAGCCTGCTCTGGGGCGAGCCGAACGGCGGTACCACCAAGCCGACCGTCGAGCCGCACGTCCAGACCGAGATCAAGGCCACCGTCGCAGCCGTTCCCTACTCGGAAGTCGCCCGCGACAACTACGCCGAGGGCTGGCGCACGAAGAAGTAAGCTTGCGGGCGACACGCCTGACAGCGAGAGCGCCGGGCCCATCCCGACGGGTCCGGCGCTCTTTGCGTTTGGGCGCATTTGCCCCGCCCCCCTTTCTCGTCATCCCGGACTTGATCCGGGACCCCACTTTGGTCCGAATGACCCGCGGCGGAAAGAACGAGCGGGGCCCCGGATCACGTCCGGGGCGACGAGAAAACACAAGTTCAAGTCTGCAAATTCCGTTTGTGTTACTAACAATATCTGGCACACTGTGCTCAACGAAAACATGAGGATGTCATGGCCGCCAACAACACCATCACCTTCTATGACCTCGCCCTCTCTACCGGCGCGACAATCAGCCCGTTCGTCTGGGCGACCAAGTACGCCTTGAAGCACAAGGGCTTCGATCTCGACGTCGTCCCGGGCGGCTTCACCGGCATTCTCGAGCGCACCGGCGGCAAGACCGAGCGTCTGCCCGCGATTGTCGACGATGGCGAATTCGTCCTCGATAGCTGGGGCATCGTCGAATACCTCGACTCCAAGTACCCCGACCGCCCTGCCCTGATCCCGCACGAAAGCGTCGCCACCACGCTTAAGGCGCTGGACCACTGGTTCTGGAATGCCGCCGTCGGGCCGTGGATGTTCTGCTTCTGCCAGGACTACCGCGATCTCTCGCTGCCGCAGGACCATGAATACGTGACCCACAGCCGCGAAAAGATGCTCGGTCGCAAGCTTGAGGACGTTCAGGCCGGACGCGAAGAACGCCTGCCCAAGATCAGTGCCGCTCTCGAACCGCTGCGCGCTGCGCTTGGCCAGCACGAATGGCTTGGCGGATCATCGCCCAACTATGCCGACTACCGCATCATGGGCGGCATCCTGTTCACCGCCTCGGTCTGCAAGATCCCGGTCCTCGC
>NZ_JBVFVV010000002.1:0-407646 GCF_055521755.1 Novosphingobium sp. BL-A-28-Hi1-0D
TCGGCCACCTTCATCTGCACCGCATAGAACGTCTGCGGGTCCATCTCGTAACCGCCGTAACGGCGCGGCTGGAGGATCTTGAAGAAGCCCGCCTCCTGAAAATCACGGATCGTCTCGTCGGGCAGGCGGCAGAGGCGGTCAGCCTCGTCGGCGCGGGCGCGCAGGGCCGGGATCAATGCCTCGGCGCGGGCGACAAGCTCGGCTTCGGTGGGCATTGTGCTAACGGCTTGGGCAAGAGTCATGGTCCGTCTCCTCATGTTCTGTTGTTCAGGCCGCTGCTGCCAGCTGCGCCTGTTCGTCCGCGCCGAAGCCGACGCTGAAATCGTGGCCCCACAGGCTCACCTGTGTGAATTCGAACTCGCTGTGCGTTTCCCAATCGAGCTGCAGCCCGCCGAACCCGTATTCGAGCGCGAAGCCGCCGGGCGTTGCGACGTAGAAGCTGGTCATGTGGTCGTTGGTATGCTTGCCGAGCGTTGCCATCAGGCGCGCACCGGACTTGAGCATGCGATCGTGGGCGCGGCCCACCTCGTCGAGATCAGGCACTTCGACCATCATATGCACGCAGCCCGCAGGCACCTCGCCCTCGAACAGGGCAAGGCTGTGGTGGCGGGCGTTGGCGCAGTGCATGAAGTCTATGCGCATGGCTGGGCCATCGTCACCCAGCGGGCGGTGGACCATGAAGTCCGACATGCCAAAGCCGAGCACGTCGATCAGGAAATCGCGCGTCGCATCGATCTGCGGCGCGGGCAGGACGATGTGTCCATAGCCCAGCTCGCCGGTGACGAAGCCGCGCACCGCCTGCGGAGAAACGAAGCGGGTGAAGTCCGAGATCGGGCCGTAGCACAGCTCGTGGCGGTTGCCGGCGGGGTCGCGGAACCACACCATCTTGGCAACGTGGCGCAGCGCGCGCTCCGCCGGAGTGGAAGTGTTGAAGACAATGCCCTTGGCGGCAAGCTCGGCCAGGGCGGCATCGAACTGGCGGCGGGTGCGCAGTTCCCAGCCGCTGGCGGCATAGCGGTCGATGCCAGCCTGCTCCACAAAGATCCGGCCCGCACGTTCGTCCAAGCGCAGGGCGAGGCCGCCGGGCAGGCGATGTGCGGAGAAGCCGGCGAAGTCCTCGCCGAAGCGCACCCATGCGTCGGGGTCCGTTGCGCTGACCACGCTGTAGGCCAGGCCTGCGATTTCCATGGCTCCGCTCTCCTTCGCCCCTTGATTCGATGGATGCAGAGTGACCTCAGGCCGCGCCAATGAAATTGACGGATATCAATCATGCGTAACTTGAAGGCATAATTGTTACGCATATCGTTGTATCGCATCCCAACCGGCAGTTCATGGCCTTGAAGGTACCCATACTTCCTCACGCAGCGAGGCTTGCCACATGCCGAACGGCCGAGTACCGTTTGCCAAAGACCATGGGAGAACGAGGATGACCACCAAGGCGGACATGCTGATTCGCGGCGGGCTGATCGTTGACGGCACCGGCGCCGAGCCGCACGTCGGCGACGTGGCGCTTCAGGGTGACCGCATCGTGCAGGTGGGCGGGACCTTCACCGGCTCGGCCACGGAAGTGATCGAGGCGAGCGGGCTGGTGGTGACACCGGGCTTTGTCGACATCCACACCCATTACGACGGGCAGGCCATCTGGTCCGACACCTTGTCACCCAGTTCCTCGCACGGGGTAACCACCGCCGTCCTCGGCAATTGCGGCGTCGGCTTCGCGCCCTGCCGCACCGCTGATCACGAGGCGCTGATCCGCCTGATGGAGGGCGTGGAGGACATTCCCGGCGTGGTCATGGCCGAAGGCCTGCCGTGGGACTGGGAGACCTTCCCGCAATACCTCGACGCCCTTTCCGCCCGCCAGCGCGACATCGACGTCGCCTGCCTGCTGCCGCACAGCCCCTTGCGCGTGTGGGTCATGGGCGAGCGGGCCCTGGCGCGCGAAGAGGCGACGGACGATGATCTAGCCGCGATGCGCGCAATCGCTCGGGAGGCGCTGGATGCAGGGGCCATCGGCTTTGCGACCTCGCGCCTCAACATCCACCGCACCAAGGCGGGCGAGCTGATCCCGACCTTCGGCGCCGAAACGCGCGAGCTGGTGGCGATCACCGAAGCGCTGGCCGAGGCTGGGACCGGCGTGTTTCAGGCGGTGCTCGACGCGCCGTTCCAGAGCTGGGAAGAGGAGATGGCGCGGCTGGTCGAGGTGACCCGCGCTTCGGGCCGACCGTCAACGTTCACCGTCGGGCTGGTCAACAGCGGGCCGCGCAACTGGGAAGAGGCGCTGGCAAAGGTCGACGAGGCGCGGGCGCAGGGCATGGAGATCTGGCCTCAGGTCCTGCCGCGTCCGATCGGGCTGATCTCGGGCTGGGCGCTATCGACGCACCCGTTCTGCTTGTGCCCGTCCTATCAGCCGATTGCGAGTCTGCCGCTGGAGGAACAGCTGCCGCACCTCGCTGATCCTGCATTTCGCGCAAGGCTCCTGTCAGAGATGCCGCAGCCCGGCCATCCGCTTGCCATGCTCACGCGCATCTGGGACTGGATGTTCCCGTTCGCTTACCCCCCGCAGTACGAGCCTTCGGCCGACCAGAGCATCGCCGCGCTGGCCCGCGCGCAAGGCCGCTCGTGCGAGGAGGTCGCCTACGACGTGCTGATGGAGCGTGGCGGCAACGGCATGATCCTCAACACGCTTGGCAATTTCCACGATGGCAAGCTCGATGCGCTGCTCGAACTGGTGCGCCGTCCGGACACGGTGATCGGCCTTGGCGATGGCGGCGCGCACTATGCGGCGATCTGCGATGCCAGCTATCCCACCTTCATGCTGACCTACTGGGTTCGTGACCGGGCAGGCGAGCGCTTGTCGCTGGCCGAGACGGTAGAGATGCTCGCCGCCCGTCCGGCGCGGGTGATGGGGCTGGAGGATCGCGGCGTGCTGCGCGCGGGGCTGAAGGCAGACGTCAACGTGATCGACATGGCCACGCTC
Source organism: Novosphingobium sp. BL-A-28-Hi1-0D (assembly GCF_055521755.1). Lineage (NCBI taxonomy): Bacteria > Pseudomonadati > Pseudomonadota > Alphaproteobacteria > Sphingomonadales > Sphingomonadaceae > Novosphingobium > Novosphingobium sp. BL-A-28-Hi1-0D. The sequence continues at coordinate 2,978 of NZ_JBVFVV010000002.1, forward strand.
GAACTGCATGCGCCGGTAGTGCGCCACGATCTGCCGGGCGGCGGGCGCAGGCTTGACCAGACGGCGCGGGGCTACGTGGCGACGGTGGTCAGCGGCAAAGTGATCCGGCGCGACGACCGGCCCACCGGCACGCTGCCGGGCAAGGTCGTGCGCGGCGGGCGCAAGGCATCGGCACTGGAGGCCGAAGTCGCCACGCTGGCCTGAACCATTGCGCCCTTACGCGCCGCGCTCGCCCATTTGCGGCAGCGCGGCGATAAGCGTGCGCAGCAGGCTCTTCTGAAGCGCCATCGCATGCCGATCGGTCGCGGGCTTGCCGGTCAGGCTTTCGAGCAGGGGCGAGGCCCAGAAGAAGCCGAACAGCATGTTGAAGATCGCGACGATCTGCACCGCCAACAGGTCGCCCGAGGCCGCCTCGCCCGCCTTCTCGCTGAGCTTGCGGCCATAGCCGACGACGCGGCCCAGCCAGTCGAGCGCGACAAGATCGGGTTGGGTGTCGGACGAGACGACGGCCCGTACCAGCAAGCGGGCGATGGTCGGATGATCGGCGAGCAGGTCGGTCATGCGGTCGGCCAGTTCGTCGAAGTCGTCGTCCGGGCCGGCGAGGAGCTGGTCCATCAGATCGGTCATCGGGCGCAGCGCGCGTTCGTAGACCTGACGGTAGAGATCCTCCTTGCTGGCGAAGTGCTTGTAGAGCCCCGGCTGCTGGATTCCCGCTTCGGCCGCAATGTCGCGCAGCGCAGTCGCCTCGTAGCCGTTGCGGGCGAACAGGTCCTCGGCGGCATCGAGAATGCGATTGGCCGTGCGGCGGCCTTTGTTGATCGCGCTGCCCGATCCTTGCGGAATCTGATTGCCTGTCCCGTCCATGTCCCCCGCCATAGCCAGATTTGCGGAAAATCGCTTGCGGAAAAAGTTATCACTCTATAACTTTTATGATGAAGAGCCGGTCGGGCCCGGTCACGGCCCAAGTCACCACGACCATACGGCCAGAGGAGACAGCGATGCTTGACGAATCCCGCAGGCAATATCTTTCAAACCTTCTCCGCCCAGTCTCGCCCCCGCGCGAGATCAGCAATCCGTTCACCGAAGCGCAGAAGCGCGTCATGCTCGACGTGGTGCACGACGAGGGTCCATGGAAGCTGATCCTCGCACAGCACTTTCCCTCGGCGGAAGCTCTGCTGGCGACTTTTGCCGGCGGCTTTCCGGAAGGCTTCAAGCCCACGCTCGACATGTTCATGACGCCGACGTTCCGGGGCTACTTCGGCAACTATTCGACCGCGATCTACCCAGAGCTGCACGAGATGTTCTACAATCAGGCCTTCCTCGAGCACGCCAAGTCTTACTGGGGGGCGCAGTACGCCAAGCCACAGATGATGCTGTTCAACGTCAACGGTCCCTGCGCCAACACCGATCCGGGACACCTCGATTCCCCGAGCTTCCGCGGTATCCGCTACGAGAATTCGCCAACCTGGCTCTGCTCGATCATGGGGCGTTCCGGACTGTTCCAGGACTACCTGATAAAGATGGCACAGGTGATCACCTGGTTCAGCCACGATCCGGACAGCGGCTTCACCTATTGGCCCGAAGGTCCGCTGAACAAGCCCGCGCGCGTCAAGTCGCCGATCTACAACCGCGCGGTGGTGGTGCAGAACGAGATGCTGGTGCATCGCGGCGAGGCCAACGGTGCGCCGGAGCGTCGCCGTCCTGCCGGCCTGGCTTTCGACAGCGTATTCACCGGCGATCCCGGCGATCGCGACGGCTGGCTGGTCAAGACTGGCGACGAAGTGATCGAGCGCTATCACACAGACGACCTGCGCTTCCTCGTCCACTGGTCGGCAGAAGTGTTCATGGACTTCGACGAACTGAAGAAGAACATGGACGGCACCGACAACCTCACGCACGAACAGGCCATCGACATGCTGATCAAGGACGTGCGTTCGCGCGGGATTCACATCGAGACGCCGAGCGACCCGCTGAACGATCCGGCGTTCATAAGTGCGCTCAATGCGGCCTACAACTTCGGCGGTCCTGCCGAGTATCCGGCCGAAGCTCCTGTGGACGCGCCGTTCGGCATGGCGGCCTGATCCTCTCGCGCAGACGACGGGAAAAGGGCAGTGCGGATCACGGGCATCCTCTCAGAATAGGACACGCGACGCGTTCATCAGGGAATTTATGAACACGCGTGTTCTAATATCAAGGCCTACCAGGCGCTGGTGCCCCACAGGATGACTTCAACCGCCCGTTGCGCAAAACCTTGCAGATCCTCGTCGTTGGCGCCGGAAAAGCCGCCTTGCAGATGCGCCCCGGTAATCCCGGCCACCAGGAGACGCGCAACGGCACGGGCATCGCGCAGGTTGCGCCGGTCGCGCGCAGCAGCGTCCTCGATATCCTTGGCGATAAGACCGATGATGTAATCGTTGCCCCGGCGCCGCATCACCTCCGACAGTTCGGGAAACCGGTCCTGCACCGACAGCAGCAGGCGCTGCAGGGCAAGCACGTCCGGTCTGCCGAGCCACGTCGCAATGATCGTGGCGTGGTGGCGCAGGCGCTGCTCGATATTGTCGGTAAGCAAGGCATCCTGCTGCGAGGCCTCGGCCGACCAGTCCTCGATCGACTGTTCGATCACCGCCTTGAACAGCGCTTCCTTCGAGGGATAGCGGGCATAGAGCGTGCCCTTCGATACCCGCGCGGTCTCGGCCACCTGTTTCATGCCGACCGCATCGAAACCATCGGTCAGGAACATGGTGCGCGCCGTGCTGAGAATGGCCCGATCGATCGAGGTGACCTGTTCAGCCGTTGGCCGTCCGCGCACCGGCCGGTGCGGCGCAGTTTGCGTCTTCCTTGCTTCCGAAATGCGGGATTTCCGGGTGCTGGCGTCCATCACGCCGCCTTGTTCCACAGCGGCAGAGCACGTGCAAGCGACGCAGCTTAATCGAACGGGTATGGTCTATTACTTGGCTCGAACATTGGGTTCGTGAGCCTTGGAGGCCAGATACCCGGCGAACGAGACGGCCTGCTTCGGCGAAAGCCGGGCCGTATCCCTGGCTTCAGTATCGAAGGCCGATCGCGCCATCGTGGTAGATCGACGCGCCGGTGACGAAGCGGGCATCGTCGCTGGCGAGATAGACGAAGGCGTGGGCGGTATCCTCAGGCTCGCTCGCCACGCCAAGCGGGTTCATCGCGGCTAGTGCCGCTTCAGCCGCCTCGGTGCTTTCCCACATGCCCCGCGCAACGTAATCTTCCAGCCCTTCGCGCAGGATCGGCGTCATCGTCACGCCGGGGTGAATCGAATTCACGCGGATTTTCCGGGCCCCGTATTCCAGCGCAGCGCAGATCGTCAGCATCCGACCTGCCGCTTTCGACACGTGATAGCCGATGTTGGTCGCGTTGGGCATGTACGAGGCCATCGACAGGTTGTTGATGATCGACCCGCCGCCGCCGAAGCGCTCAATAGCGCTGGCAAGATGCGGCACGCAGGCCTTGATGCCGAGGAACAGCGCGTCGTGGTTGACGGCCATGACCTTGCGCAGATCGTCGAGCGAGGTCTGCGCGATGCCGCCATGGATCGAGATCCCGGCATTGTTCACCAGCACGTCGATCTGGCCGAAGTCGGCGACGGTAGCGTCCGCAACGCGCGCCCAATCAGCCTCGCTGGTAACGTCCTGCTCCATCAGCACGAAGCTGCCGGCAGAGCCATCGGCACGCACCAGCGCCGCGATTTCCGGGGCCTCTTCGCGGCGGAAATCGGTGCCGACAACGGCCTTCGCACCCTCCCGCAGGAAAGCGCGTGCGATTGCAACGCCAATATTGCCCACGCGCCCTGCGCCGGTGACGATGGCGACCTTGCCGTCAAGCTTGCCCATGGCCTCAGTCCACCGCGATCTGGCGGGCGAGATCGGGCATGATCGGCGGGATCTGCTCCTGCATGAAGCGGATGCGGCCACCGATGATCTGCTCGCTCATCTCGGGCTGGCTGTGCACCCAGAACTTGTTCTGCGCCATCTGCTCGAGGAACAGGCGGCAGCCTTCGTCGAGGTCCATGCCGTAGTCGCGCATCATCTCGAACATCGCGCGGCGATGCTTCGCCGCATTGTCAGGCTCGCCTGCGCCTGCTTCGGCGTTGAAGATGTTGGTGCGCAGCATGCCAGGGATGATGGCCGAGACATGGATCGGCAGGTTCTTCAGCTCCATCTCGAGGTAGAGGCATTCGCTGAACGCCTGCACTGCGTGCTTGGTCACGGTATAGGCGGTCTGTCCCGGCATCTGGCCGAAAGCGCCGACCGACGAGAGATTGCCGATCCATGCTTCCTTGCCGCTGGCAATGATGCGCGGCACGAAGGCGCGGACGCCATGGATCACGCCATGAAGGTTGATGTTGAGCGTGGCTTCCCAGCGCGCCGTCGGCACTTCCCAGGTGTTGCCCACCGTCTCGATCCCGGCATTGTTGATCAGCAGGCGCACTTCGCCGTGCCGGTCGAACACCAGTCCGGCAAGGCGGTCGAGTTCTTCGGGGATCGAGACGTCGACCTTTTCGGCCTCGGCCTTGCCGCCCGCTGCCTCGATCGCGGCGACGGTTTCAGCGGCTGCCGCCTCGTTGATGTCGGTCACCACCACGGTCATGCCGAGCGCGCCCGCGCGCCGCGCCAGACCTGCGCCAATGCCCGAGCCCGCCCCGGTGACGACGGCCACGCCGCCGGCGAATACGTCCTTGTCGAGTGCCATCTGGTTTACTCCTGCTGCTCGATCAGTGGGACAGCATCTGCACGTTTTCGCATAGCGCGCCTTCCGGGTCGGTGGAGAATACTACGCGCACGCCGTGCTCGGCCTCCTCACGGACCGGTCCGACCAGCTTGCCGCCATTGGCAGTGATCTTTTCCACGAGCGCATCGACATCCTCGACCACGAAGCCGAGAATGACCTGCTGGTCGCGCGGGGCATGGCGCTCGGTGAAGTTGAACATCACCAGCGAGCCCTTGGTCCAGTCACCCCCAGGGGCAAGGATCACTTCGCGGAACGGCTCGCCATCACTGTTGCCCGCCACGCGCTGGACGATGCCGTAGCCATAGACCGAGGTGTAATAGGCGGCCATCGCCTCCTCGTCGCGGCAGATCAGCTTGGTGAAGCCCGACAGTGCAGTCATTTCCGGTTATCTCCCATTTTGCCCCGATAGCGTGACCTGAAGCCGCCTCGCAGGCCTGTCGCACGCACTCGCTCGGGCAATGTGACTCAGTGCCCACTTACTCTTGATTATCGTAGCTCATTCGCGCATTGATTACGCAATGACAAGATGAAAGACGCATCGGGAGAAGTGATGCAGGCGTTTTCTGACGAGCTGATCCACGAAGTCCATCACGGACGCGTGGTTCGCTGCTTTGCCAGTCGGCCGCGCTCGCTCGCCGACTGCCTGGCGCAGGCAGTCGCGCGCGCGCCGGAAGCGGAAGCGGTGGTGGATGGGTCACGTCGGCTGACCTACCGGCAGCTCGACGAGGCGGTGCAATCGCTGGCCTCGGCCCTTGCGAATGCCGGTCTTGGCAAGGGCGAGCGCGTCGCCATCCTGCTGGGCAACCGGCTGGAATATCAGGTCATCGTCCTTGCCTGCGCGCTGGGCGGGTGGATCGCGGTCCCGCTCAACCTGCGGCTGAGCAAGCCTGAGATCGCGCAGGCGCTCGATGCCAGCGGCGCGGCGGCCCTGTTCCACGAAGCCGGGGCGGCGCTGCCCGATATTCCCGCAGCGCTTGTTCACCGCTTTGCCGTTGCCGATGACGCCGCCCTCCCCGCCGCCGCGCCGCGCCAGTTCGATCCGGTGAACGAAGACGAAGCGGCGGTGATCCTGTTCACATCGGGCACGACGGGCAAGCCCAAGGGAGCAGTGCTGACCCACTGCAACCTGGTCCACTCGCTCCTCCATTTCCGCCGACACTACGATCTGCGGGACGGCGAGCGCTGCCTGCTTGCCGTCCCGGCCAGCCACGTCACCGGGCTTGTAGCGCTGCTCGGGGTGAGCGTCGCGGTGGCAGGCTGCCTCGTGATCATGCGCGAGTTCAAGGCGGCCAGGTTCGTCGAAATCGCCCGCCGCGAGCGGATGACCTACACGCTCATCGTCCCGGCCATGATCGCCCTGATCCTGATGCAGCCCGACTGCGACCGGACGACCCTGCCCGACTGGCGGGTCTGCGGGTTCGGCGGCGCGCCCATGCCCGACGCGACGATCGCCGAGATCGCCGCGCGCCTGCCCGGCCTTGCCCTGCACAACACTTATGGCGCAACCGAGACGTCGTCGCCTGCGGTGATCATGCCCGCGCAGGAAGCGGCAGCACGCTCACGCCAGATCGGCCTGCCGGTGGCGTGCTGCGATCTGATCGTGATGGACGCGCAAGGCCGCGAAGTGCCGCGCGGCGAACAGGGCGAAATCTGGATGGCAGGACCGATGGTCAGCCCCGGCTACTGGAACGATCCTGCCGCTACCGAGACGGCCTATGCCCACGGCTTCTGGAAATCGGGCGATATCGGGGCAATGGACGAACAGGGCTATGTGTCGCTCCACGACCGGCTCAAGGACATGATCAACCGCGGCGGGTTCAAGGTCTGGTCGGTCGAGGTCGAGAACACCCTCTGCGCCCATCCCGCCGTGATCGAGGCGGCGGTAGTCGGCAAGCCCTGCCCGGTGCTGGGCGAGCGCGTCGTGGCCTTCGTCCATCTCAGCGAACCGGCAACCGCCTATGCTTTGCGCGCCCACGTCGCCGCGCTGGTGTCGGACTACAAGGTGCCCGAGGACATCCACATCGAGGCCGTGCCGCTTCCCCGCAATGCCAACGGCAAGCTGCTCAAGCGCGAACTGCGCGAGCGGCTCGCCGTGAACTGGTCGCCCTGAAACGATCGCCCTGAACCGATCCGACATTCATCCGAAGGAACCAGCCGAATGCGCAGCTACAAAGTCGAAAATGGCGTGGTGGATCTTGGCCGGGTCAAGCTCGACGTGCCCGACACGATCAGCGAGGAGGCCAAGGCCTACCTCCGTTTCGATCCCAACCAGCAGATGCCCGAAGACGCCCCGCCGGTGCCGATGTGGCTGATGCGCGAGCCACTGGCCCCGATGTTCGAGTGGCTCAACCAGCAGGCGCTCGAGGTCTGGCCCTGCACCATCGAGGAAACCGCGATTGCGGGCGTGCGCTGCCACCGCATCAAGCCCAGGGACGGCGTGCGCCATGCCGACAAGCTGCTGATCAACCTGCACGGCGGTGGCTTCGTGATGGGTTCGGGTTCGTTGGTGGAAGCCATTCCGATCGCGGGCGAGACCGGTTGCGAGGTCATCGCCGTCGACTATCGCCTTGCGCCCGAACACCCCTTCCCGGCCGCTGTCGACGACATCGTCGCGGTCTATCGCGATGCCCTGAAGAGCCATGCCGCCAAGGACGTGATCCTGTTCGGTACCTCGGCGGGCGGCTTCCTCACGGCGATGGCGATCATGCGCTTCAAGCAGGAAGGCCTGCCCCTGCCCGCCGCGTGCGGCGTGTTCACCGCGGGTGGTGACGTGACGCAGCTTGGCGATACCTTCAACTACCTGACGCTCTCGGGCTTCTACGGCCACCTTGGGGCGAAGCTCGACGATCCGCAATGCGAGCGCGGCGTCTTCGTCGGTACGGCCGACCGCAACGATCCGCTGCTCGCCCCGATCAAGGGCGATCTTTCCGACTTCCCGCCGACCCTGCTGGTGACCGGCACGCGCGATGCCGTGCTTAGTTCCGCCGCGATGTTCCACCGCGCCTTGCGCAAGGCCGGGCGGGATGCCGATCTGCATGTGTTCGAAGCGATGCCTCATGGCTTCTGGTTCAGCGTAGCCATGCCGGAATCGCGTGAGGCGATCGACCTCATGGCCCGCTTCTTCGAACGCCATCTCGGCATTGCTGCTGCGTGAAGCGGAACAGGGAGAGTAACCGCGCAGCCCGGAAGGCTTCGGGCCATCGCGGCAGCGGCAGCAGCGGCACGGGCAACCAGCCCGCGTCGCCCGACGCCACCGACCTTGCCATCATCCGCGCACTGCGTGCCGATGGGCGGGCAAACAACCAGCAACTGGCGGCACGGCTCGGCCTCACGGCGACGACCGTCTCGGCCCGCGTCCGCCGCATGGAAGAGGCCAACCAGTTGCGGGTTGTCGCGGTGTCAGACTTTTCGGCGCATGGCTTCAACGTGCTGCTGCGCATTTCGGTATCGGTAAATGGCCGGCCCGCGTCGGACGTTGCGGCCGAGCTCATCACCCTGCCGGAGGTCGTGGCTGCGCACATCGTCACCGGCGCCCATGACATCGACATGCTCGTCGCACTGCTCGATTTCGACGACCTGTCGGAATTCCTGCTCGACAAGCTGCCCGCAGTCCAGGGCATCCGCACGCTGACACCGGCAGTGGTGGTGGACATCGTCAAGTACAAGTTCGACGTCGCACCGATCGACTGAATCAGCTGGCCACGGGGTTCGAGATCACCAAGGTTGTCGGCGATCTCTTCCAATCCCTGGCTTCAATCCACATCCGGCCAGACTTGCGCGAAGAACGGGTTTGCCGCCTTGTTCGCATCGTAGCTGTCCTGATCGACCATGCAGGTCGGGCACCAGTGCCCGCCCTTCAGGTAAAGCCGCGGCGTCATCGCGAAGTCGTGGCCTAGCGCGCAGCGGAACTGCGTCGGTTCATCGGCATTGCCCACGGCGCCAAGATGCTTGCCGCCACGGAATTCTGCAGCAGCCTTGAGATCGTCACCGGTCCAGTCATGCTCGGACTTGTCGGTGTCATAACCGTGACTAAGCAGCGAGACCTGGCGGGACGGCTGACGGAATGCGAAATCGGCCCAGTCGCGCGGCAGCTTCTCCCACGCCTCGCGCGATCCGAAATAGGCGTCGATGTGTTCGCGGTCGTCATTGGCGATCCAGTTGAGCGTGCCGCCCGGGCCCTTGGCCAGCTTCTCCATCCGGCTGCGCCCAGCCCCCGGAAACCACCGTGCGATCAGGCGAACCAATGCCGGCATGGTTGCCACCATGCCTCGCGCCCAGTCCTCAAGCGTCTCCGAGCGGAACGGTACCAGTTCCTCGAGCCGGTCGGAATCGGCGTACCACTGGCCGTGGAAATTGCGCGTGGCCGACCAGTGCGGCAAGTAGCTGGCAAAGGCCTCCTTCTGCCCCAGCGCCCGCGCCGTGATCCGGGCGAACTCGTGGTTCACCACCCGCAGCTTCTCGCCGCCGCCGATGTTGTAGAACTGCTTCCAGAACGCTTCGGGCACCGCATCCTCGCAGGTATTTGCCGCAAGACGGGCCGAGTCCCCCACCGTCACCCATTCGAACACGCCGTTGAACGGGTTGTGGAAGATGATCGGATCGAAGATCTTCCACATGTTCGGGTGGGCGATGCCGGTCTGGCGCAGCGAGACCCAGTGCCTGATCCCGCTCTGCGCGACGATCGCCTCGGCCTCGGTCTTGCTCACGGCATACTGGTCGAACCGGCTGATCTTGATCGGATCGCCAGTGCGGCCCCAGTGCACCGGGGGATTGCGATGCCCGGTCTGCGCGACCGTGCCGATATAGACCAGCGCCGTTGTCTCGGCCTGCCCCGCCGCCTTGATCGCCTCGACAATGTTGCGCGCCCCGCCGACATTGACCTTCATTGTCAGTTCGGGGAACTTGTCGGCAAAGGGTGAAACCATGCCGCCAATGTGCAGCACCTGATCGACGCCCTCTACGGCTTGGCGCATATCCTGCGCACTGGTGAGATCGCCCCAGACCCACTCCACCGCGGGATGGCGCTCGAAGCGCTTGACCACCGGATGATTGCGCTCCTCCGGCCGCACCAGCGCGCGGACCCGGAACCGGTCCGACCGGGCGAGCAGTTCCGCCAGGGTAGCGCTGCCCATGTTGCCGGTCGCGCCGGTCAGGAACACGGTCTTCTTCGTGCTGATTGCCACTGCGGCGCTCCCTCAAAAATCGATCCCGAAAGTTCGATAAATTTCGCGATCCGTCAACCGCATGATTCGCGGCTTTACTTGGCATCGCAAATTAATGTAAGCGCCCACTTATAACGTATGGGAGATTGCCGAGATGGCCTCGATTCTTGCCGCAGAGCAAACCAGTTTCACGCCTCTGGCCGACAACGCGGAACTGGCAGGTGCGCTCGACGAGGCCAACGTGCCCACCCTGCTCGCGGCTTACGTCTATCTTTCGCACGACCAAGCCATGCTCGAGGCTTTTGCGCCCCACATCCGCCCCGCCTTCTCCTACCCGCCGACCGATATCCCCGAGGATCTGGCCGACGAGCTGCGCCTGAAGCTGCGCCACCTCCTCACCACCGGCGAAGGCATTGCCGCGACCGAGCCGACCGACGCCCTCGTGCAGCGGATCATGTCGGTCACTGTGGGCGAGCCGGTCGAGGACGAATTCATCGAGCTGGTCTATGACCAGTGCGGCTTCCGCCCGTGGATCGACCGCAGCAAGCTGCCCGACCGCCCTGTCCCCAAGGCGGGGTTCAAGGTGCTGGTCATCGGCGCGGGCATGACCGGCATGGCCGCCGCCACCAAGCTGCGCGAGGCGGGCTACGAGTTCGTGGTGATCGAGAAGAACGCCGAAGTCGGTGGCACTTGGTACGAGAACCGCTACCCCGGCGTCGGCGTCGATACGCCCAGCCACTTCTACAGCTTCAGCTGGGAAATCTGGCCCGACTGGCAGCACTACCATCCCCACGGCGCCGACATGCAGCGCTACATGACCGGCGTTGCCGACAAGTACGACCTGCGCCGCGATATCCGCTTCAATACCACGGTGGAGAAGCTGGTCTGGGACGAGAAGTCCTGCACCTGGACCGTCACAGTCCGCAAGGCCGATGGCGGCAGCGAGGATCTCGTCGTGAATGCGGTGATCAATGGGCATGGCCCGGTCAACCGCCTCAAGATGCCGGACATCGCCGGTCTGTCGGATTTCGCCGGAACTGTCGTCCACACCGCCGCCTACCCCGCCGATCTTGACCTGCAGGGCAAGCGCGTCGCCGTGATCGGCACTGGCGCCAGCTCGGCCCAGCTCTGCGGTGCAATCGCGCCCGAGGTCGCCGAGCTGACCGTCTACCAGCGCACCAGGCACTGGGTCATCTACAATCCCGAAATTGCCCACGAGGTCAGCGAGGGGATGAAATGGGCACTGGCCAACATCCCCACATTCAAGGAGTGGTTCCGCTTCCGCGTCTATTGGGCCGCCGCCGACGGCCTGTTCTCGAACGTGCTCAAGGACCCGGCGTGGGAAGGCAACATGCTCGCCGTCTCCGAGGGCAACGAGATGACGCGCCAGTACGCGCTCGGTTACATGCAGCAGCGCTTTGCCGACCGGCCCGACCTGATCGAGAAACTGACCCCCGATTTCCCGATCTTCTCCAAGCGCATCATTCTGGACAACGGCTGGTTCGATGCGCTTGCCCGGCCCAACGTCCACCTCGAAACGCAGGGCATCGCCCGCATCCTGCCGAACGGCATCGAGGCCAGGGACGGCTCGGTCTTCGAATGCGACGTGATCATCTGTGCAACCGGCTTCAACGTCTCGCAGATGGTCGGCAACCTTTTGATCAAGGGCGAAGGCGGGCGTGAACTTGGTGAGGAATGGGGTGCGGAAGATCCGCGCAGCTATCTCGGCATGTGCGTGCCGGGCTATCCCAACTACTTCCACACGGTCGGCCCCAACAGCGCGCCAAACCACGCCGCCGGCCAGAACCTGATCTCCGAAGCGCAGGTCAACTGGATCATTGAGGCGCTGGACCGCATCAACGAAGCCGGCGCTCGCGGTTTCGAGGTGACGCGCGAGGCTTTCGACGCATGGAATCGCAAGGTCGACGAGCGCATGCCGCAGATGATCTGGACCCACCCGCGCGCCAATTCGTACTACAACAACTCGAAGGGCCGCGTTTTCCTGTCGTGGCCCTGGCGGCTGGTCGACTTCTTCAACGCGACGCGGCGGCCGGAGCCGGGAAGCTATCGCCTGATCGAGTGAGCGATCCTGCACGTCACCTTGCGCGGGATCGCGGTTTGGCCCTATTCGCTTGGCCGTGATCAAGCGCATCCGCCTGCCGGCACGAGAACGCCGAGCCATCATTCTCGCCAACGCCCGGGCCATCTTTGCCCAGTGCGGATACGAGGCCGCGCGCACGCAGGACATTGCCCGGCAATCGGGCGTTTCCGAAGCGCTGATGTACCGGCACTTTCCGTCAAAGGAGGTCCTGTACCGCGCCGTCCTGCGCGACGTGATCCGCGATCAGGACGCAAGCTACGAAAAGCTGTCGCTGCAGGAATTCAAAGGTCGCGCGCTGGTTCGCAATCTCCACGCCTACTTCAGCATCGTGGTCGACCCTGACGAAGTGCGCATCAGGGAGGGCTTTCGCCTGCTGCTGGCAAGCCTCGTCGGTGACACTGGCTTTGCCACGCTGGTCTATCGCCGTGCCAACCGGCTGATGAACCATCGCATCACGGCGGCCTTGCGGAATGCGCGCGAGGCTGGCGAGATCGTCGGCAGGGAAATCTCGGTCAGGAACACTTCGCTGTTCAGCGAACATGTCGGCACGGTGATCAACGTGCTGGCGGCAAACATCGAACGCTCGCCCTACGAAGGCAGTGCAGAGGATCTGGTCCGCGACGCAGTCTGGTTCTGCTGCCGCGCGGTCGGCTTCACCGACGAAGCGATCGGGCGCCACCTGCAGGACTGAATTTCCCCGGGGCCGCCTCGATCCCGCCTGCCATCCGCTGCCCCAACCTTGATGCGCCCACGCATGCGCAACGCTGTGCGCCGACGAAATTCGCGAATATCGAAAGCACATTGGCTTTCGTATTGACGATTTGCGTATCTGATGACATCTTGAATTACGAATACACTGCACGTCAGCCGGAAAACGAGTCGCCGTGCGGTGAAAGGGATTTGGGAGAGTTGGGGAACATGGCCAGCGCTGTCGCACTTTCGCAGACGGATGCGATTCCAACGGGTGAAGAACTCGTCGCCCGCGCAAGGGCGATGATCCCGACCTTGCGCGGGCGCGCCAGGGCCTGCGTCGCCGGGCGCGACGTCCCCGCAGAGTCGATTGCCGAAATGCAGGAAGCAGGCTTCTTCCGCATCCTGCAGCCCAGGCGCTGGGCTGGGTACGAGATGCACCCCAACGTGTTCTACGACGTGCAGAAGGCTCTGGCCGAAGGCTGCATGTCCACCGGCTGGATGTACGGCGTCGTCGGTTGCCACCCTTACGAGATCGCCCTGTTCCATGAAGAGGCGCAGGTCGAAGTCTGGGGCAAGGACACTTCCACTCTCGTCTCCTCGTCCTACCAGCCCGTCGGCAAGGTTACCCCGGTCGAAGGCGGCTATCGCCTCTCGGGCCGTTGGGGTTTCTCGACCGGTTCGGTTCACTGCCAGTGGGTCGTGCTTGGCGCGATGGTCCCGCCGCGCGAGGCGGGCGGCGCGCCCGACATGCGCGCGTTCCTGCTGCCGCGCGCCGACTACACCATCGATACCGATAGCTGGCACGTCTTCGGCCTCCAGGGCACCGGCAGCCATGACGTGATCGTCGATGATGTCTTCGTGCCCGAGCACCGCACCCACCGTTCAATCGACGGGTTCCTGTGCACCAACCCCGGGCAGGAGACCAACACCGGCCCGCTCTATACCCTGCCATGGGCGCAGGTGTTCATGCGCTCTGTCTCGACCGCCGCTTTCGGCGGTGCGCGCGCGGCCATTTCCGCCGCGATGGACATCGCCCAGAGCCGCATCTCGACCAACACCGGCAAGGCATCCAAGAACGATCCCTTCCTCCTTGCCGCCATCGCCCGCGCGCAGGCCGAAGTGACCGAGATGGAGCAGACCCTGCGCCTGACCTTCGAGGAACTGATGGCCCTGGCCGAAGCGGGCAACCCGATCCCGATGGAGAAGCGCACGCTGTTCGCCTACAATTCGGCCACGGTCGTGCGCCGCATGGCCGATCTTGTCGACGACATGGTCAAGCTTTTGGGCGGCCGCGCGATCTACACCTCGAGCGCGATCATCCAGCCTTGGCTAGACCTCAACGCCGGCCGCGCCCATGTCGCCAACGATCCGGCCAATCGCACGCTCGACGTCGTCGGTGCGATGCTGGGCGAAGCGCCCACTTTCACCTTCCTTTGATCGGAGCGCTCCTTGGCTGACCTGACCCACGCAACCTACCGCGTCTCCGGCGGTTACGACATCGTCATTGCCGAAGCGGGCGACGCATCCGCGCCTGCCGTCGTGTTCCTCCACGGCAGCGGCCCCGGCGCTTCGGGCGCGTCCAACTTCCGCCAGAACATCGATGCCTTCGTCGATGCCGGATACCGCGTGATCCTGCCCGACCTGATCGGCTACGGCGGCTCTTCCAAGCCCGAGGGGCTGGACTACACCCTCCAGTTGTTCACCGACACAGTGTACGAAGCGCTCGTAGCCCACGGTGTGACCAGCGCGAGCCTCGTCGGCAATTCGCTGGGCGGCGGCATTGCCCTGCTGATGACGCTGGATCACCCCGGCTTCACCCGCAATCTCGTCCTGATGGCCCCTGGCTGCGTGGCCGAGCGCGAGGCCTATTTCGTCATGCCCGGCATCACCAAGATGGTCTCCAGCTTCGGCGGACCGGACTTCAACCTTGCCGAACAGAAGCGCCTCGTCTCCAACCTCGTCCACCCGGATTTCGCGAGCAAGATTCCCGACGCGCTGGTGGAAGAACGCTTCGCCGTCGCCCGCACCCAGCCCAAGGATGTGCTGGTCCGCATGCGCACGCCCGACCTGTCGCCGCGTCTGCCCGAGATCACCCAGCCGGTCTTCGTGCTCTGGGGCCTCAACGACGAGTTCTGCCCCGAGGCGCACTCGCGCCTGTTCCTCGACCATTGCCCTGACGTGCGTGCGATCACCTTCGGCCGCACCGGCCACTGGGTCCAGGTCGAACGCGCTGCAGAATTCAACGCCTATGCCATCGAGTTTCTCAATGCCCGCCGATAAGATCCAGCATTTCGGCGCGGCGCTTTACGAAGCGCTCCGCGCCCGCAAGACCATTGCCCCGCTGATCGAGCAGGACCCCTCGCTGACGCTCGACGATGCCTATGCGATCAACCTCGATTTCCTGTCGCGCCGGGTGGCCGATGGCGAGAAGGTCGTCGGCAAGAAGATCGGCGTGACCAGCAAGGCCGTGCAGGACATGCTCGGCGTCCACCAGCCCGACTTCGGCTTCCTGACCGACTGGATGCATGTTGAGGGCGACATCGATATCGACGCCAAGGCCCTGATTGCCCCGCGCGCCGAGGCCGAGATTGCCTTCATCCTCAAGAGCAGCCTTAACGGTCCCGGCGTCACCGCCGCCGACGTTCTCGCCGCCACGCAAAGCATCGCTCCCTGCTTCGAGATCGTCGACAGCCGCATCGACGACTGGAAGATCAAGATCGTCGATACCGTCTCGGACAACGCATCATGCGGCGTCTATGTGATCGGCAAGGAACGGCTCGATCCGGCAGGCCTTGATCTCCCCAACCTGCACGTCGCCGTCACCAGGAACGGCGAGCCGCTGTCCGAAGGCTATGGCCATGCGGTGCAGGGCGATCCGGCGCAGGCAGTGGCTTGGCTTGCGAACACGCTCGGCGCCTATGGCGTGACGCTCGATGCGGGCGACGTGATCCTGTCGGGTTCGCTCGTCCCGCTCGCACCCGCGGTGAAGGGTGATCGCTTCGAAATGACTCTCAGCAACGCGGCAGGCCCCTTGGGCACCTGCGTTGCCAACTTCGTTTAAGGAACTCCGGATGGCACGCGTGAAGGCCGCGATCATTGGCTCGGGCAATATCGGCACCGACCTGATGATGAAGATGATCAAGTACCCACAGAACATGGAGCTGGCCATCGTCGTCGGCATCGACGAGAAGTCCGAGGGCCTTGCCATGGCGCGCGCCCACGGCATCGCCACCACGCACGAGGGCCTCGAAGGCCTGCGCGCCCACCCGCTCTACAAGGACATCGGCATCGCCTTCGACGCAACCAGCGCCTATGCCCACAAGGTCCATGACGAGGCCCTGCGCGCCGATGGCATCCAGGTGGTCGACCTGACCCCTGCCGCGATCGGGCCGTTCATCGTGCCCCCGGTCAACATGGAAGCCAACCTCGGCGCCTCCAACGTCAACATGGTGACCTGCGGCGGACAGGCGACGATCCCGATGGTCGCCGCCGTCAGCCGCGTAGCCAAGGTTCACTACGCCGAGATCGTCGCGTCCGTCTCCTCGCGCTCGGCCGGCCCCGGCACGCGCGCCAACATCGACGAGTTCACCCGCACCACCGCCCGCGCCATCGAGCAGGTCGGCGGCGCGACGCGCGGCAAGGCGATCATCATCCTCAACCCCGCCGAGCCGCCGATGATCATGCGCGATACCGTGTTCACCCTGTCCGAAGGCGGCGACGAGGACGCCATCCGCCAGTCCGTCAAGGACATGGTCGCCGAAGTGCAGAAGTACGTCCCCGGCTACCGCCTCAAGCAGGAAGTCCAGTTCGAACGCTTCGGCGACAACAACCGGCTCAAGATCCCGGGCCAGGGCGAGTTCAGCGGCATCAAGTCGATGATCATGCTCGAAGTCGAAGGCGCCGGCGATTACCTGCCGCCCTACTCCGGCAACCTCGACATCATGACCGCCGCCGCCAAGGCCACCGGCGAACTGCTCGCCGCGCGCCGCATGGCCGCTGCAGCCGCCTGAAGGAGAACGGACAATGACTTCCACCTTCAACGTCGAACGCGGCGACAAGCTCTACATCCAGGACGTGACGCTGCGTGACGGCATGCACGCCATCAAGCACATGTACGGGATCGACCACGTCCGCGCGATTGCCTCGGCCATCGAGAAGTCCGGCGTCGACGCCATCGAGGTCGCCCATGGCGACGGCCTCTCGGGCGCCAGCTTCAACTACGGCTTCGGCGCGCACACCGACTGGGAATGGCTCGAGGCCGTGGCCGACGTGCTCGACAAGTGCGTGCTGACCACGCTGATCCTGCCCGGCGTGGGCACGGTCGAGGAACTGCGCCGCGCCTATGACATCGGCGTCCGCTCAGTCCGCGTCGCCACGCATTGCACCGAGGCAGACGTTTCGAAGCAGCACATCGGCATCGCCCGCGATCTTGGCATGGACGTCTCGGGCTTCCTGATGATGAGCCACATGATCGAGCCTGACGCGCTGGCGCAACAGGCTCTCCTGATGGAAAGCTACGGCGCGCAGTGCGTCTATGTCACCGACAGCGGCGGCGCGCTCGACATGGACGGCGTGCGCGCCCGCTTCGAAGCCTATGACCGCGTGTTAAAGCCCGAAACCCAGCGCGGCATGCACGCGCACCACAACCTCGCATTGGGCGTGGCCAATTCCATCGTTGCCGCGCAGTGCGGTGCGGTGCGCATCGACGCCAGCCTTACCGGCATGGGCGCAGGCGCAGGCAACGCCCCGCTCGAAGTCTTGATCGCAGCCGCAGACCGCAAGGGCTGGAACCATGGCTGCGACGTGATGATGCTGATGGACGCCGCCGAAGACTTCGTCCGCCCCTTGCAGGACCGCCCGGTCCGCGTCGACCGCGAGACGCTCGCGCTCGGTTACGCCGGGGTCTATTCCAGCTTCCTGCGCCACGCCGAAAAGGCCGCCGAGACCTACGGCCTCGATACCCGCACGATCCTCGTCGAACTCGGCCGCCGCAAGATGGTCGGCGGACAGGAGGACATGATCGTCGACGTCGCGCTCGACATGCTCAAAGCACAAGCCTGACCTGAAAAGAACATCCGGCGAGAGGGCAAGAACGCCCCCGCCCAACCCGGGAGAGAAGCAATGATCCTCAAGGACAAAGTCGTCATCGTCACCGGCGCAGGGCCGGGCATGGGTCAGGCCGCCTGCCGGGGTGCGGCGAAGGAAGGCGCAAAGGTCGTCGTCACCGCCCGCTCCAAGCAGGCCATCGAGGACGTTGCACACGAGATCGTGGCGGCAGGCGGCGAGGCCATCGCCGTCCCGCTCGACGTGACGCAGATGGACCAGTGCCAGGCCGCAGCCAAGGCCGCGCTAGACAAGTGGGGCCGCATCGATGGTCTGGTCAATTCGGCCTATTACCACCCCGATTGGGCGCCCCTGATCGAGCACGACATCGAACAGGTCCTGCGCGCCTATGACGTCAACGCCGCCGGGGCGCTGCGCATGTCGATGGCGGTCTATCCGGCGATGAAGGCGCAGGGTGCAGGTTCCATCGTCAACATCTCCACGCTCTGCACCCGCAAGCCGATGCCCGGCGAAGGCGGTTACGGCATGGCCAAGGGCGCGCTCAACCACATGACCCGCCACCTTGCGGTCGAGTTTGGCGGCACCGGCATCCGCGTGAACACCACGCTTATGGGCTGGATGATGGGGGCCCCGCTGCAGGGCTATGCCGACAGCCTCGGCAAGGAAGCAGGGGAAGCCTTCCTCCGTCAGCGCGGTTCGGAAATCCCGGTCGGCCACATTCCTCCCGACAAGGACTGCGCCAAGGCCGTGCTGTTCCTGCTTTCGGACTACGCGTCCGAAATCACCGGCGCGATGCTCGACGTCAACGGCGGCGACTGGGTCGCAGCCTGAGGAGAAAGTCCATGCAACTTGAATGGATGAAGACCGCCAAGTCACTGACGGAAGACCCGGTCGAGGGCTTCGATCCCGATGCGGTTACCGAAAGCGAAGTCTTCGAGATCGCCGCGCCTGCCCGCGTGGTCTGGTCGATCCTCACCGATCTTCCGAACTACAGCGCATGGAACCCCTTTTGCATCCGTGCCGAAGGCAAGATCGAACTCGGCCACGCGGTGGTGATGACGCTGATCAACTATGCGGTGCCGGGCACGCTGTTCCCCAACTGCGAATTCATCAGTTCCATCGTGCCGGAGCGCCAGATCTCTTGGGACTTGCCCAACGATCCGGCCTGGCCCTACCCCGCCCGCCGCGATCAGGTGATCGAACCGACGGGCGATGCCTCCTGCCGCTATTTCTCCACCGATGCCTTCCTTGGTGTAAACGGCATCCACGTCTTCCGCTTTGCCGGCCCCTGGGTAAAGCGCGCATTCGACGATACCGGCCGCGCGCTCAAGGCCCGTGCCGAGATGCTCTACGCGCAAGAACAGAAAGCCTGATCCCGCAATGCCTTATACGCTTCAGCAGCTCTCCGACATGGAAGAGATCAAGGTGCTCAAGCACCGCTACTTCCGCGCCATCGACACCGGCGATTTCGCCGCCCTGCCCGCGCTGTTCACACAGGACATTGCCTGCACCTACAACGGCGGCACCTACAAGGTCTCGCTCTCGGGCCGCGATGCCATGGTCGAGTTCCTGTCGAACTCTTTCCATTCGGGCGCGCTTGCCATGCACATCGGCATCATGCCCGAGATCAACGTGACCGGCGACAACAGCGCCACCGGCCTGTGGTATCTGCAGGACGTGTTCATCGACCTCGAGAAGGACGCCCACACTTTCGGCACCGCGATCTATACCGACGCCTATCGCCGCGAAGGCGGGGTCTGGAAGATCGAATCCACCTATTACGACCGCGTGATCGAAGTCCTGCGCAAGTTCAGCGAGATGAAGGGCAAGCCCACCGTCCAGCGCCTCGCCACCACCGGACGCAAGCCGCACGAACGGACCGACATCAGCCACCTCATCCACTGGGACGAGTGACGGCGAAGGCCGCGCGCTACTTCAATCCGTAGCGCGCATATTCCTCGACCAGCCCGGGCATGACCTTGCGGAAATAGGCAAGGTCAGCCTTGGCCTCGGGCTTGCCGAGACCATTGGCCACCCATGCCCGAACGTACTGGGTCGAGACCTGCCCAGGCGAAAGCTTGAGCGCGGCCTCGGCATCGACCAATGCATTGGCCAGATTGCCCTTCGCGATCCATGCCATCGCCCGGCTGTCGAGCACGGCAGAAGCGTTGGAGGCGCGCTCCACCGCCTGGTTGCACACATCCATCATCCCCTCGATGCCCACGCGGAACCGCGCCCGGTACCAGCACGAGGCGTTGAGCAACGAGGTATCGCCCGGCTTCTCGTCGATCAGTCCGTCGATTTCCTTGAGGCCCTCGGCCACCTTGCCGCTACGCGCCAGCACATCGGCACGGATCTGGACGACCGAAGTATGCTCGTCGCCCATGTCGTCGTACTCGGTCAGCAGGTCCAGCGCCTCGTCGGTCTTTCCGGCAAAGCCCAGCAGGTCGGCCAGAGGCAGCGCGGTATCGATCGAAGGCGAAAGCTTCAACGCCTCGCGCAGGTCGGCAATCGCAGCCTCGGTCATCGCCAGCTGCTTCTTGAGATAGCCGCGCCGCACGTGGTTGCCGGCATCAGGGCCCAGCGTGATGGCCTTGTCGTAATCGGCAATGGCACCCTTCAGGTCATAGGTCCCGGCGCGGAAGCTCGCCCGCGCCACCAGCGCCGTACCCTGCTCCGCCGCCGGATCGCGGGCGATGGCAAGCGCATAAGCTTCCTCGACCGGCGCGATCCGCACACGGTAGGCCGGGGCCTGATAGCGCCAAGCCCGCGCTGCAGTCACCGGAGCGATAAGGAACGGGACGGTATTGCGCAGCCGCAGCGCCTTGGCTTTCTCGGCCGGTATGTCCGCCGCAGCCAGTTCCCCGCCCAGTGCCGAATGCTCCTCGCTCACCACGAACCGCGCGCCGTCGAGCAGGCCCTTGCGGACGACCGTCGTCCCGGCAAAGCTCGCCTCGTAATCCGCCTTGCCGCCGGGCTTGTATCCCGGCTCGTCCGCCGGAAGCAGCACTTCCACGTCCTCGCGCGTGCGTCGCGCTGCTCCGAGATCGACCGGCAGCGCCTTCCACGCCGCGCGGCTGCGGTCGTAATCGAGCGAGAGGTTGGCACTCGAAAGCGCCCCCATATCCATCCGCTTGGTGCCATCGCGGGAGACGAACTGGGTCGTGACGATGCCTTTGACAACAGCAGTGGCCGTTCCCGTCTCCGGATCGAACGTCATGCTGCCGTCGGTCACCAGCCCGCCGTTCTTTGAAAGCGTGCCGAACATCGACCCGGCAAAGGCGTCGATCATCTGCTTCTTCTGCTCGGCACTGGCCTGCCCGAGCGCCGCACCCAGGTTGCTCCCCAGCATTCCCGAAAGCGTCGTCGTCGCCGTGACCAGCGCCGGAATGTCCACCCCGGCGCGCTGGTCGATCACCATCTTGACCACCACCATCGGCACTTCCGGCACGCGCGGCGCAATGGCGATCAGGCCAGACCCTTCCGCCCGAATCGGCAGGGCATGGCGGAACGGCGGCGTATCGCCGATGGTGGCAAGGCGTGTGCCCGTAGCCGTCCCGTCGAGCCAATAAGTCACGCCGCCGATCTCGGCCCGCACGATCACATGATCGAAGGCCGCGGGCATCGGCAGCGAATCCGGCACCGCATCCCCGGTCTGGCTATTGACCGCCACGACCTCCGCCTTGATCCCCAGCGCTTCGAGCAACGAAAGCAGCAGCAGCGACTTGGCCTTGCAATCGCCAAAGCGCGAAGTCCATGTCTCGGCAGGCGCCTGCGGCACGTAGTTTCCGCCCGACATGCCGTTCATCAGGTAGCTGACCTGATCCTGCACCAGCCGAGTGGCGAGCGCGGCGCGGGTCAGCGGGTCCGGGCTTACAGCGGCGATCTTCGCCACTTCCACCGCCAGCTGGCTGCCCGCCGGAATGGCATCCTTCGTGGCATAGAGCGGCGCGAATACGCGCGAGACTTCTTCCCAGCTGGCAAAGTTGGTCGCCTCGATCGTCGGCCCGCGCGTGAAGCGTGAAGGCACGCCCGCTGGCATGTCCTCGCGCTTGGGCAGTGGCAGCGCCACGCTCACCGTGTGCCACCCATTCTTCACCGTCTCGCTCACCGTGCCGACGGCAGGCCCCGCCTGCCACTTGACGCCTGCGCCCTCGGGCCAGGAAACCGTCGTCCGGGCAAAGCCTGCTTCCACAGGCAGCGTCAGCAGCGGCGTGTCGATCTGCACCTTGCCCTGCAGCGCCTTGTCGCGCGTGGTCTGGCTGTAGGCGATGCGCAGCACGTCGCCCACTTGCAGCCCCGGAATGGCCAGCGTCGCGGTCAGCTGCCCGTCGATCTGCCGACGTTCAAGCCCGGTCTCGCGCCGCAGCACCTGATAGCGCGCGCCGCCCTTGATCACGTCGATCACCTTGCCTGCGCGCAGGATCTCGACACGGTGGACCGTAAGGTCGCCCTTGTCGGGCATCCACGCCGCCGTGCTGGTGCCGCCCTGCGTCAGCGATTCGGGACTGGCGAGCTTGTAGGCCGAGTCAACATAGACCGTCAGCGTCTCACCCTCGATGCGCTCCTGCACATCGAGCAGGGCCAGCGCCGTGTTGGACGCTGTATCGATCTTGGCCGCGTCGCGCACCTCGGCCCACTTCGGCGCGGGACCATAGAGCACGGCTTCCCCGGCAAGCGCGGGTGCCGTTGTGGCAAGCAAACCCATGATGACCGAAGCGTATCTTCTGCCCACGCAAACCCCCTGAAAGCAAGGGACTTACCTGCCCGCGATCATGGCCGCTGGCAATCGGCGTTCAGGCCTAGGCAGGCAAAACAGCGATCCGGGAAAGCACCATTTCGGCATGTTCCTTCCGGCAGATCAGCAGGTCCGGCATGTAGGTATCAGCCTGATTATAGACCAGCGGACTGCCGTCGATGCGGCTGCAGTGCAGCCCGTGTGCCAGCGCCACGGCGACCGGCGCGCAGGAATCCCATTCGAACTGCCCGCCCGAATGGAGATAGATGTCGGCATCGCCAAGGATCACCGCCATGGCCTTGGCCCCGGCGCTGCCCATCGGGACCAGCTCTGCCCCGATCGCCTCGGCCACGGCCACGGCCTCGCGCGCCGGACGGGTGCGACTGATCACCATGCGCAGCGTTTCCGGCGCTGGCGGAACGACTCGCGGCTGATCGGTGCGCAGCACAACGCCAGCGCCCGGCAGCGCGACCGCGCCAACCGTAGCAACGCCATCGATCGCAAGGCCCACATGCACCGCCCAGTCGACCCGTGCCTCGCCATATTCGCGCGTCCCGTCGACCGGATCGACGATCCACGTACGCGAGAACTGGAGGCGGTCGAGATTGTCCTTTTCCTCTTCGGACAGCAGCCCGTCTTCGGGCCGCTGTTCCCGCAGGGCATGGACGAGGAACTGGTTGGCCGTCGCATCGCCCGCCTTGCCCAGCGCCTTAAGGCTCATCATCCCGCTGTCGCGCACCGTGATCAGCAGCTTGCCCGCAACGTCCGCCAGGTGGGCGGCAAGTTCTGCATCGGTCATAACGGCATCGGTCATTTTGGTCCCCTCAGGCTCGGCTTGCAATTCACCGCTCTGCCCCTAAACCAAAGCTCCCATATGGGAGGAAAAGGTGGCGTTCAATCACAGTGACCAGCAGGAGCTGTTCCTGCCTCTGGTCGAAGGCGTGCACGAAACGCCGCCGTGGGGCGCGTTCATGCGCAATCTCGTCGCGCGCACATATGCCCGCCGCGCCTTCCTGATCATCACTCTTGCCAGCGCGATGCCGACGCAGGAGCCGACCGTGATCCACGTCTCGGCCCCGCGCGCGGTCAACGAGCCCCCGCTCGATTTCCGCCGCCTCGACAGCCTCGGCCTCCACCCCTACGGCCAGCTCCGCCCGGGCCGCGTCTATGGCATCGACGAGATGCTCGATTTCGACAACCCGGAGCGCCTCGCCTTCCAGCGCGGAGCGCTGGCCGAAATGGGCATTCGCTATGGCCGCTGGCTGCGCGTCACCGCTGGCGGCGCGGCCGATGCCTGGCTCCTGCTGGTGCGCGAACGCGAGGACTTCTCCTCGGGTGCCGTGTCCACCCTCGCCGCCATCGGCCCGCACCTTGCCGCCGCCCTGCGCACGCTCGCCGCGCTCACCCAGCAGCGCCTGCAGACCGCCATGGCGCAATCGGCGCTGGCGCGGCTTGGCGTGGGCCAGATGGCGTTCGACGCTGGCGGACGAGTCATGGCGGCTGACCCGGTGGCCGAACAGCTCCTGTCCTTCACCACCACGCCCGAACCGCGCGCCGGTCGGCGTCTCCAGTTGCTGCCATCCGTCTCGTCCGCGCTCGAACAGGCTTGCGCCGCCATTGCCGAAGGCCGCTCCGACGGCGGCAACGTCCTCCTGCTCGACCCGTCACGCGACTTGCACCTGCTCCTGCGCAAGGCGGACCTCGCCCTGCCCGAGCCCCGCGCCTTGCCCACGGCAATCGGCACCCTGCGCACCGGCCACCGCGAGGACGAGCGGGCAGGCGCACAGGTCTTGCGCGGCATCCACGGCCTGTCCGACCGCGAGGCCGCGCTTGCCGAAAAGCTCAGCCGGGGCGAGACCATCATCGACGCCGGCCGCACCCTGCGCCTGACCGACGAGACTGCCCGCAACTACTCCAAGCGGATCTACGCCAAGACCGGCACACAAGGCCAGGCAGACCTCGTCAGGGAGATCCTCAGCGGATTGGCGCCCCTTGCCTGACCTTGCGCGTACAATGGCCTGCGCACTATCCCGTTTGCATTCTGCGTAGAATTGCACTCTAATGGCTGCGCAAAAAATGGGAGAGTCCGCATGATCAAGGCCATCGCGCTGTTGCGCCGCAAGCCGGGGCTCACCCGCGAAGAGTTCATCGCCTACTACGAAACCCGCCACGCACCGCTGATCCGCTCGCTGCTGCCCGGCATCGCCGACTATCGCCGCAACTATGTGGACCGTGCTGGCGCGTTCGAAAGCGCAGTGGCCGCCATCGATTTCGACAGCGTCACCGAAATGCGCTTCGCCGATCGCGCGACCTACGACGCGTTCCTGGCCCGCGCCGCTGACACCGAAGTGGCCCGCCGCATCGCCGAGGACGAGGAAAACGTGTTCGACCGCGCCGCAACGCGCATGTTCGTGGTCGACGAGACACCGTCGGTACCACCTGCCCCCGCAATCGACGAACTGCTCGCTGAGCGCGCCATCCGCGAAAGCCTTGCCCGCTTCGCCCGCGTGCTCGACCGCAAGGACTGGGCCGCGCTGCCCGATGTCTTCGCAACCGACGTGACGTTCGACTACGGCCTCGGTGAACAGGCAGGCCTTGAGGCGCTGACCGCCAACATGCGCCGCTTCCTCGATGTCTGCGGCCCCAGCCAGCACCTGATCGGCAGCATCACCGTCAGCGTCGATCCCGGCCACGCAGCAGCCACCAGCTGCGCCTACGTGCAGGCACGCCACCAGCGCCCCGCCGACAGCGGCGGAGTAGTGTTCGACAGCAATGGCGAATATGTCGACCGCTGGGAAAAGCGCGGCGAATGCTGGCGCATCGTCCGCCGCGACGCGCTCTGGCAGACCCAGAGCGGCGATGCGGCAATCATCTGGAGCGGATCAGCCCCCGCGTGAGACCGGGATCAGCGCGCCCGAAATTGCCCGCGCCGAAGGCCCGGCAAGAAACACGATGACCTTGGCCAGCGCTTCCGGGCTGACCCATTGCGAGAAGTCGGCATCTGGCATGTCGGCGCGATTCACCGGCGTGTCGATCACGCTTGGCAGCACCGCGTTCACCGTGCAATCGGTGCCCGCCAGTTCCACGGCAAGGCTCTCGGTCAGCTTGTGCACGGCCTGCTTGGACGCGGCATAGGCCCCCATCCCTGCGCCCGCGACCAGCGCCGAACCAGCGCCGATGTTGACGATCGCCGCACCCTTCGCCGCGCGCAAAAGCGGCAAGGCGGCAGACGTCATCGTCACGCAAGTCGTCGCGTTCATCGCGAACATCCGCGCCCAGGTGCCCGGCGCCTCGTTGCCAACCGTCTCCCAGGTAAACCCGCCTGCAACATTGACGAGCACGTCCACGCCGCCCAGCGCCGCCCTGACCTGCTCGACCGTCGCCGCAGCCTGCGCCGCATCGGTCAGGTCCACCCCGCCAAGATCGAGCCCGCCGGGATTGGCGTCTGCCGCCGAAGGCACAAAGTCGATCCGCGCCACCCTGTCACCATTGTCGCGGAACGCTTGCGCCACCGCGCGGCCCAGCACGCCGAATCCGCCCGTCACGATTACCGAACGCATCTGTCTTGAAACTCCTTCAGGGCCGCTGCGAGTGGCGGATGCCGCCATCGACCACGATCTCGGTCGCAGTGATATAGCTGGCCTCGTCTGACAAGAGGAAGCGGATCGCCGTTGCGATCTCCTCCGGCTTTCCAAACCGGCCAAGAAAGATGCGCGGGCCGTAAAGCTGCGCCATCCCGTCACGCATCTCGCCAAGGATCGGCGTGTCGATCATGCCGGGACTCAGCGCATTGATGCGGATGCCGTCGAGCGAAAGTTCGTCAGCCATCGCCCGCACCAGCGAGATCACCGCACCCTTGGCGGCAGTATAGATCGGGATCATCCCGTTGCCGAACCAGGCATTGATCGAGGAAATGGCGACGACTGACCCACCGGCATGGGCCTTCAGGTCCTCACGGAAGGCCTGAACCAGCTCGATCACCGCGCGCACGTGCAGCGCCATCCCGGCATCGAAGTTCTCGGGCGTCACACCGCCGATCCCGGTCTGCACCGCCGTGCCCGCGCCGTGGACGATGCCGCCCACGCTGCCGAGCGCGGCGCGCGTCTCATGCGCTGCCGGGGCAACGGCCTGCGGATTGCGCAAGTCCACCACCAGCCCGATTGCGGTCACGCCATGGCGCGCAGCGATCTCCGCCGCTGCCGCCGTCACGCCCTCGGCATTGATGTCCCACAAGGCCACAGGCCGGCCCACTTCGGCCAGCGCATGGGCCGCGGCCAGGCCGATGCCCGATGCGCCGCCGGTAATGACGACGCCGGTCCCCGGCGCGCCGAGCCTTTCATCGCTCACGCTCATGCTGCTTCCTTGCTTGGCCCAAGGCCCGCAAGGCACACGGTATCAAACCCGAGCACGTGCGCGACCCGGCCCAGCCCTGCCCAGGCCGCAGTGCAGTGCGCCAGATCGACGATCTCGGCATCAGTGAAAGCAGCGTTCATCCGTGCCCAGAAGTCCTCGTCGCCTGCCAGCGCCTGCGGCTCCGTCCCGAACCGCTCGGCAAATTCGATCGCCAGCCGCTCACGCTCGGAGAACACCGGCGAAGTCCGCCACTCGGCAATCGCTTCATAGAACACCTCGTCCGGCGCGGGGCCGTTGTCGGTCACCAGCTTCTGGTTCGGATCGCCCGCAACGCTGTAGAGCTGCGGCACGTCGCGCTTGGCGCGAAGGTCCTTGCACACCATGCAGCCGTTGATCTGCGCCGTGCGCATCCGGGCGCCTTCGAACACCCGCAAGGGCAACGCGCTATGGCGATAGACCGCCGCAGCGAAGTCGCTGCTCGCGCCGACGATGGGCACGGCATGCGTCTTTGCCGTATAGCCGAAAGGATTGGCCTGCTCTTCCTCGGGAATGTCGATCCGTGCCATCGCGATTGTCTCCTCTGCCCTTATGGTTGTTCTTGCAGCCTCACATGCCGGGCGAGCCGGGGAAGCCCATGTAGTATGTGCCCACGGTCATGCCGCCATCGACCACGATTTCCGCGCCATGCATGTAGGAGGAATCGTCGCTCGCCAGGAAAGCACTGGCCGCCGCCACTTCCTCAGGGCCGCCGATGCGCTGCAGCGGCACGTTGGCATAGCCCTTGTCCACTTCCTCGCGCGGGGCGGCATTGTGGTTGGACATCACCGTATCGACCCCGCCCGGATGGACAGAGTTCACCCGCACGCCCTTGTGGCCCAGTTCCATCGCCGCCACCTTGGTCAGCCCGCGCACGCCCCACTTTGACGAGGCATAGGCAACAAGGCTGTTCGCCCCCTTCATCCCGTCCACTGACGAGACGTTGACGATAGAACCCTTGCCTCGCGCAATCATCCCCGGCGCCACCGCCTTGATGCCAAGGAACTCGCCGACAAGGTTCACGCCCAGCACGCGCTCGTAATCGGCCTTGGTCGTCTCAAGCAGGCTCTTGAACATCAGGATGCCGGCATTGTTGACCAGCACGCTCACCGGTCCAAGATCGGCCTCGACCGCCAAGACGACCGCAGCCCAGTTCTCCTCGTTGGTCACGTCCAGCCGGTAGAACCGCGCCGCATCGCCCAGTTCTGCCGCCAGCGCCGAACCTTCGGCTTCGAGCACGTCGGCAATCGCCACTTTCGCACCCTCGGCCACGAAGCGCCGAACCGTCGCCGCCCCCATCCCGCGCCCACCGCCGGTGACGATGGCAACCTTGCCTTCAAGCTTTCCCATGATCTCTCCCGTTTATCTCTTCGTTCTCATGTGCCGGTGCCCACCCCGCTGCGACATCCTTCGACAAGCTCAGGATGAGCGGAAGGTCTCACCCTCTTTACCCCCCTCCCGCAGGCGGGAGGGGTTGGGGGTGGGCATTGGCGCTCACGCCCCAAGCTCCGGCACGGCGAGTTCTGGAGGAGGCCCCATCGGCGGCACATTGTGCGTCCAGCCCATCTCCTCGTAGCGCTCGGCAATGCGCCAGCCATCGGCCGTGCGCACCAGCCGGTCGCGATACCAGAGCCCGATGAAGAACACCTGTTCCATCCCGTCTTCTGCCCTGTGCGTCATCGGGTTGAACAGGATCGTCCGGCTGCGCGCCTCGTCGCCTGCCAGCTCCAGCTTGGTCGTCGCCACCATGTGCTGGAACATCGGAAAACGCTCGAGCGCCACCGGCAGCCACGCCTTGATCTCAGGCAAAGTGCCCTTGGCACCACCCGTCTCGGTGTAGTCGATCCGCGCATCGGGCGTGAACACCGTGTCGAGCGCGTCGAAATCGCGCTCGTCGATGGCAAAGCTGTAGCGCGCGAACAGGTCCTGTATTTCGATCCTGTCCGAAATCTCCTGCAGCGAGAGCACGTGCCGGACTCCCCCTCAGGCGACCTTCTGGCCCGGCCGCTTGTCGAGCGTCACATGCAGCCCGTTGACGCGGTCCTGAATCTCGGGCGCTTGCCCGCGCGGGTTGTAGAACTGGCGGTACCACAGGCGCACCTTGGCGTAGGGGCCGTCCTTGGGGATCGCCAGCGGGTTGATGCAGGCGCGCTTGTTCGCCCAGATTTCCACGTCCTGCGCAAAGGCAAGGCGGCTGCCCTCCTGATAGGCCAGCGCCATTTCGCGGTCTTCCTTGGTCGTCTCGCGGCTGCCGTCATGGACCTTGACCATCAGCGCATGCCAGCACCGCGAAACTCCGTCCTCGATCGGCGTATTGGCGATCATGATGAAGCTGTCGAACGTGCCCGCCATCTCGGACTGGAGGAAGCCAGGACCTTCATACCAGGTGTCGAGCACCAGCGCGTCTTCCGGATTGGCGGTCAGCGTGCGGTGCCCGGCGCTGTAGTACTGGTGCAGGTGCGGCCCCATGAACTCGTTGGCGAAGTACTGCCAGTCGGTCGCCCCGTGGATCGGCACGAAGTGGCCGAAGTCGGCCATGTTGTCGACGATCTCGATGCCATGGCTGTTCAGATCGCCCATATAGTCGATCTTCCATTCGACCCAGCCCGGCTCGCCATAGTGGCCACCAAAGTTGGCCAGCTCGACATCGGGCTCGAGGCCTTCGGGATCATGCCACATCCACACGATCCCGGCGCGCTCGATCACAGGGTATGTGCCAAGCTTCGCCGCCTTGGGAATGAAGTCCGAGTACGGAATGTGATTGCACGCGCCATCGGTGCCATAGCGCCAGCCGTGGAACGGGCAGCGGATCGACTCCCCTTCGACATGCTCGCCATCGCGCACGATATAGGAGGTGCTGTTCTTCGCCAGATGCGCGCCCATGTGCGGGCAATAGGCATCAACGACATAGGCCTTGCCGCTCTCGCCGCGATAGATCACCAGATCCTTGCCGAAATAGCGGATCGGCGCGGGCGTGCGCGTGGCGTCGGCA
Organism: Novosphingobium sp. BL-A-28-Hi1-0D; assembly: GCF_055521755.1. Lineage (NCBI taxonomy): Bacteria > Pseudomonadati > Pseudomonadota > Alphaproteobacteria > Sphingomonadales > Sphingomonadaceae > Novosphingobium > Novosphingobium sp. BL-A-28-Hi1-0D. The sequence continues at coordinate 32,875 of NZ_JBVFVV010000002.1, forward strand.
GAGGTGCCGATCATGAACCAGCCACGCGGGAAATCGAACTCACCCAGGCCATACTCTTTCGAGGTTGCCATCTGCATCACTCCTGTAACCGGTGCGCCGCTTCTGATTGGCTGCGGCAGCGCATTTAGTGGTCGTTCACCCGAATCATACGCGATTTGCGAATTTCAAACGGGCTCACCGTGCCGTACGAAGATGGCACGCCTTTCGCCCGAGGGCAAGAGACCCGATAGCGCCGTGCTGCGTTGACAGGCGTCAGACAACTTACGCAAATCGATTGTTTGAATGAGAATTCACCAATGATTGCGTCTCGATTTTTGGTTTGCAGTTTGCACCATCTCATGGCAACAATCCGAAAAATGCGTATCGAAACGCTCGCGTTCCTACGCACCCCGGGAGAGACCGAATGACCGATACTGCCCTCCGGTTCGACCGCGAAACTCTGCTTGCCGCAGCGCGCGAACGCACCGGCCTGACCGACTTCGGCGACACCTGGTTCTTCGAACCGATGGACCGCTACATCGCCGCCGCCAATGCGCAAGGGCGGCTCACCGAGGCCGGCTTCGGCGGTCAGACCGAGGCCATCGTCAAGGGCCTCGCCTCCCGCCTGCGCATGATCGAGGACATCCGCCTCCACCCCGAAATCCTCGACGAGAAGGTCGAAGTCGCCGCGATCATCCTTGGCCTGCCGCGCACCGGCAGCACCATCTTCCACCGCCTGCTCGCCTCCGCCCCCGGCATGACCGCGATCCGCTGGTACGAAGCGCAGAACTACGCCCCGCTCCCCGGTGACGAGCCCGGCAACCCCAAGGCCCGCCGCGCCTATGCCGAAGCGATGATCGAAGGCTGGCTCAACCTCTCGCCCGAACTCGCCTCGATCCACCCGCTCGATCCTGATGCGCCGGACGAGGAGATCATCATCCTCGGCCAGCTGTTCATCACCACCATGGTCGAGGCGATGACTTTCGTCCCCGACTTCGCCGCATGGCTCAATGGATACGACCAGTCGCAGGGCTACGAGGATCTCAAGATCATCCTCAAGTACCTGCAATGGCAGGACCCTTCGCGCCGCGGCCGCAAGTGGGTGCTCAAGAGCCCGCAGAACCTGCCCTACACCGAAGTCATCGCCAAGGCCTTCCCCCAGGCGGTGCTGGTCATGACCCACCGCGATCCATTGGAAGTCGTGCCCAGCTACGTCTCGATGGAAGCCGCGCTCTACAAGCTCAACTCCACCCATTCCGACGAGGCGGTAGGCGCTTTCTGGTTCCCTCGCCTCGCCGAATGGATGCACCGCTTCGAAGAGGCCCGCGCCCGCATCGGCGAGGACCGCTTCATCGATATCGACTACCGCGAAGTCGCCCGCGAACCCCTCGCCCAGGCCACCCGCGTGCTCACCCACATCGGCATCCCGGTGGACGATCAGGTCGAAGCCGCGCTCGCCGAATTCATGGCCGGCAACAAGCGCGAACAGCGCCCGATGCACGACTACTCCCTCGCCCGCTTCGGCCTTGACGAAGCCACCGTGCGCGACGCCTTCACCAGCTACCGCCAACGCTACATCACCAAGGACTAGACTTGCCCTCCCCGCCCTGCTTTTGTAAGTGTTACTAACAAAACAGGGCAGAGGAGCCGCAGCGTGCAAGACTTCGCAAACCAGATCGCGTTCATCACCGGCGGCGCCTCGGGAGCCGGGCTCGGTCAGGCGCAAGTCTTTGGCCGCGCAGGCGCAAAAGTCGTCATCGCCGACATCCGCGCCGATGCCATCGAGCAGGCCCTCGCCACCCTGCGCGCCGAGGGCATCACCGCCCACGGTCTCGTGCTCGACATCATGGACCGCGCCGCCTACGCCCGCGCCGCCGACGAGGTCGAAGCCGTGTTCGGCGCCCCGCCCACGCTCCTGTTCAACACCGCCGGCGTGAACAGCTTCGGCCCGGTCGAGAACACCAGCTACGACGATTTCGACTGGATCATCGGCGTCAATCTCGGCGGCGTGATCAACGGCATGGTCACTTTCGTGCCGCGCATGATCAGGAGCGGCAAGCCCGGCCACATTGTGACCACCTCATCGCTCGGCGGCCTGATGGGCAGCGCCCTTGCCGCGCCCTATTCTGCGGCCAAGGCGGCGGTGATCAACCTGATGGAAAGCTACCGTCAGGGCCTCGAGAAGCACCAGATCGGCGTCTCGGTCCTGTGCCCCGCCAACATCAAGTCCAACATCGCCGAAGCCAGCCGCCTGCGCCCCGCCCAGTTCGGCCAGAGCGGCTATGTCGAAAACGAGGACTCGATCGCCTCGCTCCACTCGATCCACCAGCACGGCATGGACCCCGTTGAACTTGCGCAGCACGTCAAGCGCGGCATCGAGGCCAACCAGCTCTACATCATCCCCTACCCCGAAGCGAAAGACGGCTTGCGCGCCCATTTCGACGCAATCGTCGATTCCGTCCTCCCCCTCGAAGCCGACCCCGAAGGCGCCCGCCTGCGCACCGAAGCCCTGCGGAACTGGGCCGCGGACCGGGCAAAGGTGTTCATGGAGAAGGGCGGCTGAGCAGCCCACGATCCTCCCCGTTTTCGCGAAGCGCAAATGGGGAGGTGGCAGTCCGCAGGACTGACGGAGGGGTAAAGGCCCCTCCAGCCCTGACTCTTCGTCAATTCCTAAAGCCAGAACCTCGTCATCCCCGCGCAGGCGGGGATCCAGTCCATTCAAGGACGCCGTCGCAAAGCGACGACCTAGTCGTTTGCTGGATTCCCGCCCTAAAGGGAGAGGACTAAACTTCCGCCTTCGGCTTCCACCACGCGAAAGCCAAGATAATTAGGCCACCGACGAAAGCGCCGATCGCCACCCAACCTGCCGTAAAAGGCAGCTGGGGTCCGCAGAAGTCGATGCAATAGACCTTCGGGCCTCTGGCCGGAGCGTCCACGCCAAAGAAATCGGCGAATGGTTCCCACCCGCCCGTGACTGCCGATCTGACATAGGCGTTGACGATCCACGCCTGAATGATGCCTGCGAAAAGCGCGACCATGAATAGCAACAAGGCAGCCAGTAATCGTCGGTCGCGCTGCATGGTGCGTCTCCAGTTACCGCATGACTGAAGTCTATGCTGCGGAACGGCAGCGATCCACCCTGATTTCCGCCGATAAGAACCGATACCACACCCACCGTCACCCCGGGCTTGACCCGGGGTCCCGCTTTTCTTCTCCGCCGCTCGACAAGAAGAAGCGGGATCCCGGGTCAAGCCCGGAATGACGGGACCATGGGACCTGTGGGCGATGGCCCCCTCAAACCGGCCCCTTAGCACCCCCCGCTCCCAGCGCCTCGGTCCATGCCGAAATCCCGTCCACCCGCATCGGCTCCATATCCAGCCCGCGCATCACGCTGAGCATGCCGTACCACCCGCTGCCCGGTGCGGCGGGGTGGGCCAGGTGGTCGCGTTCGGCAAGGGCCTGCACTTCCACGTGGTGCCGCTCGATCAGCTCGGCCAGCTGCGCCGCGCCTGCGGGGGATAGCTTGACCGTCTCGGCGCTGTAGATCGTCTCGGGCTGCGAATAGTCGAGTTCGAAGAAGGTGCGCTTCATGTGTGCCTCGAACAGCGCGCGCAGCGGCTGCTTGCGGAACACCAGCGCGCGGTCGACCAGCGGCCGCACGCGTCCGCTGCGCAAGCGGTCGATCAGCGCCAGCCGCTCCAGCCGGTCGAGCGCGGCATCCATCGCAGGTGCGGGCACGTTGAAGTCCGCCGCCACTTCATCGGGCGGCACCCCGCCCAGCAGCGCCATGAACAGGAACGACAGGAAGATATTGGTCGAAAGTGCCTTTTCCTGCGCCAGCGTCAGTTCGTGCGCCAGATCGCCGGGGCTCTCCTCCGCCTCGCGCGCCAGATCGCCCAGCACCAGCCCGCATAGCTGCGCCATCCGCTCAAGCCGGTCGATGGTCAGGCCCTTCCCCGCGAGCCAGCGTTTCACGGTCGCCTCGCCCACGCCAAGCTCTTTGGAGATTCGCAGCACAGTCCAGCCTTCGCTGCGCAAATGGCGTCGCAGGGCTGCGATCATCGCGGATGCCGTTGGCTCGTATCGTGTCATGATCCGAATTAGATAACAGGATGATCCTTTTGGCAAGAGCCCCGCTTCGCAAGTCACGGCCTGCGCATATGCTGCACTCAACAAGCGAGATTCTGCACGGATGCTGCGCAGCACGCGTCGGTCCGGCGAACCAAACGGGAGAACACAATGTCCGACATCCTGATCAAGAACGGCACCGTCGTGGACGGCACCGGCGCACCCGCCTTCAAGGCCGATGTGCGCGTGAAGAACGGCGTGATCGCCGAAGTGGGCCAGAACTTGCAGGCCACTGGCGAGCGCGTGTTCGACGCGACCGATTGCCAGGTCACCCCCGGCTTCATCGAAAGCCACACCCATTATGACGGCACGATGTGGTGGCAGCCCGATCTCGATCCGCTGCCCGGCTACGGCGCCACGACGATGGTCATGGGCAACTGCGGTTTCTCGCCCGCCCCGCTGCACAAGTACATGCCCGCCCAGCGCGAGATGATCGGCATCTTCTCGTTCTTCGAGGACATCCCCGAAGGCCCGTTCATGCAGAACCTGCCATGGGACTGGAACACCTGGAGCGAATACCGCGCCTCGGTCGAACGCAACGTCAAGTCGCCGCTCAACTTCGCCGCCTACGTCGGCCACATCGCCATCCGCCTTGCTGCGATGGGCGTCGAGGCATGGGAGCGAGAAGCGACCCCGGAAGAAATCGCCAAGATGGCCGATCTGCTCGACGATGCACTGGCCGCAGGTGCATTGGGCCTTTCGGACAACATGCACGACCATGACGGCCAGAACCGCCCGGTCCCCTCGCTCAAGGCCTGCGACGCCGAGTTCGAAGCCCTGTTCGACGTGATGGAGCGCTACCCCGGATGCTGCTACCAGGTCATCGTCGACACCTTCATGCGCATGACCGGCCCTGCCAACCTCGAACGGCTTGCCAAGCTGCTCGGCGGCCGCAAGATCAAGGTGCAGATCGCAGGCGCCATCCCCACGCTCGAATTCCAGAAGCCGATCCTGCCCGCGATGCAGGAATCGGTGCGCAAGATGCGCGAAGCCGGTGTCGACGTATGGCCGGGCTACGCCCACGTCTCGCCCACCTCGACGCTCAGCCTCGTCAAGTCGCTGATCTTCGCGCAGTCGAACGATTACGTCTGGCATGAAGTCGTGCTCGAGGACGATCACCACAAAAAGGCCGCGCTCCTTGCCGATCCGGCATGGCGTGCCCGTGCCCGCGAAAGCTGGGACACCCAGGCCTGGGATCACTCCCCGCTCAAGAACCCGCAGGAGCTGTTCCTGCTCGACAGCGAGAACGGCACCGGCCCCCTGAACATCACGCTCAAGGAATATGCCGACAGCCTCGGCCTGCATCGCTCGGATGCGATGGCTGACTGGATCCTCAAGAACGGCACCCGCTCCACCGTCCACATGGCCCCCTTCCCCAAGGACGAGGACCTGACGCTCGAGCTGATGAAGGACCCCAGGACCGTCGGCAACATCTCGGACGCAGGCGCCCACCTGCAGATGCTGTGCGGTGGCGGCGAGAATGCGCTACTCCTCACCCAGTATGTCCGCGAACAGAAGAAGCTGACCCTCGAAGAGGCCGTCCACGTGATGACCGGCAAGCTCGCCGGGCACTTCAACCTGCACGATCGCGGCGTGATCGCGGTGGGCAAGCGCGCCGATATCGCGGTGTTCAACATGGACGAGATCCAGCGCCGCGAAATGGTCAAGGCGCACGACGTGCCCGATGGCCGCGGCGGCACCACCTGGCGCTTTACCCGCGCCGCGATGCCCACCCGCCTCACCCTCGTGAACGGCGTGCCGACCTTCGAGAACGGCGCCTTCACCGGCGCGATGCCCGGCCAGTTCCTCTCGCCCGCCAACGACGATGCCGCGCTGGCAGAGGCTGCCGAGTAATGCCCTTGGCGAGGGCTACTCCCCCAAGATGATCCCTCGCACCTGGGGGCGTCCACTCCCTCCCGGACGCCCCCATACCTCTTTCAGAACAAGACTTTACGGAAAGCCAACGGAAAGGAAGTCCCCATGAGCGAAGCGAAGATAGGCGACGCCGACCGGGCCTACTTCAACGGCCGGATCCAGAAGATCGAGACGCAGAGCTCGGTGCTGGTCAGCTCGTCGAAGTACCTCAACCATTCGGGTCTGCGTGCCCTCATTTCGCAGGAAATGCTGCGCCGCAACGGGCCTGACCTGCCGAACACCGCCTACATCCCCGAAGTCGCGCAGATCCTCCACGATCTCGAGGACATGCCCCGCATCATCGAACTGTTCGAGATGGAAAAGGCGCGCTTGCCGCTGTTCAAGCGCTGGCTTGACCGCAAGAGCCTGTCGAACTTCACGATCGAGGAAACCAAGGGCTGCGCTCCGGGCACGCTGGGCGCAAAGATCCACGATTTCATGGTGAACTCGGGCTACCAGCTCGACCTGTTCTTCCAGGAAATCCAGGTCGTCAACGATTTCACCTACTACCTGCGCCAGACCGCGCTTTCGCACGATATCGAGCACATGATCACCGGCTTCGGCCCCAATCACGGCGGCGAGATCGCACTGCTCTCGGCCAACATGCACGCCAAGGCGCTCTACTTCCACCCGGAACTGTCGAACTTCTTCAGCCGCATCGCCTACTACCTCAAGGCCAAGACGACGATGAAGGACGCGCTGTTCTATCCCGAAGCGATGGTCGTGAACCTCGAGGCAGAGTTCATCGGCGCGCAGCAGGGCCGCAACTGGAAGTACCCGCTGATGCTGGTCGACTGGCGCGAATATGCCGACGTCCAGATCGAGGACATCCGCCGCGAGCTGAACATCACGCCCGTGATCGACAGCCGCTGGGACGACACCAACCGCCTCTGCAACGAGGACGATCCCAACTACGGCGTGCCGATGATGGAAGCTGCCGAATGAAGGCCAGTCCGATCATTTCCGGACCACCAGACTGAATACCGGGGCGGCGGGCGCGATGCGCTCTGCCGCCCCTTTGCATTGCCGCCACGGCAAAAGCCCGGGCGACACGAAGAACGACAACACAACGGAGGGAGAGACATGATGAAAGCACGGCATTTCCGGACGCGTCTCCTGCGCGGTTCGATCCTCGGCCTGAGCGCCCTGTCGCTGGCGCCCATGGCGCACGCCGAAGAGGCTGCGGCAGATGAACCGCAGGCCACCGACCAGCCGGCGACTGGCCAATCGGCCTCGGTCCAGGAAATCATCGTCACCGCGCAGCGCCGCGAGGAAAGCCTGCAGAAGGTTCCCGTGGCCGTCACCGCCATCGGCAGCGAACAGCTCGCCGCCCTTCGCGTGACCAGTGTGCGCAACCTCGCAGGGCTTGCCCCCAGCCTCCAGTTCAACACGCAGGGGCAGCAGTCCAACCCCACGATCATCATTCGCGGCGTGGCCTCGGGCACCTCGTCCAACTCGGTCGACCCCAAGGTCGGCATGTATATCGACGGCGTCTACATCGGCCGCGCGGTCGGTTCGCTGCTCGATTTCTCCGACATCCAGCGCGTCGAAGTCCTGCGCGGGCCGCAGGGCACGCTGTTCGGCCGCAACGCCACCTCGGGCGCGATCAGCATCGTCACCGCCGCGCCGAAGGGCGAATGGGGCGTGCGCGCCACCGGCTCCTATGGCAACTACGATGCCTTCCGCGGCAAGATCTCGCTCGACCTGCCGCAGATCGGCCCGTTCTCGATCCGCCTGTCCTACCTGCACGACCAGATCGCCGGCGACGTCACCAACACCATGGGCGGCAAGGGCCTCAACATCGCCCTGCGCGCGCCCGAATTCGGCACGCAGCGCTTCGTCAACAAGCTCGGCTATCGCAACGTCGATGGCGGGCAGGTCGCCATTCGCGGCGAGTTCGGCGCACTGACCGCCGATTACCGCTTCGACTATACCGACACCCGCTCCTCGGGCCGCGCGATGCAGAGCCTCGGCGTGATCCCCGATGCCTCGGGCCAGCTGCTTGCTCCCATCGTCTCGCTGCAACCCTTCTTCGGCGGCACCACCAACGAAGGGCTCAACGGTCCGCTCTCCTCGGTCGCCGCTGCGACCAGCGAGGAGCATATCGTCACGCAGGGCCACAGCCTGACCCTGTCGCTCGAAGCCAGCGACAACTTCACCGTCAAGTCGATCAGCGCCTATCGCAAGTTCCGGCAGGACCCGGTGATCTTCGATCTCGGCTCGGCAGGCGGCATGCGCTTCACCTTCCAGCAGCTGGGCGCGTTCCTCACCCCCGGCCTCACCCCGCAGCAGATCCAGGGCATCCTGTTCAACCCGGCCAACGTGCCCGGTCCCAACGACTATTTCTTCCCGCTGCTCTCGGCCCGCGCCACCAACCAGGAACAGTTCAGCCAGGAACTGCAGTTCCAGCTCTCGGGCGACAACTACCAGCTCACTGCCGGTCTGTTCTACTTCAACGAACGCTCGCCTGGCACCGAAGTGCTCGGCATCCTTTCGCCCACGCCCAGCGCGACGATCGTGCCCAGCCCGTTCGACGCGATCTTCGGCAGCGGCATCACCCGCACCGTCGGCGTGAACGATTCGATGGCCGGCTATGCCCAGCTCACCTGGAAACTGTCCGACCAGTTCGAGCTGACCGGCGGCCTGCGCGGCACGATCGACGACCGCGAATTGCAGATCAAGGCCATTTCCGGCGCGCAGGGCGGCTCGCTTGGCGTCGGCACCTACAAGCAGACCTACAAGAAGCTCACCTACACCGGCATCGCCACCTGGCGTCCGAATGACCAGACCATGATCTTCGCCAAGATCGCCACCGGCTACGTCTCGGGCGGCATCCTCTCGGGCATCCCCTATCGCCCGGAAAACATGACCAGCTACGAAGTCGGTGCCAAGACCCAGTTCCTCGACAACAAGGTGCGCCTCAACGTCGCGGGGTACTACAACGACTACAAGGATCTGCAGACCCAGAACTTCATCAACGGGCGGCAGTTCTTCGACAACGCGGGCAAGGCCAAGATCAAGGGCTTCGAAGCCGAACTCGATGTCGTTCCGGTCGCTGGCCTCAACCTGTCGGGCAGCGTGTCCTACACCGATTTCGATTACGACACCTTCATCCTCAACGGGCAGGACGTCGCCGCCTTCGCCCGCCCGACCTACTTCTCGAAGTGGACCGGCCGCGCCGCCGCGACCTACAACTCGCCTGATTTCACCAGCAATGGCGGCCATGTCACGGCGCTGCTCGAAGGCCGTTACCGCAGCACCTACTTCCTCACCTCCACCCCGCTGCGCAACATCCTCACCGGCCAGCCCGCGCTCGAGGACCGCAACAAGCAGCCAGCCTTCTGGCTGGTCAACGGCCGCCTCGGCGTGGCCGACCTTCCCTTGGGCGGCGCGAAAGTCTCGCTCTCGGTGTTCGGGGACAACATCTTCGACAAGCGCTTCATCAGCTTCGGCGCGCCGGTGCTGCTGTTCACCGGCAGCTACGAACGCGGCCGCACTTATGGCCTGGAGCTTGGCGTAAACTTCTGATCGAGTTGCAACAGGGAGAGGGGCCGGGGCGAAAGCTCCGGCCCCTCAGTCATATCATGTCACCGCAACCCGAACGCTGCGGCCGAAAACTCGAACCTGTCATCGTGGGGAAAGGCGGCCAAGGCGATCAGGCGATCCCCCTCATAACGAAGGTGCCAGGTCTTCCCATGGTGCGGCCTCGCCTCGGCAAATGCCGCGGGATCAAGGATCACGACATTGAAGCCCGCCGGATCGCGGACCGACCGTGTCCTTATCGCTTGGGTTTTGGCAACACGCGCTTCCGCAGCAAGCGCCTGACACGCGCTGTAATCGTCAGGGTCTGTCCACGCCGCCTCATCGTCAGCAAATGGGGGAGAAGTGAGGTCCAGCGCGCTCTCGCTTGCCACGCGAACCCAGAAGCTGGTGCATTCGATGGTGGTGACAGGTGGCGCGAAACCCGGAGAGCGCGAGAAGAAGCGCAATCGCCAGTATGATGCTTCCGTCAAAGCCGTGCGCTCGGCCTCGCTCGAATAGAAGATGCCCGGTCGTTCGTCGGCACGGCGAAAGCGGCTGGCCTGGCGATGTCCATAGCGAAAGGGCGATGCCAGCAGAAAGTCCATATGCCGCGCCGCCAAAGGGACCTGCGGCTTCACCTCCTCCGCCAGTTCTTCGAGCGCTTCCTGCTCCGCTCTGGTCCTGGCGAGGCGGTTTGTCGAAATCCGGTGCTGGGCTTCGACCAGTCGCCAGACCTTCCCGCGGTATGGCCGGTGCTCAGACGCGAGCGCGGTAGAAGTCCACATAGTCGCAGACCTCCATCAAGCCCCGCATCGTATCAATCCGGTCGATCGGCTTGCCGTCGAGATCAAGATTGACGGTGTTCAGCCATGCCTTTGCGGCGTTGTCGTCACTGCCCAGCAAGGCGTCAAGGGACCGGAACAGGCGCAGCAGGAACTGGCCGGCTTCGAAAGACTTGGACGCAGGGTCAAGTGCCGTCGTGCCGGCGCGCAGGCGCGATACCGTCGCCGGGGATAGCCCCAGAATGGACCCCAGCTTGGCATTGCTCAGGCTCCAGAGATCACCGATCCTGAGGACGGCACCGGACAGCGCACCGGCCTTTTCCTGCAGCGGCTTGGCAAGCGCAACCATGATCGGCGCTCCTTTCAAATGAAAGATATATAGTAAAATCGTTCATTTGGGCAAGAGCGACTGCATCCGGAACCGGCATTTCTGGTGCGGCAACCCAATCAGCTATACTCCGGCCACAGCAGCGAAGCCTCGCGGCTGTCGAGGTCGACCGCGCCGACGATGCCAAGCGCCGCCCGCGCCTCTTCCAGCGGCAGGTGGAACACGTCCTCGTACTTCGCCATCCAGTAGGGGCCAGACTGCTCGCCCACGTCCATGCCGCAGCGCACCGCCTTCAGCACAGTCGGAAACGCCGCCGGATAGTGCAGCCCGGTGCGCGAGACGAGCCGCAGCGCGCCAAGCAACTGCCCGGCATTGATCAGCCCGACCAGTTCGGGATCAAGGAAGCGCGGAAGGTTCGATAGCCGCGCGAAGTAGGGCACCAGCTCGCCGATGATGTCGAACCCGCCGCCGCAGACGATATGCTCCAGATCATGCGTCTGCCCGCTGCGCAGCGAGAAATACTCGAACTGGTTGCGCGGGGTAAAGCGCGGCACGATGTCGATCTCGAACCCGTTGTCGCGCAAGTAGCGCCCGAACATGTGGCCGAGCGATCCTTCGGGATTGGCCAGCAGCTCATCCACCGTGAAGTTCGACGAAAAGCCCGCCTCGAACCACGCATCCAGCTCGGGCCAGCGCTTGCGCTCGGCGGTGAACAGCGCCTCGATCCGTGGCACATCAAAGATGTCGGCAAGGATGCCATAGAGCTTGTGCGCATCAAGCGTGGTGGGCGAATCCTTGCCGCTCTTGCGCAAGTACGCCGTCGCCAGCCAGTCGCGCAGGCGCGGCTCGTTCAGGTAGTCCGAATTGCTGACCAGCACGGTGCTGTCAGTCGCCACCGGCTTCGCGCCACGCGCGAGATAGGGCAGGTCATCGGCCATCGTTCTATCCTTTTTCGAGTAACGAGCGCGGCACCTGCACCGGCATTTCCAGCAGGTGCTGCGCCATGCTCTTTGCCGCCGCATCGAAGCGCGGCGAAAGATTGATCCCGCCGCCCTGCGCATCGTGGGCGAGGAAGTTGATCGCGCAGGTACCCGGCACTTCGAACGCTTCAACCCGCGCATGGGCAGGATCGTCGAACAGGTGGCGATACCATTCGGTCACGGCCTCCACGCTGAGGCTCGCCCTGATCCACGGCAGGAAGGCAGGCTCACGCGCGATGACGGCCACGTTGAACAGCCGCCCCTTGTCGCCACTGCGCGCCCAGGCCAGCCGGATCAGCGGCACTTCGACAAGATCGTCAGCGACTGGCGAGAACGGCGCTTCGATCTGCGGCAGCACGGCCGGATCGAACCCCGGCCTGACCGGATCGGCAAAGTCCAGCGCCACCCCATCCAGCGCCACCGCCTGCGTCACCCGCGCCCGGTCGATCAGGCCGAAGAACATCCCCGTCAGCGGAAAGGCCCTTGGCGCGGCAATGATCGGCGCAATTGAAGTGCCGACGCTCATGTTCATGATCGCCGTGGTCTGCTCGCGCCCGAACAGCATGCAGGCTGCAGGCATGGCATGATCGACCACGATCTTGAGCAGAACTTCACGCGGAGCCAGTGCCGCAGCCCTCGGCCCCCACGCCGTCTCGGTCCCGATCACCTCGACATGGCTTTGCCGCCACGGTCCCCAGCCCCGCTCCTCCAGCATGGCCGAAACCCGTTCGAGCAGGGCATCCGCCGTCCGCCGCGCCTTGGCCACCGCATCGATCCCGCTCACCGGGATCAGCGCGACCGAGCGCCAGCCATCATCGAACGTGCCGCACAGCTTCAGCGTTTCAGGCGGCGCGTAACCCTTGGCCCCGCACACCAGCACCCTGTCCGGCCCCACCTGCTCCACCGTGATCCCGGTAAAGTCGCAGACCACATCGGGCACGATGTAGGCGCGCGGATCGCCCACTTCGTAGAGCAGTTGCTCGGAAATCGTGCCGACCGACACCAGCCCTCCGGTGCCCTCAGGCTTGGTCATCACCACGCTGCCATCGGCATGGCATTCGCCCACCGGGAAGCCGATGTTGGCCCAGTCCGGTACGTCCTGCCAGTCGGTGAAGGTCCCGCCCGTCGCCTGCGCGCCGCATTCGAGCAGATGCCCGGCCACGGTGCCCGCCGCCAGCAGATCGAGGTCGTCCGCCCCCCAGCCGAATTCGTGGATCAGCGGCCCCAGGATCAGCGCGGAATCGACCACGCGCCCGGTAATCACCACGTCCGCCCCGGCATCGAGCGCGCGGGCAATCCCGAACGCGCCGATATAGGCGTGCATGCCGATGCCGCCTTCGGGCAGAGGCGCACCGCTATACATGTCGCGCAATCCCTCGGCGCGAAGGTCGGGCACCAGATGTTCGACATCGTCGCCGGTCACCGTCGCGACGCGCAGCTCCAGCCCCTGTTCGCGTCCGCGCTGGCGGACCAGCTCGGCAAGGCCTTCCGGGTTCATGCCCCCGGCATTGGCGGTCACGCGGATGCCGCGCGCCTTCAGCTCCTTCAGGTACGGCCCGATGTGAATGTCGACGAAATCCGGCAGGAAACCCGAGGCGGGGTCCGCCTGCTTCATTCGCCGGAAGATCCCCATCGCCCCTTCGCCAAGGTAATCGAAGGCAAGGTAGTTCAGCCCCTCGACCTTGAGCAGCCCCGGCACCGCAATCGCGCTGTCGTTCAGCGCCCCGCTCGCCCCGCCGATGCGGACGACTTTCTGCGCTTCAGTCATTGGCGCCGGTCAGGTCTCGTGCCGCAACATAGCCGAAGGTCATCGCAGGGCCGATGGTCACGCCCGCACCCGGATAGCTTTCGCCCATGGCCGAAGCGGCGTTGTTGCCCACGGCATAGAGGCCGGGGATCGGCTTGCCGCCGTCGTCCACCACTTGCGCCTTGGCATTGGTGCGCAGGCCCCCGTTGGTGCCGATGTCGCCGGGGTAGATCGGCATGGCGTAGAACGGCCCCTCGGTCAGCGGGCGCAGGCAGGGGTTGGGCTGGTGGCGATAGTCGCCGTACATCTTGTCATAGGCCGCATCGCCGCGATGGAATTCGGGGTCTTCGCCCTTGGCGGCCCCTGCATTGAAGCGCGCGATCTGCAGTTCGAGCGCGGCGGAATCGACGCCCATCGCCTTGGCCAGCTCGCCGATCGTGCGCCCCTTCTTGAGGATCGACTTGACCGCGCCCGATTGCAGCCAGTCGGGCACCAGCGGCAGCAGCGGGCCCATCGGGAACTGGTGGCGATACTTGTGGTCGAACACCATCCAGCTTGGGGACGCGTCGCCGAATTCCTTCTCCCGCCGCGCCATCTGCTGGCCGACGATGTGATAGGAGGCCGCCTCGTTGAGATAGCGCTGGCCCTTCTGGTTGACCATGATGCACCCCGGCAGCGCGCGCTCGATCGTGCACAACCGCCCGCGATCCTCGCCCGGCACGTAGAACACCGGCGCGGCCCAGGCCGACTGCATGTTCATCGTGCCCGCGCCCACGGCCTGCCCCGCACGGATCGCATCGCCGGTATTGCTTGTCACCCCGCCCGATGCCCAGGCCTTGTTGTAGAGCGGGGCGTTGGCATCGCGCATCTGCTGGTTCTTGTCGAACCCGCCCGCCGCCAGCACCACGCCCTTGCGCGTGCGGATGGCAAAGGGCTTGCCGTCCTTCTCCACCACGATGCCGACAACCCGGCCATTCTCGGTCACCAGCTCCTTCATCGGCGTGGCCAGCCAGAGCGGCACCCCGACCTCGTTGAGCGCCACCCGCAAGCCCCCGGTCAGCGCATTGCCCAGCGTCAGCCGCCGGTCCTTGCGCGAGGTGAAGCGCAGCGGCCAGTCGAACCAGTACTTGGCCATGTTCTTCGCCAGGCCCGTCAGCCAGCCGGGGCCGCGATAGAGCAGCTGATATGTCTCGGCGAAGGTCCAGTTGAGGTAGCCGAACAGGCTGGCGGCGGGGGAGGGAAGTCGCTGCGTTTTCAGATCGTTACCCAGCAGCGTGCCGTCGAACATTTCGGGCAGGTGGGTGCGGTATCCCGTCACCGATCCGCCGGGATTCTCCGCATGGTAATCGGGATAGGGCTGCGAGGTGTAGATCACCCCGGTGTTCGCAGTCACCCAGCGCAGCATCGGCGCGGCGTTCTCGACATAGGCGCGGATGTTCTCGTCGGGCACGTTGTCGGCCGAAAGCGCGCGGACGTACTTGAAGGCGTCGTCGAGATTATCCTCGAATCCCAGGGCCTTGGCCTGATCGCTCCCGGGAATCCAGATGCCCCCGCCCGACGTCGCGCTGGTCCCGCCCCAGAGCTTGTCCTTCTCGACCACCAGCACCTCGGCCCGGTTCTTCGCCGCCACGAGCGCGCTGAGCATCCCGCCCGCGCCCGATCCCACGACGACGACGTCGACTTCCTTTTGCCAGTTCACGGTCATATTGTCCTGCCAGCGGGGCGCATCGGCGCCCTCTCTCCCGAAATTTGACGCAAACGTCGGCCAGACTTGCGCTCATGTCAACTCCATGCGTAGAATAGGTGCAAGGATTCTACGAAAAATATGGGTTAGGAGAGGCTGAAGCGATGGAAAAGGTCGTCGCCGCGCTTTGGGCGCCACCGGGCGAAAGTCGCGCGGCCTATGGCGCGCGCCTGCTCGAAACGCTGCCGCAGGCGCTGGTTTCCGCAGGTGCCAGCCGCGTGCGCCTCAACATCCGCGATGCCACGGTAGCGCCGGGCGAGGCCTTGGTCCAGCAGTGGCAGGCCCCGCAACAGGCCGCCGTCGCGCAATTCTGGATGCCGTCCGCCAACGCCCGCTTCCGGGGCGAGGTCGACGCCGCGCTCAGCGAACACAGCGCATGGTTTGCCGCGTGGCTGGTCTGCGAATCGGAGATCATCCCGAACACCGCCCATCCGTGTTCACGAAATGTTTCCCCAGGGAAACATCGCACATGGGGCTGGAGCCAGGCGAGCTTCATTTCGTTCCGTCCGGACCTCTCACGCGATGCCGCCATCGCCCACTGGCATTCGCATCATACCCGCGTGGCGATCGAGACTCAGGCCAACTTCGAGTACGTCCAGAACCTGATCGTGCGCCCATTGACCGAGAATGCGCCCGCTTACAGTGCGTTCGTGGAAGAATGCTTTCCGATCAATGCCTTGAGTGAACCCGAAGCCTTCTTCGACGCGGTCGGCAATCCGGCCAAGTTCAAGGCCAATCTCGATGCGATGATGGACAGCTGCCACGCTTTCCTCGACTTCACCCGCAACGACATCATCCCCACCAGCCAGTTCGACTTCGCCCATCTGGGCTGACCTGAATCAAGAGGAACCGACATGTCCGACCAACCGAAAATCGCTCCAAAGGTCGCTCTCGTCACCGGGGCCAGCCGGGGCGCAGGCGCCGGGATCGCCCGGGGCTTTGGCGAGATGGGATACACCGTCTATGTCACCGGCCGCACCGTGACGCCGGGCGATGCCAAGGGCTGGGACGGCACCGTGCTGCCCGGCACCGTTTCCGAAACCGCGCAGAAAATCAATGACCTGGGCGGCAAGGGCATTCCCGTGGTCTGCGATCATGCCGACGATGCGAGCGTTGCGCGCGTGTTCGAGCAGATCATGGACGAGCAGGGCCGCCTCGACGTGCTGGTCAACAATGCCGCCTACATGCACCACCAGCTGATCGACAAGGCGCCGTTCTGGGAGAAGGAGCTGGACGCGCAGAAGATCATCGATGTCGGCCTGCGCAGCGCCTATGTGGCGAGCTGGCACGCGGCGAAGATCATGGTGCCGCAGAAGTCCGGCCTGATCGCGATGACCTCGTCGTTCGGCGCGACCTGCTACATGCATGGCCCAGCCTATGGCGCGCAGAAGGCCGGGCTCGACAAGCTGGCGCACGACATGGAGCATGATTTCCGCGGCACCGGCGTGATCGCGGTCTCGCTATGGCTCGGCCCGCAGCTGACCGAGCGCGCATTGATCGCGGCCAAGACCAATCCGGAGCAGTACGAAGGCTTCCTATCGATGGCCGAAAACCCCGAATTTTCCGCGCACGTGCTGGCCGCGATCGACAAGGCTCCGAACCGCGACGAGCTTTCGGGCCAGACGCTGATCGTGGCGGAGATCGCCAAGGAGCTGGGCGTTACGGACCGCGGGCATGACCGGCCTTCGCACCGCGACATGCTGGGCAGCCCGCGTCCGAAGAATCCGGCGGCGGTTTATTGAGGGGTAGCGCCTTTGCCCACCCCCGACCCCTCCCGCCTGCGGGAGGGGAGTAAGAGTTGGCGACCTCCCGCTTGCGGGAAGGGGACCCTGTTGCGCTTTCTTCCCCCCTCCCGCAAGCGGGAGGGGTTGGGGGTGGGCCTGCGAAGCCTGTCGGCCAAGTTCACCTGATGATCCCCCACGGATCATCGCACGATACCTCCCTACCCTGACCTCTTGCGCCCGATCCCGTGCGCCATAGGCTTCGCCGGTCAAGCCGGAGCAACCGGCCGATTGGGAGAAAATCGCATGGCAAGCGCAGCACCTTCTGCCGGTGGCCTTCCCTTGCTCGATGGGGGCGCGCCACTTCTTGGGCATCTCGCACAGTTTTTCCGCGATCCGGTTTCGGTCCTGAAACGCGGCTACCGTTCGAAGGGGCGGATGTTCGCGATGAACTTCATGGGCCAGCGCATGAACGTGATGCTGGGGCCCGAACACAACCGCTTCTTCTTCGAAGAGACCGACAAGCTGCTCTCGATCCGGGAGTCGATGCCGTTCTTCCTCAAGATGTTCTCGCCCGATTTCTATTCCTTCGCCGAGATGGACGAGTACCTGCGCCAGCGCGCGATCATCATGCCCCGGTTCAAGGCGGCATCGATGAAGCAGTACGTGCCGGTGATGGTCGAGGAATCGCTCAACCTGGTTGACCGGCTGGGCGAGGAAGGCGAGTTCGACCTGATCCCGACATTGGGCCCGGTGGTGATGGACATCGCCGCGCACAGCTTCATGGGGCGCGAGTTCCACGAGAAGCTGGGGCACGAGTTCTTCGACCTGTTCCGCGATTTTTCGGGCGGCATGGAATTCGTCCTGCCGCTGTGGCTGCCGACGCCCAAGATGGTGAAATCGCAACGCGCCAAGAAGAAGCTCCACGCGATCCTGCAATCGTGGATCGACAAGCGCCGCAGCCTCCCGCTCGATCCGCCCGACTTCTTCCAGACGATGATCGAGACGAAGTATCCCGATGGCCGCCCCGTGCCTGACGAGATCATCCGCCACCTGATCCTGCTGCTGGTGTGGGCAGGCCATGAAACCACGGCAGGACAGGTCAGCTGGGCACTCGCCGACCTGCTGCAGAACCCCGGCTATGCCAAAGTGCTGCGCGACGAGACGGCGGTACTGCTGGGCGGTGGCAATGGCGGAAACCTGAGCTGGGAACATGCCATCGCCATGGAGAAGATGGACCTTGCCCTGCGCGAGACCGAGCGGCTTCATCCGGTGGCCTACATGCTCAGCCGCAAGGCCAGCGCCGACATCGAGCGCGAAGGCTATACCATCCGCAAGGGCGAGTTCGTGCTGCTGGCGCCTTCTGTCAGCCACCGCATGGAAGAGACCTTCCCCAACGCCGATGCCTATGATCCTGAACGCTTCAACCCGGCCAATCCGGAAGCGCAGACGACAAGCAATTCGCTGATCGGCTTTGGCGGCGGGGTGCATCGCTGCGCGGGCGTGAACTTCGCGCGCATGGAAATGAAGGTGCTGGTGGCGATCCTGCTGCAGAACTTCGACATGGAACTGATCGACGAGGTCAAGCCTATCGCAGGCGCATCGACGTACTGGCCGGCCCAGCCCTGCCGCGTGCGCTACAAGCGGCGCAAGGTGGACGGGGCTGCGGCAAGCGCGGACGTTGCGGCACTGGCCAAGGCGGCCGGTTGCCCGGCGCATGCGTGAGGCGCACTGAATGGCCAAGGTGACTTTCGTCCAGCCGGACGGTTCGCAGCGCACGTGCGTCAATTTCGAGGGCATGACCCTGATGCAGCTCGCGGTCGGCAATCTTGTCGACGGGATCGACGCGCTGTGCGGGGGGATGATGCAGTGCGCAACCTGCCACTGCTACATCGACCCCGAATGGCTCGACCGCACGGGTGCGGCGCGGCCTGACGAACGCGAGATGCTCGAGGCCATCGAGGGGGTGGAGATCCGTGCCAACAGCCGCCTGTCCTGCCAGGTCCAGCTTGGCGAGGAGCTTGACGGGCTGGTGGTGCACATTCCGGCGGATCAGCCGGGGGTGTAAGTGGCGTATCCGCGCGGGCGTGGTGCACCCTCCCCGCTGCGACTAATCTCGCCTTTGGCTCAATAAGTCTCGCTCCCCTCCCTTTAGGGAGGGGCTGGGGGCGGGTGTACGACGCTCGGTATTTCGAGACCTCCGGCATCTGCAGGGTCGGCACTCTCATTCTACGCATCCGGTTGACATCTTCGATCACCGGAAACAGAATGCGTAGAAACAATAAGAATATATGCCGAATCATCGGCGCGGAGAGGAACTGTATCCGATGACTGCGGGAACGAACGCCGGGCTTGCTGCGCAGGCGCTGGACTTCACCGGAAAGACCGTGCTCGTCACCGGCGGCGGCGTGGGCATCGGCCGGGCGATTGCCGAGGCCTTTGCGGGCGCGGGTGCACATGTCGTCATCGCCGAGATCGACCCGGCCAACGCCGATGCCGCCGAGGCCGCCATGCCCACCGCGCGCGTGATCCGCTGCGACGTGCGCCAGCGCGGCGTGGGCGCAATGCTGGCCGAGCGGATCGCTGCGGAGACCGGCAGGCTCGACGTGCTGGTCAACAATGTCGGGCACTTCGTCCACGCCCGGCCCTTTGCCATGCTGGAGGAGGAAGAGGCCGAGGAAATTCTCGACGTGAACCTTGGCCAGTTGCTGCGCATGACCAAGGCGATGATCCCGCTGCTGCGCAAGGGCGCGCCGGGATCGAGCATCATCAATGTCACCTCGATCGAGGCCCATCGCGGCATCCCCTATTGCTCGGTCTATGCGGCGGCGAAGTGGGCGGTGACGGGCTTTACCAAGAGCCTTGCGCTGGAGCTTGGGCCCGAAGGCATCCGCGTGAACACCATCGCGCCCGAGACGACGGATACGCCGCAAGTGGCGCTCGACTACATGATCCCGCCGGAGAACCGCGCCCACGAGGAGCGCTGGATACCGCTGGGCCGGTTCGGCCAGCCGAGCGACTGCGCGGGCGCGGCGCTCTACCTCGCCAGCCCGCTGGCGGCGTGGGTAACCGGCAGCACGATCAACATCGACGGCGGCGCGCTGGCGGCGGCAGGATGGTATCGCACGCCGCAGGGCGAATGGACCAACGTCCCGCTCATTTCCGGCAATGGGCTCGTGATTCCCGGAACAGTTTCGTGAGCGACCTTGCCGCCTTGCGGCGCACGGCGGAGCGCTATGCCCTTGGCGCGGACCGGCGCGACAAGGCGCTGTGGCGCGAGGTGCTGGCCGACGACATCGAGATTTCGGGACCGGGTTTCAGCATCGCGGGGCTTGAGGCGAACCTTGGCTCAATCGACCATCTGACCCACGCCTTCGTCGCCACGCGCCATGTGGTGCACGACATGGACGTGACCGTGGAGGGCGACACTGCGCATGGCGAGACCCGCTCCACTGCCGAGCATCGCATTGCCGGTGAGCGTGGCGACACGCTGCTGGTCTGGGCGATCCGCTATCAGGACCAGTGGCGGCGCGAAGGTGATGCGTGGAAGTTCACCCGGCGCGCACTGATCGTCGATTGGGAGGAGTTGCGCCCCGTCTCGAACCCGGGTGGGGCTGCGTGAGCGGTCTTGCCGGGCGGACGGCGTTCGTCACCGGTGCGACCGGCGCGATTGCCGAAGCCTGCGCCCTGCAGCTTGCCCGCGACGGCGCACGGCTGGCGCTGATGGCGCGGCGGCCGGATGGGCTGGCCGAAGTTGCCGCGCGCATCCGTGCGCAGGTGCCGGGGGCAGAGATCCACCATTTCGTCGGCGATGGCACCGACGAGAAGGCCGTGGCGGATGCGGTACGCGGCGCGCATGACCTTTCCGGACGGCTGGACGTGGCCTTTGCCACGGTCGGCGGGGGCGGGTTCAAACCCATTGTTCACAGCACGGCGGACGACTTCCGCGATGCCTTCGAGAGCAATGTCGTCTCCGCCTTTCACGTGATCCGCGCAAGCGCTCCGCTGATGCGCCCCGGGGGTTCGATCGTGTGCCTGTCTTCGGGCGCGGCGGTGCTGACGTTCCGCCACCTTGCGGCCTACCATGTGGCCAAGGCTGCGCTGGAGGGGCTGGTGCGGTCCGCTGCCGACGAGCTGGGGCCATCGGGCCTGCGCGTCAATGCGATCCGTCCCGGCCTGACCCGATCAGGCGCGACGAAGGACATGTTCGATGGCGGCGCGGCGCAGGCTTTCCTGCCCGAATACCCGCTCGGCCGGCTGGGCGAGGCGCAGGACATGGCGGGCGCCGTGCGGTTCCTTGCAGGCGACGAAAGCGCCTGGGTGACCGGGCAATGCATCGCCGTCGACGGCGGCAATCTGCTGCGCCGCAGCCCTGATCTTGCACCACTGCCGGTGGTGAACGCGAATTCCGAAGGGAGAGAATGATGAAGGTACTGGTCATCGGAGGCACGGGAGCGCTTGGCGGCCATGCCGCGCTGCATCTGGCAGCGCAGGGACATGACGTGACGATTACCGGGCGCTCGTCCGCACCGGCCGGGACGCCGCTTACGGGGCTGGGGTTCATGGCGGGCGATTATGTCGCGGGGGACTTTACCGCCGACAAGCTCGAGGGGTTCGACTGGATGGTCTTTGCCGCGGGCAACGATCCGCGCCACGTGCCGCAGGGCGAGGACTTCGGGGCCTGGCTGAAAAAGGCCAACCACGTGGCCCTGCCTGCCGTGTTTGCCGCTGCGCGTGAGGCGGGCGTGAAGCGTGCCGTGCAGCTTGGCAGCTTCTATCCGCAGGCCGCGCCAGACCTGATTGCGGGCAACGTCTATATCCAGTCGCGCCTTGCCGCCTGCCAGCTGGCGCGCAACGAGGCATCTCACGACTTCGACGTGGTCAGCGTCAACGCGCCGTTCATGGTGGGCGCAGTGCCGGGCCTGCCAAGCGCGATCTTCGAGCCCTATGTCGCCTGGGCCAAGGGACAGATCCCGATCCCCTACTTCGCACCGACCGGGGGCACGAACTTCATGTCGTTCCGGTCATTGTCCGAAGCCATCGAGGGTGCGCTGGAGCGCGGCGAGCCGGGCAAGGCCTATCTGGTGGGCGATGAGAACCTGACATTCCGCGAATACTTCCAGCTGTTCTTCGACGCCGTTGGCAGCGATGTGGTGCTGGAGGAGCGTGACGAGGAATTGCCGCTGCTGCCCGACATCGCCATCCCGCAAGGGCGCGGCAACACGATCAGTTATGAACCCGATGCTGGCGAAACCGCGCTGCTCGGCTATCGTCGCGGCGACGTGGCGGCGGCTGTCGCTGAAATCGCTGCGCAATACGGCTAACGGAGAGGCCCCAAGATGACGCTCAATCCCCAGGTCGAGGCGCTGCTCGGCTTTTTCGCGCAGATGCCGCCGGTCGATTACGAGACGGTGACGCCCGAGCAACTGCGCGAGGCGAACAAGCCGATGCAGATGGGCCCGCCGCCTGCGGTGGCGCACGTGCGCGATGTGACGCTGGAGCTGACGGGGCGCACGATCACGGCGCGGCTCTACAAGCCCGAGGGCGCGGGCGAGAATGCGCCGCTGGTGTTGTTCTACCATGGCGGCGGCTGGGTGATCGGATCAATCGAGAGCCATGATGCCACGGCCCGCGCGCTGGCTGTGGCGAGCGGGGCGGCGGTGCTTTCGGTCGAGTACCGGCTGGCGCCCGAGACGCCCTTCCCCGGCCCGCTCGACGATTGCCACGATGCGCTGCTCTGGGCGGTGGAGCACGCGGGCGAGCTGGGCATTGATCCGGCGCGGCTGGCGGTGGCGGGTGACAGCGCGGGCGGCAATCTTGCCGCAGCCGTGGCGATCCGCGTGCGCGATGCGGGCGGGCCGAAGCTGGCGCACCAGCTGCTGATCTATCCGGTGACCGACACCGATTTCGAGAACGGCTCCTACACCGAGAATGCCGAAGGATATTTCCTGACCACGCGGATGATGCAGTGGTTCTGGGCACATTACGTGGGCGACCACGGCGACCCGCACCCGCACGCGGCGGTCCTGCGTCACGACAATCTGGAGGGCCTGCCGCCCGCGACGGTGCTGGTGGCGCAGTACGATCCCTTGCGCGACGAAGGGCTGGCCTATGCCGAGGCGCTGAAAGCCGCAGGGGTTCCGGTGGAGACCGAGCTGGCGCCCGGCATGATCCACGGCTTCTTCTCGATGTTCGAGGCGGTGCCCGATGCCATGCCCTATATCGAACGGGCCGGTGCGCGATTGAAGGCGGCTTTCGCGGGCTGACCGCCGCCGCTCACCCCACCAGCCGCGCCGGAGCCTGCGTGCCGGCGCGGAAGCCATTTGCCAGACGGGCCGCGAAGGCATCGATCGGCATCGGACGGCCGAACAGGTAGCCCTGCAGCTCGTGGCAGCCCGCAGCGCGCAGGACCTGCGCCTGCGTCTCGTTTTCCACGCCCTCGGCGATGACCTGCATGTCGAGCCCGCAGGCCAGCGTGATCGCGCCGGTAACCAGCATGGTCGCCTTGCTGCCGGGAGCGAGGCCTTCGAGCAGCGACTTGTCGATCTTGATGTGGCTGAAGCCGTAGGATCGCAGGTAGTGGATGCTGGTGAAGCCGGTGCCGAAATCGTCGAGGGCGATGGACATGCCATTGGCCTTGAATGCTTCCACCGCGCGCAGGACGCGCTCGGGATTGGCCAGGAGGTAGCCTTCGGTGATCTCGAACTGCAGGCGGTGCGGCGGGAACTTCGTCTGCTCCAGCACATGCGCGACCTGCCGTTCGAAGGTGGAATCGCGGAACTGCGCGGGCGACACGTTTACGCTCAGTTTCAGATCGCCGAGCGGGCCGATGTCGCGGCAGGCGCGTTCCAGCACGAACAACCCCAAGGGATGGATCTGGCCAGTGGCCTCGGCGATGTCGATGAACTCGTCCGGCGGCAATTCGCCTTCCGGACGCCGGGGCCAACGCACCAGCGCCTCGACCGAGACGACGGTACCCCGATCGGCATCGACGATGGGCTGGTAGAACACTTCGAATTCACCGCGGGCGAGGCCCCGGCCGATCTGGCTCTCGATGGCGAGGCGGCGCAGGCGACCCTCGTCGAACCCGGCATCGTAGATCGCGACCTGTCCCTTGCCCTGGGTCTTGGCGTGATACATCGCGGTATCGGCACGGCGCAGGAGTTCGCGCGGGCGGCCTGTGTCATCGCGGTTGGCAGCAAGGCCGATGCTGGCTCCAACCTGCAGGACATGGCGGTCGACCAGCACCGGCAGGGCGATTTCCTCGAGCAGGGTGGCTGCGAGCTTGCGCGCTTCCTCCTCGGCGCCTGCCCGACCGGCCGGCATTTCCAGCACGACGGCAAATTCGTCGCCCCCGACACGGGCCAGCGTGGCATGGCGCGGGCAGTGCTGGCCGAGCCTGATACAGACGCTGCGGATAAGCGCGTCACCTGCCTGATGCCCATGCTCGTCGTTGACCGCCTTGAAGCCGTCGAGATCGATGAAGATCAGCGCAAGGCTGTCGGGCATCAGGTCGACGCGGGCCTCCAGCCGGTCCAGCCGGGTCAGGAGTTCGCGGCGGTTCGGCAAGCCGCTGAGCGAATCGCTGAAGGCGATGCGGCGGTTTTCCTCGGAGAGCTTTTCAGTCTCGAGCTGTCGCATGTGCAGGGTGCGCTGCGAGAGGATCAGTGCCGCATAGGACTGGTTGTAGCGGTGGGTGACGACGACCATTCCCGTGCCGACCAGACACAGCACGATCGCCTGCGACAGCATGTGGCCGCCGTCTGCCCACGAGAAGTAGAACACGAACGAGAACGTGCTGGCGACGGCCACGCGCATGGCGGCGGCGCGCAGTGGCATGAGGCAGAACACGGTGCTGACCTCGGTCAGGCCGAGGAAGAAGGTCAGGTTGCCCTTGGTGTAGGGATCGCCATCCTGATAGACCCAGATGCACCAGACTTCGAACGCGATGGTCATCAGCACAGCCAGCGTGCAGGTACGCCGGAGGTAGTGGCCGATCTGGGCGTCAGTGAGCTTGGCCGGATCACCCTGACGCCACCACCAGACCGCACGCGAGATGGCGATGCTGCAGATCACGGCGGGCAGGACGACCGTCTTGACCATCATTTGCAGATTGAAGAACGAGACCGTGATCGCCACCGCGTTGCACACGAGGATCGCGTAGAGCAGCGGCATGTGAACCGAGAACGAGCGGAATTGCGCGCGGGCAAGCTCGGCATCGCTGGTGTCCAGCCGGAAGAAGTCCAGTAATGCCCGCATCGCGTCGCTTGTTGGCTGCCACCCGTTTCAGCTTGGTTAAGCTGCGGACAATGCAACCGATTTTCTAACAATCCGGACGTGGAGGTTGCGTAACTTCACCTAGGTGCGGCCAGCAGGAACAGCGCATAGCCGCGGAACCCGGGATGGCGTTCGAGGCCCGGCGGGGCCTGCCATTCCCCGCCTTCGACAAGGGCCACGCGGAACGGGATCGGGAAGTTGTCCATCCTTGCGAAATAGGCTTCGTAGCCGGGGATGGTCGTGCGGGCCTGGTAGGTCTGGATGACGACCTCGTCGACAGTTCCAGCCAGCTGGTGGAGCGCCTGCGGATCGCCGTGCGCGCTCCAGTCCATCAGCCCGGTGATCGACAGGCGCACGTCCGTGGGCAGACGGGCGCGCAGGTCTTTCAGGAACGCGGCATAGCCTGACAGGCCCTTGGTCGTGGCGTCGAAATCGACCTGCAGGCCTGCGACATCGTTGCCCGCCGCGCGCCACTTCGCCAGATCGGCAAGGATCGCGGCGCGTGTGGCGTCGGTCCAATCGAGCCGTTCGGCGCGCACCACCAGCCAGAGGGTGCGGCCGGGCAGGCGCGGGGTGCCCATGCGCAAGCGGTGAAGCCGCACTGCGCCTTCGCGGCGGATTTCGCCATCGAGCAGATAGACGGTGCGGGCCTTGATTCCGGGCGCGGGGTGGACGCCGGGCCAGACGAAGATGGCGTCGGCGGTTTCGGCAGTCACGCGCGGGGCCTCAACCTGCCGTTCGCAGCAGGCCAGAAGCAGCGACAGCAGCAGGATGGGCGCGCGCCAGTTCACCAGTAGAAGCGCAGCGCCCTGGCCCACTGGCTTTGCGGGTAGCGCTTCTTCAGCTCGTCGTACCAGCCCTTGCGCGTGGCCAGCGGCACCTGAGCGGCTTCGAGTTCCGCCGTGGTGTGCGCTGGCCCTGCACAGCCGTTGTAGCCCGCAGGCGCATAGCAGCGGACGGCGCGGTAGAGCGCATAGGCGCGGATGTCAGCAGGCGCGGCCTTGTCGGCAATGATCGCAGCGTAGATGGCGTCGCGATAGCTTGCCTTGCCGGGGAAGAGGTCCGGCCCCTTCCCAAGCACGTTCGCACCATCGCCGGGCGCGTGCAGGGCGAAACCATCGAACCCGTTGAGGCGCCAGAAGTCGCCAAGGCACAGGCGGGCGCGCTGGTCGGCAGGGTTGCGGGCGAGCGTGGCGGCGGTCTGCGCGATGGAAGGACAGACAAAGCCATCGGACCACCGGCCCTTGGTGAACAGGCCGACGGGCACGCGCTCCTGCTGGGCAAAGCCCCACAAGCCACCGTCGACATTCGCATCGGCAGGCACCAGCGCCACGTCGCGCGTGAAATCGGCAAAGGCACCGCGCGTCAGGTCCTTGTGGAGCAGGGCGAAGCGGGCGACGTCGCGTTCATGGCCTGAACGCGAGGCGTCCGCCGCACTGGCGCGCAGGATCGCGGGGCTGGCCACGGTCTGCAGCAGCACTTCGCGGATCGATTGCTCCTGCACCGGCGATCCGGGGGCGAAGACCTGATCGACCCGCCCGTCGCGCTGCCAGCGCAGGGCAAGGCCAAGTTCGGCCAGCGGGCGTTGGTGGAACGGGCTGGCGGCACCGATCAGCTCGCGCCAGAACCCGGCCTCGTTGGGATCGCGCAGGGCGGAAAGCGCCTGTCCGCGCACGAACTGGCGGCTGAAGGCGAGCGGGGTCATGCCTTTTGCCCGCGCGGCATCGGGCAGGAGGGCGAGGATCGGCCTGGCGTTCTCGCCCGCATAAGTGATGCGGGTCGCTTCGAGCAGGCCGTAGAGATCGGGATGGGCGGCGAACTGCGGCTGGTGCGCGGCCAGATCGGCGGCGGAAAGGCCCACCGCTGGCCCGTCGTAAACAGGCCGCATCTTCTTCATGTCGGCCAGCGCCAGCAGCAAGGGCGCGTTGCCCTGCTTCGCTACCACGGCAGCAGCGTCTTCGCGGTCGAGCAGCTTGCGGTCGATCTCCTCGGCGAGATAGGCCGCCTCGACGCTGGTGGCCGGCGTTGCCCTGAGCAGCGCTTCATAGGTGGCGACGAGCGTATCGGTATCGCCGCCAAGCCATGCCACGCGGCGCTTCAGGCCTCGGGCGGATGCGGCGTAGCGGCCCTTGGGATAGGCGGCGAGGTAGGCGTCGATCGCCTTGGCCGCCGAGGTCAGTGCTGCCCGGTCAACCTTGTCCGGACCGGCAAAATCGCCCCATTCATCGAGCGACGTTGCCGCCGCGCCGCGCAGGCCGATGCGGATCGGCATGTAGCGCGCGGTTTCAGCGATCCATGCGTTTTCCGCCTTCTCCAGCGCGGCAAAGCCTGCTTCCGCCGCCGCATAGTCTGCCTTGTGGAATGCATCGGCGGCCTTGAGATAGGCGAGGAAGGCGCGGCCCTGTTTGCTGGTGATGGCGGCATCGTTCCATTCGCCCTCGTGGCATCCGGCGGCCTCACGCATGGTCTTGAGCAAGGCGCGTTCGCCTGCGGGAACAGACGCTTCAGCCGCCAGCGCGGCGAGGAAATCGGCGCTTCCGGGTTCGGCCTCGTAGCATTTCTTCTCGTCGTACTCCGCCGTCTCGTCCACGGCAGGTTCGGGCCAGAGCGACCCGCGCAGGCCTTCCCATGACAGGAACACCTTGCCGAACTGCGGATCATTGGGATCGACCCTCGCCTCGGCGGGCAGCGCCGCGCCCGGCTGAACGCTCTGCATCAGCATGACGAGATTGATGCGGGTATCGTTGCCGGGGCTGATCAGCGCGCGGCCTGCGCAGTCATACTCCAGCGCGCCCAATTGCCAGCCGGGATAGCAGGAACTGTCGGCACAGGCCCACACGGCCCCGCCAATGCCTGCGCTGCCCAGAACGAGCGCGCCGACCGTGCCGAGAACGGGATGCTTGCGGAAGAATGGCTTGATCATGGCCGCAATTCTTGCGCGCGCGACCGGCGCGGCGCAATGGCGTTCGTCACATCGTCACTGGCATCACATCGGCACGCGCTTCGCCTTGCGTCAGACGAACTCCGCCGCCCTTGTCTCGGCGGGCGCAAGCGGAGGCAGGCCGCGCAGCTGGTCGGCGATCTTTTCCGCGATCATGATCGTGGGCGCGTTGGTGTTGCCGCCGATCAGCGTGGGCATGACCGAGGCATCGATTACGCGCAGGCCCTGAAGCCCGATCACGCGGCAGTCCTTGTCGACCACGGCCATGGGATCGTCGCTCGTGCCCATCTTCGCGGTGCCGACGGGGTGGTAGATCGTCTCGCCCTTGGCGCGGACCCAGGCGTCGATCTCCTCGTCGCTCTGCACGTGCGTGCCGGGCCAGATCTCCTCGCCGCGATAGGGGGCGAAGGCCTCCTGCGCCGCCACATGCCGCGCGATGCGGATGCCTTCGCGCACGGCGCGGCGGTCTTCCTCGGCGGCCATGAAGTTGGTGAGGATTGCAGGATCGGCATAAGGGTCTGCCGAGGTCAGGCCGACGTGCCCACGGCTCTCCGGGCGCAGCTGGCAGACATGGATGGTGAAGCCGTCGCGGTTGGCCTTGACCTTGGCGTGCTCCTGCATGATCGCGATGACGAAGTGGATCTGCAGGTCGGGCCGGTCGAGATCGGGGCGGGACTTGAGGAAGGCGCCTGCTTCCAGCCCGTTCTGGCGGCCGGTGCCCTTGCCGGTCAGCAGGTATTGCAGTCCGACCTTCAGCTGCCGCAAGCCCTTGATCTCGTTGTAGAGCGAGATCGGCTGGGTGCAGGCCCAGTTGAGCGTGACGTCGAGATGGTCCTGCAGGTTCTCGCCCACTCCCTTGAGCGCATGGACCGGGGCAATGCCGTGGGCCTTGAGCTTGTCCGGATCGCCGATTCCCGAAAGCTGGAGGATCTGCGGGGACTGGAACGCACCCGCGCTGAGCAGCACTTCGCGCCTGGCATCGGCGCGGGTCACAGGTTTGCCCTGCCCCAAGGAATACTCGACGCCAGTCGCTCGCCCGTTCTCGACGACGATGCGGTGGACGCGCGCGCCGGTCACAACCGTCAGGTTGCTGCGCTTGCCAGCAATCGGGGCGAGGTAGCCGCGCGCCGCGCTCCAGCGCTGGCCGTCGTGGATGGTCAGCTGATAGCGGCCGAAGCCTTCCTGATCCGCGCCGTTGAAATCGGGCGTGACCTTGTGCCCGGCCTGCCGCCCCGCCTCGATCACGCCGCGATAGAGCGGATGATCCGAATTCTCGCCCCAGCTGACCTTGAGCGGGCCGCCTGCGCCGTGGAACTGGTCGGCGCCGCCAACGTAATCCTCGGCCTTGCGGAAATAGGGCAGGACATCGGCATAGGACCAGCCTTCGAGGCCCAGCTGCCGCCACTGATCGTAATCGCGGGCGTGGCCGCGGATATAAACCATGCCGTTGATCGCCGACGATCCGCCAAGGCCCTTGCCGCGCGGGTGCCACATGCGGCGGTTGTCCATGTGCGGTTCTGGTTCAGACCAGAAGCCCCAGTTGTGCTTGCTCTTCTGCTTGATCAGCGTGCCCACGCCTGCGGGCATGCGCACCAGCACCGAGGTGTTGCGCCCGCCCGCTTCGAGCAGGAGCACGCGCACGTGGGGGTCTTCGGTCAGCCGTGCGGCCAGAACCGATCCGGCACTGCCCGCACCGATCACGATATAGTCGAACGCGCCTTCAGCCATTTCGCCACCTGTCCCGAATCCGCTTGTTCTGCGGTTACTGCTTTGGGGTTATTGGCACAGGGGTAATTAAGCGGCCGATTAAAGGCAAGTGATCAGAAGGCTGTAGCGCCCCCGTCCACCACCATGGCATGGCCGGTGACAAAGCTTGCCGCAGGCGAGCAGAGCCAGACCACGGCTTCGGCAATTTCGCTAGCCGAGCCCATGCGCCCCATCGGCGTCATCGAGTCCATGAGGGACTTGATTTCCGGGTTCTGCAAGAGTGGCGCGGTCATCGGGGTTTCAATCACGCCAGGGCACACCGCGTTCACACGAATTCCAGCCTTCGCCCAGCGCAGAGCGCCGTGGCGGGCAAGGCCGACGACGCCGTGCTTGGCGGCGGTGTAGGCAGGCTGTGCGCCATTGCCGACAAGGCCGTTGATCGAGGCAGTGTTGACGATGGCACCGCCCCCGGTCTGCAGCATGACCGCGGCTTCCTCGCGCATGCAGCGCATCACGCCCGAGAGGTTGATCGCGATGTCGCGCTCCCAGATGGCGTCGTCATACTGGTCGTCGGTCACGCGGTTGATGCCGGCGTTGTTGAACGCGCAATTGAGCCTGCCGAACGTGGCAACAGTGGCGGCGACCATGGCCTTGACCTGTTCGGCGTTGCTGACATCGCAGCGCACGAAGGCCGCCTTGCCGCCTGCCGCTTCGATCAGCGCGACAGTTTCGGCGCCGCCTGCCTCGTTGACGTCGCTGACCATGACGCTGGCGCCGGAACGCGCGAAGACTTCCGCCGCCGCACGGCCAATGCCGCCACCTGCGCCGGTGACGAGCGCGACTTTGCCTTCGAGGCCGTAATTGATTGCCATGTCAGGGGTTCCCTCTTGAAAGTTCAGGCTGCGGGCGGCTCGGCCAGCGCGATCACGGTGACGCTGCCGTCCTCGCCGACCTGTTCGGTCAGCATCGAGGTGACGTGGCTGACCGTCTCGACGATCCACCAGCGGCCATCGCGCTTCTCGTAAACGTCATCGTATTCCACCGCGAGACGGACCACCTGGCGGGGCCCTGTCAGGATCGTGCGGAAGTTGAGCGACCATTTGCCGGTGGCGCGTGCGTCGCTCTCGAGGTCGATCTGCCAGTTGGTGGCGTGGTGAAGGTCATAGACGCCGCCGTTGCAGGCCATCTGTTCGTAGATCGCGACGAAGGCATCGCGGTCGTCGAACTCGGGGAAGTTTTCGTAGGCGATGCGGATCTTGCCGGTGGCAAAGCAGTCACGCACGTCCTCGACCTGCTTGAGATCGCAGGCGCGCAGGTAACGGGCCTTGAGCGCGCGGATGGCCTCCTTGTCCTCCAGCGCGGACAGGCGAGCGGCAAGGTCTTCAAGGCTGATCGTCATCTCGGCTCTCCCCGAATGTTTTTGCATGATTCGGCTTTACAATTGGCTATAGTGATACGCATTCATAAGCGAAAGAGCGAATCCAGCCAATGAACGCGTAATAAGCGGAGCCCGAAGCAATCGGCCCGCAGGAAACGGGAAAGGGAGCCTGATGCAGCTTGCCCGCGTGCATGGACCCGGAGACGTCCGGCTTGACGAGGTTCCCGTGCCCACTTGCGGTATGGGCGAAGCGTTGGTCCGCGTCCACGCCTGCGGCATCTGCGGCAGCGACCTGGGCTATATCGCGCAAGGCGGGCTTGGCGGGGTGGAGCCGCTCTTGCAGCCCTTGCCCATCGGCCATGAATTTGCCGGCACCGTCGAGGCCGTCGGTCCGGGCGTTGCCGGGGTTGCGCCGGGGATGCGCGTCGCGGTCAATCCCGACCGGGCCTATATCGGCGGTGGCGGACCCGATGGGGCGATGGCCCCGTTCATCCGCGTGGCCGGTGCCGAGATCGGCGAGACGCTGTTTGCCCTGCCCGATCACCTCTCCTTTGCCCATGCCGCACTGGCCGAGCCGCTGTCGGTGGGCCTGCACGGATTGCGGGTCGGCGGGGCCTGTGCCTCTGACAGGATCGCCATTCTCGGCGCTGGCCCCATCGGCCTGTGCACACTGGTCATGGCGCGGCATCTGGGCGCAACGGACATCGCGATTTTCGACCGGGTGCCCGAGCGGCTCGAGCGGGCGCGTGCTCTGGGCGCAGGCCTTGCGGTGAACGTCGGCAATGAGCCGCTGACCGAGGCGCTGGCACGGTTCCACGGGCGGGGCGAGCGGTTCGGCAGTGCCTTTGTCGGGACTGACCTGTTCGTCGATTGCGCTGGCTCGGCAGGCGCGCTGGCGGAAGTCGTTGCCGTGGCGAAGTACCGCGCGAGGATCGCGGTGATCGCGCTGCATCACAAGCCGCTGGCGCTCGACCTGTGGCGGATGATGGCCAACGAGATCACCGTGGCCGGCTCCATCGCCGACAACCGCGCCGCCGAGTTCGGCGAGGCCATCGCGATGCTGGCGCATGGGGGCCAGGACCTGTCCGCGCTGATCAGCCACAGCTTCGAGTTTTCCCGCTTTCACGAGGCGCTTGCCGTGGCCGCCGATGGTGCGCGCGCGGCCAAGGTCATGCTCACGTTCCCGGAGGCCGCATGACCAGACTTATCGAGATTGCCGACATGGCCGATCCGATGGTGACGCCCGAGCTTGCCGCATGGCGCGAGGGCCCTGCCGACTTCCCCTGCCCGATGAGCGCCGACGAAGTGCTGGCGCGGGCGATGGCCGAGACCGGCCTCTCCGATTTCGGCGAGGACACCGGCTTCCGCACCCGCCTCGCCGTGATCCTCGAAGCGCTTTACGAGGACGAAGGGCTGACGCGCGGCGGACGGGTCTTCGTGCTGCAGCAGGCGGTGAGGGCCATGGCCAACCGGCTGCGGATCGAGGACCTGATCCGGCGCAACCCCGAGATCCTCGACGTGCCAGTGGAGCGCCCGATCTTCATCGCCGGGCTGCCACGTTCGGGCACGACGCATCTGGTCAACTGGCTCTCGCGCGACGAGCGGCTGGATTCGCTGACGCTGTGGGAATCCGAAGAGCCGGTGGCGGGCGACCCCGTCCCGCCCGGCGAAGTCGATCCGCGCATTGCCCGGTCTGCGGCTTACTGGGGCGCGTTCGGCGCGCTCGTGCCGCACATGGCCGCGATGCACGAGATGGCGGCGAACGACATCCACGAGGACAACGAGCTGCTTTTCATGGACATGAACTGCTACAACTGGGAGTTCTCCGCCCGCCTGCCGCGCTGGACACGCCATTATCTCGCGCATGACCGCACGGGGTCCTATGCCTACGAGAAGAAGGTGCTGCAGGCGATTGCGTGGCAGCGTGGCAAACCAATGGGCGTGCGCTGGCTGCTGAAATCGCCGCAGCACATGGAGAACCTGTCCGCGATCAGGGCGGTGTTCCCCGATGCGACGATGGTCATCACCCACCGCGATCCGGTGGACGTGCTGCGCTCGCTGACCACCATGCTCGGCTATTCCGACCGCACCCGCCGGTCGAAGATCGATCCGCCTGCCCTCGCCCGCCTCTGGACCGACCGCATTGAGGCGCTGCTGCGCGAATGCGTCGCGCAGCGCGAGGCGTGGGGAGCAGACCAATCGCTCGACGTGCTGTTCCACGAATACATGGCCGACCAGCAGGGCATGGCGCGGCGGATCTATGCGCTCGCAGGTCTCGATCTGCCGCCCGAAACCGAAGCGAAGCTGCTCGGCTACCTCGCCGAGAACCCGCGCCACGCCCACGGCAAGGTCGCCTACGATCTCGAAGGCGTGTTCGGCGTCGACGTTGCGGCGCTGCGCCAGCGCTTCGCCTTCTACTACGACCGCTTCCCGGTGAAGCAGGAGCATTGACCATGAGCCGCACCGACACTGCCCGCCAGCGCCTGCTTTCCGGTCAGGCCTGGGACGATTTCTGCGATACGCTCAAGCTTGCCGGGCGACATATCGAGGCCTTCGACGGCCCGCTGTCCGATCTCGACCGCGCCGAATGGTATCGCTTCATGACCCGCCTTGCCCGGTCCAGCATGGAGCGCCTGATCGAGAACGCCGAGCCGACCCGCCCGCGCCTGCGCGACATGGTCTGGCGGCAGTCGATCAACGTCCAGACGGTGGACCAGGACCACCTGATGTGCCAGTTCGACGAGGCGCGCGACTATCGCATCACCGGCACGCGCGGCACGATCCCCTACTTCGTCATGGCGCTGTGCACCTGTCCTGCGCCCGATGCGCCGGGGGCCGAGGACTGGGCGCCGCAGGGCTTCGCCGGGCTGGATCGCTTCGATCCATCGAACCTCAAGACCACCGGCTTCCTGCATTCGCGCCAGATGACCTTTGCCGAGGACGGCAGCTTCGAGGTGATCCTTTCGCAGAACGATCCGGGCGAGGGCCGCAACTGGCTGCAGCTTTCGGCGGAAACCAACTGCATCCTGATCCGCCTCGTCTGGTCGGACCGGAGCAGCGAGATCGCGCCTGCGATGACCATCGAGCGGCTGGACCAAGCGCCGCCCGAACCCGTCAGCCCTGCCCTGATCGCCGATGGCCTTGCCTGGACCGCGCAGGCGGTGGTCGGTTACGCCGAACTGGTGCGCAACTGGTGGCAGGGCACCCAGGGCAACTTCGCCGCCCGCCTCAACCGGCTCGACTACAGCCGCGCGCAGTACCTTTCGAACGGCGGCGTGCCCGACCGGCACGTGGCGTTCGGCGGGTGGGAGAAGGGGCTGGACGAAGCGCTTGTCCTCGAGTTTACGCCGCCGGAATGCGAGTACTGGAACTTCCAGCTGTGCAACATCTGGCAGGAGAACCTCGACACCTTCGAGGACGGCAACGGCTGGATCAACAACTACCGCCACGTTGCCGAGGCCGATGGCCGGGTGCGCGTGGTGATTGCCGAGCGCGATCCGGGCCTCGGCGGCAACTGGATCAACTCTTACGGCCACGAACGCGGGATCTGGGGGCTGCGGCTGGTGCTGACCGAGCAGACCGTGCCGGTCCAGCTCTGGCGCTTGCCATTGGCGCGGCTGGAGGCCGAAGGCCTGGGCGCGCTTGACCCGGCCCAAGCGGTGCTCACCGGCCAGTTCGTAGACTGATGGCGATGGTCCTGACGCCCGCAGACCTTGTCCTGTCCTCCGCGCCGGTCTCTCGCTTTGCGCTGCTCGAACGGCTGGTGCCCTTTGCCGAGGCCGGGTTCCGGGCGATCTCCATTCAGCCAAGCGATGTCTGGGCCCTCGAAGCGCAGGGCATGAGCGCCCGCGAGATCGCCGCGCGGGTTGCCGATGCCGGTCTCGTCATCACCGAGGTCGATTGCACCGCGTGCTGGATGGAGCACCAGACGCAGGTGGAGCACGTCGGCGGCCTCGCAGAGTTCCTGCGCCAGCTGACGCCCGAACCGATCATCGCCACCGCCGCGCGGATCGGTGCGCAGTCGGTCTCGGCAATCGATCTTTCGGTGGTGCCTGCATCGCTTGACGAGCAGGCGGAAGGCTTTGCCCGGCTGTGCGCGATGGCAGCGGACCACGGGCTGAAAGCGCAGATCGAGTTCCTGCCGACGGGCGGCATCCGCTCGTTGGGCGAGGCCATGGCCGTGGTCGAGGCGGCGGGATGCAGCAATGGCGGCGTGACGCTGGACGCGTGGCACTTCTTCCGCAGCGGATCGACGCTCGAGGAACTGGCGAGAGTGCCCGGCCACCGCATCCATGCGGTCCAGCTGTGCGATGCGCCTGCCGAGCCGATGGCCGATGCCTGGGCCGAACTGATGACCGCGCGCCTGCTGCCGGGGGAAGGCGCGCTCGATGTCGTCGGCCTCGTCCGCACGCTCGACGCCATGGGCTGTACTGCGCCTGCCGGGGTGGAAGTGTTCCACACGCGGCAGGACACGATGAGCCTTCCCGAAATCGCCCGCGACTGGGCGCAATCCACCAATGCCCTGCTGGCCAGAGCGAGGAATGCAACATGACTGATTCATCGATAGGCGCAGTCGTCGTCGGCACCGGCTTCGGCCTGTTCACCCACGTGCGCGCCCTGCGCGATGCCGGGTTCGAAGTGCGCGCGATTGTCGGGCGCGATCTCGAGAAGACCCGCGCGCGGGCCGCGCCGCTCGGCATTCCGCTGGCCGCCAACGATCTGGAGCAGGTGCTGGCCGATGATCCGGCGATCCGCCTCGTCACCGTCGCCACGCCGCCGCACGCCCACTACACGCCGGTGATGCAGGCCATCGCAGCGGGCCGCGCGGTGATGTGCGAGAAGCCCTTTGCCCGCGACACCGCACAGGCGCGCGAGATGCTGGCGGCGGCGGAAGCTGCAGGCGTCGCCCATGCGCTGGGCGCGGAGTTCCGCTATGACAGTGCGCAGGCGCTGCTCTCGCGGCTGGTGCGCGAAGGCGCGATCGGCGAGCCGCTGATGTTCCACCGCATCTACCAGCAGCCGGGCGGTGACCCTACCGAGCCGCTCGCCGAATGGTGGACCGATGCCGCGCAGGGCGGCGGCTTCCTCGGCGCATTCGGCACCCACATGATCGATCAGGCCCGCGCCACGGTGGGCGAGATCGTCGCGGTCAGCGCGATCCTGCGCAAGCTCTCGCCCGGCCGCCCGGCGATGACCTCGGACGATTACTACAACATGCAATTCCGCACCGCAGCAGGTTGCATGGGCGTGCTCGAAGCGGCCATGTGTTTCCCCGGACCCTTCGTGATGACCTGCAAGGTCGCGGGCACGAAGGGCGCAGCGTGGATCCAGTCGGGCGCGGCGTTCGGCGATCCCGAGCAGGTCTGGCTTTCCGACGAGAACGGGCAGGCCCGGCAGATCGAGATGCCCGCCGAACTGGTCAATCCGCCGCCTG
Source organism: Novosphingobium sp. BL-A-28-Hi1-0D (assembly GCF_055521755.1). Lineage (NCBI taxonomy): Bacteria > Pseudomonadati > Pseudomonadota > Alphaproteobacteria > Sphingomonadales > Sphingomonadaceae > Novosphingobium > Novosphingobium sp. BL-A-28-Hi1-0D. Next base: position 69,457 of record NZ_JBVFVV010000002.1, read on the forward strand.
CGCCCTTCCCCATTGGCGAACTGGTGCAGAGCGAGATGGACCGCTGGCACAGCCAGGGCTTCGATGTCGCGCCCTATGCCAAGCTGTTCGGGCAGCTGAAGGCGCGGATCGAGGGGCGCAGCCCGCCCCTGCCCGATCCGGCAGCGGACTTCCGCGATGCCGTGGCCAACCAGGCCATCCTCGATGCCGCGCGCCGCTCGGCCGCGGAAGGGCGCTGGGTTGAAGTGGAGCAGGCATGATGGGACCGAAACACGATTTTGCAGGCGCGCACGTTCTCGTCACCGGCGGCACCAGCGGCATCGGCGCTGCGACAGCGGCTGCGTTTCTCGAGGCGGGGGCGGAGGTCACGATCACCGGCACGCGCGGCGATGCCGCCGACTATGACGCCAACCTTTCGGGCTTTCGCTACCTGCAGCTCGATGTCGAGAACAGTGCGCAGATCGACGCGGTGGCCGCCGCGCTGCCCCGGCTCGACGTGCTGGTGAACAACGCCGGTATCGCGCTGCCGTCGCTCGGGCTTGACGAGTGGGAACCTGACGTCTTCGACCGGGCCGTGCGGATGCTGCTGAACAGCGCCTTCCGCATGGCGCGGCGCACGGTCGACCTGCTGGCGCAGAGCACTGTTCCGGGCGGTGGCTCGGTGATCGGGATCGCCTCGATGTCGAGCTTCTTCGGCATTCCCATCGTGCCGGGTTATGGCGCGGCCAAGACCGGCCTCGTCGGGCTTACCCGGACAATGGCGGCGCATTGGGGTCCGCGCGGGGTGCGTGCGAATGCGGTGGCGGCAGGCCTTACCCGCAGCGGCATGACGGCAGGAACCTTTGCGCAGGACGCATGGACCGCCCCCACCCTTGCCCGCACGCCGCTTGGCCGGCTGGGCGAGGCGGAGGACATTGCCGGCGCGATCCTTTTCCTTGCCAGCCCCGCCGCGAGCTGGATCACCGGGCAGACGCTGGCCGTGGATGGCGGGTACACGATTTCGGGATAGGGGCACGCCTCGCGCCGTCATTGCGAGGAGGCGAAGCCGACGAAGCAAGCCAGAGGGTCACGCAATCCGCTCTGGATTGCTTCTCCCGCTTCGCGGGCTCGCAATGACGCAAGGGGTTTAGCACAAAGGAAAACCCCGCCCCTGCGCGAGCAGGAGCGGGGTTATCCGAAGACGGGTCCGGCAAGCCGGAACCCATCCTCCCCAATCGATCAGAACTTCACGCCGACGGTCACGCCGTAGGTGCGCGGATCGGCGTAGTAGCCGCCGCCGTAGCCCAGCGCGCCGAAGTCGATGGCGCGGACGAGGTTGTTCTCGTCGGTCAGGTTCTTGACCCAGAAGCGGACCATGGCCTCGCTGCCCGCAAGCGGGATGCGATCAATGGCGACCTGCGCGTCGACGATGTTGCGGTTCTCGCCCTTGAGCGCTTCGTTGAAGGGCGAGGCCAGCACGTTCGAGAAGCTGTACTTGCCGTCTTCGTAGGCATAGCTCACGCGGCCGGTCAGGCGCATGCCGTTGTCGCTCAGCGGGAACTGCGCATTCATCGCAAGATTGGCGGTGAACGGCGAGGTGTAGCCCGGCGTTGCGAACTGCGCGATATTGACCAGCGGCTGACCTGCGGCGACGGGGAGACCTGCGAGGAACTCCTTGTACTTGATGTCGACGTAACCGGCATTGGCTTCGAAGGTGAAGTTGTCGGTCAGCACGGCGGTCAGTTCGGCCTCGACGCCGGTGTAGGTCACCTTGCCCGCGTTGGTGATCTTCGTGGCGAAGGTTCCCGGCGCGAGGTTGGTGATCGGCACGGCCAGCGCCAGATCCTTGTATTCGTTGTAGTACCCGGCCAGGTTGAAGCGCACGCGGCGATCAAACAGTTCGGACTTGAGGCCGACTTCGTACGAGGTCACGTTCTCCGACTTGAACGAAGGCAGCACGCCGCCGACCGACGGGTCCTGTGCGTTGAAACCGCCCGAGCGGTAGCCGGTGGCGATGCGGCCATAGACGTTGACGTTGTCGCTCACGTCATAGCCGACCATCAGGTTCCAGGTGAACTTGCTGAAGCTCGACTGGCCCTGTTCGGGCGTGGCAAGCGGCGTGGTGCCGTTCTGGCGGCGGACCATCGACTTGTTGTCCCAGGTATAGCGTCCGCCTGCGGTGAGGCGAAGGCCGCTGTCCTTGCCGCCGGGATAGAACGTCGCCTGGCCATAGATCGCGGTGCTTTCAGCCGACGCGGTATAGTCGAGCACCGAGAGGGTCTGGACGAGACGATAGCGGGCCGGGTTGGCCGCGACGAACGAGGGTCCGAGCGGACCGAAGTTGCCGAGGAAGATCGAGTTCGTGTCGAGCACGAAGCCGCTGTTCTGCGGGTTGTACTCCGAACCCTTTTCCCAGAAGTAGAAGCCACCGAGGACCCAGTCGAGATTGTCGGACTCGTTGCCGATTTCGACTTCCTGGCTGAACTGCTTGTGACGGCGCTTGTTGTTGGTGTCGAACAGGTTCTGCTGGACTGTCGGCACCGGCGCTGCGGCCACGAAGGGCGCAAAGGCAGGGTTCGGCAGCACGAACTGCAGCAAGCCGGCCGGCATCCCGTTCAGCAGCGAGGCCGATGTAAAGCGCGGCGCAGTGAACGCACCCATGCCGTCGAGGTCGGTGACGCTGTCGTTGTTCCAGAAGCGGTAGCCAGTGGTCGACTTGACGTGGAAGGCGCCGAAGTCGTTCTGGACCTGGAGGTTGTGGCCCCAGGCCTTGTCGGTCGAACGGCTGTTGATGTCGTTGCAGACTTCACGGCGCCATTCGCGGGTTGGCGTGGCAAGCGCGGCGCAGCGCGCGTCAAGGAAGTTCACCGTCTGCAGGAACGGTGCGACCGGAGCCTGCTGCGTAACGACGACGGGAACGCCACCCACCGTCACCGGAGGACGCACGCCGCCCGGTGCAACGTTGGTCAGCTGGAAGTTGATCGGCGAGGCATCGGTGCGGCTCCAGTCGAAGATGTACTGGATCGAACCGGTTCCGCCGATGTCCGCCTTGGCGGCAACGCGGAACGAATCCGTGTTCTGCGCACCCGGATCGCGGGAATCGTCGGGCTCGTTGAGGTTGTCGACGATGCCGTTGCGCTGGCGGTGCGAGTAGGTGAAGCTGGTCGAGATCCCGGCGATCTCGCCCGGATCGAGCGTGATGCGGCCGTTGAACGCCTTGTAGTTGCCATAGCCGCCCTGCGCGGTGAGGCGGAACTTCTTCGACGGTGCGCGCGAGATGAAGGCGATGCCGCCACCGGTGGTGTTGCGGCCGAACAGCGTGCCCTGCGGCCCGCGCAGCACTTCGACGCGTTCGATGTCGGTGACGTCCAGCGCGCTGCCACCCGAGCGGGCGATGAACACGCCATCGATATAAAGGCCGTTTGCCGTGTCGAGACCGAAGGTTTCGGTGGCGGGCGTGGGAATGCCGCGGATCGAGATCACGGCGGCATTGGCATTGGTCGTGCCCTGCACGATGGTCACGTTCGGGGCGAGGCCGGTCAGGTCCTTGGCATCGCGGATACCGAGCGAGGAAACCTTCTCGGCGCTGATCGCGCTGATCGCCAACGGCACGTCCTGAAGGTTCTGTTCGACCTTCTGCGCGGTGACGACGATCTGTTCGAGCTGGCCCTGATCATCAGTAGCCTGCTGCTCTGCCGCATCGGCCGGAGCTTCGTTCGCAAAAGCGGCTCCGCCAATCGCAGCGAGGCTGGCGCCAAGCATGAGGCGCACGGCGAAGTGTGCGCAGTTCCTGGTGTTCATCATAACTCCCCCAAAACCTTTTGTCGCCGCGGAACATAGCGAATGCGTAGATGATGACAAGTCAAAATGCGCAAACGTGTCTTTATGCGCAGATTTGTGCGCTTTGTCAGAGTTCCTGCATGGGCTTTCAGCGCAAACGACGTTGCAAAAACCGCTCCTGCAGGTGCCTCCGGAGCGGCGAGCCGCGAATCGAATGACCCACTCAATGCGGAATGATTGGCGCAAAATTACACCGATTGCGCACTCACAAATCTGGTGATATGCAGTTTTGCATAATTCCGGCGGCAATATGATCCGCAAATCTGCAATTACGGGAGAATCGGGATGAAGGGCCTCAAGGGCAAGGTCGGTATCGTTGCGGGCGGCGGGCGCGGCATTGGCGCAGCCACAGCGCGGCGCCTTGCCGAGGAAGGCGCCCATGTCGTCATCGGCGACCTGATGGGCGACTGGGCCGACGAGGTGGCCGAGAGCATCCGCGCCAGCGGCGGCAACGCCACCGGCATGCAGCTTGACGGCACGCAGGCGGACTCGCAAGCGGCAATCGTCGCCTGTGCGGTCGAGACCTACGGCGGGCTGGACTTCTACCACTCCAACCTGGCCGGCGGCACCGGGGGTGACAACGACATCCTCGATTGCCCCGAGGACGTTCTCGACCTCAGCTTCGCGATCAACACCAAGAGCCACTTCCTCGCCACGCAGGCCGCGCTGCCAAAGATCATCGAGCGCGGTGGCGGGGCAATGATCTACACTTCCTCTGGCGCGGCATCGGGCGGCGCGCCGTGGCAGGTCGCCTATCCGATGACCAAGAACGCGATCCACGCGCTGGCCCGCCATGTTGCCGCCAAATTCGGCAAGAAGGGCATTCGCGCGAACGTGATCTGCCCGGGCCTCGTCCTGACCGAAGCGGTCAAGCAGCACCTCACCGACGAGTATGTGACGCGCGGCCTTGCCGCCGTGCCGCACGTCCGCCTTGGCCAGCCTGAAGACATCGCCGCCGCCGTGACCTTCCTCGCCTCGGACGATGGCGCGTGGGTCAACGGGCAGGTCTGGCACGTCAACGGCGGCGCGCAGATGCGGGATTGAGCCGCGTGGCCGCGCCCATCCCGGCAACTGCCGCCGCAAGTTTCACGGCCAGCGGCAAGCCCCTCACCAACCGCTGGCTGGCGCTGACGCTGCTGGTCCTGGTGGCGGTCCTCAACTATGCCGACCGCTTCCTGATCCCGGGGCTCGCCCAGCCGATCAAGGCGCACTTCGGCATCAGTGACACCATGATGGGCGCGCTGATGGGACCGGCCTTCGCGCTGCTCTACAGCGTCTTCACCCTGCCGATCGCCCGCGCCGCCGACCGCCGCTCGCGCGTGATGATCATCGCGATGGGCTGCGGCTTCTGGAGCTTCTTCACCCTGCTTTCAGGCCTTGCGACCAGCCCGGCAATGCTGGCGCTCGCCCGCGTCGGCGTCGGCATCGGCGAGGCCGCGTACCAGGCCCCCGCCGCCGCCCTGATCGCCGCCTATTTCCCCGCGTCTGAGCGCGGCCGCGCATTCGCCCTGCTTGGCACCGCAATCTATGTCGGCCAGATGGCGGGCCTCGCCGGTGGCCCCGCCATCGCTGCGACGTCCACATGGCAGACCGCCTTCCACGTGCTTGGCATGGTCGGCATTGTCATCGCGCTGGCGACTTGGTTGATCGTGCGCGAACCGGCGCGCGACGCGGTCGATACCGCTGCGCCCAAGCTGGCGCTCAAGGACACGATGCGCCTGCTGATCGGCACGCCGTCGGTCATGCTGCTGGCGACGATCATGGCGCTGGGCTCGCTCTCGGGCGTGACCTTCGGGATGTGGGCCCCGGCCCTGTTCGAACGCGCCTATGGCCTGTCGACGCAGGCTGCAGGTGCCACCTTCGCGCTGTCGTTCGGCCTGCCCGGGCTGCTTGGCGTGCTCGGCTTCGGCTATCTGGCCGACCGGCTCGGCAAGGGCGACGCCACGGTCCAGCTGCGCCTGACCGCGCTGGCGCTGGGCGGCGCAACAACCGCGATCCTGCTCGTCACATGGAGCGACAACCTGACCGTCGCCCGCCTGATCGCCATTCCCGCTGGCCTGATGGGTGGAGGCTGGTCGGTCGGCGTGCTGGCCGGGCTGCAGCACATCCTGCCCAACAACCACCGCGCCACCGGCACCGCGCTGGTCATGCTGATCTCCAGCATGTTCGCAAACGTGCTCGGCCCGGTCGTCGCGGGACAACTATCCGACTGGATCGCCGGAGCGGGGCCGCAGGGCCTGCGCATCGGCCTCTCGGTCGCCATCCCCACCGGTTACATCGGCGTCTGGGCCGCCCTGCGCGCCGTGCGCACGCTGGAGCGGGACAAGGCCGCGCTGGCGGGTTAGCGCTTCAGCGCGAGCAGGCGGCGTTGCAGGAGCGTGGAGAAATCCCGCCGTCCGTCCGCGACCAAGGCGACGGTGACCACGCCATCGTCCAGATGGTACACAACACGATATGGCGCATGGAGCACCTGCCTCCACCGCTTGTCGCCCAGATCGTCGAGTTCCGGGACTTGCGGCCCACGCTCGGGATAATTCGCCAGCCCATCAATCGTGGCCAGGATCTCGGCAATCAGCGCCCGCGCACCATCCCAACCATCAGCGCCACGCTGCGCCAGACGTTGCTCGAATATCTGCCTTAGATCGATCCGCGCCTGCTCGGTATAGCGAATGCTCGCTTCAGGCATCGGCAGGCCGCTCACCGGTGATACGGTCAAGCATGCCCTCGGCAGGATAGGTCCGGCCCTCGTCCATGTCTTCCTTCGCCAGCGCCAGCAGCTTGAGCAGCGCCATCGTCTCCTGCATCTGGTAGTAGCTCGCCGCGTCCTGCAGCACGGCCTTGGCCTCACCGTTCTGGGTGATGACGAGCGGCTCTGCGCCCTCGTTCAGCTCGCGCAGCACTTCGGCAGCGTTGGCCTTGAGGTAGCTGATCGGCTTGATGCGGCTTTCAAGGCCCATGACACGGCTCCATCCAAATTCGGACTGAATGTAGTCCGAATGACGACCGCCATCAATAGCCCATCAGGCTCAGCACTTCCTTGCGGCTGCGGTTGTCTTCAAGAAACGTGCCCATCAGCCGGCTCGTCACCATGCCCACACCCGGCGTGCGCACGCCGCGAGAGGTCATGCAGCCGTGGCTCGCCTCGATCACTACTGCTACGCCGTGGGGCCTGAGGTTGTCCCAGATGCACTGCGCCACTTGCGCGGTCAGTCGCTCCTGGATCTGCAGCCGCCGCGCATAGGCGTGGAGCACGCGGGCGAGCTTGGAGATGCCCACCACCTTGTCGCGCGGCAGATAGGCGATGGCCGCCTTGCCGATGATCGGGGCCATGTGGTGCTCGCAATGGCTCTGGAACGGAATGTCCTTCAGCAGTACCAGCTCGTTGTACCCGCCCACTTCCTCGAACTGGCGTGAAAGGTGCGCCGCCGGGTCTTCGCCATAGCCCTGGCAATATTCCTTCCATGCCCGCGCCACGCGCCTTGGCGTATCGAGCAGACCCTCGCGGGCGGGGTCGTCCCCCGCCCAGCGGATCAGCGTGGCAATGGCCTGTTCGACTTCGGCAGGCACCTCCGGCTTGGTGGTCTCCATGGGATCAGGCCGCGAAGGCGAACTCTTCGGCTACCGGCTTGGCCATGGCATTGGCAAAATCGTGGTAGCCCCAGGGCCAGGTTGCGGGGATGCCGGTCTTGTCGAGATACCAGCTGGTGCAGCCCGATCCGAAGATCGTCTTCTTCGCCGCCTCGATCCGCCGCGCCTCGTAGGCCTGATAGGCGGGCTCCAGCGGTTCCACCGTGCGCGCCTCGCCGCGGCGGACGGGTTCGAGCAGCTGTTCGATGTATTCCCACTGCCGCTCGGCAATGTCGATCAGCGGGAAGTTGCCGACCGGCGCGCCGGGGCCGTTGAGCATGAACAGGTTCGGGAAATCGGGCATCGCGATCGCATAGTGCGCGGTCGGGCGGGTCGCCCAGAAGTCGTCGAGCGAACGTCCGTCGCGCCCCGTGACCACGGCCGGGCGGATGAAGCTGTCGGCGCGGAAGCCGGTGGCCAGCACCAGCACGTCCAGTTCATGGAGCGTGCCGTCCTTCATCAGCACGCCTTCAGGAACGATCTTCTCGATCGCGCCGACTTCCACCGAAACGCCGGGGCGCTGGACGCACTCGTAGTATTCCCAGGAATAGATCAGGCGCTTGCACGCGGCGTGATAATCGGGCCGCAGCTTTTCGCGCAGTTCCGGATCGTGGACGTTCTGTTCGAGGTTCTGGCGGCAGTAGCCCTCGATTTCCTGCATCTGCGGGCTGGTGAAATCGGTCACGCCCTCGGTGAAGCGATAGACCGCTTCCCAGTACTGCGGATCGTTGCGGATCGCCTCTATCAGCGAGGGATCGGCGGCAAAGGCGGCGCGCTGTTCGGGGGTATATTCGAACTGCACCACCGGCATGATCCACTGCGGCGAGCGCTGGAAGTGGACCAGCCTGGCCGCGCGGCTGCTCAGCGCGTTGACGATCTGGATGCCGGTGGAACCGCAGCCGATCACGCCAACCCGCGCACCGTCGAGCACCGCGCTGTCATCCCAGCGCGCCGAATGGAAGGCCTTTCCGGCAAATGTTTCCAGCCCCGGCAGGTCGGGCATCTTCGGATGGTGCAGCACGCCGGTGGCGACGATCACCACGTCCGCCTCGTAAGCAGAGCCATCGACAATGCCGACCTTCCACGTCCTGGTCGCATCATCGAAAGTGCACGAGGTCACTTCGCTGTTGAAGCGGATGTAGGGCATCACCCCGAAGCGCTCGGCCACGCCCTTGAAGTAGGCATGGATTTCCGGCCCGGTCGCGTAATAGGCGCTCCAGTCCGGGTTCAGGGCAAAGCTGTAGCTGTAGGCGTGCGAGGGCGTATCGCAGGTCAGCCCCGGATAGCGGTTGTCGCGCCAGGTGCCGCCCAGTTCCGCGCCCTTTTCGAACACCGCGAAATCGGCATCGCCGCGCTGCAGCAGCTTGATCGCCGCCATCACGCCCGACATGCCTGCACCGATCACCGCATAGCGCAGTCTGCGCTGGCCACTGTTCTCAGTCATTCTCTTCCCATCCCGATAATTCGCAACTTGTGGCCATACACTCTTCGCAAGCGCATCCGGGCTCATCACCCGAACGGGTTACGCGTAATGTTTATTTCCTGTTGCTACGCATTATCCGCCTCTATACGCCTTGGGGAAACGGAATCGAAAGGGAGATCGATGGCAAATCTGGCAGGGAAGGTCGCACTGGTCACCGGCGGCGGGCAAGGCGTGGGCCAGGGCATCGCGCTGGCGCTGGCGAGCGAAGGCGTGGCCGTGACGATCACCGGGCGCACGCTGGCCAAGGTGGAAGAGACCGCGCGAATGATCGCCGAGCGCGGCGGCAAGGCGCTGCCGCTTGCTGGCAACGTCAAGGACGCCGCCGACCTAGCCGCGGTGGTCGACCAGACCGTCGCCACGTTCGGCGGGCTCGACATTCTCGTCAACAATGCGCAGGAAGTGCCGCTCGGCAAGCTCGAGGACGTGACCGACGAGGCGTTCATCGCAGGGTTCGAATCCGGCCCGCTCGCCACCCACCGCCTGATGAAGCTCGCCCGCCCGCACATGGCGGCCCGCGGCGGCGGCACGATCTTCAACCTGTGCTCCTCGGCCGGCATCCGCTGGGACATGACCGGCTACGGCGCCTATGCTGCGGTCAAGCAGGCGATCCGCTCGCTCACCCGCGCCGCCGCCGCCGAATGGGGCCGCGAAGGCATCCGCGTCCTCACAATCGCGCCGCATGCGGAATCGCCGGGGCTGAAGTATTGGCTGGAAGCCAATCCCGAGGAAGCCCGCGCCTTCTTCAAGACCATTCCCCTGGGCCGCATCGGCAAGCTGGAAGAGGACATCGGCCGCGCCATCGTCGCGCTGTGCGGACAGGATCTGGGCTATCTTACGGGCGCGACGATCCCGTTGGATGGCGGACAGGCAAACTTCGACTGAGCTTCAACCACCGTCATCCCGGCGTAGGCCGGGACCCATTTGCTATCGCGCAGAGGTGACACGGCAACGGTGACGTGAGCTATCCGGCGAGGTTGCGCAGCCGTTCGGGCGGCGTGCGTGCCGTGAGGTCATGGGCCCCGGCCTGCGCCGGGGCGACGCCGGTTTCAAGGACCGAAAGCCCGTATATACCCCGAGTGAGTTATCGTCACCCCGGCGAAGGCCGGGGGCCATTCGCTATCGCGCAGGTGCAACACCGCGAGCCTGGCGCGTACTGCCCGGCAAGATTGTGTGCAAACCCGGACGGAGCGCGGTGGCGTGAGGTCATTGGCCCCGGCCTGCGCCGGGGCGACGGTCATCTTGGTGGTCTGCGGCGCGCCTTCCGGTCTCTCCAATCGGCGTCACTCCGGCGCAGGCCGGGGTCCATGACGGTGGAGCGCAGACCTTACCGCCCGAACATCCCCAGCCGCGCATAGACCGGATCGTCCGCCCCCGCCCGCCCGGTGCCAACGCCCTCGCTACCGAAATCATCGCCCACGTTGGCGGGCAGGTCCTCGGCATGATCGAGAATGAACGAGCGGCGGGCGAAGCGCCACACGCCATCGCGCCGCTCGTAATGGTCGGCATAGCGGCCCCAGGCGACGAACTGGCGCGCGCCATCCAGCGTCAGATGCCACGCCCGCGCGGTCACTTCACCCTCGGCGCGATCCCCGTCGATCACCAGCAACTGCGTGAACGCGGTGTGCATCGTCGCGCGCCAGTTGGCCATCATTTCCGGCAGCCAGTCGATGTAGCCGCTGGCAGGGCCGCAGTAGTACGGCGTGTGATCGTCCACCGCATCGTCGTGATAGAGCGTGCGCAGCAAGTCCCAGTCGCGGCGGTCGATGCCGTGGCCATAGGCGTCGACGAGGTGGCGCAAGGCCGCGCGCGTCGCCGCCTCATCGGGCGAAATCACGCGCGGGGAAAGCGGATGTGGCCCAAGCGGATGCTCAGACACCGAACCCGCCCGAGACCGAGATCGTCTGCCCGGTGACGTAATTCCCTCGCGCCGAGGCGAAGAACACGGCGGCCTGCCCGATATCTTCCGGCGCGCCCCAGCGGCCGAGCGGCAGCATGGCTTTCACCGCCGCTTCCCATTCGGGGGTGAAGGTGCCCACTTCCTTGTGGACCTTGAACTGCCCTGCGTCGATCACGCCCACCAGCACAGAATTGGCGCGGATGTTGAACTTGCCCTCTTCCTTGGCGATGCCCTTGATCAGCGCTTCATTGCAGGCCTTTGGCGCGACCGAAAGCCCGTCCTGCGCAGGCCACCAATCGTGCCCGGCAGAGCCGAGATGGACGAAGCTGCCCCCGCCCATCTCGCGCATGTGCGGCAGCGCGGTGTGGACCGCATTGTTGAAGCCGAAAGCCTCGATCTCCATCGAATCGCGGAACATCTGCTCGGTCCAGTCAGCGATGTGGACTTGCGGCACAACAGGCCCTGCGCCCCAGACGACCGTGTGCACGCGGCCATGCGCAGCGACCGCTTCGGCAAACACCGCCTGCACCTGTCCGCGCTCGCGCACGTCGGCCTGATGGATCGTGACCTTGCGGCCCATCGCCGCGATCTGCGCCGCCGCTTCCTCGGCCACGGCCTGCTTCGAACGATAGACGATGGCGACGTCGGAACCTTCGCGGGCGAACTCCAGCGCCACGCCGCGCCCCAGCCCGCCGCTGCCGCCGAACACGATCACTGCGCCATCGGGGAACCGGTCCGTCATCCTCAATCTCCTGCCATTTTCTGTCTTGCACCTGGCGCGGCTGCGCTCTGCTTCGCTCAAACCTGCCAGATTTGCGTAGACCATGCCACAAAACCTTGCGCATATTCGGCAGAATGAGGCAGAAAACAGCCAATGCGCAAATTTTATCGCTTTCAAATCCGCATATGCTGTCATAGACCATAGTGAAACGATGGCCTGCATCGATTCGATGGGAGAAGTTCAATGCATCACCGGTCCCGGCATGAGCGCGCCTGACGCCCTACTCGCCGCCGACCCGGTGCTGGCCAAGGTGGCCGGGCCCGGCTCCCCGTTCGAGATCGGCGATCGTGACGGCCTGCGCCAGTTCGTCGCCGCCCCGCCCGACCTGAACCTGCTGATCGAATCCGCACGGTCCTTTGGTGACCGCACCTGCGTCGTCGATTTCGACAGCGCGGGCAACGAACGCCGCCTCAACTACGACCAGTTCTTCGCCTGGCGCGACCAGCTCGTGCCGATCCTGCACATCGCGCGCGGAGACCGCGTCGCCATCGCCATGCGCAACCGCGCGGAATGGCTCGTCGCCTTCCTCGCCGTGATGAAGGCCGGCGGCGTTGCCGTGCTGGTCAACAGTCGCGGCTCGGGGCCCGAACTCCTTGCGATGCTCGAGGACGTCGATCCCGCTGTGGTGCTGGCCGACAGCGAACGCGCCAGCGGCATCCGCGAGGCAGGGTTCAAGGGCCGCGTGCTAGACCTGACCAAACCGCTCGACGCCGACGAAATCTCCCGCCGCGCGGCGGATACCGGTCCCGATGCCGGTGTGGCCAAGGCCACCGACCCTTGCGCCATCCTGTTCACCTCGGGCACCACCGGACGGGTCAAGGGCGCGGTGCTTTCCCACCGCAACGTCATCACCGGTCTGATGACCACGCAGATGTCGGGCATGGTCGTGCTGGGCAACATGGCCGCGCAAATGGGCACGACGCCCGAAGCCCTGATCGCGCAGATGCCGCAGCAGGCCTCGCTGCTGGTCTATCCGCTGTTCCACATCTCGGGCCTTGGCTCAGGGTTTCTCTCGCCGTTCCTCGGCGGCGGCAAGGTCGTGATCATGCGCCGCTGGGATGCCGAGGAAGCCGCGCGCCTCATAGCTGCCGAACAGATCTCGATGTTCAGCGCAGTGCCGACAATGCTGTGGGACATCCTCCACCGCGCCCGCATCGACGGCACCAGCCTTTCCAGCTTGCGCAACATCGGCTGCGGCGGACAGGCGCTGCCGGTCAACCTCGTCGAGGAAGTCCACGCGCTCTGCCCCCATGCGCAGATCGGCACCGGCTATGGCATGACCGAATGTTCGGGCGCGATCGCACAGGCGGTCGGCCCCGAATTCATGGCGCGGCCTGCTGCGGCAGGACGTAAGCTGCCGATGGTCGAAGTGCGCATCGAAGGCGCTGACGGCGCGGTCCTCCCTGCTGGCGAGACCGGCGAGATCGTGGTGCGCGGCGCGCAAGTCATGTCGGGTTACTGGAACCGCCCGGAAGAGACCGCAGCCGTGCTCACCGACGACGGCTGGCTGCGCACCGGCGACATCGGCATGGTGGACGCGGACGGCTATGTCTTCATCGTCGACCGCAAGAAGGACATGGTCATCTCGGGCGGCGAGAACATCTACTGCGCCGAAGTCGAGCGCGTGCTCGGCCAGATCCCCGGCCTCACCGAATGCGCCGCCTTCGGCCTGCCTGATGAACGCCTTGGCGAGCGCCTGGTCGCTGTCGTGATCGCTCCCGACATCGACGAGGCCGGCGTGATCGAATGGGTTGCCAGCCACCTCGCCCGCTACAAGGCGCCCACCCGGGTTGCCGTTACCACCACCCCATTGCCGCGCAACGCGCTGGGCAAGGTCGACAAGATCGCCCTGCGCAAGTTGTGGCCTGCCCTTTCCGGAGAACAATGACATGGCCATGCCCACCAACATCGGCATCATCGACTGCATGCTCGGCATCCCTGACGCCGAGGACCGCGCCGAGTGGTTCGCGCCGTTCCGCGCCCTGATCAAGGACAAGCAGACGCTCGGCCAGTTCGCCATGCCGGCGCAGTACATGTTCAAGGACATTCCGCAGTCGGGCAAGCAGGACGATTACCTCGCCTGGACCGTGGCGCAGATGGACAAGCACAATGTCGAGAAGGCCCTCGTCGGCTGGAACGAGAACGACACGTCCTATCGCGCCAAGGAGCTTTACCCCGACCGCTTCTTCTTCGACCTGCCGATCAATCCCAACAACGGCACCGAGGAAGTCCGCCGGATCAAGCGCATCCACGCCGAAGTCGGACTCTCGGCGGTCTCGTGCTTCCCTTCGGGCACGCTGCCGCAGGTGGCGATCAACCACAAGTACATGTGGCCGATCTACTCCGCATGCGAGGAACTGGGCTTACCGATCCTCCTGAACGTCGGCATCCCCGGCCCGCGCATTCCGATGGAAACGCAGAAGGTCGAGCACCTTGACGAAGTCTGCTGGTTCTTCCCGGAACTCAAGGTGGTGATGCGCCACGGTGCCGAGCCGTGGGAAGCGCTTGCGGTCAAGCTCATGCTCAAGTGGCCGAACCTCTATTATTCGACCAGCGCCTTTGCGCCCAAGCACTACCCCAAGGCGATCATCGACTATGCCAACACGCGCGGCGCCGACAAGGTGATCTACGCCGGGTACTTCCCGATGGGCCTCAGCCTCGACCGCATCATGTCCGACATGCAGAACGTCCCCTTCAAGGACGAAGTATGGCCCAAGTTCCTGCGCGAGAACGCGATGAAGGTCTTCGGGCTCTGATATCCCAGGGAGCCGGGAAGTCTGCTCCCCCCAGTGATCGCCGGAATGCGGAGACAACCCCCGCCCCGGCAATTCAGGAGTGAAACCATGGGCGATACTGTGGCAACTGATGCCCGCACCGCTCCCGTCGCGGTGTGGCAGATTCTCGAGAAACTGAAGGGCAAGGACCTGACCGACTGGCGCACCGCGCCGGTTCCGGGCCGTGCTTCGGTTAAGGAGCGCAATCTCGACATCGGCTTCCCGTTCGGCTGGTATCCGATCGAGCTTTGCGCCAACCTTGCCGTGGGCGAGGTCAAGCCGCTGCGCTACTTCTCGCAGGATCTGGCGATGTGGCGGGGCGAGGACGGCAAGGTCCGCGTGCTCGATGCCTATTGCAAGCATCTGGGCGCACACATGGGCCATGGCGGCAAGGTGCACGGCAACCTGCTCGAATGCCCGTTCCACGCCTGGCGCTATGACGGCGAGGAAGGGACCGTGAAGGAGATCCCCTACTCCAAGTCGATCCCGCCGCAGGTGAAGCGCAAGTGCACCCGCACCTGGCATGTGACCGAGGCCAACCGCTGGATCTGGGTGTGGTATCACCCCGAGGATGCAGCACCGCTGTTCGACGTGGTCCATCTGCCCGAGGCGACCGACCCCGAGTGGACCGATTACGACATCTACGAATGGAACGTCTATGGTTCCATCCAGAACATGGCCGAGAACGGCGTCGACGTCGCCCACTTCAAGTACATCCACGGCACCGCCAACGTGCCGCTGGGCGATCTGCGCTGGGGTGACTGGGGCCGCGGGGCCGACGTCAAGGCCAAGATGGGCACGCCCTGGGGCGAGGTCGATGGCCAGATCAGCTATGACACGATGGGCCCCGGCCAGAGCTGGACGCGCTTCACCGGCATTTCCGAAACGCTGCTCGTCGCCTGCATCACGCCGGTCGAGCTGGACCATGTCCACGTGCGCTTCTGCTTCACCCAGCCCCGCGCGCAGGCCGAGGGCGAGCGCGCTGGCGTTGCCAAGGCGATCATCCGCGACATCTGCAAGCAGTTCGATCAGGACAAGGTCATCTGGGATCGCCAGAAGTTCGAACCCAACGCCCTGATCTGCGAGGGCGACGGCCCCATCGCGCAGTTCCGCAAGTACTATTCGCGGTACTACGTGAAGTGATGAAAGCCACCAGAAGGGAAGCCCTCGCCGGCGGAATCGCGCTTGCCGCGACCGCCGGCCTGCCGGGAAATGCACACGCCATGAGCGAAGTACTCGATACCCACGACAGCCTCGGGCTTGCAGATCTGGTCAGGAAGCGCAAGGTCTCGGCCAGCGAACTGCTCGAGGCAGCCATCGGCAGGGCCGAGGCCCTGGACCCGCGCTTCAATTTCATGGCGCAGAAGCACTACGATTATGGCCGCAAGGCCATTGCGGCGGGCCTGCCGCAAGGACCGTTCAGCGGCGTGCCGTGGCTGCTAAAGGACCTCAACACCTATATCGCGGGCGAAGTCACCGAGAATGGCAGCCGCCTCTACAAGGGCCAGCGCGCGAGCATTACCTCGGAACTGGTACGTCGCATCGAGCGCGCGGGCTTCGTCATCTTCGGCAAGACCACCACGCCCGAATTCGGCCTCACCGGCTCTACCGAAAGCGTGCTGAAAGGCCCGACGCGCAATCCGTGGAACCCGGAACGCATCGCCGGAGGCTCGTCCGGCGGCGCGGCGGCAGCGGTTGCCGCAGGCGTGATCCCTGCAGCCCACGCCACCGACGGAGGCGGTTCGATCCGCATTCCGGCCTCGGCCTGCGGTCTGTTCGGCCTCAAGCCCTCGCGCGGGCGCGTGCCGATGGGGCCTGCTCGCACTGAAGGCTGGGGCGGCATGTCGGTCCACCACGCGGTCAGCCGCACCGTGCGCGATTCCGCTGCGATCCTTGATGCGACGCACGGCATCGAACCCGGCTCGCGCTACAGCGCTCCCACGCCGGAGCGGCCTTTCCTTGCCGAAGTCAGCCGCGATCCCGGCAAGCTTCGCATCGCGCTGATGCTTTCACCCTACTCCGGCGCACCGGTCGATCCCGAAGTCGTGGAAGCGACGAAGGCGGCGGCAAAGCTGCTCGAAAGCCTCGGCCACCATGTCGAGGAAGCCGCGCCCAAGATCGACATGGCAGTAATCGGCGCGAGCAGCTTCGCGCTCATGGCCTCGTCGGTTGCGGCGGACTGCATGGACCGGGCCAAGCTGCTCGGCATCGAACTCGGCCCCGACGTGGTCGAGCGCACAACGCTCGACATGATCGCGATGGGCAAGTCGTACTCCGGCATGGACTTCGCGCGCGGCAACAACGCCTACCAGACCGCCGCGATCACCATCGCGCAGTTCATGGAACGCTACGACGTGATCCTCTCGCCCACCCTTTCGGCCCCGCCGTTGCCGCTCGGCCGCATCGGGCTCGATACCGGGCGCTCGATGATGGACTGGGGCCGCGAGGTCGGCGCCTACACCGCGTTCTGCGGCATCTACAACGGCACCGGCCAACCCGCCATGTCGCTGCCGCTGGCCATGTCGAAGGACGGGCTGCCAATCGGCATCATGGTCACCGGCCGCTATGGCGAGGAAGGCCTGCTGTTCCGGCTGGCCGGACAAGTGGAAAAGGCCGCGCCTTGGGAAGGGCGACGGGCGAAGGTCTGACCCCCAACGCAGCCTAGCCACCAAACCAACCCCGTCACCCCGGCGAAGGCCGGGGCCCATGGCCGCGCGTCACACGCAACCTCGCAATCCAAACCGCACCATCGATCACCAGCAGCGCAGCGCCAAGCCGCACCCTCGTGGCCCCCGGCCTTCGCCGGGGTGACGGGTGTGTTGGATAACTGTTGGAACCGGCGATCTTGTTCAGTCTTCGCTGAGGCTATCCATCCCGCGCAAGTCCTCGACCGTGGCAATAGGGCCGATGGCGGCGTTGTATTTCACCGTCTGCAGCACCAGTTCGGTCTCGGCCTCGCGGATGCCGTCCAATGCCAGCACCTGGTTGGTCACTGCCGCTGCCTCGTCAAGGCTCGGCAGCACGCAGACCGCGATCAGGCGCAGCGCGGCATTGGCATCGTAGAGCGCACGCACCTGCGGCAGCGCGAGCAACCCGTCGCGCACCTGATCGAGCTTGCCGCTGGCGCACTTCACCGTCACGAACATCATGTGGTGTCCGGCGTTGGTCGCATCCATCCCGCGCGCGATATCGATGATCGGCACGAGCTTGAGCAGCCCTGCATTCTGCAGCCGCTTCACCCGCCCGCGCACGGTGCCTTCGGTCACGCCAAGATCGGCCGCGATCTTGCGGAACGAAAGCCTTGCATCCTCGGCCAGTGCTTCGGCGATCTGGCGGTCGAGTTCGTCGGTCTGGGGAAAGACGCCGTTCATGCCGCAAGCGGTCCCACGGCAGTATTGTAGCGATAGATCGTGTTGAGCAGCTCGACGTCAACGTCCTCCACGCCCGCGATCCCTGCCGAAACGTCACGCGCCGCCTCGATCATCTCGCGCGCGGCGTGGAAGGCATAGAGGCAGCTGACCGGGTAACGGCCCGAGGTGATGTGCACCGAAAGCACGTGTTCGCGCTGCGCCAGTTCCTGCGCCACGTCGAGCGGCGCGCGCCCGCTCACCTGCAGGCGGATGCGCGCAAGCAGGCGATAGCCGTGGACGCGAAAGTCGGCGAGCGCCACCACCCGCATCAGTCCCGCCGCTTCCATCGCGCGGATGCGGTTGGCCACGAGATTGCCGGTCAGCCCCAGTTCCTCGCCGATCACCGTCGATTGCGCGCGACCGTCGCGCTGCAGCACCTCGATGATGCGCAGGTCGATCTCGTCGAGCGCGGCAGTCTTTGCACGGCGCGTGTTGGGCTTGTCGTCGGCCAAGTGGTTCCCCCCGGATTGCGTAAACAAAGCCTAGAGCGCGCTACGCATCGGGGCAAGGGTGTGCCGCTATCCGCGCGGCTCCCTCGGCAGGCCCAGCCCGCGTTCGGCGATCAGGTTGCGCTGGATCTGGTTGGTCCCGCCATAGATCGTGTCCGCGCGGCTGAACAGGAACAGGTTGGGCAGGATGTCCCACTCATAGGCATCCCCGGCCGCCATTTCGCCAGCCTGCCCGAGCACGTCCATGGCCAGTTCGCCAAGCCGCCTTCGCCACGAGGCCCACTGGATCTTGTAGGTCAGCGCCGCGCCGTCGATGCTCGAATGGTCGGAGTTCGAGAGCATCCGCAGCGCGCCATAGCGCATCAGGCGCAACCCGATCTCGGCGCTGGCGATGCGCTGGCGGATGACCGGATCGCGGTCCTTGCCCGTCTCCTTGGCCGCCTTGATGATCTCGTCCAGCTCGTTGCGGAAGCCCATCTGCTGGCCGAGCGTGGAGACGCCGCGCTCGAACGCGAGCAGGCCCATCGCGATCTTCCAGCCATCGCCGGGTGCGCCGATCAGGCTGTCGGCCGGGCAGCGCGCTTCGGTGAAGAAGGTCTCGTTGAATTCGGCATCGCCATTGATCTGGCGGATCGGGCGGACCTCGATGCCGGGCTGACGCAAAGGCATCATCAGGAAGGTCAGCCCCTTGGGGCCTTGCGAGCCTTCCTGCGTGCGGGTGACGACGAAGATCCAGTCGGAAATGTGGGCAAGGCTCGTCCAGATCTTCTGACCATCGACGATCCATTCCCCATCTTCCAGCCTGCCCTTGGTGCGCACGCTGGCAAGGTCAGACCCTGCGCCCGGCTCCGAAAAGCCCTGGCAGAAGATCGTCTTGCCCGCCGCGATGTCGGGCAGGAAGCGGCGCTTCTGCTCGTCAGTGCCGAAGGTCAGGATCGTCGGCCCGGCCAGCTCCACGCCGATGTGGTTGATGCGCCCCGGAACCCCGGCACGGGCATATTCCTCGGCAAAGATCACCTGCTGGGCGAGGCTGGCATCGCGCCCGCCCCACTGCTCCGGCCAGCCGATGCAGCCCCAGCGGTGTTCGCCCAGCTGCTGTTCCCACTCGCGCCGCCGCTCGGGCATGGCGGTGAGCTGGGTGACGCCCTTGATATCGCGGAACTCGCCCGCCATCTGGCCCTGCAGCCAGTCGGCGCACTCTGCGCGAAACGCCTCGTCGGCGGCGGAAAATCCAAGCTTCATCTGTCGTGCCTCAACCCGGCATGTAGAGTTGCGCAGCCTTGCCGCCATCGACCGGAAGCGCGGTGCCGGTGATGTAGCTCGCCTTGCGCGAGAGCATGAAGACGATGGCCTCGGCCAGCTCGTCAGGCTCGCCGCCCCGCTGCATCGGGATCGCCCTGGTGGTGGCGGCGGCGAAATCGGGTGCCTTGCTTTCGAAGTCCTGAGTCGCGGCAGTCTGCACCTGACCCGGCACGATCGCATTGATGCGGATGCCGAGCGGAGCGCCTTCCATTGCAGCGGCGGCGGTGAAGTGTACCAGCGCCGCCTTCGAGGCCGAATAGCTTGCCATGTTGGCCAGCGCCTTGATCCCGCAGGTCGAGGCGATGTTGACGATCGAGCCGCGCTGGCGACCTTCGAGGTCCTGCTTGCCCATGACCTTCATCGCCGCCTTGGTGCCCACGAACACCGCATCGGCATTGACCGCAAAGTCCTTGCGCCAGTGCTCCAGCGTCAGCTTGCCGATGGGGGCGTAGTGCACCGACATCGCATTGTTCACCAGCATGTCGAGCCGACCGTGACGCGCGGCCACGTCCTCGATCAGCGCGGTGAAGGCATCGAAGTCAGACACGTCGAGCTTGGCCGCTTCGACCGTGCCGACCTCTGCGATCTCCGCGCGCGCGGCTTCGAGCTTGTCGTCACGGCGGGCGCAGATCACCACGGTTGCGCCGCGTGCCGCCAGCAGTTTCGCGGTGGCGAGGCCGATGCCGTCGCTGCCGCCGGTCACCACGGCGACCTGGCCTGCAAAGTCCTGCACGTTCGAATCCTGCGCCATCACGGCCTCCTCTTCCAACCCTTCGGGCGTTTCCGCGCATCTGCGACGATTCGGGCGCTGATGTCAATCCAATGCGTAATCCATGATCATGATTTTTACGAATCAGTGGATCAAAAGCGGCGTGGCGACCCGGCTATGCGAAGGCGCTGCCTCAAGATTTGCAGAAATTGTCCTTATTCCCCTGTCACTTTGGGCATTGCGTGATTTTTTCGCTACAATCTCACGCATAAGACAGTATGACTCGCTGAAAGGCCGTATATGCGGAGAAAACAATTCCGGCATGTGCGCACGAGATTTGGGGAGACTACCGATGGCCATTTCCGCTTCCACGCTTGATCTGGTGGCCGCCCATGCCGCCGAAGGCCGGAAAGCGCGGCGCATTGCGCAGCCGGTGGTCGATGCGCTGACGGCTGACGGCTTCTTCCGCCACTTCACGCCCAAGCAGTACGGCGGTCACGCCGGACGTCCGCAGGACTTCTTCCTCGACCAGATCGCCATTGCGGAACGCGACATGAGCACCGCCTGGGCGCTGGGCATCGTCGCGGTCCACAACTACCAGGTCGCGCTGATGGCGGAAGAAGCGCAGGCAACCCTGTTTGCCGACGGCCCCGACGCGATGATCTCCAGCTCCTACAACCCGGTCGGCGCCAAGGCCGAAAAGGTCGATGGCGGCGTGATGCTCTCGGGCCGCTGGGGCTGGTCGAGCGGGTCGGCCCACTGCAACTGGGTGCTGCTCGGCGGCGTGATCCCCGGCGAAGGCTACCGCACCCACCTCGTGCCCAACACCCAGTACCGCATCGACGACACCTGGTTCACCATGGGCCTGCAGGGCACCGGCTCGAACGACATCGTCATCGACGAACCCATCTTCGTGCCAGACCACATGACCCACAAGCAGATGGACGGGTTCAACTGCATTCACGGGCAGGGCCCGGGCGTCTATGACCTGCCCTGGGCGCAGGTCTTCGTGCGCGTCGTCAACACCAGCGCGATCGGCGCGGTGCGTCATGCCATCACCCTGATGCGCGATCGCGCCGGGATGACCACCACCGACATGACCAAGAGCAACGCCGACCCCGACGTGCTCGGCCGCATCGCCCGCGCCGCCAACCTTGCCGACGAAGCCACCGCCGTGATGGTCCGCGCCTATGACGAGATGGAGGCCGCCAACTGGCGCCCGACCATGCTCGACCGCGTCCGCTACCGCTATCAGGCAAGCCTCGTCGGCGACCGCTGCATCGAGGCGATGAACCTGCTGATGGACGTTGCGGGCGGCCGCTCGGTCTATACCGGCAGCGAATTCCAGGACCTGTGGCACGACGTCCGCATGGCCCGCGCCCACGTCGCCAACAACCCGGTCGGCTTCGCCCGCAACTATGCCAACGTCCTCATGGGCGGCGAAAACGGCGACCTGTTCCTTTGATCAGGTGAAGTGCCAATCTGTGGGTTCAGCCGTCGGAGGACCGGCGCTGAACCCCGGCGAATTCATGAAAGAAGATTCGGCGTCACCAGCAGTCAGACGCGCGCAGTGCGCCTTTGGTCATGGCCGATGTCGACAGAGCCGTGCAGGGCGTCAGGCCCAGCGGTACTCCTCAGGCACAGGCCGCGCCATGGCCTCGGCAAATGCGTCATAGCTCCATGGCCAGGTCAGCGGCACGCCGTCCTTGTCGAGATACCAACTGGTGCAGCCCGAGCCGAAGATCGTCTGCCGTGCCGCTTCGGTCCGGCGGCGGTCGTAGTCGGCATGGGCTTCGGCTGTAGGCTCGACCGTCCGTGCTTCGCCACGCAGAATCGGCTCCATTAACTGCGCCAGATAGTCCCATTGCCTCTCGGCGATATCTATCAGTGAGAAGTTGCCGACCGGACCGGTTGGCCCGTTGAGCATGAAGAAGTTGGGAAAGCCGGGCAACGTCACCGCATAGTGCGCGGTCGGGCGCTCCTTCCAGAAGTCGTCAAGGTCGGCCCCGCTGGCACCCTTCACAGTCGTCGGTCGGATGAAACGGTCGGCGCGGAAGCCTGTGGCCAGGACAATCACGTCGAGCGGATGGAAAGTACCATCCTTCATCCGGATGCCATCCGGTTCGATCCGGTCAATTTGCCCTACTTCAACGTCGACATTGGCCTTCTGCACGGCGTCGTAATAGCTCCACGAATAGATCAGCCGCTTGCAGGCTGCCCGATAATTCGGGCGCAGCTTCTCCCGAAGCGCCGCGTCGCGCACCGATTCCTCGAGGTTGCGGCTGCAAAGCTCCTCGATCTCGCGCATCGCCGGGCTGTCGGGATCGACGATGGCCGAATTGAAGCGGCGGATTCCGTTCCAGTAATCATCTCCGAACCGGATCGCATCGATCCGGCCGGGATCGGCACGAAAGGCGGCGCGATCTTCGTCCGAATAGGCAAACTGCTGGACAGGCATCACCCATTGCGGAGACCGCTGGAAATGAACGAGGGTCGAGGCCACATCGGCCAGTGCCGTCACGATCTGGACGCCGGTCGAACCGTTGCCAATAATCCCGATCCGCTTCCCTTCCAGCGCCACGCTATCGTCCCAGCGCGCGGAGTGGAACATCGCGCCAGCGAAGCTTTCCTTGCCCGGAATCGCCGGATCGTTGATGTGGTGGAGCACGCCAGAGGCCGCGATAACGATGTCGGCGCTGTCGCGCGTTCCGTCGGCCAAGGTCACCTGCCAGCGCGAACCGTCCCATTCGCAGGCGGTGACTTCGTGGTTCAGCCGGATGAAATCGCGCACCGCGAAATCGTCGATCACCTTTTCGAAGTAGGCCTTGATCTCGGGGCCGGGCGCATAGAACGCGCTCCAGTCGGCATGGGGCGCAAAGCTGTAGGTGTAGCAATGCGCAGGCACGTCGCAGGTCAGACCGGGATAGCGGTTCTCGCGCCAGGTCCCGCCGATCGAACTGCCCTTTTCATAGACCACGAAATCGGTCTGCCCCGCCTCCTTCAGCCGGATAGCCGCCAGAATGCCGGACATCCCGGCACCGATCACGATGAAACGACGCTTTGCAGTCATAGCGATTCAATCCGGGACTTGAGAGTGCTGAGGAAACGGATGACCGGGCCGCCATCAATCGCACGGTGATCGAAGGATAGCGATGCGCGGATTACCGGCCTGACCGCCATCGCCCAATCGTCACCATGGCGAACAGCAACCGGCGTGCGAACGATTCCGGGCAGGCCCAGCAGGGCTACCTGCGGCGGATTGAGCAGTGCCTCGGCCCGGATGACCGGACCGATCGAGCCGGGGTTGGAGATCGTGAAGGAGCCCCCTTCCATTTCCTCGGGGCGCAACTGCCCTGCCCGCGCTCTGGCGGCAAGGTTGGCGATGGCCTCTGTTAGTCCAAGCGGGCTGAGACGTTCGGCATGGCGGATGACGGGAACGACCAACCCGTCCGCCGCATCCACCGCTATGCCGAGGTGCACCGAACGGAACGCCACCATCGCATCATCGCGCCAGTGCGCGTTGAGACGGGGATGCTCCATTAGCGCCGAGGTTGCCGCGTGCGCGATCAGGCCAAGAACGGATGTCCCCGCTCCCTGCGGCGACTTGCGAAACGCCATCAGCGCGCCAAGGTCGATCTCCATGTCCGCCGTCAGCGTCGGGATCGACCCGGCAAGCGACATGCGCTGGGCAATCGTGCGACGGCGCACGGTGTGCGGCACAAGCTCGCCGTCCTCGGCGACCGGTGCAGAAACGGCAGGCGGCGGCTGCATCGCCGGAGCAGCGAGCGGCGCTTTCACCTGACCTGCATCGCGCGCGGCCAGCACGTCGCTGCCACCGATCTTTCCGCCAAGGCCTGTCCCGTTGACCTGGGCCAGATCGACACCGAACTGCGCGGCGAGCCGCCGGGCCAGAGGCGAGACTTTCCGTCCTCCGGCCGCAGACCGCGGCAGTGGCCGGACATCGGTGGAAACAAATGCACCAATCGCCGGAGCAACCACGACGTTCGTCGGCTGTTGCGCTGCCGGTTCCGCAGCGACGTCTTTCAGCGCGGCGTCTTGCCCGAGCGTCTTGGCGATGGCCGTGGGCGTGGTGCCCGGCGCGGCCCAGAGGCCGACCTTGTCGCCGACCTTGAACTCCTCGCCTTCGCTGGCCGTACGTTTTGCCAGGATCCCCGCCGCATCCGCCTCGACCTCGACGGTGGTCTTGTCGGTCTCGACTTCGTAGAGGATTTGCCCAGCTTCGAACGTTTCGCCTTCGGCCACGCGCCAGCCCAGCAGGCGCGCGTTCTCGACCGAGCCCATGCGAGGAATGCAAAGGTCATTCAACATGGCGCGCACCTTCAGATCGCGGCCAGTCGACGCGCTTCCGCGGCGATGGCATCGACGGAGGGAATTGCCGCCTGTTCAAGCTCGGCGATCTGGCAAAGCGGAAAGTCCTTGGCTCCAAGCCTGAGTACAGGCGCTTCGAGATCGAAG
Source organism: Novosphingobium sp. BL-A-28-Hi1-0D (assembly GCF_055521755.1). Classification (NCBI taxonomy): domain Bacteria; kingdom Pseudomonadati; phylum Pseudomonadota; class Alphaproteobacteria; order Sphingomonadales; family Sphingomonadaceae; genus Novosphingobium; species Novosphingobium sp. BL-A-28-Hi1-0D. Next base: position 94,163 of record NZ_JBVFVV010000002.1, read on the forward strand.
AACGCCCGCTCCACGATCTGCGCGGCGATTTCCGCACCCGGCCCCGCAGTCCGGAAAGCCTCATGCACGACCATCGCGCGATGCGTGCGGGTCACCGATTCAAGTACGTGGTCCCAATCGAGCGGGACAAGGGTCCGCAGATCGACGACTTCCGCGTCAATGCCCTCACCCGCCAACCGCTCCGCCGCTTCCAGCGCGCGCGGCACCATGGAACCGTATGTCAGGATGGTGAGATCCTGCCCTGCCCGGCGCGTTGCCGCCTTGCCGATAGGCACGACGAAATCGGGATCAAGTGGCACGTCTGACCGCGTCCAACCGAGCCCTTGCACCGAATGGAACAGGACCGGGTTCGGTTCGCGCAGAGCGGCCTTCATCAGACCCTTGGCATCCTCCGCTGTCGAAGGAACCACGACCTTGAGTCCAGGGAAATGCATGCCCAGCACTTCGGTGCAGGACGAATGCTCCGGCCCCGCGCCGCCCATCGCCCCGATGGGGAAGATGATGACGGCGGTCATCGGCACGTCGAGCCCGTGCATGTAACGCCACTTGGCCAGCTTGTGGTAGATCTCGTCTCCCGCGATGAGAGCAAAATCGCCGAAGCCCATGTTGATCACCGGCTTCATGCCCGCAATCGCCGCGCCTGCCGCAAGGCCGGCCTCGAAGGCTTCGGCAATGCCGCAATCGAGCACGCGGTCCGCACCGAATTCGTCGACGAGGCCTTTCTCCATCCCGAACCAGCCGCCGGTGACGACGCCCTGGCCCATGATGAAAATGCTGTCGTCGCGGCGCATTTCCTCGACAAGGCCCAGCCCCATCGCCGCGTTGTAGCCCATCACCTCATGCGACATGGTAGAGATCCCTCTCGATGACAGACACGTCGGCATCGGGCGCCGCCTTTGCGGCCTCGTAAGCATCGGCAACTTCGGCGTCGGCCTGCTCGATGATGCGCGCGGCGGCATTGCCGGAAAGCTGCGCCGCAAGGATGTCCACCGGGTCACGGTAGTCCTTCAGGTAGTCCGGATCGCGATAGTGCTGGGGATCGCCGGCATAGTGGCCATGCTTGCGGGTCACCTTGGCCTCGATCAGCGTGGGGCCTTCCCCCGCCCGGGCCCGCGCCGCCGCTTCACTGGTCGCTTCATAGACCGCGATGGCGTCCTGCCCGTCCACCACCACGCCGGGAATGCCATAGCCCTTGGCGAGGTTCGCGATATCCGCGCTCGCCGAAACCTGTTCGGTGCGCGTGCCCACCAGCAGTCCGTTGTTCTCGCAGAAATAGATCAGCGGCAGCTTCCACGCCACTGCATGCATCATGGTTTCATGGAACGTCCCGCGCGAAGCCGTGCCGTCTCCGAAGTCGGCAATGCTGACCCGGCCGTCCTTGCGGATCTTCGACGCTAGCGCCGAGCCCGCCGCGAGCGGATAGACCGAGCCGAGCGTTGCACCCTCGCCCATGATGCCAAGGCTGTAGTCCGCCCAGTGCGGAACGCCGCCGCCCTTGCCACGGGTCGCCCCGTTCATCTTGCCAAGAAGGTCTCCCAGGATCGGCAGCGGGTCCATGCCCTTGCCGATGGCCCAGGCGCAGCCCCGGCCCTGATACCAGACGTAGTCATCATGGCGCAGCGCAGCTGTCGCGCCGATGGGAGCCGCCTCCTGCCCTTCGCCGGGATGCCACCAGCCGGAAAAGCGCTCCTCGCGCGTATGGCGCAGCATCAATCGCTCGATGGCGCGCGATATCGCCATGCGATGGAACATCTGCTCCAGCAGCGCAGACTCAGGCGCAGCCATCTTCTCTCTCCCAGCTTGCGATCACGGGACGGCCTTCGCGCCGTCCTCATCCACTTCGGGAATACGCATTCCGTCAAATCTGTCAACACAGACTACATTTTGCGTAACAATTTGTCGCCCATCTCTGCGCTTTATGATTGAGAAAGGCGCCAGACCTCGATATGTCATCGCAAAACACATCCGCACCGCGCGGGAGAGAACGATGTCGAGGCTATTCCTGTCATGAGTCAACGCAGTTACCGCCACCTCCTGAGCCCGGGCCGAATCAACCAGCTCGAGCTCAGGAACCGCATCTTCTTCTCGCCTATGGGATCCAATCTGGCGGAAGAGGACGGCTCGGTCGGCGACCGTTTGCGGACCTACTACGTGGCACGCGCGAAGGGCGGCGCTGCGCTGGTCACCATGGGCTCGGTCTCGGTCGGCTTTCCCGAAGGGGCAAGCAACTGGCGGCAGGAAGCGATCAGCGACGACCGTTTCCTCCCCGGCCTGAAGCAGCTGGCCGACGAAGTGCATGACCATGGTGCAAAACTCTGCGTCCAGCTCCATCACGGCGGCCTCGTCGCGATGACCGACATGCTCGACGGACGTCCGGTCGCCTGCCCCAATCCCCCCCCTGCATCCAAGGACTCCGGCGATTTCCTCGACGTCATGCTGCCCGAGGAGCAGGCCAAGTTCTTCGAACCTTACGCCAAGATGGGCGAGGTGCAGTACAATTCGCTGGACGAGGCGGGCATCGAGCACATCGTCGATCTCTTCGCCCGCGCAGCCGATCGGGCCGTGCGGGCCGGGATCGATGCGGTGGAGATCCACGCAGGCCATGGCTACATTTTCTCGACGTTCCTATCGCCCGCCTACAACCATCGCACCGATGCCTACGGCGGCTCGGTCGAGAACCGCGCGCGCCTGCTGATCAAGACAATCCGCGCCGTGCGTGCCGCCGTGGGTCCCGACTATCCGGTGTGGATGCGGTTCGACAGTCAGGAATTCCTGATGGACTATGGCATCACGCTGCAGGATGCCGTCACCGTGGCCCGCCTCGCCGAGGAAGCGGGGCTCGACGCCATCCATGTTTCTGCACACGGCGATGGCAATTACGGACGGACCTATTCGACCGGCCACGCCACAGACATGCGCAACGGCTTTGTCAGCAACGCCGAAGCGATCAAGGCCGCCGTTTCGATCCCGGTGATCTGCCCGGGCCGGATCGAGCCTGAAGACGCCGACCGCTTCATCGCGCAGGGCAAGCTCGATTTCGTCACGATGGGCCGCAAGCTCCTTGCCGATCCCGAACTGCCCAACAAGCTTGCCGCGGGCAAGCCCGATGCCGTGCGCCCCTGCGTCTATTGCTACACCTGCATCAGCGCGATCTTCAATTCGAGCCACATCATGTGCGCCGTCAACCCGCTCACCGGACACGAGACCGATCGCCAGCAGCTTCCTTCGCCGCGTCGCAAGACCGTGCTCGTCGTGGGCGGAGGCCCCGGCGGCATGGCGGCCGCGCGCGATCTGGCCGACAAGGGGCACAAGGTCATCTTGTGCGAGGCGACCGACCGTCTTGGCGGCACGGCGCAATTCGCCTCGGTTGCCTATGCCCCGAACCAGCGCATCGTCGACTGGCTCAAGCGCGAAGTCGCCTCGCGCGATATCGATGTCCGCCTGAACACACGCGCCACGCCCGATCTTGCCCGTTCGCTCCAAGCCGATGAAGTGATCGTCGCCACCGGTGCCCGGCGCGACATGCCGCCCATTCCCGGAGCCGATCGCGACTTCGTGTTCTCGGGCGATGACATGCGCAATCTGGTCCTCGGCCAGAACCTTGATACGCTCGCTGCCAAGACCGGCGCGGGCACGCGCCTTGCGATTAAGCTGGGCAAGATGACCGGCCTGACCAAGCGCCTGCCGCTGCTCCGCCTCGGTTCGAAGGCGTGGATGCCGCTGGGCGAGCATGTCGTCGTCATCGGCGGTGAACTGGTCGGACTGGAACTGGCCGAATTCCTCGCCCATCGCGGCCGCAAGGTGACCGTGCTCGAGGAATCGCCGCGCGTCGGCAAGGGCATCCCACTCGTCCGCCGTTTCCGCGCGGTTGACGATTGCCACGACCTTGGCGTCGCGATGCTGACCGAGACCGGCAACTTCCACATTGGCGATCACACCGTCACCTACAGCAACGCCCACGGACAGGAGCGCACCTTGCGCGCCGATACCGTCATCGTCGCGATGGGAGCCACCGGGGACGAAAGCCTTGCCGACCAGATGAAGGCCGCTGGCCTGCCGGTCCACGCCATCGGCGATTGCACGGGCGTCGGGTACATCGAAGGCGCTATGCGCGATGCAGCCCTGGCCACCCGGACGATATGACCGTGGCCGCCCCACAGGCTGCTGACCGCAACGGCGGCGGTCTGGTCGCTGCCGTCTGCGTTGCAGGACCTGCGCTCGTCGCGCTCATCCCGATGGCTGCGGCGCCCGCGCTTGTCGCCATGGCCGCGCATTTCGGGCAGAGCGCGGGTAGCGAACTGTTCTCGCAGATCGTGATGACGCTGCCTGCGGCAATGTTGATCCTCGCCGCGCCGCTGGCAGGGATGCTGGGCAATCGTATCGGCCAGCGCGCGGTCCTGCTGGGCTCGCTCGTACTCTACGTGATTGGCGGCGCAGGCGTTCTGGCCATCACCAGCGAAACGGCGCTGCTCGCCTTGCGGCTGCTGCTGGGCATCGCCGGCGGGGGTGTGCTGACGTCGAGCCTCGGACTGATCGGCGATCACTTCTCCGGCCATGCCCGTGAAAAGGTGCTGGGCTGGGCCACCTCGCTGTCGTCGCTGCTCGCGGCGCTTGCGCTCGTCTTCGGCGGCTTGCTGGTCGACATCGGCGGATGGCAGGCGCCATTTGCCCTCTATCTGCTCGGCATCCCCACGCTGCTGATCGCCTTCCTGGTCATCCGCAACGTTCCGCGCGAAGTGCACACAAGGGGAGAGAAGGGCGCTCTGGCGGAACTCGCACGCGTCTGGCCCTATTACCTGCTGCTGATCCTTCTCACGCTCGGCATGTTCACGCCTGCAATCCAGGCCGGATTCCTGCTGGCTGAGCGCGGCATGGGCAGCGCGCAGATGATCGGCACGGTGATTGCCGCCACGTCGATCGTCGCGATGGTCACCGCCTGGTCTTTCGGATACTTGCGCAGCCGCATCGGACTCCACGGATTCCTCGTGATCGATGCCGCCTCGATGGGCATTGGCATCCTGATCATCGGGCTGGCATCGCAAACCTGGCAGGTCTTTGCCGGGTGCTGCCTCGTCGGCATCGGCGCGGGCATGTCGGAGCCAGCCATCGCCTCGCTGATCTTCCGCAAGGCGCCGCCATTCGTCCATGCACTGGCCATGGGCGTCATCGTCAGCGCCCTCAACGCCGGACAGTTCCTGAACCCGCTGGCGTTTGACGTCCTGCGCCGCGTCGGCGGCCTGTCCGGCGCATTCATCGTCTTTGCCATCATACTCCTTGCCGCTGCGGCCTTTGTCGCGCTGCGCAATCGCGGCGATCTTGTCGAAAGGACTATCCTGCCATGACCTCTCGTTTCACCGGAAAGCGCGTGCTGCTCACTGGCGGCGCGTCCGGCATCGGTCGTGCCACAGCCGAGCGCTTCGCCGCCGAAGGCGCGCGGCTGGCCATCGGCGATGTCGATCTTGCAGGCGCGAGCGCCGTGGCTGACCCACTTGGCGGTGTCGCCTTCGCCTATGACGCCCGCGATCCCGCCGCCGCAGCCAGGCTCGTCGATGCTGCCGCAGGCGCGCTGGGCGGCATTGATATCCTGCTCAATGTCGCAGGGATCATGGCGTGGGGCCGGTTCGAGGAAACCTCGCCCGAAGTCTGGCAGCGCACGCTCGACATCAACCTGTCCGGCCCATTCTACTTGATTCAGGCTGCAATCGGCCACCTCAAGCAGAGCAAGGGCAATATCGTCAGCGTCGCCTCGGCAGGCGGCCTGCATCCGGTTTATGGCACGTCGGCATATGGCGTCAGCAAGGCCGGAGTCATTGCCGTCACGCAAGCGGCCAGCCTTGAGTTTGCCCGCTACGGTGTGCGCGTCAACGCCGTGGCGCCCGGCGGTGTCGCCACGCCCATGCACGAGAAATCGACCGCAGGCGGCGGCGTCGATCCGGCGATCTTCGCAGAAGCCGCAGGGCGCAACATGCCCAAGCTGACCGACCGTCCCGCCTGCACGCCCGAGGAAGTGGCAGCGGCCATCGCCTATCTCGCGAGTGACGAAGCTCGCTATGCCACCGGCACCGTCCTGGTGCTGGATGGCGGGCAGATCACCGGCTGAACCGGAGCATGGATACACGCCACCTCGTTGACCCGGAGCTACTGTCCGCCTTGGCGCTGTTCCCGACTTTCGATATCACCGGACCGGGCCTTGAGCACCTGCGGGCAACGATGGATGGCTTTGCAGCGGCGCCCGAAGCGATGGCCTGCGACGACATAGTCCTCCAGCAGATCTCGGTTCCGGCGTCCACCGCCGGACCGGAGCTAAACATCATCCTCCACCGACCGGTCGGCCAGACGGGCCACCTGCCATTGTATTTCCACATCCACGGCGGCGGCTTCGTCCTTGGCAACGCGATCATGTCCTCGCCGACCAACATCGCGCTGGCGCGGGAGGTCGGCTGCATAGTGGCATCGGTGGACTATCGCCTTTCACCCGAAGTGACCGGCCAGCAGCCGGTAGAGGACTGCTATCGCGCGCTTTGCTGGCTTGTCGAGAATGCGCAAAGCCACGGCATCGATGCTTCGCGGATCGCCATCGGGGGCGAGAGCGCCGGCGGCGGCCTTGCCGCATCGCTGGCCCTGATGTTGCGCGACAGAGGCACGATTGCGCTCGCCATGCAGATGCTGATCTGCCCGATGCTCGACGATCGGACGCAGGGAGACCATCCCCATTGCGGCGAGTTCGTCTGGACGGCCGAGGCCAATGCAGCAGCATGGGCGCTGCGCATCGGAAGCGAAGATGTCGAGCAAGACAGGCGCGGCTACATTGCCGCCGCCCGTGCCGACGACCTCGAAGGATTGGCCCCGGCCTATATCGCGGTCGGTTCGCTCGATCTCTTTCTCGACGAGGACATCGCATACGCCCGGCGACTGGCCCGCGCAGGCGTCCCCGTCGATCTGCATGTCTACGCCGGCGGCTACCATGGCTTCGAACTGGCAGCCGATGCCAGCGTCACCCGCAGGACGATGGAAGACCGTTACGCCGTCCTGCGCCGCACATTTCAGGGAGAGAGATTGTGACCGTTTTCGGCGCCGACTTGTGGGACCGCTTCACCCGCCGCATCGGCGAAGCCCAGGCAACGCTTGGCGCGCAAGGTGCGCCCCTGTCCCTGCTCGATCAGGCCGAAGGCGCGCGCTACCTCAGCCGCATCGTCAGGCTCGGCCTCGAGATGTACCTCGAAGGCGGCGATCCCGATTTTCCGTCCTTCGTCCTGCCCAGCCATGAAACTGCCAAGCTCGGCGGCGACAACCCCGACAACCTCTATCTTTCGGCCACCATTCTGGGTGACCGGACATACCGCCTGACAGGCAACATCGGCACGATCCATTACCTGTCGATCGGGTCCAAGGCCAACCGCTACGCCATCGACGGCACCATGGCCTCCACCGGAGAGCTTCAGAAGGAAGCGTTCGGCGCCGATGCCAACGGCGATTTCACCATGATCGCCAGCGCGACCAGGCCTGAAGGCGATGTCCCCTGGCTGCCGCTCGCGCCCGATTCCAACATTCTGCAGGTGCGGCAGACGTTCCTCCATCGCCCGGCCGAAACACCCGCCCGCTTCGCGATAGAGCGCGTCAGCCAAGGTCCTGCCTTTCCCCCACCGACCGACCCTCAGGCCATCGAGCGGCGGATGATGGCTGCGGGCGACTTTGTCGTGAACGCCACGCGCATGTTCGCCAACTGGACGGCGATGTTCATGCCCTACCCCAACGAAATGCGCGATTGGGGCCAGGACATGTTCCACCAGGCGGGCGGCGATCCGGCGATCTTCTATGTTCACGGCTACTGGAAGCTGGCACCCGACGAACGCCTCGTGATCGAAACCGACGTGCCGGATTGCGAACACTGGAACATCCAGGTCGACAACTGGTGGATGGAATCGCTCGACTATCGCTACGTGCCCGCCTGCATCAATGCCGGAAACGCGGTGCGCGAAGCCGACGGCAGCGTGCGCATCGTCCTGTCCGCCACGGACCCGAGCGAACCCAACTGGCTGACCACCCATGGCCATGGCGAAGGCCACCTGCTGCTCCGCTGGGTCCGTGCGGCAAGCCACCCCATCCCGCGCCTGCGCGTCGAACGCGTGTGACGCCCAGCGTTCGGGGGGGCTTGGCGCCCCCCCGCGCATGTCCTCACAGCGGCAGGTAATCGCCCCCGTTGATGTCCAGCGTTGCGCCGGTGACTGCCGAGAGCGTGTCCGAGAGAAAGACCAGAATGCCCTTGGCGCATTCGGCATCGCTCGGCACCCGGCCCAGCGCCATGGTCGCGGCAATATCCGCCTCGGCTTCGGCGACGCTCGGCCCGCCACGCGCAGCCTCGCTTTCCAGCCATGCCCGCGCGGGCGCGCTCATCGTCCAGCCGATGGCGGGCGTGTTGAAGCGGATGCCTTTCGCGCCCAGTTCTGCCGCCAGATAGCGCGTCAGCGAGGCCTGCGCCGCCTTGGTCGCCGCATAGCCGCCCTGATTGGCCACGACCTTGCGCGCCACCTGGCTGCCGACATTGACGACCGAGCCCCCGCCGCGGGCTTCCATGTGCGGCACGACGGCGCGGATCATCCGGATCATCCCCATGACCGTCACCTCGAAGGCGCGTGACAGCGCATCGAGGTCAAGATCGAGCACCGGGGCCAGGGCGCCCGGAAAATAGGCGCTGTTGACCAGTCCGTCGATGCGTCCGAACGCAGCAACCGTCTCCGCTGCGGCCCGGTCACAATCGTCCTGCGACGTGATATCGGCACAGATCCTGATCGACTCCCGGCCCAGAGCGGCAATCTCCTCGGCCACTTCCGCCATGATCGCGTCGGTCCGCGATACCATCGCCACGTTCGCACCCGACCGCGCCGCCTCGACGGCAATGGTACGTCCCAAACCCGGGCCAATGCCCGTCACGATCACGATCTTTTCGGCCAGCACGCTCAGAATCTCCCACTTCCTTATCCTGTGGGCAATAAATCGCAGGGATGATGAGCAATGTCGACACGCAAAAACGATGTTTTCGATATGGATTTATCATTTTGCGTATTTCATCACCCGCAGAAGCCACCCGTGCCATGTTGATTCTCCAACAGGCATCGCATAGCGCTAGGCCAAGCAGAGGGAGCACCGGCCATTTCCAAAGTGCGGCTAGACGAACACGACGAAGCCATCATCGCCCTGCTGCGGGTCGATGGACGCATGGCGGTCCGCGATCTCGCGCGCGAAGTCGGCCTCAACGAGGCGACCGTCCGCGCCCGCATCCGCCGTCTCGAACAATCGCAGACGATGCGCGTGGTCGCGCGGCTCGATCTTCCGTCGATAGGCTTTCCGTTCACGGCGCTAGTCGGCGTGCGCATCAGGGGCCGGTCGCTCGAGGATGTCTGCGCAGACCTGCTGAAGCTGGAGCAGGTCCTCTCGGTCCTCTCCGTAATCGGTCGCAACGACCTCGAAATCCAGGTCATTGCCAAGACGATGGACGATCTCGATCACCAGCTGACCGACGTCATTCCGGCCATCGAAGGCATTGTCTCGCTGGAATCGGCGCTGGCGATGAAGGTTTACAAGTACATTCAGCCGTGGGGCCGTTTCGATGAAGCCGATTGAGCTCAACTCTCTCGACCAGCGCATTCTCGAACGCCTCTCGAGCGATGCCCGTGTCAGCAATCGCGAACTCGCGCGCGAGCTGGGCGTCACCGAAGGCACGATCCGCGTGCGCCTCAAGCGGCTGACCGACGAGAACGCCATCCAGGTCGTCGCGATCACCAATTACGACCACATGATCGATCCCGTGATCGCCTATCTGTGGATCGAACTTGATGCCAACTACCCGGCACGGCCGGTGATCGACGCGCTCGTGGCCGAGCCCCAGATCACCTATGTCACCTCGCTGCTGGGCCGTGCCGACCTCATGGCCATCACCTGGGTCCGCGATTCCAGCCAGCTGGTCGAATACCTGCACAACCGAATCGACACGATCCCGGGCATCGCGCGGATTCACTACGAGCTGACCCACAAGCTCATAAAGCACGACTTCCGCACCACCAACATCGTCAAGTGATTACGCAAAGCGTCGCTTTATACATAGATATTGACGTTTTGCGTTGACATTCACCCCTGTCTGCCGACAATCGCTCCCGATAACGGAGAGATTGCATGACCGACGAGGCCAGCCGCCGCGCGCACCTGAAAGCCCAGTTCACGCGCCTGATAACCGCCTATGGCGAAAAGGATTTCGCCACCTTCGCCACCGGCGTTCATCCCGATGCCGAGTTCGACTGGCCCTACCTGCCCATTGCCGACTTCCCCGAGCGCATGATCGGCCGGGACAATTTCATCGCCGCATCGCGCGCCGGGATGGCCGATTGCGACGGCTACCATCACAAGATCGACCGCTTCTACGACATGGCCGATCCCAACATGATGCTGGTGGAATACCATTCCGGCACGGTGCTGCGCTCGTCCGGTCGCCCCTACGCCAACAAGTATCTTGGCATTCTGCGGTTCGAGGGTGATCTCGTCGTCTACTGGCGCGAATACGTCAATCCGCTGCCGATCATCGAAGCCTTCGGGCTGGGCTTCCGCAACGAAGCCCTGTCGGAGATCGGCGCATGACCGGTTCGGTGACCGCAGCGCAGTGGGACAAGGAAGTGGACGTTCTGGTCGTCGGATCGGGTGCCGGAGCGATGGCGTCGGCGCTGTTCGCATCGGATCGCGGGGCACGGACGCTGATCGTCGAGAAGAGCGATCTTTACGGCGGTACGAGCGCGACATCGGGCGGCGGCGTGTGGATTCCGGCCAGCGATTCCGCGCTAGAGCAGGGCCAGCAGGACAGCCCGGACGAGGCCTTCACCTATATCAAGGAACTGGTCGGCAACACCGTGGCCGATGGCCGCATCCGGGCCTTCGTCGAAAACGCCCGCGTGATGAAGCGCGAGATCGAAGCGCGGTCGGACCTGCGCTTCACCGCCATTCCCTATACCGACTATCAGGCCGAAAAGCCCGGCGGCAAGATGGGCTACCGCAGCCACGCCTGCAACACGATCCACGCCGATGACCTGTCGCCCGAGGATTTCGCCACGCTGCGCACTACGCACAAGTCGGCCATGCTCTTCGGCAAGATCCCGTGGACGATCATGGAATCCGCCCCGATGATCACGCGCGGCCCGGGCTGGAAAGGCACGATGGCGCGCGTGCTCTGGCGCTATTACGGCGACATCGCGCAGCGCCTGAAAAGCCCGCGCAGCCGCTTCATCGTCTTTGGTTCGGCGATCGCCGCCCACCTCAAGAATGCGCTCAACCGCAGCGGCGGCGAACTGTGGCTGCGCACCGCCCTTGTCGAACTGCTGCGCGGCCCGGACGGCGCCATCGAAGGCGCAATCGTTGCCCGCGATGGCCAGCACCTGCGCATCCGCACGCTCAATGGCGTGATCCTTGGCGCAGGTGGCTTCGAGCGCAACCAGGCGATGCGCGACCAGTACCTGCCCGGCGACAGCCGCGAGACATTCTCGGCAAGTCAGGAGAACAACACCGGCGATGCCATTCAGGCCGGCATGCGCATCGGTGCCGCCACCGATCTGATGGACGAGGCATGGTGGGCACCCACCGTCCGTGTACCGGGCGAGGACACCGCGCGGCCGCTGTTCTACGAGCGCGCCCTTCCCGGCTGCATCATCGTCAATCAGGCGGGCGAGCGCTACATGAACGAGGCGCGGAGCTACGATATCGCGGGCAAGGCCATGATCGATGCCGACCGTCCCGATGCGCGGTCGATCCCATCGTGGATCATCCTCGATGCCCGCTTCCGCAAGAAGTATCCGATGGGTCCGATCATTCCCCTCCTGCCCGATTTCCTGCAATCGTCCGCCGCCCGCAAGGCGTGGCGCAAGGCCTCGACCGTCGCAGGCCTCGCCCGCAAGATCGGCGTTGATCTGGAACGGCTCGAACGCACCATCGCGCGCGTCAACCACTTCGCGAAGACGGGGGTGGACGAGGATTTCGGACGCGGCTCGGCACCCTATGACCGCTACTATGGCGACCAGTCGGTCCAGCCCAACCCGAACCTTGCCCCGCTCGACCAGCCGCCGTTCTACGCGCTGGAGGTCTATCCCGGCGATATCGGCACCAAGGGTGGTCTGGCGACCGACGAGGCCGCGCGCGTGCTCGATACCGCAGGCCAGCCCATTGCGGGCCTCTATGCCATCGGCAATACCGCCGCCTCGGTCATGGGCCCCTCCTATCCCGGAGCAGGCTCCACGCTTGCCCCGGCCATGACCTTCGGCATGCTCGCCGTGCAGGACATGCTGGACGCAAAGCCATGAGCCAGACGCTTCTGGTAACCGGTGCTTCGACCGGCTTCGGCGCGGACGTGGCATTGGCCATGGCGGCGAAGGGCTGGACGGTATTTGCCTCCATGCGCAATCCCGCCAAGGCAGCGCCTCTGGTCGACCGCGCGCGCGAGGCCGGTTGTGCAGGCAATGTGGTGCCGGTTCAGATCGATGTGACGGATGCGGCTTCGGTCGCGTCAGGGGTGGCTTGCGCTCTCGAACAGACGGGCGGCAGGCTTGACGCGCTGCTCAATAACGCCGGCTTCTCGGTCATCGCTTCCTTCGAGGAGATGACCGATACCGATGTCCGCGCGCAGATGGAGACCAACTTCTTCGGCACGCTGGCCGTTACCCGCGCCGTGCTCCCTGCCATGCGCGCGGCGCAATGCGGCCGAATTCTCACCGTAACCAGCAATGCGGTAAACACGCCCCATCCGATGCTGTCGCTCTATGCCGCATCGAAATGGGCGCTTGAGGGCTGGGCCGAGGGGCTGGCGATGGAAGTCGCACCCTACGGCATCGAGGTGGGAGTGGTCCAACCCGGCGCGCACCGCACGCCCTTTGCCAGCAATGTCCAGTTCGCCATGCCCGAAGGCAGTGCCTATGCGGCATGGCTGGAAGCGGCGGGACCGAGCCTTGGCGAGCTTGATGCCTGGGGTCGCGATCCGGCTCTGGCTGTTGCGGCGATTGCGGAGCTGCTCGAGGCGCCCAGACTCCCGTTCCGCACGCTGGTGGGCGAAGACACGCAGATCTTTGCGGCACTCAAGGGCGCAGCACCGTTCGAAGTGCGCGCAATGGCGCTGCGGGCGATCACCGGCACCCCTGCCGCCGGAGCCTTCACGATGCGGGACCACGAGGACAGCGCCAACGAATGGCCCGTCGCATCGCAAATCGCCAAACGCGTTGCGGGCAAGTTGGCAGACGATCCTGAACTCGCGTCCGTGCTGGCGCAGGCGTTCCGCCTCGGTTGAAATGGCCGGGGGCTCGATCTGCCCCCGGCGCTCGGTTCAGTGCGTTTCGCCGGGAGCCGATGCCTGCGCGGCGGGGGCAATGCCCTGGTTCATGCTGTCGATGATGCGGCGCTTCATCGGGGCCACCCAGTCGCGCTCCAGCACGGGATCAAGCAGGCCCGCTTCCTTCAGCTCGTCACACAGCTTCATCTGGTGACCGATGTCGAACAGGTCGAGCTGCGAGCTGAATTTGCCGTCGCCGCCATAAGTGATGAAGCTGACGCCTTCAGTTTCATAGAACGAACCGTCCGGCCGCTTGCCCGGCCCGCGATTGACCCAGCGGCTGAAGATGCGGTCACCGTTGACTGCGAATTCGAGGATCGGGAAACTCCACCCCGCCCAGCCAGAGCCGACGTCCATGTCGCGGCCATAGTGCGTGGCGCGGATCTCGTCGCGGTTGCGCGCAAAGACCGGCATCGAACCGCCATAGGGGCAATAGTAGGTGGCGTTCTCGTGATAGAACTCATCGGCAATCCACGCCCAGTGGTTGCGGCGTTCGGCCTCGACGAAGGCCTCGCGAAGGCCCTGGATCGCAGCTTCGACTTCCTCGCGTGGATATGACACGTCTCGTCTCCTCTCATCACGGCATCCGCCGTTTGTTTGCATGCACATGGGCATTGCATATTGCGTCGCCTTAATCCATAGATAATTACGCAAAACAAGGTTTTTGAGAGGATTTTACACGTTATGCGTTTTCTTGACCAGCTCGATGCCGATGCGCTGATCAGCCGCGCCCGCGCCTCGACGGGCCTCGCCGATCTCGGCCCCGATCACTTCCGCGAACCTCTCGATGTACTCCTGCGCTCGATGCGGGACGAGGCGCAACTTAACGAGGCTGGCGCCAGCACGCACGCCGCGCGGATCGTCAATGCGCTCGAAAATCGCCTGCGCCGGGTGGATCTGGTCAAGCGCCATCCTGAAATCCTCGACGAGCAGGTCGATGTCGGCGTGATCATCGTCGGCCTGCCCCGCACCGGCAGCACCATGCTCCAGCGCCTGCTTGCCGCCAGTCCCAAGGCGACGGCCATGGTCTGGTGGGAGACCATCTTTCCGTTGCCGCGCGACACCAGCGGTGCCGCCGACATTGCCGCGCGCAAGGCCGATGCAAAGCAGCTTTCGGACGATCTGGTCGCAGCCTCGGCGGGCTTCGAATCGATCCACCCGATGGATGCCTTTGCCCATGACGAGGAACTGCCCCTGATCGAGCAGTCGTTCATTTCCAACATTCCCGAAGCGATGCTCTACCTGCCCAGATACGGCGAATGGCTGCTCGATGCCGACCAGACCGCCGCCTATGGCGAACTGCTCGAATGGCTCAAGATCCTGCAGTGGCAGGATCCGTCGCGGCGCGGGCGCAAGTGGATTCTCAAGGCGCCCCACCACCTGACCGCAGTCAGCACCACGCTCGACACGTTCCCGGGTGCGATCATCGCGATGACCCACCGGCGCGTCGATCACGTGATGGGCAGCTATTATTCGATGGTCGCCTCGCTCACCAGCGGCAACACCGATGCCGACCTGTCGAAGGAACAGGCCGCCCACTGGACCCGCCGCTTGCGGCGCAATCTCCTCGACATGATCCCGGTTCGCGAGGCCCGGCCCGAACGCTTCTTCGACATCCAGTATCGCGATCTCCTGACCGACCCTGTCGGCAGCGCGCAGGCGATATTTGCCGCTGCCGGCATCACTGCTGACGACGCCGACGTTGCTGCCTGGCAGACTTGGCTCGGCGGCAACAAGCGCGACAGCCGTCCGTCGCACAAATACGATCTGGCCGACTATGGCGTCGACCGCGAAGCGCTGATGCAGGACTTCGCTTTCTATTCAGACATCTATGTGCCGGAGGCCTGAGTCATGGAGATCACGGGAGAGGAAGCGGCCTATCTCAAAGGCTCTGCCGAGCCTCTGGCAGGCTCGGTCCTGATCAGCACCTCGCGCTATCTCAACAATCCGCGCTTTCGCGATGTCTATGCGCAGATGGGTCTCAAGCGCGACGGATACGATCTGCCGGCTGCCTACCTGATCCCCGAGGTCAATCGCGCCGTCTCCGAGGAAATGGACTATCCGCGCCTCCATGCCCTGCTTGCGGCCGAGCGCGAGCGTCTGCCGGACTTCGCCCGGTGGCTCGACGAACGCTTCACGTCGGACTGGACGCCTGAGAAGGTGGCCCATTGCGCGCCCGGCACGGTCGGGGCGCTGATCCACGATTTCATCGTGACCAGCGGCATGGACATCGACTTCATGTTCCGTGGCGAGCCTGCTGACGACTTTGCCTACCTGATCAAGCGCCGCGTCCAGAACCACGATATCGAACACATGGTCACCGGCCTCGACACGAGCCCGGTTGGCGAGATCGCGCTGATCGTCGCTAACACCGTTGCCGTGTTCAATTACTTCGAACCCGAATTCGCCAACATGCTGTCGTTCCAGCCGATGTTCCTGGCATCGACCAGCCTGATGCGCGCCGCCTGTCATTATCCCACGGTCACCCCGGCGATGATCGAAGGCTTTGCGCTGGGCCATGCTCTGGGCGCGAAGCAGAAGCTCCCGCTGTTCATGCTGCGCTGGGAAGACTGGATCGACGTGCAGGTCGCAGACGTGCGCGAGCAACTGGGGTTTCAGGATGGTCCTGCCCCCGGACATTGGACATGGACATACGAGGCTTCGCATGGATGACTTTTCGATCACCGATTACCTCGCCATCCAGGCGCTGGTGCACCGCTACCCGCGCCACCTCGACAGCGGCGATCTGACAGGCCTCGGCCAGCTCTTCGCCCACGCCACCGTGCACTTCGAAGGGCGGCCCGATCCGGTTGTCGACGATCCCGCAGAGATCACGCGCATGTTTGCGGATTTCGTCAGGCTCTATGAGGGCATTCCCCGCACGCGGCACATGATCTGCAACCTGATCGTGGAGCCCGATGGGCCGGGCGTGGCCCGCGCGACCAGCGCAGTCTTCGTGCTGCAGGACGCGCCCGGCGTTCCGCTCCAGCCGATCATCACCGGCGACTATGCCGACCGCTTTTCGAAAGTCGAAGGAATCTGGCGCTTTAGCGAGCGCTTCATCACCAATGACCTGTTCGGCAACCTGACTGCCCACGGCAAGTACGCTCTGGAATGAGCGACACCTGATGCCGAAATGATACGCAAAGCGAATCTTTGAGATTCACGATTGTTGTTTTGCGTAGTCCATATCTTGAAATTCGACGGATTTGGCGATAACGCTTACCTGAGACCAACAAAGGTCGACAGGGAGGGTTATCATGCAGATCTTCAGGGCCGCGCTGCTCGCCAGCGCCGTCGCAAGTTTTTCTCCGGCTCCGGCCTTCGCCCAGCAGGCGCAGGCCGAGCAGGCGGAGGAAACTCCGGCCATCGCCGACATCATCGTAACAGCGCGCCGCAAGGAAGAGAGCGCGCAGGACGTCCCGCTGACGATCACCGCGATCTCCGGGCAGGAGTTGGCAAAGCGCGACATCCGCAACGTCTCGGATCTCGTGCGCAGCGTGCCGAGCGTTTCGTTCTGCTGCCAGCGCGGCGAAGTGCAGTTCCCGTTCGTGCGCGGCATTCCCGGCGTGAAGGGCTATTTCGCCGAAGTGCCTGCCACGCTCGACGGCAACGCCTACTATTTCGATCCCGCCAGCGTCCAGGTGCTGAAGGGTCCGCAGGGCACCCTGTTCGGCACGGCCACCAACGGCGGCGCCATCCTCAACGAACCGCGCCGACCGGAAAAGGACTTCGGCGGTTATGTGTCGGGAACGGTGGGTGATTATGCGCGCACCGGCGTCGAGGCGGTGATCAACGCGCCGCTCTCTGACAAGCTGCAGGTGCGCGGCGGCGTCTCCTACAACAAGTCGCGCGGCTACGTCCGTGACGGATCGAATGGCCGCCGCTACGGCAATGAGGACTACGTCACCGCACGCCTCGGGGTGAACTTCGATTCCGGCCAGGGCCTGGCGAACTACTTCGTGGCGAACTACTTCGACTCGAAGGGTGACCGCCCATCGTTCACGCCGTTCCGCGCTAATCCGGCCTTCGCCGGCATCTTCCCTCGCCTCGGTCCCATCGTGGCAGAACAGAACCTGCGCGGACCCTACGATCTGGTCGGCACCGGCATCCAGGGCGGCAATGATGATCGCCGCCGCCTGCTCAACATCGTCAACCAGACCACGCTCGATCTCTCCGACAGCCTCAAGCTGCGCAACATCTTCGGCTACAACCGCACGAAGTTCTTCTCGCGCTTCGATGCCGACGGCACGACGCTTGCCATTTTCGACAGCAACGTCGGACCGACGGTGGCGCCGGGCGCCGATCGCCAGGTCAGCGAAGAACTGCAACTGCAGGGCAAGATCGGCGATCGCTTCGATTTCACGGCCGGCACCTTCAACCTGTGGTTCAAGGCGGGCACCTCGGGCAAGGTCGCTTACAACGATCTCAGCGATGCGTTCGGCATCCTGACCGGCTCGCTGCTCCACCGCAGCACCTCGCGCACCAACGCGGTCTTTGCCGAGGGTACCTACAACTTCGGCGACGATGACCGCGGCCTGCGCCTCACCGGCGGGGTCCGCTACACGATCGACCGCGTCGAGCTTTCCCAGACCAACTCGGTCTGGATCCGCCTCTCGCCCACCAACCTGCTCAACCTCGCCGATATCGGAGCCGTTCCGGAAACCAATCTGAACCTTGGCGAGACGTTCAAGAAGTTCACCTTCAAGGGCGGCCTACAGTACCAGTTCGACCGCCGCCGCATGGCCTACTTCACGGTCAGCCGGGGCTATTCGGCAGGCGGCTTCAACACCGGAAACCCTGCAGGCTTCGAAACCTTCCAGCCCGAAAGCCTGACCAACTACGAACTGGGCCTCAAGGCCGACTGGGGATCGGGCGAGTTCCGTGCGCGCACGAACGTCGCGCTGTACTTCGGCAAGTACAATGACATCCAGGTCTCGACCACGCAGTCCAACTGCACCGACCCCAGCAACGTCGCCACCTGCCGCTTCGCCGTCGGCACCTTCAATGCCGCCAAGGCCGACATCAAGGGCATCGAGGGCGAATTCATGCTCTCGCCCGTCCGCTTTGTCGAAGTTGGCGGCGCTGCCTCCTACAACGACAACAAGTACACCAACTACGTCAACGATCCGGACGGTCCCGGCCCGCAGCCTGCGCAGGACCTGAGCGGTCAGCCCTTCGTGTTCAATCCGAAATACAAGGTCAGCCTCTACGGTACGCTGCGCCTGCCGGTCGAAGGTGCTGGCGAACTCGCCCTGACCGCCAATTATTCGTGGCAGGACAAGCTCGTGACGACCGCCACTCCGGTGCCGCAGGTATGGGACAGGCAGCGGGCCTATTCCAACCTCGACCTCCGACTCGACTGGAACGAGGTCATGGGCCAGAAGGGTCTGAGCGGGTCGGTCTTCGTCACCAACGTCACGAAGAACACCATCTCTGACGGTGGCTTCGGCGCCTACAATTCGCTGGGTCTGTGGGGCATCAGCGCTGCGGTCCCCCGCCAGTTCGGCGTGCGCCTGCGCTACGATTTCTGATCCCTCCCAAGCGCAAGGAAAAAGCGCCGGTCTCGCAAGAGACCGGCGCTTTTCTATTGGCTCCAGGTCAGGCGTCAGGCCTTCAGGTCTGGCAAGTCCAGGAAGGTCGCATAACCATCAGCGTTGTGCTGCGCGAACCAGAACGACGTGCCGAACGGCGCCGGTTCAAGTTCGTTGCCCCGTCCCATCTGGTATTCCTGCGGCTCGCCATGGCGGAAGCGCAGCCCCCGCTCGATCATCGTGCGCTGCACTTCGTCGATATCCTCCACCGTGAACCCGATGGTGGCAACGCCTTCGCCATTGCGATCGAGAAAGGCCTTCATGGCCTTGCCGGATTCGGTCTGGGGATCGTCCACCGTCAGCTGGAAGAAGCCCACCGAATGCACCCCTGCCCCGTTTCCGGGCGCAACGAAGTGCGCCATGCGAAACTCCTGAACGCCCGGCCCTACGCCCGAGGTGTCCTTGGGGTCGCACCCGAAGATCTTGCGGCCATAGGCAACCGCAGCATCCAGATCGCGAACGATCAGGTCGATGACGTAGATTTGCTTGAGCATGCCCGTCTCCCTTGGGCGCGCGGTCAGGCCAGGTAACCGCCGTCAGCCATGATCGTCGCACCGTTGATGTAGTCTGCCTGATCGGACAGCAGCCAGAGCACCGCCTTGGCGATGTCCTCCGGCGTCGCGAACCGCTTCAATGGGATCGGCGCGAGCAGCATATCCTTGTATTCGGGCGCATGAATCACGCCGTTCGTCAGGGGCGTGTCGACGACCCCCGGCGATACCGAATTGCAGCGGATGCCCTGTTCGCCATATTCCTTGGCAATCGCCTTGGTCAGCCCGAGCACACCATGCTTGGCTGCCGTGTAGGCTGCCGTGCGCGGGTAGCTGATGTGCGCCTGCAGCGAGGTCGTGTTGACGATCGCGCCGCCACCGCTTTTCAGCATCAGGGGCAGCTCTGCACGCAGGCAGTGGAACACGCCATCAAGATCGACGCTCAGAACCTTGCGCCAGACATCCAGCGGCAAGGCATGGCTTTCCGGCAACGGCGCGCCGTTCAGCACCGAAACCTCGGTAATCCCGGCATTGTTGAACGCACCGTCGAGCCGACCATGGCGCTCGGCGATGGCGGCGATCATGCGTTCGCATGCGCCCGCGTCGCTCACATCGACTGCCAGTGACATCGCGTCCGGAAGCTCAGCCGCGACGTCCCTGGCATGGGCCTCGTTGCAATCGGCCACGACGACGCTCGCCCCGGCTTCGGCCAGCAAGCGGCATGTCGCAGCGCCAATCCCGCTGGCGCCGCCGGTCACCAGGACGACCTTACCCCGCATATCGATGGAAATGCCGCCACCGCTCATCGCAGCGTAGCATCCCGAAGAGGCGCGCCGCATTTTGCGTCACCATCGATCCGAAGCACGCCTGACGGTGATCCCGCCGCTGCCTCACTGAAAGCCTTTCTCACGTTCCGCCTCCCAGGCACGAGACCGTGCCAACCGCTGGACGACGCCTGTGGGGTGTCCATCTCGCGAACTCCCCCGCCGCAGCGGACTCCTCCTGCTTCACCGACGCCTGACACCGGGCCTCGCCACGGCATCGGCCTGAGCCCTGTTCAGTCTGGCGAAGTTTGCCTGCCTTTCCTGGTGCAGATTACGCAAAACGTCAATATGCTACAATCAAATTTTCACTTTGCTCACTTTCTCGCTTGCTCGTCGCGCATTTTGTCGTCATGTACTCAAAAAAATGCAAATGCCATGCGGTGACACACGCCGCTTTCGAAACACGATCTCTTGGGAGGGATGGATGAAAATTCGCGTTCTCGCGCTCGCCGGCACTGCGCTGGTCATGGTCAACTCCGGCACCGCCTTTGCCGCCGATGCAGCAGCTGCGGCCGATCCGCAGGCAGAGGCCACCCAGTCGGCCGGAATTGCCGACATCGTCGTCACCGCACGCCGCACCCAGGAACGTCTGCAGGACGTGCCGGTCGCCGTCACCGGCTATGACCAGACCCAGCTCAAGGCGCTCGACATCAAGGGCTTCGGCGATATCGGCAAGACCGTCCCGAACCTCGACGTGCAGCGCCAGTTCGGCTCTGCCAACGCACCGCAGTACTACCTGCGCGGCGTGTCCACCGGCACGCTCAAGTTCGAAGCCGATGCCGGCATCGGCCTCTACATTGACGGCATCTATCTCGGACGTCCGGCAGGCACGGCATTCTCGCTTGCCGATATCGAGCGCGTCGAAGTGCTGCGCGGCCCGCAGGGCACCCTGTTCGGCCGCAACTCGACCGGCGGCGCCATCAACTTCATCACTTCAGCGCCGAAGGGCGAATTCGGGGTCAAGGCAGAAGGCACCGTCGGCAACTACGATCGTTACAAGGGCCAGATCGTCGTCAACCTGCCGTCGTTCGGCCCGTTCAGCGCCCGCGTGTCCTATTTGCACGACGAGAACACCGGCTACGTCAAGAACCTGACGCCGGGCCGCACCTTCAATTTCGCCGCCCCCTTCGGCAAGATCACTTCGGCAAAGACCTTCGGCGCGGAAAACACCGACGCTGTCGCCGTTGCCATCCGCTTCCAGCAAGGCGCGCTGACCGCCGACTACAAGTTCGACTATACCGACAAGGTCAGCACGCAGCTCGGTCAGCAGCTGCTCGGCTATGATCCGGGCTATGCCGCAGGCGTCGGCAACCCGCCGTTCTATGCCGCATCACCCAGCATCTACGTCCCGGCCTCGACCGTCCGGCAGGATGCCCTGGCGCTAGACTTCACTTCGGCTTCGCGCATGAAGATCCAGGGCCACAGCCTGACGCTCGCCTACGAAGCCAGCGATGCAATCACGCTCAAGTCGATCACGGGCCTGCGCAAGCTTGATGAATTCGTCGGCGGCAACGATATCGACGGCGGAGCCTACGAGGTCGGCGGACTGCCGTTCACCAACATCTCCTCGATCCAGGATCGTCACCAGAAGCAGTTCACCCAGGAAGTTCAGGTGCTCGGCAAGACCGGCAACCTCGACTGGGTGCTCGGCGGGTTCTACTTCCGCGAAACCGGCAGCGACAACAACCCGGTGTTCATCGGCACCCTGTTCCCGACGTTCGCGCCACAGATCGAACCGAAGCTCGATGCGACGACCGGCAACACCATCAACATCTTCGGCGTGCCCAGCGACTATCTCGCCGGTTCGAACGCGAAGATCCGCAACAAGTCGATCGCCGGTTATGCCCACCTTGGCTACAAGACCGATCAGTTCGAACTCGCCGGTGGCCTGCGCTACACCAAGGACGATCGTTTCGAGGACCTGCTGGCCGGCGGCCTGATCCCGATCTTCGCACCCACCATCAAGTCCAGCGTCAGCTTTGATCGCTGGGACTTCGACGCCACGGCAACCTACATCGCCAACCGGGATGTCCGCGCCTATGCCCGCTTTGCCACCGGCTACCTTTCGGGCGGCGTACTCGGCGGCACCGTGTTCAAGCCGGAAACCGTCAACAGCTACGAAGTGGGCGTGAAGGCCGATCTGCTGGGCAAGACCCTGCGCATCAACGCGGCGGGCTTTGTCACCCGGCGCAAGAACGTGCAGACGCTCGGCTTCAGCGTCGCCAGCGGCACCTTCCTGTTCTCGTCCCCGTTCGGCAACGAGGAAGGCTTCGAAGTCGAACTGACCGCCAAGCCCTCGCCGCACTTCACCTTCAACGCGAGCTACGGCTACCTGCATCAGAAGCTGGCCGCCGATCCGGTCAATGGTCCGGTCAATTCACTCGCACCCAAGAACACGCTGAGCGTCGGCGCACAGTACGACAGCCCCGCCTTCAACAGCGACGGCACTTACGCAATGCTGCGCGTCGACGGGTTCTTCAAGGACAAGCGCCTGTCCGATCCGATCCAGAACGCTGCGACCCTCAACCTCACCACGCTGCCATCGCGCTTCGACATCAACGTCCGCGCCTCGCTGATGGAAATTCCGGTGGGCGGAGCCAAGGTCAATGCCTCGATCTGGGTCCAGAACCTGACCGACAATCGCAAGCTCGACTTCGCGCGCAACCTGACGACCAACGTCATCGGCGTGTTCCAGGTGCCGCGGACCTTTGGTGTCGATCTCGGGTTCGCGTTCTGATCAGCGCAAACGTTCTCTCCCTCGGTGCGGCAGGCTGACCTGCCGCACCGCCTTTTTTCAAGAAGACAACCTAACCTGTCGGGAGCACAATCGGGCATGACGTTGGCAGCATCAGCTGATCGCCCGCACTGGGGCCAGGTGGCCATTGCCGCGCTGGCGCAGAACTTCGCATCCGGCCTGTGCTTCGGCAGCTTCGGCACGATGATCCTGGCGATCGAGCGCGAGTACGCTGCCTCCCGATCGCAATCCTCGATGGCCCTGTCACTCGCCGTAGTAAGCCTTTGCGTGACGGCAATGCTGGTGGGACGCATCATCCATCGCGTCGATCTGCGCAATCTCCTCATCGCAGGCGCGCTGACCTCGGCCGCAGGATTTGGCGCAGCCTCCGTGGCGTCCGGCCCGGTGCAGCTGCTCCTGTCCTATCTCCTGCTGATAGGCCCCGGCACGGCCATGCTCGGCGTGCTCCCCGCAATGACGCTGGCCACCCGCTGGGTCCCCGAAACATTGCGCGGACGCGCCCTGGGACTGGTCAACATGCCGCTCCTGGTGATGATCGTTCCGCTGGTCATCGCGCCGGTGCTGACGGCCCATGGCGTGCGCACGGCCTTTCAGGTCCTCGCGCTTGCCGATCTTGTCCTTGTCCCGTTTCTGCTGGTCACGCGCAATGGCACCTCGAACGCAGGCGCTTCCCAATCCGCCAGTGTGCCTGCGCGCGCGATCCTGTCCCAACCCGCATTCTGGGTCCTGAGCATTGCCGTCGGGCTGATCACCGGCGCAGGCACGATGAAGCTCGCGCATTTCATCCCCCTGCTCGTAGGCCAGGGCCGCAGCTTCGGCGAAGCGAACTCGCTTCTGGCCCTCTCGGGCGGTTCGGGTCTCCTGGGCTCGATGGCGTTCGGCTATCTCGCCGACCGCATCGGCGGCCCCCGCGCGCTTGCCGTGAACGCCGCCGTGCAGGCGGTGGTGTGGACGATCTTCCTGTTCCCGGTCAGCCTGCCAATCCTGACGATCGATGCCATTCTCGTCGGAGCCTGCGGGGGCGGGGTGCAGGGCGCATTCGGCGTGGCCGTCGCCGCCCGCTTCGGGCCAGCCGCCTTCGGCAGGGCCTTCAGCCTGTTCCAGCTCAGCACCTTGCCCTTCCTCTTCGCCATGACCCCGATCGCCAGCATGCTGTTCGAGCGTACCGGCAGCTATTACCTGCCGATGGGGCTGACCGTGGGCCTACTCGCCTTCTGCGCCGTGATCCTGCAACTGCTGGGACGACATCCCGCCAATCCGGAGAACCACATTGCGTAGCGCCGACTTCGCCCGTCCCGGCGAGATTCACTTCCGCAACGACGCCACGCCGCCGCAACCCGGCCCCGGCGAAGTCCTCGTCGCGGTCAAGGCTTGCGGCATCTGCGGCTCGGACCTCCACATGTTCCGCGACAATTCCTACCGCGACAAGCTCGTCCGCGAGACGCCCGAAGGCTACGCTGTCCCCGGACACGAATTTGCCGGCACGATCGCGGCACTGGGCGAAGGCGTCGAGGGCTGGAGCATCGGGGACCGCGTTGTCGGCGTTACCGGGATGGGTGGCGGCATGGCCGATCTCGTTGCCGTTCCCGTCAACCCGTGGCAACTCGTCCGCATGCCCGATGGCCTGTCCTTCGAGGAGGCCGCCACCACCGAACCGCTCGCCGATGGCCTTCAGATGGTGCGCAAGGGCGCGCCTGCCGATGGCGAGAACGTGGTCGTCTTCGGCGTCGGCATCATCGGCCTCGGCGTAATCCAGTCCATCCGCGCGCGCGGCATTTCACCCTCGCGCATCATCGCCGTGGACGTGCACGATGCACGATTGGCCAAGGCGCTTGAAGTCGGCGCGACCCATGCGGTCAACGCCCGCGATGCAGACGTGTTCGAACTGATCGGCGAGATCTGCGGCGTCTCGGAAAGCTATGCCGGCGTTTCTGCCAACATCGCACTCGTGTTCGATTGCGCGGGCTACATCCGCCACATGCAAGGCCCGCCGCCGCTCGAAACAGCGCTGAAGATCGTCAACCCCGGCGGCAGGATCGTATGCTTCGGCGGCTTCGAAGGGCGCATGAAGATCGACATGAGCCCGCTGATCGAGAAGCAGCCCACGATCTTCGGCTCCAACGGCTATGCGCCCGAAGAACTCGTCGAGGCGCTCCATCTCATGAGCAGCGGTCAGGTGGATCGGGCTACCCTGCTTTCGGCCAGCTTCCCGCTCGAACAGGTCGCGCAGGCGTTCAGCGCGCAGATGCAGCCGACCGCCGTGAAGGTGATGCTGAACGTCTGAGAAATGGCAGGTCGATCCGGCAGCCCATGGCGTGCCACCGGATCGGCCCGAAAGGTCAGACGCCGAACCCTCCCGCAACCGAGATCGTCTGCCCGGTCACATAGTTCGCCCGTGAGGATGCGAAATAGACCGCTGCATGGCCGATGTCTTCCGGTGCGCCCCAGCGGCCCATCGGCAGCATCGCCTTCACCGCGGCAACCCATTCCGCGTTGAACGTGCCGACTTCCTGATGGACCTTGAACTGTCCGGCATCGATCACACCGACGAGCACGGAATTGGCTCGGATATTGTAGCGCCCTTCCTCCTTGGCGATGCCCTTGACCAGCGCCTCGTTGCAAGCCTTGGGCACAACTGACAGGCCATCGTTTGCAGGCCACCAGTCGTGCCCGGCAGAGCCCAGGTGAACGAAGCTTCCCCCGCCTGCCTCGCGCATGTGCGGCAGCACCGCACGAACGGCATTGGCAAAGCCGAACGCTTCGATTTCCATCGACTGGCGGAACTGGTCCTCGCTCCAGCCCGCGATCTCGACCTGCGGAACGACCGGCCCTGCCCCCCAGACGACAGTGTGCACGCGCCCGTGCTCCTTGATCACGTCCGCGATCACACCATCGATCTGGAGCTTGTCGCGAACATCGGCCTGATGGATTGACGCCTGCCTCCCCGTCGCCCTGATCGCGTCGGCAGCCTGCTCGGCAACTTCGCGCTTGGACCGATAGACAATCGCCACATCGCTCCCGGCCTCCGCCAGCTGCATCGCGACACCACGGCCGATGCCACCGCTGCCACCAAATACGATGGCGGCCCCATCGGGAAACTGGCTGGTCATCACAAAACTCTCCTTCCGACACATAACATGTACGTTTTGCGTCTCATATACGCGTTTTTGAAACGCATACACAAGTTCGAAAGGATATTTTGTTCTATATGCGCAATGTGCGCCCGGTAGTCAGGTCCGGCTGACGACGGCGCGCGCCTGTTCGTGCAGGATCGCCCGGAACGCCTCGAGCGTTGCGGGGTCCGCCGGGTCATATTGCCGCCCCGGACCCAGCTGCCGCGCGTTGCACACGTAGAACAACGCGCCTGCGGCCACGCTGTTGAGGATGTGCATCGCCGGAATCTCGCGAAAGCTGCCATCGGCAACGCCAGCGGCAACAATCGCCTCCAGTTCGCGCAAGGCAGGCTCTGAGAACTGCACCGGATCGTCGCCGCGCGGCGCAGGATCGGCGACCACGCGCTGGATGATCCGCGCGGCAGTGGGCCGGTGGACCATGAAGTCCAGCCAGCCGTCGAACAGCGCCAGCAACCGCTCGATTGGCTTGTCCGCGCCCGCCATCCGCGCGGTCACGAACTGCTGCATCGCCGCAAAGATGCCAGCCTCAACCTCGTCGTAGAGCTGCTGCTTGCCGGGAAAGTAATAGACGATCGACGGGCGGCGGATGCCGACGACCTGCGCCACGTCCTCCAGCCGCGCCGCGGCATAGCCCACCTCGGCAAAGATCCGCTCGGCCGCGTCGAGGATCGCCAGACGCGTGGCATCGCCGCGCGCCTGGCGGGCAACGGGTCTGGTGGCGTTGGACAAGTCGGCTTCCCCTGCAAATTTCCCGCGAGCGGCTGGGTGGTCATAGCCGCTCGCAAGCCTCCTCCCAAGCGCCCGCGGCAAGCTATGCACAAGCCCTCTTGAATTTCTACCTTCTCGTAGGTAGAAAATCTAACAGCGTGTAGAAATTGCCGCCAAAGCGCAGCAAACGCCGCATTTCCGGGAGAGAATCATGAAGCACACCGCAAGTCTCGCCAGCGTCGGCCTGCTCGCGCTCGCCGCCAGCGCCGCCGATGCGCAGGAGGTAGAACGGCCCGCAGCCGATGGCGGCATCGCCGAAATCGTCGTCACCGCGCAGAAGCGCGCAGAGCCGCTGCAGAAGACGCCGCTCTCGATCGTCGCGCTCACCTCGGACGATCTCGTGCGCAAAGGCATTGCCGATCTCACCGACTTGCGCTCGCAGGTCCCCTCGCTGCAGATCACCCCGCATCCCAACAGCGCGACGACCGCGCGCGTCTTCCTGCGCGGCGTGGGCAACAACGACGATCAGATCACCGTCGATCCCAGCGTCGCGATCTATCTCGATGGCGTCTATGTCGCGCGCGGCCAAGGCCTCGCCGCCGAGATCGCCGAAGTTGAACGGATCGAAGTGCTGCGCGGGCCACAAGGTTCGCTCTATGGCCGCAACGCCACCGGCGGCGCGATCAACTACATCACCCGCCAGCCCACGCTCGGCCAGTTCCATGCGCGCCAGACGCTGTCCATCGGCAACTACGACCAGTTCCGTTCGCGCACGAGCGTGAACGTGCCGGTGGGCGAGACCCTCGCGGTCGAACTCGCCTACCTGCACAGCCAGAAGGACGGCTTCGTGCGCAACGCCGGCACCGGCGTCTCGCGCTTTGGCGACCAGCGCCGCGATGCCTATCGCGCGGCCGTGCTGTGGCAACCGGCTCCCGCATTCGAACTGCGCTACGCCTACGACCGTTCGGACATTGCCGACACGCCCGCCTACATGGTCTTCGCCCCGTTCCACCCAACTCTGGCCGTCCGCCCCACGGTCGGCTCGCCTGCGGTCCGCGGCCTGCTCGCCAACGACGTGACCGCACAGGGCCACAGCCTCACCGCTAGCTGGAACGCGTCCGACACGCTCACCGTCCGGTCGATCACCGGCTATCGCAAGCTCGCCAACTTCACCAACCAGAACTATCTGACCGGCGCGCTCGGCCCCTTCCCGGTCTTCGTCACCGCCTTCGACCAGAACCAGCGCCAGTGGAGCGAGGAGCTGCAACTGGTCGGCTCCGCGCTCGACCACCAGCTCGAATATACCCTCGGCGCCTACTTCTTCGACGAGAAGGCCTCCAGCTTCGACAGCACCGTGCCCACCGGCCGCCCAACCTCGCTGCGCACCGCCACCGTCAGCAACCGCGCCTGGGCGCTTTACGGACAGGCCACCTGGCGGCCTGCCATGCTGGAAGGCGCATACCTGACCGGCGGCCTGCGCTGGTCGCGAGACAGCCGCAAGGCGACGCTCGACCAGAGCAGCGTCGCCCTGAACGGCACCGTCACCACCCGCCCGCAGGGACGCGGCGACAACACCTTCACCGACTACAGCCCAAGCGTGATCCTCGGCTACGAGGCCAGCCGTGACGTCAATCTCTATGCCAAGTGGTCGCGCGGCTACAAATCGGGTGGCTACAACCTGCGCGCCAGCACCATCGCCCGCTTTGCCGAAGGTTACGGGCCGGAGCGCCTCGATTCCTTCGAAGTGGGCATCAAGTCGAGCTGGCTCGACAACCGCCTGCGCGCCAACATCGCGCTGTTCCGCGCGAACTACCGCGACATTCAGGTCAACATCCAGTCGGACCCGAACAACCCGGCGGTGACCGACATCTTCAACGCGGGCGAGGCGCGCATTCAGGGGCTCGAGCTTGACCTCACCGCCAAACCCTCGCGCGCGCTCACCTTCACCGCCAGCTATGCCTATCTCGACGCAGGCTATCGCCGCATCACCGACCAGATCAGCGGCGCAAACATCGCCTCGCGCTTCAACTTCGTCGAGGCGCCGCGTCACACCCTCTCGGTCGGCGCGGAATGGACCTTGCCCGAAACCCCGCTCGGCGTACCCAGCGCCAGCATCGACTACTACATGCAGAGCGAGAAGTTCTCCTCCACCACCGATGCCCGCTACATCATCGGCGACTACGGCCTGCTCAACGCGCGCATCGCCCTCAGCGATATCCCGCTTGGCATGGGCAAATGGCAACTCGCCGCCTTCGGGCGCAATCTCACCGATACCCGGTACTATGTCGCGCACTTCTCGGCGGGCCTGCCGGCGGCCTTCTTCGGCGATCCGCGCAGCTATGGCCTTGAACTCCGCTTCGAATACTGAAGGCTCCCCAATGACCGACATTTACGCACCTCGCATGTCCACCCCATCCTCGCCGGTCGTCGTGACCGGCGGGGCCTCGGGCATCGGCCTTGCCACCGCCGAAGCGCTGGCCGCCGCAGGCCGACCCGTCGCCGTGTGGGACATCAACGCCGAAGCCGCCCAAGCCGCAGCCGCACGGATCGCCGCCAAGCGCGCCGTTCCGGCGGTCGGCGTGGCCATCGACCTGCGCGATCTCGCCGCCTATCCGGACGCGCTCGCAAAGACCCGTGATGCCATCGGTCAGATCGGCGGACTGGTCCATTCGGCCGGCACCGTCGACATGGACTCGATAGACGGGCTGACCCCGGAAAGCTGGGACAGCGGCATCGCCATCCACCTGCGCGCGCTCGCCTTCCTCGTGAAGGCCCTGCGCGAGGACATGGCCACGCTCGATGGCTCTGCCATCGTCGCAGTCACCTCGATCAATGCC
The DNA here is from genome assembly GCF_055521755.1 of Novosphingobium sp. BL-A-28-Hi1-0D. Lineage (NCBI taxonomy): Bacteria > Pseudomonadati > Pseudomonadota > Alphaproteobacteria > Sphingomonadales > Sphingomonadaceae > Novosphingobium > Novosphingobium sp. BL-A-28-Hi1-0D. The sequence continues at coordinate 123,860 of NZ_JBVFVV010000002.1, forward strand.
ACGCTCGGCAATGCCATCAACCCGATCTATTCGGCCGGCAAGGGCGGGCTTCTTTCGCTCGTCCGCTCGCTGGCCGACCGGCTCGCCCACGATGGCATCCGCATCAACTCGGTCTCGCCCGGCCAGATCGTCACCCCGATGACGCAGCCTGCGCTCGATGCTCTCCCCAAGGGCTTTTTCGAAAAGCGCATCCTGCTCGGGCGTCTCGGCCAGCCGGAAGAAGTTGCCAGGACGATACGCTTTCTGCTCTCCTCCGAAGCGAGCTACATCACCGGGGCGGAACTGGTGGTCGATGGCGGGAACATATCGTCGCAAAGGGGATGACGATGCACAGACCGATCAGCAGCATCGCACTGGCCGCACTGCTCGCCGGATGCGCGCCGATGGCAGGCCCGCAATCTGCCTCGGCAAGCCTGACCGAAGCCAGCGTAACCACGCCCGCTCTCGCAACCGCCCCGAACTTTCGCGACATCGGCGGCTATCGCACGCGCGACGGCCACCGCGTCCGCACAGGCCTCGCCTATCGCTCCGACCAGATGAACCTGCTCAGCGAAGCCGATCTCGCAACCATCGCCACGCTGCGCCCTGCTGCCGTGGCCGACCTGCGCACGGTGACCGAACGCACGCGCGAGCCCGATCGCCTGCCATCGGGTGCGCGATACATCGTGCTCGATGTCGCGGCGGACAGTTCGGAATCTCTGGGTGGCGACATGCGCCTTGCCATGGCGCAGATCGCGCAAGGCAAGGGCGAGGCGCTGCTCGTCGCCGCCAACCGCGAATTCGTCACCCTGCCCAGCGCGCGTCAATCCTACGCCGCGCTGATCCGGCTGATGATCGCCGCCGACGGCCCGGTCATCTATCACTGCACCGCTGGCAAGGACCGCACCGGCTGGGGCACTGCCGTCGTCCTCTCCCTGCTCGGCGTCCCGCGCGAGACGATCATGCAGGACTACCTGCTGAGCAACGACCGCCTCGCTGCCAAGAACGCCGCGATCCTTGAAGGCCTTGCCCGGTCCGGCAGCAAGCTGAGCCCGGCCTTCCTCGAACCGGTACTGACCGTGAAGCCGTCCTACATCGAGGCCGCCTTTGCCGAAGTGGACCACACCTACGGCTCTTTCGATGCCTACGTCACAAAGGGCCTCGGCCTGTCACCACGAGAGATCTCCGCACTGCGCACAAAGCTGCTGACCCGCTAAGGCGCGGGTCGCAGAATAGAATGACAGCTTCAGAAAATTCACAGGAACCAAAGAGTTGGCCGCGCGTTGGGGCAATCGGAATTCTGCACCCCGTATTCTGGAGCCCTGCTCTTGGCCTCGAGACCAACCCATTCCTATCGCCGCGAAGGCCTGTCTGTGGATGGGCGGTCCCGCGAGGCGGGCGGCGCAAATGCTGCGTTCCTGAAGGCGTTCAAGCTGGCCGTCGCGATCAACGTCCTCGCCTGCCTCCTGCTGCTGCCCGAGATCTTCGGCCATGATGATTCCGGCGCGACCGAAATCTCGGCAAAGTCCGATTACAGCGGTTTCTAGCTGAACCACGCTCCGCCATTGACGTTTACCGTGCTGCCGGTGGCAAAGCTGGCATCGTCGCTGGCAAGATAGGCCACGGCGCCTGCCACTTCCTCGGGCCGCGCCAGACGCTTCATCACGCTGTCTGCGGCAACCGCAGCCTTCACCTCTTCGGGCAGGGGCGCATAGATCGGCGTCTCGGTTGCTCCCGGATTGACCGCATTGACGCGGATGCCGCGCGGTGCCAGCTCGCGCGCCATCGCGCGGGTCATGCCGAGCACCGCCGCCTTGGCCGTCACGTAAGGCACCGGCCCATTGCCGGCGAGCGCGGCGGTCGATCCGATGTTGACGATTGCGCCGCCGGTCCCCTGCTCGCTCATGATCCGCACCGCCGCGCGGCTGCAGCGGAACGCGCCGTCGAGCGTCACCGAAAGCACGCGGCTCCAGCCTTCGTCCGCGCAATGGATGGTCTGGTCGGCAAAGGCGCTGTCATCGCCCCCGGCGCGCGCGGCTTGCCCGGCATAGAATTCGGCCATGCCATCGCCCGGCGCGCTGCCGATCCCGGCATTGTTTACCAGCACGTCGACCCCGCCCAGCCTCTGCGCCACTTCGGCAAAGGCGGCGTCCACCGAAGCCGTGTCCGAAACGTCGCAAGCCACCCCGATATGCGGCGCGCCCAGCACGGCACCCGCCTTCTCCGCCGAAAGATCGAGCACGGCGACGACCGCGCCCTCGTCCGCCAGCCGCCGCGCAATCGCCGCGCCGATCCCCTGCGCCCCGCCGGTCACGACCGCGCGCTTGCCTTCGAGTCTGTGCATGATCAATCCTCGACTTCGGGCCGCCAGGCGACGCCGTTGATGTGCCCGCCGCCGTCGACGTAGAGCGTGTTGCCGGTCATGTAGCTGGACGCCTCGCTCGCAAGGAACACCGCGACTGGGCCGATGTCTGCGGCAGCTTCGCCAAAGCGCCCCACCGGCACCTGCCCCAGGATCGCCTGCGCCATTTCCGGGTTGGCATCGAAGTATTCCCGCGCCGCCGGGCTCAGCGCCGAAGGGCAGATCACGTTGGCCGTAATCCCGTGCCCACCCCATTCCACCGCCGCCGTGCGGGTCAAGGCACGCACCGCTTCCTTGGCTGCGTTATAGGCCACGGTGAACATGTGCGCGTTGACGCCGTTCAGCGAGCCGAGGTTGATGATCCGCCCGAACCCTTGCGCCTTCATCAGCGGAAACGCCGCGCGCATCGCCCAGAACGCCGACCAGTAGTTGAGCAGGAAGGCGCCTTCCATGTCCTCGTCAGTGTGGTTCTCGAAGCGCTTGGGAAAGCTCGCACCGGCATTGTTGACGAGAATGTCGAGCCGCCCGAACGCCTTGGCACAAGCCTCGACCATCGCGTCGACCTCGCCGCGCGCAGTCACGTCGACCTGCCGGGCCAGCGCGTTGACGCCGTATGTCACGCGCAAGTGCGCAGCTTCGGCCTCGGCAGCATCAAGCCCGCGCTGGGCAATCATCACGTCCGCACCTTGCGCGGCCAGTGCGCGGGCGATGCCCTGCCCCACGCCCTGCCCGCCGCCAGTCACCAGCGCGCTGCGGCCTTTGAGAATGCCTGTCATGGGATCACCCTTCTCAGCTTGCGCCTTTTCAAGTCAGGGGCGGATAGTCGGTATAGCCGCGCGCGTCGTCGCCGTGGCCGGTGTAGAAGGTGTTGCGATCCCCCTTGGCGAGCGGCGCCCCGCTGCGGAAGCGCTCCACCAGATCGGGATTGGCGATATAGGCGTACCCGAACGAGACCGCCTCGGCCTTGCCCTCGCCGATCACCGCATTGGCCTTGTCCAGCGTCAGCCCGCAGTTCTCGATCACCGGGCCAGACCAGTTGGCCCGCACCAGCTCCAGTGCATCAAACCCGGCATTGGGAATGTGGATCAGGTGACAATAGGCCAGCCCCATGCCGTCCACCGCCTTCAGCAGCGTGGCGTAAGTCTCTGCCGGGTCCGCATCGGCCATGCCGTTGAACGTCACGCCAGGGCAAATGCGAAAGCCCACGCGCCCCGGCCCGACCGCCGCCGCCAGCGCGGAGAGCGTCTCCACCACAAACCGCACCCGGTTCTCCGCACTGCCGCCATAGGCATCGCTGCGCTGATTGGAATTGGACGAAAGGAACTGCATCGGCAGGTAGCCGCTGGCGCAATGCAGCTCCACCGCATCGATCCCGGCCTCGCGCGCATTGCGCGCCGCGCTCACATACTCGGCAATCACCCCGGGAATCTCATGCGCTTCGAGGGCGCGCGGCATCTCTGTCGGCACCGGCACGCCATCAGGGCCGGGGATCGGATCGGGGCAGGCAATGGCGCTCGGCGCAACCGTCTGCGCATCCGCCGCCTTGTTCGCCCGCACCGCAGCGCGGCCCACGTGCATCAGCTGCATCGCGATGAGGCCGCCTTCCCCATGCACCGCATCGGCCACCTTGCGCCAGCCAGCCACCTGCTCGGGCGAGTGGATCCCCGGCGTGCGCCAATAGCCCTTGCCGTGCGGCGAAGGCTGGGTGCCCTCTGTCACGATCAGCCCCGCCGAAGCACGTTGGCGGTAGTATTCGACCATCAGGTCGGTCGGCTCGTCGAGCGGCCCCGCCCGGTCGCGCGTCATCGGCGCCATGACCACTCGGTTGCGCAATTCCAGATCGCCGATGCGAACGGGCGAGAACACGTCAGCCACGCCGATCAACTCCGCACGCGGGGTTTGGGCAATGGCGCGCCGCGACGCATCGTCTCGATGAACTTTTCCAGCGGCGCGGGCGGCTCCACCGGCCCGTCATGGGGCTGGCCATTGCGTGCCCAGTAGGTCTTCCAGCTCGGGAACAGGTCATGGAAGCTGCCGTGATAGGGCGGCACGCCGGGCCAGCGCATCTTGCGATCACCGATCGGCGGCTTGTTGAGATCGCTGGCGTACCAGTAGAGCGGCAGGCGGCGGCGGAAGTACCAGCGGCCCTCGATCCGCTCGTACTGGTCGAAGTACATCATCTGCATGATGACCCATTCCGCGCCGCTTTCGTGCTCGTTCTTGGAATAGACCACCCCTTGCGCATGGTCCGGATCGTCGAAGTCGATCACGTGCCCGCCGATATGGTGGCTGGTCCCGTCGAACTGCATCGAATGCGTCTCGTCGAACCAGTCGCGCAGGGCCTTCCGCCCGCTCTTGCCTCCGCCGACGCGGACGTCCTCCGGAAACAGGTTCACCCAGGCATCGCCATCGCGCATGTCCAGCGCGAGCGAATACTTGGCGGGCAACTGCCGGATCGCGTCGAGCGATTCCAGCCGGTCGATGCGGGCAAGCAGGGATTGATCGGTCATGCGGTTCGTGCCTTCAGGAAAGGGGAGCTGGCCGGTAGAGCGAGCCATTGGCCCAGCCGAGAATGTCATCGCTGCCCGATGTCACCAGATCGTCGACCTCGCCCACCAGCAGGTCATGCGTGCCGAAGCTGACGCTCTCGCGGATCGTGCAGAAGATCGCGGCGGGCGCATTGTCGATGAACCACACGCCGTCATGGGCATGGTGGACATGCTGCCGCCAGTCCTCCTGCGTGAAGCGGGCATCGCGCGCGGCGGGATCGGCGAAGGGCAGCACGTGCCCGTCCTGCCCTGCCTGCAACAGGTTGATGCAGAAGCGCCCGGCCCGCACCATCGCGTCATAGGCGCTGCCCGAGCGGTTGACGCAGATCGCCATGGCGGGCGGCTCAAGGCACACCGGCATCAGCGCCGACATCGCCAGCCCCACCGGCGCGCCGCTGTCAGGATCGAAGCTGGTGACGATACCGAGCGGCGCCGGCATGAAGCGCAGCACGCGCTTCAACCGGGCATCGAGCGGAAGGGCGGTCTGCGTCAATGTCACTCCCCTCACCCGGTTCGCGGGTAGAGGGCGAATCCGGGCTGAACTAGCTATTTGCGCTATTCTATATCCACAGCTCTACGCAAATGCAAAGTGAAACGGCTCAACCAGCCACGAAACCGCAGCCACCTGCACCCGTCCCCACCGTCGGCACAAGACCGACAGCACATGGACCCCGGCCTGCGCCGGGATGACGTGTAAAATTCTGCGAAATGACGCCCTCAAAGCAACCGTCACCCCGGCGAAGGCCGGGGTCCAACTGCTATCGGACAGGCGCAGCATGCCAAGGGCCGTTTGAGCCGTCCGGAATGGTTGAGCAGCTGCGCGTTCGAGGTGTGGAGACGCGAGGTCGTAGGCCCCGGCCTGCGCCGGGGTGACGGGGAATGAGACGCTTTGGGGGCCCTCCTGTCTCTCGAACCCAAGCCTTTCCAATCTGCGTCGCCCCGGCGCAGGCCGGGGCCCATTACGCCGCAACCTCAACCGCCACCCGAAACGCTCAGGCGTCTTCGTCGATAACTTCAGGCTTGGTGATCTTGGCCATGCGCGAATTGTACTTGACCGTCTTCACCGCGATCGACGTTTCGACATGGTGGACGCCATCAATGGCAAGGATCTTGTCCGAGGCCAGTTCGACCAGCGCATCGAGCTCGTCGATCAGGCACAGCGCGGCGAGGTTGAATTCGCCCATCGTGATCAGCACCGCGTTGATGCCGGGAATGTCGGCCACCACCTGCGCCACTTCGCGCACGCGGTGCACGTCGGCCTGGATGTTGATGAAGGCAAGGCGCGCGCGCTTGCCCATTTCAAAGCCGGTGATCGCGGTGAACGCGATCAGCCCGTCCTGCTGCAACCGCTTGATGCGGCCGCGCACGGTGCCTTCGGTCACGCCCAGTTCCGCCGCGATCTTCCGGTTGGAAACGCGCGCATCGCTCGAGAGCATTTCGATCAGCTGCTGGTCGAGCGCGTCAAGTGCCGGTGCCGCCATGGTTCAGCCCTCCCGGCCCGTAAACTTGATGTTGGCCGCGCCCGCGCGGCCCGCAATCGGGGCCACGTCGAACTTGTACTTGATGATGTCGACCACCACCGCTGGGGTAAGCGAGCGGATGCCGCGCACGCCGGACAGGTCCTCAAGCAGGAACTGCGACAGGTCGTCGAAATCATGCAGCGCCACGAGCATGTCGATATCGTAGCGGCCCGTCACCAGATGCGTTGCGAAGACTTCCGGCAAGGCCGCCAGTTCCGCCGCCACTTCCGAAGCGGGGCGCCCGTCAACCTCGACCGAGATGCGAAGCAGCACGTTGAAGCCGTGCGCGGTGAAGTCCGATACCGCCACCACGCGCAGCTGGTCGGCATCTTCCATGCGCTTGATGCGCGTCGAAACCGTCGTCGCCGTAAGCCCGAGCTTCTCGGCGATCTGCTGGTTGTTGGCCCGCCCGTTCAGGCGGAGTTGTTCGACGATGTTGAGATCGGTCGCGTCGTAGCTGAAAGTCTGCGTCATGGTCCCCGGCGTGCCGCCCGAATTGTCTCGGGCGGGTTTGCGCAAGGGGGGGTGATCCGTCAACCTCATTATAGACCGATCCAGCGGCAAAGGCGGATCATGCGCAAGGTTTGGCGCGGTTTTGCTCCGCAGACGCTGTGCATGTCACGCATTGGCGACGTCGGACGCAGGTTCGCCAGCCAATGCGCGCACCGCATCGGCCGCGCCGCGCATCGCACCCTCGATATAGCCGACGCCATTGGCATCGCCGATCGCGTGGACGGTAAATCCGGCCGCGCGCAAGGTTTCGGCCAGCGAAAGGTCGCCCTCGGCACCCTTGGCCACGATCACGTTGCCCGCCGGCACCACGACCTGCTCGCCCGCCGCATTGACGAAGCTCACGCTGTCCTTGCCGATCACGATATCGCGCGCCCCGCCATGCAGCCCGACGCCATGCTCGGTCAGCTCCGCCATGATCCGCATCCGCCGCACCAGCGTCAGCCCCTTGCCCAGCCGTGGCGCTTCCTCGATCACGTTGACCGTGCGCCCGCGCTCGCACAGGAACTCGGCCAGCTCCAGCCCGACCAGCTCGCCGCCGATGATCGTCACGCTGTCGGCCAGCGGCATCCACGCATGGGTCGCCTTGCGCACCAGCGCGAGGTTTGCCGTCGCCCCGGTCGCCGCGCCGACCTTGGTGGCAAGCCGCGTGAACAGCCCGGTCTTGCGCTTCAGGGCTGCCGTATCCTCGCCCAGCATCATCGCGCGCATGTCGTCGCCCGAATAGACATGATCCTGATCGTTGCCGGGAATGGCAGGCATCCCGCGCACCGCCCCGCTCGCCACGATCACCGCCTCGGCACCCAGCGAGCGCAGCAGTTCCGGCGTCGCAACTGTCGAAAGCCTGACCTCGACCCCCGCCTCGGCCACTTCGCGCTTCAACCATTCGAGCACGCGCTCGTTGGGCTCATAGGCAAGGCTGGCAAAGCGCAGCGTGCCGCCCAACCGGTCCGACTTCTCGATCAGCGTGACCTTGTGGCCCAGCGCCGCCAGCCTGCGCGCTGCTTCCATGCCGCCGGGGCCACCGCCCACCACGGCAAACTTGCGAGGGCTCGCGGCTTGCGCAACCGTGCCCTTGAACTCCAGCCCCAGATCCGGGTTCACCGCACAGCGCGCGCTTTGCCCCATGTAGATCGCGCTGACGCAGGTGTAGCAATAGACGCAAGGGCGCACCTTCTCGTCCTGCCCTTGGCTGAGCTTCCTCGGCAGGTGCGGATCGGCGAGCAGCTTGCGCCCCATCGCCACGAAGTCCGCCTCGCCCCGGCCGATGGTCGCATCCGCCGTCTCCACCTCGACGCGCCCCGCGCCGATCACCGGGATCGAAACCACCGCCCGGATCGCCTTGGCCGCGGGAAGGTTCCAGTCCTCGATATGCGGGATGTTCGATTCCGAATGGAGCTTGCCCACCGCGGTATCGTGATAGGCCGTGACCGCAATCGCATCGACGCCCGCCGCCTCGACCAGCTTGGCCGCCTCCTGCGCCATTTCCAGCGTGATCCCGCCGGGCTTGCCCACTTCGCGCGAATCGAGCTTGATCCACACCGGGTAGTCCCTGCCCACTTCGGCGCGGATCGCGCGGATCACGTCGCAGGTCAGCCGCAGCCGGTTCTCCAGACTGCCGCCGTACTGGTCGGTGCGGGTATTGGTATAGGGCGAGGTGAACGAGGACAGCAGGTAGCCGTGACCGCCGTGGATCTCCACGCCATCGAACCCCGCCTCCTTCGCGCGGCGCGCGCCAGCCGCAAACTGGCTGACGGCAAGGTCGATGTCCTCCTGCTCCAGCACCTTGATCTCGGGCATCTTCATGCCCGCCAGCGCCTGCAGTTCCTCCATCAGGAAGTAGTCGATGAAGCTGCCCTTGGGTGCGGGCGGCACTGCAGGCCCCCACAGCTTGTGCCCCCAGCGGTTGAACGAATAGCCCGCCACGAACCCGCCATGGTGCAGCTGCGCGGCGATCTTCGCCCCATGCTTGTGCACGCGGTCCGTCATTTCCTTGAGCTTGGGAATGAAGCGGTCCTCGGAGATCGCGGTCTGCCCCACGGCCACCGCGCCCACCGGCCAGGCCACGCCCGCCACGCCCGAGACGATCAGCCCGACGCCGCCTTTGGCCTGCTCCTCGTGATAGGCCATGATCCGCTCGCCCACGGTGCCATCGTCTTCCGAAAAGCTGACCCCCATCGCGGCCACGGCAATGCGGTTCCTCGTCTCCATCGTGCCGATGCGGCCCGGCGAGAGCAGGTGGGGATAGCGGTTCGAGGTCATGCTGGCAGCTCCGTGATGCCGGAGCGAAGGACAAGCGCGAATCTTGCGCAGCCATCCTCTTATCCCCGGCCATTATCTTATCTTGCGTAATTCATGATCTATTGATTTACGTTTTTCAAGGGGAATGGCGCAGGCGCAAGCTGAAATTCGCAAAGCCTACCCGGCCAGCGACGCAAGCAGCGCCACCAGCTGCGCCTGCCGGTGCACCCCGGTCTTGGCGAAGACCGCGCGCAGTTGCACCTTGGCGGTGTTGTGCGCAATGCCCAGCGCCTTTGCCGCCTCGACCAGGCTCATCCCCTCGGCCAGCACCGATGCCAGCCGCGCCTCGGCCATGGTCAGGCCGAGTAGTTCGCGCAAGGCAGCCGGGTCCTTGCGGCTTTCCGCGCCCTGCTGGCGATGGGGACTGGCAAGGAACAGCGCCAGCGCCCCGGTGCCTGCGTGAATCGCGCTCAGGTCCAAGGGCCGCGCCGTCACCACCAGATCGCCATGGCCGGGCCGCTCGATGCGAAAGCGCGTCAGGCCACCGCCCCGCCGCCCATCGGCCAGCAATTCGCCCACCAGCCGGTGGTGAGCGCCATCGGCAAAGGCCAGTTCCTCGCCGCGCCGCTTCAGTCCCTCGTCCTGCGCCAGCAGGCTCTCGGCCAGCGCATTGCTGCTGACGATCCGGCGATTGCGATCAAGCACCAGCAGCGCCAGCCCCAGTCCCTGCGCCGTCGCATGAAACATGCCGTGTTCGGCCCCTGCGAACTGAAGCTTCTCGAACAGGGTGACCGCGATGCGCAGATGCTGCGCCAGCGCCTGCAGCCGCGCGCGCTCCTCGCGGGTGAAATCGGGCAGCGAATTGTGGCGGCTGACCCGGAACCGCGCCTCGTAGCGCCCGTCGTCGGGCCGCCCTGCCCTGCTCCCGCCAAAATGCAGATCGATCCCCAGCACCCGGTCGAACCCGCTCTCGGCCATCGCGCGCCGATAGGTGGCAAAGGCGCTGTCGGGCAGGTCGGCCATGAACTCGGCATAGGACGTGACCACGCCATCGCTCAGCCCCTGAAACGGGTCCTCGGCAAACAGCGTCTCGGTATAGGCCGCGTCGAAATCAGGGCTCGACCCCGGCGTCAGGAACGTCGCAGGCTGGCGCTTGCCCGGCGCCGTGATGATCAGCGTCGCAAAACTCGCCTCCATCCACCGCGCCAGCGCCTCGAGAAACGCCCGCCACGGCTGCTCGCCAGACTCGCCCGGCGACACCCCGGCATAGAGCCGGGCCAGCAAATCCGAAAACCCCTCGTCAATCGCTCCACCCATGCACGCAGCATAGGCCGCGTACCCGCGATCCGACAACCGCCAAGCCCCCCCAAAAAAACCGTCACCCCGGCGAAGGCCGGGGCCCACAACCTCACCGCATGACGCAACCGCCGAAAAGCCAATCCATCCTGGCAGCGCCCCCCGGATCGCGGGGGCAAACCGACAGGGCATGGATCCCGGCCTTCGCCGGGAAGACGGCGATGATGGGAGCGCCCATACCCCCTCCCCGTCGCCCCGGCGCAGGCCGGGGCCCATTCCCTCACACCATGAAGCGACAGCGGCAGCCTACTCCGCCGCCTCCATCACGTCTGCTGCCTCAAGCGCGCGGAAGTGCGGGATGACCTTTTCGCCGATGTTGCGGATCGTCTCCATGATCACGTCGTGCGGGATGCCGCCCATCTGGAAGATGAACAGGATCTCGTCCGCGCCTGCGTCCTTCAACCGCTGGACATAGCGGATGCAGTCGTCGGGCGTGCCATAGGCGTCCTGCGCCACGGTGTAGTTCGAAAGATGCTCGTCCCCCACCGGGATCGCCTCTTCGGAAAGGTAAGCGATGGTCTGCTGCTTGCCCTGTTCGAGCACCTTGGCATGATCCTCGGCGTCGAGGTCCTCGTCGACCGTCGGCTTGGCCCCGCCCTGATACCAGTAGGCGATGGATTCGGCGAAGAAGCGCTGGCCGCGCAGGCCGATCTTGCGCGCCTTCTCGCGGTCGTCCAGCACCGTGGCGGCGCAGAGCGCGGCGAGATGCTCGGTCGGACGGAAGCCCACCTGGTCCTCGGCCTTGCGGGTGCGGAAAGCCTCGCGATAGATCGCGTTCTTCTTCGCGATCTCGTCCGGCCCCGAAAAGCCCAGCACCAGCGCGCCGATGCCCCGGCTTCCCGCCGCGATCAGCGTGTTCTCGCGGGTGCAGGCCATGTACATCGGCGGGTGCGGGTCCTGCCACGGCTTGGGGTGGATCGGACGCTTGGGGATCTTGATATAGGTGCCGTCGTGCTCGATCTCGTCCTGCACCATGATCTTGGGGATGAGGTACATCGATTCATCGATCATCGGCTGCAGTTCATTGAGGTCATAGCCGAAGGTCCCCGCCTCCTGCTGCGTCCCGCCCTTGCCCACGCCGAAGTGCAGGCGGCCTTGGCTGAGGATGTCGAGCGTCGCAATCCGCTCGGCGACCTTCACCGGATGGTTCATGGCGGGCGGCAGGCAGACCACGCCATGGCCGATGTGGATGCGGCTCGTCGCGCCGGCAATGAACGCCAGCACCGTCTCGGGCGCAGACATGTGCGCGTACTGCGTCAGCGCGGTGTGTTCGACGCACCAGATGCAGTCGAAACCCATCTTTTCGGCATACTTCGCCTGCTCGACGATCTGGAGGAACACCGCGCGCTCGTTCTCGCGGCTCGCGTCCACCATCTGCGCTTCATAGATGATCGAGAATTTCATGTCGCTCTCTCCGGGCACCGCCCTGTTCTCGGGCGTTTTGGTTCCGGAGCCGAGGCTATCGCACGCAGCACGCGCGCGCATAACCCGATCGGGTTACGCATATGCTCGCTTCGCCGCGTATTGCCCGATAACCAGAGGAGTGAGCCATGACAGAGCAATTCAGAGGCGGCGTGGCCGTGATCACCGGCGCCGCATCCGGCCTCGGCGCGGGCCTTGCCCGGCAGGCCGCAGCGCTCGGCATGATCGTCGTCGCCGCCGACGTGAACCTTGAAGGCGCGCAGAACGTGGCCGCCGGGATCGTCGCAAGCGGCGGCCGCGCCGAGGCCTTCGCCTGCGACGTCTCCCGCGCAGAGAACCTCGAAGCCCTCGCCACCCACGTCTATCAGCGCCACGGCGCGGTGCGCCTGCTGGTCAACAACGCAGGGATCGAGACCGTCGGCTACACCTGGGACATCCCCGCCGAGCGCTGGGACCGCACCCTTGCGATCAACGTCGGCGGCGTGATCCACGGCGTGCGCGCCTTCGTGCCGCGCATGCTCGAAAGCGGCCAGCCCGCATGGATCGGCAATGTCGCCTCGGTCGGCGCGCTGGGCGCGATGCCCGCGCAGACCGCCTACATCACCGCCAAGCACGCGGTGCAGGCCTTCAGCGAATGCCTCGCGCTGGAAATGGAGCTGAAAGCCGCGCCGATCCGCGTCAGCTCGATCCTCCCCGGCCCGGTCCGCACCGCGATCTTCGATGCCGCGAACAATGCGGGCGAGCCCGCCAGCGCGCAAGGCCACCGCGCCGCCATGGACGCGATGATGCGCGAGCACGGCATGGACCCTGACGAGGCGGCAGCACTGATCCTCGCCCAGATGGCGCAAGGCAGGTTCTGGGTCCTCACCCACCCCGAAATGGCGCAAGCGATGCTGCAGGCCCGCGCCGCCTTCCTCACCGGCCAGACGCCCCCGCAGATGCCCGACATCGCCCGGCAGGTCGCGGTGGAGTAGCGTCAGCCCTCGCGCGCAATTCATGCGGTCCGGAAATGTTCACATTCTGTCCGCCACGCAATTGCGCGATTGAATGAAATCGGTTAACCACTCGCCCAAACAGCTTCAAACAGGCGGGCGATGTCGGATCAGAATTCAATAGTCAGCCAGATCGGTGATCTTGCCTCAGCGGGCGAGAAAATGATCGAGCGCCTGCGCCGCAAGGCTTTCCTGCCAGACAGTCGCAAGGGACTCAATGTCCGTATCGGCATTGCCGAGGCCGCGCAGCTGCTCGGCTGTTCGACGAATCGCATCCGCATGGCCGAAGACGATGGCCGCCTGCCCCCTCCCCCTGCGGGCGACAACGGGCGGCGGCTCGGCTATTCGATGGAAGAGCTGATGCATATGCGCGAAGTGCTCGGCGCTTCGCCTGCCCGCGCGCCCGACGACGTGCCCGCGATCATCGCGGTGCAGAACTTCAAGGGCGGCGTCGGCAAGTCCACCGTCACCACCCACCTCGCCCACTATTTCGGCGTGCAGGGCTATCGCGTGCTGGTGGTGGACTGCGACAGCCAGGCGACGACGACCACGCTGTTCGGCTTCAACCCGCACTTCAACATCACGCGCGACGAAACGCTCTATCCCTATCTCTCGATCGACCCGACCCAGACCGACCTGCTCTACGCGGTCAAGCGCACGCCCTGGCCCAATGTCGATCTGATCCCCTCGAACCTCGAATTGTTCGACGTGGAGTACGAACTTGCAGCCTCGGGCGCCGATGGCCAGTCGGTCCTCGCCGCGCGCTTCCGCAAGCTGAAGGCCGGACTGATGGACATGGCGCGCGATTATGACATCGTCATCCTCGACCCGCCGCCCGCGCTCGGCACCATCTCGCTCGCAGTGATGCAGGCGGCCAATGCCCTGCTTGTGCCGCTGGCTGCCACCACACCCGATTTCTGCTCGACCGTGCAGTTCCTCTCGATGATGGACCAGGTCATCGCCCAGCTGATCGAGGCGGGCATCGCGGTGGACTACAGCTTCGTCCGCCTGATCTGCTCCAAGTTCGATGGCGGCGATCCCAGCCACGAAATGGTCCGTACGATCATGGAGCAGACCTTCGGCCCCGCCCTGCTCCCGGTGCCCATCCTCGAAAGCGCCGAGATCAGCCACGCCGCGCTACGGATGATGACGGTCTACGAACTCGAAAAGCCGATCGGCACCCCGCGCACCCACAAGCGCTGCCGCGCCAACCTTGATGAGGCGATGGGCCAGATCGAACAGCTCGTCCGCGCAGGCTGGGGCCGCGTCGCCCCGGCAAGGGAGGAGGACGTGATCCATGCGTGAGGGTGTTTCCGCTTTCCTACACGGAAATGTTCACTTTATGTTCCGCGCCTTTCGCAAAGAGGTGATTCATGGCGCGTAAGCAATCCGATTATCTCGCCGCTCTGCTGGCGGACGAGGAAGCCATCGAGACCAAGTCCGCCGCGCCTGATGGCCCAGGCGGCGCGGTCGAGGTCGTGGCCGAGGAACCGGCGCAGCCCCCCTCCCCCACACCGGCCGCGCGCCACGAACGCCTGCGCGGCACCACCCTGCTCGGCCGCGAGAGCGCGCTGGCGCGGGTGGCGAGCGGCGAAGTGCGGCAGGTCACGCAGCTCCTGCTCGATCCGGCGCGGGTGCGGGTGTGGAAGGGCAATGCCCGTTCCTACGAACACCTCTCGGTCGAATCCTGCCGCGAGCTGATCGATTCGATCATTGCCGAAGGCGGCCAGAAGGTCCCCGCCGTCGTCCGCCGCATCGATGGCGATCCGGACCATGACTACGAAGTCATCGCGGGCACCCGTCGCCACTGGTCGATCTCGTGGCTGCGTCGCCATTCCTATCCGGACATGCAGTTCGTGGCGCAAGTCGCCCAGCTGGATGACGAAGCCGCCTTCCGCCTCGCCGATCTCGAAAACCGCGCGCGCAAGGACGTCTCGGATCTCGAACGCGCGCGCAACTATGCGCAGGCGCTCTATGACCACTACGGCGCCCACCTCACCCGCATGGCGGAACGGCTAAACCTCTCAAAAGGCTGGCTTTCCAAGATGCTGAAGGTGGCATCCCTGCCCGACGCCGTGGTTGCGGCCTTCGCCAGCCCGGCAGACGTCCAGCTCAAGCCCGCCTACCCGCTGGCCCATGCGCTCGACAATCGCGAGCTGGCCCCCGGCATCCTGCGCGAGGCCAAGACCATCGCCCGCTTGCAGGACGAGCGGCGCAACGCGGGCGATCCGGCAATCCCGGCGAACGAGGTGATCGCCCGCCTGATGGCCGCGTCTGCGCCCAAGGCCGAAGGCCCTCCCCGCGAGATCGTGATCAATGGCCGCGGCGGACGCCCCGCCATCACGCTGCGTTCGATCAACCGCCAGGGCGTGACCCTGCGCTTCCACGCAGGCTCCGGCATGCACCTCGACGCCCTCCTCGAACTGGCGCGCGAAGCCCTGACCGAGCTCGAGGACGAGGGCCGGAGCATCCTGCTCTGATGGAACAGGGGGGGATGAGCGCTGCGAGGTTTGAGTGTTTCCCCGGGGAAACACTCTTGGCACGCGCCCCTGCCCCTTTCATCAGGACACGTGTTTCCCCGGGGAAACACGGCCGAGCCAGACATTTTTTCCGGATGGGCCTTCGACAGGCTCAGGCTGAGCGGGTTCGGGTTGGACGGGTTCAGGGGTTTCCCGCAACAAAGTCCGTTCGTCCTGAGCTTGTCAAAGGACGCCACACACCACCTGACTTCATGCGTGTTTCCCTGGGGAAACACAGCGAAGCAAAGTTCGGCATCGCCAATCGCTTTGCCGCGAGGAGCCTTCGACGGGCCCAGGCTGAGCGGATTTCGGGAGTGGGAGCGAGGTACATCAGAGTCGCAGCTCTGTTCAAACCACCCACCTCCGCTCATCCTGAGCTTGTCAAAGGATGCCACGCGCCAACTGCCGCACAGAGTGTTTCCCCGGGGAAACATCACGGAACACGGCACAGGCCTCGCTACAGACTCACCCCATTCCCCAACCCTTCTGCCTGTTTAGCTACGCAGAACTTCACTTCGCTACGTTTCCCCGGGGAAACAAGCCGAAGGCGCGTTCGGCGAAGCCAAACACGCTCGAAAGCCCCCTCCCCTTGACCCGCGCCAGCACATCCAGATCCGCATCGTCCGGCGAGCAGTTCGACCTGTTCCTGCCCTATGTGGCGGACATGCCGATGCGCGATCAGCGCGAGATGATGGAGCGGCCGTTCTTCAGCCTCGCCAAGTCGAAGCGCGTCAAGCCGATCGACTACACCTCGCCCGACGGCAAGCTGTGGGTCCACGTCTCGGCCAGCCCCGAATATGGCATGGCGACGATCTGGGATGCCGACATCCTGATCTATTGCGCGAGCGTGCTGGCCGACATGGCGCGGCGCGGGGTGAACGATGTGCCGCGCAAGCTGCATCTCATGCCCTACGACCTGCTCCGCGCCATCGGCAGGCCGACCACGGGCCGCGCCTACGAACTGCTCGGGCAATCGCTCGACCGGTTGGTGGCGACGACGATCAAGACCAACATCCGTGCGGAGAACAGGCGCGAGGCGACCTTCTCCTGGCTCGATGGCTGGACGCAGCTGGTCGATGAAAAGACCGAACGTTCACGCGGCATGACCATCGAGCTGTCCAACTGGTTCTGGGAAGGCGTGATGATGAAGGGCGGCGTGCTCTCCATCGACCGCGCCTATTTCAACATCACCGGCGGGCGCGAGCGCTGGCTCTACAAGGTGGCGCGCAAGCATGCGGGCGGGGCAGGGGAAGAGGGCTTTGCCATCTCCATGCCGACGCTGTTCGAGAAATCCGGTGCGGAAGGCGAATACCGCCGCTTCAAGTTCGAGATCCTCAAGCTCGCCGAAAAGGACGCGCTGCCGGGCTACGGCCTCAGCGTCGAGACCGCCAAGGGTGGCGAACCGATGCTGCGGATGCGCCGGATCGACGGCAAGGACGGGGCCGAACGGGCGCTGCCACGCGGAGAGGAGGGCGGGGCTGGCATCCTTCGACAGGCTCAGGATGAGCGGACGTTGTTCGAGCCAGACCCTGAACCCGCACGGCCCGCACCTGCCCCCGAATACGATCAGCCTGAGCTTGTCGAAGGCCCATCGCGCAAGAGTGTTTCCCCGGGGAAACACTCGCGCCAAGACTCCGCCAAAGCCGAAACCGTCGATGCATCCGCACTGATCCGGCGCGCGGTGGCGGGCTTAAGCGATACGGCGACGCGCGGGTTCATGACCGACGAGACCATCAAAACCCTGCGCGCCACGTGCCCCGGCTGGGACCTTCACGCGCTCCACGCCGAGTTCGAGAAGTGGGTCAACGCAGATGCCGCGCGGCTTCCGGCCAACTGGCAGAAGGCCTTCATCGGCTTCGTCAAGCGCCACCACGAGAAGCACGGCCACACGCTGCGGCGCTGATGCCGTAGGGCCTGCGTTCGCAAAATGTCGTTTCCGAAAGCCGCGCCGTTCCCGAAGTGTCGGGCGCATTTTGCCGTTGATCCCTGCCTGTTCCAACGCGCTCGCGCTTTCCACAGAATTTGAACGTCCTTGTTGGAGTTCTGTTGGAAAGTGATTCAATCGCAGGTGCCCAAACACCGCATTTCCGGACCGTCGATACATCAGGAACGCCGATATCCGGACCTTCGACACTCCGGGAACGATGCTTCGACCTTTCAGGAACGCTTCTTCGACCTTTCAGGAACACAGGGCCGATACTTCGGGAACGCAAGGTTTGGCGCGAATCGCCGGAACATCGCGAGTCGGAGACGCCAGCGGGGCGCTTAACTTTTCTAACTACCTATAAAAGCCTCTAACAGCGCAGGAAGCTTCGCTTGTTTCGGGATAAGGGGAGAAGGCGTCAGTCCTCGACCGCAATGCCCAGCTTGCGCAGACGATCCTCGATATCGGCCATCTCGCTGTCGAACGACTGGAGGATCGCTTCGACCTCGGGCGCAGGGGTCGAAACCGAAGGCGGACGCCCGCGTTCGGCGCTGCGCAGGCCGAGGGATATGGCGATATCGGGCGCGACGTAAGTCCGCCAGGAACCGCGGCCGGAGACTTCGGCGAGGAGCCCCAGGGCGGTGGCGCGTTCGAGCAGCTTGCCTGCGCCCGAGACGGTGAGCCCCGTCAGCGGAGCGAGGCTGCGGGCGGCGAGGCAGGGACGGGCGAGAGCAATCCGGCCGAGGTCTGCGAGCTTCCCGGGGCGGTGCTCAGCGGCGATGGCGCGGGCAGTGCGGCGCGCGGTAGCTTCAAGCCGGTCAAGGCGCTCCAGACCGTCCTCAGCCTGCTTCCTGACGGTCCTGAGCAGGCGGCGCAGGAGCACAGGGCGCGGGTCCATGGCGAAGCGCTGGGCGGCGTCTCCGGGGACCACGCAGGGCAGGGCGGTGCGGGTGAGGCCGATGCGGCGCAAGGTCATTGAGAAGGCGAGCCACGGGGCCACGGTGCGGTCCGCGCGCGCGGCGGCGTCGAGCAGGTGGAGCGCGCGGATCAGGGCAGGGGCCTCGCGCCAGCCAGCGGGCGGATCGAAGGTGAAGGGCAGGCCATCGGCCCAGTGGCGGCCATCGGGTTCGGTGAGGAGGGCGGCCCATGACTCGTAGGCGGCGAAGGGTTCGTCCTCGGTGCGGACGAGGGCGCGGCCGGGGAGGCGCAGGCCGCAGCGCTCGGCAATAATGTCGATTTCCTCGACCGGCGACTGCTGCAGCGCAAGCGCGGCTGCATAGCCTGCCCACGAGGCGCGCAGGAGCCAGGCTGGGCGCAAGGGACTGGCTGAAACGCGGGCGTCCAGACGCGCCAGTGCGGCGGATGCCTCCGCCAGACTGTCGGCCAGCGCGGGCGTCCAGGCAATTGCGGTGAGGGGGAGGGGAGGGGTGGCCACGGACAGGATTATAGACTGAAAGCCCCCTTTCAGTCCACGTGCTTTGATGGCCTTTGGGGGCAGTGCCCAGTGAGAAAAGCCTCAGCCTGCCGGCGCGGCGGGGCGGCGACCTTTCTGGCGCCCGTTGTAGACGACGAAGGAGCCCACTGCCACGGCAAAGAACACGAAGATCAGCACCCAGGTCACGACAAGGGCGGTCTGGATGTTGGAGATGCTCGACGCGGTCCAGACCTGACCGGGATCGTTGTCTGCGCTGGTCAGCAGCCACTGGTAATCGCCGGGGCATTGCGAGGTTGCGTCGATCTCCTCCATGCTTCGGGCGAGCTTTGCGACCAGCGGCTTCCAGCCGCAGCCCAGCACCAGCGGTTGCTCGATCGTCGGCACCGAGACGACGAACTTCATGTGCAGATAGACCTGCGCCAGCAGGGCAAGCGCGAACGCCGTGGTCCCGCCGATGAACACCCGGGCAAAGCCCTTGCGGGTGCGCGGCAGGAACATGAACAGCATGGCCACGGTGAGGAAGGTCAGGGTTGCGGTGACGAACGAGAGGTCATCGGCGCCCGGCGGGGCAAGGCCCGAGGCCGCACCGATGATCGGGGCAATCGCAGCCCCGGTGGCGGCAAGTGCGCCCACGGTGCCAAACTGCTTGAACAGGTCTTGAAAGCGTTCGAGCGGCGTCATGGCTTTGGCCTTGTTCTATTCCCCGAGATCGATGGGACGGGGCAGCAGGTTGAGGTTCAAGGTGCCCTGCCTTGGTGCCGCGCCGGGTCGTTCCATGTAGTAGCGGTAACGGACACCGGTGAGGCTCATGCCCTGCCCGTAGAGCCTCTGCCCGCCGCACGACGGGCTATAGGGCGCCTTCGTCTTCATCTCGCAGATACGGGCAGTGAGTTCCGGTGCGATCCAGACCGCTGCGCCGACGGGCACCTTGAAGCCTATCGGCGCAATTGCGGCCGCATAATAGACCGGAGGGGGTGGCGGTGGCGGCGGCGGGGGTGGCAGGGGCGGCGGCGGTACGGGGCCGTCCGAGGCTTTCCACTTTGCCACGGTTGCCTGATACCTTTCGGCGTCCTGCGCATAAGTGCCGCGCTGGGTGGGCGGGCAGAACGGTTCGAACACCGCGATGCGCTGCGTGAGCTTGCCAGCTTCGAACGCGGACTGGAGTGCGGCGTTGAGCGTCTTGAGCGCCGGGTCGGGCTGATCGCGGTTCCACGAGGACCCGGCGCGCACGCCAAGCTTTGCTGGCGCAAGCCCGGCAGCCGTGGTGGCGTCCAGCCCCCTGGCGACCAGCGCCTGACGGATCAGCGCGGTTTCGGCAGCGGCCCTCATGTCGGCCGACCATTCGCCTTTGTTCATCCAGTCGACCGCGAAAGCCTCAGGCGTGCATTGCGACAGGTAGAGCACTTCGACCGTGCCGGTGGAGGGGAAGCCGGCGGGGATCTGGCCGCTGTACCACGTTGTCCTTGCGGCCTTTTCCCACTTCGTATCGTCCGCGAGATAGGGCTTCACGTAGATCGAAGCCTGCTCCGCCTTGAACGCCGGGGCAGGGGTGTTGCGCGCCACTTCGGGTGCGAGCACGGCGACCATGGCTTCGAATTCGCTCAGTTCCGTGGCCGGTTCGGGCGGCTTTTCCTGTGCGGATGCGGTGACGGGGAGGCCCCCGCACAACGCAAGCGCGATCGCCATGCCGCAGGCCGTGCGCGTGATCGCCGTCATGTCTCGTCCCCCTGTTGCCGACTCTGCAAAGTGCCGACATCGGCGGCAGTTTACGGGCGATGGTCGATCATGCCAGCGACGAATGTTGCAGCATTGGTGTGATCCAGGTTTCACTCGCGCGGGGCGACATTTCCGCGCGACAGGCGGACGAGCTTTCCGCCCGTGACCTGATACAGCCGACGATCCAGCGGCGCATCGACCCGGCCCGAGGGCAGGTGGACGACCGAACCGCGACCGGCGAGCGTGACGGTGACGGGCGGGCTTTCGAGCGGGGCGCCGGGCGTGGTGGTGCGCAGGGGCGTGCCATCGACGATCCATGCCGCTCCGTCCGGGTGGGGGGTGGCGAGGCGGGCGGTGCCGTCAGGTTCGACCATGAGGGCGGCGTCCTCGTCTATGCCGAGGCCGATCATCGGCTTGCCGGTCAGGCCTTGCGCCTTGGCGAGGAAGGCGAGCAGGCGGCCCTGGCGGTCGCGCTGGGCGAAGTGGCTTTCGGTGATGACGCCCGACAGGGGGGCGAGGTGGAGGAAATCGCGCTCTATGGTGACGCCGGGGCCGAAGGGGCCGGCAAGGGCCTGCTCGCTGGTGATCGAGTTGCCGTCCATCGCGCCGTAGAGCGCCTCGCCCAGCACCGCGAGACCGGCGCTGGTGCCGCCCAGGGGCTTGCCCGCCGCGACATGGGCATCGAGCAGGCGGGTGACTTGCGTGCCGCCCCAGAACCGCACGTAGCGCGCCTGATCGCCGCCTGCGATGAAGATGGCATCGGCGCGGGCGAGGCTGGCGAGGACGGCGGGATCGGCGCTCTGGCTGCGGGCGTGGAAGACGAGCACTTCGACCGAGGCGGGGCCATTGGCGGTGCGGAAGAATTCCTCGCCCATATCCTTGCCGTAGGACGCGCTGATGATCACCACGTGTCCGCGCGCAGCCTTGGCGAAGAACCACTGGAGCGCGGTGGCGTCACGCTTGCCGCCGCCCATGAGGAGCAGGCCGGGGGCAGGGCGGCCGGTGGTGGGGGAGGCGACATCGCCGAAGGTGTAGCGCTCGAGCGGGCGTTCGCTCTCCTGCGCGCGGGCAGGGAGGGTGGCGAGGAACAGCGAGAGGACGAGGGCGATGAGGCGCGGCATTCGCGCATCCTAAGGCTGTCGGGCTCGGGGACAATGGCGGTGGCCAACAAAGGTGGCGGGTAGCGGGGGTGGCCACCGTATTGACCGTAATCCCGCTGCCCTGGTGGCGCGTGGGTGACGAAGAAAAGCGGGGTCCCGGATCAGGTCCGGGACGACGGTGCGTTTTGGGGTGGGTTGCTCGGGAAGCTTCTATTGCATGGGGAGTGGTTCAAGCTGTGACGCGGTCGGCTGCGGTGCGCTCTCTCAGGAGTTTCATCGCTTCGTAGGACGAGAGGATTGCGCCTTCCTGCCAGAAGGGGACGTAGCTGAGGTGTTCGCCGGCGAAGAAGATGCGGCCTTCGGGTTTGCATAGCTCGAGATAGTCGGTCTTGCGCTGTTCGTCGGCCCAAAGGCAGCCGACGCCGCCGCTGTAGCGGGTCTCGTTCCATGCGACGGTGAGCGGCTTGGTCAGCAGTTTCGATTTGCCCGGGTGCATGCGCTCGATCACGTCGCGCGAGATGGCGAAGCGTTCGGCGTGGGCCATGTGGGTGAAGGCGACGGAATTGGGGCGGCCGCCATAGGTATAGGCGCCCATCAGGATGCCCCTGGCGCTGTTCCACCCGCCGCTGGGATACCAGACGAGGGTGTTTGCGGCATCGGTCCAGGCAAGGCCGCCGTAGATGCCTTCCTCCTCCCAGAAGCGCGGGGCTTCCCATGCGACCTTGGCCGATGGGATATAGGTGGCATTGGCGAGCGATGTGGTTTTTGCAGCGCTGAATTCGTTGGTCAGCTTGGCCACGTAATTGGCGGGCAGGGTGCACAGGCAGTAGTCCGCCGTGACGGGTGCGGCCCCTGCCAGCGTGACGGTGACGCCGCGATCCGAATTGCGCAGGCCGGTGACCACCGTGTTCAGCCGGACGCGGTCTTTGATCTTGTCGTAAAGCGCATGGGCGATGCGATCCATTCCGCCGACGGGCTGGAACATCGGGGCCTGCTGGTCGAAGGTTTCCTCGAACACGGCAGGCGCGCCCCAATCGCCGTGTTTCATCAGCTGGTCGAGCGTGAGCGGATCGAGCACTTTGCCCGGATCGTCATAGCCGCCGGGGAGCCGGCTGTATCCGGCGCGGTCCGAGCCCTTGTAGCTGCCGCCTTCGGACAATGCGCCCCAGTCGGTCAGGTAGGCGCGCAGCATCTCCTTGTCGGTGGCGGTCAATTCCCGGTCCAGCGCGCCGCGATCGATCGACTTGGCGAGCAGTTCGGCGATATGGCCGCGCGTATCGTTGACGGCGCGGCGCTGCGACACGGTCTCGCCGCCCGCATCGACCACGGCGGAGCGGTTGACGTTGACCATGACTTCGAGGGGCACGCCAAGTTCGCGGGCATAGTGGAACACGGCGTGATGTTCGGTGGGCAGGCGGGCCGCGCCGGCGTTCATGTAAAGCCCGTCGTCGAACTGGCAGAGCTGGTCGGCGCGACCGTCCTGCACGACGCGGTCACCGCCGCGGATGGTCCAGACCCGGCCGCCGATGCGGTCCCGCGCCTCGAGGATGGTGACGGCGTAGCCTGCCTTGATCAGTTCGTACCCGGCGGTCAGCCCGGCGATGCCTGCGCCGAGGATTGCCACCGATTTGCCCTTTCCCGATCCGGCAGGCAGTTCAGGTACGTCGGCAAAGGCGCTGGGCATCGACAGCAGGCCCAAGGCGCGCATCGAGAGGAAGGCTGCGCTGTATCCTCCCGCTTTGCCCATCGCCTCGAGAAAGGCGCGGCGCGAGGTCACTTGGTCAGGACCTTGGCGGCCTGGACTTCGATTTCGACAAGGAATTGCGGGGCGGCGAGCGCTGCGACTTCGACCGTCACGCGCGCGGGCTTGTTGGGCTGTTCGGGGGTGCCGAACATCTCCTTGTAGGCCTTCATCATGCCGGCAAAGTCCATGGCCTTGGCGCCCGGCGGGGCGACGAGATAGACGCGCATCATCACGACGTCCTGCGGCCCCATGCCTTGCGCGGCGAGCCCTTCGGCAAGGCGCTTGAGCACCGAGCGGGTCTGGGTTTCGGTATCGCCGTAGCGCTCGACGCTGCCAGCGGGGGCGGCCATGTTCGATTCTGCGGCAAGCGCGCCGCTGATATAGACTGTGGTGGCCCCCGGCGGCACGGCGACGCTGGCGGCAATGGGCGAGGTTTCAGGCGCGATGCGCGTGATCTGCGCCATGGCCGGGCTGGCGGGCGACATGAGGCATGCAATCAATGCGAACGACGCGGATGCAATTCGTGCTCTCATGAGAACCCCCTGATGCCCAGTTGGCGCAAGGTCTCATGGATTGCTGCGAACTACAATGTCGGGAGGCCGTCCTTTTTCTTTGGCCCCTCCGTCGGCCCTGCGGGCTGCCACCTCCCCATTTGTCCTCTCGAAAAAATGGGGAGGGTTTGGTCAGAATGGCGTTACTTCTCCTTGATCCTCCCCGTTTTTGCGGAGCACAAACGGGGAGGTGGCATTTGCGCCAGCAAATGACGGAGGGGGCCTTTGCCAAGGCCGAGGCAGGAGCGGAACGTGGCGCTCGCGCGCAAGTTGCGCGGGGGACCTTCAATGCCCGAGGCGATGTTGTGGCAGCGGTTGCGGCTTGGTGAGTTGAAGTTTCGAAGGCAGCATCCGCTTGGGCGCTATGTGCTGGATTATTACTGCGCACAGGCGCGCGTCTGCATCGAGATCGACGGGATTGCACATGATATGGGCGGTCAGGGCCTGCGAGACGAGGCTCGTGATGCCTGGCTTAGGGCGCAGGGAATCACCGTGCTGCGGGTGCCCGCAGCGGATGTGCTGCGGGATGTCGATGGGGTTGCCGAGGTGATCGTGCGGTTCTTTTTGGGGTGACGTTGGATTTCCCCTCCGTCAGCCCTGTGGGCTGCCACCTCCCCATTTGTGCTCCGCAAAAACGGGGAGGGTTCTGGATGGCTACTTGATCAGCGCGGAGCGCTGACGGTGGGGCTTGTTATCCCGCATCCTCGAGGATCATCTCCGCCGCGCGTTCGGCGACGGCCATGGCGGGGCCGTTGGTGTTGCCGGAGACGGGGGTGGGCATGATCGAGCAGTCGACCACGCGTAAATGCCCGATGCCGTGGACGCGGGTGCGGGCGTCGGTGACGGAGGTGGCTTCATCGGTGCCCATGGCGCAGGTGCCGGTGCCGTGGAGGCCGACTTCGACCATTTTCGCCAGCTCGGCAAGGATCGCGGCTTCGTCCTGAATGTCGGGGCCGGGCATGCGTTCGGTGCCGATGAAGGGCTTCAAGGGCTCGGACGCGGCGATGGCGCGGAACAGGCGGAACAATTCGAGGCTCTTGGCCTTGTCGGATGGGTCGGACCAGATCGCGGCGTCGGCGACGGGGGCGTCGCGGTAATTCGGCGAGGTCAGGCGGATCGAGCCGCGGCTCTTGGGGCGCAGGTGGTAGCCCGAGAAGGTCAGGCCGGGGTTGGGGGTGAGGGGGCTGCCGGGGCGGGCGGCCATCTCGTTCACGGTGCGCATGGCAAAGGGCGCGGCGGCGACCTGGAGGTCGGGCCAGTCCTTGTCGGTGCCCTCGCTGGCGTAGAGGCCGGTGAGTGGCATGCCGACGCGGGCGAGGTGGCCGGTGCCGGTGAGGAAGTATTGCAGCGCGTTGCGATAGAGCCGCCAGCCGAAGAATTCGCGGTTGGTGCCGGGGTGGTTGGTCAGGTCGAACGAGACGCCGAACTTGGTGTGATCGGACAGGTTGCGGCCAACCATCGGCAGGTCCTTGATCACCGGGATGCCAAGGTCGTTCAGCGCTGCGCCAGCGCCGATGCCCGAGAGCTGGAGCAGGTGCGGCGAGCCATAGACGCCTGCTGAAAGGATAACTTCGCGCCGCGCAGTGTGGATGCGCTCTTCACCGTGGGCGTGGGTAACGACGCCGGTGGCGCGGCCCTGCTCGATCACCACGCGCGAGACGGCGGTGTGCTGGGCGATGGTGAGGTTGCGGCGCGTCAGGATCGGCATGACGAAAGCCTTGTAGGCACTTTCGCGCACGCCCTTGCGGTCCACGGTATATTGGCTGCGGCCGACGCCCTGCTTGCCGGGGGTGGTGATGTCATCGAGCCAAGGCATGCCTTGCGCTTCAAAGCCTGCGGCAAGCGCGTCGAACACCGGCGACTGGTAGGTGGAAGCGGTGACCTGCAGCTCGCCGCCGTGGCCGCGACCGGGGTGGGCTCCGGGGTCGCGGTAGTCCTCGAACTTGCGGTAGCAGCGGGCGATGTCGGACCAGCCCCAGCCGGGAAGGCCCTGCGCGGTCCAGCTGTCGAAATCCTTCGGCATGCCGGTGAGATACCAGGTGCCATTGATCGCCGAGGAGCCGCCGAGGCCGCGCCCATAAGTATGGATGCCGGCGCGCATGCCTTCGCGCGGCTCGGTCTGGTAAACGCGGAAATAGTCAGGGTTGCCCATGATCTTGATGAAGCCGCCGGCCATCTTGATGAAGGGATGCTGGTTGTCGCCACCGTCCTCGATCAGGAGGACGCGGTTGCGCGGATCGGCGCTGAGGCGGTTGGCCAGAACGCAGCCTGCCGAGCCTGCGCCGACGATGATGTAATCGAATTCCGCCATGACCCCTTGGCACCCGCCCTCAAATTAAAATAGAACTGAAGTTCGGTTTTTATCTGCCGGGCGCTTGACCGCGTGTCAAGCAATGATTAGAAGAACAATTCTAATTGAAGGCGGGAGAGCGAGACGTGCTGCCAGTCGAACGGGTGATCGGGGAAGAAGGGCTTGCCGCCACGGCGGGTGGGCTGAAGCTGGCGATGCGCCTGCCGTGGTATCGCTCGCTGCCGTTCTCGGTGGTCGAGGTCGGGCCGTTGACCATCGATGGAAAGGCTGTGGATCTTTCGGATGCGCGCATTTCCTACGAAGGCGAGGAATGGGCGCTTTCCGACAATGGCGAGCGCGTGGACACCTTCTGGTTCGTGCGCGATTCGGCGTTCCTGGTGCTGCCATCGCTGAACGCCAACGCGGGTTCGACCCATGAGGTCTCGCTCAACCTGTTCGTCAGCCCGCCCTACATTCCCGGCATGAAGCGGACCAATCCGCAGACGTCGACCCTCACCGTCGCTGCTGCCTGAGAGGATTTGCACAATGTCTAACACCGCAACCGGCCCGCAGACTGGCGTCACGCTCTATTCGTTCACCAACGAGTTCCTGACCCGTCAGTTCGAACTCGATACGCTGCTGGCTGAAGTCGCCAAGCGCGGGCTTGGGCCGAACATCGAGATCATCGGCTTCCAGAGCTTCCGCGAATTTCCGGACGTTTCGGACAAGTTTGCCGAAGAATTCAAGCAGATGATCGCCGAGACGGGGCTGAACCCGGTTTCGTGCGCGATCAACTCGGACCGCTTCCTCAAGCCCGGCCAGCAGCCAATCGAGGATGCGGCGCTGGTGGAATATCACAAGCGCCAGCTGCGCTCGGCCAAGAAGATGGGCTTTTCGCTGGTCCGCTACCAGTTCGCGCTGCCGGTG
Source organism: Novosphingobium sp. BL-A-28-Hi1-0D (assembly GCF_055521755.1). Taxonomy (NCBI): domain Bacteria; kingdom Pseudomonadati; phylum Pseudomonadota; class Alphaproteobacteria; order Sphingomonadales; family Sphingomonadaceae; genus Novosphingobium; species Novosphingobium sp. BL-A-28-Hi1-0D. The sequence continues at coordinate 150,997 of NZ_JBVFVV010000002.1, forward strand.
CACCTGCTGCCCGAAATCGCGCCTTATGCCGAAGAGCTGGATATTCGCATGGGCGTGGAAGTGCACGCGCCGATGTGGGCGGGGCACCCCGCCGTGCAGGCCTATGGCGAGATGTATGACAAGCTGGACACGCCGTATCTGGGCTGGATTCCCGACTTCGGCGGCACGGCGAGCCGTATCCCGGAATCGATGCTCGACGCCGCGCGCGCCAAGGGGGCCAAGGAGGACCTGCTCGACAAGCTGAAAGAGGTCTGGCTGGAAGGTGGCATGAGCCACGAGAAGGCCGGGCGCTTGCGCGAATGGGCCGTGGCGAAGGGCCACGGGCCGATGGAGATTCAGGCGGCGTGCCTTGCGTTCTTCATCCTCTCCAACCATGATCCCAAGAGCTGGGCCGCGCTGGTCGACCGCACGATCCACATCCACGGCAAGTTCTATGGCGTGAGCGAGGATCTGGTCGAGGAAGCGATCGACTACGACACGATCCTGCCGCTGTTCAAGGACGGCGGGTTCACCGGCACGATGGTCTCCGAATGGGAAGGCCATGCCTATGACACGCGCGATGCCTTCGAGCAGGTCCGCCGCCACCAGGCGATGGCCCGCCGCATCTGGGGGGCTTGAGGCATGGCTTTCGATCTCTCGGTAAATCTCGAATACGGCTTCACCGAAGCGGGCGACAGGATCGAGGACCGCATTGCGGCAGCAGCGGCAGCGGGCTTCCGCAAGGTCGAGCTGTTCCTGCTCAAGGGTCGCGATCTGGGGGCGATCAAGGCGGCGCTGGAGACACATGGCGTCGAACTGGTCAGCACGGTGGCCGACTATGTGACGCAGCTGGTCGATCCTGCCACGCACGAGGGTTTCTGCGAAGTGTTCCGCGAGGCGGCTTCGGCGGCGAAGTCGCTGGGCTGTTCGAACGTGGTGGTGACATCGGGGCGCGGGGTGCCGTGGCTCAAGCGTCCGGTGCAGCTTTCGATCTTTGCCGATGCCCTGCGCAAGCTGGTGCCGATTGCCGAGGAGCTGGACGTCACGATCCTGCTCGAATCCGCCAACACCCGCTTCGATCATCCGGGCGTGCTGTGCTCTACCACGCCGGACAGCGTGGTGGTGGCCGACATGGTCGATCACCCCCGCGTGAAGGTGCTCTACGACCTGTACCACTCGGTGGTGGAAGGCGAGGACCCCGAGGCCGCGCTTTCGGCGGCGATGCATCAGGTGGTGCATGTGCAGGTGGCCGATGCGCCGGGCCGGGGCGAGCCGGGGTCTGGCAAGATCGACTGGCCGGGCGCTTTGGCGATGTTCGAGCGCGTGGGGTACAAGGGCACGGTCGGGCTGGAACTGCAGCCGACGAAGCCTTCGGCCGAGGCGTTCGGGTATATTCGCGGGCTTTGCGCCTAGGCCGCGCTGAAAGTCCCCTCTTCGGGCCCTCTCCTCTGAAGGGGAGAGGGTTAAGGCCGGTGTTGGGAATCGCACACGCATCGTAAAACACCCCCGTCGCCCCGGCGCAGGCCGGGGTCCACAGCGTTGCGGCGTGGCGCGGCGCTGTCGGTGAGGATCGAGGGTGCGGTCAGGATCGCGAGGGTGCGCGCGGGGGAGAGGTCATGGGCCCCGGCCTGCGCCGGGGTGACGGATGTTTTGGGTGGTGTGGGGTGGGCTGTCAGTTGCCTAGTGCCTCGCGCCAGGCAGTGAGGCGGGTGCCTCGGTCTACCTCGGCCATGCGGGGTTCGAAGACGTCGGTGCGGGGGATGAAGGTGCGGGCGGTGGTGAGGTCAGGGAAGAGGCCGGCGCCGATGGCGGCGAGGATTGCCGCGCCCCGCGCCGTCGTCTCGACATCGGTGGGGCGTTCGCAGCGCAGGGCGAGGACGTTGGCGATGTCCTGGGCCAGCCAGTCGTTGGCGCTCATGCCGCCATCGAGGCGCAGCACTTCCCAGCCTGCGCCGTCTGCCGCGTAGGCACGCGCGAGGTCGTGGAAGACGTGGGCGATGGATTCCAGCGCCGCGCGGGTCACGTGGGCGCGGGTGGCGGCGAAGGTCAGGCCGGTGATGCTGGCGCGGGCCTCGGGCTGCCAGTAGGGCGCGCCGAGGCCGGAGAGCGCGGGCACGAAGACCACGCCTGCGCTGTCGGGCACCGAGCGGGCGAGCGCTTCGCTTTCCGCCGAGCTGGAGAGCATGCCGAGGCTGTCGCGCAGCCACTTGATCACGCTGCCCGCCGCGAACACTGAGCCTTCGAGCGCGTATGTGCGCACGCCGCCGAGTTCGCACAGCACGGTGCCGAGCAGGCGGTGGGTGGAGCGTGGCGGCGTGGTGCCCATGTTCGAGAGGATGAACGCGCCGGTGCCGAGCGTGGCCTTGGCTTCTCCCCTGGCGAAGCAACCCTGCCCGATGGTGGCGGCCTGCTGGTCTCCGGCAAGGCCGGTGATGGCGATGGGGGCGCCGAACATTTCAGGCAGGGTGCGGCCGAATGCGCCCGCGCTGGGGACGACTTCGGGGAGGGCGGAGCGGGGCACGCCGAACAGGTCGCACAGGCCTTCGTCCCACGTTTGCCCGACGAGGGGAAAAAGCGAGGTGCGGCTCGCGTTGGAGACGTCGGAGATGTGCAGGCCGCCGGTGAGCTTCCACACCAGCCAGCTTTCCACGGTGCCGAAGGCGAGGCGATCGCCCAGCGCGGCGGCTTCAGGCACGTTGCGCAGGATCCACGCCATCTTGCTGGCGGAGAAATAGGGGTCGAGCAGGAGGCCGGTGGTCTGCTGAATCGCGGCTTCATGGCCTGCATCGCGTAAGGACCGGCATTGCTCTTCAGTGCGACGGTCCTGCCAGACGATGGCGCGGGTGACCGGCTCGCCGGTCTTGCGGTCCCATGCGACGACCGTCTCGCGCTGGTTGGTGACGCCGATCCCGGCGATGTGCGAGGGGCCGCCTGCGCGCTCGACCATGGCGCGGGCGCAGCGCAGGGTGCGTTCCCAGATCTCCGCGGCGTCATGTTCGACAAGGCCGGGGGCGGGGTAATGTTGGGTCAGCTCCTCCTGCGCGAGCGCGAGGACGTCACCGGCTGCGGAATAGAGGATCACGCGCGTGGAGGTGGTGCCTTCGTCCAGCACGAGGATGCATTGGTCATCGCTCATTTCGCGGCATTCTCCCCCATGAAGCGGCGCAGGTTTTCCTGCTGCTGCGGTGACAGGCGCAGGCCAAGCTTGGTGCGCCGCCACAACACGTCTTGTGCCTCCACCGCCCACTCGCGCGCAATCAGGTACTGCACTTCGCGCGCGGTGAGACCGTGGCCGAAGTGCTGGCCGCAATCCTGCAGCCCTTGCGCATCGCCGAGCACTTCAGGCGCCAGCGAGCCGTAGCAGTGGATCAGGCGCTCGGCCCAGGCGGGTTCGAGGAAGGGGTAGCGCGCCTTGAGATCGGCAATGCGGCTGTCCACTTCGTGCACGCCGAAATCGCCGCCGGGGAGCGGTTTGCGGTCGGTCCAGTGCGGGGCGGAGAGGGCTGGAATACGTGTCCCCATGCGGTCCACCGCTTCTTCGGAGAGGGTGCGGAAGGTGGTGATCTTGCCGCCGAAGACCGAGAGGATCGGGGCGCCTTCGTCTTCGGGGCTCAGTTCGAAGCGGTAGCCGCGCGTGGCGGCTTCGGGCTTGCCGGAGCCGTCATCGACGAGGGGGCGGACGCCGGAATAGGTCCAGACGACGTCTTCGGGCCGGACCGGCTTGGCGAAGAACCGGCTGGCGCCTTCGCACAAGTACGCGATCTCCTCGGCGCTGGCGACGATGGGGGTGCCCGGCGTGTGGTCGCGGTCGGTCGTGCCGATCAGGGTGAAGTCATGCTCGTAGGGGATGGCGAAGAAGATGCGGCCATCGGGGAGCTGGAAGAAGTAGGGGTGGGGGTGATCGAACAGTTTGGGCACGACGATGTGCGAGCCGCGCACGAGGCGGATCGACTGGCTGTGCTGCTCGCCGCTGCGATCGAGGATCGAGAGGACCGAGGGACCGGCGGCGTTGATCACCGCGCGCGCGCGGAAAGGCCCGAGCGGTGTTTCGATGCGCCACAGTTCGCTCTCGCGCGTCAGCTTCTCCACCGGGCAGCGGGTGCGGATTTCGGCGCCCTTGTCTGCCGCGTCGCGGGCATTGAGCACGACGAGGCGCGCGTCATCGACCCAGCCATCGGAATAGACGAAGCCGTGGACGAATTCGGGCTTGAGCGGCTTTCCGGCAGGGTGGCGGTCGAGCCGGATCGTCTCGGTCGCGGGCAGGAGGCGGCGCTTGCCGAGGTGGTCGTAGAGGAACAGGCCGAGGCGCAGCAGCCAGCGCGGGCGCAGGCCCTGCACCCACGGCAGGACGAAGCGCATCGGCCAGATGATGTGCGGGGCAATGGCCCAGAGCGTCTCGCGCTCGCCCAGCGCCTCGCGCACCAGGCCGAACTCGTAGTGTTCGAGATAGCGCAGGCCGCCGTGGATCAGCTTGCTGGAATTGGACGAAGTGCCGCTGGCAAGATCGTGCGCCTCGAGCAGCAGGACTGAAGCCCCGCGCCCGGCAGCGTCGCGCGCGATGCCGGTGCCGTTGACGCCGCCGCCGATCACGGCGACGTCGAAGATGGTGTCGTGCTGTGCCAAGGCGCCTTTCCTGTCAGGTGGGGACATTGGCGCTTGGCGGCGGTGACGTCCAGTGGGGAGGGGCAGTGGGGAGGGGCAGTGGAGAGCGGGGAGGATTGGAATGCCCACCCCCGACCCCTCCCGCTTGCGGGAGGGGGGAAGCAAAGCTTGCGGGAGGGGGGAAGTCAGGGGAGCGGCTCGCCCCGCGCCGCGACGAGGACGGCGTACCATTGCGTGCGTGTCCAGCGCACCGAAAGCGCGGCTGCGCCCTCGGCAATGCGCGCTGCCTTTTGCGATCCGATGATCGGCACGATCCCGGCGGGGTGTGCCATGAGCCAGGAATAGGCCGCGACCGTGCGCGAGACGCCCTGCGCGTCGGCCACGGCATCGAGCGCAGAGGCGACGGCCATCTCGCGATCGAGCTTGGGGCCTGCAAGGCGGCCACCGCCGAGCGGCGACCAGGCCATTGGCGTCAGGCCAAGCTGCATCGCCTGATCCAGCTCGCCGTTCTCGAAGCAGGTGATCCGCAGCGGGCTGATCTCGGGCTGGGTCGTTGCCAGCTTTTCACCGAGGAAATGGTTGAGCGCGGCGATCTGGCTTTGCGTGAAGTTGGAGACGCCAAGCGCGCGGACCTTGCCCGAGGCCACGGCGTCGTCGAGCACGCGCGCGGTTTCGTGCGGGTGGGCGAGGATATCCGGGCGGTGGATCTGCCACAGGTCGATCACGTCGGTCTTCAGGCGGCGCAGCGAATCTTCGATGGCCTTGCGCAGGTAATCGGGGCTCTGGTCATAGGGCAGGGGCGGGAGGATGCCGCCCTTGGTGGCCAGAACCATGCGGGTGCGCAGCGCGGGTTCTGCTGCCAGCACATCGCCCAGCAGCGCCTCGGCATCGCCGAAGCCGCCCTTGCCGTCGAAGCCGTAGATGTCTGCCGTGTCGAGGAAGTTGATTCCGGCATCCAGCGCGGCGTGAACCAGCATTGCCGCATCGGCAGCACTGCTCCCGCCTTCGGCAAGCCGCCACATGCCCCACGCAATCGGTGACACGGCAATGCCGGAGGCTCCGAGCGGGCGGAAGGCAGGGGGAAGGGGCAATTCGCTCATGAAGGGGTCCCGTGTTGCGACGCGGCCGATGCTCGTATCATCCATCAGCGCTCAACTGGCCAGCGCCGGGTTGGTGCCCGGCGAAATGCTCCGGAACCAGTGCCCAAATCGCCGGTTGTGCATGTGATGCGGGAAGCCCATAGGCTGGTGATGCCGGAAACACATGTGATCGTAGCCATTGCCTGGGCCATCGTGCTCGGCGGACTTGGCGGAGTGCTGACCAAGATTGGCGCGTGGTACCGCAATTTGCGCAAGCCCCCATGGCAGCCGCCCGACTGGCTGTTCGGCCCGGCATGGACAGTGATCCTCGGCCTTGCGGCATGGGCCATGGTGCTCAGCTGGGAAGGCGCGGGCGATGACTGGGGGCGGCGCGTGATCGTGATGCTCTATGCCGCCAACTTCGTGTTCCACTTCCTGTGGTCGCCGCTGTTCTTCACGCTCAGGCGACCGGACTGGGCGCTGATCGAGGTGGTGCCGCTGTGGCTCTCGGTCTTCGCGCTATGCGTGGTGCTGCGCCAGTTCTCGGTTCTGGCGAGCTGGCTGATCGTGCCCTATCTGGTCTGGGTCAGCTTCGCGGCCTGCCTCAACATCGCCATCGTGCGCCTTAACGGACCGTTCCCGAACGCCGAACCTGCGCCGGAGGAAAGTGAGAGAAATCTTCGCGAGGTGTGAAGTCCCGCACATTCTCGTGCGTCGATCGGCGCTAATACGCCCATGCGACCCGAAGGGCTCTGCCAGTCAGAGTTCCTCAACTTCAAAGGGGCGGCGCGTTCAATCGCGCCGCCCCCTTTTTTGTCTGGGATTCTGCGTCTCTGCGAGAAACATCCTGCAGTGCACCGCCGCTCAACTTTCAGGCGTTCCTTGACAACACCGAGGTCCCCGCATTCGCGGGGACGCAGCGGGTCAGTACGACCCCTGCTTGCGGGTCAGGGCGATTTCGGCCTCGGTCAGGTCGCGGATCATGACGTTGCGCATCAGGACTTCGGCGGCTTCGAATTCGAGCGCGATGCGTCCTCCGTTGAGCGGCTGGCCGCCCCGGTCTATCATGCGGAACAGGGTGTTGACGATTCGGCCGTTGACAAGGTGCGCCGCCTGGTCGCCGAAGACGACGAGGTCCACGGTGTTCCAGTCGTCGATGCGTTCGTAGGTGCCGGCGTGGCGGTGCCATTGGCGGGCGATGCCGCCGGCATTTATCGGTTCGGCATAGTCGGTGGGCAGGCCTGGGAAGTAGTTGGGCCAGAGCGGCGTGCCGCCGAGCAGCGGGCCTTGCAGCGCCTTGGTGTTGACCATGATCGCATCGCCGATGTCGCCCTCTTCGAACTGGAATTCGACGCAATCGGGGAACAGGCGGTCAAGCTCGGGGGCCATATGGTAGAGCAGGCCGGAATTGCGGCGCTGCCACCCGCGCGGGGCGAAGCGGCGCTCGCCGAAGCGGAAGTCCATGCGCAGGTGGTAGTTGGCGTGGGTGCCGGTCGTGGCGATGTGGCCGAAGCTGGCCTTATCGGGGCCGGTAAAGCTGCTGCCCAGCATGTGCAGCACACCTTTTTCGATGCGGATGGCGTTGTGCGCATCGCGGTTGCCTTCGCCGTCCTGGTAGATCGTCCAGCCATCGAGGTTGCGGCCATTGAACAGGGCGCGCCATGGGGAGGGCGCTGCAGGAATGCGGGCGATGGCGGGGAGGGCGGTTGTTGCTGCTGCTACGGCTAGGCCCTGCAGCATGGTGCGGCGGTTTGGCATTTGCGCTCCGTCCCTTGCGTTCCGTAACAACACCGGCGTCCCCGCTTTCGCGGGGACGCCGGGTTCGGGAATCAGGCGGCGAGTGCGAGGTCCTTGGTGTCCTTGGTGGTGGGCACGAAGGGCAGGTAGGAGACGCGGTTGCGCACGGCAAAAGTGATCGTGTGGGTGCCAGCGGAAAGGCCGCCGTTCAGCACGATGATCTGCGCCTTTTCGCCGAAGTTCCAGCGGTCGTCATAGACCGTTTCCATTTCGTCGAGCGTGTAGGTCTTGCCGCGCACGCTGAAGCGCACCGATTCTCGCGGCTGGACTTCGCCATCGACGGTGACCTGGATGTCCTCGATCATCGAAAGACCAAGGCCGCGGTAGTAGGGCAGGCGCCCGAGGAAGGAAAAGCCACCCTCCACGGACTGGAGGCTGCCCTCGACGATCATCTTGTTGTCCATCATGGGAAGGCTCTCCTTATTCTGCGGCTTCGCGGGTGGCTTCGGCGTCAGCCGATGCGGTGGGCGAGGTCTTGATCGTGGGGACTTCGGCTTCGCCCAGCAGGCGGGCGAGCATGACCTGCTGGCGGCGGACCTGTTCGACCGAGTCTGGCTCCTGCGCATCCTCGATCCAGCGGTTGCCTTCGTATTCCGAGCAGATGTAACCTTCGTAGCCGCCCTGCTTGAGGACTTCGACGATCTTGTCGTAGGGGATCGAGGGCTCCACGTAGTCCTCGTCCATCTGGTAGAACTTGCCGTGGATGTTGTGGATGCGCGGCATGTAGTCGAGCATGCGCTTGGGTTCGAACGCGGCGTTGTGGCGCAGCGTTTCGGCCATGGCGATGGCAGGGCCGGTGCCGCCCATCTGCTGGACATCGAGGATGACGTATTCCGAAAGGACGCGGTCCTCGTAGGCCTTTTCGACGTAGTCGGCGATGTTCTGCGGCACGCCGATGCGGAGGAACTTTTCCTTCCAAACGGGCGGGAACCTGAACAGGAACATGCCCATGTCGGGCAGGAAGCCGAGCGCGTCGGAGCCCGACTTCTCGAAGGCTTCGGCGTGGCGGATGATCCACGGATGATCGAAGTGCAGCGGGGCGTGGACCTCGATCAGGATCTTGAGCCCATGTTCTTCAGCGTAAGGCGCGGCGGCGACGAGCACTTCGGGGGCGATCGATACGAGCGCGCGGATGTACTTCATGCCGAGGCGGGCACCGAATTCGATGTCCTTCTTCACGCTGGCGACCTGCTCGTCGAAGGGCATGATGCGGCCCTTGTAGCGCTTGTAGTCGAGCATGAAGTCGTGGCTGACGGGGGTGCAGTCATACTGCTTGATCAGGCGGTGCCAGTTTTCGACATCGGCATCGGCCGCGCCATATTCGGGCCAGCCCCAGAAGGTCTGCTCGCCGATGATCTCGATGCCCTTGGCACCGAGTTCCGCGCTGGTGCGGATGCAGTCCTCGAGGGTCATCTTACCCTGGAAGGTCTCGTTCTGATAGGAATAGAGGCTCACGCCTCTCTTGATCTTCGACACACGTCACCTCTTGGCGGGGGTTCTTGCGGATAGCCGGGCACAGGCTGCGGTTCGGTTCAGTGCCGAGTTTACAGGTCGGACAGGGCTGGGGTTCGGGCCATTGCGGGCCGGATGCCTCTCGCTCTCTCCTGGGGTCTGGCGCCCTCTATTGGAATAGATATTCTACTAATTCAACCTCGCCGTCAAGGCCTGTCAATCGCCGCTTGACCCCATTTTAGAATCAACATACTTGTTTTGGTACCGGGCAGCAGCGAGCGCGAAGACGTGCCGCGACAGGAGCTGCCAATGGGAGAGCGACATGACAATTCATCACTTGCGCAAGGGCATGCTGGCGATCGGTGCGGCCACTCTGGGACTGGCAACGCCGGTGCTGGCCAAGGACGACGTTTCTGCCGAGATCGCCGCGCTCAGGGCTGAAGTCTCGCAGCTCAGGGCCACGGCCCAGTCTGCGCGCGACCGGGGGGATATCCAGAACCTGTTCTCGCGCTACATGTATCTGCACAACGCCTTTCACGATCCCGAGATCATTCCGCTCTGGGCGAAGAAGGGCACGCCCGGCATACGCGCGCAGTATTCGAACAACGGGGTCTATACCTCCTGGGAATCGATCACCGGCTATCACGCGCAGCGGCCCAATCCGGCGGGCAAGCTGATCTTCCACTACCTCGCCTCGCCGCTGATCGAGGTGGCGGCCGATGGGCAGACCGCCAAAGGCCTGTTCGTGATGGCGGGCGTGGAATCCGGGCTGACCGATCCCGAGGCGGCGAAGAAGGCGCCCGACTTCATGTACGTCAAGGACCTGATGATCGACGGCAAGCGCGTGTGGATGCACGAGATCATGGTCAAGTACGGCGTCGACTTCATCCGCCAGGACGGGCAGTGGAAGATCTGGCACCTGCATTGCTACGAAGTGGCGCGTTCGCCCCATGGCATGGGCTGGATTCCCTTTGCCGCCAAATCGCAGGACAACCCCTTTGCCGATGACCTGATGTACTTCGGCGAGGACGGAAAGCCGGTGCTGATGCCCAAGCCAGATGCGCCGGTGACCATGCGCAACAATCCCTATCGTACCGACACCGGCCAGACTTTGGATGCGCCGCCGCCGGTGCCCTATCGCACGATGAGCGAAACCTTCGAATATTGAGGCCGGACATGATGCGGAACCTTGCCGTCGCCGGGGCGCTGGCCCTTTCCTTCGCCGCGCAGGCAGGGCTTGCGCGGACAGTCGTCCCGACCAGTGGCGGCGCGGTGCGCGGGGTGGTGAAGGGGGGTGCAGAGGCGTTCCTCGGCATTCCCTACGCCGCGCCGCCGGTGGGGGCGATGCGCTGGCGTGAGCCGCAACCTGCGCCGGTCTGGCAGGGCGTGCGCGACGGATCGGCGTTCGGGGCTGTGTGCCAGCAGGGCGTGCCCGCGCCGTGGGGGCCGTACACCGCTGAATTCCTTGCCGCCCCGCCGATGAGCGAGGACTGCCTGACGCTCAACGTGTGGCGCCCTAAGAGCGCAGCCACGAAGAAGCTGCCGGTGTTGGTCTTCATCCACGGCGGCGGCTTCGGTGGCGGTGCGGGCAGCCTGCCGATCTATGATGGCGCGAAGTTGGCGGCGAAGGGCGCCGTGGTGGTGACGATCAACTACCGCGTTGGCGTGCTGGGCTTCATGGCCCATCCCGCGCTCACCGCGGAATCGCCGCTGGGGTCATCCGGCAACTACGGGCTGCTTGACCAGATCGCCGCGCTGAAATGGGTGCGGGCCAATGCCGGCAAGATTGGCGGCGATGCTGGCAACGTGACCGTCTCGGGCGAGAGCGCGGGCGCGGCATCGGTGGCGGACCTGATGGTCTCGCCGATGGCCAAGGGCCTGTTCGACAAGGCCATCGCCTTCAGCGGGGCGAGCATGGCGGTGGACGTGCCGCCCCTGAAGCAGAACGAGCAGATCGGGAGCGACCTTGCGGCCAAGCTCGGCAAGGCGAGCATTGCCGACATGCGCGCGGAGCCCGCCGAGGCGCTTGTCGAGGCGACGCGTTATGTTCCCGGCGCCAGCAGCGGGCCGCCGCGGCTGATGTTCGTGCCCAATGTCGATGGCAAGGTGGTGCCGTTCGATCCGATCCGCCCAAGCGGCCCTGTGGCGAGCCCGGTGCCGCTGATCTCGGGCTACAACAGCGCGGAGATGATCGACCCCTCGGTGCGCACGCCTGCGCAGTTCGAAGCGGCGGTGCGGGCGCGCTATGGTGCTTCTGCCGAGCGTCTGCTGGCGCTTTACCCACACGCGACGGACGCCGAGGCGGTGGCATCGAACACGCTGATCGCGCGGGATCGCTACATGGCGGGGCTGCTGCTCTGGGCGCGCGAGCGCACGCGGACGGCGCAGCAGCCGGTCTTCGCCTATCTCTATGACCATGCCTATCCGGCGGTGAACGGCGGGCAATCGTGGGGGGCCTTCCACTCTTCGCAGCTGCCCTATGTGTTCGGCAATATCGGCATCGGCGAACGGGCGTGGAAGCCTGCAGACGATCGCGTTGTCCGGCAATGGCAGGACCGTCTGCTGGCATTCATGCGCAGCGGGGTTCCGGGCAAAGGCTGGGCGAAGGTGTCGAAGACCGGCGCGACGGTGATGGGGCTGGGCGACCGCGAAGGGATGCGCCCCGCCGTGTCCTCGCCCGAACGCTTCGAGGCCTTCCGCGCCTATGCGGCAAGCGGGGGCAAGCTCGGCCTGATGTGAGCGCCGCTCGTCCGGGGGTGCGCGATTTATCGCTATGGGTCGTGCCGTTAATGGCAATGGACGCGTGCACCCCCGCCCGATAGTCCCGCGCCAATGGCAAAAGGGGCGCGAATTCTATTGGGCCTGAGTGGGCTGCTCGCAGCGTCGAGCCTGCTGCTGTCCGCGCAATCCGGGGCTGAGCCTGCGGCTGCTGCACCTGACGCCTTGGCGCAGAGCCGCGCCGCCATGGTCGAGCCGATGCTCGATAAGTTCTGTTCGCGCTGCCACAACGATTTCGATCATGTCGCCGGGCTTTCCGTGGCCGATCTCAAGGCTTCGGACCTTGCAGATGGCCGCAATGCGGAAGCCTGGGAGAAGATCCTGCGCCGCATGGCGACGGGTGAGATGCCGCCCCATTCCAAGCCGCAGCCGGAATTGGCCCAGCGCGCCGCCGTAGTCGAATGGCTCGACAGCGCGCGGGCGCAATATGTGGCGGCGCATCCCGATCCCGGCCGCAGCGCGGTGCGACGGTTGAACCGCACCGAGTATGCCAATGCGGTGCGCGATCTGCTCGGCGTCGAGGCGGATCTTGCCCGCGCCTTGCCGCCGGACAATTCGGGCTTCGGGTTCGATAACATCGCCGATGTGCTCAGCGTCTCGCCCACGCTGATGGAGCGCTATGTCGCGGTGGCGGGCAAGGTGGCGCGGATGGCGACCGGGCTGGTGCCGACGCGGCCTTTCGTGACGACATGGCAGGTGCCCAAGGACGGCTCGGTGATGAACGGCGGGGTTCCGGCCTACAACGAGCGCGCCGTCGATGCGTTCGGCGCGGGCGACCTGCCGCTGGCCTCGCGCGGGGGTACGGCGGTGCGCTATGTCGCGCGGGCCGATGGGCTTTACGATATCGTCGCGTGGCTGAACTCGAACACCAATAACGAGACCGACCGGCTGGTCGAGGACCGCTATTCGCTGCGCGTGGGGTTGAGCGCGGGCGAGCATCGCATCGGCGTATCGTTCCGCCGCCAGACCTGGCCGGACGAGAGCGTGCAGTTCTTGCGCAACAACACCGACTACGTGCCGCTGCCGCTCGACACGCCGAAGCTCCTGCCAATGGACGTGTGGGTGGATGGCAAGCGGGCGGGCACGGTGCAGGTGCCTTCGTGGCGGATGCACCCGCGCTATTCGCAGCGCAATTTCCCGCGCGACGTGCTGCAGCTGGACGTGGCGGGGCCTTTTGATGCGAAGGGCGGACCGCCACGAACTCCGGGGCTTTTCCAATGCCGTCCGCGCAATGCGGCGGAGGAAGGGCCTTGTGCTCAGACTATCGTCTCCGCGCTCGCGCGGCGGGCGTGGCGCAGGCCGGTAACGGCGGCGGATGTTGCGCCCTTGCTGCGCATCTATGGCGCGGCGCGGGCGGGGAGCAGTTTCGAGCAGGGCATCGAGGCGGCGGTTGAGGCGATCCTGGTATCGCCGCAGTTCCTGTTCGTGGTGGAAAGCCCGCCCCCTGCAGGGATTGCGGGTGCGGCCTATGGCGTGTCGGACCTCGATCTCGCCACGCGGCTCGCGCTGTTCCTGTGGAGTTCGATCCCCGACGAGCGGCTGCTGGCGCTGGCCGAGCAGGGGCGGTTGCGCTCCCCCGGCGTGCTCGATGCCGAGATTGCGCGGATGCTGGCCGATCCCAAGGCGCAGGCGCTGACCGAAAATTTCGCAGGCCAGTGGCTCTACTTGCGCAACCTCGATCAGCAGCGCCCGGACATCACCGAGTTTCCCGATTTCGACACCCGGTTGCGCAGCGCGATGGCGACCGAGACGAAGATGTTCTTCGCCTATGTCATGGGCGCGAACCGGCCCGTGACCGATTTCATCCGCGCCGACTACACCTTCCTCAACCAGCGGCTGGCGCGGCATTATGGCATCGCGGGCGTCAGCGGCACGGCGTTTCGCAAGGTGGCGCTGGACCCTGCAACCACGCGCGGCGGGCTGCTCGGGCAGGCGAGCATCCTGACGGTGACCTCCTATGGCAACCACACTTCCGTGGTGAAGCGGGGCAAGTGGGTGCTCGACAACATGCTCGCCTCGCCGCCGCCCCCGCCGCCGCCCGATGTGCCCGCGCTGAAGGCCGAGCATGACGGGCGCAAGCTGACCGCGCGCCAGCAGCTGGAACTGCATCGCGCCAACCCGACCTGCGCCGCCTGCCACGCCAAGATGGACCCGCTCGGCTTTGCGCTCGAGAACTTCGACGCGGTGGGCGCCTGGCGGACGGTCGATGCGGGGCAGGACATCGACAATACCGCCGTGCTGCCCGATGGCCGCGCGATTGCCGGGTTCACCGGACTGCAGCAGGTGCTGATGGAGCGGCGCGACGAATTTGCGCAGGCCTTTACCGAGCGGCTGATGACTTATGCCCTCGCGCGCGGGCTGGGGCCGCAGGACATGCCCGCCGTCCGCGCCATCGCGCGCAAGGCGGCGCAGGAGGACTATCGCGTGCAGACTATCGTGCGGGGGATCGTGACCGGTCCGGCGTTCACCATGCGGCGGGCTCCGGGGCTGAAAGTGGCGCAGGTGCAGCGATGATCGTGCGCCGCGCCCCTCTTTCGCGCCGCACGGTACTGCGCGGGCTGGGCACGACCTTGGCGCTGCCGTTCCTCGAGGCGATGATGCCGAGCGCCAAGGCGGCAGACATTGCGCAGCGGCCCAAGCGGTTGCAGGTGTTCTATACGCCCAACGGCATGACCATGGCGGAGTACCGGCCCGTGGGGACGGGGGCCGATTTCACGCTGCCGCAGACGCTTGCGCCTTTGGAGCCGCATCGCAAGGACTTGCTGTTCGTGACAGGGCTGGGCCATCCGCAGGCAGCGGCATTCGGGGATCGACCGGCGGGACATGGGCGGTCCTGTCCGGCGTTCCTGACCGGCGCGCATGCCAAGCAGACCGAGGGGCCGGACATTCGCTGCGGCGTATCGATGGACCAGGTGTTCGCCGCGCATCTGGGAGAGGCGACGCAGCTTCCCTCGCTTGAACTCGGCATCGATCAGGCGAGCCTGCTCGGCAGTTGCGACATCAACTATTCCTGCGCCTATACCAATGGCATCTCGTGGGCCACGCCGACGGTGCCGCTGCCGGTGACCGCCAATCCGCGCGACGTGTTCGAGCGATTGTTCGGCGATGGCGAGGCGCTGGACGAGACGAGCCGCCTCGCGCAGCTGCGGCGGCAGAGCTCGATCCTCGATTTCGTGCGCGAGGATGCGGCGCGGCTCTCGGGCGCGCTGGGCATGGAGGACCGGCACAAGCTGGACGAGTACCTCGACGCCACCCGCGCGATCGAGAAGCGGATACAGCGGGCGCAGGGGGCTCCGGCGGCCTCGGCGCAGGGGCCGCAGGGCACTCCGATGCAGGCTCCAGCGGGCATTCCCGATGACTTTGCGACCCACGTGAAGCTGATGATCGACCTGCAGGTGCTGGCGCTGCAGGCGGACCTGACGCGGGTCGGCACCTTCATGATCGGGCGCGAGATTTCGAACCGGACTTATCCGGAAATCGGCGTGCCGGATTCGCACCACATGCTCAGCCATCACGGCAAGAACCCGGACAAGATGGCCAAGCTGGCGCTGATCAACCGCTATCACATGACTTTCTTCGCCTACATGCTGCAGCGGCTGAAGGACGTGCGCGATGGCGAAGGGTCGCTGCTCGATACCATGCTGGTGCTGCGCGGATCGGCGTTCGGGGATTCGAACGACCACGATTTCATGGACTTGCCGGTGATCGTGGGCGGCGGGCTGGTCTCGGGCGGGCGGCACCTGACAGTGGCGCAGGGGACCTCGATGTCGGACCTGATGCTGGCCGGGCTGAACCTGCTGGGCGTGCCTGCCACCAAGTTCGGGGATAGCAGCGGGCCGCTCAAAGGGCTGGCCGATGCTTGAGCTTGTCGCCGCCTTGCTGCTCACGGGCGCCTCGCCGGTGGCGGACGCGATTGCGGCGGACGATGCGGCGGCCTTGCAGGCGGCGCTGTCGGGTGGTGCGGATGCCAATGCGCCGCTCGACTATGGCGAGAGCCCGCTTGCCCGCGCGGTCGAGGTGCAGGACCCGGCGCTGGTGGCGGCGCTGCTGGGCGCGGGGGCCAAGCCGAACCTTGCCGACGCCAATGGGCTGACGCCGCTGGCTTTGGCCTGCGAGCGGGGCAATCCGGCGATTGTCTCGGCGCTGCTTGCTGCCGGGGCCGATCCGCGCAAGGCGGGGGCGGAAGGGGCCTTGCCCTTGTCGCTCTGCGCGCGGTTTGCGCCTGCGGAGACCGTGGCGGCGCTGCTCGCCAAGGGGGCCAAGGCCGATGCGCCCGATCCGCGCGGGCAGACGCCGCTCATGTGGGCAGCGTCGGCGGGCAGGGTGGATGCGGTGGCGCTGCTGGTCAAGGCCGGGGCCAAGGTCAACCGGGTGACGCCTGCCGGATTTACGCCGCTGTTCTTCGCCATCGCGGGCGGGAATGCGGATGCCGTGGCGGTGCTGGTCGATGCCGGCGCGGACCTTGGCCATCGCGGGCCGGAGAATACGAGCGCGCTGCAATTGGCGCTTTACCAGAAGAACTGGGCGGCGGCGCAGTTGCTGCTGGCGCGGCGGGGCTGGGACCTTGGCGAGATCGACCGCAATGGCAATCGCCCGCTCCATGTTGCCGCCGCGGCGGGGCAGGGCGCGCTGGTGGCGGCGTTGCTCGAAAAAGGGGCTGATGCCAATGGCTTGACCGGGCCTTCGCGGATCACCTGGGTGACCGAGGCGAACTTTGGTGTGGCGCCACCGCCCAAGTCTCCAACTCCCCCCCTACTCGCAGGGGCAGAAGGGGGGCAGAGCGGCGTCATGCGGCAACTCGTCGAGGCAGGAGCACGCCGCGACGTGGTCCTGAGCGATGGCACCAACGTCCTCCTTGCAGCGGCTTCGAGCCATAGCCCGGAGGCGCTCGAATATGCCCTGACGCTTAGCCCCGATGTGAACTTTGCCGATGCCAATGGCATGACTGCGCTGCACCGCGTGCTGGGCGGGGGGTGGCATCCGGGGCTTGAAGCCATGCTCCGCCTGCTCGCCGCCAAGGGGGCGCGTACCGACCTTGCCGACAAGTTCGGGCGCACCCCGGCGGCCATGGCCGAAGGTGGCCTTGCCACGGTGCGCGAGGTTTACGCCAAAGTCTTTCCCCAAAAGCCGCCTTCCGCGCTGGCGCTGAAGCCGCTTTGATTTCATCTGCGTTCTATCGAGGATTCCGACCCATGATGCGCTCTGCTGTTCTTGCTCTTGTTCTTGCCGCTACCGGCGCCTCGCTCGCCGTCGCTGCCTCGCCCGCCGATACGATTGCGGCGCGGCAGGCGAACTTCAAGAAGATGGGCGGGGCGATGAAGGTCATCAAGGACGAGCTGGCGGGCGGGGCCGACAAGGCCAAGATGGTGGGCGCTGCCAAGACCATCGCCGCGATGGCGCGCGCGCAAGGGCCGCTGTTTCCCAAGGGCACCGGGCCGGGCGCGGGGGTGAAGACCGACGCTCTGCCCGCGATCTGGACCGACCGCGCGACGTTTGACGGCCATGCCAGGAAGCTGATCGCCGAGGCGGACAAGCTGGTGGCCGTGGCGGGCAGTGGCAATGCGGCAGCGGTGGGCGCGCAGTTCAAGGCGGTTGGCGGCACTTGCGGCGGATGCCACAAGGCGTTCCGGGCGGACGATTGATCCGGCGCAAAGGTAGGGGGCAGCGCTTTGACAGAGGGCAAGGTTGGCGTGTGGGACGTGCCGGTGCGGTTGTTTCACTGGTCGTTGCTGGGGCTGTTCTGCTTTTCGTGGTGGAGCGGGGAGAACCATGAGATGGACTGGCACCGGCAGTCCGGTCTGCTGGTGCTTGCGCTGCTGCTGTTCCGGCTGTTCTGGGGCCTCGCCGGATCGCGCACCGCGCGGTTTGCGCAGTTTCTGAGAGGGCCCGGCGACGTCATCGCCTATGCGCGCAAGGCAGGCGACGAGCATCCCACCGACGGGCACAACCCGCTGGGCGGGTGGAGCGTGGCGGCGCTGCTGCTGGTGCTGCTGACGCTGGTCGGCGCCGGGCTGTTCGCGGTCGATGTCGACGGGTTGGAATCGGGGCCGCTGGCTGACTACATCAGCTTCGATGCGGGGCGGCAGGCTTCGGAGATTCACGAGATTGCGTTCAAGGCGGCATTGGCGCTGATCGGGTTGCACGTCTGCGCGATCGGTTACTACCAGTTCCTCGTCGGGCGCGATCTGGTCAGCCCGATGATCACCGGCAAGCGCGAGCTGGCACCGGGCGAGAGCGCGGAAGGGGTGCGCTGGTCACCGTTGCGGGCGTTGATCGGCCTGGCCGTGATCGCCGCGCTGGTCTGGGGGGTGTCGAAGGGCTTTCACTTCTCGAGCGCTGGCGAGGTGTAGGACGGATCGTGCGCGAAAGGCAGTTCGCGGCCCTCGCGCAAGGCCTCCAGCACCTCGGCAAAGCCGGTCCTGCAGCGGAAGCCAAGGCGGCGTTCGGCGTGTGATGCGTCGTAAACCCGGCCGATGCTGGGGGGTAGAGTCCAGCCTTTGGCGGCGTAAAGCGCTGCGGCATCGGGGAAGTGGCGGGCGATGACACTGCGCGCATCCGCCTTGAGTTCGCGCACCTCGTTGCGGCTGAACGGGGTCGGCGCGGACAGCACGAAGATGTCGAAGCCGAGGTCCGGCGCCTGATCGAGCGCGGCGATGTGCGCGTCGGCGGCGTCTTCCACCGTCAGGCGGCGGTTGAGCAGTTCGTTGGCCTTGAGGTTCTCGCCCGAAGGGGTGGCGTGGGTGTCATCGTCTTCGGGAAAGAAGCGCCCTGTGCGAAGGACCATGGAGGCAAGGCCGTGTTCGTGCGCGTAGAGGCGGCACAGGCCCTCGGCGGCGAGCTTGGTCACGCCGTAGATGTTGCGCGGGGCGAGCGGGCCGGTCTGTTCATCGAGCCAGACGGCCTCGCTGCCCGCTTCGTCACGCACCTGCTGGCTGATCATCAGCGAGGTGGTGGAGGTGAACACGAAACGGTCATGCCCTGCCGCTTTTGCTGCCTGCAGCAGGTTGAGCGTGCCGGTGACGTTGACGTCGATGAAAGTCTGTTCGCCGTAGCGGACGATGTCGGGCTTGTGCAGGGCGGCGGCGTGGATCACCGCGTCGACGCCTTGGGCGAAGGCCTGTTCGATCACGGCGCGGTCTGCCACCGAGCCGATGATCTGCGTTTCCGGACCTGCCGCGACGTCCAGCCCGAGGACCTTGTGGCCCTGTTGGCGAAGGCGGGGGGCGAGGGTGCGTCCGAGCCAGCCGGACGATCCGGTGAGCAGGACGCGCATCGCGCTCAGGCGAGGCGTTCGGGGACGGCTTGCGCTTCTTCGGCCAGCGTATCGGCGGTCATCACCGCTTCCCATGGGAACACGAACCAGCGCTTGTCAGCCGCGCGGTCGATCACTTCGGCGGTGTAGTCGACGCGGGCCTGCGAGCGGCAGTTGTCCATCAGCACGGCGAAGCGCAGGTTTTCCTTGTTGCAGCCAAAGTCTGACAGGAGCTTGCGGATATAGACGATTGTGCCGCCGCTGTCGTTGATGTCGTCGACGAAGAGGAGGCGGGTGCCGTCAGCCGATTTGCCCGCGACCTTGCCCAGCAGTTCATCGGCAAAGCCGGGGACTTTCGACGAATGGTCGATCGAGAGCATCGGCACTTGCAGTTCGTGGCTGATGTAGACCGCCGGAACCAGCCCGCCGCGCCCGATGCCGATGATGAAATCGGGCTTCCAGCTGTCTGCCGCCAGCGTCCGCGACAGGCCGCGCACTTTGGCGAGGAAGTCCTCGTAAGCGATGTAGTTGAGCACCGGAGGGGCGGAATCGGTCATGTTCCGGACAATACCTTGGCAGATGTACGAGATTCGCGGGGTATCGCGTGACGGGGTTGCGTGCAATTGCGGTTCCCACGTCTTTTTGCGGGCGTTGCGCAAGGAAAGCTGTTTCACGCAGAGACGCGGAGAAAAGAGGGAGACGCAGAGATGTAATGCCAGCGGCGCAGCCGCTCTCCAATGCAACTCCCGCGTAAACCGCTATGCCAGAAGGACAAAGCGGCTTCGCCGCAAGCGCCAGTCCTCTGCGTCTCCCTCTTTTCTCCGCGTCTCTGCGTGAAACAGAAAGGCGCAGGCCTCACCCCGGCAGCGCTGACGTTCCGGGATAGGCCAGTTGTCCGAAGGAGGTCTGCATTTCGCCCAGCACGATGTCGGCCGCGTATGTCGGGGGGCGGGCGGTGGCGGTGCACAGGGCGAGCGTCATCGGGCGCAGGACCGGGTCGGAAATGCGGGTGAAGGAGAGCAGGCCTGCGCGCACTTCGGTCATCACGTCCAATGAGGTGAGGATGCCGATGCCGACGCCTTGCAGCACCAGCGAGGTGATCATCTGGATGTTGTTGCTGGTGGCTTTCTTGTCGAGCGTGGCGCGGGTGGTGCCTTCGAGCACGGCGATCTGCTGGTGCACGGCGAGCGCGCTCGAGGGGATGACGACGGGCGAGCCGATGCAGGCGGAAAAGCGCGCCTCCGCCTGCTGGCCAAAGGGGTGGCCGGCGGGCGTGATGAAGCCGAGGTGCACGTCAACGAAAGCGCGCACGGTGATGTCGCGGAAGGATTCGGGGTCGAAGAAGATGCCGAAGTCGACCTCGTTGCTGGCGATCATGCGGCGGACCTGATCGTTGGCGACGACTTTGACGTCGATGGTGATGCCGGGGTAGCGGCTCTGGATGGCTTGAATCGCGGCGGGGATCACGCCCTTGGCCAGCGCATCGATCACTGCGATTTCGACATGGCCGCGCTTCAATCCGCGCAAGTCCTCGATCTGGGCGCGCACTTCGGAAAGGCTCTTCTGCCAGCGCCCGCCTGCGGCCATCATGATCTCGCCCGCCGAGGTCAGGCGCAGGCCGGTGGGCAGGCGCTCGAACAGGGGCATGCCGATCTCGGCCTCGACGTTGAGAATCTGCCGGTCGATCGCCGAGGCCGAGACGTTTAGCTCGTCTGCCGCCTTGCGGATCGAGCCGAGGCGGCCGACGGCGAGGAAATAGCGCAGGAAGCGGGAGAATGCTGGCACGGTTGGGGGCTACCTATTTTTTGCAACGCTGTGTCGGATTCATTGCGTTTGTGTGCAAAGGGTCAAGTCCTTAACCACCGGCCATCGCATTTTTCGCGATGGAGGGTTCGCACAGATGGCAGGGGTCAAGACGGCAAGGGGCTGGCGTGCGCACATGCGCGGCGCAGCTGTCTTTGCCGTTCTGGCGCTCGGGTCTGCCCCGGCCTTTGCCGAACCGCTGCCGCTCGATCCGGCGCGCGAAGCGGCGGTTGCGGCGCTGATCGACAAGGCCAGGGCGAGCCCGCCAAGCTTGCGGGTGCTGCTGCGCGGGATGCCCAAGGGCGGCGATCTGCACAATCACCTTGGCGGCGCGATCTATGCCGAGGATTTCCTCGAATGGGCGGGCGACAAGGGCTTTTGCGTCAAGGCCGATGGCTTGGGCGTCGAGCCGCCGCCGTGTCCGCCTGAGCGCACGATTGCGCGATATTCGGTGGAGAACGAGTTCGGCTATGACCGGCTGGTCAATGCGATGTCGACGCGTGGCTGGCAGCGCGGGGTCGGGCGCAACGATGTGACCGGGCACAACCAGTTCTTCGGTGCCTTCAGCCGGTTCGGGCCGATTGCGGGCGAGAATGCCAAGATGCTGGTGGCGGCGCGGCGGATCGCTGCGGGCGACAATCTTTCGTATCTTGAGCTGGATCACAACCCGACGACGCTGTCGGCCAGCTTTGCCGCAGCGCCGCAAGGAGCGCTGGACGAGGCGGGGCTGGCGGCGCGTTATGCGGCGGAGGTCAAGGCTCTGGCCCCGCTGATCCCGGCGGCGCGCAAGGAGCTGGACGCGGACGAGGCCGAGGCGGGCAGGGCCATGGCTTGCGGCACGGCAAAGGCCGAGCCGGGGTGCAAGGTTGCGGTGCATTACCTGTTCCAGGCCATGCGCGCGCTGCCGCCGACTTATGTCTATCGCTCGCTGATCCTTGGCTTCCTGATGGCCGAGGCTGATCCGCGCTTTGTCGGCGTGAACATCGTGATGCCCGAAGACGCTTACCCGGCGCGGCGCGATTACAAGCTGCACATGGCGATGATCCGCCTGCTTTCGGCCAAGCATCCATCAGTGAAGCTGACGCTCCATGCGGGCGAGGTGACGCTGGGCCTCGTGCCGCCGCAGGACTTGCGCGACCATATTGCGCAGGCGGTGGCGGTGGGGGCCAAGCGCATCGGCCATGGCACCGGCATCGCGTTCGAGGACAAGGCCGAAGACACCATGGCGCAGATGGCGCGCGATGGCGTGGCGGTGGAAATCAACCTTTCGAGCAACGACGTGATCCTTGGCGTGAAGGGCGCGGACCATCCGCTCAATCTCTATCGCGCGCATGGCGTGCCGGTGGTGCTTTCGACCGACGATCAGGGCGTGCTGCGCTCTGACATGACCAACGAATATGTGCGCGCGGTGACCGAACAGGGGCTGGGCTATGCCGAGCTCAAGAAAATCGCGCGGGCCGGGCTGCACTATTCCTTCCTGCCGGGCGCGGCGCTGTGGGCCGATGTGGCGGGGCTGAAACCGGTGGCGGCTTGTGCCGACCTTGCCGCGCCAGCCTGCGCCAGGTTCCTGTCTGCAAACGAGAAAGCGCGGCTGCAGGCCGATCTCGAGCAGCGCTTTGCCGCTTACGAGACGGCGCGGCTGGCGCGCGCGCAAGGGGAGAATTGACGGCGCCGGACCGCATGGCGGGCGCCAGCGAACAAGCAATGTGCGCGACTTGCGTATTCATCGCCGCGGCGCGGCATGATCGAAGGGACGACAGCACGAAAGAATGAGGGAGAGGCGCGGTTCAACCAGGCGACATCCGGGCTTCAAGGGGAAGCCGGAGCGCCAAAAAGCGTCCAGGGGGGTTAAAACAATGCAAGACCCGATCACACTCGAAAGCAATTCCCGTCTCAATCGTGGCCTGATGAAGGGCCTTGCCGCCCTGATGGCCTGCACCGCGCTGACCACGCCCGCCTTCGCGCAGGAAGCGGCCGATGCCGAGGAGCCGCCCAAGGAAGAGATCGTCGTCACCGGCTCGCTCAACGCGCTGCCGCTGAAGGACGTCGGCTCGATCTTCGGCTTCGACAAGAACCTGGTGGAAACGCCGCGTTCGGCCTCGTCGATCTCGAAGGAGCAGATGGAGCGCTTCGGCGTGACCGAGATCTACGATCTCGTGGCGCAGTCGCCCGGCACTTTCACCAACTCGTTCTTTGGCGTTGGCGGTGCGCTCGACATTCGCGGCACGCCCGGCGAAGTCTATTTCCGCGGCATCCGCCGTCTCGACAACCCCGGCAACTACCCGACGCCGATCGGCGCTTCGGACCGCATCGACATCGTGCGTGGGCCTGCCTCGCCGATCTATGGTCCGTCCAAGACCGGCGGCTACATGAACTTCGTGCCCAAGTCGGCGCGTGTGGCGGGCGGCAAGTACCTCGGCAGCCCCGAAGGCCAGCTGACCTTCACTACCGGCAGCTGGGACCGTGCGGTCCTTTCCGGCGAAGTGCGCGGGCCCGGCAAGATCGGCACGCAGGAGTTCGGCTACAACCTCTACGCCGAGGTCGAGAACTCGGGCAGCTACTATCGCAACATGAGCACGAAGCAGACGATCCTGCAGGCGGCGTTCGACACCGATCTGGCGCCCAACCTGCGGCTCGAGTTCGGCGGCATGTACCATGACTACAAGGGCCAGCAGAACGGCGGCTGGAACCGCCTGACGCAGGAGCTGGTCGACAACGGGACCTATATCACGGGCTCTGCGCAGCCGGTCGACACCAATGGCGACGGGCAGATGTCGCAGGGCGAAATCAACGCGGTGATCCCCGGCGGCTTTTCGATCTTCGGCACCTTCGGCTGCGGCGGCGGTTCGCCGTTCGCCTCGGGCTTTACCGATGCGTGCTTTACCAACGCCTATCCGCAGCTGGCACTGACCAATGTCGGCACGGCCAAGCTCGACCGTCGCAACACGCTGACCGGCCCGAACGACAAGCTCAACAACAAGGCCAAGACCGCCTATTTCGACCTGATCTTCGACGGCGGCAATGATCTGGAGATCATGAACCAGTTCTTCTACGACGGCTACACCAACCTCAACGAAAACGCCTACGGCTTCTCGCAATTCCACGATTCGTGGGTGATCGAGGACCGCATCGTGATCTCCAAGTCGTTCACCAATGACATGGGCAAGTTCTCGTTCCAGGCCTCGCCGTCGATCCGCTACACCAAGTTCAAGCATGGCGACGACTTCAACTACGAGTACTTCCACCGCGTCGACCTGACCAAGGGCTACACGCCGCTGTCGGATCGCCTGCTCTCGACCGAGTGCGACTGCGACTACACCTCGTACAACCAGGGCCACTACACCGACCTTGGCGCGGCGTTCCTGACCGATCTCGATTTCAATTTCGGCCTCGGGATCACGGCGGGTGCGCGCTACGACCATATCTCGGTCACCACGGCGGACGTTGCCGCCAAGCTCGAGAACCCGGCCTCGGCAGGGCGGGCGAGCGACAGCAAGGGCGCATGGTCGTGGTCGGCCAGCGTCAATTACAAGGCGCCGTTCGGCCTGATCCCCTACTTCACCGTATCGCGCCAGTCGACGGTGATCGCCGGGCAGGGCGCCGAGATCTATGTGGCCGACGTGACCGGCGGCACCTTCATCAGCGCGTCCAAGCTCTATGAAGGCGGCATCAAGGGCTCGTTCCTCGACAACCGTCTCTATGGCGCGGTTTCGGTGTACAAGCAGACCCGCGTTGATCGCAACGCGCAGGCGATCGTCACCAACCAGGCGGTCGAGACCAAGGGCATCGAGGCCGAAGTGCGCTGGTCGGTGGACCGGCACCTGCTGATCACCGCCAACTACACCAAGACCAAGGTCTACAACCTGACCGCGCTCGGCAATGGCGTGCTGTTCAGCTTCTTCGGCATCGAGGATCTGGTCAATGTCAGCAACCCGGCGCTCTACCTTGGCGGTCAGCCGATTGGCCTCGTGCTGATCACCAACAAGGAACAGTCGCGCCGCGCGGGCATCCCCGAAGACCTCTACTCGGCAACCGCAACCTACTCGTTCGACAATGGCCTTGCCGTTGCGGGCAGCATCACGCGGGTGCCGGAGGTGTTCTCGGGCCAGTCGCAGGCGGTCAAGCTGCCGGCCTATACGCTGGTTGACGCCTCGCTTTCCTACACCACCGGGCCATTCCTGCTGCGGGCGGTGGTCAAGAACGCCACCAATGCCAAGTACTTCCGCGCCAACTTCACCGAACTGTTCGGCAGCACCATCGCGCTGCCGGAACGTCCGCGCAGCTGGCAGGCTTCGGTCGTCTACAAGTTCTGACGACTGGTCTGAATGCGAGGGGCGGTTCTCTCCCGCCGCTCCTCGCAACCGGCGAATATTCCAAGGTATCCGACATCATGCGAACCATTGCGCGCCTCGCGCCCTTCGTTGCGGCTCTGCTGGCCGGAGCGCAGCTTGCTCACGCGGCCCCTGTGGCGGATGCGGCGAGCGTGGCGGCAGTGCAGGCCTGCGTTCCGGCGCGGCCCTGCGCGGCGAAGCTGCCGGTGCGGGTGGTGGTCGTCACCATGTTCGAGATCGGCAAGGACAGTGGCGACAAGCCGGGCGAGTTCCAGCTGTGGAAGGAGCGGCGCGGGCTTTCGGTGACGCTGCCGTTCCCGCAAGGCTGGCACGATCTGGCCTATGACCCTGAGACCGGCGTGCTGGCGATCGTGACGGGGATGGGCTCGATCAAGTCTGCCACGGCGGCGCTGGCGGTGGGGATGGATGACCGGCTGGACCTTTCACAGGCCTACTGGCTGGTGGCGGGGATTGCCGGGATCGATCCCGAGGATGCCTCGGTGGGATCGGCGGCCTGGGCGCGCTACCTGATCGATGGCGACATCGCGCACGAGATCGATGCGCGCGAGATCCCGGCGGAGTGGAAGAGCGGCTACTTTGCGCTGCACAGCAAGGGGCCGATGGACCCGACGCCGCTGCCGCCCGACAACGGCGAGATGTTCGAGCTGAACCCTGCACTGCAGGACTGGGCCTTCGCGCTGACGAAGGACATGAAGCTGCCCGACGATCCGGCGATTGCCACCGCGCGCAAGGCGTTCACCGGCTATCCCAATGCGCAAAAGCCGCCGTTCGTTCTGAAGGGCGACAATCTGGCGGCGATGACCTTCTGGCACGGCGCGAAGATGACGCAGTGGGCCAATGACTGGACGAAGTTCTGGACGCGGGGGCAGGGCGAGTTCGTGACCTCTGCGATGGAGGAGACGGGCACGTTCCAGTCGATCGAGTACCTGACCCGTGTGGGACGGGCCGACCGGGACCGGGTCATGGTCCTGCGCTCTGCCAGCAACTTCACCATGCCGCCGCCGGGGGTGGACCCGGCCAGCTACCTGCTGAGCGAGAACCAGGGCTATGCCGGGATGACCGCGGCGCTGGAGGCGCTTTACCTCGTTGGCGGCAAGGTGGTGGACGAGATCACCGGGCACTGGGATCGCTATGAGAAGGCGCCGCCGAAGTGATGGGTGCCGTCTGACATGGCGCTGACGCTGATCCGCAACGCTGCCGTTGTCGTCGTGATGGACGATCCGGGCACCGAGATCGCGGGCGGTGCGGTGGCGATGCGCGATGGGGTGGTGCTGGCGGTGGGGACGACTGCTGAACTCGCACCGTTGGCGGGCCATGCCGATGTGATCATCGAGGCGGCGGGCTGTGTAGTGACGCCGGGGTTGGTCAACACGCACCACCATTTGTACCAGACGCTGACCCGCGCCTTGCCGGGTGCGACCGAGGCTTCGCTGTTCGGCTGGCTCAAGCGGCTCTACCCGGTCTGGGCGACTTATACGCCGGACGACGTGTTTGCCGCGACGCAGCTGGGTTTGGCCGAGCTGGCGCTTTCGGGCTGCACGATGAGTTCGGATCACCTCTACCTGTTCCCGAACGGGGTGACGCTCGACGATACGATCCATGCCGCAGCCGGCATCGGCCTGCGCTTTCACGCCACGCGCGGGAGCATGAGCGTGGGTGAGAGTGCGGGCGGGCTGCCGCCGGACTCGCTGGTCGAGCAAGAGGACGCGATCCTCAGCGATTGCGTGCGGGTGATCGACCGGTTCCATGATGCGTCTGACGGCGCGATGGTGCGGGTGGGGGTGGCACCGTGCTCGCCGTTCTCGGTGAGTCAGGGGCTGATGCGCGATGCGGCATTGCTGGCACGCGACAAGGGGGTGATGCTGCACACCCATCTGGCCGAGGATGCCGACGACGTGGCGTTCAGCCTTGAGCGGTTCGGGTGCCGGCCTGGGCAATATGCGCAAGAGCTGGGCTGGACCGGGCCGGACGTGTGGCATGCCCATTGCGTGCAGCTGGACCGCGGCGAGATCGATCTGTTTGCGCGGACCAAGACCGGGGTAGCGCATTGTCCGGGGTCCAACTGCCGGTTGGGTTCGGGCGTGGCGCCGGTGCGGGCGATGGTCGATGCAGGCGTGCCGGTGGGGCTGGGGGTTGATGGCTCTGCCTCGAACGATTCCGGCAATCTGCTGGGCGAGGCGCGGCAGGCCCTGCTGTTGCAGCGGGTGACGCATGGGGCGACGGCCTTTGCTGCGCGCGAGGCTTTGCGGCTGGCAACGCGGGGCGGGGCGCAAGTGCTCGGACGGCATGACCTTGGCAGTCTGGTGCCGGGCAAGCGCGCCGACATTGCGGTGTGGGACATGGGCACCGTCGCCTCTGCCGGGGCGTGGGATCTGGTGGCGGGGCTGGTGCTCGCGCCGCCTGCGGGGGTGCGCGACCTGTTCGTGGAAGGGCGCGCGGTGGTGCGTGATGGCGAGCTGGTGATGACGACGCGGGCGGCGGTCGTCACCGCTGCACGCAAGTCGCTCGATCGCCTGATGGCACTGGCATAGGAAAGGGGATGGCATGGCTTTGCCCGGAGCAGTGACCCGCGAGCAGGCGCGCGATCCGGACTTCTTCCCGGGCTTCGGCCTCGCCATTCCGCTGGGCGTGCAGCACGTGCTGGCGATGTTCGTATCGAACCTGACGCCGCCGATCATCATTGCGGGCGCAGCGGGATTTGGCTTCGGATCGCCCGATCCTTCGGCGCTGATCTACATGATCCAGATGTCGATGCTCTTCGCCGGGATCGCCACGCTGCTGCAGACGGTGGGCGTGGGGCCAGTGGGCGCGCGGCTGCCCTTGGTGCAGGGGACGAGCTTTGCCTATATCCCGGTGATGATCCCGATCGTGGCGGGCAAGGGCGTGGAGGCGATGGCTGCGCTGACCACGGCGGCGCTGATCGGCGGGCTGGTCCATGCCGCGTTGAGCGTGTTCGTCGGCCGCGTGCGCTTTGCCCTGCCGCCGCTGATCACCGGGCTGGTGGTGCTGATGATCGGCCTCTCGCTGATGCGGATCGGGGTGCAGTATTCGGCGGGCGGGGTTCCGGCGATAGGCACGCCTGCATTCGGCGCGGGGCAAAGCTGGCTGCTGGCGGCAGTGGTCGTGCTGGCGACGCTGGGGCTCAAGTTCTTTGCGCGGGGGATCTGGTCGACCGCTTCGGTGCTGCTGGGGCTGCTGGCGGGATATGCGGTGGCGCTGGCGATGGGGCGGATTTCGTTCGATGCGGTGGCGAGCGCTCCGGTTGCCATGCTGCCGAACCCGTTCCACTTCGGCTTTGCGCTTTCGGCTTCGGCCATTCTCGGCTTCGTGCTGACGGGGTTCGTCTCGTCGATCGAATCCATCGGCGATGTCGAGGCGATCTGCGAGGGGACGGCGGGGCGGCCTGCGAGCGATGCGGAACTGCAGGGTGCGGTAGCGGCGGACGGCGTGGGCACGGCGCTGGCGGCGGTGTTCGGGGCGATGCCCAACACCACGTTCAGCCAGAACGTGGGGCTGATCGCGATCACCGGTATGATGAGCCGCCATGTGGTGACGCTGGGCGCGGTGTTCCTGATCCTGTGCGGGCTTGTGCCCAAGATCGGCGCGGTGGTGACGACGATCCCCATCGAAGTGCTGGGCGGCGGGGTGATCGTGATGTTCGGCATGGTCGCCTCGGCGGCGCTGTCGATGCTGGCTTCGGTAGAATGGAACCAGCGCAACATGCTGGTCTTCGGGGTGAGCCTGTCGCTGGCGCTGGGGCTGCAGCTGGAGCCGGACGCGGTGGCGCACCTGCCCGAGACGGCGCGGGTACTCCTGACGTCTGGCGTGATGCCGGCGGCAGTGCTGGCGGTGGTGCTGAACCTGGTGCTGCCGCGCGAGACGGCTGATGAGGAACCAGCGCTGGTGGCGGCGGAGTAGTGTGGGGCAGGGTGCTCTCTTTTTTGCAACGATGCGTGCCGATCATTGCGTTGGATCGGTAGGGTGGAGCGGGGCATAGCGGGATCAACCATGGCCACGCGCAACAAACTTCCTTCGGTCGACCCGTTCCTGCTCTGGCTGGTGGGCACGGTCGTGGCGGCGAGCCTGCTGCCGGCGCGGGGCGTGGCGCTGGGGGCGTTCGACGTGGCGGCGGATGCGGCGATCGTGCTGCTGTTCTTCCGCCATGGCGCGAAGCTGAGCCGCGAGGCGGTGCTGGCGGGGATCGGCAACTGGCGGCTGCATCTCTTGGCGCTGGGCTTTACCTACCTGCTGTTTCCGGTGCTGGGTCTGGGCGCGGCGAAGGTCGCCGGGCTGGTCATCGATCCGGCGCTGGCGATGGGGCTGATGTTCCTCGCACTGCTGCCATCGACGGTGCAAAGCTCCATCGCGTTTACCGCCATGGCGGGCGGGAACGTGGCGGCGGCGGTGTGCTCGGCCTCGCTGTCCAACCTTGTCGGGATCGTGCTGACGCCGCTGCTGGTGGCGCTGTTCATCCATTCGGGCGGTGAGGGCGGAATCGACGGATTTTCGTCCGTGCAGAAAATTGCAACGCAACTGCTCCTGCCGTTCGTGGCGGGGCATCTGCTGCGGCCCGTGATCGGCAAATGGGTGGATGCGCACAAGAAGCTGCTGCAGCCGGTGGACCGGTTCTCGGTGCTGCTGGTGGTCTATTCCGCGTTCAGCGCGGCGGTGGCGAACGGGGTGTGGAACAGGGTCGGGCCGCTTGACCTTGGCGTGTTGCTGGTGGCCTCGGCAGTGATTCTGGGCGTGGTGATTGCGGTCAATGGCGTGGTGGCGCGCGTGGCAGGGTTGCCGCGCGAGGATGCGATCGTGCTGCTGTTCTGCGGATCGAAGAAGAGCTTGGTTTCGGGCGTGCCGATGGCGGGCGCGCTCTTTGCGCCGGCGCAAGTGGGCATGGTGATCCTGCCGCTGATGATCTTCCACCAGTTGCAGCTGTTCGTCTGCGCCTGGCTGGCGGGGCGGTATCGGCGTGAACTGGACGCTGCCGCTGCGGTGCTGCCGCCGCAGGGCGAGGCGGCGGCGCTGGCGCGGGCGCAGGAGATTGGCCTTCCGATCCCGGACGCTTGCCGCGCGGGCGTGGTGGCCAATCTCGACCTGCTGACGCGCCATGCGCGGGTGCTGGACGCATGAGGCGGGCGGTCGAAATTGCCGCTGCGGTGCGGGCGGGAGAGGTCAGCGCAACTTTGCTGGCCGGACGGGCCATTGCCGCGCTCAAGGCGGATGCGCATGTGGCCGTCACCCGGGTTCTGGAGGAGCGGGCGCTGTCTGAGGCGGCAGCGGTCGATGCCGCTGTGGCGCGCGGGGACGATCCGGGGCCGCTGGCGGGCGTGCCCTATGGGGTGAAGGACCTGTTCGACGTGGCGGGCCTGCCGACGACGGCGGGGTCGGCGGTGCGGGCGGGGGCTGTGCCTGCGGGCGGCGATGCCGAGGCTATCCGGCGGTTGCAGGCGGCAGGGGCGGTGCTGGTGGCGACGCTCAACATGGACGAGTTCGCCTATGGCTTTGCCACGATCAACGCGGCTTATGGCACGACCCGCAATCCCCACGATCCGGCG
The DNA here is from genome assembly GCF_055521755.1 of Novosphingobium sp. BL-A-28-Hi1-0D. Taxonomy (NCBI): domain Bacteria; kingdom Pseudomonadati; phylum Pseudomonadota; class Alphaproteobacteria; order Sphingomonadales; family Sphingomonadaceae; genus Novosphingobium; species Novosphingobium sp. BL-A-28-Hi1-0D. The sequence goes on from NZ_JBVFVV010000002.1 coordinate 181,646, forward strand.
CGGCTGGCGGGGGGATCGTCGGGCGGTTCGGCGGCGGCGGTGGCGGCGGGGCTGGTGCCCTTTGCGCTCGGGTCTGACACGAACGGGTCGATCCGGGTGCCTGCCAGCCTGTGCGGGCTCTATGGGCTGAAATGCGCGCATGGCTCCTTGCCGGTGGCGGGGACGTTCCCGTTTGCCGAGAGCTTTGACGATGTGGGGCCATTTACGCTGAGCCTTGCCGACATGGCGCTGGTGTGGGGCGTATTGCGGGGCGGAGCATTGCCGGAATGGACCGGCGACGTCCGCATCGCGCGGCTGGACGGGCGGTTCCGGGAGAATGCCGATCCGGCGCAGCTTGCGGCGATTGACGCTGTGGTGCCTGAGGCTCCGCTGGTGGAACTGCCCGACATTGCGAAGGCGCGCAGTGCGGCGTTCCTGATCACCGCGTTCGAAGGCGGCGCGCTGCATCGCGAGACTCTGGCCACGCGGGCGATGGACTACGATCCGGCGGTGCGGGACCGGCTGATGGCGGGCGCGCTCCTGCCGGAGGAGCTGTACGCCAAGGCGCTCGCCTTCCGCGCCGATTTTCTGGCACGGCTTGAGGGGCTGATCGCGGATTTCGATGTGCTGCTGGCGCCGGCCACGCCTTGCGTAGCGCCGCAGATCGAGGACCCGCGCATCGTGATCGACGGAGCGCTGAGCCCGGCGCGGGCGGATCTCGGGATTCATACGCAGCCGATCACCTTCACGGCCCTGCCAGCGCTGGCGGTGCCGCTGCACAGGCCGGGGCAGTTGCCGCTGGGGCTGCAGCTGATCGGCAAGGCGGGCGGCGAGGGCGCGTTGCTGGCGCTTGCCGAGCGGCTCGAAAACGAGGGATGGACTGGCGTGAGCGCGCCAGAGCGCTTGATTGCGGGGGAACTGATATGACGGGGTCAACCACGACTGAGGGCGGCGTGCTCGAACGCCACTTCAGGATGCGCGAGCGCGGGACCAATACGCGGACCGAGGTGCTGGCGGGCTTCACCACCTTCCTGACCATGGCCTATATCGTGCTGGTCAACCCGGCGATCCTTGGGCAGGCGGGCCTGCCGGTGGCCTCGGTTGCGGCGGCGACGTGCTTTGCTGCGGCGTTCGCCTCGATCCTGATGGGGATGGTGGCGAACACGCCGCTGGCGCTGGCGCCGGGAATGGGGCTCAACGCCTATTTCAGCTTTACCGTGGTGCAGCAGATGGGCGTGCCCTGGCCGGTGGCGCTGGGTTGCGTGTTCATCTCGGGCGTGGCCTTCCTGATCCTGACGCTGACGGGGGTGCGGCAGCTGATCGTCTCGGTGATCCCGCAGCACCTGTTTGCTGCCGTTGCGGGCGGGATCGGGCTGTTCATCGGCTTCATCGGGCTCAAGGACGCCGGGATCGTCGTGGCCAATCCCGCCACTTTCGTCGGTCTTGGCAGCGTGACCGATCCGGGGCCGGCGCTGGCGCTGTTCGGCCTTGTCGTGATCGGGACGTTGAGCGTGTGGAACGTGCGCGCGGCGATGCTGATCGGCATCGTGCTGACGACGATTGCCGCGTGGGTCGTGGGCCTGGTGAGCGCGCCGACCGAGCCCTACAGCCTTGCCGCGCTGACCGGGACCGCGTTCCAGCTGGATATTGCGGGCGTGTTCGGGCTTTCGGGCAAGCACGGCATCGGCCTTCTCGAAGTGCTGTTCGTGTTCCTGTTCGTCGACCTGTTCGACAACATCGGCACGCTGGTGGCGGTGACCAAGCGGGCCGGGCTGATGGACGCGGCGGGCAGGATTCCCGGGCTCAACCGTATCCTGATGACCGATGCCGTGGCGACGATGGTCGGCGCGATGGCGGGGACCAGCACGGTCACCAGCTATGTCGAGAGCGCGGCGGGCGTGCAGGCGGGTGGGCGCACCGGGCTGACGGCGGTGGTCTGCGGGCTGCTGTTCTTCGCCACGATGTTCGTTGCACCCTATGCGCAGCTGGTGCCGCTGGCGGCGACGGCCCCGGCGCTGGTCGTGGTCGGCGGGCTGATGCTGCTGCCGCTGACCGAGGTCGACTGGGAGGACCCGATGGCGGCGATCCCGGCGTTCCTGACCGTGGCGATGATCCCGCTGACCTTCTCCATCGCCAACGGCCTTGCCTTCGGCATCACCACCCACGCCCTGCTCAAGCTGCTCAAGGGCAAGGCGAGCAGCAAGGACTGGTTCCTGTTCACCCTCGCCGCGCTGTTCGTGGCGCGCTTTGCCTGGATGGCCGCTGCATGATCCGCCGAATTGCTCTTGCTTTCGTTGCCCTGCTCCTGCCCGCGTCTGCGCAGGCGCAGAAGCTGGATGATACCCCGCGCACCGTGGTGATGACCGCGTTCCGGCCGGAATGGAACGCGCTCGTCCACACGGTGCAGGGCGCGAAGGAGCATTCGATCAACGGCGGCACGTTCCTGACCGGCACGATGGAAGGCAAGCCGGTGGTGCTGATGCAGAGCGGGGTCAGCGTGGTGAATGCCGCGATGAACACGCAATTGGTGCTCGACCGCTTCAACGTGAAGCGCATCGTCTTTTCCGGCATCGCGGGGGGCGTCGATCCCAAGCTGTCGATCGGCGACGTGATAGTGGCCGAGGACTGGGGGCAGTATCTCGAGGCCTCTTTCGCGAGGAAGACCAAGACCGGATGGATGCCGCCCGACAAGGGCAGCGCGGAAAGCCCGGCCAACTGGTTCTTCATCTTCCCGCGCGGCACGGTGATGGCCAATGCCGCCACGCCGCCCAAGCGCATCTATCGCGTGCCGGTGGATGCAGGGCTGCTCGATCTCGCGCGCAAGGTGGTGCCTTCGATCACGCTGGAACGCTGCGTGCCGCCATCGGAAAAGATGCTGGCAGGGTCCGAGCTGTGCCTGCCGCGCGTGCCCAAGATCGCGGTCGGCGGAACCGGGGTGACGGCGGGCGTCTATGCCGACAATGCCGAGTTCCGCGTCTATCTGCACAAGGCTTGGGGAGCGCGCGTGCTCGACATGGAAAGCGCGGCGGTGATGCAGGTGGCCTATAGCAACATGGTCCCGGCCATCGTCTTCCGCAGCCTTTCCGACCTTGCCGGCGGCGACAAGCACAAGAACATGGAGGACACGTTCGAGCATCTCGCCTCGGTCAATTCGGCGCATGTGGTGCGAGCCTATCTCGCCGCGCTGCCGGACTGATCGCGATGACATTGGCAACCGTCACCGGATCGAAAGGCATGGTCACCGCGCCGCACTGGCTGGCGGCGGAGGCGGGGCTTTCGGTGCTGCAGGAGGGTGGCAATGCGGTGGAGGCGACGGTGGCGGTCGCCGCGTGCCTTGCCGTGGTCTATCCGCACATGACCGGGATCGGCGGGGACGGGTTCTGGGTGATCCACGAGCCTGATGGCGCGGTGCATGGCATTCATGGCTGCGGCGGGGCTGCGAGGGCGGCTTCGCTGGAGCTTTATGCGGGGCTGGACGCGGTGCCTTTCCGGGGGCCTTTGGCGGCCAATACCGTGGCGGGGACGATTTCCGGGTGGGCGGCGGCGCTGGAGAGCGCTGGCGGATCGCTGCCGCTTTCACGCCTGCTGCGCGATGCGATTGCGCATGGCGAGGCGGGCGTTGCGGTCACCTCCGGGCATGCCGCGATTGCCGCCGCCAAGGGGCCGGAGCTGCGGGTGCAGCCGGGGGCCTATGCCACGACATTCGAGCCGGAAGGCCGTCCGCTTCATGAGGGCGATGTCCTGCGTCAGCCGGTGCTGGCGCAGACATTGCAGCGATTGTGCGAGGATGGGCTGGAGAGCTTCTACACCGGGCCGCTGGCGGCAGATATTGCGGCTGATCTGGCGGCGCTGGGCAGTCCGGTTTCGGCTGCGGACCTTGCCGTGCATGAGGCGACACGGCCTGCGCCGCTGACCACGCGGTTGCGTGATTGCGAGGTGTGGAACAGTGCTCCGCCGACGCAGGGCTTCGCCTCGCTGGTGATCCTTGCGCTGTTCGACCGGCTGGCTGCGGATGCGGCAGACGGGTTCGATCATGTCCATGGGCTGGTCGAGGCGACCAAGCAGGCGTTTTTGCTGCGCGATGTGCATGTGGGCGATCCTGCGTATCATGACTTTGACTGGCAGGGGTTGCTGTTTGATCCTGTGGCGCTGGATGAACTGGCGGCGCGGATCGATCCGGCAAAGGCCCTTGCCTGGCCGCAGCCGCCGCAGTGGGGGGACACCTGCTGGTTCGGGGCGGCGGACGGCGAGGGACGCGTGGTCAGCGCGATCCAGTCGACCTACTTCGAGTTCGGATCGGGGCTGGTGCTGCCAAGGACCGGGATCTCCTGGCAGAATCGGGGCAGCAGTTTCCGTCTGGCGGCGGACGGGTGGAATGCGCTGAAGCCCGGGCGCAAGCCGTTCCATACGCTGAACCCTGCGCTGGCGCGGTTCGATGACGGGCGGGTCTTGGCCTATGGCACGATGGGTGGCGAGGGGCAGCCGCAGACGCAAGCCGCGCTGTTCAGCCGCTATGCGCGGTTTGGCGTGGACTTGCAGGAGGCGATCTGCGCGCCGCGCTGGTTGCTGGGGCGGACGTGGGGGGAACAGTCCACCACGCTGAAGCTGGAGGACGGGTTCGATCCGGCGCTCTATGCCGCGCTGGCTGCGGCGGGGCATGATGTCGAGCGCGTGGGGCCGCTGACGGCGACGATGGGCCATGCGGGCGCGATCGTGCGCCATGGCGACGGGCGGCTGGAAGGCGCGACCGATCCGCGCAGCGATGGCGGAGTGGCGGCGTGGTGAGTGGGGCGCGCGCTGTCTTGCGTTGTGACGAACTGGCTTTGCCGCCGTTCAGCGACAGCGTTGGCGGGCTGACGCGGACCTATCTTTCGCCTGCCTACTTTGCCGCGCAGGACAAGATCTCCGAGTGGATGGCCGAGGCCGGGATGGCGCTGCGGTGCGATGCGGCGATGAATCTGGTCGGGCGCTACGAAGGCGCGGCGGCGGGTGCGCCTGCGCTGGTGATCGGCAGCCACCTTGATAGCGTACGCAATGCCGGGGCCTATGACGGGCCGCTGGGGATCATGCTCGGCGTGGAGGCGGTGGCGGCGCTGCATGAGCGCGGGGTGCGCCTGCCCTTTGCCATCGAGGTCTATGCTTTTGGCGACGAGGAAGGCTCGCGCTTTCCTGCGGCGATGCTGACGAGCCGGGCGGTGGCGGGCACGCTCGATCCGGCAGCGCTGGAGGTGACGGACCGCGAGGGCGTGGCGCTGGCCGAGTTGGTCGATGTTGCCGCCTTTGCTTCGGCGGTGCGGCGCAAGGGCGAGGTCTTTGCCTATCTCGAGGCGCATATCGAGCAGGGGCCGGTGCTGGAGGCGCAAGGGCTGGCCGTGGGCACTGTCACCGGTATTGCCGCGCAACTGCGCTATGAGATCGAGCTTGGCGGGACGGCAGGCCATGCCGGGACGACCGCGATGGGCCTCAGGCGTGATGCCGTGACGGGCATGGCCGAGATGGTGCTCGCGGCCGAGAGCGTGGCCAAGGCGGGGCCTGCCGATCTCGTGGCGACAGTGGGGGTGGTGCAGGTGCCTTCGGCCGCGGCCAACGTGATCGCGGGCAAGTGTTCGTTCACGCTCGACGTGCGTGCGGCAAGCGCTGCGACGCGCGATGCGGCGGCGGACGAGATCCTGCGCCGCTTTCGCGCCATCGCCAATGCGCGCGATCTGGGCCTTGCCGTGCGCAAGGGGCACGATCTTCCCGCCAGCCCCTGCGATCCGGCGCTGATGCAGCTGCTCGATCAGGCGACGCAGGCGGCGGGACACAAGCCGTTCCGCCTTGTTTCGGGGGCGGGGCATGATGCCATGATCATGGCCGCGCTGTGCCCCACCGCGATGCTGTTCATCCGCTGCCGGGGCGGGGTGAGCCACAATCCTGCCGAGCATGTCGACCCTGCCGATGCGCAAGTGGCGCTGCAGGTCATGCTCGGCTTCATCGAACAACTGGGAGCCAGCCTTGAGCCAGCTTGATCCGACTCTCTTCGGCGAAATCGACCCTCCGCAGCGGCTGCTGATGGGGCCGGGACCGGTCAATGCCCATCCGCGCGTGCTGAGGGCGATGGCGGCGGACCTGCTCGGGCAGTTCGATCCGGAAATGACCGGGTTCATGAACCAGGTCATGGCGCTTTACCGCCCGATCTTCGGCACCTGGAACCAGTGGACAATGCTGATCGACGGCACGGCGCGCGCGGCGATCGAGGCTTCGCTCGTCAGTCTGGTCGAGCCGGGTGACACGGTGCTGGTGGTGAACTTCGGGCGCTTCGGCCTGCTGCTGACCGAGATCCTGACGCGGCTGGGCGCCAAGGTCGAACAGGTCAGCGCGCCGTGGGGCGAAGTGGTGCCGCTTGAGGCGATTGCCCGCGCCATCGAGATGCACGGGCCGAGTGTCGTTGCCACGGTGCATGGCGATACTTCGACGACGATGAGGCAGCCACTGGAAGGGCTCGGCGCGCTGTGCAAGGCGGCGGGCGCGTTCGCCTATGTCGATGCCTGCGCGACGCTGGGCGGCATGGAGATCGCGGCGGACCGCTGGGGCGTGGACGTGGTGACGGGCGGTTTGCAGAAGTGCCTTGGCGGGCCTTCGGGCTCCGCGCCGATCACCATTTCCGACCGCGCGGCGCAGCGCATCTTCTCGCGCCGCCATGTCGAGCAGGGCATCCGGCGGGACGATATCGCCGATGGCAAGGGGCCGCGCATTCCGTCGAACTACTTCGATCTGGCGATGATCATGGACTACTGGTCGGACAAGCGGCTGAACCACCATACCGAGGCGACCTCGATGCTCTATGCCGCGCGCGAATGCGCCCGGGTGGCGCTGGGCGAGGGGCTGGAGGCGCGGTACGCGCGGCACCGCAAGGCGGGCGCGGCGATGACCGCCGGCGTGCGCGCCATGGGGCTGACGGTGTTCGGCGAGGATGCCCACCGCATGACCAACGTGACCGGCGTGTACATTCCCGCAGGCGTCGATGGCGAGGCGATCCGCACGATGATGCGCGATCACTTTGAGATCGAGATCGGCACCGCCTTTGGCCCGCTGCAGGGCCGGATCTGGCGGCTGGGCGCGATGGGCTACAACGCGATGAAGCACAAGGTGCTGCTGACGCTTGGCGCGCTGGAGGCCTGCCTCAAGGCGCAAGGGTTCAGCCTGCCGCTGGGCGAGGCGGTGCCTGCCGCGCTCGCTGCTTGGGAGGCGGCATGAGCGTCCTGCGCGATCTGACAGGTTACGGTGCCACCCCTCCGCCTGCGCAATGGCCCGGCGGGGCGCGGGTCGCCGTGCAGTTCGTGATCAATTACGAGGAAGGCGCGGAGAACTCCGTGCTCAATGGCGACAAGGGTTCCGAGGCGTTCCTTTCGGACATGGTTGGCGCAGCCGCCCATCCGGCGCGGGCGATGGCGATGGAGAGCCTCTATGAATACGGCAGCCGCGCCGGGTTCTGGCGGCTGTACCGGCTGTTTGCCGCGCGGCGCGTGCCGGTGACGGTGTTTGGCGTGGCCACCGCGATGGAGATGAACCCGGCGGCGGTTGACGCCATGATCGAGGCCGGGTGGGAAATCGCGAGCCACGGGCTTCGCTGGATCGACTACCAGTATGTGCCCGAAGAGGTGGAGCGCGAGCATATTGCGCGGGCGATTGAACTGCATACCCGGCTGACCGGGGAGCGTCCGCTGGGCTGGTATCAGGGGCGCACCTCACCCAACACGGCGCGGCTGGTGGTGGAGGAGGGGGGCTTTCTCTACGACGCCGACAGCTATGCCGATGACGTGCCCTATTGGGATGTGCGTCATGGCAAGCCGCAGCTGATCGTGCCCTATTCGCTCGATGCCAATGACATGAAGATGGTGGCGCTGAACGGCTTTACCGAGGGCGAGCAGTTCTTCCGCTACTTGCGCGATACCTTCGAGCAATTGCGTGAGGAGGGCGGGCGGATGATGTCGGTCGGCCTGCATGGACGCATTGCCGGAAAGCCGGGGCGGGCGCGGGCGGTGGCGCGGTTCCTCGACCATGTGATCGAAAGCGGCGATGCGTGGATCGCGCGGCGGATCGACATCGCGCGGCACTGGCTGGCCTTGCACCCTTATGCGGGAGGTGCGGCGTGACCGTGAATGACCCGGTGCTGCTTGCCGAAGTCACCGCTGCCTTTCAGGCTTACGAGCGCGCGCTGATGGCGGACGATCTGCCGGCGATGGACGCGCTGTTCCACGATGCGCCGACGACCAACCGCTTTGGCGTGGGTGAAGTGCTGTGGGGAATGGAGGCGATCCGCGAGTTCCGCAAGGGGCGCGGCGGATCGCCGCAGCGCCGGTTGGGGCAGGTGGCGATAACGGTTTACGGTGACGGATTTGCCACGGCGGACGCCGAGTTCTTTCGCGAGGGGAGCGACCGGCGCGGGCGGCAGAGCCAGGCATGGGTCAGGTTTGCCGATGGCTGGAAGGTCGTCTCCGCGCATGTCAGCCTTGAAGGGGCCACGTCATGACCGCGCTGTTCGAGCATAGCCCTTGGGTGGAGGCGCGGGCCGATGCGCGAGCGTCGAGCGGGGATCGCCATGCCGATCTGATGGCGGTGGTGCATGAAGCCTCGGCCGAGGAGCAGCTGGCCCTGATCCGAGCGCATCCCGAGCTTGCAGGCAAGGCGGCGGTGGATCGCACGCTGACCGAGGCTTCGGCGGCGGAGCAGGCGTCGGCGGGGCTCGACCGGTTGAGCGAGGCGGAATTCGCGCGGTTCCATGAACTGAACGCGGCCTATCGGGAGCGGTTCGGCTTTCCCTTCATCATCTGCGTGCGGCTGACCGACAAGGCGGGGATTCTCAGCGCGATGGAAGCACGGTTGGCCAACGAGCGTGACACCGAAATCGCCACCGCCATCGCGCAGATCGGCGAGATCGTGCGGCTTCGTCTGGAGGACATGAAGTGACGGTGGACTGGGGCGAATGGCTGAACCTTTCGATCCGCTGGTTCCACCTGACCGCGGGCATCGCGTGGATCGGCTCGTCGTTCTACTTCGTCTGGCTCGACAACCATCTGGTGCCGCCCAAGGAGGGCGAGGCGAGCGGCGAGGTGTGGTCGGTCCACGGCGGCGGGTTCTATCACAAGCAGAAGTACGCGGTGGCGCCCGCAAAAATGCCCGAGGACCTGCATTGGTTCAAGTGGGAGGCCTATACCACCTGGATCACCGGCTTTTCGTTGCTGGTGCTGGTCTATTGGGTGGGGGCGGAGAGCTTCCTGATCGATCCGGCCAAGGCGCAGCTTTCGCAAGGGGCGGCGATCGGCATCGGCGCGGCTTCGCTGGTGGCGGGCTGGCTGGTCTATGACGGGCTGTGCCGTTCGCCCTTGGGGCGCGACAACCGGGTGCTTGGGGCGGCGTGGTTTGCCTTTCTGGTGCTGGCGGCGTGGGGGCTGAACGCGGTGTTCAATGCGCGCGGGGCCTATCTGCACGTCGGCGCGATCATCGGCACGGTCATGGTCGCCAACGTGTTCTTCGTGATCATCCCGAACCAGCGCAAGGCGGTGGCGCAGCTGATGCAGGGGCAGGCGCCCGATCCGGCGCTGGGCAAGGCGGGCAAGCAGCGTTCGGTCCACAACAACTACATGACGCTGCCCATTCTGTTCATCATGATCAGCCATCATTACGCGATTACCTTCGGCGCTGCGCGGCCATGGTTGGTGCTGGCGCTGCTTGGGTTGACCGGCGTCGCGGTGCGGCATGTGTTCAACTTGCGGCATCAGGGCCGGAAGACCGGGCGGGCGATGGTCGTGGCCGGGGCGATGGCGCTGGTGAGCGTGACCTATGTCTCGGCGGAAAAGGCGACCTTGCCTGCGGTGGCGAAGGCTGCGGAGGCTTCGCAGGAGCCCGCGACATGGGCCAGCGTGGAGCCCATCTTCGCCAAGCACTGCCTCAGTTGCCATGCTGACAAGCCGACCAGCGAGGCGTTCACCGCGCCGCCGCTGGGTGTGAGGCTCGACAGTTTCGACCATGCCCATGCGGTGGCTCCGCGCGTGCAGAAGGTGGCGGTCGATGCCGAGATCATGCCGCTGGGCAACATGACCGGAATGACCCGCGCCGAACGCGATGCGCTGGGCCGCTGGATTGCAGCAGGAGCGCCGCAATGACCACGCTTTCGACCCACGTGCTCGACACCATGCATGGCCGCCCGGCAGCGGGCGTCAAGGTGCGGCTGGAAGATGCGAAAGGGACGGTGCTGTTTGCGGGCACGACCAATGCCGACGGGCGCTGTCCGGGGATGCCGCAAGTCGGGCCAGGGCGATATGCGCTGGTCTTTGCGGTGGCTGACTACTTTGCCGATGCTGGCGTTACCCTGCCCGAGCCGCCGTTTCTGGATGACGTGCGCATCGCCTTCGGCATGGCGGACGAGGGGCATTATCACGTGCCGCTGCTGGTCTCGCCGTTCGCCTATTCGACCTATCGGGGAAGCTGAGCCATGGCGGTACGCTTCCTGCTGGATGGTGAAGTGATCGAGATTGCGGACTGCGATCCGACCGGAACCTTGCTCGATTACTTGCGCGGGGACTTGCGCAGGACTGGCACCAAGGAAGGTTGCGCCGAGGGCGATTGCGGGGCTTGCACCGTTCTGGTGGGCGAGGCCGATGGCGCTTCGGGCGTGCAATGGCGGGCGGTCAATGCCTGCATCGCGTTCCTGCCGATGTTGCACGGTAAAGCCCTGATGACAGTGGAGAGTCTTGGAGCCAGTGGCGCGCTCAATCCGCTGCAAAATTGCATGGCGGCCAATGGCAGTTCGCAATGCGGGTTCTGTACGCCGGGGTTCGTGATGTCGCTGCATGGACGGGCAATCGGGGCGCTCGGGAGCGAGTTGCCGGTGGCCGATGTGATCGCGGGCAACTTGTGCAGGTGTACGGGTTACGGGCCGATCCTTGAGGCGGGGGAGACGGTCTCGCAGATTTCGCAGGACGATGCGAATGTGGCGGCGGCGCTGTCCGGGTTGGGCGGTGATGCCAGCGGAACGTTTGGCGGGCGCAAGTGGTTTGCACCGCGGTCCTCCGATGCGCTGGTGGCGATCCTTGCGGAGCATCCCGAGGCGCGGATCGTTGCCGGGGCGACCGATGTCGGCCTGTGGGTGACCAAGGGCCTGCGCGATCTCGGCACCGTGGTGTTCATCGGCGACGTTGCCGATCTCGGGCAGATCGAGGAGACGGACGAGGGTCTGCGGATCGGTGCGGGGGTGCGATATGCGCAGGCCCATGCGGCGATGGCGCGGCTGCACCCGGATCTGGGCGAGCTGGTGCGGCGGATCGGCGGATTACAGGTGCGCAACTCGGCGACGGTCTGCGGCAACATTGCCAATGGTTCGCCCATTGGCGACGGGCCGCCTGCCCTGATCGCGCTGGGAGCGGAGTTGACGCTGCGCTCTGCCGCGGGGCGGCGGACGCTGCCGCTGGAGGACTACTTCCTCGATTACGGCAAGCAGGATTTGCAGCCCGGCGAGTTTGTCGAAAGCGTGTTCGTGCCGCGCCCTGCGGCGGGTGCGGTGGTGCACGTCTCCAAGCTCTCGCGCCGGTTCGACAGCGACATTTCGGCGGTGCTGGGAGCCTTTGCGCTGACGGTGGACGCCGGGACGATCACGGCGGCGCGCGTGGCCTTCGGCGGGATGGCGGCGACGCCCCGGCGCGCGCAGGGGTGCGAGGCGGCGCTGGTCGGCCAACCGTTTGCCGAAGCGACGATTGCTGCGGCGGCGCAGGCCTTGCGCGCAGACTTCCAGCCTTTGACCGACGTGCGCGGGACATCGGCCTACCGCATCGAGGCGGCGGCGGCGCTGCTGTTTCGGCTGTGGCACGGGGAGCAGGGCGAGGTCGTCTCGGTGCTTGACGTGGAGGCCTGCTGATGGCCGAGGCCGATCCGCTCTGGCCCGCAGGCACCAAGCCTTCCAACCCGCATGACAGCGCGCATCTGCACGTGGCGGGGCTGGCGCGCTATGTGGATGACGAGCCGGAAGCGGCGGGCATGCTGCATCTGGCCTTCGGGCTTTCCGCCCATGCGCGGGCGCGGATTGTCGGCATGGACCTTGCGGCAGTGCGCGCCTTTCCGGGCGTGGTGGCGGTCTATACCGCCGCCGACATTCCGGGGGAGAACAACGTAGGGCCGATTGCGCACGATGACCGCGTGCTGGCCGATGGCGAGGTGGTGAGCCATGGGCAGCCGGTGTTCCTTGTCGCGGCGGAAACGCGAATGGCGGCGCGCAAGGCGGCGCGGCTGGGCAGGATTGACTACGAACCGCTGGATGCGGCGATCACCGTGGCGCAGGCGCGGGCGGCAGATGCGCGGATCGAGGCGGACCAGCGCATGGCGCAGGGCGATGCCGATGCTGCGCTGGCTATGGCACCGCGCTGGCTTGCCGGTCATCTGAAGATCGGGGCGCAGGATCACTTTTATCTGGAGGGTCAGGTTGCCCATGCGCGGGCGGGGGAGGACGGGCAGATCCATGTCGTCTCCTCGAGCCAGCATCCGAGCGAGGTGCAGCATCTGGTGGCGCACCTGCTGAACAAGCCGAGTGCCGACGTGACCGTGGAAGTGCGGCGCATGGGCGGGGCGTTCGGTGGCAAGGAAAGTCAGGCCGCGTTGTTCGCCGCCGCTGCCGCGCTGGTGACGCATCATACCGGGCGGCCTGCCAAGTTCCGCTGCGACCGGGATGACGACATGATCGTGACGGGAAAGCGGCACGATTTCGAGGTCCATTACGAGGCGGGGCATGATGATGCCGGACGACTGCTTGCGGTGAAGCTGCGCTTTGGCGGACGCTGTGGAGCGACGATGGATTTGTCGCCCGGCATCAACGACCGCACAATGTTCCATGCCGACAACTGCTATTTCCTGCCCGACGTGGAGATCGTCTCGGAGCGGCTGAAGACCAATACCGTCTCGGCCACCGCCTTCCGGGGCTTTGGCGGGCCGCAGGGCATGCTGGCGATCGAGCGGGTGTGCGATCACGTGGCGGCGCGGCTGGGACTTGATCCACTTACGGTGCGGGCGCGCAATCTCTATGGGCCGGGGCGCGATGTGACGCCCTATGGCATGAGGCTGGAAGACAACATCGCGCCGCAGCTCGTCGCGCGGCTGCGCGAGACGGCGCGCTATGACGAGCGGCGCGAGGCCGTGGCCGCGTTCAATGCGGGCAACCGGGTGCTCAAGAAGGGGATCGCGCTGACGCCGGTGAAGTTCGGGATCAGCTTCACCACCACGCATCTCAATCAGGCGGGCGCGCTGGTGCACGTCTATGCGGACGGGTCGATCCAGGTGAACCATGGCGGCACCGAGATGGGGCAGGGCCTCTACATCAAGGTCGCGCAGATCGTGGCGGACGTGTTTGCCGTGCCGGTGGGGCAGGTGCGGATTACCGCGACGCGGACGGACAAGGTGCCCAATACCTCGGCCACGGCGGCGTCATCGGGGGCGGACCTCAACGGCATGGCGGCGCACCACGCGGCCATGGCGATCCGCGAGCGGATGGCGGCGTTTCTGGAGCGGGCGTTCGGCGGCGAGGTGCAGTTCACCGCCGATGGCGTGATCGCGGGCGAGACGCGGATGAGTTTTGCCGAAGCGGCGCGCAAGGCGTGGCTGGGGCGGATTTCGCTCTCGTCCACGGGCTTCTACGCCACCCCCGAGATCGAGTACGACCGCGTCGCGCACAAGGGGCGGCCGTTCTACTATTTCGCCTATGGCGCAGCGGTTTCCGAAGTGGTGGTCGACACGCTGACCGGGGAGCACAAGGTGCTGGCCGTGGACATCCTGCACGATGTGGGCCGCTCGCTGAACCCGGCGATTGACCGGGGGCAGATCGAGGGCGGCTTCGTGCAGGGGCAGGGCTGGCTGACCACTGAAGTGGTGGAATGGGACGCCAAGGGCCGCCTGCTCAACCATTCGCCTGCGACCTACAAGATCCCGACGGCCTCGGACCGGCCCAGGCGGCTGCGCATCGACCTGTGGGACGGGGAGAACGTGAAGCCTACGGTGCACCGTTCAAAGGCGGTGGGCGAGCCGCCGCTGATGCTGGCCAATTCGGTGTTCTGCGCGATCAGTGCCGCGATTGCCGCGACCAACCCCGCGCGACGCGAGCTGCCGCCGCTTGATGCGCCGGCCACGCCCGAGGCGGTGCTGCGGGCAATTGCGGCGCATAAGGGAGCGGCGTGATGGAGTGGATCGAGCAGCTCCGGGTTCTGTCATCGCGCGGGCCTGTCGCGATGATCAGCGTGCTCGCCACCGAAGGCTCCGCGCCGCGCGGGGCGGGGACGCGGATGCTGGTCACGGCAGGGGGCGAGCTTGGCACTATTGGAGGCGGTGCGCTGGAGTTCCGTGCGGTGGAGCAGGCGCGCGCCGTGCTGGCGCATCCGCCGGGGACCTGGCGGGTGCAGGACTATCCGTTGGGGCCGCTGCTGGGGCAATGCTGCGGCGGGCGGGTGCGGGTGCTGGTCGAGCATCTCGATCGCGATGCGCTCGGCTGGCTCGACGATGCTGCGGAAGGGCGCGTGCTTGTCAGCCAGTTGCGGGCGGGTGCGGTGCAGCGGCATGTGAGCGACGGGCCAGCCGTGCCGCTTTCGGCGCGGGGGGACCGGCCGCGCGAGGGCAGCCGTCTGGCGGAGATGATCGGGCAGGTGCGCCGTCCGCTCTATCTGTTCGGTGCAGGGCACGTGGGCCAGGCGATTGCGCGGCATGCGGGCGGATTGCCGCTGCGGCTGGCGTGGTTCGATACGCGCCCGGTGTTCGAGACGATCGAGGGCGTGGCGGTGGTGCCCGAAAGCGCTATCGCGCAATGCGTGGCCGAAGCGCCGGAGGATGCCGCCTTGGTGATCCTGACGCATGACCATGCGCTGGACTATCGGCTGACCCATGCTGCGCTGACGCGCTCGCCGCTTGCCTTCACCGGGCTGATCGGATCGCAGACCAAGCGCGCGCGGTTCCTTTCGCGGCTGGAGCGCGAAGGGGTGAGCGCCGAGGCGCGGGGGCGGCTGACCTGTCCGATCGGCTTGCCGGGGGTCACGGGCAAGGAGCCGGATGTGATCGCGGTCGCCCTGCTGGCGCAGCTGTTGCAACTGCCCGATGCCGCGCAAGTGCGAGCTGTGGCGGCATGAGCTTGCAGGGCTTTCGGGGCGAAATACTCAGCCTTTCCCACGATCCCGCCGAGGGCAGCGATGCGGTTCGCCATGACGCCGACGGGCTGCTGGTGGTGGAGCATGGGCGGATCGTTGCGCGCGGGAGCTTTGCCGAGGTTTCCCCGCGTTTCACAGGGATTGCGGTGGAGCGGCTGGATGGCCTGATCGTCCCCGGCTTTATCGACGCGCACGTTCATTATCCGCAGCTCGACTGCATCGCGAGCCATGGCGAGCAGTTGCTCGACTGGCTGGAGCGGCACATCTTTCCGGCGGAGCAGGCCTTTGCCGATCCGGCGCATGCGGGCGCGGTGGCGGGAGCGTTTCTGGACGAGCTGCTGCGCCATGGTACGACCAGTGCGCTGGTGTTCGGGACGGTCCATGCTGCCAGCGTCGATGCCTTCTTCGAGGCGGCGCGGGCGCGGGACTTGCGGATGATCTGCGGCAAGGTGCTGATGGATCTGGGGCCGGATGACTTGCGCGATACCGCAGACAGCGGGGTGGCGGAAAGCAAGGCGCTGATCGCCCGGTGGCATCGGCGCGGGCGGCTGGGCTATGCGGTGACGCCGCGCTTCGCGCTGACATCGAGCGATGCGCAGCTGGCCAGCGCAGGGCAGTTGCTGGCCGATCATCCCACTGTTCTTCTGCACACCCACCTTGCCGAGAACACCCGCGAGATTGCCGAAGTGGCGGCGCGGTTTGCCGAGGCTGCGGACTATCTCGACGCCTATGACCGCTTCGGGCTGGTGACCGACCGGTCGGTCTTTGCCCATGGTGTGCACTTGCCGGACAGGTCCTGCGCAAGGCTGGCGCAGAGTGGTGCGGGGATTGCGGTGTGCCCGAGTTCGAACCTGTTTCTGGGTTCGGGCATGTTCGATTTCGCGCAAGCCGAGCGGCATGGCGTGCGGCTGGGGCTCGGGTCCGATATCGGCGCGGGGACGTCGCTGTCGTTGCTGCACAATGCCGGGATTGCCTATCAGGCGGGGCTGTTCAACGGCTACCGGCTCGACCCGCTGCGCGCCTTGTGGCTGGCGACGGGTGGCTCGGCCCGTCTGCTGCATATCGAGGACGAGGTAGGGATGCTGGCAGAGGGGCAGGAGGCAGACTTCGTGGTGCTGGACGACAAGGCCACACCGCTGCTCGCGCGCCGGACGGCCGGGGCGACGCTTGAGGAGCGGTTGTTCGCGCTGCAGGTGCTGGGCGATGATCGGGCGGTGCGGCGGACTTACGTCATGGGGCAATGCGCGTGGGACCGTGATGGGTTACGGTGCGCGGCATGACCGATCTCGACAGCTTCATCGCCCGCCTTCCCAAGGCCGAACTCCACCTGCACATCGAGGGCAGCCTCGAGCCTGAACTGATGTTCGCGCTGGCCGAGCGCAACGGCATCGCGATCCCCTATGCCAGCGTGGACGAGGTGCGCGCGGCCTATGCGTTCTCAAACCTGCAGGACTTCCTCGACATCTACTATGCCGGGGCCGGAGTGCTGCAGACCGAGGCGGATTTCCATGACCTTGCCATGGCCTATTTCGACCGAGCGGCGGCCGATGGCGTGGTCCATGCCGAGATCATGTTCGATCCCCAGACCCACACCGACCGGGGCATTGCTTTTGAAACGGTGATCGAGGGCCTGCTTTCGGCCATGGCGGAGGCAGAGGCGAAGCATGGGCTGACCAGCGCGCTGATCCTGAGCTTCCTGCGCCACCTTTCGGAAGACGCGGCGTTCGAGACGCTGGCCATGGCCGAGCCGTGGCTGGATCGGATTGCGGCGGTCGGGCTGGATTCGAGCGAGGTTGGCCACCCGCCTGCGAAGTTCGCGCGGGTCTTCGCGGCGGCGCGGGCCAAGGGGCTGAGGCTCACCGCCCATGCCGGCGAGGAAGGGCCCCCGGATTACGTCTATGAAGCACTCGACCTGTTGCAGGTGGACCGGATCGACCATGGCAACCGCGCGCTGGAAGATCCGGCGCTGGTGCGGCGGCTGGCGTCAGAGGGCATGACGTTGACCGTCTGTCCGCTTTCCAATCTCAAGCTCTGCGTGGTGAGCGATCTGGCCGACCATCCGCTTGATCGCATGCTCGCCGAAGGGCTGAAGGCGACGGTCAATTCCGACGACCCTGCCTATTTCGGCGGCTATGTGGCCGACAACTACCGCGCGGTAGCGCGGGCGCGCGGGCTGTCCCGCGATTATCTAGCCCAGCTTGCCCGCAACAGCTTCACCGGATCGTTCCTGTCACCCGAGGCGGTGGCGCGGCACCTTGCAGCCATCGACGATTACCTCAGCCGAACATAGGAGTCCCATGCGCCGTCTGCTCGTTGCCATCGCCCTGTTCTTCGCAGCATTCGGTGCCGCCCATGCCGCCGAGCCGCGACGGAAGGTGATCATCGACGACGAGGGCTTTGCCCTGATGCACCTGCTGCTGCTGGAAGACCGGCAGGTGGAGGTGATGGGCATCACCACCGTATCGGGCAACACCTGGGCCAATCGCGCCACGGCCATGGTGCTGCGCGGGCTGGAATTGTCGGGGCATGAAAGCGTGCCGGTGGCGCAAGGGGCGACCTTTCCGATCCTCAATTCCGAGGCGCGGACCGAGCGGTGGGAAGCGCTCTATGGCAAGCTGGTGTGGAAGGGGGCTTTCATGAAGCAGTGGGCCGAGCCGACCGTACAGTCGACGCCCGAGCATCACGGGGTCTTCGATCCGGTGGACCTGCCCTGGGGCAATCCGAAGCTCAAAGCCCTGCCGGAGGCCGCCGCCCTCTTTATGATCCGCACCGTGCGGGCCAATCCGCATCAGGTGACGATCATTGCCTGCGGGCCGCTGACAAACCTTGCGCTGGCGCAGCGGCTTGATCCCGAGTTCGCCTCGCTGGTCAAGGAAGTGGTGGTCATGGGCGGAAGCCTAAACCCGCAGCAGGTGCTGGACAATACCTCGGCGGCGCAGTTTGCGCGCGAATTCGTCAACACGCCGCGCCGCGAGTTCAATATCCGCTTCGACCCGGAAGCTGCGAGCATGTTCGCTCATGCGTGGTGGCCCAAGGTGACCTTCGTGCCGGTCGATCCCTCGACCGCCACGCAACTGACCCCGGCGCTGGTGGAGCGGCTGGCCAAGGCGGCGCGGCCGCCGGTTGCGGCGATGATCCGGCGGATGGAGCCGGGCTTTCCGATGTGGGACGAGATCGCTGCCGCCGTCTGGCTCGATCCTTCGCTGGTCACGCGCCAGCAGAAGCTGTGGTACGATTTCGATGTCCAGTTCGGCCCCGGTTACGGCGACATGTTGACTTGGCACGACGCCTACCGGCCCGGCCTCGACGAGGGGCAGGCGGACATGGTGCTGACGGTGGACGTGGCCCGCATGGAAGCGCTGTTCGCGCAGGCGCTGGGTGGGCGTTAGGGCCAGGTGAGGAGGGCGTTGCGCGCGGCGATGTCTTTGCGGATGGTTTCGTGGAGGCCGTCCATCGGCCACATCAGGACGACCACGGTCTGCAGGGCGAGGAGGATGACGGCGCTGCCGTAGTAGGTCCAGCGGATCGCTTCGCGGGCAGTGTCGGTGACGGCGTCGGGCACATAGCCAGCAGCGCCGAGCATGAAGGCAAACCCTGCCGTGCCGATGGCCATGCCGACCTTGGTCGAGAGGCTGATGCCGGCCGAGAGCAGGCCTTCGCGCCGGGTGCCGAACCTCCATTCGTGATAGTCCACCGTCTCGGCAATCATCGCGAATGCGGCGGTGATGGTGATCGAGGTGGCAAGGCAGGCGGCGATGTAGAGCGTGAGGAAGGTTGCGGTGTTGCCTTGCGTGAGCGGCAGGACGGCGAAGATCACGGCGGCCAGCGCGAGGACGAAGGCGCTGCCTTTCCTGATGCCGGTGCGCGCAAGGATCGGCGGGGCGACGAACGAGGACAGCAGCAACATGCCCGAGACCGCCGGGAGCATGACCGAGATCATCCACGGCGCGCGCATCACGTCGATGGCGAAATAGGCGGTCGCGCTCATCATCAGGCCGAAGCGGATGAAGTAGAGCAGGCAGGAGGCGAAGACGACGAGCCAGGCTTTGTTGCGCAGCATCTCCTTCACGGCAGGGCCGATGGCGAAGTGGGGCGAGGAGCCGTCGTCGAAGCGTTCCTTGCAGTTGCGGAACAGGGCGAGCGTGCAGACGAAGCCGATGGCGGCAAAGAGCATCGCGACGAGCTGGAAGCCCTTGTTCTGGTCCTCGCCGCCGAACACACCGACCAGCGGCATGACCGCCGCGGTGCCGAGCACGACCGAGATCGAGGTGCCGACCCCGCGCATGCCGGAAAGCTTGAGGCGCTGCTTCGGGTCCAGCGTCATCATCGGCATGAGCGCGGTGTAGGGGATAGCCTGGACCGACATGAGGATGCCCAGCGCCTTGAACGTGACGAAGGCATAGACCAGCTGCGCGCCGTGGCTCCACGCAGGCACATGGAACAGTGCCACGGTCAGCAGGGCATAGGGCAGCGCGGTGAACAGGAAATAGCCGCGCGTCCGGCCCCAGCGGCTGCGGGTCTTGTCGACCGCGATGCCGACGACCGGGTCGATGATCGCATCGAGCAGGCGGGCGATCAGGAACACCGTGCCCACACCCGCCGCCGGCATGCCGACGACATTGGTGTAGTAGAACAGCAGGAACCCGCTCGCCATGTTGTAGGCAAGGCTGGTGCCCATGTCGCCGAGGCCGTAGCTCAGGCGTTCGGTGAAGCTCAGTCTGGTTTCGGCCACTTGTCCTCTCCCGGATCGCGGCGTTCTGTGTCTAGCAGCCCAGCGTTTTGCGGGTCAGCGCGAGGGACTGGTCCATCGGCAAGGTGGGGAAGTATTCCATGCCGATGCTGCCGGTGTAACCGAGGCTTTCCAGCGTCTCCATGACGTGCGCCCAGTCGACCGTGCCGGTGCCGGGTTCGTTGCGGTCCTGCATGTCTGCCACCTGCACGTGGGCGACGAGATGGATGCGTCCTTCAAGGACTTGCGCGATGTCCTCGCCCATCACGGCGCTGTGCCAGACATCGTAGAGCAGGCGCAGGTTGGGGCTGGCGACGGCTTCGATCAGGTCCAGACCGAGCGTGGTGCTGACGAGGTACATCGCCGAGAACAGGCGGGTGTTGAGCGGTTCGAGCAGCAGGGTGACGCCTGCCGCCTCGGCAAGGGCGGCCGCTTCCGTGAGCGCGGCGACGGCATTGGCGAAGTGGTCTTCCTCGCTCATCCCTTCGACCTTGAAGCCCGAGGCGACGATCAGCGGCGGCTTGCCGAGCGGGGCGGTGGCCTTGATCGTTTCGCGCACGGCATCCACCATCTCGGCGCGCTCTGCCGGGTCGACGATCGAGCGGCGCGGATCGACGCAGATGCCGGTGAGCTTCACGCCCGTCTCTTCGAGCGCGGCACCGATGGCCTCGACCGGCTTGTCGCGCCAGAGGTGGAATTCGACGAGATCGAAGCCTTCGGCCTTGGCGGCGCGGACACGCTCGGCCAGATCACCGGCTTCGGCGAATTGCCATTCGATGCAGGAAGACATGGGGTAAGCAGCAGGCACGTCGATCTCCCAATCGGCGGCCCCGCACCCCTGGACGAGCGCGTTTGCCTGGCGGCAGAATGGGCCGCTACTTTATTGGAATATATATTCTCATCCTTCGCGACGAAGGTCAAGGCCCGCCGACGCAATTCGTCCCTCACGCCGACAAAGGCCGTCATGCCTCTGACGGGAAGCTGATCCTAGGTAATCAGCCGCTTCCTCTGTATGGAGCGGGTGAATCGCAACACCCCTGCGCAGAGCGAAAGGCGCCATCCGAAGTCATGACGTCATGCGCATCCCGATTGGACGAACTGGGCTGGAGGCCGTTCTTCAGCGCGCAGTTGTCCGAAGAGGAAGTGGCGCAGTGTCTGCCCGTGCGGGTCATGGCGGTGCATCGTGGCTATATTTCGGTGGCGGGCGATGGCGTGGAAACGCTCATGCCCTCGCAGATTCCGGGGGCGGATGGCGAGGAGGACCGGCCTGCCGCGGGTGACTGGCTGCTGCTGGCGCGCGACAGCATGGAGCCGGTACGGCTGCTGGCCCGTGCCAACCTGTTCAAACGGCTGGCGGCGGGGGTGCGGCAGAGGCTGCAGGTCATCGCTGCCAATGTCGACACGCTGTTCGTCGTCGCCTCGTGCAACGACGATTTCAACATTGCGCGGCTCGAGCGCTATCTGGTGCTGGCGCGCGACGTTGACGTGACGCCGGTTGTCGTGCTGACCAAGACCGACCTTGTCGATGCGTGGGAGCCTTTTGCCGAGGCCGCGCGCGCGCTTCAGCCCGATCTGATAGTGCAGGCCGTCAACGCGCGCGATCCTGAAAGCGTGGCGGCCTTGGCCAAGTGGTGCGGGCCGGGGCAGACGGTGGCGTTTCTGGGCTCCTCCGGCGTCGGCAAATCGACGCTGATCAACACCCTGCGCGGTTCGGACACGCTTGCCACGCAGGGCATCCGCGAGGACGACGGCAAGGGGCGGCACACGACCACGGCGCGCGAGATGCACCGGCTCGACGGTGGCGGCTGGCTGCTCGACACGCCGGGGATGCGCGAATTGCAGCTATCCGAGGTGGCATCGGGCATTGCCGAAGTCTTCGACGATATCGTCAGCCTTGCGCAGGAGTGCAGGTTCTCGAACTGCACGCATGAAGCCGAGCCGGGCTGCCGGATCGTGGAAGCGATGGGCAACGGAACGCTCGACCCTGCGCGGCTGGCGCGCTGGCGCAAGTTGGCGAGCGAGGAAGCGGCCAATTCGGCCAGCAACGCCACCCGCAAGGCGCGTGGCGCTGGCCGCGTCAGTGCCGTACCGCAGCCCTCAAACAGAAACGGGCGGCGTCCGCGGCGGTAACGTCACGGGCTGCGCGCGCGCGATTATTGGAGATATCATGGCCGACTTGTACCTGCGTGCGCTCGAATCCGAACGCAAGAGCCTGTGGGCGATGTGCCGTCTCAAGGGGCTTTCCAAGGACACGCCCGAGCGCCGCCGCATTGCCGAACTTGATGAGCTGATCGGGGCGCACAAGGCCAAAAAGGCCTGATACCAACCTGCACTGATCCTGACCCATGAGGACGGGTTCTGGCGGTTCTCGGCT
The DNA here is from genome assembly GCF_055521755.1 of Novosphingobium sp. BL-A-28-Hi1-0D. Lineage (NCBI taxonomy): Bacteria > Pseudomonadati > Pseudomonadota > Alphaproteobacteria > Sphingomonadales > Sphingomonadaceae > Novosphingobium > Novosphingobium sp. BL-A-28-Hi1-0D. The sequence continues at coordinate 203,880 of NZ_JBVFVV010000002.1, forward strand.
AGGAGTGTTCGCAGTGGTGATGTGGTTCATCATCACAAGAACGCGACGCAGTCCGAGGGCCGCCAGAACCCGCCTGCGGTTGCCATTTCCCGCCCGCTGGACCTCGTTGCAGCCTCGCCACGATGCCCCGCATCGCGGCTTCGCCCGCGCCTTGCCAGCAAGCGGGAAATGGCAATCCTCATGGGTCAGGATCAGTGCAGGTTGGTATGAGGTTCAGCGCGCGGTGATCGCCGCCTCTGCCGCGCTGGCTTCGGCAATGAGCGTGCGCAGCGCGGCGGCGGTATCGGCCAGGAGCCGTTCGCTGATCGGCTTTTCGCCATTGATGAACCGCCGCAACGACCGCTCGTCTATGCCGAGGCGGCGCGAGGAGGTGGTGACGCCGCCCAGCACCTGAATGCAGTGGGCGAAGTGGTCCTGCAGGTCGTGCGTTTGTTCGGGGGCTGTCATCGGCTCTCTGTGCTCGGATGAAGGCGGGTGCGTCAATCCCCGCCAATCATTTCATTGCTGCGCGCGAAAGGTGGAACCTTCGCGCGCGGTTCCGGTTCTTGGGTGAGGCGGACGGCACCACGTGAGGGGCTGCTTCTGCAATCTCTCACGAAGGATCGAAACATGGCTACTCCCCGCAACGGCAAGGCTGACGCAAACCGCTCGCCTGCGCTCGACAATGCCCTGAGCGATCATCAGCCCGGCGCGGGCCGGCCCGGATACGCGACGGACATCGGCAATGCCGGGGAGACGCATCAGGATGCCGATGCCGGCAGTCCGGCTGATGGCTTCCTGACCGACAATTTCGGCCATCGCCTGTCCGACAACCAGAACAGCCTGAAAGCGGGTGAGCGCGGGCCGACGCTGCTCGAGGATTTCATCCTGCGCGAAAAGATCTTCCACTTCGACCACGAGCGCATCCCCGAACGCATCGTCCACGCCCGCGGATCGGGCGCGCATGGCGTGTTCGAGGTGACAAGGGCCATTCCGGAGATGACCCGCGCGGGGCTGTTCCAGAAGAAGGGGACGACCTGCCCGGTGTTCGTGCGCTTCTCGACCGTGGCGGGCGGGGCCGGATCGATCGACACCCCGCGCGACGTGCGCGGCTTTGCGGTGAAGTTCTACACAGATGAAGGCAACTGGGACCTGGTTGGCAACAACATCCCGGTGTTCTTCATCCAGGACGCGATGAAGTTCCCCGATCTGGTCCATTCGGTGAAGATGGAAGCCGATCGCGGCTATCCGCAGGCGGCGAGCGCGCATGACACGTTCTGGGACTTCATCGGACTGATGCCGGAATCGATGCACATGATCATGTGGGCGATGAGCGACCGCGCCATCCCGCGCACGCTGCGCATGATGGAAGGCTTCGGCGTCCACACCTTCCGCTTCGTCAATGCCGAGGGGCAGGGCAAGTTCGTCAAGTTCCACTGGAAGCCGGTGCTGGGCATGGAATCGCTGATCTGGGACGAGGCGGTGAAGATTGCCGGGGCCGATCAGGACTTCCACCGCCGCGACCTGTTCGAAAGCATTGCCGCAGGCAGCTTCCCGGCATGGGACCTGGGCGTGCAGGTGTTCGACGAGGACTTTGCCGCCGCGCAGCCCTATGACGTGCTCGACGCCACCAAGCTGATCCCGGAAGAGGATGTGCCGGTCGAGATCGTCGGGCGGATGACGCTCAACCGCAATGTCGACAACTTCTTTGCCGAGACCGAGCAGGTGGCGTTCATGCCGACCAACGTGATCCCCGGCATCGATTTCTCGAACGATCCGCTGCTGCAGGGGCGGCTGTTCTCGTACCTCGATACGCAGAAGTCGCGGCTTGGCACGACCAACTTCCACCAGATCCCGATCAACGCGCCCAAGTGCCCGTTCCACAACATGCAGCGCGACGGCATGATGCAGACGCTGGTGCCGACGGGCCGCGCCAACTACGAGCCCAATTCGCTGAACGAGGCGGGCGAGGACAGCGGCCCGCGTGCTTGTCCCGATACCGGCTTCACCTCGTTCCGCGAGAACGGGGAGCGCAACGATCCGACCGAGAAGGTGCGGGTGCGCGCCGAACTCTTTGCCGATCACTACAGCCAGGCCGCGCTGTTCTTCCATTCGCAGACCGCGAACGAGCAGGCGCACATTGCCTCGGCGCTGGTGTTCGAGCTTTCGAAGGTGACGCTGGAGCACGTTCGCCTGCGGGTGCTTTCGCGCCTGCGCAATGTCGATGAAGGTCTGGCCGCGCGCGTGGCCGATGGCCTTGCCATGGACCTGCCCGAGAAGGCTCCTGCCGCGCGTGAGCCGGTGGAGATGAAGCCGTCCGACGCGCTGTCGATCCAGAAGCAGAGCAAGAAGACGTTCGAGGGCCGCAAGCTGGGCATTCTCTTTGCCGAAGGATCGGACAAGGCGACGATCGACAGGATGAAGGCCGATGTAGAGGCGGCGGGCGGCAGCGTGTTCCTCGTCGCGCCCAAGGTCGGCGGCATTGCGGTCAAGGGTGGAACGCTCAAGGCCGATGGCAAGCTGGAAGGCTCGCCCTCGGTACTGTTCGATGCGGTTGCCTCGGTGCTGATGCCCGCAGAGGCCGAGAAGCTCAGCCTGCAGGGCGCGGCGGTGCAGTGGTTCATGGATGCCTATGGCCACTGCAAGACCATCGCCCACTGCAACGGGACCAAGGTCATCCTCGCCAAGGCGGGGGTCGAGCCGGACGAAGGCGTCGTCCCGAATGAGAAGCTGATGGATGTCGGCCCGGTGCGGCACTTCGCGCGCGAGCCGAAGGTCCGCGATCTCGCCTGAGGAGCAACGGTGGTGGCGACAGTCAACAAGATCAAGCCGGATGAAGCGAAAGCCAAGGCCGTTGCCAAGGCCAAGGCCATCGCGCCGGAGGTGCCGGCGCATATCGGCCAGACTCCGGCCACCGACCTTCGCGGGTTGCCCGACGTGTTCGGGCGGCTCGTCGAGGACCACGACCGGCACCGCGCGCTGCTCGCCATGCTGGAGGCAACCGGCGGCAAGGGCGATGATGCCAAGGCCCTGTTCGAGGAACTCGTCCACGAACTGAAGGGCCACGCCGCTGCCGAGGAGCAGGCCTTGTGGTCAACCGTGCTGCGCAATCCGGAGACAACCGAATTCGCCCGCCATGCCGTGGCCGAGCACAAGGACATCGACAAGATGCTCGACGACCTTGCCGCACGCGAAATGGGCAGCGCGAAGTGGCTGGAGCGCTTTGCGGCGCTCAAGCACGAATATCTCCATCACATCCGCGAGGAAGAGCAGGAGCAGTTCGTCGAGAGCGAGAAGATCCTCACCGCCGCCGACCGCAAGCACATGCTGGCCGTGTTCGAACGGCGCAAGAAGGCGGAGAAGGCCGCAGCCGAAGTGAAGCCCCGGCTGCGGATCAACGATATCGCCTGAGTCTGGCCCCGGTGCTCAGCCCAGCTTGCGCAGCGGCTCCGTGCCGTCCCAGTCCTTTCCGGCGTCCTTGATCATCTGGAAGATGCCGTCGGCGCCGGTCATGTTCTGGAGCAGTTCGATCACGTGCCCCGGCCCCATTCCGGGATCGACATAGATCACTTCGCCATCGGCTCCGACCTTGCCCTCGACGAGGATCTCCGCGCCTGCCTCGGCACAGGCGGCGCGGGCTTCGGCGATGGAATCGACGAAGATGCAGATGTGGTGGAGGCGGTCGGTCACGGCATATTCGCCGGTGTAGATCGATGGCTCGGCGTTCTCCGGGCGGATCAGCTCGATCTGCACATCGCCCCAATAGGCGATGGCGATGGAGAAGACCGCGCCGGTGGGGACGCCCTTGTACTTGGCATGCCCGAGCGCGACGTTCTCCATCAGGTAGAACGGGCCGACGCCCATGGTTTCGGTCCAGTACTTGACCGCCGCGTCGAAATCGGACGGCAGATAGGCGAGCTGGCCGACAGGGCCCAGCTTGGTGATCGCGCGGGTCATGCGAACAGGCCCTCCGGTGCTTCGAGCAGGCCCTTCAAGGTCTGCAGGAACTGCGCGCCCGCCGCGCCGTCGATGGCACGATGATCGACCGACATGGTCAGGCCGATGCGGCTTTCGAAGGCGATGTCGCCGTTGGCTGCTTCCACCGCCACGCGGTTCACCCCGCCAACGGCAAGGATCGCGCCCTGCGGCGGATTGATGATCGCGTCGAATTGCTCGATCCCGAACATGCCGAGGTTGGAGACGGAGAAAGTGCCGCCGTCCATGTCCTCGAACCCGAGCTTGCCAGCCTGCGCCTTGTCGATCAGCGCGCGGGTGGTCGCCGCGATCTGGGCGATGTGCATGCGGTCGGCCTGGCGGACGATGGGCGTGACGAGGCCCTTGGGGCTGGCCACGGCAATGGCAACATCGGCGTGCGGGAAGGAATGCACGGCATCGCCATGGACCTGCACGTTGACATCGGGGTGCCTGACCAGCGCCAGCGCCACGGCCTTGACGATGTAGTCGTTGATCGAGGCCTTGGTGCCGAGCACGAGGTTCGCCGTCTTGCGCAAGTCCATCAGCGCATCGACCGAGGCCGAGACGCGCAGGTAGAAGTGCGGGATGGTCTGCTTGGCTTCGGTCAGGCGGCGGGCGACGACCTTGCGCACCTTGTCGAAGGGCTGGACGCTGGGCTGGTTGGCGACCAGCTCGAACGGTGCACCGAAGGCGACCGCTGGTGCAGCCGTGGTCGGCTTGACCAGTGCCAGCACGTCAGCCTTGGAAATGCGGCCGCGCGCGCCGGTGCCCTTGATCCCGGCCAGCACAATGCCGTGCTGTGCCGCGATGCGGCGGGCGAGCGGCGAGGCGAAGGCTTCGGGCGTGTCTGCAACCAGTTGCGCCGTGCCCTTGAAGCTGGCGGCGCGTTCCGGGCGCAGGGCCTGCACCACGTCCTGATAGGTGATGCGCCCGTTGCGGCCGGATCCTGCGATCGGTTCGATGTCGACGCCTTCGGCTTCGGCAAGCTTGAGCGCTTCGGGGCTGATCGCGCGGTTGGTGACGATCTTCTTCGGCTCGCGCGCGGGTGCTGCGGCAGCAGCAGGGGCCGGAGCCGCCGCCGCTGCCGGGGCAGGGGAAGCGCCGCCAGCCTTGGCCGCGACCGAGGTTTCGGCAGGCTTGAAGGTGGCGATGAACGCATCGACTTCGGCGTCGGTGGTATCGGCATCGGCGAAGACCGCCAGCAGCGCGCCCACCGGGTGCGCCTCATCGCTGGCGGGCGTCAGCAGGCGCTTGAGCACCGCATCGTATTCGGCTTCGACCTCGTTTGTGATCTTGTCGGTCTCGATCAGGCACAGCAGCTGGCCCTTGGAAAAGGCCTCGCCTTCCTTGACCATCCATTCGGCGATCGTGCCCTCGGTCATTTCGATGCCCCATTTGGGCATGCAGAACGGGCGTATATTGGCCATGTCGCGGCTCCTCAACGGTAGCTCAGGACCTTGCGCACCGCCGCTTCGATCTTGTCGACCGAAGGGAGGTAGGCAGTTTCCAGCTCGCGCGCGAACGGGATGGGGGTGTGCGGCGGGTTGACCGACAGCGGCGGGGCCTTGAGGCTGGCGAAGGCCTTTTCGGCAACCAGCGCGCAGATGTCGGCACCAAGGCTGCAGCGCGGCGGCGCTTCGTCAACCACGATCAGGCGACCGGTGACTTCCACGGAGTCGAGGATCGCCTCTTCATCCAGCGGGCTGGTGGTGCGCAGGTCGATCACGTCGCAGCCGATGCCCTCGGCGGCCAGCTTGTCGGCCACGGCCTCGCAGAAGCCAAGCAGCAGGCCGGTCGAGACGATGGTCACGTCCTGCCCGGCGCGGGAAAGGCGCGCGTGGCCAAAGGGGATCATGTAATCGGGATCGTCGGACACTTCGCCCTTCATCCCGTAGAGCGCCTTGTGCTCGAGGAAGATCACCGGATCATCGTCGCGGATGGCGGTGCGCAGCAGGCCCTTCACGTCATCCGGCGTGCTGGGCATCACCACCTTGAGACCGGGCATCCCGGTGAGGATCTGGTGGACGGCCTGGCTGTGCTGGGCAGCGGCGTTGTAGCCTGCGCCATAAGCCATGCGGATCACCGCAGGGCACCTGGTCTTGCCGCCGAACATGTAGCGGAACTTGGCGAGCTGGTTCCAGATCTGGTCGAGCGAGACGCCGATGAAGTCGGCGAACATCAGTTCGGCAATCGGGCGCTTGCCCGAAAGCGCAAGGCCGGCCGCCGCGCCCATGATCGCGCTTTCCGAGATCGGGGTGTCGATCACGCGGTCCGCGCCGAACTTTCCGAACAGCCCGGTCGAGGTCGACCAGATGCCGCCGATGGCTTCGGGGCCGCCCGGCGTGCCCATGCCGCCGACAATGTCTTCACCGAGCATGACGACGTTCTCGTCGCGCTCCATTTCCTCTGCGATCGTCGAGACGACGGCGTCGCGGTACATCATTTTTGCCATTTGTCCGCTCCCCGGCTCAGTACGAGATATAGACGTCGGTCAGGACGTCTTCGGCGGTGGGCCGGTCAGCGGCCTTGGCCTGGCGCACGGATTCCTCGATCACTTCGAGCACTTCGGCATCGAGCGCATCGAGATCGGCGTGTTCGAGCAGGCCTGCATCCGTCACCGACTTGCGGAAGTTCTTGAGGCAATCGCGCATCTCGCGGATGCGATCGAGCTCGCCCGGACCGCGATAGCGCTGCGGATCGCCTTCGAAGTGGCCGAAGAAGCGCTCGGTATCGAACTCGACCGCCGCCGGACCGTTGCCGGGGACGCGGACGTAATCGAGCACTTCGCGCATGGTTTCATAGACCGAGAAGAAGTCGGTCCCGTCCCCGCGCCAGACCTTCATGCCGAAGGCTTCGGCGCGGCTGGCGATATCGCCGCTGGTGCCGACCGCATACTGGTAGCCGGTGTGTTCGGAGTAGTGGTTGTTCTCGAACACGAAGATCGTCGCGGCCTTGGTGACCACGGCCATGTTCATGGCTTCGAAGGTGGTGCCCTGGTTGCACGCGCCGTCGCCCGAGAAGGTGATGGCGACCTTGCCCTTTCCGTCGATCTTGGCGGCGATGCCTGCGCCCACGGCGATGGGAGCGCCCGCGCCGACGATGCCGTTGGCACCGAGCATGCCCTTGTCGACGTCGGCGATGTGCATCGAGCCGCCCTTGCCCTTGCACAGGCCTTCGCGGCTGCCCCAGATCTCCTTCATCATCCCGTTCACGTCACAGCCCTTGGCAAGGCAATGGCCGTGGCCGCGATGGGTCGAGACGATCTTGTCATCGACCGAAAGGTGCTCGCACACGCCCACTGCGACGGCTTCCTGCCCGCAATAGAGGTGCGTGAACCCGGCGATCTCACCGGTCTGGATATCGACGTGAAGACGTTCCTCGAATTCGCGGATCACCTTCATCTGGCGATAGGCGCGCAATAGCGCCTCACGGCTCAGCTGCATCCTTTTCTTCCCTTAAAGTCCGAGCACAGTCCGGGCGATGATGCCCGCCTGCACTTCGTTGGTTCCGCCGAAAATGGTCCAGGCACGGCTGTTGAGATAGCGTGCCGAGGCGACTTGCGCTTCTCTCGAATGAATGGGGGCAGGCGCGTTGTCGCCATAGAACGGCCGTGCGAAATCGAGCTGGAGCCCGGCCGGGCCGTAGAGGTCCACGGCGAGCAGATCTACGTCCTGCCGCAGGTTCGAGGCGAGCAGCTTGCACAGCGAGGTCTGCGGGCCGGGCGCGCGGCCCTTGGCGATCTCGGACAGGATCTTCAGCTCGATCATCTCGAGGCTCTGGATGCCGAGGCGGACCTTGGCGACGCGGCGCTTCCAGTCCTTGTCGTCGGCCAGCTTGCCGCCCGCGCCGTCAGGCTCGCCCGCTGCGGCCTGTTCGATCTGGGCAAGATCGTATTCGAGCTTGGGCGAATGGCACGATCCGCCGCGCTCGTTCTCGAGCAGGAACTTGGCGAGCTTCCAGCCATCGCCTTCCTCGCCCACGCGGTCCTCGACCGGGACGATCGCGTCTTCGAGGAACACCTGATTGACCTCGTGGTCCCCGGCCAGCGTCAGCAGCGGGCGGACGGAAACGCCGGGCTGGTTCATGTCGACCAGCAGGAACGAGATGCCCGCCTGCTTCTTGACGTTGGCATCGGTGCGCACGAGCGCGAACATCCTGTTCGCCCAGTGCGCGTGGGTGGTCCAGATCTTCGAGCCGTTGAGCTTGTAGTGCGTGCCGTCATCCGAAAGCACGGCGCGGCATTGCAGGCTGGCGAGGTCCGATCCCGAGCCGGGTTCGGAGAAGCCCTGGCACCAGTAATCCTCGCCCGAGAGGATCCTGGGCAGGTACTTGGCCTTCTGTTCGGGCGTCCCGAAGGTGTAGATGACCGGCGCGACCAGCTTGAGGCCGAGCACGGTCAGGTTCGGCGCCCCTGCCAGCGCGCATTCCTTCTCGAAGATGTAGCGCTGCGTCGGAGTCCACCCTGTGCCGCCAACCTCTTTGGGCCACTGATATGCGAGCCAGCCCTTGGCGTTCAGCACCGCGTTCCAGCGCTGGCCGATGTCGGGTTCGACAAAGACGGTCGGCGAGGCGGCTGCGCCGTCCTTCACATCTGCCGGAAGGTTCTGCGCAAGGAACGCGCGGACCTCGTCACGGAAGGCCAGTTCTTCGGGGGAAAGATCGATATCCATGAGTATCAGCGCTCGAGAATGGTGACGGCAGAGACGCCGGGGGCGCCATAGACGTGACTGTATGCGGTCTTGGGGTTGCCGGGAACCTGCCTGCCACCGCCGTCGCCGCGAAGCTGGACGACGTTTTCATAGACCTGACGAAGGCCTGAAGCGCCGATCGGTTCGCCACAGGCAAGGCAGCCGCCATCGGTGTTGACGGGCAGCGCGCCGCCGATCTCGGTGCGGCCCTGTGCCAGCCATGCTTCCTGCTCGCCATCCTTGCAGAAGCCGTTCTCGGCCATGTGCATGATCTCGGCGCCGCATTCGGTGTCCTGCAGCTGGGCGAGCGCGATGTCCTCAGGCCCGATCCCGGCCATGCGGAAGGCATCGGCGCTGGCGATCTGCGTGGCCGTGGCCTTGCCGCCGCCGATGTCGATGGACGGGGCAAAGACCTCGAAAGACTTGGGCGGGCGCGTGCGCATGGTTGCGGCCTTGAGGCGGACGAGCGGCTTGCCCAGCTCGCGCGCCTTCTTCTCGCTGGCAAGGATCAGCGCGACGCCGCCCTCTGCCGGGGAGCAGAACATGTACTTGGTATAAGGGTCTGAAACGAGCGGAGCCTCAAGGATCGTCTCGATGTCCACCGGCTCGCGCCGCCATGCGTGGGGGGCGTGAACGGCGTTGCGGAAGGCCTTGTTGGCCACGCGCGCAAGGCTGGTCTGGCTGATGCCGTGCTCGTGCATGTAGCGCATGATCTTGGCCGCGAAGAACTGCGTTGTGATCATGTAGCCGGCATCGCCGTACCATTCCGGCAGGTTGTATTCCGAAGGCAGGGCATTGAACGCGCCGCGCGGATGCTTGTCGAAGCCGACGGCAAGGCCGATGTCGAATTCACCCGACTTGATTGCCATCTGCGCTGAGAACAGCGCCGAGCCACCCGCCGCGCAGCCATTGCGCACGTTGATGAACTGCACGCCGGTAAGACCCAGGCGCTCGACCATCGTGTCAGGATTGCCCGCCGCGTCCGAACTGCCATAGGCGAACTGGATCTGCGGCCAGTCGATCCCGGCATCGGCCAGCGCCTCGCGCACGGCGAAGACGCCCTGTTCCAGACCGGAAAGGCCATCGGTGCGGCCGAACGGGTGGATGCCCACGCCGACGATGCACACATCACCGCTCATGCTGCACCTCCAAGCGGGCGGAAGGCGGGGATCATGACGGAGTCCGCCGCATCGGGATCGAGCGGGATCATGGTCAACTCAAGCGGCATGCCGATACGGATATCCTCGAAGGCAACGTCGGTCAGACGCGATTCCACGATCACTTCGCCCTGCAGTTCGACATAGGCGACGGCCCATGGGCGGAAGGCTTCCGGCCCCTTGTAGGGCGGCGATTTCGGGCGGTAGCGCTGAATTGTATAGGACCAGAGCGTGCCGGTGCGCGACAGGGCTACCTGCTCGTACCGGTCTCCCAATGGACACGGAAACACCACGCGCCCGGTATCCCGCTCGCGCCCGCCGATCAGATGCGGCGGATTGTCCTCGGTAATGAGCCCTTGGGCGATAACGTGCATTCCACTCCCGTCCGTGCAGTTCCGGAGGTCTGATTCCGGTTTCATGCACTAGACCCGTCCAAGCAACTTTTGCCGACTCTGCAAAACGCTAGGGTGAGCAAATGGACAGGTCGGGATCAGGCCAGTTGCAGTTCGTCCAGAAGGTGCGGAATACGGGATTTCAGGTTGAAGAAGCCCTTGCCGCAATCGGGCCAGCACAGCCGGTCCCATTGGCGCTGATGTTCGGCAAGGGCGATATCCCGCGCCGCCAGCGCCGTGCCCAAATCCTCGAGCGCGGTTGCCACCGGTCCGACCGGCGCAAAGCCCGTGACCACCTGCTTGCAACCTTGCTGCACCGCCAGCGTGGCAACATCGCCTGCACCGACCGGGCATCGCCAGTGCGCTGCGGCCCGCGAGGCAGCGTCGCTCAGCGCGGTCTGGTCCCATGCGTTGCGCGTCATGGTGTCCGCGACAACCACGATGCGCACGTCTAGCGAGGGCAGCACGGTTTCAAGCGAGCAGTCCTCGGGCGTGATCAGCACCAGCGTCGGCAGCGCCGGGTCGATGGCCCGTGGCTCGCGCAAGGGCGTGCGCGGCGGATGGGGCGGGGCAGCGGGGACTTGCGCAGTCTGCGCAAGGCCATCTGGACGAAAGCGCCCCCCGGTCATCGCTGCGATGCGGTCGGCATTGGCGAGGTAGCTCTTGCCCGCCGTGTGCAGCCCCGCCACCCAGCGCCAGCTGAGCGTGTTCGACGCAGGGTCTGCGTCCATCAGCTTGTCGAAGAACCACTGCGCGCCCAGCTGCCACGGCAGGCCCAGCGTGAACGTCCAGATCGAGGCAACCTGCATCCGCGCCCAGTTGTGCAGGTATCCGGTCTCGGCCAGTTCACGCGCCCAGTGGTCGAAAGCATCGATCCCGGTCCGCCCGCCAATCGCCTCGGCAATCGCGCTGCCGGGATGGAAGGCTTCGACATCGGCAAGGTAGCTGCGCCACACGCCCGGTCGCTGCTCGAGCCAGCCCTTCCAGTAGGTCCGCCAGAACACTTCGGCGATGAACTTGTCGCAACTGTCCAGCCGATGCGCCCCCAGCACCGCGCGCACCACTTCGTCCTCGCCGATCAGGCGGCGGCGCAGCGCGGCCGATAGGCGCGAGACGTTGGCGTGATCGCGGTGCGGATCGACCAGATTGCGCCGCGCACCATATGCGCTGCCTGCCTTGGGCACGAAACGCGCCAGCCGTTCGAGCGCGGCACTACGGGTGAGGGGAAAGCTGTCCATCGCCAGTGCCTAGACCTGCGCCGGGGCAGGCTCGACGCGGCTAAAGGGCCGTGTTGCCGCGCCATGGCAAGAAGGCCAGAGCAGAGCGACGATCAAGGAGTCTGCCCGCATGTCTGCTACCCCCCTTCCGCGCGCCGTCATCGTGCTCGGCCTTGCCGGTTGGCTGCCGCAGGCGCTGTGCATCTGGGCGGTGCTCGACAAGGGACCATACCAGTGGACCGCCAAGGCGGCGGGCTGCTTCTACGCCGCGCTGATCCTCTCTTTCCTCGGCGGGCTGTGGTGGATGGCCGGGCTGATGGGCGGCGTGCGCAAGTCCGGGCTCTATGTCGTCTCGGTCCTGCCGAGCCTTGCCGCATGGGCCGCGCTCCTGCCGTGGAGCGAGGGCTGGCACTGGCCGGGGCCATCGCTCGTCGCGCTCGGGGCTCTCCTCCTCGCCAGCCCGCTGGTGGATCGCAAGCTTTCGGGCGATGTTACCCTGCCCGAAGGCTGGCTGCGCCTGCGCGTGTGGATGGCCAGCGGACTTGGCGTTCTGACGCTGGTGCTGGCAGCGATCGGCTGACGCTCGCACGAGAGTTTCGCTGCGTGGAACGCTCGTGCAGACCGCCGATGGCAGGCAAAGGTTCTGCGCGATAACTCTTCGGTGAAACGGAGATGGCCCTGAAGGTCGTCCCGGACCGGAGGGGATCATGCCGAAAGACAGGACGGCGCTCGTTGCCGCAGGGATTTTGCTGGTGGCGCTCGCCGCGCCGGCCATCGCGGGCCAGAAGCTGGGCGAAGCGCAACCGATCCGCGCGCCAGAGACGATCTACGCCAAGACCTGCGGCTACTGCCACGGGCGCAACGTCGGCCCGATCATCCTCGGTCGCGGGCTTCCGACAGAGACCGTCAAGTACATCGTCCGCCACGGCCAGAACGGCATGCCCGCCTTCCGCCCGACCGAAGTGAAGCCGGAGGAACTCGAAGCTCTCGCCGCATGGGTCGAGAAGAGCGAATCGCGCAAGGGGGAGCACGGGCAGTGAGCGAACTCAATCTGGACCGTCGCGGCCTGCTGGGCGCAGGGATCATTGGTGCCGCCAGCCTCGGGCTTGGCACTGGCGCCAGCGCGAAGAACCCCGCGCCGCTTGCGCCGCACATGACCAAGGCCGATTTTGCCGGCGCGATGAAGGCCTTTCGCGGCGTCGTCGGGGCCGAATGGGTGTTCGGCGATGAAGAGGCGGTTGCGCCCTATGCCAAGGTCTATGTGCCTGACCCTGCGCACCGCCACGTTCCCATCGGAGCGGTCTGCCCGGAGACGGTCGAGCAGGTGCAGGAAATCGTCCGCATCGCCAATACCTACCGCCAGCCGCTCTGGCCGGTCTCCACCGGCAAGAACATGGGCTATGGCATGACCGCGCCCGCAACGCCGGGGCAGGTCGTGCTCGATCTCAAGCGGATGAACCGCATCCTTGAAGTCGATGCCGATCTCGGCACCTGCCTGCTCGAGCCGGGCGTGACCTACCAGCAGCTCAAGGACTATCTGGTCGAGAACAACTTGCCCCTGTGGATCGACGTGCCGACGGTCGGCCCTATCGCCTCGCCGGTTGGCAACACGCTCGATCGCGGGGTGGGGTACACGCCCTATGGCGAACACTTCATGTTCCAGTGCGGCATGGAAGTGGTGCTGGCTGACGGGCAGGTCATGCGCACCGGCATGGGCTCGATCAAGGGCAGCACCGCGTGGCAGGCGTTCAAGTGGGGCTACGGGCCCTATCTCGACGGATTGTTCACCCAGTCGAACTTCGGCGTGGTGACCAAGATGGGCCTGTGGCTGATGCCAAAGCCGCCGGTCTACAAGCCGTTCATGATCCGGCACCCCAACATGGAGGACACGCCGAAGATCATCGAGGCGATGCGCCCGCTTCGCGTCTCAAACCTCGTCGCCAACTGCAACCTGATGATGAGCGCGTCCTACCAGCTCGCCATGTTCAAGCGCCGCAACGAGATCGTGCCCGATGGCGTGCCGCTGGACGAAGCCTCGCTGAAGAAGGCGGCCAAGGCCAATGGTCTGGGCATGTGGAACACCTACTTCGCGCTCTACGGCACTGAACAGACCGTCGGCGCGATCGAGCCGATCATCCGCGCCAGCCTCACGGCCAGCGGCGGGGAGGTGCTGACAGCCGCCGAAATGGGCGACAACCCGTGGTTCCACCACCACGCCACGCTGATGGAAGGCGGGCTCAATCTCGACGAGATCGGCCTGTTGCGCTGGCGCGGGGCAGGCGGGGGCCTTGCGTGGTTTGCGCCGGTTGCCGCCGCGCGCGGGGTGGAGGCCGAGCGGCAGACCGCTCTCGCCCGCGAAATCCTCGAAAAGTGGGGATTCGACTATACCGCCGCCTATGCCATCGGCTGGCGCGACCTGCACCACATCATCGCGCTGCTGTTCGACAAGTCCGACGCCGAGCAGGAGAAGAAGGCCGACGCCTGCTACCGCGAACTGGTCACCCGCTTCGGCGCGCAAGGCTGGGCGAGCTACCGCACCGGGGTCAACTCGATGGACCTCGTCGCGCAGCAGTACGGGCAAGTGAACCGCGATTTCAACGCCAAGATCAAGCATGCCGTGGACCCCAACGGCATTCTGGCCCCCGGCAAATCAGGGATCATGTGAGATGATGCGTTTCGAAGGAAAGGCCGTGCTCGTGACGGGCGCTGCTACCGGCATCGGGCGGGCCACCGCACTCGCGTTTGCGCGCGAAGGGGCCGCAGTGATGATCGGCGATATCGATGATCGCGCCGACGAGACCGTCGCGATGATCCTGGGCGAAGGGGGCCGCGCTGCCTTCCGCCGCACCGATGTGCGCAAGGCGGGTGATCTCGACGAACTGGTCGCGCAATGCCTCGACCGGTTCGGGCGGATGGATGCGGCGTTCAACAATGCCGGCGTCCTGCCCCCGCAGCGCCCGATCCACGAAGTGACCGAGGAAGAGCTGGACCTTGCCATCGACGTCGATTTCAAAGGCGTGTTCTTCGCGATGCAGGCCGAGATCCGCCACTTCCTGAGCGTCGGCGGGGGCACAATCGTCAACACTGCCAGCGTCGGCGCGCTGATCGCGGACCCGAACATGAGCGCCTATTGCGCGATGAAGCACGCGGTCTCGGGCCTGACCAAGGCCGCCGCTGTGGAATACGCGCAGCAAGGCATCCGCGTGAACGCGATTGCGCCGGGCTTCGTCGTCACCCCGATGACCCAGCACTGGGCCGACAGCAACGCGTTTACCGACATGTTCTTCGCCCAGAACATTTCCGGCCGCGCCGCAAGGCCCGAGGAGATCGCCCCCACCGTGCTGCACCTGTGCTCGGACGGCGCAAGCTTCATCAACGGGGCCACTTTCACCATCGATGGCGGCCAGACCGCCCATTGAGGAGACACACCATGCGCAAGGTTCTCACACTGCTCGCTGCGTCAGCGCTTTCCATCGGCGCTGCCGAGGCCAAGCCGCTCGATTACAAGGTCATCCCGACCAGCCCGGTCAGCATGGTCGCCAATGTCACGCTGATCACCGGCGAGAAGGACGCGGTGCTGGTCGACGTGCCCTTCGCCCGCTCCGATGCGATGCGCGTTGCCGCCGAAGTGCTCGACAGCGGCAAGACCTTGAAGGCGATCATCATCACCCACGATCACCCCGATCACTTCTTCGGGCTCGACGTGCTGCAGGATGCCTTCCCCGACGCCAAGATCATCGCCAACCCGGTCGCCGCGAAGGACATGGCCCGTTCGATCCCGATCAAGTTCAAGCGCTGGAGCGGCCAGCTCGGCGCCAATGCACCCAAGCGCCCGGTGCAGCCCGAGGCCATGACGGGCGACAGCTTCGACCTCGAAGGTCACAAGCTGCAGGTCATGGGGCCGATGCAGGGCGACCATGTCCATTCGACCGTGGTCTGGGACGCCGAGACGCGCACCCTGATAGCGGGCGACGTGCTCTACAACGGGGTCTATGTCTGGCTCGGCGAACATGGCCCCGCGCAATATGACGCCTGGCTCAAGGTGCTCGACCAGCTCGAGGCGCTGAACCCGGTGCGGGTCGTCGCTGGCCACACCAAGCCCGGCCTGCCCGATGATAGCATGAGCATCGGCTGGACCCGCGCCTACATCAAGGCTTTCGCCGATGCTCGCAGCCGGTCCAAGACCTCGAAGGACCTCGCCGCGATCATGGCCGCGAAGTATCCCAATGCGACCGAAGTCTATGGCGGCTTCCTGCTCGGCATTTCCAGCCAGGTCGGCGCGGGCGAGATTCCGCCTTGGGATGAATGAGGGTCTGGATTGAGCCCTGTTACACCCCCTCCCCGGCGGGGAGGGAGGATCCATCAAGTCGCCAGCGAAATGTAGCCCAGCTGCGCAGCCTTGAACACGGTCTGGCTGCGGTTGACCGCGTTCAGCTTCATTGAGGCGTTGTGGATATGGAAACGCACCGTCGCGCGGCTGCGGCCCATGATCATGCTGATTTCGAGGTCGGTCTTGCCGATCGCCGCCCAGCGCAGGCACTCGACCTCGCGCTTGGACAGGCGCGAGCCTGAGGGCAGGGCCTGTGCCGACCCCATTGCGTGCACGTAGCTGGCGATGAAGGTGCGGGCATAGATCCCGAAGGCATCGCCATTCTCGAGGAAGACATCGTCCAGCTCGGTCAGTTCCGGGTCGAGCGGGTTGAAGCTGACCGCGCCGATCTGCCCGAACGGCAGGTGCACCGGCACCACGATCGCAGCGCGGGTCATTGCCCGCGCCTCGAAGTTGGTGAGGTCGATGGCGGTCAGGTAGTGGTTGGGCTGGCGGGTGTGGAAGCCGTTGGCGTTGACCCAGAAGGGCTCGCTCTCGAACCGGCAGGCCGAGGTCAGCGGCGAATCCAGCGCGATGCGCGAATTGCGCCACCACACCTTCTCGTCGTTCCAGCCGAACACGTCGCGGGCAAGGATGTTGCCATCGGCATCGACGGGCGTGCGCTTGTCGGCAATGTCGTGGGCCGGGGCCGCGCGCATTTCGGCACCGGTCGCGATCTGGTGCAGGGCCTCAGCCGCGCGGCGCACGTCCTGCGGTGTGCTGATCCTGACCGAATCGATGGACTCCACCGAAAGCTGCAACTGACCTCTCCTGTACTTATGGCCGTACCCATACCGGGCGAAGCCTTTGGAAACAACGACGCTATTGCCTCAAACGCCTAGTCATTTGCGCAGCATGGCGAGCCGTGCGAACTTGTTACAGGTCATTCCCTTGAGGAGAGGGACGTGAATTTCGACCTGAACGAAGACGAGGAAATGCTCAAGGCGCTGGCCGAGCGTTTCGTCGACGACAATTACGACCTTGATCGCCGCCGGGTCTATCTGGGTGGCCCCAACGGCTTTTCGCCGCAGATGTGGTCGCTGCTGGCCGACCTGGGCCTCGTTGCCGCGCCGCTGTCGTTCGAGAGCGGCGGCATGGCGCTTGATGCCACGGCCATCGCCACGGTGTTCCAGGCGCTCGGCAAGGGCCTTGTGGTCGAACCCCTGATCGAGAACGTGATGGTCGCCGCCCGCCTGTTCGAGCGCGTCGCACCTGCCGAACTTGCCGGGCAATGGATGGAAGCACTCGCCATGGGCACGCGCCGTCTTGCCCTGGCCCACGCCGAACAGGGCGCACGCGGTGGACGCACCTTCGTCGAGACCCGCGCCAACGCTGACGGATCGCTGAGCGGTGCCAAGTCCTGCGTGCCTGCAGGCGCCGGGGTCGACGGCTACATCGTCACTGCCCGCGAAAGCGGCTCGGCCACCGATGACGCAGGCGTTGCGCTCTATCTCGTCGCTGCCGACGCGCCGGGCCTGTCGATCAATCCCTGGCGCATGGTCGATGGCTCGCTCGCCGTCGCGCTCTCGCTCGATGCCGCGCCCGCCGTGCGCCTCGGCGGTTCATTGGATGACATTGCCGAAGTGGGCGTGCTCGCCTCGCTCGCCCGCAGCGCCGAAGCGCTGGGCGTGATGCAGTCGCTGTTCGATGCCACGCTCGATTACCTGCGCACGCGCCAGCAGTTTGGCACGCCGCTCGGCTCGTTCCAGGCGATCCAGCACCGCATGGTCGCGCAATATGCCGCGATCGAACAGGGCCGCGCGCTGCTCGATCTCGCCATCGTCAGCCAGGGGTCGGCAGGCTTTGCCGCCGCCGTCGATGGCCTGCGCGCCTTTGTCGCCCCTGCCTCGGTCGAGCTTGGTCACGAGATGATCCAGTTCCACGGCGGCATGGGCGTTACCGACGAGCTGTTCATCGGCCACGGCCATAAGCGCCTGCTCATGCTCTCGCGCTGGCCCGATGATGGCGTGGCCGCGCTTGACCGCTTCGCCGGAGCGGCCTGACAACCCCACTCTATCCTTCCAAGGTACAATTGGCGTCGCGCTGATGCGGGCGCATGCTCCGGGTCGATCTCAACGACAATCGACCCGGAGTACCGAGGATGTTGCAGCAGGCCCTTAGCCAGTTCACTGGCATTTCGCTCATTCGCGAAAAGTTCGACAACTTCATCGGCGGCAAGTGGGTTGCCCCGGTCAAGGGTGCGTACTTCGACAATATCTCGCCGGTGACCGGCCAGGTCGTGTGCCAGGTGGCGCGCGGCACGGCAGAGGACATCGAGCTGGCGCTTGACGCCGCACACGCCGCCAAGGACGCGTGGGGGAAGATGTCCACCACCGAGCGGTCGAACATCCTGCTCAAGGTTGCCGACAAGATGGAGGCCAACCTCGATCTCCTCGCGCTGGCCGAGACCATCGACAACGGCAAGCCGATCCGCGAGACGACTGCCGCCGACATCCCCCTCGCCATCGATCACTTCCGCTACTTCGCCGCCTGCGTCCGCGCGCAGGAAGGCTCGATCGCCGAGATCGACCACGATACCGTCGCCTATCACTTCCATGAGCCGCTGGGCGTGGTCGGCCAGATCATCCCGTGGAACTTCCCGATCCTTATGGCGGCGTGGAAGCTCGCCCCGGCGCTGGCCGCAGGCAACTGCGTGGTCCTCAAGCCCGCCGAACAGACCCCGATGTCGATCCTCGTTCTCGCCGAACTGATTGCGGACATCCTGCCTGCCGGCACGCTCAACATCGTCAACGGCTTCGGCATCGAGGCAGGCAAGCCGCTCGCCACCAACAAGCGCATCGCCAAGATCGCGTTCACCGGCGAGACCACCACCGGCCGCCTGATCATGCAGTATGCGTCCGAAAACCTGATCCCCTGCACGCTGGAACTGGGCGGCAAGAGCCCGAACATCTTCTTCGCCGACGTGATGGACCACGACGACGACTTCCTCGACAAGGCATTGGAAGGCTTCACCATGTTCGCGCTCAACCAGGGCGAGGTCTGCACCTGCCCGAGCCGCGCGCTGGTCCACGAATCGATCTATGACCGCTTCATGGAAAAGGCGATTGCCCGCGTCGAGGCGATCAAGCTCGGCAGCCCGCTCGATGCCGGAACCATGATCGGCGCGCAGGCCTCGAACGACCAGATGGAGAAGATCCTCTCCTACATCCAGATCGGCCGCGACGAGGGCGCCAAGGTCCTGACCGGCGGCGCGCGCGCGATGCACACCGGTGAACTGGCCGACGGCTACTACGTCCAGCCGACCGTGCTCGAAGGCCACAACAAGATGCGCGTGTTCCAGGAAGAAATCTTTGGCCCGGTGCTTGCCGTGACCAAGTTCTCGACCGACGAGGAAGCGCTCGAGATTGCCAACGACACGCTCTACGGCCTCGGCGCCGGGGTGTGGACCCGCGACGGAACCCGCGCCTACCGCTTCGGCCGAGGCATCCAGGCCGGGCGCGTCTGGACCAACTGCTACCACGCCTACCCGGCCCACGCGGCCTTCGGTGGCTACAAGCAGTCGGGCATCGGGCGCGAAACCCACAAGATGATGCTCGATCACTACCAGCAGACCAAGAACCTGCTGGTCAGCTACAGCCCCAAGAAGCTCGGCTTCTTCTGAGGATGACGTGAGACCGGCGTGATCGCTGGAGGGAGACGGCGCGGTGCAGGGAGGAAGGTCCCGCCCGCGCCGTCGCCATTTGTGATCCGCCAATTGCCAAGGCGCCACAAGAGCGCAAAGATGAAGCGACAACTATGAGAGGATGAATGGATGGCCCAGGTCGTCGTCAACGTGTTCTACAATGCCCCCACCGATCCGGAGGCGTTCGAGGCCTACTACCTCGGCACCCACATGCCGATTGCCGAACAGATTCCCGGGCTGGAAAAGGCTGTCCTGCTCAAGGGCCTGCCCGGTCCCGATGGCAGCCCGCCCGCCTACTATCGCCTGACCCAGCTGTGGTATGCCGATGCCGCCGCGATGGCTGCGGCGATGTCCTCGCCTCAGGCGCAGGCCGCCAGCGCGGATATCGCCAACTTCGCCACGGGCGGCGCGAGCATCCTGATTTCCGAAGTCGGATGAGCAGTCAGCCGCCTCGTGTTCTGATTACGCCGGAGGCCGGGGAATGGATTTCCCGGCTCAAGGCGCAACACGGGGCGCTGATGTTCCACCAGTCGGGCGGATGCTGCGATGGCTCTGCTCCCATGTGCTTCGTCGCGGGTGAATTCCGCGTCGGTGGGCAGGACGTGCTGCTCGGCCACGTGGCGCAAGACACGCCGGTCTGGATCGGGGCGGCCCAGTTCGAATACTGGCGGCACACCCAGGTCACCATCGATGTCGTGCCGGGACGCGGCGCGGGCATGAGCCTCGAAGCACCCGAAGGCGTCCGCTTCATCGTCCGCAGCCGGGTGTTCACTGACGAGGAGAGCGCTGCGCTCGAAGCGGCGGGCGAACCCATGCGCGGCGACGCGCCAACGCTTGGCGAAGACGCGCTCTCGCCCTAAGCTGGCACAGGCAAGAGAACCCGCAAGAGGTCGGCCATGGAGGATGCAGTGATGGATATGGCGACACGGATCGCGACATCTGGCGATGATGCGCGGATGATCGCCTGCACGTCGCGCGCCGCCGATCCGCAGGCTGCCGTTGCCGAACTTGCCGAATGCATCGATGGCCGCAAGCTTTCAGGCGCGCTGCTATTCTGCTCCAACGCCTACCCGCGCGACGCCCTGCAACAGGCCCTGGCCGAGCGCATGCCCGATGTCCGCCTCTACGGTTGCACCAGTGCGGGCGAGCTGACCGAGCAGGGCTATGATACCCATTCGGTCGTCCTCATCGGCTTTCCCGAAGGCCCGTTCTCGATGGCCTCGCTGCGCTTCGACGATCTCGACAGCTTCGATCCCGCCGCCGCGCAGGGTGCGATCCGCCAGCTCGTCGCCCAGTCCCGGCGCGATCATGGCGCGGGCGAGGGGCTGCATCAGGTCGCGCTGTTTTTCGTCGATGGCCTGTCCCACCGCGAGGAGCTGCTGACGATGACCGCGCAGCATGCCTTGGGCGATATCCAGCTGATCGGCGGGTCGAGCGGCGACGGTCTTTCCTTCCGCGACACTGCGATCTTCCATGAAGGCGCGTTCCACAAGGACGCGGCGGTCATCGTGCTGCTCACCAGCCGCCGCCCGCTTCACGTCTTCTGCAAGAGCTTCTACCGCCCCGGTCCTGCCAAGATGGTCATCACCGAGGCCGACGCCGAATCCCGCGTCGTCACCGAAATCAACGCCGCCCCCGCTGCCGAGGAATACCGCCGCCTCGCGGGCAGCCCGGTGACCGAACTCAACGCCCAGTTCTTCGCCGCCTATCCCCCGATTGTGCGCACCGGCGGACAGTTCCACGTCCGCTCGATCCAGACTGCGAACGCGGACGGCTCGCTCACCTTCTACTGCGCGATTGATACCGGCGTGGTCCTTTCGATCGGGGAGCCGATTGACCGCATTGCCGAGATGGACGCCCTGTTCGAGGAGATCGGCGACAAGGTCGGCGAGATCGACCACGTCGTCGGTTTCGATTGCGTGCTCAACCGGCTCGATGCCGAAGACCGCCAGCAGGCCGGCGCGGTCTCGCGGATGTATGTTGCCAACCGCGTGTTCGGCTTCAACACTTATGGCGAACAGTTCCGCGCTGCGCACATGAACCAGACTTTCACCGGTCTCGCGGTCGGGCGATGAGCAGTTCGGGCCTCACCGGCATCCTCGCGCCAGCGATGGTCAATGGCGAGGACGAGATTACCGCCCTGCGCGCCCGCGTGCGCCAGCTTGAGAAGATCAACGCCGCGCTGATGGACCGGGTCGAACGCTCGGTCGACATGGAAGGCGGCGCGTTCTCGATGTTCGAGACGGCCATCGCGCTCGAATCCGTGGTGCGTGATCGCACCAGCGCACTCGAAGCGGCGATGGCCGAACTCGCCGCCGCCAACGAGGATGCCACCGCCGCCCGCGTCCTCCTGCGCGATGCCATTGAATCGCTGAGCGACGGCTTCGCCCTGTTCGATGCCGATGACCGCCTGATCCTGTGCAACCGCGCTTTCCTCAGGATCTTTCCGGCGGTCGAGCCGATCTCGGGTGACAGCCCCGAATTCTCCGAAATGGCCAGCCGCGTTGCCCTGACCGGTTCCACCATGGGCGCGGCCATGGCGCCCGACCGCTGGCTGAGCGACCGCGTCGACTGGCACCGCCGCGCCGAAGGGGCGCACGTTCAGGCGCTGAACGACGGGCGCTGGATCCAGATCAACGAACTGCGCACCAGCGATGGCGGCATCGTCGGAATCTATACCGACATCACCTCGGTCAAGGCCGAGGACGCCCGCCAGCGCGCGCTCGAACTGGCCGAGCGTAACCTCGCGCTTCAGGCCACGCTCGATACCCTGTCCGAAGGCGTCTGCCTGTTCGATGCCCAGCGACGGATGCAGGCGTGGAACGAAGGGTTGGTGCGTGTCCTCGGCCTCTCGGGCGGTGACCTGCTGCGCCATGTCGAGAGCCACTCCCAGCTGGTCGAATGGTGCAGCTGGCGCTTGGGCCTCGAATGCGCTGACAGCCTCGCCTGGCGCGAGGGCGATACGCGCCAGCTTTCTGCCGAATGCCTGATGGACGGGCGGCACTTCGTGATCCGCTCGGTTCCACTGGGCAATGGCGGCATGGTCTTCACCTTCGACGACGTGACCGACCACGTCAGCCTGCAACGCTCGCTCACCGAAACCGCCGAACTGCTCGAACGCCGGGTGCAGGAGCGCACCGCCGAACTGGTCGAGGTCAACCGCCAGCTGGTCGATGCCAAGAACGAGGCGGAGACGGCCAACCGCTCAAAGACCAGCTTTCTTGCCGCCGCCAGCCACGACCTGCTCCAGCCGCTGAACGCTGCGCGCCTGTTCGTCTCGGCCATGGACGGGCTGCGCCTGCCCGAACGCCCGCAGGCACTGGTCGCCCAGGCCTCCACCGCGCTCGATTCGGTCGAGGACCTGCTCGAAGCCCTGTTCGAAATCTCGCGCCTCGATGCAGGCGCCATCCAGCCCGAGATCGGCCACCAGTCGCTGGGCTCGATCCTGCAGACCTTGCGCGTGGAATTCGCCCCGCTTGCCGCAGCCGGGGGCCTGCAGTTCGATGTGGTGGAAACCGATGCATGGGTCCGCTCCGACGCGCGCCTTCTGCGCCGCGTGCTCCAGAACTTCGTCTCCAACGCGATCCGCTATACCGATGCGGGCCGCGTCTCGGTGGAAGTGGCAGAGCTTGACGGGCAGGTGCGCGTGACCGTGCGCGATACCGGCCCCGGCATCGCCGCGCAGGACCGCGAGGAAATCTTCGGCGAGTTCCGCCGCGTCGGCAAGACGCAGAAGATCCCCGGCAAGGGCCTTGGCCTTGCCATCGTCCGCCGCGTCTCGACCATGCTCGATCATCCCATCGGGCTGGATTCAGTACCGGGCCTCGGCTCTGCCTTCTCGATCCTGCTGCCCCGGGTCGAGCCGGCCGCCGCGCCTGCGCCCGCCGAACCTGCATCGGCCGCGCCGACCGGCAATGGCGGCCTCGTGCTGGTGATCGACAACGATCCGTCGATCCTTTCCGGCATGGAGGCCCTGCTTGAGAACTGGGGCCTCGAAGTGGTCACCGCGCGCGATCCTGCCGACGACAGCGTCAGCGCTGCACTGGCGCGCAAACCGGCCATGACCATCGTCGATTACCACCTCGACGACGGCCAGACCGGCGAGAAAGCCATCGCCGCCCTGCGCCGCCGCGCGGGCTACGACCTGCCCGCCATGGTCATCACTGCCGACCGCGGCGAGGAAACCAAGACCCGCCTTGCCGCGCTGGCTCTCCCGCTCCTCAACAAGCCGGTAAAGCCCGCGCAACTCCGCGCCTTCCTGCGCCAGAGGGACGTGCTTTAAAGCGCCCGTTTTCTAGAGCGCGCGTCGCGCCTTCATCCACGCCTTGGCCTGACCCTGCACCTGCAGCAGCGAGGCGAAGACCGATTTGTCCGGATCGGGCCGCCCGGTCCGCCCCAGCGCATCGATCTGGGCATAGTACCACATCTGCACGCCGAAGCCCGCGATGGTGCGCACGGCATCGAACCGTTCGAGCCAACGCAGGGCCGGGGGCAACATGCGCAGGGTTGCCTCGAAGCGCGGCAAGTCCCCCCTGTCTTCCAGAAGGTCGCGGCAGGCCGCAGGCGCGGCACACAGCGGACGGCCGATGCCGATCAGGTCCGCCGCGCCCGTCTCCAGCGCATGCTGCATCGCGGCCCGGCTGCGGAAGCCGCCCGTGACCATCAACGGCATCCTGGTCAGGCTCGCCTTCATTGCCTTGGCAAAGTCGACGAAATAGGCCTCGCGTGCCGCAGTCGACGCTGGGACGTCTGGCCGTTCCACGGCCTCAAGCCCCTCCATGTCCATCATAGCGGGCTGTTCATAGGACCCGCCCGAAACCTCAAGAAGGTCCACCCCCGCCGTTTCCAGCCAGCGCGCCACTTCCAGGCTTTCCTCGAACGCGAACCCGCCGCGCTGGAAGTCCGCCGAATTGAGCTTCACCGAAATGCCGAAGGCCGGACCCACCGCGTCACGCACCGCGCGCACCGTCTCCATCAGGAATCGCGCCCGGTTCTCCAGCGAACCGCCCCACCGGTCGCTGCGCTGGTTGCTGCGCGGGCTGAGGAACTGCGAAAGCAAGTAGCCGTGCGCAGCATGGATCTGCACCCCGCCAAAGCCCGCCTCCTGTGCGGCCCTGGCGCAAGTGGCACAGCGCCCGATCAGGTCGAGGATCTCCGCCTCCTCCAGCGGCACCGGCTCACCGAACTGCCCGCCCGGCAGCCCGAGCTTGACCGCCGAAGGGGCCTTCGGGTGCGGATTTACGGTGCTCTGCGTCTGCCGCCCGGCGTGGCTGATCTGCATCCACAGCTGGTTGCCCGCGCGCGTCCCCGCCTCGGCCCACCGCGCCAGCGCCGCTTTCATCGCCTCATCGGGCGCGCGGTCGATGATCACGTTGCCGGGCCGCTCAAGATGGTCGCCGTCGATCTGCACGTTGCCGGTGATCAGCAACCCCGCGCCGCCATCGGCCCAGACGCCGTAGAGCCGGTCAAGCTCCGCCGTCGGTCGGCCCGAGGGATCGGCAAGCCCCTCGGTCATCGCGCCCTTGGCAAGGCGGTTCGGAATTACGGTGCCACATGGCAGCGCCAGTGGTGTGTTGATCAGCATGGCAATCTCCCCCGCGCCCAGTCTGCCAGACCGGCGGCGAAGAGCAATTGCCCATTCGTGACAGTTTACCGGCGTGAAAGGTTACCCCTTGAAACCGATCTTCCCCGCCATGATCACCGCCTGCGTGCGCGAAAACACGTTCATCTTCTGCAGGATCGCCGATACGTGCGCCTTCACCGTCGTCATCGAGACGTCGAGTTCATAGGCGATCTGCTTGTTCAGCCGCCCGGCGACGAGATGCCCCAGCACCACGCGCTGCTGCGGGGTCAGGCTGTCGATCCGGCTGCGGATCAGGTCTTCCTCGGCAGCCGCGCTGTCATCGCCTTCCAGTTCGGGCATGTAGATTTCGCCCGACAGCACCTGGTGCAGCGCATCGAGGATCGCCGCGCGCTTGAGGCTCTTGGGCACAAAGCCTGCCGCACCCGCCGCCAGCGCATCGCGCACCACCTTGCGGTCGGTCACGCCCGAGACCATCACCACCGGCGTCGCCGGAAAGCGGTCACGCAGCGCCTCAAGTCCGGAAAGATGCGAAACGTCGGGAATGTTGAGGTCAAGCAGGACGAGATCGACATCACCCTCTGCCGCCAGCGTGTTCAAGGCCGCTTCCAGGCTGTCCGCCTCGAGGATCGCACAGTTCGGAAAGGCATCGTCGAAGATCGAACGCAAGCCATCGCGCACCAGCGAATGGTCATCAACGATCAGCACGCGTTCCGGAGATCCGACTTCTGCCACGGCAGCGCTCCCCCTATCGTCTGCGAATGCGGTTAGTGCGGCGGTATTGATCATTGTCATCTACCCGGGGAGGGGGTGGAGCGCCAGACCTGCGGTATGGCCCGGCGCTCCGGGGAGAGTTACTTCGGCAGCTTGAACACCCAGAGCGAACCGCCCTGGCTGATTTCCTTGAAGGTCTTGGCAACCTCGCCGCCCCACAGCGGCACCGCGCCGCCCCAGCCTGACATCACGGCGACATACTGCTCGCCGTCCTGCTCCCAGGTGATCGGCGATCCGACCACGCCCGACCCGGTCTGGAACTTCCACAGCTCCGCACCCGTCTTGGCGTCGAACGCCTTGAGGTAGCCCTCGGGCGTACCAGTGAACACCAGATTGCCGCGCGTGGCCAGAACGCCGCCCCACAGCGGAGCCTTGTTCTTGTATTCCCACACGATCTTGCCGGTCACCGGGTCCATCGCGCGCAGGGCACCGATGTGGTCCTCGGCGATCGGCTTGATGGTGAAGCCCGCACCCAGATAGGCCGCACCCTTCTTGTAGGCGATGGGTTCGTTCCAGATGTCCATGCCCCAGTCGTTCGAGGGCACGTAGAACAGGCCGGTATCCTTGGAATAGGCCATCGGCATCCAGTTCTTGCCGCCAAGGAACGACGGGCTGGCAAACACGGTCGTGCCCTTTTCCGCACCGTTAGGCGCACCCGGACGGTTGGCGGGGATGAAGTTGGGGCGGCCGGTCTTCAGGTTGATGCCGTCGGCCCACGTGGTCTGCATCACGAACTTGCTCGCGCCGACCAGTTTGCCGTTGGTGCGGTCGAGTACATAGAAATAGCCGTTGCGGTCAGCCTTGGCGCCGAGCTTCATCGGTACCTGCTTGCCCTTGACCGTCATCGTCGCATCGAACGGAATGAACTCGTTCACCCCGTCGAAGTCCCAGCCGTCATGCGGCGTGGTCTGGTAGTGCCACTTGATCTCGCCGGTATCGGGATCGATCGCCAGCGTCGATGCGGTGTAAAGGTTGTCGCCGGGGCGCAGGTTGCTGTTCCACGGGCCGGGGTTGCCGGTGCCGAAGTAGAGCAGATTGGTTTCCGGGTCGTAGGTTCCGCCAAGCCAGGTCGCTCCGCCGCCGGTCTTCCACAGATCGCCGGTCCACGAAGCATTGAGCTTGCCGGTCATGGTGCTCGGCTTGCCAGCCAGCGTGCCCATGTGGCCCTCGATGGTCGGGCGCGTCCAGATCAGCTCGCCGGTATCGACATTGCGCGCCGATACTTCGCCGATGATGCCGAATTCACCGCCCGAGTTGCCGGTGATGACCATGTCCTTGACGATCAGCGGCGCAGCCGTGGCCGAATAGCCCGCCTGATAGTCGGCCAGCTTCTTGTTCCAGATGACCTTGCCGGTGTGGCGGTCGAGCGCAATCAAGTGAGCGTCGAGCGTGGCGAAGATCACCTTGTCGCCATGGATGGCGGCACCACGGTTGACCACGTCACAGCAAGGCATGATGCCGTCGGGCAGGCGGGCGTTGTATTCCCACTTCTTCTCGCCAGTGCGCGCATCGAACGCAAACAGGCGCGAGTACGAGCCGGTCACGTAGATCGTGCCGTCATAGACCAGCGGCTGCGATTCCTGGCCGCGCTGCTTCTCGCCTCCAAGCGATGCCGCGAACACCGGCACGAGGCCCTTCACGTTGCCGGTGTTGATCTTGTCGAGCGAGCTGAACCGCTGCTGCTGCGGACCCATGCCATAGCTGATCACGTCACCGGGCGTGGCCGCATCGTTGACGATGTCCGCGCTGGTCGGTCCACCGGCAAGTGCCGGTGCTGCCGTAAGGCTGGTTGCGGCCGCAAGGCCTGCCAACACGATTGAAAAACGCCGCTTCATCCTGTCCCTCCTGTTATGGGGTCTTGTTTTGCGATGGAGTGCGGTCATGCGGGAATCCCCCCGGTTCGCCACTGATCCCCTATCGTCGAAGTGAGCCTATCGGTTGCAGCATGCCACACAATTGAACCTTGGGATAAGGAGTTGTGCCTCAGGCCCACCCCCGACACCTTCCGCCTGCGGCACGGGGAAACAGGCGCAGTTCTATCACCTCCCCTCCCGCAGGCGAGAGGGGCTGGGGGTGGGCATTCCCCCGCGAAAAATGTTGCGCAAAACAAGTGCAGCAAAAACGGTTCGGGGAACACCGGTCGCAGTCGGTGTTCCCGTCCCCCCCGTTTGCCTGCCCTTGCGGTTCAGGCCCGAAGCAAATCTTCAGGATTGCGCGGAAAGCGCTGGTTTCCAGGTCACGCCGTGGGCCTTGAAGATCGCAGCCATCCGCCCGTCGGCGACCATCTGCTCAAGGATCTCCTCAAGCCGGAAGCCGAGATTGCGCGAGTTCTCCTTGACCGCGATGCCGATGTCCCAGCCCGGAGACATCATCATTGGCAGCGGGCCTTTGCGCACCTTGATCCCGGCGTCGGCATGATCGGCAACTGCCGCCTCGATCTGTGCGGTCGTCGCCACGGTGAATTCCGCGCTGCCATCGGCGAGCGCCGCTGCGGCATCGTAGCCCGTGGGCACGTGAACCAGATCCTTCGCCAGCACCCCGCCTGCATGGCCGAGCAAATAAAAGTCGGGGATGGAGGCCAGCTCCACCGTGATCGGCCGCCCCTTGAAAGCGGCCGGAACCGCCTCGCAATTGCCGCCATCACGCGAACAGGCCGCGCCGAACGTCTCGCGGTAATAGGGCGCGAGGAACACCACGTTGTCCTCGGCCTGCATCAGCTGTCGCTCGAACGGCACGTGCAGCATCACGTCGCAGGGCTGGAAGCCGAGCAGCCCGCCGCGCCAGACCACGTTGCGCAAGTCGTCGGATATGTCCTCGCCCGCGAAGAACAGCTGGACATCGGCGCGCACGCCCAGCGCTTCAGCCAGGGCGCGTGCGATGTCGGCGTCGATGCCCGCCACCTTGCCACCCTGATCCCACGACCATGGCCGGTTGTCCGCATAGAGTCCGACCCGAAGGACTCCGAGGTCTTTGACCTTCTCAAGCGGCGCGGCAAAGGCGCTGGACGACGCGGCCAGCGCGCTAAGGGCGAGGCCTTGCAGGAATGAACGCCGGTTCACTCGTCGGTGTGCTTTGATTCGATCCAGGTCCGGATCGCCCAACCGGCCTTCTGGCCCAGCACTTCGCCCATCGGCGGCATATAGACCTTGCCGTCGCGCGCCGAGCCATGCTGGAAGCGCTGGATGAACCATTCGTCCCCGCTGTCGCCGGTCTCCAGATAGCGCAGGTCAGGCGCGATGCCGCCCGAGATCGCATCGAGACCGTGGCACCGCGCGCAGTTCTGGCCATAGGCCGACTGCCCGATTTCCAGCGCCTTCTCGTTGCCGCGATAGGGATTGACCGTCACCCACGTGTCGTTGCCACCGGCAAGGTCGGGCAGGGCGGAGGTATCGACCGCCTGCGGCGTCACGTTGCCATGGGCGGAAAGGCTTGATGCGATGGCGCCGGTGGCGAGCGCAGCCGCTGCCAGCAGGGCGGCTCGGCCCTTGGATATCTTGATCATCAGTCATCCTCTGCGACACGGGTGCGGACGATCGTCCGCCCCGATGATGTGCCCTGCTTATCGCGCTGCGGGTCGATCGCAAATTGAACCATGGTACAAGACCAAGGTGCCATATGAGAAATCCCTAACCCGCAATATTGTGCGCAGCATGGAGAGAAAACTGAAAGCCATTGCTGCAGCCTTGCTGTTCGGCACCGCGCTCGCACCCGCTGCTCACGCGAGCCGCGCCTATGTCAGCAACGAACGGTCCTCCACCGTCACGGTGATCGATCTCGACAAGGGCACAGTCGAAGCCGAATGGCCCGTCGGCAAGCGCCCGCGCGGCATCGCCATGACGCGCGATGGCAAGGCCCTGCTCGTCGCCGCCAGTGCCGACAACGCGGTCGAAATGCGCGATCCCGCCACCGGCGCGCTGATCGCCACGCTGCCATCGGGCGCTGATCCCGAACAGTTCTTCCCCGCCTATGCCGGAGACCTGCTCTTCGCCGCCAACGAGGACAACGGCGCGGTCACCGCCATCGATCTTGCGGGGCGCAAGGTCGCCTGGCAGGTCGCCACCGGCAACGAGCCCGAGGGCGTCGCGCAGAGCCCTGACGGCAAATGGCTGCTCGTCACCAGCGAGGAGGACAACACCGTCGCCTGGATCGACCTTGCCACCCGCACCCTGGACGAGGAGATGGAAACCAACGCAAGGCCCCGCCACATCGAGTTCGAGGCCAGCGGCGCGAAAGTATGGATCGCCGCCGAAATGGCCGGTACCGTCCAGATTGCCGACGTCGCCACCAAGACCATCGAGCAGACTCTGACCTTCGCCCCACCGGGCGTGCCCGCCTACAAGGTCATGCCCTGCGGCATCCGCTTCACCCCCGACGGCAAGACCGCGATAGTGGCCCTCGGCCGCGCGGACAGCATCGCCGTTGTCGACGTGCCCTCCCGCAAGGTTCGTGGCTACGTCAAGGTCGGCGACCGCCCCTGGCACCTCGCCATTACCCCCGACGGCACCCGCGCCATCGTTGCCAACGGGGCCAGCGATACGGTCTCCTTCGTCGACATCGCCGCGATGCAGGTCACCGCCACGATTCCGGCAGGCGGCGGCCCCTGGGGCGTCGCGCTGGGGCGCTGACTGTCCTTCGTCATTATCCCAAAGTCCAACGCCCAAAGTCCAATATCGCGGTTTGTTTCCGCGCAGCATTGTCCCCGCTCAGTCGCAGATAATCGACACGACCTTTCAAGGAGGGGATGGAAATGAACATGAAGAAGGCGCTTTGCGCCTCGGTCGCGCTCGCCACGATGGCGCTCGCCACCACGCCCGCCTACGCCGGCACCGCCGAACTTCTGAAGCGCCTGCACGAGAAGGGCATCCTCTCCGACGAGGAATATGCCGAGCTGCTCGCCGAGGAAAACAAGCCCGCTCCTGCCGCCGCTGCCCCCGCAGGCGATACCATGACCCGCGCCACTGAATCCGTCGATTCCAGCCGCATGGTCCGCATGGCCCCCAGCGGCATCGGCCTCGAAGTCGGTCCCGCCACGATCACCTTCGCAGGCTCGGTCAACGGCTTCTACGTCCATGACAACCCCGCCACCCCCACCGCGAACACCGCCGTGACCGGCGGCATCGCCAGCGTCGGTGCCAACAATTCGAGCGCGATCCGCAACGGCCTGCTCCCCGGCTTCCTCAAGGTTTCGGTCGCGGCCAAGCAGTCTGGCTGGGATGTCGGCGCGACCTTCGGCATGTACCCCGGCATCAACTCCACCGCCTGGGGAGCGCTTGGCGCCAACAACGGCGGCCAGCCCACCGCGCTCGCAACCGCCGGCATCGATTTCCGTCAGACCTTCATGACCTTCGGCAAGCCCAACGTCGGCACCTTCAAGATCGGCCGCGACATCGGCCTGTTCGCGTCCGAAGCCATCCTCAACGACATCACGCTGCTGTCTTCGGGCACGCCCGGAAACAACGTCGCGCCGGGCAACACCACGCTGGGCCGCATCGGCGTCGGGTACATCTACACCGACTTCCAGCCGCAGATCACCTACACCTCGCCCAACTTCAAGGGCCTGCAGGCCTCGGTCGGCGTGTTCCAGCCGCTGTCTTCGCTTACCGGCCCGGCCGAGAGCAACTCGGCCCCCGGCTTCCAGGGCAAGGTCACCTATGACGGCAAGTTCGGTGACGTCGCCGCGCGTCTGTGGGTTTCGGGCATCACGCAGAAGCACGACATCGTCGGCGGCGGCAGTTACACCGGCAGCGGCGTGGACTTCGGCGGCAAGGTGACGGTTGGCCCGGTCACCGCGACCGGTTACTACTACACCGCCAGCGGCCTCGGCACGACCGTGCTCGGCCTGTTCGACACCGGCGCTCCACAGACTGGCCCCGGCATCGCCAAGCGCGATTCCAGCGGCTTCTACGCCCAGGCCCTCGCCACCTTCGGCAAGGTTTCGGTCGGCGGAAGCTATGGCGAAAGCCACCTCGACTACGCCAGCAACACCGACCGCGTCGCCAACCCCAACCTGCTCGACGTCAACTCGAGCTACGTCGGACAGGTCCGCTACGGCCTGACCTCATGGGTCACGCTGATCGGCGAATACGTCCATTCGAAGGCCGTCGCCCACTCGGGCAACAAGGCTCAGAGCGATGCCGTAGCGGTTGGCGGAATCCTCTTCTTCTGAGCCGGATTTCAAAAACTTAACACTCGATACTTAAGTCCACCCTTGTCGGCGGCGCATAATGCTCCCAAAGCGCCGCCGACAGACCTGTCTTCAAATCGTCATCCGGAAAGTCGCAGCAGATGGACGACACCAGATTCTCGCGTGCCTGCAGCCTCCTGGCCGCAGCCGCTCTCTCATCGACCGCGCTCCCCGCTTTCGCGGATGAGGGGCCCGATGGCGAAATCGTCGTATCCGGCAAGGGCCTTGAAAAGACCCCCGGAACGCCTGCCTATTCCACCGTCGAAATCGGCCGCGATGCCATCACGACCTCGGCTTCGGGCCGCATCGAGGACGTGCTGACCTCGGTCGCCGGCTTCCAGCAGTTCCGCCGGTCTGACAGTCGTTCGTCCAACCCCTCGGCCCAAGGCGTCACCCTGCGTGCATTGGGCGGCAACGCCACCAGCCGCGCGCTCGTGCTGCTCGATGGCGTGCCGATGGCCGATCCGTTCTTCGGCTATGTCCCGCTCCCCGCGATCACGCCTGATACGCTGGGTTCGATCCGCGTGACGCGCGGCGGCGGCTCCGGCCCGTTCGGCGCAGGCGCGCTGTCGGGCACGATCGAACTCGAGAGCGCAGGCCCAGATCAGCTTGGCCTCGTAAATGGCCAGCTCCTCGCCAGCCAGCGCGGTGAGACCGAGGCGTCCTTGAGCGTCGCCCCGCGCCTCGGCTCGGGCTTCGCGGTCGTCTCGGGCCGCTGGGATCGCGGCAAGGGCTTCTTCACCACGCCTGAGGCCCAGCGCGTCCCGGCCACGGTCCGCGCCCGCTACGAATCGTGGTCCACGCAGATCCGCGCCGTCGCCCCGCTCACCGACACGGTCGAACTGCAAGCCCGCGCGCTGGTGTATCGCGATGAACGCCTGCTGCGCTTCAAGGGCGCCACCACCTCCAGCGAAGGGCAGGACGCCAGCCTGCGCCTCGTCGGTCGCGGCGATTGGCAGTTCGATGCGCTGGCCTATGTCCAGGTCCGCAACTTCGACAACATCGTCGTCTCCGCCACCAGCTTCAAACCCACGCTCGACCAGTACGACACCCCCGCCCAAGGCCTCGGCGGCAAGTTCGAGCTGCGTCCGCCGATGGGCGGGAAAGACGTCCTGCGCCTCGGCGTGGACTGGCGCCGCGCCTCGGGCACGATGAAGGAAAACGCGATCAGCGCCGCCACCGGCGCAATCACCGCCCGCCGCCGGGCAGGGGGCGTCAACACCGACCTCGGTTTCTACGCGGAGAACGACCTGACCCTCGGAGCGCTCGTGCTCACCGGCGGCCTGCGTGCCGACCGGACCGTGATCGCCGACGGCTACTTCGAAGTTCGCAACAACGCCGGCACCGTCACCAGTCGCAACGATTACGCCACGCAGAGCGACTGGACCGTCACCTGGCGCGGCGGCGCGGTCTTCCGCGCCAATGACATGATCGCCCTGCGCGCCGCTGCCTACACGGGCCTGCGCCAGCCGACCTTGAACGAACTCTACCGCCCGTTCACCGTCTTCCCGGTCACCACGCAGGCCAACGCCGCCCTGCGCAACGAAAAGCAGAAGGGTTTCGAGGCCGGGATCGACCTCACCCCCGCCAAGGGCCTGCGCCTCTCCGTCACCGGCTTCGACAACCGCATCGAGGATGCCGTCGCCAACGTCACCATCGGCACCAACCTGCGTCAGCGCCAGAACGTCGACCAGATCCGCGCGCGGGGCATCGAGGCATCGGCCCACGCCGAACTCGGCATCGTCCGCTTCGATGGCTCGCTGGCATGGACCGACGCCGAAGTGCGAAACGGTGCCGCCTCCAACCTCACCGGCAAGCGCCCCGCCCAGACCCCGCGCCTCGCCGCCTCGGCCACGCTCGGCCTCGCGCCTGCATCGGGTTGGGACATCGCCGCCACGCTGCGCCACGTCGGCCAGCAGTACGAGGACGACCTGCAGGTCGACAGCCTCAAGGCCGCAACCACGCTCGATCTCTTCGCGCAAGTGCCGCTGCCCAGGGGCGTCAGCCTGATCCTGCGCGCGGAAAACGTGTTCGATACCGATATCGTCACGCGCAACGCCGGCGGGTCTATGGACCTCGGCAACCCGCGCACGGTATGGGCAGGCCTTCGCGTGAAGATCTGATCCTATGCGCCGTACGATTGCTGTCCTCCTCGCCGCCGCCCCGCTTCCGGCGCTTGCTGATGAAGCGCCCGAGATCGTCGTGACCGCTCCGGGCGGCACAATCGATCTCGACGAGGCACGTGCGCTGAATCTTGCCGCCATCGACGCCTCGGGCCGCCCAGATCTCGGCCGCGCGCTCGAACGCGCCATTCCGGGCCTGACGCTGGGCGAAGCGGCGGGCAATCCGTGGCAGGCAACGCTCAACTGGCGCGGCTTTTCCGCAGGCGCGCTGCAGGGCATGGAGCAGGGCCTTGCCGTCTATCTCGATGGCGTGCGCTTCAACCAGCCGTTCGGCGATGTCGTCCTGCTCGATCTCATGCCCGATACCGTGCTTGTCAGCGCGCAAGTCAACGACGCCAACCCGGTGCTTGGCCGCAATGCCCTTGCCGGATCGCTGCTCGTCCAGACCGGTGACGGGATGAGCCTTGGCGGCCTCAAGGCGCAGAGCGACGTTGACAGCGAAGGCATGGTCGGCGGTGCGGTCAGCTACGGCACCGGCACCTCGCAGGACAATCTGCTCGTATCGTTCGAGGCGCGGCGCGACAAAGGCTGGCGCGTCGCCAGCCCCTCGAAGCTCTATCGCGGCTTTGCCAAGGGCATCCATCAGGGCAATGGCTGGGGCGTGGAACTCTCCGCACTCGGCGCATCGACCGACCTCACCGGCAACGGCGTCGCCCCCGTCGAACTGCTTGATGCGCAGTACAACGCCGTGTTCACCCGGCCGGACACCACCCGCACCCGCTTTGCCCGTGTGGTCGCAGCGCCATGGCTGGCTACAGGCGATACCGGCCGCATCGAACTGCGTGCCCACTGGCAATACCTCGACCGCCGCAATGCCAATGGCGATCTTGCCGATTTCGGTCCATGCGATGCCAGCCCGGCGCGGCTCTGCGTCGAGGATGACGACGACGGCTTCTCCGATCCCCTGTTCTCGAACGGCGTCCCCATCGCTGTCGATGCGGCAGACGATGAGCCCGCCGTGTTCAATCGCGGGCAGGAGCGCACCCGTGCCTGGGGCGCAACCCTGCAATGGCTCGACGTGCGCGAAACTGCCATCGGCACCCGCCGCATCGCGCTTGGCGGCACATGGGAACGCGCCCGCACCCGCTTCGGCGCGCAGACCGACCTTGGCGAGCTGGAGGAAGACCGCTCGGTCGAAGACCTTGGCTTCCCGCTGGTCTCGGCAGAAGGCGCGATCCTGCCGGTCGATCTTGTCACGCGGCTGGATGACCTGGCCCTGTTCGCCAGCGCCCAGATCCCCCTGACGAAAGCTCTGTCGGTAGAGGCCGGGGCACGCTATTCGCACAACCGTGTGGCGATGGATGACCGGCTCGGCACCGCGCTCGATGGCAACCACACCTTCGACCGCTTCAATCCCTCGGTCGAATTCGACTATGCGCTGGCCGACGGCATACACGCCACCGCAGGCTTCGCGCTGACCAGCCGCAATCCGACCCCTGCCGAACTCAGCTGCGCCGATCCGGAAGCGCCCTGCACGCTGGCCAACTTCTTCATCGCCGATCCGCCCTTGAAGCAGGTTACGGCAACCAACTGGCACGGCGGGATCAATGCCACCGGCAAGGTCCTCGCGTGGCGCATCAATGCTTGGCGGTCGCAGACCAGCAACGACATCCGCATGATCGCCTCCACCGTGCGCGGCCGCGCCTATTTCGCCAACCTCGGCCACACCCGCAGGCAGGGCGTCGAAGCCTCTGCCGAATGGCGACGCAATGGCTGGCATATGTCGGCCAATTACGCCTTCACCGACGCGCGCTTCCGCGATGCCTTCACCATGTCGAGTCCGTCCAACCCCGCGGCTGACGACGAAGGCACGATCATGGTCGAGCGAGGAAACCAGCTCCCCGCTGTCCCGCGCCATGCGATGAACCTGCGCCTCGCCCGTGAAGCGCGTGACTGGTCGGCAGGCCTCACCCTGCGCGCCCGCTCGGGCCAGTACCTCGCCGGAGACGAAGGCAACGACAACGCCCGCACCCCGGCCTATGCGGTTCTCGATCTCGACGGCGCTGTAAAGCTCGCCCCGGGCATCCGCCTCGTCGCCCAGCTGCGCAACGTCCTGAACAAGCGCTACGCCACCTTCGGCACTTTTTCGGAAGTCGACGAGATCGACCTTGCCGAAGCTCCCGGCGCCGAAAACCCCCGCGCCTACGCCCCTGGCGCCCCGCGCAGGTTGACGGTCTCGCTCCGCGCGGAGTTCTAGAGCTTCGGCAACAACTCCGCCTCAAGCGCCGGATAGAAGTGCGAGACGCTGCGCTGCAATTCATAGCGCGCGGCCTTGAGCGCTGAGAAACGCGGCGCAATCGGCAATTCGCCCGCCTCGCTCATGTCGAGCCCCCCGGCCACCGCATCGCGCAGCGTGGCCTCGACCCAGCCGAGCCAATCCCGCGTCTGCGCAATCGCGCTGCCGTCGCGGTCAATCGGGCCGTGGCCCGGCACCAGCAGCTTGTGGGGCAGGGCGGCGAGGACATCGAGTGACTTGCGCCAGTCGGTCAGGCTGGCGTGCGGCGTGGACGGCGCGCGGTCGTGGAACACGAGATCACCCGCCAGCAGCACACCCGTCGCCTCGTCGAGCAGCGCCAGATCGCCGCCCGAATGGCCTTTGAGCGCGAGCAGGCGGAACTTGCGCCCGCCAAATTCTGCCGCACCTTCAGTTACATCGCCCTGCGGCAGGACCACTGCGGTGCCTTTCATCCAGTCGGCCAGCAGGCGGTACATCGCGTCCGAAAAGCCCTCGCCATCGCGCTCCAGCTCGGCGCGGGTCGCGGGCAGGGCGTGGACAATCGCGGGATCGAATGCTGCCGCGCCCATCGCGTGGTCGGGGTGCAGGTGGCTGACATAGACCCGGCCCACCGCCTTGCCCGTCACCCGCTGCGCCAATGCGCCCAGCGCCAGCCCATGCTCGCGCGAAACGCCCGGATCGAACAGCACCGCGCCTGCCTCTGCGGCGATGATTGCGCTGTTGGCAATCGCCCCGCCATTGGCAAAGCCGATCGCCTCGTCCGCCCCGCGCACCATCCACAGGCCATCGCCGACGGCTTGCGCCAAGGGATTGTATTTGCCTGCAAACTGCTCTGCGAACGCGGCGGCGGGAGCCAGCAGTCCCGCCAGCACTACAGCCCGCCGGTCAAGCCTCATGCGCCGACCTTGCCGGGGAAGCGCAGGCCCGCACTGTCGCGCGCCTCGAAGCTGATCGCACCGCGCGCCTTGACCACCACTGTGAAGGCCGGGTCCTCGGCCACCGAGCCGAAAATTTGCATTTCGCCCAAAGACTTGCCGCCCGCATCGTGGATTGTCAGGTGCTCTATGTTGTAGGCCGGGATGTTCTCGACCAGCCCTGTATC
This sequence comes from Novosphingobium sp. BL-A-28-Hi1-0D, assembly GCF_055521755.1. Classification (NCBI taxonomy): domain Bacteria; kingdom Pseudomonadati; phylum Pseudomonadota; class Alphaproteobacteria; order Sphingomonadales; family Sphingomonadaceae; genus Novosphingobium; species Novosphingobium sp. BL-A-28-Hi1-0D. The sequence goes on from NZ_JBVFVV010000002.1 coordinate 241,360, forward strand.
CATCGGGTGGCGGAAGGTCATGCGCAGCCGTGTTTCACCCGCCTTTTCAGGCCATTGTGCGCCGCGCACTTCGCCCAGATGGTCCGCCCAGTCGCCCTTCACGCGGCTCACCGGCGGGGCAGAGCAGCCACCGCCTGCCGCATCGATCCACGATCCGCCCACGTGCCACGTCCCGTCCGCCGTCAGCACCGCCGCCCGCACCGGCGTGCGCTGATCGAGCTTGATCCGCGTGGCGATGAAGGGCTCGGCCTCGGCAGGGCGATAATCCAGCGCGACCGGGATCGGGTTGAGATCGGCGAAGAGCACGATGCGCTGCACGTCGGGCAGGGTGCGGGCGTCCACGGTCACCGGAAATACACGCTGATTTTCAGCGATTTCAGGGATGCGCACGACCACGCGCGGGTCGAACACGACCTTGTCGGCGCCGAACAGCCGCGCGGCGTGATGCTCCCACATCGGCGATTTCAACGGGTCCGCTGGCGCTGCCTGCGCGTTGGCGGCAACGACAAATGACAGGACGGCAATCGTCAGCCTTGGCATTTCACGCATTCTCCCAAAGTCCACTATGACCGCTTCGGGCGCGCGGCCATATTGGACCTTGGAATAAGAGGGGAAGGGCACATGGCAGGCACGATCAGGACCCTCGCGCTGGCGCTTGTTGGCATTCTCCAACTCCCCGGCAACTCTGCGGGGCAAACGGGTAACTCCCCCCCAACTCTCGCCGAAGTCTTCGACGCCAACGGCTACCGCACGGCACGCTATCGCGCACCGGTAGATCGACTACCTACACCCGCCACCCCCATCACCCTTCAAGACGCTCTCAAACTCAAACCGGGGGTCGATGCCCTGTTCATCGATGTCCTCCCCGCCGAAGGGGGCGTGCGCGATTCCGTGACGGGAAGCTGGACTCTGGCGACTGCCCACGAGACCATCCCCGGTGCCCTCTGGCATCCCGAGACCGGACGCGGCCAGCCCGATGTCGCGCTGTGGCTCGGGCTGCACGATGCGGTGGCCGCCGCGCGCGAAAGATCGCCGGGTATGCCGGTCGTGCTGTTCTGCCGGACCGATTGCTGGATGGGCTGGAACGCCGCCCGCCGCCTCGCCCGCGATGGCTTCGGCAATGTCCACTGGCTGGCCGAGGGGATCGAGGGCTGGCACGGCGCAGGCCGGGCGCTGGTGGTGGCAAGCCCGGTGACCATTTCACCAAAGTGATCCTCCCCGTTTTTGCGAAGCACAAACGGGGAGGGGGACCGCCCGCGCAGCGGGTGGTGGAGGGGCCGGATTCTTACCCCTCCGTCAGTCCTTCGGACTGCCACCTCCCCTTTTGCACTTCGTGAAAAAGGGGAGGATTTTCCGAAGTTACTTCAGCGTCTTGAGATACGCGATCAGTTCGGCGCGCTTGGCCGGGTCCTTGATGCCGGGGAAGCTCATGCGGTTGCCGGGGATGAGTTTCGCCGGGTTTTCCAGCCATTTGTCGAGCGTTGCATCGTCAAGCTTGAGGCCCGACTTCTTCACCGCGTCAGAGAACTTGTAAGTGCCCTTGACGCCCATTTTGTGGCCATAGACGCCGAAGAGGTTGGGGCCGATCTTGTCGGGCGCGCCCTTGGCGTTGCTGTGGCACACCGCGCAGCGCGCCCAAGTGGATGGCGGATTTGCGGGCGGACCCGCATGAGCCGCGGTCGCGGTCAACAGGGCGCCAGCGATGAGCGCAAGGCGGAGGTTGGTCATGTCGTCTCTCCCGGATTCGCGTGTCCGGAAGGGTGTGACACGACCCCCTTCACGCCAAAATTGGACTTAGGATCAAGCTTTCGCCGGACGATCCTTCAGCCAGCCGATGCCGCGGCGCAGCAACTCGTAGAACACCGGCAGGTCCCAGGCGCAGCGGTCGACCGTGGGCCACCAGTCGAGCATCGGCTGGAGGTCATAGTGCCCGCGGCAATGGCCCAGCGTGTTGTAGAGCACGCCACCTTTTCCGTGGTCCTTCAGGTACATGACCGCATGCTTGCCAATGGCATCCGCCGCCTCGACAAAGCCGGTGCCTTCCACGGTGCAGTCGGTTTCGAGCAGCACGTGCAGGTCCCCGTGGTACTCCATGTGGTAGAGCTCGTCCGTGGTTTCGAACGGCTCCACCCCTTGCACCAGCGGGTGATCGGGATCGGCCACGGTCACCGTATAGGGCGCGATCGGCGGGTGGCTGATGAACTGGCTGCCGAGCAAGTCCATCATCAGCGGCGCCCAGCGCGGCGCGTCCCACAGGTTCTTGTGCTCGCCCGAAGTGAGGAAGCGCAGGACCGAGTTGGTGCCGTGCAGCGCATACCAGCGCCCGCCTGCCTGCAGCCAGTCGCGCAGCGCTTCTTGCGCCTTGAGCGAGGGCGTGACGTCGCAGGTGTAGGTGATCAGGATATCAGCCGCCTTGATCGCCTCGATGTTCTCGTAATCCTCGAACACGCGGGTGCGGATCGCCGGGTCCTCGGCCAGCAGCTTGAGTATTTCGAGCCGCGCGAAGTCCATGTCATGCCACACCCCGCCGCAGACAAACACGCAATCGATGCGCGGGGGGCGAATCTCGCTGTTGTCTTCACTCACTTGGCATCATCTCCCAAACTCGCAGCGATATGGTTCTGCCGCCTATGTCTTTTGCACACGCTGCCCTCGAATGCCCACCCCCAACCCCTCCCGCCTGCGGGAGGGGAGCGAGACTTATCGAGCCGAAGGCGAGATTAGTCGCAGCGGGGTGGGCTGTCTGCGCTATGCGTTCAGATATTTGTCGAGCGTCTGGTGGAACTGGCGGATGCGGATTTCCTGATAGTCGCCGAGGTTTACCTCGCCGGTCTTCGACGCATGGAGACCGTCCTGCACATAGGGCAGGTTGTCCATGTCCTGTTCGAAGACGTGGCCGAGCACGCCGAGTTCGGGCGCATCGGTCCACTTCTGCTCAGGGGTGAGCAGCTTCATCGGCACGCCATGCGGCATGGGATCGCCCTTCCTGACGCGGGCGAGGATGCGCACTTCCATCAGGCAGGTGTCGGGCGTCTTTCCGGGGCGCCAGCGATAGACGATGTTCGGCATGAACCCGCCCCACGGCGCGAAGTTGGGGAAGACGTTATAGACGAGACCGTCGAGCAGTTCGGCGTCGGTGGCGTGGTCGTGGTCATAGCCGGTCTGCGCGGTATAGCCTGCGCGCATGGCCGCGCCGAGGGCAGCGCGTGCGGTCATGCCTTCGGGCACGCTGACCGCGAAGGGATCGCCCGATGCATCGTAGTTGTCCGCCGAGCGACCGTTGTACTTGCAGAACTCGTCGACGATCCACTGCTGGGTCTTGCCCTCGGGATCGACGTGCGGGGACATGATGCCGAAGGGCACGTGGTTGACGTTCACATTGTCGCCATAAGTCCAGTAGGCGGCGTTGGCATCGCCGGTGAACGGCAGCAGCTGCGGGTGGGTGACGACGGTGTGCCAGGCTTCCATGAAGGCCTCGGCAGTGACCTTCCAGTTCGCCGGGACTTCCTTGGCCACCCAGATCACCGTGGTGCATTCCTCATGCCGCCAGCGCTTGAAGAATTCGGGGATCGGGGCGAGGTATTCCTCGAGGGTGGGGCCGCCCGGTTCCTCACGCAGGAAGATATAGCCGCCCCAGCGGCCGACTTCGGCCTCGGGCAGGGCCATCTTTTCTGCCTGCAGATGCTTGAAATCCCACGAGCAGGGCATGCCGGCAAAGCTGCCGTCCTTGTTCCAGGCAAAGCCGTGGAACGGGCAGGTGAAGGTATCTGCCGTGCCGTCCTCGGTACGCAGCTTGCGGCCGCGATGGAGGCAGACGTTGTGCATCGCCTTGACGCTGCCGTCTTCCTGACGGGAGATCAGCCACGAGCGGCCCGCGTTCTCGAACACGGTGTAATCGCCCGCCTCGGGAATGTCCTCCTCGCGCGCGGCAAACTGCCAGACGTGGGGCCACATCTTCTCGCGCTCGAGCCTGGCGAACTCTTCCGAAGTGTAGCGCTCGGCGGCAATCGGTTCCGAGCCGCGATACTGGTAGCTCTCTTCGGTGAGCATCGCCGGAGCGGGGCGCGAGTCCTGTGCCAGCAGTTCCTGCCAGCTGATTGCTTCGCACCTTGCCTTGCCGCCGCCCATATTGGGATCGCTGTCAGCCATTTTCTCGATTCCTCACCCAGGATTCAGTCATTGCTGCCGGTTTTGCCGGTCCCCCGCGCGCGCGTCACCTTGCTGAAAGCATAGGTTGCACGGACTGCGCGTGCGCGTAACCACTGACGCCATAAATTCACGCAGATTCTGTGCGGGAGAGAGCAATTGTCAAAGAGGCTTGAAGGGAAGGTCGCCCTGATCACCGGGGGCACCACCGGCATCGGCGCGGCCACTGTCGCGCGGCTGACGCAAGAAGGTGCCAAGGTGTGGTTCACCGGATCGAAGGAAGAGGCCGCCGCCGCGCTCTGTGCGGAAACCGGTTCCGTGTTCCGCAAGCTGCGCGTGCAGGACGCTGCGGGCTGGCCGGGCCTGATTGACGAGATCATTGCGACCGAAGGCCGGCTCGACATCGTCTTCGCCAATGCCGGCACCGAGAGCGGCGATGCCAGCATTGAGGACGTGTCGATCGAGGGCTGGGACAACGTCGTCGCCGTCAACCAGACCGGCGTGATGCTGACCGTGCAGAACGCGATAAAGGGCATGAAGCGCAATCCCGAAGGTCCGCGCGGCTCCATCATCATCAACTCGTCGATGAACGCCACGCGCCCCTTGGGCAATTACGTGACCTATTCGGTGACCAAGGCAGCGGTCTGCGCGCTGGCCAAGTCCGCTGCGGTCCACTGCGGGCAGCAGGGCTATGCCATCCGCGTCAACGCGATCCTGCCGGGCGTGGTGGAAACGCCGCTGATTCAGCAGATCATGAACAGCCAGCCCGATCCCGCCGCCGCGCGCGCGATGTACGAAGGCATGGCGCCGATGAAGCGCATGGCGCAGCTCAATGAAGTGGCGGGCCTTGTCGCCTACCTTTCGAGCGACGAGGCCGGGTTCATCTCCGGCGCGGAATACGCGATCGACGGCGCGACGACCGCCGGCATGATGGGGGTCTGAGTACCATGGAACTTTCCGCACAGCGCCTGAAGGGGCGTGTTGCCTTCATCTCGGGCGGCCTGCGCGGCATCGGCCTGGCCTGCGCGACCCGCTTTCTTGCCGAGGGTGCCGAAGTGGTGCTGTCCGACCTCGATGCCGAGGACAGCGACACCGCGCGCGAAGTGATGGGCAAGCTAGGGCAGGCCGCCAGTTACATCAGCGCCAACGTGGCCAGGGAAGAGGACTGGGAGCGGGCGGTTGCCCTGGTCAAGGAGCGTCATGGCAAGTGCCACGTGCTCGTCAACAACGCCGGGATCGACCTGACCGGACCGGTCGAGACGCTCTCCATGGAAGGCTGGCGGCGGATCATGTCGATCAACGTCGATGGCGTGTTCCTCGGCACCAAGCATTTCGTGCCGCTGATGGCAGAGAGCGGCAAGGACTTCCGCGGCGGCTCCTCGATCATCAACGTCAGCTCGATCATGGGGCTGGTCGGCATGAACGAGGTTTCGGCTTACAATGCGTCCAAGGGCGCCGTGCGGCTGTTCACCAAGGGCATCGCCATCGAGTTCTGCCAGAAGAAGACCCCGATCCGCGCCAATTCGCTGCATCCGGGCTTTGTCGAGACGCCGCTGCTCAAGGCCGGGTTCCAGCGCTGGGTCGATCAGGGCTTTGCCGAAAAGCCCGACGATCTGGTCGCAGGCGTGGTCGGCGCAACGCCGATCGGGCGTCTGGCACAGCCCGAAGAACTGGCCTCGGCCGCGTTCTTCCTCGCCAGCGAGGATTCAAGCTACATGACCGGCGCGGAGCTGGTGATTGACGGGGGATGGACGGCACAATGACGATTGCTCTGGATAACGTAGTCGCCGTCGTCACCGGCGCAGCAGGTGGCATTGGCCGCGAGCTGGTCAAGGCGATGAAGGCGGCCAATGCCATCGTCATCGCCACCGACCTTGCCGCAGACGCGCAGATCGAAGGCGCGGACCGTTACCTCAAGCACGACGTGACGAGCGAGGCCGACTGGCGCACCGTAGCGGCGCTGGTGCAGGAGAAGTACGGCAGGCTCGATGCGCTGGTGAACAACGCGGGCTATTCCATTGTCACCAAGTTCGAGGAAACGCCGCTCTCCGATTTCCACCGTGTCAACGCGATCAACGTGGATTCGATCATCATCGGCACGCAGGTCCTGCTGCCGCTGCTGAAGGAGGGCGGCAAGGCGCGCAAGAGTGGCGCTTCGGTGGTCAACTTCTCCAGCGTGGGCGGCCTGCGCGGTGCGGCCTTCAACGCGGCCTATTGCACCAGCAAGGCGGCGGTGAAGATGCTGAGCAAGTGCCTTGGCGCAGAGTTTGCCGCGCTCGGCCACAACATCCGCGTCAACTCGGTGCATCCCGGCGGGATCGACACGCCGATGCTGGCCTCGATCATGGACAAGTACGTCGAACTGGGTGCCGTGCCCTCGCGCGAGGTGGCAATGCAGGGCATCGTCGCCAACCACCCGATCGGACGCATGGGGCGGCCGGAGGAAATGGGCGGCGGCGTGGTCTATCTTTGCTCGGACGCGGCAAGCTTCGTCACCTGCGCCGAGTTCGTGATGGACGGCGGCTTCAGTCAGGTTTGATAACGTAATGTTTCCCAATAGTACGCAAGTATTGCTTTGCGGGAAACATTGTGTTCTGTCTGCACCACTTCACCTGTAATAGTATTTCTGGAATGTAACCGCACTTCGGGGCAATTGACCCCGATGGGCGGCTTTGCAGATTGCCCCCAACCCGCGCCGGGCATGGCGCGGAAAACGGGGACTGATCATGAAAACCAGAACATCCATTCGCGTCGCAGCGCTGGTCACTGCGAGCGCTCTTTCCATTACTGCCATTCCCGCCTTCGCGCAGGACGCTGCCGCTCCGGCACCGGCGATCGACAGCCCGGCCGAGGCCGAAAGCGCCGACGGCACCATCGTCGTCACCGGCAGCCGCCTGCAGCGCAGCGCCAATGAAACCGCGCCGCTGCCGATCAACACGATCACGTCCGAAGCGCTGCGCAACGCCGGCAACACCGACGCCACGGCGACGCTGCGCCAGATCCCGGCGCTGATTTCCTCGGGCACGGTCGCAGACTCGATCGAGCGCGGCGGTGGCGGCATCGGCCAGGCCACGCTCAACCTGCGCCAGCTCGGCTCGAACCGCACGCTGGTGGTGGTCGATGGCTATCGTCATGTCTCGGGCGTGGCCGGAACGCAGACCGTAGACGTCGCCACGATCCCCAACGCGCTGATCGAGCGTGTCGAAGTGCTGACCGGCGGCGCATCGGCAGTCTACGGCGCCGACGCGGTGACCGGCGTGGTCAACTACGTGCTCAAGCGGGACTTCGAGGGCCTGACGCTGAATGCCCAGGCCAACGTGCCCACCGCCGGATCGGGATCGGGCTATCGCATCGAAGGCACCTAGGGCAAGAACTTCGCCGACGGGCGCGGCAACATCACGCTCTCGGCCGGTTACACCAAGGACGACGAGGTCCTGTTCGGCCAGCGCGACTTCACCCGCGACAATGGCCGCGCCAACAACAGCACGACCTATCCGCACGTCAACCGCCGCTTCCAGCGCGGTGACATTTCGGCGAGCGCCACGCCCAACTTCTTCTCGCGCTATTCGACCGACAACGGCCGCTTCCCCATCGGCTTTTCGATCCCGACGGCGGCGCAGTTTGCCACCTTCTTCCCCGGTCGCACCCCGACCGCTGCCGAGCAGGCGCTGATCGACCGCGCGGCCAATTCGCCGCTGTTCCAGATCGGCGGCGACCCGCGCTTTGCGATCAGCTCGGGCGCAGGCCTCGTGTTCCGCCGCGACTTCGGCTTCTTCAATGCCGACATCAACAGCAACGGCGTCAATGACTGCGAGGAAAGCTTTGTCGGCCTGACCGGCTTTGGCGGCGGCGGCTGCTACATCACCACGCCGGGCGGCGGGGTGAAGATCTTCGAGGACGGGCTGATCTCCAACGGCACCAACCAGTTCGGCGGCGATGGCGCGGTAGAGCGCACCAACCAGTCCTCGCTGGTCCCCTCGAGCGAGCGCATCTACACCGAACTGCGCGCGAGCTACGAGTTCTCGCCTGCGGCCGAGCTGTTCGTCGATGCCAAGTATGCGCGCAACACCTCGCTTTCGCGCAACAACTACAACACCTTCTACGACAGTCTGCTGATCTTCGCCGACAACCCGTTCATCCCGGCTGTGCTCCAGGCCGATGCCAACGAGGCGCGCGGCCTGCGCATCAGCCGCGACTTCCTCGATCTCGGGCCGAACACCTCGACGGCAAAGCGCGAGACCTACCGCATCGTCGGTGGCCTGCGCGGCGAGATCTCGTCCTCGCTGAACTATGAACTGGTCGGCAACTATGGCCGCACCGACAACGCGGTGACCCAGTCCAACGCGGTGCGCTATGACCGTCTGTTCGCCGCGATCGACGTGGTGCGCGGGCCGAACGGCAATCCGATCTGCCGATCCGACATCAGCAACACGCCGCACCCGGGCAGCCAGTTCTTCCCGGTGATCGCGCGCGGCTTCTTCACTTTCCGTCCGGGCGACGGGCAGTGCCGCCCGGCCAACCTGTTTGGCGGCACCAACTCGCTCTCGCAGGAAGCGGTGGACTTCATCACTACCCCGGTGACCAACCGCTCGCGGCTGGAACAGTTCGTGGTGACCGGGCTCGTCAAGGGCGATACCGGCTCGTTCCTCAACCTGCCCGGCGGCCCGGTGCAGTTCGTCGTCGGTGGCGAGTATCGCAAGGAAAAGTCGCGCACCCGGTTCAACGATCTGCTGCTCGGCCTCCTGCCCGAAGGTTCGCCCGCAGGCCCTGCCGGCACCTACATCGGCGACATCTCGCCCAACAAGTCGCTCCTGTTCGACGCCCAGACCCAGACCTTCAACACCGGCGGCGAGTTCGACGTGAAGGAAGTGTTCGGCGAAATCTCGCTGCCCGTGCTGCGCGACAAGCCGTTCTTCCATGAACTGTCGTTCGGCGCGGCAGGCCGTTATGCCGATTACTCGACCATCGGCGGCGCGTTCACCTGGAACGTCAACGGCATCTGGGCACCGGTGCAGGACATCCGCTTCCGTGGCACCTACTCCAAGGCGATCCGCGCACCGAACATCGCCGAACTGTTCGATCCGCAGCAGGGCGCGACCTTCCGTCCGGCCGACCCTTGCGACACGATCAACCAGAACGCGACCCCCAACCGCAAGGCCAACTGCATCGCGGCGGCGACCGCGCTGGGCATTCCCAATGCCGCGCAGTTCATCGCCAACTACTCCGACCCGCTGACCGCCCGCTTCTCGGGCACCAGCGGCGGCAACCCGAACCTGTCGGAGGAAACCGCGACGACCTGGACGGTGGGCACGGTGATCCAGCCGCGCTTCATCCGGGGCCTGACGCTCTCGGTCGATTACTACTCGATCCGCATCGAGGACGCGATCGCCGCCGTTTCGGCGCAGGACATCGTCAACACCTGCTATGACAACGATACCTTCCCGAACCAGTTCTGCGCGCTGTTTTCACGCAACGGGCCGAACTCGGGGCCGACCACCTTCGGCTTCAACTTCCTGCGCCAGACGCAGATCAACTTCGGCCGGATCGAGACGTCGGGTGTCGACGCCACGATCGACTACCGCTTCAGCCTTGGCGCGAACAACTTCGGCATCAATGTGGTCGCCAACTGGACCGAGAAGCTGAACCGCTTCTTCGATCCGGTGAACCGCAGCCTCGTCAATCCGGGCCTGAAGGAAACCGGTGCGCCGGAATGGTCGGGCGTGGGGTCGTTCACGTGGAACCGTGGGGCCTTCACCCTGAACTATTCGCTGCAGTACATCGGCCGCCAGGCCGTTGCCTCGGCGATCCAGATCGAGCGCATTGCCACCGAGTTCGGCCCGGCGGGCATGGCGCCCGAATACTGGGTCCACAACCTGGCGGCGACGTTCGACGTGCAGAAGAACTTCTCGATCACGGCGGGCGTCAACAACCTGACCGACAAGGAACCGTTCATCGCCAGCTCGGCCTACCCGGTCAGCGGCATTGGCCGGACCGTGTTCGTGGGCGTGCGCGCCAACTTCTGACCCTGAAGGGCGGGGCGCAGTGGCGCTCCGCCCGCCTTCTCAGGCTGTGGCTTCCACCGCCAGCACTTCAATCGCCTCGGCCTTGCCGCCGAAATCCACCAGTTCCCCCTCTTCCGCCCCCATCATTGCGCGGGCGAGCGGGGCCGACCAGGCGATCAGGCCGCTTGCCGGATCGGCTTCGTCGTCACCGACGATGGAGATGGTGCGCTCCTTGCCGCCCAGCGCGAAGCGCACGGTGCAGCCGAAGCCGACCGTGCCGTCGGCCGGTGGCGCGGTCACTTCGGCGGTAGCTTGCCGGGTGCTCCAGTAGCGAAGGGTGCGGCGCAGCTTCTTGATCTCGGCCTCGTCCGCCACGCCGTCTTGAGCGGCATTGGCAAGCGCCGCTTCGGCTTCGGCCAGCTTCTGCGCGATCTGCGTCGCGCCGCGTGGCGTCACGAGGTTCGGCCCCGGCGGGATCGGGATCTCGAACGCGGGCTCGAGATGCTCGTCATCGCTCTCGCGCCGGAAGGCGACACTCATGCTCTTTCTCCACTGGCGCGCATCTGCCCGCTCTGCAACAAGCCGACCCCTATGGCACAGGTCACGCGCGCAACGAAGGCTCTGGAGCAGGCGGGCATCGCCTTTGAACTGCGCACATACGATTATGATCCCGCCGCAACGAGCATTGGCCGCGCTGCCGCCGAGGCCTTGGGGGTGGACCCGGCGCAAGTGTTCAAGACGTTGATGGTGCTGGCCGACGGCAAACCCGCCTGCGCCATCGCGCCCAGCGACGGCGAAGTTTCATTGAAGCGTGTTGCGGCGGCCTTGGGCGCGAAGTCTGCCGCGATGATGCGCGGGGCCGATGCCGAGCGGCTGACCGGCTACAAGATCGGCGGCATCAGCCCCTTCGGCCAGATGCGCCCGGTGCCGGTGGTGATCGACGAGACCGCGCTGCTGTGGGACGCGGTGTTCCTCAACGGCGGGCAGCGGGGGCTTCAGGTCATGCTCTCGGGCGAGGACGCGGTGCGCGTGCTGGGCGCGGTGGTGGCGGAGATCGGGGCAGCATAGATCCTCCCCGTTTTTGCGAAGCACAAACGGGGAGGGGGACCGCCAGCGAAGCTGGTGGTGGAGGGGTGGGAAGCCCCTCCGTCATTCGCTGCCGCGAATGCCACCTCCCCATTTGTCCTTCGGAAAAACAGGGAGGATCGACGGCAGGCTACCGCGTCAGATACCCACCCTCAACCGCAAGGCTGTGCCCGGTCACGTAGCTCGATGCATCCGAGCAGAGCCACGCGCTTGCCTCGGCCACTTCCTCGGGCTTGCCGAAGCGGCCGAAGAGGCTGAGTGCGGGGGCGAAGTCTTCCTCGGTGAAGCCGGTGGTTTCCAGCGCGCCGCGCAGCATCGGGGTGTCGATTGCGCCGGGCAGCACCGCGTTCACGCGGATGTTGCGCCCTGCGTATTCGAGGCTGCCGGTCTTGGTCAGGCCAATCACGCCGTGCTTGGCCGCGACATAGGCCGCATTGTTGGGCTGCGGGCGGACCGAGCTGACCGAGCCGATGTTGACGATGGAGCCGCCCGAGCCCTGTGCGAGCAACTGGCGGATCTCGTACTTCATGCACAGCATCACGCCGCGCAGGTCGACGTTCAGCACCTTGTCGAACACCGCCATGTCGGCCTCGTGGATCGGCAGCACATCCGGGGTGATCGCGGCGTTGTTCACCGCGCAGTCGAAGCGGCCGAAAGTGGCAACGGTCTCGGCGACGAGCGCCTCGACCTGGGCTTCATCGGCAACGTCGGTGCGAACGGCGTGGGCGGTGCCGCCCGCCTCGCGGATCGCGGCGACGGTGGCGGCGGCGGTGTCGGGGTTGATGTCCGAGACCACGACCTTCGCCCCGCGCGCGGCGAGCAGGCGCGCGGTGGCCGCGCCCATGCCGACGCCTGCGCCGGTGACGATGGCGACCTTGCCGTCAAGGCTTACGAGATTGGGATTCACGATTTTGCTCCTTGCGCGATCCATGCGCGGATTTTGGCGACGTCGCCTGCATCGAGCGGGAATCCGCCGAACGGCATCATGGCCCCGGACCCGCCATGGTCGAGATGGGTGCCTTCGATCTTCATCACCAGATAGGACTTGTCCGGCGCGCCGGGCTCGACGCGCATGACGGCGGGCGCTTCCTGCGAGGGCTTGCCGACAAGGAAGCCGATAGCGGAATCGCCGACCAGCGACATGCCCCCCGCTTCCTCGCCCGTCAGGTGGCAGGTGGCACAGTTCTGTTCGAGGATCGGCACGATGTCCTTTTCATAGGACACAGGTACCGCCGGTTCCTCGGCCCGCGCGGAGATGGCAAGTGCCAGCAACCCCGTGCCAAGCGCCAGCCACTTCATGCCGACACCGCGTGGCGACCGGCGATGTAACCGAAGGTCACGGCTGGTCCGATCGTGCCGCCTGCGCCGAGATAGGCCTGCCCCGTAGGTGCCGCGATGCAATTGCCTGCTGCGTAAAGGCCCGGGATCGGTTGTCCATTCGCCGCGAGAACCTGCGAGTTGGCATTGATCTGCGGCCCGCCGGCCGTATCGAGCGTGCCCGGCCCGAGCACCAGCGCATAGAACGGTCCCTTCGTCGCAAACGGGTGCATCGTGTTGTTCGGCCAGGGATTTTCCGGCTGCGTCGTGCCCGCGCGGCGGGCCGAGAACAGCAGGTGCCATTCGCGGTCATAGAGATACTTGCCGCGCCCGAATTCGGGATCGACGCCCTTCTTCGCATAGGCGCTGAAATTGCTGATCGACTGCTTGGCGTTGGCGGCGAACTCCGGCGCAAGGCGCACGCCGCCGGTGCGATCCTGCCACCCGGCAAGCTGCGCATCGACCTTGGCGAAGACCTCGTCCCAGGTCTGCCCTTCGACAAGGTGCGGCTGTTCGGCCTTGTTGACGGGGAAGGGGAAGGCCCCGCCGAAGGCATCGATGCTGCGCTGGTCGAACAGCATGAACATCAGGTGGTTGGGGTATTCCTCATGCGCCGGATCGTACCAGAAGTGCGCCTGCGTGCGGTCGTTGTAATCGCGTTTCTCGTTGACCACGCGCTTGCCGTACTTGTTGACGAGGATCATCGAATCCCCCGGCAGCACGAAAGCGCCAAGGCCGATGCCACGCGTCTTGAGCGCCTCGCCCAGCACGACCTGCGAACGCCAGCCGAGCCCCATGTTGCCCATCATCGCGCCCGCTTCCTGCGCGATCGGGATGAAATCGCCGGTCGATCCCGGCAGCGCGCAAGTGCCATAGACGGAAGGCTGGTGGACGTCGCAGAGCTGCGCATTGTGGCTGTAGCCGCCCGTGCCAAAGACCACGCCCTTGGCGGCGCGGATGCGGATCACCCTGTCGCCCTGCTTCGCCTCGGCACCGATCACCCGGCCCGAAGTATCCTTGACCAGCTTCGTCACCCGCGTGCGCGTCAGGATCGGCACGCCCTTGGCCTTGAGGTAGGCATGCATCTGCGAGGCGAGACTGCCGCCGCCCTGCGTCGATCCGGAACCTACAGCGGGTTCCAGCGCGCGGCCGGTCGGCACCTTGTTCTCAGGCAGGTGGTCGGCATAGTCAGGCGCGGGCTTGTCCACCTGGAACAGGCGGAACTGCTTGAACTGCACCGCGCCCAGATCGCGCAAGTGATCGACCGCTGCCGAGCCGTAGTCATAGAACGCCTCGACCACCTTGAAGCGGTTCTCATCGAGGCCGAGCGTCGGGCTATTGGGGTTGTACTGGCGCGGATAGCCATAGCGCACGACATAGCGCAGCGCGTCGGCCTTGGGGTCCTCGATGCCCTGTTCGCGGAAGATGAAGTGGTTGAATATCCACGTGACGCCGCCCGACTTGGCGGTGGTGCCGCCAAGGATCGGCATCTTCTCGACCATCATCACCTTCGCGCCTGCTGCCATCGCGGTGATGGCGGCAGTCCCCGCCGCCGCGCCACTGCCGACGCACAGGACGTCGCATTCATGGTCCCAGCCTGCTGCGGGTGCTTCCTGCGCCTGCGCGGCACTGGCAATGCCGCCGGTTGCCGCCACTGCGGCGGTGATGCCTGCGCCTGCCAGCATCTGGCGGCGATGGATACCCTTGGTGGGCTGGGTCATTGGTTGTTCTCCCGTCTGTTCTGTTCATGGGTGAGCGCTGGATGCCCACCCCGTCCGACTAAGGGCCTGCTGCGCAGACCCAAGTCTCCCGGCCCTCCCGCCTGCGGGAGGGCGCATTCGTTACTTTCTACTCCCCTCCCGCAGGCGGGAGGGGCTGGGGGTGGGCATTCACAGCGCCGAGTTCACCGCCGCCCAGCGATGTAATCGTTGATCACCTCATGGAACCGCCGCACCCGGTTTTCCTGCCGGGCGAGGTAAGCGTCGTCGTGGCCGAGCGAGTGCAGACCCTGCTGCTGCGTCACCGCAACATCGAGGTCCTGGATCAGGAAGTCTCCCTGCGGAATCTCGGCGCTGTAGGCGGTAAAATCGCCGGTCTGGTGCTCGGCTTCCTTCCACGGGCGCAGCCCATAGAGCGTTGGCACATCGGCCCCGCCTGCCACTTCGGGCGCGAGATACCAGTAGTCGAAGGTCGACCAGTTGGGGTCTTCCATGTCGGGTTCGGTGCGGAACACGTGGAGCCCCTCGGGGGTGCCGGTAAGCGTCAGGTTGGGGAAGCAGGTGTGGTGGAACTGGTCGGTCAACTCGTCATCGGCGAGCTTTTCGAAGTGTTTGTAGCCGCGCTCCGGCCCGAGCTTGCGCCGCGCCTGCTGCAGGGCAAGGCGGCCCTCCTGCGCGCGGCCTTCGAACTGCGCAGGGTCGAGGTCCCATTCCTTCAGCACCTGCGCCCACAGCGGCTTCATCTGCTGCGCGTCCGGGTAGCGGCTCGAGGGCTGCAGCTTCTCGATCATGCGGTTGTGGCCGGTCGGATACATCTCGAACACGGTGGTCGAGTAGTGATCGTCGATCATGCCCTCGAACTGCGGATGCACCGCCGGGATGTGGTAGGCCTCGTTGAAGTTGTCGGAGGCGAACTTCCAGTTGGTGTTGACGCGCAGCGTGCGCCAAACCACGCGCTTCCAGCTGGCGAGATCGCGATTGCCAAGCAGCGTCGGGATGGGATCGAGGTATTCCATCAGCGGCACGGCGTTGGGGTCGAAGCTGTAGAACACGAAGCCGCCCCAGGTCTCGCAGGGCACTTCCTTCATGCGCAGCGTGGCGCAGGGGGAGCCTTGGGGGAAATCCTCCTCGTCCTGCACATGGTCGAGCGCGCCGTTTATGTTCCACTTCCAGCCGTGGTAGGGGCAGGTGAAGTGCTCGCCTACGCCGCCTTCTTCCACAGTGACGAGGCGGTTGCCGCGGTGGCGGCAGACATTGTGGAAGGCGCGGATGCCGCCGTCCTTCTGGCGGACCATGACCACCGACTGGCGCATGAAGTTGTGGGTGATGAAATCGCCCGCCTCCTCAAGCTGCGCCGTGCGCCCGCCAACGTGCCACACGCGCTTCCACATGTGCTCCCATTCGAGCGCGGCGAAGTCCTTTGACCAGTAGCGGTCACCGGTGATGGCATCGCCGCGCGGTTCGGGAAACTGCGCGCTTTCGTGCGTGGGGTAGGGGGCATCGGCTTCGGGGACCTGGATATAGGTGGCCATGATCAAGCACTCCTGTAACCGGCGTTCTCCCCGAGCGCCGGATGGGGTTGGGTGGTTTTGTTTTCTTCTGGGCGTTGCGCGAGTGCCCACCCCCTACCCCTCCCGCCTGCGGGAGGGGAGATTAAGGACCTGCCCTCCCGCAGGCGGGAGGGCCGGGAGACTTGGTTCTGCGTAGCAGGACCTAGTCGGACGGGGTGGGCACCCCGCACAAGCTTACTTCGCGTTCTCGAGCGTGCCCGAAAGCGGCATCAGGAAGTCCATGGTGTAGCGCGTGGCCTTCCAGCCCTTTTCTGTACGGCGGACCTCGAAGTAGTAGCGGCCGTTGACCGTCACCGCCCGGCCGTCCTTGCCCACGCCCATGCCGATCACATAGGCGCGCATCGAGGCGGTATCGCCTGTGTAGCCGGTGACCGCGAAGTTGGTCAGGTAATGGGCGTGGTGCGCCATGTTGGCGAAGACGTTGGTGAAGAATGCGCGGATGCCATCGTGGCCATGCTGCGGTTCAAGGCCGATGCCCGAGAGATCGAATACGGCATCCTCGGTGAAGACATCGAGGATTCCGTCGATGTTGCCGATGGTGTCGACGGCATGCGCATAAGCGATCATCAGGTCCTGAATGGCAAGGCGGTCTTCAATCGGACACTGCATTATCGTTTCCTCTCAGATACTTATAATCTTGTTGGAATGTTTAGCTTCGCTGAACTACGCTTCGCTCCGTTTCCCCGGGGAAACACGCAAAACGCCAAATGGAACAAATAAGGAACATATCAGCCGAACAGCGGCCGGATCGGGTCGGTCACGCCGTCCCAGCCAGCCGCGCCCTCCGCGATCTTCGTGAAGGCCGAGGTCTGGTTCTCGTCCTCCTCGACGATCTCGATCATGCAGCCCAGCGCCGCCGAGGTATCGACGTAGCAGAAGCGCATCACGCCGAACTTGCCGTCGATGGCCACGGCAAAGCCCTGGTCGACATAGCGCTGGCGGCAGGCGTCGTAGTCGCCGGTGTAGATGCAGAAGTGGTGGAAGCCGGTCTGGCCCTTGGCGATGGTATCACGATAGGCGCTGGGGCGGTCGCAGTGCTGCTGGATCAGCTCGATCTGAATGCCGCCGGACTGCGCGAGCGCGACCGAGAAGTCGATGCCTTCGGACGGTGCCCCGCGATAGGTCGCCTCGGCCAGCTCGATGTGCGGGACCATGAAGAACGGGCCGATGCCGGTGGTGGCGATCCACGCCCTGGCGGCAGCTTCCACGTCCTCGACGATGAAGGCGGCCTGCATGACGTGGGGGCCGGGAGTCCCAGGAACTATTGGGCCGGGAGTTATGGTGGTGCTGCTCATTCCTTGTCCCTCTCCTTGGGCAAGGCACAGGCCCACCCCGTCCGACTAAGCCTTGCTGCGCAAGGCCAAGTCTCCCGGCCCTCCCGCCTGCGGGAGGGCAAGTTGCGTCTGTTTTCTTCTTCTCCCCTCCCGCGAGCGGGAGGGGTTGGGGGTGGGCCTAGCGCCCTCTATTCCCGCGCCTTGGTCGGATGCCCCAGCACCATATCGTTCAGCTTCTCATGGAACCGCTGCACGCGCTTTTCCTGACCCGGCAGCAGGCAGCCCTTGAAGCCGCGCGAGTTGAGGCCCTGCTGCTGCGTGGTGCCGATCGACAGGTCCTGATCCGCCACATAGCCAACCGACACGCCATCGCCGTACGTCGAATGACGCGCGATGGCGTCGTGGCGCAGCGGGGCCATGCCGACAGGGGTCAGCACTTCGGCCATCTTCGCGTTCGGCGGATAGAGGCACCAGTGCTGGAATATGCACTTTTCGGGGTCGGTCGGGTGCGGTTCGGTGCGCAGGATCTGGCACTGTTCGGGCGACATCGTGATCGTCAGGTTGGGGAACAGCGTGCAGTGGAAATAGTCCACCAGCTGCTGGTCGGTCATCGACGAATAGTCATAGCCCGCATCGGCGCCGCGCTCGCGCTTGGCCTTGATCACGGCCTCGCGGATGTCGGCGGTGCGGCCGCGGTATTCCTTGGGATCGATGCCCCATGCCTCGGCGGCTTCATAGAGGCCCGGCGGCACGTCGCCGCTGACGTAGTCCTTGCGACTGGTGGCCTGGTGGCCGATCATCCACATCGCGTTGTGGCCGTTCTCGTACATCTCGAACACGGTGGTCGGCAGGCCATCGTTGATGAAAGTGGCGAGTTCGGGGTGGATCGTGGGGAGGTGGTAGCTCTCGTTGAAGTTGTCGCGGATGATCTTCCAGTTGAAGTCGCAATCGGCCGAGACGTTGAACACGCGCACCCAGTTGTCGAGCTTGTAGCCCGCCAGACGCTCGGTGTAGGGCCAGAGCCATTCGTGCAAGGGGGCGACGTCGTCGTCCATGCACCAGAACACGAACGGTCCCCAGGTATCGCAGCGCAGTTCCGAAAGCGTGACCTTGCCGCAGGGGTTGCCGCCGGCGAAATCGTCCGGGTCCTGCACGTGGACGAGCGTGCCATCGGGATCGAACTGCCAGCCGTGATAGCCGCAAGTCAGGCGCGGGGCGGAGCCGACATCGCCGAGGACGAGGCGGTTACCGCGATGGGGGCAGGTGTTGTAGAACGCCTTTACGCTGCCGTCGGCCTGGCGGACCATGACGACCGATTCCTTGCCGAAGTTGTGGCGGATGAAATCGCCCTCTTCCTCAAGGTCTGCGAGCACGCCGCCAAGGTGCCAGACCTTGGGCCAGAGGTGCTTGTTCTCCAGCTCCATCCACTCGCGCGTGATGTAGCGGTCGGCGGTGATCGTATCGCCGCGCACGGCAACGTCGAACTCCGGGGAGTAGCGGGAAATCTTGTCCTGAGCGGTCATCTTCGGCGTCCTCTGGTCTTGTCTCAGACTGGCCAGTCGCGGGTCTGGCTGAAGTCTGTTCCGCGCCTTCCCGGCCGGACCAGCGGGTTCCCTTCGAGGAATCCGTCGGCTGCCGGGTCGGTACGCGCCCAGTCCACTATTTCGCGGCGGCGGCTGATCCGCCACTCCCCATTCTTGCAGGTGTATTCGTCGACATAGCGCCCGGCGACGACGAGGTCCTTGGGCTCGCCATCCTCGCGGGTGCGGTGCCAGGCGTAGAAATAGACCTCGCCCGAGGCCTTGTCGCCATCGATGCTGATCTGCGCCTGACCGATGATGTGCTGGCTGCCGTCAAGGTCGGCGAGGAAACCTTGCGCGAAGGCGACGAATTCGTCCGCCGTGCCCTGCATAAGGCCGCAATCGACCCAGGCGTCATCGTGGAAGGCGCTGCGGTGGAGTTCGGGGTCCAGACGGTCCTGCCCGCGCATGTAGCGGCACAGGCAATCGTGAATGTCGCGGCGGGCGCAGAGGTCGCGGACTTCGGCTTCCATGTCGAAGGCCATCAGGCTTCTCCTGCCAGATACTTGTCGACGACCATCTGGAAGTGGCGGATGCGCGATTCCTGATAGTTGCCGAGGTTCTGGACGCCGACCGCACTGGCGCGGAAGCCCTGCTGCTGGGCTCGCAGGTTGTCGGTGTCCTGATCGTAGACGTGGCCCATGGCGGCATCGAAGCCGGGCGCGGTGGCGTAGCTCTGGTCCTCGGCGACGTGGAAGGGTTCGGCAGGTTCGGGCGCGGGGCCGTTTTCGGGATTGGGGCGCAGGAACAGGATTTCGAACAGGGTGCGGTTGGGGGCCAGCCCGATCGGGCGGAAGCGATAGACCATCGGCAGCGACAGGCCGGGAAACAGCACCATGTTGGGGAAGACGTGATATTCGATGGTGTCGATCATCTCGCTGTCCGAAACGGCGGACAGATCGCACTTGTAGGCCTCGCCCAGCACCTTGCGCAGGTGGCGGGCCATGACGGTGCGGGCGGTTTCGCCGGGGCCGACCGTGAGGCCCTGCCCGCGTGAATCGCTATCGCCGAGGATCATCGTGGCGAGCAGTTCCTCCTCGCTCAGCGGCTTGGCGAGGTGGGGTGAGTTGACGCCGCTGGCGGCATAGAACCGCGTGACCGTGTCCGAATGGCAATCATACTGCACGTTGGCATCGCCCACGCCCTTGAGCAGCTGGGGATGGGTTTCGAGGACGTGGTAGGATTCAAGGAAGGCTTCCTGCGCGGTCTTCCAGTTGCAGGGCAGCTCCTTGGCGACATGGACCGCGACGTAGCGGTTTGCGATGTCCCAGTCCTTGAAGTGCTCGGGCAGGGGGGCGAGGTATTCCTCGAGGCTGGGGCCTTCCGCGCTCGGGTTGATGAACACGAAGCCGCCCCAGTGGCCGACGCGGGCTTCTGGGAGGTTGGTCTTTGCCGGGTCGATGTGCTTGAAGTCCCATGCGCAGGGGACAGACGCCAGCGTGCCGTCGTTGTTCCAGGTCCAGCCGTGGTACGGACAGCGCAGATTGTCTCCCGAGCCGACGCCTTCGCCGCGCTTGAACTTGGTCGAGCGGTGGAGGCAGGAGTTGACGAAGGCGCGGACCGACATGTCGTCCTGCCGGACGACGACCCAGGACAGATGCGCGACTTCGTAGGTATAGTAGTCGCCGGGTTCGGGGATGTGGTCCTCGCGGCAGACCCACTGCCAGGTGCGCTTCCAGATCTTCTCGATCTCGGCTTCGAAAATGCCCTGATCGAAGTAGCGGTCCACCGAAACGGGCGCGCTGCCGAGGAACATCGGTTCTTCCATGGCCAGCACCGGCGGCGGGGGGAGCGCGTCGCCTGCGACGATCTGCTGCATGCTGGGCGCGCCGGGGCAGCGGATTGCGGCGAGGTCTTCCGCATTGGCGGGCTCGGGCAAACCGTGGGGGTTGATCGCATCAAGCATCGGACTCTCCGGGGCTGCCATGTTAAAACCGGCAGTTGTGCCTGTTTTATGGACGCTGGCGCGAGTCGGCTCAACCTAGCGGTTACGCTAGGTTTTGGAGAAACGGCGATTCAGCCGAGATCCCGCGCAATGTCACCAAATCGGCGACTGACGGGATCACGTCCGCAACGCTAATGCGCGGCCGTGTTTGACAAGGCCTTATTGACAGACGTTGCGCTCACCCTCGCCCCGGCGTTGTTCATTCTGCTGAACTTCGCGCTCGTGGACATGTTCTATGGCGACGAAGCGTTCGGGCTGCAGAGCTTTCTGGCCATCTTTTTCGCCGGGGTGACGTTGTTCGCGACGTTCCTCTTCGGCGGACTGACCGGTTACATCGTTGCTAAGATCGCGACGTTCGTGATCGTCGGGCGGTGCCTGCTTGCCACAAGGCGACGCTGATCGTCGGCCAAGCGCGTTTCAGGTCGGCCAGACCAGTTCCACCCGCCGCAGGGCGCCGACGATGCCGGGGACGGGCGAGAGGTCCGAGCCTTGGCCCAGCGCAAAGTCGGGGATGCGCTTCAACCACTCCTCCAGCGTGATCGCCACTTCCTTGCGGGCCAGTTCCTGGCCCGGGCACATGTGCGGGCCGGAGCCGAAGGTGGAGTGGCGGGCGCGCTTGCGGGCGGGGTCGATGCTAAGCGGATCGGGGTTCACGCGCGGGTCGAGGCCGTGGACTTGCGTGGGGATGGCGATCATGTCGCCCGCCTTGAGGGCGATGCCGTGGAAATCGGCGATGTCGTGGCGCACCTCGCGGGCGATGGAGACGAGACCGAAGCGGCGGAACAGTTCGTGGACGATGGGAGTGATGTCCGCGCCACGTTGTTTCAGGTCGGCGCGCAGGGCCGGGTTTTCGGCCAGTTCGCGCATGATGAAGCCGAGCACGTTGACCACGGTATCGAGCCCCGCGATCAGCACTTGGGTGACGATCGACAGCGCCTCGTCGCGGGTAAGCGTGCGGCCGCCACCCAGATCGGCGTTGATCATCGCGCTGATCATGTCCTCGCCGCTGCCACCGCGCCGCGCATCGACCAGCGGGCCGACGTAGTCGAAGAACACCGCCTTGGCTTCGTCGAAGGTCATCGGCATGCCGGGGCGGGTCATGCATTCGGCCCAGTGGCGGATCCGGGGCGCTTCGGAGGCGTCGATGCCGACCAGCGCCATGAACACGCGGATCGGGAACTGTTCGGCATACTGGGCGGTGAAGTTGCAGTGGCCGTTCGCGGCAAAGCTCTCGATCAGTTCGATAGCGGTGGCGCGGATCGATTCGGACGCGCCGCGGATGGCGGCGGGATTGAGGTGGGCGTTGAGCAGCTGGCGATAGGGGCGGTGCTCGGGCGGGTCGATGGTGGTGGGGATCAACCCATGCATCTCGCCCACCGATTTGGGCAGGACAATGATGCGCGAGGAGAACCGCTCGGGATCGGATTGCACATCCTGCAGCGCCTCGCCGCCCAGCGCGATCCAGTGGCCTTCGTTGCGCGGGGTCCAGACGACGGCGGGATTGTTTGCCGAAAGGTCGCTCCATGCCTTGTGAAAGCCGGCCGTTTCGAGGGCCGGGGGCATGTAGATGTCGATATCGACGATGCGGTCGGCAGGTACGTGCGCGGGCGCTTCCATGGGTGATCCTCTTCTGTCTGTTTTGCCGGGGATCATGCGACAGGTCCGGCGTCTTGGCGCTTGGCGATAAGGATAGGCGGGCAAGGGATTGGCGCAGGGAGGGTGGTTGACACTGCCGCGATAAGATTAGAATATAGATTCTCGTTAATAAGGAAGAGAGTATGGGAACCCGCCGGGATGCAATGAAGGCCGCCGTGGCAGGAGCGTTGGGGGCTCCGGCGCTGCTGCATGGCACGGACAGCAGGGCTGCGACTGCGGGCGCGTGCAAGACCGCTGGCAAGGCCCCGGCGTGGGGCCGCGGGATCGAGGGGCAGCGCAAGGCGGACCTTGGCAACGGCACGTTCCTCAACCCGATCATCTCGGGCGACTATCCCGATCCTTCGGTGCTGAAGGACGGCGACGATTACTACATGACGCATTCGTCGTTCGATGCAGCGCCGGGCATGCTGATCTGGCATTCGCGCGATCTGGTGAACTGGCGACCCATCGGCCCGTCGCTGAACAAGCCGCTCGGCACGGGCTTCGCGGTGGACATCGTCAAGCACGGCGGGCGCTACTTCATCTACATTCCGTTCATGAAGGCGCCGTGGTCCAAGGGGCTGAAGGACTTTGCCAATATCTTCGTGATCCATGCCGACAGCATGGCGGGGCCGTGGAGCGATCCGGTGGACCTTGGCATTGGCGGGCTGATCGACCCGGGCCACGTGGTGGGCGAGGACGGACACCGCTACCTGTTCTTCAACCAGGGCAAGCGGGTGCGGCTGACCGATGATGGCCTTGCCACGGCTGGGCCGATCGAGACGGTCTATGAAGGCTGGCGCTATCCGGACGACTGGGTGACCGAGAACTATGCGCTGGAAGGGCCAAAGCTGTTCCGGCGCGGGGGCTGGTTCTATCTGGTGAGCGCGGTGGGCGGCACCGGCGGGCCTGCGACCGGACACATGGTCGTCGCATCGCGCTCACGCTCGATCAACGGGCCGTGGGAGCATTGCCCGCACAATCCCATCCAGCGCACGAAAGACGTGTCGGAAAAGTGGTGGTCGCGCGGGCATGCGACTTGCGTCGAGGGGCCGGGCGGGCAGTGGTACATGATCTACCACGGCTACGAGAACGGCTACCGTACGCTGGGGCGGCAGACCTTGCTCGAACCGATCGAGTGGACGGCTGACGGCTGGTTCCGGGCCAGGGGTGGCGATCTTTCGCAGCCGTTGCCGATGCCCAAGGGCGCGGCAGTGCCGCACGGGTTTGCGCGCTCGGATGACTTCTCGGTCCCGAGCCTTGGCACGCGCTGGTCGCTCTATGCCAGCGCGCCCGAGGAGGCGGGGCGGGTGCGTTACGAGGCCGGGGCGCTGGTTCTGGCGGGCAAGGGATCGGGGCCGCAGGACTGTTCGCCCCTGACGCAGAACGTGGGCGACCTGTCCTATGAGTTCAGCGTCGAAGTGGAACTGGTGGGCGAGACGACGGCGGGGCTGCTGCTGTTCTTCAACGACCGCCTGTTCCTCGGCATGGGCATCGATGGCACGCGGATGACGAGCTATCGCGGCGGCAAGGCGAGCTACTGGCCCGAGCCCGCGCCGCCGGTGCGCCGGATGCACATGCGCATCGTCAACGAGGCGCAGATCGTTACGTTCTACTACAGCCTCGACGGTAAGGACTGGACCCGCCACGGCGTGCGCAGCGAGGTTTCGGGCTACAACGCCAATGTCGTGGATGACCTGCTGAGTTTGCGGCCGGCGCTGTTTGCGGCGGGCGGGGGCAGCGCGCGGTTCCGGAACTTCCGGTTTCGCGCGTTGGGGTGAGGCGTTTTGTGGGGCTTTGGGGTTGTGGGCCCCGGCCTGCGCCGGGGCGACGGTTTGCTTAAGGGGCCAAGTCCGTTATCCCAACCACTATTGTCATCCCGGCGAAGGCCGGGATCCATCACGCTGCGGCATCGCGCGACGGCAAGGTCATGGGCACCGGCCTGCGCCCGGCCGAAGCGGTTTGGGGGTAGGTTAGGGTCAGGCAGGTCCCGCTCCACGGCGCCCCTGTCCTATGACGCCGTCACCCCGGCGTAGACCGGGGTCCAAGGGCTGTCGTTCTTATCTGGTGGTCGTGACGCGTGCTGCTTGGGCGGTTTGCCTTTGCAGTGGTTGCGTTTTGGGGCGAGGTTTTAGGCCCCGGCCTTCGCCGGGGTGACGGGGATGGGTGTGAGTGCAAGCCTCAGCCCATCGTCTCGCCGTTATCGATGACGATGTTGGTGCCGGTGATGTGGCGGCCGTCTTCGCAGGCGAGGTAGAGGACCATGTTGGCGATGTCGCTGGGCTGGCCCATGCCGTGGTTGTTGGCCTGATCGAGTCCGGCGTGGTCGGTGGGCAGCTCGGCCAGGGCCTGTGCGGTCATCGGGGTGACGATGCCTCCGGGCGCGATGGAGTTGACGCGGATGCGGTAGCCCTGTTCGCGGCAGTGGACCGCGATCGAGCGGGTCATGCCGATGATCCCGGCCTTGGCAGCGGCATAGGCGGGGATCACGCTGATGCCCTTGATCCCGCCGACCGAGGCCATGTTGATGATCGAGCCCGAGCCATCGCGACTCATGTGCGGAAGCGCGGCCTTGCAGCCGAGGAAGGTGCCGCCCGCCATAACGTCGGTCTGGAGCTTGTAGTCCTCGTACGACAAATCCTCGACCGTGCCGAAGCGGACGAGTCCGGCGTTGTTGACCAGCGTATCGAGCCTGCCGAACAAACGCACCGTTTCGGCGACGATCTCGTTCCAGCGGGCCTCGTCGCGCACGTCGTGGTGCATGAACACGCAGTTGGGGATTTCGGAAGCGACCTTTGCCCCCAGATCCTCCTGCATGTCGGTGATGACCACGCGCGCGCTTTCGCGGGCGAGAACGCGGGCGTCTTCGGCACCAAGGCCCGACGCGCCGCCGGTGATCAGTGCGACTTTACCTTCCATTTTGCCCATGTCGAATATCCTCAAGCGGCCCAGTGGGCGTAGATCGGGTCTTCGCGACCGAAGCAGCCGCGGTTGGTCAGGGCCTCGTAGAAGCCGTCGGATTGCATCGTGGAGGGGTGCGAATGGCTCCAGTCGGCAACGAACGTGCGCGACTGGATCAGCCACTTGCCATCGCGCTTCACGTAGCGATCAATGTAGCGGCCGCCGGTGAGGACTTCGGTGCCCGCCTGGACCATCTGGGCCAGCGCGTAGTGCTCGCCCACGGCCTCGTTTCCGCGCACTTCAACCCATTCGTTTGCGACCGAGTGGAAGCACATTTCGAGATTGCTGCGGACGAAGGCGGTGATGTCGCGCGCGAAGTCCTTTCCCGAGCCGTTGACGACGCCCGAGATGACGGTGGAATCCTCGGAGAAGATCGAGGCGAGCAGGGCCTCGTCGGCGCGATCGACGCCGCGGGCATAGGCCATGCAGAGGTCGTGGATTTCGGCCTTGGCGAGGGCGGCTTCTAGGGCGATTTCGCTGCTGGACGATGCGGTCATGGTCGTTCCTCTGGCGGAGGCGGCGTGGAAGGCGAGGAAGGCGCGGCCCGGATCGGCGGCGCCTTTGGCTCCGGCGGGCACGTAATTGTCGAGGGCTACGGGCGGGTCGCTGCGCACGGCGTTGTTCGGACGGTTGCTGTTTCCGTCGAGCACGTAAGTGCGATGCGTCAGGCGCCACTCGCCGTTCCGCAGGGCGTGGGTGTCGAGATAGCGGCCGAACACGAGGCGCTGGAGATCGGCTTCCTCAACGTAGGCGATCACGTAGCTTTCGGAGGTGGCGGTACCGCCATCGACCCTGATCCACATGTTCGAGGTGCGGTGCAGAGTGGGTGGCGTGGTTTTCTGCGCGGTGGCGAGGATCTCTACCAGCGTGGCGGCGGGGCCTGCGAAGAAGCCGTAATCGACGGTGGCATCGGGGTGGTAGGCCGCGCCCAAAAGGTTGGCGTCGGCCCGGTCAACGCCCCGGCTGTGCAGTGACAGGGTCTGGGCGATGGCGCTGCGGGCGATGAATGCGTGCGTTGTGATCAAGGCGATATCCTCTGGAAAAAAGCGCCCCGGTTACCGTGAAGCAACCGGGGCCAGGGAGGATTTCGTCAGGTCAGAAGTTGTAGCCGACCGACACGCCGAACTGGCGCGGCGGGGCGTAGCCGACGAGGCCCATGTAGCCGGGGCTGTCGTAGACCGTGGAGATGTAGCGCTTGTCGAACAGGTTCTTGCCCCACAGGCCGATCGAGTAGCGCTTGTCCGGGCCGTAGTAGGTCAGCAGCGCGTCGACGTAGTAGGTCGGCTGCACGGAGGAACGCGGGGTGTTGACGACGGCGGTGTAGAACTTCTGGCCGGTGTACATCCAGCTCACGTCAGCCACGACGCTGCTGTCGTTCGCGAAGGTGTGGGTGAAGTTCGCGCCGAGGGTCGAGGCCCACTTCGGTGCGTTCTGGAGGGCATAGCCTTTCAGGTCGATGAAGGTGGCGGCCACCGGATCGAAGTAGAGGAAGTCCTTGTACTTCGTGTCGAGGTAGGCGAGCGAGCCGCGCAGGGTCAAACCGTCGACCGGCACGGCCTGGACTTCAAGCTCGAAGCCCTTGATCTCGGACTCGGCGGCGTTGAGGATGCGGTTGCCCTGCACGTTGGTGGCAGGATCGAAGTAGATCTGGGCAACCTGCATGTCGCGGTAGCTGGTGTAGAACGCCGCGAAGTTGGTGCGCAGGCGACGGTCGAGGAAGTCTGCCTTCAGGCCCACTTCGAAGGTGTCGACCTTCTCGGGGTTGTAGGGCGTGTCACCGTCTGCCGCAACGCCGATGCGGCCGGTGTAGCCGCCCGACTTGAAGCCGCGCGCCCAGTTCGCGTAGATAAGCTGGTTCTGGCCGACCTCGTAATCAAGGCCGATCTTCCAGCCGACGTTGCTCCAGCTCTTCTTGCCGCCGACATCGAGGCTGCCGGGGAACTTGACGTCGAACTTGTCCCAGTTGGGCGAGGTCAGCGCTTCGCTGCCGAAGCCGAGATCGAGCTGCGAGCGGGCGTCGATGCTGTCATGCGTGTAACGGATGCCGGCCGAGAACTTCAGCGCGTCGGTGATCTGGGTGTAGGTCTGCAGGAAGGCGGAGAAGGATTCCGTGCCCTGGTCCTGCTGGTTGTACTGGATCAGGCCGGGCAGGGCGAAGTCCAGGTGGTACATCTGGTAGTGGGTGTAGTTGGTCTTCATGTAGAAGAGCCCGGCCACCGCGTTGAAGCTGTCGCCCGCCGAGAAGGCGCTGCGCAGTTCCTGGCTGAACTGCCAGCCGCGGGTGCGGCGGCGGGTGGCGTTGTTGGTCTTCGCGGTGCCGTCCTGGTCGGTATATTCGAACAGGGTGAAGTGCTTGTAGCCGGTGATCGCGGTGATGTCGCCGATCGGGGTGTTGTCGTACTGGATCGTGCCGATGAAGAACTTGGTGGTCATGTCCGACTGGTCGGGCACTTCGTTGTTGCCCGAGAAGTACTTGTCCGGCGCCTTGCAGGGCTGGTTCGGCACGGCGCAGGGGCTGCGGTACATCGGCAGGACCGCGCCGTTCCAGAACGTGCCTTCGGGAACATAGTTGCCCTCGCCCGGAAGACCGCCGTTGACGACGACCGGCGCGCCATTGCGGGCTGCGACATATTCGCCCTGAAGCGTGATCTTGAGGTCCGGGTTGGGCGTGATGTAGAGCTGGCCGCGCACCGCATCGACGTTCTTGCGGCCCATGTCCTCGCCGTTCCACACGTTCGTCACCCAGCCATCGCGCTGGGTGTGGATGCCGGCAACCTTGACGCTGACCACATCCTTGACGAGCGGGGCCTCGATCGAGGCGTTGACGTCGAAGCGGTTCCAGTTGCCGTAAGTGCCGCGCACGTAGCCGCCGAACTCGCCGGTAGGCTGGTTGGTCACGACGTTGACGACGCCGCCGGTGGTGTTCGCGCCGAACAGGGTGCCCTGCGGTCCGCGCAGGATCTCGACGCGGCCGGTGTCATAGGTATCGAGCAGCGCACCCATCGAGAAGAACTGTGGCACGCCATCGACAACGATCGACACGGTGTTGCCGGCATAGGGATCGGGCTCGATCACGCCGATGCCGCGGATGGTGAAGACCGCGTTGTTGGGGGTGTTGGCGAAGTTGTCGATCTGGACGTTTGGCACCGCGCCCTGCAGCGCCTGAAGCGTGGTGACGTTCATCGCGGTGAGCTGTTCGCCGCCGACAGCGGCAATCGAGATCGGCACCGACTGGATGCTTTCGGCCTTCTTCTGCGCGGTGACGACGATTTCGGTGAGGCCGCCGGTCGAACCGGTGTCCTCGGCCTGGGCCTGCGGGCCTTGTGCGTCCTGCGCGAACGCTGCTGCAGGCAGCGCAGTGAGTGCGAGCGCCGAGAGGCTGCTCAGGAGATGTGACGTGGTATGCCTTTTCATGATCTCTTCCCCTCCCATAGTGCCGGTATCGGGTCCGGTCACCGTCTTCGAAAGCGCGATTCGGCAATAACCGGCGCGTCTGCCTGTTTTATGCTCTCGAGGTGGGGGAGAGGTGAACTGGCCGTTTTGTCAGGCGGTCTTGCGCGCCATTCGCAGGCATGACAGGACAATGACGATGGCCGGTTCCACGATGCAGAAGCGGATGCTTGCCGCAATGCGCCCCGCAAGCCTGGGCGAGGGCGAGCCCGTGCGCTGGCAGCAGCGCAAGTCAGCGCAGACGCGCCTCAAGATGCTCGAGGCGGCGGTCGACTGCCTTGTCGAGAGCGGGTATCAGGGGCTGACCACCGCGCAAGTGGCCGAGCGCGCGCAAGTTTCGCGCGGGGCGATGCACCACCATTTCGCCACGCGGATGGACTTGGTGGCGGCGGTGGTCGAGCACATCTTCTACCAGCGCATGCGCCTGTTTCTCGACGATTATCTCGCGGCCATGGCGCAGAGCAAAGGCGCGCTGCTGATCGACCTTGCAACCGATGCGCACTGGCGCAGCGTGCAGACGCGCGAGTATGCGGCCTATCTGGAACTGGCTGTGGCGGCGCGGACCGACCCGGAGCTGAACGCCGCGTTCGAGCCTGCGGCGCGCCGCTATGACGAGGTGTGGACCGCCGAGATGATCGAGTCCTTCCCGCAGTGGCAGGACCAGTGGCGGGCGATGAAGCTGGGCAGCGATTTCGCGATCGCGGTTCATTCCGGGCTGCTGATGCATCGTCCGGTGTTCGGGCCTGAGCGGATCGAGCAGGTGCTCAAGCTGACCATCGCCACCGTGCGCGGGCTCTACGATCCGCTGAGCTGATCCGACGTCTGCGGCGTTGTTGCCGTGAATGCACATAACGAATCCAGAGTCTTGGGAGACGACGATATGACCACCGTGGCAATCACCGGCGCAGGGCGCGGTATCGGACTGGAACTCGCACGCCAGCATGTCGAGGCGGGCGACCGCGTGATCGCGCTGGTGCGCAATCCGGAAGGTGCGGGCAAGCTGGCGGATCTCGCTGCCGCTTCGGGCGGAAAGCTGACCGTGCACCGGATGGACGTGGCCGATGATGCCTCGGTCAAGGCTGGCGCTGCCGAGACGGCGGGCGAGGCGATCGACGTGCTCTACAACGTGGCGGGGGTAAGCGGATCGGACCCGGCGGAACTCGAAAGCTCGGACTGGGCGGAATGGGACGAGGTGTTCCGCATCATGGTGCAGGGCCCGTTGCGCGTGCTGCAGGCATTCCTGCCGCGCCTCGGTGAAGGCTCCAAGGTCATCAACATCTCGAGCCAGCTGGCGGCATCGACCTGGCCCTATGGCGGCTACTATGCCTATGCCTCGGCCAAGGCGGCGCTCAACCGGCTGATGCGGTCTGTGGCGACCGATCTCAAGGAGCGCGGGATCGTCGTGGGCATCATGCATCCGGGCTGGGTGCAGACCGACATGGGCGGCGAGGCGGCGGACATCACGCCGACCGAAAGCGCCAAGGGCATCCGTGATGTCGCCGCGGCGTGGACGCTCGATCGTTCGGGCGACTTCCTCAAGTGGAACGGCGAAACCCACCCCTGGTAAGGAGCCAAGACGATGCCGTTTACCGGACCTGTCGAGGATCGCGTGGCGATCCGCGAACTGATGGACACGCACGCCCATGGCGTGATGACGCTCGACGCCGAGCTGTGGGGATCGATCTGGGCGGAGGATGCCTATTGGGAGCTGCCCGAGTATCCCGACCTTGGCGGCTTTTCCGGCAAGGCGGCAATCGTTGCCGGGTGGTCGGAATCGATGAAGCACTACGGGCTCGACAACTGCACCAAGCCGATGGTCTATTTCATGCAGCCCGGTTCCATCGAGGTCGATGGCGACGCGGCCAGGGCGATCGCCTATACCATCGAGATCTTCGACGATCCCGCCACGGGAAAGCGCATCCACGCCACCGGGCGGTATGACGATGAGCTGAAGCGGATCGACGGCGCGTGGAAGTTCACGCGCCGGTCCTATCGCACGGTGTTTGCGGATTGAGCTTTGCTTTGTGCTGATAGTGCTTCGACGGGCTCAGCATGAGCGAGGTTCGTCAGAATGAGCGGGAATCAAAGGGATTCCTGTCGCTCATCCTGAGCTTGTCGAAGGATGCTACGCCGTGCCCTGAGGCTTGCGCGCGAACCAGATGACGTGCTTGGCGCCGGTGCCGGTCGCGCATTCTTCGACCACTTCCTCGTCGACGTCGAAACCGGCATCGTGGAGGCGCAGGGCGAAACCGTCGTCGGGCCAGGCTGACCAGACGGCGAGGATGCCGCCGGGGCGAAGCGCGGCCAGAGCGGCGCGGATGCCCTTGGGGTGATAGAGCGCGTCGTTGTCGTCGCAGGTCAGGCCTTCGGGGCCGTTGTCCACGTCGAGCAGGATCGCGTCGTAGGCCTCGCGCGCCGAGCCGATCAGCATCGCCACGTCGTCATCCACCACGACCACGCGCGGGTCGTCGAGGCAACCGGCGGTGAGCGCGTGCATCGGTCCGCGCGCCCAGCGGATGATTTCGGGCACGATCTCGGCGACTGTGACCACGGCGTCCTTTGGCAGGCAGGCGAGTGCGGCGCGCAGGGTGAAGCCCATGCCGTAGCCGCCGATCAGCCATTCCGCACCGGGCCGCGCGCCGAGGCGTTCCTGCGCCATCGTGGCGAGCGACTGTTCGGAGGCGCTGACGCGCGTGCCCATGAGTTCGGCATCGGCCAGCAGGATGGTGAATTCATCACCGCGCTGCATCAGGCGCATCTCGCCTCCGCCCGGAACGAACGTGGTGTCGATCCAGTCGTGTCCGGCCCATGTGTCTGACGACGCCGGGGCGGACGTCTTTTCTGTGCTTGCGATGATCCGGACTACTTCTTGCGGGCCTTGCGCGCAGCATAGCGCGCGTCGCGGGCAGCCTTGCGTTCGGCTTCGGTCATTTCGGTCTGCGCGGCAAGCGCAGCCTCGGCGTCGATCTCTGCCTGGCGCTGGGCGGCTTCCTCGGCGGCTTTGGCTTCGGCCTTGGCCAAGGCAGCGGCGCGGCGGGCGGCCTGAGCGGCTTCGCGTTCAGCGGCCTTGGCTTCGGCCTTGGCGGCGGCGGCGGCAAGCGCTGCCGGATCGGGGGCGGGCTTGGCCTTCAACTTGGCGAGCGCCTTTTCACGCGCAGCTGCAGCTGCGGCGATGCGGTCGTTGAAACCGGGTTCCTTGTATCCTGCCATCTGTAATCGAAGACCTTGGGAATTGAAGTGACGTCAGGCGAGGCGGAGCGCTTCGCCGCTGATGCAAGGGCTTGGATCTATCGGCACAAGGCAGCCAAGTGCCTGAATTTGCGCCATCGGCAAGTTTGCAAGGGTGCCCCTAGCACGATGTGGCGGGCTTTGACTAGCGCCATGCAAGATGGCGAGGATGGAACCATAAGGGCGCGACCGGTTTGGGCGGGGATGGAACAGCCACTCGATTGCCTGATCATCGGCGCCGGACCTGCAGGCCTGACCGCAGCGATCTACCTTGCGCGCTTTCACTTGCGCATCGCGGTGATCGATGCCGGGCACAGCCGCGCCGCGATGATTCCGCGCACGCACAACCATGCCGGCCATCCGGGCGGGATCGCGGGGACAGAACTTCTGCGGCTCATGCGCGAGCAGGCGGCGGAGTTCGGGGTGGAAGTGCAGACGGCGAAAGTAGAGAGTCTGGTGCGTGAAGGGCTGGGGTTTCGCGCCTCGGCTGATGGCAACGCGTGGGCGGCGAGGAGCGTTCTGCTGGCCACGGGCGTGGTCAACAATCGGCCACCGATGGCCGACGAGGTTCACGACGAGGCGCTGGCGCGGGGATTGTTGCGCTATTGCCCGGTGTGCGATGGCTATGAGGCAAGCGACCAGCGCATCGGGGTGATCGGTACGGGCAGCCGGGGCCATGGGGAGGCGCTGTTCCTGCGCGGCTTTTCGCGGGACGTCACGCTTGTTTCGCCTGAAGGCGAGCATGAGCTGGATGCCGGGGAGCGGGCGGAACTTGAGCGGCTGGGCGTGACGCTTGTCGGCGGACCTTGCGCGCGTTTGCGGATCGAGTGTGAGGCTATCGTCGTGCCGTCGCCGTGTGAGGCGCTGGCGTTCGACACGGTCTATCCGGCGTTGGGTTCGGTGATCCGGTCGGAACTGGCGCTGGCGCTGGGGGCGAAGGCGAATTCGGAAGGCTGCATCGAGATCGACGCGCACCAGCGGACGAGCGTGAAGGGGCTCTATGCGGCGGGCGACGTGACGCGGGGGCTGGACCAGATCAGCCATGCGATGGGGCAGGCAGGCGTGGCCGCGACGGCGATCCGCAACGATTTGTGCGAGATTGCCCCCCTGCTGCGCTGATCAGAACTGCGAGGCGTGGGCCTCGACGCGGTAAGTGCGCATGCGGGTGCGGTCGAACAGGCGTTCCTCGTCCTCGACGATCTCGGCCATGATGGCGGGATCGGCCATGGCGGCAAAGCAGGCGTCGCAGGTTTGCTGGTCGGGGAAGTCGATCTCGAGCACGACATCGAAATCGTGGGGCTGGTCGGTGCCGTCCAGCGGGTGGAGGTGGTTGCGCTGGTAGCGGGTGGCCCAGCCTTTGAGCACCTTCTCCCCGATCAGGCGGTGGCGGCTTTCATAGTATGCGATGAAATCTGTCTTGCTCATGCCATCGCGGCGCTTGAGCAGGGTGAGGACGGTGATGGTCATGCGTGGGCGTCGAGCCAGCGGCGCGTGGCTTCGGCCACGGCGGCGGCGCGCAGGGCGGGGTGCGGGAAGGCATCGCGCAAGACTTCGGAACGCAGTTCTATGGCCAGCGGGATGCCGGGCGGCAGTGCGTGGTAGAGCGCTGCCAGCGGCAGGGCGCCTTCACCGCATTGTTCGCGCAAGTTGATCGCATCGTGGATCACCGCGTCGAAGTCTGCAGGATCGGGGCGCGCGGCGGGGGCATCGCAGAACTGGGCGTAGGGCAGGAGTGCGGGGTCGAGCTGGGCGATCTGCGCGATGGACGAGCCGGAGCGGTCGACGTGGATCGGGTCGATCAGCAGGGCTTTGAGCGGGTGGTCTATCCGGTCCAGAATGGCGAGCGCGGCGGTGAGGGTCTTCACTTCGGTGAAGATGCCGAATTCCAGCGCGACGCGGATGCCGCTGCCTTCGGCGTGGCGGCATAGGTCGAAAAGCTGGGCGGCGGTGCGGGCGTGGTCAGGGTCGGACGAAACGCACAGGACGTTGCGCGCGCCAAGTTCCGCGCCGACGTCGATGACCTTGCGGTGACCGTCGAGCGGGACGTCGGGTTTGAGCCAGATCACCTCGACATCGAGCAGCGGAAGTCCCGTGGCGGCAAGCGCGGTGCGGGCATCGCGGGTGTGGGCGGCGGTCCATTCCAGTGGATCGACCCAGAGGCCGACCATGTCGAAGCCGCCTGCGCGGGCGGCTTCGATGGTGTCGACAGGGCCGAATTCGGGGACGACGCCCGAGGCCAGACTGATCGGGTTCATTTGCCCGAGGTTCTCACATCTGGGGTTCGGGGAGGTCCGGATCGTCCTGCAGATACCAGTCCAGCCATTCGTGGAAGTACTGGTTGCCGCGTTCGTTGCGGCCGAAGACGAGATCGTCGTGCGCGCCGGTTTCGAGGCCCTTCTGGATTTCGAGGCCGATCAGGTAGTCTTCGGTATAGGTCACGTCGCGGAAGAAGTTCATCGCGGCTTCGACGTTGGCACGATCCTCCTCGTCGCGGATGGGTTCGCGGCGCAGGTAGTTCAGCACGGTGCGGTTTTCGCCCGGCGTCGGTCCGGGGAAGAGCTGGGCGACCTGGGTGATCTCGGGCGCGATGAAGGCCGATACGTTGGGGAACATGATGCGGACGAAATCGAAGCCGTTGTTCTCCTGCGTGCCCCACTCTTCGCGCGGCACATCCTTCAGGGCCTCGGCAATGCGGTGGTGCGGGAAGCCGATGCGCTGGTGCGGACCGAAGCCTTCGTAGTGCATGCAGTTGGACGGCGTGCGCGGGAAGATCGTTTCGGGGTGGAGCGAGGCGAAGTGGTAGCCTTCGAGATAGCCGTCGTAAGCGATCTTCCAGTTGGCGCCCTCGATCACGCGGCTGCCCATGTAGGTCCACTTGCCGAAATCGAGCGCTTCGAAATCGTCGAGGAAGCCGCGGAAATAGGCATCGACATCGATCGGGGCATTGGGCGTCAGGACGACGAAGATCATCCCGGCCTTCTCCTGACACGGCAGTTCGCGCAGGCCCATTTCGGACTTGTGGACTTCGCCGAACTTGCTGGCTTCGGAAATGCCGATCAGCTTGCCGTCCTGGCCGAAGGTCCAGCCGTGGTACTTGCAGGTGAAGCGCGGGCAATTGCCGTGGCCTTCACTGGCAACCGGCGCGCCGCGATGCGAGCAGACGTTGAGGAAGGCGCGGACCTTTCCGGTCTTGTCGCGGTTGATCAGCACCGGCATGCCGACGGCGTCCATCGCCTTGTAATCGCCTGGATTGGGCAGTTCGGCGGTGAAGGCGAGCATCAGCGGCACGCGCTTGAACACCAGCTCCATCTCGGCCTTCCACTGGTCCGGATCGGTATAGCTGCGGACGGGGACGCGCTTGGTCGTCGTGGTGAGGAAGGTCTGCTTGTTCTCGACATAGTCGCGCATGATTTCAGCGACTTGTCCGATACGCTCGATACGGTCCATGGGATCTGGTGCCTCTCCGTGGCCTTTTGGCCGAATGTTGCCAAGACCATGCCGTGGGCTGCGTCATGGGGGAAGCTGTGATTGGCGATAGGTTACTCGCCTTTTCGCCAATTGCTGAAGCAGCTTCGCGCTTGGAACAAGCCACGCCATGAACGAGAACAGTGAAAAGCCCTGGGACTGGCTGCCGATTCCCTCCCCGCATCAGCAGGCCTTTGCCGCGAGCGGAGCCTGGGCGGGCAGGACTCTGGCCGATCTGGCGCGCGAGCGGGCGGCGGCGACGCCTGATTTCGTCTGCTTCATCGATGGCGAGGGGCAGTACACTTTTGCGCAAGTGCTGGCCGAGGCGGAGGCGCTGTCCGCCTCGCTTCATGCGCGGGGGTTGCGCGCCGGCGATGTTATCGCGTTTCAGGTGCCCAACTGGCGCGAGGCGGCGGTGATCAATCTGGCGGCGGCGCTTTCGGGCTTTGTCGTCAATCCGATCGTGCCGATCTATCGCGATGCCGAAGTGACGATGATGCTGGGCGATTGCCGCGCGGCGGCGATCTTCGTGCCCGAGACTTTCCGCAAGGTCGATTATGCAGCGATGGCGCGCAGGTGCCAGCAGGCGCTGCCGGACCTGGCCCATGTGTTCACGGTGCGCGGGAGCGGGCCGGATGACTTTGGCGCGCTGGTCGAGGCCGGGCGGGGCATGTCGTTCGAGGCGCCGCAGGTCGATCCGATGGGCGTGAAGATGGTGCTCTATACGTCGGGCACGACCGGGCGGCCCAAGGGTGTGCTGCACAGCCATTGCACGCTGGCGCATATCGTCGCGGCAAGTGGGCAACACTGGGGGCTCGCCGAGGGCGAGGCGACGCTGATGCCTTCGCCAGTCACGCATGTTTCGGGCTATGCCAACGGGCTGGAAGCGCCGTTCATTTGCGGCATCCGTTCGGTGCTGATGGAGGCGTGGAACGCAGCCGATGCGCTGGCGCTGATCGAGCAGCATGCCTGCGTGGGGACGGTTGCGGCGACGCCGTTTCTGGTGGAACTGGCGGCGGCGGCACGGGCTGCGGGCACGGGTCTGCCGAGCTTCCGCTTCTTTGCCTGTGGCGGGGCGGCAGTTCCGGCGGACCTTATTCCGGCAGCCAATGCGGCCTTCGACAACGCCCGCGCCTTCCGCGTGTTCGGCGCCTCCGAAGTGCCGCTGGTGACGTTCGGCTGGCCGCATGACGAGCATCTGGCGGCGACGACCGATGGCGAAGTGGTCGATTACGAAGTGCGCATCGTCGACCACGAGGATAACGATCTGTCGCGCGGGGCCGAGGGCGAGATCCTTGCGCGCGGGCCGGGCATGATGATGGGCTATGCCGACGCCGCGCAGACCGCCGAGGCGATCACGCCCGACGGCTTCTTCCGCACTGGCGACCTTGGCGTGCTGGACGAGCGGGGCGCGGTGACGATCACCGGGCGCAAGAAGGACCTGATCATCCGGGGCGGCGAGAACATCTCGGCCAAGGAGATCGAGGACGTGCTCCACGGCCATCCGGCGGTGAAGGAAGCTGCCGTTGTCGCCATGCCGCATGAGCGGCTGGGCGAGGGCGTGTGTGCCTATGTGATCCTTGCAGGCGAGGCCGATGCGGCGACGCTGGTCGCGCATGTCGGCGCTTCGGGAATGGCGAAGCAGAAGATCCCCGAGCGCTTCGAGTTCGTAGAGGACTTTCCCCGCACGGCCAGCGGCAAGGTGCGCAAGGATCAGTTGCGGGCGGATATTGCCCGGAAAGTGCTCTAGGCCGCGTTCTCCTCGGCGCGAATCTGGCTTTCGAGGCGGTGGCGGACCTTGAGTGCGCCGGTATCGCAGCGAGCCGAGATTTCCCTTGGCGGGGTGTCCAGCCCCTGCAGGACCAGTTCGATCGCCTCGATCGCGGCCTTGTCCTGCGGCTGGATGCGCAGGCCCATGTCGACATGGATCTTGCCGAGCGCCGGGTTGTCGGTGGCGAAATCGCGCGAGGTGATCACGAAGTAATGCAGCGATCCCGGCGTTTCCGGCGTGATGACATGCAGGTAGTTCTGGGTGCCTAGCCGCTGGCCGCTGCTGCTGTCGAAGAGATCGCCGCCGGTGCGGATCAGGTGCGGGCCGAAGTATTCGGCGTCGAAGGACTGGTCGAGCGGGCCATCGTGCTCGGGAAACATCAGCTTGAAGAAGGGGTTCGACGGCAGCGCCTTGCCGATGCGGCGGACGTTGAGGCTTTGTGGCGTTTCGACAAGTTCCACCGGAAGGCTGGCGACCTTGTCTCCCGCCGGAATCGTGTCGGCATGGATGAAGCTGACGTGGCTGAGATCGAGCAGGTTGTCGATCAGCAAGGTGTAGCGGGCGGCGATTCTGGCGGGCATGTGCTGTTCGGTGGCCCATGCCGGATTGCCGGAGCCCATGGCTTCCATGTCAGGCAGGAGCGCCTCGTCTGCCAAATCTTGCGCGCCGGTCCAGACCCACACGAGGCCGCCGCGTTCGGCCACGGGATAACGGCGCAGGTCCGCGCCCGTTGGCAGCGCGGTTTGCGTCGGCACAGCTTCGAGCGCGCCGGACGCGGCGAAAGTGAACCCGTGGTAGCCACAGCGCACGCTGTCCCCCACGAGGCAGCTTTTCTCGAGCGGAAAGGCGCGGTGGGGGCACAGGCCCGACAGGACCACCGCATCGCCCTGTTCGGTGCGGTAGAGGATGACCCGTTCGCCAAGGATGGTCCGGCCCAGCAGTTCGCGCGTGACTTCAGAGGAATAGGCCGCAGCCCACCACTGGTTGCGGGGCCAGGGCTGGCGCGTCTTGAGAGGGTGCATAGGTCTTCTCCCGGAGTCTCGTTGCCGTATTGTTTGGCATTTGCCAAAGATGTTTGTCAATTGCCAAAGTCCGTGGCATCCCTCGATCATGACAGCCAGACCTGCCCGCTATGCCCCTGCCGCCAATCGCGAAGCCATTCTCGAGGCGGCGCTCGAGGTCTTTGCCGAGGAAGGCTATGAAGGCGCGAGCACGCGCAGGATTGCCGCGGCCGCCGGGATCGAGCCGGGGCATCTGGCCTACTACTTCCCGACGAAGCGCCTGTTGTGGCAGGCGGTGATCGAGGCGTTTGCGCGCGATGGTGAAGGCGTGCTGCGGGCTGCGCTGGAACAGCCTGGCGGGCGGCCGGCACGAGACGTCCTGCCCGCGATGCTGACGGCCTTGCTGCGCAGCTTTGCGGCAAACCCCCGGCTGACGCGTCTGATGCTGCAGGAGTTCTCGGTCTCGGGCGAGCGGCACGACTGGGTCGCGCAAAGCTTCGGCGTGCCGGTGTGGGAAATCCTGCGTCCGCTCTTTGCCGAACTGGAAGCTGAAGGTCTGCTCTCGGGCGCCAGCGCGGCGGCGGCTTACATGAGCCTGCTGGGCGGCGCGTTGCTGGCGTTCGGCACGCGCGACTATTTCGTCGGGCTCAGTGGCTGCGATCCCACCTGCGAGCCCGAACTGTCACGCTATATCGACCTGCTTCTGCGGCCCTTGCTGCAGAAGGGCTGATATCAGCCTTCTGCCATAGCCCCGGCCATTGTACTTGCTGTCGCTGCGTTGATTTCGTCGCGCTTGGGGTTGCGGCGCGGGGTCAGGCAGCGTTCACCTGCAGGTCCCGGTCATGAAGCATTCGTCCATGGCGAGGGCAGTGCAGTTTCGCGCAAGTGCTGGCCGAGGCCGAAAAGCTCTTTGCCGCCTTCACCAGTTGGCACCTGCCGCGTGGCGACCGGCGCGGCGACCGAAGTAGGACCCCGGCCCGAGGCTGAGGCCCGAAGCATAGGCCTTGCCGGTGCGCGGGATGTGCGCGGCGCTGGCGCCCACCACGTAGAGGCCGGGGATGGTGTTCGATTTCAGGTCGAGCGCCCGTCCGGTCGCGTCGGTCTTGATCCCGCCCAGCGTGATGAACAGGTAGTGCGACTTGTCGAAGCTGATGTCGAAGGCGGCATAGGGGCCGACATCGAGCGGCTTGAGCCAATCGGCATGCTTGTGGAAGCGCGAGTCCACGCCCCTGGCAGCATCGGCGTTGTAGGCGTGCATCGTCTCGACCAGCGAACCTTGGGGCAGGGCGAGGCCCGCTTCCATATCCTTTACCGTTTCCCAACCATCGACCAGCGAGTGCTTGGCCAGTGGATTTTCGGGGTAGGCGAAGACTTCGCTGTCGACGATCAGGTAGGCGGTCTGGCCCGGCTGCTCCATCACGAAGTTGCCGAGGCGGCCGTGGTAGACGTCTTCCGAAACAAAGCGCTCGCCGTTGCGGTTGACGACGATGCCCTTGATCAGCTGGCCGGGCGGATAGATCGACGCGGTGGGGATCACGCCGTCCATCGCCACGGCATGCGCGCCAGCGGAAAGGCCGAGGCGCACGCCCGCGCCATCGTTGCTGGGGATGCCGAGCGGTTCGCTCGTCTCGGTCAGCAGCGGCAGATGCTGCTTGATGAGCGGCTCGCACATGTTGTGGCTGCCGCAGGCAACGATCACGCCGCGCCGCGCGCGGACGAAGAACTCGCGGCCTGTCTGCCGCACCTTGACGCCGACGACGCGGCCATCGTCCTCGTCCTGCACCAGCGCGATCACTGCGCTGTCATAGATTGCGGCGATGCCCTCGGCCTCGCAGCGTTCGAGCAGGGGCTTCATGCCCGCCGAGCCTGCATTCTCGCCGACGCCCGCGACCTTGTGGCCGCGCGGGGCGGGGCGGGCAGCATCGCGATAGGGCCAGGCCTTCTCGTTGCCGGTCCACATCAGGCAGGTGGTGTCCTCCAGCCAAACCGCCTTGCCGGGGTAGTAGGTGCGCTCGAACGGCACGCCCTGGGCTTCGAGCCAGTCGAAGTGGTCCTTGCAGTCGTTGGCAAAGGCAATTGCCGCATTGGGATCGAGCGGATCGCAGCTGGCGAGCAGGAACGCGGCGAGCTGTTCGGCGTCGTCGTCATAGCCTGCGGCCTGCTGGACTGCCGTGCCGCCGCCGAGATACCAGATTCCCGAGGACAGCGCGCTGGCCCCGCCGCCGCCCGAGGCACGCTCGATGATCAGGACCTTCGCTCCGGCACGGTGCGCCTCGAGCGCGGCGCAAGTGCCCGCCGCGCCCTGTCCTGCGACGACGACGTCGACCTCCTGTTCCCACTCCGCCACGTCGACCGGACGGATCACTTCGGGAATTTCCACTGCCTGCGTCATTGGATCAAGCCTGTCCCATTGCCTTGGCGACCGAAGCGTTGATCTCGTCCCGGGTGGGGTTGCGGCGCAGGGTCAGGCCGCCGTTTACCTGCAGGTTCTCGCCGGTCATGAAGCATTCGTCGCTGGCGAGGAAGACCACGGCGGCGGCGACGTCTTCCGACGTGCCCCAGCGGCCGAGCGGGTAGGAATTGCGGAACGATTCGAACAGGCCGGGGACTTGGCTTGCATCGGCGTTCATCGGCGTGTCGGTAAGGCCGGGCGAGATCGAGTTGGCGCGGATGCCGTCGGCCCCGAATTCGTGGGCGATGCAGCGGATGATGTGGTCGGTGCCCGCCTTGGTGCCCATGTAGATCGCGTGATCGTTGAGCATGATCGTGGCGGTGGCCGAGCTGATCGTCATCAGCGAACCGCCGCGCCCGCCAAGCGACCTGGCCATCTTGCGGATCATCGCCTGGAAGAACTGGTGCGGGCCGACGAGTTGCAGCGCGCTCATCGCGTCAAGCTCTTCGCGGGTGACTTCGAGGAAGGGCTTGAGCAGGCCCCAGCCGGTGGCGTTGATCGCGATGTCGATGCCGCCGAGCTTTTCGGCTGCGGTATCGGCAAGGGCGTTGACGCTGGCTTCATCGGTGATGTCGCAGGCGGTCCATTCGCAGCCGGTGCGCGTCGCGAAGTCCTTGAGCACGGCTTCCTTGCGGCCTGCGACGAGCACATGCGCGCCTTCGTCCATCAGGCGCTGGGCGATGACCTGGCCCATGTTGCCTTCGCTGCTGGCGCCAAGCACCACGGCGGTCTTGCCTTCGAGACGCATATTCCTCGCTCCCAATCGCGTTTGGCTCTGGCTACCACCACAGGCCGTCGGACATTTCCTGTTCAAAAGGGGAGTGGCTTGGCATGGCTGCCCCCTTCAAGAACGCTGCAACGGAATCTGCACGGGATAGAGGAGCAACAAGATGGATCTCGGACTCAAGGGCAAGAAGGTCATCCTGACCGGCGGCAGCCGCGGCATCGGGCGGGCAACGGCGGAAATTCTTGCATCCGAAGGTGCGGACATCGCGTTCTGCTCGCGCAATGCCGAACAGGTCGCCGAAGCGGCGGCCAGCCTCGAGAAGCATGGCGGCAAGGTCTTCGGATCGGCCTTCGATATGGATCAGGGCCACGATGCCTATCGCGCATGGCTGACCGACGCGGCCGAGAAACTGGGCGGTTGCGACATCTTCATCCCGATGATCTCGACGTCAGGCTCGGGTCAGACGGGCGACTGGCAGAAGGGCCTCGACCACGACATCATGGGATCGGTGATCGGCGTGGAAGTGCTGGAGAAGTACCTCGAAAAGTCGGATGACGGTTCGATCGTGATCCTCTCCTCGACCGCAGGGCTTGAGACGTTCATCGTGCCGCAGGGCTACAATGCGCTGAAGGGTGCGCTGATCGTCTATGCCGGGCAGCTTTCGCAGGCGCTGGGGCCAAAGGGCATTCGCGTGAACGCGGTTTCGCCGGGCCCGATCAAGTTCTCGGGCGGAAGCTGGGACGTGATCGAGGGTGCTGCGCCCGAACTCTACAAGTCGGTCAAGAGCGGTTTTGCGCTCGGGCGCTTCGGGGCGCCGGATGATGTGGCCAAGGCCGTGGTGTTCCTTGCCAGCCCGGCTTCGTCCTACACCACCGGCACCAACCTCGTGATCGACGGCGGCTTTACCAAGCGCGTCCAGTTCTGACGGGCTGGCAGTTCTGAGGGCCAGACCATGAGCATCGGGGCCAAGGGGATCCAGCACATCGGGGTCTCGGTCCCCGATCTCGACAAGGCGCGGGCGTTCTACCTCGATCTGCTGGGTGCGATCGAGGTGGGGCCGCCGCTCGAATGGCGGGACAATCCGTTCATCGACGAGGTGATCGGGCTGAAAGGCAGCGCGGCGCGGCAGTTCATGTGCCGGCTGGGCAATGCGCATATCGAGGTGTTCGAGTATTCGGCACCCGAGCCGCAGAAGCAGGACCCCGATCGCGGGGTGAACCATCACGGCTACACCCATTTTGCGGTGCAGGTGGACGACGTTCAGGCTTGCTACGCGCGGCTGCTCGAAGCCGGGATCCGCGTCCATGCGCCGCCTTTGATGGAAGGCATCACGGTGGACGATGAGGGCCGCAAGCATGGCTATGCGGCGACCTATTGCCGGGACTTCTTCGGCAACGTGTTCGAGATCATGGAAATCTACGACGACCCGCAGATTCGCGCCGTGTGGCGCGAGGGCGAGGGCGTGATCGTACCGAACTGACTTTCGTTGTTGGAAAACAGACCAATCTGCCTGTTTCCCCGGGGAAACGCCCGAAACTAGCCAAAAGCGCAGGGGTCCGGGCGCCCTGTTCTTGACCTCGGTCAAACGATTCCCGGCCTTGGCATGACATCACTTTCTCACCCCAAGGATGAGAGAGGAAAGACATGGCAGACCGCGATCCCGGCGCGTTCGAACAGGCGCGATGCCCCGGCACCAGCTGGGAAGACATCCTTCGCGCAGATGACGTGGCTCCGCCCGCGTTCATGGCCGAGGATCGGTCGCAATATCTCGGCTCTGAACCCATCGATGCGGCGCGGTA
Organism: Novosphingobium sp. BL-A-28-Hi1-0D; assembly: GCF_055521755.1. Taxonomy (NCBI): domain Bacteria; kingdom Pseudomonadati; phylum Pseudomonadota; class Alphaproteobacteria; order Sphingomonadales; family Sphingomonadaceae; genus Novosphingobium; species Novosphingobium sp. BL-A-28-Hi1-0D. Next base: position 284,488 of record NZ_JBVFVV010000002.1, read on the forward strand.
TTACAGCCACGAGTTCTTCAAGGCAGAATGCGAGAAGATGTGGCCCAACGTGTGGCAGTTCGCCGCGCGCGAGGAAGATCTGCCCGAGCCGGGCGACTATGTGACTTATGACAACGCGGGCCGCTCGTACCTGATTGTGCGGCAGGAGGATGGCAGCGTAAAGGCGTTCCACAACGTTTGCCTCCATCGCGGGCGCAAGCTCAAGACCGACAGCGGAAGTGCCGAGCAGTTCCTCTGCCCGTTCCATGGCTTTTCGTGGAATCCGGACGGGTCTCTGCGCAACATTCCTTGCCGCTGGGACTTCGCCCACCTGACCGACCAGAAGATGCAACTGCCCGAGGCAAGCCTTGCACAGTGGGGCGGCTACATCTTCGTGCGCGATAATGCGGAAGGGCCAACCATCGAGGAATACCTCGATCCGCTGCCAGAGTTCTTCAAGCGCTGGCGCCATGAGGAATGCGTGACGGTGGCGTGGGTGGCCAAGGTCATTCCTGCCAACTGGAAGATCGCGATGGAGGCTTTCATGGAAAGCTACCACGCCTATGTCACGCACCCGCAGCTGATGCCGTTCACCGGCGATGCCAATGCGGCCTACCACGTGCTGGGCCGACACGTGAACGTGAACTACACCCCGTTCGGCGTGATCAGCCCGCATATCGAGGCGCAGGCCGAGGCCGAGCACTGGCCGCAGCAGCGGATCATCGACGAGTTCCGCAAGTACAATGGCCGCAGCGCCGACAACTATGACGAGGACAAGGACAACTACGCGATTGCCGTGCCCGAGGGCCGAAGCGCCCGTGCCGCACTGGGCGAGAAGATGCGCGAGGTTTCGGAAAAGCAGTTCGGCGGGGACTATTCGGGCGTTTCGGAAAGCGAGCTGCTCGACGCGCTGGTCTACAACGTCTTCCCGAACTTTGCGCCTTGGGGCGGGTTCATGCCCAACATCGTCTATCGCTGGCGGCCCTGGCCCGATCAGGACAAGTGCCTGATGGAAGTGCGCGTGATTGCTCGCGTGCTGGAGGGTCAGGAGCGGCCCGCTGGGGTGCCGATGCACTTGCTGGGCGATGACCAGATCTGGGCCGATGCGCCCGAACTCGGCGTGCTGGGCGCGGTGCTTGATCAGGACAGCGAGAACATGGCGCTGTGCCACGAGGGGCTGAAGGTTTCCAAGAACCAGGCCGTCGAACTCGCCGATTATCAGGAAGTGCGCATCCGCCACATCCACCAGACGCTCGACTTCTATCTGAACAAGTGAGGCCAATCCGATGACCGAACTTTACGACAAATACGCCCGCGCTGCCGAGCGGATGCTCCATTTCGTCGAGACGCGCACGACCGATCAGGCCGCTGACGTGATGCGGGTGCCGGTGGCGGATTACCTCAGCGAGGAGCGCTTCGAGGCTGAGATCGCGAGAATCTTCAAGCGCCTGCCGCTGATGCTCGCGCTGACCATCGAACTGCCGGAGGTAAACGACTACAAGGCGATGGAGGTCATGGGCCTGCCGGTGCTGATCACGCGGGGGAAGGACGGCAAGGCGCGCGCGTTCCTCAACGTGTGCAAGCACCGCGCGATGCATCTGGCCAAGGAAGGCAAGGGCAATTGCAAGGCCTTTGCCTGCCAGTATCACGGCTGGACCTACTCGAACGAAGGCAAGCTGATGGGCATCGCCGAGGCGAGCACGTTTGGCGACGTGGATCGTTCGACGCTGAACATGACCGAGCTGCCTTGCGACGAGGCGGCGGGGCTGATCTTCGTGATCCTGACTCCCGGCCTGCCGATCGACGCCGTCGAGTGGATGGGCGGGATGTACGAGGACTTCGCCGCGCTCCGCCTCGAGACGTGGTACTTCCACAAGGCGCGCGCGATGAAGGGGGCGAACTGGAAGGTGGCCTATGACGGCTATCTCGAAGGCTACCACTTTCAGGCGGCGCACACCAATACGGTGGCGACGCGCAGCCCTTCGAACCGGGCGAACTACGAGGGCTTCGGCCCGCATATCCGGCTGGGCTTCCCGCAGAACGCGATCACCCGGCTCAAGGACCTGCCGCGCGAGGAATGGGGCAGGCAGGAGAACAATGGGTATGATTTCATCCGCATGCTCTTCCCCAACATGAGCTTCTTCCTCGCGCCCGAAATGGGCCAGTTGGCGCAGCTGTTCCCGGGGCCGAAGGCGAACCAGAACACCACGGTGATGAACTACATCTTCCCGGTGAAGCCCGCGACCGAGGAAGGCCTCGCCGCGCTCGATGCGATGTGCGATTTCTTCTTCGATGTGGTGGAGGAGGAAGACTACTTCCTCGGACTCAAGGTGCAGAACGGGCTGGAATCGGGCGCCATGACGCACCAGACCTTCGGGCGCAACGAGCCGGGCAACCAGTTCTTCCACAAGTGGGTGGCCTATTATCTCGACGAGAGCGGGCAGACGCCGAGGCCGGTGATGAAGGAATAGCGAAGCTGCTGATTTGACTGGACCTTCCGGTCCTTGCAGGTAACCGTTCGGCGCGGCCAGCCCGCCTGAGTCGTTTCTCCTGCAACCGGAAGGTCCCTGCATGACGCATCGTTTTCGCCCCGCCACAGCCCTGCTTCTTGCCGCATCGGCATTTGTCTTTGCAGGCCAAGGCGTTGCGGCGCAGGACAGCTTTCCGCCGAGCGACATTCCGGCCAAGTTCGCCCCGCCCGAGGACGCGCGCGACTATGTAAAGCGCGAAGTGATGATCCCGATGCGCGACGGGAAGAAGCTCTACACCGTGATCGTCTTTCCCAAGGGTACGACCAATGCGCCGATCGTGCTGACGCGCACGCCCTATGACGCAAAGTCGCGGGCCAACCGGATGGACAGCCCGCACATTCTCTCCACCCTGCCGCTGGCCGACGAGGCGTTCGTCAAGGCGGGCTACATCCGCGTCTATCAGGACATCCGGGGCAAGTATGGCTCCGAAGGCGATTACATCGTGACGCGGCCGGTGCGCGGCGAACTGAACAAGACCGAGACCGACCACGTCACCGATGCCTACGACACGATCGACTGGCTGGTGAACAAGGCCAACCTGCCCGAATCGAACGGCAAGGTCGGCATGATCGGATCGAGCTATGAAGGCTTCACCGTGGTCATGGCGCTGCTGAACCCGCACCCGGCGCTGAAGGTGGCCGCGCCCGAAAGCCCGATGATCGATGGGTGGATGGGCGACGACTGGTTCCACTATGGCGCGTTCCGCCTTGCCAACATCGGCTGGATCGGTTCGCAGACCGGCTACAAGGGCAAGGGCGAGGATCCCGCGACAGGGATCTACGACAACTATGAAGAATTCCGCCGCATGGGCGGGGCCAACGAGTGGGCGAAGAATTCGGGCTTCGACCAGCTTCCTGCATGGCAGAAGATGGTCAAGCATACGGCCTATGATGAATTCTGGCAGGGTCAGGCGCTCGACAAGCTGCTGGCGGCCAATCCTTCCAACGTGCCGACGATCTGGGAGCAGGGGCTGTGGGACCAGGAGGACATGTACGGCGCGATCACTGCTTGGGAAGCGCTGAAGGCCAAGGGGAAAACCGGCAACAATTTCCTCGTGATGGGGCCATGGCGCCACAGCCAGGTCAACCGCGAGGGGCGTGAACTCGGGCCGTTCAAGTGGAATGGCGACACGGCAGAGCAGTTCCGCGAGGACATGGTGCTGCCACTGTTCAACCAGTATCTGAAGGATGGCCCGGCGGCGAACCTGCCGCAGGCGGCGATCTACAACACTGGCGAAAACCACTGGGACAAGCTGACGCAGTGGCCGCTGTCCTGCGAGAAGGACTGCGCCGCGCCGCTGAAACCGATCTTTCTGCAGGCAGGCGGCGCGTTGGGCTTCGACAAGGGTGGGGTTGGAGAAGACAGCTATGTCTCCGAACCTGACAAGCCTGTGCCGCACCTGCCGCGCCCGGTTAACTTCAACGATGGGCGCTGGGGCGACTGGCTGGTGAGCGACCAGCGCCATGCTGATGGTCGGCCTGATGTGATGACCTACATGACGCCGGTCCTGACCAGCGCCGTGCGGGTATCGGGCGCGCCGACTGCCGATCTCTATGCCAAGACCACGGGCACCGATGGCGACTTCGTGGTCAAGGTGATCGACGTGTTCCCGGATGAGGTTGCGGGTTCGGACCCCAAGATGGGCGGGTATCAGTTGCCGATCAGCCTCGACATCTTCCGGGGTCGTTATCGCGACAGCTTTGCCAAGCCCACGGCGATTCCGGCGGGCAAGGTGCAGCGCTACAAATTCCGCCTGCCGACGGTGAACCACGTGTTCCAGCCCGGCCACCGGATCATGGTGCAGGTCCAGTCCTCGCTGTTCCCGCTCTACGATCGCAACCCGCAGAAGTTCGTGCCCAATATCTTCCTTGCGAAGAAGGATGACTACCAGAAGGCGACGATTACGCTTGAGCGCGGCGGGGCGAATGCGAGTGCTGTGTGGCTGCCGGTCGTGCCCGAGGGGACTGCGCTGCCCAAGGCGCCCTAAGCTTTTGCGCTGTCTGTCAGCGCCTGTGCCGGTGCGCCGAGCACGGCTTGGCGGAGCTGTAGCGAGCGGGTGAACATCGGTCCGCACTCTTCGAGGAACTGGGTGGGCTTCATGCCGAGAAACTCGTGGGCTTCGCGGATGAAGTGCGAATAGTCGGTGTAGCCTGCATCGATGGCCAGCGCGCGCCGTCCGGGCCCGCCCTTGATCAGCGCATGGAGCGAGCGCAGGAAGCGCGCGCGGCGCAGCAGGAGCTTGGGCGGAAAGCCGAAGGCCTTGAGGCTGAGCCGTTCGAGTGACCGTGGCGCAACTCCGGTGCTGGAAGAGAGCTGGGCTACGGTGCGCAGGCCGGGGTCGAGCAAGGCGGTGGCGAGGCGCACGATCGGCTCGTCGTCCTTCGGGGGGTAGACCATCCGTTCGAGGAACCACCGGTCAAGAGTGCGGGCAATGTCCTGCCCGCCGCTGCTCATGCGCAAATCGCGTGCAAGGCGTTCGACCTGCGGGCCGAAGACATCGCGGGCCGGAACGATGTGATCGGCAAGGTCTCTGGCCGGCACTCCGCTCAGCCGGACCCAGCCTCTGGGCGTGATCCCGGCGCCGATGACCGTGCCCGCCTCGCTTTCCGACCAGCAAGCCGCGCTCGATGGACCGAAGAGCGCTACATCCGGCACGCGAAGCGGTGCCGAGACGCCGCAGCGGACATGCCAGCGGGTCGCCGGGTCCAGCAGGATGCGCAAGTTGAACCAAGCCGGCTGGAACACGTCGCGGTGCACTTCGCCTTGCGGTGGAGTGACGGCATAGAGGTGATAGCCGCTGACGAGGCCATCAAGCTCAGCGCACGGCCGCCAATAGTCCATGCGGCCCGCTTGCGCGGTTGCGGACGGTGCCGAACCGCCAAGCGTGGGTGATTGTGCGACCTGCATGTTCCTGTTCTTGCACTGTTATCCATCTGGATCACTTGCGCAAAGGACAGAACGTTGCAGGCTGCGGTTTGTGCCGCAGGTCCCAGCCGCGACGCCCGGTGGGGTATGAAGGCGTCGCGGCGGGGTGGGGCGGCTCCAAGCGGGGCAGGCCCGGAGCCTAAAGGCGTCTCAGATGCGGATGCCGGACTTGCCCGGCGCAAGGATGCCGTTGGGATCGAGCGCGCGCTTCAGCGTCTGGTCGACCTTGCGCTTGACCGGGCCGAACAGGTCGGCCGCCTGATCCATGAAGGCAGTGTTGACGCGATAGACCGCATAGCCGCGCTTGCCGAACTCGCTGAGCAGCTTGGCGAAGCATTCGTGGGCGCGGGCCATCTCGTCCGGGTCCGAGCGGTCGTAGAGCACATCGATGATGTGGTGCATGTCGCGCATGCCGACGACGTATTCGGCGACGTAGTCCAGCCCGTATTGCCCGAGGATTTCCTTGGCGAGGCGGGTCTGTTCGACCGTTTCGCTGCCCTTGGCGGCGGTGACCGGGGCAAACCACATCGATCCGCCGCCACCGCGCCAGCGATAGAGGCCGAATTCCTGCAGCGTCATGTCGCCGCGCATCAGCTTGGCGCGGTAGTTGAAGGGCTGGGTGTCGCCGGCCTCTTCCTCGGTGATCAGCCTGCCCTTGCCGCTGGCCTTGATCGCACCGGCGATGATCTGCCAGTTGACCTCGACCTGCTCCTTGGTGCCATAGAGCGCGGCATAGACGTTCCAGGCGCCAAGGCCCTCCTTGGCCTTGATCTCCTCGAGCACGCTGTCGGGCGTGACGCCGGTGCCGTCGTAGTACTTGCTGCGCGGCATCAGGGCGGCCGCTTCCCACATCACGTTGGCAAAGACCATCGCGTTGGGGATGACGTTGGCGATGCGAAGCGGGCGCAGGGTTTCCACGATGTCGTGGATGTCCTCGTCATTGTCGTAGCGGATGCAGAACGGCTTGTAGACCGGGGGCTTGGGCATCAGCCACATGCCCATCTTGGTGACGATGCCGTAGTTGGACTGGGTGAAGATGCCGTCGAGCGAAGGCCCGTAGCCCCACTTGAACACCTGCCATGCGCTGGTGCCTTCGACCCCGCCCATGCCGGTGCGCAGCACTTCGCCGTTGGCGAGGACGACTTCCATCCCGCACTGCATCATGAAGTGCTCGCCATAAGGCGTGTAGCCGACGCCGCGATCCAGCGTGTTGCCGACAGGTCCGGCGATGGCGGAAGGGGCAGGGCAGGACAGCCACAGCGGTATGTCGTTCTCTTCAAGGTAGTCCTTGAGCTGCTGGTAGGTGACGCCCGGTTCGACCAGCGCTGTGCAAAGCACGGGATCGACCTCGAGGATGCGGTTCATGTGCTTGAGATCGAGCACGACCTGGCCCGGGCTTTGCGGCGCGGCCGAGCCATAACCGAAGTTGCGACCGGTCGAGATCGTCCAGACCGGCACCTTGTATTCGTTGCAGACCTTGAGGATCTGCTGGATCTCGCTCACTTCGCGGGCATAGAGCACGGCCGAGGGGCGGTGCAGGTCCTCGCTCTCGGCGATCATCACCTTGGTGTAGGGCGCGATGTGATCGGCGTCCGTGACCACGTTCTGGGGGCCGAGGATCGCGACGAACTTGGCGATCGCGGCATGCATGTCGGCAGCGCTGACGCCTGCGGGCAGGATGGTGGGATCTTCAGGCGCTGCGGGTGCGACTGGTGCGGCGGGCTTCTTGGCTGGCATTGTCTCTCTCCTTGCCGTTCAGCGCTTAGCCGCCGGCTTGGGCAACTTCGAGGTGGACACGAGGCGGGCGACGCCATCGAGCGAGGCATCGTCGATGGCCGAGTGCGGGAAGGCGGGCATGGCGAGCATGCCGTTTCGCACGACGCTGCGGATGTATTCGGGCGGGAGCGCGCGGCCTCGCAGTTCGGGGCCGACGCCGGTCAGGTGGCATTGCCCGCAGGTCTTGTCCCACAACACTTGAGGCGATGGCCACTGGCCCGAGGGCGTTGCGGCAGGGGCCGCCGGAGCAGCACCGGCGGGCAGGGCAAACGCTGCGAGGAGTGCCGCACCGGCGGCAAGGAGGGGCAGGTTGCGCGCGTTCATGCGGAGGCTCCCGAGGGACGGATGACCGGGCGCAGGGTGGCGCGGCGGTCGATGTTGGCGATGTCGAACAGGACGGCGTCGGCGCCATCAAGGAACAGCGCGACTTCGCGGCCGACGCTGATGGCGAGGGCTTCGCGCACTTGCGCAAGGCGCTGCGAATAGTCGCCTGACAGCACCACGGCGGCGCCCTGCCAGTCGGCCGGAACGCCCGTGCGGTGGGACGCGATGGCGAGCGGTCCGGACGGGGCGAGGACCGCTGCAGCGGCGGGCACGGCAGTTGCCACACCGGCGACGGTGCTGACGGACAGGAAAGTCCTGCGGCTGATCGCAGGCAAGGCAGGCATCATGCGCTATCTCCTCTTCGTGGCCGTGCCGGTCCGGCGGGCAACGGAAGGGAGCCAAGTGCGACAGGCCCTGCCCTGCGCTTTCGTGCATCTCTCCGGTCGCTCGCCGCTATCCACGGCTGTGGAGGCGTTTTAGCAATTGCCGTGCCAGTTGGGTCTGAGGAGCAGGCGAAGTTGGATTATCGTGTTGATATTGTTTTTGATTCTGCAGATTTTGGTGGTGGGGGTGCCCAATCTGGCCTGCCGGACCTGAATCAACGATTGTCTGATTTACGCCATTCCTTGAGGTGGAGTGTCTGAAATGATACAGACGCCTGATGTCTGCAGACTTGTTCAACCAGCTCCACTTCGATCACGCGCAGGGCCATATCTGGCTGGCCGGGCGGCGCATGATGATGATCCATGCGCGGGCCTTCAGCCTGCTGCGCCACGAAGTGATCGAGGCGGTGGGGCTTGAGAAGGCGCGCGGGCTGTTCACCCGGCAGGGCTACAACAGCGGGGCGATGGACGCCGAGATCGCCAGCAAGGTCCGGCCCGATGCAACGATCTACGAGATGTTCGCCGTGGGGCCGGGCCTGCACATGCTCGAAGGCATGGTCCGCACCGATCCGGTCAGCGTGAGCATGGATACGGCCACGGGGGCCTTTGCCGCCGAATACATCTGGCGCGGATCGACCGAATGCAATGCCCATCTCGAACTGTTCGGGCGTGGGCCGCTGCCCGCAGGCTGGTCACAGATCGGCTATGCCAGCGGCTATGCCAGCGTGTTCCTTGGCCGCCCGATCCTGTTCCGCGAGGTCGAATGCGTGGCGATGGGGCACGAACATTGCCGCGTCATCGGCCGTCCGGCGGAGGAATGGCAGAACTGGCAGGATGACTTGCGCTACATGCGCGGCGCGCAGCTGAACGAGATCACGCCTGCTGCAGGGGAAGCGGTCGTCGAAGCCGGTGGCCGAAGGATCGTGGGCGCTTCGGCAGGTTTCAACGTGGCGTTCGACATGCTGGGGCACGTGGCCGATACCGATGCCGTGGTGCTGTTCTCGGGAGAGAGCGGGGTGGGCAAGGAGATCTTCGCGCGCAATCTCCACGCCATGGGGCGGCGCGCGCAAGGGCCGTTCATCGGGGTGAACTGCGCGGCGATCCCCGAAAATCTGCTCGAAGCCGAGCTGTTCGGGGTGGAGAAAGGCGCGTTTACCGGGGCGAACGCGTCACGGCCGGGCCGCTTCGAGCGGGCGAAGGGTGGCACGCTGTTCCTCGACGAGATCGCGACCCTGTCACTTGCCGCGCAGGGCAAGCTGCTGCGTGCCATCCAGGAGAGCGAGTTCGAGCGGGTTGGCGGGACGAGGGTGTACAAGTCCGACGTGCGTCTTGTTGCGGCGACCAATGTCGATCTGCGCGCGGCGGTGGAGGCGGGGACATTCCGGGCCGACCTGTTCTATCGCCTGAACGTCTTTCCCATCCGCATTCCGCCCTTGCGCGAACGCCGTGCCGACCTGCCGCTGCTGATGGAGCATTTCCTCGGGCTCTACAGCAGCCGCTATGGCAAGCGTCTGACGGGCTTCGAGGAAAGCGCGGTGGCGGCGATGCTGGGCTACGAATGGCCGGGCAATATCCGCGAACTGGAGAACGTGATCGAGCGCGGCGTGATCATGGCCCGCGACGGGGAGCCGCTGCGGCTGCATCACCTGTTCTCGGGCGGGGAAGTGCTCGGGCCGCCTGCATTCCGGGTGGTGGATGGCGACGTGCGCGCCGGAGATGCGGCGGCGGAACTGGTCGATGCCGGGATGGATCTTGAGACCACAGAGCGGCGGATGATCGCGCGCGCGCTCGAAAAGGCGGGCGGCAACAAGACGCGCGCAGCCGCATTGCTCGGCATCAGCCGTGCGCAACTGCTCTATCGTTTGGGGCGGGACAAGGCGGGTTAGTGCCTGACCATCGCGCCGCCATCGACCCAGACGCCGTGGCCGGACATGAAGCGGGCATCGTCGCTGCACAGGAAGGCGATGACGTCGGCGATGTCCTCGGGCTGGCCGAGGCGGCGCAAGGGGGCCTTGTTTTCCCAGAAGGTGCGGAATTCGGGCATGTCGGTGAAGGCGGGCGCGGTCATCGGGGTGGCGATGGCGCCGGGCTGGACGCAGTTTACCGTGACGCCGAAGGGTCCGAGTTCGGCCGCGACCGACTTGGTGAAGCCTAGAACCGCATGCTTGGACGCGGAATAGGCGGCGAGGCCCTCGTCGCCGTGGCTTGAGGTGGTCGAGCCGATGGTGACGATGCGCCCGTTACCCGCGGCCTTGAGATGCGGGGTGGCATCGCGGACGAGGCGGAAGACCGCGATGAGGTTCACTTCCAGCACGCGCAGGAAATAGGCGTCGTCGTGGCCCTCGAGCGGGTGGAACGCGCTGATTCCGGCGCAGGGGACCAGCGTGTCGAGCCCGCCCATGGCGGCAATGGCCTGTTCGACAAGGCGGGCATTGGCATCGGGCTGGGTCAGGTCAGCGATGAAATCGACATCGCCCTGCACGTCTGCGGTAAAGACTTGTGCGCCATCTGCGCGCAGACGCGCGGCGGTGGCGGCCCCGATTCCCGAAGCCGCACCGGTCACGATGGCCGTGCGGCCCCTAAGGCGATCAGAGGCGCGGCGATCAGAGCCCATCGGCGATCTTCAGCACGAGCTTGCCGGTGTTGGCGCCGGTGAACAGCCGCATGAAGGCGTCATAGGCGTTCTCAAGCCCGGTCTGGATGTCCTCGTCAATGCGCAGGCGGCCTTGCGCCATCCATTCGGCCATGACCGCGCCGCCTTCGGCAAAGCGCGGGGCATAGTCCATTATCAGGTAGCCGTAGAGCGTGGCCTGCTGGGTAAGGATCGACCAGATGTTGCGCGCGCCGATCTTCTCGGGCGAATTGTATTCGCTGATCAGCCCGCACAACACGATGCGCGCGTGCTTGGCGAGGTTGAGCAGTTCGGCATCGAAGACGTCCCCGCCGACGTTCTCGAAGATCACGTCGGCGCCGCCGGGCGCGGCCTCGCGAATCTCCGCGGCAAGCTGGGCGACTGACTTGCCTTTGTAGTCAATGGCGACATCGAAGCCGTAGTCTTCGATCAGGCGGCGGCACTTGTCCGGGCCACCGGCAATGCCGATCACCCGGCAGCCGAGAATCTTGCCGATCTGGCCGACCGCCGAACCGACGGCCCCAGCAGCACCCGACACGAGCAGGGTTTCGCCCGGCTTTGGCTTGGCCACGTCGATCAGGCCGAAGTAAGCCGTAAGGCCGACCGCGCCCATCGCCGAGAGGAACCGCGATGGCGAATCCACAAGGCTTGTATCAACCTTCATGGTGAATCCGCCCGCGCCGTTCACCGAGTAGTCTTCAAGGCCATTCATGCCCAGGACCCAGTCGCCGACGGCAAATTCCGGGGTGTTCGAGGCGGCAACGACGCCGATGGTCGAGGCGCGCACCGGGTCTCCCAAAGGGATCGGCGGCAAGTAGCTGGGAGCATCGTCCATCCATCCGCGCTGGGCAGGATCGAGCGAAGCATAGCAATTGCGCACGACGAATCCGCCTTCCGGCGCTGCGGGAACTGCCTCTTCCACAAGGGAAAAATCTTCGGGCACCGGTGTCCCATGGGGGCGGCGCGCAAGCAGGAAGCGGCGATTGACGGTCATTGTGATCTCTCCCGGATTCTTGTCCGAACGTTACGGCAAGCATGGAACATGTACCGGCAGAGGCACCTGTAACAAGTCGCAGTTGGTTCCCGGACCGCAGCAGTGGATGAAAGAGGAGAACTATCGCCACTCAGCGGGCGAGGTTACCCTTGAGGGAGGATACTCATGAGACGCACTGCCGCACGGCGCCTGATCGCCGCTGCCCTGACCACCACTGCAATCGGTTTCTCGCTTCCGGCGTTCGCTGCCGACGAGCCGCAGGCCGCACAGGCCGACCAGTCTGCCGCCGACCAGTCTGCCGAAGCAACCGAGAACGGTGATACCGGTGCGATCATCGTGACCGCCCGTCGCCGTTCGGAAACGCTGCAGAGCACGCCTGTCGCCATCACCGCCGTGAACACCGCCATGCTCGAGAGCAAGGCTGCCGTGAACATCGGCGACCTGCAGGGCGCCGCTCCCGGCCTGCTGATCACGCAGCAGAACTCGGGCGCGCAGGCTGCCAACATCTCGATCCGCGGCCTGACCTACGCCGACATCGAAAAGTCGCAGACCCCGACCGTCGGCGTGCTTGTCGATGGCGTGATGATCGGCACCAACACCGGCCAGCTGCAGGATGCGTTCGACATCGCCCAGCTTGAAGTACTGCGCGGCCCGCAGGGCACGCTGTTCGGCGCCAACACCATCGGCGGCGTGATCAGCATCCAGCGTTCGAAGCCGACGATGAAGCCGGGCCTCAAGGCCGAAGTGACCTATGGCCGCTTTGCCACCTTCAACACCAAGATCATTGCGAACTACGGCAACGATGAAAGCTGGGGCGTCAAGGCGTGGTACTTCCACAACGAGACCGACGGCTTCTACAAGAACGTCGTGCGCAATGTCAGCGCTGGCTGGAGCAACGGTGAAAACTACGGTGCGAGCCTTCTGTTCAAGCCGACCGGTTCGGGCTTTGACGCCCAGCTGACCGTGGCGCAGGTCGAACAGGTCTTCGACCCGGTCGTCAGCAACATCACCAACAGCAGCGAAGTGTTCTGCGCGTTCATTCCCTCGCGCGAATGCAACCGCAACACCACGACCGATCTCTATACGACGTTCGGCGATGCAGCTTCGAGCAACTACAAGGCGCCCGAAGCCACGCTGGAAATGAACTACGATGCAGGCGGCGTGAAGCTGACCTCGATCACCGGCTGGCGCAAGAGCACCGAAGCCCAGACCCAGGACTTCGACGGCTCCTCGACCGACCTGTACTATGTCGACCGTCGCCAGCACTACGAACAGTGGAGCCAGGAACTGCGCGCCGCAGGCAACCTGTTCGATGGCTTCGACTACGTCGTCGGCGGCTTCTACTTCAAGTCCGATTACGACCTGACGCAGTGGTCGCGCGTGTTCGGCTTCAGCCCTGCCACGCCGCCGACGCTGTTTGACCGCAACGCCCAGCGCGTCGAAGGCAAGACCGAGAGCTATGCGGTGTTCGGCGACTTCAACTGGGCCTTTGCCGAGAACTTCCGCCTCTCGTTCGGCGGTCGTTACAGCCACGACAAGAAGGAGCTGAGCAACGGCTTTGCGGCCAACGTCCTGCTCGATCCCGACAACATCGACCTGACCAAGATCGCTCTGGTCGGCAAGGGCAAGGCGAGCTTCAACAAGTTCACCCCGAAGGTTGGCATCGACTGGCGTCCGAACCAGGACGTGATGGTCTATGCCTCGTGGTCGCGCGGCTATCGCTCGGGTGGCTTCAGCCCCCGCGCAGCAACCGCTGCCACTGCCAGCACGCCGTTCCAGCCTGAAACCGTCGATGCCTATGAAATCGGCGTCAAGCTGGCCGCGTTCGACCGCAAGCTGGAACTGAACGTTGCCGGCTTCGTGTCCGACTACAAGGACATGCAGCAGAACCTGACCGTTCCGGGCGGTCCGACCGGCAACCAGACGATCACCGGCAACGTTCCGGGCGGCGCGCTGATCAAGGGCATCGAAGCCGACGGCACTCTGCGCGTGACCGAGAACCTCAAGTTCAACGGTTCGATCGCGATCATGGACTCGCACTTCCGCAACTTCGTGACGTGCGGTGCCTATGCTGGCGGGCCGGTGGCAACCAATGCCTGCGGTGCAGGTCTGGTTCCGTTCAACTATTCGGCCAACCGCCTGATCTACGCGCCTGACTTCACCGCTTCGCTCAGCGCGGAATACACGCATCCGACCAGCTTCGGCGACATCTCAACGAACGTTGGCTGGCGTCATATCTCGCCGTACGACGAGCAGCTTTCGGCCCAGTCGCTGACGGTTGCGACGAATGGTGCGGGCGCTGCCACCGGGGTTACGGTCAACGGCAACGATGCCCGCGTGCGCACCACCACGCAGGACCTCGTCGATGCGTCGATGACCTTCAACTTCGACCTCAAGGGCACCAAGGCCTACCTGCGCGTCTTCGGTCGCAACCTGCTCAATGAGAAGACCACGACCCACGCGTTCACCGTGGCTGGTCTCTGGTCGTTCGGCATGGCGCTCGAACCGCGCACCTACGGCGTGACCGCAGGCTTCAAGTTCTGAAGCCAGCGCTGATAACCTGATCCACCTTGCCGGGGGGGCGGGGGAGGGTCGCTTAGGCGACGTTCCTTTCCGCCCCTCCGGTTTTTTATGGGAGAATGACAAGATGGGCCGTCTTTCCGGCAAGATCGCACTCGTGACCGGTGGCGCTTCGGTGCCGGGGCTTGGCAGTGCAACTGCGCAGCGTTTCGCCGAGGAAGGCGCCAAGGTCTGGCTTACGGACCGTGACCTTGCCGGAGCCGAGAAGGTGGCCGCGGGCATCCGCGCTGCTGGCGGTCAGGCCAAGGCCGTGCTGCATGACGTGACCGACGAGGCGCAGTGGGACGAGGTCTTTGCCGCGATCGAGGCCGAGGATGGCAAGCTTGACGTTTGCGTGAACAATGCGGGCATCGCGGTGCTGCGCCCGATCGAGGACATGACCACGGCCGACTGGAACCTGCAGAACTCGGTCAATCTCGACAGCGTGTTCCAGGGTACCAAGCGCGCGGTTGCGTTGATGCGCAAGGCCGGGATCAAGGGTTCGATCATCAACATTTCGTCGGTGGCAGGCCTGATCGGCGTGCCCGCTTGCGGGGCCTATGCGGCAGCCAAGGGCGGCGTGCGGCTGTTTTCGAAGACCATCGCGGTCGAGACGGCCAAGGACGGCATCCGTGTGAACTCGGTCCACCCCGGCATGATCCTGACCAACATCCAGGGCGTCGCGCAGGAAGACAACGCGGCGAATTATGATGCCACGCTGGCGCTGGTACCGATGGGCTATATGGGCGCGCCGCTCGATATCGCCAACATGAACCTGTTCCTGGCCTCAGACGAGAGCCGCTATGTTACGGGGACGGAACTTGTCGTCGATGGGGGGATGACGGCGCTTTGAGCGCTCGCCTGACTGTTGCGCCCTCGCGCCTGAAGAAATTCTGGGGGCGGGGGCCTCGGTGTTGTTACAGAACCCTTCAGTAAACCGGCTGAAGCCCCCGCCTGCGCGGGGGCGCGGCTTCAGGGCGCAGCCACCCACCGGATCGCGTTCTCTACCAGACGCCGATAGTGTGGACTGTCGTAAGCCGAGGGGCCATCGCCGGGCTGGAGATAGACAAGGCGGCTGTTCAGCGCCTGCTTCGTCCACCCTACCAGGTTCGATCCCGGGGGATGTTGCCAGCCTTCGCGGCTGTACATTTCACCTTTAACCGCAAGTTCGGCCGACCAGAAGTGATCGCGGTCGAAGCTTGCGGATGAGCGCAGCAGCGGGGTTGCACCCTCTTCGATCACTTGTCCGAGATAGATCTCGTCGGTCAGGGTAAAGCGTTCGGGCAGGCCTTGCGTCACCGGGTGATCGCCGCAGACTTCAATCTCGTGCGTCACGTCATGGCAATAGCCGCTGTCGGGCACCGACGCGCCTTGCCATTGGCCGGGGTGGTAGAAGAACTGCCCGCCCAGCCATTGATGATACTCGGTCCACGTCGGCCATCCGGCCAGCGCGTGGTGCAGGGCGACGATGCCCTTGCCCTCTTCGAGCAGCGCCCGGAAGCCTGCCTTCAACTCCGCATCGGGCTCGCGGTAGAGCGGGGCATTCTCGGGCGCTTCGAAATCGAGGCCGGGCATGTCGTAAAGCACCAGCGCATCGAAACCGCGCATGGCCTTGGGGTTCATAAGCAGGGCGGCGGCAGGCTGATCGACCATCGTGGCCGAGATGCCGTCCATGGCCTGAAACATTGCATCGAACGCGGTACGGTCAAACGGGTGTCCGCGCACGGCGACGAGGCACTGGAGCGGGGCGCGGTGGTTGATTATCGGCATCAGGCGACTTTCACGATGACTTTGCCGATGGCCTTGCCCGACAGCATCCGGTCATAGGCGACCAGCGTGTTCTCCAGCCCTTGCGTCTCGTCGAGGTTCACCGTCAGCGTTCCGGCATCGACCCACTGGCGCAAGGTCGGCAGGAATTCGGCGCCGCGATGGAGGAAGTCGGGGATGAAGAAGCCTTCGATCCGCAGCCGCCGCATCAGCACCTGATCGAAGCGCGCGGGGCCAGGAAGGGGCGCATCGTTGTCGTATGCCGCGACCATGCCGCAGACCGCGACGCGGCCATAGTGCGCCATGTTGGGCAGGACCGCATCGAGCAGCGGGCCGCCGACATTGTCGAAATAGGCGTGGACGCCGCTTTCGACAGCGGCGAGTCGGGCTGCGACGTCATCGTTCTTGTAGTCGATGGCGATATCTACCCCGAGTTGTTCGGTGAGGTAGCGGCACTTCTCCGGACCGCCCGCTATGCCGATGACTTTCGCGCCGAGGTTGCGGCCGACCTGACAGGCCATCGAGCCAGTTGCGCCCGCTGCGGCGGAGACGACCAGCCATTCGCCGGGCTTGATCGCGGCGACTTCCTTGACGCCGACATAGGCGGTCCAGGCGTTCATGCCCAGCGCCCCGAAGTGGTGGCGGATGTCGCCCAGCGTCTCGTCGACGATCTCGAGGCCGGAGAGTGACGGGAGGACGGTTGCGTAATCTGCCCACTGGCCGAAGCCGCGCACAAGCGAGCCGACCGGGAAGGCGGCATCGCGGCTCTCGCTGACATGGCCAAGCACAAGGCCTGCCATTTTGGAACCCAGCGGCAGCGGGGGCTGATAGCCATCGGTGCGCGGGCTCATCCACATGCGGGTGCCGGCGTCCATCGAGAGCCAGCCCACCTTGATGCGCACCTCGCCCTCGCCAAGGTCCCCGAGCGTCTCGGTCTGCAGGCTCAGCGCGCTGTCGAAATCGGAGCCTTCGGGGTGGCGGTCCAGTCGCCAGAAGCGGTTTTCAGTCACGGCATTTCCTCTCAGGCCAAGGACGTGCCGACGCTACGGCATCCGGGCACCTAGCCAAAGGATGAGGCTAACGCATTGGCGAGGCAGAGAACTGGCCAATCCGAGATTATACGCGCGACTTGGCATAATCAAAATGGGAGGATGTGGCATGCACACCTTTAAAAGAATTCTTCTGGCGACCTGCGCATTCGGCGCGGCCGTCCCGGCATTCGCGCAGGACGCAGCGCAGGCAGGCGCGCAGGACGCCGCCAGCTCCGGCGGCCTTGAGGAAATCATCGTCACTGCGCGCAAGCGCGAGGAATCGGTACAGACCGTACCGGTTGCCGTGACCGCGATTTCGGAAAAGACCATCCAGCAGCGCGACATCACCTCGATCGAGAAGATCGCCGCCGCCACGCCCAACCTCAGCGTCGGCCGTGCCTCGAACGGTTCGGGCGCGCAGCTGACCATGCGCGGCATCGGTTCGTCCTCGACCTCGATCGGCATCGAACAGTCGGTCGCCGTGGTCGTTGACGGTGCCTATTACGGGCAGGGCCGCATCATTCAGGAAGGCTTCTTCGATCTCAAGCGCGTGGAAGTGCTGAAGGGGCCGCAGGCGCTGTTCTTCGGCAAGAACGCCACTGCGGGCGTGATCAGCCTTGCCACCAACGATCCCGGCAACGACCGCGAATTCATCGCCCGCGCAGGCTATGAGTTCCGCTCGCGCCAGTATCAGGGCGAACTGATCGCCTCGATCCCACTGAGCGACACGCTTGGCGTGCGCTTTGCCGCGCGCGGTTCGATCATGGATGGCGGGTATTACCGCAACGTCTCGGTGGATCGGACCTACACCACGGTGGACATCCGCAACCTGCTCACCGGCGGTAGCGGCAACCCGCTCGTTTCGGTGGCCAAGCCCGCGGCATCGCGCGCACCCGGCGAGGACGAGTTCCTCGGCCGTGTCACGCTGAAGTACACGCCGACCGACCGTCTGACCATGACGCTCAAGGGTTCGTACAACTACAACCAGGTCAACAACTCCTCCTGGAACTACGTGGCCTACAACTGTGGCCTTGCCACCGGCGTCAGCCAGCTGACCGGCTATCGCTGCGGCACGGATTTCGTGACGCATCAGAACAACATGCCCGCCGACATCGCGGCGAACTTCCCCTTCGCCAAGGACAACGGCGAGTTGTACAATCGCTATCGCTCTTGGGCGATCAACGGCGCGGTCACCTATGACCTGGGTGACGTGACCATCAGCTCGGTCACCAACTACAACACCAACAACAACCGCTGGGCCTGCGCCTGCGACTTCCAGACGAGCAACACCGGCACCTGGGCGACCGAGAACAGCACGTGGAAGGCCTTCAGCCAGGAACTGCGCGCGCAGACCGCATTCGACGGTCCGATCAACCTGATGGTCGGCGGCCTTTACCAGAAGACCAAGCGCGACTTCGAACAGTACGTGATGTTCGCGGGGCTGCGTGACGATACTGCATCGGCCGCCAACCGCTTCGTCGCCTCGTCGAAGACCAGCTTCACTGATGGCGAGACCGCAGCCCTGTTCGGCCAGGTCACGTGGAAGTTGGTCGATACACTCGAACTGGCGGGCGGCGTGCGCTACACGCATGAAACCAAGGACAGCTTCTTTACCCAGCCCTACAACAACCTTGGCGTTCAGGGCATCTTCCGTGACCAGAACGATGCTGATGGCCTCGGCGTGGTCCGTGCCAACCAGGTGTTCGACGACTGGTCGCCGGAAGTGACGCTGACGTGGAAGCCGCAGCAGGGCATTCTTGTCTACGGCGCCTACAAGACGGCCTACAAGTCGGGCGGCTTCTCCAACGGCGGCATCAATTCCAAGTTCTCGTCCGATCCGCTGGCCGACCTGACCTTCAATCCCGAAAAGGCGCGTGGCTTCGAAGCCGGGATCAAGACGACGCTGGCCGACAACCAGCTGCGCCTGAACCTGACCGCGTTCACCTATGCCTACAACGATCTGCAGGTCGACTTCTTCAACTCGCCGATCTTCGCCTTCCAGACGCTGACGGCGGATGCGCGGACCAAGGGCGTCGAGCTCGAGTTTGAATATGCGCCGCGCAGCATCGAAGGTCTGAACCTCCACGGCTCGATCAACTACACGAAGGCGCGCTACACCGACTTCCCGTCGGCACCTTGCTATGCCGGCCAGACCCCGGCACAGGGCTGCACCCTCATCGGCGGCATCTCCGCGCGCCAGAACCTGAACGGGGCACCGCTTTCGGTTGCGCCGGAATGGACCG
This sequence comes from Novosphingobium sp. BL-A-28-Hi1-0D, assembly GCF_055521755.1. Classification (NCBI taxonomy): domain Bacteria; kingdom Pseudomonadati; phylum Pseudomonadota; class Alphaproteobacteria; order Sphingomonadales; family Sphingomonadaceae; genus Novosphingobium; species Novosphingobium sp. BL-A-28-Hi1-0D. Next base: position 303,632 of record NZ_JBVFVV010000002.1, read on the forward strand.
GTGCGTTCGGCGTCGGCTACGAGACGGCGGCGGGCGAAGGCCTGAAGCTCGGCTTCAACGTCGATACGCGCTACTCGTCGAGCTACCTCGCTTCGGGCTTCGGCAATCCGTTCTCGCGCCAGGGCAAGTACGCCACGCTCGATGCGGGCATCCGTTTCGGAGCCGAGGACGACAACTGGCAGATCGCGGTGATCGGCAAGAACCTGACCAACCGCTTCTTCGTGAGCGGCGTGGTCGACGGTCCGTCGACCGGCGGCGGCACCGGCACGGCCGCAGGCGTGCGCGCAGACCAGCTCGGCTTCGGCAACCTGCCGCGCACCGTGCAGGTTTCGGTGATCAAGCGCTTCTGATCACTTTGGATAATGGAAAGGGGCCTCGTCCGGATGCGGACGGGGCCCTCTTCTTTGGCGGCTATAGAAAAGGCGCGGAGAGCATTGCTCCCCGCGCCTTTGCCGTTGTTTCGATCGGCAGCTTTTCAGCAGCCCTTGGGCGCGTGCTGGCGGTGGATGTTGCGGAAGGAGCGGGTCTTGAACAGCCACTGGCCGTCGATCTTGACGCAGGTGTCCTCGTAGACGCCGCGGTCGCGCATCGTGGTGCCGTTCTGGTCATAGACCTCGCTGGTGTAGCTGCGCATCGTGGCGGTATCGCCGGTCACTTCGATCGAGCCGGGCCAGGCTTCGAACATGATGCCGGGGTAGTTCTTCATCGCCTCGATCCACATCGCCTTGATCGCCGCGCGGCCGCGGGTGGTGCCGAGTTCGGGATAGTCGGGCAGCGACCATTCGGCGTCCTCGGCCCAGGTCGCGGCCCAGTCGTCGGCATCGACGCGGGTGACGGCGTCGGCATAAGTCTCGAGTAGCTCGCGGATGGCGAGACGGTCTTCGGCGGGGCCGGTGAAGGGCATTGTCTTATCTCTCCCGATGGTACGTTGCGGGAGAGAGGCTAACGCAGCGCGGAGACGAGTGAACCTGCGCTTTGAGCGAGTTTGGCCGGCAAGTTTGGGCAGCGAGTTCAGAGGACGACCGGCGTCTCGTCCATGCCTGGTGCTTCGTCAGGAATGCACACTTCGATCTGGCCACCCTCGACACGCACCGGGAAAGTGCGCAGGTCCTTGTAGGCGCCGCCGATGCAGCGGCCCGAGTTCATCTCGAAACGCGCACCATGAAGCGGGCACATCACCGCGCCGCGCCGGATGCGGCCGGTGGAGATCAGCGCGGCCTGATGGGTGCAGCGGTCGTTGACGGCGAACAGGCCTTCGTCGGTCTTTGCCACCAGCACGTGCCAGCCGCCGATCTTCGTGGCGATCTTGCCTTCTGCGGGGAACTCGCTCTCGGAGATCAGGGTATGCCAGGAGTCGGTCAACGTTGGGTCCTCAAGTCATGCGGATGGTGTGGATCGGGTCAGATCCGAGATAATCCTTCGCCGCCTGCGCGACCATCGCATAGAAATCAACCAGCGTTTTTGTGGGGGCGTAGAGTTCGGTGAACAAGCCCATCGTGGCGGTGGTATCGGCAAAGGCGAAGACGAAGCCGTCGTTCATTTCGGCACGCAAGGCACAGGGCGCACCGCGTGCGGCAAACTTCGCGAGTTCGGCGTCCACGTCATCGACGAAGATCGCCACGTGGTGCATGCCCCAGCGGCCGGAGCCTTCAGGGTAAAGGTCGCGGAAGGGCGAGGGGCCGGGATTGTTCTGGGCGACGAACTCCACCATCACCTCGCCCCATTGGCCGTAGGCGGAAGTATGATCCAGTTCGCGCTCGACGCCGCGATGGACGGCGCGGGCGAGCGGGATGTTGTCTGCAACGAAGAACGGCCCCGATCCGAAGGCTTCATGGTGGGCGCGCGCAGCCGCGCGAACGTCCTCGACGAAGAAGGCGACCTGACGGATCGGCAGCCCGCCGGTCATATCGAAGCGCCGCCATCGACGCGGAATTCGGCACCGGTGGCAAAGGCGCTGGCATCGCTGGCAAGGAACACGGCCATGGCGGCGATTTCTTCGGGCTTGCCCAGGCGCTTGACCGGGTGGACGTCGACGAAGCTCTGATAGAGCGCTTCCGGGTTGTCGCTCTGCGCCAGAACCTTGTCGATGATCGGGGTGTGGATTGCGCCGGGGTGGATCGAGTTGCAGCGGATGCCATAGCCCTTTTCGGCAAAGTGCAGCGCGCAGGACTTGGTCATCAGCGTCACCGCCGCCTTGGCCGCGTTGTAGGCAACGAGGTTGGACGAGGCCTTCACGCCCGACAGCGAAGACATGTTGATGATCGAGCCACCGTGGGCCTTCATCTTCGGCAGCACTGCCTGCGTGCCCATGAACACGCCGAGCACGTCGATATCGAGTTCGTGGCGGAACTGGTCGAGGGTGATCTCCTCGATCGAGCCGAGCGTGGTGATGCCAGCATTGTTGACCAGCACGTCGATCCGCTCGAACGGCGCGACGGCTTGCGCCCACGATGCCTCCTGCGTGACGTCGAGAGCCACGAACCGCGCTCCGATCTCGGCGGCCAGTGCTTCACCGGCCGCCGCGTCGATGTCGGCGACGATGACTGCGGCGCCTTCGGCCACGTAGGCGCGCGCAATCGCTTCGCCCAGACCCGATGCGCCGCCGGTGACGAAAGCGGTCTTTCCTGCAAGTGCGCCCATCATATCAGCACCCCCATTAAATAAGAACCAGCGTCTTGCCGGTGGTCTTGCCGCTCATCAGGTCGATGAACGCCTCAGGCAGCTTTCCGAGTCCTTCGCGCACGTTTTCCAGCGGCTTCAGTTTACCCTCGGCGAAGAGGCGGTCGAGCATGGCCTGAGCTTCGCCGAGAACCTCGGGATGATCGTAGGTGATGAAGCCGCGCATGGTCAGGCGGTTGACGACCAGTTGCCACAGGTTGCGGTTGCCGTGGGGATTGTCGGCATCGTTGTACTGCGCGATCATGCCGCAGACCGCGACGCGGCCATGCAGGCGCATCAGCGGCAGGATGGCATCGAGCGTCTCGGCACCCACGTTGTCGAAATAGACGTCGACGCCATCGGGTGCAGCTTCATGGATCGCCGCTGCGAGATCCGGCACGGCGCGGTAGTCTATCGCTACGTCAGCGCCCAGATCGCGAACGATCTGGGCCTTGGCCGGCCCACCGGCAAGGCCGATCACGCGGCAGCACACAGCTTTTGCCAGCTGCACGACGGTGCTGCCGGTAGCGCCTGCCGCCGCGCTCACCACGACGGTCTCGCCTGCCTTGGCCTTGCCGATCTCGAACAGGCCAACCCAGGCGGTCAGGCCGACCGGGCCGAGCGCGCCCATGTAGTGCTGCAACGGCACGCCGGGTGCGGCTTCGACTTTCTCGATGCCCAGCGCATCGCCCTTGACCACATAGTACTCCGACCACACTGCAAAAGTGCGCAGCAGCGTGCCGACGGGGAAGGCGGGGTCGTTCGATTCGACGACTTCGCCAAGCGACATGCCGTTGATCGGCGCGCCGAGGGCTACCGGCGGGAGATAGCTCGGCCGGTCATCAAGGAAGCCCCGGATGGCCGGGTCGCACGAGCAGACCCGCATCTTCACGAGGATCTCGCCGGGCCCGGGGACAGGGCGCGGCGCCTCGATCAGGGCGAAGTCGTCGGGGACGGGGATGCCGACGGGGCGGCGGGCCAGTGTGATCTGGCGCGTGATCTGGTTATCTCTCTCCATGTACCATCCTTAGCGCGGGCAACCGCAAGGCATCGCTAGCCATATCGCTAGGTTTCGGCTTGTGCCTGTATGAACGATCCTTGGGCAAACGTGAGAGGACAAATCCAATGACCATGACTGCACAAGAGATGATCCAGTTTGTCGATGACCTCTACGAGGCAACCGGCACGGGCAACTGGGAAAAGGCCGCCTCGATGCTCACCGACGATTTCATCGTGAGCGAAGCGCCGGGCCTGCCGATGGAAGGCATCTATCGCGGGAAGAACGCGCTGCAGGAGCTGTACGTCAAGGTCATGGGTCTGGTCGACGTTGTCGGTCTGAACCGGGTCGAGACAACGGCAGGCAAGGATCATGCCGTCACGATCCTGTCGTTCCAGTTCGCCGATCCCTCGCTGCCGCCCGCCGAGCTGTGCGAGCTGTTCCGATTCCGCGATGGCAAGTGCTGCGAGATCAAGCCGTTCTACTTCGACCACGCCGTGTTCCGCGCGGCCGCCGAGGCCAAGGTTCGCGCTACCGCCTGACGTTGCAGGATCGGCTGGCCAGTGTGTCAGCCGATCCGCCGCAGCAATTCGTGCAGGGCTGCATAGCCTTCAGGCCCAATCTTGGCGGCAATCGCGTCTTCGCCGGCCTGTGATGCCGCGCGAAGCAGATCCATGGCTTCGATCCCTGCGGGCGAAAGGGATATGCCGATCATTTTCCCCTTGCCCTGCTCGCGCTCGATCCAGCCACGTTCGGTCAGGCGGCCGATGATCGGCACCATGTTCGACCGCTGGATCTTGAGCATTCGCCCGATCGAGCTTTGCGTGATCCCCGGATTGGCGTCGATCACCATCATCACTGCCGCGTCGGGATGGCGAACGCCAAGATCGCCGTAGGCTTCATTGACCACGCGCAAGCCCATGTTGGCGGTGCGCACGAGATGAAAGCCGACAAAGTCTTCAAGAGGGTTCCGCATCACGCCCTTCTAACAGCAGCGTTGCAAACATGCATCACTGCCCGGCTGAAGATATTCTACCAAATTATGCTATTGACCATAACACAAGGTGATGCATACACTCGCAACTGCAAGGGCCGCAATAGATGGCCGCTCTCCGCGAAGGCGGAGCGTGCCGTCAGGTGAAACAGGTTCAGCAGAGCTGGGCCCTGGCGTTGGGAGGACAGGATGATGAAACTGCTTACTGCGGGCGCAAGCCTGCTTGCCCTCACGATTTCCGGCACGGCGATGGCACAGGATGCCGCGCAGCCACAGACGCCGACGACAGACGAGATCGTCGTGACCGCGCAGTTCCGCGCGCAGAACCTTCAGGACACCCCGCTCGCCATCACCGCCGTCAGCGGCGAACTGCTGGCTTCGCGCGGCCAGACCAACGTCTCGGAAATCGCCGCACAGGCGCCGAACGTCACGCTCAAGCCGCAGGGCCAGGAACTTGGGCCAGGCATCATCGCGTTCATTCGCGGCGTGGGCCAGACCGACCCGAACTTCGCGCTGGAACCGGGCGTCGGCATGTACATCGACGACGTCTATCTGCCGACGCTGACCGGCTCGCTGCTCGACCTGACCGACCTCGATCGCGTCGAAGTTCTGCGTGGGCCCCAGGGCACCCTGGCCGGGCGCAACTCGCTGGGCGGCTCGATCAAGCTCTATTCCAAGAAGCCGACCGGATCGAACACCGGTTCGATCGAGGCGACCTATGGCCGCTACAACCGACTCGACCTTCGCGGCCTGTTCGATCTGAAGCTCTCGGACAACCTGTTCGTGCGCGTGGCCGGCGTCACAAAGAACATCGACGGTTACGTCAAGCGGCTGGACTACAACCTGACGCACCCCGGCACCAACGTGCCGACCTTTGCCAAGGGCGCGGACCCTGTGCTCGGCAAGCTTGGCGGCCAGTCCTATGCGGCAGGCAAGGTCTCGCTGCGCTGGCAGCCGACCGAGACGGTCGATATCAACCTGTCGGGCGACTATACGCGTGAGCGCAACGAGCCGGGTGCGAACGTCCTGCTCTATGCCAACACGTCGGCGGTCTTCGATGGCCCCAACGCCACGTTCACCGGCGGGCGTCCGTTCCTGCAGGGCACCAATGGCGCCGGCATTCCGCTGAACTGCGCCTTCGTGCCCAACGGCGTGAACAGCTGCGACACGATCTCAGGATATGATCGCCGCTACATCTCCTATGCCACTTATGCCGATCCGGCCCGGCCCGACAGCCAGATGCCGTACAAGCCGACGTTCACCGATCCGCATTCGGATCTCGACAACTACGGCGCCGCCCTGACCATCGACGTGGACGTGTCCGACCAGCTCAAGCTCAAGTCGATCACCTCGTGGCGCAAGTACACCGCCGACTGGTCGTATGACTCGGACGGCTCGCCGATTGCCAACAACAACCTCAACCAGACCCAGAAGAACCGCCAGTGGAGCCAGGAGCTGCGCCTGTCGGGCAAGGTGCTGGATGACAAGCTCGATTTCACCGTTGGCGGCTTCTACTTCGATACGCGCGGTACCTTCACCGGGCGCATCAACCTGAACTACGCTGGGATCGATTTCCGCCACGGTCCTGATCCGACGCCTGCGAAGAACAAGGCGCTCTTCGCCAACTTCACCTATGCGCTGACCGATGCGGCCAACATCACCGGCGGCATCCGCCAGTCGTGGGACGAGAAGGACTACGGCTACGTCCGCAAGAATCCGGATGGCACCAACATCCAGGGTCCGTGCAACTTCTTCCTCGGCGCACCGACCGCAGGTCCGACCGGTATCGGCAACCAGCCCAACTGCCTGCTCTTCGGGCTTGACGGGCTGACCGCGAAGTTCCGCGACAACCGGCTCGACTGGCGCGTGGCAGCGGACTACCGCTTCAGCCCTGACTTCATGGCCTATGCCCAGGTCTCGACCGGGTATCGTGCCGGTGGCGTCAACCCGCGTCCGTTCTTCCCGAGCCAGGCAACCGCCTTCCGGCCCGAGACGATCACCGCCTACGAAGTGGGCTTCAAGTCGGACCTGTTTGACCGCAAGCTGCGCGTCAACGTTTCGGCGTTCTTCAACGACTACAAGAATATCATCCTGTCGAGCGTCAACTGCCTCGATCTCGCCACGGCAGGTCCGGGCGGTTCGTCGCAGGCAACGCCTTGCCTGCGTCCGTCGAACGTCGGTTCGGCCCACGTGAAGGGCTTCGAAGTCGAAACGCTGATCCGCCCTGTCGAGAACTTCACCATCGATGGCTCGGTCAGCTATCTCGACTTCCAGTACCAGAATGTCGACTCGCTCTCGACCGGGGTGACGCTGAACGACGTGACGCCCTACACGCCTAAGTGGAAGGCCGCCGTGGGCGTGCAGTATGACATTCCCGATGTCCTGAAGGGCGTGGTCACGCTGCGGCTTGATGGTGCCTATCAGTCGGAAATCTTCACCGAAGCGGCCAACATCCGCAATCTGCCGGTCAGCAGCACGGTGGCGGCCAACAGCCCGGTCACGCCTTCGCCGTTCAGCAATGCCGGTGGCGGTGGTCCGATCTCGACCCTGCGCCTCACCAACCGCATCGACGGCTACTTCCTCGCCAATGCGCGGGTGGGCTGGCAGTCGGATGCGAAGGACTGGGGCGTGACGCTCGAAGTGCAGAACCTGACCAACAAGTACTACTTCCTCACCCTTCTGCAGGAAGCCTTCGGTGCTGGCACGGCTTCGGGTCAGCCCGGTCGTCCGCGCACCTGGTCGGTCTCGGTCCGCCGGACGTTCTAAGCGGGCAAACGGGCGAAGCGCACACACCCCTGAGTTTTGTCCATAACCGAACCGCCGTCTGCACCCCCGTGCAGGCGGCGGTTCTGCGTCAGTGGTCGAGTTCGATCTGCTTGATTGCGGTTCACCATGTAGCCGTCGATGGAACTGTAAACGAGGATCGGTTCCTCGTCGGCTGCGGCTCATATTTCGTCGATGAGGCAGAAGTGGCGGCAGGCGAAGGTGCATGCAGCGATCTTCGGGGATGGCCTGAACATGGGGACCGATCAGGCGTTCGGTTTTCAACTATGGCTTGCCTATGCGATCCGGAACTCCGATCAGGTCTGGCTCTATGAATTGGAGGGTATCCACCAGATGATGAGCCTTGGACTGCACTTGCGGATTATCTGGGCGCTGGAGGAGTTCTTCCGCCACATGCGCAAGCACGATGGCATGTGGGTGGCAGCGCGCCACCAGATCCCGCAAACGTTGGCGGCGGTGGATCCGGCATGACATTGCGGCTGGAAAATGACGGACAGGTCACGCGCCTGCTGATCGACCGTGCGGACAAGCGCAATGCCTTCACCATCGATATGTGGCGGCATCTGCCGGAACTGCTGGCGCAGGTTTCGGCAGATGCGGACTGCCGGGTGCTGGTTGTGAAATCGGCGCAGGGCGGGGCATTCTGTGCCGGTGCGGATATTGCCGAATTGCTGGCGAACAAGGACGATGCTGTCTGGCGGGCAGAGAACCAGAAGGCGATCAACCGCGCGCAATACGAACTCACCCGCTTCCGCCTGCCGACCGTGGCGATGATCGAAGGCGATTGCGTGGGCGGCGGCTGCGGCATTGCGCTCGCCTGCGATATGCGCGTCGCCGGGCCGAACGCGCGGCTGGGCATCACGCCTGCCAAGCTCGGCCTCGTCTATCCGCTGCATGACGTGAAGCTGCTGGTCGATCTGGTAGGGCCGGGGCAGGCGCGGCGGATGCTCTATACCGGCATGCTGCTGGGGGCCGAGGAAGCCAAGGCGGTTGGTCTCGTCGAGGAGCTGGCCGACAGCGAGGACGCGCTGGTGGCGCAATTGCTCGCCGCGTCGCCATCCTCGACGCATGCGATCAAGGGCTTCGTCCGCAACGTGCTCGACGGACAAGTGGCGGACGATGCCGAATCCTTGCGCATCTTCGCCTCGGCCTTCGAGGGGGCCGACTTCCGTGAAGGAACTACTGCCTTCGTCGAGAAACGAAAGCCGGTCTTCGGGCAATGATCGGGAAGGGCACGATTCTGGGCTGTACGAATGCCGTGCCGGTGCTGGCCCGCCCTTCGTCATGCATCTCCCGACAAGTAGCGCGGCGTAAGATTTGACCGTGCAGGACTTACTCGGCTGGCCCGAGCGGCTGGCGGGTTCAGCGTTCGAGATTACCTGACCGCCAAAGACCATCGCCAACATGGAACCGGCCTTTATTCCGATGCAGGTGTTCGGGCCGGACCTTGATGCCCGCATGGTGGATTGGATCACGCGCAGGACGCTGATCGCAGTGTCGTTGTCTGTCAGTGCGTGGGCGACGATGCGGGGCAGGCCACCGCGGACGGACTTCTCGCAGGTTCTGCTGATCCTGTCCGGACGTCCAGTGGAGAAGAGGGCCAGCGCATCGCCAATTTCGCGCAGGCGCAGCGCCACCTTGCCGGCCGCTGCGGGATCGCCCTTTGCGACTTAGACAAGTTCGGCTTCGAGGTCCGCAAGTGCGGCCTGCGACTACTGAACCCGACTCACACCACCAGCACGGTCGATCCTGTCGTCCGCCGCGCTTCCAGATCGCGGTGCGCCTGTGCTACGTCATCGAGCGCATAGGTCTGGCCGATGGTCACGTCGAGAGTGCCGTTGGCGATCAGCTCCCAAACCCGCGCGGCACCCGCAGCCCGCTCGGCCGAGTCTTCGTAGTAGTGATAGAGCATCGGCCGCGTGTTGAAGAGCGAGCCCTTCTGCGCGAGCAAGCCAAGGCTGATGCCGGTGACCGGGGCCGAGGCATTGCCATAGCTCACGATCAGCCCGCGCTTGCCGGTGGAATCAAGGCTGGCTTCCCAGGTATCCATGCCAACGCCATCGAAGGTGACGCGCACGCCCGCTCCAGCGGTCAACTCGCGCACGCGGTTCGCGACAGGATCGACGGCATAGTTGATGACATGGTCCGCCCCGGCAGCGAGCGCGGCGTCTGCCTTGGCTTCGGTCGAAACAGTGCCGATCACGGTGGCGCCCACATGCTTGAGCCACTGCACCAGCAACAGGCCCACGCCGCCTGCCGCCGCGTGCACGAGCACTGGTATCCCGGCCTGCACATGGGCGCAGCGCTCGACGAGGAATTCGACCGTGCAGGCCTTGAGAATGACGGCAGCGGCAATGTCATCGGAGATGGCGTCCGGTAGCGTGAACAGGCTGGCTGCCTTGTAGATGCGAGCCGTGGCATAGGCGCCAAGATCCGGGCCGAAACTGGCCACGCGATCGCCCACCGCAAGTTCGCTGACACCTTCGCCCACGGCCACGACACGGCCTGCCGCTTCGACGCCGAGCCCGCTGGGCAGCGCCATCGGATAGATCCCGCGGCGGTGGTAGGTGTCGATCATGTTGAGCCCGACCGCGGTGTGTTCGACCAGGACTTCACCGACAGCAGGGGCGGGAAGGTCGACCGTGGTCCATTCGATCACGTCCGGGCCTCCGGTGGCGTTGAGGCGTACGACCTTTGCTTGCATGGGATACTCCTGAAATCGCGCAATTCGCCATGACCCTAGCCGCCGCACCCCGCGCTCGCAAACCGGGCCGGTCGGGCATGAGCCGCCAGTCGCAAAGTTTGCCAAGCAGCCATGAAAGCACCTGCGCTGTCCGAACAATCTGCGTTCGAGCAGGAGGCCTTGATTAGCCGATCTGAGCGTGCCGCGCTTGGTGGAGGAAGGGGAACAGGCACCACTGAGGAAAGCGGGTCGGACCGGCGGCGGAGGGATCGCTCCACCACCCCCGGTCCGTCATTGGCATCAATCGTAGATCGGGCGCAGTTCGTTATCGAGGTAGTACCGGGTCATCGCCATCGAGGCGAGCAGGTCGGGAGAACCGTCGTACTCGATCGACATCCAGCCTTTGAATCCGTGCTCCTTGAGCGCGTGATAGAGGCCCTTGAGATCGAGCGTGCCCATGCCCGGCTCCCAGAACCAGCGCGTGCCGTCGTCGGTGATTTCCGGGTCCTGCGAATAGCGCAGGCTTTCGGGCTGCGCTGATGAAGCAGTGTCCTTGAGGTGGAACGTGCTGATCCGGTCGTGATAGTCGTTGTAGAAGGTCAGCAGGTCCTCGCCCATGATCGAGATCTGGGCGGTATCAATGCAGTAGTGGACTAGCGCAGGGTCCGTGGACTCGATCAGTTCGCGGTGGTTGGTCAGGTTGATCGCGCAGAAGAACTCGTTGTGCAGGCCGATCTTCACGCCCTTGTCGGTGGCATAGCGGCCGATCTCGTTCATCACATGCGCGCACTGTTGCACTTCTTCGCGGCTCAAGTGGCCGCAGCCGAAATAGTTCTGTGTAGGGCAGGTGTTCATGTAGGTGCCGCCGAAGCGGACGATGGTGTCGACCGCTTCGCGGCCTGACTTCACCGCTTCATCGAAATGGCTGACATCGTGCGAGGCGTGGGCACCGTGGAACATGCCGATCACTTCGACGCCGCGATCCTTGGCAAAGGCGGTGAAGTTTTCGGGCGAGCCGAACAGCGGCAGGATGTCGACCATGTCCCACGGCGCGATTTCGATGCCGTTGAAGCCCAGCGCCGACTGGTATTTGAGGATGTTGTCCCAATCGGAATAGTAGGCGCTGTTGGTCTTGTCCTCGTAGTAGAAGTCGCGGAAGTTATCGATCTGCTTGTAGGGGATCGACTTCCAGTGGCTCATGTTGGCATATTGGATGTTGGGCATCTCGGAGGTCTCCGGCCTTAATTCTGAAGCTGATTGAGCAAGGCGCGCGTGCGCAGCAGGGCGCGGAACGGGTCGCGCGTCTGGCGGGCGCTGCAGACCACGGGGCCGCAGTAGCCGAGCTTGTCCAGCAGGGCGGCAATGCCGGGCAAGTCCACCGATCCGGTGCCGGGATCTCGGAAGACCTGCGTAGCGTTGCCGTGCGGGTGTTCGGGGTTTGGCGTTTTCCAGACTTCGCCCGTGTCGACGAAGCTGGTGTCGGTCAGGTGGACGCAGCCGACGCGGGCGATGTTGCCAGCGATGAACTGTGCAGGGTCGATGCCCGCAACGATAAGGCTTGCGGTATCGATATCGAGGCCAACGCTTTCCGGCAGGCCGGCGAGCAGCGGCAGGATGCGTTCACCGCCGAACAGGCTCCAGTATTCGTTGCGCAGGACGAGCTTGACGCCCAGTTCCTCGGCCTTGGTGGCAAGGCCGGTCAGAAGCTCGAAGGCGCGATCGGTGAACATTGCGATCTGTGCGTCGATGTCCGGGTGGTACTGCTTGATCCGCCCGTAATAGGGCGAGGGGCTGATGGCGAAACAGTCCGCGCCAAGGTCGGCCGCGTGGGCAAGAGCCTCGCCCGCAAAGTGGCCCGAGGCGCCGAAGTAGAAGTGGATGTTGTCGTTGCGCATGAACAGGTTGGGATCGAACGTCACCGCGGTGACGCGCTTGATCCCGCTGGCGGCCAGGACTTCGCTGTACCGGGCGGCGCTGGTGTACTTGGTGTTAATGCAATAGCGGTTCATTGGCACGCCGCTGCGACCGCCGAACTGCCATACCGGCTCATAGGGGATCTCGATCGAAGAGAACCCGGCCGTGGCGATCAGCGGGTAGAGTTCTTCCCAGAAGTATTTGCTTTCGAACCGGTTTCTGTTCGGTTCCTGATAGTGGCGATTGATAAGATCGAGGCTTATCGCGATGTCCTGGACGTTCATGGTCAACCTTCTGGCGTTGCTGCGCCGGGGAACGGGCAGCGGCGTTCGTGCATGATCGGGAAAGGGGTGGGGCTGGTGCAGGCAAGATCATCCGCGCCAGCCGGTGGGCTGGCGACAGGGCCAATGGCAGATGATGACTTTGACGCCGCAGACACAGGATCCGTTTCCCATTCCACGGCCCCGACGCGCCCGCGCGCTCGTTTGCCTGGCGAAGTTCGTCTTCGCTACTTTATAGAATTGTCATTCGCATATTCGTGGGTGCAGATCAACCGGAGTGGGTGAGCTAGGCCGCCGCAAGGGCATGGAACAGGCTCGACATCAGGATGGTGACCATGGCGAAGGGCCAACCGACAATGGCCCGTTTCCATTGCCGACCCCCGCACCGGTGAAGACTGCAATGCGCCCTGCGAAGTGCATCAGGCGCTTAGCGTGCCGAAGAAGGCGACGGCCTCTCCCTCGCTGACGACGTCGGCGTATTTGGCATTCATGTCGAACAGGTTGGCTTCGTGCGGAGCCGCGTGGCGGTCGCCACAGGCCTCGGCGATCACGGCGGTGCGGAAGCCATGGCTCATCGCATCGACGCAGGAGGCACGCACGCAGCCCGAGGTGGTGAGGCCGGTGAGCAGGACTGAGTCAACGCCCATCGCCGTCAGCGTCGAGGCGAGCGAGGTGCCGAAAAAAGCGCTTGGGTATTGCTTGGAGACGACCAGTTCGTCCTCGAACGGTTCAAGACCCGGGGCCCAAGCGCCCATCGGGCTGCCCTTGAGGAAGTTCCTGAGCGGCGCGGCCTTTTCGAAGAATCGGCCGCCGTCTATGGCGCTGAGGTGATAGACGACATTGGTCAGGATCACCGGCACGCCAGCGGCCCGCGCCGCTTCGCGCACGCGCAACGCCGAGGCGAGAGCATCTTCGACGCCGGCGTAGAGTTCGCAAGCCTCGTCGAAATACCCCATGCAAAAGTCGATCAGGATCAGCGCAGGCCGAGTGCCGAAACCCACACGCCGGTTATAGGCCTTCTTGTAGTTGGTCAGCAGATCTTCCGTTTCGCTCATGCTTAAAGGTCCTCGGGGTAAAGCCAGGGCTCGATCTTGCGCTGTCCTGCCTCGAACGCGGCGATATTGCGTTCACAGCGGCCCAGCACGCGGTCGGTTTTGTCCGATCTGTTGAACAGGGCAAGCAGTCTTTCGGGCGCTATCTCGAACGGCACAGGGAAGGCATTGCCGAATATGATGACCGGCGCTACGGTATCGATGTTCTCTTTCGGCATCGCGGCGGCATGGCCGATCATGATGGTTGACGTGGTCAAGCCACGTACTTCCGCGCATCCCATCCGAGCAAGTCTCGATCAGCGGCCAAGGCGCGAAAGGGCCAGACTTTGCGTTCGGGGGCTACGGTTGGGCGGGCTGGGGCCGGAACTTCGAGCAGGAAGGGCTGGGTGCATGGTTCCAGACCAAGACCATAATCGCCTGTCTCTGATTGCGCATGGTCGTGGTTGCTGTAAGTCAACGGCATGGTCCGCAAGCATGCAAAGCACGGTCGCTACGACGACTTCGACACGCCGGATGGAGAGGAAGCATCGCCTCCCGTGCTTTGTTGGCTCTGCCGACGGCCGACTGGCAGCACGATCGTGTGGCATCATCCGATACCCAAGAGCCGGGGCGGGCGCGATACCGTGCCGATGCACAGCATCTGCCAGCAGACGCTGATCGTGAATTTCACCAATTCCGAACTTCAGCGCATCGGCATGGATGTCGAAAAGCTGCTTGCCGACCCTGCCGTACGCAAGTTTATCGACTGGGTTGCCAACAAGGGCCCCGACTTCACTGCGACGATTGCCAAGAAGCAGCGGTGAGCTTGTGCATGTGCACTAACTGCCCCATGTTTTGTGAATATCGATAGATCAAGGCGGTAATGCAGGTGCGAGTGAAGAAGTGGGACAACAGCGCTTCAGCCCACATTTCAGCCTCGGAGTTTGCTGTCGCTATGCATTAGATCGAGCAGGCGGTACCAGGTCGGGCATTGTGCGAAGAGGATCTGGTGGCGTTAGCGACCAGATCCTCTTCGCGATTTCGCCATCTGTGCCAGCGCCTATCTCGTCGCCCTGGCCGTGGTGCATCTCCTCACCCCCCGACTTGCTCCTGCAAATGTCAGCTGAATTGGCCGCACCATAAAGGGCAATGCGTGACACTTTACCCTCGGGCAAAGTGTCACAAGGGACAAATGTTGGATTTGACTGTCGATTTCGGCGGTCTGTGGTCTGTGAGGGATTCACAGGAATCACGTTATGTGCTTTCTTGAATCACCAAATGTTCCAGACTGTGATCCTACCTGGCCCGTCCTCTCCCGGCGCGATGTCTTCTCTCCTTGATTGCCTTGCGCAGGCGAGCTCGCGTCCGCGCTATGCCTTCATGGTGCTGAGCCTCATTGCCGAAGCGGCCGATGCAAGCGGAGAGGCAGGGCCTTTCGTACAGCGCGGACGCCAGCAGGTGACCTTGCGGGACTGGCTCTGTGACAGTCTGGCTCCGATGGGCGGGCGCGATCCCCGTCGCATCGCCCTTGCCGAAAGGGTCAAGTCCGACCTGATTCTTGAGGACCGCATGCCGACAGACCCGGCAAAAGCGGCTGCGCTCGTCGAGGACGAGGTGCGTCAGCGCGTCCGTGCTTCAGGCAAGACGAACCTAAGCAGGGCCGTATCCGAACTGGTCGGGGCGGGGCTGCTGCGCCGTTACTACAAGGGCTACGCGATCGACCACGAGAACCGTGGTGGTCAGCGTCATGCGGTTTATGTGCTGCAAGGCATGGCACGTTGCCTTCTGCCGCAGTCAAGACCGGTGCCTGCGGCGCGCCGCATCGCGCCAGTGCAGGGTGAGTTGCGCTTTACCTGACGGGAACCGCTACGCCGACTGAACATTGAAGGCTGCAATGACACAGCCCCAATGGCTTTCGCTGGCCACTCTCGGCGGAATGATGGCGCTGTTCCTGTGGGGGCGCTTCCGATACGACGTGACTGCAGTGATTGCACTGTTGTTCGCCGTAGCAATTGGTGTGGTCAGCCCAAAGGCTGCATTTGCCGGTTTTTCTGACGACATCGTCGTGATTGTTGGTTCCGCGCTGGTGCTCTCCGCTGCGGTCCAGCGCTCCGGCATGATCGAAAGCGTGCTGCAATCGCTTGCCCAGCGCATCCGCAGTCCGCAAGGGCAGATGCTCGCGTTGTCGACGGCGGTGGGCGTATCATCAGGCTTCATCAAGAATGTCGGCGCGCTGGCGATGCTGATGCCCGGCGCCGTGCAGATGGCGCGGCGCAACAAGGCCTCGCCTTCGCTATACCTCATGCCGATGGCCTTTGCCTCGCTGCTCGGCGGTCTCACCACGCTGATCGGCACATCGCCCAACATCATCGTCAGCCGCGTCCGCGAGGAGATGACCGGCGAGCCGTTCCGCATGTTCGATTACCTCCCTACCGGGCTTGCGCTTCTGGCTGCGGGGCTGATCTTCCTCTCGATTGGCTGGCGATTGCTGCCGACCGACAGGCAGGCCGCCCAGGGCATGTCCGAGGCGATAAACATCTCCGCCTACGTGATCGAGGCGACTGTCAGCGAAGGCTCGCCCGTTGCCGGACTTACCGTGGCCGACTTCGTTGCGCGACATGACGGCGAAATCGAGGTCGCCGGCCTCCTGCGGGGCGATATGCGCGGCGCGGTCGCCCCCGAAACGCATATCGGCGAAGGTGACGTGCTGATCCTTAGCGGAGAGCCCAACCGGCTTGAGCAGGTCGTTGGGGCGGACCGGCTCGTCCTTGCAGGCGGTTCGGGCGGGGGCGGTTCGGGACAGGATGACGGAATCGGCGTGATCGAAGCGGTTATCCATGCCGATTCCGCCCTGATCGGCCGGACCGCAGGACGCCTGCAGATGCGCGATCGGCTCGGCGTCAACCTGCTCGCCATCTCGCGCGGCGGGGAGACGATCACCAACAAGCCCGGCAACACCGTACTGCAGGCTGGCGACGTCATCGTTCTGCAGGGGCAGCTCAATGTCCTGCCTGCGCGGCTCGCGGAAATGGGCGCGCTTCCGCTTGCCGAACGCAAGATCGGCTTGGGTTCGACGCGAACGCGCTGGCTTCCGCTGATCATTCTGGCGGGTGCGATGATTGCCGCTGGCAGCGGTTACGTCCCGGCAGCGCTGGCCTTCTTCGCGGCGGCCGGGCTCACCGTGATCTCCGGTGCACTGCCTGCCGACGATGCGTACAAGGCAATCGAGTGGCCGATCCTGATCATGCTGGCGGCGCTGATCCCGGTGAGCGAATCGCTGCAGACGACGGGCGCATCCGACGTGATCGCAAAGATACTGGCCGATCTTGCCGTCACGCTTCCAGCGTGGGGCGCGGTCGCGCTAATCCTCGTTGCCGCGATGGCCGTTACGCCCTTCCTCAACAATGCCGCCACTGTGCTTGTCATGGCTCCGATCGCGGGTGTCTTCGCCGAGCAGTTGCACTATCGACCGGAGGCCTTCCTGATCGCCACGGCCATTGGCGCGGGCTGCGATTTTCTCACGCCCATCGGCCATCAGTGCAATACGCTGGTACTCGGTCCTGGAGGCTATCGCTTCGGTGATTACGCGCGGTTGGGCGCGCCGCTTTCCGTGCTGGTCGTGCTGATCGGGACGCCGTTGGTCCTGTGGTTCTGGCCGCTTTGAACGCGGCTCAAAGCAAGCCGTCTCGCCAGCGCGCCAGTCGCCCAATAGCATCCTCCAGCATCGGCGCAGGCTTGCAGTGGCAAAGCCGTGCTATGTGCGTGGGCATGTGATCACCCTCCCACAGCGCGGACAGAGGGATCGAGGCAACTCGCGCTTCCCGAACCGCGCGCTCGCTGAAAGTCCGGTCGTCGAGTGCGATGCCCGAAGTCGGAAGGTCGATGCAGGCAAACCATGTCGCAACCGAAGGCAGGGTGACAAAGCCCTCCCGTTCAAGACCTTGCAGCAGGACCGCCCGCGTCTGCTCCCAGCTTGCTGTGCAGGCCTTGACGATTATCGACTGATCGAGAGCTTCGGCCACGGCAAATTGCAGCATCGGCGGCGTGGTGAAGGTGAGGAACTGGTGCGCCCGTGCCACGACCGAAGCCACCTGCGGCGCAGCGACGATCCAGCCCACTTTCCAACCCGTCGCGCCAAAGATCTTGCCCGCAGATCCGATCTTGACCGCCCGCTCCGCCATTCCCGGCTGGGTCAGCAGCGAGGCATGGGCAAGGCCGTCGAAGCGGACATTCTCCCAGACCTCGTCGCAGATGGCGAAGAGGTCGTGCCTCCTGCACACATCTGCAAGCATCGCGAGATCATCAGGAGAGGCAACCGTGCCGGTCGGGTTCAGCGGATCATTCAAGACCAGCGCACGCGTGCGCGGTGTGATCGCAGCCTCGATCACAATCCGATCATAGCGCCATTCCGGGGCCTGCAGCGCCACGAATACCGGCACGCCACCTGCGCGCCGGACAAGCGGGGCATAGGCATCGTAGGCCGGCGCAAACAGTAGGACCTCGTCGCCGGGGGAGACGACCCCGAGGATTGCGGAGGCGACCGCTTCGGTCGCCCCGGATGTTACGACTACGCTCTCAGCCGACAGTTCAAGCTCTTGCGTCCGTCCGTAGAATTCGGCCACAGCTTTGCGAAGTTCAGGGACGCCTGCCATCGGCGGATACTGGTGTGACCGTTCCGCCGAAGCCTTCGCCAGCGCTTCGAGCAGGGGCTGTGGCGGTGCGCCGTCAGGAAACCCCTGCCCGAGGTTGATCGCACCAAGATCACGGGCGAGGCCGGACATGTACTCGAAGATCGTGACCGGCATGCGGGCATAGATCGGGTGGAGGCGCAAGTTTGCAGTTGTCATCAAAGTGACCCTAACCGGGCCACACCTCTACTTGCAATGGCAAGCGCTGCGGCTACGGTCGCGCCCGAAGCAGCAATGAGCGATATGATGAGCGAACCACTTGTTCTTCACGGCTATTGGCGATCCACTGCATCGTGGCGTGTCCGGATCGCGCTGGGGCTTAAGGGTCTCGCATGGGAGGGCAGGGCACATGATCTGCGCACTGGCGATCAACGCGCGAGCGACTATCTGGCCCTGAATCCTCAGGGCTTCGTCCCCGCACTCGAAGTTGATGGTGCCGTTCTCACGCAAAGCCTTGCAATTATTGAATATCTCGACGAAATCTATCCAGATCCTCCGTTTCTCCCGGCAGAGCCTGTGGAACGGGCAAAGGTCCGGGCACTGGCGCAAGTGATCGCCTGCGATACTCACCCGGTGCAGAACCTCAAGGTTCTGAAGATGTTGAAGAAACAGGGGTTGGATCAGGCGGCTGTAGATACCTGGGCAATCGAGATCATCGAGCAGGGTCTTGCGGCCTGTGCCGATCTCATCGCCAATCGATCAGGTCCTTACTGCTTTGGCGACACTGTCACGCTGGCCGATATACTTCTGGTGCCCCAACTCGGCAATGCCAGGCGGTTCGGCGCACGGTTCGATTTCGGGCGCATTCCGGATATCGAAGAGGCCTGTGCAAAGCTTCCAGCGTTCGTTGCGGCAAGACCGGAATGTCAGTTAGATGCCGATATCGCCTGATTGCGGGCGGGATATGTTGCGATGCCGTTGATGCTGGACGATGGCCAATCGGTCGAAACCGGCCCTTACACAAGTGCTGAACCCAATCCGACGCGAATATCTGCTCCAGACATCGCCTGCTATGATAATGGTTTCAGTCATTTTTTCGTTCCGGGCCATAAATGATACAACGACGTGCGTACCGAGCGCTTTGCAATGGTCACAAGGCAGAGGCTGAGCCTGGAGCGGGTCTTCCAAATGAGACCATCCATGACGGTTTCGCCCTGATCTGATCTGCATGAAATCAGGGGCAAGCGCTGCGGTTCGGCCTGAAGGGACCAGGTTCGCGCTGAAGGGGTGTGCAGTCGTCCGGCTTTGGTCGTTTGGCGCAGGAAGAATGTATGCCTGCTGAGCGTTGAGGATCCCAACACTTGCGATGCTGCTCCACGGTCACGCAAGTTGTGCCGATCGCAAGGTCATCGCCCCTTTTGTCACGCCGAGGGAGTGCGTGCCGCAAAAGACCCATGGGAATGCGCTCTCCGCCTCGCGGCTCTCAGTAGGTAAAACCCGCTCGTTCCCGACCAGCGAGTCCTTTGTGCGCCTGCTCGAGGTTGACGCAGGCATGGGTCCACAAGCATCGTGGGTCGGACATCATGTGAAGAAAGTTTGGTCGAGATGGCGCCTCGCGCGCGGTGCCTGGATGGCTGAAAAACAGAACCGACACAAAAGGTTGCACGGCACGAAGGCGCGGCGAACGGACGCTCGCATACGGCACAGGATTGCGATAACGCCAACCCTCCGTCGGCACTTTGCTTGCGTCAGAACTTTCCAGGGATTTGACCATGGATTTCCTTGACCAACTAACCCGGTTCCTGTTCCAGACCGGACTGCCGCCGCACGGCTTCTGCCTGCTCTGGGAACCCGGACTGGTCTGGACACACGTGGCCGCCGACGCCGTGATCGCGCTCGCCTACTACTCCATCCCTGTGGTCTTGTGGTTGTTTCTCAAGCGCCGTCCCGATCTTGAGTTCGGGTGGGTGCTGGTCTTGTTTGCGGTGTTCATTCTTGCCTGTGGTACGACGCATCTGATCAGCATTCTCGTGCTCTGGGTTCCCGCCTACGGCATCGAAGCATTCGTGAAGGCGATCACAGCTGGCGCGTCGATCGTGACGGCAATTGCCCTATGGCCGCTTTTGCCAAAGCTGGTCGCCGTGCCTTCTCCGGCCCAGTTGCAGGTTGCGCTCGATCGCCTGCACGCCGAAATGGCCGTGCGAGAGCGGGCCGAGGAAATGCTGCGTCAATCGCAGAAGCTTCAGGCCGTGGGGCAATTGACCGCGGGAATCGCCCATGACTTCAACAATCTGCTCACGGTGGTGACCGGCAACCTTGAGCGCCTGCAGCGCTACTCGGGCGATGAACAGCAGGCGGCGCGCAGCATCGACAACGCGCTTGTTGCAATCGAGCGCGCGGCGAAGCTGACAAGCCAGTTGCTGGCTTTTGCGAGGAAACAGCCCTTGTTGGTCGAGCCAGTGGACGTCAATCAGACCGTCCGTGAGCTTTGCCCCATGATCGAGCGGACGGCAGGTGGCAACGTCGTGGTTGACGCCAAGCTTTGGCCTGAAGATCTGGTGATCGAGATCGATCAGAACCAGCTTGAAAGCGCCTTGCTGAACCTTGCGCTCAATGCGCGTGATGCGATGCCGTCGGGCGGTTGCCTCGAGATCGTTACGGCACGCAAAGGTGATCAGGTGACGGTCACCGTTGGTGACACTGGTACTGGCATGGATAGCGACACCCTCACTCGCGCGACAGAGCCATTCTTTACGACGAAACCCGTGGGCGCAGGAACAGGTCTGGGATTGAGCCAGGTCTATGGTTTTGTCACACAAAGTGGTGGACAGGTCGAAATCCAGTCGAGCGTCGGAACCGGAACGAGCGTGACGCTTTCTTTTCCCCGAAGTAAGGGAGGGGCCGATGACTCGCATTCTGGCGGTTGATGACGAACCACTGTTGCTGGAACTTGTTGTCGACGAACTCGAGATGCATGGTTTCGTCGTCCAAGCTGCCGCTGACGGCGAGGCGGCAAAGGCGTTGCTAGCCTCAAATTCCGATTACGATGTGCTTGTGACCGATCTTCGGATGCCCGGCAAAGTCGACGGGCTGGCGCTTGCGCGATACTTCCTCGATCATAATGGAGTTGGTCGGGTAATCTACGTGACTGGCTTTGCCGAAATCCCGCAGACCTTTTCTGCCAGGGAGACGCTGCTGCGCAAACCGTTCCGGATGGGGCAGCTGGTCTCGCTCATTGAAGCGACCTTGTGATCAAAGCAGGCGGGCAAGGAAGCGAGCCTGCCGATCACTACAATGCCGGACTGATGTTCGAACCTTGCAAGACCCTGAGCACGCACTCGCCCTCAGGCCCGCAGACGCCAGCCGGTCTTGAAGATCCAGGCGATGACCGCGACGCACAGCACCATGAAGGCCACTATCATAAAGAGACTGAAACCGACACTGACGTCGGACTGGCCATAAAACGCCCAGCGAAACCCGTTCACCAGATAGACAATGGGATTGAACATGGTCACCGTCTGCCACGCCGGCGGGAGCATCTTGATGGAATAGAAGGTACCACCAAGAAATGTAAGTGGCGTGATGATCATGATCGGCACGACCTGAAGCTTCTCGAAACCGTCAGCCCATAGCCCAAGTATGAATCCAAACAGGCTGAAGCTGATTGAAATCAGGATCAGGAATGCAGCAGCCCAGAATGGGTGAACGATCACTATGGGCACAAACAACCGGGCTGTAGCCAGAATTATCAGGCCCAGAATAACCGATTTGGTCGCAGCAGCGCCGACGTAGCCCATCAGTGCTTCGAATGCCGAAACCGGCGCCGACAGAAGTTCATAGATCGTGCCCGTGAAGCGGGGCAGGTAGATACCGAAAGACGCGTTTGAGACGCTCTCGGTCAACAGCGCGAGCATGATCAGACCAGGGACGATGAAGGCTCCGTAGCTGACGTTGTCGATCATCTGTATCTGTGATCCAATCGCTGATCCGAACACGATGAAGTATAATGATGTCGATATGACCGGTGCTGCGAGGCTTTGGAACAATGTTCGAAGCGTACGACCCAGTTCGAATCTGTAGATGGCGCGCACCGCATGGACGTTCATGCCTGCTTCTCCACTAGGCCGACAAATATCTCTTCAAGCGATGACCGCGAAGTGTCGATAGACCGAAAATCAATGCCTGCGACGAAGAGATGCTTGATCAGGGCTGCCGCCCCGGTTGCGCCATCTCCCTTTCCGCTCAGCGTAAGCACTAACGATGCGCCATCTTCCGCCAGAGCCAGCCCTTCAAGCGCAAGTTCCCGAGGCAATGTGTTGAGTGGCTTGGCTAGGCCAATGGTCACTCGCGTCCGACCGAGTCTTTCCATCAGCGCGTGCTTCTCGTCGATCAGGATGATCTGGCCATCATCGATCACGCCGATGCGATCAGCCATTTCTTCGGCTTCTTCGATGTAGTGCGTCGTCAGGATAATCGTGACGCCCTTGTCGCGCAGGCGGCGCACCATGTCCCACATATCGCGACGTAGTTCGACATCGACGCCGGCTGTCGGTTCATCAAGGAACAGGATCGTCGGCTCATGCGACAGTGCCTTGGCAATCAGGACGCGGCGCTTCATGCCACCAGATAGTCCGGCAATCTTGGTATTCCGCTTGTCCCAAAGCGAAAGATCACGCAAGATTCCCTCGACCAGCGCAGGATTGCGCGGCTTGCCAAACAGGCCCCGGCTGAAATTGACTGTGTGCCACACGGTCTCGAACATGTCGGTTGCCAATTCCTGCGGAACCAGCCCGATCTTGGCCCGCGCCGCACGATAATCCCGCGCGATATCGTGGCCATCTGCGATCACCGATCCGACTGTTGCCTGGACGAGCCCGCAGACGATGCCGATCAGTGTCGTCTTGCCTGCGCCATTGGGGCCAAGCAGCGCAAAAATCTCACCGCGAAAAATCTCAAGATCGACCGATTTTAAAGCCTTGAAGCCCCCTTGGTAGGTTTTGCCGAGGCCTTTGATGGAGACGATCGGTTCCGGAGTCTGAGATGCCATTCGCGTTAATTGGCAACGATATCGCGATAACGCCAGCGTGAATGTCGGCTATCACATGGATTTGGTTGGAGATGGATGCAGGCGCCTCGTCAAGCGTAAGGCCAAGGCGACCAGCGAACAAGGCGCAACTATTGATCAGGTCTGCAGGGTCGCTTTTGTCCGCTCACAAAGCTGGCTTGCGAAGATTCATTATCGACCTGACTGCGACGTTCTGCAGCAAATGTGGACTCCCAGCCGTTGTACCACATGCGTGCATCATTGCGGGCCACCGAGAAACGAGTTGCAGAAAGCTGCTTTTCGAACCTCGAAGCCTAAGGTCGTTGGGGTATCTGCGGGCCGTGGCTTGTCATGGAAGACATGCTAGACATCGCTTCATGACATGCATCCACAAGCTTTCCGGTATCGTCGACGTCGGCGTGTTTAGATACGCGTGGGAGCTGCGGAGCGAGCCGCAGTGGAGCGAGACCGAAGGTTGGAAAGGTATGACGATCGCCTTGCAGCGCCAGCACACAAAGCGCGGAGCTTTGCTGGAATTCCCTCCGCCCAAGCGCTTGCTGAAAGGTATGCAACGTGGCCGCCTCCAGATTAGCGACGCGCTCGTAATCAGGGGCATTCAGGCAGCTTTGCACGCAGGCTGGGAGCCCGCGTCGAGGGGAAGGCCGATTGTTTTCGTGGTCGATGCTGAAGGCAACTAGCGACAGACGTCGGTGCTGCGGCAAAAATGCCTTATGCTCGTTTCGTCAAATGCGTGGAAAGCTGAGCAGGTCTGCATCGCGCTGGAATCTGTTTTGGCTGAGCAGCCCCTGGTTTTCCAGACGCCTTTCGCCTTCAAAATCTGCAGCCGTTCGGGTTCGACGGTTGACAGCACCCGTTCCTGACCAAGCTTGCGCACCGCGTAATAGGCCATCTCGACGTAGTCAAACACGTCCTGCCAGGGCTTCCTCGCGAGATTTATTGGTGCGGCAGCGGATGCACTCACGCTTGAGTGACGAGAAGAAGCACTCGGCAACCGCGCTGTCATGGCAATTGCTGCGTCGGCTCATCGAGTGCTCAAGATCGTGAAATGGATGAACGCAGCCCAGTCGACGCTGGTGAGCTGCGGGCCCTGGACCGAGTGGATGAGCACCTGGCGCTTCGGCTTGCACCGCCATACCGCCATGTGCAGCGCCTGCATCGACCAACCCATCGCGCGGTGTGATAGCAGATCAATCACAAAAGCGAGATAGGCAAAGCCATCCAGGGTGCGAATGTAGGGAATGTCTGTCACTCAGGCCGGGTCTTGCGAGGCAACATCGAAGTGGCGATCCAGCGTATTGTTGACCGCCATGGTGGACATGCTTGCGTAGCTGCCAGGTCGGCAAATGTAGCTGATCTGTGCTCTGATGCCTGCCAGCCTGGTCAACCGGGCAACGCAGTTTGGGCAGCAGGTCGCATCATGATTTAGAAGGACATCGCGGAGCTTGCGGAAGCCATAGACTTTGCCCGCTGGCTCTTCTGGCAGGCATGGAAACCACCGGGCTGGATGCGCAGGCCCCGACACATCGTTCGGACCCTGCACCGGTGACGATGCTCGGCAATGAACACGGATTTCACTTTCTATCGCTGGCGAGATACGCGCTTGCATTTCTAAGATGTCGGGCTCCTCGGTCACCCGGGCCCACTCGCGCTTCAGCTGACGGATCTCAGCATCCTTGCCGGTATCGCCGGATACAACATTCCCAAGCTGACGCTTCAAGGTATACAGCGCGTGCAGACTGACGCCGAGCCGAGACCTCCGTTACCGGATGGCCGCGCTCGGTGATCTGGGCCATCGCCTTACGCTTGAATTCATGGCTCAATTTGGCATCCCCCATCTTTGCCTCCTATCCTAAAATCAGGGCCGACGGCGTCCGGAAATCGAGGGGCTGATCAGTCATTCGTCATGACCCTGGGTCACAGGTGAGCTGCTGTGAATCCAGCTTTTGGGATTGGGTCTTCTCGACGTCTATTCTACCGATTGCTGTTCCAGCACCGAAAAATCCCCTTTGGGCGGTTGAACAAACTGATTGCAGATGCAATCACCCCCACCAAAGGAGACAGCGACAATGGCAGGCATGATACCGTTCGATTGGGAAGACGCGCTCGGGCTCGACAGCCTGCTGAGCGATGACGAACGGATGATCCGCGATGCCGCGCGCGCCTTTGCGCAGGACCGGCTTGCGCCGCGCGTGATCGATGCCTTTGCCAACGAACATACCGATCCTGCGATCTTCCGCGAAATGGGCGAGCAGGGCCTGCTCGGCGTGACGCTGCCCGAAGACTATGGCTGCGCGGGCGCGGGCTATGTGTCCTACGGCCTTGTCGCGCGCGAGGTCGAGCGTATCGATTCCGGCTACCGCTCGATGATGAGTGTGCAGTCGAGCCTCGTGATGTTTCCGATCTACGAATATGGATCGGAAGAGCAGCGCCGCAAGTATCTGCCCAAGCTTGCCACCGGAGAATGGATCGGCTGCTTTGGCCTGACCGAGCCCGATGCCGGGTCCGACCCCGGCGGGATGCGCACCAATGCGCGCAAGGTCGACGGCGGATACGTCATCAACGGCGCCAAGACGTGGATTTCCAACGCGCCGATTGCCGATGTCTTCGTCGTCTGGGCCAAGAGCGATGCGCACGATGGCAGCATTCGCGGCTTCGTGCTGGAAAAGGGCATGAAGGGCCTTTCAGCGCCCAAGATCGAGAACAAGGTCTCTTTGCGCGCCTCGATCACCGGAATGATCGTGATGGATGAGGTGTTCGTGCCCGACGATGCGCTGCTGCCCAACGTGCAGGGCCTCAAGGGACCGTTCGGCTGCCTCAATCGTGCGCGCTATGGCATCTCGTGGGGGGCGCTGGGTGCGGCGGAGTTCTGCTATTCCGCAGCGCGCCAGTATGGCCTTGATCGTCACCAGTTCGGCCGGCCGCTTGCCGCAACGCAGCTTTACCAGAAGAAGCTGGCCGACATGCTGACCGAGATCACGCTGGGCCTTCACGCCTCGCTGCAGGTCGGCCGGTTGATGGACGCAGGGCGTTTTGCGCCCGAGATGATTTCCATCGTCAAGCGCAACAATGTCGGCAAGGCGCTCGATATTGCGCGGATGGCGCGCGACATGCACGGCGGCAATGGCATTTCCGGCGAGTACCAGGTGATCCGTCACATGGTGAACCTCGAGACGGTCAACACCTACGAGGGCACGCATGACGTCCACGCGCTGATCCTCGGCCGCGCCATCACCGGGATCGCCGCTTTCTGACCTTATTACTCTGCACGGTAGCGATTCCAGCGCGTCTGGACTAAGGGCGCGCCATGGAATCGCCCGTCACCGTTGCCGCGCTCTACCGCTTCGCCCCGATAGCCGATTGCGCAGCCCTGCGCGATGCGCTGGAGACGGTGTGCAAGACGCAAGGCATCAAGGGCACGCTGCTGATCGCCCGCGAGGGGATCAACGGCACGATCGCGGGTAGCGCCGATGGCATCGCGCGGGTGGTGGACTTCATCCGGGCCCAACCAGATTGTGCCGAGACGGACGTGAAGTATTCCGGTGCGTCGGAAATGCCGTTCTATCGCATGAAAGTGCGGATCAAGCGCGAGATCGTGACGATGGGAGAGCCGGACGTCGATCCGCGCGCCAGCGTCGGCGCTTATGTCGCGCCGCAGGACTGGAACGCCCTGATTTCAGACCCCGATACGATCGTGATCGACACCCGCAACGACTACGAGGTCGCGGCGGGCACCTTCGAGCGGGCAATCGACCCGCAGACCGCGAGCTTCCGCGAGTTCCCCGAATGGTTCCGGCGCGAGCGCGAGCGTCTGCTGGGCGAGGGCAGGGCACCCAAGGTCGCCATGTTCTGCACTGGCGGCATCCGCTGTGAGAAGTCGACCGCGTTCCTCAAGGCCGAAGGCGTCGAGGAGGTCTATCACCTCAAGGGCGGCATCCTGAAGTATCTCGAGGAAGTGCCCGAGCAGGAAAGCCTGTGGCACGGCGAATGCTTCGTCTTCGACGAGCGCGTGACCGTAGGCCATGGCCTTGTGCAGGGGAGCCACGTGCTCTGCCGCGCCTGCCGCCGCCCGGTGAACATCGAGGGGCAGAGCCACCCGCTTTACGAGGAAGGGGTGTCCTGCGCCGCCTGTTACGATGAACGCACCGACGAACAGCGCGCCTCGGCGCGCGAGCGGGACCGGCAGGAGAAACTGGCCCGCGCGCGCGGGCGCAGTCACATTGGCGCAGTGCTCAGCACGAACTGACGAAGGCGACGATCTCGTCGGCGAGGCGGCGGTCGGACGTGCCGACGTGCATCGCCAACGAATAGTGGTTGTGGCCGGGGATGATCATGCCAGTGGGCATGGTGCCGTGCCGTTCAAGGCGCTCCTCCATCAATCCGAGAAATTCGGCCTGAAAGCGCGGTGGATCGTATTGCGCACTGGCAACGAACAGCGGGATCGTGGTCGATGCGACAGCCTCACGCGGCATCCGCTCAGGATATTCCGCATTCGGGCCGTAGTAGGGCTCGTCCCGCTCATCGAGCGGCGTGTAGCCATAGAGGCCTGACAGCAGCACGGCTCCCGCGACTGGCAGATCGGGCCGCAGCTTCAGCGCAGAAGCGATATGCACCGCACCTGCCGAAGTGCCGACGACCACGATCCGCGCCGGATCGCCGCCATGCGCGGCAGCATTGGCCCGCAGCCATTCGACCGCCAGCACCACGTCCTCGCCACCGTCGGGCCAGCGGGCTTCGGGCAGGAGGCGGTAGTTCATCGCCGCACCGAGGAATCCGGCCTCGGCCATGGTCCGGGCGAAGGCGGCGTTCTGCCACGACGCCCCCTCAGTCCCAGCTCCACCCTTGTCGCCGATACGAAAGCCGCCGCCGTGGACGAAGAGAACGACGGGAAGGCCCGCAGCCTTGCTCGTCCGATAGAGATCGAGCAGGTGCCGCTCATGCGGACCGTAAGCGCAATCGCCAGCCAGCACCGGCACCCGAGCGGCAAGCTCCTGCTGTCCGGCAGCAAGCAGCACACGGACCTGCTCAACCACTTGCGGGCTGAGCGTGGTGCCCATGGCAGCGATTGCGTCCCTGATCATTTCTCGTCGATCACCGGGTTGGTCAGAGTGCCTACCTTGCCGATGGAGACTTCGGCGACGTCACCGGCCTTCATGTAGAGCGGCGGATTGCGCTTGTCGCCGACGCCGCCCGGCGTGCCGGTGGCGATCACGTCACCCGGCTCCAGCGTGGTGAAGGTCGAGCAGTATTCGATGATGAAAGCGATATCCCAGATCATGTCCGACACGGGCTGGTCCTGCACAAGCTGGCCGTTGATGCGGGTCTGCACCCGCTGGCTGGCGATGTCGGGCAGTTCGTCCGGCGTGACCAGCGCAGGGCCGAAGCCACCGGTGCCGGGGAAGTTCTTGCCCGGGGTGAACTGGATGTTGTGACGCTGCCAATCGCGCACAGAACCGTCGTTGAACACCGAATAGCCCGCGACGTGCTCCATCGCCTTGGCGCGGGTGATGCGGCGGCCGCCCTTGCCGATGACGACGGCGAGTTCGCCCTCATAGTCGAAGCGGGTCGTCTCGGGCGGGCGCACCAGCGGCTCGCCATCGGCGATCAGGCTGTCGGCCCAGCGGGTGAAGATCGCAGGGAACTCCTTCTGGTCGCGCCCGGTCTCGGCGACGTGGGTCGCGTAGTTTAGGCCGACGCAAAGGATCTTTTCCGGATTCGGGATCAACGGCAGCAGGCGCACGTCGGCGCGGGCGTAGCTGGCCGTGGTCGCCAGCGCGGCAAGGTTCCCCGCCACGGCATCCTTGAGCCAGGCGGCAGTCCCTTGGCTCCCAAGGTCGTGCACGGTCTCACCATCGAGGCGGCCGAAGCTGGGCGTGCCGTCCGGACGGCGGAAGCTGATGTAACGGGCCATGGTCTTTTCTCCCCCTGAGCGGGCTTGTGCGCGAATGTGTCGTGCGTGGCCTTTCGAACCGGCCAGTGCAAGTGCGGCAGCGCCGCCGACAAATCCGCGCCGGTTGAGTTTCAAAGCGGTGCGGCTTCCCAATCGCGGCGGCAGCGGAAGCGCTCTTCCGCGACGCGAAGCCCGGCGAAATCCTTGTCCGATATGCCCCACTGGTCGATGCGATTCTCGGGCCAGGTCCACTCGTCCGGCTCGCCGGTGCGATAGTCCGCCGGAACCTTCTCGACGGCGGTGGAATACTCGATCACCGGGCCGAACGGCGCGATGTAATAGGCATAGACGTTGTCACCCGGTCCATGACGCCCGGGCCCCCACGCGGGCGCAAAGCCGTTGTCGCGCATCCAGCCGATGCCGCGCATCACCGCGTCGAGATCGTCCATCTCGAAGGCCACGTGGTTCAGGCTGGCAAAGCCTGCACGGGCAAAGGCCGTGGAATGGTGGCTGTCGTTGCAACGCACGAAGACCATGCCCTTAGTGCGGTCCGAGACGCGGAAGTCGAGTACGTCCTCGACCGCGTGGCCCAGCAGCTCGGCATCGGCCGAGTTGAACACCACGTGGGTGAGCTTGACCGGCGAAACGCGCTTGCTGGCCTTGGAGAAGCCTTCGATGGGAGCAACTTCGCCGGCGCCTGCAAGGAAGCGCAGGATCGTGCCTTCGGGCAGCTCAACGAGCAGCCCTGCGCCGTCGCCCGGATCGGCCGACGTCACTGGGCATGCGGCCCAGCCCTTTGCACTGACGCGGGCCTTGATGGCGGCCAGTTCCTCGTCGCTGCACACGAATGTGGTCGAGCGAACGAACTCGTCTTCCGACGGTTCGAAGGCGACAAGGTAGGGGAAGGTGCCGGTGCCGCGCAGGTAATGCGTGTCGCCTCGCACCTCGGCGGGCGAGAGGCCCCAGATGTCGACCATCCAGGCCGCCGCTCCTGCGGGATCGGGTAGGGCCAATTCGATGCTACGCAGCTTCACTTCTGTGTCTCCAGATTGAACCCGGCGGCATGGAGGCCTGCCAGCGCGCAGAGTTCGTCACAATCGCCGGTATCGCCGCTGATACCGACGGTGCCGATAACTTCATCCTGATGCCGGATCAGCACGCCGCCGGGCGAGAAAGCGATATTGCCGCCGACCGCCACGCTGACGCTCTGGAAGAACGCCGGGTTGCCCTTGGCGCGTTCGGCCAGCACGCGGGTATCATCCCCCATGCCGAGCGCGCCCATCGCCTTGGCGCGGGCGATGTCGTGGCGGAACAGGCTCGCGCCATCCTCACGGGCGAAGGCGACCGGGTGGCCGCCGGCATCAAGCACGATCACGGCGAGCGGCTTGGCATTGCGCGCGCGCGCTTCGGCCAGCGCAGTGGTGACGATGGTCTGGGCTGCAGCGAGTGTCAGGCTCATGCCTCGATCTCCTGCCTGAAGCCGAGCAGCGCATCGCACGCGGCCAGCAGGTCGGCGGCCTTGCCGGTGCCGAACACGCAGTGATCGGGGCGAACTAGCACGGCTTCCGCGCCCTTGGCATCGAGCCACGCCAGCACCGCGCCATTGTCGGGCAGGTCGGCGGCGGCAATCGCGCCCTCGTCGGCACCGCTATCCCGCACGAACAGCCGCCAGCCCTGACCGACCAGATCGTCGAGCTTGCGCCCGTCGGTCAGGATGGGCTGGATGAAGCGCTCGCCCGCAGCCGGTGTGCCCGCCGCGATGAAGCCGGTACTGATCGCCGGGATCAGATCCGCCGCAGTCTCGCCGGCTTTCTGCGCAGCCTGCGCGCGGATATTCGCATCACGCGCAGCGGCCTTGGCGGGATCGAGTTCGCAGATATAGCGGCCCGCAGCCACCGCTGCGCCGATCACGCCCCGCACGTGCGGGGCGCGCTCTGGCTGGTAGGTCGCAAGAATCGCCTCGTCCGCACCGTCATTGACGATGGCGGCCATCTTCCACGCAAGGTTGGCCACATCGCGCAGGCCGTGGCACATGCCCTGGCCGAAGAACGGCGGGGTCTGGTGCGCGGCATCGCCTGCGAGGAACACGCGGCCGACCTGCCAATGCTCGGCCACCAGTCCATGAAAGCGATAGGTCGCGGCGCGCACGATCTTGTGCGGCACTTGCCTCATCCATGCCCCGACGAGCGCGGCGACATTCTCCTCGCGCATCATCTCGGCATCGTCCTCGTGCGGCAGGAGCATGAACTCCCAGCGGCGATGGCTGCGACGTCCGGGCACGACTGTGGCCGGACGCGCCGGATCGCACATCATCACCGACAGGCGCTGCAGGTCCACGCCTTCGGGCACGCCGGTCAGCGGCGGGAAGGTCACCGGGCCTTCGACCTCGGCATCGACCACCAGCCACGGCTCCTCGAAATCGAGGTCGTCGAGTTTCACCCCCAGCGTCTTGCGCACCGGACTGCGCGAGCCATCGGCGGCGATCACCCAACGCGCGGTCAGGCTGCGCTGCACGCCATCCTGCGTGTAAGACACCGTCACGCCGTTATCATCCTGCGAAAGCGAAGTGAACTCCGCCCCCGTCAGAAGACCGATCCGGCCATTGTCGGCAAAGGCCGCGCGCAAGTGCGCCTCGAACTCGGGCTGGTAGAAAAAGTAGTCGTTCGACCACCCGAAGGGCTTGGGCTTGCCCACCGTGCCCATGTAGCGGATCACCCCATGGTCCGCACCCACGTGCAGATGCCCGTCCGTCGCCACCATGTCCGGAAGCACGCGGTCGATCACGCCCGCCGTCTGGAACAGGCGCATCATCTCATGATCCAGATGTACCGCGCGCGGCAAGGGATAGTGTTCGGTCTCCTTCTCGAGCACCACCACAGACAAACCTTGCCTTCCCAGAAGGTTGGCAGCCATAGCTCCGACAGGGCCGCAACCAATGATCGCAACGTCGAACATCGTTGTCATCACGCGGCAGCCCCTTCGGCCGCCTGGGGAGTCTTGTAGAGAGTACCGCCCTTCATGATCATCACGAGCTTGCTCTTGTCCTGAAGGACGCGCACGTCCTGCGTCGGGTCCCCGTCGACGAGAAGGAGGTCGGCGAGCCAGCCTTCCTTGATGCGTCCGACTTCAAACCCCATCAGTTCGCCACCTAGCGCAGTGGCGGCCTTGAGGGCTTCGGGGGGCGTATAGCCGAAGTGGTCGACGAAGATCTCGAGGTCGCGCACGTTACGGCCAATGGGATTGAACGGAAAACCATAGTCCCCGCCAATCAGGATGCGCATGCCGCGCGCCTTGAGCGCCGGGACTAGCTTCGATTCCAGCTCCATCCGCTCTGCCGCGCTCTTCTTCATGTGGCTCATGTCGATGTGTGGAGGCGGGGTGGCTTCCAGCGCGGCGATCGAAACGCCGGGTGAGGGGGCGTAGAACGTGGTGTCTTTGGCCGCGATCATGGCGTCGGCGGCGGCCTCGTCGGCATAGGAGGCGTGATAGATGATCCGCGCGCCTGCCTTGAGGGCAAGCTCGATGGCCTTGGGGTAGTATGCGTGCGTTGCGATCCAGAGCCCGGCCTCGCGCGCTGCCTCACCCGCTGCTTCCATTTCCTCGTCGGTATAGAGCACGTCCTGCGCTGAGCCCGGCTTCAGGGCATCCTCGCCCGAGACGACAAGCTTGAGCGACCCGATGCCCTGGTCCTTGCAGTAGGCCACGAACTTGCGGATGGCTTCGGGCCCGCGCCCGTTGAACACATCGCCGGTCTCCACGCCCTCGGCACCTTCCGGGCTGCGCTCGAGCGTCGAGGGGATCAGGCGGGGGCCGGGCGTTTCCCCGGCGTTGATCGCCCTTGCCAGTTCCACCTCGATGCCATCGCCCAGCGCGCCTGCCGAATAGGCGCTGGTAAAGCCATGATCGAGCAGCACGCGGGCATTGCGCCACGCGGCGATCTTCAATTCCTCGGGAGGGAGGATGAACTGGTGATAGATCTTCTCGACCGAGGAGCCCCAGGTGAGATGGGCATGGGCCTCGACCATACCGGGCATCAGCGTGCGCTCAGCCCCTTCGATGACCGTTGCGGCACCGGCGTCGTCCAGTCCGTCTGCCGATTCGGCGATGGCCTTGATCCGGCCATCCTCGACAAGAACTGAGCCAAGGCTCGCAAGACTCTGTTCGCCATCGAAAATCCGCACGTTGCGGATGAGCGTCGTCATCGGCAGTTCTCCCACTTTCCGTCAACCCGCGTAGCGGTCTCTATCTCTCACGAAAAGTATTGTTCTGCGATGATAGTATAGGACGACGCTATGGAACTTCGACTTTAGAACCGATAATATATCTTATGTAAAATATGTTCGCTACGAAGGCTTCCCCAAATGGCAGGTCTCGCCTGGACGATGCCGGGGCCATACCGCAACCATGCCAACTGCTTCTCCACCCGAACAGGTAACCGTCTGGTACGACGGCGCCTGTCCGCTCTGCTCGCGCGAGATCGCGATGATACAGCGGTTGGACCGTGAGGGTGCGATCGATTTTGTCGATATTGCCGACCCTTACGCGCCATGCCCGGTCGATCGAGAGCTGGCGCTTGCGCGCTTTCACGTGTCCGAAGGTGGCCGCGTTCATTCGGGCGCGGCGGCCTTTGCGGCGATGTGGCGGGCGGTTCCGACCTTGCGCTGGCTGGGCCTGTTGGCACGCTGGCGTCCGGTCGAGTTGGTGCTGGAAGGCGCCTATCGCGCGTTCCTGAAGATTCGCCCGGCATTGCAAAGGCTTATGAAATGAGCGGATCGCGTTATCGCAAGGTGCCGACGGCGCGGCTGTCGCGATTTGCTGCGTTTGGTCAGCTGGCGGGAGGCGTTGCCGCCAATATGCTGGGCGAAGGGGCGCGGCGACTGGCGCGGGGAGAAGCGCCAAAGCTGTCCGAGCTTCTGCTAACCCCTCGAAATGCCACGAGAGTTGCAGACCAGCTCTCGCGCCTGCGCGGCGCTGCGATGAAGCTTGGGCAGATGATTTCGCTCGACGCCGGAGACGTCCTGCCGCGCGAACTGACCGAGATTCTCGCGCGTTTGCGGGACTCTGCGCACTACATGCCGCCTACCCAGCTCGAGAAGGTGCTGAATGCGCAGTGGGGCGCGGGCTGGCGGACGAAGTTCCGCAGTTTCGGCGCGCAGCCCATCGCGGCCGCCTCGATCGGACAGGTCCACAAGGCCGTGCTGCCTGATGGCCAAGTGCTTGCAATCAAGGTGCAATATCCCGGAATCGCGGCCAGCATCGACGCTGATGTCGATAACGTGGCAACGCTCCTGCGGGTGTCCGGACTGCTGCCGCCCGGCCTTGATGTAAATCTCCTACTCTCCGAGGCAAAGCGGCAACTCCACGAGGAGTCCGACTATCTCCGCGAGGCAGAGATGATGCAAAGCTATGGCAGGATGCTGGCGGGCGAGGACGCCTTCCTGATCCCCCGCCCCTACGCGCCCCTCTGTGGCAAGAACGTCCTGGCGATGGATTTCATTGAGGCGCGTCCCATCGAATCCCTCCTCGCCGCCCCTCTCGAGGTGCGCAACAAGGCCATGGCGGCGCTGCTCGACCTGACCTTGCGCGAGCTTTTTTCATTCGGCTTCATGCAGACCGATCCAAACTTCGCCAATTTCCGGTGGCAGCCCGAGACCGGCAAGCTGGTGCTGCTAGACTTCGGTGCGGCGCGCGAGGTTCCGGCGGGGACGGCCAAGGCTTACCGGCGGATGTTGCGGGCGGGCCTGGCGGAGGATCGCGCGGCCTTGCGGTCAGCGCTGGTCAACGTGGGTTTCGTTTCGGACCAACAGGTTGCGCGCCATGGGGCGGCGTTCGACCGGATGCTTGACGTGCTGATTGGGCACCTGGGAAAGCCGGGCCTGTTCGACTTTTCCGACCGCTCGTTCGTCGAACGGGTACGCGCCGAGGCCGAAGCGGTGGCGGCCGACCGCGCCTCCTGGCACATTCCGCCGGTCGACACGCTGTTCGTGCAGCGCAAGGTCAGCGGCACCGCGCTGCTGGCGATCCGCATGAGAGCGCAGCTGCCATTGCGTGAAATGGTGGCGCAGGCCATCGGAGAGTCACTTTCCACGGGCGAAATGACATTATGATGTGATTTGGATTGACCTTTGCCACAGCGATGTGCGACATCGCGACTCATGGCACAGGACATTGTGGCGCGTGCGCGCAAGCTCATCGAGGATCGGGTCATTTCGCGGGCGGCGCTTGCCCGTGCGGCAGGTCTTCATCCCAACACCTTGCGCGATGCGCTCTCGCCGGACTGGAACCCGACCGCCGACACGCTGACCAAGCTCGAACGCGCGATGGACGATAGCGACGACGACGATTTCAGCCTCGCCACGGTCGAGGAAATCATCGCGGACGTGCGCAACGGGCGCATGGTCATCCTGGTGGACGACGAGGATCGCGAAAACGAGGGCGATCTGGTGATCCCCGCGCAGATGGCAACGCCGGAATCGATCAACTTCATGGCCACCCATGGCCGTGGCCTGATCTGCCTTTGCCTGACCAGCGAACGTGCCAACAAGCTCGGGCTCGAACTGATGAGCCGCAACAACGGCACGCGTCATGGTACGGCCTTCACTGTCTCGATCGAGGCGCGCGAGGGCGTGGATACCGGGATTTCGGCAGCAGACCGCGCCCGTACCGTTGCCGTGGCGGTGGATGCCAACAAGGGTCAGGACGATATCGTCACGCCCGGCCACGTCTTCCCGCTGATCGCGCGTGATGGCGGCGTGCTGGTGCGCGCGGGGCACACCGAGGCCGCTGTCGACCTGCCGCGTCTTGCCGGCCTCAATCCTTCGGGCGTGATCTGCGAGATCATGAACGACGACGGCACGATGGCGCGCATGGACGACCTGATTCCGTTCGCACGCAAGCATGGGTTGAAGATCGGCACGATCCGCGACCTGATCGCCTATCGCCGCAAGCATGACCACCTCGTCGAGTGCCTCGATCAGGCGCCGTTCCACACCGACTACGGCGGCGACTGGACGATCAAGACCTATCGCAACAAGGTCGACGGCTCGGTGCACCTGGTGCTGCAAAAGGGCCCGATCGTGGCAGGCAAGCCGACGCTGGTGCGCATGCACTCGATCTCGGTCCTGTCCGACGTGCTTGGCCAGCCCGGCCCGCGCAAACGCATCCTTCAGCGCGCGATGACGGAAATCGGCGAAGCCGGTTCGGGCGTGATCGTGCTGCTGATGCCGACCGATCCCGAGCAGCTGCAGCGCGAAGTGAGCGGCACCGCCGGCCACGACATGGAGCTGCGCAGCTATGGTATCGGTGCGCAGATCCTTGCCGACCTTGGCATTCACGACATGGTGCTGCTGACCAATTCGCACCACAACCTTGTGGCGCTGGAAGGTTATGGCCTGAACATCGTGGGCGAGCGGGCAATTCCTTCGGCTTGAGCCGGGTGACCGGTACTGGTCGTCTTCAAGCACTTCGTCATTGCGAGCCCGCAAAGCGGAAGAAGCAATCCAGAGCGGCTTGGAGCAACCTCTGAATTGCTTCGCTCCGCTCGCAATGACGTCGGGAGGCGTTCAGCCGGTTGCGCTTGCTGTCATGACCTGACGCCCGTCCGAGGCGAAGGCGGCAAGGTCTATGGCTTCCCCTGCCCCGCGCATGACGAGATGGAGTGGTTCGCCGCAGATTGCAGGTGACAGGCCACGGAAGGCGAAGCTTTTCAGCGCCTTGTCGCCCCGCTCGCGCTGAGCGAGATCGAGCAGCAGCGTGGCGGTCAGCGGGCCGTGGACGACGAGGCCGCGATAGCCCTCTTGCTGCGTGGCATAGGGCTGATCGTAGTGGATGCGGTGGCTATTGAAGGTCAGCGCCGAGTAGCGGAACAGCAGGCGTTCATCAGGCACGATGGTGCGGTGGGCAGACCACGGTGCCGGATCGAAGGTGGCAGCGGCAGGCGGTGGCGGGACCGGCGGGCTTCCCGCTGGCGCGGCATCACGATAGACAACGGTCTGCACTTCCCGGACGGCAAGTTCACCGTCGCACAGCGTTTCATGCGCGATGTCGACGAAAACGAGATTGCCGCTTCCGCCCTCCTTCTCGCTGACCGCCACGACAGTCGACAGGCGTTCGACAGGGGCCGACAGCGTAAGCGGCGCAAGAAACTCGACCTTGCTTGAGGCCCACATGCGGCGCGGGAGCTGCACCGGGGGCAGGAAGCTGTCGGGGCTGTCATCGCGCCGGGGGTGACCGTCGGAGCCAAGCCGGGAGGTCGGCGCATCGGGCGTGCACAGGCACCAGTGGAAGCCTTGCGGCATGGTGTTGCTGGTCGGTGCTTCACGATCAAGCGTCGCGAGCCAGCGAATGGCGAGGCTGGCGTCCGCCCGCTCGGCGCGGCGCTCGGTTCGGCCGATCCATGCGTCCCACATGCCCGTCAATTGCGCCCCTCCAGCAGGCCCCGAGCGATCACTTGCGCCTGTATCTCGGCGGCGCCCTCGAAGATGTTGAGAATGCGCGCGTCGCACAGAACGCGGCTGATCTCGTATTCGAGCGCATAGCCGTTGCCGCCGTGGATCTGCAATGCGGCATCGGCGTTGGACCACGCAGCGCGGGCGGCGAGAAGCTTGGCCATGCCGGCCTCGATATCGCAGCGCTTGCCCGAATCCTTGGCGCGGGCGGCGGCATACGTGAGCTCGCGGGCCATGACGATATCGACGAGGCTCATTGCCAGCTTGTCGGCCACGCGGGGGAAATGGACGATGGCCTTGCCGAACTGCTTGCGGCTGCGCGCATAGTCGAGCCCGAGTTCCAATGCGCGGCGGGCAACGCCGACGGCGCGGGCGGCGGTCTGGATGCGGGCGCCTTCGAAGGTGCGCATCAGCTGCTTGAAGCCTTGCCCTTCCTCGCCGCCGAGCAAGGCATCGGCAGGCGCGGTCATGCCATCAAACTGCAGCGCGTATTCGCGCATGCCACGATAGCCGAGCACTTCGATCTCGCTGCCGGTCATCCCGTGGGCAGGAAAGGAATCGTCTTGAGTGCCGCGCGGCTTGGGAACGAGCAGCATCGAGAGGCCGGCATAGCCCTTCGCTTCCGGCAACGTGCGGGCGAGCAGAGTCATCATGTCCGACCGGGCGGCGTGGGTGATCCAGGTCTTGGCACCGTCGACCACCCATTCGCCAGACGCAGAACGACGCGCGCGGGTCTGGAGCGAGCCAAGGTCGGAGCCGGTATCGGGTTCGGTGAACACGGCGGTGGGCAGGACGTCTCCGCTGGCAATGGCGGGGAGCCACTTTGCTTTCTGGTCAGGCGTGCCGCCGAGTACGATCAGTTCGCCTGCAATCTCGGAGCGCGTACCCAGCGAGCCTGCGCCGATCCATCCGCGCGAAAGCTCCTCGGTGACGACGCACATGACCAGCTTCCCGAGGCCGAGGCCACCGAACTCTTCCGGAATGCAGACGCCGAAGGTGCCGAGATCGGCCATGGCGCGCACGGTCTCGTCCGGGATCAGCGCGTTGGCGAGGTGCCAATGATGCGCGTGGGGCAGGATCTGCGCGTCGGTGAAGCGGCGGAACTGGTCGCGGATGGTGTCGAGGTCGTCATCGCCGAAACTGTCAGACGGCCATAGGCCCGAGGCGAGCGCGGCGGCTATTTCGGCGCGGGTTTCCGCATGGTCGGCATCGATCAGGTGGACGCAGGCTTCGGCCAATATGCGTGCGGCCAGGCAGAGGTCGAGGTCTGCGGGGCGGACGATCTCGTTCTGGCCCATCGGCAATCCGCCGACGACCTGGGCCAGCGTCTCGGAAAAGGCGAGCCGGGCAACGGCGTGGTCGAGTGCTGAATCGCTGCGTGCGGCCCATGCCGATGTGGCCTCCAGCGCGGCGACGCTGGTAGCGATCCAGGCAAATCCGTGGGCGCCTCGCTGGTGCTCGTCGATGCGCGAGCCTTCCAGACGGGCAGCCAGCGCGGCCCTGGCCGCTGCCTGATAGTCTCGCGCCGCGGCCAGTTCGTTATTGAACATCCTGTTCTTTTTCCGGATTGAAGAATATAAGCATTGCTATTATCGCCACGGCATGAAAGTCAACGTGGCCTTCTTGTCATCTGACGTCGGACGTCTGTTCCGCAAGCGTTTTGCCGCGAGCGCGCAGCACTTTGGCGTGACAGGTCCGCAATGGCGGATGCTGGCAGCGATCCAGCGTGATCCCGGCACGAACCAGGGCGCCCTGGCAAGCTGGCTCGAAGTCGAGCCGATCACGGCGGGCCGCATGATCGACCGGCTGGAGAAGATGGACCTTGTCGAGCGGCGGCACGATCCCTCGGATCGCAGGTGCTGGTGCCTGCACCTGACGCCCAAGGGCGAGGATCTCGTCAGACACATGGCACCGTTCGCGCAGCAGGCAATCAGCGAGGCGGTCTCGGGACTTTCCGAAGAGGACCATGCCGTGCTGCTGGCTCTGCTCGAGCGGGTCCGATCCAACCTTTCCAACGATGCAACTCCTGAAGCGAACCTGATCCATGGCTGAGGCTGACCCCTTCCCTCCCGAGAATACGCCCGCCGCAGTATCTCCTGCAGCATTAGCTGCCAGCGAGCATGCCGGAGCGATGCGCTCCAGGCGGATGCGCACGGTACTGATGATCCTCGGGCCGGTTGCTGCCGTGGCAGGCGGCCTGTGGTACTGGTTCGGCAATCCCGGCGTGGTCGAGACCGACAACGCCTATATCAAGCAGGACATCGTTGCCGTGGCGGGCGAGGTCAGCGGGCTCATCACGCAGGTCAAGGTGCGCGACAACCAGCACGTCAAGGCGGGCGACGTGCTGTTCACGATCGATCCTTCGACCTTCACCGCAACCGTCCAGCAGGCCGACGCCCAGATCGCGACTGCGCAGGCCAGAGTGACCGCGCTCAACGCCGACGTTGCCGCCAAGGCTGCAGACCTTGCCGCGGCGGGCGACGATCTGGCACTGGCCCAGGCCAACTTCGCGCGCGAGAAGGCGCTGATGGACAAGGGCTTCAACACTCGCGCGCGGATGGATGCGGCAGAGCATGCCGTGGCGGTGGCGCGCGACAAGATCGTCTCGATCCGCGCCGAAGTGGAGCAGGCGCGGGCCGAACTGGCCAACGGGGCGCAAGTGCCTGGCGTCAATCCCGCCATCGCAGCAGCGCAGGCTAACCGGGCCAAAGCAACGCTCGACATCGAGCGCACGGTGGTACGCGCGCCCGCTGACGGGATCGTCACCCAGGTCTCGCGGCTGCAGGTGGGGCAGATGGTGTTCCCCGGCGTACCGATGCTGTCGATCGTGCGCGACGGCAGTGCGCGGGTGGAGGCGAACTTCAAGGAGACGGACCTGGGCCGCATGCGCCCGGGCCAGCCTGCCGAGATCGAGATCGACGCCTATCCGGGGCTGAAACTGAAAGGCCATGTCGATTCCATCGGTGCGGGCACGGGGTCGGAGTTCTCGGTGCTGCCGGCGCAGAACGCTACGGGCAACTGGGTCAAGGTGATCCAGCGCGTACCGGTGCGCATCGCCATCGACAGCAAGTCCGAGCGGCCGCTGATCGCGGGGCTGAGTTCCGACGTCACGGTTCATGTCGGCAAGTAGCGCGGAAAATCCGCCGCTCGTCTCGCGCAACCGACCGCTGATGCTGGTCGGCGCGATGGCGGCGATGGTCATGTACACCCTCGACACGACGATCGCGAACGTTGCCCTGCCGCACATGACCGCATCGCTCAGTGCCACGCAGGACACGATCACCTGGGTGCTCACAAGCTACGTGCTGGCATCGGCTGTTGCGCTGCCGCTGGCCGGATGGCTGGTCGACAAGTTCGGCATCCGCACGATGATGCTGGCCTCGGTCCTGCTGTTTACCGTTGCATCGATGCTGTGCGGCGCGGCGCAGAGCCTAGAGCAGATGGTGCTCTTCCGCATCCTGCAGGGGCTTGGCGGCGCATTCCTGTCACCACTGGCGCAGACGATAACGCTGGATTCCAGCACGGCGGAGGAGAGGCCCAGAATGATGGGCCTCTATACGCAGGGCGTGATGCTCGGACCGATCACCGGGCCGATCATCGGCGGATTCCTGACCGACAACTACAGCTGGCGCTGGGTGTTCTACGTGAACTTGCCAGTGGGCCTCATATGCTTCGTGCTGCTGCTGCTCTATCTGCCCAAGACACCGACGAAGCGGCGACGCGTGGACATTACCGGTTGGGTGCTGGTGGCGCTCACCGTTTCGGCCCTGCAGCTGATTCTCGACCGTGGGCTGACGCTCGACTGGTTTGCTTCGGCCGAGATCGTGACTTATGCCGTGGTGGCCTTGGCCTGTGCGTGGCTGGCCGTGTTCCACTTGTCGGGCACGGCACATCCGCTTTTTCCCGCCGGGCTGTTCCACGACCGCAATTTCACGGTGGGCCTTGCCTTCATGTTCCTGATCGGGCTCGTCATGATGTCGGTAATGGCGCTGCTGCCGGGGCTGCTCCAGCAGATCTACGGCTATACGCCGCTGCAATCGGGCATGTTGCTGGCGCCACGCGGAATCGGCATGCTGGCGTCGATCACGCTGTTCGGGCGCTTCATGACCAAAGTGGACGCGCGCGCGCTGCTGGCGCTGGGGCTGCTGCTGATGGGCGCATCCATGTGGATGATGACCGGGTGGTCGCTGGAAATGCCGCGCGGGCCGATCATCATGGCGGGGCTGCTCCAGGGGCTCGGCCTCAGCTTCACGTTCATGCCGATGAACCTGATCTCGTTTGCGACCCTGCCTCCGCAGTACCGCACCGATGCCTCGAGCCTTGGAAACCTGATGCGCAACCTTGGTTCCTCGATCGGGATTTCGGCGGCCTCGGTCGAGCTGGCGCGGAACATCCAGGTCAACCATGCCGAACTTGGCGCCCACGTGACGCGCACGCTTGTGCCCTTCGATCTGGACAGGATCACGGCCTATGGCGGGGTGGGCGACACGATGCTGCGGGTGATGGATGGGATGGTCAACCAGCAGGCGGCGATGATCGCCTATATCAATGACTTCTATGTCATGGCCCTGGCTTGCATCTGCGCGATCCCGCTGCTGTTGCTGGTACGCCCGGCCAAGCCGCAACCCAAGCCCCAAGACTGAGAATCGCGAAGGCAAAAAAGGGGGCTGACTTGCGCCAGCCCCTTGGAAAGTTTGGGAGAGGATGCCTGAAAGGCACCCCCTCTATCCACGTTGGCGCCTAATGCTGCAAGTGCGAACGGCGCTAAGTGAGTTGCAAATCATGCATACGATGCCTGTTTGGCTGCAAGCACCGTGTTGCTGAGCAGGCAGGCTATCGTCATTGGCCCCACGCCGCCGGGCACGGGCGTCACCGCCTTGGCGTGATCGAGTTCATGCGTGGCGCAATCACCAACGATCCTGGTGTTGCCATCGTGATCGACCACCCGGGTAATGCCGACATCGATGACCACCGCGCCGGGCTTGACCCAGTAACCGCGCACGAGGTGAGGCGCACCGGCGGCGGCGACGATGACATCGGCCTTGCGCGCGACATCGGGCAGGTCCTTGGTCTCGATGTGCGTGACGGTGACAGTCGCCTCGCGCTCGAGCAGGAGCATCGAGACGGGCTTGCCGACGATGTTCGACTTGCCGATGACCACGACGTTGAGGCCGCGATAATCGTCGATCACGCTGTCGAGCAGGAGCATGACGCCAAGCGGAGTGCAGGGAACGAGGCCTCCGGTGCCGGTGGACAGGCGGCCGACGTTGACCGGGTGGAAGCCGTCGACGTCCTTGCCGGGATCAATCCGGTCGAGCACAAGCGCGGCGTCGATGTGCTTGGGCAGCGGCAGCTGGACAAGGATGCCGTGGATCGCGGGATCGGCATTCAACTCGTCGATCAGGTCAAGCACGGTATCCTGCGGCGTATCGGCTGGCAGCCGGTGCTCGATCGAGCGGATGCCGGCCTTGCGGCACTGGCTGATCTTGCGACCGACATAGACTTCGCTTGCCGGATCGTTGCCGACGAGAATCACGGCAAGGCCGGGTGCCGTGCCGCCGCTGGCGACGATATCCGCCACCTCCTTTGCCGTGCGCGCCAGCACTTGCGCGGCGAGCGCCTTGCCATCGATAATCTGGGCCATT
Organism: Novosphingobium sp. BL-A-28-Hi1-0D; assembly: GCF_055521755.1. Taxonomy (NCBI): domain Bacteria; kingdom Pseudomonadati; phylum Pseudomonadota; class Alphaproteobacteria; order Sphingomonadales; family Sphingomonadaceae; genus Novosphingobium; species Novosphingobium sp. BL-A-28-Hi1-0D. The sequence goes on from NZ_JBVFVV010000002.1 coordinate 346,646, forward strand.
GCCTGTTCCTAAACCGCTAATATTGTATGTGTTGCATACAATATTAGCGGTGAGTGTCGCGGAAGGCAACCGCCTCCGGCACGACATCGGCCAACACATGCGCCAAGGCGCGCGCATTGAGGTCGCGCGCCTTCTCCTCGCTTTCCGCCTCGCTGTAGCAGCGCAGTTCAGGGGCGTTGCCCGAGGGTCGGAAATGGATGATCGCGCCATCGGCAAAGGTCATGCGATAGCCATCGGTCGTGTCGATGCCGGTGGGGAAGCCAGCAATATCGCCAAACAGGCGCGCGATCCGCGCGAGCTGTTCGTCTTCCGGACCGTGCGACAGGAAGGCAATGAGCGCAGCGCTGTTGTCCTGCGGGAAATCGGCGACACGGTCCGAAAAGGTGAAGCGCGGGGGCAGGTCGGCCACGGCATCGGCAAGCGGGCGGTCCTTGGCGTTCAGCACCACGGCGATGATCGGCAGCAGGGCATCGCGCGTCGGCAAGGCGGCCAGATCGCCAACCTTGCTGCCAAGGAGGAAGCCGCCATTGGCTTCATAGCCGCAGACGCGGGCGGCAGGGTCTGCCTCGGCAGCGTCCATCATCGCCCGGATCACATAGGGCGAGCCGATCCGGGTGCGCACCACGGACGGAACCGTGCCGCTGAGTTCCAGCACCCTGTTGGAGCTGACCGGCGTGACCACCACGTCCGCAGCCACGGCGCGGGCGCAGAGCAGGCCGACGATGTCGCCGCGCAGCCAGGTGCCTGCGGCATCGGCGACCAGCGGACGATCGGAATCGCCATCGGTGGAAATGATCGCGTCGACTTTGTTCTGCGCGGCCCACTGCGCGGCAAGATCGATGTCCTCCTGGCGAATGGCTTCGGTATCGACCGGCACGAAGACCGTCTCACGCCCGAAGGGGACGGCCTTGGCACCCAGAGCCTCGACCGCACGGACGAGGACGTCCCGGCCGACTGCAGTGTGCTGATAGACGCCGATCGTCAGCCCGGCGAGCGCATCGGCACCGAAGTGGCGCACGTAGCGCGCGATGTATTCGTCAACCACATCGGTGACGGGGGGCATTTCGACCGGGGCGAGCAGGCTGTCATCATTGCCGAAACGGGCCGGGTCCTGCGCCACGCGCTGGGAGACGATGCCGCCTTCGTCGCTCTTGAGCACTTCGCCATGGGGGCGATAGAACTTGATGCCGTTGCGGTCTGCCGGGATGTGGCTGCCGGTGACCATGATCGAAGGCATGCCTATACCCATGGCGTGGAAGGCCAGCGCGGGCGTCGGCGTGAGGCCGCAGAACACCACCTCGCCGCCGCAATCGCGCACGGCCGTGGCGCAAGCGGCGAGAATCCGGGGCGTGCTGGTGCGCAGGTCTCCCGCAAGGGCGACGCGGTCGCCGGAAGAGAACTCCCCGATCTGGCGAAGATATTGAAGAAACGCCGTTGCATAGGCATGGCAGAGCTTGTCGGTCATGGCCACGGCGAGTCCGCGCACGCCGCTGGTGCCGAACGGGACTCCGCTGTTTGCCATCAACTCGGCTACGGTAGCGCCGCTTTCGATCGACATATCATTCATAAGCAACTGTTTTCCACTTCAAAGTCGATCCGTACCGAGCACCTGCAGCACGAAACCACGATCTTGCTGACAACATCACGCCATAGCCGCTTCGGGACAGCCTTGGCAAAGAGGCGCTGCCCTGCGGACCGAACCGGATGCACCCTTGTCAGTTCCCCAAGTCACGATTTTGCCACTCTATTTCGGTTGTGTGGCACATCCGTGTCCGGGTGGGCCTCTTGCGGTTCAGCAAAAAAAGTTCACACATCATTGCCACAAAGACATCGAAGCGCCCCCACTTGTGCTGCACTTGCGAAGATTGGACTAAACCAAGATCATGGCCGTTGCCCACTCCGAAACGTCAACCGGGGCGAACCATCACCACGTACCGACGTTCCGCGACTTCTTTCGCTGGGCAATTCAGGTACTTGGCCCAGATGCGGCATTTATCCGGCTGGCGCTGCTGTTTGGCGCGGCGATATCGCTGCTGTCGCTGGCGACGCCGATTTCGGTCCAGTTGCTGATCAACTCGGTCGCCAACACTGCCCTGCCCGCTCCACTTCTCACGCTTGCGGCGATTCTCTTTTCTCTGCTCTTGCTGTCGGGCATCCTGAGTGCCTTCCGTGTCCATTTGCTCGCCAAGTTCGAGCGGCGCTTCTTCGCTCGGCTCGTTGCGGAGATCACTTTGCGCGCAGTTCATGCGCAGAACCCGTTCTTCGTCGATTCCCGGCGCGGAGACCTGTTCAACCGGTTCTTTGACATGGGCGTGGTGCAGAAGGCGCTGACAAGCCTGCTGATTGCCGGCTTTACCATTGTTCTGCAGAGCTTTGTCGGTCTGCTGGTGACGAGCTTCTACCACCCGTTCTTCCTGGCCTTCAATCTGGTGCTGGTCCTGCTGGTCCTGGTCATCTGGCGCATATGGGCCAACTCGTCGATCGCGAGCGCCGTGTCGAAGAGCCATGCCAAGCACGCCACTGCGCACTGGCTCGGTACGGTGGGCGGCTCTAACGGCGTCTACAAGTCGAGCCGGCACATGGCCTATGCCATCCGCCGGTCCGAGGACATGACCGCGAACTACGTCGCGGCTCATCGCCGCCACTTCCGCTACACCTTTGGCCAGACGCTGGCGCTGCTGCTGCTTTATGCGCTGGCCAGCGCGGGCCTGCTGGCACTGGGCGGGTGGCTGATCCTCGAAGGCGAGTTGTCGATTGGCCAGTTGGTGGCCGCCGAGCTGATCCTGTCGGGCGTGTTCTACGGCATTGCCCAGCTGGGCACCTATCTCGAGGTTTTCTATGAGCTCGCAGCGAGCCTCGAGGAGTTGAACCTGTTCTGGGAAGTGCCGCAGGAAGGTGCCCCTCTTGCCGGGACAGAAGGCGACGCTGCTCGCCTTGTCGACGGATCGATCCGCCTGCGTCAGGTGGAGCATGGCCCGCATCGCTTTGACTTTGCCGTGCCCGGTGGAGCGCAAGTTGGCGTCCTCGCCGCACCCGGCGTGGAACGTACGCTGGCGACGCTCCTCAAGCGCCTCGAAGTGCCGCGCAGCGGTTTCGTCTCGGTAGGCGGCGCGGACCTTGCAACGTTCGACATGTATCGCCTGCGTTCGGACGTGATCGTGCTGGACCGCCCGACCATCGTCGAGATGTCGGTGCGGGAGTATCTTGCCCTCAGTGCGCCTGACCGGCCCGACGCGATGATCCAGGCGCTGGAGCTGGTCGGTCTCGACCGCCGCGTAGGGGCGCTGGATGGTGGGCTCGACGCTCTGCTCTCAAGCACGGGCTTTCCGCTGACAGTGGGCGAGACGATGACGCTTAAACTGGCAGGCGCCGTGCTGGCGCATCCGCGTGTGCTTATGCTTTCGCCAATCTACGACATGCTGCCGCCCGAACGGCTCGATGGCGTATTCGCAGCGCTGCGCGAGCATGGCACGACGATCCTGCAGTTCACCGCACGACCCGAAGGACTGGTGCGCGACCGGTGGCTGTGGCTTGGCCCGAAGGAACAGCGCGAGGGTACTTGCCTTGAGGATATCGAGCCATTCGCCCGGGGCGATGTCACCGCCCAAGGGGAGCGCTGAGCCATGGCCATGACTCCTGGTAATTCCGTGCGGCACGACCTTTCCGCCTTCCCGACGCTGGCCAGCCTCAAAGTGCCGCGCACCACCCGCACGCTGGGGCGGATGATCGCGGTGACGATTCCACTGTTGCTGATCCTGCTCTTCGCGGTGAAGTGGGTGCAGACAGCGCCGGGCCGGGGCGAGGTGATTGCGCTCAATCCCGAGGACCGCGTCCAGCAGGTTACTGCGCTGGTACCCGGACGCGTCGAGCGCTGGTTCGTGGTCGATGGCCAGCAGGTCAAGAAGGGCGATCCGATCGCGCGGATCATCGACAACGACCCCGATCTGCTCGCCAGCCTCGGAGCCGAGCGGGCGCAGGTCGTTGCGCAGATTGCGGCTGCCGAACAGGCGCTGGCCACAGCGCGGCTGGACGTGACGCGTACCTCCCAGCTCTATGCCGACGGCCTAGCCGCTCGCCGCGACTACGAAAACACGCAGATCAAGGTTGCCGAAATGGAAGCCAAGCTCGCCGAGGCGCGGGCCAAGCTCAACAAGGCCAATATCGGTCTGAACCGCCAGTCGGCACAGCTGGTGCGCGCGCCGCACGACGGGCGCATTCAGCAGCTGAACACCGCAGCCGGTGCAACGCTGGTCAGCGCGGGCGACTGGCTGGCGACAATTGCGCCCGAGCGCCAGCAGCGCGTGGTCGAGCTCCTGGTCGACGGCCGCGACGTGGCGCTCGTCCGGCGTGGGCAGGCAGTGCGCCTGAATTTCGAGGGCTGGCCTGCAATCCAGTTCAGCGGCTGGCCGTCGGTGGCGATGGGCATGTTCGACGGACGCGTACTGGCGATTGACCCTTCGGCCCAGAACAGCGGGTTGTTCCGCGTGCTGGTCGAGCCGATGCCGGGGAAGCCCGCCTGGCCAGACGACAATTACGTTCGCCTGGGATCGAAGGTGCGTGGCTGGATCCAGATGGAGACGGTGACCATCGCCTACGAACTGTGGCGCCAGCTCAATGACTTCCCGCTGGAATTCCCGGTTCCGGTCGACACCGGCCCGCGTAAGGGAACCGCGCTCAAGGCCCTGACCGACAAGGAATCGACCAAGAGCAAGAGCGGCGGCAAGTCGGACGAGTATGACGGCGCAGGCTACGGCGGGGCTGGATACAGTGAGGGCGGGGAAGAGAAATGATCTTCCGGATCGTGGCCGCGATCCTCGCCTTCCTGTCGCTTGCGACCCCGGCAGCGGCGCAGGTGGCAAAGGCGCGCGAGCTGACCTTGCGCGAGGTATTGCAATCCTCGGCCACGCATGCCCCGCAGATCCTCGAGGCAATGGCGCGACAGCGGCAGGCCGATGCCCGCGCGCTCAGCGTGGAAGGACAGTTCGACCTCGTGTTCAACGCGGAGGCAACCACGCGGCCCCTCGGCTACTACAATGGTTCCACGGCCGAGGTTTCAGCATATCGCCCGCTCCAGAACAACGGTGGGCAGGTCTATGGCGGCTACCGCAAGTCGTTCGGTGACTTCGCGTCTTACGAAGGCAAGTCGATCACCAACGAATTCGGCGAGATCAAGGCGGGGATGCTGTTCTCGCTGCTGCGTGACCGCGTGATCGACGAACGTCGCGGGCGGCGCGAGCTGGCAGGCGCCGACATCGAGCTGGCCGAGCTGGACCGCGATCTGGTGGCCATCGGCGTGCAGCGTCGCGCCATCGAGGCCTATCAGCTGTGGGTGGCAGCGGGCATGCGCGTGCGCATCTATCGCGAAATCTACGATCTTGCCAAGGAACGGCAGGCCTCGATCGAGCGGCAGATCGAACTGGGTGCCCGTCCCTCGATCCTCGGCACCGAGAACCAGCAGAACATCGTGCGGCGCCAGGCGCTGCTGGTGCGCGCCGAGCAGGATCTGGAATTGCAGGCCAATGCGCTTTCGCTGTTCCTGCGCGATGGCCTGGGTCAGCCAGTCGTACCATCGGCCGAGCGGCTGCCTCCAAGACTGAGCGACGGTGTTACCCCTCGCCTTGTCGACCAGAGCGCAGCCATCGCGGCCCGGCCCGATCTTCAGGCGCTGCTCACACGGATCGAGCAGGCGGGCATCCGCGCGCGCCTTGCCGAAAACGATCTGAAGCCGCGCCTCGACGTGCGGGTGGAAGCCTCGAAGGATATCGGCGCGGGATCTCCCGTCCGCACGCCGACCGAGGGCATGGTGGGCCTGCGTTTCTCGGTGCCGCTCGAACAGCGCGCGGCCAAGGGCCGCATTGCAGAGGTTGCGGCCGAGCAGGATGCCCTGTCTCTGCGGCTGCGCCTGCTGGAGGAGCAGATCGGCGTGGAGATCGCCAACTTGCGTACGCAAGTGAAGGGCGCGGAGAAGCTGGCAGGGCTTGCCACCGCCGAAGCCGCCCTCGCCCGCAAGATGGCCGAAGCCGAGCGCCGCCGCTTCTCGTTGGGCGCGAGCGACTTCCTTGTGGTGAACCTGCGCGAGGAAGCGCTGGCCGATGCCACTGTGCGCGAAATCGACGCGAACTATCGCCACGCCGCCTCGCAGGCCGAACTCGTCGCCGCGCTGGCCGATCGCGAACAGCTCGGGCTCTGAGGTTGAGCGCTATCATGATCTGCAAGTGTGGATTTTGTGACGGCGGGTCTCCCCTTCCAGTACACGCCCTCGTATAGCCGCCCCAGCCTGGACCGGAGCCTACATGTCATTGCTTGCAGCAGGCCTTGTGGCCATGCTTCCATCGCCTACCGAGGCAGCGGCTCAGCCGCCCGTTGCCGACGTGGGCGCAGAAATCGTCGTGACCGCACAGAAGCGGGCCGAACGGGCTGGCGATGTGCCCCTGTCGCTTTCCGTTCTGGGCAGCGATGCCCTCGAGGCCGCGCGGCTCACGCAGGCAGACGATCTTGCCGCGCGCATCCCGAACCTGCGTTTCAGCGCGACAGTTGGAGAGAACACCCCGATCTTTGCCCTGCGCGGCGTTTCCATGTCGGATTTCAGCTTGAATCAGGCCGGACCGGTGGCGGCCTATTACGACGAGGTCTACAAGGGCAACTTCGCCTTCCTCGGGCTGCAACTCTATGATCTTGCCCGGATCGAAGTGCTGCGCGGGCCGCAGGGCACGCTCTACGGCAAGAACGCGACCGGCGGTGCGATCAACTACGTCTCGGCACGGCCGGTCTTTGCGAATGAGGGCTACCTCATGGCGGGCTTTGGCAACTTCGGCCGCATCGAAACGCAAGGCGCGGTCAATCTGGCCCTTACCCCGACACTGGCAGCCCGCGTCGCCTACACCGCCGCGCGAGCCGATGGCTGGTTCCGAAACAGACTGGCGGGCCAGCCTGATCTGTCCTCGACGCGCGAATATGGCGTGCGCGGAAGCGTGCTGTGGCAGCCGTCTGACAGTGTCGAGCTGATCCTGCGCCTCTCAACCAGTCTGCAGACGCCGCAGAATTACGGGAATTTCTCATCGCCCCGCTCCGATGGCATCGGATCGGGTGTCTATGAGGCTTACGGCCAGGGCAGCAGCTATTTCCGCACCGGTCTTGGCGTGCGGGAGATCGAGGCGAATTTCACGCCGCGCCGTCATGCCCGGACGTGGTCTGCGTCGCTCACGGGCACCTTCCGGCTTAGCGACACGCTTTCACTGATCTCGGTCACCGGATGGGACAAGGGCAGCCTTTACGTGCCTGAGGATACCGATGGCAGCCCCTTGCGCACGCTGGAGATACCCTACACCGATCGCGGCACGCAGTTCGGGCAGGAGCTGCGCCTTGTCTGGGAAGGCGATGGTCCGCTCAGCCTGATCGTTGGCGCGCATCACCACCGCGAAGACCTGTTCAACGCGACTGACCTCAATTTCTGGACTGATCTCGACGTCGATGGCAATGGCCGCGTCGATGTGAACGACTGCACCGCGAACGACAGCCTCTATGCCTGCGTCGTTTCGAACCGCTTCGATCAAGACAAGCGCAGCTGGGCGATCTTCGGTGACGCCAAACTGGCTCTTGGTGCGAGAACGACCTTGCGCGGAGGCCTGCGCTTCACCCGCGACACCGGACTGCAGGACGAGCTCACATCGCAGTTGCGCGGCTTCGATGGCGTGCTCGTTGCAACCCTGATCGAACCGCTTGACCGGCATTTTGCCAACAGCAACCTTTCAGGCAAGATCGCCATCGATCATCGTCTGCCAGACGGCACCTTGCTATTTGCGAGCCTTGCACACGGCTATCGCGCAAGCGGGTTCAATGCCCAGGCGTTCTTCAACGCCTCGGAGGCCGGTGTCGCGCGGCCAGAGACCATCGACGCCCTGGAAGCTGGAGCAAAGCTGAAACTGGCAGGAGGCGCGGTTTCCGCATCGCTGACCGGCTTTCATTACCTCTATCGCAACCAGCAGTTCCTTTCCGTGAACCCGGCGGACGCGACGCAGACCCTCGTCAACCTTGATCGATCGCGTATCTACGGTGCAGAACTCGAACTGGACGCCCGGCCGTTGCCCGACCTGTCGGTGCAGTTCGGGCTTGGCCTGCTGCATGCACGGGCAACGCGTGGGCTCGTCAGCGGCCTCGACGTGCGCGGGCATATCCTGTCAAACGCACCGTCACTGACAGCCAATGCAGGGTTTGACTGGACGGCCTGGAGCAACAGCACTGCCAGCGTCACGCTGCGCGGGGATGCAAGCTACGTCTCGTCGCAGTTCTTCGAGATCGTCAACATTCCTCGCCTGCGCCAAGGCGGCTACGCACTGCTCGGGGGTGGAATCGACTATCGGCGGGGCCCGTGGACGTTGTCGCTGTGGGGGCGCAACCTGACCGACAAGGTCTACTTCACCTCACGCATCGACCTTTCGGGCTTCGGGTTCGATTACAACCATGTCGGCACCCCGCGCACTTACGGCGCCTCGCTACGGCGCGAGTTCTGAGGCGGCGGCGATTACGCTCCTGATGGCCTGCGTTCAGCCGAATACGCTGGCTCTTACCCAGTCGACAGTGGAAACCGGATCGGCAAGGCGCGCTTCGCCAAGCACTTTGGCCCAGTAGCCTTCCGACCCATCCGCCAACCTCCATTCATGCAGGCGGCGGCTGAGCAATTGTAGATCGTATTCCTCGGCAATGCCAATGGCGCCGTGGACCGCGTGGACGGATGAAGCGATGCGGACGGCGGCGGTCGAGGTCGTGATCTTGGCGGTTGCGGCGGCTGCGAGCGCCACACCGATCCCTCCCGCACAGCCCAATTGCGCAGCGAGGCGGCAAGCGATCAGGTCTTCGGCGACAACGCTGAGCATCTGCTGAAGCGCCTGCTGGCGACCGATAGGCTTGCCGAACTGGACGCGCTCGGACGCGTGGGTGGTTGCCATCTGGCCAAGCCGCGCGGCAGCGCCTGCGATGAGGGCCGCGCGAAGCACGGCAGATATGGGCCGCAAGCCGTTCGCCGGTCGTGGCAATGCGGGACCCTGCGGTGGAAGCGTCGCCCTTGCGCCAAGCGCGCCGTGCACGCCGGTCTGCTCCAGCCCAAGCGCTGCGGCGGATGCGAGGATCAGCGCTTCGCCATTGTCGACCAGCACGTGCGAGGCCAGAAGCGCGCCGGGTATCGGCATGGCGACAGCCGTTGCCAGCGCGATCGGTCCATCAGGTGCGGCAAGGCCTGCTTCGGCAAGCAGCGCGCGGGCCACCATGGTTTCGGCGACCGGCAGCGGCAAGGCGTGGGCACCGATGGCTTCGACCAGCGGCTCGATGTCGCCGAGCGTCAACCCTGCGCCGCCATGTGCTTCACCCACCAGGGCGTCAAGGAAGCCCGAGGCAGCAAGTTCTGCCCAGATGACCTCGACCGACCCACCGCCTTCAAGCGCGCGGATGGCTGCAGGGGTGGCGATTTCGTCGAGCATGCGGACGAAGGGTTCAAGCAGTTCGTTCATGATGGTTCGTCCCTCCTCAACGCAGACCCATGCCGCGCGCGATGATCCCGCGCAGGATCTCGCGCGTGCCGCCGCGCAGGCTGAAGCTGGGGGCGATGTGGGTCACATACTGCAGGGTGCGGTATAGTTCGGCGCTGACGGGTTCATCCGGGTGCGCGGCAAGATCGTCGCCGATCACTTGCGGCAGTTCCTGTTCGAACCCGGTGCCGCGATCCTTGACAATGCTGGCCTCGACCACCGGGCTTTCGCCCGCTTCGAGCAGGGCGGTGCAGGCAATCGACATGGCGCGCAAGGTTGCCAGTTCGGCGGTCAGCCTGCCGACCAGCGTATTGGCATCGCTGCGTCCGACAGCCTGCAGATGCCGCACCCAGGCATCGAGCAGGACAACGCTGGAATAGATGCGCTCAGGGCCGGAGCGCTCAAACGCGAGTTCGGCGGTGCACTGCTTCCACCCGTCACCCTCATTGCCGACGAGCGCGTGCTCGTCGAGCATGACGTCTTCGAAGAACACTTCGGCAAAGTGTGCGTCGCCCGTCAGGTCAACGATGGGGCGGACGGTCACGCCGGGCGCCTTGAGATCGACGATCAGCTGCGACAGGCCGACATGGCGGTCCTCGGTCGTGCCGGAGGTACGGACAAGCGCGATCATGTAATCGGCGTGCATCGCGTTGGTGGTCCAGATCTTCTGGCCATTGAGCTTCCAGCCCGCGCCCACGCGTTCGGCACGTGTGCGAACGCCAGCGAGGTCAGAGCCTGCACCGGGCTCGCTCATGCCGATGCAGAACACCTGTTCGCCACGGCAGATCGCCGGGATATGGCGGGCACGCTGAACGTCGCTGCCATAGTTCAGCAGGAGCGGCGCGCTCTGCCGGTCGGCGATCCAGTGCGCGGCAACCGGGGCCCCGGCCTGAAGCAGTTCCTCGACCACGACGAAGCGCGCGAATGGCCCCCTGCCCTGCCCGCCATGTTCCTTCGGCAGGTTGAGACCGACGAACCCGGCGGCACCCAGCCTGCGGCTGAACCCGGCGTCGAAGCCTTGCCATGAACGCGCTCGACGATCGGAAGGCACGCCGTCCAGCTCCTTGGCGAGGAAGGCGCGGATTGCGGGGCGCAGCGCTTCGTCATCAGGCGGAAGGGTGGCTAGCGTCATGTTGTCGAACACGGATGGAGTCCTCTCTTGCGTTGCCCGTTCGCGCCGGACACGTTAGGGCTTAACCAAACAATTAAGCGATTGCCAAGAGGACCCGAAAGGCCATGTCAGACGAAACCGCCCCCTTCCTGCTGATCGAGCGCGATGGCCCTGTGGCAATCGTCACGCTCAACCGGCCCGATACGCGCAACGCGATCTCGGAAACCAGCCACAGCGAAGAGATTGCGGCGTTCTGCGCGGCTGCCACGCGCGATCCATCCATCCGTGCGGTGGTGCTGACCGGCGCGGGCAAGGCGTTCTGTGCAGGGGGCAATGTCAAGCACATGGCCGAGAAGACTGGCATGTTCGGCGGCTCTGCGTGGTCGATCCGCAACCAGTACCGTACCGGTATCCAGCTGATTCCGACCGCGCTCTACGATCTGGAAGTGCCGGTGGTCGCAGCGGTCAACGGTCCTGCCATTGGCGCGGGGCTCGATCTTGCCTGCATGGCCGACATCCGCATCGCATCGGACAAGGCGCTGTTCGCCGAGAGCTTCGTTAAGCTGGGCATCGTCCCAGGCGATGGCGGGGCATGGCTGCTGCCGCGCGTGATCGGCATGGCCCGCGCCAGCCTGATGACCCTTACCGGCGACACCATCGATGCAGCCAAGGCGTTGGAATACGGCCTCGTCAGCGAAGTCGTCGGCCCTGAGCGGGTGCTCCCGCGCGCGCTGGAAGTCGCCCATGCCATTGCCGCGAACCCCGGCCACGCCACGCGCATGGCCAAGCGCCTGCTGCGCGAAGGACAGGACATGAAGCTCGCGCCCCTGCTCGAACTCTCGGCGGCATATCAGGCGCTGGCCCACCACACTCAGGATCACCACGAGGCGGTCAGCGCCTTCCTCGAAAAGCGCAGGCCGGAGTTCACGAACAACTGAGCGATAAACACGGAAAGGCGGACGAGGCATTTGCCCCGCCCGCCCACTGTTTGCCGACCTGAACTCTATCTCGTTCAGGTTGGCGAGGGAGCCTGGATCAGAACTTGATGCCAGCGCGCACGCCGTAAGTACGCGGATCGGCGAGCTGGACAGTGCCGTTCGCACCCGAAGCGATGGACGAGACAGTCACGTTGTCTTCAAGGTTCTTCACGAAGAGCTGGAAGTAATAGTTCTTGTCAGGCGCGTTGTAGGTCAGGTTCGCGTCGGTCTTCGAGAAGCCCGGCTGCTTGAGCTGCTGGACGTTGGCAAGACCCGCCAGCTGGTAGCTGGTGCTGATACGAGTGCGGATCTGCGCATCGATGGTGCCAGCGCTGCCGATGTCGAAAGTGTGGACGTAGTTGAGGTTGACCGTCCAGCGCGGCGAACGGTCGAGGTCGAGGCCCTTCCAGTCCCGCTCGACGGTGGCACCGCTGATAATCAGGTTCGGCTTGAAATTGCCATAGCGGGCATTGAGCCAAGCCACGGCAACGTCAAAGTGATCGTTGTCGCCAGCCTGGATGTTGCTTTCGAGTTCGATGCCATCGACCTTGGCAGTCGCCGCGTTGGTCGTGACCTGGCACTGGCCACCTGCCGGGGTACACGTGGCGACCTGGCTGACCTGCAGGTTCTTGTAATCGTAGTGGAAGCCCGAGAGGTTTAGGCGGACGCCGCCGCCGAGGCGGGTCTTCAAGCCGGCTTCGTACGAGGTCAGCGTCTCCGGTTCGTAGTACAGCGCGCCAAGGGTGCGGTTCTGGTTGCACGCGGCGTTCTCGGCGGTGTTGCAGCCGTCATTGAAGCCGCCGGCCTTATAGCCCGTCGAGACGGTGGCGTAGAGCAGAGTCGTGGCGTTCACGTCATAATCGAGTCCGAGACGCCACGTGGTCTTGCTGAACGAGCGCGCAGCGTTGTTGTTGGCCTTGCTATCCGTCGGCAGGTTGCAGGCCACGGTCGAGCAGGTGACGGTGTTGCCGATGCGCGACTTGTCGTCGTGCGAATAGCGTATGCCGGCGGTGAAACGCAGCGAGTCCTGCAGGCTGTAGGTGGCTTGCGCGAAACCGGCGTAGGATTTGGCCTTGGTCGGATCCTGCGGGAAACCGAACACATAGCCCGGCGCGTTGGGAGTCGGGTTGAGCAGGCCGAGCAGGTAGAAGCCGATGCCCGACTTTTCCTCGAAGTAGTATCCGCCGATTTGTGCCTTGAGCGGGCCATCGCCGTTGGTGGCAAGGCGCAGTTCGTGGCTCTGCTGCCAGTATTCGCCGTCGAAGCGGGTGGCGATAGCACGTGCGCCCAGGCCACGGATGTTGATGCCGTCTTCGTGGCGTTCGAATTCGCGGTAGGAGCCCAGGTAGTTCACCGTAACCGGGCCCAGGTCGTAGCTGAAGTCAGCCATCACGCCCCAAGTGCTGTTGTTTCGGTCGGTGCCGAAGTTGGACGGCACGTTGAGCGTGCGAAGCTGGCTCGAGGACCGGTCACCGCCGATGTAGGTCGGATTGACGAAGTTGGTGGTGGCGTTCGAGTAGACGTTGCTCAGTGGCAGCGCATTGACGTTCTGGCCATCGATGCTGGAATAGTCGGCCCGGACGACAAGTTCTCCGCCGCCCAGATCAAAAAGGGCCGAACCGCGGAGCGACAGGTTCTCTTTGAACGGGCTGAGCTTGGAAGTGAAGCCGGTACCCGCCTTTAGGTAACTGTCGCGACGGTCGTAGTTCACCGCACCGCGCAGGGCGATCTTTTCGCTGACGGGGACGTTGATGACGCCGGTCGCCTGGAAGGTGTTGTAGTTGCCGTAGTTGAGGTCGACCGAACCTTCGAACTTGTCGAGCTTGGGCTTGGCCGAGATGACGTTGACGACGCCGGCCGTGGTATTGCGACCATAGAGTGTGCCTTGCGGGCCACGAAGCACTTCGACGCGGCCGACATCGAAGAACGACACTTCCTGGACCTGCGGACGGGCGATGTAGATGCCGTCGAGCATGAACGCGGCGGAAGGGTCGCCCTTTTCGGTGCCGTCCGTGCTGGTCACGCCGCGGATCGTGATCTGCAGGCCGTTTGCACGGTCGATCGAAAGGTTAGGGACGGTCTCGGCAAGGGCAGTCGGGTTAGTGATCCCCTGGCTGACGAGGGCCGTACCGGCAACGGCCGTGAGCGCCACCGGCGTCTTGGAAGCAAGCGACTCGGTGCGGTTGGCGGTGACGACAATGTCGCCATTGTCCACGGGTTGATCGGCTGCTTCCTGCGCGGAGGCCGATGTAGCACATAGCACCAATACCGAGGCCAGGCCGGTTAGTTGCAGTCTTTTCATTAACTTCCTCCCTTGAGACAACGCTGTCATACGAGGGGGTGTTCGAACTCTTTTCTGTCCGAACGATCTGCTTCAGGCCTCCCCTCGCGTTACAGTGTGTCTGCACGCGATGTTATGACCCCTGCCTTGCACAGCAGATTTGACAGCGCAAGTCAAAAATGCATGTTATCGAGGATATCGATATTGTGCATGCCAATGTACCATAAAAACAGCCTTGTGCATGCAAGGAGGGTTACTCGACTTTCTTGTCCAACTGCCGAGCAAAGCCCTCAAGCGCACTTGATGCATTGAACATGTGCGCACGCATGAGTTTGGCGGCTTCCTCACCATCACCGCGCATCACGGATTCGACAAGTTCACCATGCTCGTGCCGGGACCGTTCAGGGCGCCCGCTTTTGCGGAGCTGTGCACGACGGAAAGCAGCCATGCGCTCGCGCAGCGCCTTGGCCTGCTCGACCATGAAGGCATTGTGCGTTCCTTCGTAGATCGCGTCGTGAAAGCGCCAGTTGAGCCGATCGTATTCATCGACATCCCCGCGTGCGACGGCGAATGCTGAATCCTCGTGAATACTGCGCAATGCACTACGTTCGGCCGGCGTCATCCGCCATGCTGCAAGCCGTACGCACATCGCCTCGATCTCGGCGGAAAGCTCGAACATCTCGAATATGCGTTCCGTGGTCATTGCTGCGACGACCGCACCGCGGCGCGGCCGCATTTCAACGAGGCCCGCTGCTGCCAACTGGCGCAGCGCTTCGCGAACCGGGGTGCGCGAAGCGCCGAAGCGATCACCGAGCAGCTGTTCGTCCAACTGGGCCCCAGAGGGAAGCGCGCCGGTCGTGATCTCATCCGCCAAGGCCAGGCGGATGCGATCGGATAAGAGCATACCGGCTGCTGAGTCAGGATCGAATTTCATATTGCTGCATGCTCATGAATGTGATTATTGGAATCTTGCATACACATATGCCGGAAATAACAGCATCTGGCAAAATGTCTCAAGGACCCTACTTTTGGCCCAATCAGCCGAGCAGAGCATTCTGTCCCTTTTCCTTGCCAGTTCTGATGCGACGCCAGACGCTCCGTTCCTGATCTCGCCTGACGGAGCCGTCCTCAGTTATGCTGCAGCACGTGCGCGGTCAGCCCAACTGGCGCATGCGTTTCGCCAAGCCGGCGTCGAGCCCGGTGACCGGGTGGCGATACAGGTGGAGAAATCTCAAACTGCCTTGCTGACGTGGTTGGCGGCGCTGCAGGCGGGCGCGGTCTATCTGCCGCTGAACACCAGCTATACCGTGGGCGAATTGCGGTATTTCCTTGGCGATGCCAGCCCGGCGCTGGTCCTCTGCCGGACCGAGGACGAGGCGGCAATGGCGGCGCTGTGCAAGGAACTGGGCGTTCCTGAACTGCTGACGCTTGATGACGCAGGCACCGCCGGTTCGCTGGTCGATGCTGCTGCAGACCGACCGGAGCACTTTGATGCCGTGACGCGCGGACCTGACGATCTGGCCGCAATTCTCTACACCTCGGGCACGACCGGACGCTCGAAGGGGGCGATGCTCAGCCACGCCAACCTGGCCTCCAACGCGCTGACGCTGCTGGATTACTGGCGCTTCACCAGCGCGGACCGGCTGCTCCATGCATTGCCGATCTTCCACACGCATGGCCTGTTCGTCGCCACCAACCTGACCATTGCAGCAGGCTCTGCGATGATCTTCGTCGAGCGGTTCGATGCCGGGGAACTGGTCCGCCTGATGCCGCAAGCCTCGGTGCTGATGGGCGTGCCGACGTTCTATTCGCGCCTGCTCGCCCAACCCGGATTCACCCGCGAACTTGCGCAGGCGATGCGCCTGTTCATCTCGGGCTCGGCCCCGCTTTCGGCCGAAGTGCACAAGGAATTCAGCGCCCTGACCGGCCATGCCATTCTTGAACGCTATGGCATGACCGAAACCAACATGAACACCTCGAACCCTTATGAAGGCACGCGCAAGCCCGGCAGCGTCGGCTTCCCCTTGCCAGGGGTGCACTTGCGCATTGCCGATCCGGAAAGCGGAACGGCGCTGGCGCAGGGCGAGATCGGGGTGATCGAGGTGAAAGGCCCCAACGTGTTCGGCGGCTATTGGCAGATGCCGGAGAAGACCGCCGAGGAGTTCCGCGCAGACGGATACTTCATCACCGGGGACCTCGGGTTCATCGATGCAGAGGGCTATGTCCATATCGTCGGGCGGGCCAAGGACCTGATCATTGCAGGCGGCTTCAACATCTACCCTGCCGAAGTCGAAGCCGCGCTCGACGAGATTCCCGGCGTTGCCGAAAGCGCGGTGATCGGCGTGCCCCATGCGGATCTGGGCGAAGCGGTCGTTGCCGTGGTCAAGGCGACCGATCCTGCACTGGATCAAACGGCGGTTACCACTGCTCTGGCTGACCGACTGGCCCGCTTCAAGCAACCGCGTGCGGTGGTGTTCGTTGACGAATTGCCGCGCAACACGATGGGCAAGGTGCAGAAAGCACTGCTGCGCGAGGCCCACGCGGGCCTGTTCGCGGGTTGAGCGTAACGCGATGATTCTTCTGTCCATCGCGATCCTTGTCGCCATCTTTGCGGCGGCAGTGTGGCTACCGGTCAACATGGGCCTCATCGGCCTTGCCGCGGCGCTGGGCCTTGGGGTGTTCGGCGCAGGCCTTCCGGTCAAGGATGTGCTGGCGGGCTTTCCCGCCGACCTGTTCCTGACCCTGCTGGGCATCACTTACCTGTTCGGTATCGCCAGTCGGAATGGCGCGATTGACTGGCTGGTCGCGCGGGCCGCAGTATTGCTCGGACGCCATACGGCCCTGGTGCCGCTGCTGGTGTTCATGGTGGCGGGTATCCTGACCGGCCTTGGCGCGATGGGGCCTGCTGCCGTTGCCATTGTCGCCCCTGTGGCGATGCGGCTTGCCCGAAGTCACGGCTTTTCGCCACTGATGATGGGCCTGCTCGTGGTGCATGGCGCGCAGGCGGGCAGCTTTTCGCCCATCTCGATCTATGGCGGGATCACCGCCAAGGTGCTCGGGCAGAGCGGCATTGCCGCAGATGCACAATACCTGTTCCTTGCCAGCGCCGCGTTCAACGCCGCGATTGCCCTGCTCGTCTGGGCATTCTTCATCCGGCGTGAATCGGTCGCCGGTGTCGGTCATGAAGCGCGGCTCGAACCTGTGGTGCTTGACCGCAATGGCGCCTGGACGCTCGCCGGTCTTGCCGCGCTGGCAACTGGCGCGCTACTGTTCAAGATCGACATCGGCTTCATGGCGCTGCTGGTGATCCTCGCCCTCGCCGTGGTTGCACCACGCACGCAGGACGGCGCACTCAAGCAGGTCGATTGGTCGACGATCCTGCTGATTTCGGGGATTGTGATCTACGTCAGCCTGCTCGACCGGATCGGCACGCTCGACGCGATCAGCGCGATGATCGGGCGCGTCGGCTCACCGATGCTGGCAGTGCTTCTGCTGTGCTATCTGGCGGGCGTGGTCTCGGCCTTTGCGTCCTCGACAGCCCTGCTCGGCGTAATCGTTCCGCTCAGCCTTCCGATCCTTGCCGCAGGACAGTTGCCGGTCATGCCCGTCGTGGCCGCGATCTGCATCGCGAATACCATCGTCGATACCTCACCCTTCTCGACCAACGGCGCGCTGATCGTCGGCAATGCGCCGGAGGACGAGCGGCCTGCGATGCTGCGCAAATTGCTGGGCTATGCGGCAATCATCGTCGGCGTGGGGCCGTTGCTGGCCTGGGCGGCATTCGTGGGCTTGCCGATCCTCTAGAGCTTCACAACGCGCATCGTGGGCACGATGTTTTCCGCCGCATTGATCCAGCGCCACAGGCCTGTGCCGGAACGATGGCCGGCAAGATCGACCCAGTTGCCGAAACCGGGGTCCGCATCGGCGCAGACCACGACCACGCTCCCGTCCGCCTCGTACTTTGCCATCGAGTTGTTGAGCCAGACCTTCTGGTGCACATGGTCGAGCGACTCCATCCACCAGTTGTCGATCTGCAGGTTCCACATGCGGCAATCGGGCACAGGAGACTCGATCACGAGAGCCTCGCCGGGCTTCAGATCGTAGTAGAAGTGCCCGTACCAGATGTTGGGATCGCCGCCTGCCTTCCAGAATATCTCCTGCGGGGCATCGTAGAACTGGTTGGGGTGCGCCTTGAACCATTCGGACCAGTTGGCGAAAGTATTGGCCGTTCCCTTGGCCCATGCGGCCGACGCCATGAGTTGCTGTTCGATCAGCTCTGGCGTGAGCAATGCGGGGACTGCGGGCCCGGCACTGATCCGCTCGACCGTGATGTCGGCAGGGACTTGGGTCTTCTTGTCGTCGAAGGTCTGGCGGACGATCAGCAGGGTGGTGTCGTCGGCCATCGGCAGCCAGTTGCCCGGTTGCGGATCGCGGCTGACCACGATCTCGAACGTGCCATCGGGACCGAACTCCATCTGCGCGAACTCGATCTCGCCGGTCGAGGCCATGGTGCCGTCGATGGCATAGCGGTTCGCCTTGCTGCCGATCGAGAAGTAGGGGACCGAGTTGCGCTTGCCGGTGATGCGATAGGTGCGGTCACCGCGCACGACGCATTGCTGGTAGAGGTTGTCCGGATTGTCCGCGCCAATCTTGATCTTGTCGTCGCACAGCAGGAACAGGCGCGGGAAATCGGGATCGGCGCTGTCGACCAGCATGTTGAGCGCAGTGCGCGCGAGGCGGCTGAGGTAGCGCAGGCCCTCTGCCTGATCGAGCGCAGTCGTCGGCGTGGACGGCCGGGCGAGAACGTCACCTGCTTCGGCCAATTGTGCGCAGAACTTGCGCCAGACTTGGTCTAGGGTGCCGACATCGGACTGGGGATCGGTCATCGGGGCTGGCCTTTCGCAGGAGGAGTGAGTCTATGTCGCTGGATATCGCAACGCTCGCCGCGCGGCTTCAGGCGCTTGAAGACCGCGAGACGATCCGTTCGCTGATCGCAAGCTATGGTCCGCTGGCCGATTGCGGCAATGCGCAGGCTCTTGCGGCGCTGTGGTGCGATGATGGGACCTATGAGGTCGTCGGGTTTGCCACGGCGCGCGGCCACGAGGAGATCGCGGCCATGATCGACGGCGCGGTGCACCGGCAACTGATGGCCGACGGCTGCGCGCACGTGCTTGGGCCGGTTGCAGTGGACCTTGACGGCGACACGGCTACCGCGCGCGGGCACTCCGTGGTGTTCCGCCACGCCGATGGTGATTTCGAAGCCGTGCGGGTTTCTGCCAACCGGTGGACGTTGGTGCGCACCGAAGAAGGCTGGCGCGTATCTCACCGCGCCAATGCCCTGCTGGACGGGGAAGAGGCGGCTCGCATCCTGCTTTCCCCGAACAGGCCTCAGCCGGCCAGCTGACCGCCGTCGACTGTAAACAGCGAGCCGGTGATCTTGCGCGCCTTGTCGCTGGCAAGGAACGCGAACATCTCGGCGATGTCCTCGGGCGCGCAGGAGCCGTCGAGCAGCTTGGGCGCATTGCGCATCATCAGCGCCCAGTCGACGCCTTCGGGCGGCGGCGTGTTCTCGGTCATCGGCGTGATGACGTGGCCGGGACAGATCGCGTTGATGCGCACGCCTGCGGCCGCATACTCGATGGCGAGGCCCTTGGTGATCGCTGCCACTGCGTGCTTCGAGGCCGAGTATGCTGCGTTGTAGGGCTGGCCCTGCAGCGCGGCGGTCGAGGCGGTGTTGACGATGTTGCCCTTGCTCTTGAGCAGGTGCGGCATCGCGGCCTGGCAGATCACGAAGACGCTGGTGGCGTTGACGTGCATCAGCAGGTCAAAGTCTTCGGCAGCGAAGGTTTCGGAACGACCCCACCTCAGCAGGCCGGCGATATTGCAGACGATATCGAGCCCGTCGCGCGCGGCGGTGTCGACCAGCGCGTGGCACGAGGCATAATCGGTTGCATCATATGCCTGGACGACCGGGGCGTTGTGGCCAGCGGCGGCAATCATCGCCGCCGTTTCCTCAAGCCCTGCAAGGTTGCGATCGCCGATGGTCAGCGTCGCCCCCTCGGCGGCAAAGCGGATGGCGGTGGCGCGGCCTATTCCCGAGGCCGCGCCGGTCACCAATGCTCTCTTGCCTGCGAACAGCATCAGAACTTCACGCCCAGCGTGAGGCCGTAGGTGCGTGGATCGGGGAAGTACCCGACCGTCAGGCCACCGAAGCCCGGACCGAAGTCGATGAAGTTCGAAGGATCGCGCTCCTTGGTGAGGTTCTTGACCCAAAATGCAAGCTCGGCCGTGGCACCGCCCAGCGGCACTTCCGACACCGCAGCGCGCAGGTTCACGATCGTGCGACCCTTCGACTTGGTGTTGTTCGCGTTCTGCGCCGAAGCGTTCGGCGTCACCAGCGCATAGGGGAAGGTGTAGTAGCTGGAGACATAGTTGATATCGCCGTTGACGTTCAGGCGACCCCAATTGCCCTGCGCCACGCGAAGATCGACGCCTGCCGCAGCCGTGGTCTTGGGCGTATGCGGGAAGGCGCGGTTCTTGGCGACGTTGGTATCGACGCCGTTCACCGCCTCGATGTAGTTCTTGTACTGCGGATCAAGGAAAGCGAGCGATCCGTTGATCGTCAGCACATCGACCGGACGGATCACCGTCTCGATTTCAAGACCGCGAATGCGCGCCGAGGCGGCGTTCCTGACGATCGAGGAAGCAGCGCCATTGGCGGTGAACACCGAGAGCTGGATGTCCTTGTGCTCGTCCCAGAAGCCCGCGACGTTCAGGATCACCTTGCCATCGGCAAGGCGCGTCTTCACGCCAACTTCATAGCTGTCGACCGTTTCCGGACGGTAGGGGTTGCACAACTCGAACGCACCCGAAGGGCAGTCTGCAGTCGGCGCACGGAAGTCGTTGGTCTCACCGTTGAACCCGCCCGACTTGAAACCCTGCGCGAAGCGGGCGTAGAGATTGATGTTCTGGTTCGCCTGATACGCAAGGGTAATGGCCGGGTTGAAGCGGTTGTACTTGGCATCCGGAACGCCGCCGTAAGGAATGTTAGCGACGACCAGCGGAGACGTGATGCCATTGGCGGCATCATAATTGATCCGCAGGAAGCGGCGCACGTCCTTCTTCTCGTGCGTATAACGCCCACCGAGCGTCAGCTTGAGCGCATCGGTGAAGTTGTAGTCAAGCTGGGCGAACACCGCGAAAGCTTCAGTGTTGGAGCCATAGTCGGACTGATACGAGGCACCGCCACCGAAGAAGCTTTGCGGCCCGAGCGTCTCGGCCTTTTCCTTGTAGTAGAACACACCCGCGACATACTTGAGCTTGTCGCTCATGGTCTGGCCGGAAACCTGCAGTTCCTGGCTCCAGCTGTGGAAGCTGGTGTCGCGACCGGTGAAGGCCACCGGCAGCGGCGAGCCGTCGAGGTCGAGAGAGTCCGCCCACTTCAGATTGCGATAGGCCGTGATCGACTTGACGGTTGCACCGCCCAGATCGAGCGCAAGCGTCAGCGCGTGGCCATAGGTGCGCGAACGTTCATAGAGCGGGTTGGCATCCAGCGATGCGGTCGACTGGCGGTCGGCCCGGTCATAGAGGTTGAGCGGGAAGAACGCGCCTGCGAACGGATAGCTGGGCGAGTTGGGATCGAAGATGTCTTCCGGGCGGCCATTGCGGTTCACGCGAATGAGCTGGGCATAGTCTGGACGCTGGTCGAACTTCGAATAGTCGAACATGTAGTCGGCTGTGAAGTTGCTGCCTTCAGGCTTGAAACGCAGCTGGACCATGCCGCTCTTGCCATCGAGGTCGTTGGTGCGACCTGTGCGTGCAGGTCCGGCCAGGAACGCCTGCGGATAGGGATTCGGCGTCAGCTTGATGAAGCCATCGCGCTTCTGGATCTGGCCGGAAAGCTTCAGCGAGAACGGGCCCATTGCCGGAAGGTCGAGCACGGCGCGGCCCTTCCAGTAGTTGAAGTTGCCATGGGTCAGCTCGCCCCTGAAACCGAGTTCGCCAGTCGGCATCTTGGGCACGAGGTTGACCGCGCCCGCCAGCGCGTTGCGGCCATAGAGCGTGCCCTGAGGCCCGCGCAGGATTTCGACGCGCTCAAGATCGGCAACGTCGAAGATGGAGCCCTGTGCCTTGGCGATATAGACGCCGTTCAGGTACAGGCCGACCGCCGGTTCCCAGGTTACCGCCGGGTTGATCGTGACCGAGCCGCGGATGGCGATCTGGGAGATCGTCTTGTTCGACGGCGCGCGTTCGAACTTCACGTTCGGGGCGATCGAGCCGAGGCTGTCGATCGAGGTTATGCCGCGGGTTTCGAGGAACTGGCTGCTGACCGCCGAGATGGCGATCGGCACGTTCTGGATGTTCTCCGAACGCTTCTGCGCAGTGACGACGATTTCGCCGATGCCAGAATCGTTCTGGGCTGCACTATCCCGCGCAGCGTCCTGCGGTGCAGCCTGTGCGAAGGCGGGGCCTGCAATGAAGGCAAGCGAGCTCAATGCCGTGGCGGCAAGTAGATTCCTCACGATGTCCTCTCCCTCTCGTGGATTCGTTCAGATACGCTCTTGCGTATTCCAATTCGGTCCAAAGTCTATGATTTTGAAACGAGATTGACAAGCATTTCTTGCAAAATGTAGCTGAATGCGTTTTTTGAGTAGCAGTTGGCTGCGCACAATGGTCATCGCGGCGAGGAGAGAGACCCATGGAGCAGGCACACGGCAAGGCGGGGCCGCTTCATCCGGAAAGCGTCTGGCGCACAGGCACTTGCGCAGCATTGCCGCCACCCGGCTCTGCCATACGGGATTGGGGCCTTGCCATCGACGCGCCGCTGCGTCTCGCCGATGCCGATGCGCACAACTGGGCTGGCGAGGCCGACATGGTCGTCGTCGGTCTGGGCGGCGCCGGGGTTTCCGCAGCGCTTGAGGGACTCGAGCAGGGCCTCTCGGTCATCGCGCTCGATCATTACGACGGCGGCGGCTCCTCGGCGGCGAATGGCGGGGTCTATTACGCAGGCGGCGGCACCTCGATCCAGCGCGAGGCCGGGGTCGAGGATGATGCCGGGAGGATGGAAGCCTACTTGCGCACCGAAGTGGGCGACGTGGTGCCCGAACATGCGCTCAAGGATTTCTGCGCGCGCAGCGTCGAGACGTTCGAGTGGCTGCGCGGACACGGCGCACCGTTCAGCGCCACGCTTTACAGCAAGAAGACGTCCTATCCTCCGCTCGACCGGTTCCTCTACCACCCCGACAGCAGCCTTGCCGAACCGTTCCGCAGCCATACCCCGCCCGCCGCGCGCGGCCATCGCACGGTGCGGCGCAATGGCAAGAAGCCGTGGGGCCTGGGCGCCGGGATATGGGAGCCGCTACGCGATTCAGCGCTTCGGCGCGGTTTGCAGCTCCACACCCAGGCCGAAGCACGTCAGCTTGCACTGGACGAGGCCGGACGGGTCATTGGCGTGCGCGTGGAAATGTTCCGCGATCCTGAAGTCCGGGCGAAGCATTCGCGGCTCGTGGCAAAGGCAAACGCCTGGATGGCGATGTTGCCGCCGACCTTCCCCGGCGCGCGCTTCACTTACGCGCGCGGTTTCAAGTTCCTCGCCAGGGCGCGCGCACTCGAGGCGACGAGCCGCAGCAGTGCGTGGTTCCGGGCGCGACGCGGCGTTGTGCTGAGCGCGGGCGGGTTCATCTGCAATTCCGACATGGTCCGCCATTTCGCGGCGCCCTATGCCGCAGGTCTTCCCAACGGCACGCTGGGAGACAACGGCAGCGGCATCATGCTCGGCGTCACGGCCGGGGCGGCAACCGGTCTGATGGAGCGCGTTTCGGCATGGCGATTTCTCTCGCCCCCCGCCTCGTGGGGACGCGGCATGCTGGTCGATGGAACCGGCGCACGCTACGTCAACGAGACATGGTATGGCGCAAGGATCGGTGACGCGATGGTCGAGCGCCACGGCGGCCGGGGCTGGATCGTGCTGGACCGCAAGCTCTATCGCCAGTCGCTGCGCGATGCCTTCGCACCCGAGACGCTCGCCTTCCAGCGCGACATCACGCTGGTCAACGCGCTGTTCGCGGCCGTGAAGGCCCCTTCCCCCGCCGCGCTTGCCGCAAAGCTCGGCTTCGACCAGGCGGTATTTGCGCAGACGCTGGAGACCTACAACCGTGCCGCGCTGGGCGAAATGACCGATCCCCTGTTCAAGACCGGGGCAGACCTCGCCGTGCTGGACGAGGGTCCGTTCTATGCCATCGACGCCTCGGTCGATGCCCGCATGTTCCCCATCGCCTGCATGACAGTCGGTGGATTGCTGGTGGACGCGCGGACCGGCGCGGTCAAAGCGCTCGATGGGGGGCGCGTCGAAGGGCTTTACGCGGCGGGGCGAAATGCGGTCGGCATCTGTTCCAACCTCTATGTCAGCGGCCTGTCCTACGCCGATTGCGTGTGGTCAGGCAGGCGTGCGGCCCGGACGATGGCGAGCCTGGCCGATATGTGATGCTCAGCCGTCGTCGCCAAAGTCCGGCACCCACGGAACGCCGTTGATGTGGCCGCCGCCGTCCACGAAAAGCGTGTTGCCGGTCAGATAGCGGGCGTCTTCGCTGGCAAGGAACAGTGCCACGCCACCGATGTCCGCTTCTGGATCACCCATGCGGCCCATCGGGTTGGAAGCCGCGCTTGCAGCCGCCACGTCGGGCGCCATTTCGGCAAAGCGGCGGTATGCTGCCGAGACCGCTGCCGGACAAATCACGTTGACGCAGATGCCCCAGGGCGCCCATTCGCGTGCGGCAGTCCGCGAATAGGCGCGCACCGCCTCCTTGGCTGCGTTGTAATCGGCCGTTCCCATGTGGGCATTCACGCCATTGAGCGAGGCCATGTTCACGACCCTGCCCCACTTACGCGCCTTCATGTGCGGGAGGGCGCGCTCCATCGCCCACTTGGTGGCGTAGAGGCACATCCTGAGCGCATCTTCGAAACGTTCGTCGGTCTTGCGCTCGATGCGGATCGGGCCTTCACCGCGATAGGCATTGTTGACCAGGATATCGACCGAACCGAAACGGTCGGCGCATAGATCAACCGCCGCAAAGACGTCATCGCGGCGCGACACGTCGCAACGGATGAATTCGGCACTTGCACCAAGCCCGCGCAGTTCTTTGGCCACCGATGGGCCTCGCTCGGCGTCAAAGTCGGCAACGATGACACTCGCGCCTTCGCGGGCAAAACGCCGCGCGATGCCATGCCCGATCCCGTCCGCAGCCCCGGTGATGACTGCGGCGCGTCCTTCAAGCCTGGTACCCATCGATTGTCCCCTTGGGCAAGAAACCGAAAGAGGCCGGGCAATCATGCCCGGCCTCCTTCAATGATCCGCTTCGATCAGTTGCCGAAGCTGTAGCGCAGGCGAACGCCGAACATGCGCGGTTCGCCGTAGATCACGCTCTGCGCACCGATGGTCTGGAAGATGCCGGTGTTCGAGATGATGTAGTTCTTCTTGGTGATGTTGGTGGCAAACAGGCTGAGGTCGACCGGTGCGCCCATCACGCCCTTCCAGTCGAGCGTCGCATTGAGCAGGCCATAGCTCGGCAGCAGCACGCCTGGCTCGTTGATCGTGCCGTCCGGGAAGCGTTCGGTCGAGAACGGCGCGGTCGGCTGCTTGTCGGTCCAGTTGTAGCTGAGGAACAGGCTCAGGTTGCCGACATCCTCCGAAACCGGCAGCGTGAACCGCCCATAGACCGACACAATGTTTGGCGAGAGATACTGCAGCGGACGGCAGGTCATGTCTGCGCCGGCAAAGACCTTGGGCGAGGTGATCGACTGCGCGGTGCAATCCCACACACCCGAACTCGAATCGAACTTGAACGACTTGTACTTGGCGTTGAGGTGGCTGTAGTTGCCGCCCAGTTCGATGTTCTGCGTCGGTTGGATCATCGCCTCGACTTCGACGCCCTTGATCACTGCCGAAGCGTTGTTCAGCGTGATCGCGCCATTGCCGCCGGTTGCACGGTTGAAGTCACCGGCAGCGCGCTGGATGTTCTTGTAGTCCAGCCAGAAGCCGTTGACGTTGAACCGGCCGCGCATGCCTCCGGCATTGAAGTCGGTCTTGAAGCCGGCTTCGTAATCGGTGACGGTTTCCGGCCCGAAGGTTCGTGTGTTTTCGAACACGGCGTAGCTGTTGAAGCCGCCGGCCTTGTAGCCGCGGGTCACCTTGCCATAGACCATGATGTTGTCGTTCGGACGGTAGTCGAGCCCGATGGTCCAGTTGGGCGAGGAGCTCTTGAGCTTGGCGCCGAACAGGCAGGTGTTCAGCGGATCGGCAATGGGCTGCCCGGGATTGGGATTGGATTTCCACGAGCAGGCCGTGACAAACTTCGCGCCGCCCGGCAGCGGGACATAGCTGAACGACGTGGTTGAACCCTCCACGGTGTCCCACGTGTAGCGATAGCCCGCAGTCAACCGCAGACGGTCGAGCGCCGATGAGAAAGCGCCGAAGTCCAGTGAGCCCTGTGCATAGAGCGCCTTGGATTCATTGGTTACGCGGATCCGGCTTTCGCCGATGGAACATCCGGTGGTCGTCTGCAGCGCGCAGACGTTGATCGAATAGGACTCCATCGTCCCGCGCGGGCTCTGCTTGTAGTAGAAGCCCCCGACGGTGTAGGTCAGCTTGTCGTCCAGACCCGTGCCCTGCAGCTGCAGTTCCTCCGTCACCTGCTTGTACCAGTCGCGCGGCGCAGTGCGGCTTTCGACCGTGGTGCCGGTGTCATAGACGGGAGCGATCGTGCCGTCCTGATCGTTGGCGTAATAGGACTTCAGTTCCGAGTAGCTGAGGATGTTGCGCAGCTTGAGCGTGTCGGTCAGCTCGACGTCGGTAGTGTTGCTGATGCTCCATGATTCCAGCTTGGCAAAGCTGTCCATGCCGTGCGCGGTCTGACGGATGCCGCGTGCGTTCTGCTGGTTCAGCAGGTTGGTGTAGAAGCTGCAGTTCGCAGGGCCGGTGCCAGCGCCGCAGA
Organism: Novosphingobium sp. BL-A-28-Hi1-0D; assembly: GCF_055521755.1. NCBI lineage: Bacteria > Pseudomonadati > Pseudomonadota > Alphaproteobacteria > Sphingomonadales > Sphingomonadaceae > Novosphingobium > Novosphingobium sp. BL-A-28-Hi1-0D. The sequence continues at coordinate 373,525 of NZ_JBVFVV010000002.1, forward strand.
AGTTGAAGGTGGGGGCGATGGCGCCGAGCGGGAACGATACCCCGGGTGCCACCGGAATCGGGCGCGTGGCGAGGCCGACGAAATAGTTGGTGTTGAAGTTCTTGGCGATCGAACCGGTGCCGTTGCTGTGCGACTTGCCGTAGTAGGCCAAGGTGTAGTTGGTGACGCCTTCGAATGGCTCGAGCCACAGACCGACGCGGCCCATGCGCCAGTGCTGGTCGTCGCGATCCTTATTCCAGTTCACGTCTTGGGTGAAGCCGTCGCGATCGCGCGAGGCGCCAACGAGGCGCAGGCGGACCTTGTCCGAGATCGGCAGGTTCAGCACGGCCTCGGCCTCGATCATGCTGTAGTTGCCGGCGCCGACCTGTACATAGCCCTCAAGCTTGTCGGTGGGCTTGGCAGGAGTCAGCAGGATCGCGCCGCCCGTCGTGTTGCGGCCGAACAGGGTACCCTGCGCACCGGCCAGCACCTGCACGTTCTGGAGATCCACGAAACTGCCCGGGCCGCCTTGGCCCGACAGCGTGATCGCCGAAACGAGCGGCACTTCGTTCATGTACACGACGACGGCCGGAGAACCCTGAAACGAGGCGCTCTGCCCACGGATCGAGGGTGACATGACGTCGCGCGAGGCCTGGCCGTTCGGGCCGACCACGAGCGATGGCACCGAAGCCTGAAGGTCCTGAAGCTGCGTCAGCCCGCGTTCGCGGATGCTCTCGGCGCTGATCGCGGTGATCGAGATCGGCACGTCCTGCGCGCGTTCCTCGCGACGGTTGGCCGTGACGATGATTTCCGTGTTGCTGGGCTGGTTGCCTTCGCTGGCCTGTTCTTCTGCAGCGGCCTCTGCAGCATAAGCAAGCTGCGGCAGCGCGATGCAGGACATGGCAACGCCGGCCATCAGACCCGCGCCACAGCGGCGAAGCGTTACCGACTTAAGATATCGTTCCTCAGGCATAACTCTCTCCCTCCAAGCGCAAACGGCGTCACGACCCGCAATGATTCGCGGGTCACGGAACGAGAGAAGTGCACCAAGCTGTCATAGCCAGGTCGCCCCAAGCCGACCCGCCACAGGCGGGCGTACACCCCTCATCCCGGATTCTGTTCTGTTGTTGAGTCGAAACTAACAACTACGCAAAAAGACTGCAACACCCAATTTTCATTCGTGCTTTGCGTAGCGAATTCGGAATTGAGCTGCCGATTTCCCGAACAGCGCCCAGCTCAGGCGGCGCAACAACCGACCTTGCCAACATCCGGGCGATCATCTACGAAATGTAAGCAAATACACACTTTTCTGGTTCGGCGGCCATGTTCGGACCGTGCCGAGGGAGTCCCCATGTCAACTGCTTCGATCTTCCGCCCCGTCGCGCCACCCCGCGTCATCGAGGACGCATACACGTCGGACCAGCACGCCCGCATGCTCGATCTGGTGCGTCGCAATGGTCCGTGGTCACTGATTCTTGCGCAGCATTTCAAATCGCCGGAGGAAGTCATCGCGACGACCTCCGGTTCCATCCCGCCGGGCTTCACGCCAACCTGGGACATGTTCCTTTCTCCGGTCTTCCGGGGCTACTTCGGCACCGGCGCCACGCCGTTCTATCCGGAGATCGAAGACTGCTTCTACAACAGCAAGTTCCTCGCTCTGGTGCGCGACTACTGGGGCGCAAAGTACGCCACTGCCGAGAACATGCTGTTCAACATCCAGGGCCCCTGCTCGGGCGGTGGCAGTCCGCATGTCGACGCCACTCGCTTCCGAGGCGCATCGATGGGCAACACTCCGATCTGGCTCATGAACACCATGGTCAAGACCGGCCTGTTCGAGCGCTGGCGCGCCAAGAAAGCCCAAGTCATCGCCTGGTATTACAAGGGGCGCACCGGAGGCGGATTCACTTATTGGCCTGATGGTCCGCCCGAAGCCCCGCAGCAGATCGAAGCGCCGATGTGGGGCCGGGCCGTGGTCGTCGAGAATGAGAAGATGTTTCACACGGCGCAAACCAACGGCCCCGCCGCGATGCGCCGTCCCGAAGGCCTTGCGATCAATTCGTTGATGGAGGCCGACCCCGAAGACCCCAACGGCTGGCAGATCACCACCGACGGCAAGGTCATCCAGAAGATCCCGGAAGAGGAATTCCGCTTCCTCGTCCACTGGGGCGCCGACATCTACATGGACATGGCCGAACTGAAGCGTGCGCTCGACCATACCGACGATCTGACGCACGATATGATCTTCGACATCATCATCGCGGACCTGCGCAAGCGCGGCGAATCGTTCCAGGTGCCCAACGATCCGCTGACCGATACCGCCTTCATCGGCATGCTCACGCGGGTCTATGACCCCGGCCAGCCTTCAATCTTTCCGCCAGAGCCCGAAGAGCGTCAAGCGGCCTGATGGGGCAAGCCGCCACCCTTCTCAGCCGCCAAGCCCGTTGAGAAACAGCTTGGCGACGCGCAAAGCGTGCCGCGAAAGCGCATCGCCTGTCGGCCCCCGTCCTGCTGCAAAGGCCCGGTTGCCCTGCATGGCAAGGACCAGGCCCTGCGACGCCAGCCAATCGGCATCGGGATGGCCGGAGATGCGCGCTATCCAATCGGACAGCGGAGCCACCCACGGCGCGCGCACCGCATCATGTACCGCGCGAGCAAGCGCCGGGCTGCGGCGCGATGCCGAAATTGCCACGCGGTGCAGCGCGACCGAAGCGGGGCCAGTCAGATGCACTGTCGCCCGTGCAAGGTAATCGGCCAGATTTGCCGCTGCCGCACTATCAGCCAGCCTGGGAGGCTGCGCCGTCACTGCGACCTGCGCCGCAAGATTGCGCAGCACGGCGTCGAACAGGCCTGCCTTGCTCTCGAAATGGCGATAGAGCGTGCCCCGCCCGACTTTGGCCTCCGCACCGATTTCGCCCAGACTCGCCGCCTCGAAGCCCTCGTGCAGAAAGTGTTCGGCCGCCACGTCGAGCAGGCGACGCAAGTGTGGCAGATACTCTTCCACGCCAGCGGGAATGCTTGCCGCCTGGTCCGGCCGTTCCGGCATTGGCCTTCCGGCAGGCATGCCCAGCACGCCATGCTCGAACAGCGCTGCGACTTTTGCCGCAAGGACCCTGCGCCTGCCGCCGGACGGCGGAGCAAAGCCCATCAGCAGCGCGGAGCCTTCCACCGAGAGCGATCCGAAATCCAGCGCATCCTCGATGGAGATTGCCCGGCTCAGTCCCTTGGCGCGGGCGATTTCCGCAATCGCCTCGCGCACCGGCTCCATCCGTGCCGCCTGCGCCGCCTGAAGTTCGGCGGCGAAGGCAGGCATGCGGTTGCCCAGGCCCGCAGCGAGCCACGCAGGGCTGAGCAGCCCGCCACCGGAAGCTGCGTCGAGAATGGCCTCGGCAAGACCGCCCAGTTCCTCGGCGATCGGCATGGCCGAATCCCGCGCTATGGCTTTGGCTTTCGCCACGAAGCGGTCGGCCATTTCCTCGAGCGCGGCGGTGAACAGAGCCTGCTTGTCCGGAAAGTGGCGGTAGATCGTTTCCTTGCTGACACCTGCCTTGCGGGCGATGGCGTCGATGCTAACCCCGTCGAAGCCTTCGGCGACGAATTCAGCGCGCGCAACCTCCAGCAGATGCAGCACACGCGGCGGCACGCGTTGCTCGGTCCGGTTCTGCAGGGCGGTGTCCATCGCCTGCCTATAGCATCAAGCCGATCGCATGCATCCTCTCCGAAGATGTCGCATACACAACTTGCTACTAGGCGAACGGTCCGATACCGTTCGGACCAGAATCGTTAACCGGAAGGACAGCACTGATGGCCGATATGCCTTACCTCGCGCGTGGCGTGATGCCTGTAGAAACGCCCTCGAGCGTGCTCGTCTCGTCCTCGAAGTACCTCAACAACCCTCGCCTGCGCGAATGGCTGGCGATGATCTTGCTGCGCCGCAACGGGCCGGACCTGCCACCGCCGGCCGAGATGTACGAGTTCCTGCCGATTCTCGAGGAATTGCGCGACCACGCCGCCATCGAGGACATGTTCACCGCCGAGCGCCGGATCAATCCCGAACTCGACGCCTGGCTTTCGGAAGGGTTCTACTCGACCTACACCATCGAGGATTTCGCGCAGTACGCCCCCGGATCGCTCGGCGGTATCTTCTACCAGTGGATCACCGAAGGAAACTACGAGATCCAGATCACGCCCTGGCGCGAACCGAAGAGCCAGCTGGAGTTCTACAACCTGCGCTCCGGCCAGACCCACGATTTCGAGCACATCCTGTGCGGTGGCGGCTTCAACTTCATGGGCGAGCTCGTCCCCTACTGGTATCGCCTGACCAACGTGTTCAAGCACATCCGCAACCCAGAGCTTGCCGCTGAACTGAGCGTCATCCAGATATTCGGGTCCCTGCGCTACACCGTCCGCACCATCCTCCACTACCCGCAAGTATGGGACACATGCACCGATGCGATCCAGCGCGGGATGACGGTGGGCAAGGCAAGCGACGCGCTGTTCATGAAGAAGCTTGAACCCTGTTTCCACCTGCCACTGGACGAGGCCCGCGCTGCGCTAGGTGTGCGCGGGGCCGTCGATGTCGACACCGAACTGGAGGGTGCATATTGGGCCGGGCGCATCCCGCTCTCCGATCTGGAACAGCGGATAGCGGCAGAGTAGAGGAGCGCGATGCATGGCTGACGAACCGACGCAGACAGCCATGAAGCGCACGCTTCAGGCCTATGTCGACCTGATCAACGCAGGCGATGCAGCCGGCGTTACCGCCCTTTTCGCGCCAGACGCCGTGATCGAAGACCCCATCGGATCGAAACCGCGATCAGGCGCTGCCATTGCTGCATGGTTTGCCGACACCGTCGCCTTCAAGACCAGGATAACGCCGGTCGCGCCACATCGCGGTTCGCACGGGCGCGAGGCTCTGCTCATTTTCGATGTAGAGTTCACGCCGCCGGGTGGTGAACGTATGCGCATCCGGTCTGCAGATGCCTGCACGTTCGACGCCTCAGGCAAGATCACGAGCTTGCGCGCGTTCTGGGGTCCGGACGACATCGGACCGGAGACCTTACAGCCGACCGCATGAACAGGGAAACGTCGATCATGATTTCAAGACTGCTGGACCGTGCCGTGATCCTCGTCGGGGCAGGCACCGGGATCGGCGCGGCAACGGTTGAACGCCTTTGCGCCGAGGGCGCACGGGTCTGCATTGCAGATGTGAACCTTGCCGCCGCGCAAGCCGTTGCGAACCGGATGAACGAGGCAGGGTACGAAGCGCACGCCCTTGAAGTCGACATCACCGACGAGGACGCCGTCAAATGCTGCTTTGCCGATGCCGTTCGAAAACTTGGACGCCTCGATGGGGCGCACATCAACGCGGCGGACTTGCGCACGATCTTCCTCGATTCCGATGCGCTGTCGCTGGATCTCGCAACGTTCGACCGCACTTTGGCGGTGAACCTTCGCGGCCATCTGCTCTGCACGCGCGCCGCACTTCCGCACCTGCTGAAGAGCGAGCATGGCGCGATCGTCTATACGAGTTCGGATGCCTCGATCTCGGGCGAGCCGGAGCGACCCTCATATGCCGCTTCGAAAAGCGGGCTCAACGCGCTCATGCGGCACGTGGCGAGCAAGTGGGGCAAGCATGGGCTCACCGCCAACTGTGTCGCCCCGGGATTCGTGATGACGCCCGAGATGATCGCAGGCGGAACGGTGCCGCCGGACTGGATCGACCACTGCATTGCCCAGACCCGCAGCACGCGCCTCGGCAAGGTGGAGGACATCGCGGCGATGGTGGCTTTGCTGTTGTCGGAGGACGGGCGCTGGATCAACGGACAGGTCATCCACGTCAACGGCGGCGCACTGCTGACCTGACCTCGCCAGGCTCAGCCCAGCCCGGCAAAGTACTCCGCGATCTTGGCGTCGGGCATGCCAATGCCGCGCAGGCAGAACCATGTTGCCTGGCGCACGAGTTCCTCCGCCTCGATGCCATAGGGTCGGGCGGCCGGGGGCAGCCCGCCAATCGCCGCAATCATCGTGCCGACGTGTTCGATGAACATTGCGGCTGCCGGAACGTGCAGCGCTTCGCCGGTCAACCCGCCCTCGGCCCGCGCCGAGGCATAGGCTGCATCCATGCTGGCGGCGTTGCGGCGCTGCGAACGGCGATAGATCAGGCTGGCATAGGACCCATCGCCCGCCAGACTGGCCAATGTCATCCGATGCGTATCGTAGCGCTCGGGATCGCCCGCATCGGTAACGCTTGCGGCGACGAAGCTGTGGATCGCTTCGGCCAAGCCGAGCGACCCTTCGGCATGGATGCCCTGCTCGCGCCAGCGCTCGTCCTGTTCGAGAAACACCTGCCGCAGGACTGCGCGATAGAGCGCCAGCTTGCTGGGGAAATGCCGATAGACCAGCGCTTCGGAAATCTTGGCTTCCCGCGCGATCTGCAGCGTCTTGGCGCCGTCGTAACCATACTGCGAAAAGACCCGCCGCGCCGCCGAAACGATCTGGCTGCGACGCTCGGCGCCGGGAATGCGTGTTCTAGCCATGAACACTCACTTACTTCCGGGATGCCTCGTGTCAACCGCACCAATGCGCGCATATGCGCAGCGCATGGCGCACCGCGCGCACTCACCACGTTTCGACGGGTTCAGGGACCGACGGGCAGCATCACCGGAGCAAAGGTCGAAAGCAGCGCCGCGTCGAGCACCTGCGCCTGCCCGGTAATGAACCCGGCAGCCGGGCTCGACAGCCACAGCGCGACTTCGGCCACGTGCTGGGCACTGCCCATGCCGCGCAACGGTACGCGCGGTAGTGCCAGCGGATCGACCATGGCAACATCGGCCGCGCCGATCAGCGGGGTTTCGACGCCACCCGGGCAGATCGCGTTGATCCGCGCCCCACGCGCGGCAAATGCATCGACGCAGGACTTCACCAGCCCGACGATGCCGTGCTTGGCCGCACTGTAGGCCGGATTGGCTGGATGGCCGACCACGCCTGCCGCCGATGCCGTGACGACAACCGCCCCACCTTGCGCGATCACCGGCTGCACCGCCTTGATCCCGCCAAACGTGCCCTTGAGGTTGATCGCGACGACCTTGTTGAAGAACGCCTCGTCAACGGTGTCGAGCCCTTCGGCCGCGCCATAGAAGCCTGCGTTGAGGAACGCGATGTCAAGCTGCCCGGCCTGCGCCATGACCGTATCGACCATCGCCTGGTTGCTGGCATAGCTCGCAACGTCGACCTGCACCGCACTGGCATTGCCTCCGATCTCGGCCGCAACCGCTTCGGCACCTGCCAGGTTCAGGTCCGCGCAGAACACTCGCGCACCCTCCTGCGCAAAACGGATCGCCGCCGCACGGCCGATGCCCGATGCTGCACCGGTTACCAGCGCGACCTTGCCTGCGAATGTTCCGGCCATCCTCGTCTTCTCCCTATTGGCTGCGCAGTTCGGTCTTGAGCACCTTGCCCGCCGCATTGCGCGGCAGGTCCTCGACCAGCACGAAGCTGCGCGGCACCTTGTAGTTCGCCATGTTCTCGCGTGACCAGACGATCAGCTCTGCCTCGGTCGCAACCGCGCCGGGACGCAAGACCACGTAAGCGCGGCCCACCTCGCCAAGCCGTTCGTCCGGCACGCCGACGACTGCTGCCATGCCGATCGCGGGGTGCTCGGCGAGCAGCTTCTCGACTTCCGCCGGATAGACGTTGAAGCCGCCCGAGATGTAGAGGTCCTTCATCCGGTCGGTGATCCGCACATAGCCGCGCTCGTCCATCGTCCCGACATCGCCGGTATGGAGCCAGCCATCGGCGTCGATCGTCTCTGCCGTCGCTTCCGGGTTGTCGAGGTAACCGAGCATCACGCCCTGACCGCGCACCTGCACTTCGCCGGTCTCGCCGCGCGGAACCTCGTTGCCGTCGGCGTCGGCTATGCGCACCTCGTTTCCGGGAAAGGCCTTGCCGCAGGTGCGGGCGATGGTTTCGGCATCGTCACCCGGCACGCAAGTGGTGATATTGACGCACTCGGTCATGCCATAGGCGGTGATCAGGTCCACCATGCCAAGGTCGTTGCGGATGCGTTCGACCAGCGCGGGCGGCACGCTGGCCGCTCCAGTCGTCCCGCCGCGCAAGGACGAGCAGTCCCACTGCCGCTTGTCGAGTTCGGCCAGCAGCATCTGGAAGATCGTCGGCGGCCCGGGCATGAAGGTGATCCGCTCGCGCTCGATAAGGTCTATGGCCTGCGCCACATCGAACTGCGGCATCGGCACGGCGACGGCGCCCGACAGGATGCACGCCACCCAGCCCACCTTCATCCCGAAGGAATGGAAGAAGGGGTTGACGATCAGGTAGCGGTCACCCTCGCGCAGGCCGGTATTGGCGCACCAGATCGCGGCCTGAGGCAGAACGCGACCATACGTCATCAGCACACCCTTGGGGCTGCCGGTGGTACCGCTGGTGAACAGGATGTCCGAGACAGTATCGGCATCGATGCCCGTCAACGCGGCGTCCACGGCGGGATCATCCGCGCCCTGCCCGCCCTGCGTCAGATCGTGTTCCAGCAGCAGCGTGGCCTCGAGCGCAGGCAGGTCCTCGTCCGCGATCAGCGCGCGATAGTCGATGCCGAGGAAGCCCTCGACCGTGAACAGCAGCTTCGCATTCGTGCGCCGCAGGATGTCGCCCGCCTCACGCCCTTTCAGCCGCGTGTTGAGCGTGACCACGGCCGCACCGCAGGTCATCACTGCAATTGCAGCAACGATCCACTCGCGCGAATTGGGCGCCCAGATCGCCACGCGATCCCCTGCCCCCACACCACGCGCCAGCAAGGCCGAAGCCGCAGCCCGGCTGCGCTGCCACAGCTCGGCAAAAGTCCAGACCTGCCCGTTCTCCAGCACCGCCGGAGCATCGGGCCAGGTCTGCGCCGCTGCCTGTGCAGCGTGGGGTATCGTCAGCGGAAGCGGATCGAGCACGGCGCGTCAGGCCACTTCGAACAGACCGGCGGCACCCATGCCGCCCGCCACGCACATCGAGACGACGACGTACTTCACACCCCGCCGCTTGCCCTCGATCAGCGCGTGCCCGACAAGGCGCGATCCGGTCATGCCGAAGGGATGCCCGATAGCAATGCCGCCGCCGTTGACGTTGAGCTTGTCGGGATCGATCTCCAGCTTCTTCTGGCAATAGACCGCCTGTGAAGCGAACGCCTCGTTGATCTCGAACAGGCCGATGTCGTCGATCTTGAGGCCCGCCCGGTCGAGCAGCTTGGGGATCGCGAAGACCGGCCCGATGCCCATTTCCTCGGCGCCGCAACCCGCCACCTGGAACCCGCGATAGATGCCCAGAACGGGCCGCCCTTCGGCCTTCGCGGTATCGAGGTCCATCAGCACCTGCGCCGAAGCGCCGTCCGAAAGCTGGCTGGCGTTGCCTGCGGTAACGTGCTTGCCCTCGGCAATCACCTGTCCGTTCTTGAACACCGGCTTGAGCCCCGCCAGCGCTTCGTAAGTCGTGCCTGCACGCACGCCTTCGTCCTTAGCGAGCGTGACCTCTTCCTTTCCGGTCTCGTTGCCTTCCTTGTCGAACAGGGCCTTGGTGACGGTAATCGGCACGATCTCGTCATCGAACTTGCCCGCGGCCTGCGCGGCGGAAGCGCGCTGCTGCGAGATGGCAGCGAACCGATCCTGCTCCTCGCGGGTCACGCCATAGCGTTCGGCCACGATCTCGGCGGTCTCGATCATCGCCATGTAGGCATGCGGGTCCGCCGCCTTGATGAATTCCGAACGGTTGCGGAAGGCAGGCGTGTGCTTGTTGAGCGTCAGCGAGATGCTCTCCATGCCGCCCGCAACGGCCACGTCGATCTCGTTGCACATGATCCCGCGCGCAGCCAGCGCGATGGCATTGAGGCCGGAAGAGCACTTGCGATCCAGCGTGAAACCGCCGGTCGTATCGGGCAGGACCGATCCGTGTACGGTCAGCCGGCCAAGGTTGTAGCTCTGCGTGTTCCAGTGGTTGCCGACGCCGAGGTAGACGTCGTCCACCCGCGCAGGGTCGATGCCTGCCCGTGCGATGGCGGCATTGACCACGTGCGACGACAGGACCGGAGCTTCGGTGTCGTTGAAGGCCCCGCGATAGGCCTTGCCCACGCCGGTGCGGGCGGTCGAAACGATGGCGGCTTCACGCATCTCAAATCCTCTCAGGCAAAACCGTGCATGTTGGTCGGCCCGAAATAGGCCCGCATCTCGACGACCTTGCCGTCGTCATTGAACTTGAACGTATCGATCACGTCGACGTGCATGTCCTTGCCGCCAAGGTTCAGCAGGACCGAGAACGCGAAGGCAGCATAGGGTCCGCACACGCGGATCGGCCCCTCCAGCTTCAGCTTCGCTCCGGTCTGCATCGAGGCAGTGTAGAATTCGAGGATCGCCGCCTGCCCCACCTTGGGCTCGGTCCCGACCGGGTCTTCCACGCTGGCGTCGTCGGAAAAAAGCGCGGCCACGCGCTCGGGAGAACCGGCGTCGAACGCCGCGACATATTCGTGGACGGCGGCTTCCATGGTCTTGGCATCGGTCATCGCACTTACTCCGGAAAATAGCGGCTGATGGTATCGAGCACGCAGGCGGGCTTGTCCTGCCCCTCGATCTCGACGGTCACGCGCACGACCGACTGGATCGCGCCCTTCACTTCCTCGACCGAGACGATTTCCCCCACACCGCGAATGCGGCTGCCGACCTTTACCGGCGACAGGAACCGCAAGCGGTCAGCCCCGACGTTCACCGCATGGGCAAAGCCGCGCACCTCGATAAGCTGCGGCAGGAAGAAGTTGACGAGGCTCATCGTCAGGTAGCCATGCACGATGGTCCCGCCGAACGGCCCGGCCTTGGCGCGCTCGACATCGACGTGGATCCACTGGTGATCGCCGGTCACATCGGCAAAGCCGTTGACGCGCTCCTGATCGACCAGCAGCCAGTCGGTCGGCCCCAGCCTGGTCCCTTCGCTGCCGATCAGGTCGGCGGGCTTGTCGAACACCTTGGCCATTGCCTCAGGCCCTCTGGCTGGAAACCGGGACGATCTCGCCGGTCATGTAGGAGGACAGGTCAGAGGCGAGGAACAGCATGACGTTGGCCACTTCCCACACCTCGGCAGGGCGGCCGTAAGCCTCGGTCTTGACCAGTTGCGCCAGCATTTCCTCGGTAGTCACCTTGGCAAGGAACGGGTGCATCGCAAGGCTGGGCGCGACCGCATTGATGCGCACGCCATGTTCGGCAGCTTCCAGCGCGGAACAGCGGGTGAAGGCCATCACGCCCGCCTTGGCCGCCGCATAATGCGCCTGTCCCTTCTGCGCGCGCCAGCCCAGCACCGAAGCGTTATTGACCATCACGCCCTTCTTCGCCGCATACATCGAGGGCAGGAAGGCGCGTGTCATGCGGAACAGGCTTGTCAGCGTGACATCGAGCACGCGGCCCCACTGCTCGTCGGTCATGTCCACGACCGGCACTTCGCCGCCCAACCCTGCATTGTTGATGAGGACGTCGACGGTGCCGAACGCCTCGAGCGATGCATCGCGCAAGTCCTGTACCTGCGCTTCGCTGGTCACGTCGCAGACCTGCGTCAGCGGGCGCTCGCAGCCCACTTCTGCCGCGATGCGGTCCGCCGCCTCGCCCAGGCGGCGTTCGTGGAAATCGCTGATGAGAACGCGCGCGCCCTCTTCGGCGGCACGCTTGGCAACTGCGAAGCCGATGCCGGTCCCGGCGGCGGCGGTGACGACCACCGACTTGCCCTTCAGCATGCCCAATGGCGTCGGATAAGAAGGAACAGGAACGCTCATGCTTGGCCTCTCGGTTCGCGCGGCAGTCCCAGACCGCGCTCGGCGATCAGGTTGCGCTGGATCTGGTTGGTGCCGCCGTAAATCGTGTCGGCACGGGCATAGAGGAACAGGTTGGGCAGTTGTGGCCACTCGTAGTGCGCGCTTGGCGAGACTTCTCCAGCCTGACCCAGAACCTCCATGCCCAGCTCGCCAATACTGCGCCGCCACGTCGCCCACTGAATCTTGTAGGTCAGCGCCGCGCCGTCGATGGCGGCAAGGTCAGTGCCCGAAAGCATTCGCAGCGCGCCATAGCGCATCAGGCGCAGCCCAATCTCGGCTTGCGCGATCTTCTGCCGCAGGACCGGATCGGAAGCCTTGCCATTGGCCTTGGCCGCATCGATCACCGCGTCGAGCTCGTTGCGGAACTGCATCTGCTGGCCCAGCGTGGAAACCCCGCGCTCGAACGCCAGCAGCGCCATCGCCACTTTCCAGCCCTCGCCTGCTGCGCCCAGCATGGCATCGGCGGCACAGCGTGCGTCGGTGAGAAACGTCTCGTTGAACTCGGCCTCGCCATTGATCTGGCGGATCGGACGCACCTCAATGCCGGGCTGGTCCATGTCCATCAACAGGAACGACAGGCCCTTCGGCCCCGCCGAGCCTTCTTCGCTGCGCGCCACGACGAAGATCATGTCCGAATAATGCGCAAGGCTGGTCCAGACCTTCTGGCCGTTGACCACCCACTGCCCATCTTCCAACCGCGCCTTGGTCTTCACATTGGCAAGGTCGGAACCGGCATTGGGCTCCGAATAGCCCTGGCACCAGATCTGCCGCCCTGCCGCGATCTCGGGCAGGTATCTGGCTTTCTGCTCCTCGGACCCGAAGGCAAGGATCGTCGGCCCGGCCAGTTCCACGCCGATGTGGTTGATCCGGTTGGGAGCACCCGCCCGCGCGTATTCCTCGGCGAAGATCACCTGCTGCGCGATGGTCGCGTCCTTGCCGCCCCATGCGCGAGGCCAACCGATGCAGCCCCAGCCGGCCTCACCCAAGCGTTGCTCCCATTCCTTGCGGCGCGGGATCGCATCGCACAGGTTGGTGATGCCGCGAATGTCGGCAAAATCCCCTGCCATTTCCGCCTGCAGCCAAGCCGCGCACTCGGCGCGGAAGGCTTCTTCTTCAGGCGAGAAGCCAAGCTTCATGCAGCCGCTCCCAGAACAGCCGAGGCAACCTGCTCACGGTGCCACTGCCCGTCGCCCAACAGCGTCTGGATCGACCGCGCGCGCTTGAAGAACAGGTGCGCGTCATGCTCCCAGGTGAAGCCGATCCCGCCATGCAGCTGGATCATGTTGCCCGCGCACATGAAGTAGGTGTCCGCGCAGAACGCCTTGGCCGAATGCAGCGCCACCTGCGCCTCGTCCGATCCTTCATCCACCGCACAGGCCGCCCAATAGACCGCCGAACGCGCCTGTTCGATCTCGATCATCATGTCGGCAAGGCGATGCTTGTAGGCCTGGAACGATCCGATCTGCCGCCCGAACTGCACACGTTCCTTGGAATAGGCCACGGTCCGATCCAGCGTTGCCTGCGCCCCGCCCAGAGCTTCGGCGGAAAGGCAGATCCACCCGGCCGCCAGCGCGCCCGCAATCGCGGCATCGCCATCGGCCAACTGCTCGCCCTGCGCGCCGTCGAGTGTCGCGGTGGCAAACGGACGCGTCTGGTCCATCGTGACATGCGCCTGCACGCTCACGCCCGCCCCCTTGAGGTCGACGATCCACGCCTCGCTGCCCGAATGCACCAGCAGCAAGTCAGCCGAAGCGCCATGCGGCAGGAACGGGAAGGTGCCCGAGATACGGCCATCCTTCACGCTGAGCTGCGGCGCCCACGCCGCCGTCGCGATAAGTTCGCCCGCAGCAAGACGCGGCAACCACTCGGCCTTCTGCGCTTCGGACCCACCGCGCGCGATGGCCTGCCCGATCATCACGTGGCCCAGCAACGGCAGCGCCGCAACCTGTGCGCCCGCAGCCTCGGCCACCTGCGCCATCTCGACCATGCCGAGCCCTGCGCCGCCATGCTCTTCAGGCAGGCCGATCCCGGCAAGGCCGAGTTCCGTCGCGAATGCAGTCCATAGCTCCCGGTCGATCCCGTCAGCCGCCATGGCCTTGCGCGTGCGCTCGCTCGTCGCGTTCTCGGCAAAGAAGCCGCGCACGGTCTCGGCGATCATCGCCTGTTCGTCGGTGAAGGCAAATTCCATTGTCTCTATCTCCGTCCGGGCTCTCAGGCCGTGCCCCATACCTTGCGCGGCGGCACGCGCGCTTCGATCAGCTTCGCGACCGCATCGCCCACTTCGGCAGGCTCCCACTTCGCGCCCTTGTCCACCACCGGACCCTCGCGCCAGCCATCCTCGAGCATGATCTTGCCGCCTTCGAGTTCGAAAACGCAGCCCGTCACGTCGCGGCTCGCGCTGCTGCCCAGCCACACCACCGTCGGTGCCACATTGGCCGGGTCCATGACGTCGAAGGCCTCGCCCTCAGTCGCCATCTTCTCGGCAAAGGCCTGCTCGGTCATCCGCGTGCGGGCCGATGGAGCGAGTGCGTTTGCGGTGATCCCATAGCGGCCAAGCTCGGCTGCCTGCACCAGCGTCAGCGAGGCAATGCCGCCCTTCGCCGTCGAATAGGCCGCCTGCGCAATGGAACCCTGAAGGCCCGCGCCGCTCGACGTATTGATGATCCGCGCATCGGGATCGCGCCCGTCCTTCTGCTTGGCCCGCCAGTAGTTTACGGCGTGGCGGGCCAGGCAGAAGTGGCCGCGCAGATGGACGTGCATCGTCGCATCCCATTCCTCGAGCGTGGCCGAAACGAACATGCGGTCGCGCACGATACCGGCATTGTTCACCACCACGTGGAGGTCGCCAAAGGTATCGAGGGCAGCCTGCACGATACGGCCCGCCGCATCCCAGTCGGTGATGTCCTCGTAATTCGCCACGGCCTTGCCACCTGCCGCAACGATCTCGGCCACAACGCCATCGGCGGCGCTGGTATCGCGGCCCTCGCCGCCCAGCGACGTGCCGATATCGTTGACCACCACGTTCGCGCCCTCTGCGGCAAAGGCCAGCGCATAGGCCCGGCCCAACCCGCGTGCGGCTCCGGTAATGATGACGGTGCGGTTCTCGCAAATGCCCAAGGCAATTCTCCCGTAAGGTTCATCAGCCGACCGGCAGCAGCAGGTGCTGCGAGAGGTCGCCAATGTAATCGAGCATGGAATAGTCGCGCGTGGCGAAGCGCCAGGTGCTTCCCACGCGTTCGAACGTGTCGTGATAGCGCCCCGAAGCAATCGCCTGCAGCGGCAGCTCCGGCGTCTGCTGGAACACGGTATAGACCGAGCGGCAGCTCGCCGTTCCCGCCGCCTCGTCGAACTCGAGGATCGGGTTGGTGATGACGTGCCGCGTGCGCGGCGTGCCGCAAGGGTGGATGCGCACGAACGCCCGCCACTGCTCCAGCATCGCCGCACTGCCTTCCACCACGCGCCCCCCGCCAAGAGTGACGCGCGCGTGGCTGAACATCGCCGCGACCTCCTCGAGCTGGCCTGCGTCCATCAGTTCCGCATAGCGGTAGAGCAGGTTGGTGATGGCGGTGGCGGCGTGCATCGTCAGAGCCGCTCGATGATCGTGACGTTGGCCTGGCCACCACCTTCGCACATCGTCTGCAGGCCATAGCGGCCGCCAGTGCGCTCCAGCGCGTTGAGCAGCGTCGTCATCAACCGCGCGCCCGAGGCGCCCAGCGGATGGCCCAGCGCAATCGCGCCGCCGTGGATGTTCACCTTGTCGTGCGGAATGCCCAGTTCCTGCATCCATGCCATCGGAACAGAGGCGAATGCCTCGTTGCATTCGAACAGGTCGATGTCGTCAACCGTCATCCCCGCCTTGGCCAGCGCATATTGCGTCGCCGGGATCGGCGCGGTCAACATCCACACGGGATCATCGGCGCGGACCGAAATGTGGTGGATGCGCGCGCGGGGCTTCAGGCCGTGTTCCTTCACCGCGCGTTCGCTGGCCACCAGCAGGGCTGCAGCGCTGTCGCAGTTCTGGCTGGCCACGCCTGCGGTGATGACCCCGCCTTCCTGCACGGTCCGCAAGGCGGCAAGGCCTTCCAGCGTGGTGCCGGGGCGGATGGTCTCGTCATGGGCAAGATCGCCCAGCGGTGCGATTTCGTTCGCAAACCAGCCTGCGTCGGTGGCGGCCTGAGCGCGCTGGTGGCTGGCGACGGCAAACTCTTCCATGGCGGCGCGGGTGATGCCCCACTTGGCGGCAATCATCTCGGCTGAATTGATCTGGTTGAGCAGCCCATCGCCATAGCGTTCGCGCCAACCGGCCGAGCCGGTGAACGGATCGCCAAAGCCATAGGCCTCTCCGGCATACATCGCGGCGGAAATGGGAATGGCATTCATGGCCTGACTGCCACCTGCCACCACCAGATCCTGCGTCCCGCTCATCACGCCTTGCGCGGCAAAGTGCAGCGCTTGCTGGGAGGAACCGCACTGCCGGTCAATCGTGGTGCCAGGCACATGCTGTGGCAGGCCCGCCACCAGCCACGCGGTGCGGCCGATATCGCCCGCCTGTGGCCCGATGGTATCGCAGCAGCCCCACACCACATCGTCCACCAGATTGGCATCAATCCCGGTCCGGGTGATCAACGCCTTGATGGGATGCGCGGCAAGGTCGGCCGGGTGGATATGGGCAAGGCTGCCCTTCTTGCGCCCGACAGGCGCGCGCACGGCATCGACGATATAGGCTTCAGGCATGTTCGGTCTCGCGTGCAAAGGTCTGGTCGGCGCCAAGCGGCTGGGTGAAGATGCGCGTGGCGATGCGGCTGCGATGGAACGCGGGCGTGCCCCACGCCGCCTTCAGCGCCAGCGCGCGCTTGAGGAAAAGGTGGACGTCCACTTCCCACGAATACCCCATCGCGCCATGCACCTGGATCGAAGCCCGCGCGGCCTTCTCGGCCGCTTCAAGCGCCACGATCTTGGCCTCGGACACCCGCGCCCGCGAATGGACATCGCAATGTCCAATCTCCGCCGCAGCGGCCAGCACCACCGGCCGTGCAAATTCGATGGCGGTCTGCGCGCTGGCAAGGTGATGCTTGACCGCCTGATACGATCCGATCGGCTTGCCGAACTGCATGCGGTCCTTGGCATAAGCCACCGCCAGATCGACCGCCCGCTGCGCCAGCCCCAACCCTTGCGCCGCCGCAAACAGTGAAGCGCGGTCAAGCGCCAGCGTCCAGTCGGCGGCGCCAAGGTCTTCGGCCTTGCTTTCGTCCCATTCGATGCGGAACAGGCGGCGGAAGGGATCAATGGTTTCGGCAGGCGTCAGCTTCACCTGATCCGGCTTGGCGAGGAAAGCCCGCCCATCCTTCTCGATCAGGATCGCCGCAGCAATATCGGCATTGGCGACGACCGGATTGATCGCCGGAGCCACTGCGATGATCGCCACAGGATCTGCCAGCGCAGGATGATCCGGGGCAAGGCTCGCCAGCAGCGGTGCGCCAATGCCGGCGCTCTCGGCCAGCGGTTCGGGCAGCGCGACATAGCCTGCCTCGATGGCGATCAGGGCGAGGTCCAGCTCGGTCAGCCCCATGCCGCCCGCCGCTTCGGGCAGGAGCAGCAGGGTAAAGCCGTTCTCGACGATCTGCGCCCAGCGCGCGGCGTCGAACGCCACGCCCTGTTCCATCATCTTGTGCCAGTGATCCGGCGTGCAGGTATCGCCCAGCAGCGTCCGCGCCGTCTCGGCAAACATCAGCTGTTCGTCGTTGAGGGTGAAGTCCATGTGCCCGTCCCTCCTCAGCGCGGCAGGCCGAGCATGCGCTCGGCAATGATGTTGCGCTGGATCTCGTTCGACCCGGCATAGATCGGCCCGGCCAGCGAGAAGATGTAGTCGTCGAGCCACTCGTGCTCCCCAGTGGGCGGCAGCAGCTCTGCCTCCGCGCCCAGGATCGCCAGCGCTGTTTCGTGGAGGTGGATGTCCATCTCAGACCAGAAGATCTTGTTGGTCGAAGCCTCCGGCCCGATCTTCGCACCCGCCATCAGCCGCGATGCGGTCTGGTAGATGTTGAGCGCATAGGCCTCGGCATTCATGTGCGCGCGCACCACATCGGCCTCGAGCGCCGGATCGCAGCTGTCCTTGCGGCTCTGCCACAGAGCGGCAAGAGCGGCGGCGGCTTCCTGGAAGCGCGCCGGGCTGCGCAGCATCAGCCCGCGCTCGAACCCTGCCGTCGCCATGCAGATGTGCCAGCCCTGCCCTTCGTCACCGAGGCGGTTGAAGGCAGGCACGCGCACGTTGTCGAGGAAGATCTCGGCAAAGCCGACATGGCCATTGATCTTGCGGATCGGGTTGCGCGTCACGCCTTCCTGATCGAGCCGGAAGAAGATCAGGCTCATGCCCTTGTGGCGTTCGCTGCCCGGTTCACGGAACAGACCGAAAGCCCAGTCGGCAAAGGCGGCGCGGCTCGACCAGATCTTGTGGCCGTTGAGCACGTATTCGTCGCCCTCAAGCACGGCAGTGGCACGCACCCCGGCAAGGTCCGATCCCGCCTGCGGTTCGGACCATGCCTGCGCCCAGATTTCCTCGCCGCTTGCCATCGGTGGCAGGAAGCGCTGCTTCTGTTCGTGCGTGCCGAATTCCATCAGCGTCGGGCCGAGCAGGAAGATGCCGTTCTGGTTGACGCGGCCCGGCGCGCCGGCACGATAGTACTCTTCCTCGAAGATCAGCCACTGGATCAGGTCGAGCCCGCGCCCGCCATATTCCTTGGGCCATGTCACCATGCCCCAGTCGCCGCTCTTGAGCGTCGCTTCCCACTGGCGATGCGCTTCGAAGCCCTCACGCGTCGCGTCGTAATGTTCGAGCGGCGCCTTGGGCACATGCGCTTCCAGCCATGCGCGAACTTCTGCGCGGAAAGCCTGCTGTTCGGGAGTGTACGTCAGGTTCATCAGAACTTCGCCGCCTTGCCGGTTTCGACAAAGGCATCGCGCGCCTTCTGGCTGTCTTCGTGCATGTACATTTCCAGCGTGAAGCCCTGCTCCCAGCGGTAGCCGCGATCGACGTCGCGCGGTTCAAGGCCGTTTAGCGCTTCCTTGGCGATGACCAGCGCCTTGCGGCTCTTGGACGCGATCACGGCGCAGAACGATCGCGCTTCCTCGACCAGCGTGTCTCGCGGCACGACCTTTTCCACCGCGCCAAGCCGGTACGCTTCTGCCGCCGGAATGTTGCCACCGGTAAAGAACGCCGCACGCACCTTGTGCAGCGGCAGCATGCGCGAAAGATGGCTGGCCCCGCCCATCGCGCCGCGATCGACTTCCGGCAGCGAGAAGAACGCGTCGTCCGCCGCAATGATCGTGTCGCTCGCCCCGCAGATGCCGATGCCTCCGCCGATCACGAACTTGTGCGCAGCCACTACCACCGGCACTTCGGCGTCACGGATCGCCTTGAAGGTCAGATAGTTGCCGCGATTGAGCACGGTGATGCGCTCGGGATGCGCCTGCATCTCCTTGATGTCGACCCCGCCGCAGAAGCCGCGTGACGTCTCTGCCGCACGGATCAGCACGACGTTGACCTCAGGATTGCTCGCCGCGGCCGTGATGATCGCCGGGAGCGACATCCAGGTCTCGCTGTCGAAGGCATTGACCGGGGGCACGTCGAAGACAATCTCGGCTATCCGGTCACGGATTTCGGTGGTAATGGGCATGGGTCAGTTCCCGTTACAGAGCGCGGAAATGCGCGCGCGCGCTTCGGTTTCGATCTCGTTCATCAGGTCGGCGCACGTCGGCAGGTCTTTCAGCCGCCCGGCCACGACGCCGGTCGCCATAAGCCCGTTCTCGGCATCGCCCGACACCACGGCGCGCATGATCATCATCGGTGCAGCCGCCGCCATGATGGCCTGTGCCAGAGGCATCTCGCCATGCGCGGTCATGGCGCGGGCGGTTGAAATCACCTGCCCCCAACTCATGCCGTTCTGGCGCTTCATCTCAAGCCCCGCTTCCATCGCGCGAGCCCACATCGCCAGCTTGCCCGATCCTTCGATCCGCCGCAGCAAGGGGTTCAGGATCATGCGCTGCGGAATACCATCGACCTTGGTCGAGACCGCAATATCGCCGGTCCCAGCCTTGACATAGGCTGCCTTCGGACCTTGCGGCACCGGGCTTTCCGCCGTCATCAGGAACCGCGTGCCCATGGCAATGCCAACCGCGCCATAGGCAAGCGCCGCCGCCAGCCCGCGCCCGTCGCCAAAGCCACCAGCGGCCACCACCGGTACGCCAACGGCATCCAGCACTTGCGGCAAAAGCACTGTCGTCGGCACCGCGCCGGTATGCCCGCCACCCTCGCCGCCCTGCACGGTCACCATCTCGCAGCCGAGCTGGACCATCTTCTCGGCATGCTTCACCGCGCCCACGGTGGGGATGCACAGGATGCCGGCATCGCGGAACGCGCCGATCATCTTCGCATCCGGCCCGCGCCCGAAGCTCACCGCACGCACCCGATCCTTGTTGGCAAGGATCAGCTGGACGATCTCGTCGGCGCCGGGCTGGAAGCTGTGGAAGTTCACCCCGAAATTGTGCGGCGTCAGGTCTCGCAACCGGGCGATTTCCTCGGCGGCTTCCTTGGGCGTCATCACAGCCGCTGCCAGAAACCCGAAGGCCCCGGCGTTGCTCGATGCCGCAACCAGCTCCGGCTTGGCGACCCAGCCCATTGCGGTCTGGATCACCGGCAGCCGGCAGCCAAGCCGCTCGGTCAGGACAGTGGCAAGCGGATCGGCCATCAGGACTTGTCGGCCTCGCCAGAGTCACTCTTATTCGCCGCCGCCGCCGATTTGCCGCTCACCCCGGCAATCGAATTGCCGGTGACGAGATCGTTCTGGGCATGGGCGAAGTGATGCATGTGATAGACCGCGTCCATCGCCGCACGCTTGCCGCGCAATTCTTCCACGTGGTTAACGGACTGCTTGGTCAGCCAGTTGCCCAGCCGCCCCTGCTTGGCCAGCTTGTTCGCCCACGCCGCAGTCGCCTCGCGCAGTTCCTCGCGCGGCACCACCTTGTTGACCATGCCGAAGCTGTAGGCCCGCGCTGCCGGCATGCGTTCGCCCAGCAGCAGGAATTCCTTGGCCACGCGCGGCGGCAGTTCATAGGCATGGGCGAAGTATTCAACACCCGGAATGCCCATCAGCGGGTTCACCGGGTCCTGAAAGAACGCATCTTCCGATGCCACGATCAAGTCGCAGACCCACGCCAGCATCAGCCCGCCCGCAACGCAGGCGCCCTGCACCATGGCGATGGTCGGCTTGGAAATGTCGCGCCAGCGGCGGCACATGCCGAGGTACTGTTCCTGCTCACGGGTATAGAGCAATTCGGCGCCCGGCTTGTTGGTGTGCGGCGGGAACATCAGCCGCTTGTCGAACTCATGGTGCAAGTCGCGCCCGGGCGTGCCGATGTCGTGCCCTGCCGAGAAGTGCTTGCCCTCGCCCGCCAGCACGATGGCGCGGACATTGTCGTCCTGCACCGCGCGGTTGAATGCATCGTCGAGCGCGTAAGTCATCTGCCCGTTCTGGGCATTGTTGAACTGCGGCCGGTTCATCGTGATCCAGGCCACGGCGTCGATCACCTCGTAACGGACGGGCTCTTCCGTCTCGTAGACGATGTCGACTTTCTTCGGCTCGACGAGGTCGGTCATGCTGTCATCTCCCTCAGGCAGCGGCGCGAACGGCGGGCGGGTTGTCCTTGAGAACGCTGGCGCGGACATTGTGCGGGTCGAGGCTGGCAATCACCGCCAGTTCTTCCGCCGTCGGCAGCCGCGTCACTTCGACGTTGTCGGCTTGGCAAAGCTCGAATCCCGTCGCGGCCTGCACTTCCTCGAACGTCACGCCGGGGTGCAGCGAGATCACTCGGATGGCGTTTTCCGGCCCGCCGAAGTCCATCACGCACAGGTTGGTCACGATCCGGCGCAGGTTCACGCCCGAGAAGTTGCCGCCCGCAACGCGCTTGGCCGGATTGTACCCCACGCCCGAGATCATATCGACCTGAGGCACAAAGACGCGCGGCCCATGCGCGGGGAAGAAGAACGAATTGGGGTGGTAGATCGTGTTCCCCGGAAACCCGCGCACGCCCAGCATCTGGGTCTTGGGCTTGTCGTAAGTGCCGCCCATGTACGAGAGGTTGATCTGGCCGAATCGGTCAAGCTGCGTCGGCGTGACCATGGCATGACGCCGCCCGGACCACACCGCACTGTCGAAGAAACGCGAGAACGGCAGGTATCCCGCCGGCTTGCGATCGTCGTACTTGCGCGGCCCCAGCGGCACCGGCTGCTCGACCAGGTAAGCCTCGCCATCGGTCATCATCAGTTCGGGCGTGTGGGTCAGCTTGGCAAGGCCAGCCGCAAGGCGCGGCACAGGGCCGACGCCGGTTGCGACGATTTCGCCATTGCCCCGGAAAGCTTCCGCACAGGCGACGATGCACAGGTCTACAAGAGTGATGTCGCTCATCAGAAAATCGGCAGCGAGAGAGCCGCTACCGCCTCCTTTCCGCCAATGGATTCAAGATAGACGGCTTCCGAAGCGCCGACGAAACGGTCTGCTACTGCCGACCATTCGCCCGGGTCTTTCGCACTGTCAGCGTAAGCCTTGAACGCTTTCATGTCCCAGCCATAGTGCGGCGGCATCGAGCTCGGATGTGCGCCACAGGGCATTTCGACCACGCCCGAAACGAAGCAGCGCTCGAAGATGTTGTCCTGCGCACCTTCGGGATAATGGTCCTCCATGCGGTCGACCAGCTCCTCGCACGAAACGTAAGTCTTCGCGGCGGCCTTGGCGAACCACTCGTCATAATAGACATCCGGCCCGAACACCTGCACGTTGCCACGCCAGTCGCTGCGGTTGACGTGGATCAGCGCCGCATCGAGCTTGAGCGCAGGCATCGCGATCAGCGTTTCGCCATCATCATAGGGTGACTGCACAGTCTTCAAACCGCCCAGCTCGGCCAGATCGGTGCCCAGCCCGACGCGGGTGGGCAGGAACGGCAGACCGAAGGCCGCTGCCTTCAGGCCCCACTGGAACATGCCTTCGTCCAGCTCCAGCACTTGCAGCACGCCACTCTCGCGGGCCTTGCGGAACCACGGCTCCAGCGGAATGGCATCGAGGCTGACAAAGGCGAAGACCAGCTTGCGCACTTTGCCCGCCGCACAGAGCATGCCGACATCCGCACCGCCATAGGCGACCACGGTCAGGTCCTTGAGGTCCGAGCGCATGATCTCGCGCACCAGCGCCATTGGCTTGCGCCGCGGGCCCCAGCCGCCGATGCCGATGGTCATGCCATCGGAAAGCTGCGCGACGATCTCCGCCGCAGTCATGCGTTTATCAAGGCTCACGCCCGTTCCCCCTGCTGTTCCTTCATGGCTTTCTGCCAGGCCCATTCATGCCCCCACACGCTGATTGCTTCGTGGCGGGTCGTCTCCCAGCTGGCCGGATCGATCACCAGGCTGTCCCAGCCGATCTCGAGATCGAAGCCCGAGGGCGTCTGCACGTAAAAGCCGGTGGTCTCGTCATTGACATGCCGCCCCAGCGTCGCGCTTTCCGGATATCCGAAGCGCTTCATCCGGTCATGCGCCTTGCCCACCTCGATCAGCGTCGGCAGCTCCAGCATGATGTGTACCGCGCCCGAAGGCGGGATCGGCCCTTCGCCGAACGCGATCGAATGGTGCCGCCCGTTGTCGGCATGAAGGAAGGCAAAGCCCATCGACGGGCCTTCCGGGCCGAACAGCTGGAAGCGAGGCATGTCGGTCTGGCCAAAGCCCAGCACGTCGCAATGGAAGGCGATGGTCTCGTCGAAGTTGGGCGCGGAAAACACCGCATGGCCCATGCCCATCGCACCGGTCACGAACTCGGGCACGCCGATGGGCGAAACGAACGGCGCATCGGTGCGCGCATCGCCACAGTAAAGCTCAAGCCCGTTGCCCGCAGGATCGCTGGTGCGGAACATGGCCTCGGCGCCACGCCCCCTCGCCTCGGCTTCACTTGCCCATTCCACCGGACGGCCCGCCGCTGCAACCTTCGCCGCCAGCGCATCAAGCGTCGCGCGGTCGTCCACTTCATAGCCCGCCGCCACGAACCACTCGCGCGAACCGCTCTCGATGCGGAAGCGGAACACCCGGTCGTCCACGCGATAGAGCGCCGCCCCATCGCTGGCATCGGCAACCCGCATGACTCCGACGAATTCCGTCAGGAAGCGGTCCCATTCATCCGGCTTTGCGGTTTCCACCACGACATAGCCCAGCGCCTTGATCGACATGGCCCGGTTATCCTTTCACGAGGTCGAGGAAGTAGGGCCGCTCGCCCCCGCCATCGACATTGATGCGCGCGCCGCTCACCCACGAGGCGAGGCTCGAACTCAGCCACAGGACAGCGCCTGCGATGTCCGCCCCGGTGCCCATGCGCTGCAGCGGCAACGACTTGGCGACCGCATCTTGCGCCGCGGCATCGCCATAGGTTTCTTCTGAAGTCTCGGTCTGCATCAGCCCCACGATGATCGCATTCACGCGCACGCCGTCCGGGCCCCACTCCTGCGCCAGGCTCTGCGTAAGGCTGAGCAGCCCCGCCTTGGCCGCGCCATAAGCCGCCGTCATGGGTGAGGGACGAATCCCCGATACGCTGGCGATGTTGACGATGCTCCCCGCACCCAGCTTCGCCATGTGGGCATAGGCATATTGCGACATGTACATCGCCGAATGCAGGTTCAGCTTCACGATCGCGTCAAAGAAGCGCGGGCTCGACGTCGCCGGTGCCTGCGGTGATCCTCCGGCATTGTTGACGAGGATGTCGATGCGCCCATGCTGCGCCGCCACTGCCTCGACCAGCGCTTCGGCCTGTTCGGGATCGCGGATATCTGCGGCACGAAATGCAATGCCCGCAGGCAGGTCCGCAGGTTCGCTGCGGCCGCACACCGTCACCGCTGCACCGGCCTTGGCTAGGACCTCGGCAATTTGCCGCCCCAGCCCGCGCGTACCGCCCGTGACGATCGCGACCTTGCCCGACAGATCGATGTGATCAGTGCCCTGCACGGGGCGGCTCTCCCTTTGCTTTTTGATACGGGCAAAGCTCGCATCAACAGATTCGAAATCGCCAATATCGAAAGGCGATTGGGTTTTCAATTGACGATTTGCGTATCCAATGCAATTGAAAATTACGAATGCGGTGCAGAAATGCGCAAATGAGTCGGCAAGGCCCTTCACCGGGCCTGCCTCTGAACGGCGGACGAAAACGATCCGCGAAGGCTTGGGAGCGGAAGACCGGAATGACAGCATATTCACAGTATCGGCCCCTGCCCCTCGAACAGGTCCCGCAGTGGGATTTCGAGACGGACGTCGCCATCGTCGGCTTCGGCGCAACCGGTGCCTGCGCCGCGATCGAGGCGCGCACCGCGGGTGCACGCGTCATGCTGTTCGAACGCAGTTCGGGAAGCGGCGGCGCATCGGCCCTGTCGGGCGGTGAAATCTACATCGGCGGCGGCACCGATGCCCAGAAGGCCGCTGGCTTTGACGATACGGTCGAGGACTTCACCGCCTACCTCAAGCTTGCCGGCGGTCCCTGCGTCGATGACGCCAAGTGCGAACGCTATGGCCGCGAGGCCCTTTCGCACTATCAGTGGCTCAAGGATCAGGGCGTGCCCTATCGCGGCAACTTCCTGCCGGGCAAGATCATCGAACCGACCGACGATTCAACCCTGATCTGGTCGGGCAGCGAAGCCGCCGCGCCCTTCTACCGTCAGGCCAGGCCCGCGCCGCGCGGCCACGTGATCCAGCACATGGGCTGGGGTGGCGGGCGTCCGCTGGTCGATATCCTCGAGGCCCGCGCACGCGATCTCGGCACCGAGATCCACGTCGATGCCCGCGCCGTTGCCCTGATCACCGAAGGCACCCGCGTTGCAGGCGTGGTCGTACGGATCGACAACAAGGACCGCTTCGTCCGCGCGCACAAGGGCGTCGTCCTTGCCACCGGCGGCTTCGTGTTCAACGATGCGATGCGCCGCAAGTACTGCCCCGAGAGCTTCCGGGTAAACAGCCCCATCGGCGACAAGGACGACGGCATCGGCATCGAGCTCGGCGCTTCGGTCGGTGGCGATCCCATCCACATGGACCAGTTCTTCACCACCTGCCCGTGGACCATCCCTGAAGAGCAGGCCTATGGCGTCTTCGTCAACGTCGCCGGACAGCGCTTCATCAATGAGGACTGCTACCACGGTCGCGTCAGTCGCTGCGCCGTCGACCAGCCGGGCGGCAAGGTCTACCTCCTGCTCGACAGCGCGCACTTCACCCAGCCGCTCGACCTTGCCGGCATCACCATCGCCGGCACGGGCGAGACCTGGGAAGAGGTCGAAGCCGAACTGGAAATGCCCGCCGGTACGCTTTCGACCACCATGCACCTCTACAACACCCACGCCCGCGAAGGCCGCGATCCGCTGTTCGACAAGCAGGCGCCGATCCTCAAGCCCCTCGACCGGTCGCCCTTCGTGGCTCTCGAGTGCAATTTCGAAACGAGCTACTTCAGCTTCTTCACGCTGGGAGGCCTGAAGACCTCTGCCGACGCCGAAGTGCTCGACCGGTCAGGCCAGCCAATCCCCGGCCTCTTCGCCGCTGGACGCTGCACTTCGGGCCTGCCCGCGTGGGGTCATGGGTACTCCTCGGGGATGAGCCTTGCCGATTGCACCTTCTTCGGGCGCTACGCAGGCCGCAACGCGGCTGCCTGAACGGACCCGTGCAAGCATCTCGCGCCAAGCCCCGCGAGATGCTTGCACGCCCCGGCTTTTCGGATAAGTCAGCACTTACATGTCTAGAAGGATTCCCGGAATGCTCCAGAAGGTCACGCTGAACAACACCGACCTCACCGTCAGCCGCCTGTGCTATGGCACCAACATGCTCGGCTGGATGCTCGACCAGGGCAAGTCCAACGCCATTCTCGACACTTACGCAGGCCTCGGCGGCAATTTCATCGACACGGCTCGCAGCTATGGCGACTGGATGCCCGACGCGCCCATCGGTGCCAGTGAACGCGCGGTCGGTGCATGGCTCAAGACGCAGCAGCGCGAGGACTTCGTGATCGCCACCAAGGGCGGCTTCTTCGACATGCGCGTGGGCGACTGGCGCAACCGCGTCACCCCGGATGACGTCGCGGCAGACCTTGCGCAAAGCCTCGATCACCTCGGCGTCGACACCATCGACCTCTACTTCCTCCACATGGACAACCCGGAAAGCCCGGTCGAACCGATCATCGACGCGCTCGTCGCCCATCGCGAAGCCGGCCGCATCCGCCACTTCGCCGCGTCAAACTGGTCGGCAGACCGCATCCGCGCCGCCAACGCCTATGCCGCCTCCATCGGCAAGCAGGGCTTCGTCGCCTCGGAAACCTTCTGGGGCCTGGCCGTGCCCGATGCCGCCGCCGCCGCGCAGCAGGGCTACCAGCATTACTATGAAGGCGAATACGAGGCCCTGCACGCAGAAGGCCTGCCCATCGTCGCCTACGCCGCGCAGTCGGGCGGGTACTTTACCAAGCTTGCCGCTGGACAAGTGGGCGAACAGCTCGCCACGCGCTATGCCAACCCCGTCAACGAACGCCGCCTTGCCGTCGCCCAATCGCTGGCCGCAAAGCACGGCGTCTCGATCAACGAGATCGCCCTGTCCTACCTGCTCAGCCAGCCCGATCAGACAATCGCCATCTTCGGCGGTTCATCGCCCGAACAGGTCATCGACAGCGCCAAGGCCGATGCCCTGACCCTGAGCGCAGAGGAACTCGCAGCCCTCCGCAACGCCTGAACCTACGCGATAGCGGCGCGCGCGCTGTCCACGGCGCGTCGCGCGCGCATCGCGGTGGTCTCGCAACCCACCGCATGGTTGCGCGGAATCTCCACGCTCACCGGGAACCCCTGTGGCAACGCGCGCACGAAGCCCGCAACGTCAAACGCACCCTCCCCGCACAACTGCCGTTCCGACGAAGCCTCGACTTCGGCATTGTCCGGTGCCTCGGCGGCACCGTCGGCAACCTGCCCGTAGAGCACATACCCTGCCGGCGCCGCCGCCAGCTCGGCAATCGACCCGCCCGAGCGCATCAGGTGCAGCAGATCGACAGTGATCCCGACCATCCCCGGCCGTCCCACATGCCCCACCAGATCGAGCGCCGCCGCCAGTGAGGGAATCTGGCTCGGCGGATAGAACTCCACCGCAACCTTCAAGCCAAAACCCTGCGCCATGTCGCAAAAGCGCCCGAAGGTATCGAGCCGCCGCGCCGGATCGCGATCATAGAGCAGCGCATTGAGCAGCCCCGCGCCAAGCTCTGCTGCACAGTCCATGGCGGTGGCAAAGGCAGACACATCGGTGCGTCCCGCCAGCGTGAAGGGATAGGCAAGGTCCAGCACGACGCCGAGGTCGTCCATCGCCGCCCGCACCTCGGCCCGCGCCGCAAGGTCGCCGTAGATATCGAACTTCGGCATCAGCGGCAGGACGTCCATCGGTTCCATGAACAGGCACATGCCATCGCAACCGGCCGCCCGCGCTGTCTGCGCAAGCTGGACCGGCGTCGTGTCGATGGCTGTGATGTGATCAAGGGCCAGTCGCTTCATCACTCGATTCCTACCCCCTCACCACCCTGCGAGTCACCAGTTAAAGATACGCAAACTCACAACACCCTTGCCCTTGCATCATAAATTTCGAACATGGAGAGGTCTTGAGATACGCGATTATTCATTAGTGCGCACTTACAAATGTTGCGGTCGGGAAACCGCGCTGTTAGGCTGCTCTCGAAAAGCGGCTCAGAGAGGACAGGCTGGACATGGCAACGACTGCACCCGAAATCGCAACTTCCCCGATTGCCGATGGGGGCCTGTCGATGGGCCACCTCGCCCTCCACTATGGCAAGCCCGAAGACGGTCCGCTCGCCTCTCGCCTGCTGCAGATCGCGGGGCTCAAGGAAACGCAGGTCCTGCCGCTCCCCGGCGGCAACTTCTACCGCTTCGTCGTCTCGGGCAACCACTTCGCGCGCGGCGATGGCATCGTCTATCTCTCCTGCCTGCCAGAGCCGCAGCAGCAGCTGATCGCCGCCATCCACGCCACCTTGCGCGTCGGCTCCGATGACGAGCACGAAGCGGTCAAGGCCTACCGCGCGATGATGGCGCAGGATTTCGAAGCCAGCTTCCACTTCGGCTTCCTCGTCGACTCGCTCGAGGAACTCGAAGCCATGGTCCTGACCCTGCAAGATCTCAACGAGAACGACCCCGCCTTCAAGGGCCGCCTCAACATCGGCATGAACCGCGCGCGCCGGGGCGATGAAGCAGTCGACGCTCGCCTCGATGCCTCTCCGGTCTTCGGCAAGTCCTCCCGCTACGCTTATGGCAGCGCGGGCGTGCAGGTCTTCGTCGAGACCGACCTGATGTGCGCAGGCCAGCTCGGCGAAACCATGGTCCTCGAATTCGACTACGTCTTCCCCGACAAGAACAGCCACATCCTCTCGGTGGTCGAACTCTGATCCGGATTGTGCTGAGCGCATGGACAGCCTCGAATTCGATTATGTGATCGTCGGCGGCGGCGTGGCAGGTTGCATCCTCGCCAACCGTCTTTCCGCCGATCCCCAATGCCGTGTCCTGCTGCTCGAGGCGGGCGGCAAGGACACCAGCCCGCTGATCGCCGCGCCCGGCGGCCTGCTGCCGATCATGATGTCAGGCGCCCATGCCTGGCGCTACATGTCCGCCCCGCAAGTCCACCTCGACGGGCGGATGCTCTATCTGCCGCGCGGCAAGGTGCTGGGTGGCGGCTCCTCGATCAACGGCATGACATATGACCGGGGCTTCCATTCCGACTATAACCGCTGGGCTCAGGCGGGCAATCGCGGCTGGTCTTTCGCAGATGTCCTGCCCTACTTCCGCAAGCTCGAAAGCTTCGGCCCTGCATCGAACGAATGGCACGGAACCGACGGCCCGATACAGGTAACCCGTGCCGCGCAAGACCACCCCTTCGCCCAGGCCTTCCTCAAGGCCGGAGCGCAGGCAGGCTATCCCCTGACCGAAGACCTCAATGGCAAGACCCGCGACGGCTTCGGCGCGGTCGACCTCACCGTTGGCAAGGGCCGCCGCTCCAGCGCGTCCTCAGCCTATCTCCGCCCGGTGCGCAAGCGTTCCAACCTCACTGTCCTGACCGAAGCCCAGACCCGCCGCATCACCTTCGACGGCACCCGCGCCACCGGCGTCGTGTTCCGCCGCGCAGGCATCGACACGCTTGCGACGGCAAGCCGCGAAGTGATCCTCTCCGCAGGCGCGATCAACACCCCGCAACTTCTGATGCTTTCCGGCGTCGGCCCCGCCGCCCACCTTGCCGAACATGGCATCGCGCTGGTCCACAACCTCCCCGGCGTCGGCCAGGGCCTGCAGGATCACCTCGCCGCGCATGTGAAGTATCGCTCGACCAAACCGTGGTCGATGCTGCGCTTCCTCAACCCCTTGCGCGGCGCGCTGGCCATGGCGCAGTACCTCGCCTTCCGCACCGGCCCGCTGGCCGATCCCGGCATGTCGGTCGCCTGCATGGTCCGCTCCGACCCTGCGCTGGACGAGCCCGACATCAAGATGCTGCTGGTCTCTGCCCTGTTCGGCCAAAACGGGCGCAAGATGGTGCCGATGCATGGCTTCTACGCCCACATCAACGTGGCGAGGCCGGAAGCACGAGGGCGCGTCACCCTCGCCAGTGCCGATCCCGATGCGCCCCCAGTGATCGACCAGAACTACAACGCAACGGAAAACGACCGCCGCGTCATGCGTGAGGGCATACGCATCGCCCGCCGCATCTTCACCCAAAGCGCGTTCGACGAGATGCGGGGCGAGGAACTCGCACCCGGCCCACAGGTCCAGTCCGACGACGAAATCGACGCCTATATCCGCGCCCACGCCGAGGCTGATTACCACTCGACCAGCACCGCCCGCATGGGCTCCGATCCGATGGCGGTGGTGGACGACACCTTGCGCGTCCACGGCCTGAAATCGCTGCGCGTGGTCGATGCCTCGATCATGCCGCACCTGCCCGGCGGCAACACCGCCATCCCGGTCGCCATGATTGCCGAGAAGGCCGCCGACCTGATCCTTGGGAAAGACCCCAACGCATGAAAACGAGAGCAATGGTATGCTACGCCCCCGGCGCTCCCCTGGTCGAGGAACTGCTCGATCTCGCCCCACCGGGACCCGGCGACGTGCTGATCGAGATCATGGCGAGCGGGCTGTGCCACACCGATCTCAGCCAGATCGAAGGCAAGGCCGCGCCCTATCCCTTCCCGGTCGTGGTCGGGCATGAAGGCGCAGGCATTGTCCGCGAAGTCGGCGCCGCGGTCACTTCGGTAAAGGTCGGCGATCACGTGATCCCGGTGGGCATCGGCGAATGCGGCATGTGCGGCAACTGCCGATCGGGCAAGACCAACTTGTGCGAAATGTTCCTGGGCGACATCGCCCTCCAGCCGAGCCCGTTCTCGCTGAACGGCAAACCGGTCTCCGCCTATTCGGGCGTCGGCAGCCTTGCCCAGTTCATCGTCACGGCAGAGCGCAACGTGGCGGTGATCCGCGATGACGTGCCTTTCCACCTCGCCTGCACCGCCGGCTGCTGCGTGGCGACTGGCGTCGGCGCGGTCATGAACACCGCCCATGTCGAAAGCGGCGCGACGGTTGCGGTCTTCGGCCTCGGCGGCATCGGCCTCAATGTCGTGCAGGGCGCACGTCTTGCCGGAGCCGCGCGAATCATCGGCGTCGACATCAACCCGCTGCGCCACGAACAGGGCAAGCGCTTCGGCCTGACCGACTTCATCGACGCGCGCGAAGCCGATCCTGTCTCTGCGATTCAGGCCATGACCCAAGGCGGCGTCGACTATGCTTTCGAGTGCGCCGGGAACGTCAAGCTTATGGGCCAAGCCTTCGAATCCACCCGCATCGGCTGGGGCTGCACCGTCGTCCTCGGCGTGCCGCCAGATGGGCAGGCGATGGAACTGATCCCCTTCCAGCTGCAGCTCGGGCGGCGGGTGCAAGGCTCGTTCATGGGCAACGTCAAGGGCCGCAGCCAGCTTCCCGGCCTGCTCGACCATTTCGCACAAGGCCGCCTCAACCTCGCCGACCTCGTCACCCATCGCCTGCCAATGAGCGAGGTAAATCAAGGGTTTGACCTTATGCGCCGGGGAGAATCGCTGCGCACCGTCGTCGCCTTCTGAAGCAGCAGCAGCTTTGTTCCCGTAATGTTTCCCCGGGGAAACACCGCGAGGATATCAAGCCACCTGCATCACCTCGCCCTCGCCGCGCAGGGTCACGTGCGATCCATTGACGCGGCTCTGGAACTCGTCGGCGCGTTCGCGCGGGTGGAAGAACTGGCGATACCAGATGCGGCCCTTGTGGAACGGCCCATCGTCGGGGATCTGCAGCACGCTGATCGCCGGTTCCTTGTGCTGCCACAGCTCGAAATCCTGCGCGAAGGCGGCGAGCCCGGATTCATGATAGGCGCGGGCGATGGCGGCTTCCTCCCGCGTAGGCTGGTGGTTGTCGGCGGTCTTTGCCATGACTGCGAACCACACCCGTACCTCGCCATCCTTGACCGGGGTGTTGCAGATCATCATCAGCGAGGGATGCTTGCCCTCCATGCGGCACAGAAGGATGCCGGGGCCGGTGTACCAAGTGTCGGTTTCGAGCAGCGCCTCGCTGTCGACCAGCGTGCGGTGGCCCGAGCCGAAGCGCTGGCGCATGATCGGCCCGTCATAGACGTTCTCGAAATAGACCGTGCCCGTGCTGCCGTGGACCGGCGCGAAGTGGGCAATGTCCGACATGTTGTCGAGGATTTCCTGCGGGTGGATCGGCAGGGTGCCGAGGTGATCAGGCGTCCAGCGCACCCAGCCCTCTTCCGTGCGGTCCCATTCGGAAAGCGCAGGCAGATCGAAATCGGGCGCGCCGCCTTCCATGTCGTGCCACATGAAGATGCAGCCCGCGCGTTCCTCCACGGTGTATGACTTCAGGCAGGCGGACTTGGGGATGCCGTGGGTCGAATAGGGGATGTCGTCGCATTGCCCTTGCGAATTGTAGCGCCAGCCATGCGCGGGGCAGCGGATCGAATCCCCTTCCACCTGCATGCCATCGCGCACGATGTACGACGTGGTGTTCTTCGCGATGTGAACGCGCATGTGCGGGCAGAATGCGTCGAGCAGGATCGGCCGTCCGCTGCCCTTGCCGCGATAGAGCACCATCTCCTTGCCGAAGAAGTGCACCGCCTGCGGGGTGGGCGTGACGTCCGCCGCAACGGCGATCATGAACCAGCCGCGAGGGTATGCATTGGGGCCGAGCCCGTAGTCTGCCGTGGTTGCCATGGGATCGATCCTTCTCAGATGAAGCTGTCGGCGTTGGGAGCACCGAGCAGGACGTTGCCGAAGTTGCGGCCGACCTTGCCGGGGTTGTTGGCAACATGGGTGCGCCCGGCGTGAATGTCGCAGAAGATCCGCGCGATTGGCCGCCCACGGAAGATCCCCTCCGCGCCCGAGGCATGGAAGATGCGGCTGATCAGGTCCGCGCAACGGCCCGATACTTGCGCCGACTGGTAACGGAAGGTCAGCCGCGTTTCGACGTCAGCAGCCTGACCGGCGCGGGCCTTAGCGTTGAGGTGGTCGAAGTTGCGATTGAGCACCGCCTTCATCTCGTCGATGGCGGCGGCGGTCTCGGCGATCAGTTCCTGCGTCGCCGGGTCCTGTGCGGCGCTGGAGGCATCGTTGTGCGAAACGCGCTTGGCCCCCGCTTCGCGATAGACGTCGAGCGCGCCCTGCAGCGCCCCGATCGAGGAGGACGAGACCGCCCGCACGAAGACCTGGCCGAACGGCAGGCGAAACAGCGGCGCGTCGTTGACCTTGAGGCCGGGACTGGTCACCGCGAAGCCGTCCTTCGAGCGGTGGACGCGATAGGCGGGGACATAGACGTCCTCCACGGTCACGTCATGGCTCCCGGTCGCGCCGAGGCCGACGGTGTCCCATATCGGCAGGATGGTGAAGTCCTTGCGCGGGATCAGGAAGGTGACGAAATCAGGCTTGCCGGTTTCGGGATCGAGCAGCTGCCCGCCAAGGAACGCCCATTCGCAGTGATCGACGCCGCTGGAAAAGCCCCAGTGCCCGGTCACGCGATAGCCGCCCTCGACCGGCGTCGCCACGCCCTTGGGCATGTAGGAAGACGAGATCAGCGTGGTCGGGTCCTTGCCCCAGACGTCCTCCTGCGCGCGGGCATCGAACAGCGCGAGCTGCCAGTTGTGGACAGCGACGACGCCGAGCACCCAGGCCGAGGACATGCAGCCT